>NZ_CP150347.1:0-3325000 GCF_051521375.1 Sorangium sp. So ce693
ATGACGATTCCGAAACACGAGCCGCGCGAGGTCTTCGATCGGGCGATCGAGCATACGCGGGCGCTTTCCCCGGCCACTTTCGATCAGTGGTTCGGGGGAGTTCAGTTCGATGATCTGACCGACGGCGTGCTGACGCTGCGTGTCCAGAACGAGTTCGTCCTCGAGTGGGTCAGGGACAATTTCCTGCCGGCGCTCACGGACAAGATCCGAGAGCTCACCGGTTGGTCGGTCCAGGTCGCGTGGACGGTGGATCAGAACCTCGTCGCGCCCATTGCGCAGCGCGTGGAGCTCACCCCGGTGCGTCCGCGGGCGCTCGTCGTGCGCCCGACCAGCGCGGCGCCGGCGCCGGCGCCCCGCCCCGAGCCGACGCTCCGGCGCGTCCCGTCGATGCCGGACGACCTCAACCCGAAGCACACCTTCGCGAGCTTCGTCGTGGGCCCCTCGAACCAGCTGGCGCACGCGGCCGCGATCGCGGCCGCGGGCGGCGGGGGACGCCGTTACAACCCGCTCTTCATCTGCGGCGGCACGGGGCTCGGCAAGACCCACCTCATGCACGCGATCGCGCACCGCGTCTTCGAGGGCAGGCCGGACGCGCGGATCATCTACGTCTCGGCCGAGAAGTTCACGAACGACTTCATCACGGCCATCCAGCACCACCGGATGGACGAGTTCCGCACGCGGTACAGGTCGAGCTGCGACGTGCTGCTCGTCGACGACATCCAGTTCCTGGCCGGACGCGAGCAGACGCAGGAGGAGTTCTTCCACACCTTCAACGCGCTCCACACGCTCGACCGGCAGATCGTCGTGACGAGCGACAAGTACCCCCAGAACCTCGAGCGCATGGAAGAGCGGCTCGTCTCGCGGTTCTCCTGGGGGCTCGTCGCCGACATCCAGGTGCCGGAGCTCGAGACGCGCGTCGCGATCGTGCGGAACAAGGCGGCGCTCGAGGGCATCGCGCTCACGGACGACGTGGCGCTCTACCTCGCGCAGATGGTCCGCTCCAACGTCCGCGAGCTCGAGGGGACGCTGATCCGGCTGGCGGCCAAGAGCTCGCTCACGGGCCGCCCCGTCGACCTCCCGTTCGCGCGCGCCGAGATCACGGCCACGTCGCCGCCGCGCGCGCAGATGATGAGCGTCGAGGACATCCAGCGCGCCGTGTGCCACCACTTCCACCTGCGCTCGATCGACCTCACCTCGAAGGACCGCCACAAGAGCGTGGCCTTCGCGCGCCACGTGGCGATGTACCTCTGCAAGCAGCGGCTGAAGTGCAGCTTCCCGGAGATCGGGCGGGCCTTCGGCAACCGCGATCACACGACGGTGATGAGCGCCGTCCGCAAGATCGAGGCGCAGCGGGACTCGGATCCGCAGGTCCGCGCCCACCTCGAAGCGCTCGAGAAGAAGCTCGCCGACGAGTGACCCCCGCGCGCGCGACGCGGAAGGCGCGCGCGGCACGAGAGCGACCTGCCGGCTGACGGGCCCTCTGTCCGCCGGCGGGCCGCTCGTCGCGTGGATCGCCGCGCGACGAGCGACGAGCGCGATGGATCAGAGCTCGGACAGCGCCGAGCGCGCGTCGTCCGCGACGAGCTTGTTGCCGTACGCGGACGCGAGATCGAGCACCTCGGCGAGCTCGCGCCGCGCCTCCTTGACCAGGCCCCGCTGCTTCAGGAGCGCGCCGAGCAGGTACCGGCTCTCGAGGGCGTCGGTGCGGTAGGAGCGCGCGTCGGCGTAGCGCGCGAGCTCGCGCAGGAGCTCGCCGGCGCCGGCCGCGCCGCTCAGCCCGTCCAGGTAAGCGAGGTGCGCGCGGTTGATGGAAGCGAGGCGCTCGTGGCCGCTCTCCTCGGCGAGCTCCTTCGACTCGGTGAGCGACGCGTAGGCGCGCGGCAGATCGCCGAGCCGCCGGCTCGCGTCGCCGAGGTTGTGCAGCGCGGCGGCGGTCTCGAAGCGCAGGCCCGCGGACCGGGCGAGGTCGACGGCGCGGGCGGAGCTCTTCACCGCCGCGTCGAAGTCGCGCAGGAACACGTGCACGAGGACGCGCTGCTTCTCGCGCTCGCTCGCCGCCGCGAGGTCGCCCGGATCGCCGAGCGCCTCCGCCCGATCGAGGGCGCGGAGCGCCGCCGCGATGTCGCCCGTCGCCGCGCGCGTCTGGGAGATCGCGAGCAAGAGCCTCGGATCGTCGATCGCGCCCGTCGCCTCGAGCTGCTCGACGGCGCGCTCCGCGCGCGCGAAGTCGCCCGTCCGGACGCCGATCTCCGTCTCGCACGCGAGCGCCTTGCGGCGGAGGTCCTCCCGATCGCCGGCGAGGGCGTAGGCCTCCTCGAGCCTCGCGTACGCGTCCGCGAAGAGATCCACCGCGCCGAGGGCGCGCGCCAGGTCGACGCGGGCCGAGAGCTTCTGCTCCGGCGTGCCGGCCTCGTCGACGCGCCTCAGCGCGCGGGCGGCGACGTCGGCGAGATCGGGCGCGGAGCGCACGCGCACGACGACGTCCGCGAGCGCGCCGAGCCACGCGGAGAGCTCCGCCGGCGAGCGGTGGGCGTGGTCGCCGAGATCGAGCGCCTGGAAGATGAGCCGGAGCGCCGGATCGAGCTGGCTCGCGCGGATCTTGTGGAGCGCCGCCCGCGCGTAGAACGTGGCGGCGCGGTCGCGATCGCCGGCCTGGTAGAAGTGCTGCCCGATGCGCTCGGCGTGCTCGGCGCTCTCCTCGCCGACGACCGCGACGTACGCCGCCGCGGCCGCGGCGTGCAGCTCCCGGCGGAGCTCCGGCGGTATCGCGTCGAGGACGATCTCCCCGTGCATGGGCGACGCGAAGCTCGCCTGCGCGGGGCCCTTGAGCCGCAAGAGATCGCGGGTCGCGAGCCCGGAGATCGCGCGGTTCACCGCCGGGAGCTTCTGCTGGAGGAGCGCCGCGAGGACCTCGGTCGGCACCGGATCGCCGAGGATGGCCGCCGCCTGGAGCACGGCGCGGTCGCTCGGGTCGAGCCGCCGCACCCGGGTCGCGATGAGCGTGCGCAGCGAGCGCGGCACCGCCGACGCGCCGTCGAGCCGCGCCTTCACGACGCCGCCGGCGACGCTGAGCGCGCCGGAGTCGAGGAGCTCCTTGATGAGCTCCTCGAGGAAGAGCGGGTGGCCGCCGGCGCGCTCGCGGCAGAAGGCGACGACGTCGGGCGGCAGGAAGGTCGCGCCGATGCGCGCCGACATGAGGCGCGCGCTGTCGCTGTCCGAGAGCTCCCCGACCTTGAGCCGGTAGAAGTGGGGGTGCGCCTCGAGCAGCGGCGGCGGGTCGCTGCGCGTCGCCAGCATCAGCACGGCGCGGAGCCCGCCGGCGCGGCCCGCGGTGGCGAGCAGGGTCTCGGCGGTGAGCTGGTCCATCGCCTGCGCGTCGTCCCACGCGAAGCAGTGGAGGCGATCCTCGCAGAGGCTCTGCACCATGCGCGGGAACGCCGTGCGCAGGATCGCGGTCGTCCCCTGGGGCGCCCGCCTCTCGGCGAGCGCCGCGCCGAGCTGACCGAGCACGGCCGCGGACTCGTCCTCGCGCAGGCCGAGCGCCCGCAGCCGCGGCAGCACCGCGCGGATGCGCTCCTCGTCGTCGCCCTCCTGGATGCCGCAGAGCACCTGGAGCATCGCGGTGAGGCCGCTCCACGGGACGTCGGCGCCGTTGTGCGGGCACGAGGCGACGTAGACACCGACGTTGTAGTCTCCCTTGGAGAGCCGCCGCTCCATCTCGGCGAGCAGCCGCGTCTTGCCGATGCCGCGCTCGCCCTGGATGACGACGATCTGCGCGCGCTTCCTCGTGGCGGCGGCCAGGATGTCGCCGAGCTGCTTGAGCTCGTCGCGGCGGCCGATGAAGCGGCCGTACGCGCCGTCCGGGGGCTGCGCGGAGGTGACGACGCGCCCCCCCTCCGGCGCCGTCCGGCCCGCGCCGGGCAGCTCCTCGGTCGTGAAGGCGTCGCGGAGGACGCGCCCGGTGAGGTTCGACACGGCGACCTGGGACTCGGTCGCGCGGGCGAGCGCCTGGGCGGAGGCGATGAGCGAGGTGAGCCGCTCGTCGCGGATCGGGGCGCCGGCGCTGTCGACGAGGATGCGGGCGAGGTGGATGCCGGCGGAGACCGCGGCGCCCCCGCCGCGCGAGCGCAGGATCACGAGGGCGGCGCGCACCGCGGCCTCCGTGTCGCGGCCGTCGGCGTCGCCGAGCCCGAAGACGGCGACGAGCTGCGACGCCTCCTGCTCGAGCAGCAGCGCGCCGTAGCGGGCCAGCACATCGCGGGCCCGCGCCATGCGCCTCGCCGCGTCGTCCTCGGATCCCGTGAAGATGAGCACGAGCGCCGTCACCTCGCGCCGCTCGCCGAGCCCGCGCGCGGCCGGGCCGCTGTCGGCCTTCTCGAGCAGCTGGAGGAGCCCCGACGCCGAGCGGCTGCGCGTGCTCGTCGTGTGCGGCACCTCGACGGGCGTGCGCTCGTTGGCCCCGTTCGGCTCCTCCTGGAGCACGGCGCCCGCCTGGATCTCGGCGCTCTTCTCCTCGTGGAACGGCTCCAGGAACTCGGCCAGGTCGTTCGCCCCGAACCGCTCGGCCGTCGCATAGAAGAAGCCGAGGAGCGCCTCGTGCAGCCGCCCGGCGTCGGGGAACCGATCCTCCGGGTTCTTCGCGAGCATCGTGCTCACGACGTCGACGAGCGACCGGGGCACGTCGGGGCGCACGAGCGCGAGCGGCGGATACTCGCTCGCCTGCAGCCGCCGCATGATCTCGAACGCCGTCGGCGCCGCGAACGGGTTCGACCCGGCGAGCATCTCGTAGAGCACCGTGCCGAGCGAGAAGAGATCGCTCCTGCCGTCGATCGCGCCGGCGCGCGACTGCTCCGGGCTCATGTAGGCGAGCTTCCCGCGGATCCTCCCTGCACGGTTCTCGCCGACCTCCTCGTCGGTCATCGATTGCGTCGCCTTCGCGATGCCGAAGTCGGTGACCTTCACCTCGCCTTCCCAGGAGAGCAGGATGTTCTGCGGAGAGATGTCGCGGTGGACGATGCCGAGGGGGCGCGACTGCTCGTCGCGCCGCCGGTGCGCGTGATCGAGCGCCTTCGCGATCTCGGCCGCCATGAAGACGGCCATGGCGAGGGGGATCGGCCTCTTCGCCCTCCGGCAGCGGGCCAGGAGCGTCGCCAGGTCGAGCCCTGGGACGTACTCCATCGCGATGAAGTAGCTCGTCGGATCGCCGTTCGGATGGTCGACGCGGCCGAGGTCGAACACCTGCACGATGTTCGCGTGCGAGAGGCGCACGGCGAGCTTGGCCTCGTGCACGAACATGTCCACGAAGCGCCCCTGCTCGGCCAGCTTGGGGAGGATGCGCTTGATGACGAGGACCTTCTCGAACCCCTCGACGCCGAAGCTCTTCGCCTTGAAGACCTCGGCCATGCCGCCTTCGCCCAGGCGCTCGAGCAAGCGATACCGCCCGAAGGTCTCGCTCAGCATCGCCCCGCCTGCGCGCCACGCAGCCTCGCGCCTCTGGCGCGCGCGGCGCTCCGGAGGGGACGGCCCGCGATCGGCGCGCGAGCCGGCGCCGTCGCCCCGGCCGCGTCGCCTAGCCGCGCGTCATGTCTCGACGGCCTTGTTCGCGCCGGCGTCATCGTCCCCTCCATACATCGACTCCGCGATCCGGAACGCCGCCCCCTCGAGGCGCGCGTACGCGTCCCGGAGCGCGTCGAGGTCGCCGCCGCCTTCGAGCAGCTTCCGCAGCGCCGCGCACTCGGCGTGGACCTCGCCGAGGAGCTCGGCGTCGAGCAGATCGCCGTAGCCTTCGAGGGCTTGCTCGGTCGTGTAGACCAGGGTCTCGGCCTGGTTGCGGAGCTCGGCGAGATCGCGCCGGAGCGCGTCGGTCTCCTTGAACCGCTCGCCCTCCGAGACGAGCCGATCGACCTCGTCCGGCGTGAGGCCGCTCGTGGGGGTCACCCGGATCTCCTGCACCCGCCCCGTCCCGAGATCCCGCGCCTCGACGCGGACGATCCCGTTCTCGTCGATGCGGAAGGTGACCTGGATCTTGGGCAGCCCGCGCGGCGCCGGAGGGATGCCGGTGAGCTCGAAGCGGGCGAGGCTCCGGCAGTCCGCGGCCATCTCGCGCTCGCCCTGGAGCACGTGCACGGGGACGAAGCTCTGGTTGTCGACGCTCGTCGTGAAGATCTCGCTCCGCTCGGTGGGGATGGTCGTGTTCCGCGGGATGAGCTTGAAGCTCACGCCGCCGCCGGTCTCGACGCCGAGCGACAGCGGCGTCACGTCGAGGAGCAGCACCTCGTCCACCTGTCCGGAGAGCGCGGCGCCCTGCAGCGCGGCCCCGACCGCGACGACCTCGTCGGGGTTCACGCCCTTGTTCGGCTCCCGGCCGAAGAACTCGCGCACCGCCGCCTGCACCGCGGGCATGCGCGTCATGCCGCCGACGAGGACCACCGTGTTGACGGCGGAGACGGGGAGCTTGGCGTCCCCGAGCGTCGCGCGGCAGACGTCGATGGTCCGCCGGATGAGGCCCTCGCAGAGCATCTCGAGCTCGTTGCGCCGCATCGTCCGCTCGAGGTGGAGCGGCCCGCCGCCCGGGCCGACGGCGATGAAGGGGATGTTGATCTCGGTCTCGAGCGACGACGAGAGCTCGTGCTTCGCCTTCTCGGCCGCCTCCTTGAGCCGCTGCAGCGCCATGCGGTCCCGGCGCAGATCGATGCGGCTCTTCCCCTCGAACTCGTCGGCGAGCAGGTCGATGATCCGCTGGTCGAAATCCTCGCCGCCGAGGTGCGTGTCGCCGCCGGTCGCCTTGACGCTGAAGACCCCGCTCGCGATCTCGAGGATCGAGATATCGAACGTGCCTCCGCCGAGATCGTAGACCGCGATCGTCTCGGCCTTCACCTTGTCGAGGCCGTAGGCGAGCGCCGCGGCGGTCGGCTCGTTGATGATCCGGCGCACGTCCAGCCCGGCGATCCGCCCTGCGTCCTTCGTCGCCTGCCGCTGCGCGTCGTCGAAGTAGGCGGGGACGGTGACCACCGCCTCCGTCACGGGCTCGCCGAGGAACCGCTCGGCGACCAGCTTCATCTGGCCGAGGATCACCGCCGAGATCTCGGGGGGCGAGTAGTTGCGCCCCTTGACCTCGACCCACGCGTCGCTGTTCGGCGCCTCGACGATCTTGTAGGGCGCGAGGCTGATCTGCTTGCTGACCTCGGGCGCGGTGAACTTGCGGCCCATCAGCCGCTTCACCGCATAGATGGTGTTCTGCGGGTTCGTGACCGCCTGGCGGCGCGCGACCTGTCCGACCAGGCGCTCGCCGCTCGCGGGGAAGCCGACCACGGAAGGCGTGGTGCGCGCGCCCTCGGCGTTCGGGATCACCCGAACATCGCTCGCCGAGGCGACGCCTGCCCCTTCGACGACAGCCACGCACGAGTTCGTCGTCCCGAGATCGATGCCGATCACCTTCCCCATATGCGGCGAAAGATACTACAGGCCTGGATGCTCGCCGGGTGGGGAGACGACCTGGGCGCCCGTGATATTTGGGGAGATCGTGCGGTGAGGTAGCGGGGCACGGCAGATCCCGGACAGGATCACCGCCAGGATGCGCACCGTGCCGGAGGTGTGCGCCGAGGGAGCCGGCGCGACGCCGCGCGGAGGCTCAGTTCGCTGCGGGCGCCGGCTCGACGGGCGAGCCCTTCGAGACGACGACCATGGCCGCGCGGATCAGGTAATCGCCCAGCATGTATCCCGGCTGGACCTCCGCGATCACGACGCCGGCGGGGTGCTCGGTCGAGTCGAGCTGCTGGATGGCCTCGTGCACGCTGGGATCGAAGGGCTTGCCGACCGCGGCGATGCGCTTGATGCCCATGCGCTCCAGCGTGTCGACGAACTGCTTCGTCACGATCCGGACGCCCTCGGCGACCGACTTCACGTCCGGCGCGCTCTCGGCGTGGCTGGCCGCGCGCTCGAGGTTGTCGAAGACCGGGAGCAGATCCTTCAGGATCGCCTCGCGGCCGCGGCGCTGCGCCTCTTCGACCTCGCGCCGGGAGCGCTTACGGAAGTTGTCGAAATCCGCGGCGGTGCGCAGCAGCTGCTCGCGCATCCGCGCGGCCTCCGCCTGCACCTCGCCTAGCTTGTCTTCGGGGGCGGGGGCCTGCTGCTCCGCAGGCTCTGCGCGCTCAGCCTGCGCCTCCGCCGTCTCCCCCGTGTTCTGGTTCGACCCATTTTGTTCCGAATCGCTCATAGGACGGCGGCACTATAACCAGCCGCGATCCGCTGGCAATCGCCACGCCCATGGTCGGCAGGAGGCGAGCGCCGGCGCCCGAGCGCGCCGGCGCGTGCCGCCGCCCCGGCCCAGGACGCCCGCGTGGGTCGGCGCCCGGGCGCTCGGAGGCGCTCCGGACGCGCTCCGGAGGTACGGATTGCCCGGGTCTCCACGATCCGCTGCGGGCGCCGCATCGACCGTTTGCTCCGAGGCCCCGCCCGGCGTTAGATCGCCCCCCATGAGCATCGCCACAAGCCGCGCCGCCGAACCCCCTCCGGCGAACGCCTCGACGCCCGCCAGCGCGCCGCTCCTCGCGGCGCAGAAGCACCTCCTCGGCAACTACCGCCAGCCGCCGTTCGTCCTCGACCGCGGCAGGGGTTGCGAGCTCTTCGACACGGAGGGGCGCCGGTACCTGGACATGTGCGCCGGGGTGGCTGTGGCTTCGCTCGGGCACGCTCACCCGCGGCTCGTGGCGACCATCTCGGAGCAGGCGGGCCGCCTGATGCACGTCTCCAACTATTTCTTCAACGCGGAGAACCTCCGCCTCGCCGAGGAGCTCTGCGAGAAGACCGGCTTCGATCGCGCCTTCTTCTGCAACTCGGGCACGGAGGCGAACGAGGCGATGCTCAAGCTCGCGCGCCGCCATTTCTTCAACCGGGGCGAGGAGGGGCGCTACCGGATCATCGCGTTCGACAACGCGTTTCACGGCCGCACCCTCGGCGCGGTCGCCCTGACCGGGACGCCGAAGTACCGCGAGGGCTTCGGCCCCTCGCTCGACGGCGTCACGCACGTGCCTTACGGGGATGTGGCCGCGGTGCGCGCCGCCATGGGCCCGGACGTCGCGGGGATCCTCGTGGAGCCGGTGCAAGGGGAGGGCGGCGTGCTGCCGGCGCCGGCGGGGTTCCTCGCCGAGCTGCGGCGCATCGCCGACGAGCACGGCGCGCTGCTGCTCGTCGACGAGGTGCAGACCGGCATCGGGCGCACGGGGCACTGGCTCGGCGCGGCGTACGACGGCGTCCAGAGCGACGCCGCGGCGCTCGCGAAGGGGCTCGGCGGCGGGTTCCCGGTCGGCGCGCTGGTGCTGCGGGAGCGGCTCAACGGCGCGCTGCCCCCGGGCTCGCACGGCTCGACCTACGGCGGTAACGCGCTCGCCTCCGCCACGGCGCGCACGGTGCTCGCGGTCATCGAGGAAGAGAAGCTGTGCGAGGCCGCCGTGAAGCGCGGCGAGCGGCTCGGCCGCGGTCTCGCCGCGATCGCCGCGCGGCTGCCGGGCGTGTGCCTCGGCGAGCGCGGGCGCGGGTTGCTCCGCGGGCTCATCCTCGCGCCGACCGTCGACGCGCGCGCCGCCCTCGGCCGCGTGCGTGATCGGGGCGTGCTGCTCACGATCGCGGGCAACAGCGTGCTCCGGTTCACGCCGCCCCTGATCGTGAGCGAGGCGCAGATCGACGAGGCGCTGGCCGAGGTCGAGGCCGCGCTCGCCGAGACGCCGGCTGCGGGTTGAGGTGGTCGCCTCGCGCGCCGCGGGTCCCGCCGCCGCCCCCGTCCCGTGCTCGGGCTGCAGCAAGCTGATCGATCCGCTGCGCGCGGGGCAGGTGGCGATCTTCGATCAGCGCTTCCATTACTTCTGCAACGCGCGGTGCCGCCACGCCTTCCTCGGTGAAGCGGCGCCTGCGCCGGGCGACGGCCGGCCTGCTGGCCTCGCGGCGTCGGGCGCGCCCTTCGCCGGCGCTCCTCCCCGGGGGCTCCCGTCGGGCGCGCCGCCCGGCGCCGGCGGGCACCACGCCTCCGCGGCGCGCGCCGAGCCCGCGCGGGCGAGCGCCGACGAGGGCGCGGCGCGCGTCGCGGACCTCGACGCGCCGATCGTCGACGCGTTCCCGCCCGTGTCGCTCGACGAGAAGCTCCCGGACCTGCCCGTCCTCGACGACGATCGCGCGCTGCTCGAGCCCATCGGGAACACCATCCTGAGCGAGGAGCCGCAGCGCTACGATGCGGTCGAGGCGCGGGACATCGGCGCGCTCCTGCTCGTGCTCGCGATCATCGCGGGGACGCTGGCCGTCGCGCTCACCCTCGCCGGGGACGCGAAGCTCGTCATCGGCGCGCGCATCGTGCTCGCCACGGTGAGCGCCGGGATGCTCCTCGGCCGCGCCGCCACGACCGCGCGCGACGCCACCGATCCGCACCCGGCGCCGATGCTCGCGCCCGTCCTGGGTGGGCTCGTGGCCGCCGTCTGGGCCCTCTTCGGTCAGGACCGCGCCCTCGCGGCCGAGGCCGCGTCGCTCGCCGGCGTGATCGCCACCGCCAGCGCGATCAGCGCGTGGCTCATCGAGAGCGCCCGACATCGCGTGTTCGCGGAGCGGGCGTGGATCGGATCCGTGCTCTCGACGCCGGCGCGCCGGCCGCCTGGCGCGTGGGCGCAGGGTCAGGCGCCTGCCGACCGCGCCTCGCAGCGCGGCAGCGACGGCGGCTCTCTCGAGGGCGCCGGGGATGAGCTCTACGAGCTGCGACCGGGCGAGGGCGTCCAGGTCGACGCGGGGGAGGTCGTCCCCGTCGACCTCGTCGTCACGGGCGGCGATGTCGAGGTCCTCCCCTGGATCGGCGCGACCACGCCGACCCGCCGCCGCGACGGCGACCCGGTCGTCGCCGGGGCCACCGTGGTCCGGGGTCGCCTCGTCGGCGCGTGCACCTTCTCCGGCGGCGATCGCGCGGTCGCGCGCGTCCTGCTCGACGCCCGCCGGCGCGCGGACGCCCTCGCGCCCATCGCGCAGGCCTCCCGCGCCCTGACCGAGCGCTGGGCGATCGGCGCCGCGGCGATCGGCGCGCTCTCCGCCTTCGTCGCCGGGCGCGCTCCGGTCGAGATCGCGATGACCGCGGCCGCCGTGCTCGCCGCGCTGTCCACGGCGATCACGGCATCCATCGCGTCGGTGCACGTCGCGCGGGGCATCTTGCTCGGGCTCCGCCGGGGCATCGTCTACAAGAGCGCCGACGCCTGGGATCGCGCAGGGAAGACCTCGGTCGCCGTGTTCTGCGCCCGCGGCACGCTGCTGCTCGGCGAGCCCGAGCTCGCGGAGCTGGAGGCGACCGGGCAGAAGCTCAAGCCGAGCGACGTGCTGGCGCTCGCGGCCGGGGCGGAGCGCACCGAGGAGCACCCCGTCGCGACGGCGATCGTCCGCGCCGCGCGCGCCCGCGGCTTGCGGCCCGACGGCGTGCGCAACCCCAACTTCCACCCCGGCCTCGGCGTGACGGCCGTCACCTCGTCCGGCGAGGACCTGTGCGTCGGCAACCGCGCGCTCATGCTCGAGCAGCGGATCTCGATCGCCGCGGCCGAGAGCCGCGTCGCCGAGCTCGAGGCGCTGGGGCGCACGGTGGTCCTCGTCGCGGTCGGCGCCCGCCTCGTCGGCATCATCGGCCTGCAGGACGGGCTGCGCCCCGGGGCGCGGGCCGCCATCCAGCACCTGCTCGACGCGCAGATCGAGCCCGTGCTGATGTCGGGCGACGCGCGCGAGACGTGCGAGGCGATCGGCCGCTCGCTCGACATCGATCACATCCGCCCCGAGATCCTCCCCGCGGATCGCGGCGCGGAGGTGCGTCGCCTGATCGACGCGGGCACGAGCGTCGCCGTCCTCGGCCACGCGGGCGTCGACGACGCCGCGCTCGGCGCCGCGGACGTCTCCGTGGCGCTCGGCGCCGCCGGCTCGGCGCCCGCCGACTTCTCCACGGTCCTCGCGTCGGACGACGTTCGTGACGCCGCGCTCTCCCTCGCGCTCGCGCACCGCACGCGCCTCGAGGCGCGCGTCGGGCTCGCGCTCAGCGTCGCCCCGGCGCTCGTCGGCGCCGCGGTGATCGCCGCGTTCGTGCTCCCGCCGGCCTACGCGCCCATCGCCTCGCTGCTCGGCGGCGTCATGGCCGTCGTCCACGCCCGCGCGCTCGACGCGAAGAGCTGAGCGCCGGGCGCGGTCGCCGGCGCGGGGCTCCTCGCCGCGCCGCGGCGGGCTACGAGACGTCGGGCGTGGTGTCCTTGCCGTCGCGGCAGTCCGCGCAGACGCCGTACATCTCGTGCTTGTGCCAGGTCACCTCGAAGCCGTACTTCGCGGCGATCTCTTTCTGGAGCGCCTCGATCCGCGGCTCCTCGAACTCGATGATCTTCCCGCAGTTGACGCAGATCAGGTGGTCGTGGTGCGCGCTGGCGTCGTCCGCCAGCTCGTAGCGGCTAAGGCCGTCCCCGAACCGGCGCTCGGAGGCCACGCCGCACTCCGCGAGCAGCTTGAGCGTGCGGTACACCGTCGCGTACCCGATGCCTCGGTCGTGCGCGCGCACCTCCGCGAGCAGGTCCTCGATGGTCATGTGCGGGGCGCCGGAGAAGAACGTGTCGACGATCAGCCGGCGCTGCGCCGTCGATCTCAGCCCCTTCTTGGCCATGTACGCCTGGAGGCGAGCGCGTAGCCGGTCGAGGGCAACTTGGTCGACGTGGCTGGCGCTGCTCCCCTCTCTCTCCATGACGGCCATGGCAAGTTTATCCCGTTCGCGGCGAACCGCGTCAAGGCCGGCGACCGAGCCTACTTGGCGTGACCTCGCCGACGCTGTCCGTGCACTGCTCGTCGGCGCTACTCGCCGACCTGCGCCATGTAGCTGACCTGAGCGGCCGGCCCCCCGAGGGGGCTGAGCAGCGTGATGGGAGGCGCGACCAGGCCGGCCGCCGCCGTGTTGTCGACGACGACGTAGTAGAGGCCCGGGCGCAGCGCATAGCGGCGCGTCTCGATGATCCCGGGCTGGAGAGGGCCGCCTGCCTGCACCGGGCCTGGCGGGGGGCCGAGCGGCTTGCCGGTCTGGTACGCCTCGCGCCACGCGTCGCCGGTGGGCTTGTCGACGATCATGAGGTCCACGGGCGCGCCCTGCGCGCTGACCTTGAGGTAGAGCGCCTGGTCCGCGTCGGCGATCTCGAACGGCCCGAGGTAGTCGCGCTGGTGCGCGTGCACCTCGATGGTCTCGTTCGCGAAGGTGTACCGCTCCTCGTCCTCGGCCTCGAACGGGTGGTGCGGTCGCTGGGGCGGCATGAGGATCCCCAGCGTGAAGTCCTTCCCGGTCTCCTCGTTGTAGAGGACGGTGAACCCGCGGGTCAGCTCGCCCGCGACGATCTGGTTGCCGAGCAGGTTGGCGAGCCCTCCGAACGGCGGGACGTTGGCCATCACGTCGATGACGGGGTTCTCGACGTAGCCCAGCTGGAAGCTCGGCCCTTGCACGATCCGGTTCAGCCGTCCCCACACGTAGACGTTGTCGTCCGCGAGCTGGAAGTCGGGTCGGTACTCGACGGATGTCGTGAGCGAGAAGCCCACCCGCTTGGCCGGCTGCATGTAGCCGTACCCCGTGCCGGCGATGTGGACGGTGATCGTCTGGGCCGCGTCGTTGACGTCGTACGAGCACTGCATCGGGAAGAACCGCCCGATGGACGCCGATCTGTCCTGCAGGCGCAGCGAGACCCCGCTCTTCAGCATCTCGGGGCAGATCTTGCTGGCCCCGAAGTTCGAGAACAGGAACCAGCGGAGGCCAGGGCTCGCGTTCACGGGGCCGCTGACGCAGGGGCAGCCGACGAACGTGAACGACAGCGCGACAGCGGCGAGCGCCAGCGCGGCGGACGCGCGGGAGAGCGGGGGTCTTCGTGCGGGCACGCGGGCTAACATAGCGGGTCGACCTCGGAGGGAGAGCGGGTTTGCGCGCGGGAGGACGGACGACGTCCCGTCCCGGATCAGCGCACGAGATGCCATTGGACGCCGGGGGTCACCTCGAGATGCAGGTGATTTTTGTGCGCCCGATCGTAGTTGGGCGTGAGGATCGACGTGAAGATGTGCTGATCCACGGCCTCGCACACGATGGACCGCAGCTCTCGCGCCGCCGCGTCCGCTGGAGGGCCGCCCCCCGCCCCCTTGCCGGCCCCGCGGGGCCTCCCCGTCGGGCCTGCGCTCTCGCCGCAGACCGGCGCGCCGCGCCTGCCGACGAAGTCGCGCTCCACGTCGAGCCAATCCTCCGCGAACCCGCCGCCGACGGGCTCCTTGATGAGCCTGTAGAGGTCGATCGCGAGCCCGCCGGGGTGCCGCGTGGCGAGCCTGCCCTCGGGCCACATCCTGGACGGAGGCCGCCAGGCCGAGAACATCAGCGCCTCGTCGATGTCGTGCGCGCGGAGGATCCGGCTGAAGTCCGAGAGCGCGAGCGCGAGGCGGCAGTCGAAGACGTCGTACGGGTTGTCCGCGCGTTGATGCGCCGGCAGCGCCGTCCGGTAGAGGACCCCGCCGACCCCCTGCCTCAGCCGCACGGGAGCGAGCACGCCCGGCGCGCGCGGCACCGGCTCGAACGCGATCTTCCGCTGCGTGAGCGCCGCGCGGCACTGCGCCGCGCTCAGGGCCGCGTAGCGCGCCGACGGGTGCTTCGCCCAGTCCTGGTGGTACCTGACCTTCGGCTTGCCCTGCGCGCTCGGCGCGGCGGCGAGGGGGCCGAGCGTGAGGGCGAGCGCGCAGGCAGCGGCGGCATGGCGTGCGGGCGGCATCGTTGCGGTACATCCCTCGTGCGAAGCAAGGCAGGCAGGCCCTCTCGGGGCCTCTCGGGGGGCCGAGCGACCACGTGCCACGTGGCCGATCGCGCCGCCATCCCACGGAGCGGGGCCCCGTGCGCGGGGTGGCTACTCGCCGATCCTACCGCGACATTTGACCGGGCCGCGCGATCGCCTCAAAATGGGTCGCATGCGCGTCCGTGGGTCGAGCGCCCGCACGCGCAGCTTGACGTACGGGAGCGAAGGTCCGGCCCGCATGGCTTCCCGGTCCGGGCGGTCCCTGGTCCAGGTAGCCACGGCGGCGCGCTTGTGCGCTGCATGCAGCTGACATGAGTGATCTTTCCAATCGATCTCGGAAGATCCTTTTCGCCGCGGTCACCGAGTTCATCGCAACGGGCGACCCAGTTGGCAGCAGGACGCTCGCCCGGAAGTACGGGCTGGATCTCTCGGCTGCTTCGATCCGCAACGTGCTCGCTGACCTCGAGGAGGCCGGGTACCTCCACCAGCCGCACACCTCTGCCGGGCGGATCCCGACCGATCGCGCGCTCCGGCTGTTCATCGACGCGCTCGTCGAGCTCCGGTCGCTGTCTCCCGAGCAGCAGGCCGAGCTGAGCGCCAGGTTCACCGAGATCTACGCGGGGGCGAGCGATCCGCTCCGCGAGACCGGGCGCTACCTCTCGGAGCTGTCCGGCGCCGCGGCGGTCGTGGCGGCGCCGCGGGCGGAGCTCCGCGCCCTCGCCCAGCTGCGCTTCATCCCGACCAAGCCCGGGCAGCTGCTCGCGGTGCTCGTCTTCGCCGACGGTTCGGTCGCGAACCGCTTCATCTCGGCCGACGAGGCGATCAACGAGGGCGAGCTCACCCGGATCCACAACCTGCTCGCCGATGTCATCGAGGGGCGCACGCTGGGCGAGATCCGGGACCTGTTCGCCCGCCGCCTCGCGGACGAGCGCCTCCAGATCGACGCGCTGAGGCGCCGCGCCTTCGAGCTCGGCAGCAAGGCGACGGCCGACTTGACCCGGCGGAGCGAGGTCGTCATCGAGGGGCAGAACCGCCTGATCGATCTGCCCGAGTACGCCGATGTCGATCGGCTCAAGAAGCTGATGAAGGCGCTCGAGGAGCGCGAGGAGCTCGTCGATCTGCTCGACCGGACGCTCGCCGCCGGCGCGGGTGAGGTCACCGTGTTCGTCGGCAGCGAGGCGGGCGATCTTGGCGGAGGCCAGCTCAGCCTCGTCGCCGCGCCCTACATGGAGAACGGCCGCGTCGCCGGGACCGTCGGCGTGCTCGGCCCGACGCGGATGGACTACGCGAAGGTCATGCCGCTGGTCGACGCCACGGCCGCGGCGATGACCGAGGTCCGCGGCAAGGTCAAGTAGCGCCCTTCCGCTGCGGCTCGCGGAGCCGATCGAGCACGTCGTCGAAGTCCGGGGGCGGCGGCGCCTGGAAGCGCATCGGCCGGTCGTCGGCCGGGTGGTCAAAGCCGAGCTCGGCCGCGTGGAGCATCAGCCGCGCGGCCGGGATCTTCGCCCCGCGGTAGTCCCGCACGTAGACCGTCTCGCCGACGAGCGGGTGCCCGGCCTCCGCGAGGTGGATGCGTATCTGGTGCGTCCGTCCCGTCTCGAGCCGGCACGCGACGAGCGTCACGCCGCCGGCGCCGGCCCCCTCCTGCGGCCCTCGGAGCACCTCGATCGGCTCCACGTGCGTCACCGCGAGCTGCCCCTCGCGCCGCCCCTCTCGCGCCGAGCCGCGCAGCCCGTCGCCCCGATCCTCGACGAGGTAGCTGCGGTAGGTGCCGCGCGGGACGGCGCCGTGCGCGAGCGCCAGGTACTGCCGGTGCATCGCGCGGACGCGGAGCTGCTGCGCGAGGTGCTTCTTCGCGGCGAGCGTCCGCGCGAAGACCAGCAGCCCGCTCGTCCCCTTGTCGAGGCGCTGCACCACGCCGAGCGGCGCGCGCCCGCGCAGGCGATCGCGCCTGGCCAGCACCTCGCGCACCAGCGCGTCGAGGGTCGCGGCCTGCTCCGCGGGATCCTCGTCGCCGTACGGGATGGTGCTCACCCCGGCGGGCTTGTTCACCACGACGACGCTCGCGTCCGCGTAGACCACGAGCTCGCCCTCGAGCTTGCGCCGCCGCACGGTCTCGGGCCTCGGCGCGTGCAAGCGGACCTCGATCTGCTCCCCGGTGAGCACCCGCCGGCGGGCGCTCGTCGCCACCGCGCTCCCGACCAGCACCTTGCCGGTCTCGATCAAGCGGCGCGCGTCGGACCACGAGACCGCGGCCAGCGCACGGACGGCCCCGTCCAGCGGGCGTCGATCCAGCTCGGCTGGCACCGTCCAGCGGCCGTCCTGCGGAGGTCGCACCTGGGCGGCGGGGTGGACGCCGGTCGTTTCGGCGGCTTTGTCTTCCTGGCTCGGCGGAGTGGCGGGTCGGAGCGGACGCATGTACAAGCTCACCGGGGGGCGCCTCGGCTCCGCCCACCAGCGTGGGACCGGGCTCTACCGGCGCGAAAAACGCACATCCGCGGGGCCCGCGGGGGCGAAATACACCGCGAATGTTGACACATCGCGCGACCGGAGCCGAAGATATCCAGAGCCGTCATCGCTTTCTCGCCATCTGAGAGGAGACCCGTTCGTGGCCAGCACCCTTCTCGCCGTAGACGACAGCGTGACCATGCGCAAAGTGCTCGAAATCACCTTTGCGGGTCAGGATTTCCGCGTCGTGACGGCGAGCAGCGCCGACGCTGCGCTGCAGAAGCTCAAGAGCGATAAACCCGACCTGGTGATCGCCGACGTCACGCTCGAGCCGAAGAACGGCTACGAGCTGTGCAAGGCGATCAAGCAGGCCTCACCGGCGACGCCCGTCCTGATCCTGTCGTCCAAGCAGAACCCGTTCGACCCCGCGAAGGGATCGGGCGCGCAAGCGGACGATCACATGGACAAGCCGTTCGACACGCAGCAGATGATCGACAAGGTCAAGAAGCTGCTGGCGTCGCGCGGCGAAGCGAAGCCCGCCGCCGCAGCGGCCTCCGCTGCCGCGGCGCCTGCGCCCGCGCGCTCTCCTGCGGCGCAGCCCGCCGCCGCGCAGCCCGCGGCCGCCGCGCAGCCGGCAGCCGCCGCGCAGCCGGCGGCAGCGAGCCCGCTCCAGCGCGCGAAGACCCTCATCTACACGCCCAACGCGCCGGCCACGAGCGCTGCGCCGGCCCAGGCCTCCGTCAAGACGGCGCCCGGTGGCCCGGCGAACGTGCCGGTCACGACGACGATGGCCTTCTCGCCGACGCCGGTGTCCGGCGTGCCGAAGACCGCGACGGGGCCTGCCGCCGTCGCCGCGACCGCCTCCGCGCAGGTCAACGGCCAGATGGCGAGCAAGCTCGAGGGCCTCGGCCTCACCTCCGAGCAGGTGGAGGCCGTGATGGCGCTGTCCCGCGACGTCGTGGAGCGCGTCGTGTGGGAGGTCGTGCCGGTGCTCGCCGAGACGATCATCAAGGAAGAGATCGCGCGCCTGACGAAGTAGGCGGCGGCCGCGGCCTGGCCGTGGCCGTCGACCCGCCCCTGTTCCTGTCGCGCCCGCGAGACGCACGAACGGGGCGGGGCGCCTTCGTGGGCGCGTGAGGCCCACCGATCCAAGTACGTAGGGGCGCTCCTTGCGCCGCGACGTCGTTCGCGGAGCGCGCGCGTTCGGGAGCGCAGCGCAGGCGCATGCGACCGCTGCTTTGCCCGGCGACCTGGAGTTGCTACGCCAGGGCCGCGCCTCGTTCCGCGGTTGGCGCAGCCATGAACGACACACACGACAAACGCAGCGGTGCGCCCGCGGACGCCCGCGACGGGACGGCCGCGGGCGATCTGGAGAGCCCCAGCGCACCTGAGCCGCGCGCGCCTTCCCCTGACGACCGGGCTGCGGGGGGCGACGGCACGGTCGGGATGGACGGGGCCGCGGGCGACGCCGAGGAGGCTCGCCTCGTGCCGCAGGGCAACCCGCTCCGCTGGCGTGGCGCTGCCGTGTCCGCCGCGGGCGCCCTCCTCACGTTCGTCGTGATGGCGCTCGCGCCCCAGCTGCGCTGGGGTGTCCCGATCGGCGCGCTCGGCGTCGCCATCGCGGCGATCGGTCTGCTCGATCTGCTCGGCACGTTCGACGATCGGCCCGAGCGCGTCGCCACGCGCGTCGCGATCCGCGACCTCCTCGGCCCGCTCGCGCTGCTCGGGGGCGGGCTCGTCGCGCTCTTCGCCCTGATCGCGTTGAGCGTCGCTGGCTTCTTCTCGCCGAGCCCTCTCTCGTCGGACGGCGCGCCGACGCTGCTCTCGCTGGCGGTGCCCGCGGTCGCCGTCCCTGTCGCGTTTCTCACGGCGGTCATCGGCGCGTTCCGGTTCGGCGAGCGCCTCGGTCCCTGCCGCGTCGACGAGGCGGGGGCGCCGCGCCCTCTCGGCCGGCGGCACGGCTTCTGGCTCGTCGCCCTCGTCACGCTGCTCTACCTGCCCATGCTCGGGAGCCACTCGCTCACCGATCCCTGGGAGACGCACTACGGCGAGGTCGCGCGCGAGATCCTCGCCAGGAACGACTGGATCTCCCTGTGGTGGGCGCAGGACGGCTGGTTCTGGTCGAAGCCGGTGCTCGACTTCTGGATGCAGGCGCTCGCGATGGCCGCGTTCGGCGTCCGCTACCGGTCGGGCGAGATGCTCTCGGCGGCCGCCGAGGGGCGCACCCCGTGGCCCGAGTGGGCCGTCAGGCTCCCCGTCTTCGCGCTGACGCTCATCGCCGTTTACCTCCTCTACAAGGCCGTCTCGCGCATCTTCAGCCGCCGCGCCGGGCTGCTCGCGGGGCTCGTCCTCGCCACGATGCCGCAGTGGTTCCTGGTCTCCCACCAGACCATGACCGACATGCCCTTCGTCGCGACGATGGCCGCGGCGATGGCGCTCCTCCTGCTCGGCATCCACACCGACGACGCGGAGGAGGCGCGCGTCTACGAGGTGGATCTCGGCCCGCTCAAGGTGGGCCTCTCGGCCTATCACCTCGTGCTGGGGGCGATCCTCGCCTGCGCGCTGCCGCAGATCCTCTACCTGCTCTCGCGTCACGTCGAGATCGGCCTCTCGCCCTTCGGCCTCCACTTCCGCGGCGACGTCTTCAGCTCGGGCTCACCGGGCAACTGCGGTCTCCCCGGCAACGAGGCCTGCCGGTCGGTGCTGCCCGTGCTCCCCGGCCTACAGCCTGCGCTCCAGGCGCTCGTCTGGGCGCAGACGCTCGCGATCGTCCTGTACGCCAGCTGGGGCGAGCGGCGCGTCCAGCGGCTCCTCTTCCTCGCGGCGTGGTTCTTCGCTGCCCTGTCCACGATGGCCAAGGGGCCGGCGGGCTTCGGGCTCCCGGTGCTCTGCGCGCTCGGCTACGTCGTCGTCTCCCGCCGGTACCGCGACCTGCTCAAGATGGAGATCCCCGTCGGGCTGCTCGTGCTCGCGTGCGTCGCGCTGCCGTGGTTCGTCGCGATGTACGCGCGGCACGGCCAGCCGTTCACCGACAGGCTCCTGTTCCACGACATGTTCAAGCGCGCCTTCACCCACGTCCACGACACGAACGAGGGCGACGACGTGAGCTTCCGCTATTACGTGTGGCAGCTCGGCTACGCGATGTTCCCGTGGACCGGGCTCGTGCCCGCGTCGCTCGTGTGGTGGCTCAGGCGGCGCGAGGGGGCGGCGCCGGGGGAGCGCGGCTCGGCCGACGTCCGCCAGGGCGACGCCTCGGTGTTCCTGGCGATATGGTTCCTCTTCGGCTTCGCGCTGTTCTCCCTGATGCTGACGAAGTTCCATCACTACATCCTGCCGGCCGTCCCGCCGGCGGCGATGCTCACGGGGATCCTGCTCGACGACATGCTGCGCCTCGATGGCCGCGTGGGAGGGCTCGCGCGCCGCTCGAGCGGCGCCTCCTCGCCGGCGCAATCGGCGCGCTCCGCCGCGGTGGTCAGCTACGAGCGCGCGATGCTCGGCGCCATCGCGCTCGGCGCTGCGCTCCTCGTGTTCCTCGTCGGGCGCGATCTCGCGATGGTGCGCGAGGGACAGCCGAGCCAGGCCAGGCTGCTGCACCTGTTCACGTACAATTACAAGCGCCCCTGGCCGCAGTCGCTCGACTTCTCGGCGGCCCTGTGGGCCTTCACCGCCGCCGCGGCTGCCCTGTGCTTGCTGCTGATGGTCGCGCGCTGGCGCCGCCAGGTCGTCTACGCGCTCCTGGCGCTCGCCGTCGTGTTCACGGCGTGGGGCATCGACGTGTACTTCGTGCGGACGTCGCCGCACTGGGGGCAACGCGAGACGCTGCTCGCCTACGTGCGCGCGAATCAGCAGATCCCAGGGCCGCTCGTCGCTTACCAGCTGAACTGGAAGGGCGAGAACTTCTATGCCGGAAACCGGCTGGCGGCCTTCGTGTCGAGCGGAAAGAAGTTCCAGGACTACATCAATGAGCAGAAGAAGAAGGGCTTGAAGACCTTCTACTTCGTCACCGAACACGGGCGCACGGGCTCCTTGTCGAACGAGCTCGGCAGCCCTCGCATCTTCGAGAAGCTCACTTCCATCGAGCTCAACAACAAGTTCGTCGTGGTGCGAGCGACGTTCGAGTGAGCCGAACGGCACCGGAAGGCGCTCATCTCACCAGCGCTGTCCGGCTGTGACGCTGTACGCCTGCTCCGGCCCCGGGGAATGCCGCTGTCGATGTTCGACGGTAATGCCGAATCAGGAGCGTCCTTGCATCTCTGTCGCCGTGGCCGCGCAGCAGCGCAAGGAGGCTCCTGCCAGGGCGTCCTAAGTGCCTGAATCGACTTGAAGAAGTCGTGGGCACGCGCCCTGCTCTCACGTGGGATCGAGCGTCGCGGCGGAGACCTTTCCCCCCCAGGTCCGCTGCGACGCTCTCTTTATTTCCGCAGGTGCGCCGGTCGCACATCGTGTGACCAGCTCATCCGCTCCTGGCGCTCCCAGGGGCAGCTTGCAATGCAGTGAAATGTCGATCCAGCGCGTCCAGGAGACCTGCTGTGGTGCTCACCTCGGCGGTCACGCCGACCCGGAGCCCCCGCTTCTCGGCGGTCGCGGTCGTGATCGGCCCGATGCTCGCGAGGAGAACGCGGTCGAGGCGCGCTGCGGCGCCCTCGCCGAGGAGATCGCAGAGGCTGTCGACGGTGCTGCTCGAGGTGAGCATCACGACGTCGATCTCGCCCGCCGAGAGCGCCCGGAGCAGCTCTTCGCGGCGACCGGCCGACGCAGGGCGGGTCTCGTAGACAGGCACGACATCGACCTCGCAACCGGCGGCGCGGAGGCGCTCGGGGAGCACCTCGCGGGCGACAAGCGCGCGCGCGAGGAGCACGCGGACGCGATGGGACGCCGCCCGGCGTTCGGCCAGCGCGGGGTCGGCGAGGATGGCCTCCGCGAGCTCCTCGCCGCGGAATTCCCGCGGGACGATGTCGGCGCGGACGCCGCGCGCGGCGAGCGCGGCTGCGGTCCCGACGCCGATCGCGGCGAGGCGCGCAGGGCCGAAGGCGCGCGCGTCCAGGCCGAGCCGCTCCATCTCCTTGAAGAAGCAGGCCACCCCGTTCTCGCTCGTGAAGACGACGGCGTGGTAACCGGAGAGGCCGCGGACAGCCTCGGTGACCCGCGCGGGGTCGGGGGGCGGGTGGATCTCGATGGTCGGCAGCTCCACCGCCTCGCCGCCGCGGAGGCGCACCAGCCTCGACGTCGAGCGCGCCTGGTGACGCGGCCGGGTCACGAGCACCCGCTTGCCGAAGAGCGGCTTCCGATCGAACCAGCGGAGCGTGTCGCGCAGGCCCGTGACGGCGCCCACGACGATGACCGCGGGGCTCTCGATCCCTGCCTCCTTCACGCGGCGAGGCAGCTCGTCGAGGCGGCTCGAGACGACGCGCTGGTCGGCCCGCGTACCCCACTGGATCGCCGCCGCCGGCGTCGCGGGATCGCGGCGCCCCGGCCCCATCAGCCCCGCGACCACCGCGTCGAGGGCCTGCATGCCCATCAGGACGCAGATGGTCCCGCGGACCGAGGCGAGCTCGCTCCAGTCGAAGGATCTGCCAGCCCGGGTGACGCCGCTGACGATCATCACGCTGGAGGCGATGTGCCTGTGCGTCAGCGAGATGCCGGCGTAGGCCGTCGCGCCGAGCGGAGAGCAGACGCCCGGAACCACCTCGAACGGCACCCCGGCCCGCGCGAGCGCCTCCGCTTCCTCCGAGCCACGCCCGAAGAGGAACGGATCGCCGCCCTTCAAGCGAACGACGCTGCGGCCCGCGAGGCCGAGCGCGACGAGCTCTGCGTCGATCTCCGCCTGCTTCGCGTCCTTCACCACCCGATCGCCGCCGCGCTTGCCGACCGAGCGCACGTCGGCGCCCTCCCGCACGCGGTCGAGCAGCGCCGTGTGGACGAGCTCGTCGTGCAGCACGACGTCGGCTGTGGCGAGGAGCTCCGCGCCGCGCAGCGTGAGGAGCCCCGGATCCCCCGGGCCGGCGCCGACCAGGTACACGATGCCTGGCCTGGCCGCGCCCGGCGCTCCGTCGTTCATCGCCCCCGCGGCCGCCGCGCCGGGGCTCTCCTCGGAAGGATCGTTACGCCTCGGAAACACAGTCAAACTCCCGTCATTCTCTCGTTGATGCATGGCAGACGTTGATTGTCATAGCGATTCTGCAGTGATGTTGACCCGGTGCGTTATGCGATTAGAATCGCACCCGGTCGATTCAACGTCCGGCGGTTTCTGGAGTCCATTCGATGAGATCTGTGAAACTGGTCGAGGAGCTGCTGAGCTCGGAGCGCGGCTTTCCGGACCGATGGTACGTCACCAACGGGGAGCGCTCGGTCGGGCCGGTCAAGCTCGACCAGCTCGCGCGCGGAATCGAGAGCGGAGTGGTCCCCCTCGATAGCTTCGTCCGCAATGAGGCATGGACCGTGTGGTGCCCGCTGTCCGACATTGCAACGGTCACGGTCGCCGCCACGGCGACGCCTGCGGAACAGCCGGAGGACGGCTCGGAAGCGGATGAGGACGACGACACGCTGCCACTTTCGTCCCAGCAGACTCCCCAGCCGATGACGTCGCGTCCCGGCCCGGCGGCGCGCTCGGCCGCGCGCTCTGGAGCGGCCCACCGCTGAGCGACGGCCGCGCGCGCGGACCGCGCCCGGCGCGAGCGCCGCGCGCGGCGGGGCGAGCGCGGCCGGAAAACGGGAACGGGAAGTGGAGGGCCGTTCTCATGCTGGCGGTTTCGGGCGAACACTAACCGATTCGCAGCGCCCACGCGATCCACGGATCGCGCGCTCCTCTGGACCGGAGCGGCTCACGCGGGCGCAGGGCTGCTATGCTCCGCCGCCGTGTTCCCCACGAAGAGACCGCGCCGGCTCCGTCGCTCGCCCGCCCTCCGCGCCCTGGTGCGCGAGACGACCCTCCATCCGGGAGATTTCATCCTCCCCCTCTTCTTCAACGAGGCGCTCGACGCGCCTCGGCCGGTCGGGACGATGCCGGGCGTCTCGCAGCTTCCCGTGAGCGCCGCGGCAGCGCAGGCGCGGCTCTGCAAGGAGCTCGGCATCGGCGGGACGATCCTGTTCGGGCTCCCGCGCATCAAGGATGCGTCGGGCACGAGCGCTTACGATCCGGACGGGCCCGTGCCGCGCGCCGTGAAGGCGATGAAGGAGGCCGTGCCGGAGCTGCTCGTGATCACCGACGTGTGCGTGGACGAGTACACCGATCACGGCCACTGCGGCCTGCTCCGGCAGGACGCGTCCGGGGCGGTGGACGTCGACAACGACGCGACGCTGGAGGTGCTCGCGCGGGCGGCGGTGGTCCACGCCAAGGCGGGGGCCGACGTTGTCGCGCCGAGCGACATGATGGACGGCCGCGTCGCCGCGATCCGGCGCGCCCTCGACGCCGAGTCGCTGACGGGGACGGCGATCCTCTCCTACGCCGTGAAGTACGCGTCCGGCTTTTACGGGCCGTTCCGCGAGGCGGCCGACTGTGCGCCCAAGTTCGGCGACCGGGCGGGCTACCAGATGGACCCCGGGAACGCCCGCGAAGGCCTGCGCGAGGCGGCGCTGGACGAGGAAGAGGGGGCCGACATGCTCATGGTCAAGCCCGCGCTCGCGTACCTCGACGTCATCGCGCGCGTGCGCGAGGTGACGACGCTCCCGCTCGGCGCGTACAACGTCAGCGGCGAGTACGCGATGATCAAGGCGGCCGCGGAGCGCGGCATGATCGACGAGAAGCGCGCCGTGATCGAGCTGCTGACGTCGATCCGGCGCGCCGGGGCGGACTTCATCCTCACCTACCACGCGCTCGACGCCGCGCGCTGGCTCGGCTGAGCGATGCGGAGCCAGGGCGCAGGCGGGAGCGCCGCGCAGCGCTTGAGATGGGCCGCCGCTTGGGCGGTGGGCGCGTCGGCGGCGTTCGCGGCGGGGTGCGCGCCGAACAGGTGCGACAGGTCCGAGGAATCGAACCCGCCGATCGAGTTCGTCGAGGCCACCCCGGAGGGGGGCATCTACGAGACCTCGGCGCCGGACGGCGATCTCCTCTACTTCCCGGGCGGCATGCGGTACGCGCTCAAGCATCACCTCGGCGCGCGCCCGCGGTGGTGGCAGGTGTACCTGTCGTTCGAGCGCGACGGTACGAAGAGCGGCGGGACGCTGGCGCAGGCGGCCGGCAACCAGGCCGAGGTGACCTGCGTGGACGACCAGCACCTGATCATCGTCAACGGCAGCTGCTCCGAGTACTGGCTGCGGGTGGTCGCCGGGGGCGCGATCGGCGCCGATGACGGCGCGACCGGAGCCGCAGGAGGCGCGGCCGGCGCCGACGGCGATGGGATGGGAGCCGCCGGGGGCACCGGCGTCAGCAGGTGCTACGGCGCCGACGCCGATCCCGGCGGAGGGAGCGCGGAGCCCTAGGACCCGCGCTCCTAGGCGTTCGTCGCTGCCTGCCGGGCGAACTGCAGCCGGTACAGCTTGCTGTAGACGCCGCCCGCGGCGAGCAGGTCCTCGTGCGTGCCCTGCTCGACGACGCAGCCCTTGTGGAATACGACGATGCGATCGACGGCACGGATCGTCGAGAGGCGGTGCGCGATGATCAACGCGGTGCGCCCCTCCATGGCTCCCTCGAGGGCGCGCTGGAGGCGCGCCTCGGTGTCGCTGTCGACGTTGGCCGTGGCCTCGTCCAGGATGAGGAGCGGCGGGTCGCGGTAGAGCGCCCGGGCGAAGGCGATCAGCTGGCGCTCGCCAGCGCTGAAATTGCTGCCGCGCTCGAGCACGGGGGCGTCGAGCCCGCCCTCGCGCCGCTCGAAGAGGTCGAGGGCGCCGATGCGGTTCAGCGCGTTCACCACCTTGGCCCGATCGGGGATCGCGTCGCCGGCCGCGACGTTGGTGAGCACCGTGCCCGGGAACAGGAACACGTCCTGGGGGACGACGGCGAACTGGCGGCGCAGCTCGTCGCGAGCGTACGCGCTGACGTCGCGGCCGAAGACCCGCACGACGCCCTCATCGACGTCGTAGAGGCGGAGCAGCAGCGACGCCACGGTGCTCTTACCGGCGCCGGTCGCGCCGACCAGCGCGACCTTCTCGCCGCGCCTCGCCGCGATCGACACGTGCCGCAGCACGGGCACGCCTGGCTTGTAGCCGAAGCCGACGTTGTCGAGCTCGAACGCGACGCCCTCGTCCGCTGGCCTCGTCGCGTCGCCGCCGCTCGTCGCCGCCGCCGCCGTCGCGTCCTCGTCCTTGTTGTCCAGCAGCTCGAAGACGCGCTCCGCGCCGGCCATCGCGGACTGCAGGAGCGTGTACCGAGCCGAGAGATCGCGGATCGGGACGAAGAACATGTCGATGTAGGCGACGAAGGCGAACAAGGTCCCGAACGAGATCTCGTCCTTCAGGCTGTTCACGCCGGCGTACCAGAGCACCGCTGCGATGCAGACGCTCGAGACCATCTCGATGGCGGCGTCGAGCGTCGCGTCGAGCACGATCGAGCGGTTGTTCGCGTTGCGGTACGCCGCGTTGATCTCGTCGAACTCCTCGGCCGAGCGCTCCTCCCTGGCGTAGGCCTGCACGACGGCCATGCCGGACACCTGCTCGTTGAGGTACGCGTTCATCCTGGCCGTCTTCGCCCGCACCTCCCGGAACGCGTCGCGCATCCGCCGCCGCGTCCAGTTGACGCCGAGGGCGACCGGGGGGACCGCCGCGAAGGCGAGCAACGACATGCGCCAGTCGAGCGACACCATCACCGCGACGATGACGAAGAGCCGGAGGAGATCGCCGAACGCGTTGAGCGCGCCGGACGCGAACATCTCGCCGATCGCGTCCACGTCGTTCGTCACGCGCGTGACGAGCCGGCCGACCGGCGTGCGATCGAAGAACCCGAGGCGGCGGGTGTGCAGGAAGCCGAAGACGCGCACGCGCAGGTCGGCCATCGCGCGCGCGCCGGCGAGCTGCATCAGGTAGAGCTGCGGGAAGGCGAGCGACTGCTCCAGGAGCATGATGCCCGTGAGCAACAGGCCGCTGCGCGTGAGGTGATCGAGCCCGGCGGGCGTGTCGAACGCGTCGAGCGCGTCGCGCATGATGAGCGGGCGCAGGAGCGCCAGCAGCGCCGTGAGGACGAGCAGCGCCAGCGACACCGCGAGGTGCTTGCCCTGCGGGCGCACGAACGGCCACAGCCTCAGCAGCATGCGCGCGTCGTACGCCTCGCCGAGCCGTGTCTCCTCGTGGAACCGGCTCAGCACGTCCTCGGTGCGGCTCGCCTTCGTCGCCCCGCGGCCCTTGGCCGTCGCCGCCTGCGCCGGCCGCCGCGGGCCCGCGCCCGCCTCGCCCGCGGCCGAGACGCTGCCAGATTTCGACCGCATCGTCGGGCTGTCTCCGTGTGCCGGTTGCGTCACGAGAGCCCCACCGGCTGTGAGGGCGGCGACGCATCGAAGGTCGCGAGATCCTCTTCGAGCTGCTGCTCCTCGGCGAACGACGCGTAGATCCCGCCCGCGCGGACGAGCTCGTCGTGCGTGCCGCGCTCGACGACCCGACCCTGCTCCAGCACGACGATCGCGTCACACCGCCGCGCGGCCGCGACCCTGTGGGTGATCAGGATGACGGTCCGTCGCGCGGCCTGCCGCTCGATCGCGGCGAGGATGGCCTGCTCGGTCTTCGCGTCGACGGCGGAGAGCGGATCGTCGAGGACGAGGACGTTCGGCTCGCGCACCAGCGCGCGGGCGAGCGCGACGCGCTGGCGCTGTCCGCCGGACAGCTGCACGCCACGCTCCCCGACCACGGTGTCGAAGCCGTCAGGCAGCGAGAGCACCTCGTTCAGCACCTCGGCCTCGGCGGCGGCCGCGCGGATCGTCTCGAACGCGGCGGGCGAGTCCGGATCGTCGAGGGAGTAGCCGATGTTGCGGGCCACGGTCGTCGAGAAGAGGAACGCATCCTGCTGCGCGTAGCCGATGCTCGCGCGCACGGTGTCGAGCGGCAGGTCGCAGATGTCGACGCCGTCCAGGAGCACAGCGCCGCGCGGCGTGGGCATGAGCCTGGCGAGCAGCGTGGCGATGGTGCTCTTGCCCGAGCCCGTGCGCCCGACGATGGCGAGCGATCTGCCCGCTTCGACCTCGAAGCTCACGCCGTCGACCACCTTCCTCGCGCCGTGGGAGAACGTCAGCTCCTTGACGGAGATGGCGCCGCGGACGACATCGGGGGAGGGCATCGGGCCGCTCACGACCTCGGGGATGGCCTCGAAGATCGCCTTGAGCCGGACGTAGCCGGCGCGACCGCGCTGGACGATGGCGGCGACGAAGCCGAGGGCGAGCATCGGCCAGGTGAGCCGCAAGAGCGCCAGCCAGAAGGAGACGAAGTCCCCCCTCGTCATCTGCTGCTCCAGCACGAGCCGCCCGCCGTACCAGAAGACGATGAGCACGCCGACCGAGCTGATGGCCCCCATGAGCGGCCCCATGGAGCCGCGCAGCCTGGCGAGCGCGAGGCTCTTCTCGAGGTAGCCCTGGTTCGTGCTCGTGAACGCGGCCATCTCGGACGCCTCGAGCGCGAACGAGCGGACGACCCTGACCCCCGCGAGGCTCGCGAGGACGCGGTCGCTCATGGCGCCGATCGCCTCCTGGTTGTCGCGGGTGCGGGCGAAGAGCTTGGTCGAGAACGACCGGGTGACGAGCATCAGCGCGGGCATCGTCAGGAGCGCCGCGAGCGTGAGCCTCTTCGAGATGTGGAGCATCACGTACAGGGCGCTCGTGAACGCGAAGATCGAGCCGACGACGTTCAGCAGGCCGAAGCCGAGGAGGAGGCGAACCTGCGTCAGATCGTTCGTCGCCCGGCTCATGATGTCGCCGGTCGCCATCTTGCGGAAGAAGGACGGCCCGAGCTTGTGCAGGCGCGCGAGCAGGATCGCCCGGAGCTCGTACTCGACGTTGCGGCCCGCCGTGAAGATGGTGACCCGCGAGAACACGCGCATGATCGCGGCGCCCACGCTGACCGCGAGCATGACGAGCGCCGCCTGCGCGGCCTCGCTCGACTGCGCCTTCACGGCGGCGTCGACGGCGTCCTTGACCAGGAAATCTCGCCTGGCCATGAGGAACTGCTGCGCAGCGAGCAGCGCCGCGCCCGTCAGGTAGAGCGGAAGCTTGCTGCGGAACTGTGCGCCGAGGCCGACAGGGTAGGTTGATGGATCGCGCTTGACCATTGCGTGGGGGGCTGCGCGGCGACGCTCAGCGCGCCTTGCGCGGCGTCGGTGCGAGCGGCTTGCGGTGCGACGTCGAGAGCGCGGGCCGATCTCTTCCATCGACCACGAGCTCGAGATCGTCGAGCTCGAGCCTCGTCGAGAGCAGGCCGAGCAGGACGCGCGCGCCTCCGCGCCCGTCGAGCTCGCTCACCACGCCGATCTTGTCGCCGAACGGGCCTCGTCGCACGCGGACCCGGCTGCCCTTCTCCAGCACGCCGCCCTTCGCGGGCTCCGGGGCGACCTTCGCTGCAGCGTCTGGCTCGCCGGACGGACCACGCTGCGCTCGCGGCGCGTGATCGGCCGAGGGCTTCTGCGGAGCCTCGACCTTCGCTTGCTGCTCCGCTTCGCCCTGCGGCGCTCGCCGGGCGGGGGTGACGCCCTCTCCGACGCGCTTCAGCGAGGGCCGCGGCTCTCCGCCGCGGCCAGCGCCAGCGCCGGCGTTGTTCGGCGACTTGAACAGCGTCGCCAGGGTCGGTCGGCGGGCGGGCAGAGCGGCCTCGACGCGCTCATCGCCGCGCGCTCGCGCCTGCTCCATCGAGCGCTCTCGCGCTCTGGCCTGCTCGGAGCGCCATCGCTCGTTCTCGGCCTCGATCTCGGCGTGGGCGCGCGCTCGCTCCTGCTCGATGCCCTCGAGCTTGCGGTCGAGCGCGATGCGGTCGTTCTCGCGCGACCACGCGACGAGCCGGTAGATCGGGGCGAGCGCGACGAGCGCGTCCTCGAGCTGCTCGTCGAGGATGTCGGCGTGCTCGACCGCCGTCTCGCGCGGGACCGCCCAGCCGATCCAGAGCGGCACCTGGCCGTCGGCGGCGCGGCGGAGCATCTCGGCGATCGCGTCCGGGGTGGCCGCGCTGCAGGCCACGCGATCGCCGCCGGCGGCGCCGAACGAGAACTGCTCCGGGAGCGCGTGGAGCGCGCTCGTGAGCTCCGCGGAGAGCGGCGAGGCCGGCGCGCCCGTCGCCTCCTCGGTCGCCGAGAGGCGAGCCCGGAGGTTGTCGACGTCCACCTTCGCGTCCGGGTGGACCGCGAAGCACACCTGCACCTCGCTCTCCGAGATGCGCAGCGCGAGGAACGCGTGCCGCGTGAAGGGGCTCGGATCGTCGATCGCGTCGGAGATCGAGCGGCCGCGGTCGAGGAGGCGATCGAGCTCGTCGCGCGCCGCCTGATCGCGCCAGAAGAAGACCCACTGGCAGTCGGCCCGGTGCTTGTTGCGGATCGAGGGGTGCTCGTCCGAGCCATGGACGTCGACCGAGATGCCGAGCTCGGCGAGCCGGGCGACGACGCCGCGCGCCCAGGCGAGCGCGCGCTGCTTCACCTCGAGGCGGGGGCGTGAGTAGGCCTTCGAGGTCGCTTTTTCGGCGGCGTACGCGTCGAAGTCACGAGCGGTGAGGTGCAGGGAGGGATGGCTCATTGCTTCGACTGGTTGCGATGCGCGGCGTGGGCAGATGCGGCTCGTGGTCCGTCACGGGAGGAGCTGCGCTCCTCGTGAAAGTCGCGCGGATGGTATCGTGAGGAGCTTCGAAATCAAAGCTCCGCGCCGCGCGATCGATCCTGGCGTTGCGTGGAGGCGGCACGCTTGACCGCCCTGACAAGCATGTCACCGTAGGCACTCCCGTGCCCCATCAAGAGGGCGATCCCACCGATATCACGTAGAACCCCGCGTAAATCGCGCTTCTCCAGCGCAGCGGGGCAGCTCCGGGCGCTCCAGTCACCCGAGTCATCCGAGTCACCCGAGCCCGTGAGCCTGCGAGGCCCGTCGGCCTGACGAAAGAGGAATCATGGAACAGCATCGAGACGAGCACATTGTCTGCGCGAGCTGCGGCACGTCGTTCCTATTCTCGGCTGCGGAAGCTGCCGTCTACGCCGAACGGAAGCTCGCGGCTCCGCCCAAGCGGTGCCGGACTTGCCGCCGTGCGCGCAAGGACAATCGAGGGGAGAGCGGATCGCCGGCTCGCGCAGCGGAGCGCCAGCGCCCTGGTCCGGCCCGAGGTGCCGGGGGGCATCGCGGCCTGGCGCGCGGCGACGGCCAGCCTCGGAAGCCGCGCTACACGGGAGACGTGAACGAGTACCGCAGCCCGATGCAGGACGCGTACTCGGGGCTGACGCCCACCTGGGCGGTGCCGAGCCACTACCCGAATCGTCCGCGCGGCGGCGCGCCCTTCCGAGATGATGGCAACTACCGCGCCCCCTCGTTCGCCGGTGAGCGCCGCGCTGCTGCGCCGAGCCGCGGCCCGGCGCAGCAGCCCCGCGCGCCGCGTACTCGTCCGACGTTCTCGATCACCTGCAAGTCGTGCGGCTCCGAGGGCGAGGTCCCGTTCAAGCCCGTCGAGGGCCGCGACGTGTTCTGTCAGGCGTGCTACCGCGCGCGCAAGCCTTCCTGAGAGACGCCTCCAGCGACGCGCAGCCATCGCGCCGCGGCACATCCCCGAGCACCGGCCGCTCTTGGTGCGGCCGGCGCGGCGCGGCCGCTCTTGGTGCGGCCGGCGCGGCGCGGAGCGGGGCGGAGCCCCGAGGAACCGAGGCCAGGGCCGCCGGCGCGAGGTCGCCGCGAAGCGGCGCCGAAGTCCCGCCATCTCTGGCCGGACTTCGGGCGGGCGGAGCTAGAGGCTGATCTCGCAGGCGAGCTCGGAGGTGAAGCCGAGCTCGCCGAGCGTGATCGTGACCTTCACGCCGCCGCCGGACGCGCGTCGCGCTGTCTCCTCGACCATCCCCACGACCCACAGCCGGAGCGGCAGCGAAGCAGGGTCGAAGTCGCCGATGTGGAGCGTGACCCGCCCGGTCGGGCCAGTCGCCACGCGCCACGAGCCGAACGTGAAGAGCCGCGACCAGATCGAGGTCCCGCGGCGCATGAGCGACGCGATGTCGGTCAGCGGGCGAGCGAACAGCGTGCGCACGAGGCTGTGCAGCTCGCCGCCGACGCCGAGCCTGCCGATGTCGCGCCAGCGCTCGAGATCGCGCAGGACCAGCGATGTCGCGAGCTCCATGTAAGCGTCGAGCGCCTCGAGCTCGTACCCGACGAGCGCGTTGATCGAGTCGTGCTTGAAGTCGTCGGCGTAGCGGAGCGGCATCTGCGAGACGACCTCGTCGCGCGCGCTCCTCCCGTACTCATCGACGATGGTGCGATCCACGCTCCGCAGCACCGGGCCGCGCACCTGGTACTGCCCAGCGAAGCGCGCCGGCAGCGGTCGGACCGGGGTGACGTTGGGCCGCCGCGTGTCGCGTGTCCGGTTCATCAGGGAGCCGAAGTCCGCGCTGCGGACGGTCGGCTCGGCCCGGAGGCCGAGATCGGCGCTGCGCACCGTGGGCAGCGACTCGCCGCGCTGCGAGAGCATCGTGGGCTCCGAGCCGCGGCTTCGCAGCGCGTTCGAGAGCGTCACGCCGGGCGCGGGCTTCGCTGGCTCGGAGGACGGCCGCATCCCGGGCGGCGCCTCGGTGACGCGCCCGCCCGGCACGATCGACGGCGAGATGCGCATCGGCGGGGGGTTCACGTCGAACCCCGGGCGCGATCGATCGCGCGAGGACGAGAGGCGATCGCGCTCGTTCTCCGGGGCGTTCCCCAGGCTCAGCGCCATCCGCCGCTGCACGTTGATCAGCCTGCCGAGCGCCGTCGTCCTTCGGGGCGGATCAGGCGCGACGCGCTCGAGCTCGCGGACGACGTCGCCCGCCGTCTGGAACCGCTTCGCGGGATCCTTTTGCAAGAGCCGCTGCACGATCGCCTCGAGCCGCGGGTCGACGGTCACGCCAGCCGAGGCGAGCGTGGGCACCTCGGCGTGCACGACGCGGAACGCCGTCGCCACGGCGGTCGGCGCGCGGAACGGCCGCGTGCCCGTGAGCACCTCGTAGAGCAGCACGCCCACCGAGAAGAGATCGCTCCGACCGTCGAGCGGCGACTCCCCCGTGGCCTGCTCGGGCGAGAGATAGTCGGGCGTCCCGAACACGACGCCCGTGCGCGTCCGCGGCGAGGGACCGTCGGAGTCGAGCACCTTGGCGATGCCGAAGTCGAGCAGGCGGACGACGGCCGAGCCGCGGCTCGGATCGAAGGCGATGAAGATGTTCTCGGGCTTGAGATCGCGGTGGATGATCCCCGCGCGGTGCGCGGCGTCGAGCGCCTCGAGCACCGGGATCGCGACGCCGACGGCGGCCTCCATGTCGAGGCGACCGAAGCGCGCGAGCGCCATGCCGAGCGACTCGCCGTCGAGGTGCTCCATCACGATGTACGGACCGAGCTCGCCGACGCCGGCGTCGATCACGTCGACGATGTTCGGGTGGCGGATCCGATTGACCGCCTGCGCTTCCTGGAAGAACCGGTGGGAGAGCTCCGAGTTGTCCGCCAGCTCGGGGTGGAGGAATTTGATCGCAACGGCGCGACCTGCGAGCACGTGCTCCGCCCGGAACACGTCCCCCATGCCGCCCCCGCCGATGCGCTCCGCGAGGCGGTACTTGTTGTCGACGAGGAGGCCGGGGGTCGGGGGTCGAAACGCCATCTGCTGCCGCTGGCGGGCGAGGGACCAACGTCATGGTCCCCGAGAACACGCGTCCCTGTAAAGGGTTGGGAGGCACGCCCCTCCCGAAAGCCGATCCTATTCCGTCGGTGCGTGCTGCGGCTAGGTTACCTGCGTCAGGTGTGGGGCGGATCGCAGCGCGAAGTGACTTGCGCGCGGCAAGATCACGGTTCGGGTGCATTCTTCCGCAGTTCGGCGATCTTCTGGGCGATCTCCCCGAACCCGCGGCCCATGGGGAGGGACGCCACGAACTGCGGCGGCACGGACAGCTTGCCGAGGTGGGCGCGCACGTTGGCCACCCCGAAGGTCAGCACGAATGCGGCGAAGGCGACGCCGTCGTTGCCGCTGTCGCCGACGAACGCGTAGCGGTGCCGCGCCCGGGTGGGGTCCTCACCGAACCGAGCGGCGAGCAGGCGCACAATCCCCGTGGCCTTGTCCGACGGGTCGCGCGTCAGGTGGAGGTGGACGCTCGAGAGCAGCGTCCTCACCCCCCGCTCGCGCAGCTCCGCGCGCATCTTCTGCACGTCCTCGGGCGGGACATGCCGATGCTCCCCGATGTCGATGGTAACGTCGGTCACCCTCTGGTCGTTGTCGTCGGCGAGCGCCGCCGCCGGAAAACGACGCACGATGTCATTGGCGAGCCCGACGAGCTCGGCCCGACGGGCTCTCCGCGCTTCGCGGTCCAGGTCGTCGAGCGTGACGACGCGGCTTGCGCCGGCGCGCTGGGCGTGCCTTTCCCGATGGCCGGAGACGTCGCCTTCCTGCTCACGGACCAGCGCGACGGCTCCGTTTTCGACGATCGTCGCGTCGATCGGCCACTGCCGCTGGAGCACCTCTCCCCAGCCGGCGGGTCTGCCGGTGCAGGCGATCAGCGCGAGCCCCGTCTCGCGTAGACGGAAGAGCGCCGCGTACGCCGCCTCGGTGAGGGCGCCGTGATCCAGCACGGTGTCGTCGAGATCGAAGATCACCCCGGCGAGGGCGCGCGCGGCGTCGGGAGGCACAAGGGAGAGCGGCTTCATCGGGCGAGCGTCAGAGGGCGTCGATGCGCGCGATGAGGCTCTTCAGGTAGAGCCCCTCGGGGAAGGCGGCGGGGACGGGGTGATCCCCTCCCTGGAAGTGCCGGTCGAACACCGCGGCCTGCATGCGCGCGTCGCGCGCGCCGAGCGCGAGCACCCGGGTCAGATCGTCGAGGCTCACGGCGCTGGAGCAGGAGCAGAGCACGAGGACGCCGCCCGGGCGCGTGGCGCGGCACGCCCCGGCCGCGAGGCGCCGGTACGCCGTGAGCGCGGTGTCCTTGGAGGCCCGCGTGCCCGCGAGCTTCGGGGGGTCGCAGATGACGAGATCGTAGCCTTCCTGCCTCGACGCGTTCTGCAGCGCCTTGCGGGCGTCGTCGCGCGTGAACTTGATCCGGTCGAGCAGCCCGTTCTCCCGCGCGCACTCCGCGCCGACCTCGATCGCCGTCGCGCTCTCGTCGATCGCGAGGACCTCGCTCGCCCCGCCGCGGGCCGCCGCCATCGCGAACGTGCCGACGAAGCAGAACGCATCGAGCACGCGCCGGTTGTGGGCGAGCTGCTCGACGCGGGTCCGCAGCGTCCGCTGGTCCAGGTAGAACCCGGTCTTGTGGCCGAGCGCGAGCGGGATCGTGTACCGCAGCCCTCGCTCGACGAACCGGAGCTGATCGAGCCCGGGATCGCCGCGCACCACGCCCGCGTCGGCGGTGAACCCCTCGAGCTTCGCGAGGGATTCCGGGGTCCTGTCCACGATCGCGCGGGGCGAGAGCGCCGCCTGGAGGGCGTCGAAGATCACCCCTTCGCGGCGCTTGATCCCGATCGTCCCGAGCTGCACGACCACCACGTCGCCGAACAGATCGACGATGAGCCCGGGCAGGCCGTCCCCCTCGGCGTGGATCAGCCGGAAGGCGTCGGTCTCGTGGCCAGGCGCCCGCGCGGGCAGGCCGAGCTCGCGGCGGTGCGCGATGGCGCGCTCGATCCGGTGCCGGAACAGGGCCGCGTCGATCGGCCTGTCCTCGCGCGTGTACATGCGCACCGGGATGGCCGAGCGCGGGGTGTAGAGCCCGCGCCCGAGCACGCTGCCGTAGGGGTCGGTGACGACGACCTCGTCCCCGGCCACCGCGCCGCCCTCGATGCGCGCGACCGCCTGAGCGAACACCCAGGGATGCCCCGACCACACCGGCCGAACGTGACCCTGCTTCAACGTAACCGTAGGCATGATGGAATCCGATCGGTCTCGATGTTGGCAGGGTTCCCGACGGGGGCGACCGCGCCGTGACGTCTGCCGTGGGAGCTAGTACCCTGCGGAACGGCGCGCGTGTGAACCTTCCGCCACAGCGCGCCGTGGCGGCCGATGCACGCCGGCGTGCTGCGTGGCCATGGTGACGACGATCCCGCAAGATGGTCGATGGCATCCCGGTTGCTAACTTCCCTGCACCGAAGAGGAGTCGCCCGATGCGCCGTTGCTTGACCCATGCCCTTGTTGCGGTGGCGATGACCGCGCCGATGAGCGCGTTCGCGCAGGAGGACAGCAACTGTCCTCCCGGCGCGTGGTTCTGCGAGGAAGTGGAGCCGCCTCGCGATCCCGCCGCAGAACCTCCGCCCGCCGCTCCTGCCGAGGCCGCGCCTGCCGAGGCGCCGCCGCCCCCGCCGCCGGCCAGAGGAGCTCGTCCCGCCCCGCCGGTCGTCGTCTACGAGACCTCGCCGTCGGGCCCGCCTCCTCAGGTGATCGTCGTGACGCCTGGGGCGGCCCCTCCGCCGCGCGTGATTGTGCGCCGCGTGGCGCCCCCGGCGCCGCCTCCGCCGGTGAAGCGGCGCTGGCGGCGCCACTGGGGGATCAACCTCCGCATGGAGGGCGTCATGTTGGGGCGCGAGCACGGCGGCGCGGAGGACGCTGGCATGGGAGGCGTCGGGATCAGCCTGCGCTACCGGCCCGTCCCGGCGTTTGCGATCGACGCAGGCGCCGACTTCCTCGCGGGCACGGACTACAACGGCGACCAGCGGACCGAGGTGCCGCTCTCGCTGAGCGGGATGCTGTTCGTCAACCCGCGCAGCCGCACCCAGTTCTACTTCATGGGCGGCCTGAACATCGCGCACGCCGAGGTCGATCGCTCCTCGAGCGAGGCCGCGGCTGGCAGCACCGAGTTCGTTCCGAATACGGAGTACGACTATTTCGGCGCGCACGGCGGCATCGGCCTCGAGTTCCGGCTTTCCCCTCGCATCGCCTTGAACGTCGATGCGCTCGGCTTCGTGCGCAGCCGTACGGACGGTGGGCTCGTTCCCGAGTTCACGGATCCGGACACCGGCCGCACGACCAATACATCGGGCGGCGGGCTCTTCCGCGGCGGGCTCAGCATCTACTGGTGAGGGGCTCGTCATAGCCTCCTGTCCGCCCTGACCGTGCGGTGCGCGCGTCCGTCCTGCTCTCGGCCAGGCTGTCGTCGCGGTCGCGGTCCGGACCGTCTCCACGCGGTATAACGCCGCATCGTGCCCCAGGCCTCGATCATGCGCGCGCTCCGTGGCCGCGCCCCGCTGTTCCTTTCGCTTGCTGGCGGCGCGACGTTCGCCCTCACGGCGCCGCCCACGGATCTGGTCCCCGCCGTCATCGTTGGCCTCGCCCTGCTGGCGGCCGCCGTCCACGACGCCCCGACGGTCTGGCGCGCCTTCGGGCGCGGCGCTGTGTGGGGAACGGCGGCGGGCATCGTGGGCCTGCGCTTCGTGCCAGAGGTCATCCAGCGGTTCACACCTCTCGGCGCGGCCGCCTCGTACCTCGCGCTGGTGCTGCTCGCGGCCGCTCAGTCGCTGGTCTGGGCGGTCTGCGGCGGCATCACGAGCGCGCTCATCCGGCGGCTGCGCGCTCCCCTCGAGCTCGCGTTCGCGACCGGCGTGTTCGCCGCCGTGGCCATCCCGACCGTCTTCGGCTGGACTCCTGCCGGTCTCATGAGCCCCTGGCCGGCGCTCGTGCAGCTCGCCGACCTCATCGGCGAGCGGGGCGTCTCCGTGCTGTTCGCCGTCGGGGCGGCCTTGCTCACCCGCGCCGGTCTGGCCGCTTCGGGGAGAGCGCCGGGCGGGCGGCCGCTCGAGAGCGCGCTCGCTCAGGAATCGCGGCCCGTCCGCCTTCGGTTGCCCCGAGCGATCCTCTACCCGGCGCTCTCGAGCGTCGCGCTGTTCGGGTTGCTCGCGGTTCACGGTGCGCTGCGGATGGCCGCGGTCGAGCGCGCCAGCGCCGGCCTGCCGACGGCGCGGGTCGCGCTCGTCAACCAGGCGGTCGGGCCGCATGAGCGCTGGCAGGCGAAGAACCACCCGCGGATCCTGCGGACCCTGCACGAGCTCACCCGGGAGGCCGAGGCCGGCGGCGCAGAGCTCACCCTCTGGCCCGAGGCGGCGTATCCTTACCCCCTCTCGCACAGCGCCCGGCAGGCGCCGCGCGGCGGTCGAGCGATCCTGGGGCCCGACATCCGCGGCCCCGTCCTCGCGGGGCTCATCACCCAGGCGCCGCCCGTGAAGGCCGCCGACGGCGTCGAGGAACGGAACAGCTACAACTCCGCGACCCTCGTGCTCCCTGATGGGAGCATGCAGCCGACGCAGGACAAGCTGCAGCTGCTCTGGTTCGGCGAGATGGTCCCGGGCGGCGCTTACCTGCCCTGGCTGCGGCGCATCTTCCAGAAGAGCGGCGGGCTCATCCCGGGCGTAGAGCCGCGCGCCCTCACGTTGCCCCGAGAGCACGGGCCCGCGCTCCGGATCGGGGTGCTCAACTGTTACGAGGACACGCTCACCGGGGTGGGGCGGCGGATCACCGGGACGCTCGCCCCGAGCCTCCTCGTCAACATCACGAACGACGCCTGGTTCACCGGGAGCGCCGAGCCCGAGCTGCACGCGAGGCTCGCGGTCATGCGTGCCATCGAGCTGCGCCGGGATCTCGTGCGCGCCGTGAACCTCGGCGTCGTGTCGTGGATCGACGCCCGAGGCGTGGTGCGCAGCCGCGACGAGAGCGCAGCGCCGGGGGTGACCTTTGCGACCCCCTCGATCAGGGACACGCCGCTGACGCTCTACACCCGGCTGGGCGACGCCCCGATGGCGACGCTGCTCGCCCTCGCGAGCATCGGCTGTGCGCTCCGGGCGCGACGCTCCACAGCGAAGGCCCCGCAACGAGCCCGGGGCGTCAGCTCGGGGGCGCGACCGCCTGCGGGGCCCCCGGAGCTCGCGCCGCCCGATGCGGCGACGCAAGCTGCGGCCACGGACGCGCCGCTCAGCCGTCCTTGAGCGCCTTGACGGGCGCCGCGCGGAGCTTGCGGCTCGCCGGCTTGCCCTTGATGGTCATCGGCTGCTTCGTGAACGGATTGACGCCTTCCCGGTCCTGCGTGGCCGGGATCTCCTTCGCCTTGATCTTCACGAGGCCCGGAACCGTGACCTCGCCCGGCCCCTCCGGACCGAGCTCTTTCTTCACCAGCTCGCCGAGCGCATCGAGCACGCTGGCCACGGACTTCTTGTCGAGGTGGGTGGCCTCGGCAAGACCGACGATCATCTGCGCCTTGGTCAGCTTGTTCGAACCGGGCATGTCTCCTCCAAGTCGAAAGGGGGCGTCCGTTTAACAAGCGAGGTTTCGCATCGCAAGCGATAACTCATCGCGCCCCCGTCTTCTTTGGCGTCGCGTTTGGCGTCGCGGTGCTGCGATGTGGTTTGATTACAGTGGAGCTGTTGCTTCGAGACGCCGCCGCGACCTCGAGCTCCCGGGTCAAATCCGTCATTTCCCGCTCTTCTGCGTCGGTCTTGTGGTCATAGCCGAGCAGGTGGAGCAGGCCGTGCCCGAGCAGCATCGTGATCTCGTCGAGCAGCGGGCGCTCGCGCTCCTCGGCCTGCCGCGCGGCCGTGTCGATCGAGATGATCACGTCGCCGAGAAGACCGCGCCACACCGACGGATCCACGGGACCCCGCCGGCCGCGCCTGCGCGAGTTGGCTCCGTTCTGGTCGAGCAGCGGGAAGGCGAGGACGTCGGTCGGCTTGTCCTTGCGCCGGTAGCTGCGGTTGAGCTCGTGGATGGCCTCATCGTTCACCAAGGCGACGGAGAGCTCCACGCCCTGCAACGCGAGGTGGGCGAGCATCTTGCTCGCCCGCCGGCGCACGACCGCTGTCGACACCCCCTTGAAGGGCCCTCCCTGCGTCGTGACGGACACGACCGCGGGGGCCGCCGGGCGGCTCCCGCGGCGCTTCGTCCCCGAGCTCTCCTTGCGCTTCTCGGCCACGGGATCGCTATACCAGCTCGGGGATCTTCTTCGCATCTGCCAAGAACTGCGCGAGCCCGACGTCGGTGAGCGGGTGCTTGATCAGCTGCTTGATGACCTTGAGCGGCATCGTCGCGGCGTGCGAGCCGATCATGGCGGCCTGCACGAAGTGGACGGGGTGCCGTACGCTCGCGGTGAGCACCTGCGTCGAGAAGCCGTAGTTCCTGAAGATGGTCACGACCTGCAGGACGAGATCCATCCCGTCTCCCGCGGCGTCGTCGACGCGCCCGACGAACGGCGACACGAACGTGGCCCCAGCCTTGGCCGCGAGCAGCGCCTGGGCGGCCGAGAAGCAGAGGGTCACGTTCGTCTTGATGCCCTCGGAAGCGAAGATGCGGGCGGCCTTGAGCCCCTCGTCGATGAGCGGCACCTTGACCACCACGTTCCGGTGAATCTTCGCGAGCTCGCGACCCTCGCGGAGGATCGCGTCCTTCTCGACCGCCACCACCTCGGCCGAGACGGGGCCGTCGACCACCTCGCAGATCTCGGCGATCGCCCGCTTCGTCGGCTTGCCGGCCTTGGCGAGGAGCGACGGGTTGGTCGTGACGCCGTCGATGATCCCCATCGACTGTGCTTCCTTGATTTCCGCGATATCCCCTGAATCGATGAACACCTTCATGATGCTGCCTCCGGGAACCGATGGATCGGCCCTCAGGCGGTGTTCATGCGGGGGTCAGATGCCGAGGAGCAAGGGCCTGGCAGGGGCCCTCGCTGCCTCGTTCTAGCTATCAGGCGGAGCGGGCAGGAAGCGCCGGCTCAGGCCGTCGCCTCGTCCTCGACGCCATGGCACTTGTTGAACGGCTGGCCGCTGCCGCAGGGGCACTCCTGCTCCTGCATGACGGCAGGCTGCGGGAGCGCCGGGGCAGGGTTCGCGCCGATCGGGAGGGACTCGTCGTGCTGCGCGACGGCGTCGAGCAGCGCCGCGGCGTGCCGCTCGCGATCCGCAGCCTCGATCTGCGCCTCTTCCTGCTCGGCGCGCCTGACGTTCACGCTGAAGAGCTTCGTGACCACGTTCGAGGAGACGCGGGCCACCATGTTGACGAACATGTTGTAGCCCTCCTTCTTGTACTCCTGCTTCGGGTCCTTTTGCCCGTAGCCGCGCAGACCGATGCCGTCGCGGAGGTGGTCCATGTCGGTCAGGTGGTCGACCCAGGCCTTGTCGAGCTCCTCCAGGTAGAGGTGGCGGAAGATGCGCAGCGACAGCTCGACGCCGATCTCCTCCTCGCGCTTCTCGTACGCCTTCTCGGCGCGGTCGTAGAGCTCCCGCGCCAGCGTCTCCTGGTCGCCGATGTGCGCGATGTCGTCCGGCAGCTCGACGCCGAAGTGCTCGCGAAAGCCCTGGAAGATGCCGCCCCAGTCCCAGTCCTCCGGCGGCTTGCGGGCCGGGCACGACTCCTCGACCATCGCGCCGATGATCCGGTCCATCAGATCGAGCAGCCGCTCGCGCTGCTCGGTGAGCGCCAGGGGCATGAGCTCCGAGCACTCGTCGTAGATCTCGAGGACCTTGTCGGCGCGCGACTCGAGCTCGAGCTTCACGCCCCAGCGCGTGTAGATCTCGCGCTGCATGTTCTCGAGCTCGACGAACCGCTCCGTCTTCTCGAAGTCCTTTCGCACGATCTCGCGCCGGTTGCCGTCCGCGTCGAGCGGCATCACCGGGTCGTTCGCGAACATGCCGAGCAGGTAGCCGACGTCCGGCCGGACCAGCTCCACGATGGACGCGAGCGGCTTGATCGTCCGCTTCTCGCCCGTCGGCTTCCCCTCCTCGTCGATGATCTCGGGAGAGTAACGGCCGACGAGCAGCGACTGGCGCATGTCGTAGATCGTCTTGCGCTGCGCGCTCATCACGTCGTCGTACTCGAGCAGGTTCTTGCGGATGTCGAAGTTGCGCTCCTCGACCTTCTTCTGCGCGTTCTCGACGCTCTTCGTCACCCACGGGTGCTCGATGGGCTCGTCGTCGGGCATGCCCATGCGCTCCATCAGGTTCTTCACCCGATCCCCGGCGAAGATGCGCATGAGGTCGTCCTCGAGGGACAGATAGAACTTCGACGTCCCGGGATCGCCCTGGCGGCCGGCGCGGCCGCGCAGCTGGTTGTCGATGCGGCGCGACTCGTGCCGCTCGGTGCCCAGGATGTACAGCCCGCCGATCTCGCGCACCTCGTCGCCCTCGGCGGAGCACTCCTTCTTGAGCTCGTCGACCAGGGCCTCGAACGCCTCGGGCTCCGCCTCGGGCTGGCGGTTCTGCTCCTTGAACTTGAGCTTGGCGAGCATCTCCGCGTTGCCGCCCAGGATGATGTCCGTCCCGCGACCCGCCATGTTGGTCGAGACCGTGATGGCCCCTTTGCGGCCCGCCTGCGCGACCACGTAGGCCTCGTTCTCGTGGTGCTTCGCGTTCAGCACGTTGTGCTTCACGCCCCGCTTCGTCAGGATCCGGCTGATCGCGGTGCTCTTCTCGACGCTCGTCGTGCCCACCAGGATCGGCTGGCCGAGCTCGTGCTTCTCGAGGATCTCGTTGATGACCGCCGTGAACTTCTCCTTCTCGGTCTTGTAGACGAGATCCTCGTAGTCGACGCGGACCACCGGCTTGTTCGTGGGGATGATGACGCAGTCGAGCTTGTACGTGCTGTGGAACTCCGCCGCTTCCGTGTCCGCGGTGCCGGTCATCCCGGAGAGCTTCTTGTACAGCCGGAAGAGGTTCTGGAAGGTGATCGTCGCCATCGTCCGGCTCTCCTCCTGGATCCGGACGTTCTCCTTCGCCTCGACGGCCTGATGCAGGCCGTCCGACCACCGGCGCCCCGCCAGGACGCGGCCGGTGAACTCATCGATGATGAGCACCTTGCCGTCGCGTACCATGTAGTTGACGTCGCGCTTGTAGAGCGTGTGCGCGCGCAAGCACTGGTTCAGGATGTGCAGCGTCTCGAGGTTCACCGGATCATAGAGGTTCGTGCCCTTGAGCACCTGGAGCGAGGCGAGCAGCCGCTCTGCCGTCTCCACGCCCTCGTCGGTCAGCGTCACCGAGTGCGCCTTCTCGTCGACGGCGTAATGCTCCTCGTTCCGGAGCTGCGGGATCACCTCGTTGATCGTGCGGTACTTGTCGCTCGAGCGCTCCCCCTGCCCGCTGATGATGAGCGGAGTCCGCGCCTCGTCGATGAGGATGGAGTCGACCTCGTCGACGATCGCATAGTGCAGCGGGCGCTGCGCGTACTCGAGCGCCGAGAACTTCATGTTGTCGCGCAGGTAGTCGAAGCCGAACTCGTTGTTCTGGCCGTACGTGATGTCACAGCGGTACGCGTCGCGCTTCTCGGCGTCGCCCTGCTGGTTGACGACCACGCCCGTCGACAGGCCGAGGAAGCCGTACAGCTTGCCCATCCACTCGGCGTCGCGCCGCGCCAGGTAATCGTTCACCGTGACGACGTGGACGCCCTTGCCCTCGAGGGCGTTCAGATAGCAGGGGAGCGTCGCGACCAGCGTCTTGCCCTCGCCGGTGCGCATCTCGGCGATGCAGCCGTTGTGGAGCACCATGCCGCCGATGAGCTGCACGTCGTAATGGCGCATCTTGAGCGCGCGCCTCGACGCCTCGCGGCAGACCGCGAACGCCGGGACCAGGATGTCGTCCAGCGTCGCCCCGTTGGCGAGCTTCTCCTTGAACTCCGCCGTCTTTGCCCGGAGCTGGGCGTCCGAGAGCTTCTGCAGCTCCGGCTCCATCCTGCTGATCACCTCGACCCGGGGTCGCATGCGGCGGATGGCACGCTCGTGCGAGGTGCCGAAAATCTTCTTCATCGCCCAAGTGAACATCTTTACGTGCCTTGGCTCCGCGGCGGTCAGGTGGGAGGAGAGGGTCCGGCCGAGGAACGCGAACGTAGTCGCGCCGCGGGCGTCGCGCAATTCCGGGACCGCGCGCGCGGTCGACCACGCCGCCGAGGCGATCCGCTGGAGGCCGCCGGAGGCCGTCCGAGGTTCCGCGGCCCGGGCCCCTTCATGCGTTCGTCCTCAAATCCGCGCGCGGTTCGACGACGAACGCTCGTCCCCGCGCCGCGCGCCCAGCGGACCACGACCGTCCCGGGCTACCCGGCGGAGGCGCCCCGGGGCGGCGCGTCACGCCGCGAGCTGGTCGAGTCCTCCAGGCGCCAAGCCGTGGTGCACGAGGGGGGACTCGAACCCCCAAGCCTAGCGGCGCCGGAACCTAAAACCGGTGCGTATACCAATTCCGCCACTCGTGCGCGCGGACGCTTGTGGCACCCCACGCCAGCCTCATCAAGCGGGAAAATCAGTTTGCTGCGTTGCGCCGAACGCGTCACGGCGGGGCAGCGCGAGCGGTCCGGACATGTGGCCCGCGGTACGTCGAGCCTGGAGCAACCGGCGGATCGGCGGACCGCGCCGCCCTGGAGGGGCCGCAAACCTGGGCTGGCCCGTGCGCACGAACCGCCCACCGACGGCCAAGGACGCGGTGGGCAAGCCGACAGGGTGGGGGGGCGCTCTTCGTCGGGGCGGAGAGGCGCTGCGGAGGGAGCGCGAAATGGGCACAGCGGCGGCCCCGGGGTCGGCGGGGCAGCCTCACCGGCAGCGACGCTCGAACGACCGGGTTGCCGCCGAGAACAGGGGAAACGAGGCCCGGGCGGCGGCGGCGCCTCCCCCTCGGCACGTGCGTTGCGAAGGGGGGACCGTCCGCGGACGCGGATGCTGCCGCTGAACGACGGAGGGGGCGCGCTCGTCGCCGTCCTCGTCGATGCGGGGCAATTCGACTGCAAGCCGCAGGGATACCCGATGACGTACCAACCGAACGTTCTCCTCCTCGATCAGGACCATGTCCTCCGGAGGGCCACGGCGCTCCTCCTCTGCAACCGCGGCGCGCTCGTCAGCCCGGCCGCGACCTTGGAGGAAGCGATCTCCCTCTCCCGCGAGCGCGTCTACGACGTCGCGCTGATCGATCTCGCCCCCGGAACGAAAGGCGCCCGGGAGATCCTGGGCCGCCTGCGGCGCGAGGGCACGATGCCCCGGCGGGTCATCTTCTGTGCCGAAGAGCCGGTCTCGTGCGACGGCACGGACGACGTCAGCGAGGTCCTGCTCAAGCCGTACGCCTTCGGTCGGCTGCTCAGCACGATCTTCGTCGACCTCCGCGCCCGGGAATCCACGCAGTCCGGGATCTTTCCTCGCCTCCGTCTGGTCCAGGGCGAGATCGGCGAACTGGAGGGGAGCCGCCCGAGCGCGCCTGGCGCTGCGGCGGGCGTGGAAGGCGCGGGAGGCCGCCCCGCCGAGCGGCGCACCTTCATCGAGCCGAACGGCGCCGCGGTGTACCGGCTCCAGCGCAGGCCGCGCAGCGGCCCCTCCGGGCGGACGCTCAGGCCGTCGCGGCGTGCGCCTCGAGGTGCTCGCCATCCCGGATGACGATCCGCCGCCGGTCGAACGCGATCAGGCCGGCGCGCTTCAGCTTGCCCAGCAGCAGGGTGACCGTCTCGCGGGTGGACCCGATCAGCAGCGCGATGTCCGCGTGCGTGAACGGCGCCGACACCAGCTGTCCAGCGGTGTGGGGCTGCCCCCAGCGCCGCGCAGCGGCGCGGAGGAACTCGATCAGGCGCGCTTCGACCGTGCAGAGGAGCAGCGAGCCGAGGCGCGCCTCGGTGTCTAGCTTGCGCGCCACGAGCGCCGCGGCGAGCGCGCCGCGGAGCGCCGCGTCGGACGCGAGCTGCCGCTCGAGACCGGCGAGCGGCACCACGAGCGCGTCCCCCTCGTCGAGCACCGTCGCGCTCTCGGAGGAGACCGTCGCGCCCGCGAGGGCGCCCTCGCCGACGAGGTCGCCGGGCCCGCGGTGCCCGAGCGGAACCACCCGACCGTCGGCGACGCGCTCGACCTTCACGCGACCCGCCCCGATCAGGAACAGGTGCCTCGGCGGCGCACCCTGCTGGCAAACGCACTGCCTGCGCGTGAGCCGCTCGACCCTGCCGAGCTCGAACAGCGCACGCCGGCTCGGCGAGGCCAGCGACGCGAGGGGCGAGCGAGACAGGATCCGCTCCTTCTCGACATCCGGCGACGACGCCCCGCCGCGCACGCCCTCCATCCCGTGCCCGCGCGTAGGTCCGCGCACCTTCGGCTTTCCCATCGCGCCTTCGCCCAACCTTTCGGGATTTCAAGCCTCCCGATCGACGGCCGATAGTGCAACGATCGGCAGATGGGGGCCAATCCGAACTGGCTGCGGGCAGAGCTCCGCGCGGGGCGAAAAATCTACCGCGGCGAAGGCTGAAACCATGTTCAGCGGTGTAGGATGCAAGCCCTGCGCTATTTTTTGGTGCAGACGTGAAAGCAAGACCCGGGCCGCTGCCCCGTTCGATGCTACGTTGGGGGTGAGGCCACCAATGAGACACTCGATGGCACGAACCTCGCGCAATGCCCCGGCCCCCGTTCGGCGGGTGGCGCTGGCGGCGAACTGAGAGAAGGAGCTCCTCATGGGCATGGAGATGAAGCTCCAGTTCAAGCTGTCGCAGCAGCTTGTGATGACCCCGCAGCTGGTGCAGGCCATCCGGCTGCTGCAGCTCTCACGGCTCGAGCTGGTCGACGAGATCAGGAAGGAGCTGGACGGCAACCCTGTCCTCGCGGACGACATGACCGACCCGAAGGCGCGGGACGGCGACAAGGCGGATCAGCGGGGGAGGAACGCCGACCTGCCCACGGAGCAGCGGCTCGAGAACGGCGAGCGGTTCGACCGAGACACCGACATCGCGGCGCGCGAGACGGAGAAGCGGGTCAAGGAGGTGGACTGGGAGCAATTCCTGGAAAACAGGCAGCTCCAGCAGGCCATGCCCGCGCACCGGGGCGGCTTCGAAGAGCTGCCGCCGATCGACCAGAACCTGACGAAGCCGTCGAACCTGCGCGACCACCTGCTCTGGCAGCTCCAGATGAGCGATTTCGTCGAGAACGAGCGGCAGTTCGCGCTGCTCGTCATCGGCAACCTCGACGAGAAGGGGTACCTCGACCTCAAGGGGGGCGAACGTCCGGACGGCACGAAGGGGCCCGACATCAGCCTCGTGGACCTGGCGCGGGAGGCGGAGCTCCACCCCGAGGACGCCGAGGAGGTGCTGTCGATGATCCAGCGCTTCGATCCGGTCGGGGTCGCGGCCCGCGACCTGTCGGAGTGCCTGCGGGTGCAGGCGGAGGTGCTGGGCTTCGACGACATCGAGATGGCCATCATCAAGGACCACCTCCACAACGTGGAGCGGCGCAACTTCCCCGCGATCGCGAAGGCGCTGAAGATCCCGCTGGAGGACGTCTACGACGCGGTCCAGGAGATCCAGAAGCTGGAGAGCGTGCCGGCGCGCAACTTCGCCGAGGTCGACGAGAAGACCATCGCCATCACCCCGGACGTATACGTCATCAAGGACGGCACCCAGTTCGTCGTCACCGACAACGACAAGGGGCTCCAGCGGCTCTACATCAACGAGAACCTCGCCCAGCGGATGCTCCGGGACCCGAAGGCGAAGGAGTTCATCAGCGAGAAGCTCCGGAGCGCGCAGTGGCTGATCCGGGCCATCGAGCAGCGGCGGCGCACGATCATCAAGGTGACCGAGTGCATCGTCGAGAAGCAGCGCGAGTTCCTCGAGCGCGGCGTGGGCTACCTGAAGCCCATGATCCTCAGGGACGTCGCCGAGTCGGTGGGCATGCACGAGTCGACCATCTCCCGCGTGACGTCGAACAAGTACGTGCACACGCCCCAGGGGCTCTTCGAGCTGAAGTACTTCTTCAACTCATCCATCCACAGGGTCGCCGACGAAGACATCGCCTCGGAGAGCGTCAAGCAGGCGATCAAGAAGATCATCGTGGCCGAGGACAAGTCGAACCCCTACAGCGACCAGGCGATCGTCAAGATCCTCGAGGAGACGGACGGCATCAAGATCGCCCGCCGCACCGTGGCCAAGTACCGCGAGATGCTCGGCATCCTGAGCTCGTCGAAGCGCAAGAAGATGTTCTGAGCCGCGGCGGCCGGCCGCGGTCGCCCGCCCCTCGCCACGCCCACCCTCACGGCCCCGAGCCATGCCCGCCGAACCGATCACGGCTGCCCAGATCTTCGAGCGCTTCTTCGCGCCGCACTACCCGCCCGACGCGCTCGCCGACCTGGCAGGCGTGCGCTCCGCGGACGCGAATCCGGCGGGAAACCCGTCGATCCTGGCCCAGATCGACCACGCAGCGGAGGTGTTCGCCCGCCTCGCGCCCGCGGCGTTCGGCGCGCCCGACCTCGGGCTCGACTTCTCCGATGCGTCGGTCCACCGGCTGGGCGCGGCGCTGACGCGCGAGCGACGCGACGCCTGGCTCGCGCCCGCAGGCGGATCCAGCGGCGCGCCGGCGGCGAGCGGGGGCGGAGATGCTCCCATGCTCGTCACCCTCGTGACGCACGGGGCGCTCTACGTCGGGGCGTGCGTCGTGAAGAACCACGGCGGGAAGTGGCAGGTCCGGAGGCCCCTGTGGGAGTCGCTGGTCCGGCTCGAGTCGCGCGCAGGGACGGGCGATCTCGCGATCTTCCAGTGGTGGCTCAAGGCGCTCAGCGACGAGGAGATCGGCCGCGGCAGGCTCGTGGATCGCTACCGCACCCACGTGGAGGTGCCGACGTTCGACGCGGAGCGGCTGCCGATCATCGCCGCGGGCGACCGACGGATCCCGAAGCTCGCGAAGGTCCGCTACGACACGCTCTACAAGCACCTCCGCGCGCACGTGCCAGAGCTCAGGTCCGTGGGCGACGACTTCCCGTCCCCGGAGCGCTTCGAGGAGATGGGCTTCAAGGGCCTGGAGTTCGCGCTGCTCGGCGGCGGGCGGATGCTCCTCATGCACGGGGCGACAGCGGACGGGGTGCACCTGCTCTGGCTCGACGCGAACGGCTTCGTGAAGTCGCTTTACTACCCGGCGGACAGCTTCCCCGCCCACGTGGTCCAGATCGAGGGCCAGAAGATCCGGGTGATCGTGCCCGTCCGCGGCGAGAGCCAGGTGCACGAGATGCTCTGGTGGGGGGCGTAGCCGTGCGCCGCCAGGCGGCGCTCGCGCCGGGCTGACGACGCGCTCCGGGGTGGCGCTCGCGCCGGGCTGACGACGCGCTCCGGGGTGGCGCTCGCGCACGGAGCGCGCCGGCGGTAGGCTCGCCCCGTGCTCTCGCCCGACGTCCGCTTCGAGGGGTTCACCGCGACCGACTGGGTTCGCGTGCTGTCGTTGTTCCGGCCCAGGCGCACGGGCATCGACGAGCGCGAGGTCGGCCGGCCGCGCGGCGGCGTCGTCGCGGTCCACGCGGGCGGCAAGCTCAGAAAGCTCGTGCACACGGACGCGGGCCGGCTCCGGATCGACGACGCGCAGCGCGCCGTCCCGCTCTCCGCGGAGGAGCTCGCCGCCAGCCACCACGCGAGCTGGGCCGCCGTGCTCGAGGCGGGCGTCCTCGAGGCCATCGTGGAGCGGTTCGGCGCGCGGGTGCGGCGCGGCGACGACCTCATCGCCCAGTCGCTCCTGCTGCTGCAGCTCGCCCGCGAGGAGCTCCTCGTGGGGAGGATCGATCTCTGGCCGGCGAGGCTGCGCGGCGTGCCGATCCCCTCGGCGGGCGTCGTGCGCGGCACGCTGGAGTCGCTCGCCGGGATCGGCAAGACGGTGGTGATCGGCCTGTTCGAGGGCGGGGAGCTCTGGACGAGCGTCGCGCTCCGCCGCGACGCCCGCGGGATCAACCTGATCCTCGGGCCGGACGAGGTGCGGGAGGACATGGGGCTGCTCGCGGGCGACTGGCGCCGCGACTACCGGCACCTCTCGCGCGCCATCGAGGAGCGGGCAGGGGAGCTCTCGCTCGGCTGCTTCGCGGAGGCGGAGACCATCCGGCAGCTCGAGGTCGACCCGAGCCCGGGCGCCTGGGCCAGGGCGGTGGCGGTGCGCGACGTGATCCTCGCGCCGGTGCCGGCGGCCCTCGCCATCCCGCTCGGGATCGACGCGGGGCGCGCGGCGCTCAGCGCGCTCCGCGCGCTCGTGGAGCGGATCGACCCGATGGGGATCGTGGCGCCGGCGGTGCGGGCGGTGCTCGAGCGGGCCGGGACCGACAGCGACATGGCCGCGATGCTGCCGTTCCACCCGCTGGAGCTCCTCCGCAAGCTGATCAGCCGGGATCGCTGAGCCGGCGCGGCCGCGCCGCAGCGCAGCCCGCGCTCCAGCACGGCCGCGCGCGCGTCCAGCGCGGCCGCGTGGCCTGGCTCAGGGGTGCGCGGTGCTCGAGTCGCCGCCCTGGACGGCGGGCGCGAGCTGGAAGCGGCGCTCCTCGCAGGCATACGCCGTCGGGGTCAGCTCGATGACTGTGTGCAGCGGGATCGGCAGCGTCGGACACGAGGGCGCCGGGCGATCCACGAGGTAGGCGTAGAGCGCGCGCAGCACCGCCTGGTGGCCGATCACGAGCACGGGAGAGCGCTGGCGCTCGAGCTGGATGATGAGCGGGTCGAGGCGCTGGATGACGTCCTCGTAGGACTCGCCGCGCGGGTAGCGGTAGCGGAACTTGTCGGCCGCGCGCGCGTTGAAGACCTCGGGCATCTGCTGGCGGATCTCTTCGTACGTCATGCCCTCGCAGACGCCCGCGTCGATCTCGTCGAGGGCGCGCCAGGCGACGTGGTTCTGCGTCATGGGGCGCGCGGTCTGGATGGTGCGGCGCAGCGTGCTCGTCCAGACGTTGACGTGCTCGTCGCCGGCCCGCTCGCGGATGAACGCGGAGAGGTTCTTCGCGTACTCGTCGCCGCGCGCGCTGAGATCGGAGTCGCCGCCGAGCAGCCCCTTCTCGTTGAACACGCTCTCCCCGTGGCGCGTCAGCCAGATCGGGTGCGGCGTGAGGTGCATGTTCATCAAGAGCGGGACGAGGCGCGCCGGCAGGTAGCCGTGGATGCGGTTCAGCACGACCTGGCGGCCGACGTCGATGATCTTGATGTAGCTCCGCTCGGGCTCGCCGAGCGGCTCGTACGCGCGGGCGTAGTGCGCGATGCGCGCGCGGAAGTCGCGCAGCGCCGCCTCCGGGTCGACGCCCTGGTAGTCCGGCGAGCGGAGCTTCGTCTCGCGGACGTTCGTCTCGATGATCGACTCGTCGTTGCAGATCGACTCGATGAAGACGACCGGGAAGCCGTGCGCCTGGCAGCGCTCGGTGACGAGGTTCCGGCGAGCGCGCGTGCTGTTCGTGGCGTCGTAGATCGCCACCTCGCCGCCGGAGCTGAGCCAGCCGATGAGGTCGTCGAGGGCGGTCATCGCCATGCCGAGGAGCGCCTGGCGTCCCGCGGTGTTGTTGGGGTCGAAGAACTGGTGCGGCTGCGCGGTGCCGAGGTGCGCGCGGCGGTAGTTGCCCACGTTGAAGAGCCGCGTGGGGTGGCCGAGCCACGACAGGTACCGCGCGATCTTGCGGGCGATGGACGTCTTCCCGCGGGCGGGCAGGCCCACCATGGCGAGCACGATCGGCGAGGAGTCGCGCGCGAGCGAGACCATGGGAGCGTTCTAGCCGATGACGGTACGGCCGGCGACGATGACGGAGAGCAGGCGGCCGCTGCGCTGTCCGTCGCGCCGGTACGAGAAGAAGCGGGCGGGGTCACACGCCGTGCAGCCAGGGACGTCCTCGACCGAGGTTGCGTCCAGGCCGACCTCGGTGAGCTGGGCCTTGAGGATGCGGCGGACGTCGACGTGCGGGCGCGCGCCGGGCGCCCCGCGGACGACGGCGGCGGCGCCCGCGCTGGAGCACGCGGCGAGATCGGCGGCGACGTCGTCGCCGACCTCGAAGCAGCAGGCCTCGATGTGCGGGCCGATGGCCGCGACGAGCTCCGCGCCGGGGCCGGCGAGCGAGCGGAGCGCGCGGGCCGCCTCGACCACGACCCGGCGGACGGTCCCACGCCAGCCGCTGTGGATTGCGGCGACGGCGCCGGTCCGGCGATCGGCGAGGAGGATCGGGGCGCAGTCGGCGCTGCGGACACCGCAGCCGACGCCGGGCACGCGCGAGAGGGTCACGTCCCCGACCTCGCGGACGACGTCGTCGCGATCCTCCTCACCGGTGAGGACCCGCGCCTCGACGCCGTGGACCTGGCTGAGGAAATAGAGCCGGGCCGCCGGGATGCCGAGGCGCCGCGCGGCGCGCTCCAGGTTCTCCCGGACGGCGGCGGGATCGTCGCCGAGGGCGATGGCGAAGCTCAGGGTGTCCCACGGGGGGGCGCTGACGCCGCCGCGCCGGGTGAAGAAGGCGTGCGAGAAGCCGGCGGCGGCGAGGAGCGGGCTCTCGAGCGCCTCGGCGGCCCCGGGGGCGTCAATTTTTACGGTCATTTTGGCTCCACGGTGGGATCCGATGCGTCCGCTGCTTCGGTCATAGACGATACGGGTGGGTTGCGTGGTATTTTCCGGCTCCACGCATGGCTGCCGGTCCGGACCCGAATATCGGTCGAGATCTGCTCGGAGGGCAGTTCCAGATCCTTCAGAAGATCGGCTCCGGCGGCATGGGGTCGGTCTACAAGGCCGCGCAGCCGGCGATGAACCGGATGGTGGCGGTGAAGATCCTCCACCCCAAGCTCGCGAACCGGAAGGATCTCGTCTCGCGCTTCCGCCGCGAGGCGCGGGCGATGAGCCACCTCACGCACCCGAACACGGTCAAGGTGCTGCTCTACGGCGAGCTCGAGGACGGCTCGCTGTACATCGTGATGGAGTACCTGGAGGGCAAGAACCTGAACCAGGTGGTCCGCAAGGAAGGGCCGCTGCCCGTCGAGCGCGCGATCCCGGTCCTCATCCAGGTCTGCGGCGCGCTGCAGGAGGCGCACATCCAGGGGATCGTGCACCGCGATCTCAAGCCCGAGAACATCTTCCTGTCGACCAACGGCGGGCTGAAGGACTACCCGAAGGTGCTCGACTTCGGCCTCGCGAAGGTGACGGAGCGGGAGCTCAGGCCGGGGTCGGTGATGCTCACGCAGGAGGGCATGGTCTTCGGGACGCCGGAGTTCATGTCGCCCGAGCAAGCGCAGGGCAAGGTGCTCGACGCGCGCAGCGACATCTACTCGCTCGCGACCATCCTGTACGAGGTGCTCACGGGCAAGCTGCCGTTCGAGGCGCGGACGCCCATGGAGTACATCCAGCACCACGTGACGAGGAACCCGATCCCGCTCGACGACCGCGTCCCCGGGAAGCAGTTTCCGCCGGGGCTCAGCGCGGTGCTCGCCAAGGCGCTCGAGAAGCGGCCCGAGGATCGGTTCGAGTCGGCCGCGGAGTTCGCTGACGCGCTCAAGCCGTTCGCGGGCGGCGCGGGCAAGGGCTACACGGCGATGATGCCGAAGAAGGCGAACGCGGTGCTCGAGCAAGCGTCGAAACAGCACGCCGCCGCGCTCCAGGCGAACAAGGCGCCCGCGCCGTCCGCGTTCAAGTCGCCGGCGAAGACGGTGAAGATGGTCCAGCAGCCGCCGGCGCCGTCCGCGAAGCCGGCGCCCGCGCCGGCGCCCCTCGCCAAGCAGCCCAAGGCGCCGGCCAAGGCGGAGGCGAAGCCGTTGCTCCTCGTTGGCATCGCGGCGGGCTGCCTGATCGCGGGCATCCTGATCACCATCGTGGCCATGCGGCTGTTCCAGGGCTGATCCTCCGCGAGCGCGCCCCGGATCGAGGCGAGCCTCCGCGGGCGTGCTAGCGTCGCCGCGCCGGCGCGCCGGGCGCTCTGGATGCGCATCGCCTGCGCCAGCGTTCACGGGGACGGCGTCATGGCCTCGGAGCAATCACGGAACTCAGCGGGAAACGGGGACGATCCGGTCAGGAAGACCGATGCGCCGGATCAGGCGTCGGATCCGGTGCGTCAAGCATCGGATCCGCTGCGCCGAGCGTCGGATCCGCTGCGTCAGGCATCGGACCCGCTGCGCCGAGCATCGGACCCGCTGCGTCAGGCGTCGGATCCGCTGCGTCAGGCGTCGGATCCGCTGCGTCAGGCATCGGATCCGCTGCGTCAGGCATCGGATCCGCTGCGTCAGGCATCGGATCCGCTGCGTCAGGCATCGGATCCGCTGCGTCAGGCGTCAGAGCCACCCGCGCGGCGGTCGGGGCCGCCGGGGCGAGGGAGCGAGCCGCCTGAGCGGATCAGCGGCGCAACGCGGCCGGCGAGCGCGCCGCACCTCGAGGGCGCGCAGCGCCCGTCCAGCCAGCCGGAAGGCGCGCCCCCGCAGGAGAGAGGCCCCGGGATCGCGACGTGGGCGAAGCGCATCGGGATCGCGCTCGCGGCGCTGCTCGTGCTCGCCGCCGCCACGATCGCGCTCGTCATCCGGCACTACGAGGCCGATCTCCCCTCGACCCATGAGCTCAAGGACTACAGGCCCCCGCAGGTGACGCGCATCCTCGCGCGCGACGGGACGCGCCTCGGCGAGGTCTTCACCGAGCGGCGCACCGTGGTGCGCATCGGCGAGATCCCGAGCCAGGTGAAGCTGGCCGCGCTCGCCGCCGAGGACGCGGGCTTCTACGAGCACGCGGGGCTGAACTACCTCGGCATGCTCCGCGCCCTCGCGGTGAACCTCCGCTCGACCCGGGCCCGGCAGGGCGCGAGCACCATCACGCAGCAGGTCGTGAAGAACGTCCTGCTCACGCCGGACCGGACCTTCAACCGCAAGGCGCGCGAGATCATCCTCGCCCGGAAGATCGAGCAGGAGCTCACCAAGGACGAGATCCTGGAGCTCTACCTCAACAAGATCTACTTCGGCCACGGCCGCTACGGGGTCGAGGAGGCGAGCCGCTACTACTTCGGGAAGAGCGTGCGCGACGTGACGCTCGCCGAGGCCGCGCTGCTCGTCGCCGTCGTGAAGGGGCCGTCGGTGTACTCGCCGCGGGTGAACCTCGAGCGCGCCGTGGCGCGGCGGGACTTCGTGCTCGATCAGATGCAGCGCAAGGCCTTCGCGGACGAGATCCAGGTGGCGCAGGCGAAGCAGGAGCCGGTCGTGCTCGCCGTCGAGACCGAATCGCTCGCCGAGCTCGCGCCCGAGGTGGTCGCCGAGGCGCAGCGCCTGCTGCGCGAGCTCGTCGGGCCCGCCGCGCAGCGGGGCGGCTACACGATCACGACCACGATCGATCCGGCGATGCAGGCGGCGGCGCGCGCGTCCGTCCGCAAGAACCTCGACGCCTACGCGAAGCGGCACAAGCTCCTCGGCCCGCTCGCGCGGAGCAAGAAAGAGCCGCCGGCCTTCGAGGGGACGCCCGCCGGACACAAGGTCTTCCGGGGGGTCGTGACGGGCGCCGACGACGCCCGAGGGACGCTCTCGGTGCGCGTGGGCACGCTGGAAGGCACGGTCACGCTCCGCGGCGCGCAGCGGTACAACCCGAACGGCCTCCCGCCGAGCAAGTTCGCCGACGTCGACAAGGTCGTGCGCGTCAGCCTGATCGGCCCCGCGCCGGAGCCGGTCGTCGAAGCGGCCGCCGCAGGCCAGGAAGAGGACGAGGACGCCGCCGGAGAGGGAGGGCGCGCCGCGCCCGCGGGCAAACCGGGGAAGCCCGCGGCCCCGGCGCCGCTGCGGCTCGAGCTCGGACCCGAGGGGGCGCTCGTCGCGATCGACGTGCGGACGCGAGAGATCGTCGCGCTCGTTGGCGGCTACGAGGCGGTGCGCGGGGGGCTCGACCGGGCGACGTTCGCGCGGCGGCAGCCTGGGTCGACGTTCAAGGCGTTCGTCTACGGCTACGGCATCCACGCGCGCACGCTGACGCCGGCGACGATCCTCGACACCGATCCGCTGGCCATCGCCGGGTACAAGCCGCAGAACTACGATGAGAGCGAGGGGGAGTCGCCGGCGCGGCTCCGGGAGGCCGTGGCGCACAGCGTGAACGTGGCCGCGGTGTCGGCGCTGTCGCGCGTCGGCGCCTCGAACGTGGTCGCCTTCGCCGGCGCGCTCGGCGTCCAGTCGAAGCTCGGCGCAGACCTGTCGCTCGCCCTCGGCGCCTACGAGGTCACGCCGCGCGAGATGGCCGCCGCGTACGCGAGCATCGCCGCGGGCGGCGTCCACGAGCAGCCGGTCCTGATCACGAAGATCGTCGGGCCCGGCGGGGTGGAGATCCCGCTGCCGCCGCGCCCTCCGGGGCATCGCGTGATGGAGGAGGCGGAGGCCTACGTGCTCACGAGCGTGCTGACGTCGGTCGTGCAGAGCGGGACCGCCAAGCAGGCGCGCTCGCTGGGGCGCCCGATCGCCGGCAAGACGGGGACGACGAACCAGGCGAAGGACACCTGGTTCGTGGGCTACTCGACCGACATCGCGTGCGCCGTGTGGACCGGCTACGACGACGCGGCGCCGCTCGGCAACGGCGAGGTGGGCGCCACGGCGGCGCTGCCGGCGTTCGTGGACTTCATGAAGCAGGCGCACGCGAAGCGCCCGGCCGCCGATTTCCCGGTGCCGAGCGGCGTCGTGCGCGTGAAGATCGATCCGCGGACGGGTCTCCTCGCGCGCGAGGGGCAGGAAGACGCCATCGAGGAGGTGTTCGTCGCCGGGACGGAGCCGACCGAGGAGGCGCAGATCCCCGAGGCGGACGCGGGCGCGGAGCCGGCGGACGGCGGGGCGCCAGCCGAGCCGCAGGGGACCGCGCCGGCGCCAGGGGAGGGGCCGCGGCCAGTAGAGCCGGAGGGCGCGCCAGCGCCGGTCGAGTCGGAGCACGCGCCGGAGCCGGGCCCGCTGCCGGCCGGCGAGACGGCGCCGCCGCCGTTCTGAGCGGCACGAGCGCTCTGATCGGCGAGAGAGGCGGGGGAGGCCGAGGTGGAGGGAGAGACTCTCGCTCATGCTCCGCGCGTTGCGCGCGAAATCGAAGATCTGCCCGTCCAGCGTCACGCCTCGAAGGTAGTTCCCTCGATAGCCATCCTCCGCCAGGAAGAGCTCTCCCCAGGGGGCGATGGTGATGTTGTCCGGCGGATGCGTCGTCGCATGGGGATGATCCACGTCGGAGCACCACCACGCGAAAGGCACGGGGCGATTGCCACAGGGGCGCCGCGGGGCCGATGCAACGGGAGGAACGCAATGCCACACACGCCGAGAGGTCGAGTCGGCGAGCGCGCTGGCCGGGACACACTCCGACTCTGCGGCGTCACCCCACCTGGCCGCCGTCAGCAACGTCACGGGCCAGGACCTTCGAGGACACCCGGCCGATGAGCCGCCGCAGGACCTGCTTCGCGCCGATCGCGCCGCCAGCGCCGACCGCGAAGACGAGCGGCGCCGCGGCGCCGCCGGTCACCGCGACGAGGCCCGCCGCGAGCAGCACGCCGGCGCCGGTCGCCACCGCGCCTGTCGAGGCCTCCTGCGCCGCGTGCGCGAGCGCTTCGTTCCGCGTCATCTCGCCTCGCTGGTAGGCCGTGACGCCCTCGTAGGCACCGAAGGCGCCGTCGAGCACGAACCCGATACCGGCCGCCTTGCCCGCGCCCTTCAGGACCTCCCGGCCCGCGGCCCTCATCGCCTCTCGGGCCAGCCCCTTCGCGACCGCGGCCGAGACGCCGTCGGTGAGCGCCGCCTGGCCCACGTGCCGCCCCGCTGCCTGCGCGACCATCGCGGCGGCCTGCGTTCCGCCCTGTTCCGCGATGATCTTCGCCGTCGTCTGCGCGCCAAGCGAGAGCCCGGGCGCCAGCGCGTCCACGACCGCCGTGGTGTTCTCGACCATCACGCGCCGCAGGCCCTCCCGCGTGCCCTCGTCGAGGAGCCTCTTGCCCGCCGCCGAGAACAGCGCCTCCGCCGCCCCGCGGACGGCGACCGCGCCGCTCCCTGCAATCGAACCAAGGATCTTGTTTCGCTGTGAGCTCATCTCGACCTCCCCGCCTCGCGCGCCCTCGCCTCGATCATGGGGTAGCGCCCGGGTGCGGAAAGACAAGCTCAGCGACGCGCGCCCCCACGTTGCCTGCCGCGTCACGGCGCCGGCCGCGTCCGATCGCTGGACCTCAAAACCTCACGAGCAGGCGCGAGCCGAGGCCGCCCGGGGTCGGCGTGAGGACGAGCTCTGCCGCCGGCTTGCCAGGGGCTGGCGACGTGGGCTCGGAAGGGCTCAGCAGGAGCAGCGTGACGCCGGCGCCGATCCCGACCAGGCCGACGCCGGCGAAGACGCTGGCGAGCGTCGAGGCGGTCTTGCCCGTGTCGTAGTCGCCCTGGAGCGACGGCGGGCACTCGTAGGCGCCTCCGCCGGCGGGGGAGCACCCGTCCTCGACCGCGGACAGCGCGCCGGCGCGCACGGCCAGCGCCACGACGGTCGCGATCGCGCCCGCGCCGCCGACGCCGAGCGCGACGTAGCCGCCCATGCGAATGCCGCTGGGCGGCGTGCCGGAGGTGCTCGGCGCGGAGGGCGCGTCGCGCGCCGGGAGCGGAGCGGGCACGGTCAGCGTCACGACCTGACGGGCGCCAGGCGCGAGCTCGGCGCGCTCCGCGATGGGCGCGGCGCCGCCGTAGAACAGCTCGACCGTGTGGGCGCCGAGATCGCGCTCGAGCTCGACGCCGAGGAGCCTCGGGTCGAGGGGCTTGCCGTCCAGCACCACCTGGACCGGCGGCTTCCCCTCGGCGCCTTTCAGCCGGACGGTCAACGTCCCGACCTTGCTGCCGAGCGCCCGGTAGCGGGCCTCGGCGTCCTCCGTCCACCCGGCGTACTTCGCCTCGTTGGACTGGAGCGCGGCGCGCCGGAGATCCCACCAGTCTCGCCTCGCCGAGGCATAACGGCCGAGCTCCTCCTCGCACTCGGCGATGTTCCTGAGCGCGCCGAGCCCCTCGGGGTAGATCTCCAGCGCGCTCCGGAAGGCGAGGACCGCCTGGTCGCACTGTCCGGCGCTCCGCAGCTCGCGGCCCCGGGCGAACAGCGTCTTCGCGTCCTCCTCGGCCCCGATGGCGAGCGCGCGCGCCGGCGCCGCCGCGAGCAAGGCGACGCTGCAGAGCGTGATGAGCCGTCGCTCAAAAGGTCTCACTCTTGTCGATCTCCTTGCGGCGCCGGGGCACCGTGGGCGCGGCGGTCGCCGTCGCGCGCGGGGCGACCCTGTCACTCCCGGGGCGGCGCTGGGACGAGCGCGGCTGCGCAGGCGCTGCGGAGGCCGGCGGCGCGGGCGCGGCTGTGGAAGCAGGCGCCGCCGCGGAGGCCGGCTGCTCGGCTGCGGTGGGCTGCTGCGGCGCTGGCGGCGAGCGCAGCGCCACGCCCTGGAGCGCGCCCCGCACGCCGGGGGCCACCAGCCGCGCCGGCTGCTCCAGGCGCGGCCGATCGAGCAGGCGCGCCGCCAGCGCGGCGGTCCCTCCGACGAGCGCGGTCAGGCAGGCCAGCGCCACGGCGGGCGCCACCCGAGGCCGCCGCGGCGGCGCGACCTCCGCGGGCCGCTCGGGCGGCGGCGCCGAGAGCGCGGCGTGGTAGGCCCCGACCATCTCGCGGATCGAGGCGAACCGCTGCGCCGGCCCCTTCGCGAGGGCGCGCGAGAACCAGGCGTCGAGCCCCGGGGGAAGCGACCGCTTGATCTCCGTGGCAGGCTCGAAATCGCGGGTGCTGACCGCCACGATGATCTCCGCGATGCTGTTGCCGTGAAAAGGCGTCCAGTCCGTCAGCACCTCGTAGGCCAGCACGCCGAGCGCCCAGACATCGGCCCGCGCGTCGACCGCGAGCGGCGAGGCGAGCTGCTCCGGGCTCATGTAGTTCGGCGAGCCCAGCATGACGTCGGCCTCCGTCTCCTGCGGTCGATCCAGGCCCAGATCGCCGTGCAGCGCCTTGGCGATGCCGAAATCCGCGACCTTCACCGTCAGCTCCGCGCCGGGCGTGTCGACGAGCATCACGTTCGAAGGCTTCAGGTCGCGGTGCACGATGCCCATGTCGTGCGCCACGGTGAGCGCGTCCCCGATCTGATCAAGGATGTGCCCGAAGCGCACCGGATCGATCGGTCCCTTCTGGCGCACCTCGGCGAACAGCGTTCGCCCCGGGATGTACTCCATCACGAGGTAAGGGATGTCGTCGTGAACCCCCGCGTCGTGGACCGCGACGATGTGCCGCGTGCGCGCGCTCAGGCGGGCCGAGATCTGGGCCTCGAACCGGAACCTCTCCAGGACGGTGCGGCTCCGCTCCGCGTCGCCGGTCAGCGAGGCGCTGAGGAACTTCACGGCGAGCTCGGTCTTGAGCGTGACGTGCACGGCGAGCCAGACCTCGGCCATGCCCCCGCGCCCGAGCGGTTGGACCAGCCGGTATTTGCCCTCGACGACCTCGTCGGGGGTGTGCTGCCAGATGTCCGACTCGTCGGCGCCGGCGTGACGAGCCGCCGCGCTCGGGCTGATCCGCACGGTCGGCGGTATGCGGGGCGTGGCGGCGTCCACGCCCGAAGGATAGTGGATGCTGCGCGCGTGACTGGCACTTTTCGACAGCCCTCGCCGCCGTCGCCCTCTGGCCAGCGCGGGATGGCGACCGCCGACATCGGCGCGCACGCCGCGAGCGCGGCCATTTCACTCGGCGGCGTCGGCGAAGAGCTCCACAGGCGACGCGTCGATCGGCGGGGCCGCCCGCGAGGGCGCGCCGCCCACGCCGCGGTCGAGGGCGTCGCAGAGGAGCGCGCCGACGCCGGGGACGACGTTGCCGATCGCCTCGTCGGCCTCGCGCGGGTTCAACCACCAGAACGGGTTCAGCAGCCGGCGGATGTCGCGGAAGGAGCGTGCAGGACGGCTGACCTCCACCGTGAAGGCGAGCGTTCCCAGGTTGGCGTCGAGCCAGTCGTCCATGTCGCCGACCGTGGGGTACCAGTGCGCCGCCTGGCGTACCTCGTACCGCTCGCGCGGCAGAGCCTGGCAGAAGGCGTCGCCGAGCGCCCGGTACAGCGGCTCGCGCGGGTTGGGCACGTCGGTGTGCGCCCACGGGTAGAGCAGGAAGTTGCCGCAGCTGTGAAAGCCGATCGCGAGCGCAGGCCGCGTCTCCAGCGCGACGTCGCGCAGGGCGCGCGACTCGGGCTCCGAGAAGGCGTGCGGCCCCGTGTAGTGCGGCGACCACCGGAACCGCGAGCCCGCGAACGGGTGCAGCGGCCGCGACGAGGACAGCGGCGCGAAATTCCGGTTCAGATCCACGCCGCGGGCGTTGCAGCGCTGCGACGCCCGCCGCTCGCCGCGGAGGCGCTCCAGGTTGTCGGCGAACGCGTCGGGGTTGACGACCGGCACCACGACGAGCCGCGCCCGCGCCGCCACGCCCGCGCGCCCGCTCGCCAGGATCGACCGGACCGCATCGAGCAGCGCGAGCCCGCCGATCACCTCGACCCCGTGCATGAGCGACGTCAGCAGGAACGTCGGACCGAGCGGATTGCCGAAGTCGTAGCGCCGCAATGGCCTTCCGTTTGCGGACGTCCCGATCGTTATTTCCCGTCCGCCGTAGGTGCGCGCCAGGCGTGCCCAGGCGTCATCGAGCTGCGGGAGATCGGCGTAGCGGCCACAAAGATCGGGCGAGCGTGTCATCCCAGTGTCTCTTATGTGACACCGGAATGGCGGCGGACGCCAGCGGATTGAGTGGATTCACGTGGCGCGATTCCACGATTCGCGTGATTCGCGTCATCCGCGCGGCTGGTTGCGCTTGTCGCGCTGGTTGCCGTTTCGCGTCGCGAGGAGGGCCAGGCCCTCGAACAGGAGGTGCGCGCCGAGGTGGAGGGTGATGTCGGCGTGGTCCAGGGCGGGGCATACCTCGACGAGATCCATGCCCACCAGGTTGATCCCCGCGAGGCCGCGGAGCAGCTGGAACGCCTCGCGTGACGTGAGCCCGCCGGGCACGGGCGTGCCGGTGCCCGGGGCATAGGCCGGGTCGATGCCATCGATATCGAAGGAGATGTAGACGGGCGACTCGCCCGCGGCTGCCCTGATGGCGGCGGCGACCGCGTGAGCGCCGTCGCGGTCGATCCGATCCATGCCGTAGAGGGTAGCCCCGGCGTGCGCCGCGAAGGCGCCCTCCTCCGGGTGGCCCCACGTGGCGCGGATGCCGATCTGGTGGAGCGCGCTCCGCGCGATCAGCCCCTCTTCGATCGCGTTGCGGAACGGCGTGCCGTGGTGGAACGGCTCGCCCCACACCTCCGAGGTGCTCGTGTCGAGGTGCGCGTCGACGTGGACGACCGTGACGGGGCCGTGGCGCCGCGACAGCGCGCGGAGCACCGGGAGCGCGATGGAGTGGTCGCCGCCGACGACGAACGGGACCGCGCCGGCCGCGAGCACCTCGTCGACCGAGGCCTGGATCAGCTCGCGCACGGAGTCCGCGTGAAACGGGGGAAAGGGCACATTGCCCCCGTCGAGCACGTCGATCGCGCGGAACACGTCGACGCCGTGGCCGGGGTGATACGACTGCACGAGCGCGCTCACGCGGCGCAGCTCGTAGGGGGCGAACCGCGCGCCGGGGCGGTATGTGACGCTCCCGTCCCACGGGACGCCGAGGAGCACGGCGTCGGCGCCGGAATAGGCGGACGCGCCGGCCTCGTGGAAGCCCGCGGTCGGGAGGCGAAAGAACGGAGTCTGCCCGTGCCGCAGGTACGCGGCTGCTCGTTGTTGAGACATGAGATCTCCTACAGGCTCAAGAGGTCCAGGATCACGGCGCGGGCGCGGTCCGCGAGATCGGCCGCGCCGCCGTGATCGCCGAGCGGCGGGCCGAAGGCGACGCGGGCGCTCGCCTCTCGGCGGCTGGAGAAGCGGAGGAAATGGGGGAGGAAGGTGTCGTCGCCCGCCCAGCAGAGCTCCGGATCATCGTAGGTGATGGCCGTGGGCACGATGGGGACACCCGCGATCCGGGCGACGCCGAAGATGCCTTTCCGGAAGGGGAGGACCTTCTCTCCACGGGTGGTCGAGCCCTCCGGGAAATTCAGCACCGGGACGCCATGGCGAAGGGCCCGGAGCGCGCACCGGAGCACGCGCGCCCCGCTCGCCGGGCGCCGCCGATCGACGAGCATCACGCCGAGATCGCGCGCGCGATCGCCGATGATCGGCCAGCTGCCGATCTCCTGCTTCGCGATGGCGGTGCAGGGGGTGAGCGACGCGAGGAGGATCGGATCGAGGTAGCTGACGTGGTTGGCCACGATCACGAACGGCGACGCGGGGAGCGCGCCGGTCACGCGGACGCGCAGGGAGTGCTGCGCGCACAGGTCCCGGGCGATCCCGTGAAGGAGGCGCGCCCTCTCGCGGTGGCGCGAGGCGGGCAGCGTGGGCAGCAGGCTGGTCCGGAACATGGTGTCGAGCGCGAGCCCCATCACGCCGGAGAGCCGGCTGGCGATGGAGAGCGCCTCGGTCCAGGGCCGGTCGGCCGCCGCCGGCGCGCGGCGGCCGTGGTCGAGCGGAGCGGTGGTCGTCATGGTCTGTCGGCCTCAGGCCACCGCGGCGATGCCGCTGCTCTCCGCCGCGCGCGGCTCCTTCGCGTCCGCCTGGCGATCGACGAGCCCCACCTTCTCGAAGCGGGCCCGGAGGGCCATGAACGCGTCGCGATCGATGCGCGAGATGATGCGCGGGTGCCCGGTCCCGTAGAAATCGGGGCGGACCTCGATCTCCTTGGCGCCGAGCATGGCGTGCAGCGCCCGCGCGGCGTGGTTGTCCTCCTCGACGGTGAACCAGCACGACTCCGCCCATCCGAGGATCGACCCGACGAACGCGCGGAGGAGCGTGTGCGTCGCGCGGGAGCCCTGATACTCGGGCAGGACGGCGAGGGTCGTGCAGTAGACCTCCTTGCCGCGCGTGAAGGAGAGCAGGTAGCCCGCGGGCTTCCCCGCGGCCTCGACCATGAAGCAAGAGTCCTTGAAGAAGTCGCAGCAAAGGCGGATGTAATACCGCCCGAGCTCCCCTTCGCCCGCGTCGCCGAAGAGGGTCGTCTCCAGTTCCATCAGAGTCGAAAAGTCATCGCTTCGGAGCGTGCGCGCCACATAACGGCTCATCGTTGCGCCTCCTTATTCTAATTGAATCGTCGTTGTGGGCGCAGCATGCCGGGACTCCGTGGAGAACACGTCACAGGACCCCCGAGGTTGAGAGACACGTCGGGGGCGATGGCGCGTCAAGATGGCTGGGGAATCGCGTACGGAGGGTGCCAGGACGGCTATGTCATCGTGGCCTGAGGCGCTCTGCCGCTGTGGACGGGAGTGTGAGCGCGAGGCCGGCGAAGACCCGGGCGGTGTCGAGGAGCGCGGCGAGGCCCGAGGTCGAGCGCCATCCGCCGGTCACGCCGGTCCAGTGCTTCATGGGCACGAAGATGTTGCCGTCGGTGTACGGCGCCGCGCGATCCAGGAAGGTCGCGCGGATCGCGTAGGCCGCGAACAACCGCTCCATGAGGCCCGGGAAGGCGACGAACGCCGCGGCGGCGATGCGTCCCGCGGCGCCGACATACACGCTGCGCCGCGGCCGCTCTGCGAGCGAGACCATCGCCGCCGCGACCCGCTCGGGGTCGACGATCGGCCGCATCGGCTGGACGGCGCGGCCGGTCGTATTGCCGGCATGCTGGTAGATGGGGGTGTCGACCGTCGCGGGCAGGAGCGTGCAAACGTGGATGTCCGGGGTGCTGGAGAGCTCCTGTCTCAAGCAGGACGAGAGGCCCATGATCCCGAACTTGGAGATCACGTAGGCGCTCATCGTCGGCGCGCCGAACTTGCCAAGAGCGGAGACGTTGTTGATGAGCACCCCGGCGCCCTGCGCGCGGAAACAGGGCAGCACGGCCCGCACCCCGTGCACATAGCCGAGCAGGTTCGTCTCGATGACCTGGCGGTAGATCTCGTAGGGCGCCTCGTCCGCGCGCGCGTAGAGGAACACGGCGGCGTTGTTCACCCAGACGTCGATCCTGCCGAACACCTCGACGGCGGCGCGGGCGAGCGCTCGGACGGCGTGCTCTTCCCTCACGTCCGTCGGGACGGCGAGCGCCCGCGCGCCGACGCTGGCGCACTCGGCGGCGACCTCCTCGAGGGCCGCCTCGTTCCGAGCGGCGATGACGACCCGCGCGCCGCGCCTCGCGAACGCGAGCGCCGCCGCCCTGCCGATGCCCGATGACGCCCCGGTGATAACGACCACCGCGTCGCGAATGCACTTCCGCATGACTGGCCCCCTCCTGCGCGGTCTGCCTCGCATCGGGAGGAGAGCAACCCGCGGTCCATGCTGGCCCGGGTCGTGTCCCGGGAATCCGGGTCCGCGGGATGGAGCGGCGCTTCTCCTGCTCTCCCGCCCCCCGGTGTCCGGTCCCCAGTCTCCCGTCCGCGTCGTCGTGCTCGCCTTTCGTGCCTGTGCGTGTGCGCAATGCTTGATCGCGTGCCGAGGTGGACGCCTTCAACGCGTGAAAGCGCTCACTCGAAAATCGAGCGAGCACTTTCAAGGGCCGGGATGGGGTTCCGGGGATTCCAGCGGGCGCCTTCGAGCCTTGAAGGTGCCCGCTCGCGCGGCGAGTCGGCCTTTCAAGCGTTGAAATCGCCGACTCGGCGTCCGAGTCGCCGCTGCAACGCTTGCAGCGAGCGTTGCAGCGGCCGGGTTGTCACCCTCAAGCGTCGGGCTGGGCTTCTGGGCTCGCGGGCGCGGCGGGGCCGGCCTGCGGCTCGGCGGGCAGCTCGTCCGACACGCCGCTCGCGCGGTGGATCTCGGCGAGGTCGTCGAAGATCAGCGGGAGCAGCTCGGGCTTTTTGAGGTGGGCGAGCATCCCCCGGACCAGCAGCTTGTTGGCGTCGTAGACCTCGAGCCATGCCCTGCGCGCGGCGCCGACCTCGGGGCCGATCTCGAGCTTCTCGACGCGGGAGGCCCGCTGCTGCTTCTCGAGGCGCGAGAGCTTCTCGTGCGTCTCGGCGATCTCCTCGAGCCACATCTCGGCCCCGCGGATCTTCGCCTTCTGTCGCTCCAGCTCCTCGAGGATGTGCCCGACGCCGGCGGTGAGCTTGGTGAGCCGGCGGCGCGCGAGGATGCTCGGCACCTCGCCGCGAAAGAACAGCTTCGGGTCGACCGGGCGGCCCTTGAGCGAGTCGAGGTAGGATGCGAAGCGGGTCACGACGTCGCGCGCCTCGGCGAGGACGGCGGCGGAGTCGAGCTCGGGCGCGGGCTTCGGCTGGCGCGCGAGGACGTCCGCCATCGCCTGATCGGCGGCGATCTGCTGGCCGATGGCGAACTCGATCATGCCGTCGAGCGCGGCGAGCTTGCCCATCAGGACCGAGGCCATCTGCTCCCGCGCGAACTTCCCGTACGCCTTGGTCTCGAACGGATCGATGTAGGGGTCTGCCATGAGTACCTCCTGAGGTAGGGTGAAGCGGCTCAGGGTCGCAGAGGCGTGGCGAGGCGTGCAAGGGGGGGCGCACGGTTCCTTCGCCGCCGGGATCGGCGAGGCCGGCGTCGCGTCGGCATCGTGCGCGTGCGGGCGGCGGTTGCATGCCCGGCGGGGCATGGGCGAACCTGCTGTCGCCATGAGCAAGGTCACTGCGCTGGGGCTGGATACCGTGCACGAGGGCTCTGGCCATCAGATGACAGGAATGGCCGTGAGCGTGTGCACCACGCCGGCCGCGCCGAGCCCGCTGCCGATCCCCTATCCGACGATGGGCACGGTGGCCGAAGGCGTCATCGACGCGCCGATGCGGACGAAGATCGAGGGAAGGAAGATCCTCACGGTCGGCGGGTGCATGAAGGCGTGTCACGGCAACGAGCCGGGCACGTTGAAAGAGGTGCTGAGCCTGAACACGGGCGGCCCCTGTTTCCCGTGGCTCGGCGCGCCGAACGTGCTCATCGAGCTGGGGATGGCCGGGATCACCGGCAGCATGGGGCAGATGAACAAGTCGGTCACCGCCGGCGCCGGGACGACCGCGAGCGGGACGGGCGGTGTCGGGGGCGCGGGTGGCGGTGGTGCGGGCGGCGGCGCGGGGGCGCCGGGCGGGCGCGGACCGAGCGCGCCGGGTGGCGGTGGAGGGGGCGGAGGCGGGCGAAGCCACAAGGGGGCGACGGCGGGAAAGTCGTCGTCGCCGCCGGTGGACCAGTGCACGACCGAGGGGCACCCGGTCGATGTCACGGACGGCGCGGTGGTCGACGCGGCGACGGACATCTCGGTCCCGGGGAGGATCCCGCTCGTGTGGGCGCGGCATTATCGCTCGTCGCGGTGCAGCGAGCGAGACGCGGCGCTGGGGCCTGGCTGGGCGTTCTCGTACGAGCAATGGATCGAGGAGGGAGAGCAGGTCCTCGCGCTGCGCGACGGTGAGGGGCGGTGGATCTGGTACGAGAAGGTGGAGCCCGGGGAGAGCGCGTTCCACCGGCGCGAGCGGATCGAGCTCCACCGCGACGGCGCGCGGGAGTACGGGGTGGTGGAGCTCGGGTCGCGGCAGGTGCGGCTGTTCGCGGCGGAGGGTGGGTCGGCGAGGGCGCTCCTGCGGGTGATCCGCGATGTGCACGGCAACGAGATCCGGCTGGACTACGAGGGCGAGCGGCTCGTCCGGATCATCGACACCGCGGGGCGAGAGCTCAAGGTGCGGTGGAAGGACGGGCGGATCACGCGCCTGGAGCTGTGGGCGGAGCGGCGGCTGGGGCAGTGGGTGGATTATCGCTACGACCGCGCAGGCTGCCTGATCGCTGCGGTCGACGCGGTGGGCGGCGTGGAGGCGTACGAGGTCGACGTCCGGCACCGGATGACCGCGACGACGCTGAAGAACGGCGAGCGGTTCTGGTACGCGTACGAGAGCGACCACGGGCACCGGTGCCGGAGGACCGGCGGGCGAGACGGGCTGCACGAGGTGGAGCTGCGGCGCGACGCGGGGGCGAGGACGACCGAGGTCCGCGGCGAGGAGCCGCGGGTGTACACATGGAACGAGCACGGGCTGGTGACGCGCGCGGCGCTGCCGGATGGGACGGTGCTGTGGGAGCGGGCGTACGACGAGGACGCGCTCCTCGTCGCGGAGGTGAACGGCGCGGGCGAGGGGGTGCAGCGCTGGTACGACGCGCGCGGGAACGCGATCCGCGAGGTGGACGCGCTCGGCAACGAGACGCGGTGGGAGCACGAGGGCGACCTCGTGGTGCGCGAGATCAGCCCGGAAGGGCTGGTGACGCAGGTGGTGCGTGACGCGCGCGGCGAGGTGAGCGCGGTGTTGCTGCCGACGGGCGAAGCGATCTCGTTCGCGCGCGATGAACAGGGGCGGGTCACGGGCGTGTACGGGCACGGGGGCGAGCAGGAAGGCTTGCTGTTGGGCTACGAGCACGACACGCGGCACAACGTGGTCGCCGAGACCGACGCGCGAGGCGGGCGCACGGCGTACACGCATGATGGGATGGGCCGGCCGGTAACGAGGACCGACGCGCTCGAGCGGACGACGCGCGTGACGTACGACCCGATGGGGCGGCCGGTGCGCGTGGAGCGGCCCGACGGGACGAGGACCGTCGCGACCTACGATCGCATGGGCAACCCGGCGCGCCTGGTCGATTCCCTGGGGCAGACGACACAGCTGGCGTACGAGGGCACGGGCGTGCTGGCGCAGGTCGTCGAGCCGGGCGGGGGCGTGTGGAGGTTCGAGTACACGAAGAAGGAGCGGCTGCGCCGCATCACCAACCCGAAGGGCGAGCGGTACGCCTTCCGTTACGATGAAGCGGGCAGGGTGGCTCAGGAGGACACGTTCGACGGGCGCACGCTGCGCTACGGCTACCACGGCTCGGGGCGGCTCGGGCGCATCGAGCTCGCGGCGGACGGGACGTGGCGCGACCTGTTCTACGACCGCGCGGGCAACCTCACGGGCGACGAGACCCCGGACGGGCTGATCCGCTACGAGCGCGACCGGGTGGGGCGGCTGCACGGAGCCGTGCTCGAGGAGGCGAGCGGGCAGCGCGTCGAGACGTGGTTCGAGCGCGACCGGTTCGGGCGCGTGGTGTGCGAGCGGCAGGGCGACAAGGCGGTCCGTTTCCGGTACGACGCGCGCGGGCGGCGCGTCGAGCGGGTGATGCCGGACGGGGCGAGGACGCGGTACGCGTACGATGCGCTCGATGCGCTGAGCGCGATCGAGCACGACGGGCACCGCCTCGGGATCGAGCGCGACGTGCTCGGGCGGGAGCTCCAGAGGACGAGCGGCGAGATCGGCGAGGAGGGCGAGGCCGCGATCGCGGTGCGGAGCAGCTACGACGCGATGGACCGGCTGATCGACCAGCGCGCGACGGCGCCCGCGCCGGGGGTGCCCAAGGTGCTGGCGGCGCGGCAGTGGCTCTATGACGCGCGCGGGCGCGTCGAGCGCATCGACGACGCGCGCTGGGGGGCGACGGCGTACCGGTATGACCGCGTCGATCGGCTCTTGTCCGCGCAGCGCGGCGGCAGGCGCGAGGTGTTCGCGTACGATCCGGCCGGCTCGATCACGCGCATGCTCGACGAGCTCGTCGAACAGGGCGGCGTGGGCCTGCTGGCGCAGGCGCAGCAGGCGCCGGACGGGATGCAGCCGTCGTGGCAGATCGAGCGCGGCGGGGTGCTGCGCAGGACCGAGGCGGCGGCGTACGAGGTCGACGCGCGCGGTCGGCGGACGGCCAAGATGGAGCTGGCGCGCTACCGGGAGAGCCACCCGAACGGCGGGACCGTGACCGAGCAGGACATGACCCGGTACACCTGGGACTGCCGCGACCGGCTGCGCGAGGTGCGGCGGCCGGATGGCACGCGGGTCGCCATGACCTATGACGCCTTCGGGAGGCGGGTGCGCAAGGAGGTGATCACCACGGCCGTGGCGGGCCGGTCGCGCGCGGTGGAGTTCGTCTGGGATGGCGATGTGCTGGCGGCCGATGTCGACAGCGAGCGAGGAGCGCGGACGTTCGTGCACGCGCCGGGGACGTTCGTGCCGGTGTTGCAGCAGCAGGACGGGCGCGTGCTCACCTACGTCAACGACCACCTCGGCACGCCCAAGGAGCTGCTCGATCCACAGGGGCTCGTGGCGTGGTCGGCGGCGCACTCGGCCTGGGGGAAGGTCGCCGAGGTGTGGCGGGATCCGATCAGCGTGCTCAATCACAGGACCGCAGTTGAGTCGCCGTTCAGGCTGCTGGGGCAGTACGCCGATGACGAGACAGGGCTCTGCTACACGCGGTTCAGGTACTTCGATCCCGAGATCGGCGGGTGGTGCAGCCCCGATCCGCTGGGACTACATGGCGGGAGCAATCTTCTCAGCTGGGCTGGAGATCCAGCCAATACCATGGATCCACTCGGCCTGTCGAAGTACATGTATCGTGGAGACGACTACCGAGGCAAGACCGACCCGGTCGGGTATCCTCTGGGCAGCCCCGAGGCGAGCAGTGCCAACATACAAACGCCATGGGATCACGTGCAGAAGAAGCAGAGCAATATGACCAGCAGGTACACATCACTAGCAACAGAGCAAAAGAATGCGGCCAAGTTCGGATCGACCTACAAGATACCTAGAGAGGACATAGAGCAGCTCGAGAAGAGCGGAACTATAAAGGTATTAACACCCGAACACGTAAAGACGATGATGGAAAATGAAGGAATGTCCAAGCCCTCCATTCAGGGTGTAATGCAGGACATGAAAAAGAACAACGAGATCTTGATCGAGGGACAGATCCCCGCCAGCTACGTCAAGCAATGCAAGAAGTAGCAGGTAATTCCGCGGAGCTTCAGGCTGTGTTGGCGGGTCTGAAGAGCCAGGACCCCAGAGCGCGCCGGCTTTCCGCACGTAGGTTCGGCACGCTGCGGGTGAGCGATCCCTTCGGGGTGCTGAGCCCACTCCTCGAGTGTCCAGACCCTGGCACACGTCTTGCGGCGGTAGATGCGCTTGAAGACGTGATTGACGAACGCGCCATTCCGATCCTGCTGGAGATGGCAGCGACAGACACCTCGCAGGATGTGCGCGAAGCCGCGCTTCAGGAGCTCAACAAATATCGATCCGAAGACATCTTCAGGCTCCTAGTGTCCGAGGCGTTCCGTCCTCATCCTTCGCGCCGGCCTCGACAAATCATCGCCGAGCAGCTGAAGAACTATAACTCTGAGACATCCATAAATACACTGCTCAAGCTGACACAAGACCCGGACGTTTACGTCCAGGAGCGTGCCATTGAATCACTGTTCAAACTCAACAGGCCGCGCCTTCTGGAGTTCTGGGCGTCGGTGGAGCACAGCTGGGAAGGTACCTACTGGGGCGAGCTGGCGCGCACTGCTCTTCACCGCTTACCGAGCTCGAGTACAGATGAAATTAGAACACGCAGAAACAGAGCCATCAAGCGAACCACAACCAAGCATGCGCCTACACGCCAGCGAATCGGACCACCTCCAAGTCCACCGGCGGAGCATTTGGCGAACAAGGTGCAACAACCGACCCATGGCAGACCACCACGAGACCGAGCGGCGCATCTAAATGAAACATTGCGGCGTGTGAGCCGACAGTTTGCTCTCGATCTGTGGCCGCTCCTCTACAGATGTATTCTTGAGGAGGCAAGGAACAAGCTTGTCACGATGGGAGGGCGCCAAACCCGCACAGCATCGAGAGCGATGACCAGCGAAGCGAACAAACTGGTACGGAGAACAGCACCTGAGGGGATGACGCCTCGGCAGCGCCGCAGCGAGAGCCCGGTCGCATGGCCTCCTACGCGCCCAGCCGCTCCCACTTCCGCGCCGCAGCCCGCATGACCCGCGGCTTCCGAGGCCTCGACGAGCGGTCACACCGTGAGCGGTGCATCCCTGCGGTGCTGCTGCCGACGGGCGAGGCGACCTCGTTCGCGCGCGACGAGCGCGGGCGGCTCGTCGCGGAGACGAACGGCGCGGGCAACGCGCGACGGCGCCCGCGCCGGGGGTGCCGAAGGTGCTGGTCATGCGGCAATGGTCGTATGACGCGCGCGGGCGCGTCGAGCGCATCGACGACGCGCGCTGGGGGGCGACGGCGTACCGGTATGACCGCGTCGATCGGCTCTTGTCCGCGCAGCGCGGCGGCAGGCGCGAGGTGTTCGCGTACGATCCGGCCGGCTCGATCACGCGCATGCTCGACGAGCTCGTCGAACAGGGCGGCGTGGGCCTGCTGGCGCAGGCGCAGCAGGCGCCGGACGGGATGCAGCCGTCGTGGCAGATCGAGCGCGGCGGGGTGCTGCGCAGGACCGAGGCGGCGGCGTACGAGGTCGACGCGCGCGGTCGGCGGACGGCCAAGATGGAGCTGGCGCGCTACCGGGAGAGCCACCCGAACGGCGGGACCGTGACCGAGCAGGACATGACCCGGTACACCTGGGACTGCCGCGACCGGCTGTGCGAGGTGCGGCGGCCGGATGGCACGCGGGTCGCCATGACCTATGACGCCTTCGGGAGGCGGGTGCGCAAGGAGGTGCTCGGCGCGGCCGCGGTTGGCCTGCCGCGCGTGGTGGAGTTCGTGTGGGATGGCGATGTGCTGGCGGCCGATGTCGACAGCGAGCGAGGAGCGCGGACGTTCGTGCACGCGCCGGGGACGTTCGTGCCGGTGTTGCAGCAGCAGGACGGGCGCGTGCTCACCTACGTCAACGACCACCTCGGCACGCCCAAGGAGCTGCTCGATCCACAGGGGCTCGTGGCGTGGTCGGCGGCGCACTCGGCCTGGGGGAAGGTCGCCGAGGTGTGGCGGGATCCGATCAGCGTGCTCAATCACAGGACCGCAGTTGAGTCGCCGTTCAGGCTGCTGGGGCAGTACGCCGACGACGAGACAGGGCTCTGCTACACGCGGTTCAGGTACTTCGATCCCGAGATCGGCGGGTGGTGCAACCCGGATCCCCTGGGGATTGCAGGCGGGCCCAACCTGTTCGCGTTCGACGGCAGCCCGACCGCGCACATCGATCCTTTTGGGCTTGCCAAGGGTAAGGTCCTCGGTGAGGCAGGAAAGGCGTGGGAGGAAGAGGTCAGAAGAGCCAGCGGAGGCACATCTCAGATCATTGAGGGACGCGAAATTGACTCGGTAACACCTACAGAACTCATCCAGGCGAAGGACTCGCCGGCCGCGGTCGACAAGCCAAAGAATTTCCTCAGCAAGAGCACCAGAAACCAGATCAAGGAAACGGCCCGCCTCGCTGATGAGCGCAACAAGAAGCCGGTATATTGGTTCAAAGAGGAACCGCACCCAGAAGTACGGAGCTACATCGAAGGTAAGGGCGCCGAAGTACGCGTCGGCCTCCCCCCACCAACACAGGGGAAGTGCTCCTCTTAACACTCAAAACTCGAATAGGACTGACACGAGTCAATAGCTGCCCAGGCGCACCATGTCGTATTTTTACTCGGTCCGTGGCTGGCTGGAAGCATCACCCAGCGACTTCTCGAAGATCATATCTACCATAACTTCTCTCCGCGAGCGGTGGCAGAGTCACGACAAAGAGCGGCTCTACATGAAGGGCTGGTGCTGGAGCGAGGAACCCATCAACTGGACACGCTATCTGTTCTACGGCGCAGACGTCACAGAGGAAGGTCTGAGATTGCTCTGCGACACGATCCGCGAGCTCGCGCTCCTGAAGGTCGAGATCTCAGGATATTTCCACGCGCGAGGGGAAGATGGGGAGAACATCATCATTTACAGGGTCGACAACGACGTGTTGACCGAGGATAGGGCGTCAGCTCACGGCTCCTCTTGAGAGAGGCGAGCGCACCACGATTCCGACGAGGTTCCCGCGCAACGAGCGCCGACGGCGCGCGGGAGTACCGTGTCGTGGAGCTCGGGACGCGGCGCGTGCGGGTGTTCGCGGCCGACGGAGGCGCGATGAGGGCGCGGCTGCGGGCGATCCGGGATGTGCACGGCAACGAGCTCCGGCTGGAGTACGAGGGCGAGCGGCTCGTCGCCGAGACGAACGGCGCGGGTGAGGGGGGGCAGCGCCGGTACGGCGTGCGTGACACGCGCCCCGAGGCGCGTCGGCCGTCCGAGGCGCGTCAGCCGTAGAAGGGCTTGCCCGTCCTCGCCGCCTCGACGAGCGCCGGGGCGGGCGTCCAGCGCTTGCCGAAGCGGCGCTCGTAGATCTCGATGCGGCGGAGCACCTCCGCGGCGCCGAGGCTGTCGACGTAGCGGAACGGCCCGCCGCGGAACGGCGGGAAACCCAGGCCGAAGATCGCGCCGACGTCGCCGTCGCGCGGGCTCCGGAGGATCCCCTCGCCGAGACAGTGCAGCGCCTCGTTCACGAGCTGGAGCGAGCAGCGCAGCTGGATCTCCTCGATCGGCACCGGCGGGCCGTCCTTCGCCCTCGGCACCGGCAGCCCGAGCACGCCATAGACGCTCTCGTCGGCGTGCTTGCCCTTGCCCTTCTTCTTCGCCGCCGCGCCGTACAGGTACATCCCGCGCTCGTTCTTGCGGCCCCTGCGGTCGTCCGAGACCAGCCGGGCCATCGTGGGAGGCGGCGCGAGGCGGTCGCCGAACGCCTCGAGCATGATCGGGCCGACGTGCGCCGCCACGTCGATGCCCACCTCGTCGAGCAGCGCGAGCGGGCCGACCGGCCAGCCCCACGCGACGAGCGCCCCGTCGACCTGCTCGATCGCGACCCCCTCGGCGAGCAGCCAGCTCGCCTCGTTCATGTACGGCCCGAGGATCCGGCTCGTGTAGAAGCCGACTCCATCGTTCACGACGATGACCGTCTTGCCCTGCCGCTTGCCGACCGCCACCGCCGTCGCGACCACCTCGGGAGACGTCGCCTCGGTCCGGATGACCTCGAGCAACGGCATCTTGTGCACCGGGCTGAAGTAGTGCATCCCGACCACGTTCTGCGGGCGCTTCGACGCGGCCGCGATCCGGGAGATCGGGATCGACGACGTGTTCGACGCGAAGATCACCCCGTCCTTGCCGTGCTCCTCGACGTCCCGCAGGACCGCGTGCTTCACCGCGAGATCCTCGAAGACCGCCTCGATCACGAGATCGGCGCTCCGGAGGCCCGAGCCGTCCGTCGTCGCGGTGAGCAGCGCGAGCTTCTCGTCGCGCTCGAGCGGCGTGAGCTGCTTCTTCTTCACCCGCTCGCCGAGGATGTCGGCCACGTACTTGAGCCCGCGGCCGATCGACGCGTCGTCGCGGTCCCGGAGCCGCACGGGGATGCCGGCGTTCAGGCTGACATAGGCGATGCCTGCCCCCATCAGGCCGGCGCCGATCATCGCGATCTTCTCGACCTTTTTCGGCTGCACGGCGGGGTCGTCCACGCCGGTGTCCTTCTTCATCGCGTTCGTCGCGAAGAAGAGCTCCATCAGCCGGTGCGCCGTGCTCGACGCGACGAGCTCGCCGAACGCGCGCGCCTCGACCTCCTTCGACGCCTCGAAGCCCTTCTCTGCATAGGTCCTCAGCACGTCGATGATCCGCTCGGGCGCCGGGTAGTGCCCGCCGGTCTTCTTGCGCGCCTGCCGCGCTACCTGCTGGAAGAGCAGGGCACGGCCGATCGGGTTCCGCTCGAGGGCCGCGCGGGTGAGCGCGGCGGAGTCGAGCTTCGGCGCGCTCCCGCGCTTGGGCCGGAACGGCGGGCCGGCTTCGACACGCGCGAGCTTGAGCGCGAGCGCCGCGGCCGTCTCCCTCAGGATGGCCACGGGGACCACGTCGTCGGCGACGCCGAGCTGCCGCGCCTTCGAGGGGCGCATGTTCTTGCCGGTGAGGCCGTGGTCGAGCGCTACCTGGAGGCCGGCGCGCTCCGCGAGCCGCTGGAGCCCGTTGATGCCGGGGAGCAGGCCGAGCTGCACCTCGGGCAGGCCGAGCACCGTCTTCCGGTCGTCGCTCAGCACCCGGGCGTGGCAGGCGAGCGCCACCTCGAGGCCGCCGCCGAGCGCGGCGCCGTGGATCGCGGCGACGATCGGCTTCGGCGAGCGCACGATCCGCAGGATCGCCTCGTGGCCGGCCCGGCACATCGCCTCGGCCTGGGCCGGCGTGGCGACGCTCTTCAGCATCTCGATGTCGGCGCCCGCGATCCAGGTGTCGGCCTTGCCGGACACGAGGATCGCCGCCTTGATGAGCGGGTTGCTCGCGATCTGGCCCGCGATCCGCTCGAGATCGCCGGTGAACGTGGGCTTCAGCGTGTTCACCGCCTCTCCCGGGACATCGTAGGTGACGACGGCCACGCCGTCGGGGCGCACCTCGAGGGAGAGCGGGCTCGCGGCCGCGGGGGCCGGCGTGGCGGCGGCGGATGTCGTGGTCATGCGGCCTCCAGGACGACGGCGGCGCCGAGGCCGCCCGCCGCGCAGACGGTGAGGAGCGCGTGATGCCCGCCGCGCTTCTTGAGCTCGCGGAGCGTGGAGAGCACCATGCGCCCTCCCGTCGCCGCGAAGGGGTGGCCGAGCGCGATCGAGCCGCCGTTGACGTTGAGCTTCTCCGGATCGATCTCGCCGACGGGGGCGGACCGGCCGAGCTTCTCCGCGGCGAACGACGGCGACGCGAGCGCCTTCAGGTTGGACGCGACCTGGGCGGCGAAGGCCTCGTGCATGTCGACGAGGTCCATGTCGGCGAGCGAGAGGCCGGCGCGCTCGAGCGCCCGCGGCACGGCGAGCACCGGGGCCATCAGGAGCTGCCAGCCCGGGTCGACCGCCGCGTAGGACCACGACTTGACGTACCCGAGCGGCTGGTAGCCGAGCGCCTTGGCCTTGCCCTCGCGCATCAGGAGCAGGGCGCTCGCCCCGTCCGTGAGCGGCGACGCGTTGCCCGCGGTGATCGTGCCGTGCCGCCGATCGAAGGCCGGCGACAGCTTCGCGTAGGCCTCGAGGGTCGAGTCGTCGCGGACCACGTTGTCGCGCTCGACCGGCTTGTCGTAGGGCGGGGGGATCACGTGCATGACCTCGGCGGCGTACGTGCCGTCGCGCCAGGCGCGCGCGGCGTTCGTGTGCGAGCGGTGGGCGATCGCGTCCTGCTCGGCGCGCGAGATGCCGTTCTGCTTCGCCATCTTCTCGGCGGCCTCGCCCATCTGCTCGCCCGTGGTCGGCTCGCGCGAGAAGCCCGGGATCGGGGGCACGAGGTCCTTCAGCGAGAGGCGGGAGAGGATCTCCAGCCGGGCGCCGAGCGACCTGGCCTTCTGGAAGTCGGTCAGCGCGGAGGCGAGCTTCCGGGAGACGCCGAGCGGCACGTCGCTCATGCTGTCGGCGCCGCCGACGAGGGCGACGTGGTGCTGGCCGGCGAGCATCGCCTCGGCGGCGCTCGTCATGGCCTGGAGCGACGTCGCGCACGCGCGCGAGACGCTGTAGGCGTCGGTGTCCTTGGGCAGGCCGGTGCGCAGCACGACCTCGCGCGCGATGTTGAGCCAGTCGAGCGTCGGCACCACCTGGCCGTAGACGACCAGCGTGATGTCGCGCGGGGTCACCTCGCTCCTCTGGAGGAGCTCCTTGACCACCGTGGCGGCGAGATCGACGGTGCGCAGCGCCTTGAGCGCCGTCCCTGCCTTGGTGAACGGCGTGCGCAGCCCGGCAACGACCGCCACCCGGTCCTTGCCGCCCTTCCCATTCTTGCCTGAAGCCATGTCGACTCCTCTGCTGCCGGAGAGCCCATCGCGAGCCCGCCCCGCGCGCCCCGCGCAGCCCCCCGGATCCCGGCGTGCCAGCGCACACCGGTTGGGGCAATTCCCTTAGGTGCGCTAACGCGGCGTGTCAACCGTGGGCGGCGAGCGTGTCGCAGGCGGCGAGGCGCTCCACGAGAAAGCGACGTGGGAGGAAGAGCGGTTGGGACAGCCTGAGCGCTAATTTGGCCCACGGTTGAGCTTGCCGATAGCGTGGTTGGCCATGCGGAAACTCATTCTATGCAGTGCGTTGCTCTGCGGCGCGTCGGCGCTCGCTGGGTGTGCGACGTTTGCAAGCGACTCGGCGCCGGCGGCGCCGGGTTATGTGTATGTGTCCGGTCACAAGAACAACCAGCCTGCGATGTGGATGTGCCCTGACGCGCCGGGCAAGGCGGAGTGCACCGAGGTCGAGGTAACGACGGAGGCGAGCGAATGAAGCGTTCTTTGATTTTCGGGCTCTTGCTCGCGAGCCTCGGCGCGATCGGCTGTCAGGGGAGCTACACGAGCATCCGGCAGATCGACGGGACGCGGTACCACGTCACGCGCACGAAGCAGGGTTTCTTCAAGACCTACGGCACCGTGTTCGACTGCCAGGCCAAGGGCGACGCAATGACGTGCGTCGAGATCAGCGATCTGTGAGCTCCGCGCGGGGTCGAAAGGCGCCCGGCGCGTAGGGCGCTGAGCGGCTCGAAGGAGCCGACCGCCAAGACGCCAGAAGACGCCAGAGGGAGAAACTCGTTCTCTGGCGTCTTCTGGCGTCTTTTTGGCGTTTTCGCGGCCACCTGCCCTCTCGCTCCGGCGCCTCTGGGCGGCAGGCGGCCCTCACGCCTCGCGCAGGAAGGCCTCGAGCAGCGCCGCCGAGACGTCGAGGAGATCGCGCTCCGTCACGATGCCCACCAGCCGGTCGCCCGCGACGACGGGCAGGCAGCCGACGCGGTGCTCGCGCATGATCCGCATCGCCTCCAGCGTCGGCGTGTCCGGCGCGACGGTCACGGGATCGGGCCGCATGATGGACGCGACCGTGGGCGGCGCGGATCCGCTCGGCGCCGCCGCGGCGCCGCGGGCGACGAGCCGGAGCAGCGCGCGGTGGGAGACGACGCCGACGAGCCGGCCCTGCTCGTCCTCGACCGGGACGTGGCGCACGTGCCGCCAGTCCATGACGCTCGCGGCGAAGTCGACGATGTCGGTGGGCCGCACCGTGAACAGATCGGTCGACATGAACTGGCCCACGGTCCGGTAGCTGTCGCGCACGAGGTCCTGGTCGTCTTCGAGCGCGGCGGGCTCCCACGCGTGCACCGGGCGCCCGGCCCCGCCGCCCCGGGCCTCCTCCTGCTGGCGGGCCAGCATCGCGGCGCAGAGGGCGCGGTTCCGCAGCTCCGGGGTGCCCCGCCCGGCCATGGACGCGAGCGAGCCGAGCGCCCACTGCGCGCCCGTCTGGCCGCGGCGGACCCGCTCCTCGACGACGCCGAGGTACCGGTCGACGTCGGCGGCGTCGATGCCCGCGGCCGAGAGGCCCGCCCGGGCGGCGGGGAGGAGGTGCGAGAGGATGAGCTCCGGGGCAGGGAGGCTCCGGCCGCCGATCCACGTGAGCTGCGCCTTCAGGCCGTGGCGGGCCGCCGCGAAGAAGTTCGCCTTGGCGTCCTCGAACGGCATCTCGAGGTCGATGCGCGGGTGCTCGGCGGCGAGGCCGGACATGAGGCCGAAGAAGAAGGCGGCGTTCGCGACCTCGTCGAGGACCGTTGGCCCCGAGGGCAGCGCGCGGCTCTCGATGCGCAGGTGCGCGACCCCGGCCACGGCCCCGTAACAGGGGCGGTTCCAGCGGTAGACGGTGCCGTTGTGGACCCGCAGGGCCTTGAGATCCGGCACCTCCCCGCGCGCGAGCACGGCCGCGGGGGGCTCGCCGGTCTCGGCGGTCATGACCACGCGGAACCGCGCGATGTCCTCGCGGAAGAGATCGAGCACGCCGCCCTGCACCCAGCCGTCGCCGAAGTGGACGCGGGGCCTGTGCTGCCGGCCCTCGAGCGCGGTCGGGCGGGTGTCGACCGACGTCTCGAAGAGGGCGATCCGCGTCTCGTGCCAGAGCCGCTGCCCGAGGAGCAGCGGCGAGTTGACCGCGGCGGCGAGGACGGGCGCGGTCACCGCCTGCGCGAGGTTGTAGAGCGACGTGAACTCCCGCGCCCCGACCTGGAGGTGGACCTGGAAGCTCGTGTTGCACGACTCGAGCAGGATGTTGTCGTGGGTCATCTCGAGCTCGTCGAGCCCGTGGATCGAGACGCGGAAGTCGCCCTGGCGCAGCCGCAAGAGCGCGCGGTTGAGCTCGTGGTAGCGCGGCGCCGGCGTGAGGTTCTCGAGGCGGAGGTCGCCGGCGCGCAGGGTGGGGAGGATGCCCGTGAGCAGGACGTCGGCGCCGACGGAGCGCGCGGCCTCGGCAGCCCGCCCGATGACCTCCGTGAGCTCGGCCTCGAGCCGCCGCAGGCAGTCACCGCCGAACGGGAGGGGGGTGAGGTTCGCCTCCAGGTTGAAGCGAGCGAGCTCGGTCGTGAGCCGAGCGTCGGCGGCCCGCTCGAGCACCTCCAGCGCGAGCGGGGCGGGCCGGAGCGCGCGATCGACGAGGAACATCTCCTGCTCGGCGCCGATGCGGCGCACGCCGGACTCGATGCGATCCTCCCGGAGCAGGCGCTCGAGCGCCTCCACGTCGTCGAGCAGCGCCCGCATGAACGCGTGGTGCTGCTCCTCGCTCGCCTGCTCGGAGACGTGCTGCTCGCCCATGGTGACCGCCCCGCCTTTCGCTCGCTCCCGCTCCAGGGAAGCCTACGACGGCGAGCGACAGGGGGCGCGGGAGATCCCCTGACGGACGGCGGGCGTCTGGCTCGGCGCGGGCGGCGCGGCGGCGGGCGAAGGCGGGCGACGCGGTCAGAAGCTGCGGCCCGGCGCGGTCAGAAGCTGCGGCCGGCCGCAAGCCGCAGCGTGGCGACCTTGTCCTCGGCGAGGCCGAACCCGAGCGGCGCGTCGATCGCCACGAGCAGGCCCGCCCGGGCATAGAAGCCAGGCTGCTTCAGCGTGTAGGTGAAGAACGGCTCCATCGCGAGCTGCATCCTGTCGTCGCGGGTCGGCGTCAGCGCGGCCTGGAGGCGGAGCCCGCCGCCGTAGGGGCCTCGGCCGCGCAGCTCGAGCTCGTCGCCCTGCTCGACCACGAGCTCGACGCCGGCCCTGCTGGTCGGGAGGGCGAACATCACCGCGGTGTCCGCGCGGTAGACGAGCCGGGCGGCGAGCTCCGCCTCGACGCCGCCGAGGACCCTCAGGGGCAGGTGCCCGGCGGTGAGCCGGTGCAGGTCGAAGGAGGCGCGCGCGGGGGCGGTCGCCTGCAGCGTGGCGCGGGCGTCGGCGTCGGGGGCGCTGAGGACGGGGATCGAGAGCGCGCCGCCGCCGAAGACGGTGAGCTTGCGCGAGAGGGCGCGCGCATAGTGGGCGCCGACCGTCGGATTGCCGAAGAGAAGGCTGCCGGCGCTGCTGCTCTCGTCGACGCCGAGCCGGGTGGACCGGAACGTCGCAGAGACGTCGCCGTAGACGAGCGGGAGATCCACGTCGAGGTGGAGCCGGCCGAACCGCTCGAGCTGACCTCGGAGATCGAAGGTCAGCCCGAACGTGCTCACCTCGGACGTGACATCGTCCATGGCCCAGGAGGCCGACTTGCTCAGGACGTCGAGCTCGATCTCCGCACGCGATCCCTGGGATTTAGCCCAGCTGTTCTTTTCGGCCGGAGCGGCAGGTGGCGCCGTGAGCCAGAGCGAGAGCAGGAGAGCGGAGGAGAGCAGCGATCTCGCGTTCAATCAGGCCCACCTGCGAGGACTACCATGGCTCGGCTCGGCCGTGGTCAGCGAACGGCGCCCTCGGCGCCCGCGGCCTCCTCGTCCTCGTCGTCGTCCTCCTCGTCCTCGTCGTCGTCCTCCTCGCTGTCGTCGTCAGCGTCGCCGCTGCCGTCGAAGAGCAGGGAGGGAGCGCCTTCGTTGCCGTGCTCGGCGAAGATCGCGTCGGCGGCGATCACGAGCTCCTCCATGCGGTCGGCGTCGACGGGGCCGTACACGGCGAGCGCCATGGCGCGATCCTGCACGAACAGCCACGCATCGGGGAAGTCGAGCAGGGCGTCGCGGATGGGCTTCGAGAGCCACCTACCGATGGCCTTCGCTTCGGGCCCCTCGACAAGGAACTGCTCCATGAACTCCGGGTCCTTCTTGAACTGGACGCCGGTGTTGGGGGCACGCGTGCCATCGACGATGGGCAGCGGGCACACGGTGAGCCGGGGAGCAGCCTTGGCCAGCTTTGTGAGGACCACCTGGTACTCGCTGCCGTTCTTCGCGTCCGGCCCCACGACCGCGACGTAGGCGAGCTTCGGGACGAGCTCGTAGCGGGCGAGGACCGCGCCGCCGCCCGTCTCCTGCAGCGTGTGCTCGAGGCTGGACGGCAACGAGCGCACCGGACGAGGGCCGTCGCCGCCGGCGTCGGCCTTCCGGCCGCCGGGCTTCGCGCCGGGACGGGCCGGGGCCGCCTCCGGGGTCATCAGCGCGCGCCACCGCGCGAGCTCGCGGTCGCGCCGCGCCTCGTGCCGACCGCGCAAGCCGGTCAGGAACCAGACGACGAGCAACGCAAGGGGACCTACGTACCAGAGCCAGGGCATGGGGCGGCGATGCTAGCAAACCTCGCGGAGCTGCGGTGGGGTCGCGCGCGCCCGCGGTAGGGCCGCCCTCGTCTCGCCACCCATCCGCCATCCGGCATCCGACGCGTGTTGCCGTGGCGCGCCTCGCCGCGGAGCGGCGAGGGTCAGGGCGCCGGCGCCGGAGCGGCGTCGTTCGACCGCTCGAAGACGCACCAGTAGCCGTTCTTGCTGTGGCGCACCATCCCGGCCACCTCGTAAACGCCCCGGAAACGCCGGTCCTTGCGGAGCTTCTCCTGCGCCGGGAACGGGAGCTTGTCGCACGTGTCGGCGCCGCCGACGAACACGAAGTAACGCGGCATCTTGTCGAAGACGTGCTGCACGTAGCCGGAGCCCGTCTTGCGCGTGTAGCCGCCCGGGAGCTTGGAGATCACGGGATCGACGAGGCCGAGGAGATCGAGCACCGGATAGTCGGTCACATAGCCGATGTACCCGATGTCGCCCACGGCGACCTCGCCGGGCTTGCCGTGCTCCTGGAACCAGCTGGCCACGCCGCCCGCGGCGCTGTCCCAGAACCGCTTCTCGTCGTCGAGGATCCGGTGCTGGGCGCGCTCGATCCGCTGCGCCCGGAAGACGCCCAGCGCGACGAGGCAGCCGAGCGCGAGCACGCCGGCCCCCGCGGCGAGGGCGATCGCCTTGCCCTCGGGCGCGTCCGCGGCGCGGGCCGAGAGCTCGGCGAGCAGCGGCTCGAGAAGCGCGCGCGCCCCGAGGCCCGCGAGCAGGAAGCAGAACGGCTCGAACGGGCTCATGAAGCGGTAGTACGGCATCCAGTCCCCGCCCACGAGGAGCACGTAGCCGCCCACCGCGAGCGCGAGGGCCCCGACGCAGAGCGCGTCGCGGTGGCGCGCGACGATCGCCACGCAGAGGCCGAAGAGCCCGAGCAGGAGCGCCGGCCACGTGTGCTCCGCGTACTCCGCGAGGTAGCGCTGCCCCCCGGCCAGCTGCTCCGCGAGGCTGCCGGTCTTGGCGCTCAGCGTGTTCGGCAGCCACGTGCCGTAGTAGCTGTGCCGCCAGAGCATGTGGCACGCGATGGGCGCGGCGAAGACGACGCCGCGGAGGAGGTTCTGCCGCCCGAAGAAGCGAAGGCCGAGGAAGAGCATCGGTATGCCGATGAACATCGGCGCTTCCGGGCGCGTCAGGCCGGCGAGCCCGAAGACGAGGCCCGAATACGGGAAGCCGGTCCCCCGATCGCGCTCGCGGAACATCATCTCGGTGCCCGCGAGGACGAGCAGGACGAACAGCGGCGTCTCCAGGCCGAAGACGGCATATCCGCTCTGCACGATCGAGCTCGCGAACAGCCACGTGGCGATGCAAGGGACCGCGCCGCGCGGGTGAAGCCGGGCCGAGAGGAGGTAGAGCGCGCCGAGCGAGCCGCAGGCGGCGAGCCCGCCGAGCACCTTGGCGACGATGTCCGGGTCGAGGCCGAGCTTGATTCCGCCCGCGAGCAGCACGGTCCAGAGGAAGTTCGTGTACCCCTCGATGCGCTCGCCGGCGTTGTAGACGAGCCCGAGGCCTCGGGCGAAGTTGCGCGCGTAGCGGTAGGAGATGTACGCGTCGTCGATCGTGAACGAGCGCACACGCACCATGTTCACGACGAGGAGGAACGCCGGCAACACGAGGCCGAACGCGAGGTGCAGGCGCTCGGAGAGCGGCGCGCCTCGCAGCCAGTCGCGCAAGCGTCGGGCCGGGGGCGCGTCTTCGACGCCCCCGTCGCCCGCCGCTTCCAGGTCGCCGTCTGCCTCGCCGCTCGGAGGGGCGACCCCGAGTTGCCCGTGCTCTGCTTCTTCCGGTTCCAGGAAAGCCATGTGAAGCCTCTCCCTACCATGGATGGTTCATGTCGGGGTCGTTTCTTGGTCGAGGCGCTCATCCCAGCTATCCTTGCGACATGCGTGCAGCCATTGTCGCTCTTGCCGCCTCCTCCGCGCTTTTCGTCGCGCCCCCGGCGCTCTGTGCCCGCGGCGTGCCGTGCGGCTTCTATGGCATCGATCCCGGGGCGCCCATCGACGCAGGGGAGGTGATCCTCGACGGCGATCACGCGAAACGGCTCGCGCGGGCGGGCGCCGGTGCCGTGCGCGTCGAGTTCCTGCTCGACGGCGCCGACGCGTGGGACGACGACAAGCTCGAGGAGTACGACGCCATCATCGACGCGGCGCGCGCCGCGGGCCTCGAGCCGGTCGGGCTCCTCTCTCACCGCACGCTCGGAGAAGAACAGGATGTCTGGAATGACGATCGGGACCGGGACGGCAACAACCCGTATGTAGAGGCGTTCGCCGAGACGGCAGAGGCGCTCATGACGAGGTACGCCGGGGACGTCGTCCAGTGGGAGATCTGGAGTCAGCCGAACTGCTCCGAGCTCCCCGACCCCACGCTCGACCCGCAGCACGCGGGCTGCACCTTCATCCTGCCCCGGGTGCTCGCGCGGATCCTCGCCGAGATCCGCATCCGCAACGAGGCGCTCTTCAACGTCGACGAGCTGTCGCTGACCACGGGCGGCCTGCTCGCCTCGGACGACCCGGCCGCGCCGTTCTCGGGGGTCGATTACCTGCGCGAGCTCTACGCGCAGCCGGTGTGGGACGATCTCGAGGCGCGCTTCGGGCGGCGGACGCCGTGGTCTCGCCTCGGTCAACAGCTGTTCTTCCATCAGGGCACCGAGGCCGATCCGGTGGCGCTCGGCGATTACCTCGACGAGCTGCGCGATCTCGCCGACGAGGAGGGAGACGAGAGCCCCTTCGCCGTGACCGGGATCGCGTGGTCGAGCGCGCTCGTCGGCGAGGAGCTCCAGGCGGCGAACCTGACCACATCGTTCGAGCTCCTCTCCGAGCGCGACGATGTCGCCAGCGTCGTCTGGGCCAGCTACCAGGACGCGCCGCTCGACGAGCAGCCCTTCGGCCTCGTCGACGAGGCCGGGGTGGAGAAGCTCGCGCTCGACGCGTTCAGCGAGTCGGCCGACAACTGCGAGCCGACGGAGCAAGGCGGGGGGACGGGGAGCGGCGGCGGGGGGAGCGGATCGAGCGGCGGCGGCGTTGCAGCCGGCTCGCCGCCCGGAAGCAGCGGGCAGATGGGGCGGCCGATCGACGGAAAGCGGCGCGCGAGCTCCTGCAGTTATGCCGCGGGCGCGACCAGCGAAGGCGGAACGCGGCCCGATGTGGGGTGGCTCGCGTTGCTCGCGATCGGCGCGATCGCGATGGTGCGCTGCCGCCGCGTCATTTGAAGGCAACTCGGGCGCTCTCGTCGCCGACAGGTGAGGCATGCCTCACAGCTCGGCGCGCTTCGCGCGGCGGATGGCCGTGCGCGTGGTCCTTTTGCTCTTCAATGGCTGCGGGGACGACGCCGCGGGCGTTCGCTTCGGCGTCTGCACCGACGGCGTGGTCGACGAGGGCGAGGCGTGCGACGACGGCAATACCGCGGAGGGCGACGGCTGCTCGCCCACGTGCCAGCGCGAGGAGCCAGCGGCGCCCCGCTGCGGCGACGGCGCGCTCGACGCGGGCGAGGCGTGTGACGACGGCGACACGGCGGCCGGGGACGGCTGCTCGGCGGCGTGCGAGATCGAGGTGCCCCCGCGCTGCGGCGACGGCGCCCTCGATCCGGGGGAGCCGTGCGACGACGGGAACGTCGCGACGGGCGACGGCTGCGAGATCGATTGCACGAAGACGCCGGCCGAGGAGACCGTCTGCGAGGAGCTTTCGCCGCTCCCGCAGGGGACGTGCGAGGTGGTCGCCGGCGCGGGCGCGACGCTGATCCGGGGCGTCGTGCTGGCCCCGGGCAGGGTGTACCGGGGCGGGCGGGTGCTCGTGGACGAGCGGGGCGCGATCGCGTGCGTCGGCTGCGATTGCGAGGCGGCGGGCGCGACGGAGATCACGTGCCCGAGCGGCGTCGTCTCCCCGGCGCTCATCAACACGCACGATCACATCACGTACACGCAGAACAGCCCGTATACCCCGACCGAGGAGCGCTATGAGCACCGCCACGACTGGCGCACCGGCAACAACAAGCACACGAGGATCGACGCGCCAGGCATGGCGAGCGAGGCACAGATCCGCTGGGGCGAGCTCCGCTTCCTGATGGGCGGCGCGACCTCGATCGTCGGCTCGGGGAGCGCGCCAGGGCTCCTCAGGAACCTGGACCGGGCCGACCAGGAGGGCCTGGGCCAGAAGGCGGTCCATTTCGACACGTTCCCGCTCGACGACACGGGCGGCCGCGAGATCGTGAGCGGCTGCGGCTACTCGGCCGACATGGTGACGGGGGAGGACGTCGAGGGGGAAGACGCCTATTGCCCGCATGTCGCCGAGGGGATCGAGGCGTCGGCGCGCAACGAGTTCGTCTGCCTGAAGACAAAGCCGAACGACGTGCTCGAGCCGCAGAGCGCGTTCATCCACGGGATCGGGCTGACCGCGCCCGACTACGCGGCGATGGCGGCGGAGGGCACGGCGCTCATCTGGTCTCCCCGCTCCAACATCACGCTCTACGGCGACACCGCCGTGGTCACCGCCGCCGCCCGCCTCGGGGTGCAGATCGCGCTCGGCACCGACTGGATCGCGACCGGGTCGATGAACCTCCTGCGGGAGCTCCGGTGCGCGGCGGCGCTCAACGAGACGTACTACGACGGCTTCTTCACCGACGAGGAGCTGTGGAGGATGGTCACCGGGAGCGCCGCCGCGGTCACCGCGACGGACGACGTGATCGGCGCGCTGTCCACGGGGAAGGTCGCCGACATCGCGATCTTCGACGGCAGAGAGCGCGAGAGCCACCGCGCTGTCGTCGCCGCCGATCCCGAGGACGTCGTCCTCGTGATGCGCGGCGGAAAGGTCCTGTACGGCGACGCGGCCGTGGTGTCCGCGGTCCGGGGCGCGGACGCGTGCGACGCGGTCGAGGTGTGCGGCGCGTCGAAGCAGGTCTGTCTGCAGGACGAGATCGGGATGACGCTGGAGGACCTCGAGCGGCAGGCGGGCGAGATCTATCCGGCCTTCTTCTGCGGCGAGCCCGAGCGCGAGCCGCTCTGCACCCCGTCGCGCGCGGAGAGCGCGCCCCGGAACGCCTCGGTGAACGGCTCGACCGTCTACACCGGGCAGCCGACGGACGCGGATCTCGACGGCGACGGCATCGAGAACGGCGCGGACGATTGCCCGAGCGTCTTCAACCCGATCCGGCCGCTCGACAACGGGGTCCAGGCCGACTTCGACGGCGACGGCGACGGTGACGCCTGCGACGCGTGCCCGCTCGACGCCGGCAGCTCGCTCTGCTCGCCGCCGGACCCGAACGACGCCGACAACGACGGCATCGAGAACGGCGCGGACGACTGCCCGAGCCTCCAGAACCCCGATCAGGCCGACGCGGACGGCGACGGCAAGGGCGATCCGTGCGACCTGTGCCCGGACCAGGCGAACGCAGGGGCCCTGGGCTGCACGGTGGCGATCTACGATATCAAGGACGGCACGCGCGCGGAGGGCGAGACGGTGGCCCTGGAGGACGTGCTCGTGACCGGGAAGCACGGGAGCGGCTTCTTCGTCCAGGCGAAGCCAGGGGACCCGGGGTACGCGGGGTCGGCGTACTCCGGCGTCTACGTGTACAGCCCGCAGAACACCGTGCTGGTCGGCGATCGCGTGCGGATCCCGAGCGCGGTGATCGCGAGTTACTTCGGGCAGATCCAGCTCGGGTCCGCCGTGGTCGAGGTGATCGCGTCGCTCGGCGAGGCGGCGCCGGCCCCGGAGCTCGTCGCGCCGGCCGACATCGCGACGGGCGGCGCGCGCGCTGCCGCGCTCGAGGGGGTCCTCGTCGAGGTGGAGGACGTCACGGTGATCGGGCTCGATACGAGATATCATGAGTTCGTCGTCACAGGCGATCTGTGCGTGGACGACCTCCTGTATCGGTCGAGCCCCTTCCCGGCGGAAGGCCAGCGTTTCGCGAGCCTCCGCGGCGTCCTCACCCACCGGAACGACGACTCGAAGGTCGAGCCGCGCGGCGTCGATGACCTCGTGACGACCCTCGGGGCGGAGGCCGCGACGGCAGGGCTCGTGATCAACGAGGTGGATTATGATCAGCCGGGCGGCGATGGGGCCGAGTTCATCGAGATCTACAATGGTACCGGCGCGCCCGTGGATCTCACGGGCCATGCGCTCGTGCTGGTCGATGGATCCAGCAGCGCGCCCTCCGCCTACAGGACGCTCGATCTGAGCTCCGCCGGCACGCTCGCGGCTGGCCAGTACCTCGTCGTCGGCAGCACGGCGGTGGTCGGCACCGACACCATGCCTGGCGTCGTGGCGAAAGGTGCGGTGACGATCGCGTTCTCTGGCGCGCAGACCGACCGGATGCAGAACGGGGCTTCCGACGGGATCGCGCTGATGAACACCATGACAGGGGCCGTGATCGACGCGCTCTCCTACGAGGGGAGCATCACCGCCGTCACGATCGGGAGCGCCAGCGTGAGCCTCGTCGAAGGCGACGCGTTGCCGGCCACCGTGGCGGACGGCGGCACGGCGGCTGGCTCGCTCTGCCGCCTGCCCGACGGGACGGACACGAACCAGGCCGCCGCCGACTGGGCGCTCTCCGCGACGATCACCCCTGGTGCGGCGAACGTGCCGTGAGCCCCGGCCGAGGCGCTGCGCCGCGCTCCTCAGCGCAGCGCGCCTCGGCGGCCCGCCGTTCGCCCGGCGCCGCCGCGCGGTCCACGCCGCGCTCGCCGGTGTCTTCGTTCTGTCGGCTGTGTCTGGAGAAGATAGGGAGAATCAAGGAGGGATGAGCCGTGAGCGGGCGCTCACAGGCAGCCGCAGAGCGGGTCGCCCGCCTTGCACACGCACTTTCCGCCCTTCTTGGCCGGCGCCGCCGCGCTGGCGCCCCGCACCGCCGCGCTGGCGCCCCGCGCCGCCTTGCCGGACGTCGCCGCTCGGCCGCGGAGGGTTGCGGTCCCCTTGACGGTCGGCGTCTTCGCGTCGGCCACGTCATCACCCTCGGCCAGCGCCTTGGTCGCCGCCGTCGCCTTGTAATCGGCGAACGCCTTCTGGGCCTTCTCGGCGTCGCTCTTGGCGGCATCGAGCGCGAGGGTAAGCTCGGTGATCTTCCGGTTGCGCTCGTCGAGCTGGAGGTTGAGCTGCGCGATCCTGTCCTGCTCGGCGACGCGGGCGGCCACGGCCTCGGCCTGACCCGCCTCGGCTTCCTTCACCTTGCCGGCGAAGGTGGTCACCGCGACCGCGGCCACGGCCGCCACGACCAGACCCATCCAGAACGCGAACCGACCCCGCCGCTTCTGCCGCACGCCCTGGGCGATCGCCTCGAGCTCGCGCTCGAGGTCCCCCGAGCCCGACATGGGCGGCACGCTGGCCGCCACCGGCGCGATGCTGGCGGGCCCTCTCGTCCCCTGGGTGTACGTGGCAGGGGCCTGGTAGAGCCCTCCCGGGCTTTGTTGCGTGTTCCTCATCGCGCGAGACCTCCTCCTGCGTGAGCCATTCCTCCTCTAAGCAAGTGGGGGGGCCTCCTGGCAAGTGTGGTGCCAGGTGAGCTCGCCTTGCGCTGGCACCGTGTGCATCGTCCGTGAAGCAAACAGCGGTGCAAAGCGAGGACTCCCACCGCAAAGCGATGGCTCACGGCGCGAAACGTGGACTCCCACCGCAAAACGAGGACTCACGAGGTGCTCCGGAGGCGAGTCGCGCGAGATCCGGGTGGATCACTCGTTCTGGTGCATGGACGGCTCACCGGACCTCGATGCGTCCCCTGGTCCAACGGAGGTCCTGCACCACGCGCTGGCAACACGGTGCTGCCGGCGCGGAGGGAGGGCCGCCTCCGGGCAGCGACCGGAAGCGCCCCGATCGAGTCAACGATTCCGGCCACTTGCGGCCGTAGTCCGGCCACTGCCGCGCCTCCGCGGGATCCGGTGACGCGAGCGCCTCGTCGCGAGGTGGCTGCCGGCCGTCAGGGCTGCAGTTTGGCGACGAAGGCGTCGGGGCCCCCGGTGTTCATCAGGGGCTCCCCCCCGAGATCGATCCTGCCGCTGAAGCTGCCCGTCAGCGCGATGGCTCCCAGCTCATCCACGGCGACGGCCCGGGCGCGCTGCTCCGACGCGTCGCCGAACGATTTGGCCCAGACCGTATCGCCGTTCGGAGCGAGCTTCGCGAAGAAGGCGTCGTTGCCGCCGAGGGACTGGAGCTTCGGGCTCGGGGCGCCGAAGTCGATGGCGCTCTCGAACTCTCCGACAACGATGACGTTGCCCGCCTGGTCGACCGCCACCCCCAGCGCCTTCTGATCTCGGGCGTCCCCGTACAGACGGTTCCAGAGGTGCTTGCCCTCCGCGTTGAAGGCGGCGACGACCGCGTCGTTTCCTCCGGCGTATCTCCGCGGCGCTCCGTCGAAATTGATCGTTCCCCCGGTGCTCCCTGCGACGACGATGTCCCCCTTCGCGTCCACCGCGACCGCCGTGAATTCCTGGCTCATGGTGTCGCCGAACATCTTGGCCCAGAGCGGCGTCCCGCTCCCGTCGAGCTTCGCGATGAAGGCGTCGTCGCCCTGAGCCGTGAGGAGCGTCGTCCCGAAGTACACCCTGCCTGCGATGCGGCCGACCAGGACCACGCCTCCGTCGGGCGTGACGGCAGCGTCGTTCGCGACCTCAGCTGTCGTATCGCCGAAGTTCCTGCTCCAGGCGAGGTTCCCGAGGGCGTCCATCTTCACGACGAAGATGTCCTCTCCACCCTTGCTCGCCAGGTGGTTCCCGCCCATCCGCTGCCCGCCCAGCACGTCGGCCGAGTCGGTGAAACTGCCAGCGACGACGATGTTGTCGTTCGAATCCACCGCGAGCCCGTAAACTCTATCGACGCTCGGACCGGCGATCGTCTTGATCCAGTCCAGGCCGCCAATCGCGTCGAGCTTCGCCACGAACACGTCCGAGCTGCCTGCGCTCGTGAGCGACGCCCCGTCGAAGTTAAGTGTGTTTTCGAAGGTCCCGGCCAGGATCACGCCGCCGTTCTTGTCGAGCGCCACGCGAGTGGAAAAATCCGAGCCGTTCCCCCCGAACGCCTTCGACCACCCCCTCGCGCCGCCGGGACCGAGCTGGACGACGAAGCCGTCGTACGCTCCCAGGCTGCCGACGGGCGCTCCCTGGCTGCCGACGGAATCCAGGCTGGTGCTGAAGGCACCCGCGACCAGGATATGTCCTTCCCTGTCGAACGTGACGTCAACCCCGATCTGGTCGCCGTTCCCTCCGAGCTTGGCGCTCCAGTCGTGCGCTCCGATGCACGCCGCCACGCCGTCGCAGCTCTCGTCGTTCTCCTTCGTCGTACAGCCCTCGGCCGTGGGGACCACCTCGCCGTCGCACGAGCCGCCGCGCAGGCAGCCTTCCTTGCACTCGCCGACCCCCTTGGTCGCTTCGGGGCCTGTATAACAAGGCGTGCAGGGCTCGTTGCCGCCCGCGCCTCCCGCGGCGCCTGCGCCGCCCGCGCCTCCCGCGGCGCCTGCGCCGCCCGTGCCGCCCGCGCCTCCCGCGGCGCCCACACCGCCCATCCCCCCTTGCGCGGCGCCGCTGCCGCTGATGGCGCCCGGCACGAGCACGCCCTCGTCGAAGCACCCGCCCAGCGCGCCGGCCAGGCCGACCGCGCCGCCAAGGATCATGAAGCCGTTGCGTTTCATCAAAACACCCCCGCGATCCCGGCACCCCACGGCGATATCCATGGACGGACCGCTGCGCCCTTGGGCTTCGCCGCCGCCGACGGTGCGGTGAGGAGCAGCGCGACGCCGCCCGCGGCGAGCGCCCCGCCCACGATGAACGCCGGCGCAGGGACGAGGCGCATGTCGTTGTACGAGCCCAGCTTGTCGCGCGTCTTCGGCGTGTCCGGGCACACGACGTCCTCGGTGCACCCGAGGTCGATAAGATCGCTGCGCAGCGCGCTCGTGATGCCGAACGTGACGCCACCGGCCACGAGCGCCGCGGCGCCCGTGCCGACGGCGGTCCAGCCGAGCACGCGCTGCGTGGTCCCCGGTGCGGGGCCGGCAGGCGGGGGGAGGACGATGGGCGGGCGGACACCGACGGGGAACTCGAGCGTGACCGCCGCCTCCTGCCGCTCCTGCAGCGCGACCTCCCGCCGGACGACACGCCCCGTCCACACGGCCTCGACGACGTGCTTGCCAGGATCGACAGGCTGGCTGACCCCCACCAGCGCCGGCGGCATCGGCTTACCGTCGATGGTGATCTGCACCTCGCGCTCCGGGGCGCCGCGCACCGCCACAGCGAGCCTGGGGATTCGTGGCTTGAGATCGTCGTACGCTTTCCCGGCGTCGGCGACAGCGGCCTTGAAGACGTCGCTGGCCGAGGCATCGAGCGAGGTGCGGCTCACTTGCAGGTAGCGCTCGGAGGCCTCGATGAGGCGCCCGAGCTGCTCGAGGCACCGCGCGGCATAGAGGTCGATCGTCGGCGCCTGGATCAGCTGGTCCGCGCGCCCGAACTTGTCGAGCGCCGCCGCATACTGGCCCTTGTCGAAGAGGTCGAGGCCCTCCTCGGCGAGGGCCCGGGCGGCGTTCATGGTGGCGGGGTCGACGTCGGCCGCCCGCGCGGTGGCCGCGAGCGCGAGCGCGAGCGCGAGCGCGAGCGCGAACGAGATGGTGGCGGTGCCCGAGACGCTCGATCGCGCGCGCATTCGTCTCCTCAGAAGCCGAGGCGGTCGGACCTGGGGCGCGTCGCGCTGGAGGCCGCGGGCGGGGCCGCGGACCTGGGCCGCGGCGAGGAGGACGCGGCCTTGCCCGGGCGAGCGGGCGCCGCCTGGGCCGAGGAGGCGGCCGCGGCCGGAGCGCTGGCATCCAGCGCGGAGCCGGCGCGGGGCGCGGGCGTCGAGGTCGCCGCGGCCGTCTTGTCCTGGGAAGGCGCGAGCTCGGGCGCCCCCCTGGGCGAATTCGCTTCCGCCGGCGGATTGCTCGCCGGGACGACGACAGGCGGTGTCTCGAGCGTCCCCGGCGGCGAGGCCGCGCCGGACGGCGGTGCATGCGGGATCGGATCTTCGCCGAGCGCGCGCCAGCCGATGAAGAGCACCCCGCAGAGGACCGAAGCCGCGAGGCCGAGCGCGACGGCCGGGACCGGGATCCTGCGGCGAGGCCTCGAGTCGGCCCCCGCCTCGTCGTAGAGGCCCGGCCGCGAGGCCACGCTCCCACCCGGCGAGACGGAGAGCGGGGAGGTCGAGATCGGCGGACCGGAGAGCGGCGCGGCGGAGAGCGGCGCGGCGGAGAGCGGCGCGGCGGACATCGGCGGGACGGAGGGCGACGCGGTGCCCGCGCCCCCGGGGATCGAGCTCACCGAGGCGCGCCCGCCCTCCTGCGCGTCGCTGGGCGGCAAGAGCGCGTCGCGCAGCGCGTCGACCATCGCCGTCGCCGAGGCGAACCGCCCGTTCGGGTCACGGCTGCACGCCTGCATGAACCACTCGTCGAACGCCGGCGGCACGGGCACAGACGCCACCTTCGAGGGGACAGGCAGCGGATCACTGCATATCTCGAGGATCATCGCGCCAGGCGCCTCGGCCGTGATCGCCGCCCGGCCGCACACGCACTCGAACGCGATCACCCCGAGCGCCCAGAGGTCCGACCGATAATCGACTGTCGCGCCCTGCGCCTGCTCAGGGCTCATGTACGGCAGCGTCCCGATCAGCACGCCCGCCTGCGTCCCGATGCCCTCTTTGCCGGACATGCGCGTCTTGGCGACGCCGAAATCGAGGACCTTGGCCACCTCCCGGTCGTCGTCGAGGGCGAGGAAGATGTTGTCGGGCTTGAGGTCGCGGTGGACGATGCCGGCGTCGTGGGCCTTGCGCACGGCGCGCGCGACGTCGGCGAAGATGCGCGCCGTATCGGCCGGCTCGAGCGCGCCGACACGCTCGAGCCGGTGCGCGAGGTCCTCGCCCTCGAGGAGCTCCATCGCGATGAAGGGGACGTCGTTCTCGACGCCGTGATCGAGGATCTGCACGACGTTCGGGCTGCGGAGCGCCGCCGCCGCCTGCGCCTCCTGGTAGAAGCGCGCGCGGACCGTCTCGTCCTTCGCGTAGAGAGGCCCGAGCATCTTGATCGCGACCGGCGAGCCCAGCGTGAGATCGTCCGCGCGCCAGACGGTGCCCATGCTGCCCGAGCTGAGGGGGCGGAGCAGCCGATATCGGCCGACCAGCACCTGTCCCTCCAGCGCGAACGCGTTCGTCGTCATTGTCGCAGGACCTGTGATGCGAGCGTGGCCTTCCCTACGCTGGTGGTTGTTCAGTGCCGGTCAACAACAACGGATAGACTGAAAGTCTACGGGGCGTGGCGCGGAGCGTCAATCGGTGCACCCGCCGCGTGCTCGTGGGACGTCGCTAGAGCACCGAACAGGTTGAAACGCCGCGCGAGAGAGAGTTTGAACCACAGAGACACAGAAGCGACAACAACAAAACCTCCGCACATCCGTGGTTCGTTTCGTCAATTTTTTCGATCGGATCGGTACCCTAGATCAACACGAAGTCCTCGGCCACGGAGACCTCCTCGGCCATGATGCTCGTGGTCTCGTCGTCGCGCTGGACGGCGAGCTTGTAGAGTTGCGCCAGCACGGCCGGGTGATCCTCGACCAGACCCATGAACTCGGTGGCCGGAAGGTACAGCGTCACGGTGGGGTGGACGGCGATCACATCGGCGTTCGCCGCGCGGCGGAGGACCATCGCGATCTCGCCGGCGACGTCGCCGGGGCCGAGCGTCGAGAGCACGAGCGGCTCGACGCGGGCGTCGTCCGCCGCGTCGCGCCGGACGACGGCGACCTCTCCGGAGGCGATGAGGAACAGGCCGGGGGGGCGCTCATCCTGGACGAGCAGCCGCTCGTTCTTCTCGAACGTGCGCGTGCGGAACCGCTTCACGAGCGCGGGCCTGTCGGCCTCGGGCACGACGCGGAGCACGTCGCTCATCCGGACGAGGTTCTCCACCATGCGGTCCCGGCAGTAGGCCGCGAGCTCCAGGCCGACCTCGGGCTCGCGCTGCGCGATGTCGTCGATGGCGTCGCGCTTCACCTCGAGCACGATGGAGGGCCGCGTGGCGACGACGCTCCCGGTGCGCGGGGCCCGGGAGAGCAGCGCCATCTCGCCGAACATGGCGCCGTTCGTGAGCCGGGCGAGGATGATCTCCTCGTCCACGCGCCGGCGCCGCGCCTCGAGCTCCCCGCGCGCGACGAAGTAGGCCTCGCTGCGCGCGGCGCCCTGCTCGATCACAATCGCCCCCGCCGCCACCCAGATGGGCGTGAAGGCGGCGCACAGGGCGCGGAGCGCGTCGCGCCCGACGGACGAGAAGACCGGCTGGGGCGCGATCCCGGGGTGATCGGTCTGGGCGGCCAGCCTGCGCGTGGCGTCGTGGATGATCTCCGTCGCCTTGTTGAGCAGGAGCGCGCCGGTGAGCACGGAGGCGAGCGGCTGGAACGCCTCGGCGGCCGGCAGGGGCGGCGGCGGCGGCGCGCCCTCGCCGAGCCGCGGCGAGTCCCGGCAGAACGCCCCGGCGATCAGGTCGAGCCCGGGCCCGGGATCGCCGCCGAAGCGCTCGCTCTCGCGCGCGGCCGCCACGGCCAGCGGCAGGTTCTCGAGGTCGATCGCGCGGGCGATCGCGGTGGAGCACGCCTCGCGCGCGGCCTCGTGCCGGTTCAGCTCGCCGAGGAGGCGACCGCAGAGGCAGAGCGCCGACGGCATCGTCGGGTCGTGCCGGACCAGCGCAGCGGCCCAGCGCAGCGCGGCGTCCCGCTCTCCCGCGAGCGCCAGCGAGAGCGCTCGGTCGATCGGCGACTCCGCCTGCTGGATCGAGCCCGGGAGTACCGGGGGGAGGGCCATGGTTGCGTGTATATCAGGGTTCCCTGCGCGACGGCAAAGAACGCGCCCGGTCGACGCCCCGCGCGCCCCGCGGAGCCCGGGGAAGGTCCGCGGCGTCGTGCTCAGCCGATGTTCAGCCGAGGTGCTGCTTCAGGAACGCGATGCTCCGTTTCCACGCGAGCTTGGCGGCCTCGGGGGCGTAGACCTCGGGGCGCGTGTCGTTCACGAACGCGTGGTCGGCGTCATAGACGTGGAGCTCCATGGACTGGCCGTGGGCGGCGAGCTCCTTCTGGATCGCCTCGGCGGCGGCCGGCGTGGCCCAGCCGTCGCGCGCGGCGAAGTGGGCGAGGATCGGCGCCTTGACGCGCGCATAGTCGGGCGCGGGGCTCGGGATGCCATAGAAGGGCACCGCGGCCTCGAGCTCGGGGATCGTCGCCGCGGCGGCGAAGCTCAGCGCGCCGCCCATGCAGAACCCGATGACGCCGACCTTGCCGGTCGACCGCTCGTGCGCCGACAGGAAGCGGACGGCGCCGGCGATCTCCGCGAGGGCGCGCGGCTTGTCGAGCTCGACCATCAGCCGGTTGGCCTCGGTGGCATCCTTGGTGGTCTTGCCGTGGTAGAGGTCGGGCGCGAGGGCGATGAACCCGGCATCGGCGAGCCGGTCGAGCAGAGAGCGGATGTGGTCGTTCACACCCCACCACTCCTGGATCAGGACGACGGCAGGCGACTTGTCCCCCTGCTTCGGCCAGACGATCTCGCCGGTCGCCGAGGACCCGTCCTTCGCGGGGAACGAAACCTTTTCGGACATGCGACTCCTCCCTTTCGAGACGGGGATCGGCTGCGCCGTCCGCGTCAGCAACCGGGGATCGGCTGCTCCGTCCCCTCCAACGATCGGGGATCGGCTTCGCCGTCCCCTCATGGCGCGGCGCAGGATAACCGCCCCGCGCACGTTGCGTAGCGCAAACTGCCTGGCACGCGCTCCACGCCGGGACGCCGGCGATGTAGATTGACGGCGTGGATGCGTTGGCCGGGCGATGGAGGCGAGCCGTCTCGTCCTTGAAGGAGCTCCGGCTGCGGGTCGCGTACCTGCGGAGCGAGGTGCTGCGGGCCGACCCGCCCTCGGTCGCCCGCGCGCTCGACGACCTCTGCCGCGACGCCGAGCAGGCCAACCCCCTCGCGCGCGACGTGCTGGGTGCCGTCGTGCCGATCCTCGCGGATCCTGCGCTCTCGGAGCGCGTCGAGCAGCTCCGGGAGCTCGCGTCCTCCCATGCCCTGCTGCCGCTCTCGCGCCTCTTGCGCCGCAAGGCGCGGCGGCCCGAGGTGCAGCCGGCCTCGCCGGCGCCCGACGAGCGGCTCCTCGCCACGTCGAGCGCCGGTCGCGCGCTCACGCTCGGCGAGCGGCGCGCGCTGGCCCGGCGGCCGACCCGCGCGGCCTTCGAAGCCTTGCTCCGGGACCCGCACCCGCTCGTCATCCGCAACCTGCTCGACAACCCGCGCTTGACCGAGGATGACGTCGTCCGCCTCGCGGCGCGGCGCCCGGCGAGCGCGGAGGTCCTGACGGAGATCGCGAAGCACCCCGAGTGGCCGCAGCGCGCGCGGGTGCGCATGGCGATCGTGCAGAACCCGGGCGCGCCGCAGGAGATCGCGGTGCCCATGGTGCGCCTCCTCCTGCGGCCCGAGCTCCTGCGGCTCGCGGCGGCGGCGGACGTGCCCGCGGTCGTCCGGGCCGCGGCGCGGGAGCTGCTCGATCGCCGCCCGCCGGTCCCGCACAAGCCGGGCGGCCCGCTGGCGCAGTGAGCGGCCCGCGGCGGCGTCCACGGTGGTGCTCGGTCAGCGCCTCGACGTGATCGGGGCGCTGGCGTGAATCTGGCGTGAATCGGCGCGCTGGCGACGCTACGCGACCTCGGCCCAGCACCGCGCGAGGCGGCGCACGCCCTCGTCGAGGTCCTCGTCGCACGCCACCGAGGAGAAGCAGAGCCGGAGGGCGAACGGGCTCACGGCGCCGTGGGCCCGGAACAGCGAGCCCGGGTCGAAGGCGACGCCGTGCTCGATGGCGGCGGCCAGGAGGAAGGCCTCGTTCGGCTCGGCGTCGGGCTCGACCCAGATCGCGAAGCCGCCGGTGGGGGGGTCGAACCGCCAGCCGGGCAGGTGCCTCCGGAGCGCCCGCTCCATCCGGTCGGCGCGGCGGCCGTAGAACTCCCGCAGGCGAACGAGCCGCTGATCGAAGTTTTCTGTGCGGAGGTAGTCTTCCAGGACGGCCTGCGGCAGGCTGGCTGCCTGCAGGTCGTCGGATTGCTTCAGCTGGAGGATCTCGGCCCGGAGCGAGCGCGGGGGCACGAGCCAGCCGATGCGGAGCCCGGGGCAGAGCGTCTTCGAGAACGTCCCGACGTGGAACACGCGATCGGGCGCTTCGGCGAGGAGCGGTCGCGGGGCGGCGCCGTCAAAGGACAGATCCGCGTAAGCGTCGTCCTCGATGATGGGCCGCAGGGTCGAGAGGACCCTGGCTCGATCGCTGCGCGACAGCTTGCGTCCACGCGGGTTGGAGACGGCGGGCATGAGGTAATAGGCATCGACGTGGCTGCCGTCATCGACGACGGTCGCGCCGAGCTCCCGGAACAGATCGAGCGCCCCGGGGTAGCTCTCGCGGTCGACGCCGGTCCTGGCGCGCGGTCCGCGGAGCAGCAGCTGCGCGGCGAGGGACACGGCCTGCTGTGCGCCGCTGGTCACGATGACGTCGTCGCGAGCCACCTGGGCGCCGCGCCGGCGCAGCTGCCCGGCGATCCAGGCGCGGAGGTCCTCGTCGCCCTCGGGCCAGCCGTACTGGAGCGCCGGGCAGCTGGGGTTCTGAAGGGCGCGAACGAACGAGGCCGCGAGCTTCGCGCGCGGGAACTCGCCCGGGGCGGGCAGCCCGCCCGCGAAGCTGATGAGCCCAGGCGTGTCCGCGGCCCGCCGCTTCAAGGCGTCGAACGGATCGGGGCCGTGTCCGGGCCTCGGCCCGCTCCGCGGCGCATCACGTGAGATCGGGGCCTGCACAGGCCGGGTGTGGGACGACGGGGGAGGACGGGTTGCGCGCGCGTTGGCATCCATAGAGTTCAGGGTCCGAGCGGGGCCATTCAAGGATGGTGCCGCCCGTGCTGCCCGTCTCCAGGCGCAGCGGAAGCGATCGCGTCTCAGGGCAGGGCAGAACTCCATGGAAAATTGGTTACATTGCGGCCGCCTGGGACGGGTCTGGGCGTGTAACGGCATGTTGCGGGGTGTGGCGTGCGCGCGCGGCGAGACAGGCTGCCACAGCACACGAGCGGGTGCGCCGAGGTGCCCCTCCGTGGAGGCGCTGGATCGGTGTGAGATCTGGGCAGGCAAACGAGGGGCGCGCGCGCATCGAGGCGCCGGCGGCCACCGGAGGCGCGTCCGCCGCGGGCAGCCGAGCGCGGCGTTGCGGAGCCGCGGAAGCGTGCGGCCGAGCTAGGGCTCGATACCCCAGGCGAGCTCGCCGGCGCGGTACCCGGTCACCTGCATCGAAGGCGTGAAAGCGGTCGCCGTCGCGCTGAAGGAGTAGTCGTTGGCCTGCGTCAGCTTATCGTAGTTCGCGTTGTAGATGGCAATCTCTGCGTATCCCGAGGTGGCGCCCGGGGCGAGGCTGCCTGTGGCGGATGCGAAGCCGATCTCGAGGTAGTGATCGGCGTCCGTGCCAGACGCTTCGTGAAACGTCCTGATGATGTTGTCGCGCCCACCGATGACCGACGCGAAGTCGCAGTTGCTCATCAGTGCCGACGTGAAACCGTCGGCCGTGAACCAGTAGCGAATCGTCACATCCTGGAGCGGGACGCTCGCACTCCCGGTGTTCTTGACCTGGACCTTGAAGGAGAGAAAGGCGGGGGTGGCGGCGGCGTCTCTCGTGGCGTACTGCACCTCGAGTTCCCCCGTGGGATCGCCGCCGGTGGTGGAGCTTGCGGCAGTGGAGCTCGTGGCGGTACCGCCTCCGGCGCCTGTCGTGCTGCTGGCGGAGGAGCTGGCCGAGCTGCTGGCGGAGGAGCTGGCCGAGCTGCTCGCGGAGGAGCTGGCCGAGCTGCTCGCGGAGCTGCTCGTCGTTGAGCCCGTGGCGTCCTCACCGCCAGCGCCGCCCAAGCCTCCGGCGCCGCCCGTGCCGTCGGCGCCACCTGAGCCTGCCGAGCCGCTCACCGCTGCGATCGTGACGGTCCCGCCCGCGCTGGACGAGCCGCCTGTCGCGCCCGTCGTGCCGCTCGCTGTCGTGCTGCTCGTTGCAGACACAGAGGAGCCGGCGCCGGCCGAGCTGGACGACGGCGCTCCACCCGAGCTGGCGCCGCCGGCCCCCGTGCTCTCGCCGTCCAGGCTGGCGCCTTGGGCACATGCCACGAGCGTCAGCAGCGAGATGGCACAGAGCGCGGTGGCTCCGTTCGGCCAGCAGCTCGATCTGTTGACTCGGTTGGCCCGATTACCGCGACTGCCCAGCTGCGGTGGCGCTCCTGCCCTCGTCGACAGCTTCCCCCCGGAACCCCCGATACGAGCTGCTCCAGAGGCCATCTGGCCGAGCAGCGACGCACACCTCACCATCGGTCGCATCTTGAACACCCCTGCGACAGCTCGACCAAATCCGAAGGCCGAACGGAAGGAAGTTGAGGCCAACAGCTTATACGAGACCGTCTGACATCAGCAAGAGGCTGGCCATGGGAACTTTCTGCCGATGTCGTAGATGATAAGGTATCCGTCTACATGCATTGGCCACAGATCGAGCAGCACCGAACCGCAGAGTCCAAGGATCGCCCCTTCTTCGAGGCGAAGGTGATGTCCCTCTGAGCGCTGCCTGTCGGCGAGGGCGCGAGGGGGTCACGTGGCGCGCGTGGGCTGCGAGGCCTCGAGCCGCGCCTTTTCGGCGAGCAGCAGCTCGGTGAACGCCGCGATGAACATGCGCCTGGCGAGCGACCCGAGCGGCTTGCCGACGAGCGGCAGCGGGATGTCGAAGCGCGATGTCCAGTCGATCTCCGTGCCCTCGCCGCGCGGGGTGAAGCGGAGACGCGAGCCCTGGTGCCGGAGCGGCTGCGTGCTCTCGACGATCTGGTAGTCGAACGAGGACGGCCGCTCGAAGGCCGTGATCTCCTCGACGTAGCGGATCCGCTTCCCGACGCGCACCTCGCGGAGGGCGCCGAGGCCGTTGTGCTCGGTGAGCCCTGGCCGGACGACCTTCGTGTGGGTGCCGTCCCCGGAGCGCAGGAAGCGCTCGTGGTCAGCCACCGCGTCGAAGACCCGCTCGACCGGCGCGTGGATGTAGACATTGACGTGGACCTCTTCCATGCGGCGACCATTGCATCCATCTCGCTGGGGGAGCACGCGGGCGGTCCGCCAATCGAGGGTGGGGCGGGGCGGATGAGCGGGGAGTTCGGTCGCTCCTTGCCAACCCGTCGCTCCTTCCTATAGTGAGTAAGTACTTACTCACCAAATCGGAGGCGGGGAATGACAGGAGCACTGGATGCGCTGGTGGTCGGCGGAGGGCCGACCGGGTTGACGATGGCCGGGGAGCTCGCCCGGCGGGGGCTCACGGTGCGGATCGTGGACAAGGCAACGGAGCCGCCGCCGGATCACTCGCGGGCGCTCGCCGTGCAGACGCGGACGATGGAGCTCTTCAGCAGGATGGGGCTCCTCGGTGCCGCAATGGAACACGCCGTGCGCGTGGGAGGGCTCAACGTCCTCCTCTCGAACGGACGGCGCGCCCGGCTGCCGACCCTCGACTTCCCGGAGCTATCCACGCCGATCCCGGGCATCTTCACCGTCCAGCAGTTCGACACCGAGCGCGTCCTGGGCTCCCGGCTAGCCGGGCTCGGCGTGACGCTCGAGCGCGGCGTCGAGCTCGCCTCCTACACGCAGGACAGCGCCGGCGTCTCCTGCACGCTCCGCCGGGCCGATGGGAGCATCGAGGAGGTGCGCGCCAGGTGGCTCCTCGGCTGCGACGGCGCGCGCAGCGCCGTCCGCAAGGGCGCGGACATCGCCTTCGAGGGCGACACCTACGACGATCACTGCATGCTCGGCGACCTCATCGTCGACTGGCCGCTGCCGGACGGCGAGATCTACATCAGCCCCTCGCGTCGCGGCGTCGCAGCGGCCTTTCCGGTGCCCGGCGCGCATCGGTTCCGGGTCGTCCTCATCCAGCCCGAGCCGTCGCCGGCGCACGGCGCGCCGGTCTCGCTCGAGGAGTTCGAGGCCGCGATGCGCGAGATGATCCCGGTATCGTTCAAGGTCGAGAGGGCGATCGTCCTCTCGCGCTACCGGCTGCACCACCGCGTGGCCACGCGGCTGCGCAAGGGCCGGATCTTCCTCGCCGGAGACGCGGCGCATATCCACAGCCCGGCCGGGGGGCAGGGCATGAACACCGGAATCCAGGACGCCTACAACCTGGCGTGGAAGCTCGCAGCCGTCGAACGAGGCCGGATGCCAGCATGGCTGCTGGACACCTACGAGCTGGAGCGGCTGCCTGTCGCCCGTCGGCTCGTCGATTTCACGGACCGCCTCTTCGGGCTCATGGCAGGGCACGGTCCGCTGGGCCGGACGCTGCGCGCGGTCGCGCCGCGCCTCGCGGTCCGCCTCCTCGGCATCCCCGCCGTGCAGCGCCGGATCGTGGGATTCCTCTCGCAGCTCAAGATCCGCTACCGGAACAGCCCGCTCTCCGTGCAGATCGGAAGCCCTCCCGAGCGCGGGCCCCACGCCGGGGATCGCGCGCCGGACGTCGTGCTGCGCAGCGAGGCGGGCGCGCAGGTCCACCTCTTCGACCTGATGCGCGGCGCAGAATGGATGCTGCTGCTCTTCACCGGCCCGCAGGCGGACGGCGGGGCGCGCGAGCAGGCACGGAAGCTCGCCGCGCAGCTCCGGGGACCCGACCTCGAGGCCCTGGTCATCGGCGCGCCCGAGGCCGGAGGCTATGCGGATCCCGACGGGCACGCCCACGCGACGTACGGCGCCGCGTCGGCGGCCGCCGTCCTCGTCCGGCCCGACGGCCATGTCAGCGTGCGCAGCGATCCGCTCGACGAGGGCGAGCTCCGCCGGGCCCTCGACCGGCTCTTCACGCGCAGGGCCGAGGCCGACGGTGGCCAGGGAGAGCGCCGATGAGCCGACGACCGCGCTCGAGCGACACGCTGACCGAGGCGCAGAAGAAGATCGTCGAGGCCGCCGTGGCGGCCTTCGCCGAGCAGGGCTTCCACGGGACCGCGACGCGGGACATCGCCCGGCGCGCAGGGGTCGCCGAGGCGACGATCTTCAAGTACTTCCCGAGCAAGAGGGACCTCCTCCTGGGGGTGCTCGGTCCCGCCATCGAGCACCTCGTGGGGCCCGCGATGGCGCGCTCCATGGATCCGCTCTTCGACGCGAGCTACCCGACCTTCGAGGCGTTCCTGCGGGCGCTCCTCGCCGAGCGCACCGCGTTCGTCCGCGCGCACCCGCAGCTCGCGCGCATCCTCGCGCAGGAGCTGCCGTTCGACGCCGAGCTGCGGATCGGCATCGCCAGCCGGGTGTACGCGCCGATCCTCGCGAAGGGGATCGCCCTGATCGAGCGCTTCCAGCGCGACGGGCAGGTCGTCCCGTGGCCGCCGCCCCTCGTCCTGCGCTGCATCGTCTCGACGTTCGCGGGGTACATCCTCCACCGCGTGTTCATCGCTCCCGACGCGGCGTGGGACGACGAGGCGGAGATCGAGCGGGTCATCGCGTTCGTGAGCCGCGGCCTCTCGCCCGGCCAGCCAGCGTGAGGTCGCGCCTGCTGCGCGCGGGCGCGCGGCCGCTCAGCTTGTGGTCAGCAGCGAGCGGAGCTGCGACGGCGACACCTGGTAGTCCTTCCCGCAATAATCGCAGCGGATGTCGAGGACCTTCCCGTCCGTGACCATCTCCTCGATGTCGCTCCGCGGCAGGCTCGCCAGCGTGGCCATGACCCGGAGCTCGCTGCAGCGGCAGCTGAAGCTGAGCGGCGAGTCGTCGAGCCGCGAGAACGGCATGCCGTAGAGCAGCTCGCCGAGCAGCACGTCCGCCGAGGCTCCCTCGTGCGCGAGCACGTCGTCGAGGCGCTCGAAATCCTTGAGCCGCTCGGTCATCACCATGAGCGGACCGCGCTCGACCTCCGGGAGCAGCTGCACGAGGTAGCCGCCGGAGGCGCCGACGCCGTCCTCGCCGATCAGCGTCGCCACCGCGATCATGGAGACGACCTGCTCCGATTCCTGCATGTACGCCATCAGGCCCGCGGAGATGCCGCCCTCGGTCGGGATCTCGACGACCCCCTGGTGGAGCATGCCGCTCGGCAGCGTGCGCATGACCTGAAGCAGCGACCCTCCGCCGATCTCCACCGCGCTCTCCGCCGTGGCCCCCTTGCCGAGGTTGACCAGGCCGCGGCTCGTGCCGTCCGGGTGCGAGTCGGCCACCAGGCTCCCGTGACCGGCCGCGCCCTTGACGATCGCCTGGACCCGCAGGTTCGGGGCCATCGCCTCGCGCACGAGGATGGCGCCGGTGATCAGCTCTCCCAGCCGCTGCGCGGTCGCGCCGGTCGCAGCTTGCACCGCGACGGCCCCCCGCACGGTCTCGGTGGTCAGCGCCGTGATGACGCGAAAGGCGCCATCCATCGTGATGGCACGGACGACGGAATCAGAAGGTCGGGGCAAGAGGCACTCTCCCGTGAGAAAACATCGTTAAGCCACGGACGGCCGATGGCAACCCACGGCGCATCGGTCGTCGCAGGCAGAGGCGCCCCGCGGGCGGGCGCGCCTCGCATAAAAGCATAGTTATTCCGTTGGCTTGTAGCACAGGCGCCCCCTGCTGCGCGACGCGGGGGCGCCCGGGGGGGAGAGCTCAGCTGCGCCGGCGGCGCCGGTGCAGCGCGGCGGCGCAGGCGCCGGCCGCGAGCAAGGCCCACGGCGCCGAGCGACCGCCGTCGCCGTCCGCGCCCACCGTGCAGGCGCAGCCGCCGCCTTGCACCACGACGCCCTCACCGGGGAGCGGCGTCGTGCACGGACCGATCGTGTCGTCGGAGTTGCGGCAGCCCGGGACGCACTCCTTCGTGGCCTCGTCGCACACCATCCCTGTGCCGCAGGCGCTGTCCTGCTCGCACTCCGCAGGCTGATCGTCCGCCGGGTTGTTCGGATCGCGCTCGCCCTCGTCGACCACGCCGTCGTGGTCCGCGTCCTCCTCGCCGTCGATCGCGCCGCCGCCATCGGTGTCGGCCTGCGTCGGCGAGGTCGTCGTTTCCCCCTCGTCGCCGTCCGGCACGCAGGTCTCCGCGTCGGCGTCGGTGTCCTCGTGCGAGCAGCCCTTGCCCAGCTCGGTCCCATCGAAGAGCCCGTCGTCGTCGCTGTCGGGATCGAGCGCGTTGATCTTCCCGTCCCCGTCCGTATCGACGCCAGGCTCGATCTCCTCGCCGTCGAGCGCGCCGTCGTCGTCGCTGTCGGCGTCGTCCGGATCGGTGCCGAGCGCGGTCTCCTCGCTGTTCGAGAGGCCGTCGCCGTCGCGATCGCCGCGATCGTCCCCGGGGTCGTTCGGATCGGTCTCGCCCTCGTCGACCTTGCCGTCGTGGCTCAGGTCCTCATCGCCGTCGCTCTGGCCGCCGCGGTCCGTGTCGGGATTCACCACGCTCGTCGTGGTGGTCCCGCCGTCGGCGTCGGGCATGCAGCTCTCGGCGGCGGCGTCGGTGTCCGCGTCCGCGCAGTCCTTCCCCGCCTCGGTGCCGTCGAAGAGCCCATCGCCGTCGCTGTCCGCGTCCAGGACGTCGGCCTGGCCGTCGCCGTCGCCGTCGTCGCTGGGGTTCGGCTCCTCGCCGTCGAGCAGGCCGTCGTTGTCGGTGTCGCGATCTTCGGGGTTCGAGCCGAGGAACACCTCGAGATCGTCGCTCAGCCCGTCGGCGTCTCCGTCGGCGTTGTGGCTGTCGTCGGCGCCGTGGCCGGCGGTCGGGTCGGTCTCGCTGGCCTCGCGCACGCCGTTCAGGTTGGCGTCCTCCGAGCCGTCGGTCGTGCCGCCTCGGTCGCTGTCACGGTTCAGCGCCGACGTCGTCGTGGCCCCGCTGTCCCCGTCCGCCGTGCAGTGCCCGGCGTCCGCGTCGGTTCCGGGGCCGTCGCAGGCGAGGCCCATCTCCGTGCCGTCGAAGAGGCCGTCGTCGTCGCTGTCCACGTCGAGGGGGTGGATGAGCCCGTCGCCGTCCGCGTCGTCCGACGGGTTCGGCTCCTGCCCGTCCCGCACGCCGTCGTCGTCCGAGTCCGCGTCGCCGGGGTCCGTGCCCAGCGTCCTCTCGAGGTCGTCGCTCAGCCCGTCGTCGTCCCGGTCGTTGTTCTCGTCATCGTCATCGGCGTGCCCGCGGGTCGGGTCGGTCTCGCCGTCGTCCGCGACGCCGTTCAGGTTGGCGTCCTCGGATCCATCGGTCGTGCCGCCCTTGTCCGTGTCCGCGTCGAGCGGCGACGTCTTCGTGGCGCCGGCGTCCTCGTCCGGTACGCAGTGCCGCGACGGCGCGGTGCCAGGGCCGTTGCAGCCCAGGCCGAGCTCGGTGCCGTCGAAGAGGCCGTCGTTGTCGCTGTCGACGTCGAGCGCGTTGACGAGCCCGTCGCCGTCCGTGTCGTGAGCCGGGTTCGGCTCGAGCCCGTCGCGGACGCCGTCACCGTCGGTGTCGGCGTCGTTCGGGTCCGTGCCGAGCGAGACCTCGAGATCATCGCTCAGCCCGTCGTGGTCGGTGTCCGCGTTCTGCGGATCGTCGTCGCCGTGGCCGGAGCGGGGGTCGGTCTCGCCCGCATCGAGCACGCCGTTCAGGTTGGTGTCCTCGGAGCCGTCGCTCGCGCCGCCGCGGTCGGTGTCGGCCTCGAGCGGCGACGTCCTGGTGGCGCCCGCGTCGCCGTCGGGAGCGCAGTTGCCCGCCGCCGCGTCGGTGCCCGGACCGTCGCAGCCCAGGCCGAGCTCGGTGCCGTCGAAGAGGCCGTCGTCGTCGCTGTCGATGTCGAGCGGGTTGATCAGCCCGTCGCCGTCGTTGTCGTCCGTCGGGTTCGGCTCGTCGCCGTCGCGCACGCCGTCGTCGTCGCTGTCGGCGTCGTTCGGATCGGTGCCGAGCGTCCTCTCGAGAGCGTCGCTGAGCCCGTCGCCGTCCGTGTCGGCGCGCCGGTCGTCGGCGCCGCGCCCGGTCGTCGGGTCGGTCTCGCCCGCGTCGAGCACGCCGTTCAGGTTGGCGTCCTCCGAGCCGTCGGGCACGCCGCCGTTGTCGGTGTCCGCGTCGAGCGGATCGGTCGTCGTCGCCCCGGCGTCGCCGTCGGGCACGCAGTGCCCCTTCCGCGGGTCCGTCCCCGGGCCGTCGCAGTCCGCCAGCCCGACCTCGGTCCCGTCGAGCAGCCCGTCGTTGTCGCTGTCGACGTCCCGCGCGTTGATGAGGCCGTCGCCGTCGGTGTCGCGATCCCAGAGCTGCTCGTCGCCGTCGGGCACGCCGTCGTCGTCCGTGTCGACGTCGTTCGGATCCGTGCCAGCGGCCTTCTCGTCTCCGTCGCTCAGCCCGTCGCCGTCGCTGTCGACGAGGATCTCCGTGGGCGGCGCGCCCGGCTCCGCGCCGTTGCCGTCCGTCGGGTAGTCCTGGGCAGCGCCCCCCTCGGGGCTCTGCCCGGTGATGATGGCCTGGTTCGCGATCTCGCCGCCCGTGTCCGGATCGATGGTCACGCGGAACCGCACCGTCGTGGTCTCGTTGACGCCGAGCGACCCGCCCTGGGCCGCGTCGGCGCCGTCGCCGAGCCGGACGCGGACCGCCCTCGATGCCGCGACGTATTCGCCCTCGTCATCGCCGGGCGCGTCGGTCACGCCGCCCAGGTTCGGGCCCGAGGCGATCTCGAGCGAGCCCGGCACGTAGGTGACCCCGGCGGGCAGCGGGTCGCTCAGCACGACGGCCGCGGCGTTGTCATCCCCGGTGTTGGCGACGATGATCGTGTATTCGAGCGTGTCCCCAGGCGTGACCCCGCCGCCGTTGAGATCGAGGACCGATTTGGTCGACGTGGAGAGATCCGGGAGGCGCGTCGGCACCGACGTGATCAGGCCGCCGAGCAGGTAGCTGTCGGCGCCGTTGACGGCCGCTCCGACCTGGGCCTCCGTGTCGCCGGCTGCGAGCAGGGCGGCCGGCACCTGGACCACGTCGATGTCGATGCCGCTCATGCTCAGCGGCCCGCCGGTGAGCCTCGGCAGATCGCCCGCCGAGGACATCGGCGCGCCGAGGAACGAGCGGGAGCTGTTGAAGAAGTTGTTCACCGGGTTCTGCGCGTCGAACAGCGCGGTCCCGTTCCACTCGAGCGCGTCGCCGGTCGAGCTGTCGCCGTCGTACCCGACGACGCCGAGCTTCGCCTGGCCCCCGCCCGAGGGGACGACGAACCCCGAGATCCTCCACCCCACCGTCGCGCCGTCGATCACCTGATCCAGCCCGTCGAAGACGGCGAGGTTCCGCGCGGGCCCGGTCGTCAGCTCGTAGAGCACGACCATCCACCAGCCGGCGAACGCGATCTGCTGGCTCACGCTGTTCAGAACGGTGCCGTTGGAGATCCCGCTCAGGCGATACGCCCCCGCGCCGCGCGTCTGCACGATCGAGGTGACGTTGGCGACCGTCTGGGCGTGGGCGAGGCCCGAGATCTCCGTCTGGCCCGAGACCGTACCGGTCACGCTGGAGGAGAAGACGCCAGGCCGATCCAGGGTCACGGTGAGATCGGCCGAGGTGCCGCTGTCGCGGCTCATCGTCCAGTAGAGGTACGCGTGGGTCACCCGAGCGCCCGCGGGGAGGCTGAGGACCGCGGTGCTGCGGGCCGCCGCGGGATCGATGGTGGTGCTCGCCTCGGCCTGTCCTGCGAGGGGGCTGTCGCCCCGCCAGTAGATGTCGGGCGCCGAGTCCGCCAGCGTCGCGGCCGTGCCGCACGTCCCGACCGTGCCCACCAGCGGCGCGGGCGTGGACGACGCGCAGTCGTGCGCCAGCGTGTTGCCGATGAGGACGAAATCACCCCGCTGCGCGACCTGGACCCGCCGCACTGGAGCCGCGCTCGCGGTCCCATAGAGCGCCCCGAGCAGCGCGGCGCTCGTGAGCCCCGTGAATGCCAATCGCTTTGCCATCGACGCCTCCAGCCTAGGGCTGCTTCTTTTCCTTCTCGATGATGTTGAACTGGACGCGCCGGTTCTTCTGGCGACCCGCCTCGGTCTTGTTCTCCGCGATCGGGACGTCGGGCCCGTAGCCCTTCGCCTGCATGCGCTGGGCGGCGATGCCGCGATCGACGAGCGCCTTCAGCACCGACTCCGCGCGCGCCTGGCTCAGCTTCGTGTTGAACTGGCGCGTGCCGCGGTCGTCCGTGTGGCCCTGGACCTCGATCTTGAGGATCTCCGGGTGGTCCTTGAGCACGCCGGCGACCTCGTCGAGCAGCTCGTTGCTCACCGGCCGGATGGTCGCCTTGCCGATGTCGAACTGCACCTGCTGCAGGATGACGATCTCGGTCTCGGTCACCCGGACCGCGACCGGGCACCCGTTCTGCGTCGGATCTTCGTTCGGCTTGCCCTTCTCGTTCGGGCAGGCGTCCTTGTCGTCGCGGATGCCGTCGCCGTCGGTGTCGCCCGGGCAGCCGTTCGTGGCCGGGTCGGTCGTGACGAGGCCGGCCAGATCCGGGCAGGCGTCCGACGCATCGGGGACCTTGTCCCCGTCGCGATCGGGCGGCGGCGGGCACCCGTGCTGCTTCGGGTCGTCGTTCGCCGGGCCGGCCTGCTCCGGGCACGCGTCGATGTCGTCCGTGATGCCGTCCTTGTCGCGGTCCCCTGGCGGCGGGCAGCCGTTCTTCTTCGGGTCCGGCGAGGCGACGCCGGCCACGGCGGGGCAGGCGTCGACCGCGTCGAGGATGCCGTCGTGGTCCGCGTCCTTGGGCGGCGGACAGCCGTTCTTCGCGCGATCCGGGCTGCGGACGCCCGCTGTGTGCGGGCAGGCGTCGTCCGCGTCGGCGATGCCGTCGGCGTCCTGGTCCTGCACGGGCGGCTTCACCTCGGGCGAGTAGGAGACCATGGCCACCGCGCGGAACGAGGGGGTGCCGACGCCGGGGGTGAGGCCAGGGCCCACGCCGAGCCCGGCCTCGAAGTCGTCCGCGAAGCGGTAGCGCCCGCCGAGCAGGGCTTCCAGGTTGGTCGTGCGCTGCTGGACATCGGTGACCGTGATGGCGCCGGTGATCTCGGGGCCGATCTGCAGGCGTCGCTCGTCGTCGAGCAGCAGCCCGAGGCCGGCGCCCCAGTGCACCGTCATGCCCTGCTCGACGTTGGCGAACTGCTTCGTGGACCGGAACTCCGGCCCCGCGGCGAGCGACCACACCGCGCGATCCAGGTGGCCGCCGAGGACGAGCTGCGGACCGCCGCGCACGCTGCCGTCGCCCGAGTACGCCTCGGGATCGCCGGTCGGCAGCCATACGTAGCCGCCGAGGGCGATCTGGAACGGATCGAAGTAGCCGCCGAAGAGCGTCGCGCGCGCGCCGAGCCGGAGATCCCCGAGGGCGCTGCTGGTCGGCTGCGGCAGCAAGGCGCCGGAGGCGGCCCCGCCGTCGCCCGACTGGAGCGCGAGGGGCAGATCGATGTTCACCGTGAGGCGCTCCCAAAGAGAGAGCGAGGCGCTCAGGTGGAGCAGGAGCTGGCTGCCGACGACCTTGCCGTCACCGAACTCCTCGTTCCCCGACAACCGCCGCAACACGAGCGGATCCTGGGCATAATCGCCGAGGAGCATGAGGTGGGGTGTGGCGCTCCCTGCCGTGTAGGCGGACTGGACTCCGAACATCCTGTCGCCGGCGGGCGCAGGCTGGAACCTGTCGAGCGCGAAGCCTTCGGGTCTCGCGGGTTCCTGCGCCTCGGCGTGAGCCGCTGCGCCGAGCAGGCACAGCGCCGCCGCGAGCGCGGCCGTCGGATGGGTCCCCTGTGTACGAGCCGGCATGAACGAGGTCGCCTCCCTGCGCGAAGGAACAGCAAGTTCCAGGAGTATCGACCGAAACGGCGGCGGCGTTCAACGTTTCACGAGGTTTTTGGACGCGCGCCGGCCGATCGGGCCAGCTCGGGCGCTGCGCTCTGGGGTGTGGGGGCGTGGCGTTCCTTCGCCGGCTCACGGCGCGGATCGAGCCGGCGTCCGGAGTTTCCTGCGCGGAAGGTCAGGCCCGCTGGCGTCGTGAGTCGGCGGTGTGTCGCCTGGTACGGCAGGGTTGCTACCGGGGAGCGGCGGCGGTAAAGCGGCCGCCTGACCCCGCGGCACGCACTGCTCGCGGTACTCGTTCAGGAGGGACCATGGCGCGCGAACCCAAGAACTTCGACAACCTCCTCGGCGGCAACGCCAAGGGCTTGAGCGACCTGCAGCTCAAGGCGCACTTCACGCTGTACCAGGGCTACGTGAAGAAGCTCAACGAGATCTGGGAGCAGCTTGGCAAGGCGGACCGCAGCGCGCCGAACTACTCGTACAACGCGTACAGCGAGCTGAAGCGTCGCGAGCCGGTCGCCTTCAACGGTACGGTGCTCCACGAGCTGTACTTCGAGAACATCGGCAACGGCTCGACGCAGCCGAGCGCCCAGTCGAAGAAGCTCATCGAGGCGTCGTTCGGCAGCTTCGACGCCTGGCTGGCCGACGCGAAGGCGGCGCTCCTCAGCGCGCACGGCTGGACGGTGCTCGTGTACGACTACCAGGAGCAGAAGCTCTTCAATAACCTCATCCGGACCGAGCACGATGTCGGTCTGTTCGCGAACACGCATATCATGGTCGCCGTCGACGCCTGGGAGCACGCGTACTTTGCGGACTACCAGACCAAGAAGGCGGACTATGTGGCCAACGTCCTCTCGGGCCTGAACTGGGACGTGATCAACGCGCGCCTCGCGCAGATCGGGCCGCACGCTCAGCAGGGTTGATTCGTTGCACGGCGGGGGCCTGCACCCCCGCCGTCCCACCGGCGAGTTCGGCGCTCCCTGCGCCACGCGACGACCACCTTCCCCTCGGGCTGGACTGCCCAACGAGACGCGGCTTTCCAGATCATGGCTCGCCCCCAGTGCCCCGGCCGCGTTCGTCCTGTAGACTGGGCGCGGCGATGAGCAAGGCCGAGCCGAGCACCCGCGCCGTCGGGGAAGAGAGCCTCATCTACGTGCGCCGGATCCACCGGCGCGACCTGAACCGGGTCTGGGAATTCCTCAAGAAGGTGTTCCGTGACGTCAACCGGGAGACGGTCGAATACCAGCGGCCTCGCTCGAAGAAGCGGTTCCTCGAGGTCTACGAAGAAGAAGGGGTCGAGCAGCTCCTCTTCGAGGTCCGAGCGGCGCATGGTCAGGAGATCGTCGGCTACGCGGAGTGCGCCTTCGAGATCACCGGGACCGATAACTGGATGAACGAGCGCTACTTCACGAAGCACGACATGCGCCCGCTCTTCGTCGAGGAGCTCGCGGTCCACCCCGAGTACCAGGGCCGCGGCGTCGGCGCCTTCATGCTCGAGCAGCTCGAGCACCTCGCGCGTATCCACGGTTGCACCCACCTCGTGCTGGAGGTGGCCGAGAACAACATCGGCGCCCTCAAGTTCTACCGGAAGCGCAGCTTCTACCGGCTCGACGCCGCGATCTTCATGGCGAAGAAGGTCGCTGTCGACGCGGAGCTCCTGCCGCCTCGGGCGCTCAAGAAGCCCCGCAACCCGGACGCGCTCGGCGCGCCCGCGAAGCCGAAGCGAGCGCCGCGAAAACCGCTGAAGGCGCGCGGCGGCGAGAAGAGGTCGAGCGCCCCGCCGCCGACGTCGCGCCTGCCCGGCCCCGCGACGGACGAGGAGAGCGATCCGCTCGACGAGGTGGAGACCGACGGCGGGGGCGACCCGCCGTGAGCCCGAGCGCGAAGAGGCGCCCTCGCCACGGCGGATAAAAGGCGGCGTCGGTCGGGGTTAAACCCTGCCGTGCTGGCGCAGCGTTGCTGGCAAGGACAGCGCGTGATCGATGCAGGCCCGGATGTCGTCGAAGCTCGACAGGCCGTACCAGAACACCGTCCAGTTCTCGTTGCGGTAGCTGCCCTCGGCCTGCTGGAAATACCAGGGGTTGATCTCGTTGCCGTTCCGGGCGCGCCAGAACAGCTTCGGGTTCTCGTTCTTCATCCGCGTCCAGAGCGAGCCGCCGATTCCCACGCCCTGCGCCTCCGAGGTCACCGCGAACTTGTCGAGGTACGGAGTGAGCGGGGCCCTCCCGCCCGGGTCGAGCGTGAGGATCGCCGTCGCCCGGTAGGAGTCGGACAGGTAGATGCGATAGAAAGGCTTCTTGTCGAAGTAGTGCTCGTCGAGCTTCCGCTGGAAGCACGCCTCGAGCAGATCGCGGAGCCGGATGCGGTCGATGGCGTCGTCCAGCGCGTCGTGCCGGAGGATCCGCTCGCCGCGACGGACGAGCGTGCCAGAGCCCGTGTGCGTGAAGAGCTCCTTCGCCAGGTGATCCGGCGATGTGATCGAGACCGAGGAGGTCGCCGGCAGCCCGTCGAGCAGGAGCTTGATCTCCTGCAGCTTGAGGCGCATGCCCCCGTTCAGCGAGGGCTGGGCCATCAGGCCCGCGAAATCCTCCTCGAGGTTGATCGCCGAGATGATGCGCCCGTGCTCGTCGAGGAGGCCGCCCGTGCTCGTGAGGAAGATCATCTTGAACGGCTGCGTCGCGAGCGCGAGCTCGCGCGCGGCGACGTCGGCGTTGATGTTGAGGATCTGCCCGCCCGGCGTCTCCCCGAGGCAGGCCAGGATCGGCAGGTGCCCGGCGCGGAGGCTGGACCTCACCGCGTCGACATGGACGCGCTCGACCTTGCCCACCAGCCCGAGGCGCTCCTCGTCGAGCAGCGAGGCCTCGAAGACGCCCGCCGTGATCGGCCGCGTGCGCGTGCCCATCTCCTCGAGCGCCTCGACGAGCCGCAGGTTCTCGCGGAGGAAGACGCGGCGGGCGATCTCCAGGATGCGGGGCGTCGTGACGCGCAGGCCGTTGACCCGCTCCGTCGGGATGCCCGCCTGGGCGAGCGCCCGATCGAGCTGCGGCCCGGCGCCATGGATGACGACGGGGTACAGCCCGACCTGGTTCAGGAACACGAGCGAGGTCGCGAGCGCCTCGAGGTCCTCGTCGAGGATGGCGCCGCCGACCTTGATGATGGCGAACTTCTGCTGATCGACGGCCGCGTACTGCTTCAGGTACTGCTCGACCTCCTTGCGGCTGCCGAGGTTCCTGAGCAGGCGGACGATGACGTCTTGCGTCGAACCCATCGTCGTCACCACCCGTTGGCCAGCACGTCCATCACGGCCTTCTGGACATGCAGCCGATTCTCTGCCTCGTCGATGACCATCGATGCTGGCGAGTCGATCACCGCGTCGGTGACCTTGACGTTGCGCCGGACCGGCAGGCAGTGGGAGAAGAGCCCCCCCGCGGTGAGCGCCATCTTCTGCTCATCGACGATGAAGTGCTTGTGCCTGTCGCGGATGGGCTTCTCCTGCTCCCAGCGCCCGAAGTAGGGAATCGCGCCCCAGCTCTTCGCGTACACGACGTGGGCGCCCTCGTAGGCGGACTTGATGTCGTAGGTGATCGAGAGCTTCTGCCCGTTGCCTTCGGCGCTCTTCCTGGCGGCGTCGAGGTAGCGCTCGTCGAGGTGGTACTCCTCGCTGGGGCAGAGGAGGGTGACGTCCATGCCGAGCTTGGACGCGATGAGAACGGCCGAGTTGGCGACCGCGGTGTTGAGCGGGCGCGGGTGATACGTCCAGGTGAGGACGAACTTCTTGCCGTCGAGGCGGCCGAGGCGCTCCTTCATGGTGAGCGCGAGCGCGAGCTCCTGGCAGGGGTGCGTGATGGTCTCCAGGTTGACGACCGGCACGGTGGCGTAACGGGCGAAGCCCTGGAGCACCTTGTCCTGGCGATCGTCCTCCCAGCGCTGGAACTTGGGGAACGCGCGCACGCCGATGAGGTCGGCGTAGCGGGAGAGCACGCGAGCGACCTCCTGGATGTGCTCCTCCGGCTCGCCATCCATCGCGATGCCTTCCTCGAACTCGATGGGCCAGGCGCCCCGGCCAGGCTCGAGCACGACGGCGTGGCCGCCGAGCTCCCGGATGCCGACGTCGAAGGAGGTGCGCGTCCGCAGCGATGGGTTGAAGAAGACGAGCGCGATGGTGCGATCTTTGAGGCGCGGCTCGATCGGCCGCCGCTTGAAGCGCTGCGCGCGCTCGAGGAGGCCCTCGATCTCTGCGCGGGTGTAGTCCATCGTGGTCAGGAAGTGCCGCATCGGATGCCTCCTCGTTTGAACGGCGCGGAGCGGGCACTCGCATTGGAGCAAGCCTGGCGGTGATGTCAACGCTGCTCGCGGCGCGCGGCGCGGGCGGGCGATTCAAGGGGGCGGCGCCTCGCCTCCGGCGAGCGGGGACCGCTGCGCGATGCGACGAGAAACCGGGGTGAGCGTGGTTCGCTTCGAGGAGATCCCGGGAGCGGGAACCGATGCCGGTGGCGGGCACGGTCTCGTGCCGACAGGGCACGGTCTCGTGCCCGCCCCACCACCCGCTGGACGGGCTCCTCGGCAGTGTCGGGGATACCAGGATTGCAGGTGCTGATTTCAGGAACGAAAGGAGTACGCAGGTCCCCTAGGGAAAGACTCGCGGAAATCGAGGGTGCAACCCTTGGCCTGCATCCTGCTAAACAAGTACGGCAGAGCGCCCGTGACGGTTTCCCCCCCACCGTCGAATGGGCGCTCTTTTTTTTGTGCTTTGGTGGCGGGGTGGCGTGAAGGAGCGGGTGTTCCTGTGACGCTGGTCGTGATCCTCACGGTGCGCTGCGAGGCGCTCGACGCGTTCCGCGCGTACGAGAGGAAGGCCGCGGCCGTGATGGCGCGGTACGGCGGCGCGATCGAGCGGACCGTGGTGACCGCGCCCGACGGCGCTGGGCTCACCCTGAAGGAGATCCACCTCGTCACGTTTCCGGATGAACAAGCCTTCTCGGCCTATCGCGGCGACGCCGGGCTCGGGGAGGTTGCGCACCTGCGGGACGCGTCGGTCGTTCATACCGAGATCCTGCGCGGGGAAGAGGGACCGGACTACCACCTCGCCCCTGTCTGATCGGCGCCGCGGTATGGCGCTGCATCACGTCTCGAGGACGTTGCCGCGCTCCGCTTGCACGGGCGGTTCGGCGATGCACGCCGTGGCGACGCGCCGGAACCCGACCCGCTCATAGACGCGCGCGACGCGGTCGTTCTGCGCGGACAGGAACACGGTGCGGATCCCGGCGTCCAGCGCATGGCGGGCCAGAAGCGCGGTGACCGCGGCGGCGAGGCCGCGCCCCCGGGCCGCCGGCAGCGTCCCCACGCCGACGATCTCGGCGACGTCCTGCACGTGCTGGTAGCAGCCGGTGCAGAGCGGACCGGCGAGCGCTCCCTCGCGGCCCCGAGCGGCCGCGTGCACCAGCGTTCCCTCGATCAGCGACGCGTGCCACGCGGCCGCCTGTCCGGCCGGGAGCGCGGCCGCGGCGGCCTTCCGCTCGGCCGGTCCCGCAGAGCCGACCGCGGTGTCGAGCGCGCCGAAGGCGACGTGCGCGACGGCCTGCACTTCGGCGAGATCCGGGTCCTGGGCGGTGATGATCGAGAGCGAGACGTCCTCCGGCAAAGGCGTCTGGCGGGGCTCGCCGCAGAGCACGAGCAGCGGGCAGCGCCGGACGTGCAGGCCGGCCGCCTCGGCCGTGGCGTCGAGCCCAGGGGTGGTCTCCAGCACCCACTCGAACGCCTCCGGGATCGAGAGTTGCCGCTGACGCGTGCGTACGGCGGCCACGTCCTCGACCGATACGGCGCCGGCATGGCCGAGGGCGGGGCGGGCATAGTAGGGCCAGCCGTCGCCGCGGCGAACGAAGAGAGTCAGCGGTCCGTGGTCCTCTGCGTCAGCGCGCCAGCGAGGGACGGCATCGTAAAACCGCTCGATGGCGGTGAGGAGAGCGCTCACGGGCCGCGATTGTGTCACCTCACGCGCCCCGGCGCGAGGAGCGCCGGGCTCCTCGGAGAGGCCTTTCGGTGCTGGCGCCGAGCGGCGCCGGCGCCCGCCGTACACCGCGCGTCCAGGGGCCGGCGCCCGCCGTACACCGCGCGTCCACGGGGCCGGCGCCCGCCGCGCGGGTGTAGACTCGTCCCATGTACCGACGTGGCTGTTGCGCGACCTGCGCCGCCCTTGCGCTCGCGACGCTCTCCTCCATCGGCTGCGGTCCCTCGCCAGCTCGACTGTCGTCTGGGGCCGCCGCCCCGGTCGAGCTCGTGCTTCCGCCCTCACGCCCAGGCGCGCCCGTGTCCAAGCTGGCGGCAGACGATCGGGAGTCCCGGATCGACGAGAAAGAGCGCCTGCCCTTCGTGGGCACGTGGATCAGCGAGGAGGACGGCTCGCTCCTCGAGCTGAGCGCGACGAGCTTCCACCTCCGCTTTCCCTACGAGGGTGCTCCGCGTGACCTCTACGCGCGCATCGTCTCGTACAACACCGAGCGTGGCCACATCGCGCTCGAGTACACGCGCATCCTGCAGGATGGAGTCGAGGAGCCCATCGAGGAGCCCTCCGTGTACATGCGCTACGAGATCCGCGAGGGCAGCCTGTACAAGCACGTCGACGACGGGGATTTCCCCGCCACCGTGGACGACGAGCGGTTCGTGCGGACCCCCGACCGGCGGTGAGCGCGCGCCGGGCCTCGACGCCCTCGCCCACAGGGGGGTCGTCGATGGGCCGATGGCCAGCGCTTCACCCGGGCGCTCGCTCCGCCAGAAGTCGAGCGGGTGTTCGGGCGACGCCGCTCAGCCCCGCCATGTCACGGCCTGCAGCGTGACAGAGAAGCCCTCGCAGCGGCTCGCGCGGGCAGCGCTCCGGCTGCATGGCGCGACGCGAGGAGCTCGCTTCGGGCTGGATTTCCGTGTCGACGAGCGGTGCCGGTCCGGGCCCGGCGGCTCGGACAAGAGCCAGGCGGTCGACGTCGTCGGCTACGAGGCCGGTTTCACGCCGGCGCCCGGCCCCAACCACGAGCTGAATACGTATGTGGACTGGGCGGACACCCTGCCGACGGACCCGGAGGCGTGCCGCGATCTGTTTCTGGCTGCCACCCTGTACTACGAGGATAATGGGGCGATGGCCCTCGCAGAGATAGCGCAGAGACGTGGCAGCTACGTCAATGGCGTGGGCTGCAACGTTGGCCTCAGTCACGGACTCAAGTTCTATACGCCCATGGTGGCCACCCACAGCTACCGCGTCGTCGTCACCGCCCGAACCGGCAATGGCAGCAGCTCCCCGACGCGAAAGTTCAGGATCCGTACGGTGTGGGAGCCGAGCTGAGCCGCCGATCGCCGGCGCGTGACGCCGGCGCTTCTCACACCCCGAGCACCACCCCTCTCGCCCTCTCGCGCGTCGCCTCCGCGATCGCCTGCACGTAAAGCCGCACCTGCGCCTCCTGCGCGGCGTGCGCCGTGCCCGCGTCGGAGCCGGTCTTGAGATCGACCACGGTCAGCCAGCGACCCCCCCCAAGCCCGCAGCCAGCGCGCCGGATCCCGATCCGACCGATGACCGGTAAAAGTCGTCTGACGTCGAAGACCGTCCGATGCCGATGATAGCCCCGTGGCATTGTCACGGCGTTTGGTGTGACATGTCACGGCGTTTGGTGTGACATGTCACGGCTCTCGGCGTGACAGACACGTGCTCACCGCGGCTCGCAGGGGCAGCGCTCCGGGCCCCTGGCGCGCCCTACAGGAGCTCTCTTCGTCTGGATTTACCGCCTTGCGGGGCCGTGCCGGACCGAGCTGGGGGCCTGGCGATGGCGTCGAGGCGGGAGGGGCGCTGCGTTGGCATGTGCGTTGCTGAACGCGACGGCGGCGGCGATGAGCCGGACCAAGGAAGGCCGTGGTGAAGAGGCGACTCGGCTCCACGCACTGGCGTGGGCGAACCAGCGCACCATGGCCTCCCGACGCCCGGCTGAACATCGCGATGCCGTTTTCATACGCTTCACAGATGGAGATCTGAAAAGATGAGCCGAATCCATTCCGTAGTGGGATGCCTCTTTGCTTCCATGGCCGCGATGGCCACCACGGGCTGCGCCGTGGAGATGCAGGACGAACAGCGCGATGAAGACGTCGCGGAGGCGGAGCAGGCGTACAGCGAGTCCACATGCGCCACCGTCGGCGCGGCTGCGACGTACAGCGGCGGCTTCAACTACACCTCGCCGACGACGTACACCACGACAGGCTGCTATAAGGCGCAGGCGGTCGACGTCACCAACTACAGGAGCGGTTTCACTTCGCAGCCCGGTCCCGGCTACACGCTGCATACGTATGTGACCTGGGCGGACTCCCTGCCGACGAATGAAGAGGAATGCAACGCGCTGATCTTGAAGGCCAGCCTGTACCGTGTGGTGAATGGGACCATGACATTCATAGCGGAGAGGGAGCTGCAAGGCAACTACGAGGACTTCGGTGGCTGCATGGTCGGCCCCCCGTGGGGAATTGACTTCAGTACGCTGAGCCCGAATGAGCTTCTGAGCGGAGCCACCCACCGCATCGTTGTCACCGCTCGAACCGGCGACGGCGACTTCCCGACGCGGAAGTTCAAGGTTCAAACGATGTGGGAGCCGTGATCTGATCCGTTGAGTGCCAGCGCGGCGCAGGCCGCGGCGGCGCCCCTCACACCCTGAGCACCACCCCTCTCGCCCTCTCGCCCGTCGCCTCCGCGATCGCCTGCACGTAGAGCCGCACCTGCGCCTCCTGCGCCGCGTGCGCCGTGCCCGCGTCGGAGCCGGTCTTGAAATCGACCACGGTCCAGATCCCCACGTCGCCCACGCTCTCGCGGAACGAGAGGTCGACGATGCCCTCGGCGATCGTCCCGTCCTCGAGCCGCAGGAGCAGCGGCGTCTCCCGCTCGCACGCGCCGCGCGCGGCGCTCTCCGCTGCGCGCCGGAGCAGCGGGTGCTCGAGCGCTGCGACCGCCGCCGCGACCGCCGCGTCGAGCTCCTCGGCCGGCGCCCCGAGCAGCCTCGCCTGCGCCGCCGCCACCGTCCTTACCTCGTCCTCGCCCGCCCGGAGATCCACCTCGGCCAGCACCGCGTGCACGAGCGTCCCGAACCGCTTGCCGTAGGGCCGGCCCTCGCGCGCGATCTCCGTTTGCTCGAACGAGATCACCGGCAACGCGTCCGCCCTCTCCCCGCGCGCCGCCCCGCCGCCGCTCCGCTGCGCGGCCGCCGTCCCCGCTCCGGCCGCCGCCGCTGCCGCCTCCGCCGCCTCGTGGCTGATCTCCGTCGCCGTCTTCACGCGGACAGCCGCCATCGAGCCGTCCACGATCGCCCGCTGCCGCGCCTCCTGCCATGCCTCGTGCCCGCGCTGCCCGAGCTCTCCTCCGAGCACGGCGCTCGCGGTCGCCCCGCTGCTCCCCAGGACGCCGGCGCCGCTCGCTGGCCCGGCGCTCGCCGCCGCCGCGCCCGCCCCGGCGCCGCCCGCGTCCGCCTGCAGGATCCGCTGCTGCCGCAGCCCCGCCTCCGGCTCGCGATCCAGGTCGAGCGCCCCCGGATCCCACCACACCACGCGGTGCGATCCGGCCATCGGCGCGTGCTCCCCCGGCGCGACCGCGTCCCGCTCGTCGGCCTCGCACCGCGCCGGGCGCTCCAGCACCGTGTCGGTCCCGAACGGAGGGCAGCCGAGATCCTCGCAGCGCCGAGGGCTCCGCCGCTCGCGCGGCGCCGGGTAGAGCACGGGGTGCAGCACGTCGAGCCAGCCGTCGCTCGTGCCGTCGCCCGGGCGCGCGTCGCCCACCGCGGGCACGACCAAGAGCTCGCGCGCGCGCGTCGCCGCGACGTACGCGAGCCGCACCGCCTCCTCGCGATCGCGGCGCAGCACCTCGTCGCGGCGCTCGACGAGCTCCGCGGGCACGCAGCCGGCGATCGGCTCCGCCCACAGGCCGAGCTCCGGATCGACGTGCCGCGACGGGAGCTGGTGCGCCGCCGGCGACGCCGGATCCGCCAGGATCACCACCGGGAACTCGAGCCCCTTGGCCCGGTGCACCGTCATGATCCGCACCCCCTCCGTCCCCTCCTCGACGACCGGCGCCTCCGCGACCTCGCCCCGCTCGGCGTCCAGCTCGAGCCGCTCGACGAACGCGCGGAACGACGTCGCGCCGGCCGCCTCGAAGCGCCGCCCGAGATCCATCACCCGCAGGACGTTCGCGAGCGCTTGCTCCCCCGTCGGCCAGATGGCGATGCCCGCGTGCGCGCGCGTCTCGTCGAGGAGCCCGCCGATGGTGTCCGCGATCGGCCGCCGGTTGCGCTCGCGGTGCAGCCTGCCGAGCACCGCGAGCGCCTCCGCGACCTCCCGGAGCGGCCGCGCCCCGCCCTCCACCGCGAGATCGAGCGCGCCGTCGTCCGGCGGTCGAAACAGCGGGTGCAAGCGCCGGAACCGGTCGCGGTAGAGCAGGAGCACGTCGTCCGTCAGCGCGAAGAGGGGCCCGCGCAGCGTCGCGTAGACGCTGAGCTCGTCGTCCGGCCACTCGATCGCGAGCAGCGCGCTCCGCACCGCCATCACCTCCTCGCGATCGTGGAACGACCGTCCGCCCACCAGCACGTGCGGGATCCGCCGCGCCTCGAGCGCCCGCACGTAGGCGCGGGTCGCGTCCTCGCCGAACGTCTGGAAGCGCTTGAACAAAAGGCAGATGTGCCGCGCCTCGAGCGGCACCCGCTGGCCAGGGCGCTCGCGCTCCGTCACCGTCCAGCGCCGCGCGCCCGGGGCGGCGCCGGCGCCCGCGCCGCCGTGGATGAGGTGGTGGACGAAGGCGCCCACCGCGTCCGGGATCGACTGCCGCACCCGGAAATCGGAGATCTTGCCGAAGTCGCCGTAAGGCCGCGGCACCGGGAGCGCGATGACCGTCGGCTGCTCCGGCGGATCGTCCCGGAACCGCTCGAGCGCGACGTACCGCGCCTGGGTCGCCGCGCGCTCGCCCTCGGCGGCGCCTCCCTGCATCAGGGGGGCGAACGCCGCGTTGACGGCCTCCTGGATCGATGGGGCGCTGCGGAAGCTCGTTGACAGGTACAGCACGCTCGCGCCGCACGCGACGAGCCGGGCCTTGGTCGCCTCGTAGAGCGCGACCTCGGCGCGGCGGAAGCGGTAGATCGACTGCTTCGGATCGCCGACGACGAAGAGCTTGCCGGGCACCGGGCGCGCCCGCGTCCAGTCGGTCTCGGAGAGGTCGTCGGCCGCGAGCAGGAGCAGGATCTCCGCCTGGAGCGGGTCGGTGTCCTGGAACTCGTCGACGAAGAGGTGCGAGAAGCGGAGGTTCAGCTCCTCGCGCACGCCGCGGCTCGATCGGAGGAGGTCCCGGGCGCAGAGGAGCAGGTCGAGGAAGTCGAGCTTGCCGGCGCGGGCCTTGAGCGCGTCGTACGCCTCGATCGGCGGCCGGAGCTCGCGCGAGAGGCACGCCGCGAGATCGGCGCTCGCGGCCGTCAGCACGGCGTCGAGCTCGACCTTCACGCGGTCGCGCTGCGCGAGCACCTCGGCGCGCGTGAGATCCCCGCCGAACGCCTTGCCGGTGCCCCTCCAGCGCCATTCCTTCCAGCGCGCGACGTCGCCGAGCTCGGCCTCCAGGCCGTCGTGGTCGCGCCCGCCCGTCACCTCCTCGCGGCGGCGGAGCTCCGCGAGGTAGCGGTCGAGGTTCCGGAGGCTCTGCGCGAGGTAGTCGCCCTCCCGGTCGGCCTCGGCGCCCAGGCCGGCGAGCGCCGCGAGGCGGTCCAGGATCTCGTCGATGGCGCGCTCGCGGTCGAACGGGTCGCGCCGCCAGGGGCGCGTGAAGTCGCGGTGCTCGGCGAGCTTGAACGCCGCGCTCCGGAGCAGGTCGCGCGGGCCCTGCGCGCCGTCGCGCGGGCGCCGGCGCAGGATCCGGCGCACGCCCTCGGGCGGGTCGTTCAGGGTGCGCTGGAACCAGGCGTCGAAGGCCTGATCGAAGAGCGCCTCGGCCTGATCCGCGGCCGCGACCTGGAACAGCGGGTCGACGCGCGCCTCGACCGGCCACTCGCGCAGGAGGTCGGCGCAGAAGGAGTGGATGGTCCCGATGCGCGCCGCCTCCAGGTGCGCGAGCGCCTCGTCGAGCCGCGCGCGCTCCGCGGGGCCGGCGCTCGGGTCGCTGCGCGCCCGCTCGATCTCGGCCCGGAGGCGCAGCTTCATCTCGCCGGCCGCCTTCTCCGTGAAGGTCACCGCGACGATCCGATCGAGCGTCCCGCCGCCCTCCTCGGGCGCCCTCCGCAGCACGGCGACGATCCGCGACACGAGCGCGGTGGTCTTGCCGGTGCCTGCGGCGGCCTCGACGACGAGCGTCGTCCGCAGATCGTCGCGGATGCGGCGGCGAGCGGGCTCGTCCGCGAGCACCCGCGCGCCGCGCGGCCGGACCGCGTCGGCGGTCACGCGCGCCTCCGCGCGGGCTCGAGGCGCTGCCCGGGGGCGCGCGGCTGGAGCGCGCCGGCCAGGCTCGGGGAGGGGAGGGGGACGTGCCGCACTGGGTCGCGTGTGGAGGCTGTCGGGGGGAGTAAGGTGGCTCAGATCGCCGTGGAAGGAAACGCTGCCGTGCCCGGCGGAAGGCGCTCCGTTTTCCGTACGGGCTCATGTAGCCCCGAAGCGTGGATGTTCTTGTGCTAGCAGCAGGGAGAGCTGATCCATGCGCCTCGAGTCGATGAGCCCTGGAGCGCGGTGGGCGTACGCGCTCAAGCCCGCGAGCTGGCCCAAGGTGCTCGTCCCGGCCGTATACGGGCATGCGGTGGGCGCGGCCGTCGCCGGCCGGCTGTCCGCAGGGGCCCTGGCCTTCGGCGCGCTGTGGATGATGGCCGACGTCGCCTTCGTCGTGCTCCTGAACGACTGGGGCGATCGCGAGGTGGACGCCCTCAAGCGACGCATGTTCCCGGACGGCTGCTCGCCGAAGACCATCCCGGACGGCATCCTTCCCGCCAGCGCCCTCCTGCTCGCCGGGCTCGGGGCCGGTGTCTCCGCGTTGCTCATGGCCTGGGGTGCAGGTATCGCGCTCGATCGCCCGCTGCTGCTCCCCCTGGCCGCGCTCGGCCAGCTCGTCTTCATCGCCTATACGTTGCCGCCGATCCGGCTCAACTACCGCGGCGGCGGCGAGCTCCTCGAGATGGCCGGCGTCGGCGGCGTGCTCCCCGCGCTGCACGCGTATGCCCAGTGCGGCGTGCTGGCGCCGGCGTGGCTCGTCGCGCTCCTGCCGGGGTTGCTCGTGCTCGCGCTGGCGAGCGCGCTGGCCAGCGGGCTGTCCGACGAGCAGAGCGACCGCGCCGGCGGCAAGCGCACCGTGGCCACGCTGCTCGGCAATGCGGCCACGCGCCGGGCCACCGAGGCCCTCGCCGGCCTCGGCCCGCTCCTCTGGCTCGCGGCGTCCCTCCTCGCCGAAGACGCGCCGCCTCCCTGGTCGGTCGCGCCGGCGGCGGCCGTGGCGCTCTTCTTCAGGGCGCGGCTCCTCGAGAAGAGCCCCGAGGCGGTGACGAACGCCTTCGCCGCGCAGGCGGCCTACAAGCGCGAGCTCCACCGCGCGATCCAGTGGGGGATCGTCGCCCTGTCGGCGGCCGTGCTCGCCGCCGGGCTCCGCGCCGGGGGAGGGCCGGCATGACGGGCATCGCGGTCATCCCTCCGGAGGAGCGCGACGCGCTCGCGCGCCTCACGCCCCTGCAGGGCGCGCGGGCCTCGGTCGCGCCGGGCCGGCCGTGCGCGCCCACCCCCGTCGCCCTGGTCGAGCAGATCGTGAGCTGCAGCGAGGACGCCGAGCGGGCGCGCGCCTTCGCCCGCGGGCTCGGCGAGATCATCTGCGCGGTCGCCGACAACTTCCCCGACAACATCTTCTGGGATCTCGACTACCTGGCCTGCTGCCTGTGGCAGGCCGGGAGCGCGCCCGCGATCGGGGACTTCGCCCGCCGCGTGGTGTCGCTCTGCCTGGGCTTCGGCAACAAGTCGAAGCTGCGCTTCCGGTACGCGCACGACTTCCTCTACGGCTACGACTGGGCCCGCTGGGTGATGCGCAAGCCGGAGGAGCGCGCGGGCATCGGGCCCTTCGACGTCTCGTTCTTCGATTACCTCGACGGCCGGCAGAGGACGCTCGTCGAGCTCGTGGCCAGCAACGACCGCAAGTACTCGCAGCTGAACGGCCGGGAGTACCGCAACCCCTTCTCGTTCATCCGCGAGCCGCCCGAGGAGTCGCAGCTCCACTGCCTGCTCGCCCAGGTCGACCTGATCCCGCTCAAGGCCTGGCGCCTCGACGGCGAGCGCCGCTGGGACCTCCCCTTCACCGATCTGCGCGCCAAGCTGGCCGATCGCCTCGGCCTGTCGCGGGGCGAGGGGCGATGAGCGTCCGGCCGGGCGCGCTTCGAGCGTGGCTCGATGCGTCGCGGCTGGCCTCGCAGCCGAGCATCGCGCTCCCGCTGCTGCTCGGGCAGCTCGTCGGCGCGCAGGCGGCCGGCCGACCGCTCGACCTGGGGACGCTCGCGGCGGTCCAGCTGTTCGGCCTGCTGGACCAGCTCTTCATCGTCTACGCGAACGACGTCGCCGATCGGGAGACCGATCGCCGCAACAGGACCGCCACGCCCTTCTCGGGCGGCTCGCGCGTGCTCGTCGAGGGGCGCCTCTCGCCCCGCGCGCTCGGCGCGGCGGCCGCCGTGTGCGCCGCGGCGCTCGTGGCCGTCTCCGCGGCGCTCGCCGCGGCGCTCGCCGCGGCGCTGGCGACGGCCGCAGCGCCGCTCCTCGTGCTCCTCGCGATCGCGGCGCTCCTGCTCCTCTGGGCCTACAGCTACCCGCCGCTTCGCCTGTCGTACCGCGGCGGCGGGGAGCTGCTCCAGATGGTCGGCGTCGGCGCCGTCCTGCCGCTCTACGGTTACATCGCCCAGGGGGGCGACCCCGCGCGTTTTCCCATCGCGCTGCTCGCGTTCCTGCTGCCGAGCCACCTCGGCTGCGCGATCGCCACCGCGCTCCCGGACGAGCCCTCGGATCGCGAGAGCGGCAAGCGGACGCTGCCGGTGCGCGTGGGCGGAGAGCGCGCGGCTCGGTGGGTGGTCCTCCTGAACGGGCTCTCGCTCCTGCTCGCGCCGGTCGGCCTGGGCGCCGTGGGCCTGCGCCCGGGGGCGGGCCTGCTCGCGCCGGCGGCGGCGGCGCTCGTCGTGCTGCTGGCCCGCCCGGCGCCACCGGGCTCGCGCCTGCTGCTGGTCCGGGTCGCGGCGGCGGGCGCGGCGACGCTGGCGCTGGTCGGCTCGACCGCCATCGCCCTCGCAGCGCGCTGAGGGGCGAGGGCGCGATGTCGCACGAGTTCCTGCTGCTCTCGTTGCTCTTCCTCCTGCCAGGGGGCGTCATCTGGCTCGCGCGCCCGGATCTGCGCCCCCTGATGAAGCGGATGGCGCTCGCCTCGCTGCCGTTCGCCGCGGCCGAGCGGCTGTTCTACCCGAGGTACTGGGCCCCGAAGTTCCTGTTCGACCTGGCCGATCGGATCGGGTTCGGCGTCGAGGACGTGCTGTTCGTCGTCGGGCTCAGCGCGTTTTCCTCGACCGTCTATGCCGTGGTGTTCCGCCGCACGCCGGTGCCCTGCGCGGCGCGGGGGGCGCGGCCGTGGCGGCGGGCGGCGGCGGCCATCGCGCTCGTGCTCGCGGTGGCCGGGGCGTTGATCGCGGCGGGGGTGCCCGTGCTCTATGCGTCGGTGGCGGCGATGGTAGGGGTCGCCGCGGCGCTCGGCGCGGTGCGCGCCGATCTGCTCGTGCCGGGCCTGCTCGGAGCGCTCCTGTCGGCGGCGCTCTATCTTGGCCTGTGCCTCGTCTTCGCCGCGCTCGTGCCTTCCGTGTTCGAGCGCACCTGGCGGCCCAGCGTGCTGCTGCCGGGGAGGGCGCTGCTCGGCGTGCCGCTCGACGAGATCCTCTACGGGCTCGGCGCGGGCTTCGCGGCCACGGTGTTCCCGGCGTGGGCGTTCGGGTTCAGGTACGGGCGCGCCGGAAGCGACGGGGGATTGAAATTCCCCCGGCGCCTCCGGCGCGCCTTGTCTTCAGCGGAGCGGTGTCGCCACCGCAGGGCCGAGCCGCCCCCGTCGCTCAGTTCGCGGTGACGACGACCTCTGAGCCATTGTAGGTGACCATTTGATCCGGAGCGGCAGTGACGTCGACGCCGGCGCCGTGATTGGAGCCCACCCGTACGATCCTGAACGTCCTGCTGGCCGGCATTCCGGTGTAGCTCCCCTTCCGTGCGCCGATGGTCAACTTCTTGGTCGACTCGTTCCATGTGAATGGAATCGTCGAGTATTGACCGTCCTCATAGCTGTAGCTGTCGCCCTCGTCCTCGTAGAGAGTGAAGGACCCGTCTTGGCCTGTATAGATCCGGATCTCCAGCGGGTCGATGCTCTGCGTCGCGTACTGGATGCTGGGACCCATGGGGACGATCGAGCCCGCTCTGACGAAGAGCGGCATCTCGCTCAGCGGCGCGGGGACCGAGGCCGTACGTCCGCCGTCTGTCGTCGAGCCTGTCCAGAAATCGTACCAGGTCCCCGCGGGGAGGTAGACGGAGCGGCTGGTAGCGCCCGCGGTGGTCACTGGATTGACAAGGAAGGCAGGGCCGAACAGGAACTGATCCTTGATGTTGAACACCTTCGCGTCATTGGGATAGTCGAAGACCAGGTGCCGCATCATGGTGTAGCCCTCGCTGGTCACCTTCCATGCCAATGAGTAGATGTAAGGCATCAGCCGGTAGCGCAGGTTGTCGATCTTGAGGAGATTGGCCTTGGTGGCGGCGCTCCAGCTGTTGCTGTACAGCTCCCTCGTGCCGCCTCCATGGATCCGGAAGATCGGGGAGAAGGCGCCATACTGAAACCAGCGGGTGAAGAGCTCATTGTTCGCGCTGGTGGTCCAGTCCACGTTGTGTCCCCAGTACCCGCCGATATCCGTGGTCCAATAGGGCATCCCCGCGAGCGAGAAGTTGAGCCCCGCGGGGATCTGCTTGGCATAGGTCGCGAAATTACTGTCGATGTCTCCCGACCAGCACGTCGTGGCGTATCGCTGCTGGCCGGCGAAGGCGCTGCGGGTGAGGACGTAGACCCGCTTCTGCTTCGGGCCGATGCTACGCCAATGCTCGTACACCCCCGCGGCGTGTCCCAGGGGATAAGCGTTCAGGTACAGCGCGCCCTTGCCGAGCGCGGTATCGGCCGCCCGCACGTTGACGGGGTCCGGATAGGCCTGGGGCTCGGTGTTGTCTGCCCAGATGCCGTCCCAGCCGTACGGCCCCAACAGGCGATCGTGGATCTGCTGGTACACAAGAGCTCTGGCGGCGGGGTTGAACGTGTCGTAGAAACGGTGTGTGCCGCTGCTGGGGTACAGCGCTCCAATTTCATCGAGCGCGTTGTAGTTGCCCATCTCTCCGGCCTTCCGCTCGGTGTTCACGCGTTGATACACGGGCCAGATCGATATCATCGTGTGAACGTTGGCCTTGTGCATCTCGGCGATGAGGGCCGCTGGATCCGGGTAGCGGCGTTCATCCATGAAGTGGGAGCCCCACGCGTACGGGGTCCAGTAGTCCCAGTCTTGAACGATGCAGTCGACAGGGATTTTGTTGTCGCGGTAGCCGTCCTTGATCTTCAGCAGTTCGGCCTGGCTGCCGTACTTGTCCTTCGACTGGAAGAGCCCGTAGGCCCACTTCGGGAACAGCGGGGCCGCGCCTGTCGCGGTGCGGTACTGGGCTACTATCTGGTCGATGCTCGGACCATAGAAGAAGTAGTAGTCCACCATCTCGCCGGCTTCGGACGAGTAGCTGTACTTCGTGTTGTTGGACCTGGTCCCGTCGAAGTTCGAGCTGGAATAGTTGTCCCAGAAGATCCCGTAGCCCTTGTTGGACACCAGCACCGGGATGTTGATCTCTGTGTTGGCGTTGACGATGCGCCGGGTCGTCCCTTTGCGGTTCATCACGTTGTCCTGGTGCTGGCCAAGACCGAACAAGGCTTCGTCGGCGGGCGAGTTGAAGACGGTCTCGACGCGGTTCGTGCGGACCCCCTCGACGGTCGCGGGCGTCAAGGTCTTGCTGTCTTCCGACAGGAGAACGCTGTCGTTCAGGTCGGTGTAGGTGACCAAGCCGTCGGTCGTGTCGACGTTGATCTTCAGCCGTGAAGTGGTGATGGTCACGGTCCCCGAATTCTCCGCGACGCAAAAGCTCGGCTTGTCCCACTCCTTGTTGACGGATAGAGATTTCTTGTCAGGGGGTGAGGGGGCAGTGGTGTACTGGACTCTGATTATGCTTTCATCGCAGACCTCCAGTCTCAGCAGGCCGGTCTCCAGGTTGAAGGTGACGCCGGTGGCGTCGGCGGCATAGAGCCCGGTCTCTGGAGGTGCAGGCGGGCAAGCCAGCTGGTCGTCGTCGCCTCCCTGGCCTCCGGAACCACCGCCGCCGCCGACCCCGGCCGCACCGGCTGTACCGGTCGTACCGGCCGTGCCGGTCGTACCGCCTCCCCCCGCCCCGCTGGTCGTGCCAGCGGCGCTGGTGGACGCGCCGCTGGAACCCGGACCGGGGCTGGTGGACCCGCCCGAGCACGCGCCGCCAAGCGGCAAAAGGCCGATCAGAACCGCGTAGAGATGACGGTTAATCAAGTTTCGCATGACTCCTCGCAAGCAACAGAGTGCATGATGGTTCTCCCGACTTCGATGATGTATGCCAGCTGTAAGAGCGCGGACCGTCCCCATGCGGCCGAGGCACGGAGCTGTTTCCGCCTGCGCTTCGCACCGCTGGATCAGCATGAGAGCCTCTGGTAATAGCCCGCTGATCCCGCTCGCTTGGGAGAGGCGGAGCGCGCGACGGAGTAGGATGTGGGAAAGCTGCTTGTGCCGGACGAACGCTGGGAGCGACTTGAACCGCTACTTCCGAAGACGGAGCCGAAGCCGCAGGGCAGCCGGCCGCGTGCGCCTGAGCAGATCGCCCTGACGGGGAGCTCGTTCGTGATCGAGGAGGGGTCCCTCGGGAGTACCTGCCGCGAGAGCTCGGCTACAGCGGAGCGCCTCGCTGGCGCAGGCTGCCCGACTGTCCATTCCCAAGGTTGCCATCCGGCCGCACCGCCAGCATCGCCGGATTCGTGACGAAATCATCTCCAATGGACAGCACTCAGGCTTTCACGACAGGCGTCGAATGAGCGACGCTCGTCGTGTTCTCTGGCGGATCGTCCTTGGCTAAACGCCAATCACCATCGATCGGCAATCGCTTTCTCGAAGGCCGAGCGAACAGAATCGGTGCAAAAATCGATCAAAAGTGAATGGATGACGAAGATCTCGGTGCCACGGGGACCGAGGAGGGCGAAGCGAAAGGATGCCCCTCGACGGCAATGTGAACGCTCACATGATTGATGTCAATTCCAATCAACCGGCCCGCGGGCATCCTCGAGGCCGAGGGAGGACGAGGCTGGCGGGGCTGCTCCGGAGCGCCGCGTCAAGAGGGGGAGGGCTGGACCGCGGTCATCGCTTTACCGCCGGACCAGCTCGACGCGTCGGAGGCAGCTCGATCAACCGTCGAGAGGGCGCGCGCAGACGGCGTGAGGGGGATGTGGCGGTACCAGCGGGTGAAACGGCGAACCTCATCGTGGCCAAGGCAGACCTCGCTCATCGCCCTCTCGACGCGCTCTTCAATCGACCAGCGGCTTTCAACGGTACGGAGCACGTCGATCAGCGGGGTGATTTCCGTGGTCCAGACGGCGTAGTGGGCGACGTCGGTCGGGCCACCGAGGCTGCCGCGGAACAGGATACCGCGCCTCCGACGACGCGGATCCGCTTCGGCGAGCGGGCGAAGGCCCAGTCCTAGCTCCGTGGTCCCTTGGCACCGTCGCCTGCGCCGAGGCGGTGCCAGCGAGCCGAAGGCGCCTGCTGCCGCAGCTCGCTCACATCGATCTGCGGCCGGTCCTGCCAGATGCGATGCTGGCTCGAGGGGGCCGCGCGGGCGCGCAGCGCCGGGGCGGTGCCGTCCTGAAACGCCGATGCGCCGGGAGCGCCAGGGGATCGCGTTTCCCCTGGCGCTCCCGGCGCCTTCGTCATTCGATCGGAGCTGCGGCGCTCCAGGGCGCGGGCGGCGGCGGTTCGCTCGCGAAACCTCCCGCCGTCGGGGGGATCGCCCGCGCCCGTCGCGTCACGGCAGCATCAGGACGCACTCGGTCCGGCAGATCGGGGCGGAGCCGCCGGCGCTGATCTCCTCGCAGATGGTCCGGATGGTCGCGCCGGGGGGGCAGGTGGCTCCCTCCACGCACTCGATCCAGCAATCACCGGGGGGATACGCGTCGGCGCCGCCCATGCCGGTGCCGGTGCTGCTGCTGCTCTCGCCGGAGCAGACCTTCTGCTCGATCATGCCAGGCGGGCAGTAGGGCTCGACGGGCACGCACTCGGTCCAGCAATCGCCGGGGTAGGGCATGCCGCCCACGCCGGTGCCAGTGCTGCCCGAGCTGCCGACAGAGACAGAGCTGCCGCCGCCGCAGACCGTCTGCGGGATGCTGTCCGGCGGGCAGTAGGGCTCGGTGGGCACGCAGTCGGTCCAGCAGCCGCCGCCGGGGTAGGGCATGCCGCCCACGCCGGTGCCGCTGCTGCTCGTGTCGGGCGTGCCGCCCTCGCAGATGGTCTGCTGGGTCGTGCCAGGCGGGCAGTAGGGCTCGACGGGCACGCACTCGGTCCAGCAGTACTCCTGGCCGGGGTACGGGCTGGCGCCGCCAGCGCCGCCGGCGCCGCCGTAGCCGGTGCCGGTGCTGCCGACCGAGACCGCGCTGCCGCCGCAGACCGTCTGCGGGATGCTGTTCGGCGGGCAGTAGGGCTCCGTGGGCACGCACTCGGTCCAGCAGCCGCCGCCGGGGGGGACCGGCGCGGCAAAGCCTGGATCGGCGCCAGCGGTGTTCCCGCCGGCGCCGCCGGTGCCCGCCCAGCCGCCCGAGCCGCCGACGCCGACGCTGCTGCTGGTGACGGTGGTGCCGCCGTCGCAGTAGGTCTGCGGGGTGGTGCCGGGCGGGCAGTAGGGCGCGGTGGGCACGCACTCGGTCCAGCAGCCGCCGCCGGGGCGCGGCGCGGCGAAGTCTGAATCGGAGCCGCCGATGCCCCCGCCGGCGGTGCCGCCGCCGGTGCCCGCCCAGCCGCCCGAGCCGCCGGCGCCGCCGGCGCCGCCGGTGCCCGCCCAGCCGCCCGAGCCGCCGACGCCGACACTGCTGCTGGTGACGGTGGTGCCTTCGTCGCAGAAGGTCTGCGGGGTAGTGCCCGGCGGGCAGTAGGGCTCGACGGGCACGCACTCGGTCCAGCACGGCTCGGAAGGCATCGGAATGCCGCCAGGGCCCGAGCCGCCGACGCCGACAGCGCTGCTGGCGCTGCCCCAGCCGCCGGAGCCGCCGACGCCGACCGTCACGGAGCCGCCGCACACGGTCTGCTCGATCGTGCCCGGCGGGCAGTACGGCTGCGGCGGGATGCACTCGGTCCAGCACTCGCCCGGATCGACGGGCATGGCGGTGCCGCCGGCGAAGCCACCCTGGCCCGAAGAGGTGGTGCCGCCGCTGCAGATGGTCTGCTCGCTCCAGTCAGCAGGACAGACGCTGTCGGGCACACACTGCTCCTCGCACATCTCGCCGATCTCGCACGGTGAACAGACCGTCTCCCAGTGAAAGCCAGGTCCGCAGTCGGGCTCCGGTGGCGGTGACGGCTCGTCCACGCCTCCACAGCCCTGCCCCTTGGCGCCGGTGAGCACAACGAGCGCGGAGAGCGCAATGAGCCCCTGGAGAGAGGAGCGAGCGGCTGACGAACGCGGGATAAGAGAGGAGAAGATCGCGAAACGCATGGGGTACTCCATCCTGCGTGCCTGTGCGAGACACGCGATCAAGGAACGATGGCTCTGCGCCGCGGCATGCGGAGCGCTGCTGCGCGCGGCGTCTCAGCGCCGACTCGAAGAGCTCGCGTCGAGATAAAGCACTGGACATGCCAGGCGCGTCCGCCTGCTCGGTGGCGCCGCCGGCCGCCTGGAGCGACGTGTACCGGCCGGCTTTTCGCGGTCGCGCGGCGTCCGCTGCGCGCAACCGCACGGCGCGACAGGGCCACAGTGTGACGGGGAGCGCTGGCTACGTGTCACGTTGAGCCAACCGGCGCCGCAGGGGGTGCCGGCAGGCAAGCGGATGGAGTGATGGCGGAATTTTCCTCTTGAGTGACCTGGGATGCCCCGACCCAGGTTGAGGTTCGGCCGGGTGGTAACCCGGTGGTAACCCGGTGGTAACCCGACCCAGGTTGAGGTTTGGATGACCCGACTCTGGAGGACCTGGATGCCCCGACCCAGGTTGAGGTTCGGCCGGGTGGTGACCCGACCCCCTGACCCGACCTAGGTTGAGGTTTGGATGCCCCGCCCCTGGAGGACCTGGATGCTCCGACCCAGGTTGAGGTTCGGCCGGGTGGTGACCCGACCCCCTGACCCGACCCAGGTTGAGGTTTGGATGACCCGACCCTGGAAAGCCCGACCCAGGTTGAGGTTCAGGTTCGGGGAGGCGGTCGATCCGACCCAGGTTGAGGAGGTGCTTGAGGTTGAGGTGCTTGCTCGCGCGCCCCAGGTTGGGGCAGCGCCCCGCTCGAGCGCGGAGCTACTGCGCGGAGGCGGGCCGCACGTAGGGGAGCCGCGCCGCCACCTGCTGGACCTCCGAGGCCCCCTCGAGCAGCTGGGCGATCGGATCCCACGTGCCCCGGATCAGCGACTCGCGCGCGCCCGGCTTGATGGTGAAGGGCACCGTGAGATCGCTCCCGGCCCGGATGACCTGCCCCTGCAGGTCGACCGTGACGGGCGTCTTCGGGTCGGCGTTCACGCGCGCCACGAGCGCGGCGCGGTCCTCCCGGCTCACCGAGACGCAGGGGATGCCGAGCGTCGTCGAGTTGCCGAAGAAGATCTCGGCGAAGCTCTCGGCGATGACCGCCTTGAAACCCGCCTTCGCGATCGACTGCGGCGCGTGCTCGCGCGACGACCCGCAGCCGAAGTTGCGGTCGGCGATCAGCACCGTCGCGCCCGCGAAGCGCGGGTCGTTCAGCGGGTGCTCCCGCTTCTCGCCCCGCTCGTCGAAGCGCACGTCCCGGAAGAGGTGCTCGCCGATGCCGTCGAAGGTGACGCACTTCAGGAAGCGCGCCGGGATGATGCGGTCCGTGTCGATGTCGTCCCCCGGAACTTGAACGGCGCGACCGGTGACGGATTGAATCAAATCGAGTGCCATTGGGATCTCCCTCGGGTGCGAGCGTCGTCAGATTCCGAACACGTCACGAGCGTCGGCGATCTCGCCGCGGACGGCGGCAGCCGCGACCATCACCGGGCTCATGAGCACGGTGCGCCCGGTGGGGCTCCCCTGCCTGCCCTTGAAGTTGCGGTTGGACGAGGACGCGCACAGCTCATCCCCGATGAGCTTGTCGGGGTTCATCGCCAGGCACATCGAGCAGCCCGGCTCGCGCCACTCGAAGCCCGCCTCGCGGAAGACCCGGTCCAGCCCCTCGGCCTCGGCCGCGCGCGCCACCTCCATCGACCCCGGGACGGCCAGCGCGCGCACGTGCGGCGCGACCTTGTGCCCCTGGATGCGCCGCGCCACCTCCCGGAAATCCGAGATGCGGCCGTTCGTGCAGCTGCCGATGAACGCCACGTTGATCTTCGTCCCCTCGATCGGCTTGCCGCCCTCGAGCCGCATGTACTCGAGCGCCTCGCGGATCAGCGCCCGCTCGGACTCGTTCGCCACGTCCTCGGCCGCCGGGACCCTCTCCTTCACCGAGATCGCCTGCCCCGGCGTGATGCCCCAGGTGACCGTCGGCGCGATCTCGCTCGCGTCGATCCGGACGACGTCGTCGTAACGCGCGTCCTCGTCGGAGGCGATCGAGCGCCAGTACTCGAGCGCCTTCTCCCACGCCTCGCCCTTCGGCGCGTACGGACGCCCCTTGATGTACTCGAACGTCGCCTGGTCAGGGTTCACATAGCCGACCCGGGCGCCGCCCTCGATCGACATGTTGCACAGGGTCATCCGCTCCTCCATCGAGAACCCCTCGATGGTCGACCCGCCGTACTCGTACGCGTAGCCCGTGCCGCCGGACACCCCGAGCCGGCGGATGATCTCGAGGATGATGTCCTTCGCGTAGACGCCCGGCCCGAGCTTGCCCTCCACCTGGATCCGCCGGACCTTGAGCCGCTGGAGGCTCAGCGTCTGCGTGGCGAGCACGTCGCGCACCTGCGTCGTCCCGATCCCGAACGCGATCGCGCCGAACGCGCCGTGCGTCGACGTGTGCGAGTCGCCGCACGCGATCGTCATGCCCGGCTGCGTGAGGCCGAGCTCGGGGCCGATGATGTGCACGATGCCCTGCCGCCCCGACTCGAGATCGAAGAACGTGACGCCCTGCTCGGTGCACGCCTTCTTGAGCGCGTCGACCATCCCCTCGGCCAGCGTGTCCTTGAACGGCCGCTTGCGGTTGTCGGTCGGGACGATGTGATCGAGGGTCGCGAACGTCCGCTCGGGCATGCTCACCCGCAGGCCGAGATCGCGGAGCATCCCGAACGCCTGGGGGCTCGTCACCTCGTGGATCAGGTGAAGGCCGATGAAGAGCTGGTCCTCGCCGCTCGGCAACGTGCGGACTTTGTGGAGGTCCCAAACCTTGTCATAGAGACTCTTACCCATGATGGCCTCTCGCGGTGCGCTGGAATCCGGTGAAGGGGGTGAAGGGGGACGGCGTGCGAAGCGAAGCGGACCGGCCCGAGCGCCGCAGCCACGGCGCACCGGCAGCCTCGTTGGAGGCGTCCGGCGCGCCGCCGGTCTGGCGGTCCAACGTCGGGCGGGCGGCATGACTATGCGGGCGCGAGAGGATTAAGTCGAATGAAACTTTTTTCACGATCGGTTAAGTAAAACTACATGGACGCGTCGCTGCTCCCCGCGCTCGAGGATGTGCTCATGGTGGCCCGGTCGGGCTCGGTCGCCGAGGCGGCGCGGCGGCTGCACAAGACGCCGTCGGCGATCAGCCAGCAGGTGCGGCGGGTGGAGGAGCGCTTCGGGGTGGCGCTGTTCGAGCGCGACGGGCGCGGCGTGCGGCTGAGCCCGGCCGGCGAGGCGGCGCTCGGCGCGATCACGCGGCTGTTCGACCAGGCGGAGGGGGTGTTCGAGCTGCTCTCGGAGCTGGCGGGGGAGCCGTCGACGACCCTGCGCGTGGCGGCGAGCGACTACCTCGGCAAGGGGCTGCTCGTGCCGGTGATCCGCCAGATGCTCGAGAAGCGCGCGCCGGTGCGGTTCGCGATCACGACGGCGAACTCGGTCGACGCCGCGCGGGGGGTGGAGCGCGGCGAGGTGGATCTGGGCCTCGCGTCGGCGTCCTCGGCGGGCGGCGACCTCGTGAAGCAGCCGCTGTTCGTGCAGCCGTTCCTCTGGGTAGGGCCGCGGCTCAAGGGCTCGGCGCCGGCGCTGCGCGAGCGGCTCCGGCACGAGCCGCTGCTCCGGCTGGCGCCCGGCAGCGTGGGGCGGCGGATGCTCGACGCGTACCTGGATCGCGAGCGGATCCGGCCCATCTCGACGATCGACGTGTCGAGCGTGTCGCTCCTCGTCTCGTACGTCTCCGGCGGGCTCGGCATCGGCCTCGCGCCGGCGCTCGCGCTGACCGAGGTCGCGCGCTCGCGGCTCGACGTCGAGGTCGCGGAGGTCGACCCGCTGCCCGTCGAGCTGATGACGCGCGAGAATTTCCGGCGCAATCCGATCATCGAGCGCTTCGTCGAGCGGCTCGCCGCCGAGGGGCGCCGCGCGGAGCAGCGGACGCGCGCGCTCCTCGGCGGCTGACACCGCGCGAGGCGCGCCGCCGCCCGTCAGGTGGACGGGTCGCGACACGATGACTCGCTCCGTCGACCAGAGCGTGCGCCCCGGGGCGCAACAGGAGGGGTCGGCGCGGCCGGCGCGGCCGGCCTGCGTGGCTCAGGGCTCGCGCGTGTTGCCGCGCGTGTCCTTCAGCATCACGTCGTGGACTCCGCCCTCGTGGATGCTCACCGCGGACGCGACGGTCAGGCGGGCGCGCATGTACAGGTCGCGCAGCGAGGTGGCGCCGCAGTTGCACATCGTCGAGCGCACCTTGGCCAGGGTGACGTCGAGGTTGTCCTTCAGCTTGCCGGCGTACGGCACGTAGCTGTCGACGCCCTCCTCGAACTCCAGCTGATCTTTCTTCTTGCTGGTATCGCCGTGGTCGTAGCGCTGCCAGTTGCGCGCGCGGTTGCTCCCTTCACCCCAGTACTCCTTCATGAACTGGTTGTTCACGCGGACCTTGCGCCCGGGCGACTCGTCGAAGCGCGCGAAGTAGCGGCCCATCATGACGAAGTCGGCGCCCATCGCGAGGGCGATCGTGATGTGGTAGTCCTGGCTGATGCCGCCGTCGGAGCAGATCGGCACGTAGACTCCGGTCCGCTGGAAGTACTCGTCGCGCGCCTTGGCCACCTCGATCACGGCCGACGCCTGGCCGCGGCCGATCCCCTTCTGCTCGCGCGTGATACAGATGGATCCGCCGCCGATGCCGACCTTGACGAAGTCGGCGCCGGCCTCGACCAGGTAGAGGAAGCCCTCGCGATCGACGACGTTGCCGGCGCCGACATAGGCCGGCTTGCCGAGCGACTTCACGAAGGCGATGGTGTCGCCCTGCCACTCGGAGTAGCCGTCCGACGAGTCGATACAGAGCACGTCGGCGCCCGCCTCCACCAGCGCCGGCACGCGATCTCTGTAGTCGCGCGAGTTGATGCCGGCGCCGACGATCAGGCGCTTCTCGTGATCCACGTTCTCGAGCGGGTGCGCCTGGTGCGACTCGTAGTCCTTGCGAAACACCAGGTACTGGAGGTGCTGTCGCTCGTCGATGACGGGCAGCGTGTTGAGCTTGTGACGCCAGATGAGCTCGTTCGCCTCCTGCAGATCGAGGCCGACCTTGCCGCAGTGGATCGACTTGAACGGCGTCATGATCTCGCGCACCGGCGTGCTGAGCGGCGTCTTGCCGAGCCGGTAATCGCGGCTCGTGATGATGCCGACGAACCTGCCCGTGGGCGTGCCGTCCTCGGTGATCGCAATCGTGGAGTGGCCCGTGCGATCGGTGAGCTCAAGGACGTCGCCGAGCGTCGCGTCGGGGCGCAGGTTCGAGTCGCTCACGACGAACCCTGCCTTGTAGTTCTTCACGCGCCGCACCATGGCGGCTTCCTCCTCGATGCCCTGCGAGCCGTACACGAACGACAGGCCGCCGCAGCGCGCGAGCGCGATCGCGAGGTCGGCGCCCGAGACCGACTGCATCATCGCGCTGGTGACCGGCACGCTCATCGTGAGCGGCGCGAGCCTCGGATCCGGCGGCGTCGCGCCCGGATCGGCCTTGAACCGGACGACAGGGGCCGTGAGATCGACGTTCGCCGGGACGCAGTCCTTCGTCGTCAGATTCGGGACGAGCAGGTACTCGCCAAACGTCCTGCTCGGCTCATCGTAGATGAATGCCATGTCGGCTCCTAGTGCAAGGATCCCCGGCTGTCAAACACGAGCGGCGCCGTTCTCCCGGGAAAATCGTGTAATATCGATGGTTTGCGGGGGCAACGGCGGGCCTGGAAGGGCGGCGCGCGGCGCGAGGCGACAGGGGCCCGGCCGCCCGCCAGCGTCGCGGTGAGGCGGTGCAGGAGCCCGGGCGGGATGACCGGGCTCCCTGGGGGGCGGCGCTAGAGCGGGCGCACCGGCAGGCAGAGCTCGCAGCGGAAGCTGTTGGTCTTGGGATCGTGGAACTCGCCCTGGTAGAGCTCGAAGCAGGGCCGGTGATCGGGCTGATAGCCGCTCTCAGGGAGCCACCTGCCGAAGAGCTGGTCCCAGGCGGCGCCGATCGTGTGCGCCTCGCCGAGGAACGCGCCCGCGGCGTACTTGCCGCCGGCGACGTCGGTCACGTTGACGTCGCCGTCCGCCTTGAAGTCCTGCGGGATCACGATGGCGGCGTCGAGGCGGCACTTGGCAGGCTCGGTGACCTTGGGGTTGTCGTGCGCGATGTTGAGGCAGATGCGGTCCGGGGTCCACAGATCGCGGGCGCTGGCCCAGCGCACGAGCCGCTTCCAGGCCTCGTCGACGCTCCCTCCCGGGCCGTAGGGGCCGACGCATCGGACATAGGCCACGTGGTAGCTCGGCAGGGTCTTCACGGTCACGTTCATGATCTCCTCCTCGTCTTGGCGGGCGTCCGCGCCCGACGAGGAGGCATCTTGGTCAGGCGCGCAGAGCGCTGCTTTGCAGGGATTGCGCTCGACTTCACCCGGCTTGCGATCCGCTTGCCGCGCCTTGCGCGCGTCCGTGGCGCCGCCGGTGCGCCAGGCGGACGCGCTCATGCCGAAGCGCTCCTTGAAGGCGCGCGCGAAGGCGCTCGCCGAGCTGAAGCCGTTCTCGAGGGCGATCTCGAGGATGTCGGCGCGCGGCCGCTGCACGAGGTGGCTCGCCGCGGTCTCGAGGCGCGTCCGCTGGATGAACTCGCGAAGGTTCTCGCCCGTCATGGACTTGAACACGCGGTGGAAGTGAAACGGCGAGAACGCCGCCACGGCCGCCAGCGTGTCGAGGGAGATGTCCTCCGCGCGGTGGGCCTGGATGTAGTCGATCACGCGGTTGACCCGCCGCTGGTACTCGGCGCGGCTCCTGTCGGACGTTGCCACGGGCGGAGGGTACCTGATGGATGGTCGCAGAAAAAAGGGCCTCGGCCGCGACCGCGCCCAGGTTGGGAGGAGCGCCCGGCACCCGACTCAACGTGGGTCGGGTCGCCTCAACGTGGGTCGGGTCGCCTCAACGTGGGTCGGGTCGCCTCTACTCGAGCTCCAGCTCGACGAGCCGGATCTCCCCCTCCAGGAACCCCGTCTCCCGGAAGTACGTCATGTACTCCACCCGCTCTCCTTCCCGCGCGAGCTCCGCGTGCACGAGGGCGGCATAGGGCCACGCATCCGGCGTAGGCGGGACCTCGGCGGTGAGAACCACCGCGCTGTCCGACCAGGGCCCCTCCGGCGCCGGAGCCGTCCGGATCGAGATCTCCGACGATACCGGCTCGCTGTACAGCGCGATGTACCTGCCGACATGCTCATTCCAATGCACCGACATCATCGGTGCCCCCGCCATGACCGGCTCCGCCTCACCATGGCCCTTCACCCAGCGCTCGTCCGAGAAGAACCGCCACGCGTCGCGCTCCGTTGCCTCCGCGAGCGGGGCGCGCGCGACGATGCACGGGCACGTGAGACCCGAGCACGCGCAGGCATAGGCGTAGAGCATCCCCTCGCGGACGAGCGCCGCCGACGTGAGCAAGGGCTCATCCGCGCCGAAGAGGAGCGTCGGATCCGCAGCGCCCGGGCGCACCTCCGGGCGTGCGGGGGGCGCGTCGAGGCTCTCCCAGACAGCGATGGACGACCCCAGCATGTCGACTTCGAACGCCCCGGCCCCGAGTCGCCCCGTCACCTTGCTGTAGAAGACGAGCGCACGGCCGGTCGCCTCGTCGACGACGATGGGGCCCGGCCACAGCGCATAGCGCGCTCCGCAGTCCTCCTCGCACGTCTCCTCCGCACGAGGGTCGGAGTGCTCGAGGTTGAACGCGAGCTCCTCCTCGGTGAACGGCAGGAACTCCCGCGGCGCGCCGTCCGCGTCGAGCGGCTCGGTGAGCGACGAGAGCCCATCCGACGCATCCAGATCGTCGGTCGCGCAGAAGGTGCTCGACCTCCAGAGCGCCCCGTCTTCCCCCGGCATCTCCAAGGTCGTGTCGCCGAACACCCACACCGATCGGTCGCCCCACCGCGCGCTGTAGCCGCCGTCCCGCCCTCGGATCGCCGGGGCAAACTCCAGCGCGCCCAGGTCGCGCACCGCGCGCACCGCGGCCTCGGGCGCCTCCTCGCCACACCCGGCGCACAGGAGAGCGAACCCGGCGGCTCCCATGGTCCTTCGATAACGCATGCGCGCGAGGGTACCATGGGGAGCCTGAACGCCGCCGCCGTCGGCGTCGCTCCGCTGCCGGACTCCACGCGACGGGGGCGCCGGCGGGCCCCGCGCGCACAAGGGCTCTGGCGCAGAGGATGGCGGCGATCCGCAAGAGGCGAGGAGAGCTACTCCGCTGATCGGTTCGCGGTCTGGAGGACGGCGATGCCTCCGCCGCTGTCAAATCTGCCTGCAGGCGGCAGCGCAGCGGCGGCACTCGTCAGCGCACGTCTTCATCTGCATATCCCCAGTGAGCTTATCGCAGCTCGCCGCGCACTGCTCGCAGAGGCTGGCGCACACGCTCATCATCTGGGGGATCTGGGGCGAGCTGCGCAGGAGGAGCTTCGAGGTCGCCTCGCAGATATCGGCGCAGTCCTGGAGCATCCGCATGTGCGTGGCGCTCACGTGAGAGCCTCCCATCTCGAGGCAATACTGAGCCGCGTGCGTGCAGATCGAGCCACAATCCTGGGTGAACCGGGCCACCTCCCGGAACGATCTGTCCCCCGGAAACTTGATCATGAGAACCCCCCCTTGATCCAACCGGCCGCCCCTCGCCGCGAGGGAGCCTCGCGACAAGGCGGCAACTTCGGTATCTGGAGGGTGCATGGATTCGATGGCTTTCGCATGTCGGGCCATCCCGTAAATGGGCCTCGGAACAGCGACCGACGCCGAGACCGCCGTGCCCTCGAGCGCGCCTCGCGAACAGCCGGGACGCCGCGAGACATGCGCGAACGCCCCGCCCGAACCGCTGGTCCCGCCCTGGTCGCTCCCTCAGCGCAACGCGGCGACACAACTTGGCTCTACTGCGGGAAGTTGCCCCGGCTCGGCAGAAAAACCGCCAAGCCGCCAAAGACGCCAAGGGGAGAGGGGGAGGGGGCCGTCCGGGCATCCCCCCTATTCCCCGGTTCTCTTGGCGCCCTTGGCGGCTTGGCGGTTCGCTTCCCCGGCCGACTTGCCGCAGTAGAGCTTAGCACCCAGGCGCGCGGCAGATACCCATCTTCAGGCGCGCGATCTCCTGGAGCTCCTCGGCGATCTCGAGCGTGCGCATCGCGGCGGCGCGCGCGAGCGCCTGGGACTCCTCGGTGACCGCGAGGCGCGCGAGGAGCCGCCGGCCCATCTCGTGGTGATGGCCCTCGTCCGGCTGGATGACGTCGCGGTAGAGGCGCGCTGTCTCGGCGTCGCCTTGCGACTCGCAGTAGTCGATGAACGCCTGGTTGTGCACCTTCGCGAGCGCCTCGCGCGTGAACTGGCCCGCTGCGACGCGCTCGACCGTGGAGCCGAGCCCCTTCAAGTACCCGAACATCGGCGTGGGAGGCCCGAACTTCGCCGGGATCGCCGCGGGGTCGACGCCGAGCGCGCGGAGGCGCTCGGCGATGAGCCGGTAATGCCTCGCCTCGTCGCCGCACTGGCGGGCGAGGGCGAGCTTCACCTCCACGTCGGTCTCGGTGGTGAGCCAGAGCGCAGCCTCCTCGGTCGCCTCGAGCTCCTTCTTGAGCGCGGTCGCGAGCAGCGCCGGGATGCCGACGCCGCTCGCCGGCTCCGCCGCGCGGGCCACGGCGCCGATGTGGGCGAGGCGCTCACCGACCTTGCGGTCGAGCTCGTCGAGGAATTCCTCTGGTTTCATGCGGGGCATGATGGGCGCGCCCCGCGCGGCGGGTCAATAGGCCGCGCTTCCGGCGGCCAGGTGGGTGTACCCTCCTCGAATGGCCTGGTGCTTCCTGCCGCCGTGGATCGATCTCGAGTCGGTCTCGATCTCGTTCGAGCTCCCCGCGCGCACCGTCCTGAAGCGCACCGGCGTGGCCGCGCTCGCCACGTCGAGCGCGACGGTGCTCCGCCTGACGCTCGCGCCGGCGCTCCTGCGGATCACCTTCGAGCCGTACCTCGTCATCGACCTGCCGCCGCCGCTCGGTGACATGGGGCTCCAGCAGATCGAGTACGACTTCCGTTCAGGCGCGATGACGCCCAACGTCTTTTACACGGGAGGGCTCGTCCGGGTCGGAAAGGGATCGGCGGAGGACGAGGCGCGCGCCTTCATGCGCGGACTCGTCACGTCGACGCCCATGGCCATGCCCCCGTACGACCCCACGAGCGATCCCGATCTCGTCGTGACGGTGCGTCAGGCGCTCTCGAACCTCGAGGCCGGCAGCAGTACGGCCGTGCGGGGCGCCCGCCTGTCCGCGCGGCTGACACTGCGCCAGGAGCTCGCTGGCGGGGTGGGCTCGGACGGGTTCCGCATTCCGACCGGCGCGACCGTCGCGGCCAGCGTCGATATCGAGGGCACCCGGCAGGAGATCGAGACGGCGCCGCGCGTGCAGCGCATCGAGGTCGACTGTTCGTCGGCGGTGCTCCAGAAGGGGGGAGTCGACCAGGCCGATGTCCGTCGCTTCATCGTGAAGCGCGGCGGCGAGATCGCCGTCGAGCGGGTCGAGCCGCTCGGCGCGGCGCGCCAGGCCGCGGGCGCCGAGTCGCTCGTGCGCCTGTTCAGCGCCCTGGTCGCGGGCGGCGGCGTCGCGCTCGACCCGCAGCGCCTCGGGCCGAGCGTCGTGGAAGGGCTCGTCAAGGAAGAGATCGCGCGCGCCCTGCGCCCCGCGCTCGTCGGCTGGGTGCGGCAGAACGCCGACATCGTCGTGGGGATGGACCTGCGGCAGGTGCTCGGGATACCGGCGGAGGGAGGCGACGTGGCATGAGGGGCGGCGCGGGCGTTCGCGACGCGCGCTCCGTGCTTCTCCGGGCGCCGAGCGCCCGAGGGGTGTTATAAGCTACGGAATGCGACTCTCCGCGATCCACATCTATCCCGTCAAAGGCTGCCGGGGCCTCACGCTCGACGCGGCCGCCGTCGACGCGCTCGGCCTCGCCGGCGATCGGCGGTTCATGATCGTCGACCCCGAGGGAAAGCCCCTCACGCAGCGCCCGCTGCCGCGCATGGCGCTCATCGAGACGCAGCTCTCCGAGAGCGCGCTCACGCTCGGCTTCGCCGGCCGGCCGCCGATCTCCGTGCCGCGCAGGGCCGAGGGCGCGCGCCTGCTCACGGTCGAGGTCTGGAGCAGCAGCGGCCTCCTGGCCGAGGATTGCGGTGACGAAGCCGCCGCTTGGCTCAGCGGCGTCCTGGATCACCCGGCGCGGCTCGTCCGCATCGGCGAGGCGTTCCGGCGGCCCGTCCTCAAGGCCTCGGTGGCAGGCACGGAAGACGTCGTGTCGTTCGCCGACGAGTTCCCGCTGCTCGTGATCTCCGAGGCCTCCCTCGCCGATCTGAACGCTCACCTCGAGGGCCGGGGCGCCGCGCCGTTGCCGATGGATCGCTTCCGGCCCAACCTCGTCGTGAGCGGCTGCGCTGCCTTCGACGAGGACCTGTGGAGCCGCGTCCGTATCGGAGACCTCGTGCTCCGCGCCGGCGGCCCGTGCGGCCGCTGCGTCGTCACCACGACCGACCAGCGCACCGCAGAGCGCGGCCCGGAGCCGCTCCGCACGCTGGCCAGCTACCGGCGCGATGCGCAGAGGCCCGGCGAGGTGAACTTCGGACAGAACTACATCCAGGAGACGAAATCCGGCACATTGCGCGTGGGGGACGAGGTGACGGTCGTGTGACCGAGCACCCGATCTGCTCCTGCGTGGCGGCTCCTCGGGTGTCGCGGCGGCTCCTGGGAGAGAATGCGGCGGGCCAGCCTGCGCGGCTCGGATCACGGCGCGGTCGTGATACAAAGGGCCGATGAGAAAGCACGCGCTTCGTTCATGGATCGTCTCGCTCGCCGTCGTGACCTTGCTCTCGTTCGTGTCGCTCGGCAGCGCCTACGCGGGAGAGGCGGAGAAGAAGCTCGCCCTGGAGCTCACGCACCTCGTCATGCCGAAGGACGTCTACAACGCGCTCCTCGATCAGCTGATGACCAACATGAGTGCCTCGATGCAGCAAGCGGGCGCGAAGGTCTCGACCAAGGAGGCCAGCAAGCTGAAGGCGGTGGTCGCCGAGGTGCTGCCGTACGACGAGCTCGTCCAGTGGAACGTCGATATCTACGCGGGGAAGTTCACCGCCGATGAGCTGAAGGAGCTCATCAAGTTCTACGGCACGCCGGTCGGAAAGAAGGCCGCGAAGCTCCTCCCGGAGATCAGCGGCGAGGTGGGGAAGAAGGTCGGGACGGTCATCGTCCAGCGGATGCCCGCGGCGATGAAGAAGGCCGGGATCCAGTAGAGGGCGCGACGCTCGGCGGTGCGCTCTGCGCGCTACCGCCTCTCGGCCAGGAAGCCGGCGACGGCGTCGAGCAGCGCCCGCGGCTCGTCAGCGCGCACCCAGTGGCTGCTGCGCTCGAAGATACGTAGATCCGCGCCCGGGATGAGCCGCGCGATCTCCTCCGAGAGATCGGGTGGGCAGATCCAGTCGTGTCGGCCGGCGATGACGAGCGTGGGCACGGCGATCTCGGGGAGGCGCGGCGTGAAATCGAATCTCCGCATGAACCTCTCCAGGCCGACGTTCCACGCGTCGACGCTGTAGATGGTGCGCGCGCGGGCCTCGTCCGCCTTCTGGGGATCGAAGGTGGTCGAGTAGAGCGGCCCCAGGATCTGGAGGAGGTCGGCGAACTGCGCGTCGCCCTCGATCTCGCCGGCCCAGAGGCGTTCGCACGCCGCTCTCTGCTGCTCGGTGCCGCGCTCCGCGACGATCCGCTTGGCCCGGTCGATGAGGCGATGGCTGGCTGCCGTGGCCACGAGGATGAGATGAGAGATGTTGCGCTGGTATTCGAGCGCATAGGCCATGGCCACCATGCCGCCATAGGAGGTGCCCATCACGACGATACGATCGAGGCCGAGGTGCAGGCGGAGCGCCTCCATGTCCTCGACGTTGTTCTCGAGGGTATACGTCTCCTTCGGCCCGCGCGCGGAGCGGCCCTGTCCGCGATGATCGAAGTAGACGAGCTGCGCCTGATCGGCGAGCGGCGTCATCCCGCCCTTGTGCGAGGCGTGATCTGCGCCAGGTCCGCCGTGTACGACGAACATCACCGGCTTCTCGCGCATCCGCGGGCCGTCGGGGACGAGGCCCATACCCTCGACGTCAAAGTAGAGCTCGGTGTCTCGGATCCTGGCGCGCACGGCGTCAGGGTATCCGATCGGCGGGGCGCGGTGGCGCGGGCGGGAGGTGCGTGGGGAGTAGCAGTGGAGGCGCAGCTTGTTGCCGGGGCAGCAGGGGCCGCCAGGGCGCTGTCGCGGCTGGTCGCTGTCAGGCGACGCCGTGTCGGGCCAGCCAGTCGAGCTGGCGCTGCCAGGCGTCGGCGGCGGCTTCCGGCCGGTAGCTCGGCCGGTAGTCGGCGTAGAAGGCGTGCGGGACGTCCGGGTAGACCTGGATCTCGGAGTGCGCGGCGCCGGGCGCGCTGCCGATCTCGGAGGCGGCACGGAGCGCCTCCTGCAGCGCGGTGACCGTCGGGAGGGGGATGCCCTGGTCCTGTCCGGCGTAGAGGCCCAGCACGGGCACCTGCAGCGCGCCCGCCACGTCGATGGGGTGCTTGGGCTGGGCCTCGGTCCGATCGCCGGTCAGGCGTCCGTACCAGGCCACTGCCGCCTTGAGCGCCGGGTTGTGCGCGGCGTACAGCCACGTGATGCGCCCGCCCCAGCAGAAGCCGACCGCGGCCACCTTGCGGACGTCGGCCTTTCCGGAGGCTTGGGCGAAGGCCACGCTGGCGTCGAGGTCGGAGAGGACCTGCCGGTCGGGTACGCGGCCCGCCAGAGCGCGAAACTCATCGACGGTGTGGAGGTGGCTCGGATCGCCTTGCCGAACGAACAGATCCGGGGCGAGGGCGTAGTAGCCGCGGTGTGCGAGGCGGCGGACCACGTCGCGAATGTGCTCGTGGACGCCGAAGATTTCCTGGATCACCAGCACCAGAGGAAAGGGGCCACCGGAGGCGGGGTGGGCGCGGTAGCCGGGGAGGTCACCCGCGGGCGCGGGAAGGGTGATCGGGCCTGCGATGAGTCCGGCGTCGTCGGTGTGGATGGGCTTCGGAGCGTTGCTCTCGGCGATGGGCGTGGAGGCGGTCATGGCGGGCGCCCAGCAGCCTCCGTGCCATGGGCGCGACCGACCCGACCCGGGTTGAGGAGCTGAGGAGCCGACCCGGGTTGGGGAGCCGACCCGGGTTGGGGAGCCGACCCGGGTTGAGGAGCCGACCCGGGTTGAGGAGCTGAGGAGCCGACCCGGGTTGAGGAGCTGAGGAGCCGACCCGGGTTGAGGAGCCGGCCCGGGTTGAGGAGCTGAGGAGCCGACCCGGGTTGAGGAGCCGGCCCAGGTTGAGGTGCCGACCCAGGTTGAGGTGCCGACCCAGGTTGAGGTGCCGGCGGTGGAGCCGCAGCTACCCCGCCGCGCGCACACCCTCGCCGGCGACTGCCTGCGGCCGCCACTGCGCGACGTTGCCGGTGCGCTCGGCGAAGAATTCCCGCGTGCGCCGCCACGAGAGCTGCGCCGCGTCGGCGTGGTACGCCGGCCGCGTCTCGTTGAAGAACCCGTGGCGCGTCCCAGGGTACACGAACGAGCTCAGCTCTCGCCCCGCAGCCCTGAACGCCTCCCCCACCGCTGGCGCCCTCGGGGTGATCGCCGGATCGTCCTCCGCATAATGCACCTGCAGCGGAAATCGCACGTTCCTCACCTGCTCCAGGGCCGGCGCCTGCCCATAGAACACAGCGCCCGCCGCGAGCTCCACGCCTGCGACCGCGAGCTGCCCCACGAGCCCGCCGCCCAGCGAGAACCCGACGGCGGCGACGCCCCCCGGCCGCACGTCCGACCGGCCGACGAGGTGCGCCGCCGCCGCCCTCGCGTCGGACAGGTAGGTCGACGTGTCGCGGCTACCGAACCAGGCGAACACCTTCTTCAGCCGCTCCTGTTCGTCCGCCGGCAACCGCGCGACCACCTCGTCGCGGTCGGCGGCGCGCAGCAGGCTCACCCCCCGGGCCACCTCCGCCTCGGTGAAGGTCCGGTGCGTCGTGTCGTGCGAATACAGGTTCGGCGCAAACGCGATGTACCCTTCCTGCGCGAAGCGCCTCGCCAGCTCGATCGTATGGACCGTGAGCCCCAGCCCCTCGTGGAGGATCAGCACCGCCGGCGCCGGCGAGCGCCCGCCCGACGCCGGGCGGACCTGCACCGCCTCCACCGGCCCGTGGGGCCCCTCGAACGACGTCCTCTCGACGCCTGTGCTCGCGGCGCTCATGCCTGCACCTCCGCCTCGGCCGCCTTGTCCTTGCGGGCGGGCTTCAGCTTGCTCGGGGGCCGCTTGCCGAATGGCTCCCCGGCCACGATCTCGGAGCGGACCCCGTCGACCCCCACCGGGATATCTCCGGTCAGCGTCACCCGGTAGAGGACGCGCTCGACGTCGAGGTGCCCGAGGTCCTGCGGCCCCAGGTGCGCCGTGGCTCGGTTGTCCCAGAACGCAATGCTGCCGGGCTCCCACCGGAACCGCACCGTGTAGGTCGGGCGGCTGATCTGCTCGAAGAGCAGATCGAGGATCGCGCTGCTCTCGCGCGGCGACAGCCCGACGATGTGGCTGGTGAATCCAGGGCTGACGAACAGCGCCCGCTCGCCGGTCTCGGGGTGGACGCGCACCACGGGGTGGATCGAGATCAGCGGGTTTTCGCGCACCTTGCGCAGGTACGGGCTGTCCTGGTCCTGCGGCGCGAACCGCAGCCCGAAACGGTGCTCCGCGCGCAGGCCGTCGACGAGCGCGCGCAGCGGCGCGGACAGCCCCTCGTAGGCTGCCACGAGGTTCGTCCAGGTCGTGTCGCCGCCGTACGGCGGCAGGATGTGCGCCCGCAGGATCGACGCCGCCGGCGGGTTCACGGCCGCGGTGACGTCGGTATGCCAGCGGTTCTCGTAGCTGAAGCGCCTGCCGTACCGGCGATCGTAGCGGCGGCTGTCGATGGCGAGGATCTCCGGGTGCTCGTCGAACGGCTCGTCCTCGTGCGGATGGGCATAGGTCACCTCGCCGAAGCGCGCCGCGAAGGCGATCTGCTCGGCGTGCCCGAGCGGCTGGTTCCGGAAGAAGACGACCTTCCACTTCAGCAGCGCCGCGCGGATGGCCGCCACGGAGTCGTCGGGCAGCGGCTTCGAGATGTCGGCACCGTGGATCTCGGCGCCGATGTGCCCTGCGAGCGGCTTTACCTGGATGGCTTGATCGGATGCTCTCTGGCTCATAGGTCTCCTCCGCGTGGTCCCCCCGCCACGTCCTTGCTGGCGGTCGGTATGCGGGCGCCGTGCCAGAGTGCGAGCGGCGGCGTGCGCGTGGGGACACACGGTGCGGGGCGCGCGTGCGGAAGTCCCCAGAACGTCTCCAGCGGGGGGCCTAGTGACGTCGTCGCCCACGGCGAGCGCGTCGAACACCTTCGTCCTCTCCGCGATATCGCCGAAGTGCAAGCAGACCTCGGTGTCGCTCCCCTTCGCGGCCGGCGTGCCGGGCATCGTGTCGATGACGATGAGATGACGCCAGGACCGATGTGCAGCGTGGCGTGGAGGATCCGGTCCTTGCTCTCGGGAGATGGGTTGTCGCCCGACACATCGCCGAAACGCATCACGCCCTCACACTTCGCCCCGAGCGCTCTTGTAGAGCGTGATGGCCTTCTCGGCGGTTCCGCCGAACATCAGACAGGGCTCCATGCGCTTGAACGACATGGGTGTGCCCCCGTACGGCCCAGGAGCGAGCGGCGTCGCTCCGGGAGCGATTTCAATGCGTCGACGCTTTGAGGAGCTCCAGAACATCCGTCGTCGCGGAGACGGCGCGGCTGACGAGCGGGAGGGGCGTCCCGGAGGCGTCAGTCCACTTCGGCGCGGAGATGGGGGACGCGCGAGCGGCTCGTGCAAACGGCGCGACGTCATTCGTTTCCCTGCGGCGCCACCACGATCTCCGTCCGCAGCCGGACGCCGCGCGCGCCCTCGGCGGTGCCCCTGAGCGGCGCGACGTCATCGTAGTCGCGTCCGTAGCCCAGCACGATGTGCCCTGGCGCGCCCAGGCGCCCGAGCGTCGGATCGAGGTCGTGCCAGCAGCCCGACGGCAACCACACCGACGCCCACGCGTGCGAGGCGCGCGCCGGCGCCGAGGCGGAGCCGGTCACGTAGCCGCTCGCATAACGCGCCGCGAGGCCCATCGATCGCAAGCACGCCACGGCGAGGTGCGCGAAGTCCTGGCAGACGCCGCGCCGGAGCTCGCAGAAGACGGCGATGCCGGTGTCCGCGGTGGTGACGCCCGGGGTGAAGGTGAAATCCCGTCGGATCTGGTCGACCAGCCCCTCCAGCGCTCCGCCGAGCGGGAGGCCTTCCCGGAAGCTCTCCCGCGCGTAGTCGGCCATCGCGCCGCTCCGCGGCGCCCGCGCCGTGCCCTCCACGAGCGCGCGAAGCGCCGGGTCCTCCGCCGCGGCGGCCGCCGTGCGCGCCGCCACGGCCCGCCAGTCGTCCCCGAGATCGCCGGCGCCGCCCGCGGCCTCCTCGCAGAGGCGCACCACGCTGAGGGCCGTGACGTCGATCGCGCCGAAGCTCCCGCAGATCTCTATCCGCGCGCGGCGGTTGCCGAAGGCGTCCTCCTCGACCCGCCTCGAGCGCGGCGGCGGCCGCACCACCAGCTGGTGAAACTCGACCGCTTGATGCGGCAGCGCGCGCGGGGTGAGGTGCGCCTCCAGCCGGCACGCGACAGCGCCGTCGGCCCCGAGCTCGTACCGGCTGCGGTGAACCACGCGGTAACGACGCGCCGCCACGTGGACCCTCTCCGCCAGCCGCGCGGCCCTTCAGCCGCTCACCATCACCTTCGCCTGCGACGGCGCGACCTGCACGCCCATGGGCATGTTCGGGCTCTTGCCGTTCTGCGCCACCGCGCACGCGTGGAACACGACCGGATTGCCCTCGGCTTTCACCTTCGCCGAGAAGCTGCGGAACATCGCCTCGCCTTTGATCTTGCCGCTCACGACGCCGCCGGCAGCTCCCGCCTCGTCGCCGGTCGACATCGGGATCTCGCTCTGCTTCGTGAGCACCGGCTTGCCCTCCACCAGCACCTTCAGGGCGCAGGTGCTCGGGAGCGCCTGGTTGCACATCGCCACGTTCGGGTACGGCAGCGGCACCGGCGGACCGGGCGGCGCAGGGGTCTTGCACGTGTCCGGCATGGCCTGGCAGATCCCGGCCTGCGTCGTTGTTACAGGGAACATCGCCGCGCCCTCCTACCCCAGGTTGATCCGCTGGCCATCGATGCTCACGTCCTCGCGCGCGTCCACCGATACCTCGCGCCCGCGCAGCTCGATCACGTCCTCGACCAGCGCGCGCACCCGCCCGGCGCGGAGCTGGTGCAGCTCGCGCACCTCCTGGAAGAGATCCCCCGCCCGCGCGATCACCCGCCCCGCGATCGACTCGATCTTGCCCACGGTGGTGTGCGCCCGCTCCAGCACGGCGGTGAGCGCCCGCCCCTCATAGCGCGCCTCGGCGATGCGGACGTCGCCCCGCTCGGCGACGGCGGCGAGCGCCTCCCCGGCCACGGTGACGCGCCCGGGCGCCACCTGCACCGTCGCGCCGCGCTCGCCGGCGCGCGCGCTCAGGGTCGCGCCGCTCCGGCTCGCGATCGCGACCTCGCCGGCCGCCCAGCAGCGGATGGCGCCGCCCGCCACGAGATCGATGTCGCCCCCGGGCGCTGCGAGCGAGAGGCCGCCCGCCGCGACGAGGCTGCCCCGACCGGTCTCCGCGTCGTACTCGAAGAGCAGCCGGCCGGCCCGGTCGTGCACCGCGACGACCTCGTGGCCGTCGCGCTCGACGATCGACGCCGAGGCGCCCCCGCTCGCCACGATGCGCAGCGGGCGCTCCGCTGACTGCGCGCGCGGCGCGCCGTCGCGGAGCCCCTCGGGGCGCGCGTCGGAGGGCGGGGGCTCGACGGGGAGAGCAGGGAGGGCGGCGGTGGGCATGGCGGTGGTCCTCGGGTCGTGGCTTCGCGGCCGTCGTCGGCCGTTCATAACAGCGTGGGCGGGCGCCAGTCCTCGGCGCGGGCACGCTCCGGATCGGTCTCGCGGGCGCCCTCGCGCTTCGCGCCGTCCCAGCGCGCGCGCGCGGTGGTCGCCCGGTGCAGGTTCATCCCGCGGCAATCGGCGCCCGACAGATCGGCGCCCGACAGGTCGGCGTGCGACAGGTCCGCGCCGACGAGCGAGGCGCCCTCGAGCCGCGCGCCGCTCAGATCCGCCTTGCGCGCCATCGCCTCGTCGAGCCGCGCGCCGCCGAGATCGGCGCGCGCGAGCGCGGCGCCGTCGAGGCACGCCCGGGAGAGATCGGCGCCGGCGAGCCGCGCGCCCCGGAGGCTGGCGCCGGTCAGGTTCGCGACCCCGAGGCGCGCCGAGGCGAGCGAGGCGCCGCCCAGCTCGGCGCCGGCCAGGCTCGCTTGCGCCAGATCGGCCCCGTCCAGCCGCGCGTCCCGGAGGTCCGCGCGCGACAGGTCGCAGTCGCGGAGCTCTGCGCCCGAGAGATCCATCCCGCCGAGCTTCGCCCCGACGAGCGAGCTCTTCGCGAGCCGCGCGCCGGCGAGCCGCGCGCCCCGGAGATCGAGCCCGACCAGCGAGGTCCCCTCGAGCGAGGCCCCTCCGAAATCCGCGCCGGAGAGGGCGGCGCCGGCGAGCTGCGCGCGCTTCAGCGTGGCGCCGCGCAGGCGCGTGCCGGCCAGGTTCGCGCCGCGGAGGCGCACGCCCGCGATGCGCGCCTCGGAGAGATCGGCGCCCGCGAGGTCGGCGTCCGAGAGATCGACGCCGGTGAGCTCGGCCCGGGCGAGGCGGGCGCCCGGAAGGCGCGCGCGGCGCAGATCCGCGCCGTCGAGCGCGGCGTCCTGGAGCGACGCCTCGGCGAGATCGGCGCCCGTGAGCTCGGTCCCGCGCAGCACGGCGGCCGCGAGCAGCGCGCCGCGCAGGCGGGCGCCGTGCAGCCGCGCGCCCGACAGATCGCAGCCCGACAGGTTGGCGCCGGTGAGGTCGGCCCCCTCGAGGCCGGCGCTGTCGAGCCGGGCGCCGTCGAGGTTCGCGCGCTCGAGCACGGCGCCCTCGAGGTCGGCCCCGCTCAGCGTGGCGCCGGCGAGGCGCGCGCCGCGCAGCGACGCGCCGCGCAGCGACGCGCCGCCGAGCGCCGCGGACGGGAGCTGCGCGCCGTCGAGAGCGGCCGCGTCGAGCTTGCAGCCGCGCAGGTCGAAGCCGGACAGGTCCGCGCCGGTGAGGTTCGCGCCCGTGAGGTCGCCGCCGGCGAGGTCGCGCGGGAGCGCCGCGCCGCGGAGATCCTGGTTCGGAACGCGGAGCCCGCGGACGAGACGCGCGCGCGACAGGTCGAGCGCGCCGAGCTCGACGCCGATGAGCGTCACGGCGGCGAGCTCGGCGTCGATGAAGCTCGCGCCCGCGAGCCCGCAGCGGTCGAGCTCGACCTCGCCGAGCGTCGCGCCGTCGAGGCGCGCGCCGTCGAGGGCGCACTCCGCGAGCGCGGCGCCGGTCAGCGTCGCGGCCGAGAGATCGGCGCCGGCGAGGTCCACGCCCTCGAGCCGCGCGCCCGACAGATCGGCCCCACGGAGCGACGCGCCGGCGAGCGACGTGGCCCCGGCGGCGTACCCCGCGTACCCGGCGGCGCGCAGCGCCTCGACGGACTCGGCGCCGAGGTCGCGATCGGCCTCGAGCGGCAGCGTCGCGGCCGCGGCGTCGCGGGTGAGCCGCACGTGGCGCGCGAGCACCGCGCGCTCGAGGCGCGCGCCCGACAGATCGGCCCCGCGGAGGGTGACGGCCAGGAAGACGGCGCCGGCGAGCCGCGCGCCGGCGAGCCGCGCGTCGCTCAGGTCGACGCCGTTGAAGAGCACGCCCGAGAGATCGCGGCCCGCGAGGTCGACGCCGCGCAGGTCGAGGCCGAGGATCATCGGCGGATCGAGCGGTCCGGCGTCGAGGCGCGCGAGGAGATCGTCCCTGTCCCGCGCGAAGCCCGCGGAGGTGGCGGCGGCGCCGGTCACGTCGCGCCTCGATCGCTGGTGAGCAGGGTGGACGCGAGCTGCGCGCCCGTGAGATCGGCGCCCTCGAGCCGCGCCTGCCACAGGGCGGCCTCGTACAACCCTGCGCCGCGCAGGTCGGCGTCGCGCAGGTCGGCGCCCTCGAGGCGAGCCCCGTGCAGGTTCGACCGCTCGAGGCGGGCGCCGCCGAGCCGCGCCCGCGTCAGGTCGGCGCCCGCCAGGTCGGCGCCGCGCAGGTCGGCGCCGCCGAGCTCGGCCCGGCCGAGATCCGCGCGGCGCAGGCTCGACAGCGCGAGGTCGGCGCCCGTGAGATCGGCGTGCATCCAGCGCGAGCCGTCGGCGCGGGCGCCGCGCGCCTGGGCGCGCGGCAGGCGGGTGTGCTCCGAGGCGCGCAGCCCGCGCAGGTCGGCGCCGCGCAGGTCGACCGCCTCGCCGTGCGCCCCCTCGATGCTCGCGTCCTCGAGCGCCGCGCCGGCGAAGGACGCGCGGTCGAGCGCCGCGCGCGCGAGGCGGGCGCCGGCGAGCTGCGCGCCGTCGAGCCGCGCCCCGGTGAGGTCGGCCTCGAGGAACGAGGCGCCGGCCGCGGCCGCGCCGGTCAGGATGGCCCCGCGCAGCGCCGCGCGGTCGAGGCGCGCCTTGCCGAGCGCCGCGCCGGTCAGGTCGGCGCCCGCGAGGTCGGCGCCGGAGAGGTCGGCGTCGTTCAGCCTGGCCGCCGGGAGCCACGCGCCCGCCATCCTGGCGCGAGCGAGCGTCGCGCCGTCGAGGTCGGCCCCGGCGAGGCGGGCGCCGGTCAGGTCGGCGCCGACGAGCAGCGCGCGCGCGAGGCTCGCCTCGCTGAGGTCGAGCCCCGACAGGTCGAGCCCCGAGAGATCGGCGCCCGCCATGCTCTCGCGGATCGACAGGCAGAGCTCCACGCGCTCGCGTGTCCACGGCGCCGCGCGCTCGGTGGCTGCCCGGTCCCGTGCTTCGTCCTCGCGCTCCAGGGCGTCGAGCTGCGCCGGGTCGTGCCCCCCGGCCTCGAGCGCCTTCTTCATCTGCTCGCGGCTCTTCCGCTGGATCTCGTCGAGCTGCGCCGGATCCCCGCCGAGCTTGCCCAGCCACGCCTCGAGCTCCGCGCCGGGCGGGCGCGGGCCATTGACCGACGCGCCGAGCGAGGCCACGAGCGCCGCGGGGGCGCCGCCCCGCTCGAGCGTCGCGCGGATCTGCGCGAGGAGCTCGGCGTCGTCGAGGCCGGCCAGGGGAGACGCTCCGCCGTTGTCGTTGCCGGGGGGCGCCTCTGCGGCCGGCGCCCCTGCGGCGGGCGCCTCCGCCACGGCAGGGCGCGCCTCCATCAGCGCGAGCGCGAGCTGCTCGCGGTAGCGCGCGGCCGGGACGCGGCCCTCGCCGAGCGGCTCGCTCGCGAGGAGCACGTGCCGCACCTCGGGGTGGTCCTCGGCGGAGACGGGCGCGTGGCCGCGCCACACGAGGATGAGCGCCTCGGCCTCCATGTCGACCCGGACCGTGTCGAGGTGCATCTGCACCTCGCGGAAGCGCTCCGCGCCGCCCGCGAGCTCGTCGAGGAAGCAGCGGATCCGGACGCCGGGGAGCCGCGCGCGGTAGTCGCGCCGCGCGCGGTGCAGGTTGTGGCAGACGATCTCCTCGTCGCCGCGCGGGTACTCGGCCTGGAGCGCCGGCGCGGCCGCGTTGAAGTGGCTCCAGTCGAAATCGTCGGGGAAGAACGGCCAGCGCTGCTTCAGCCAGCGCTCGTCGTAGGTGCCGAGCTTGCTCGCGCGCAGCGCCCAGGCGGCGGCGAGCGGCCCGAAGCCCGCGGGCGGCGGCCGCGCCGCGGGCGAGTCGACCAACGCGCGCGGATCCTCGATGTTCGGTAGCGGCCGCCGCCGCAGATCGCGCTCGCCCGGGTCGAACACGCCGCGCCCCGCCGGGTTGGCCGCGAAGCCCGGGCCCCCGAAGGCGCGGTCATGGCCGAGCGGCATCTCGACGAACGGCTGCGGGTCGGTGCGCTTGCCGGCGGCCGGATCGGTCCAGTACCTGTCGCCGGTCACCTGCAGCGCGAGCGACGTCTTGCCGACGGCGAAGCTCACCGGCAGGGAGCTGACGGGCCGGCCGCCGGGCGCGTGGGCCTTGCCGAGCAGCAGGAGATCCGCCTTCGGCTTGAAGGGGGCGAAGTCGGACGCGCGGAGGAGCGCCCCGCGCGGATCGTCGCCCTCGTGCGCGTCGCCGAGCGGCGGCTCCGGGGCGCCGGCGGGGATCGCCGGCTCGCCGGGCACGAGGCGGTAGGTGCCCTTCGCGATCAGGCACAGGTCCCATTGCGGGGGCCGGATCTGCCAAGAGACGGCGGCGAACGTGGTGGGCGTGGGGTTGATGATCTTCATGGCAGCTCTCGACGCGCGCAGGCCGCTCGGCCGCTCGCCGAGCGGGCTCCTCTTAGAGCATGTGGAACTGGGCGCCCTGGATGACGGCTCCCCCGGCGTCGACCTGGACCTGGTGGCCGCCGAACCTCAGGACGGAGGACGCGGCTGTGCTGCTCAGCTCCAGCTTGGCGGTCCCTGTTCCGGCGATCACGCTCGTCGCGTCGATCCTGAGGCTGCTGGGACCGCAGGCGAGCTCGATCGCGGCGGGCTCGATCTTGATGTACGCGCCGGCCAGCCCGCCGCAGCGCAGCAGGAGCTGGGTCGGCTCGATGATCAGCTCGGCGTCGTTCAGCGGGTTCGCGTGGGCGAGCTTGTGGACCAGGTACGTTCCGACGAGCGCCCCGAGCGTCGCGATGCCCCACGTCGCGCCCGTGAGCCCGCCGCCCTTCTCGAGATCGTCCTTGCCCGCGGAGGCGCCGAGCGGGCCCGCCACCGCGCCCAGGGCGCCCGCGGTCACGGCGGCTGCCCACGGCTTCGCGGCGTCGACCGTCGGGGCGTCGGTGCTCCGCACGCGCAGGTGCACCTTGGAGCGCGCCTTGATGTCCTGCTCGTCGGCCGTGGTGAGCTTCTTCGTGCTGCCGAACTCGAGCACCGGGCCGTACGCGACGTTGCAGCTCATCCCGGCCGTGATCCCCGTGTTGAGCCCGAGGAAGACGTTGCCGTTCACGCCCGCCGCGATGCTGAAGTTCCCGCCGAGGCTCGCCCCGAAGTTGGTGCCGGTGAAAAAATTCGAGTTGTCGCCGTACGTGAGGTTGACCGTCGAGACGTGGCTGCGCGTCGTCTTCCGCCAGCCCTGCCAGTCCTTGCTGAACGTCATCGAGTAGAAGTCCACGTCGAAGATGCCGAGCGTCCGGTTCGGGATGACGAGCCGGTAGTTCCCGAGGACGACGTCGGTGCGGTTGCCCGTGGTGACCGACTGGTAGTCCCCCTGGGTCACGACCGTGCGGTTGCCGTCCGTGTGGTCGTAGACCCCGTCGCTCGCTGCCCAGCCGAAGTGCGCCGCTTTCCCCTTGTCATTGGCGTCCGAGCTCGTGTCGTAGCCGTTGTCGAGGCTCGACCACGTCCAGCCGCTGCTGCCGAACCCGCCGGTAGGATCCAGCCGCGCGGACTCGGTGAACGTGCCGGCCGCCGTGGTCGCCCGCTCGCCGTAGCGCAGGTAGCTGTACTTGCCGTCGCTGTGGGGGACCGCGATGCGGATCCAGTCCTCCGCGCTGCTCGCGGTGGTCGTCATGTCGTCCTGGCCGAGCTGCTGCTCCGTCGGCAGCGCGCCCTCGGCGCCGGCGCGCGTCGCGGGCCCGCCGCGCGCGCGCCCGAAGCCGCCTCCCATCTCGACCATGGCCCCGTTCGGCATCCGGATGCGGCCGCGCCCCTCGTCGGCGCTCGTGACCACGCGGCTCTTCGCGTTGGGCACGACGCCGGTGATCACCGGCCGCTCGGGATCCCCGCCGACGCCGGTCCACAGCACCTCGGCGCCCTTGCGCAACGTGAAGTGCATGCCCTCGTCGGCCCCGCCGTAGGGCGTCGCCAGGCGCATCGGCACCGAGCCCTGCGCCTCGGCCGCGCCGCTCAGATCGAACGGCATCACCACGCGGTAGCGCCCCTCGGCGTCGACCGCGGCGGTGCCGTCCGGGCCGCGCGCGTCGACGTGGGCGACCATCGCGCCCTCGAGGCGCGGCCTCGGCGTGGCGCGCGGCGGGCGGTAGCGCGTCGAGGCCGGGATGGCCTCGAACTGGCAAGCATAGCGCGGCTCGTCGACCGCCCCGGCGCTGTGCACCGCGCGCGTCACCAGGTAATCGCGGTTCCAGTCGGCCCGGAAATGGCCGGAGAGCCCGAGGCGCTCGCCCGCGGCGAGCGGCGCGCCAATCGCGCCGTCGTACACGGTCGCGCGGCAGCGCAGCTCCTCGGCGCGCACGGCGGCGAGCGCGGCGCCCTCCTCGGGCGCCGCGAACGAGCCGCCCTCGTCGACGAGTAGCCCGAAGCCACGCGCGTCGACCTCGGCCTCGGCCTCCAGCGGCACCTCGGGCGTGCGCTCGTTGTAGTCGAGCAGCACGAGCGCGCGCGGCGACATCCGGCGCCGGCAGCGCAGCGCGCGCACCCCTCCGGCCTCCCCCATCGCGGCCTCGACCGCGCCCCGGAAGCCGTCGGGGTGGTCGCAGAGGACGAGCCGCTCCGCCCCCCCGCGTGGCTCGATGAAGTAGCTGACGCCCGCCTGCTCCAGCTGCCGCGACACGAAGTCGAGCGCGCTCTCCTGGTACTGCACGGCGTGCTCGCGCGGCGGATACGCCCGCTCGAGCCGCCGCTCCACCTCGATCCCGAGGCCGCTCCCGGCGATCACCGCCTCCACCAGGTCCGGCACGCTGAGCCGCTGGTAGAAGCGCGTCTGCCGCGCGAGGCCGAGCAGGGCGAGGCGCGGCACGAGCACGACCCGGTAGGCGTACCGATCGCCGCCGAGCGCGCCGCCCTGCTCCACCTCGGCCACGACCCCCGGGACCGTGCGGCCGGCGAGATCGAGCTCCCCGGCCGCGCCGACGAGGTCGTCGAGCGGCAGCGCGGGATCGGGCGACGCGAGATCGATCTCGAAGCGGTACGGGCGCGACAGCGCCTCCTCGCCGCGCAGCCCCAGCACCGTGAACGCTCCGGCCGGGGCGGCCTCGGAGCGGAAGTGCATCCCGACCGTCGTGGGCTTCGTCATCGCTTCTCCGAGATCTCGAGCATGGCGCCGGACGCCGTGGTGATGCGGCTCTGGTTGGCGTTGCGGGCCGTCACGGGCGACGGCGCGAGCGGGTTGAACATGGCCCCGAGGATCACCGGGCGATCCGGATCGCCGTTGGCGAACGCCACGAGGACCTCGGTGCCGGGGCGCAGCGGGAAGTGCATCCCGTGGCCCACGCCGCTGAAGGGCTGCGCCATCCGGACAGGGCGCGAGGCCTTCTGCTCGCCCGGCTCCGCCGTGTCGAAGTGGAGCTGGACCGTGTAGCGCCCCTCGGCGTCGAGCAGGGCGACGCCGTTCGTCTTTCCCCCGGGCCCCGGCTGCACGATCCCCGTGACCACGCCGGAGATGCGCGGTCTCGGCGTCCGGCGCGGCGGCCGGTAGGCGACGCGCGCCGGGATCGCGCGGAATGCGTTCCTGTAAAACGGGCTCTGCTCGCCGGCGTCCTTGAACGCGGGGAGCCTCGCCTCGTGCTCCACCTCGACGAGCAGCAGCTCCTCGCGCTCCGGGAAGCGCGGGTGCTCGATCAGGGTCACGCGCCGCCCGGCGGACAGCGCCGCGCGGCTGGCCTTGCCCTCGTACACGCGCTGCCGCGACAGCCGCTCGTCCGCCCGGATCTGCGCCAGCTTCGCGGCCTCCTCGGGCGTCTTGACGTGGCTGCCGTACTCGACGACGCCGCCGCCGTCGCCCGAGCCCAGGCTGGCGTAGGCCGTCAGGTCGAGCTGCGGCGCGCGGTAGTTGTAGTCCTGCACCACGTAGCTGGTGGGCACCAGGTCGGTCGTCACCTCGAGGGCGAAGATGTCCGTGGCCTCGCCGCGGGCGCGGAAGGGCACCGTCTCCGCGCCCGCGGCGAGGCGGAAGCCGGACGGGTGATCGGTGAAGACAAGCCTGTCGCGGCCGCCCTCGTGCTCGAAGAAGAAGCTGATGCCGACGTGCTCGGCCAGGCGGCTGATGAACGCGAGATCGCTCTCGCCGTACTGCACGACGAACTCGCGCTCGGGGTAGGTCTCGAGCAGCCGCAGCTCGACGTCCTCGGAGCCCAGGCCGTGCCGCTCGAGCTTGCTCCGGAGGATGTCCGGAACGCTGCGATCCAGGTAAATCTCCTGCGTCTCGACAAGGGTGAGCCGGAACGCGCGCGGCACGAGGCGCAGGCGGCAGGTGGCGCGCTCCGCCAGCGGCTCGAGGCGGTCCCGGATCGGGCCGAGCATGCCCGAGACGCGGCGGATCTCCTCGCCGTCGGCCTCGAAGACCAGGCTGATCTCGGCGCCGGGCGCGGCGTCGGCCGGGAGCTCGTGGCCCTCGTCGATCACGACCTCGAGGTCGAACGAGAAGAGCTGCGAGATCGCCTCTCGCCCGGAGAGCTCGCGGACCTTCACGTGGTCCCACGGCCCCCGCTCTGACTCGATGCGAACGTCCAACGTCCCGGAGGCTTCCTTCATCGCTCGTTCTCCGATTCCTCCGCGGCTTTCCCTGGAGCACCGGAAAGGTGGAGGAGCCGCGTGGGCGTGCGCGCCGCGGGGGCGCCGGGGTGGCCGCGCGAGGGCAGCTGACACCCTGCGCCGCCGGGGCTCGCCCTTCGGGGTTTCACGGGCATCGGAGCGTCAGCCTCGCCCCTTGCCGGTGCCGTACAGGAGCGCCCGCACATCGAGCTTCGCCGGGCGCTTCGGCGCTCCGGCGGGCGGCGGCTCCGGGGGCGGCGGTTCGGGGGGTGGTGTCGCCCAGGCGAAGGCGCCCCCCGCGGCCGCGGGGCTCACCGGGTCCGGCGTGGGGACCGCGGGCGCGGCCGCGCTGGCGGCGGGAGCGCTCGGCTCGGCCGGCGGCGCGCGTGGCGGCTCGGCCGGCGGCGCGCGTGGCGGCTCGGCCGGCGGCGCGCGTGGCGGCTCGGCCGTGAAGGGAGTCGCCGGCTGGCGCGCCGCATGGCTGTCGACGTCCTTCGGCATCTGCATCGTCCCCGACCTGGCGAGCGGAGCCTCGGGTGGCGATGGTGCAGGCCGTTTCGGCGGCGACGGCGAAGCGCCTTGGCTGCCGACGTCCTTCGGCATCTGCATCGTCCCGGACCTGGCGAGCGGAGCCTCGGGTGGCGGTGGTGCAGGCCGTTTCGGCGGCGACGGCGAGGCGCCTGCGGGGGCCGGACGAAACGGCAGCGTCCCCGGGACCGCGAGCGCCCTGTTCGGCGCGACGTCCAGCGTCCCTGTGGGACTCATGCTCGCCGCGGCGGACAGCGCGACGGTCGACTCGAGGGAGGCGTCGTCCTCGTCGCCCGCCGCGCCCGCGCGGGGCGCCGTCGCTCCGGCCCTGCTGATCGCGGCGCCCGGAGCGGGCCACGCGATCGGCTCGCCCGGGAGCTCGACGCCGGCGAAGATGCGCATGCGCGGGAGCACGTCCTCCGAGGGCACGGGGAAGCTGCTGCGCCACGTCACCGTGCAGCGCTGCTCGTCGCCGTCGATGCGCAGCACGTCGGCGCTCAGCGGGAGCTCCTGGTGCTCGGCGAGGCCGACGTCCGCGAGGCCGTGGATGCGCGCGAAGCCGCGCGCGCCGGGCAGGCGCATGCGCATGCGGGGCGCGCTCGGGTGCAGGCCGTCCATCACGATCCACTCGTCGCCGCGCAGGAAGTGCGTGCGCTGATCCGGCGGCGCCGCCTGGAAGTAGTCCCAGCTGAGATCGTCCGGGATCTCGGGGATACCGCGCTCCAGCAGGGCGCGCGGGGTCGTCCCGAGGAGCCGCCGGCGGGCGGGGCTGGCCTTCGAGATCGGGCCGAAGCCAGCCACGCGCCTCGCGTCGGCCGGATCGAGGATGTTCGGCTCGCCCGAGCCCTGCGGATGGCCCTCCCCGAAGGGGTTGTCCGGGAAGCCGATCCCGCCAAAAGCATGCTCGTAATCGATGGGGAGCCGCACGAAGCCGCCCCGCTTACGGACCATCAGCGTCTTGTCCAGCAGCGTCCAGCTGCTCGAGAAGAGTCCCAGCCGGACATGCGCCGCCTCGACGGGGCGGCCGTGCGGCGCATGCGCATGGCCCGTGAAGAGCACGTCGGCCTTGAGCAGGCGAGGAACCAGATCGGTCGCGAACCGGATGCTCCGCGAGGGCAGCCCGCGGTGATGGACCTCCTCCCGGATGATCTCCTGCGGCGCGATGCGCTGCATCATCGTGTCGCTGGCGAACCCGAAGGTGGCTTTCACCATCGCGGTCACCCAGAGCTTGCCCTTGAACCTCCATCCCATGGCGGCGGCGGTCGCAGCGCCGATCGGCGTCGCGCTCACATGCGGAGGGTTGCTCGTCGCCATGGATCCACCAGCGATGAGACCCGCCCTCCGACGCTGCTGTCAAGCCATTGTGGCCGTCACGCGGCGAAGCGATCAGGGGCTCAATCGGCAAGAGGATCGCCCCGCTTCTGGCGAGCGCGTCACCCAGGACGAGCAGGCGGTGACGAATCCGACGCTCATTGTCGACAACCCATCATGGGCTGCTCCATCCCAGCACATTTCTGCGTGGCAGCGGGTATTGACTCCGTGGCTCGTTGGGCGACCATCGCTTCATGGCGCGCACAGCTCCGGTTCCGAACATCCCCGCGATCCCTGGAATGAACCCTGGTGTCTTCATCCTCGGCGGCGGCGCCGGCGGCGGTGGCAGCGGCGGGCGGGGCGGCAACGGCGCCGGCGGCGATCAGGGCGCGGGCGGCAAGAACGGCGGCAACGGCGCCCAGGGCGGCGGCCGCAACGCCGGCAGCTGCGGTCAGGGCAGCGGCGGCGGCTGCCCCAACCCGACGCATGGGGGCGGTGGAGGAACGCATGCTGGGCACCCCATCGATCCGGTCACGGGCCGCGTCTACACGCTCGCCGTCACCGACATGGCGCTGCCGGGAGCGTTCCCGCTCGTGATCGAGCGCGCCTATAACTCTGCGCAGCGCGACCTCGACTACGGCCTTGGCTACGGCTGGAACCATTCGCTCGGCTGGCGCGTCATCGAGCTCCGCCGCCGCAGGGTGCGCGTCGTCACCGCGACGGCGCTCGCGTGCGAGGGCCGCTGTCCCGACGAGGGAGAGACCGTGAAGCTCCCCGTCGGCTTGCTGACGCGCACCCGCGACGGCTATCTCCTCGAGGCCGACGACGGGATCACGCGGGTCTTCGAGGACGTCTTTGCCATCGACAACGAGTTCCGCCTCAGCGCGCTCCTCGATCACAACGGCAATCAGGCCCGGCTCTTCTACGAAAACGGCACCGGTCCGCTCCAGTTCGTGAATGACAGCGTGGGCCGTCTGCTCCGCGTGCGGCGGCACCGCGACGGCCGCATCGCCGCGTTCGAGGTGAAGAACGCGTCATCGAGAGGCGCCTGGACGTCCTTCCGCACGTACGAATACGACGAACGCGGAGATCTCGTGGTCGCGCGCGACGCCCTGGGGCACGCGATGTCCTTCGCATACGACGAAGACCATCGGCTCGTGCTGGAGCGCTGGCCCACGGGCCTCGAGGTGCACTACCGTTACGATGACCGCGGTCGCTGCGTGGAGACGTGGTGCAACGATCCCAAGGAACGCGCGCTCCTGGCCGAGGGCGTGCCCGAGGTGCTCGCGGACGGAAGTCGCGCGAAGGGGTTCCTGCACGCGAAGGTTGAGTACGGCGAGGGCGAGAACAACGTCATCACCTCGCGCGCCCTGCGGAGGATCGGGGTCAATGCCTTCGGCAAGGCGGCCCGGATCGTGTGGGCGGGGCAGGTGCACGACAATGTGTTCGACGATGCAGGCGAGCTCGTGGGGTATCGCGACGGCCTCGGGCGCATATGGCGGATGGGCGAGGCCGGCGGCGCGTACCGCGTCGTCGACCCGCTCGCGCTCATGTGACGGAGTACCGCTACGACGATCGCGGCAACGTCGTGACCACGCGCGGCCCTGACGGCCTGGAGACGCAGCACGCGCGCGATCCGAACGGCAACCTGATCTACCTCTCCGACGCGATGGGGCTCGTCGCGAGCTTCCGCTACGACGAGCGCGGCTGCCTTGTCCACGCCGAGACCGCCGACGGCGGCAAGACGGCGATGACGTACGACGCGCTCTGCAACCGCGTCGGGATCGTCGAGCCGGACGGCGGCGCGCGGGCGCTCCGCTACGATTTCCTCGGGCGACTCGTGGAGATGCGGGACGAGAAGGGCGGGGTCCACCGCTGGATCTACGACGCGATGGGGCGCGTGGTCGAGCACCGCTCGCCGCTGGGTGCTCGCACGGTCACGAGCTACGACGAGGCCGGCCGCTTCGCCGGCGAGCGCGATGCGGATGGCCGCTGGTTCCGGCTGATCTATGCGGGCCTCCGCGAGGTGATCGCGGTCGAGCGGAGCGACGGCTCGCGCGTCTCGTACGCCTATGATCGAGAGCTCGACATGGTACGCATCGTCAACGAGGAGGGCGACGTGCACACCATCGAACGGGACCTCGAGGGGCGGATCCTCTCGGAGCGCACCTTCGACGGTCGCTGGCTGCGGTACAGGAACGATCAGGCCGGGCGGCTGTCGAGAATCACCTTCGACGACGGCGAATTCGTCGAGCTCGCCTACGACGAGCTCGATCGGCTGATCGCGCGCACCTTCTCGGACGACACATCCCACAGGCTGGAATACGACGAGCGCGGGCGCCTCCTGAGCTTCGAGACGGAGGCCGTCTGCACGCGCTACACGTACGATGCGCGAGGGCGTTGCGCCCGCGAGGACACGGAGCGGAAGAACGATCCGTCGTTCGCGACATCGCTCCGGCACGTCTACGACGCCGGCCTGCATCGCACGAAGGTGGAAGTGCTCGGCGCTTTCTCGTTTGCCGCGCCGCGCGACGCGGTCGGGCGATGCGCCGCGCTCGTCTTCTCGGATGTCTCGGGCACCCGGGGTGCGGACCCGCCGATCGCGACGTTCGCGTACGACCCGACAGACGGCGAGACGGGGCGCTTCTTTGCCGGCGGTGGCCGTATCGAGCTCACGAGGGACGCGCACGGCAACGTCCTCCGCTCGGCCGTCTTCGGCCGTGGCACCGCGGTTGTCCGTCCGGGCGAGCCCATGTGGGTCGGCGGTCTGAGCGGCCCGGAGACCCTGCGGTTCGACTACCGATGGTCGCCTGCCGACGAACTCCAGGTGCTCGCCGATCGCGATCGCGGGGCGCAGTTCTTTGTGTACGACGCGCGCGGCCGGATCGCGCAGAAGCGGCACGAGAGGCGGGCCAGGGCCGAGGACTACGCGCTCTCGCCGCGAGGCGACGTGCGCTGGATCGACGGCCGCGCGCAGTCCCACCTCAGCGGCGGCCGCCTCGTGACCACGAACGGCGCGGCCCTCACGTACGACGCACGCGGCCGGCTGTCGAAGAAGGTCGAGGGCACCGCGGTGACCACCTATGCGTGGAGCGTGCTCGGGTTGCTCTCGGGCATGACGCTGCCCGACGGCACGCGGCAGGAGTTCGTCTATGATGGGTTCGCGCGGCGGATCGAGAAGCGCGTGCTGCGCCGGGACGCGGCGATGGTGCGGCACCGCTACCGCTGGGATGGTGAGGACCTCCTGGAAGAGACGGTCGAGCGCGGGGCGAGCGCCGCAGGCGCGTCCGCGCCGTTCACGCTGGTGGAGCGCCGGCGCTACGCGTACTCGCCGAGCTCGCCGGCGCCGGTCGCGCAGGCGATCGACACCGAGGCGGGCCCGGGCGCCTGGAAGTACTTCGTGCACCGGGACGGGGCGCCTGTGCCGCTCGGGCTCGTCAATGGCGACGGGAGCGTCGACCAGGTCTTCGAGACCGACGCGTACGGTCGGGTGATCGCGGGCGACGCGGCTGCCACGCTGGTCCGGTTCCCGGGGCACTGGTACGAGCCGGAGACGGGGCTCCACTACAACCGGTGGCGGTACTTCGATCCGGCGAGCGCGACGTACCTGAGCCCGGAGCCGCTGGGGCTCGAAGGGGGGCTCGAAGCGTACGGGTATGTGAGCGGGAGGCCGCTGGCATTGGTCGACGCTGACGGGCTGATGGGCTCCGACCTCAGCACCCGGCGCCTTCCGCGATCTCAAGGAGGCGGCACGCGGGAGTTCACCGGACAGTCAGCCCGCTACCGCAACCCTGAGGGCCAGGGGCCGCTGTACGATCTGCATCCTGCCGTTGCCGCCGCGCTCCCTCAAGACGCTGGGCGCGGCCAGGGCAGGGATCCGTCCTGGTGCTCCGAGCCCCATGCGATTAGCAACTATCTCCGTGACTACGAAGACCGAAATGGGGTGAGATGCGATCCGGGTATACCAGAAGGTCAGCGGCACCTTCGCCGCGCCTTGCGTCGCATGGGACCGATCGGAAGCACCGATGTGAATGAAACCGCATGCGCACCGTGTCCGAACTGCTCGCAGACCTTGGCTCGTTTGCATGCGCTGGCGGGCACAGGCCAGCAGCCCGAGACGATTCCCGCTTCGCCCCCGAGAGGCGGACCGCCCCTCAATTTCAGGCCTGCAGGGGCGGGGGCACCGCTGGATCGCGCGCGGCAACAGGCCGCCCAGGGAAACACAGCGCCCTTGGACGACGCTCGCCGGGCCAACGCGACGCGGTACCGAGCGCAGCTCGAGGCTGAGCGGGCAGCAGGGCGCAATAATCTGTCAAATGCGGAGATTCAGCGCCGCGCCAATCGCGTGACAGGAATGACTCCGGGCGTCTTCGGAGGCACCGGGGAGAACAACGATTGGGGGCCGACGTGAAAACTCGATTCAGCCATCCCGTGCTCGGAACTGTCGAGAAAGGTACGTTCAGCCCTCAGCTCCGATCCATGTGCGGAGCCAAGCAGCTCACGGCCTCCCTGGCGCAGCTGAACGAGGTGGCAGAAAGGCTCGAGCCGTGGCGTGCTCCGAGATTCGAGCTGCGCGCGCGTGTCGATCTCGGGAACTTCTATCCCAAGACGGGACCGGTCACCGCTCTCGACAAGACGAACGCCCTCGTCAAGGGCGTTGCTGGCCGGGTCGGCCAGGCGAGTCGCCAGTCTCGCCTGCACGGGTTCGTGTGGCATGTTTGCGACCGGGTGCTCGCATGGCGCGACGACGTGTTCTTGCGCGTGCTGGGCCCCACTGCGGCCAGCCTGCGGCCCTGGCTTGAAGAGTGTGCAGCCCTGCGGTTACAGTGCGTCTTTCCAGTGGTGCGAGCGGCCGGCGAGCCGCCTATCGCGCCGGAGTCTGGCTGGATCGATTTTCGCGACGATCTCGTCGATGCGACCGGGCGAGCAGCCCTGGACAACGAAGCCTGGCACCTGGATCTCCCGCTTGCGGCGCGAGATAAGCGCTTTCGACAGAGCGTGGTCGGGTTTCTCTGCGCAACCGTAGATCCAGCGTCGAGGACGCTTCCGTCGTCACCCCGCGTGAGAGAGGCGGCATCGCGTTGGCTGTGCCGGCTGCACGATCCCGGCGACCCCGCGCGGCTCGCCTCGTGGGTGCTGGAGAACGGCGGCAGCGAGGCGCTCGCCAGAGCGGCAGAAGACGCCGAGAGCTCGTTTGGCGGCCTGCGTAGCGTCGATCGGATCCAGCGTTTCGGCGGGATCCTGATGCTCGAGCGAGCCCTCGCCGAGGGGAGCGTCGCGGAGTGGCCTATTCAGCAGACTCCCGGCGGCCCTGCGATTCTCCTGAGCCAGGATGACCTCGACAACCAGGATACGCTCGCTTGTATGACGGAGGACGGCAGCATGTGGGCATACGACTTCAGCTGGGGCGAGTGGGAGCACACGAGCGACTCCGTGAGCACGTTCGTCTCTCGCCTTGCGCTGTGGGGACACCCCAAAGAAGTGCCGACCCATATCGCGCTGTCACCGCTTGGCCGTGAGCTCTCCCGGGCGCTCGGCCTGAGCGAGGTCGAAGAGGCTAGCGACTCCATCGGCACGTTCTACGCGGGCGAGGCGGCGCTGGTGTTCGAGCGGAGGCGCCCCGACCGAACCGTGACGCGCATGCGCGAGCTGCGCCCTGAGGCAGTGCTTGCGTGGGACGAGCTCACCTCGTCTGCCTGAGGTGCCGCGGTCCATGAACGCGAACTGCTCGCAGAAGCTGGCTCGCACGCACTGGTGGGCACGGGCCAGCTGCCTGGGAAGATTCCCAAGTCGTCCACGAAAGGCGGACCCGCGCTTCGGCTTCAGGTCCGCAGCGACGGGGACACTCTTGGCTCCTGTGCGGCAACAGGCTACCCGGGGAGAGCGCAGCAGCCCCGGACGACGCTCGTCGGGGCAACGCGACGTGGTATTCACAGTAGATCGAGGAAGCTGTGACCTCACCGCAGACGCTACAGAATCTCGATTTCCCCGCGCTCCCTGGCGTTCCACCCAGGGACCGCGAGCGGTTCCGTTCGCGCTTCGCGCGCTGGGAGGACTGCTACCTCGCCTGCACGGGCGCCCCCACCGTCGCTCGCGATGAGAACCTCCACGCCGTTCGCGCGCGCGGTGGTGATGTGCCATCTGCTCCGGAGACGTGTGGTTCATTCAGGTGGTATGAGGGATCCGTGCTGGTCACCGAGAGCCGGGACACGTGGTGCCTTTACGCGCGAAGCGCCGAGCACCTGATCCCCTGGATCCAGGCTTTCGGTGAGCGGCGGCCACGCAAGCCGATCTGGTTCCCTGCCTACTCGGCCGTGCTCGCCGAGGACGAACCAGTGGAAGGCGAGGGGCTATCGTTCGACGACCGGGAGCGGGGCGTCGAGGGAGCCTTTCTGGTGCGCAATGGCAGCGTGGCCGTCCGCTACCGCCTCCCTGGCGGAGGGGTATCGATGGGGCTCGGGAGACGAGCGATCGTACGCTTGCATGCTCCATGGCAATCGTCGTTTAACGACGTGACCACGGCCCCGCGTTTCGTGGTCGTCAACAACGACGGCATCCCCGCTTTCCTCGCATGGTTCCACGCACAGGGAGCATCGTCCCGCCTTGGCGATGCCGTCTCGGAGGCGCTCGGCCTCGCGCACGGGGTCCGGCGGTTCGATCGAACCGCCATGTGCGGTCCTGTGCTCTGCCACGCCGAGTTCTTCGCGGGCGCGGCTTCCGCGCAGGCGTTCGAATCGCCGCTCCTCGTCTCCGGCGATGCCTGGCTCCCGCCCGGTGAGCCATCGCGCTTGCTCGTCGGCTACTGGGACATCGGGACGTCGGATGCGTTTGTCTACCTCGGTGAGGACCGCCGCATCCACCGGTACGCGTTCGAGGATGGCCTGTGGTCCATCTCGGCATCGAGCTACGCCGCCTACGTCGAGCGAATCCTTCGCTTCGACGCGAGGGTGGCAGCCACGCGCGAGTCGGATCTCCCGATGAACGAGCTCTGCGAGCGCCTGGGGCTCGTGATCGACCCGATTGGAACGGACGACTGCGCCTCCTTGGCGATCTCTCCCGATCTCGTAGCATTCCAGCGCTCCGGTGAGCGAGCGCTGTTGAAGTGCTTCTCCCCACAAGCCGAGGCACGGGTGTGCGAGACCCTCACGGGGTAGGTCCTCCGTTGCGGCGGTCTCCGCTCCCTTTAGCGGCACGGCAGAGAGCATGCTCCCAGGTCGGCGTGCGTGTGTGCGCATGGCCCACGAGGAACGCCGATCGAGCCGCCTGCCGATTTCCCGCCAACACCGCGCGATCCCGATCCACCCCGCGCTTACTGCCCGTCCCGTCGAGTAAGCTGCGGCGCATGAAGGTCCCCCGACTCACCGGCCGCGCGCTCACCGCGGCGCGCCTCGCCGCCGAGGCGCCCGGATCCTCCGCCGCGCTCCGGGAAGTGATGAAGCGCAGCCTGGGCATCGATCGCCTCGCCTCGCTTCCGGACGCCTTCCGCGACGACGCCCCCGCGGAGGCGCGCCCCCTCCAGGCCGCGCCGCCGCGGCGCTGGGAGGACGCCGGGCTCGGCGCGCCCCCGGTCCGCGATTGGCCCCGGCCCTCGCTCGCCTACGCCGCGGCCTACCGAAACGGCGCCACCACCCCGCTCCGCGTCGCCGAGCGCGCGCTCTCGGCGCTCGACGCGCTCGCCGCCGAGCGCCCGTGCATGAACATCGCCGTCGCCACCTCGCGCGAGGCGACGCTCAGGGACGCCGACGCGTCGACCGCCCGCCACGCCGAGGGGCGGCCGCGCGGCCCGCTCGACGGCGTGCCCCTGCTCGTCAAGGACGAGTTCGACGTCGAGGGCCTCCCGACGACGCTCGGCTCGCCCTGCGGCCCGCAGACGCCCGCGCCGCGCGACGCCGCCGTGGTCGCGCGGCTCCGGCAGGCGGGCGCCGTGTTCCTCTGCAAGACCGTGCTCACCGAGTGGGGCATGTCGCCGATCGGCAACAGCATCCACCAGCGCATGCCCCACAACCCGCACCACAAGGAGCGCGCCGCCGGCGGCTCCTCCACCGGCTCCGCCGTCGGCGTGGCGCTCGGGCTCGCGCCGCTCGCGGCCAGCGGCGACGGCGGCGGATCCATCCGGGCGCCGGCCGCGCTGAACGGCGTCTTCGGCCTCAAGCCGACCTTCGGCCGCGTCAGCCGCGCGGGCGACGGCTTCAAGGGCTCGGTCGCCCACGCCGGCCCGATCGCCAGCAGCACGGCCGATCTCGCGCGCTTCCTCGACGCCGTCGCGAGCGAGCCCGACCCCGACGACGACCTCACCGCGTGGGCGCCCCCGCCGCCCCCCGGAGGCTTCGGCGCGCGCCTCGGCGCCGGCGTGCGCGGCCTGCGCATCGGCGTCGACGAGGAGGAGTGGCGCGACGCCTCCACCCCGGTCGCGAGCGTGTGCTGGGGGGCGCTGCGCGCGCTCGAGCGCGAGGGAGCGACCCTCGTGGACGTGAAGATCCCCCTCGCGAGGCACGCGGCCTCCATCGGCTACCTCGTCATCGGCCCCGAGTCGCTCGCGGCGAACCAGCGCGCCTGGAGGGAGCAGCGCGACCTCATCAGCGAGGACCTGCGCGTCACCTTCAGCCTCCTCTCGGGCGTCACCGCGCTCGAGCAGATCGACGCCGCGCGGCTCCGCGCGGGCATGCGGCGCGAGGTGGCGCGCGCCCTCGCCGGCGTCGACGTCCTCGCGCTCCCGACCACGGCGATCACCGCGCCCCGCTACGCCCAGGCCGAGGAAGGCCGCGCCTTCCTGGATCCCATGGCCCTCGACGGCATGTGCCGCTTCGCCTTCCTCGGCAATCTCACCGGCCTCCCCGCCGGCACGGCGCCCGTCGGCGTCGACGCCGAGCGCCTGCCCATCGGCCTGCAGATCCTCGGCGACGCGTGGGACGAGGCGGCCGTCCTCGCCGTCCTCGCCCACCTCGAGAGGTCGGAGCTCGCGCGCGCGCGGCGCCCCCCGGGAGCGATCGATCTGCTCGGGTAACCTGATCCCAGCGAGCCCGAGGAGAGGTCGTCATGAGCCAGAGCGCCGGAAGTCGTCCTCCTGACGTGAAGCCAGCGCCGGCGCCGTGGACGCTGGCCGGCGATGCGACCATCGTGATGCTCGAGCTCCCGGGGCCGCTGCTCGAGGAGCAGAGCTTCATCCCGGAGGCGCTCCGCCCCCGCTTCGAGGGGCGCTACAGCCTGCTGATGGCCCTCGATTACACGTCATCGAACGTGGGGCCTTATCGCGAGCTCCTGTTCATCCCCGGGCGCTTCCGCACGCGCCACGGCCTCTGCTGGTCCATCAGCAAGATCTACGTCAGCTCGTGGGACAGCGTGGTGAACGGGCAGCGCAACTGGGGCATCCCCAAGGAGCACGCCGATTTCGAGATCGCGCGCGAGGCGGACGGGAGCGAGCGATTCCGGGCGTCGCAGGGCGGTGAGGTCTTCGCCGATCTGCGCTTCGCGGCCGCGGGCCCGAGCCTGCCGGCCTCGAGCGCGCTCGTGCCCGCGCGCCTCCGCCGGCTGGTGCACCACCGCGACGGGCACGACCATTTCTGCGCGCCGACCGCGCGCGGGAGCGCCCGCCACGCGCGCCTGCTCGAGGCGCGCGTCGATCCGGCGCGCATGCCGCGCGTCGACGAGGGTCGTGTTGTGTTCGCCGTCCGGCTCTCTCGCTTCCAGGCCGAGTTCCCGGTCGCCGACGTCGAGCTCCCTCCCTCCTCCTGAAGCAGCGCGGATCAGCTGAGCGCGATCATCGCGGCCGTCGCCGCGTAGTCCACGCGCTGCGCGCGGTAGGGGTACGTCGGCGGGAAGCGCTCGAGCGCCGCGCGGAGACGCCGGATCGACGCCCTGTCGAGCGGGTCGAAGCGCAGGCCCACGGCGCGCCCCGGGTCGCCCTGGCGCCGGCCGTGGAGGGTGCGCGCGATCGTCGCCGTCGCGTCGATCCAGACGTTCGTCTCCGGGATCCGGAACGAGACGATCACCGGCTCGCCCGTGAGTGGGCGGGCGCTCGTCAGCACGAGCATGCCGTCGATCGACAGGTCGATCGCCCGGGTCCCGAGCAGCCGAAAGCCCCGCTCGCGCACGGCCTGGCACTCCACGATCGCGGCGCGGCGCGTGGCGCGGCGCTCGCTGGCGAGCAGCATCTCCATGGTCGTTCTCCTTGGCGCGGTACGCTACGGAGGACGGCTACAGGTGGACAAGAAACTTACACGATGATGCCGCCCGCTGCGGCGGGTCGAGGAGGAACGCAGGGAGGGGAGCGGGTGGGGGATCTCGGCGCCCCTGAGGGCGCTCGCGGCGAGAGGTGCCCGCGGCCGCTGGGGAGTGTCGCCGCCCCGCCAGGTGGGCGGGGCGGCGCGCGGCCGTGGGCCTCTCTCTATCCGCCGGTCAGCGGCCCGCGCGGCGCCGGCGCAGGGCGAGGCCGGCGAGGGCGGCGAGCATGGGCAGGAGCGCGGCAGCGCCGCGGGTGCTGCCCGCGGGCGTGGGCCGCGCGGCGCAGAAGCCGTTGCCCTCGGCGAAGATGCCGCTCGGGTCGTTCTCGGCGGGCTCGCAGGTGCCCGCCGTGCTGTCGGTCGAGCTGCACACCTCACCGGACGGGCAGCTGTTGCCCTCGGCGCCGCGGCAGCCTTCCACGCAGGTCTCCTGCTCGCAGATCATCCCGCTCGTCGCGCCGCCGCAATCGCTGTCCTGCCGGCACGAGGGAGGCGGCGTCTGATCGTCGTCGCCGTTGTTGGGATCGGTCTCGCCGTCGTCGATGGCGCCGTTGTGGTTCGCGTCCTCCACGCCGTCGGCCACGCCGCCGTCGTCCGTGTCCGGATCGAGCGGGTTCGTCTTCGTCGTGGGATCGGCGTCCGGGATGCAGGTCTTCGCGGCAGCGTCGGTGGCGGCGTTGTCGCAGGGCAGGCCGAGCTCGGTGCCGTCGAACAGCCCGTCGTCGTCGCTGTCGGGGTCGAGCGCGTTGATGAGGCCATCGCCGTCGTGGTCGTCGCTGAAGTTCGGCTCGTTGCCGTCGATCACGCCGTCGTCGTCGCTGTCGGCGTCGTTCGGGTCGGTGCCGATCTCCTCCTCGAGCGAGTCGACCAGCCCGTCGCCGTCGCTGTCCACCGGCGTCCCGTCGTCCTCACCGATGTTGGGATCGGTCTCGCCCGCGTCGACGACGCCGTTCAGGTTGGTGTCCTCCTGGCCGTCGGGCACGCCGCCGTCGTCGGTGTCGGCGTCGAGCGGGTCGGTCTTGGTCGCGCCAGCGTCCCCGTCGGGTCGGCAGTGGCCCGCCGCAGCGTCGGTGCCCTCGTGATCGCAGGGCAGGCCGAGCTCGGTGCCGTCGAAGAGCCCGTCGTTGTCGCTGTCGACGTCGCGCACGTTGATCAGCCCGTCGCCGTCGGTGTCCTCGCCGGGCTTCGGCTCCTGGCCGTCGGGCACGCCGTCGTCGTCGGTGTCGGCGTCGTCCGGATCGCTCCCGATCGCCTCCTCCTCCGCGTCGGGCAGCCCGTCGCCGTCGCGATCCTCGTCCACCGCGTCGTCGTCGCCGTTGTTGGGATCGGTCTCGCCCTCGTCGATGGCGCCGTCGTGATCCGCGTCCTCCGCGCCGTCGGAGATGCCGCCGTCGTCCGTGTCCGAGTCGAGCGGGTGCGTCGTCGTCGTGGGGTCGGCGTCCGCGATGCAGTTGCCCGCGGCAGCGTCGGTGGCGGCGTTGTCGCAGGGCAGGCCGAGCTCGGTGCCGTCGAACAGGCCGTCGCCGTCGCTGTCCGGGTCGAGCGCGTTGATGAGGCCGTCGCCGTCGTGATCGTCGCTGAAGTTCGGCTCATCGCCGTCGATCACGCCGTCGTCGTCGCTGTCGGCGTCGTTCGGGTCGGTGCCGATCTGCTCCTCGACCACGTCGATCAGCCCGTCGCCGTCGGTGTCCTTCGGCGTCCCGTCGTCGGCGCCGTTGTTCGGATCGGTCTCGCCCGCGTCGATCTCGCCGTCGAGGTCGATGTCCTCCTGGCCGTCGGGCACGCCGCCGTCGTCCGTGTCGGGATCGACCGGCGAGGTCTTGGTCGCGCCCTCGTCCGCGTCGGCGCGGCAGTGGCCCGCGGCGGCGTCGGTGTCCTCGTTGTCGCAGGGCAGGCCGAGCTCGGTGCCGTCGAAGAGCCCGTCGTTGTCGCTGTCGACGTCGCGCACGTTGATCAGCCCGTCGCCGTCGGTGTCGTCGGCGGGGTTCGGCTCCTGGCCGTCGAGCGCGCCGTCGTCGTCGGTGTCGGCGTCGTTCGGATCGCTCCCGATCGTCTCCTCGAAATCGTCGCTCAGCCCGTCGCCGTCGGTGTCCTTCGGCGGCACGTCGTCGGCGCGCACGTTCGGATCGGTCTCGCCCGCGTCGACGACGCCGTCGAGATCGAAGTCCTCCTGGCCGTCGGGCACGCCGCCGTCGTCCGTGTCGGCGTCGAGCGGATCGGTCTTGGTCGCGCCCGCGTCCCCGTCGGCGCGGCAATGGCCCGCGGCGGCGCTGGTGGCGGCGTTGTCGCAGGGCAGGCCGAGCTCGGTGCCGTCATAGAGCCCGTCGTTGTCGCTGTCGGGGTCGAGCGCGTTGATGAGGCCGTCCTCGTCGGAGTCCTCATCGAAGTCGGGCTCATCGCCGTCGAGCACGCCGTCGTCGTCGCTGTCCGCGTCGTTCGGGTCGGTGCCGGCCTCGAGCTCGTCGGGATCGTCGATCCCGTCGTTGTCCGAGTCGCAGCCGTTGTTGAACACGCCGTCGCAGTCGTTGTCGATCGAATCGCCGCAGACCTCGGTGCCCGTGGGCACGCACTCGCAGGCGTGCGTGTCGGGGTCGCACGTCGGCGAGAGCGGCCCGCAGTGCGCGTTGGTGAGGCACTCGACGCACTCGTTGGGCTCCGCCGCCGTGTCGCAGTGAGGCGTCGCCCCGGCGCACTGCGCGTCGGTCTCGCACGCATCGATGACGACCTCGGTCGGCGGCACGCCGTCGGTCGGGCCGTTGCCGTCGGTCGGCGTGTCCTCTTCGGGCGCGCCCTGCTGCCCGGCGGCGCGGACGATCGCCTGGTTGGCGATGACCCCCGAGGCGCTGGCGTCGACCGTCACCCGGAAGGTCACCCGCGACGACTGCCCGGCGGGGATCGACCCCCCCGCCGTCCCGTTCGCGCCCGTGCCGAGCCGCACGCGGACCGTGCGCGTCCCGGCGTCGTACTCGCCCTGGTCGTCGCTGGCCGCGTCCGTCTTTGGGCCCATGTTGGCGCCCGCCACGATGGAGAGCGAGCCAGGCACGTAGGTGACGCCCGCGGGCAGCGGATCGGTGAGCACGGTGCCCCTCGACGCGTCGTTGCCGCTGTTGACGACCTCGATCGTGTACTGGAGCTGGTCGCCCGGGAGCAGCAGCCCGCCGTTCACGTCGACGGCCGACTTCGAGGAGGACGTGAAGTCCGGCTTGAAGGTCGAGATCGACGTGATGAACCCGGCGAGGAAGTACAGATCCATGCTGCTCGACGCACGGATGGGCGCCGAGGTCTGCCTCGGGGTCACCAGCGAGGTGATATCGAAGACGTCGATATCCATGCCCGCCATGGTCCCCGCGGTCCCGGCGAGCTGCGGCAGATCTCCGACGTTCGACACCGGCGCGTTGAAGTAGGAGCGCGTGCCGTTGAAGAAGTTGTTGACCGGGTTCAGATCGTTGCCGAGCGCGGTCCCGTTGAAGAGGAACTGGTCCCCCTCGTGGGCCACGTCGCCCTCGAACGCGACCATGCCGATCTTCGCGTCGTAGCCCGCGTTCGGCACCAGGAACCCGTCCAGGGTGGCGTTCTGGGTCGACCCGCTGGCCACCGTGTCGAGGCCGTCGAAGAGCGCGAGGTTGCGCGGCGGCTCGGAGGCGAGCTCGTAGAACACGACCAGCCACCACCCGGCGAAGTGGTTGTCGAAGTTGTTGTTCGTGAAGGTCGCGCTGTTGACGCCGCTCACCCGGTACGCGCCGGACCCGTGGGCCTGCACGAGGTCGGTGATGTTCGCGACCGACTGGTAGTAGACGCGACTCGAGCTGATCGTCTCGACGCTGTCGACGGCGGTCACCTCCTCGGAGAAGCCGCCCGCGCCGGGCCGCTCCAGCGTGACGACCCCGTCCGCGGTCCCGGTGGTCCCGAGGTGCGCGCCCCAGTAGAGGTACGCGTGGGTGACCGTCGCGCCGGCCGGCACCTGGAGCACGGCGGTGGTGCGCGCCTGCGCGGCGGTGATGGTGGTGCTCGCCTCCGCCTGGCCCTCTGCGGGCGAGTCGGCGCGCCAGTACGTGTCGGGCGCGCTGTCGCCGATGTTGCTGCCGCAGGCACCGATGTCGCCCACAATGGGCGAGTCGATGTCGTCCCTGCCGCACTCGTGGCCCAGCGTGTTCCCGATCAGAATGAAGTCGCCCCGCTGGTCGACCTGCTCGCGCAACGCGGGCGCGGCGTGCGCGGCGCCGCCCTGCCCGCCCACGCAGGCGATCCCGACAAGACTACTTATGACCCAACGTCTCTTCACGGCGCCTCCTGCTGCTGCTTCGGCTTCTTCTCGAGGATCTTGAACTGCACGCGGCGGTTCTTCTGCCGTCCCTCGTCGGTGTCGTTGTCCGCGATCGGGACGTCGGGCCCGTAGCCCTTCGACGCCAGCCGCTCGGCCTCGACGCCGCGCTGGACCAGCGCCTTCATGACCGACTCGGCCCTCGCCTGGCTGAGCTTGATATTGTACGCGCGTCCGCCGCGCGGGTCTGTGTGTCCTTGCACCTCGATCTTGGCGATCTCCGGGTGCTCCTTCAGCACACCCGCGACCTCATCGAGGAGCGGATCGCTCACCTTCTTGATGGTCGCCTTGCCGGTGTCGAACTGCACCTGCTGGAGGATGACGATCTCGGTCTCGGTCATGCGCACCGCGACGGGGCAGCCGTTCTTCGAAGGATCCGGATCGGGCTTGCCCTTGATGTCGGGGCAGGCGTCCTGATCGTCGCGCACCGTGTCGCCGTCGCGGTCGCCGGGGCAGCCGTTCGTCGCCGGATCCGAGGTGCGGATACCGGGGATGTCGGGGCAGGCGTCCTCCGCGTCGATCACGCCGTCGCCGTCCCTGTCGGGCGGCGGCGGGCAGCCGTGCTTCTTCGGATCCTCGTTCGCCGGGCCTGCCTCGTCCGGGCACGCGTCGACGTCGTCCGTGATGCCGTCCTTGTCGCGGTCCCCTGGCGGCGGGCAGCCGTGCTTCTTCGGGTCGTCGTTCGCGACGCCGGGCTTGTCCGGGCACGCGTCGACGCGATCGAGGATGCCGTCCTCGTCGCGATCCGAGGGCGGGCAACCGTTCTTCTTCGGATCCGGGTCGCCGACGCCGGGCACGTCCGGGCAGGCGTCCTTCTCGTTGACGATGCCGTCCTTGTCGCGGTCCGGGTCCGCGCGCCGGACCTCGGGCGAGTACGCGAGCATCGCGACGGCGCGGAAATCCGGGGTGCCGATGCCCGAGGTGAAGCCGGGGCCGGCGGCGACGCCGAGCTCGAAATCGCGGAGCGTGGGCGCGAAGCGGTAGCGCAGGCCGAGCAGCGCCTCGACGTTCGTGTTGCGGGCCTCCGGGTCCTCCAGCACCGTCGACACGGTCGCCTCGGGGCCGATCTGGAGCTGCTCTTCCGAGCCCAGCAGCAGGCCGACGCCCGCGCCGCCGTTGAACATCAGGCCTTGCCGCACCTGCGCGAACGTCTGCGCGGGGCGCAGATCGACGCCGGCCGCGGCCGACCAGACGAAGCCCGGGATCCGGCCGCCGGCCAGGATCTGAGGCAGGCCGCGGACCGACTCCTCGCCCACGAACGAGCCGTCGCGGTCGCCGGTCGGCACCCACACGAAGCCGCCGACGGCGAGCTGGAACGGGTCGAAGTAATCGCCGAGGAGGCGCAGGCGCAGCCCGACCCGGAGGTCGCCGAGCTGCACGTCGCTCGGCGACCTGAACGAGAGGCCCTCGGCCGCGGGGCTGTCGCCCTGCTGCAGCACGGCGAGGGGCAGGTCGACGTTGACGTGCAGCCGGTCCCAGAGCGTGAGCGAGGAGTTCAGGTGCAGGAACAGCTGGTGGCCGACGATCGCGCCGAGGTTCTCGTCGCTGCCCTGCCGCGTGAGCACGAGCGGGTTGTGCGCGTAGTCACCGAGCAGCATCACGTGCAGCGTCGCGCTGCCGTCCTGGTTCGGCGAGGCTGCGTACGGCGACGGCACACCGAACATCCGGTCGCCGGCGGGCGCGGGGCTGAAGCGGTTGAGGGCGAGGCCGCGCGCCGGTCCCGCTTCCTGAGCGGACGCTGGCGCGGCCCACGCCGCCGCGGCTAGCGCGGCGGCGCCGCAGATCCATCTGGGGGGCAAGGGGGCTCTCATGCGCAGGATCACCTTGGGTGCTTTGGGCGAGCGGCCGTCGACTGCTCCGGCGCGCAGGCAAGTTGAGGGAAAACGCCGCATGCTCGACGAGGAGGATCGGCGAGCAGCCTCGAAATCCCGGCCGTCTTATATGCTTCGCAGGACGCTACCGGTGGACTTTTCGCTGGGCGGCCGTCCGAATTCGGATCGGCCTCGACAGGGCGGCTCTCCTGCGAGCCGGCCTTCGCAGCGCGGCCTATGCAAGGCGTGTGCGCGCCTCGCCGTCGCGCGGGGCCGGTGGTTTGTCGGGGATCTGGCGCCTCAAGCCGGCTCTGCGGCGGGTCGACTGAGGACTACAGACATCAGCACTGCGGCCCCGGTGCGGCGGTGTCGACCGGGATCGAGCAGGGGACGCCGGCGCGTCCGGCTGGCGGGCTCTGCGTTGCTCGCGGCGCCTGCGCTGCGCCGCCGGAGGCCCGGGTCCACCGCGGGATCAAAAGTTCGTTCGGAGGACGGTGCCGCTGAATTGAAAGATGCCAGGGTTCGAGCCGATCTTGCCAACGGCGGTGAACCTGGAGCCTGGCGTGACGGCCAGCATGGCCGAGCGCAGCGCGTCGGTCGGTGAGGTCGACTCGGCCTGGCTCGTCGCGTAGGGCGAGCTCCTCGTGATCTCTGCCCGGAGATACGAGCTGCCGCTCGTCACGACGGTCCTTGCCCATGCCGCGTTGCAGCTCGGCGAGTACCGGATCACGATCTTGCCGATCGCGGTGGTGCCCGACAGGATGTCGCTCGACGCCCGCGTGACCGCGTCGGCCTCGCACCCGGTCGCGCCAGGGTCCTGCCCCGTGCATGACGCGCCGTAGCAGCTGCCGAGCGCGGCAGCGGCCTCGCCCACGTCCTCCTGCGCGGAGCCCTCTCCGTCGAGCGGCTCGGGATCGGACGTGTCGGCGATGCAGCCGGCGAGGGCAAAGGAAGCTCCGAGGGCGACGACGGCAAACGAGGAGGCGATACGCATGGTCCATGTCCTTTCGAGCCCTGGGAACGCGGGCATTGCGCTACCGAGCGGCGCCGGCGCGTCGAGGTCTCGGCCTGGGTACGGGCGCCGGGCCCCGACCGGTTCCCGCGACCGCGAAAGGACCCGTGTCGGGCGCCTCCCGGGACTCGCTACGTCGGGCGCCGCGGGCTCGTCAGGGGCCGCCGGCGGCGCGAGGCGATCGCGCGGCGCGTCCGTCCGGGTCGTGTCGACTGGGGCATTCCGTTCGGGAGGCGCGTTCCAGCGCTCCATCTGGTGGTTGCATCGATTACCATCGTCTCCCGAAGGGCTGCTGCCACCGGCGACTCCAGACGACGGAGGTTTCGACGATGAACCTTTTTCCGGACGAGATGCGGCGGGATCCTTATCCCCTCTACGATCAGCTGCGGACCGGCTCTCCCGTGTTCCACGTCGCTCCGCTCGATCTCTGGATGATCTTCGATTACGACGGGGTGAAGCGGGCGCTGACCGATCATGACGCGTTCAGCTCCGCGGTGACGCCTCCCACGGGCAAGGCGCCGGACTGGATCGTCTTCTCGGACCCGCCGCGCCACACGAAGCTTCGATCCATCGTCCTGCGGGCGTTCACGCCGCGCTCGATCGCGGGCCTGGAGCCGCGCATCCGGGAGCTGTCGCGCGAGCTCCTGGATCCGTGGATCGAGCGCGGGGAGATGGACCTCGCGGCGGACTACGCGGGGCCGCTGCCCACGATGGTGATCGCGGAGATGATCGGCATTCCCTTCGAGGACCGGGCGCGGCTGCTGCGCTGGAGCGAGGTGATAGCGAACCTCAGCCACGCGATCTCGGGCGGCGAGGAGGCGGCGAGGGCCGTGAGCGAGCACGCCGTGGTGAAGGAGGAGATGAAGGCGTATCTCGCCGACCTGATCGAGGCGCGCCGGAGGGCGCCGGCGGAGGATCTCTTGACCCGGCTCGTCGAGGCCGAGGTGGACGGCGAGCGGCTGACCGAGGGAGACATCCTGAACTTCTTCCAGTTCCTGCTCGCGGCGGGCACCGAGACGACAACGAACCTGATCGACAACGCGATCCTGTGCTTCATCGGGAGCCCGGCGGAGCTCTTCCGCCTCCGGGCGGCGCCCGAGCTCTTGCCCTCGGCGATCGAGGAGGTGCTGCGCCACCGCTCGCCGCTGCAGATGGTGTTCCGCGAGACCAGGCGAGCCGTCGAGGTGCACGGCCAGGTGATCCCGGCCGGGAAGCTGGTGCTGCCCGTGATCGGCTCTGCGAACCGGGATCCGCTACAATTTCACGACCCTGGCCGCTTCGACATCGGGCGCGATCCCAACCCACACGTCGCGTTCGGGCACGGCATCCATTTCTGCATCGGGGCGGCGCTGGCGCGCCTGGAGGCGCGGATCGCGCTGCCGGATCTGCTATGCCGGCTGAAGGGCCTCCGGCTCGCGAGCGACGAGCCGTGGGAGCCGCGCAAGGCGATCATCGTGCACGGTCCGGCGCGCTTGCCCATCCGCTTCGAGCCGGGGAGGCGCGCCGCGGTGCACGCGGCGGGGGCGCAGACGCCGTGTCCAGGGTGAAGGGCGGGAGGACCGGCTCGGGGAGGGGAGGGGGCTCTGGACGGGCGGGGCCGCGGTGGGGGCTGGGCTCGTCGATAGGGCGAGGGGCAGGGGGCTGGGAAGCGCCGGCCCCGTCCTGGCGGCCCCGGCCGGGGCGGACGGAACGCCGTGAGCCCGTCCGGATGACCTGGCTCGTCCACCCGGGAGATGGGTGGCACTCGTCTCCGGGTGGAGGTGCCTCCACAAAAAGATGGGTGGCACTCGTCTCCGCGGTGGAGGTGCCTCCACAAAAAGACGGGTGGCACTCGTCTCCGCGGTGGAGGTGCCTCCACAAAAAGACGGGTGGCACTCGTCTCCGCGGTGGAGGTGCCTCCACAAAAAGACGGGTGGCGCTCGTCTCCGCGGTGGACATGGCTCCAGCGTAAGATGAGCAGCAGGCGGTTCAATCGAGATGGATTCCCATGCCGAAAAGTTTGCCAAGATCGCCGAGCGAATCGAACGCGAGTTGAAGCGTATCGATGAGGCTGCAGTCGCCGATGCCCGGCTCGAACCTGTGCGGGCACGGGAGAGGGGACCTCATTGGCTCGCTCGCGTCCTTTCAAACTTTCGGCATGGTTTGAAGGCTCAGCCGAGCGCCGAGGACGAGGGAGCTCGTCGATTCGAAGCGGCTCAACTCCGTCTGGAATCGCTTGAGAAATACGGGGCGGAGCTGGCACGAGCGGCTGCGCAGCAGGCGGCGAACGCCGATGAATGGGAACGACGCGCGATGCTCGCGGTTCGAGCGGGGGACGATGACCTCGCGCGCAAAGCGCTCTCCTGGCAGCGCGAGGCGCTCGAACGTGCATCGACGCTCGAGCGGCAAGCCGCAACGATCTCGGCGGCGATGGCCGAGTACACGTCTGCGCTCGCCGCCATCAAGGCCTCCTCGCGGTGATGGGGCTGCCCTCCCACGTCGCTGGCGGAGGTGGTTCGCGCCGCTCGGCGGAGCGGCGCGACGCCTCCGACGGGCGTGCAGGGCGGCTGAGCTGAGATCGCCTGCCGGAGCGCTTCGACCTCGACGAACATGGCGAGTCCCGCGCCACGTCGGGCGCAATCCTTACGTAGCGCGCGCATCTCCCGCGCCGCGCAGGTCCTCGGCGGCACGCGCGCCCTCGCAGGGCAGGTCGCGACGCTTGGCGCGCGGCTTGCTATGTTTGCGCGGCGAGCCGATGCGCCGCACCGACGCCACGCCCACCACGCCTCCGAGCTCGCCCGCCCAGGCGGAGCCGGCCCACCGGCGCGACGGCCGGACGGCGAGCACACCGCGCCGCGAGGCTCGCCTCGGCGACGTCCTTGCAGCGACCGATTTCTCGCCGGGTGCTCTCGCGGCGGTCGAGCGCGCCGCGTGTCTCCCCCTCTCCGCGGGCAGCACCTTGCACCTCGTTCACGTGCTGCCAGCGCCCGCCTCGCCCGCGGAGGGCGACAGCGCGGAGCAGGCCGCGCGTCGCTCGCTCGACGAGATCGCGGCCCGCGCTCTCGATGTCGCCCGGGGCGCGGGGAACGCAGGTCTGCAGGTCGTCCCGAGCGTGCTCGTCGGCAGAGGGTTCGTCGAGATCATCCGTCATGCGCGCAGCCACGGCGCGGAGCTGATCGTCCTCGGCAGGCACGGGGAGCGCTCGATCCTCGATCTCCTGCTCGGGTCGACGGCCGAGCTCACGGTCCGTCACGCGGACACTCCCGTGCTCGTCGTGCAGCGAGCCCCCGCCAGCGCCTACAGGCGACCGCTGCTCGCCGTCGAGCTCTCGGACGTCGCGCTTCGGAGCGCCGTGCTCGCGACGAAGGTCATCGACCCCGAGGTGAGCCGCATCCGGGCGATCCACGCCTACCGCGTGCCCTTCGAGGACAGGATGGCGCTCGCCCTCCCCTCGATGGAGTTCGCGGCCTACAAGGCGCGATACCATGACGACGCGCGCGCCGGCCTCGGGCGCCTCCTTGGCTCGTTCGACGGGCTCGGCGTGACGTGGGAGTCATCGGTCCGGCGTGGCGATGCGAGGCGCGCGATCGTCCGCGAAGCCCGGCGGTGGAAGGCCGATCTCATCATCATGGGCACGCACGGGCGCTCGGGGATCTCGCGCGCTCTCCTGGGCAGCGTGGCCGAATCCGTCATGCGCTCGGCGCCGTGCGACGTGCTGGTCGCGCGCCCCTCCACGTTCGTGCTGGAGCTGCCCTGAGCGGCGCGGCAGCGAAGCATGCTCCGGAGGCGCCCGGCTCATCGCGCACTCCAGCGCCGCCGGGAGCATATCGTTTCACTTTTCCTTCCCCCCGTTCCTCGATATCCTCGGCGCGATCGTCCTCTGGACCATCGCCGGCGAGCCATTCATCCATGCCTGAACCCGTCATCCGCAATCCGATCCTGCCGGGCTTCAACCCCGATCCGTCCATCGTCCGCGTCGGCGACGACTACTACGTCGCGACCTCGACCTTCGAGTGGTACCCCGGCGTGCAGATCCACCACTCGCGCGACCTCGTGCACTGGCGTCTGCTCTCGCGTCCGCTCAACCGCGCGAGCCAGTTGAACCTGCTTGGCGACGGCGATTCGTGCGGCGTCTGGGCGCCGTGCCTGACGTATGCGGATGGCCTGTTCTGGTTGATCTACACCGACGTGAAGCGCTACGGCCGGACCAGCGTCGGCGGCGCGTCCGGCGCGTCCATGCGCGACTTCCACAACTACCTGGTGACCAGCCCCACCATCGACGGCGAGTGGTCGGATCCCGTTCATCTCAACTCGAGCGGCTTCGACCCCTCGCTGTTCCACGACGACGACGGCCGCAAGTACCTGAGCAACATGCTGTGGGACCACCGGCCCGGCCGCGATCGCTTTGCCGGCATCGTGCTCCAGGAGTACTCGCACGCCGAGCGCAAGCTCATCGGGCCTGTCACGAACATCTTCAAAGGCACGCCGATCGGCTACACCGAAGGTCCGCACATCTACAAGCGCGGCGGCTACTACTATCTGATCACCGCCGAGGGCGGCACGTACCAGGGCCACGCCGTCACCATGGCGCGCTCCCGTGACCTCACCGGCCCGTACGAGCTGCACCCCGAGACGTACATCCTGACCTCGCGCGCTCGCGCCGACGTCGCGCTGCAGCGCGCGGGCCACGCTGACCTTTGCGATACGCCGTCGGGCGACGTGTACATGGTCCACCTGTGCAGCCGTCCCATCCCGAACCGCGGGCGCTCGACGCTCGGCCGCGAGACGGCGATCCAAAGGATGGTCTGGTCGGACGACGGCTGGCTTCGCACGGCCGATGGTGAAAATATCCCGCGCGTCGAGGTCCCAGCCCCCGGCCTGCCCGCGCATCCCTTCCCCGCCCCGGCCGCGCGCGAGGACTTCGATTCACCGCAGCTGCCGATCGACTTCCAGTGGCTGCGCTCGCCCTACCCCGACGAGCTGTTCAGCCTCACCGCACGTCCCGGTCATCTCCGGCTCTACGGCCGCGAGACGCTCGGCAGCCTGTTCCGCCAGTCGCTCGTCGCACGTCGCCAGCAGGCGCACTGCTACACCGCGGTCACGTCGGTCGACTTCGCGCCCGAGCGTTATCAGCAGATGGCCGGGCTCATCTGCTACTACAACGCGAGCAAGTTCCATTACCTGCACATCTCGCACGATGAGACGGTCGGGCGCTATATCCGGATCATGTCGGCGATTCCGGATGGGGTCATGGCGGACGCCTTCACCGCACCCGTCCCCATCCCGGGCACCGCGCCCGTGCACCTGCGCGCCGAGCTCGACCACGACCGGCTCTACTTCGCCTACAGCCTCGACGGTACGGACTGGAGCTGGTTCCCCGAGCACCTGGACGCCAGCATCCTCTCGGACGAGGCCTCCGCGCCCGGCCTTCCCAACTTCACCGGCGCGTTCGTCGGCATGGCGTGCCAGGACATGTCGGGTGCCGCGCGCCCAGCCGATTTCGACTACTTCGAGTACCGCGAGCGCGAGTACCTGATCGACCCCAGGCGCCCGTAGCGTCACTTTCCCGGGAGGGAGGCGGGTAGGGAACCTCGTTGTTGACCGCGGGTCGCTGAATCTTGGGTCGTGGCGCCCGAGGGGGTCGACGACGAGCGCTTCGCCGAAGCGCGAGGCGCGAGGCGCGAGGCGCGAGGCGCGATCGAGCTCGCGCTCGCTCGGCTGAGCTCTCTGCAGCCCGTCAGGGTCGTGAGCAGGCCGGGGCCTTCAAGGCTCCTTCTTTTTCTTCCACTTCTTCTTCTTGGGTGGCGGGAGCCTCGTCTTGTTCGGGTCCTTGGGCGCCCACGGGACGCGCGTGTCGATCGGCAGGATGTCCTCGTGCGGCAGGGCGCGCTCGCCCTCGCGCTTCACCGCGAACGACGCCGAGACCACGTTGAGCCTGTGCGCGCCGATATCGGACAGATCGCCCTTGGCGCGGAGCCCGACAGGGATGCAGAACCTCCTCTTTCGCTCTTCTTCATCCATGTCGCCCGCCGGCGGCGCCCCGTCGCCCGGGCCGCGCAGCTGGCCGAGCCGACTCGGGTCCTCCATCGCCTGCTGGAGCTGCTCGAGCACCTCCTCGGCGCACACGAGCTCCGGCTTGGGCTTCTTCTTGCTGCCGGACGGATACTGCACCTTGGACTGGACCTTGACCGTCACGGTCACCGGCTGCCGGTCAGGGCCCATCTGCAGCGCGCTCCCCGCGAGCGCGCCCTTGGCCCCGTCCACGATGCGATCCCACGTGGGGCCGTCTCCGGCCGACGCGCTCACCAGCCGGACGCCGAGGACCTGGCCGTCGGCGCCGAGCTTGACCTCGAAGGTCGCCCGCGCGTCGAGGGGCGCGGCCGAGGAGCGCACCATGTCCGCCAGGGTGCTCGCCACCGCGCCCGCGGCGGGGATGCTGATCCCGACGCTCTTGTCCTTGCCGTGCAGCGTCTCGTTCAGCACCGTGCCCGCGATCGCCGGATCCACAGGGCGAGCGCGCGGGGCGGCCGTCGGGGCGGCGCGCGGCGCGTCCGGGCCGGGAAGCACGCCGGGCACGGTCCAGAGGGGCGTCCCGAGCCCTGGCGCGAGCGCGATGCCCCCGCCCGCAGCGGGAGGTGCCCCGCCGTACTCGTCGCCGGGCGGCGCCGTCGCCGGGGCCGCCGGGGCCTGGGCGGCGGGCGCAGGGGCCTCGGCGGTGGGCGCGGGGGCGCCGGGAGCCTCGGCGGCGGGTGGACGGGCTTCGGCCGCAGGCCGGGCGGCGGCTTCGGCTGCGGGCGGTGCGGCCTTCGGCTCTGCGGCCGGAGAGGCCGGCGCAGGCCTCGCGCGATCCACCGAGGCGATCTTGGCCGCTGCGGCGCCCGGCGCGGGCGCCTGCGCCTTCTCGGCCCGAGGGGCCTTGCCGATCTCACCGGCCGCCTCCGGCTCGCTCGCGACCGGCTCGCCCCCGGCCGGCGCCGCGGTTGCGGCCTGGGGAGCCGGTGGTTCCAGCTCGAAATCGATGCCATCCACGAGCGCGGACGGCTCGGCAGGGCCCTCGAGAGGCCGTTCTGGCGTCGGCGCGGCGAGGATCGCGGCGTGCGCCGCGACCGCCATGGCCAGGGCCACGGCATCGCGCCCCCGCAGGGAGATGCTCACCGCCTCCTCGTGCCAAGGCAAGCGCGCATTGACCAGGTCTAGCACGCCCCCCGGCGCGCGGACCGGCATCCCCCTTGGTCCCCCGCCCACCGGCGTGAAAAGCACGATCGCGGCGCAGCGATCGCGGCCATACCGCTCGGCCGCGGAGGCGGGGTGGCGAGGGGATTCCCCCACCTGCCGGAAGGATGGAACCGCCAAGTCGCCAGAAGACGCCAAAAGACGCCAAATTTTTTTGTTTTTCTTGGCGTCTTCTGGCGACTTGGCGGTTCAAAAGACCCCACCTGCGGCCAGAGGTACACAACCGCCAGAGGCCGGTGTTTCGCTCCCGTCGCAGTCGCTGCGCTATGAATCGCGTGCCGACGTGCGGTATCAGAGCACCGGCGTGCCCGGCGCGGCGTCCTCGACCGTGATGGTGCGGACTCGCCCCTCGACATCGGCGGTCAGCAGCATGCCTTCCGACACGAGCCCTTTGCCGAAGTCGCGCGGCGGCAGGTTGCAGATGACGACGACCCGCTTGCCCACCAGCTCTTCCGGGGCGTAGCTCGCCGCGATGCCCGAGATGATGCGCCGCGGAGCGCCGTCGCCGGTGTCGACGCGCAGATCGAGCAGCCGGTCCTTCCTCTTCACGCGCTCGGCGCTCGTGACCACGCCGATCCGGAGGTCCAGCCGGGCGAAATCGTCGAACGCCACGGGGCTCTTGCCCTGGCGCGCCGGCGGGGCAGCCACCTCGGCGCCGCCGCTCGCCGCGGGCGCGGCCTTCGCCTCCTTCGACTCGGCCTTCGCCCCGGCCGTCGCGTCGGCCTTCGCCGGCTCGGCGTCCGGCCGCGGCGGGGCGAACCGGGCGAGCAGCTCGGCCTCTCTCTCCTTCTCGAGGCGCGGGAAGATGGGCGAGCCCCTGCGGAGCTTCTCGCCGGGCGCTCGCGCGGGGAGCGCCATCGGCCAGCGATCGCTGCCCGCCTCGAACGCGATCGGCGGCAGCCCGAGCTGCTCGCGCATCCTGCCCGCCACGACCGGCATCACGGGGGAGATCATCACGCTGATCGCCTCGAGCTGCTCGATCAAGGTCGCGATGATCGTCCCGAGGCGCGCCGGGTCCGTCTTCTTGGCCACCCACGGAGCGGCCTTGTCGATGTAGAGGTTCGCCGCGGCGATCACCGTCCAGATCGCGTCGAGCGCGCGCGTCGGCTGGTTCGCGTCGAACGCGGCCGCCGCGGCCGCCGCGGCCTGCCGCTGCGCCCCGGCGAGCTCCTCCTCGAGCGGGCCCGAGGCCCCCTTCGCGGGGACCTCCTCGGCGAACGGGAGCACGCGATTCAGCAGGTTGCCGAGCGAGTTGCCGAGCTCCGAGCCATACCGCGCCAGCACGTCCTGAAGGCCGAAATCGCCGTCTTGGCCGAACGAGATCGCGCGCATCAGGCAATACCGAACCACGTCCACCCCGACGGGCGGCGCGCTGGCCGCTGCATCCGGGCCGCCGGGCAGGGCCGCCGCGGCCGCCTCGGAGAGGGCGGCAGCCACCTCGACGGGGCTGATGGTGTTGCGGAGCGTCTTCGACATCTTCTGGCCGCTGTACGTGAGGAACCCGTGGGCGAAGACCTGGCGCGGCAGCTCCGCCTCGCCGTAGCCGGCCGAGAGCAGGAACGCAGGCCAGTAGACGGCGTGGAAGCGCAGGATGTCCTTGCCGACGAGGTGCACGTCCGCGGGCCAGAAGCGCGTGTTGTCCTCCGGCTCCCGGAGGGCGGTCATGTAGTTCGCCAGCGCGTCGAACCACACGTACATGACGTGCTTCGGGTCGTCGGGGACCGGGATCCCCCACTGGAACGTGGTGCGGGAGACCGACAGATCCTGGAGCCCCTCGCGCACGAAGCTCACCACCTCGTTCAGGCGGCTCGCCGGCTGCACGAAGGTCGGGTTGCGCTTGTAGTAATCGAGCAGCGCGTCCCCGTACCTGGACAGGCGGAAGAAGTAGCTCTCTTCCTTGACGCTCTCGGCGGCCTTCTTGTGCAGCGGGCAGACGTTCCCGGGCTGCTCCAGATCCTTCTCGGTATAGTAGGCCTCGCACCCGACGCAGTAGAGCCCCTCGTAGTGGCCGAGGTAGATGTCCCCGCGCGCCTTGATCCGGCTCCAGAGCTCCTGCACGGCCTTCTTGTGGCGCGGCTCGCTCGTGCGGATGAAGTCGTCGGGAGCGCAGCCGAGCTTCGGCCACGTGGCGCGGAAGACGGCGGCGATCTCGTCGGCGTGGGCGCCCGGCGCGACGCCGCGCGCCTCGGCGGCGCGCTGGATCTTGAGGCCGTGCTCGTCCGTGCCGGTGAGCATGCGGCTCTCGTGGCCGCGCAGTCGGTGGTAGCGGCACAGCACATCCGCGGCGATCGTCGTGTAGGCGGTACCGAGGTGCGGGACGTCGTTGATGTAATAGATGGGCGTCGTGACGTAGAAGCGGCTCGCCATGGGAACGCCCTCTTAGCATGGGGCGCTCTCCCGCGGCGAGGCGGCGGGGCGCCGATCAGAGCCGCGCGTCCTCGGGGAGCTCGGCCTGGTGCAGGACTCCATCCGTGAACACCTGGCCGTCGATCTCGTAATAGAGCCGGAGCTGCACCTTGCGCGCGTCCGGCCGCGGCGACACCGAGCCCGGCGTCGCGGTGGATCCCTGGAAAATCTTGCCCGCGAAGCTGAACTGCTGGTTCGGGCCCCACCCGGTATACGAAAGCGGGATCGTCTCGGCGTGGACGAGCGCGTCGTGTCCGTCGAACACGTGGACGTCGATCCATGCGCTGGCGCCCCACGCCGAATGGCTGACCCACGCGTCGAGGTCCAGGTGTATCTGGATGTCTGTCCCCGCGATCGGCCCCTGTGCGGGCCTCGGGAACGCGTAGACCTTCGAGACCCGAAAGGCCCGGACGTTCGTGATGTCGGGGCGCCGCTGCGCCCCCGCGCGGTAGACGACCGGCTGCGCCGGGATGCGCGGCGGCGGGCCGCCCACGTCGAACCAGTAGTTGTCGCCGAAGCGCGTGTCCCACGCTTCGCACCGGCGGCTGGTCTGAGAGAAGCCGTGGAACCAGATCTCCGCCTGGGTCGCGTCGTCGGGCACCGAGAGCTCCAGGGCCGCGGGCCTGTGCGCGACGACGTGCCCGGGCGGGTTCCCCGGGGCCCGCACCTCCTCGACGACGCTCCCTTGCACGATCGCGCCCCGCGGGTGGAAGCGGACGTAGGCGGTGATGTCGCCGATCTCGGCGCCGCGCCACGTCGTGAAGCAGCGCGACAGGCGGCTCAGCTCATACTCGATCCTGAGCTTCCCCCCGCGCTCGATCGGACCCTGCTGCGCGTGCTGCCAGTCAGGCAGGAACTGGAGAACAGCGATCGTTGTCATCGGGACCCTCCTTGCATCGACGGGTAGCCAGGAATGGGCAGCCGATGCAAGCGGGGCGACGTTTCGGCCGGCGTGAAGGCCGATCGCGCGTCGGCCGATCGCGCGGGTGCGGTTTCAGGGGGGCGTGACGGCGGATCGCAGCTCCTGGGGCGGCATGGACCCGGACCGGGCCCAGCTGTCAAGCCCCGGGCCTGGGGTGATCGGCGACGGGTCGTCGACGTCGATCATGAGGTTGTCTGGCCGCGTGGGCGCCGCGCCTGCGCGACGGCCTCGCTCCCGCGGGGATGCGCGGGCCTCGCCGGGGTCAGGGCGTGTAGACCTCGGCGCTCGGCAGACTTCCGAAGTATATTCCGCCTGTGACCAGTACCTTGCCGTTCGCGAGCAGGAGCGCTGTATGGCTGTTTCGTGCCTGGTTCATCGCGCCGGTGGGGGCCGAAGTCGTTCCTGTCGAATTCACGAGCCAGGCTGTCGCCAACTGAGACGTCCCCATATAGCCTCCAGCGATCAACACCCTGCCGTCCGTAAGCCGCGTCGCCGTGTGGTAGGCGCGGATACCGATGGCCGGTCCGGGTGACCAGCTGTTCGTCGCCGGATGATACAGCTCGGTGCTCGACAGATAGTTGTTGCCGTTGGCACCTCCGGCGATCAGCACGTCGCCATTGTTCAGCAACGTCGCCGTGTGATACCAGCGCGGGACGCTCATGCTGCTCGCGGGCGACCAGCTGTCGGTCGCCGGATGATAGAGCATGGCCCTGTCCAACAGCGTCCCGTTGCCGTTACCGCCCGTGACCAGCACGTCGCCGCTCGTGAGCCGCGTCGCGGTATGCTTGCCGAGGGTGGCGCCGTCCGGCGCGGCAGGCGACCAGGTGTTGCTCGCCGGATCGTAAAGCGCGACTGGGGCAGTGAGAGCGTCGAGCAGGAACCCACCCACGACCAGCACCTTGCCGTTCAGGAGCAGCGTGGCCGAGTGTCCGACTCGGGCGGCGTGCGGCGATCCCGCGGGCGACCATGTGTTGGTCGTCGGATCGTACACCTCGGCGGCGTTGGACGCGGACGTCCCGTGGCCTCCCACGACCAGCACCTTGCCGTTCGGGAGCAGCGTCATCGTGTGCTCATCTCGCCCAGTTGCCATGGGAGGGGCCGCTGTCCAGGTATTGCTTAACCGACCGTACAGCTCGGCGCGGTTGGCCGCTGGCGCATGGCCACCCCCCGTCACCAGCACCCTGCCGTCGTTGAGCACGATCGCTGCGTGCTCGGCTCGATCGTCATTCATCGGCGTGACCATCGTCCATGCCGTGGCAACCCACGTCGTGGTCGGATCGGCATAGAGCTCTGCGCTGGACAGGTACTCGTTCGTGAAGAATCCATACCTCATGCCGCCCGCGAGGAGCACCTTGCCGTTCGCGAGCAGCGTCGCGGTGTGCCCGCTGCGCTCGTCGCTCATCGCTGGAACCGAGGTCCACGCATCGTCCGCCGGGTTGTAGAGGGCGGCGGTCGCGGTCGATGTGGCGAGGGCGATGGCCCCGCCCGTCACGAGCACGTTGCCATTGCTGAGCAGCGTCGCAGTGTGTCCGGTGCGGGGGACAGCCATCGGAGCGGCCGCCGTCCACGAGGGTGCTGCCGGATCGAAGATATCGGCGCTCGCGAGCTCGTGGGAGGAGGGGTTGTAGCCGCCCGTGACGAGCACCTTGCCGCTCGCGAGCCGCGCCGCGGCGTGTTGATAGCGGGGCGTGCTCATCGATCCAGCCGACGACCACGCGCCGGCGCTCGGATCGTAGAGCTCCGTGCTCGCGAGGTAGGAGCCGTTGCGCCCGCCCGCGACGAGCACCTTGCCGCTCGTGAGCAACGTCGCGGTGTGCCCGCCACGGCCCTGGGTCATCGGTGCGGTCGCCGACCAGGTGCTGGTCGCGGGATTATAAATCTCGGCGCTGGCCACGTAGGTGTTGCCGGCGGTGAGCCCGCCGGTCACCAGCACCGTGCCATCGTCGAGCAGCGTCGCGGTATGCCCCTGGCGCGAAGCGGTCATCGGCGCGGCCGTCGACCAGGTGTTCGTGCTCGGGTCGTAGAGCTCGGCGCTCGCGACTGGCGCGCTCGAGGCCCCGTTTCCGCCCGCGATGAGCACCCTGCCGTCGCTCAGCCGTGTCGCCGTGTGGTAGCGGCGGGCGGGGGTCACCGATCCGGCGGATGACCAGGTGTTCGTGCTCGGCCTGTAGAGCTCGGCGCTCGCCAGGAGAGCGCCGTTGTACCCGCCCACGACGAGCACGTTGCCGTCGTAGAGCAGCGTTGCAGAGTGCCCGTGGCGCGCGGTGCTCATCGCGCCGGCCGGCGCCCACACGGGGTCGATCAGCGCGGGCTCGCCGCCCGCGTCCGCCCAGAGCTCGATGGTCGCCCCGCGCACCGCGAGGCGCGCGGCGATCGGGCGACCGCCGCGCGCGAACGCGGCCGGCGCCGTCACGCGCAGCCGCGGCGCGCCGGACTCGTCGACGACCTCGACGGCGTCGCCCTGCTGCCTCAGGGTCGCGCCCGCGACCTCCCACGCGGCCGCGGGAGCGCCCGCGCGCGCGACGCCCGCGTCGAGCAGCAGCCACTCCTCGTAGCCTTCCTCGATCGCCGACCAGAACGACGTGCCGCCTTCGCGCCGGAACGCCACCGCCTGCTCGGCGATAACGCCCTCGCCCTGGGCGCCGATCTCGCGCACACGCGCCTCGAAGCCGCCGGGCAGATGGAACCGGATCTCCCCCTCGCCGCGCGCCGGCAGCGCGGCGTGCAGCCCGCCGCGTCGCTGGAGCGAGGCCTCGATCTCGCCGTCGCCGGCCAATCCGACGGTCGAGGCGAGCGCGAAGCCGCGGTCGACCGCGACGAATGCCTCGCCGCCCCCGAGGATCTGCAGCGCGTGGTCGGGGAAGCGAAGCTGGAGCTCGTCGCCTGCGGGCGGCTCGGGGCCCAGCGCGCAGCCGGCGCCGCCCGTGGACAGCGCCCCGCAGAAGAGCAAGGTAGACAAGATGAACAGCCAGCGCTGGAACGGGGAATCGAAACGCATCATGACGCTCCTCCTTGAGTCATCGGTTTCCAGAGACCGCGGTCTCGGGGCGGAAAGGGAAAGAGAACCTCGGCGGCGTGTGGGGCTAAGAAAGCCAAACGCGATGCTGCCTGCATGCATGCTGCCACGTCGCAGGGTTATGGGGCCACCCCATCGCAGGATCATGGCGCCAGGGGGAGACGCCGTGATCGGTCGCGACCATGCCCGAGACCGCGAAGCGTGTCGAGGTCGCCGGAGCCGGGCGCGCAGCGGCCGGCGACGTCGCTCGCGGAGAGGGTTTTCCGGCATGACGTGTCACGCTTGCACCGTGACATCTCACGATCGGTCCCGTGTTTCTCTGGTCGCCCTGCGCGCCGAGCGTCGGCGGGGAGCGCCCCCACGGCCCAGAGCTCCGATCTGCGCAGCCGTCGCCGGGCTGCCATCCAGGTTCGAAGACCCCGCCGGGCTCGGCGAGCGTCGCGTTGCTGGCCCTCCTCCCTGCCCGACGCGAGCGCGCCGGGCAGGATGTGGTCGATGAGACGCGTGTTACCGAGCAGGCTGCTTGATGGCCGGAAGATCCGGCCCTGCGTCAGCGCGGTTGGCGCGCGCCAAAGGCACCAGGTATTTCATGGCCGCGTGCGCGCCGATCGAGCCCGGGCGCACGTGCGCGTGTACCGACTCCGGCAGCTCCGCGACCAGCGCTAGCCGCCGGCTCACCCTGCTCGGCGTCCGGCCGAATCGCTTGCTCAGCTCCTCGCCGCTGAGGCCGAATCGCTCCCGCAGCTCGCGCAGAAACCAGCCCTGCTCCAGCGCGTTGTCCGCGTCGCCCGCGCGCATCATCCGCTCGAGCAACAGCGCCTCCGCCTCGCCCAGATCCCACGCCGTCGCCCGCACCGTGTCCTGCCCGAGGCGACGAAGCAGGCGCACCCGCTTGTCCACCGTCAGCCGGGGGGTGGACCACTTTTCGCGAGCAGAGCTGGGTCAATTCTCGACGATGAGGGCCAGGACCGCGATGGCCGACTTCACCGGCGACGGGAGAGACGATGTCGTCGGGAACTGGGCCATGGACGGCGTGATCCACCTGGTCGTGAGCGAGGGGACGGCGTTCGGCGAAGATCACACCTTCGACGAGGCGAGCAGCAGGGAGGGATTGTCTCTCGGTGTCGGCGACCTCGACGGGGACCAAAGCCCGACATCGTGTACGACGACGGCGAAGCCGTGACCGTGCTGGTCATCAATCTCTGAACCCGCAGGCTGGCTGCTTCCATCCGCGAGGTGGACGAACTCGTGCTCTCGGCGCGAGCGCCTGCCGGGCCGGCTCCAGCAGCGCTCGAGGTAGGACGATCAGGGGGTGAGATCGAACAGCGATTTGGTGCCTACGGCTTCCGGGGGCGTCGGCGCGGCCGCTGGAGGGCTCGGGGGAGCACGGCGGTCCCGAGGCCGATGAAGACGAGGGAGACCGCTCAGGAGTTCGCCCTGAGCGCGGTGAACTCGCCTGGATCGTGGATGGTGGGGGGAGTGGTCCCGCCACCGATGAAGTCTTCCGTCCGGTCGTACATGCCGTAGTGGGTCACCGGCGCCGAACCGCCCTTTGCCGGGAAACCATCCGCGCCTGCCTTGACCCCGAGGGCGTTCATCAAGTTGCAGAAGTACTTGTTGATCGGCGCGTTGGCGAGCGACGGATCGGTCCCCGTTTCCTGGGAGATCGCGTCGACCTGGTCCGACGTGCCGTCGGCACACGTGATCTCGCTGTTGCCGGTCGTGAGATCGGGCGAGCCGTCATCGACGTTCACGGCCCAGCCGGTCTTGAAATAGCCGCCGGCGCTGCCGACCTGGACGATCGGCAGGTTGTTGAGGTTGCGGGCGCAGCCGTCCGACGCGTCCTGGAACCAGACGGCCGCGCAGTTGTCGAGGAGCGTCCCGTCGCCCTCGTCGATACGGTTCAGCTGCCCGACGAGGTGGGCGAACTTCCTCGCATAGTAGTCGTCGATCTTGAGGAGCATGTCGATCACACCGGGGACGCAGGTGCCCGTCATGCCCGCGTGGTCCAAGCGACTCGCGAGACCCGCGGCTTCCTGGGTCAGGCCGAGCCCCCCAAAGGTGTAGGCCGCGGGGTACTTCAGGAAGATGACGGGGTTCGCGTTGCACGCTGTCGCGAGCACGGCGAGGTTCGAATAGAGATCGGCTCCGTCCAGGTTGTCCGAGATTCGCTGCGTCAGCTTGTCGGCGTACGAGGCCGTGCTCGTCAGGTCGATGTTTTCTTGCGTCACGCCGAGCGCCGTGGCGAGGGACGTGTTGCACTGCGAAGGAACCACCACGTTTCCTGTCGCGTGGAGGAGCTCCTTCCAGGCTGCGAGCTTCCGCTCGTCGGCACGGCTCATGTCGAAGCGCTCGAGCGTCTGCAGATCATCCCTCACGATGTCGAGGATGCTCTTGCCGCGCATCGCCGCGTAGGTGTCCGGAGACGTCGGCTTCCCCGCCTCGAAGAGGCCCGTGAGGCTGTTGAAGGCCTGCGACGCGGAGAGGCTATTGAAGAGGGTCTCGGCAGCGGAGTAGGAGATCGCCGACTGAGCGTTGTCATTCCCACCAATCGTGTTCATGAGCAACGGAGTGCCTTGCGGGCTGAGCTGTCGTGCGACGACGTGATCCAGCGAGGGACCGGTCGGCATGGCGTAGAACTTCGTCGCCGTGTTGAAGCTGAACGGATCGTTGCTGTTGGGAGTGACCGGGTGGCAAGTGAAGTACGACCCGTTCACCTGCGTGTTCTCATCGTTCCCCTGCCCCCGAACCATCGTCGCCGTCCACTCGTTCATCGCGCGGATGCCTCGGGGCATGAGAAGCTTGTCGACGTAAGGCGCCAGGTGCTTGAGCGTCGTCGACTCGAGGTCCGCCACGGTGAGCGGCCCGTGCGATTTCTTCGGGAACCACCGCGTCGTGATGCAGCCATAGTGCGTGTACATCACGATGAGCCGCTTCGGTGGCGTGGCCGGCTGCGCCATCACGGTGCGGTCGAGGATCGAGCCGAGGAACGGCGCCGCAACGCAAGCTCCGCCCAGCCCCCGGAGGAAGATTCTTCGGTTCACGCGCTTCGCCATGGTCGTATTTTTCCTGCCTCAGTTGAGGCAAACGCCCGGCTGACACTCGGATCGCCGTCGGATGCCCGCGTTTGCCACGTCTCCATCCCCCCTACAATGCCCGCGGGTCCGTGAATGTATTTGGGTTTCGCTCGGCCGGGCGCGTTCGTCGAGCGGAAGGACGCCCCGCGATCACCGCTCGACGCGGCAGCCCGCCACGTCGCCGCAGTCCTCGAGAGCGCACCGGTCGCCCTTGCGATCCGTCCACACTCCGAAGACCGACGCCGGTTTGATCGCTCATCGCCGGGTCGAAGGGGCTGTCTTCACGCCGCCGCATGCGGGGCGTAGCATGCGCTTGGGCGCGTCGACTCCGGGGGCAGTCTGCCCGCGAGCGCTGCGCCGCGACGTCATCCAACCCCATGGAGAGGTCTCATGAATTCTCCGACCGCGCAGCCCGCCGAGAGCTACAACCCCTACGAACCACCCAAGGCAGACGCCTCCGCGGCGCTGCGACCGGAGGAGCGCTCGCGGTTGCGGCTCGCGAGCAGCGACAGGCGGCTCGTGAACCTCGTCGTCGATTACATGGGATTGATGCTGTTCACGTTCCTCGTGGGCGTGATCTTCGGGCTCCTCGGAGGCGCCGACGTGTTCGAGAAGGCCAACGATACATTGCTCGGCCTCGTGATGATGTTCGCGTACTATGCCTCGATGGAGGCGATCTTCGGCGCCACGCCTGGCAAGCTCGTCACTGGCACGCGGGTCGTGATGGAGGACGGCAGCCGCGCCGGCCTCGGTCGGATCGCGCTCCGCACCCTGTGCCGGTTCATCCCCTTCGAGGCGTTCACGTTCCTGACGCGGCGCGGCCGCGCGCCCGTGGGCCTGCACGACCGGCTGTCGAAGACCCGTGTCATCCTCGTGCGCGGCTCTGACGGCGCACGTTGAGAGGCGGTTCGCCGGGCTCCAGTGGGGACGAGCCGTGTCTCCGGCGGCCGGCGGCGTGCGTGGTGCCCGTCGCAAGAATGCGATCGTCTCGCCGTGGCCTCACGGCGTTCGCGGCGCGCGCTTTCGTCGCCTCGCGAAGGGGCAGGTCAGGGGAGGGGCTGCTTGCGAAGGCGAGCGAGAGCGCGAGAGCACTGGAGGGCCATGGCGCCGAACCCGACAAAACAGACGCCGACGTCAGACCAGCTCCGGAGGTCGAGGGCTTCGACGCGCACAAGCAAGAGATACGCGAAGGCGAGGTTGGCCAGCGCCCAGGCGACGTTCACCGCCGGCGGCGACAACCCCTTGAATGGCGGTGATGCGAACGGGGTCTGCAACGGTTGGCCGGACACGCCCGCGATCAAGTGGGGGAGCGCATTGGCGAGGAACGCCCCACCGAAGAAGTACGCGAAATAGACATACCAGGGCATGGTGATCTCCTCGAGCTGTTCGAGCGGAGGCTGCTCTCGCGTCAAGAAGTACGCTGTGGCGGCTTTCACATGCAAGGAAGAAGACCGGGCCACCCCGGACCGTCGAGTGGAATCGTCTGGACTTCTTCCTGTCTCCTGCCCGAACACGAACAGCCGATGCCGTCCGCGCGCGTCAGCGGATGACGCACGCATCAGGCGTGGCGTGAGCGCGGCGGCCTGCGCCGCGGCGTCCTCTCACGTCCGGGATGAGCAGGCTCACCTGCCACAGGGTGTCACGTGACACCCTTGTGGCGATGTGTCACCCGCAGCGCTCCCGGCCGAAGGCTCGAGCAGGCGCCCGGGGGCCCCGCGCGCGCGCTTCCCCGCAGCGGAGGCGGGCGGCGCGCGACGAGGACGAGGCCCGACCCTCGCGGTCCGACGCGAGTTCGCCTCTGGCCTGCCGGTTGCTGAGGTCCCTGCGCGAGCGAGCCGTCGTGATGAATCGACGGCCGCACAACCCCAGGAGAACTCGCCATGATGATCGAACGACATGCGCTCATTCGCCGGACCTTGATCGCCGCTGCCCTCGCGTTGCCCATCGGCGCTGCGATCGCCGCGGGCGCGCCGAACGACGCCGTGGCCGGCTGCCAGATCACGGTGAGCGTACACAACTCCGGCAGCCAGGCGTTCACGGTCGACTGGGACGAGAGCAAGGTGAAGGTGTCCGGCGGCACGTGGGACAAGCTCGCGAACAACTCGTCCGAGCTGGTCGGCGCCGGTCAGACGAAATCGGTCGTCTACGGGGCGCTCTTCAATTGCGGAGCGAATCGCCGGTACCAGATCCACACGACCCAGGGCGGCGACGAGGAGACGACCTATTTCCCGGGCGTCAGCTCGTGGACGACGGACCAGACACCCACGATCAACATCTCGATGTGACGCTGCCTCGAGCGCGGTCCGGGCCCCTCGCGCGGCGGGTCGACATCAGCGCGCGAGGAGCGCGATCGCGTCCTGGATCCCGGCGTGGGTCAGCCGCACGCGGACGTCGAGGCGGGCCGCGCCGGAGCCGAGCACCTCGGAGGTGACGGCGAGCGGAATGGCGACCCCGCCGCGCGCCGGCAGCGCCGCGAGCGCGGCGAGATCCTTGGCGACCTTGTCCAGCGCCTCCGGCGTGTCGCCGTTCGCCGCGAGCAGCGTCAAGCCGGCCAGCGAGAAGAGCCCGCCGGCCAGCGTCCCGCGCCTCCGCAGCACGTCGATGTCCGGCGCCGCGCCGAGCGTGCCGTCGTCGCGCCCCGGATCCACCGCGACGCGCAGCCGATCCACGAGGGCGGCGTCGTCCTCGCCGATCCCGAGCCACGTCCGCTGGCCGGCGGGGACGACGTAGAGGTGGGTCGTGTGCGCGGGCGGGGCGTCCTTCGTGAGCGGCTTCGAGCGGAGCTCGACGTGGAGCGTCCCCGCGGGCAGCGAGGCGGGCGCGCGGACGATCGCGTGCGTCGTGCGCTGCTTGTCCTCGTCGTCCTTGCGAGCGCCGCCCTTCGGCGCGCTCCCGGGCTTGCCCGCGGCCCGCGCGGTGTTTCCGTCGTTCGGCGCGCTCCTCTTGAGCTTGTCGAGCTCATCGCCGCGCAGGAGGAGCTCCTTCACGCTGGAGATCCAGGTCGGCGCCGGCTCCTCGACCGAGGCCAGCATCCATCCCTGGAGCGCGAGGCGCGCCGCCTTTCGCGCGCGCTGCGCGCCCTTGTCGCGCTGGTAGGCCGCGAGCGCCTTCTCCGCCGCCGCGCCGTTCGCGCCCGCGCCGAAGACGAAGGGGCCGCCCGTGAGGGCCAGGGTCTCGAGGCGATCGAGGACCTGATCGAGCCGCGCCTCGTCGTAGCCGTCGTCGATCATGTCGTCGCGCAGCGCCTTGAAGACGGCCTCTCGCAGCGGGGTGAGCTCGGCGCGCGACGCGCCCTGCGTGTGGAAGGCGACCGCCGTGTCGGCCGGGAGGCGGAAGAAGGCCGGCGGCGGCGCAGCGTCCTGCGCCGCCGCCGGCGCGAAGGCCAGCGTGAGGGGCGAGCGTCGGCCCGCGAAGCGCAGCGTGAGGCCGACCTCGACGTCCGCGCGGCCCCACGTGAGGTCGACGTTCAACCTCTCGATATCGCGCAGGAACCCCGCGGCGAGCTCCTGGCCCAGCGCCCCCGCGCGGCCGTCGTCCTCGTCCGCGTCGCCCGCGCCGCTCGCCTCTTCCACGGCCTGGCGGAGGGTCCGCTCCGAGAGCTCGATCCGCGCGTCCGCGTCGAGCGGCTCGCGGGCCACGACCTGGACGAGGTAGGCCGCGGCGGTCTCGATGTCCTCCACGTTCGTGCCGCAGAGCAGGCGCGCGCCATCCCGCCGCTCGCCGGGATCGAACGCGCAGGCCCAGGGCGGCGCCTCGTCGTCGGGCTCGGCGTCACGCGCGCGCTCGACGCGCAACAGGCCCGGGTGCTCCTTGAGCTCCTTGAGCGCGAAGCGATCGGCCAGCCGCGGCACGTCCTGCTCCGCGACCGACAGGGAGGCCACGGCGTGATCGCCCATGGTGCCCAGGAAGGCGACGTCGAGCGGCCTGTCCAGATCGACGATGGCGGCGAGCTCCGGGCCCACCGCTTGCGCGAGCACCTTCGTGGGATCCGTCGAGCCGATGGTGAACACGAACGCGCTGCTCGGCAGGAGCTGCGCGACGTTGTCCCAGGTCCGCTTCGGATGGGCGATCCTCAGCACGAAGGCGAGCTCCGCCGGCGCTGTCGCGGGCTGCGCCGCCGCGACCGTGGGCGCGGCGACGGCGGGGCGCGGCGCCGCGAGCACCGGCGCGTCAGGGGCCCGCTGGGGAGCCGGAGCGCCGGCGCACGCGGTGAGGAGGGCGATCGGGAGGAGGGCGGCGCGCTTCATGGAGGCGCCGATCGTCGCGCTCGAACCGGGCCCCTGGCAAGCGGGGTGTCACTTCGGGAGCTTCATCACCGTGCCTGCGGCGCTGTTCGTCCAGTAGACGCTGGTCGCGTCCACGGTGATGCCCAGCGGATGATCTTGCCCCGTCGCGAGCGTCTCGGGATCGCCGCCGCTGAGGGGCACCTTCTTCACGCTGCCGTCGTCGTTCGTCCAGTACACGCTCTCGGCGTCGATCGCGAGCTTCCCGGGGTTGCGCTGACCCTCCGCGAGCGCGACGGGGCTGCCGCCCTCGAGCGGCGCCTTCATCACGGTGCCTCCGTCGTTGGTCCAGTAGACCGCGGCGGCGTCCACGGCGATGTCCTTCGGCTTGAGCTGCCCCTCCGCGAGCGTGACCGCGGCGCCGCCCGCGACTGGCACCTTCATCACCGTGCCTCCTTCGTTCACCCAGTAGACGTGGGTCGCGTCGACCGCGACGCCGAGCGGGGAGTCTTGCCCCTCCGCGAGCGCGACGGGCGAGCCGCCCGCGATAGGCACCCTCATGACCGTGCCCTGGTCGGCGCTCGTCCAGTAGACGTTCTCGGCGTCGATCGCGATGCCCATGGGGTAGGTCTGCCCGTCCGCGAGGATCGTGTAATCGCCCTCGAACGACGCGCTCACGACGACCTCGAGGCCGGAGTCCGTGAAATAGACCTGGCCGGAGGGGCCGAGCGTGATGCTCTGGGGGGCGAAGGGCGGGTCTCCCTCGAAGAGGAACGCCGCGTTGCCGCCGCGGACCGGCACCGTCATCACCTGTCGAGCGACGGGATCGACCCAGTACGCGGTGGTGTCGTCGACCGCGATGTCCGTCGGTTCGACGCTGCCCGACGCCAGGAGGAGGGGCTGGCAGCGCGACGCCTCGCACGGCGCCCCCAGGCAATAATGGCCGCAGGCGCCGCAGTGCTCCGGATCGGAGGTCTTGTCCACGCAGGCGCCGGCGCAGAAGGACAGGCCATCGTTGCAGCCGGGCGCGTCGCCCCCGGCCCCCGCCGCGGCCACGGCGTCGCCTCCGCCCCCGCCGGAGGTCCCCGAGCTCGTGGCATCCGAGCTCTCAGGAGTGAAGTCGCGATCTTCGGGGCTACACGCGGACAAAGCAAGCACGCTCATCAGGAGGAAGCGGTTCATGGCGCGTAGTGTACACGGAACGCGGGAGCACGTCGGCAAGCCTGCCTCGGAGCGCTCGCGATGGTCGCTGCTGTCGGGCGCTGTCGTGTCAGCGGGCCAGCGCGACGAGCGACTCGGGCATTCCGAGGTCGACCAGGGTTGGCCGCACGAGGGAGAGGAGCTCGAGCCAGATGCGATCGAACTCCGCTTCGAGCGGCGTCGCGGCCCTCCCCGATACCGACCGGCGACGTTCGATGGCCCCATCTCCGGTGCGGCACCGGATGTGCCGGACAGGAGCGTCGTCGAGCGCCCACCGCTGGAGCTCCTCGGGGAGCTCGCGGAGCGCGCGACTGAGCCTCTCGAAGGCTTGCGGGGTCAATGAGATGTCGTGGCGTGTCCCGGTTCGCTCCTCGGGGCCCGATGGCCCGATCCAGTGGCACCTCACCGCGCCATGGCCGCCCACGCGCAGCGTGGCCTCCCAGCCCGCGAGCGACGCGGAGAAGCCGGGGACGAACGCGAGGTCGATCTCCATGCGCACCGGTTCCATGGCGGGCGCGCCTCAGCGCGCCGGAGGCATGCCCGTGTCGTCGAGCGCCGGCCAGGCTGGCCGGAGCGGCAGGACGAGCGCATCGAACGGCGCGGGCAGCGATACAGAGGTTGCCGCGTGCAAGCAGAACTCCCGGCCGGGCCCGAGCACCATCTGGCGCATCCACAGGCCGGCGCTGGCCTGCTCCACGATCGGCGTGAGCCGGGTGAACAGCTCACCGTAGGACACGCCGTCGGGCTTGCCGAACCAGTGGGCGTAGCCCGGCGCGCGCAGCGCAACTCCGCCCCGCAGGCGATACAGGCCCCCGGCCCCGCCGCCGGCGGCCGCGGCCGCCGCGTCGTGCGGCGCCGAGCGGCTGGCGGAGACCGCGGCCTCGTTCAAGGCGCCGAGCGCACCGAAATCCTGCACCAGGTACCAGTCCTCGTAGACGTCGCCGCCGCCGGCCGCCCACGGCGCCCCGGAGAGCCCGACGCTGAACGACCGGAGAAAGCCCGGCGCGGGCGCCGCGGCGAGCGCCGCATGGAAGGCTCGCTGCCGGCGCTCGTACTCCTCCGCAGCGGTCTCGGGTCGTCTCCAGTGCCAGAACACATAGGCCAGCACGGACTCGCTGTTCCCTTCCGCAGGATAACTCACGTCTTCTCCGATGCCGGATGCTTCATGTTCATGTAAACACCGCCGGCTTCGAGCTCATCCAGCATCTGGCGGAGGCGCTTCTCCCTGGTCTCCTGCCGCTTCGCCTTGTCGATCCATCCGATATAATCGTTCTGCTGGTACGCGGGGCGGGCCTTATAAGCATCCATCAAGCCACGCTCGTTCAGCGCGTTCTCGACGAAATCGGGGATCGGGTGCCTTGGCCTTCTCAGGCCTGACGCGTCGGCGCTCATCGCTTTCTCGTTATACCGGCGCGTGGCGTGGAGGTGAAGCCGAGGGGCGGCCCCTCGCCGCTCGGGGCTCGCCCCGGGCGATCACGGGCGGGGCGCGCCCCTGGTGGTCGATGAAACTTTCACCGCCGTGGGGCGTCTCAGCTCCCCGGAGGTCCCGCCCGATGCCCAGACGTCGTGGTCTCTTCCTTGCGTTCTCCCTTCTTTGCCCGGCGCTGCTCTCCGCCGGGTGTTCCCAGCCGATCGACGCTCCGGACGCGACCGCGTACGTGCTGCTCGATCCCGCGGCGCGCGCTCGCTGGACCGTGGCCAGCGACGGCTGGCAGGGCGCGCCGATCCTGCCGGTCGCCCTCGACGTGGAAGAGACGGCGGTGCTGCGCGGCCCGGAGGGCGCGGCGCGGATCGCGCTGCGCGGGGGCATGCTCGCGCACGTCCGCGGCGCCGAGGGCGAGATCCGATGGCTCGCGCTGGGGGAGGAGGCGCGGGACGACCGCCTGACGCTGCACGCGAGCAAGGCGGCCGCTGCGGCGCTCGCGGCGCTCGTCGGCGGCGAGATCTCCCGGCGCCGCGACGGCATGTGGACGCTCACAGCGCCGGACCTGCTGGAGCGTGGCTCCTTCCTCGATCCGCCCGAGGGCGTGATCGAGGCCCTGCCCGATGTGCGGCGCGATCCCGGCGAGCCCGCCGCGTTCGCGCCATCGGCGGCGCAGGACGCCCTGGACGCGCTCGCCGCGGTGCCGGCGGCCCCCAGAGGCGGCGCGCTGGAGCCTGGCGGCGCGGAGGCGGAGCTGGTCGGCCTCTACGCCGCGGGGCTGCGGACGCTCCTCCTGGACGCGTCCGGGGGCTTCACGCTCGAGGACCGCTGCTCCGGGGAGGTGGTCGCGACAGGCCAGTACTCGGCCGCGGGCGATCGCGTGATGCTGCGATCCGCGGGGGCGGCGCCGATCGTGCTGGGCCGGGATCGGGATAGGCTGGTGCAGGCAGGCGGGTCGGCCTTCGCGCCGCTCGCGCCCGAGCCCTCGGGGCGCGGCGAGACGGAGAGCGAGCTGCTCGGGAACGGCGGTGAGGAGTGACCATGAAGCGCAGGCATTTGCTGGGAGCGACTGCAGCAGGGCTCGCGGCCACCGCGTGGCCCGCGTTCATCCGCGACGCGTTCGGCGACGGCGCTGCGTGCGACGAGAAGGGGACGAAAGCGGCGGCCTCGGGGTCGCTGGTCCAGGTCTCGGCCGCGTTCCGGCGCGCCCGGCAGGCGAACAGGGCGCTGCTCGTCTTCGTCATCCCTGCCGACGACAGCGCCAAGTGGGAGCGCGGCCACGCGTTCGGCGAGCTGCTCAACTTCGGCGCAGACGGGGATCTCGCCCCGCTCGCGGGCGTCGAGGTCGTCTGCGCGACCATGGCGGATCTGAAGAAGCTCGTGCCCGGCGCAGGCAACGGGGAGCCGCTCCTGGTGGTGGTCGGGACCGACAAGGTGCCCGTCGCCGCGACGCAGCTCGACGTCGCGCTCCCGAGCTACGACGGAATGCGCCGCATGGCGGCCGGGGGCCGGGAGGAGCAGCTGAAGCACGACGAGCGCATCGCTGCGCAGCGGATCGGCGCGCTGGGCGCGCTGCTCCGGAAGGGCCTTGGCGACGACGCGCGCGACGTGGAGGCCCGCGCCGCGAGCGTGCGCGCGCGGCTCGTGAAGGCGCCGCCCGCGGGCGCGCACTGGGCGATCGCGAGCGGCTGCGGGATCGACGTCGAGGGGGCCAAGGACAGCGGGCTCATGGCCTGCGGCATGGGGCACGTGCCCTCCAAGTCGCGGCGCTTCCTGTACTTCTTCTCGGTCGACGGGCGCGGGGCCTCCACGCGTTGATCCCGGTCGGCCTCACGCTCCAGCCCGACGCGGCGTTCCTCGACCTGCTGGCCGAGGTGATCCTGCGCGACGCCGACTACTACGAGGTGGCGCCCGAGACGCTCTGGCGCGTGCCGGACGCCGCCGAGGCCGATCTCCAGGAGAACGGCTTCCACCGCCGCTTCGCCGAGCTGGCGCGCCGGTCGGACCGGCCGTTCGTCGCCCACGGCGTCGGCTGGTCGCTCGGCGGCGCCTCGGCCGCCGACGCGGGCCGGCGCGCCCGCTGGCTCGCGGCCCTCCGGCGCGACCACGCGATCTTCCGCTTCCGCTGGTACACGGATCACCTGGGGATCAGCGCGCCCGCCGGCCTTTCGGCCGGACTGCCGCTCCCGATGCCCATGAGCGCGCACGGCGCCGCGGTCGCCCGCCGCGCGCTTCGGGCGATGCAGGCCGTCGTCGAGGACGTCGGCGTCGAGAACAGCGTCAGCTACTTCGTGCTCGGCGATCCGCTGGACGAGCCGCGCTTCCTCGAGCGCATCCTGAGGGCGCCGCGGACGCACCTGCTGCTCGACCTGCACAACGTCCACACCATGGCGGAGAACTTCGGCTTCGATCCGGCCGAGTACGTGGCGCGGCTCGATCTCGCCCGGGTGATCGAGATCCACCTCTCCGGCGGCGGCCCGAGCGATCCGGGCTGGCTGCCTTCGGGCCGGGTGTTGCGGCTCGACGGCCACGACGACGCGGTGCCGGAGCCGGTGTGGCGCCTCCTGGACGAGGTCGCGCCGCGCTGCCCGAACCTGCGCGGGGTGACCCTGGAGCGCATGGAGGGCACGGTGCACGGCGCGGACGACGCGGCCGCCGTGCGGGAGGAGCTTCGCCGCGCGCGGCGCGCGCTCGGCAGGCGCGGGAGGCGCAGGTGACGCGCGCGGCCGGCGGCGGGGCGGCGGGGCGCGCGGCGCGTGGGAGGGCAGGGGAGGCCCGCGGCGGGGCAGCGGAGGCCCGCGGCAGGGCAGCGGAGGCCCGTGGCAGGGCAGCGGAGGGCCCGGCGGCGCGGCCGGCGCGGCTGACCGGGGCCCAGGCGCACGCGCGTTACGAAGCGCTCGTGGCCCGCGCGATGACCGCCGAGGATCCCGTGGCCGCGCTGCGCGCCGCGGCCCAGGATCCGGCGCTGCCGCCCGCGCTCCGGCGGGCGCTGCTCGGCGCGGACGAGGACGGCGTGAGGATGTCGGCGCTGCTCGTGGCGCGGCTGCGCTTCGAGCGGCTCCTGCGCGGCTCGCCCGAGGCCGAGGCGTGGTTCGACCGTGATCCTGCGGAGTTCAGCGCCGCGTTCCGGCGCTACCACGCCGAGGTGTCGCCCACCGCCTTCTTCCCGCCGGGCGAGGCCCGCCTGTTCCGCCGCTGGATGGAGGCGCCCTCCGCGCCTACGCGCGCCCGACGGCCCCGATGACCAGTGGGCGTCAGCAGCGCTTCCTCGCACCCCTGCCGGGCGTCAGCAGCGCTTCCCCTCACCCCTGCCGGGTGTCAGCAGTGCTTCTTGTCCTCGTCGGAGATGGTGAGGTTGACCCGGTGGATGCCGACGGGGTCAGCCGCCTCGTCGGCGCAGCTCGGCCTCGAGCTCGGCGATGCGCCGCTCCGCCGTCGCGCGGGCGGCCTGCTCGGCCTCGGCGCGGGCCTGCTCGGCCTCGGCGCGGCGTCGCTCCGCCTCCTCAGGGGTCGGGACGAGCTCCGCCCCGTCGGGGGTGCGGGCGAGCCGAAGCGCCGCCGGCTGGCCTGCGGCAGGGACGATGACCCAGTGCAGATTGAGCACGGTGCACGGGCTGCGTTCCCCTTCGACGACGCGCTCGATCAGATCGTCGTCGATGCGATCCCAGACCCGCAGCCGCTCTCCTGACGCGGCGTCAGGATCGAACGCGACGAGCTCCAGCACGCCGAGCTCGTGGTACTTGCGGAGCTTGTCGGCCCACGTCTGCGGATCCGAGTCGTGCTCGCTCACGATCTCGACGGCGAGCTCAGGGGCACCACGCTCCCACGTCTTCCAGGAGCCGAACGGCGTGTCAGGGGTGCCGAGCCGGACAAAGGCGTCCGGCGCCAGACACCGGCTCGGATCCGACGCGGACCAGTAGACGAACTGGTCGGATCCGATCGACGCGCGATCCGCGAAGGTCTTGAGCACGACATAGAGCAGGGTCCTGATCTCGAGGTGGCGCTTGGTCTCCGGCACGAGGGCCTCTTCCGGGAAGTGGAGCGGGGAAGGCGCGCGAACGTGGCGGAGCCGGCGCGCGAGCGCGGCGTGCTGCATGGGGACAGTATCCACACGCCTTGTGTGTACGTCGACCGCGACGCGGCTCGGTTTGCTCGCTTCGTCGAGATCGCCTCGAGATCGTTGCGGTGCGCGCCGGTGTAGCCTGGCAGCGTGCGCCCCCGCCGCCTCCGTCACGCCCTCGCCCTCGCCGCGCTGGCGGCCAGCGCCGGCATCGCCGGGTGCTCGTGGTGGCCGTCCGAGGGGCCCTCCGCGGCGCGCCAGGATGTCCGGAGGGCAGAGGGGCAGCCGTCCGCCGCGCCGCCCTCTCCCGCCGCGGGAGGGCCGCAGCCCGCCGCCGCGCCGCAGGGAACCCCGCCGCAAGCGCGGCCTCTCCCGCTCCTCACGGACCCTGCCGTGCTCGCCGAGCTCGAGGCCGCGGGCCTCGAGCTCGGCTCGGTGCTCACGGGCGCGCCGGGCGCTACGCGCCGCTCGCCCTCGAGAACACCCCCGACGTCGCCCGGCTCTCGCGCGACCCGGCGCGACGCGAGCGGCTGCGAGGCCAGCAGCGTGACGCGCTGCCGGGCAGGTCCCGGAGGCCGCGCTAGCGCCCGGCGCCGGGGCGCGCCAGGAAGCCGGTCTTCTCGCCCGCGCGGAAGCCGCACGCCTCGTAGAAGCGGTGCACCTCGGGCTCGCGGGACCCTGTCATCAGCATGACCTTGTAGCACCCGGCCTCCCAGGCCTCCGCCAGCGCATGGCGAACGACGCGCGCGCCGAAGCCTCTACGCCGGTGCTCGCGGTGGGTCACCACATTCTCCAGCAAGGCATACGGCCGGCCCCCGCGCGTGAGGTTCGGAATGACGATGAGAGAGCAGCAGGCCGCGACGGCGGCGTCGCGCTCCAGGACGAAGAGGTGATGCCCGGGCTGCTCGATCATGCGCTTCCAGAGCGCGGAGAGCTCGGGCTCGGGAGGGAACGGCGCGTCCTCGGGGTGGAGATCACGATAGAGCTCCAGGACCCCCGGAAGATCCCCCGCCTGCGCCCCCCGAACGATGCCGTCCGGCATTGCCGAGCCCGTCCGCTCATCGCCGCCCTGTCGCATCTCCATTCGATATCACCGGGCCCCGGACGACAGAAGTTCTGCAGGTGCGCTGCGAAACAAAGTCCTTGCTCGAGTCTATCCGCTATAGTAGATGTTTGTCCTATAAAACGGATGTAGCGGATTGAAGCCGCTGTCCGCTGCTTTCCTGGCCTCGTCGGCGCTCGAAGCGCGTGCGTCGCCGGAAGCTCGACCTCACCGTCTGGGCTTCCGGGACGACGCGCTGCGATCTGAGCTCACAGGCCGATTCTCACGGGTGCCTTGCCGCGAACGCCGCGGCGGGCCGACGCGAAGGTCTGTCCAACGAACGGAGCTGAACGCCATGACCACCGATTCTCATGACAGCGATCCCAGGAGCGATGCTTCGACTCCCGACGCCCCGGAGCCCGTGAACCCCGACGGCGCTGCAAAGCGGCCGGGGGCCGAGAAGGTCTCGGGCAGGCGCGCCTTCATGGGTGTGGCCGGCTCGCTCGCCGTGGGAGGCGTCCTCGCCGCGAACCCCGGTGTTGCCAATGCAGCGCGGGGCAGGGGCGTCGACGATCTGCTCGACGGGTTCGATTCGTCGCGCCGCGATCCGCGCGTCTCACCGCTCGATCACGAGCTCCGCCTGCGCGCGCTGCGCGTGCGCGTGGAGGCCGCGGTCGACCAGTTCGAGGAGCCGATCGCGCCGCACCCGAACAACGGCGACGAGGAGCGCTATCCCAACAAGATCGGCACGAACACGCGCGGCCTGCCGCACGACGAGCGAGGCGAGGTGGATCCGGCGGCGTACCGCGTCGCGTCGAGAGCCTTCGCGTCGCGCGAATGGGACGATTTCGAGGCCATCCCGCTCGGCGGCGACCGCAAGCTTGTCAGTCCGATCGGCACGCTCGCGGTAAGCCTCATCGGCACGACCCCGGCCCAGATCGGCTTGCCCCCGGCCCCCGCGCTGGCGAGCGCCGAGAGGGCCGCCGAGGCGGTCGAGGTCTACTGGCAGGCGCTGCTGCGGGACGTGCCTTTCGAGAGCTACGCCGACAGCAGCGATGTGGCGGACGCGATCGGCGAGATCAACCGGCTCTCCGGCTACACGGGCCCGCGCGCTCGCGGCCGCGTGACGCTGGGGACGCTGTTCCGCGGCAGCGTCACCTACGCCGATCCCCGGGATCGCTCGGGCAGGACGGCCAGGCACGTGATTCCTCCCGGCGTGCTCAACGGCCCTTACATCTCGCAGTTCCTCCTGCGGGACATCCCCTATGGCCCCCAGGTGATCGGGGGCAAGATCCGCACGGCGCTGCCGGGCAACGACTTCCAGACCGAGTATGACGAGTGGCTCGCGGTGCAAAACGGGATCAGCCCCACCCGGTCGATCGCGTACGACCCGGTGCGCCGCTATGTCTCGACAGGGCGCGATCTGGCGGAGTATGTGCATGGCGGCGCGCCCCTCTACTGGGGCGCGGCGCTGCTCCTCGGCGCGGCGCGCAGCACGAACCCGGGCGTGCCGGGGGGCATCGCGGCCCCCCTGAGCCCGACCAACCCCTACCTCACGTCGCGGACGCAGGCCTCCGCCGCCGCGACTTTCTCGCTCGGCTATCTGCAGAGCCTACTCCCCTTCGGGACGTCGCGCGAGATCCGCGCCACCTACTGGCAGAAGTGGTTCGTGCACAACAACCTCCGCCCCGAGGCGTACGGCGGGCTGGTGCACCACCGCCTCGCGAACGACGCGCGCGATTACCCGCTGCACCGCGATATCCTTGAGTCGCAGGTGGTCGAGCTGACGTACGACGCGTTCGGCAGCTACCTCTTGCCGCAGGCCTTCCCGGAGGGCGCCCCGCTCCACGGGTCGTACCCGGGCGGCGCCGCCGCCATCGCCGGGGTCAACGTGACGCTCATCAAGGCGTTCTTCGACGAGGACCACGTCATCGAGGATCCGTTCGTCCCCGATCCGGCCGATCCGACCCGGCTCGTTCCGTACAGCGGGCCGCCCCTGACCGTGGGCGGCGAGCTGAACAAGCTGGCGACCAACGCCGCCTTCGGGCGCAACTGGGCGGGCATCCACTGGCGCACGGACGCCGCGGCGTCGCTGGCCCTCGGCGAGGAAATCGCGATCCGCCTGCTCCGGGACGAGCGCCGGACCTTCCGCGAGCCGTTCGAGGGCTTCACGTTCACCAGGTTCGACGGCACGCGGGTCACTGTGTGAATCGGCCCCTCGCCGGCGTTTGGCCCCGGGGAGGCCCGGCGGCAGCTCAGGGGCAAAACACGATGTCGTAGTCTTCCCCGGCGCAGGCGGCCATCGACTCCTGATCATCGCCCGACCACGAATACGCGTCCTTGCATTGCTCTTCGAAGTACGCGGCCACGGGGTTCGTGGCATCGTCCCGGTCAGGGCTCACGCAGGAGATCGTCGCGCCGCTCGCGTCCTTGTAGCGACCCACCTCCGGGCACCCCGCGAGGAGGCTCGCCGGGCACGACAGCGTCCGGCAGTCCGGCAGGCCGACGGGCACGATCGCCAGGGGGAGGTTGTGCGCGTCCACGTGGCTGATGTTGTACCAATCGAAGTCGTTGAAATCGGTGTTGAGGGTCATCTCGGCCAGCGTGTGTCGGCCGCCGCCGGGGTCCGACCCGGCATACGCCCAGTAACGCAGGGACGACAGCGGCTCCTCGCTGGTGCCCACGTCGCGGCAAGCGAACTGCCCGGGCCCGAGCTCCCCGCCCTCGATGAGGCTCCCCTGGAACTGGAGCGGCTGGTCGCACTTGTTGACGAAGGCCAGGGTGGACTTCCCGTCCCCGGGGGTGCGGCAGTCGATCTCGCCCGGATGGATGGGCGGCTGGCCTGTCGACGCGCTGCTGGCTTCGCTCGATGAGGCTCCGCCGGTGGCGCTGGACGCGGAGCTGACCGAGGTGGCGCCGCCCCCCGTCGCGCCGGAGGATGTGTCCTGCTCGGGGGACCCGCAGCCGGCATCCAGCAGCGCAATGGCGAGCAGTGCGGCCGCGGTCTTCCCATGGTGCGACATGATGGTCCTCCTTGCGGACTCGGTGGCGGGAGGAGGATGAGGATACAGAAAGCCTCGTCCACCGAGAAGCCGTGTCCTCTCGGGCCGCGAGCAACGACCCGCGCGGACTCGCGACCTCGGGCGTCCTTCAGGGCGCCTGGCAGGACACGCGGTGGATCGGCTCCTCTTTCCCTTCACCGACCGTCACGTAGTCCCATCCGCCGGGCACCCACGCGATCGCCTCGGCCTGCTCCTCGTCGGGCGACGGCAGCACGCAGGGCGGTTCGGCCAGCGCCTGCGCCACGGTCTGATCCGGTGTCATGGGGTAGTAGAGCACGTGGGATGAGGTGCGCAGCAGCACGCCTGTGCCGTCCGGGTGGACGTCGCCGCTGGTGAAGCGCGCGCTCCCGGCGGGCGGCTCGATGGATCCCGTCCGGACGAGCGTCGCCGGCGCGCCCGCTGCGGGCAGCGCTGGCAGCTCGTAGATGCCCGAGGTGCCCTTGTTGACCTTCGTCACGATGGTGAGCGCTCCGGTGGCGGGGTGAATGAGCAGCGTCTCCGCGTCGTGGTCTCCGTCGGGGTACGAGAGCACGAACACCTCGGCGGTCGAGGCGAGCGGCGCTCCTCCGAGCGTGTCCGGCTCCGGCACGCCGTAGATCGTGGTGCTGTCGCGCTCGCCGTCGTTGTCGCCGATGTCCGCGAGGAACAGGCAGCTGCCTCCGCCCGAACGGCACGGGCCGCGCGCGATGTCCTCCCAGTCGATCGCCGCCGCGCCGGCCACGGTCACCTCGGCCCGCAGCGCGCCGTCGAACCCGATCGCGAAGAAGCGAGGGTCATCGCCGTGGTCGTTGTGAACATAGAGCGTGTCCGGGTGCAGCGTGCTGGCGACGACACCGGAGCACTCGTCGATGTCGCCCGGCGGGAGCGCGCCGATTCGCGCGGCCCCGGTGCAACGAGGGCAGCCCGACTCCCGCACCGGCGGCGGATCCGAGGCCCCGCAAGCCGACAGGAGCAGCGAGAGCGCGAGCGCCGCCGCCGCAGAGCGCCGTGCCAAGGCTCCTGGCGCAGGTCCTCCATCCGGACGGGACGCCCGGAGGCGACGCGGCAGCAGCCGCGGGGCGTGGAGGATCTCGATCGCAGACGCCGGTGACATGCGCATCGCGGTCCGGTGCAGAGAGAGAGTTGAGCGCAAAGGCGCCAAGAGCGCAAAGACGCCAAAATGCATGATATTCATTCTTTCTTTTGCGTCTTTGCGTCTTTGCGTCTTTGCGTCTTTGCGTTCACTCTCTCTCCGGATCTCCGGCGGGCGGAGCTAGGGCGCCGCGTTCTCCGCCCCGGGGGTCGGCGCCGTGACGGCGCCCTCGCCGGTCAGGTCGGGCAGCCTGCCCCACGTCTGCCCATCGGCTGCTGCCTCCATCGGATACTGGAACTGGGCGAGCACCTGGTCGCTCTGGGAGATGAGGTAGACGGTCTCGCCTCTGGAGGCGCTCACCTTCCAGGTCGCATAGAAGCAGCTGCTCGGGCCGCCGTCCGGCAGGCACGCGGTGTGGGGTCCAGGGCCGTCCTCGGGCAGCTGGTCGCCGAGGATGAGCAGGTACGCGCCCGGGGCGAGCTGCGTGCCTTCGGGGAACCTGAGCGCGTCGGCCGTGTTGCACTGCCCGCTGTCGTCGGAGTCGCACAGGCCGAGCCCGCCGAGGTCGGCCGAGCCTGGGCCCGGGTTGCCGAGCTCGATCCAGTCGCCGCCCTTGGCCGAGATCTCGTTCACGACGACGGTCGTCGTCGCGGTCCCGCCGCCCGTCCCCCCTTGGCCGCCGCCGCCCGCGCTGCTCGAGCTCTGGGACGCGCTGCTCGAGCTCTGGGACGTGGTGGTCGCGCCCGTGCCGCCCGCGCCCCCCGTGCCCGTGTCCCCGGGCTCGTCGCTCGAACCGCAGCCTCCCGCGCAGAGGGCAGCGATGCAGAGCGCGGCGTATCGAAATTGTGCCATCACGATGTTCTCCTCGGCCCCAGCACACGGCGATCCCGGCGGTGTGTCAACGGTGTGTCGACGGGCGGCGCGCGCGAGCTCCCGTTCGCGGCCGCCCCCGCCATGGACGCGCGCGTCTGTCCCGCCGCGGACGCGCGCGCGTCTACGAAGCGCGCCGCCGCGCCCCTCAGCGCGCGCGTGCCGCGTGGTCCGCGATCACGCTCGCCACGCAGCAGGTCAGCTTCTTCCCCATGCCGAGGTGCAGGAACTCGTTCGGGCCGTGCGCGTTCGATTGCGGCCCGAGCACGCCGGTGATCAGGAACTGCGCCTCCGGGAACTTCTCTCCGAGCATCGCCATGAACGGGATCGTCCCGCCCTCGCCGATCCCCATCGCCGGCCGGTCGAAGAACGTCTTCGACGCCTTGCGCACCGCCGCTTCGAGCCAGGGCGCCGTCGCCGGCGCGTCCCATCCGGCCGACGGCTCGCTCACGTGGAACCGGACCTCCGCGCCGTACGGCGGGTCCTTCTCCAGCGCCTCCTTCAGGGCCGTCGCCGCCTTCCTCGGGTCGAGGCGCGGCGGGAGGCGCATCGAGAGCTTCGCCTTCGTGAACGGGCGCAGCACGTTGCCCGCGCTGGCGATGGGCGGCAGGCCGTCGGCGCCCGTCACGGAGAGCGCGGGGCGCCAGGTGCGGTTCAGGAGGAGCTCCGCCGTGTCGCCGGTCACCGGGCGCGCGCCCTTCACCCACGGCAGCTCGCTCACGACCGACGCGCCCAGCACATCGGCCGCGGCCCGCGCCTGCGCCGCGCGCTCCTCCGGGATCTGCACGTGCAGCGCGTCCACGAGGACGCGCCCGGTCCGCTCGTCCTCGATGCGCGACAGGAGCTGCCGCAGGATCCGGAAGCTCGAGGGCACCACGCCGCTGCCCACGCCCGAGTGGACGCCCTCGCGCAGGATGTTCACGTCGAGCGTGCCCTGGAGCAGCCCGCGGAGCGACGTCGTGGTCCAGAGCTGGTCGTAGTTGCCGCAGCCGGAGTCGAGGCACACGACGAGGCTCGGCTTGCCGATGCGCCCCGCGAGCGCGTCGATGTAGGCCGGCAGGTCCGGGCTGCCGCTCTCCTCGCAGCCCTCGATGAGCACCACGCAGCGCGCGTGCGGGATCCCCTGCTCGTGCAGCAGGCGCAGCGCCGCGAGCGACGCGAAGGCCGAGTAGCCGTCGTCGGCGCCGCCGCGGCCGTAGAGCTTGTCGCCCTCGCGCACAGGCTCCCAGGGGCCGAGCCCCTCGCGCCACCCCGTCATCTCGGGCTGCTTGTCGAGGTGCCCGTAGAGGAGCACCGTGTCGTCGCGCGTGCCCGGCACCTCCATCAGGATCACCGGCGTGCGGTTCCCGATGCGCACCACCTCCACGGTGAGCCCGGGGATCGGCTGCGCCTCGCACCAGGCCGCGATGAGCGACGCCGCCCTGTCCATGTGGCCGTTCTCGCGCCAGGCGGGGTCGAAGGCGGGCGACTTGTTGGGGATGCGGATGTAGTCGTGCAGCGCGGGGACGATCTCGTGCTCCCAGCAGCGCTCGCAGGACGCGACGGCTTCACGCTCGTTGAGCTTCGTCAGCATGAACCTCTCCAGGGGCTTGAGGACGGCGGCGATCTCCGGGGACCGACTCTACAGCGCCCACGACCTGGGTGTACCCCGGACATGGGGGAGTGACATCTTCAACCTTCCAGAGCGCCGAGGCGAGGAGCCTGGGGCCGGCGGGCGGGCGCGGGGGCGGCGGACGGGCGCGGCGCCTGGATGGGCGTGCGTGGGGCCGGCGGGCGCGGCGCGTGGATGGGCGGGCGCGGGGCCGGCGAACGCGGCGCGTGGATGGGGGTGCGCGGGGCCGGCGGGCGCGGCGCGTGGACGGGCGGGCTCAGCGGGCCCGCGGGGCGTCAGGGCCGCTTCTCGAAGGTCACCTCCGGGTACTCCGGCGACGGGCCGTCGAGCAGCGGGGCCGCGTCGCCGCGCACGTGCGCCTGGACGAAGGCGCGCGTGTACGCGTTCGTGATCTCGACCGCGCGGGCCGGATCGAGCGTGCCGAGCAGCTCCGGGAGTACGCCCTCGCCGAGGAAGTGCTCGACGACGAGCGGCAGGTCCGAGAACGTGAGGTGGGCGGTGTCTTCGACCCGCGCCCGGTAGGCCTGCCCGTTCAGCGCGCCGTAGGTCTCGTCGATGCTCGCATCGTCGGGGTGGTCCGCCGCGAGCATGATGAAGAAGGGCTGCGCGAGGCTCCTGCCGCCGGCGCCGTTCTGCGGCCCGAAGAGGCTGCCGTCGATGTCGAGGCCGGCGTCGAAGCGGTCGTCGCGGGCGCACGCCTCGGCGGCCATCGCGCCGCCGTAGGAGTGGCCGAGCACGCCGACCCGCTCGAGGTCGAGCCGGCCCGTGAGCAGGCCGCCCGGGTCGTCCTGCGCGGCGGCCGTGAGCTCGTCGAGCACGAAGCGCGCGTCGTCGACCCAGACAGCGACGTGCTCGTTCATCGCCTGAGAAAAGGCCTCGATCTCCTCCTCCGACGCGTCCATCGCCGGCGTCAGGACGACCGAGCCGAAGGGCACCGCGCGGCCGTCGGGGAACACCGTGAGCTCGGTGTCGTAGGTGTGGCTGATGGCGGCCACCACGAAGCCGTGGCTCGCCAGGTCCTCGAGGAGGCTCGTGTAGTCGGCGCGGAGCATCCCGAACCCGTGCGAGAAGAGGAGCACCGGGAGCGGCGCGCCGTCTTCGGCCAGCGGCACGCCCACGCGCGCGTGCGTGACGATGCTCGCCTCGAAGCCGTCCTCGATCGGGAGGCCGCCGGTCGTACGGCGGCTGTCGCCTTCCTCCGGCGACAGGTACGGCGCGAGCTGCCCTGCGCCGCAAGGATCGGCCGGGTAGAAGAGCTGCACCACGAGCTCGCGGCGGTCGTCGGGATCCTCCGTCGCCTCTTCTCCACGCGCGCTGTCGGTGAGGGCGCGGATCTGCGTGCCGACCGGGTGCGGGCCGGTCGGTCGGGGCAGCTCGAGGACGCCGTCGGCGGGCGCCTCGTCGCCCCAGCCGGTGCAGGTCGGCTCGCCTTCGTGCGGCGGCAAGGCCTCGTCATCGGCGCAGCCGGCGACGAGCGTGGAGGCGGAGAAGGCGGCGAGCAGGCAGAGGGCGTGTCGAGAGACGTCGCTGTGGAACATGCGCACATCGTTCTCACGCCCTGGCCGAGACCGGCGCGGCGAGCACGATCGTGGCGCGTTCGAGCGCGCTCGGCAGACGCGAACGTCGGCCTGACAGAAGCCGCAGACCCCTGTAGTATCGGCACCATGCGGGCAGTTCAGGAGGCGTGGCCGCGACGAGTTGGCGGCGCATCCGGCAGACCCGCGACGGCGGTACGAGGCGGGGCTACTCTTTCTTGAGGAGCCGCGACGCCGCGACCGTGTGGAGACATTCCAGATGTTCGAGCACAGCCCCGCATGGCCGCATGGCGAGGTTCAGAACGCATTCCCAGAGATCTTTTACGTCGTGGGTACGAACAGGACTCACCACGCCGGGATCGATCTCCAGACGAGCCGCACGATGACCGTGCTCCGACAGGACCGAGAGCTCACGCTCGTGAACACCGTGCGCCTGACCGAGGAAGGGCTGCGCCAGCTCGACGCCCTCGGCCAGGTCCGCCACATCGTGCGGCTCGGTGCATTCCACGGTCGAGACGACCCCTTCTACCGTGACCGCTACGGCGCCACCCTGTGGGCGCTTCCCGAGGCCGTGGCGGCCGATGGCCGACCTGCCGACCGAGCGCTCTCAGCAGGAGGCCCGTTCCCGGCGCACGGAGGCATCGTGTTCGTGTTCACGACGGCGCGGTTCCCGGAAGCCGCCGTTTTGCTCCCGCGGGAGGGCGGAATCCTCATTACGTGCGACGCTGTCCAGAACTGGTCACACGTCGATGCCTTCTTTTCCGATGAAACGGGCGCGCTGTTCGTCGCCCAAGGGTTGATCGGCGTTGCGAACATCCCGGCGACCTGGCGAGAGGCGTGCGCTCCCGACGTTTCTGATTTTCGCCGCCTCGCCGACCTGCCGTTTCACCATCTCATCAGCGCCCATGGTGAGCCGCTTCGTGACGACGCCAAGAGGCTGCTCCATGCCCGCATGGAGGAGGTGTTTCGCCTGCGAGAACAGGAGCCAATGTGACGCTGCTGATGCATCGAAGAGGGCGATGGCCTGACGCGGGAGGAGCGCGTTGAGCTCTTCACCAGCCGCTGTTCCTCTTCACGATGGAACCGCACGATGAACTGTGGCCCGATGATGACAGGCTACAGCTCGAGGGGTGATGAGAGCTTGTTGGTATGTCGGGCATCTGGATTGACCTGTCGGACAGAGCGGCAGCCAGCGACGGCGTCGCTGAGGCGCGTTCTCCGTGTTCGTTCTGTCGACGCGGGGTGGCCGTCCTCGAGCGCCTCATCGCTGCCGCTGATGTCAGCATTTGCAGCGCTTGCGTTCACGAATGTGCCCGCCGTCTTCGCCGCCATAATGTCCTCGGATGGCGCCCCTGGTGGCGATTCTGGGAGGACGGCGAGCCGAGCAAGACGCGGACAGGGCTCAGCTATCGGGACCCGCATCTTGCGTGCGCGTTCTGCAAGCGTTCGCTGGTCGATGTGCCCGCGCTGTTAGGGGGCGGCCGGATCAACATCTGCAGTGCCTGCGTGCGTCTCTGCATGGAGATCCTCCGCGAGGAACCTCGGTGAACTGATCCGCCCAGATTGTGCGCCGACGAATAGAGACATCCTTGAACACGGCCGTCTGCCATTCGCGGAGCTCCAGGATGGTGCGTGGCGCTGCCAGGATCATCAGCGGCCGGGGTGCGCCGCCCGCTGGACCGTGTGGCGCCGAGCTGACATACAAAGCTGCGTGGGTACCTCACAGGACGCGCTCTGGTTTCTGAACAATCTGGTGTTCATCCGGATTGCGGGAGCCGCGACAGGCGGGCGCCTCTGTGTGGTGGAGTTGCACGGTGGGCCCGACGATACGGTCCCACTCCACCGGCACCGACGCGAGGACGAGGTCTTCGTCGTGCTCGACGGCCGGATGACGATCCACCAGCCGGGCGTGGCGATCGAGGCGCCGGCCGGCAGCGTCGTGCTCGCTGTCCGCGACGTACCGCACACGTACCGGGTCTCCGATGACGGCCCGGCGCGGTGGCTGGTGCTCGCCGCTCCTGCCGGCTTCGATGCGTTCCTCGCAGCGCTCGGCGAGCCGGCCCGTGCGCTCACGCTACCCGTGGGGATGGCGCCGCCCGATCCTGAGAAATTGGCGTCGATTGCGGCGCGCTTCGGGATTGAGCTGCTCCCCGGTGAGGTGCGATGAAGCGGCAGAAGGGCTGGCGTTTCTCCGCTACCGGAAGAGGTGCAGCGGGCGTTCGACGGCGAGCTATGAAGTTGCTGCACCTGCTGCAGTGGATCGTCGGATAGCATTCCTCAGGAACGCGCTCTGGAGATACGGCATGTCCTACCGTCGACCCTCGACCCTCGCCCCCGGGAGCTCGGGTTGGCGCCTCCGCCATCCGCCCGGTGTTCGGCCGGCGCTCAGCCCTGCTTGCGGGGCGCCTTGAGCGAGAGCTTCAGCAGCACGTCGTCGCGGATCAGATCGTCCTGCTTGCCCGGATAGACGATGCCGAAATCCTTGCGGTTGATCACGAACTCGGCGCTGCCCGAGACGGCGTCGGCGCCCTCGGTGATGGTCGCCGGGAAGGTGATGGTCTTCTTCACGCCGTGCAGATCGAGCTCGCCGGTGACGGTGTGCGTCGCGCCGTTCTCGCCGCCGGCCTTGATCTCGGTCGAGGTGAACGTCGCCTTCGGGTACTTCTCGACGTCGAAGAAGTCCGGCGACTTGAGGTGGCCGTCGAGCTTCTCGGCGTCGGTCTTCACCGACGACGCGTCGGCCTCGATGGTGAGCTTGCCGCCCGCGGCCTTGCCGCCGGCGAGCGTGATCGAGCCCGAGACCTTCTCGAATTTGCCCTCGTGTTTGCCCGTGACCTTCGAGCCGACGAAGCCGATGGTCGAGGCGGCCGCGTCGATGGGCAGCGTCTCGGCGGGGCCCGCGGGCGCGGCGGCCTGGGTCTGCGCGGGCGCGGCGGTCGAGATGGTCGCCTTGGGCTTGTCCTTGGTCGGATCTTCGCACCCCGCGAGCGAGAGCAAGAGCGCGGCGGGGAGGGCGATGCGAGCGAAACGAGCGGTGAACATGAGAGACAATCTCCTTATCTGTCAGCCAAACTGCACAGAACGTCTCGTGAACGAGCCATAGGTGAGCCCCGTGATGGGGAACTGCACAGGCTCGCTCACGTCGATCGACGCCCCCATGGCGGCGACGACCGGCACGAAATGCTCGTGGGTCGGGAGCGCCATCCGCACTCCCGGCGCGCGGGCGCGGTACTCGACGAGCGCGCCCACGTCGCGGCGCGAGAGGACCTCGGCGCACCATGCGTCGAACTCCGTGGCCCAGGGCTGCGCGACCGCATCTCCGCGCCAGTCTGCCGCGCGGAGGTTATGGGTCAAGAAACCGCTGCCGACGATCAACACCCCCTCGTCACGGAGCGGGGCGAGCGCTCTCCCCATCTCGAGGAGCGGAGCTGGAGAGAGCGTCGGCAAAGAGATCTGGAGCACCGGGACATCCGCGCCCGGGTACATGCAGACGAGCGGCACATAGGCGCCGTGATCGAGCCCGCGGCGAGGAGCCTCGGCGACCGGCCCCAGCGGGCCGAGCAGCTCCCGGACGCGCCGCGCGAGCGCGGGGGCGCCGGGCGCGGGGTACTCCACCCGATAGTACTTCTCGGGGAAGTTGTAGAAGTCGTAGACGAGGGGCACGGTCTCGGTGGCGCCGAGCGTGACCGGCGCGTCCACCCAGTGCGCCGAGATCATGAGGATCGCCGTGGGGCGCGGCACCGCCTGCGCCCAGGCGGCGAGCTCGGCGACCCACGCGCGATCGTCGAGAAGGAAGGGAGAGCCGTGCGCGAGGAACAGGGCCGGCATGCGCCCCTCGCGCGCCTTGTGCTGGGTGTCGGACATCGAACCTCTCTCGGCCGCGGTGGATGTGGAGCTCGACGCCGGAGCCGGGCCGGGCGCTGTCGACGTCGAGCGCCCGCACGCGCCGGCGAACGGTACGGCCCCGCCCGCGGCAAGGAGGAGCCTCAATGCAGCCCGGCGATCCATGTCGCGCTCACCCTAGGTCGTTTCCAGGAGTGGTACAATGACCCTGCAATGAAACACCAGGTTGCCAAAACGGAAACGATCGACGCGAATGTGAGCGATTTGCGGGCCTTCTGCCTGGTGGTCGACCTCGGGTCGATCACGGCGGCCGCGAAGACGCTGGGCGAGACGAAGGGCAGCGTCAGCCGCCGCATCACGCGCCTGGAGCACGCGCTCGGGGTGGAGCTGCTCCGCCGCAGCCCGCGGCTCGTGCAGGCGACCGAGGACGGCGTCGCCTACCGGATGCGCGTCGGGCGGGCGCTCGAGCTGCTGGAGGACGCGAACGTGGCGGTGCAGCAGGCGCGCTCGAGGCCGCGCGGGCACCTGCGGGTGACGGCGCCGTTCGATCTCGGGCTGAGCATCCTGGCGCCGCTCTCGGCCGGCTTCGCGGAGCGCTTCCCCGAGATCTCGCTGGAGCTGCTGCTCACCGAGGCGCTCCTCGACTTCGACGCCCACCAGGTCGACGTGGCCCTGCGCGCGACCGCGAGCCTCCCGGACTCGTCGCTCATCGCCCACAAGCTGCAGCACATCGAGGTTGGCCTGTTCGCGGCGCCGTCCTACCTCCGCAAGCACGGGGCGGTGCGACGGCCCGAGGACCTCGCGGGGCACCGGCTGCTGCTCGCCCAGACCGCGCGCGGGCACGCGACGATCGCGCTCTCGGCGCGCGACGGCCGCGATCGCGCGGAGCTGCGGGTGCGCGCGGCGATCTCGGCCTCCGATTTCTCCTTCTGCCGCGAGGTCGCGCTGGCCGGGGGCGGGATCGCGCTGGTCCCCGCGATCAACGTGCGGGGCGACCTCGACGCGAAGCGGCTCGTGCCGGTGCTCAAGGACTACGCGATCCACGGCGCCGCCTCCCTGTACCTCGTTCACCCGGGGACGCGCTTCCTGCCGTCCAAGATCCGCGCCTTCCGCGACTACCTGCTCGACGCGTTCGGCGTCCAGGGGCGGCGCGAGGCCTCCGCCGCCGCGCGGTAGCGGGCCGCCCCCGCCGCGCTCGCTCCCGCCGGAGGGAGCCGGCCGTGCTCGCGCCGGAGCAGCGGATCACCACCGGCTGTTGCTGGGGAAGCAGCGCGGCCGCGGCCCGGCCGTCCCGCCGCCGGCGGGCGCCGCGCGACGGCGGGCGCAGGCCGCTGGACCGCGCCGTCCCCAGGGCGAGCGGCGCGGCGGCATGGGCGTTGCTGGTCATGGCGAGACGCTCCCGAGGACGGACCGCGAGCCATCGGCTCGGTGAGGCCCATCCCGGGGTCTCCTGAGCGCTCCTCTCCGCCGCCGGCTGGGCGGCGGGCGGGGCGGCGCCTGGGCAGCAGCGAAACGGTACCGCTTCCAGCCGCGCACCGAGGTCCATCTGCGCTCGTTCATCGACAGGATTCGCTCACTCGCGACGCTCGCGGCGCTCTCTGCGCTGATCGCGTCGTCCGGGTGCAAGCGCGACGGCCAGGCGAGCGCCGCTGCCACGCTCGCCCCGGACGCCCCGATCCCGGCCGAGATCCCGCGCGAGACGCGGCTCAGCATCGGTGATCCGACGGTGCAGAAGCAACTCCAGCTCTCCGGCGACATCGACAAGCTCCCGTTCCGCGTCGACTGGCAGAACATCAGCGGAGGACCGCAGACCGTCGAGGCGTTCCGCGCCGGCGTGCTCGACGCGGGCGCGGTCGGCGATACGCCGCCCATCCACGCCACGTTCACCGGGCTCGACGTGAAGATCGTCACCGTGCAGGTCAGGGAGAAGCCGATCTACGAGCTGGCCACCGCGCCGGGCGCGCGGGTCGCGTCCATTGACGATCTCCGCGGCAAGAAGATCGCCTATTCGCCGGGGCAGGCCCAGGGCGCGCTCGTGCTGCGCGTGTTGAAGAAGGTCGGGCTGTCGCAGAAGGACGTCACGCTCGTCCGGCTCGCGAGCACCGAGTTCAAGGAGGCGCTCACCAGCCGCCAGGTCGACGTCGCGCCGCTGTCCGGCGTCACCCTGCTGCGTTATCTCAACGAGTACCGCGCCGAGGGCGCCTCGTCGATCACGCACGGCGTCCGCGACAACCTCGGCTTCCTTTACGTGCGCGCCGAGGCGCTCAAGGACGCTCACAAGGCGGCCGCCCTGGTCGACTACGCCAGGTGGCGGGCCAAGGCCCAGCTGTGGGCCTATGCGCACCCGGAGGCGTGGATCGAGGCGTACTACGTCAAGGACCAGGGCCTCTCGGCCAGGGAAGGGCGCTTCCTCATCGAGGCCGCCGGCAAGCCGCAGGTTCCGGGCGACTGGTCCGAGGCGATCGCGCTGACGCAGGAGACAGCGGACCTGCTCGCCGAGGCCTCCGGCCAGAAGCGGTTCGAGGCCAGGACGATCTTCGACCTCCGATTCCAGACGATCGGAGCGGAGGTGGCCGGCGCCGCCGAGGGCGCCGGACCGACGGACAGGCCGGCGACGGCCGACAGGAGCACTCCATGACGACCGCACTGCCCACGAGCGCCGCCTCGCCGCGCCTCGCCAGCTTCCCGGATCTCACCGCGACCGCGGATCTCTCCGCGCCGCCGTCCGGCGCGCCGACCGGTCGCCGCCTGTCCGGCCGCCGCTTGCGGCGCCGCCTGGGCCCGGGGCGGCGCATCCCGTACGGCCTCGCGCTCGGCCCGGCGTTGCTGCTCGCGCTCTGGACCGTCGCCTCGGCGACGGGCGCGCTCGACGCGCGCGTGCTCTCCGCGCCGTGGACCGTGGTGACCACGGCCCACGAGCTGATCGCCGACGGGCGGCTCCAGGCCAACCTGCTCACGTCGGCGCAGCGGGCTTTCCTGGGGCTCGCGCTCGGGGCTGGCCTGGGCACGGTGCTGGCGCTCCTCGCCGGGCTGACGCGCGTCGGCGAGGCCCTGCTCGACGGGCCGGTGCAGATCAAGCGCGCGATCCCGACGCTGGCGCTCATCCCGCTGCTGATCCTCTGGTTCGGCATCGGCGAGCAGATGAAGGTGCTCACCATCGCCCTCGGCGTCGTCATCCCTGTCTACGTCCACACCCACGCGGCGCTGCGCACCATCGACGCGCGCTACGTGGAGCTGGCCGAGACGGTCCGCCTGACGAGGTGGCAGTTCATCCGGAAGGTGGCGTTGCCTGGGGCGCTGCCGGGCTTCCTGATGGGCCTCCGGCTGGCGGTGACCGGCGCGTGGCTGGCGCTCGTCGTTGTCGAGCAGATCAACGCCACGAGCGGCATCGGTTACATGATGTCGCTGGCGCGCTCGTACGGGCAGACGGAGATCATCCTCCTCGGCCTCGTCGTGTACGGGCTGTTCGGCCTGGCCTCCGACTCGGCCGTGCGGCTCATCGAGCGAAAGGCCCTGTCATGGCGCCGCATCCTGGCCGGCTGACGGCGGCACCGCCCACGGTGCGGATCCGCGGCCTGGTCCGCCGCTTCGGTGCCCGCGTGGTGCTCGACGGGATCGACCTCACGATCGAGCGGGGCGAGTTCGTGGCGCTGCTCGGCCGCAGCGGATCGGGCAAGAGCACGCTGCTGCGGGCGATCGCCGAGCTGGACGACGAGGTGACCGGCTCGGGCGAGCTGCACGTGCCGGACAACCGGGCGGTCGTGTTCCAGGACACGCGGCTCCTGCCGTGGGCGCGGGTGCTCGACAACGTGATCCTGGGGCTCGATGTGCCGCAGGCCCGGGAGCGCGGCCTGGACGCGCTCGCGGAGGTGGGGCTCGCCGGGCGGGAGCGCGCGTGGCCGGTCGAGCTGTCCGGCGGCGAGCAGCAGCGGGTGGCGCTGGCGCGGTCGCTGGTGCGCGATCCGGAGCTCGTGCTGGCCGACGAGCCGTTCGGCGCGCTCGACGCGCTGACCCGCGGGCGCATGCACGACCTCCTGCGCGAGCTGTGCGCGCGGCACCGGCCGGCCGTGCTGCTGGTCACCCACGACGTCGACGAGGCGATCGCGCTCGCCGATCGGGTGCTGGTGCTCGAAGGCGGCCGCATCGCCGAGGAGCGGCGGATCGATCTGCCGGCGCCGCGCCCGCTGCGCGATCCGCGGTTCCTCGCCCACCGCGAGTCGCTGCTCTCGGCGCTGGGCGTCGCGCCGGGCGCGGCCGCTGCCGGAGATCCTGACTCGAACCCTGAACTGGAACGGAGTTCCCCGTGACCCAACGACCCGGACAGCTGCATCTCAACGCGTTTCTCATGAGCGTCGGCCACCACGAGGCCTCGTGGCGCTTGCCGGAGAGCGATCCGTTCGCGAACACGAGCGTCGCGCACTTCAAGAACCTGGCCCGCATCGCGGAGCGGGGGAAGCTCGACTCGGTGTTCCTCGCCGACAGCCCGGTGCTGTGGAACAACGTGGGCCGGAGGCCGGCCGGGACGCTCGAGCCGACGGTGCTCCTCGCGGCGCTCGCTGGGGTGACCGAGCACATCGGGCTGATCGCGACCGCCTCGACGACGTACAACGAGCCGTTCAACCTGGCCCGGCGGTTCGCCTCGCTGGACCACCTCAGCGGGGGTCGGGCGGGCTGGAACATCGTCACGACGGCGGGCGTGGACGCGGCGCGCAACTTCAACCTGGACGAGCTGCCGGCGCACAGCGACCGGTACGCGCGGGCGGCGGAGTTCATCGATGTGTCGCTGAAGCTGTGGGACAGCTGGGGCGACGACGCGCCGCTCGGCGACAAGGAAACCGGCGTCTGGGGTGATGACCACAAGATCTACCCGCCGCGGCATGTTGGGCGGTACTTCAAGGTCGAGGGGGCGCTCAACGTGCCGCGGTCGCCGCAGGGGTACCCGCTGCTCGTGCAGGCCGGCTCTTCGGATGACGGCAAGGAGCTGGCGGCGCGGTACGCGGAGGCGGTGTTCACGGCGCAGCAGACGCTGGAGGACGCGCAGCGGTTCTATGTCGATCTGAAGGGGCGTGCGCGCGCGCTGGGGCGCGATCCGGGGTCGATCAAGATCTTGCCGGGGATCGTGCCGGTCATCGGCGCCACCGAGGCGGAGGCGCACGCGCTCGACGCGGAGCTCGATCGGCTCATCAAGCCGGAGTATGCCAAGCGGCAGCTCGCGCAGACGCTGCGGGTGAAGCCGGAGGATCTCGACCTCGACGCGGAGCTGCCGCGGGATCTTCCGAGCGAGGATCAGATCGAGGGGGCGAAGAGCCGTTACACGCTGATCGTGAGCCTGGCGCGGCGGGAGCGGCTGACGGTGCGCCAGCTCATCGGGCGGCTGGGCGGCGGCCGAGGCCACCGGACGTTCGCCGGCGCGCCCGAGCAGGTGGCGGACGCGATCCAGCACTGGTGGGAGCAGGGGGCGGCCGACGGCTTCAACGTGATGCCGCCGGTGTTGCCGTCGGGGCTCGAGGCGTTCGTCGAGCACGTGGTCCCGATCCTGCAGAAGCGCGGGCTGTTCCGGACGGAATATACGGGGCAGACGTTGCGGGACAACTATGGGCTGCCGAGGCCGGCAAACCTCAACCCCGGTCGGGATCTGGTCGCGGCGGCAGAGTGAGATGGATTGCATTTGGCCTCAACCACGGTTGGGTGAGCTGCAACCCCGGTGAGCCGCAATCCCGCTCGGAGCGAGCGAACCTCAACCCCGGTCGGGATCTGGTCGGCGGCCAAGTGAGATGAATTACGTTGGTGGCTGGATCTGGTCGGCGGCCAGGTGAGATGAATTACGTTGGTGGCTGAGCCGCAACCCCGGTCGGAAGCGGCTGAACCTCAACCCCAGTCCGGATCTGAACCTCAACCCCGGTCGGGATCTGGTCGGTGGTGGAGTGAGGTGGATTACGCTGAACCCAACCCCGGTCGGGGATCGGGGATCGCGAACCCAACCCCGGTCGGGTCGAACCGCCAACCCAACCCCGTTGCTCGCCCTTTCCGTTTCGTGGTGTGCTGGGGCGCATGGTCGCCTCGAAGCTCGTCGCGGTCCTCTCCACATGCACCCTCGCGCTGGCCGCCGCCGCGATGGGAGGCTGTACCGCCTCGGACGGTGATCCAGAGCCAAAGGCAGACTGCTCACCGCAGGGACAGAACCAGTTCCTGTTCGAGCTGATGAAGGACGCCTATCTCTGGTACGACACCGTACCCGACGTGGACTACCGGGCGTATCCCTCGCCCGAGGCGCTGCTCGTGGATCTCGTCACCGAGCCGCGAGACCGCTGGAGCTACATCTCGAGCAAGAGCGTCGACGACGCGTTTTTCCGGGAAGGACAGACCCTCGGGTTCGGCATGCGGTGGAGCTTCGACCAGGAGAACAGCCTCCGGTTCGCGATGATCCAGCCGGGCTCGCCTGCCGGAGAGGCCGGCCTCCGGCGGGGCGACGCGGTGGTGGCGATCAACGGGATCGACGTCGAGCAGGTCGTGAGCGACGACCTCTGGGAGGAGCTCGCAGGCCCCGACGAGGAAGGATACGAGATGTCGCTCACGATCGAGCGCGCGGACGCCGACCCCTTCACGGTCGCGCTCCGGAAGGCGTGGTATGGCATCACCACGGTCGTGAGCCCGCGTGTCGTGCAGGCAGGCTCCGCGACCGTCGGATATCTCATGCTCACCACCTTCATCGAGCCTTCGGTGAGCGAGCTCGACAGCGCCTTCGCGCTGTTCAGGGAGAGCCAGGTCGACGAGCTCGTGCTCGATCTGCGCTACAACGGAGGTGGGCGCCTCTCCGTCGAGAGGCACCTCGCGAGCCTGATCCACCGGCCGGCGGAGGCCGGCGCGCTGCTCGACATCACCGCGCACAACGACAGGCACGTCGACTGGGACAAGCGGGAGACGTTCGAGGATCTCGACCAGCCGCCGCTCCCCCTGTCCCGGCTGGTCGTCATCACGTCCGGCGGGACGGCCTCCGCGAGCGAGACGCTGATCAACAGCCTGCGCGCCTACATGGACGTGAAGATCGTCGGCTCGACCACGCACGGCAAACCCGTCGGCATGTACGGATGGGACAACTGCGACATGGTCGTGCACCCGATCGCGTTCCGGGTGCTCAACGCGAAGGAAGAGGGCGACTTCTACGATGGCTTCCCCCCCGACTGCGCCGCCGACGACACGCTCAGCGCAGAGCTCGGCGACGCGGGCGAGACGTGCCTCGCCGAGGCCCTGCACCTGCTGGAGCACGGCGAGTGCTCGACCGCGGCGCAGCCGGACGGGGCGGGCGAGCGCCGCGCCTCGCCGCCGCGGGAGATCCCGTGGCGCGGCCTCCGGCGCGAGGTCGGCGCGCTCTGACGCGCGGCCGCGCCGGCCAAGCGCGGCGCGGTGCCGTCGAACGCGCCCGCGGCGCCCCGGCGCGAAACACCGCCGCTCCCGGCTTGACACGCTGAGCGGCTTGACGGAGATTCCTCCGCCATAGCGGAGACTGGGCCGCGGCCAGGAGGGAATGTCATGAGCCTGCAACTCGGAAGCATCGCGCCTGATTTCGAGCAAGAGTCCACGCACGGGACCATCCGATTCCACGAGTGGGCCGGGAGCTCGTGGGTGATCCTGTTCTCGCACCCGAAGGATTTCACCCCGGTCTGCACGACCGAGCTCGGCGCGGTCGCCAACCTCAAGGCGGAGTTCGACAAGCGCGGCGTGAAGCCCATCGCGCTCAGCGTCGACGACGTCGACTCGCACAAGCGCTGGTCCGTGGATATCGAGGAGACACAGCGCACGAAGCTGAACTACCCGATCCTCGCCGACGTGGACCGGAAGGTGTCGGGCCTTTACGGGATGATCCACCCGCAGGCGAGCGATACGCTCACGGTGCGCTCGGTGTTCGTCATCGCTCCGAACAAGAAGATCCGCGCGACGTTCACGTACCCGGCGAGCACGGGGCGCAACTTCGACGAGATCCTGCGCCTCATCGACTCGCTCCAGCTCACGGACAGCCACTCCGTGGCGACGCCCGCGAACTGGAAGGACGGCGATGAGGTGGTGATCGTCCCCTCGCTCCAGGACCCCGCCGTCCTCGCGCAGAAGTTCCCCAAGGGGTACAACGCCGTCCGCCCGTACCTGCGCCTCACCCCGCAGCCCAACCGCTGATGCGGCGTGGCGCCGCCCGAGCGCGGCGCCGCGTCGACGCGTCGACGCGGCGCCTCGCCGCGCTCGCCCTGGTGCTGCCGGCGGCGTGCTCGCGCGCGCCCGCGCCCGAGGCGCTCGGGGCGAGCGGCAACGGGCCGAAGCCGGCGGCGCGGGCCGCCGGCGCCGGCTGGAAGCTCGTCCACCACGAGACCTTCGATGCGCCGTTCCAGGAGCCCGCGGCGTGGACCGAGGATCGGTATGGCGACGAGAGCCCCTATCACGTCGACGTCTTCGACGAAGATGGTGAGTTCTTCTCCGCGCGGGGCGGCGAGGTGTTCCGGGAAGGGCTGCGGAGGTTCCGATCGTTCCGGAAATCCTTCACGTACGGCGAGGGCGGCTGGCTCACGGTCGAGCTGTACGGCCGCGACAGCGACCGCGATGGCGTCCCCGAGACAGGCGGCCGCTTCGAGGCGGTGGGCGGCAAGGCGAGGCTCGTCTCCACCCGCCATTACGACGGCGCGATCCTCCGCTCGACCGCGCCGCTGCCGCCGCGGTACCGCGTGGAGGTGACGGTCTCGAACATCGACTTCGGCGGCCTGCGCGAGGGCAGCTGGACGCACGGGGGCAAGACCAACGGCTACGACGGGGACGAGCTGGCCGACCCGTGGCGGTTCAGCGATCGCAGCACCGCGCCGCGGTCGGCGATATTCGATAATGGTGTTTACTTTCTCTGCGTCACCGATTATCCGCGGCCGGCCCCTCACAACAACGTCTTCATCCATCACCACCGGAAGGTCGTGATGGACACCGACAGCAACTTCGGAGAGGACGGCCCCTGGTCGGCGGTCTGGAACCCCTCGACCGGCCGGGCCGAGCAGGATGGATCACGCTATGTGAGCATGATCTGGCTCCGCGGCGATGCGTTCGGGAGCCCGTGGACCGGAAATGGGTTCACGTCGTACACAGCGGCCGGGTGGAAGGACGGCCCCATCTTCGTGGACAAGTACCTCGACAGGGAGGCTTACGTATTCACCGTCGAGCGCGACGGCCGGGGCTATGCGATGTCCGCGGCGGGCAGGTTCCACCACGGCGGCAGCACGACGTACGCCGCGCGGAGGGACTTCCGCGAGCCGCCGGTGACGTGGCACTACAACCAGCGCCCCGACGAGCTCGAGGCGGAGCGCCACGGCGAGACGGTCGATTTCGGCGAGACCTTCGAGACCTGGCCGGCGGGGTCGGCCTACCCGGATCACTTCTTCTTCGGTGATCCGCACATCAACTATTACGAGGGCACCGCCGAGTTCGACGACGTGAAGCTCTACCTGCCGGACGACGGCTAGCGCCTGTTCGGGCGGGCGTCGCTGGTCGGGCGGGGCTCCGGCGGCGGCGGTCTCACCCAGACGATCCGGCCCCGAGCCTCCGGTCGAGCGCGTTCACTTGGGCGTGCACCCCGGCGAGAGCGTCAGGAGCGGTCCCGGTGTGCAGGAGTCCAGGCCGAGCCGGAGGTCGGCCACCAGGTGATCGAGCGCCAGAAGGGGCGCCGGCGCCTCGGCATACCCGTAGAGGTGCGACGTCTCGAGACCGTCGCGGCGCAGGTGCACCGACGTTGCGCCGCCGTCGGCGCAGTCAGGGCAGCCGTAGCGGTCGTCGAGGGCGACGCCCGAGAGCGCATCCTCGATCTCGTCGAGCTTTCGCGCGCCTTCGTCCGTCAGCGTCGCCAGGTTCGAGCGGGGACAGCCCTGGTTGTGCGTGCAGGCCTTGAGCGAGAGCTCGGCGCCGTCGCGGGAGACCGTCGTGATGCACTCGCCGGAGCAGAGCCCGAAGGAGTATTTCGTGGAGAGCCAGATCCCCTCGGCGTCGGACGAAGCGCCGAGCGACTGTTGCCCCGGTGCCGACTCCTCCTCGGAGCCGAGAGCGCAGCCGGCGGCGAACGGGAAGCTAGCGACCAGCACAAGGACCTTGAAGAGCGTGTTCGGTTTCATGCCAGCACCAGACGGCAACCCGTGTGCCACGAGCCAGGGCGCCTCACGTGGCTCCGGTGCAGGCAGCGTCCTGCGGCCGGGCAGAACAAGGCTGCACGCCCGCCCGGCTGCTCGGCGAAGGCAACCTCGCCAGAAAGCGACAGGCGGCCTGGCTCAGCCTACAGGCATCGATGTCAGACCTCGCACTTTTTGCCAGCGAAGCGGTGCTGATCCCACGGCAGCTCGATGCGTTCGCCGGCAGGCGTCTCCACGGTGACCGGCGCTGCGCCGAGCGCGGCGACGACGTGCATCTCTTCCTCACCCGTGTTCACGATCTGGTGCGGGACACTCGCCGGTACGATGAGCGTCGAGCCCGGGCCGAACGTGAGGGCCACTCCATCGATCTCGCATGTCCCGGAGCCGCGGAGGACGACGATCACCTCCTCACATGCGTGCCGGTGACGCGGCGTTTGCGCGCCCGGCGCAACGGTCTGCATCCACACCTCGAGCGTCCGGAGGCCGTCGCGAGGGCCGGCGAGGGTCTGGTGGGCGAGCCCGGGCAGGCTGAGCTTCTCGATCGAGGCGATGTTCAGGACAGTCATGGGTTGATCCTCCACGGCAGCGTCGGGCGCGGGTCTGCCCATCGCGACAGGTCGTCGCGACAGGCCGCCCTGCTCGCTGGATACGGCAGCCCTCCGCCGCCGTTTCGCTGGCCGAGCAGAAATGTCGATGGGGTTCCGGGAACCAGGCGCGGGCGATGCCGCCCCGACGTCGCCGCGCCGCGCGCCGATGTCGGCTCAGCCGCCTGCGGCCGCGACGATGTCGCGCACGAGCGCGGCCAGCTCGTCCGGCTGCGACAGGAACGGTGAGTGGCCTGCGTCGAGGCGCCGCACGTCCCTCGCGCGCTGCGACATCGCCTCCTGCGCGAACAGCGGGATGGCGTTGTCGCGCTCGCAGATCACGTACGTGGAGGGCAGCTCCTGCCAGGCCGCGGCCCCCAGCGGCTCCGTGAAGGACGCCTTGGACTGGGGCCGCAGCGCCGTTGCCGCGGCGGCTGCGACCTCGTCGCTACAGTCGTTGTAGAAGATGTCGCGCGCGCGGTCGGGCATCATCGTCCGGCCATCCGTGGAGGTGATCCACCACGGCGGCTCCTGGCCTCCGATCGCCGAGAGCAGGGATTCCCCCGGGCCGAGCATGAACGCGCACAGGTAGACGAGGTGGGCGACGTTGCCCGCGCGGGCCGCCACCTCCGTGACCGGCAATCCCCCATAGGAGTGCGCGACCACGACGGCCTCGCCTGGCGCCTCGGCCAGCGCCGCCCGCACCGCCTCCGCGTCCGCCGCGAGGCTCCCCGGCTCGCCGGCGGCGGGCCCGACGCTCGGCAGCTCTGGCACCCGGACGTCGAGCCCGCAGGCGAGCAGCCGACACGCGACCTGGGACCAGCAGGACGGGCCGTGCCAGGCGCCGTGGACGAGTACGACCGATGAGATCTTCCGCATGTGCTCCTCCTCCGCAGCTCACGGCGGGACGGAAGGACGCTATCCGACCCCCTCGAGCGACACCAGCGCGCGTCGCCCCCAGCGCTGAGCCCGCTGCCCCAGCGCCTCCTCCGGCCCCGCGCGCCTCCGCCCGCCATGCCGCGGGAATCCCGCGGCGCCGCGCCGCACCCGAGGCGCGCCCTCGACCGCGGCGCGGGATGGAGGTATACCATTAATCGGAACGTAATTCCGAATAGTGGAACTGGCATGGAGCGATCCGGGACGGTCGACAAGGCGGTGCGCGCCCTCGAGGCGCTGCGCGAGGGGGGTGGCAGCGCTTCGCTCTCGGAGCTCGCGGAGCGGCTCCGCATGCCGAAGGCGACCCTGCACCGGCTGCTCGCGTCGCTCGCCGCGCACGCGCTGGTGGAGCAGGACGGGGAGGGGCGCTACCGGCTCGGCGTCGGCCTCATCCGGCTCGGTCTCGGGGCGCAGGGGCTCGACGCGGTCGCGCGCGTCGCGAGGCCCGAGCTGGAGCGGGCGGCGCGCGCCTTCGGCGAGACGTTCTTCCTCGTCGCCGCGCGCGCCGGCAGGCTCGTCGTGCTCGACAAGGCGGAGGGCACGGGGCTCCTTCGCGCGACCCCCACCGTCGGGGCCGAGGTTCCGGTCGACGTCACCGCGAGCGGCCGGCTCTACCTCGCGCACGCGCCGGAGCTCGTGGGCGCCTCGGGCGCGGACCCCGCCACGCTCCGCGCCGCGCGGCGCGCGGCGAAGCGCGGCCACGACGTCAACGAGGGGGAGTGGATCGACGGGCTGACCGTCATCGCGGCCCCGGTGCTCGCGCGAGGCGGCCTGCACGGCTGCGTCGCCTGCGCCGCGGCCGCCCAGAGCCTGCGCGGCGATCGTCGTGACGCCGCGGTGAGTCACACACGCGACGCCGCCGAGCGGGTCGCGCGCGCCCTCCAGGGCGAGGGCAGGAGGTGAACGGCATGAAGACATGGATTGATGGGCGGATCGTCGACGCCGCGGACGCGACCGTGAACGTGACCGACCACGGGTTGCTCTACGGCGACGGCGTGTTCGAGGGCATGCGCGTCGCTGCGGGGCGCGTCTTCCGGATCGAGCGCCACCTCGCGCGGCTCGAGATCGGCGCGAGGGCGCTCGGCATCGCGCTCCCGCGCTCGCTCGACGGGCTCCGCGCCATCGTCGAGGAGACCGCGCGCGCGCACGGCCAGCCCGAGGCCTACGTGCGCCTCGTTGTGACGCGCGGCGTGGGCCCGCTCGGCGTCGACCCGACGACCTGCGAGCGGCCGGGGCTTTTCTGCATCGTGGGGGCCATCCGCCTCTTCGACGACGAGCAGCGGCGGCGCGGCCTCGAGCTCATCACGTCGAGCCACAGGAGGCCCAACGCGGACGCGCTCGACATGCGGATCAAGAGCCTGAACTACCTCGGCTCCGCGCTCGCGAAGCTCGAGGCGAGGCAGCGCGGCGCCGACGACGCGCTGCTCCTGAACGCGCGGGGCCACATCGCCGAGGCCTCCGTGGCCAACGTGTTCGCGCTCCGCGGCGACGTGCTCGCGACGCCGCCGGCCACCGACGGCTGCCTCGAGGGCATCAACCGCGCGGCCGTCATGGAGCTCGCGCGCGACATCGGGCTCACGGTCGTGGAGCGCTCGATCGGGCGGCTCGACGTCTTCGCCGCCGACGAGGCGTTCCTGACGGGCACCGGCGCCGGCGTGATCGCCATCCGGAGCCTCGACGGGCGCACGATCGGCCGCGGCGAGCGCGGCCCCGTCACGGCCCGCCTGACCTCGCTCCACCGGCAGCTCGCCGAGACCGAGGGCACCCCGTTCATCGCGGCGCCCGGCGGCCCGGGTTGAACGAAGGCGCGGATTAACCGGTTCACACTTTCGGCACTCGGCACGTCGGCTCGCCACCGCTCCCGCGAGACCTGGTCGCCGCGCGGGAGAGCGCGTCAGCTGTCGCGGGCGATCTCCGCGAAGACGCCGCGCAGCCAGATGTGCGCCGGGTCCTTCGTGTGCCGCTCGTGCCACACCTGATCCACGGAGAACCCGCCGAGCTCCACGGGCGGCTTCATGACGTGCAGCTCCTCCATCTCCGCGAACACGCGCGCGATGCGCGCCGGCACGGTCAGGACGAGGTCGGTCTGGGCCACGATGTGGGCCGCCACCAGGAAGTGCGGGATCTGCAGCGCCACGCGGCGTGAGAGCCCTCGTTCGGCGAGGACCTCGTCGACCCGGCCTCCCCCCTCGCCGCGCGGGCTGATGAGCGCGTGCGGCAAGCTCGTGTACGTCTTGAGCGTGAGCTTGCCCCGCACCGCGGGGTGGTTCCTTCGCACGACGCACATGTAGCGCTCCTCGATGAGCCTTTGCCGGTAAAACCCCGCGGGCAAGGTGGGGAGCAGGCCGATCGCGAGATCGACCTTGCCGGTCTCCATGGAGCTCCACATCTCGCTGTCGTAGGGGCGCGCGACGAGGTCGATGAAGGGCGCCTCGGAGACGAGCTTCTGCACGAGCCGCGGCAGCAGGATGAGCTCCACGTAATCGACCGTGGCGACGGTGAACGAGCGGCGCGCCGTCGCGGGCTCGAAGCGAGGGCTGCGCGCGACCGTCGCCTCGATCTTGGCGAGGGCCTCGCGGATGGGGCCGATGAGCTCCTGCGCGCGCGGCGTCGGGATCATCCCCCGCGGCGTGCGCACCAGGACGGGATCGTCGATCAACACGCGGAGGCGCCCGAGGGCGTGGCTCATCGCCGACTGGCTCAGCCCGACGCGCGCCGCCGCGCGCGTGACGCTCCCCTCCGCCAGCAGGGCGTCGAGGACGACGAGCAGGTTCAAGTCGATGGAAGCGAGATGCACGGGATGCATGGGGCCCATGCTACTAATGAGTTGGAAGCGCGCCATCGGCCGACCTAAACGTTGGCCATTGAACCGGCACGGTCACTGATCTCACCGCGAGAGGTGAGGGGATGCCGCCGGTCTTCGCACCCATGTCCCGCTTCGATCTCCCGAGCACGCCCGCGGAGCCGGGCACACGGCTCCTCCTCGCGCCCGCTCCGCCCGCCGTCATGGCGATACCCGGCGATGCCGCAGGCCGATCAGCCGGAGAATGTCGTCTCGTGATCCTGCTTGTAAAGGTTCGTTAGGAAGTCAGATTTGTGCTGCGAACGTTTGTGAACGTTGCCATGTCTGGTCCGGTCCGCTAAGTAATCGCCGCCTGAGATCGCCTGTGGCGCGATCCCCGTAGGGGGTCGTATCGAGGCGGAGCGGCCCGAGCGCGCTTGTCGCATGGAGCGCGCGAGGACCGGGCCTCGAGCCTCCGGCGTGCCTCCAACGCCGCGCGGATGGCCTGGATCGGCCATCTCGCCCGCGGCGCCGGCGCCGCGTCGGCCGCCGGCCGTCATCGTAGCGCCAGGTCGGTTTCACCTGTGTTTCCTCGGCGCTGCCGCCGGACGGCGCGCCGCATCCATGAACACCGTGGTTCGGAATCGGTGTCGAACAACAGTAACAGGAAGAGAGCGCGTCATGCCAAGTCCGAGATTGAGTTCCTTGATCCTCGCTCCCATCGTCTCTGTTTCCCTCCTCGCCTCGTGCGCCCCTTCCGCGCCGGAGGGCGAGGGCGAGGTAGAGCCCCTCGGCGCCGCGTCGAGCGCGCTCACGGCTCAGCAGCGGCTCGCGGCTTGCGACCAGGATCCTCGCGTGATCGCCGGGCTCGTCACGAGGGAGATCTGCGCGGGCGCCGATATCTTCTTTCGCGAGACCTTCGAGGGCAACGGCCGCTCCTGCGGGACGTGCCATCCTGTCGGAAACAACTTCACGATTGACATCCCCTTCATCGACGCTCTGCTCGAGGACAACCCCCTCGACCCGCTGTTCGTCTTCGAGCAGGACCCGGATCTGACCGATCTCGAGACGCCCGAGCTGAAGACGCTCGGCCTGATCCGCGAGAACATCGATGGCTTCGACGATCTCGACAACAAGTTCTCGATGCGCGCCGTCCCCCACACGCTCTCGCTGGCGACGAGCATCACGCCGGATCCGGTGGACGGGATAGCGAGCCCGCCGGTCCATCGCACGGGCTGGTCGGGCGACGGCGCCCCGGGCACCGGCTCGCTGCGCGAGTTCCTCACCGGGGCGATCACGCAGCACTACCCGACGGATCTCGGCCGCGTGCCGGGGGTGGCCTTCCGGCTCCCGACGGCGCAGGAGCTCGATCTGACGCTCGCCTTCCAGATGAGCCTGGGCCGGACGAACGAGCTCAACCTCACGCAGGTGAACCTCGCCGATCCCGAGGCGAACGAGGGGCGGCAGGCGTTCCTCGACCCGGCGCGGGGCCGCTGCAACGTGTGCCACGCGAACGCGGGCGCGAACCACCTGGACACGGGGCGCAACCGCAACCTGGACACGGGCACCCGGAAGGCCCCCGCGACCGGCACCATCGGCGCGTTCGACGGCGGCTTCGGCGGCAGCGGGCTGGCCTCGCCCAACATCGATGTCCTGGACATCGGCTTTCTCAACGGGTTCGGCGACGGCACGTTCAGCACCCCGCCCCTCATCGAGGCCGTGGACACGCCGCCGTTCTTCCACACGAACGCCTTCGGGAACCAGATCGAGGGCGCGGTGGCGTTCTACCTGTCGAACTTCTTCAAGGACTCGCCGGCCGGCCTGGAGCTCGAGGCGCGGTTCGGCAGCCCCATCCAGTTCCCCGACACCGACATCACCAAGATCGGGCGGTTCCTCCGCGTGCTGAACGCGGCGTTCAACCTCGACATCGCGAAGCAGCGCCTGAACGCCGCCCAGGTGCTCGTCCAGCAGTTCCACGACACGCGCGCCGACATCCAGAGGCGCCTGATGGAGCTGGCCGAGGCCGAGATCGACGACGCGCTGGAGGTCCTCGACGCCGGCGGCACGCCGCTGCACCCCGTCTCCACGGATCGCCTCCAGCTGGCGAAGACCGAGATCGCGGCGGGCCTCTCGGCGGCGACCTGGTCGCAGCGCCAGGGCCGGATCTCGAACGCGATCTCGCGCGTCCAGAACGCGCGCGATCAGTTCGGATCGAACATCAACTTCCAGCTCGGCAAGGGCAACCTGATGTACTAGCGGAGCGCCAGGAGCCCTGTCAGGGCGCTGACCCAGCGGTCCAGGCGACACGCGGGCGGCGCCCCGGGTTCGTGTCCCCGCGGCTGGCGAACGCCGCACAAATCGGTAGCTTACGGGCCCCGGCATGGCCGGTATGCCAGGTGCCCTGCGCTGATGTTGTCCGGTTCACGTCCTGATGTCGGTTCTCTCGCTTCGCCTGAAACAGGGCGCTCCCGCGGGGGCGGCTCTCTCCTGCTGCGGCTCCTCGGGCTGAGCTGGGCGTACCGCGGGCGCGTCCTCCGTGTCCTCGGCTACCAGATCGTCCTGCTCTCGCTGGGGCTCGCTGGGCTCGGCCTGACCGGCCTCGCCATCGACATCCTCCGCCATCGGCTCGATCCGTCGAACCGCCTCCCCGAGCTGCCGGCCGGCCTCGGCCGGCTGGTCGACGCCGAGCGTGAGCCCATGCGCGCGGTCCTCTCGATCGGCGCCGCCATCCTCGCGATGGCGGCCGCGCGCGCGGTGATCAACTACGGCTACGCGCTCTCGGTGGGCCACCTCGTCCACATGGAGATCGTCCCGGATCTCCGGGCGCGGGTGTACGACAAGCTCCAGCGGCTGAGCTTCCGGTTCTTCGACGCCAACAAGAGCGGCTCGCTCATCAACCGCGTCACCGGCGACGTGCAGCTCGTGCGCTCCTTCGTGGACGGGGTGCTGCTCCCGAGCGTCATCATGGTCCTGTCGCTCGGCGTGTACGTCGCGTACATGCTCCGCGCGCACGCCCTCCTCACGCTCGCGTGCCTCGCCCCGACGCCGCTCCTCTGGATCACGAGCACGCTCTTCGCCCGGTGGGCGCAGCCCGCCTACCTGCGCAACCGGGAGCTCGTGGACCGCATGGTCCTGAGCTTCACGGAGGGGCTGCAGGGCATCCAGGTCATCAAGGGGCTCGGGCGAGAGCGCGAGGCCCATCGCCGCTTCGACGAGCGCAGCCGCGAGGTGCGCGAGCAGCAGCAGGAGACCTTCCGGACGGTCAGCGTGCTCAGCCCGACCATCGATCTGCTCGGGCAGATCAACCTCGTCATCCTGCTCGGCATGGGCGGGCTGCTCGTCACGCGCGACCGGATGACGCTCGGGCAGCTCGTGGTGTTCGCCGGCATCCTGCAGCAGTTCTCGGGGCAGATCGCGAGCATGGCGACGATCGTCAACACCGCGCAGCAGAGCCTCATCGGGGCGAAGCGCGTCTTCGAGGTGCTCGACACCCCCGTCGAGATCACGAGCCCCGAGGCGCCGGCGCGCCCTGCCCGGGTGGAGGGGCGCCTCGTGTTCGAGCGCGTCACGTTCGGGTACGATCCGGAGCGGCCCGTCCTCCACGACGTCCACCTCGACGTCGCGCCGGGGCAGTTCGTCGCCGTGATCGGCCCGACCGGCGCGGGCAAGAGCACGCTGCTCAGCCTGATCCCGCGCTTCTACGATCCGACGTCGGGGCGCGTCCTCCTCGACGGCGTCGACCTCCGGCGCCACGACCTCGACCACATCCGTCGGCGCATGGGGGTCGTCTTTCAGGACAACTTCCTCTTCAGCAACACGGTGGCGGCGAACATCGCGTTCGGCGCCCCGCACGCGACGCGCGAGCAGATCGAGCGCGCCGCGGCCGTCGCCTGCGCCGACGAGTTCATCCGGGAGCTGCCCGAGGGCTACGACACCGAGCTCGGCGAGGCGGCGGCCAACCTCTCGGGCGGCCAGCGGCAGCGGCTGGCCATTGCGCGCGCGGTGCTGCTCGACCCGCCGCTGCTCCTGCTCGACGACCCGACCGCGGCGGTGGACGCGAGCACCGAGCGCGAGATCCTCGACGCGATCCTCAGCGCGACGCGGGGGCGGACGACGATCATGGCGACGCACAGGGCGCACCTGCTCCGCCGCGCGCACCAGGTGATCGTGCTCGATCGGGGCCGCATCGCCGAGCGGGGGACCCACGAGGAGCTGCTCCGGCGGCGCGGCCACTACGCGAGCGCCCTCGCGCTGCACGACGCCCACGCCTCCGGGGCGCGGGCGGACGACACCCCCTCGCGCCGCGCCGCCGCGGGCGCGCGCCCTGCCGAGGACCCGGCGTGAGCCGCGGAGTCGACGCGCCGAGCCGCCCCGCGACGACATCGGGAACGGCCCGCTCCGCGGCCGAGGCGGCGCCGATCGACGTGCGCCTCGGCCTCGCGCGCGTGGCGCTCGACGACGAGCGGGACCAGCACCACCGCACGCTCGATCTCGGGCTCGTGCGGCGGGTGTTCGCCTTCACCCGCCCGTACGCGCGCAAGCGGAACGCGCTCTTCGCCCTCGTGGTGGTGAGATCGATCCAGCTCCCGATCCTGACCTGGGCGGTCGGCGCCATCATCAGCGGCCCCGTGGCCCGGCGCGACGCGCGCGCGACGCTGCTCGCCGTCCTCGGCTTCGCGGCGCTCGTCCTCTTCACCGAGATCGTCTTCCACTACCGCGCGCGGCTCGCGCTCGAGCTCGGCGAGGCGGTGGTGTTCGACATGCGCGATCGGCTGGAGGCGCACCTCCTGCGCATGCCGATGCGCTTCTTCGTGAAGACGAAGGTGGGGCGCCTCATCGGCCGCATGACGTCCGACATCGACGCGATCCGGGTGGCGGTGCAGGACGTCGTGTTCGTGAGCACGGTGAACCTCGGCACCATGGCCGTCGCGATGGCGCTGATGGCCCACGCGCACTGGCAGCTCTTCCTCGTGGTGGTCGCGATGGTCCCCGTCTTCTGGGGGCTGATCGTCTATTTCCACAAGCGCCTCGGGGCAGCCCACCAGCGCGCGCAGGAGAGCTTCACCCGCGTGACCGCGACGCTCGCCGAGTCGGTCACGGGGGTGCGCGTGACGCAGGGCTTCGTGCGGCAGGACATCAACGGCGGGCTGTTCCGCGCGCTGATCTTCGACCACTCCCGCTACAACATGGATGCGGCGCGCCACTCGGCGGCGTTCCTTCCGCTCCTCGAGTTCAACGGGCAGCTGTTCCTGGCCGTCCTCGTGGTCGTCGGCGGCTATCAGGCCCTCCACGGCGCGATCGAGCTGCGCGTGCTCGTGGAGTTCTTCTTCCTCGCGAACCTCCTGTTCAACCCGATCCCCGTCCTGGGCAACCAGTACAACCAGGCCCTCACGGCGATGGCGGGGGCCGAACGGCTCTTCCGCGTGCTCGACACGGCGCCCGACTGGCCCGACGAGCGCGGCCTCCCGGCGCTGCCCCCCGTGCGCGGCCGGATCGTGTTCGAGGGGGTCCACTTCGCCTACGATCCGGGCAAGCCGGTGCTCCACGGCGTCGATCTCGTTGCCGAGCCGGGGCAGATGATCGCGCTGGTCGGGCACACGGGCAGCGGCAAGACGTCGATCCTGAACCTGCTCGCGAAGCTCTACCTGCCGACGGCGGGGTCGATCACCGTCGACGGGCACGATCTCGCGGCGACCTCGTCCGCCTCGCTGCGGGCGCAGCTCGGGCTGGTGCTGCAGAGCAACTTCCTCTTCAGCGGGACGGTGCTCGACAACGTGCGCCTCGGCAACCCCGCCGCGACGGACGCCGAGATCCGCGACGCGGCGCGGGGCCTCGACGTGCTCGACATGCTCGACGCGCTGCCGGACGGCCTGCGCACCGAGGTCGGCGAGCGCGGGACGGCGCTGTCGCTCGGGCAGCGGCAGATCGTGTGCTTCCTGCGCGCCATGGTCGCCAACCCGCGCATCGTGCTGCTCGACGAGGCGACGAGCGCCGTGGACGCGCTCACCGAGGCCCGGCTGCAGGCGGCGCTCGGGAGGCTCTTGCGGGGGCGGACGAGCTTCGTGGTGGCCCACCGGCTGAGCACGATCCGGCACGCCGATCGCGTCGTCGTGCTCGACCACGGGCGGGTCGTCGAGCAGGGGACACACGCCGAGCTGCTCGCGCGGGGAGGCGCGTTTGCGGCGCTCCACCGGGAGCTCGTCCACGAGGGGCCGGCGCCCGTGGAGGGGGCGCGCGGCGTCAGACGGTCAGGCGACCTCTAGGCGGACGGGGACGTTGTTGCGCGTGGCGTTCGAGTAGGGGCAAACCTGGTGCGCCTTCTCGACCAGCTGCTCGGCTTGCGACCGCTCCAGGCCCGGCAGCGCGATCCGAAGGCCGATGTCGAGGCCAAACCCGCCCTCGGAGCGCGGGCCGATGCCGACGCTCGCCGTCACGGTGGCCTCGGCCGGGATCCGGGCCTTCTCCTGCGCGGCCACGAACTTGAGGGCGCCCAGGAAGCAAGCCGCGTAACCCGCTGCGAACAGCTGCTCCGGGTTGTTCCCCTCGCCGCCAGCGCCGCCGAGCTCCTTCGGCGTCGAGAGCTTGACCTTGAGAGCACCGTCGGCAGTGGCAGCGTGGCCATCGCGGCCGCCATGGGCCGTGGCTTGCGTCGTGTACTTCACGTCAACAGGCATTGGAGCATTCCTTTCGTGGCGATGGGCTCGGTCACGGGCAGCTCGCCCCCGCCGGGCACGGCCCGACCGGGCAGCGCCGTTCGGGTACGCTCCCATAGTGCCCACTTTCCTCCCGGGCAACCGCGGGAGGAGACGCCACCCGGAAATCACGCCAGGCATCGACCGCGCGGCGTCATCCGCTTGTAATCGGCTCGCAGTCCGCTTGCAGTCCGCTGGCGGCTCACGGACCAGCCCAGGTGTAGTCCAGCGCGGAGAGGTCGGGCGCCCCGACCGGTATCTCCCCGGTGAAGCCGAGCGTGACGAGCTCGAGGCGGTTGCCGAATGGATCGTTGAAATAGAGCGACGCCTGGCCCGGCGGTCCGAGCCGCGTGGGGCCGTACGTCGGCACCGAGGCCGCGTTCAAGCGCTCCTTCCACGCAAGCAGCTTCCCGGGCGCGACCCAGAGCGCGCAGTGCGGATGATCCGCTTTGCGGGGCGGCTGCCCGATCGGCGACTCGAAGAGGTCGAGCCGCGGCCCCCCGGCGAACACGACCGAGAGGTGGACCCCCCGCGCGATCTCGTCCGCAGGCCGCCCCATCCGCTCGAGGAACGGGACGTCGACGCGCATCATCAGGCGCGCGCCGAGCAGCCCGACATAGAACCGCTCCGCCACCCGGAGATCCGAGCACGGCACGGTGAGGTGATCGACAGCGCGCAGCTTGCCGCCCCACGGCGGAAGCAGGCGATACGCAAGGTGCGACCAGGCGAAGAACAGACGCATCCCCACGCCTATCGCCTTTCGCTGGACCCGGGCGGCGAGCGGCGCGGTGGTGAGCTCCAAGGACATCATGCATTTCCTCCATGCGATGGGAGTCAATCAATCAGTTGATTGACAATACGCGACGGCGGCCGGACGGTCAAGGCGCGCGCCGCGGGCGCTTGCTGGGACCGGAGGAAACCTGTAGCTTTGCGCGGGCTTGGCGAAGATGAGAAGCGCCGCCGCGGGCGGCAAGACCTCGTCCACGGAGCTCGGTGCAGCGCGGCGGCGCGACCTGCTCGAGGCGGCGTATACGCTCATCGCCGAGAAGGGCCTCGAGGGGCTGCGGACGCGCGACATCGCGGCGCGCGCAGGGGTCAATATCTCGACGCTGCACTACTATTTCGGGACGAAGGACGAGCTCCTCGCGGCCATCGTCACGCACGTGACAGACAAGTTCGTGGAGGCGCAGCGACGCCCGGCAGGCCAGGGCGCCGCGGGCCCGGCGGACGCGCGCGCGATCCTGAGAGCGCACCTCGAGAGCGCATGGCGCACCTTCCAGGACAATCCGCACCTCGCGGCCGTGCTGCAAGAGCTCTCCGTGCGCGCGCAGCGCGACCCGGCGGCGCAGGCGGCGCTCCGCGCCGTCCACAAGGAGTGGAACCTCGCTGTCGAGCACCTCGTGCGGCAAGGCGTGCGCGGCGGACAGCTGCGCTCCGATCTGGATCCTCGCGCCGCGGCCCGCGTGGTCACGTCGTTCATCATCGGCGCCATGACCCAGCTCGGGATCGACTCCGAAGCGTTCGACTTCCACCTCGTCTCGGACGAGCTCGATCGATGGCTCGCGCCCGCGGACGGCAAGCGGGCGCGCAGCCGCGGGTGAGCGGCGCGACAGCCGTCGAGCGGCGCAGAGGCGCTCCCCGCCGCCTCACGTCAGCTCGAGCGCGCGTCGATGCGCGCGCCCGGGCGGCTCACCGCTGGCCCTCGGCGCTGCAGCGGGAGAGCGCGTAACGCAAGGCGCTCTGGAGCACGCCGAAGGTCTTGAACCCGCCATCCGCCGCGCCGAGCTCCGTCATCGTCCGCGCGATCTCGGGCGAGATCCCCGAGACGAGGCAGCTGCTGCCGAGGAGGTTCGCCGCGCGCACCACGGCGAGGAGGTGAGCCACCGTCGCGGCGTCCACCGCGCTCACGCCGGTCAGGTCGAGGATGGCGAAGCGCGCGCTCGTCCGCACGATCTCGGTGAGCAGCCGCTCCATGATGTCATTCGCCCGCCCGGTCTCCACGGTCCCGATGATCGGCAGCACGAGGACCCCCTCCCACGCCTGGATGATGGGCGTGGACATGGCGCGCATCGTCTCCTGCTGCTGCCGCATCAGCGCCTCGGCGCGCTCGCGCTCGGCGTTCTCCGCCGCGAGAAGGCGGTTCTTCTCCTCGAGCTCCTCCGCGTGGATGGCCCGGCGCTGGAGCGCCTCCCTGAGCTCGGCCTCCAGCTGCTTGAAGGGCGTGATGTCCCTGATCGTGATCGCGACACCGTCGCTCAGCGGGATGACCTGATGCTGGAACCACCGATCCTTGTGCAATGGACTGTCGCTCAGCTCCTCCTCGAGGAGCCGCTCGCCGGTCCGAGCGACGCGCGCGTACTTGTCCAGCTGCTGGCGCGCGGCGGGCGAAAGCTCGCTGAGCCGCTTGCCGACGATCTCCTCGCGGGGCATCGACATCCCCGCGAGGGCCCTCTGGTTGGCGTCGGTGATCACGAAATCCACGAGTGTCCCGGCCTCGTCGAGCGCGCTCCGGAGCACGAAGAAGGCGTCCAGGCTCCCTTCGACCGCCGCCCGGAACCGGGACTCGGCCTCGATCAGCGACTCCTCCGCGCGCTTGCGATCGGTGATATCACGAGCGACGAAATAGACGAGCTCCTCCTCCGGGTGAACCGACGAGTTCCACTCGATCCATCGGTAAGAGCCGTCGCGACACCGGTAGCGGTTCGTGAACGTCACGCTGCCGCTGCCGCCGAACACCTGCGCCGACTCGGCCAGCGTGCGCTCTCGATCGTCGGGGTGCACGAAGTCGATGAACGGCGTCGACAAGAGCTCTTCGCGCGAGAACCCGAGCGTGCGCTCCCACGCCTGGCCAACCCGCTTGAAATGCCCGTCAAAACCGGCGGTGCCGATCAGATCCACGGACATCTCGAAGAAGCGGCCCAGCTCGTCCGTTTGCCACGCTTGTTTCATGGTAAATTCCATCGCTATCAGATCCGGCGTCCACGATCGAGCCTATGGCGCGACGCGAGGCCCAGCGCTGCGGACGAGCCTGCCAACGGTCGAGGGGTGCGCGCTGGGCGACCGCGCTCCCGGTCAGCCTCACTCGACGCCTGAAGGAGAGAGCCCCTTGATGAAACACATTGCCATGCTGGCTTCCCCGGGCTTCACGTCGCTCGAGATGCCGCGCTCGCCCGACGCGGCCGGTCAGCTCGCGCGGAAGGCGCTGTAGAGCTGGTCGCGCCACGCGATCAGGTCGTCGTAGCGATCGCGCAGGTCGGGGTCGGAGAAGCACCGCCGGCTGGCGGCGCCGAGCTTCAGCTGGGCGGGCGGCGCCACGTTCACGAGGACCTGGCTCACGGCGATATCCGCAAATGTGAAGCGGCCGAGGAGCGTCGGCGGCGCGTCTCCGGACGGCGCCGCCCGCGCGAGCGTCTCGCGGATCTCCTCCAGCACGGCGACCTGCGTTTGCCGGTGCGCCTCGCCGTCGGCTTTGTCGCCTTCGTACTTGCGGAGGGTGCGGGCGACGCCCAGCGCTCCCAGCCGCGAGGCGAGGGGGCGGAGCGCGCGGCGGATCGGCCTCGGCGCCATCTCGGCGAGCGCCTCGTCGTCGGCCAGCATGCGCCTCAGCGCACGGGCGCGCCCGGCGGCGAGGCCGCGCTCCGATAGATCGATGAGCCGCGCGATGTCGGCCTCGTGCTCGACGGGGAACAGGGTCGGTCCCGCGCCGCGCCCGTCCGCCCAGCGCGCGATGTCGGCCGAGTCCCCGAGCACGCGCCCGTCGTCGGTGGTGAGCACAGGCACCGAGACACGGCCTGTGAGCCGCCGGAGCTTCACCCGGAGCGCCGGCTCACCGACGAGCGGCAGGTAGTGCCGGAAGGTGTAGGGGACGCGCCGGACGTCGAGGGCCCAGCGGGCCTTCTCGGTCCACGGCGAGAAAACGAGGCCAAGTAGCTCGGTCATGTCGCCGGCAGACTACCACACTGGCGCGCGCCTCCGGCCGAGCGCTTGCGGGCGGAGGACGCGGCGCGCCGGTCGGCCCTCGGGCTCACCGCGCGCGATCTCCCGGGCAGGCGTCGACCTCGTCGACCTCGTCGATCTCCACCCAGATCGACTCGGGATCGTCGAACCCCTTGAGCCGGAACGCGCCCGCTCGGCGGAAGTCCGCGCGCGACGGGTCGGGGAGCGCGGCGGCCGCGGAGCGCGAGAGCGTCACGCGGCCGGGGCGCGGCAGGCCGAGCCCGGAGCCCGGCTCGTCCATGCGATCTTCCTCGGTGACCGCCTCGATCCGGAAGAGCCGGTGGACCTCCCTGCCGATGACGTCGTGATCGCTCATTCGCACCCAGCCCCAGTGGACGACGAGGCGCAGCTGGGCAGGGTCGTCGATGGTGCGACGGAGCATGCGGGCCGCGTCGACGGCGCGGGCCACCGTGGGATAGACCGCGAGGTACCCATCGCCGGTCCCCTTCAGCAGGCGCGGATTCGTCGCCCCTCGGAGGGAGCCGCGGAGCCGGTGAAGGTGGTCGACGAAGCCAGTGTCGCCGATGCTGCGGATCATGTGGGTCGACCGGACGATGTCGATGAGCAGCATCGCCACCTCCACCCGGTCGGTCGGCTCCGTTTCCTCCCGCCGCTCGTCGGGGAAGAGCTCGAGGAGCGTGAGGTGGAGATCGTCCCAGTGGATCCGCTCGAGGTGCGCGCTGAGGCGGGCGAAGGTGGGGGAGGCGGCGATCGCCCGCCGCGCGGCCTCAGGGCCCTCGCCGTCGGCGACCTCCGTCGAGAGGCGGTCGAGGAGGGAGAACACCTCCCCGGCGATCTCCTCGTCGGCGTCCGGGCGCCGGAAGAGCTCGCGCTGGACGTCGACAACGAGGTCCCAGTGGCGCGGCCAGGGCTCCCCGTGGCCGATGACCACGTGGCGGATCGCGTGGAACGGGCCGCCGCCGGGGAGCGGCTCGATCAACGCGCGCAGGGAAGGGTGGATCAGGTAATACCGCGAGCGCGGCAGCTCGTGGCGCGAGCCGACCACGGCGTCGTGCGGCTGGCGAAAGCGCTGGACCTGGCGCTCGGTCCTCGGATCGGCGCCGAGCACCCCGAGGAGGCCGCACTCGAAGAGCTCGCGGAACGGGTGGTAGACGTCGTCGGCGTCCCGGCCGTGGGCGTCGTAGTACGCGCGATCGACCTCATGAAACTTGCACCAGACCTCGACCACCTCGTCGTGGGTGAGGACGTCGCAGGGCAGGAGGCCGAGGAAGCGAGCCCGCTTGTCGCGGTGACAGAGCACCTCGAGGAAGACCCGCATCTCGTCGAAGATGTTGGCCACGAGCAGACCGGCGCTGGTGCTCTGCACGATCTGCGTGAAGGTCCGCTCGTCGAGGGCCGTTCGGTTGCGCGAGATCTCCGAGGCGAGGATCACGAGGTCGCGCGGCCGCCCGAGGGTGTGGCGGTGGAGGAAGTCGAAGGTCGACTCGCCGCGGGCCGAGCGCCCCGCGCTCACCACGTCGAGGTGGATGAACTCGCGGAGCGGCAGCCGCTCGTAATAGTACGTGAGCTTCTCGAGCAGCTCGAAGAGCTCGTGCTTGGCGTAGCGGAGCGTCGACGTCGCGCCGTAGAGGTTGGTCTTGATGTCGGACTCGTAGGCGGAGAACGCCTCCTCGCGGATGGTGGCGAAGATCTTCACGTGCCTGTTGGCGTTCATCAGATCCCACGCGGCCTCGATCATCCCCGCTTGCATGTGGATCCACGCGGCCCGCGGGAGCCGCCGGAGCGCCTGATCGAGCTTGTCGATGAAGATGTAGACGCCGCTGTGGAGCGAGCGGAGCCGCCGCTCGAGCGGGCGCTCCATCGCGTCGACCACCTGGTTGATCTGGCGAACGGTCAGCGAGAGCAGCTCCTTCAGCACGATGGTCGGCTCGACCGGCCGGCCCTCCAGGAGCCCGCGCAGGCTCCGGGGGAGCGGCGCCAGATCCACGGGATCGGCGGCGCCGGCGGCCGCGGACTGGTAGGAGACGATCGACATGCGGAAGCTGAAGCTCCAGAGCCGCTTGCACTCGTGGAGACCCGACATGAGGTCGGTCCGGGTCTGATCGACGCTGGGCAGATCGCCCATCAGATCGAGGTACGGCCGCCCCTCCGGGATGAACTGCACGGCGGCGTGGCGGCGCTCGCGGCCGGTCGCCGCCAGGTAGATCTCGCTGAGGACCGAGCGCTTGTACGTGAGGAGGAGGGTCTTGCCGAGCCCCTTGCTCCCCGAGACAAAGTGCTTGTTGGCGCTGTCGAGGAACTCGCGGACCACGGCGTTCTTGAAGGTCAGGTCCTTGAGGGCGCCGATGTCGATCTGGTTGGCGTCCGAGGCCCAGCTCTGGTTGACGGGGGGCTCGGGCGGCCCGCCGGAGGGCCGGGGCGGGGGCGGATCCGGCGGGCGCCCGGCGAGCGCCCGGAGCGCCTCGAGGAGCTCGCGGGCGGAGGTGAACCGGCGGTCGAGGTCGCGGTGGGTCGCGCGGGCGAACCAGGCGTCAAAGCCGCTCGGGACGTCCGCCAGCCGCGACGGCGGGACCGGGACATCGAAGCAGATCTTGTGGACGAGCTCGAAGAGCGACTCGCCGCGGAAGGGCCGTTGCCCGGTCATGCACTCGTAGGCGATCACGCCGATCGACCACAGGTCCGCGCGGAGGTCGACCCCACGGGCGTCGGCGATCTGCTCCGGGCTCATGTAGCTCACCGTGCCCAGGGTGGCGCCGGCGTCCGTCTGCGGGGATCCTTGGGGGTCGAGCCCGAGGTCACCCAGCTTGACGATCCCGAAGTCGAGGACCTTGCAGAGAGGGCCATCGTCGTCCTCGACGAGGAAGACGTTGGCCGGCTTGATGTCGCGATGGATGATCTCCATGCGGTGGGCCTTGGCGATGGCGCTGCAGACATCGCCGAGGATCGCCGTCGTCCCTTCATAGGAGAGCGGCCCGCGGGCGATCCGCTGGGCCAGGTCCTCGCCGCGAAGGAGCTCCATGGCGATGTAGGGCACCTGCGTGGCTGCATCGACGTTGAAGTCGAGGAGCTGCACGACGTTCTTGCTCCGCAGCCTCGCCGCTGTCTGCGCCTCGCGGAAGAAGCGGGCGCGCGCCCTCTCCGTGCCGACGATCGCCGGATCCATCAGCTTGAGCGCGACCGGCTCGCCGAGGCGAAGATCGGTTGCCCGGTAGACCCGGCCCATGCCTCCCTTCTTCAGGAGCTCGTCGATCCGAAAGTGCTGGCCGACGACATCCCCCGGGCCAACGCCCCTGGCCCCGGTCGAGTCGCTCCCGCGAGCGGATGCCTTCGTGGGCTGGTGCGGACGGTGGGCACTCTCATCCGACATGTCGCCCAGCGTACCAGCCTTGGCGCCTCAGGAGAACCTGCGCGCCCGCGCACTACCAGCCCAGCCCGATGCGCAGCGGCAAGAACACAGCCATCCCGATCACGATGGTTCCGAGGATGCCGCGGCGGGAGAAGTAGTAGGCGCCGGCCGCGATGCTCGCGGGCAGCCGCGCGTCCTGGAAGGTCGCGATGAGGTGTCCCTGGGTCATCACCACCTCGGGCACGATCACGGCCGCCAGGGCTGCCAGCGGCGCGTAGCGCAGTCCGCGCCTGAGCCAACCTGGCATCGGCAGATCCCGGTCGGGGTACAGGAAGAAGGCGCGGGTGAACGCGGTGATCAGCGAGAGGCCGAGGATGGCCACGAGGGTCTCCCAGGCGCTCATCGTCCGGCCTCTTCGCTCACCTTGCGCGCGCGTCGTTGCGCCTCCTCGGCCGCCTCGAGGCCCAGGCCCACCGCGACCGCGGCGGCGATCGCGACGAGGATGTTGAGCTTCAGCGGCAGCGCGTAGGCGGCCACCGCGGCGCTGGCGGCGGTGCCGGCGGCCAGCCAGGTGGCCCTGTCCTGGAGCAGCGAGCAGGTGATGCCCAGCAGCGCGAGCACGCCGGCGAAGCCCAGGCCCCATTCGACCGGGATCACGTTGGCCAGCGCGATGCCGCTCAGCGATGCGCCTTGCCATGCAGACCAGTTCATCGCAACGCCGCCCCAGAAGTAGGGCTCCTGCTCGGGCGCCGGCTCGATCGCGGGGAAGCGCTCCCTGAAGATCACGTAGTTCAGGTCGCCGCTGAAATAGCCGCACAGGCACCGTCGCCACCTGGGGAGCCGCGCGAAGTAGGGCCGCCACATCGCGCTGAAGATCACGAAGCGCAGGTTCACGCAGGCGGCGGTGGCCCAGACGACCCAGAGCGGCGCGCCGGACGCGAGCAGCGGCATCGTGGCGAGCTGCGCGCTGCCGGCGAAGACCACGAGCGACATGAGCACCGCGAGCGGCGCCGTGAGCCCGCTCTTGACCATCGCGACGCCGGTCACAAGGCCCCAGGCGGCGACGCCGGGCGACACGTGCAGCATCTCGCGCGCGCCGCGGCGAAACTCGGGGTGGCGCGCGGTGGCGCGGGCGAAGGACATGGGCCGCTCGGGGTCAGGAAGTGTCCAGGCGGGGTACGAAAGTCAAGGCCGCCCATCCAGGACGCCTCCCGTTCAGGGCGGCCTGAACCGCGGTGCTCTCGCGCCGCGCCCCGGAGCAGGGATCTCGTGGCGTGGGCCCGGGCGCGCGGCGCGATCGACCTCCTCGAGGCGCTCGGCATACCCCGTGCAATCACGGTGCCTCATGCGCTCCGGTGAGCCCAGGCTCTGGTCGTGGGATCTCCGGCGAGCGGGTCGCGATGAGCAGTTCGAGCGCACACCGAGCCGTGGGTCCGCGTCGGCGCCGGCTCGTCGAGCGGTCGTCGCGGGAGCAGGGTAGCCGCGAAGGGGGGAGATGCGTCCGTGCGAATCCATCATCTGAACTGCATCTCGACTTGCCCGGTCGGCGGCGCGCTGATGGACGGGCGGACCCTGGGGCTCCGCGGGAGGCTGACGTGCCATTGCTTGCTCCTCGAAACGGAGAGCGGCCTGGTCCTCGTGGACACCGGGCTTGGGCTGCTGGACGTCTCGATGGCGAGGAAGCGGCTCAGCCGGTTCTTCCTCTTCCTCGTGCGACCGGAGTTCCGCGCCGAGATGACCGCGCGCCGGCAGATCGAGCGTCTGGGCCTTCGACCCGAGGAGGTCCGCCATATCGTGCTCACCCACCTCGATTTCGACCATGCCGGCGGCCTCGACGATTTTCCTGGAGCGCAGGTCCATCTGCTCGCCGACGAGCGTGACGCCGCGGTCGCTCGGCGGACGCTCCTCGACCGGATGCGCTACCGGCCGGCTCAGTGGTCGACGCAGCCGAACTGGATCGCCTACCCCTCGGGCGGCGGCGAGCGCTGGTTTGGCTTCGAGGGCGCGCGGCCGGTGGGTGGTTTGAAGGACGAGGTGCTCTTCGTCCCGCTCATCGGTCACACGCTGGGCCACGCTGGCGTGGCTGTCCGGAGCGACGGCGGCTGGCTGCTCCTCGCCGGCGACGCCTACTTCTATCACCGAGAGATGGACCCGGTTCGGCCGGCGTGCACGCCGGGTCTGCGTCTCTATCAGTTCATGATGGAGAAGGACCGCGGCGCGCGGCTCGAGAACCAGCGACGGCTGCGCGCGCTGCGCGAGGAGCGCGGCCACGAGGTAAGGCTCGTGTGCTCTCATGACGTCGTGGAGTTCGAGCGCATCACCGGACGAAGCCATGCTGTGCCGGCCGGAGCGGGGAGGGGCGTGCCCGAGCCACCGCTGTGGATCCCCGCTTCGGTCGCGGGCGCGCGCTGACCGCGCACAGCAGGCCAGGGCGGCTCGTGATCACATCGCATCCCGGCGCGGCGCCGCCGCCACCGGAAGCGTGAAATGGAACGTCGTGTGACCCCCCTCGGGGCTCTCGACCCAGATCCTGCCGTCGTGGGCCTCGACGAGCCGCTTCGCGATGTACAGGCCGAGGCCGAGGCCGACCACGCGCTCCTCCTTCGCCTTTCCCCGGAAGAAGCGCTCGAACAGGAGCGGGAGATCCTCGGCCGGGATCCCACGGCCGCTGTTGCGGATGGAGATCTGCACCGCGTCGTCGCGCCGCTCCAGCGCCACCTGTATCGGGGTCTCTAAATCACCGTATTTCACGGCGTTGGAGATGAGGTTGCTGAGCACCTGCTCGACGCGCCCGGCGTCCGCGTGCACGATCGGGATCTCGCCGCGGCTCTCGACGTCGACAGCGCGCCCCTCGGTCTCGCTCCCCATCCGCTCGACGACCGCCTCCACGAGCGCGCGCAGGTCGATGGGAGCGCGCTCGATCGCGAGGCGACGCGACTCGATCTGGGAGATGTCCGTGAGATCGGAGACCATCCGCCCGAGCCGCTTGGCGCTCGCCAGGATGTGTCCCGCCCTCGTCTTCACCGCGGTCGCGACCTGGGGCTTCCGTTCGAGCTGGGTCGCATAGCCGATGATCGTCGTCACGGGCTGCTTCAGGTCGTGCGCGACGACCGACGTCCACTCTTCCTTGAGCCGCTCGAGCTCCTTGAGCCGGGTGATGTCGTCGAACACGACGACCGCGCCGAGCAGCTTGCCGTTCCCGTCGACGATGGGGCCCGCGCTCGCGAGCACCGCCAGCATGGTGCCGTCGGCGCGTCGGAGCGACAGCTCCCTCGAGCTCGTGACCTCGCCACGCAGCGCGCCCGCCGACGGCTGCTCCTCGTCCGTGAGGGGCTGTCCGTCGGGCAGGCACAGCCACCATGCGCCCGGCAGCCCGGGCGGCGAGTCTGTCCCGGCGAGCTCCTGGGCGCGGCGATTCCGGGCGATCTGCGCGCCGGCCCGGTCGAGGAGGAGGATGCCGACCGGCGAGCGCTCGATGACCGCGTGGAGCCAGCGCCGCTCGGCCGCGAGCTGTCCGAGGAGCTGCTCGCGCTCCTCGTCGGCGAGCTTCTCCGAGGTGACGTCGCGCGAGATGCCGATCCCGGCGATCGGCTTTCCGTGCTCGTCGCGCTGGATCGTGATGTGGGTCGAGACCCAGCGGGTCCGGCGGCTCCTGTCGATGATCCGGAAGGTGAGCCGGCCGCCGGCCGCGGCCATGTGCTCGACGAACGCATGATAGCGCCCGACGTCCTCGGGATGGATCAGGGTGACGAACAGCTCAGGGTCCTCGTACCAGGCCTCGGGCGGATAGCCGGTGTGATCGAGGACGGCGGGGTTGATGTACTCGTAGCCCCCTTCCGGGCCGAGCCGTATATGGAAGATGACGTCGCTCGCGTGCTCCGCGATCATCCGGAGGCGCTCCTCGCTCAGCCGCAAGGCTCGATCGGCGCGCCGCTGCTCGGTGACGTCGAGGGCCGTGCCGATCATCCGCAGCGGAGAGCCGTCCTCGGCGCGGAGCACGTCCGCCTCGGTGTGGAGGAAGCGCTCTTCGCCGTTCGGGCGGACGATCCGGTAATCGACACAATAGGGCAGGGTGCCCTGGAGCGCGAGGTCGACGGAGCGTATCACACCCTCTCGGTCCTCCGGGTGGATGCGGTCGATGAACCGCTCGTAGGTGATCGTGCCGGCGTCGCGGGACAGGCCCAGCATTCGATAACACTCCTCGGACCAGAGCAGCTCATTGCTTGGAATGTGCCAGTCCCAGTTGCCCAGCTTCGCCAACCTCTGCGCGCGGGCGAGGCTGTCCTCGCTCAGCCGGAGCGCTGCCTCCGTCTGCCTGGCTTCCGCGATCGTCGCGTGGAGCTGCTCGCGCGAGCGCTCGAGCTCGTGGTTCTCCCGCTCCAGCTGCTCGATCCGTGCGCGCTGGGCGTGCAGCTCGGCGGCGGTGAGCGCCATCCCGAAGAGGCTCGACAAGGCGCCCGCGATCTCGAGCAGCTCGGCCTCCGGGAGGGCGGGCTGCGCCGTGGCGCAGAGCAGCACCGCGCGCAGGGTGCCGGCGAAGGCGATGGGGATCGCGAACGCGTGGGTACAGCCGCAGCGTCGGCGCAGATGGCCGGCGTCCAGGAGCGCGTCGGCGCTCTCGTCCTCGGGCGCGACCTGCACGATGCCCGTGCGGGCGGCGGCGCCGGCGAGGCTCGGGGCGTCGAGCGGCAGGCGCCGCAGGGGGTCCAGCGAGTCCGCGCTGCCGCCTGCGCAGGCGACGAGCCCGAGCGGGTGCGGCGCCTGCGCGACATCGTAGAGGCAGGCGATGTCGGCGTGGAGGACGCGCGCCGCCGCCACCACGATCGCTTGCTGCGGACTGTCATCGCCGGCGCGCGAGAGGGCCATCGACGCGTCGGCCACGGCGCGTGCCAGCGTGTCGTCCGGCGCCGACGGATCCCCGCGGCGTCGTTCCCTGGACGGTCCACCCCGTTCGGCACCGCGCCCTCTGTCGTCGCTGTTCAATCCGCCCCTTGCGCCTTCTACCCGGATGCTGGTGAGCGCGAAGCGAGACTATCACGAGCCTCCGCGCCGCAACCTGGTTCACGCGGAGCCTTCGCGCGGAGCCTTCGTCGTCGCGCCGCAACCGTGGTTCACGGGGCCGTCCACAGCCCGGGCCGGTGCAGGCCGGCGGCGGCTCTGCGGCGCCCGCGCCGGCCGAGGAGGACCCGGGCGAGGAAATACGCAACGGCCAGCGCGCTGGGAGGCGGCTACTGGGCGGCGTCGCTCCCTTGTGGCGAAGGTCAAGCGCTCCCGTACCTCTCGAAGTGCGTGGGCGATTTGTATACTGACGGCAATCTCCCATCGTCGCTGTAGGGGTCGAACGCCGCCGGGCGCACCCAGGCCTGCAGAGGTGGCATATCTCGGTTGCGCCGCACAAGTGCGCGGGCTCTGGCTCCGTGATGGCCAATCCCACCCGGACAGGGGAATTCCGGTGAACCATCGTGCCGACGGCGGCGCTTCCTCGCGGCGTGCGCAGAGGCGCACCTCATGATTCACGCTATGCAGGAAGCCCCCCCGGCGTTTGCGCGGCGAGGTTCCAGCTGGCTTTCATCCTCCCCCGTTCAGAAGCGTCTTCGCGGCCCGTCGATGCCATACGGCTGGGCGCCGTAGATGCGCAAGAGAAAATGTGAGTTACAGTGTGAGCGTTGCGGTTCCCAGGTTCGGACCCCACCCAGGTTGGCGCGGCGGACCCAGCGGACCGAAGGTTTGCATCGGGTCCGACCCAGGTTGGCGGTGGGCCAGGTTCGCAGACCAGGTTGGCGTTCCGACCTGGGTCGGACTAACAGCAACCCAGGTCAGGCTGGGGAGTAGGCAACGGCTCCAGCTCAGGTGGCGGACCGCCAGGCGGCCGCCACCCACGAAGCGTGGTCGAGCAGCGAAATGATTGACGAAAACCCGTGGCACAAAGCTTGTCACGGTGCACCTGTCATGAGCCAGCCCCGCGAGATCGCTGCCGGAGCCACCTACCTCATCACCCGTCGCGTCCTGCGCCGGCACCTGCTCTTCCGCCCGGACGCGGCAATCACCCGGCTCCTCGTCTACGTCCTCGCGGTGTCGACCCGCCGTTACGGCATCGAGGTCCATGCGCTCTGCGCCATGTCAACGCATCTGCACCTGGTCGTGACAGACACGAGGGGCGTCCTGCCGCGGTTCTTGCAATTCTTCCATCGCATCGTCGCGCTCGGCACGAAGGTGCTTCGCGGGTGGGAAGGCCCCGTGTGGGACCACAAGGCCACGAGCGTGGTGCGGCTGCTGACGCGCGCGGCGGTGGTGGAGAAGATTGCTTACGTCATGGCGAATCCCGTCGCCGCTGGCCTGGTGCAGCATGCTCGCGAGTGGCCGGGCGCCAAGGTAAATGTGGACGAGCTCGGTCGCGGCGTCCTGCGCGCGGCACGGCCTTCGGTGTATCTCGACCCGGAAAACCCCCAGTGGCCCGAGGAGGTGACCGTCTCGCTCGCGCTTCCGCCAGCCATCGGGCAGGACAGCGCGGAGAGCTTTCGCCAGGATGTCTCTGCCGAGCTCGAGCGACAGGAAGCGCGGGCCCGCGCGGAGGTGCAGCGACGAGGACTTCGCTTCTTGGGCGCCGAGAGGGCCAGCAGGGTGTCCCCTTACGAGCGCGTGACGAGCTTCGAGCCGCTGCGCTACGGCAATCCGACGTTTGCGGTTGGTCGCAATCAGGGGGACGCGTGGCGAATCGCAGGTGCCGCTGTGCGTGCGTTTCGCGCGTCGTACCGTGCGGCACTCGAACGATGGTGTGCCGGCGTGCGCAGCGCTGTATTCCCCGCGGGGACGTGGTGGATGCGCACGTTTCACGGCGCCAGCGTGGCCGACGTCGTGCTCACGGTGTAGAGCCTTAGCAGCGGCGCGGCAGGGAGGCGGGCAGGACGGGCAAGGGCATCCGCGCCTTGTCGTGGGGCGCGTCCGTCTGGGGCCGGCGGTGTGGACGGCCGAAGCGGCGTGCTGCGGTATACCCTTTCGTACGGCTGCAGGCGGTGCCGAACGCGTAGGAAGCGGCGTCAGAGGCAGCGAACTGTACGCTATGGTTGGCCGAGCGGGATGATTCCTATCGGAAGGCGAACCCATGGGATAGTCATTCCGGGTAGCCGCGGCCGCACTCCCGGCCGCGGCAACCTGGTCGCGATGCAACCTAGGTCAGTCGTTTTGGGGCGTTTTGGGGCCGACGCAACCCGGGTCGTTTGGGTAGGGTCGTTTGCCTGCTCAATCCGTGTCAGGTGCTGTTGGAACGGGCGTTTTTACCCGGTTGTCGTGCACCGGGCCGGATCGTCGGCTGGCGTGGCCGAGCCAGAGCGTGCGATAGAAGCCGCGGGAACACGGTAAGATGCACCTAGGCACGGTGTGGTGCCGGGGAGACGGAGCCGCCCGCAAGGACGGTGTGCGCGGCGCGACCGACGTTGCGGCGGGGGCGGCGGGCGGCGGGCGGACGCCACAGCTGCGCTGCGCTCGGCACGGGACAGGTGGCGTGCTGGGGTTGGGACCTCAACGGCCAGAGCGGCGGCGGGCCCATCTTCGACAGCGCCGACGAGGTCGTCGAGGTCGTCGGCGTCACCCTCGTCGAGAGCGTTGCCGGTGCGAGGGCCGTCGTCGCCGGCAGGCGCCACAGCTGCGCGCTGCTCGACGACGGCAGCGTCGTGTGCTGGGGCTCCAACCAGAGCGGCCAGCTCGGCTCCTAGGAAAACCAACCTGGTCTCCGTGCCGGTGCGGGCGGCGCTCGACATGCGCGCGGTCCCCTCTCGCCGCCGGGCGGGAGCACACCTGCGCGCTGGACGAGGAGGGCGGGGTGTTCTGCTGGGGCAGCGACGGCCAAGGTCAGATCGGGACCGGGCGACAGGGACGCGCGCCGCGTGGAAGCTCGCGGCCGTGTCAGGGATGGCCGGCGCCCTCGCCCCGGGCGCTGCCCTCGCCTATCCGATGCGGCGTTTTCAGATGGATCTCGCCTTCGGTGCGCGCGCGGGCAGCGGCGTGCGGGTCCTCGAGAGCAGGCTGCTCCTCGGCTGGTGCGGGTCTACCGGCCCGACAGCGCGTCGTGGGTTCCGTACCTCTCCGCGGGCTCTCGGCGAGCGCCGGCTCGACCGACGTTGACGATCGTCGTGGCTTCGACGGCGAGGTGCGCGTCGCGCGCTACACGCTCGGTCCCCCGTCACGCCGGTCTACTTCTTCGCCGGGACGTTGAGCGACGGGCTCCCCGAGGCCGGCGGCGCGTTCGGCGCGCGCGTGGCCCTCGGCCCCGGCCTGCCCGTGCAGTGGCGCATAATCTTCGAGGTCGCCCTTGTGCCCAACCACGTCGAGGTCGCGTACGAGAACGGCTCGTCTCACGGGCTGGGCGGGGCGGTCGGGTACAGCTGCTGAAGCGCGCCGGCGCTACCCGCGCCCTCACCCCTCGAGATAAGAGCCGAGCTCTCGTTGCCGCGAGCGCGTCCGGAGCTTCTCGAGCAGCTTCGCCTCGATCTGACGGATGCGCTCCCGCGTCAGCGAGAACGACTGCCCGATCTCCTCGAGCGTCTCGTCTTCGTTGCCGTCGAGGCCGAAGCGGCGCCGCAGGAGCTCGCGCTCGCGCGGCTGCAGCGAGTCGAGCAGCTCGCGCGTCTGCTCGATCAGGCGGCGCCGGGCCAGCATGTCCGCGGGCGTGGGCTCGTCGTTGGCCAGCAGATCGCCGTACCGGGTATCCCCCTCTTCGCCGACGGGGGCGTCGAGGCTGAGCGGCTCGAGCGCGAGCTCGCTGATCACCCGCACCTTCTCCACGGTGAGGCCGCTGCGCTCCGCGATCTCCTCGACGGAAGGCTCGCGCCCCCGCTCCTGCACCAGATCTCGCCGGGCGCGCACCACCTGGCTCCGGATCGCGGTGAGGTGGACCGGCATCCGAACGGGCTTTCCCTGGTTGAGGATCGTCCGCTTGATGGCCTGCTTGATCCACCACGCGGCGTAGGTGCCGAAGCGGTGGCCGCGGCGGTACTCGAACTTGTCGGCGGCGCGGATCAGGCCGAGGTTCCCCTCCTGCACGAGGTCGAGCAACGGGACGCCGAAGCGCTGGTGCTCCCGCGCGATGGCGACCGCAAGCCGGAGGTTCGCCTGGACGAGCTCGGACTTCGCCTGGGCGACGGCGCGGCGCCCCCGGGCGATCGCCGCGAGCGTGGCCTCGATCGTGGCGCGCTCGGCCTTGTCGGCCTCGGCCGCTGCTGCACGAAGGCTCCGCTCGATGCGCTCCTCGAAGGTCGGATCGAGGCGCAGCTCGGCGAGGCCTGCGGCGAGGCCCGCGAGGGCGGTCTCCACGCCGTCTTCGGCGATCTGCCGGCCGAGGAGCGAGCGGGCGAGCCCGAGCAGCTCCGCGAGCCGCTTCGCGGAGGCGTCCGCCTCGGGATCACCCGCGTCGGCCTCGCACAGCAGATCGCGGAGGCTCAGCGCCCCGACCTGGACGTCCTCCGCCGTCGAGGCGAGCTCGCGCAGGGCGACGGGCGACCGGACCCACGCCTCGAAGCAGGCGAGCGTGCCCGCCTCGATACGACGGCCTATCGCGACCTCGCCTTCGCGCGTCAGCGGCTGGCTGCCGGCGAGCGACCGGAAGTAGAGCTCGGTCGCTCCGAGCGTGGCTTGCGCGCTGGCGGCCTTCGCACGCCGAGCCGGCGCGCGCTCGCCCGCGCGTCCGCCCGCGGAAGCGATGGAAACGGGATGACTCGATTCGGACTCGCTCGTCGAGAGCGAGGGACGGAACCTCATTCAATGCGCTCCAGTGTTGCCGCTGCGTCGTACCCGACCGCGAAGGGTGTGAGGGGGCACGATCATCGATGCGCCTCGATATCCTAACCGCCGAGGACGTAAATAGGAAAACGAATCGACCGTCGACATGGCGCATTTTACCGACGTTTTTCGGTGTTGTTGCCCCGCTCGGCGCGGCGCGTTCTCGTTGTCCTGGGATGGCGGCGCGCGCGTGGGCGTTGCCGGACGAGCATACATTGCCGGGCGAGCGGCCGCGTCACGCTCGACCGCGCGGGGGAGGGGGGCCGGAGGGCGCGACGTGACGAAATGGCGGAGGGCCTCGCGAGGGGGTCGCCCTCGAACCGACACGGGCGGCCTCGGAGGGGGACACGGCGAGGTCGCGGCATGCCGGGACCGTCCGGCGGGGGGAGGGGGGCGAGACCGGAGCGGGCGGCCTCGTAGGGCGAAGCGAGGTCGCCACCTGGTGGAGCGGCCGCGACGGGGCGGATGGATCCAAGACGGCAGCGGACGGCACCGCAGGTCGGAAGAATCGACCCGCGCGCGCGGCGGCGCTGCTGAGCTGCGCTTCGGGGCGAAGCGTTTCGAGGGCGCTTCGGGATGAAGCGTCTCGGGAACGACGCGGAGCGTCCTGCGCGCCGCTGGCCCTGCGCCGTCCGGGCAACGGTTGCTATGCTCCGCGCCCGCGCTGCCCTCCGGAGCGGAGAGGTAGCCATTTCACCGAGGAGCGACGCGCATGATCCAGATCTTCGGCACGGCCAAGTGCAAGGCGACGCGGGCGGCGCAGCGGTTCTTCGCCGACCGGGGCATCAAGGTGCAGCTCGTCGATCTGCGCGAGAAGGGCCTCTCCAAGGGGGAGCTCGCGAGCGTGGCGCGCGCGGTGGGCGGCGTGCGCGCGCTTTACGACGCAGAGAGCGCGCGGGTGAAGGAGCGGGGCCTCCAGCACCTCGGCCCGAGCGAGGCGCGGATCGCGGAGCTCCTCGTCGACGATCCGCTCCTGCTCCGCACGCCCATTGTGCGCGACGGGACGCGCGCCTGCGTGGGCGCGGCCGAGGCGACCTGGAAGGCCTTTGCCGACGCCGCGAAGGGTGGGTAGCGGGAGGGCGGGCTAGGGGATCGGGGAGGCAGGACCCGCGCGCGGGCCGAGGCGCCCCCGAGGGGAGCGCGGTCATGCGACGCCCCGCGTCGCTGGTACATGCGCAACGTTTGTGCCAACGATGAGACGGCCGTCAGCGCTCGGGGTGCCTCTCCTCCACGTGGTGCCGTCGACGCTCCACGCGATGCTTCTTCGCTGGCTTCGCCGGAGTCGCCGGCCTGACCGTGGCTCCTGCGGTCACCGTCGCCCCCGCCCTGACCGAGGTTGCCGGCCTGACCGAGGTTGCCGGCCTGACCGAGGCCCCCGTTCGGACCGTGGCCGCCGCCCGGACCGTCGCTGCCGGCCTGACCGTGGTTGGGCGGTGCACGTGGTGATGGTGATGATGGCCGTGTCGCTCGAAGTCGACGCGGTAGCGGACCAGGGCGCGCGGCTCGTCGCGGTAGTAGACCCAGCCGTGGTGCGACGGGTAGTACCAGCGGCCGTCCACATAGTAGACGTAGGTCCCGCGGTAGTACACGCGCGGGTAGGCCTCGACGTGGACCGGCGCCGCTGCGATGTGAACGACCGGCTCCTCGTACACCGCGAACTCCTGGTACGTGACGGTCGCATGCGCCGGCGCTGCGGCCCTTGTGTGGACTTCTGCCACGCACCCGGTCGCGCCGAGGAGCGCGAGCGCAACGAGCGCGGCCAGCACGGCGAGCCTGCTGCTGCGCTGCTGAGCGCGCGCCGCAGCTCTGGGGGAGGAAATATCGAGGACTGGCACGTTCATCTCCATGGGGGGTTCACAGGAGCAACTGCGGTGCCACCCGGCGAAGGCGGAGCGCCGCCGGCGCATCGCAGCGCGCCGCTCGCTGGTATAGCGCTTGCTGCCGTGCCGCGCATCGGCGCGACAGCGCCAGACTTGGATAAAGGAAGACGACCCCCATGAAACTTTCGAAGGTGCTCACCGGTCTCGCTGGCTGCGTCCTCGCCACTGCCTCGCTCACGGGGTGCATCGTCGTCGATCATGACGATGACCACGATCACCTCACGCGCGGCTCGCTCACCGTCGCCCTGACCATCGACGGCAGCCACGACCCGTGGGAGTGCTTCGATCACGACGTGAGCGGGGTCGCGGTCAGCGTCGAGGACGAGGCGGGCTTCCTCGTCGTCGACGCGGTGGGGGACTGCGATGATCTCGGCCTCACCATCGACGGCCTCTCCGAGGGGTACTATGACGTCGACGTCTGGCTCGTGGATTTCGACGGAGATCCGATGAGCGATATCGTGCGCGTCGAGAGCGTCGACGTGCTCGACGGCGCCGACACGCTTGTGGAGGTCGACTTCCCGTGGACGTGGATCGACCCCTGACGCGCGCGGCTCGCCTGAGCGACCGCGGGCAGGGGCCTACTCGCCCGCCATCGCGGTCACGAGACCATGGACGCCGTTATTGGATCGGGTAGGCGGGGTCGCGCTCGGGGAGCTTGGCGCTCGCGGAGGCCGCGAGCAGGCGCCGTCGCCGCCGCCCTGCGGGACATGAAGCCCTGTTACTGGGACTTCTGCGATTCCCCTTGCCGCTGCGCGTAGGCCTGGGGGCCTTGCAGCTGGCTGCCTTGCTGCTGGCCGGGCTGCGCTTGGCTCACCTGGCCGCGTTGCTGCTGGCCAAGCTGGGTGCCCTGCCGCTGTCCGGGCTGCACCTGGCTCACCTGGCCGCGTTGCTGCTGGCCGCGTTGCTGCTGCTGGCCGAGCTGGGCGCCCTGCTGCTGGCCAGGCTGCATCTGGCTGACCTGGCCGCGTTGCTGCTGCTGGCCGCGCTGGGTGCCCTGCTGCTGGCCAGGCTGGATGCCCTGCTGCTGCCCGGTTTGCGCCCCGCCGAACTGGCCGCGTTGCTGCTGGCCGGGCTCGCTGCTTTCCTGCTGAGTGCGTTGCTGCTGGTCGCCTGTCCGCTGTTCGTTGAGCAGCAAGCAGAACAGTTGCTCGGCCTCTGTCAGGCGCTGCTCGACGTCCGCTCGCATCGCCTCCACGCGCGATCGTATCTCGGCGTTCTCCGCGTTCGCGACGCGCGGCGTGTCGAGGAGCTCGAGGGCGCGGCGATGGAAGGAGATCTGAGACCAGATGAAGGCCCTGTCGAACTCGGCGCCTTCCTCCTCTTCCAGCGCTCCGCTCACCTCGGTCGAGCTCTTGTCGAGCTCTCGGCAGCGCGGGCACGACTCCATCTTGAACCTTGAACCCCTCGAGCCCGCGCCGATCTGCTCGGACTGGGACTGCTCCTCGATGAGCTGCTCGGCGTAGCGCTTCACATCCGGCGACTCGGCCTTGTCCAAGGCGATCTGCGACAGATCCACCTCCTTCTGGTGGATGAACGAGATCAGCATCGTGAGCTCCGCGTCCGACGGCTGCTGCGTCGCGCCGCTCTGTCCGCGGCCTCCCTCCCTGCCGCCCTGACTGCCGCTCTGTCCGCGGCCTCCTTGCCTGCCGCCTTGATAGCCGGCCTGCTCGCCGCACATCTGCCTGTCGCCGGCGCGCTGGCCGCCGGCCCGTTCGCCGCCCTGCCTGCCGCCTTGATGGCCGGGCTGCTCGCGGCCTCCCTGCCTGCCGCCGGCCTGCGCTCGACCGCCCCTCCCGCCGGCGCCTCGCGCGCCGTCTCGGCCCGTCTGTCCGTGGCTCCTGCCGTCGGGGCCCGTGCCGGCCCTCTCGTGCCCAGCCGTTCCATCGCGATCCGCCTCGGCGTCATCGCTGCTGCCGATGCAGCCGCCGGCCCCCGCGAGCACAAAGCTTCCAGCGAACATGATCGCCATGAGGCGACCTGAACGATTGCCTATCATTGCTTGCTCCTTGGCCCGACACCGGCGCGCTGTCGCGCTCACCTGCCGGTTATCGGCCCCGAACATCTGGGTTCGGGAAGCGAGGATGGTGAGCGAGGTGGAGCCCTAAGCCTGCATCGTCATTTCCCCGAGAGCTCCTGCGCCCCTTGCGGGATCGCCGCGAGAGTCGCAGTCCCGCTCGGCGTCGACCCCGGCCGATGCGCAGCGGCCGGCCCGGCGATCGACCAGGATCCCAAGGACCCGCTCGGGCACTCGCCCGCGCGAGGGCGTGACGCAGTCGGCCGCCGTCCGCCCGCGCCTGTGCTGCACCGGACAAGGCGCCCGGATACGCCGCCAGGAAGCCGGACATCTCGTGCGCCGACGCGTGCGCCGAGCCGCACGCGCGCCGCGCGCTGAGGAACCCGCTCGGCCGGGTCGCGCCGCCTTCCGCCGCGCCATCGATGCGCGTAAGCTCCAAGCGACGTCCGCCCGCCCGGCGCCTCGGCCTTCCGCGAGGCGCCGGTGGCCATCATCTTATGAGAACCTCCGCGCACACCGGCCCGTCCCCCGCGCCCGCCGCCCGCGTCGATACGACGGACCTCGAGGCCCTCAAGCGTGAGCTCGAGCGGCTCCGCGCCGTGGGGTCCCGGGATCGCGGGTGGCTCGACGCCGTGCTCGAGCACAGCCCGCACGGCGTCATCCTCTGCGACGCCTCCGGGAAGCTCGTCCTGCACAACCGGGCGGCGGAGCGCATCTGGGCCGGCAGCGCCTCGACCGAATCGATCAACGACTGGACGCTTTATCGCGCCTTCCACGAGGACGGCCGCCCGTACGAGGCAAAGGACTGGGCCATGGCCCGCGCGATGTCCGCACGGCAGGTCATCGAGAGCGAGGAGACCCGGATTCAGCGCTTCGACGGCACGTATGGCATGGTCCTCGGGAGCGCCGCGCCCATCATCGGGCCTGACGGCGAGCTCGAGGGCGGGATCTCGGTATTCGCCGACATCTCGCGCCTCAAGCAGGTCGAGGCCGAGCGCGGCGAGCTCGCGGCGCAGCTCACGAGGCGGGTCGAGGAGCTCGATCGCCGCGCCCGGCTCACCCAGGCGCTGCTCGCGGTCAGCACCGCGCTGAGCGGCGTCGTGACGGTCGAGCAGGTGTCCGCCGCCGTCGTGAGCGACATCCACCGGGTGCTCGGCGCCTCGACGTCGATGGTGTACACGGCGGACGAGGCGGCAGGCGTCGCGACGCTCGTCGGCCACGCGGGGCTCGAGGAGCAGCGCACGAGCCCTTACGCGCGGGTGCACCTCGACGCCCGACTGCCGCTCTCGGAGGCGCTCCGGGAGCGCCGCCCCATCTGGGTGGACACGACGCAAAGCCTGCACGCCGCGTACCCCGAGCTCGCGGCCCTGCGGCCTGTCCGCGACGACGTGAAGGCGCTCGCCGTCCTGCCGATCGTCGCCCACGCGGCGCTGCTGGGCGGGCTCGCGTTCACGTTCGCGAACGAGCGGGCGTGGAGCCCCGAAGAGCGCGAGTTCCTGCTCAGCGTGGCGGCGCAGTGCGCGTCGGCGCTGGACAGGGCGCGCCTCCTCGAGCGGGAGCGCGAGGCCCGGGCGCGCGCGGAGATGCTCGCGGCGGAGCTCGAGCGGCAGCAGGCGACGCTCCGCCTCCTGAGCGAGGCGGGCGCCGCGCTCTCCGGCTCGCTCGACGTCGCGTCGCGGCTCACGCAGCTGACCCACCTGGCGGTCCCCACCCTGGCCGACTGGTGCGCGGTCGACATGCTGAACGGCGATTCCATCGAGCGCGTGGCCGTCCATCACTGCGATCCCGCGAAGATCGAGCTCGCCGAGCGCCTCCGGGCGATGGACCCGCCCCGGCCCGACGCCCCGGCGGGCGTGCCGGCGGTGATCCGCGCCGGCCGCTCCGAGTGGATGGCCGACATCCCCGACGCCGCCATCGAGTCCGCGGCGCAGAGCCCCGAGCACCTGCGCCTGATCCGGTCGCTCGGGCTGAGGTCGTATGTCGTCGTCCCGCTCCGGGGGCGCGACCGGACCATCGGCGCGCTGACGCTGGTCCACGCGGAGTCGGGACGTCGCTTCAGCGAGGCGGACGTCGCGCTCGCCGAGGAGCTCGCCAACCGGGTCGCCCTGCTGATCGACAACGCGAGGCGGTTCCAGGAGGCGCAATCGCTCATCCGCGCGCTGGAGCGGACCAACGCCGAGCTCGACCAGTTCGCGTACGTGACGAGCCACGATCTGAAGGCGCCGCTCCGGGGCATCGCGAGCCTCGCCCAGTGGATCGAGGAGGACCTCTCCGACAAGCTCACCGAGGACACGCGCCATCAGATGGAGCTCCTGCGCGGGCGCGTGCGGCGCATGGAGGCCTTGATCGAGGGGATCCTGGCCTACTCCCGCGCCACGAGGTTCCGCGAGAAGCCGGAGAGCGTCGACCTCGAGAGGCTGGCGAGGGAGGTGGTCGAGCTCATCGCCCCGAGGCCGCCCGCGCGGGTGACGCTCGACGTGCCGCCGGCGACCCTGCGGACCTACAGGGTGCCCTTGCAACAGGTGCTCATGAACCTGATCACCAACGGCCTCAAGCACGCGGGCCGCGAGGACGCGGCGGTCTCCGTGTCCGCCCGGGAGCAGGGCGACAGGGTCGAGGTCTCCGTGACCGACAACGGGCCTGGTATCGCGCCTGCGTTCCAGGAGAAGGTGTGGGGGATGTTCCAGACGCTGCAGGCGAGGGACAAGGTGGAGAGCACGGGGATCGGCCTCGCCATCGTGCGAAAGATCGTGGAGAGCCGCGGCGGTCGGGCGTCGGTGGAGTCGGACGGCAAGAGCGGCGCGACGTTCCGGTTCACGTGGCCCAGAAAAGAAGAGGCGGAGGGCACCGCGTAGCCACCGCGCCTGCCAGGCGGCTCGGAAGCGTGCAATCCTTCGCAGACGCGGGGGACGAGGTGCTCAGTTCGAGGGCTTCGGCATCTGGAACACCACGCCTTCCTCTTCGGCCTCTAGGTCGTTGACGTTCCAGTAGATGGATCCGCAGTCGACGGCGATCTCGAAGAAGTACGGCTGCCCGGTCGCGAGGGTGACCGTGTCGCCCTTGCCGAGGTGTGCCCTCCGCACCTCGCCTTGCCCCTTGCTGTTCATGTAAACGGTCCAGTAGACGAACTCGTCATCCACCGTGAGCGACTTGGCGACGGCCTGCGTGTCGACCGTCGTGGTGAAGGGCGGGGCGCTCGGCGCCGCGTCCGTCGCCTTCGACTGGATCGCGCCGGCGTTGTCGGTCACCCAGTGCACGACGCCGTTGGCGAGGACCAGCTCGGTCGGGTTGCCATTCGTCTCCGCGAAGACCTCGGCGGCGGCGCCAAGCGGGTCCTTCGTCTTGCGCAGGATCTGGCGCGCCAAGTAGTCCGACCAGTAGACGTGCGTCGCGTCGACGGCGACGCCGATCGGGCGGTCGCTGGAGGCGACCAGCTCGGCGATAGCCTGGCTGCCGTCGGCCTTGGCTCGCCAGACGGCCGCGGGCGACTGCGTCGCCCAGTAGACGCTGTCGCCGAAGGAGGCGATCCGGCCGAAGGCCGTGGCCGCCGGTTCGCCTTCCTGCAGGGGGACCTGCGCGATCTGGATCGGGCTGGAGCTCGGCGGCTCGATGGAGATCCCCAGCACGTCTCCGTTGCTCCAGTTGATCCACGAGAGCTGCCCGCCCGAGTAGGTGACCCAGGCGGTATCGCCGAACCCGTAGGTGCCCGGGAGCGTGCGCGCGGCCCCGCCGTCCTTCGGGATGGCGACGATGGCCTGGTTGTTGGCCAGGAGCACGAGATCCCGCGTGACCGCCATCCCCTTCACGTTGGAGCCGAGCTCTCCTGGCATTCGCGTCACGGGGCACTCCCCCGCGGCGCAGCTCGACGGGGGACACGAGGGCGTGCCCCCGGCGCTGCCGCCGGCGCCGTCGCCGTCGCCGCCGTCACCGCCGGTGCCATCACCTCCGTCACCGCCGGCGCCCGACGTCGTCTGGGCAGAGCCACCGTCCCCGGATCCGGTGCTCGTCGTCGTCGAGGAAGCGGAGGACGCGCCCTCCGTGCCAGGCTCGATGCCGAAAATGAGATTGCAACCGGTGCCCGCCGCCGCGAGCGCGAGCAGGGCGCAGGGCAAAGCGATCTTGCTGTGCATGGTGGAGTGTATACATCCCCGGCGACGCCCGCGGCGATCGGGGGCCGCCGCCTGGAGGCGACGCTTCCGTGCGACACGCGCGTTCACGCGAGCCGGCGGAGCTGCTCCAGACGCCGCCGCGGCTCGATGTCGCGCCGCTTGATCTTCCCGGTCCTGAGCTCCTCGTAGGGCCCGCACACCGGCCGGTAATCGCACTGCGCGCATGCCCCCTCCGCCGGCATCGGCAGGAGGGCCGCCTTGTCGATCGCGTCCCCGATGATCCCTGCCACCTGGGCGGCCGCGTCGCGCGCCCGCGCGTCCAGGTAGATCGGCACCTCCGTGAACCCGCCGGCGGAGGTGCAGTAATAGAGCCGCCCGGACTCGACCTGCGTGCCCGGGGGCATGAGCTTCTCCAGCGCGAGCGCGTAGAGGACCGGCTGGAGCGTGCCGCCGCCGCTCACGACCGCGTCGCGCGGCGCCCGCGCCTTGCCTGTCTTGTAGTCGGTGGCCCGCATCGCGCCCCACACGCTCCGCTCGACAAGGTCGATCGAGCCACGGAGCCGGACGCCGCAGTCGAGCTCCACGGGCGCGTCCGAGCTCCCCGGATCGCGGATGGCGAGGCGGCGCGGCAGCCCGAACGACAGCTCGAAATGGATCGGCTCCCAGTCGCGGTCCTCCGCGGCGCGCCGCAGCCACTCCCGGAGGTCGGCTCGCACCGACGCGATGCCGTCATCCCAGACGCGTCGGATCGCCGGCGCGAGCTCGTCCGCGTAGCGCGCGGCGACGCGGTCGAGCGCCCGATCGAGCTCGGCCCGCGCCTCGTCGAGCGAGGGCAGGCCGAGCGGCAGCTTGCCCGCGTCGCGCAGGGCGACCAGCACCTCGTAGAGCACGTCGTGCACGAGCCGGCCGCGCTGGAGCGGGTCGAGCTCCTCGATCGCCTCGGGCGCCGGGCGCGGGGCGAGCTTGTGCACGGCGTAGAGGAAGAAGCGGTAAGGGCACGCGGCGAAGTGCTGGAGGGCGGTCGGCGAGAACGACCTGCGCTCGAACGCGTGCTTCGCGAGCGCCTCGCGCGCCTCCGCGATCGGCTTGAACAGCCCGTCGGCGGTCGTCCAGCCAGGGATCCAGCGCCGCGCGCGGAACCGGAGCGCCCGCGCGAGGTGGGGGTTGGCGTTGAGCAGGTAGCGCGCGGTGCCGACCGTCTGCGCCTCCGGCAGGCTGAAGAGCGTCTCGAGCAGCGCGAGATCGTGCTCGGCCGCGTCGATGGCGTCCTCGGGCCGCGCGGGCGCGGGCCAGCCGATGCGCGCGGCGCCGCCCTGCTCGGCGCGGCGCTCGAGCTCGCCGAAGCCGGGCAGCCTGCCCTCGGCCGCGCGCAGGAGCTCGAGGCCGTAGAACGAAGGCACTCGAGGGCGGGACTGATCCATGTCCACGCGCGGGTACGACACGACGAGCCGCTGGCGGGCCGCGCCGACCGCGAGCCGGAGCGCGAGGCGCTCGCGCGCCACGCGGTCGTCGCTCGTGTCGAGGCCCGAGTCGCCCCCGGCGATCGCCCGTCGGAGGGCGTCGCGGAGGATCGGGTCCTCGACGACCTTCTGCGGGAAGATCCGCTCGGCGAGCCCGGGGACGAAGACCACATCGAACGAGCGCCCGCGGGCGCCCTCGATGGGCGAGACGAAGAGGCGCCCGTCGCGGCGGGCGGCCGGTGGCAGCACGAGGTCGGTGAGGCGGCGCGAGAGGCAGAGGCGGATCTCGCCGAGGTCCACCGGGCCGACGTGGGCCATCGGCGCGAGCTCGGCGAGCACCGCGAGCACGCGCTCGGGCCGCCGGAGCGCGCGCGTCGCGAGGGCCGAGAGGCGGCGCTGCCACTCGCCGAAGGTCGCGCGCTCGCCCGGGCTGGGCAGCGCCGCGAGCAGCGGCAGCGCGAAGGCGCGCAGGGCCGAGAGGTCCGCGAGCGTCCGCGCGATGCGCGCGGCGTCGCGATCCTCGGGGGCGCGTGCGAGCTCCAGCCGGAGCTCCCGCTCGAAGCCGGAGAGCCGCGCCTCCCACCGATCGAGCCCGCCGATCACCGCCGCGTCGACGAGGATGCGCTCCCAGCGCCGCGGGGCGCGCAGGGTGCCGTCGTGCACGGGGGCGTCGGGGCCCTGGGCTGTCAGATCGGGGAGGTGGGCTGTCGGATCGGGGGTTGTGGCTGTCGGATCGGGGGGATGGGCTGTCGGATCGGCGCTGTGGGCCGTCGGACCGGGGTTGAGGGTCGTCGGACCGGGGTTGAGGGCCGTCGGACCGGGGTTGAGGGTCGTCGGACCGGGGTTGGGGGCCGTCGGACCGGGGTTGAGGGTCGCCGGACCGGGGTTGAGGGTCGTCGGATTGAAGCTTTTCCCTGGCGGATCGAACCCGAGATCTTCCCCCGCCATGTCGTCGTCCGGAGGCGCCTCGTCGAGGCTGCCGCGCAGGAGCTCGGGGAAGAGGTCGTCGTCCGGCGGCACCCAGCGGTCGGCCTCGGGCGCGGCGGGCGGCGGCTCGCCCGCGGGCGTCGCGTCGGGGACCTGCCCGAGCGAGAGGTACTCGGCGAAGCGCGACGCCGACAGGTGCTCGGCGGCGCACGCGAGCAGCGCGAGCAATGCGCGGCCCGCCGGGTCGGGTTGCACCGAGCCCTGCGCGAAGTGCGCGGGGATCCCGGCCCGGCGCAGCGCCTCGACGAGGTGCGCGCGGTACTGCTCGGGCGCGCGCAGGAGGATCGCCATCCGCTCGAACGGCACGCCGCGGGCGGCCTCGCGCAGCGCGATGCGCGCGAGCTCCACGCACTCCCGGCTCTCGCCGGGCGCGGAGAGGATCTCGACCTCGTCACCGAGCCCGGGGGCCTCGTCGTTCAGCGGATCGAACAGGTGCTCCTGCAGGCGCGCGAGCGAGGTGCTGGGCGCCACCGGCGGCAGCTCGTCGCCCGCGCCGTCGTCGGCGCCGTCGTCCACGCCATTGCCCGCGCCGGCGCCGTCGTGCGCGGCCGAGACCGCGGTCAGCGAGACCCGCCGCGGCGGCGATCGGAGCGCCGCCTGCAGGTGGCGCAGCGACGCGGCGTCGCCGGCCGGAACGGTGGCGAGCGCGTCCGGCGAGCGCGCGGCGACGGCCTCGAGGAGCTCGCGCTCCAGCGCGAACCGCACGGGCAGGTCGAGCAGGAGCATCGGCAGCCCGAGCAGCGGGTGGCGCGAGCGGGCGTCGCCGTCGTCCGCGGCACGGGCGCGCTCGGCCGCGAGGCGCAGGACGATGGCGCGATCGGCGAGCCCCGCGTCGTCCAGGGCGGCGTCGAACGCGTGGGCGATGCGGTCGAGATCGGCCGGCGCGAGCGCGTCCGCCGCGACGCCGGAGAGCCGCACCTCCTCGAGCGTCCGCGCGACGGCGCGCGGGAGCCCGGGTCGATCCGCGACGCGGGCGAAGCGGCCGAGCAACCCGTCCTGCGCGAGCCCGTCGATGGTGCGCGCGCAGAGGGCCTCGATGGCGAGCGCGCTGGCCGGGACGAGGCCGCGCTCCGCGAGCGCCGGCATCGCGAGCGCGGCGGCGAGGCGTCCCAGGGTGAGCCGGTGCCAGCCGAAGGTGGCGCGGCGACCGCGGATCGACGCGCGGGCGAGCTCGCTCACGGCCTCGACCGAGGCGCCGACGAGGAGAACGCGCTCGGCGGGGCGCCGGCGGCGCAGCCAGCCCACGGCCCGATCGAGGCGGGCGGCGGCGCTGGGGGAGGTGATGACGGCGTGGGGCACGGGTGGCTCGAGAGGCGGCGGAGGCCGCGGGGAGGTGATGCGCGACGCTTACGAGCTCGGTAGTCTGCCGTTGGCTGCCATCGCTCAGCTCAGGTCCGGGAGCACATCTTCGATCGATGCAGCGACGATCGCCCGTTCAAGCCACCGCTCCAGGAGCTCAGGATCCTTCTCGATCAGGATGCGCTTGCGCAGGATGTCCGGCACAGCGATGCCGCGAACCCGGAGGGCGGTCAGCACGGCACGCGCCGCCTCCTCGGCGCGCCCCTCGTTCCGCCCCTCGTCGCGGAGCTGCTGCGTGTACTCCTCGAACCAAGCCCGGATCGCTGCGCTCACATCGTCCTCCTCGTCGGTCGTCGGCTCCTGTTGAACGAGCCCGAAGTGTAACAGCAGCGGCACGGCGACGCTCTTCTCCAAGGCATCGCGGGGCAACGCCGCCAGATCCGCCACCGCCTCGCGAAAGCGGCGGCCCGAGCCGAGCAGCCGTAGCAGCAGGGTTGCGCGCGTCCGGGGCAGCTCCGCGAGCACCACCATGCGCATCGCCAGGCCCGGTACGGCCTGGTAGACGCCAGCCTGCACCGGCTCGCACCGGTAGGCGTCGAGCACCGTCTCAGGACGCCCGGGGCCGATGACGACCAGCGCAGGGAAGGCGACCGCCGGCTGCGGCGGCGTGTCCGTGTCCTCGTCCGGCGCGACGGAGCGCGCTGCAGAGCGGGCGCGGCGCTCGAGCTCGTGGTGCCACGTGAGCTGCTTGCGCAGGCATTGCCGGACCTGACGAAGGCTCGGCGTGCCGTGGAACGGCTCGAACAGGCTCGGTTCCGCCGAGAGCTCGCCGAGCAGGCCCATGGCGGCGCGCTCGGACGCCCGCGCGGGATCAGGCACGCTGTAGACATCGATCTTCTGTGTCGCCGCCAGCACCTCGACCTCGGTCTCGGCCGCCGAGACGAGGCTCAGCCCGTCCCGCAGCAAGCTCTTGGTGAACTGGTCGGAGCGGTTGTGCATTGGCGCGCGACTCTAATTCATCATCGCGGCATGTCCAGCTTTGTTCGGCGCGAAGGGGCGAATCGGAGGGCGACGATTTGCGCTGCGAAAGTAGAGCGGTGCACGTAATGCAGCAGGAGAGGCATGCGCTTACCGGCAAGGAGAGCCAGTCGTGTGCAAATCGTTGTCGGTCGCGTGAGACTTCCGCTCGACTCGGCGGGATGAGCGCGACGCCCGGCTCAGGGCCTTCCAGGCCAGTACCTCACGACCACGTGACAGTCGCCGACCTGCCAGCCCTTCGCGGCATCCCAGCGCAGCTTGAACACCTCCCCGCTGGCGTCGAACTCGTCATCGTATTCGCCTGCGTCGAGCTGCAGCAGCTCCGCATCCGGGCCTGCGCGGCGGAAGGCCACCACCTGGAGCCGCGCGCTGTCGCCGGGCGAGTAGCGGAGCGAGGCCTCCGAGAACGCCCCGAGCTCCGTCAATGGCGCTCCCACCTTGGTGCAGCCTCTCTTCGTGAACGGCTGCAGCTCCCCTATCTCCGGAAAGCCAGCGACGCGGACGGATGGCTTAAGGAACCATCCGAGCGCAAAGGAAACGACGGCGACGCCGAGGACCAGGAGGTAGCGCAGTCTTGCGGATTGGAAGGAGGTATGCACGTCTTGTCCGGATCGGCTCAGGGCGCCTCGGCCAGTGGGATCCACCCCAGCATTGCCCCGGAACGAGGCTCGATGGAACGTCAGCGGCGGCGGGGGGTGAAACGGACGAACAGCCCTTCCGGCTTCATCGTGAACCCGAGGAGCTCCTTCACGGGCCGCGCCGGGTCGACCAGCGATACATCGAAGTCGCGCGCGACCATGGCGCCCACCATCGCGCTCTCGACCATCGAGAGCGCGCGCCCGGGGCAGACCCGCGGGCCGCTGCCGAAGGCCAGGGCGGCGCGCGGATCGTGCTTGCCGGCGCCCGCCGGCCGCGGGGTCAGCCAGCGCTCCGGGACGAACGAGGCCGCGTCGTGGAAGTGCTCCTCCTTCAGGCCGATCTGCCGCGTCAGCAGGATCATCCGCGCTCCCGCCGCGAGCCGCAGCGGGCCGACGACCGTGTCCGCACAGGCCTCGATGAACAGGATCGGCGCGGCGGACTTCAGGCGCAGGGTCTCCTGCACGACCGCGCCGATCGTGCGCAGCCGCTGCGCGTGCTCCGGGCTCTCGGGCAGGTCCACGTCACCCAGCTCGGCGTCGACCTCGGCCCGCATCCGCGCCTGTACGTCGGGGCGCAGGGCCATGAAGTGGAGCATCCAGGCCATCGTGTCGGCCGTCGTGTCCTCGCCGGCGAGCAGCAGCGTGAGCACGTTGCCGAGCACCTCCTGCTCCGACAGCCGCGCCTTCGGGTCGTCGGCGTCGCGCGCCACGAGAAGCGCCTCGAGCAGCGAGCGAGGCGCCGCGGCCCGCGCCGGATCCCTGTCGAGCTCCGCGCGCGCCGTCCGGAGGATGTCCAGCATCCGCGTGCGCACCTCCGAGAGCGCCTGATCGAGCGCCCGATCCGCGGGCAGCTTGACGTGCCGCCAGTACGGAAATGGCGCGAAGATGCGGCGGTTGAGCGACGCGAAGACCGTCTCGAGCTGGTGCGACAGGGGGTCGGTGCCGCGCTCGATGAGGTTCATGTCGAGGCCGAACGCCACGGCGGTGGTGACATCCACCGTGTAGCGGGCGAGGTCTCGCCGCGCGTCGACCGGCGCGCCCCGCGCGGCCGACGCGCGCCATCGTTCCCGGAGCCGGCGGGTGATCGTGGAGAGCGTGCCGTGGCTCTCGCGCAGCTGCCCGGGGGTGAACGCGCTCATCACGAGCCGCCGTTGCCGCGTCCACTGGTCGCCCTCGGCCGAGAAGACGCCGCCGAAGCCCATCTCGTCGATGAGCTCCTGCAGCGGGCTCCAGCGACGGAACTCCTTCGGCCGCTCGCGCAGGATGCGCTGGACGAGCTCGGCGCTGCCGACGACGACGACCGGCGTGCGGCCGAGCCGGAAGGTGTAGAGATCACCGTACTTACGGTTCCAGCCCTCGAGCGTGAGGTGGAACTGGGTCGGCCGGATCTCGAGAAGGTTGCCGAGGAGCGGCAGCCTCCGCGGCCCTGGCAGCGTCGATAGATCGCTCACGCCCGCTGCGGGGGCGGCTTCTGCTCTGGCGGTCTCCATGGTCTCCTTTCGAGAGAGCGAAAGCGCCCAGCGCTGGCGCCGCCGCGGATCGGGGTACAACGTAGCTCGTCCTGACGTGGGCGTGGGCGCTCGCCGCCGCGCCGTCTTCGTCACGCGCCGGCATCGCGAGCGCGGCGGCGAGGCAGCCGGCTCGCGAGCGCGGCGGCGAGGCGCCCCTGGGCGAGCCGGCGCGTGACGAAGGCGGCGCGGCGGCCGCGGATCGACCGGCGGGCGAGCTCCCCGACGGCCGCTGCCACGCCCGCGGTCATCCGCTATACTGGCCGTGTGATGATGTGCGATGCCGCGGCCGGGCAGCCTCCCCGCCCGTTGCTGGACCGCCATGCCACGAGCCCGCCTGCCGCGAGCTCAACCGCGCTTACATCGCCAGCACCGCAGAGCGCTTCGCCCTGCCGGCCCGGGTGACGCCGGCGTCCTGAGACGCCGCCGGGCCGGCGGGTCTCCCTGGGAGAGCGCGCGAGGGCCGCGACCGCGGCGCCATGCCCTCCCCGGAACGGAGCGAACGTCCGCGCCGTCCCTCCAGCGGTGATCGCCCCGACGAGATTCCCCCGCTCGCGCGCCATTCCAGGACTCCCCGCCACGCCCCGCGGCCGACTCGCGCGCTCGCGGAGCATGGCGCTGGCACTGCGCTTGTTATGCCCCCCGCGCGCCCGCGGGTCCGAGCGGCGCCGAACCGCGGGCGCCTCCGCAATCGCCGCTCTAGACACCATTTCTGGACGGAAAGGTTGCAGTATGAAGAATGCCATCCCGATCGCGATCCTGTGCCTCGGCGGGCTCGGCTGCGCGGACGCACCTCCCGGGGGCGACGGCGAGCAGCCATTGCTCACGTCCCGACAGCGCATCATTGGAGGCGCTGTGGACACGACGCACGCCTATGTCGTGGGCGTGGGCAATCGGAACCGGGCGTACTGCAGCGGGACCGTGATCTCGCGGCGCACCGTGATCACGGCGGGACACTGCCACGGCGCGCTCACGCGCGTCTTCTTCGGCCCGACCCTCGGCCGGCGGTCGGAGAGCGCGCGGATCCAGGCGTCGAGGAGGCACCCCGCCTTCAATCCCGCAACCCTCGAGAACGACCTCACCCTCATCCAGCTGGAGAGCGACGCGCCCGTGCAGCCCGCGCCGCTCCTTCGCGAATCGATGGAAAATACCACCTGGTACGTCGGGCCGGACTACACCTTTGTCGGTTACGGTGTTTCCGACGGCGTCGCGGGGACGGGGTTCGGCATGCGCCGCGCCGTGACGTTCCCCATCCTGGCGGTCGGCCCGGCCCAGGTCGGCGGGACGCCGGGGACGATCGACGCGACCCAGTTCTATTACCAGGTTCCCGACATGAACACGTGCGCCGGCGACTCCGGAGGTCCGGCGTTCCTCCTGCGCGGGGGCGTCGAGCGCCACGCCGGCGTGACCTCGTTCGGCGACGACCCCTGCACGCTGGACGGGGTGCAGGCGCGCACCGATCTCGACCAGATAGCTCGCTTCATCCAGCCGACGATCGACGAGTTCGAAGCGGACAACCCGTGCCGCGCGGACGGCCTCTGCGAGGCGGCGTGTGATGTCGGCCCCGAGATCGTCGACCCCGATTGCGCCGATCTCCACTGCGGCGCAGATGGGGTGTGCGCCCTCGCCTGCGTGTCCCCGCCCGACCCGGACTGCGCGCTCCGCGCCGGCGTGCAGGTGCGATGACGGGACAGGTGAAGGCCAGCGGGCGCCGGCAGCGCGCCGCCCTGCGAGGCGGAGCTCAGGGCGTGTCGGCCGGGTCCGCCGGGTCGCTGCCGGCGCTGCGCTCGTCGCCGTCGAGGGAGCCGTCCTCGTCGCGATCGACGCCGATGCGGTAGCCCGAGCCCGGCGGCGTACACGTGTAGGTCAGGGGTCGCCCCGTCGCGAGGGCGATCTGGCGGAGCACCGCGTCCGGGATCGGCGGCAGCGCCATCCGATCGGCGACGAACTGCCCTGCTCCGGTGTGAAGAAAGCCGATCTCCTGCGAGGTCAGGTGGCTCTTCGCCACGAGATCACACTCGCCGGCGTCCGCCCTGGCGATCAGGAGATCGATCCGCGGAGCGGCGGCGGCCTGGTTGCCGGGCGTGAGCGTGACCTGCTGGCCGACGATCGGCGCGACGTTCGAGTCGAAGGCGAGCAGGAACGACTCGAGCTGTCGGCGGACCGCGTCGCCCGCCGGCGAGTCCGGCAGCCCGTTCGGGTTGTCAGGGAAGGTGCCGAACTGGTTGGTGAAGCCGATGAACGGCGAGAAGCCCATTCCGCGGAAGAACCGGAACAGCGTGTCGAAGCTCCCGTCGTGCAGGAAGCCGAACCCCCGCACCTGGTCTCCCTTGGGGTCGTTGTCGCCGGGCAGGATGCCGAACAGCGGGGCGGCCATCCCGAACATCCCGACCTTCTGGTACATGTTGCGCAGGTGCGGCGTCTTGATGAGCTGCGGCTGGAAGTCGAACGTCATGTTGCCGTTCGTTCCAAAGAAGCCTGGCTTGTCGACGCCGGGATTGCCCTCCGGGTCGAGGACGTGACAGCCATTGCAGATGGCGGTGCCGTCCAGGTTGCTGCTCACGAAGGTGTCGCGCCCGGCCTGCTGATCCGGCGTGAGCGAGTCGTCGAGACGGCGGATCGGGTTGGGCGGATAGGTCACCTGCAGGATGAAGTCCGCGAACGCCTCCATGGAGGCGGCCGGGATCGGGCCGCTCCGGCCGAGGAGGTCGGTGAAGCCGGCCTGGAACTTCATGAACGCGGCGCGCTCGTCGAACGAACCGCTGTCCGGCTGCGCGGTGGGCGCGTCGTTGCCGCCCGTGCGATCGCCGCGCCAGTGCATGGGGCCGTGGTTGGCCATGCCGCGCAGGCTCTGGGTCGTTGTCGGGCCCTTCATCGGGTGGAACTGCCGGGGCATCGGCTGCTGCGTGAAGAGATTGAGCAGCGGTCCGACGAAGGGGCCCGGGTTGGTCGTGACCGGCTCGTCGGGATTGCCGAGATCCCACCCGAGGCTGTCGAAGTCGCCGAAGATATGGCAGCTCGCGCACGAGGAGTCGCCGTGCGCCGAGCTCGATCGCGCGTCGTAGAGGAAGCGCCGCCCGAGCGTGACGCCCGGCGGCTCGGGGCTGTACATCGCGACGTGCGCCGTCTCGGCCCGGGTCGCGGTGTCGACGATCGAGATGGAGTTGTCGAAGCGGGTCAGCACGAACAGCTGGCCTCGCGCCTCGTCGAGCGCGAGCCCCGACGGGCCGCCGCCGCTCACCTCGATGTGGTCGGCCGCGTCGGGCACGAACGTGTCGCCCTCGAGCGCGGCCGTGCCGAGCACGCCGACCTTGCTCGAGCCGAGCGCGGCCACGTAGAGCGTCGCGCCGTCGCTCGTGACGGCCATGTCGACCGGCTGGGCCAGGCTCGCCTCGCTCTCGGCGTTCGGCGTCGGGGCGCAGCAGACCGAGTAATCGATGTGCTTGTTGAGGTGCCGCGGCGCGACGCGCGGGGGGGCATTGCCGGGGCGGAGCACGGTGATCCGGCTCTCGTGGAGGTGGCCCCGCAGGCTCTGCCCGGCAAAGGCGCCGGGGCCCTCGAACCGCTGCTCGTTCCGCGCGTCGGTGTTGGAGACGTAGACCTTCCCGTTCACCGGGTTGACGACCATGTTGAAGAGGATCGTCCCGACGCCGGCGAAATGGCCCGAGGGCCCGGCGATCGGCCTCGGGGGGTTCGTTATCGCGTTGATGGCGAACACGTCCTTGTCGGGCAGCGAGAGCCGCACCTTCTCGTCCCAGGTGCGGCCGAGCTCGTCGACCCAGTGCGCGCCGTCGAACTTCACGATGAGGCTGACCTCGGGCGCCGGGTCGCCGAACGCGTTGGTCATCGGGCCCGGCGAGCCGCCGTTCGCCGCGCCGCCGTCGGGCACGAGCAGCTCGGTGACGACGGTGCTCCGGTTGCCCGAGTGGAAGCCGGCGGCGTAGACGCGCGCGCCGTCGGGCGTGGCGGCGAGCGCGCGCGGCGTGTCGGCGAAGAGGGTGAGGATCGCGAGCGGCTCGCCGCCGAGCGACGGGCCCAGGTGGTTCGCGTCGAACACCCAGACGTCGGCCCGGCCCACGCCCGGCGTGGTGAGCTGCGGATCGTTCGGGTTGTTCTGGCCGCGGTGCGCCGCCGTGATGAAGGCGCGGCGCCGCCCGGGGCCGGCAAACACGATGTCTCTCGGCTCATCACCGACGAGCAGCGTGCGCTCGACGCGGCCGCCGTATCCGCCAGGGGACAGCTCGACGACGCTGACGCTGTCGGACAGGTGGTTCACGACCCACACCTCGGTGTCGCTCCGCGCCGCCACGGCGACCGGATCCAGCCCGACCGGTATCGAGCTCCGGTGGACCAGCGCGCCGTGATGGACGCGGAAGACCTCGAGGCGGCCATCCGGCGTGTTGAGCGCGAAGAGCAGGTTTCCGCTGGGAGAGAGCGCGAGCGGGCGCACCTGCCCGCTCTCGAAGAGCGTATAAGACGACCCGGCCAGGGCGGGGGCGCTGGCCGCGAGGACAAGAGAGGACGCCGCGGCGGACAAAAGACCGCCAGCGACCCTTCGCAGGGCGAACGGTGACTTCATGGGACCTCCTCGAGAAAGCGACTTCGGCAGCGATCCGGGATCAGGTGGTCATTGAACAACTAACACGCACACGCTCTTTGGGGATCCAGGAAAGAGTATTTATGTTTCAATGTTGAAATGCGCGCGGCGCGCATCGTACACCGCCCCACGATCATGACCCTTTTCAGGGGTGCGGCGCGTCATGAGGCAAGTAGTGAATGGCGACGCGCGCATCTCACCGGCGCGCGCACCCGAGCGACGGGTGGTGAGCCCATGTGCGTCCCAGCGGTGCGTATCAGCGATGCTCCTGCGATCGGGGGAGTTCGGTCGGGACGCAAGTTGGCTCTTCCGGGATGCGAGGAGCACCGGACAGGGCGTCTGGTGAAATGAGACAGAAACCTCGCGGCGACAGGCCCAGTCGGCTCACGGCCGGCGACGCGCGCGGGTTCGGCAGGAGCGGAGCGCCCGCCTGCGCGGCGCTACGGCGCTGCCGGTCCCCACAGCCCGGGCACGCGCGTCCCGCAGGATGGGCACGCGCCGCCGGAGAGGAGGACCTCCTGCGTCTCGTAGTTGAACCGCCGCACGACGACCTCGTGGCAGGCGGGGCAGCGTGTATGCGAGAGCTCACGGACGCGGTCGGCCACGTTGCTGACGTAAACGTACTTCATCCCCCGCGCATAGGCGACGCCCGCCACGTCCACGAGGAACGCCGGGTCGGTCGTCATGCGATCGCGCATCTTGTAACGCGGATAGAAGGCGTTGAGGTGCCAGGGGATGTCGGGGTCGACGCCGGCGATCTCGGCGCCGAGGGCGCGGAGTCCGGCCGCCTTGTCGTTGAAGCCGGGGACGACGAGCGTCACGACCTCGACCCAGTAGCCGAGGCGCCGGGCCTCGCCGATCGCCGCGAGCACCGGCTCGACGCGGCCGCCGAGCGTCCGGTATTGATCCGCGCTCCACCCCTTCAGGTCGACGCGGAACACGTCGGCGACCGGGCGCATGTACGCGAGCGCCTCGGGCGTCGTGTTGCCATCCGAGATGAGCGCCGTGACGAGCCCCCGCCGCTGCGCCTCGCCGAAGACGGCGCGCGCCCACTCGGCGGTGATCATCGGCTCGTTGTAGGCGCTCGCGAGGACCCCGCAGCCCGCCGCGACGGCCACCTCGACGAGATCCGCGGCGCTGATGTCGATGGGCTCGCCGTCGCCCTCCGGCTCGCGGAGGGCCTGGGAGACCTTCCAGTTCTGGCAATAAGGACAGCGCAGGTCGCACCCGAACATCCCGAAGGTGAGGGACCTCGCGCCGGGGCGCACATGGAAGATCGTGTTCGTCTCGACCGAACGCACGTAATGGCGCGCGACGTAGCCGAACGGGACGCGGAGCTCGCCGTCCTTCTCGAAGCGGATCCCGCACGCGCCCGCGCGCCCCGGCGCGAGGACGCAGCGGTGCGCGCACGCGGTGCACCGGAGATATCCCTCCTCGGGACCGGGCTCGTAGAGCGCGCCGGGCACGGTGCGGCGGGCGAGCTTCGCCGTGAGGGGCTCGCCCGTGGCGCCGCCCTCGCCTGGCCCGGCCGCGGCGCGCTCGTTCGCGGCGCCGCGCACGAGGTCCTCCACGCGGACGTGCGGGCGGGCGTCCGGATCGCGCGCGTCGAGCGAAGCGTCGATCGCGGCTTTCGGGGCGCTGCGTCCGTTCGTCTCCATGGGAGAGCGGGCATCGCTAGCATCGCAGCCGCGAAAAACAAGGGCCTTGTGGTGCGGTGGCGCGGCGATGCAGCGGCGCTGCGGCGGGCAGCGCCGGGGTGAGAATGCGGCGCTGCGGCGGGCAGCGAGGTGGCCCGGCGCGGGAGCGCTCTTGTCAGGCCGGCAGCGCGCCGGCGCCCTGCGCGAGCCGATCGAGCTCGTCCTGACCGAGCTCGCGCTCGCCGGCGAACGCGATCCCCACGACGGCGCGCACGCTCGCCGAGGCGTCGCGCACGGGCAGCGCCACCGCCGCCTGCGCCGCGACCGCCCTGGCCCCGGGCCGCACGTCGCCGGACGTGTCCGTCTGCAGATTGCACGTCTGCACGGGCTGGTCGCGCTCCCAGGCGAGCCCGGCCATCCCCTTGCCCCGCGGGACGCGGCGCGTGATCTCCTGCACCTTCTCGGGGATGTTCACGGCGGCGGCCAGCGCGAGCGCATCGCCCTCGACGAGGTGCACCGTGCCAGCGATACCCCCGTTGTCGGCGACGAAGCTCCGAAGCCACGGCTCCAACGACTCTCGGCGCGCATGCATGCCCGCACCTTCGACCGTCGCGTGGCCTGCGTCAACCCGGGGCGCTCAGGCCTCGTCCTTCACCCGCTTGGGCCAGCGCACGACGAAGGTGGCTCCTGCGCCGGGACGCGACGAGACGGACACGCTCCCTCCGCGGCTCTGCACGATCTTCTTCACGACGGAGAGCCCTATCCCGGTGCCTTCCACCTTGTCGCGCGACTCGAGCGTATGAAAGAGATCCCAGATGCGCTCGTGGTACTCGGGCGCGATGCCGGGTCCGTTGTCGCTCACGGCGAACTCGAGGTAAGCGCCGGTGTCCTCACACGTCACCTCGACGCGCGCGTCGCTGCGGCGCGCGTGCTTCAGGGCGTTGCTGATGAGGTTCTGGAACACCTGCTGCATCGGGACGCGCTCCGCGGCGATCGTCGGCATCCCGGGCGCGATGTCGACCCGGGCGCCCTGGGGCGGCGAGAGCAGCTCGACGACCTCCGCGAGCAGATGGCCGGTGTCGACGTCGACCACGTCGCCGCGCAGGCGCCCCGCCCGCGAGTAATGAAGGATCCCGTCGATGAGCGCCTCGAGGCGGCGCACGCGCCCGCGCAGGAGGTGGATGTGCTCCTGCGTCTCGCCGTCCAGCTTCCCCGCCAGCGACTCCTCGATCCACTCGGACAGGTTCGCGATCCCCCGGAGGGGCGCCTTGAGGTCGTGCGAGGCGACGTAGGCGAACTGGTCGAGCTCCTGGTTCGTCTTCGCGAGCGCGGCGATGAGCTCCTCTCGGTGCTGGCTCAGCTGCTCGATCCGGCGCCGCGCGAGCACCTGATCGGTGATCTCGAAGGCGACCACCATGACGCCCGTGACGGCGCCGGAGGGGTCGCGGATGGGCTGAGCGACGTAGTTGAAGACAGCCTCGCTCACCGCGCCGCCGCGCCGGACGGGGATGGTCAGCTCGGCCATGCGCTGCGGCTGGCCGGCCGTGAGCGCGCGGTCCAGCATGGCGATCGCCTCGTGCTCGCCGAGCTCCGGGAACACCTCGCGCAGGCTCTTCCCGACGAGGTCCTGCCGGCCGACCATCTCGCAGTACGGCGGGTTCGCGACCTCGTAGCGGTGCTCGGGGCCGGCGAACACCGCGATGGGGACCGGCGCCTGCATGAAGAGGTCGTACAGCCGCTCGCGCTCGCGCTCGGCCGCTGTCCGCAGGCGGGCGAGCTGGAGGTGCGTGGCGACGCGAGCGACGAGCTCGCGCGCGGAGAACGGCTTGGGGAGGTAGTCGTCCGCGCCCGCCTCGAGCCCCTCGACGCGCGACTCCTCCCCGGCGCGCGCGGAGAGCATGACGACCGGGACACCCCTCGTGCGCTCGTCGTCGCGCAGCGCGCGGAGCAGGCCGAATCCGTCGAGGTTCGGCATCATGACGTCGGTGAGCACGAGATCCGGCGGGTCGCGGCGAGCCGACGCGAGCGCCTCGGCACCATCGGCGACGGCCTCGACCGTCCAGCGCTCGCGCAGCACGCGCGCGACGTACTCGCGCATATCGGCGTTGTCGTCCGCGAGGAGGACGCGCGCCGCCGGGCCGACCGCGAGCGCGGCGTCGTCGGACGGCGTCCGCGCCGCCGGGGCGAGGCCCTCGACGCCGTGATCGCGCTCTGCGCCGTGGGGCGAGCCGCCCTCCGCGCCGGGAGGCGAGCCGCCCTCCGCGCCGGGCAGCCAGCGGAGCGCCTCCTGCACATAAGGCGCTGCGCCCGTCGTCGTCGACGGCAGCGTCCGCGCGGCGTTCACGCGGTCCTTCGGCAGGTGCGCGGTCCCGCGAGGCAGGGAGACCGTGAACGACGTCCCCACGGCGACCTCGCTCGTGACGTGGATGGCCCCGCCGTGGAGGCGGACGAGGTCGTGGACGAGCGCGAGCCCGATCCCGGACCCCTCGTGGGTGCGGGAGCGCGCGCCCTGGACGCGATGGAACCGCTTGAACAGGTGCGAGAGCTCCCGATCCGGGATGCCCGTCCCGGTGTCCCGCACGGTGAGCTCGGCGCGATCGCCGTGCGCGCGGAGCGAGATCGAGACCGTCCCCTCGAACGTGAACTTGAGCGCGTTCGAGAGGAGATTGAGCACGATCTTCTCCCACATGTCGTGATCGACATAGATGGGCTCGGGCATCGGCGGGCAGTCCACCTCGAACGCGAGCCCCGCGCGCTCCATCGCCGAGCGGAAGGCGCTCGCGAGGTCCGCGGTCAGCGCGGAGAGATCGGTCGGCGCGTAGGACGCCTGGATCCGGCCCGCCTCGATGCGCGAGAAGTCGAGCAGCGCGTTGACCAGCTTGAGGAGCCGGCCCGCGTTGCGGTGCGCGGTCTCGAGATCCGCGCCCGACAGGCTCCGCTCCGCCGACGCGAGGGCGTCCTCGAGCGGCCCGAGCATCAGGGTGAGGGGCGTGCGGAACTCGTGGCTCACGTTGCTGAAAAACGTGGTCTTCGCGCGATCGAGCTCGGCGAGGGCCTCCGCTCGCCGCTTCTCCTCCTCGTACGCCTGCGCGTTCGCGATGCTGGCCGAGATCTGGCCGGCGACGAGGTGGAGGAAGCCTCGGTAATCGTCGTCGAAGAGGCGGAATGGATTCAGCCCGACGATCAGGACCCCGGCGCGGCCCGTCTCCCCCGAAGGGGAGATCGAGAGCACGGCCGCCCGCGTCGGCGGCTTTTTCCACGCGCCGGTCGGGAGATCCCGGAGGTGTGGCGGCAACTCGACGACGCGGCAGGCCTCGTGCTCCCGCAGCGCCGTGGCGAGCGGCCACGGCGACTCGTCCGTGAGAGCGAGCGTCTCCGGGGCCGCGGCGTGCCCCTGCTCGAACCCCGTGCTGCCCGCGAGCTGCACGCGCCGCCGGTCCGGGTCGACGACGTAGAGGAGCGCGAACGGGAGATCCTTCGCGTTGGTCGCGAGCGAGCTCGCGCTGCGCGCGCACACGTCTTCCCACGAGCGCCCGTGCGCGGTCCGCGCCGCGAGGTCGCGGAGGAGGGAGAGCTGCCGCTCTCCGATGATTCGCCGCGTGTCGTCGGTATTGGCGCAGAGGATCCCGCCCGTGCCGCCCTGATCGTTCGGCACAGGGCTGTAGGAGAACGTGTAATACGTCTCCTCCTGGTAGCCGTTCCGCTCCATGATGAGGAGGAGCGCCTCGTCGTAGGTGCCCTCGTCGCGGCGCATCGCGGACGCGGCGCGCGGCCCGACCTGGCCCCAGATCTCGCGCCACACGACGGACGCGGGCTGCCCGAGCGCCTCGGGGTGCTTGCCGCCGACGATCGACTTGTAGGCGTCGTTGTAGAGGTTGATGAGCGAGTCGCCCCACCAGACGAACATCGGCTGGCGCGACGTCAGGACGATGCGCACGCACGTCTTGAGGCTCTGGGGCCACGATGAGACCGGGCCGAGCGGCGTCTTCGACCAGTCGATCGCGCGCATGCGCGCGCCCATCTCTCCTCCCCCGGCCAGGACCGCGCCAGCGTCCGCGCGATCCGGCGGCGAGCCATCCAGCTCGTGCGACATAGGGCTCCTTGTAGCGTGAGGTGGGTGGCGGGAGAAGGGCAGAAAAACGATGGGTTTTGGCTGCCCGGGTGATCCACTGCACGCGGAGGGGCCGGCGCGGCGGGGCCGTTCACGGCGGCGCGTCGAGCACCGCGCGCAGCGCCCGGCGCGCCACGTCGGGCGAATAGCCCTGGCGCGCGAGGAAAGCGTAGAGCTTCTGCCGCTGCTCCGCCGGAGCGAGCCCCGAGAGCGAGCGGAGCTTCTTGCGCGCCGCTCGCTCGGCCACGGCGGACTCGTCCGTTCCTTCGTCGGCCATCACCTGCCGTATGGCCGCATCCGCCACGTCGCGCGAGACGCCTTTGCGGGCGAGGTCCTGCTCGATCCTGCGGCGCGAACGGGGCTTGCCCACGATGCCGGAGCGGGCCTTGGCCTCCGCGAAGCGCGCGTCGTCGAGCAGCCCGCTCGCGGTGAGGCGCTCGATGGCGGTCGTCACGTGCTCCCTGGGCTCACCCTTCTCGATCAGGCGCTTCTCCAGCTCCTTGGCCGATCGCGCACGGAACGACAGGAGCCGCAGCGCCCGCTCGTAGGTCTTCTGCTCGCCCGCGGCGGTCTTCCGGGGCGGCTCCGCCGCGGCCCCGGGGCTGCTCTGGCCGGGGGCCAGGCCGGCGGCGGCCTGCTCGGGCACCGTGGCGAAGGGGACCCCATCCACCAGGATGACGACGTGGCCGGGCTTGTCAGGCGAGGGGGCGATTCCCGTGATGATCGGCATGCTCGAGGGACGATGGCGCACCCCGCGCGGGCCGCAAGCTCCTGTTCACCCCGCCTGCTCCCGGCCGCGGCAGGGCGCCTGCTGGCTCGTCTCACCTGAACGATCGCGTCTGCCCGGCGGAGCCGTCGACACGGAATTTGACACGCCGGGGCGCGCTGGCGTTTCCTGCTCGCGAGGAGACAGGACGCCATGCCCGGGCAACGGCTCGTCTACAAGCTGCTGAACGACACCATCGATGTCAGGGTCGTGGTGGGCTACATGCCGACGACGAGGGCGCTGGCAGTGGACCAGACCGAGCCCGAGAAGCTCGACCAGTGGTGGTGGGACGCGGGGGGCCGGCGGCCTCTCGGGGTCGACAAGCCAACCATGTCGATCGAGTACATCGCCTCCTATCCCAAGAAGCTCGGATACCTGATGATGATCCAGGTCCTGTGGGTGCCCGGCACCGATCGTGCGGTCCTGGAGAAGAACTCTTTCGACATAAACCGCCTCACCACGTTCGGGGATGGGCTGGCCACGATCGACGGCGGCAAGGTGGGGGCCCCGGCGCGCCTGCGCATCGGGCCGGAAGCGCCGCACAGCACGTATCCTTTCTTCGCCTACAACGCGGCGTACTACAAGCCGCTGAAGGGTCAGCTCGCCACGAGGACGTTCCGGCACAAGGATTACGCGAGCGCTGCGGGCAGCCACTCCGCGCTGATCTTCGACTGCGTCCTGGTCGCCAAGCTGAAGACCGAGGTCGCCCCGCTGAGCAGCTTGTCTCTGAAGCTCGCTCCCTCGAAGCCGAAGGCACAGCCCAACTTCGGCGTGCTCGACTCGTTCATCTGGGGAATGGACAACTACAAAGAGGCGGTCTTGAAGAGGCGGGCGGACATCTCTCCGCTGATGACACAGGTCCTCGCCAACGAGTACCCGAACACGAAGCTCGAATGGCTGACGGACTCCAGCAAGATTGACACGCTCTACGAGCCCTTCGGGACGGGGTCGACGAAGACGGGCTCCACGTCGACGGGCGGCAGCAAGACGTACGATTGAGGGCCACGGCGCCCGCTCGCCGTTCACGAGCGCGCTCTCCGCTGGCCACCGCCCCGGGATCACCTCTTCTCGACGCGCAGCCGACTCCCCTCCAGCACGACGTCGTACGTCGCCTCGGAGGAGGGGAAGATCGCCTTCCAGTCGCCCGTCGGGTGGTAGAAGAAGACGTAGAGCGCCACCATCCCCTTCGCGGGCGGCGACACCGAGATCTCCTTCTTCGTGCCGGGGAACACCACGGCTGTCTCCAGCACCGAGTCGTCCGGCGCCGTCACCTGGAGAGAGGCCGCCTGGTACGTCTCTTCGAGGTACGTCTTCGAGTCGACGTTGCGGACCACGAGGTAGCAGGGCCGGTTCTCGTTCAGCGCGTCGTCCGGGCGCACGTGGAACTGCACCTGCGACTTGCACCCGAGCACCGCCGGCGCCGCGAGGGCGGCCGCGAGCAAGGGGAGGGGCAGGCAGGGCAGTCGCACGCGGCGATTATCCCGTGACGGCGCGAAGGAATCCACTTTGCCGGCGAGTGACCGCGACGCCCTCCCCCTCCTCGCCGTCCTCCGCGGTTCCCCGGCGATCCGCGCTCAATCGAGGGACGGCGCCCGGAGCAGCCCCGCGGGATTGGGCTCGAACAGGAACGCAGCGTACCTCCGCGGGTCCCCGGGGGACTCGGGCGAGGCCTTCCAGGTGACCTTCGAGCCCGTGACCTCGGCGCGCTGGATCAGGTGGAAGAACGAGAAGTCCGCCGCCGCGACGTCGATGGTCTGGATCCGGGGCTCGCCGCCGCCCGTCGGCGTGGTCTGGATCCCCACGCTCGATGTGTTGGCCTGGCCGCCTGCGGGCGACCACGGGACCGGGAAAGGCTGCCACGAAGGGGCCTGATTGAACGCATAGAAGGTGGCTGTCCCCGACTGCAGGAGCGCCAGGGTGATCGTGCGCTCGGGCTCGACCGGCGAGAGGGGAGGGGCCTTGACGCGGAACGCGATGGGCTGCGGCTTGCCGTCGGGCCCGAAGAGCATCTTCTGGAGGCCCTGCGCCCACGACGCGAGCCGGAGCGCCCCCGCCGGGACCTCGACCGCGCCGGCCGAGGGGACCTCCAGGGGCGTGTAGATGCCCGCCGGGCCCTCGCGGCACACCGGACCGATCAGCGACGCGAACGACGCGAAGAAGGTGCCCTTGGGCCCGAACGTCGCCTCCACGTCGGCCGCCTGCGCGTCCACCGTCGAGCGCGTGTCGAACGGGAAGCGCCCAAGGATCGGGGTCACGGACGGGCGGAGCTCCGCCGTGTACGCGTCGGCCGTCGCGCGGTCGAGATCGGCCTTCCCGAGCGCGAGCGCCCGCTGCACCGCGAGGCGGAACGGCCGGCGGAGGGACTCGGTCATGGACGCGTCGTTCAGCCACGCCTCGACCTCGGCGTCGGGGGATTTCGCCGGGGTGCGCAGGGCCGAGAGCGCGAGCGCGCCGATGGGGGCCAGGCGATCGTCGAGCGGCGCGTCCCTCTTCGGCGCCGGAGGGGCCCTGTCCGAGAGCGAGGGGACGAGCGTGATGAGGAGCTTGTAATAGGGCTCCAGCGCGGGATATTTGCCGTTCTCTCCGGTCAGGAGCCGCGCGATCGGGCCGAAGTCCGCGACCGGGTCACCCACGAGCCGGAGCAGCGTCCCCGGCGATCCCGGGACGCTCGCCTGATCCGCGACGCGCTTCTGGAAGGTGGTGAAGAACGAGGACGGAGACACCATGTCGGCCACGTCCGCCGCGAGCGCGGAGGCGCCCCCTCGCGAGAGCTGGAAGCTCTTGTAATACGCGTCCGTCGCGTCGCGCAGCCCCGCGCCGTAGCTCGACGCCGCCGAGCGCGTGGGCCGCAGGTAGATCTCGCGCTCCGAGACGTCGAGGCCCGTGCTCGCGAGCGCGGCCTCGAAGCCCGCGAGGCCGGGCTCGACCTCCGCCGTGAACGCCTCGTGCGAGACCAGGCCATCGATGTACGTGGACGCGCCGCGCCCGGGCTGCGGGAGCACGGGGGGATACGCCGCGTCCCTGGGGAACAGCACCGATCGCCTGGACGAGTCCGCGAACAGGGCGTCGAGGTAGACGAGCGCGCGGCCGGCGACGATGGCCTGGGCCCACTGGCCCATGTCGAAGCTCCACGACTGGGCGTCGAGGACCACGGTGTAGACAGGCGGCTTCTTCGCCTCCGGCTCGGCGCTGGCCGCCGCGGTCGAGGACGCGCTCGCCGAGGCCGAAGGGGGCGCGGTGGGGGCCGCCGGCGCGGCGCTCGACCTGGGGGCGGCGGAGCCGACCCCGGCAGCCGAAGCGGCGGCGGAGCCGACGCCGGCCGCCGGAGGGGCGGCCCTCCCGACGAGCTGCTTCAATCGATCGAGCAGATTGTCAGCCTGCGTCTCGGCCGTGGCCTCGCTCGTTTTCGGCTCCACGATCTCGGGCGGCACGGCGATCACCTGGAGGTCCAGGACGGCCTGTCGCAGGCCTTTGCCCGCGCCCGACGGCCCGTCGAGCGAGGCTCCCCGGACGGCCGCGAGCAGGTGCTGGAGCGTGCCCGCGTTCTCCTGCATCCACGGGCCCGCGTCGCTCGTGGTGCCCTTTCCGAACAGGTTCTTCTGGTGCGGATGACGCGCCTGGAGGATCCGCGCCGCCTCGTCGAGCTCCGTCTGCTCCGCGGCGTCGCGGACCGCCTGATCGAGATCCCCCGCGCTGTCCTGGAGCTCCTTCAAAGGCTCGGTCCGCAGGCGCTGCCCGTGCAGCACGTCCGACAGGCGGCGGAAGAAAGAGGCCCAGTCCGCGCGCGAAGAGCCCTGCGGCAACGCCGTGATCTCGGGCAGATTCGAGAGCTCCCTCTCGGTCGGACCCGCGCCGTCGCTCACGGTCAGATAGCTCTTCAGGGTCCGGGGCGACATGCCGAGCGCGGCGGCCCACGCGGCCTCGTCTTTCTGGATGATCGCGCGCAGCGGGTCGCCCTCCTTGCCCGCGTCGAGCACGGAGAGCGCGCGGATCCGCGCGGCGCGGTCGGTGCTCTGGAGCTTGGGATTCAGCATGCCCGCCTCGACGGCGGTCCGATACTGCTCCTCGATCTCGGCGCGCCGCGACTCGAACAGCCAGGCAGAGCGGTCCATCCGGAGCACCTCGGCCGCGGCCCTCTCCTCGACGGTCCTCGACACCCTGTCGCCGTGGCTCACCGCGTCCGCCATGATCGTGACGGCGCTCGCGGTGCGCTCGACCGAGCCGCGCTGCGCCGTGAACACGATCGCCCCGAGCGCCAGCGCCGCGGCCAGCGCGAGCCCCACGCGCGTGATGAAGCGGCGCTCCCGGGCTCGACGGTCGCTGCTCGCGAGCTCGGGATCCTCGGCCAGCGCGTCGCCGGTGGATCGGAAGGGCTCCAGCTCGGTCGCGGCCGAGAGGAACACGCCGTTGACGATCGGCGCGTCCTTCGTCGAGGCGAGGAGCGACTCGAAGAACGGCGCGAGGGCCCGCACCGTCTCCGGGCCCTCCGACGAGACGAAGCCCACGAGCTCGGGGAACCTCGTGGTCCGGGCGCCGAGCGGCGTCACGCGGCGCCACTCGGGGGGGAGCTCGTCGGACTCCCTCGGCGCGATCGGGCCGCGGGCGTTGGTCTCCTCGAGGATGTCGCAGAGCGGTGAGAACCCGGCGGAGCGAGCGTCGCAGTGCGTGACCGCGACGCGCACGTTCACCGGCGAGCCGCGCAGATCGGTGAGGATATCGAGCTTGCGCCGCGCCACGCGGCCGAGATCGCGCAGCCCGGCCTCGTTCCACGAGAGCGAGCTCGCATTGACCACCACGATCACGCGGAGCGCATCGAGCGCCACGCCCTTCCAGAGCTTGCGGAGCGCGTCCTCGGCCTCGGGCCGCGGGTCGAACAGGAGGTCCGAGGCGATCTCCTGGACGCGCTGTCCATTGCCTGAATACACGTCCAGATCGCGGCCGTCTGGCGTGTACCGATCGCCCTGCTTCAGGGCTCCGCGGATGAGGGTCGTCTTCCCCGACAGCCGCTCTCCGAGCACGACGAGCACGGGGCCGTCGCGCTCGCGCTGGGGCATCGCGGCGACGGCCTTGCGCCATGCGCCCGCGAGGTCCAGGTCCTCCGCCTTCTTCCCCTGGGCGGCGCGGCGCTTCCGGACCCACCCCACGGCGAGCAGGACGAAGCAGAGGATGCCGACGACGAGCGCGAGGATCCCAAGGATGAACCACCCGTCCACGCCGGAGCCGCCCGCGACATCCATCCCAGCTCAGCCCACTGCTTCCAGCAGGTCCTCGATGGTCTCGAAGGTGGCCACGAGCTTCGCTGGGTCGACCTTCGCCCCCGGGGCCACGACTTCGTGGAGCGGCGCGAGCACGGCGGCGACGGCCGTCTTCGAGAGCGAGGCGGAGAGGCGGGCCTCGACGCTGGCGAGGAGCGCCTGCTCGGGCGAGACTCCGCCCTTCGCCGGCGGCGCGGACGGGCGCGGCGCCGGTGCGGCATCGTCGGACCCCGGGCCAAGGCGCTCCATGGGGGGATCTGACCACGGGCGGCGCGCGGCCACAAAAAAAAGGCGTCTGCGCTGTCTCTGCGCTCACCCGCCCGATCCGCGCTCAGAGCGAGAGCGCCTTTCGCAGCCTCGCGAGCCAGGATTCCGGGGGTTGGGGAATCGCCAGGGGCGCGGCGCGGGGCGCCGGGGGCACGAGGAGCCGCAGCGCGCTCTGCACCTCCTCCGCGCGCTCGCGGAGCAGATCGGGGGCGCCGGCGTAGCCGCCGGTGAAGCCCTCCGAGAGGCAGAATCGATACAGGGTCAGGAGCAACAGGACCCGATCGCGCTCGTCCGAAGGGGGCTGATTCGCGAGCTGCTCGGCGCGCGGAACGAGGGGCGCGAGCTCCTCGAAGAACAGGTCTCCTCCGTCCTCGCGAGGCGCGTAGTCGCGCCGCTGCACGCGCAGCCACTCCTCGCTCCCGCCGAGCGGGGCGACGCGGAGCAGCACGCGCTCGTCGTACAGGCACACGAGCGGCAGCAGCACGTTCTCGGGCGCCGCGCGCGTCTTCCGGGACACCCGCCCTCGCAGGTGGTCCAGCTCGTCGGAGATGTCGGTCGAGAGCACGACGAGATCGGGCAGGCCCGGGCCGGCGTCGAACGCGTCCTCGATGATCCTCTCGAGCTTCGCGTGCGCGACCGTCACCTCGCGCAAGAGGTGGAGCACCCCGTCCTCCCGGGGCGCCGCGGCCGGGCTGGATGGACTGCCCATCTGCGTCACGGCGAGATCTCCTGATCTCCCGCGCGCGGGGAGGTCGTCTCGACGTCCGCGGGCTCGGGGCTCCACGCGTCGAGCAGCGCCGAGACCTGCCGGTGGAACCAGGGCGCGAGCGCCTCCTCCCCTGCCGCGGGCCGCTGCATCTCCACGCGATACACCCTCTTTCGCGGGCCCCGCGCGCCGATCGGATCCGGCGCGAAGGACGCGGTGAGGCCGGCGATCCGGCCGGGAAACCGGGCGAACGGGCTCGCGCCGGAGGCGCCGAAGAGCGTGAGGAGCGCCCGGAGGTCGCGCGCTTCGAGCGTGGGTTTCTGCTTGAGCGCGAGCACGTCGAGCCCCTTCTCGGGCGAGAGGGCGAGGGGGCTCGGCAGGGGCGGCCGCACGTTGCCGAGCACGCGGAGCGAAAGGCCGTCGAGGGCCTTCTTGCGCTGCGGCCGCACGGTCAGCGGGCCGCGCGCGTTCTGCCAGAGCGAGGGCTGCGACCAGGCGGCGTCCACCTGCGCGATCCACGGCGCGGTCACCGCGTCGGGCGAGGAGACGCGCACCATCACGCTGCCGTCCTCGGGGAAGAGCACCTCGTACGAGTCCCCTTCCTCGCCCGAGAGCGAGCGCGGCGGGACAGGCGTCAGCACCTTCTGGACAGGCCTGTAGATACCGCGCACCGTCACCGGCTCGACCCCCTCGAGCGCCGAGTGGAGCAGCCGGACCTGCCGGGCGTCGCTCGTGCCGTCCACGGAGATCGGCTCGGCCAGATCGCTCCATGCGTTCTGCATCGGCACCACGAAGAGCGCGAACGTGTCGGCCGTGACCGAGAGCTGCTCCGGGAAGCTCGCGCCGAGCGAGATGGTCAGCGTCATCCGCTCGGGGGCGGGCCCTTCGGCCGGCACGGAGACGCGGAAGAGCAAGGCCTGCTCGGGGGCGTGAAAGAAGGAGCGGATACGGTCGATCGGCGAGCCGCCCTCGCCGCTGTCCCACGGCCTCGCGGGCGCGGGCGCCTCGAACGACATGTCGCAGGCGCGGTCGATCCCGTCGTCCTTGGTCGCGACCGCGCGCAGGAAGTGGCGGCGCAGCTCCTCGTGCAGCTCGGCGCCGGCGTTGTAGTCGCCGTGCCGCCGGACGAAGAACGGGAGCTCGATCTGGCCCTTTTGCGGCACCCTGGCCGCGAGGTGGACGCGCAGCTCCGCGCCGCGCGCGCTCCTCGCGATCTCGGCCTTCTGGATCCTTATCGGCCGCACGGGCAGGGGGCCTCGCGTCGAGAAGATCGACGCCCGCCCGTCATAGGTCTCGACCCGCATCTGCGTGCCCTCGGGCAGCTCGATCGGCGCGTCCAGGAGGCCCCACCCGTCCGCCTGGAGGAGCGCCGCCGCGGGCATCGGGGCGAACAGATCGTCGAGCAGGCCGCCGGCCAGGCGGATGATCGACGCCCGCATCGCGGCGCTCGCGGACGCGCGCGTGCGCGCCGAGAAGAACGCCATGGCCTCGATGAGCCTCCGCACGTCGGGATCGTCCGTCCCGGCCGCGAGCTCGCCCCTGCGGACGCCGCTCTCGATGGTGTGATCGAGCGCCGCGAGCTCCTCGTGGAACAGGGCGCGAAACTGGGGTCCTTCGTCCATGTCGCCGCTCCCTCAGCCCACGTTCACGAGCTGGCCTTGCACGTTGGTGAGGCTGCCCTTGAAGGTGGCCGTGCCCGTCGACTCCGCGTTGAGCGTCGCGTCGGCCTTGATCTGGACCATCGCCCCGGACACGCTCACCTTGGTCTGCCCGGCGGCGTCGACCTCCATCGACGCGACCTTGGCCGCGGAGGACGTCAGGTCCACCGTGCTCTGACCGCCTCCGGAGAGGGCGATCTTCGTGTTGCCGGTGACGCTCACGTTGGTGCCGGTCGCCGAGATGTCCTTGTCCGACGAGAGGGTCATGTCCTTCGCGCTCTTCACGGTCATCGTGTCGTCGCTCTGGTAGGTGGACGCCTTGGTCGACTTCATGGTGATCGTCTCGGAGGCCGTCACCTCGAACTCCTTGCACGAGACGCTGACCTTCGCCGAGGTCTGCGTGATGGTGCTCGTCGCGTCGGAGCCCTTCACGGTGAGCGTGATCGAGGTCCCGTTCATGGCGACGGTCTGCGTGATCTGATCGTCCTTGTTCTCGATCGTGACGGTGATCCCCGCCACCTTGTCGAGCTCCACGGTGCAGACCAGCTTGCCCACGACTACGACCCTCCCCCTTCCGTCTCCTCGACCTTGAGGGTCATCTTGCCCTCTTCGAGGCGCAGGAGCACCGTGTCGCTCTCGTTCGTGCGGAGCACGCGGAGGACGGGTTTGTCGCTCTGGTAGTCGTGGAGCATCGAGGTGTTGCTCTTGTCGGATTTTCCGAAGAGCAGGTGTTGCCCCTGGCCGTCCTGCGGCACCCGCGCGCCGGGCCGGTGATCGAGGACGCGGACGATCTCCGCGCGATCGAAGAAGCACGCGAGCCGCACCCGCTCGTTCTTGTAAACGGGCAGGTAGAAGGTGCCCGTCGCCTGCGCCGACATGTACGGCGCCTTGATCTGCTTGCTCTCGAAGGACGGGATCTCGACCTTGTACTCGTCCACGGACGTTGTCTCGTTCGCGGTGATCTCGTAGGTGACGTCGGTGTCCTCGCCCACCGCGCTCACGCACTTTCCTTCGAGGTAGCCCGGGAACTTCGGGGGTGCGAACGGCGGGAGGGACACGAAGGGGTCGTCCTGGTCCTCGAGCAGGAGGCCGAGCTCGATCTCGAACCCCGTCGCGGTGTCGCCGTAGTCCGCCTCGGGGCCCTGATCGAGCGCGCGCGCCGACATCGAGAGATCGAGCACGCGCAGGTCGCCCGGGGGCGTGCGGATGGAGCTCGGGAACCCGCCGCTCGTCGACACGGTGACAAGGCTGCCCGGGGAGACAGGCACGGCGGGGAACCGCGCGAACGAGAGGGTGAGCCGGGTCGCGGGCGCGCGCGCGCGAGCTGTCTCGGCGGTCACCCGATCGTCGCCCTCCTGCGCGACGTCGGAGCAGATCACCACGTCCTCGTAGATGCCAGTCGCGGCGTCCTGGTTCGTGATCGCCGAGAGCTTCGGGGACGCCGCCGAGACGTTCAGGACCCGCGGGGCGTACCGCGCGGGCTCGGCGATCTCCCAGGTCAGGTCGAGCACGTCCTCGCGCGGCAGGACCGCCGCCGTCCCCGAGGCGTCCTTGGTCTTCGAGAGCTTGTAGGTCCCGGCCGTGTGATCGAACGTCAGGACGCCCGCGTTGTGGCTCACGTACCAGGTCACGAGATCGTAGAAGCTCGCGCCCGCGGCCCTGTGGAGGTGGAAGAACACCATCGGCACCGCGACGGACAGCGTGTCCCAGTCGTAGGAGAGCGTGATCTTCTCGCCCTTGTTGGCGTCGAGGACGTCCTGGAACGACTGGTCCACGTAGAGAAGCGTCGGGTGGTGCTGCCTCCAGAGGGCGCGCGCCGCGTCCACGAAGCGGACCCGATACCTGCGGTAGAGCACCGGCCGCTCCGTGAAGCCCTTGTCGTGGATCTTCTCGGTCACGCTCCGCTCGACGACGAGGCCGCGCGTCGCGATCGCCGGAACGGTAGGGTCCTTCTGCGCGTCCGAGCGCACCGCGCTGACGGAGAGGCTCACCTCGGCGAGATCGGGCTTCTGGAAGTCGGCGAGCACGCCATCCGTGTACTGGCCGCCCCGTGTCTGGTCGTCCTGGAGGACGAACTCCACCGTTCCTTCGGCGCCCCACGGCGTGAGCCGGAGCGAGAAGGCGCGCACGTTGCCGCCCTGGATCGTGTGGGCCGTGCCGCCGCAGGTGAGCGTCAGGGTGGCGGCGAGGCGGTCGTTCACGCGGGCGCCCTTCCTCCGTCCGGCCCCGGGGCCATGGGCTCGACGGTCACGTAGCGCAGGATCGTGTGCATCCGGATCCAGAAGGCCGCGGGGCTCCCCTCGACCTCGCACTGGAGCTGGAAGGCCGCGTACAGGGTGCTGTCCGCGCCGAGGAAGGTGAGCACCGGCCTCTCGGCGCGCGGCTCGTAGTCCTCGATGAGCCTCAGCATCTCGCGGCCCAGGGCCTCGATGAGCGGGTTCGTCGCGAGGTGCTCCTCGTAGTCGCCGAGGCCGAAGACCTCCGCCGCCTCGGCATATCCCTTCTTCGCGTTCAGCACGGTCGCGAGGTTCCGCGCGACCGACTTCAGGGCGGGCTCCATGCGCTCACCGGCCAGACGTCCCAGGAGGCCCATCGTCCGCCCTCAGCGCGCCGTGCTCGCCGGATAGGTCCAGTAGAGCGCGGCGCGGATGCCCTCCAGCTCCTTCGGGCGCAGGAAGCCGATGGAGCGGCTGGCACGCACGTACTTCCACTCTTCTTCGGGCGTGGCGACGCGCTGGGCGCCCTCGCGGTGCGGCTCCATGCGCTGCGTGTCCGTGCGGTGCGGCTCCATGCGCTGCGTGTCCACGCGGTGCCCCTCCAGGCGCTGCCGCTGCTTGCCGTCGGGCTTCGGGAGCGCATAGACGTCGAACCGAGCGCCGAAGTCGGCGGGGGAGGCGCTCGTCCGGGCGGGGCGGATACCGCGCGTGGAGTGCTGGTTGATCCATGGCAGCCGGCTCGGCTCGCCGAGGCGCACGTTGTACCGCTCGAGGGGCATCTCGCCGTACGGCGTCGGGCGCTCGATCACGAGGTAGATCTCCGGCGCGTCGAGCACGTCCTCGGGGATGTCCTGCGCCACGAAGCGGCCCTCCGACTCGACGAGCTGGATGGTCGGCGTCGTGAGGGGCAGCCCGTCGATCCGGGCCTCGATCGCGTAGATCAGGTCGCCGAACAGGCCGCCGAGGTTGTCGTGATCGTACCTCGGAAGGAGGCTGTCGGGCAGCGTGCCCTCCACGAGGTGGAGCTCCACGAGGAGCGACCGCAGCGCCGCGAGCACTGTATGCGGGTGCAGGCGCGCGTGCGAGCGGCTCTCGGCGCCCTGGGGAGCGTCGAGGAGCGCGTCGTCGAGGAGCGCGACGGCCTTCATCACCTCGGCGCGCCCGCGCAGGAAGGCCTGCGTGGGGCCGGCCGACCTTCGGGCCTGGGCCACGTGCTTGCGCAGCTCGTCGGAATACCGGGTGAGCCGGTCTCGCAGCCCGACGAGGCGCGCGTGGAGATGGGGAGTCGATCGGAGCCGGAGGAGGGGTGGGACGACGGCCGGAGCGACGTAAAACGCCTTTCCGTCGCGGGTCTCGAAGCGCCCCACGTGCAGCGATCGGCCGCGCGCGGACGCCTCCTTGAACGACAGCTCGGATCGGAGGGTGATGCGGGGGGTCCCCACGGCGCCCGCCCGCTGGCCCTCGGCGGGCTCCGCGGGGAGCACGTGGAAGTACACGTCGACCTCGGGCGTGCCCGCGGCCTTGAGCTTCGCGGGCTCCGGGAGAGAGAGGTTGTCGGAGGAGCGGACGATCGGCCCGCCGGGCATGGCGGCCGTCGCCCTCTCGAGGCGCAGGATCCCGCGCGAGAGGTCGCCGGGATCCCATTCCAGCTCGATCCAGCCGTACGCCGGGAGCCCGGGAGCCTCGGCCCGCGCGCGGGATTCCTCGGACAGGGACTCCTCCAGAGACTCGAAGTCTTCCGGGCGGAGGATCTGTCCGAGGTGCCAGTCGACGCGGCCGAGGCTCTCCATCTCGTCTCCCGTCAGCCGAGGGCCAGGCCCCAGGACTTGACGACGTTCTTCTGATCGGCGGTCGCGATGTGGAGGGTCTGCGCGCTGGGCTGCGGCTTGATCCCGATCTGGAACGAGTAGTTGATCGGAGACTGCACCTCGGTGGAGGCGTCGTCGGCGACCGAGACGTTGAGGTCCTCCCCGCGCTTCTCGAGCAGGCCGTTCATGTCGGTCTGGTTCGCGTGGAACGCGAGGTAGTACTTCTTCGCGACGGGGTCGTAGTCGTACACAGCGAACTGGTACACGACCTCGACGCTCGTCAGGCTGTTGATGATCAGGCTCGCGAGGGTCTGCCGGTTCGGCGCCGAGACCTGGCCGGAGAGGTACACCGCGTCGGTGACGCCCGTCTCCCACAGGGCGCCGCTCAGCACCGCCACGCACTTGAGATCCGTGGTGGGGTTCGTCGGGTCCTTGCAGGTCTGATCGACCGTGAGATCCGTGCCGGCGACCTTGATCTTGGTCAGGTAGCCGACAGGGGTCTGCTTGTCCTTCTTGTAGTTGTATCCCTGGTAGATATCGAGGCTTCTTCTGTATTCAGGCATGGCAGCTCGTCCTTTCCTCGGATCGCTTCAGGATCACTTGCCGCCCAGGCTGGCTTCGAGGCGCAGCTCGACGTCCATGCCCTCGAACTGCACGTGCGGGAGGACCGAGATGACCGACTTGTACCAGCCGAACGGCCCGGGCTTCGGCTCGACGGTCACCGAGGTGGCCTTGAAGGGGTAGTAGCGGAGCGTGAGATCGTCCGGGTTGGTCACGGTGGTGACGTAGCCGGAGAGCCACTCGGCCAGCGACTTCTGGATGTAGTCGCCGTCCGCGGTCGACCCGATGTAGTCGCGCACCATCGCCTTGACGTAGTGCGCGATGATCGTGATCGAGTAGGTGTACGCGAGGTTCGTGACGAGGAAGGAGTTCTTCGTCGCGACGTCCTCGAGGAAGTTCCTGCCCTTCTTCACGGACTGGGCGCTGAAGAACGTGGCGACCGCCTCGCCCTTCTTGTGCACGAGCGCGATGAGCCCGTTCCTCGCGAACTGGTACTCTCGGTAATCGGGGATCACGATCTCGACGGGCGGGAGGAACTCGTCCTTGCCGTCGACCCCGATGGCCTTCTTGCCGTAGACGATCTCGTCGTCCTTGCGCGTGTACGAGAAGACGGTGAGGCCGTCCACCCTGCCGCCGCCCTTCGGGCCGCGGATGTGCTGCGCCCACTCGCTCGTCGCGTACGAGCGGATGAGGTTCTTGCCGAACAGCACCACGGGGTTGCCCCAGAGGAAGTTGTTCTCGTCGCCCGGCCGCTCGGGGTGCACCGTCTCTTCGTAGGCGATCTCGTTGCCGAGCTCGGGCTCTCCCGTCGAGCCCCACGGCGTCCGGACGAGGTACCGCGGCAGGATCAGGCCGATGTAGGCGGCGTAGTCCTCGTCGCGGAAGGCGTCCCATTTGCCGTACTTCGGGTTGGACAGGACGGCGTCGAGATCGGCCAGATCGGCCACGTCCTGCATCGAGTCCTTGCCGATGAACTTGCTGTTCGCCGAGGCGAGGAACGGGCAGTGCGCGGACGCCGCGATCTTCGACATGGTGCGCAGCCACCTGATGTCGGCGCCGTCGCCCCGCACGTCCTCGAACTCGTAGAGGCCGAGCATGGTCGCGAACGGCTCTCCGCCGTACCGGTCGTACTCCTCGATGTAGACCTTGCGGAAGAGCGCGCTGGAGAAGATGTCGGAGTCGTGATCCAGGAAGTCGTTGCGCAGCTCCTCGCGCGTGACGTCGAGGAAATCGATCACGATGTTCTCCTGCTGGACGTACTGGCAGAGATCTTCGAGCCCCTTCCAGTTCCGCTCCAGCTCCTGGAACCCGGGAGCGTGGTAGATATCGTCCAGGTATTCGCTGAGCTGTCGATCCACCTGGGCGCTGAGCTTCGAGCAGACGTCGAGGAGCTCGCTCAGGTTGGCGCCCTTGCCGGAATACAGCTTGAGCTTCGAGCCGGGCGCCAGAGGGCCGGTCGGCTTGGTCGTCACGATATCCACGTTGAGGAGGAGCGCGGCGAGCTCGTTCATGAGCCTCGCGCCGTCGCTCACGGTGACGTCGTGATCGCGGAACTCGACCTTCGAATAGCGCACGGGCGCGCCGTTCTGGGGGGCCGGGCCCTGCAGCTTGACGAGCGCCAGCGCCCCGTTCTTGTCGACCGTCTCTCCCACGGACGAGCCGACCGCGCTGAGCACCGCCCTCTGGAGCTCCGGCGGGGCGCCCGACGAGCCGCCGGCCGACGCGGCGGCGGGCGCCGCGGGCTTCACGATGGCGAGCTGCTGGTAGCCGGGCTGCAGAGCGGCCTGCAGGGCGAGGAGGCCTGATGTGTCGTTCTCCAGGGCGGCGCGCATCGTGTCGCGGAGCGCGGGCACGTTGCGCAGCTCGCTCTTGAGCGATCCGAGCAGCTCGCTGATGATCCCGAGGCGGTTCAGCTCCGGGATGTTCGACGCGATGGTGTCGGGGTTGAACGCCGCGATGGAGTCGAACGGCAGGACGCGCTCGGCGTTCAAGGGGATCTTGCCGTTCGGCACGACCGGCGGGATCGGCGAGAGGGGGGCGGCGTTCAGCGCGTCCGACGACGTCTTCACGCCCTCGGCGCTGGCCTGGGCCCTTGTGGCGACGTCCTTCCGGACCTGGGTCCTGGCGTCGGTGGCGTCCGCGGCCGTGGCGCTCTGCCCCTTGGCGATCAGGGCGGCGAGCGCGTCGTGGGCCGCCTTCGCGGCGCTGGCGGCGTCCTTGGCGGCCCCGCCCGCCGACTTCGCGAAATCGATAAGATCGCGGGCCTTCTGCAGCGCGGCCTCCGCGTCGGCAGCGGCCTTGTCCAGATCCGCGCCGCTCTTGCCGTCGAGCGCGGTGACCTTGGTCGCCGAGGCATCTGTGGCGGTCTTCGCGGTGTCCGCGGCGCCCTTGGCCGCGGCCGCGGCCTTCACCGAGGCGTCGGCGGCGTCCTTCGCGTCTTGCAGCGTCGTGGCGCCGAGCGCGGTCTTCACCGCGTCCGGCAGCGCATCGATGCTGAGGGCGTCGGTGGCGGTCTTCTGCGCGCCCGCGTCCGTGACCTGCTGAGTCGCTCGATCGACGGCCGCCGCCGCGTCCACGGCGAAGCCCTTCTGCTCGTCCGGGACCAGGCCTGCCCACTGATCCATCGTGATCGGCGTGGCCACGACCTTGGTGTCGTCCTGCTCGGATTTCTGGACGTAAAGTCTCGTTCTAAAGGCCCTCTCGCCCTTGCCGACCGTCTCGACCACGCCCGCGACGACGCCGACCGGCTCGTCCCGCGCCGGGATCGTGAACAGGCCGCGCACCTTGCCGCCGCCGCCGAGGCCCGCGTCGATCATCGTGGGCAGGCTGTCGGCGACGAGCTCGACCTGGGCGCCGAAGGAGAGCTTGCCGGCCACCTTGCAGAGGCCGTTCTGGTCCTCGGTGCTCGCGAAGCTCGCCGAGCCGGAGAGCTTCACTTGCACGCTCTCGGGCGTTCCCTCGGACGCCTTGCTGGCGGGGAGAGCGCCGGTGAGCTGGAGGTTCGTGATGGTCCCGGGCAGGTCGGTGGCGAGCCACGGCTCGAGCTTCACATAGGGGAGCAGCTCCCCCATGAACTTGTCCACCCTGGCGCCCAGCACGCCGAAGACGTACGAGCGAATGGGCCTGTCATAGAGGGAGGGGAGGTGGGAGACCCGGTTTGCGTACTCACCTTCGGCGTGAGCGTGGTCCCCGGTGAAGTTGCCGAGCACGAGCAGCCGGAAGGGCAGCTTCTTCTGCGCCTCCGTCCCGCTGATGCGCGTCCGGTAGCGGAGCATCAGCCGGGAGCGGAACCGTTCTGGGAAAGGATAGGGAAATTGATTGCTCACGATCTTCTCCTGGGCGCGGGCTCTCACACCGCGGAGCAGGCATCACGAGCCTGACCGCCTTCCAGCGCGATATGGCCAGCATTTCACGGTCCAGCGGCCAGGGCCAAAGAAGCGCGGTGCAGCCCCGGTTCGCCTCGCTTCAATCGCCGCGCGAGCGCGGCGCGCGCCCCTCGAAGATCAGGCGGACTTCGGGCCGCGAGGCGACGACGAGGGGCTCCACTCCCACCCTGCCGTCGCCGAGCCGGAGCGCCGCGCGCCCGTCCGGATCGACGAGCCAGACGCGGAGGAGCGCCTCGGTGGGGTCGAGCCCGCGCCATACCGTGTTTTCCAGCCGGCGCATCACCTCGACGGGCCAGTCATTTTCGGTCCACGTGTCGTTCGACGTCTTGAGGAGCACGACGTCGAACCCCCACGTCGGGGAGCGCACGGTGCCGCCGAGCATGGCCGAGCCGAGCGCCGCTCGCCCGAGCTCGGCCGCCATCGCGGCGAGCCTCTCGGTGAACATCCCTCTCCGGACGGAGACCTGGAATTCGGGGAATGCCCGCGAAAAGAGCCAATGCAGCCCCGAGGGTGTCGCGAGCCGCGAGATCTGCCGCAGCCTCTCGCCGAGGTACGGCCCCGCCGGAGCGAGCCAGCCGCTCGAGCCGGGGTCCAGGGCTTCGAGCCTGTCGCGGAGGAGCGCCGCGTCGATGTGCTCGATCAGCGTGAAGAGGGGCGGCCCGAGCAGCGGATCGGCCTCCAGCTCCCGGAAATACGACGGGAGCGCCGACGTGGCCGACCGGAGACCCAGGTTCAGCGTGATGGTCACTCCGGCGGGGCCGAATCCGATGGAGTCCACGGCCGAGGGCTGCGGCGCGGCGGACGAGCGGCCCCGGAGGTGGATGGGGCGGCCTGGAAAGAGGCGCTGGACGAGGCGGTAGAGCGCCCAGGGCTCGAATCGCCGCGCGTGCTTCGCGAGCGCCGACTCCAGCTCTCCCGCGGGGGGCGCGCCCGGCGGGTCGGAGGAGGCGGGCAATCCGGGCGCGGCCACCGCCGGTCACCCGTCCACGAAGGCGTCCAGGTCCACCTGGTAGAGCTGCTCCAGCGCCTCCCACCGCGGACTGCCCATCTCTTCCCAGCAGGGCGCGATCTCGTCGATGTGCGAGGAGAGCGCCTGGAAATAGGGCACGAAGACGTCGGGGAAGAACACCTTGGGATCGAAGCTCTTGAGGGTGCGGCGGAGGTCGTCCGCGATGACGGCCGCCTTCGGATATTGCCCGCTCTCGACCAGCATGCTGAAGGCCTCGAGCTTCCGGAGGAGGTGCGCGAACGCCGGAGAGATGCGCAGCGTGCCCGAAGGAGCAGAGGTGTCCGGCGCCCGCGGGAAAGAGGAGCGGGCGGGCACTGTCTCCGAGGTGGGCGCCGGGTCGTCCTCGAAAGCCTCCGGGGCCTCCGGCGCGACGTCGGCCATCGGCTCGGGCGGGGGCTCGGGCCGCGGGGCCGGCCTGGCGGGCGCGGCGACCCGATCGAAGTGTGTCCTCACGCGCGCCTCCAGCTCGGAGAGCGAGTCCGTCGAGCGCGGCGCCGGGAGCGCCGCGGTGATGGCCTCGCGCAGCGCGGCCGAGGCGAGGAGCGCGGGCCCGCCGACGGCGTCGTGGTCGGCGCGGCTCCACTGCTTGAAGGTCGCGTCCTTCATCTTCTCATGGACGTCGATGTGCTGGACGATCGTCCGGAAGAGCGTCGAATACGCCCCATCGACCGTCCGCTCCTTGCGCTCCACGGGGCGCAGCGCGCTCCACCGCTCGGCGACGGCCTTCCGGAGGGAGGTGAAGATCGGCGCGAGCGCCTGGGGCCCCTGCTCCGCGAACAGGCCGAGCGCATACGCGGTGATCACGCGCACGTCGGTCACCCCTTTTTCGAGGGCGCTCCTGGCCACATCCGCGCCGGTGATCGGGTCGTTCGCCATGGCGCTCTCGAGCGCGGGCAGACGGCCGTCCTCGGCGTCCCTCCCGCCGCCCGAGAGCGCCTTTTCGAGGAGCGCGGGGTCGAGCATGCGTCAGACGTCCATCACCTTGAATTGCCCTGGATTGAGCACCTGGATGACCCCGCCCCAGGAGCACATGAGCTTGCAGGAGACGTCCGTGGCCGGCGGCCCTTTGATCATCACCTTGGTGTTGCCCGGCAGCCACGTCCCGGCCGGGACCGGCACGCACGGCATGGGCGTGAGCACGCCCAGCGCGGCCGAGGTGGCCGAGGCGACGGTGGGATTGGCGAGCGAGGTGCAGGCGCCGAACGGGGGAATGGTCGCTATCGCCGCCATGTCGGCGATGTTGGCGGAGGGCGCGCTCGCGAGCACGCCCTTCACGGGGAGCACGGCCAGCGTCGAGGGGGCGAGCCCGAAGCTGCACATCATGGTCGCGCCGGCGACGACCTGGGGACCGGACATGGAAGGCGCTCCTCTCGCAGGAGCGCGAGCATGCCCGAGGCCAGCGGAGGAGTGAAGTTTTCGGGAGCAGAGGAAAGGCCGCGGCCCGAGGCTCATCCGCCGGTCTCCCCACGAGGGGGCGGTGAGGTCAGCCGCCGCCGCAGCTCCACGAGCGCGGCGACGCCCGGGTTCGCGGCGCGCGCGTGGAGGCGGCCGGCGCGGTAGTTGGAGGCGCACCACTCCGGGTCGACCTTCTTGCCTTTTCCGCGTCCGTACAGCGGGAAGAGCTCCACCGCGTCCGGGGTGTAGTCTGACCCGAAGCGCTCGCGGACGAGCTTGTCGATCGCGTCGGTGAAGCTCGGCTCGCTCTGCCGTGCGCCGATGAACACGCACAGCGCGAACCGCGTGTCACCGCGCGCGGCCGCGCCCGGCAAGGGCACAACGGCCGCGCCCTCGCAGAAAGGCAGCTCGCTCACCGCGAGCGACAGGGCCTCTCCCGGAAATACCCGCGCTGACCTTCGAGGGGTGAGCGTGCTGCCCCACAGGTACTCCGACGCGACGCGGGCGAGCAGGAAATAGCCGTCCTTGTCCGGTTTGTCGCCGCGCCGCACGAACAGGCCGGCGTCGCCGGTCGTGGGCTTCTTCGTGGCGGGATCGAAGAGGTCCCACGGCACCCCGGGAGAAGGCAGCGCCTTGGCGTTGATCCCCTGGGGGCGCCGCGCCGAGAACAGCACGGTGCCTCCCGCGGCCGTGTCGATCAGCAGGTTGGAGAGGGGCAGCTTGCCGAGGTTGTTTCCAGCGACCGCGGCGCGCGTCTCCATCCAGTCGAGCGGCTCCCCCACGTCGCGGAACAGCGCCTTGAGCGAGCCCGGCCACGCGCGGGGCGAGGCGCGCAGCGCCGCCGTCGCGGACGCGGAGAGGCCGAGCACGTTGACGCCCTCCGCGTCGAGGACGGCGGGGGTCGACCGGAAGGTGGCGAGGGGGACGGAGACGTACGCCGCGCCCGCGAGCCACGCCGAGAGCACCATGGGCAAGAAGGCCTGTTCGTGGTGGAATCCCGGCGCGGACAGCCGCTCTCCGGGCGCGAGGCGATGGACAAGCATCGCGTCCGAGAGGGCGCTCGAAACCACGGTCTCCGCGGGGACGAGGGTGGCTGTCCCGAAGGGCGCGCGGAGCGGCGAGAGCGCGCCGAGGCACGGCTCCTTCGGGGCATAGGCGTGCGGGCCCACGGCGGGTGCGCGCGGAGGGGCCGCGATCGGGAGCGCCTTCTTCGCGAGCTTCTCGCCCACCTTCGCGGGCGCCTTCGGATCGAGCACGACGTGGGCCGGCGCGAGCGCATCCATGGCTGCCGCGAGCGCGAGATCGCCCTTCGGCGTTATCCAGGAGACGCACGCACCGGCGTACAGCGCGGCGGCGAGCGCCACGACGCCGGCCACGCCGGGCGGGAGGACGATCGCGATCGCGGCGCCTGGCTTGACGCCGAGGGGCGTCCACGCCGCGGCGAGCGCGGAGGCCCGCGCGTGGAGCTCGGAGAAGCGGAGCCGCCCCGGCGCCCCTCGACCCGGCACCTCGACGAAGGCGATCCTGTCCGAGGCGGCGTGTCGCAGCACGGCGTCGGCGTAGACGTCATAGGCTGTTCCAGCGCGGCTCTTGAGCGTGCCAGTCCGCTCCGCGGCGAAGGCGAAGAGGGCGCGCCGGAACGCAGCGGGGTCCTCCCACGTGGCCGAGAGCGGCCCGGGATCCGTGGTCTCGTCCTCGCGGCGCAGCTCGACCGAGCGGAGCAGGGCGGCGAGATCGATCGGCATCCCGCGCTCGTAACCGAGGACGCTCCGCCGGGTCAAATCCGCGGAGCTTCTCCCGTGAACAGCGACTGCTCCAGAACACCGAGCAGCTTGGAAACCAGAGAAATGAGCCGCCAAGACGCCAAAAGACGCCAAGAAAACAATAAAATTTTGGCGTCTTTTGGCGTCTTGGCGGCTCAACTTCTCGCCGTCTGCGTGCAGCTTCAACCCGTTTGTCGCTCTAGCGCCTGTCCGGCTCAGGGATCGATCACGAGCGTTCCAAACGCCTCGGGGACATGGAAGTTCGGCTTGCTCGTGCGGGGCGGGCTCCACGCGAGGTACTGCCGCGGATCCTTGCCCTCCATCCGGTACAGGTTCATGGGCAGCCGCGCGTTCGGGGCGAGCGCGCCCACGATCCCCGGCGCCGCCAGCAGCGCCTCGATGACGGCCGTGCGCGCCTGCGCGTCCTGGCTCGTCGCGATCGTCGCGCCGCTCGACCACGCCGCGTCTTCCTGGCGCGCGTCGCGGTCGATCGCGATATCGAAGAAATGGCCGAACGGCCCTATCTCCACCTCGAAATACCGTCTTGGCGAGCCAGGGGCCGGCGTCAGGAAGAGCTCGATGCAGTCCTCTTTGTAAAGTCCCTTCCTCTCCTCGCCGATCGGCTTCGAGCGATCCGTGTTGAGCCCCGTGTTCGAGAGCTCGAAGAGCGCGTGGAGCCCCTGTTTCGACCAGAGGAAGCGCGCCCGCGTCGTGAACCCGGTGCGCTTGCCGGCATAGTCGGTGTCCCACTGCACGGCCTTCGCGCGGCTCCATGCGGCGTCGTCGGCCTTCCCGTCGATCACGATCTTCTCTCCCGGTGGCAGCGGCGACGCGTGCGCCTCCGGCTTCGCGGGGCCTCCGTCCGACCCGCCGCCCTGCTCACCGCCGGGCGCCTTCTGCGAGGCCGGCGGCGCGGGAACGAGCCCCTTCGCGGGCCCGCCGGGCAAGGGCGCCTGCCCGGGCTCCCAGTCGAGCCGGAAGGGCGCCATCGCCTTGTAGTGGACGGGCCTCGGGCTCTTCAGGAGGTCTGCCCCGTCTCCCGTGATCGCGGTCGCCTTGAGATCCAGCCCGAAGCGCTTCGCCGCGGCGTCGATGAGCGGCGAGGTCCGGTGGCCGCCGAGCTCGCGCGCGAGCGCGGGGCTGTTCCACACGCCGAGGAGCTCCGCCGCCACGCGATCGACCCGCACCGGGTTCGTGCCGCCGATCGCCACCATCTCCGCCGTGGGCTGCAGGACCTGGAAGCCGTCTCCGCCCATCGCCGGGGCGCCGTCGCCGAGCACCGCGTCTGGCGCCGATATCTCGAGCACGTCGACCATCCGCTCGGCGAAGACGCGGAGCGACGACAGGTAAAGAGCCCTGTCTTCCTGGCCAGCGGCCTTCGTGTCCAGGTACTCCTTGAGCTCCCTGTGCATCCTCCACTTCTGCTTGTAGGCAGGCGCGCTGTCCGACAGCATGACCGTGCCCTGCATGCCCTTGATGCCGACGGAGATGACCGCGTACCTGTGCATCTTGAGCCGGGGGAGCGACAGGAAGAGCCCGTGGTCGAGGTGCTCTGCCAGCACCTTCGGCATGAGCAGCGTCGGGACGTGGGTCGCCTGGATGCCGCGGATGGCGAGGGGCTTTCCGGGCCTGTCCCCTGCGACGTCGTAGACCCCGTCGTCGTCCATCGCGACGAGCGCGGCGCCCTCCTCCGCGGCCATCGCCTCATAGCCGGTGCGCTGCGCGAGGTCCTTCCAGAACTTGTGCGAGTGGCCGCATCCCTCGGCGATCGTGATCTTCGTGTGCCCGCGCGCCTTGAGGCACTGGACGACGCCTCGCACGAACTCCGGCTGGGTGATCCGGCCCGTCACGCCGTCGTCGCCCTTGGACTTCGCCGGGTCCTTCACGCTGTCGAACCCGCACATGTTCGGCTTGAGGAGCACGGGAGTCGCCGCGGGGCGCCTCGGCACCACCGCCTCGCAGATGCGCTTGCCGAGCTCCAGGGGACCCTGGCCGCGGAGCACGGTGACAGCCGAGTCGTCGGCCTTGATGCGCTCGACGTGCCGCTTCCTGAGGGCGGCGCCGTCGATGCTGTCCGACGTGATCACCGAGGGGCCGGCCTCGTACCGCTGCGACGCGCCCGCGACCACATCGCTCGACGCGCTGGGCACGGCGGTCGGGACGGCCGGGTGCGCGGAGGCGGCGGCGAACGACGAGGCGGTCGGCGCCGGCGCGGGTGAGGACGTCGCCGCGTCGGCTGGCGGCGCCGCGGCGGTGGGTCCGCCGTCGCCGGGCGGCCCGCCTGGCTCCCGCCGCCGGTCCCCGCAGCCCGCGAGGGCGGCGAGCAGCGCCGGGAGCGCCGCGATCGCGAGGGAAGAACGCCGCGCCCGGCGGCCGTGGGTCGCCCGTGTCGTCTCCATGCTCGCCGAGCACGATGGGGCGAAACGACGGCGGCGAGAAGGAAGAACCCTTCACGTCAGCGGAGTGTGCCTCTTCGGGCGCCGCTCAGCGCCGGTCGAGCCCCACGATGCGGTCGAGCAGCGCCCGGTCGAGGCTCGCCTCGACCGCCGTGGCGAGCCGGTCGTACTCTTCGTGCCGGCTCGGTATCGCCGGCTCGCCCGCGGCCCTGGGGAGCCCCCTCCGCTCGCGCAGGGCCGCGAGGAGCGACCGCCTGAGCCGGTCGTTGTCGAAGATCCCGTGGATCATCGTGCCGACCACGGCGCCGTCCGCCGACACGGCCCCGTCGAGCGCCGCCTCGGCCTTGCCGCCTCTCGACCCGATCGCGAACGCCGCGGCCGCGCTGCCCACCCGCTCCACGCGGCCCATGTGGATCTCGTAGCCGGTCAGCTCTGCCGCGCCCTCGCTCTCGGCCTCTCCAACGCTCGCCGCGCCCGCCGTCCCGAGGAACGAGCCGCCCGCGAGCCGCGCCCGCACCTGCGCCACCGTCTTGGTCCGCTCGAACCGCGTCCACACATCGAGCAGCCCCAGCCCACGCGCCGCCGGCTCGGCCGACTCGACGCCTTCAGGATCCTCGATCGCCCCGCCGAGCATCTGGCAGCCGCCGCAGATCCCGAGCGTCCAGCCGCCCTGCCGGGCGCGCGCCGCGACCGCCTCCGCGAGGCCGCTCGCGCGCAGCCACGCGAGATCGGCCATCGTGCTCTTCGTCCCGGGGAGCAGCACGAGGTCCGCATCGCCGATCTCGTCCGGCCGCTCGATGAACCGCACCACCACGCCGGGCTCGTGCTCCAGCGGCTCCACGTCGTCGTAATTCGATATCCGCGGCAGCCGGACCACCGCGATATCGAGCTGCCCCGGGCCCGCTGGCCCCCGCCGCCGCCGGCCCTCCAGCGACACCGAGTCCTCGTCCGCGATGCGCAGCTGCTTCAGATAAGGCACCACGCCGAGCACCGGGACGCCCGTCCGCGCCGTCAGCATGTCGAGCCCCGGCTCCAGCAGCTTGAGGTCGCCGCGGAACTTGTTGATCACGAACGCGGCCACGCGCGCGCGCTCGTCGGGCTCGAGCAGCGCCATCGTGCCGACCAGCGCCGCGAACACGCCGCCTCGGTCGATGTCGCCGGCGAGCAGCACCGGCGCGTCGGCGACGCGCGCGACGTGCATGTTCACGATGTCGCGGTCCTTCAGGTTGATCTCCGCGGGGCTGCCCGCCCCCTCGATCACCACGACGTCGTGCGCCTCGCGCAGCCGCCCGAGCGAGCGGGCGATGATGTCCTTGAGCTCTCCCCGGTACGCGAAGTAGTCGCGCGCGTGCAGGCTGCCGATCGGCTTGCCGAGCACGACCACCTGAGAGCGGGAGTCGCCCTCGGGCTTGAGCAGCACCGGGTTCATGTCGACCGTCGGCGCGACGCGCGCCGCCTCGGCCTGCACCGCCTGCGCCCTTCCGATCTCGCCGCCGTCCAGGGTCGCGAACGAGTTCAGCGCCATGTTCTGCGACTTGAACGGCGCGACCCGGAGGCCCCGCCGCTGGAAGATGCGGCAGAGCGCCGTGCAGAGGAGGCTCTTGCCGACCGAGGACGCCGTGCCCTGAACCATCACCGTGAGCGCCGTCATCGGAAGAGCTCCTGTCCAAAGGATGCCGCCGCCAGCAGGGCCGCCGCGAGCCCGGCGAAGAGCAGCGCCGCGAGCAGCACGATACGGCAGGCCTCGTCGATGAGCCCCCGCCGGAGCGGCTCCACGGGGTCGCCGAGGCGGTAGTGGCCGCGCTTCTCGAGCTCGACCCGGAGCAGCCCGGCCATCGCCGCCATGGGCCGGCCGGCGTTCGGGCTCTCGGTGAGGCCGCCGTCGCGCAGGAGCACGGCGAGGCCGCGGCGCGCGTCGGCGCCGCGGAGCCACCCGGCGGCGAGCAGGAGGAGCGCGGTGAGCCGCGCCGGCACGAAGTTCAGCGCGTCGTCGAGCCGCGCCGACGCCTTGCCGAGGTACTCGTAGCGGCCGTGATAGCCGACCATCGCGTCGAGCGTGTTCACCGCGCGGTAGAAGAGCGCGCCCGGGAGCCCGAAGAGGGCGAAATAGAAGAGCGGCGCGACGAAGCTGTCCGACGCGTTCTCCGCGACCGACTCGACCGACGCGGCGACGAGCGCGGGCTCGTCGAGCTCCGACGGGTCGCGGCTGCAGAGGCTGCGCAGCGCGCCGCGGGCCGCGGGGAGATCGCCCGCTTCGAGGGCGTCGCGCACGCCGAAGGCCGCGTCGCGGAGCGCGCGGAGCGCGAAGGTGGGCTTCAGCAGGAGACCTGACAAAGCGAGCGCGAGGACGGGGTGCGGGGCGAGCAGCGCCGCGACGCCGGCGCCCAGCGCCGCGAAGAGGCAGGGGACGGCGAGGGCCATGAGCGCGCCCCAGAGGAGCTCGCCGGCGCGGCCGCCCGTGGGCGCGGCGCGCTTCAGGGCCTGGATCGCGGAGCCCATCCACACGACGGGGTGGATGGCGGCGGGGGGCTCGCCGCAGGCGAGGTCGAGCGCGACCGCGGCGAGCAGCGCGGCGGCGGCCGTCATCGCGCGTCCTCGCCGTCGCCGCCGACGAGCGCGACAGGGCCGGGGCGCAGGCGCAGGATCGCGCCCATCACGGCCACGTAGAGCTCGCTGGCCGAGCGGCCGAGCCGCTGGTGCGCGCGCCCCGCGAGGTCGCGGAACGCCCGGCCGAGCCGGCTCTCCGGGACCACGCCCATGCCGACCTCGTTCGAGACGAGGACGACGTGCGGCGCCGCCGACTCGACGGCGGCGGCGAGCGCCTCGATGCGCTCCTCGATGGGCCCGAGCGCGCGGCCCTCGGTCTCGTCGCGGAGCAGCAGGTTCGACAGCCAGAGCGTGAGGCAGTCGACGACGATGACGTCGACGCCGGAGAGCGAGGCGATGCGCTCGGGGAGCGCGATCGGCTCCTCCACGGTGAGGAACGCGCCGCCTCGCTCGCGGACGTGCGCGTCGATGCGCGCCCTCATCTCGTCGTCGAACGGCTCGGCCGTCGCGATGAAGGCGCGGCGCTCGCCGAGCGAGCGCGCGAGGGAGAGCGCGAACGCGCTCTTGCCGGAGCGCACGCCGCCGCCGATGAGCGCGACCCGGCGCCGCGGCGTGCCCTGGCCGCTCCCGCTCATCGCGCGCGCTCCTTGTGCGCGGCCGCGCTCGCGACGAGGCCCTCGGGGACGATCGGGTTCGAGGCCCAGTGGGCGTGCACGTACGAGGCGAGGACGCTCCCTGCCCGGTACCCCTCGCGCGTGACCTGGCCGCCGCGCCGGCGCCGCACGGAGTAGGCGTGCTCGATCGGCAAGGGCGCGTGCTCGGGCGGCGTCGGCGCCTGCGCGGGCGGCGGCTCGGCAGGCGCCGTCGTCGCGCGCGGCGACGGGCGGAGCTCGGAGTAGCGGAACTGGTGCCCGCGGAACCGGAGCCCCGCGCCGCCAAGGATCGTGCGCGCCTGCGTCTCGACCTCCACGTACCCGAGCGCCTGCAGCTTCTCGCACATCACGGCCTCCGCGGGGACGAGCCCGACCATCGCGTGCGCGCGCCCGTCCAGCGTGCGGATCGCCTCGGTCAGGTACATGAGCCCGCCGCACTCGGCGTAGATCGGGCCCCCGCGGCCGGCGAACGCGCGGATCTCGTCGCGCAGGGCCGCGTTGTCGGCCAGGCGCTCCGCGTGCACCTCGGGGTAGCCGCCCCCGAGGTAGAGCGCGTCGACGTCGGGCAAGCGCGCGTCGCGGATCGGCGAGAACCGCACGAGCTCGGCCCCGGCGGCCTCGAGGCGGCGCAGGTTGTCCGCGTAGTAGAAGTGGAAGGCCTCGTCGAACGCCACGCCGATGCGCGCCCGGCCGCGCTGCGCGCCGGCGGCGGAGGCGTCGGGCGTCGCGGCCGCGTCGGCCGCCGGCAAGGGCGGCGCCGCGCGCGCGATCTCGAGCAGCGCGTCGAGCCCGATCCACGCCTCGGCCTGCGCGCCCCAGTGGTCGAGGCGCTCCTCGGGGAGCGCGGCCTCGTCGGCCGTGCGCAGGCCGAGGTGGCGCTCGGGGAAGCGCTGCGCCTCGTCCCGCGGCAGGCCGCCGAGGACCGGCAGCGACCGGTTCACCTGCGCCTGCGCCTGTCGGAGGATGTCGAGGTGGCCGCGGCTGCCGACCTGGTTGCACACGACAGCGGCGACGCGCAGCGCGGGATCGAAGCCAGCGAAGCCCTGGACGAGCGCCGCGACGCTGCGGGCCATCCCGGACGCGTCGACGACGAGCGCGACAGGCGCCTCGAGCCACTTCGCGATCTCGGCGGTCGAGCCCTCCTCCCCGGTCGGGCTCGCCCCGTCGAACAGCCCCATCACCCCCTCGATCAGCGCGACGTCGGCGCCGGCGGCCTCCGCCGCGAACGTCGACAGGACCGCGTCCCGGCCCATCATCCAGCCGTCGAGGTTGTGCGATGTCCCGGCCACGGCGCGGGCGTGGTACGTCGGATCCAGGTAGTCGGGGCCGCACTTGAACAGCGCGACCCGCATGCCGCGGGCGCGGAGCGCGCGCGCGATCGCCACCGTGGCGGTCGTCTTGCCGACGCCGCTCGCCGTGCCGGCGACGACGAGCCGGGGGATGGCCCGGGACATCAGAAATCGACTCCGATCTGGGCCTTTTGCCCCTGCTCGAACGGGTGCTTCACCGATCTCATCTCCGTCACCAGGTCGGCGAGCGCGAGGAGCGCGTCGGGCGCGTTCCTGCCGGTGATCACGACGTGCACGTGCGTGGGCCTCGCGCGCAGCGCCGCGAGCAGCTCGTCCTCGGCGATGAAGCCGTAATGGAGCGCATACGTGATCTCGTCGAGCACAACGATGTCCTGCTCGCCGCCCGCGATGAGCGCCGCGGCCTCCTGGAAGGCCGCGCGCGCCGCCGCCTTGTCGCGCGAGAGGTCGTCGCTCTCCCACGTGAAGCCGCGCCCCATGACGAGGAACGTCAGGTTGGGGAGCGTCTCGGCGAACAGCCGCTCTCCCGTCTTCCACTTCCCCTTGATGAACTGCACGACCGCGACGCGCATGCCCCGGCCGAGCGCGCGGAACACCATCCCGAGCGCGGCCGTCGTCTTGCCCTTGCCGTGGCCCGTATAGACGATGACGAGCCCCTTTCGACCGGCGGTCGCCGCGGCGCCCGCCGCGCCCGTGCCGGCGCTCTCCTCCGCGCTCACGAGTCCTCCTCGGTCGTGCCAGGGACGAGGAGCTTCTTCTCGGCCTTGCGGAAGCGGTGGCTGAACTCCGCATCATAGAGCCGCGAGTCGGCGAAATCCGTGGAGGTGAGCACCCGGCCGACCAGGATCATCGACTGGGTCTTGATGCCCTCGGCCCGGACCTTCTCCCGGATGTCGGCGAGCGTGCCTCTCACGATCTTCTGATCGGGGCAGCTCGCCTTGTGCACCACCGCGACCGGGCAATCGGCGCCGTAGGCCGGGATGAGCGCCGCGGTCACGTCCTTGAGCAGGGTGATGCTCAAGAACAGGCAGAGCGTCGCCTGGTGGCGGGCGAGCTCCTCGAGCCGCTCGGCCGGCGGCACTGGCGTGCGCCCCTCGGCGCGCGTCAGGATCACGGTCTGCGAGAGCTCGGGCAGCGTGAGCTCGCGCCCGAGCGCCGCGGCCGCCGCGGTGAAGGACGAGACGCCGGGGATGATCTCGTACGGTATCCCGAGCGCATCCATGCGGCGCATTTGCTCCGCCGTCGACCCGAAGAGGACGGGATCGCCCGTGTGGACGCGCGCCACGTCGTGCCCTGCGTCCCTGGCCTCGACGAAGACCTCCACGATCTGGTCGAGGGTCATGCCGGAGGAGTCGATGACCCGGGCGTCCGGCCGCGCGGAGGCCACGATCTCCTTGGGGACGAGCGAGCCCGTGTACATGACGACCGGGCAGCGGGCGACGAGCTCGGCGCCGCGGACCGTGATGAGCCCGGGATCGCCCGGGCCGGCGCCGATGATGTAGACGCGCATGAGGGTTCTTTCCTTGCTTCGTGCGCCGGCGATCCCGGAAGGGACCGCGGGCGCGCGGCGCGACGCTAGAGCGATCGCGCAGCGGACGCCAGGGGGTGGGGCGACCTCGGGTAAGGCGGACGCGATGCTCGACGCCCTGGCGCTGGTGGGCGAGGCTCGACCGCCGGTCGTCCGGGCCCTTTGCGACCTTAAGGAAGGCTAGTACTACAGCCGCGCTTGCGGCCCATCTGCGGCTGTAGACCTAGCCCCTGGTTTCTCCTTTATTCACCGTCTCGCCGGAGCCGTCACGGGGCAACGGCGAGCCTCTGCAGACGCCGCCCCGGGCCGTCGCCCAGCTCAGGGGCAGTCGCCGGCGAAGCTCAGGAAGCTCTGTATGCAGGCGTCCGCCTGATCTTGGCTGGTGAGCGGCATCGAGGTGACGGTGTTGGCCACCGACACGTATCCGCACTGGTCGGGCTCCGGGCCGAACTGGCCGTTGACAGCGAACTCGACGAAGGGGCCCTCGTGGCCATTGTCTTTACTCTTCAGATAGTAGTAGATGCTGCCGGGGCCCATGGAACCCGAGTAGTTGATGCACTGGACGGGGGGGGTCGGGGGACCCCACCCGGGCATGCCATCACACGGGCACGCCGGCGCCGTGGGCTGGCAGGTGCCGCTCTCGCAGGTGAAGCCCGACCCGCACGAGCTGCAGTCGAGCATCTCGCCGCAGCCATCGGCGATCGAGCCGCAGGTCGCTCCCTGAGCCGCGCAGGTGGTGGGGACGCAGACGGGCGTCTCGCAGTTCACCCCCGTCCAGCCGGGCGCGCACGTGCAGGTGTACCCGTTGACCTGATCGTTGCACGTGCCGTGGACGCAGGGGCTCGGCGCGCATTCATCGATGTTGGTCTCGCAGCTCGTCCCCGTCCAGCCGGGCGCGCACGCGCAGGTGTACCCGTCGACCTGATCGTTGCACGTGCCGTGGACGCAGGGGCTCGGCGCGCATTCGTCGATGTTGGTCTCGCAGCTCGTCCCCGTCCAGCCGGGCGCGCACGCGCAGGTGTAACCGCTCTCGGCCGCGGCGCAGGCGCCGCCGTTCTGGCAGAGGGCCGAGGCGCAGGGGTCTGTGGCTTCCCCGCTTTCGTCGCCGTCGGCCGTGGAGGGGCCGGCGCTGGTACAGCCCGCGAGCAGCAGGGTGGAGAGAGCCGGGATCGTCAGAGAGTGGAGAAGTGAGCCTGTAAGAGACCGCATGGGTGGTCATCCTTTCAAGGTTGTGCTTGCGCTGGCTGGAGAAGGGTCGGGCGGCCTATTCAAGTTAGATGCCAGTGTCGAATCGGCGCTTTCGGAGGGGATGTTGACGCAGGTCCCTGCATGGCATTCGGTGTGTGCGCGCCGCCGGTTCCCGTCACCGAAGTCCAGTCGCGCGCCGCCTGCTGCTGCCTGAGTGCCTCACCTGCGGAGACCACGACGCACCGCCGTGACCGACCGCGGCGACCCTGCCGAGTTCGATGGCGGAGCGAGCTTCCACCATAGGTTCAGGCGAGGATGCAACAGCGACGAGCCCGGCCGCGCGCTTGTCTTGCCGTTCGTGGACAGGTCGCTGCCGTTTCTGGACAGGCACCATCGTTCGCGCGCGATCGATGGTGATCTGCGCGATACGTCGCGGTCGAGCCCGACGACCGGTACGCCACGGTGAGCTGCGGGCGATTAGAGCGGTCCCGAAGCGGACGCCAGCGTTCATGGTGGAGCCCGTGCGCTCGGCGCGGAGGCCCGAGAGACACATCGCAGGCCCGAGGACACGACCCTGCGGTGTGTGCCGGAAGGCTCCGTCTTCTCCCTGGGACCCGCTGGTCCGGGGCCTTGCTCAGGGCATGCGCCTGTGATGCGATGGGAGGTCGCACCCCTCTTCAAGGAAAGGCCATGGACCACAAGAACACCGGGTCTCAGCCCTCGGCGCCCATCCTGTGCGCGGCAGCCCTCTTCGAGCCGACGCTCCCGGCCGCGTGGGGTCCCACGCTCGATCTGCTCGCGGACATCGAAGAGCTGCAGGACGCGACGAAGGGAAGCCGCGAGGAGCGGGAGGCGAGGGGGCGCGATCTTCACGATCGGCTGATGCGCGGCATCGACGCCCTGAGCGAGCCGACCCCGGACGAGTTCCACGCGGCGAGCGCGTCCTTCCGGGCCTGGTTCACCGAGGCGGTGCTGCTCTGGCTCCGGTTCGCCGGCAGCAGCTCCGCGCCGCTCATCGACACTGTCGCGTCGCGCCCGCTCCTCGATTTCCCGCTCGATCTGCCGCAGGGCAGCGAGGGGATCCCGCTCGTCCGGCGGGCGCTGCGAGAGGCGCTCGGGTGGGAGGAGGCGGAGCTCGCGCAGGTCGAGGCCGCGATGGATCATATGACCTCCAACCTCGCGGTGAAGCACGCGATCACGAAGGCGATCGCCTCGCAGCTCGCCGCGAAGGGGGGCGCGTCGCCCGCCGCGTGCACCGAGCTCATGAGCGCGATCTACGGCCCGTTGCCGTGGCGTCCGGGCGACGTGGATCTGCTCATGACGTCGACCGCGATCTTCTTCTGCATCCGCGCGTCGGCGCCGGCGACCGGCTCGCCCGGAGCGGCGGGCTCCGCCGAGGCGCCGCGGCTCGAGGTGCCCGGCTGGGACGAGCGCCCGGAGGAGGAGCGGCGCGCCATCTCCGCCTTCATCGCCCGGTGCGACGACACGAACACCGCGGCGACGGCGCGATTTCCTGCGTTCGGCTACTTCGACAGCGCGGCCATCGATCCGGCGCTCGCGCGCTCCCTTGCGGACGCGGCCTCGGTCCCGACGGAGGTCGTCACGCAGACGCTCGCGACCATGGTGATGGTCCTCCGGACGCCGGAGGTCGAAGACTACGTGGTTCATGACGCCTGGGGCCACGCGTGGCAGGAGGCGCTGGCCGAGTTCGAGTGGGAGTACGCGGTGCTGCCGCGGCTCGAGGAGCCCCTCGCGCTCGACACGGTCTTTCCCGGCGCTGTCGGCCCCGGCATCGCCTCGGCCTTCATCGAGCGCGGGGGCCGCACCGAGCTCGACGAGGCGGCGCTGCTCCGGTTCGCCGAAGCCGACATCAGGGCGCGACTCCAGGTGGCTGCGAGCAACGGCATCGCCGAGATGCTCGCCGATTTCATGGAGAGCAAGTACGCGTGGCACAGGCCCTCACTGAAGCTGCCGGATGCGTCGCTCCTCCCCATCACGGGGCTCAAGCTCGATCTGACGGTGGGCGACGTTCGCCGCCAGGTCGCCCGCTGGGCGAAGCCGTACCGCGCGCTGGCCGAGGACGAGGGGGCGCGCGCCCGCCTCGTCGACGCGCTCTCGCCGCGCGTTCCGGCTGCGGGGCTCAAGGAGGCGGTGGATCAGGCGGGCGCGCTGCTATGGCGCGAGTTCGCGACGGCGTTCGACGACACGCTGCGGCCGGTGGCTGCCAAGGGCGGAGGGATCCGCGCGAGCGCATGCCGCCGCATGGTCCTGCAGCTCACGCTGGTCGCCGCGGTGCTCGAGCAGACGCTCGCCGCGTCGTGCGCGGGCGGGCCGCGGAGCGGGTCGCGGAGCGGGCCGCGGACGGAGCTCGCCTGGCGCGACCCGGCGCTGTGCGTGGACCTGCTTCTGGTGACGATCGCCCGGTTCTACGAGCACGAGCGGCAGAGGAACTTCTGGCACCTCGACCAGATCCTCTCGACCGGGTTCGTGGACGCCTGCGGCCGGCTAAGGGCCGCCATGGCGAAGCCCGAGTCGCCCTGAGTCTGTCCTCCGGAGATGGCGTATACTTCCGCCGATGTCCGGCGCCCAGCGCGACGTATTTCGGCTCTGCGGGACCACGATCGACGGCAAATACCGTGTCCTGTCCGCCGTCGGCGCCGGCGGGTTCGGCGTCGTCTATCGCGGCGTGCACGAGGGGTTCGACGCGCCCGTCGCCATCAAGTGCCTCAAGCTGCCCGACGAGCTCTCGCCCGAGGCGCAGCAGGATTTCGTTCGACGGCTGCGCGACGAGGGGCGGCTCCTGCTGCAGCTCTCGCGCCTCTCGCCCGGCATCGTGCAGGCGCTCGACATCGGCGCCTTCACGACCCAGGAGGGCGGTCGCGTTCCCTATCTCGTGCTCGAGTGGCTGGACGGCGAGACGCTCGCCGGCCACCTCGAGCGCCTGCGCGCCGGGGGCGGCGGCGCCCTGTCCCGCCGCGAGGCGATTCTCCTGCTCGACCCCGCGGCGCGCGCCCTCGCGGTGGCGCACGAGCAGAACATCGCGCACCGCGACGTCAAGCCGGAGAACCTCTTCCTCGCCGAGGCGGGGGGCGCGAGGACGCTCAAGGTCCTCGATTTCGGCATCGCCAAGATCATCGGCGATCAGCGCTCGCGCACCGCGGCCCTCGCGAGCACCGCGGAGGGGCCGTCGGTGTTCACGCCCCGCTACGGCGCGCCGGAGCAGTTCGACAAGCAGCGGGGCGCGACCGGGCCATGGACCGATGTCTTCGCGCTCGCGCTCGTCTTCGTGGAGCTCGTGACGGGCGCTCGGGCGCTGGAGGGGGAGGGGATCGTCGAGCTCTATTCGGTGGTCGTCGATCCTGCGCTGCGCCCCACGCTGCGGGCGCGCGGCGTCTCGGCGCCGGACGCGATCGAGCGCGTGCTCTCGCGGGCGCTCAGCGTCTCTCCGCGCGACCGGTACCCGGACGCCGGCGCGTTCTGGCGCGCGCTGATCGCCGCCGAGGGGCTCGAGGGCGAGCTGCCCAGCCTCCCGCCGCGCTCGCCGCCCGCGGCGCGAGAGGCCGAGACCCAGGTCGAGGGTGCCAACGCACGACGCAGCCCTGCGCCAGGCGCCGAGCACGCGGGTACACCTGCGGGGATCGGCTTCGAGCCGACCGTGCCGCACCGGACCGACCCGGCGTCGCAGCGCCCTGGTGGCGCGCCGCCCGCGGCCGCCGAGGCGGAGCCTGCGCCGCGACCGGACCACGGGGCTGCGTCGGGCGAGGCCGTCGTGGTGCGGAATGCACCCAACGAGCGCGCGCGCCCGGGTCGGCGCGGGCTCGTCGCGCTCGCGCTCGCGGCCTCGGCGGTGGCCGGCGCCGCGGTCGCGGTGCTCCGGCGCCCCCCGGAGCCGCCGCCCCAGCCGAGTCGCGCGCCGATCGCCGCCCCGGAGCCGCCACGCCCCGCCTCGACCAACCCGGAGGCCGCTGCGCTCTACCAGGAGGCGCTGCAGGCCTACCGTGACGGCGCGCCGGACGTGGCCGCGCGCACGATGGAGCGCGCCGTGGCGCTGGATCGTGGCCTCGGCGCCGGCCATCTGCGCGTGGCGATCTGGACGTTTCGACAGAGGCCGGCCGTGGCGCGCGAGCACTTCCAGCTCGCGCTCCTGCACAGGGCCGCCCTCGGCGAGCGCGACATGGCGCTGCTCGACGCGGCCGAGCCGTACGTGCGCCAGCCCTCCGACGCCGTGTCGTGGGAGCGGCGGATCGAGGCCGCGGTCGCGAGGTTCCCGGCCGATCCGGAGCTCCTCGTGTACCTGGGCGCGGCGAGGTTCGCGCAGCTCCGGTTCGACGCCGCCGTCGAGGCCTACGATCGGGCGCTCGCCCTGGACCGGGGCCACGTGCTCGCGTGGGGGCTCAAGGGAGAGTCGCTCGGGATGAAGGGGGATGTCGCGGCGGAGCTCGCCGCTTACCAGGCCTGTGCCGAGACGGCTCCCGGCGCGACGCTCTGCCTCGCGAACCGGGTCCGCCTCCTCCATCGCCAGGGCGATTGCCAGCAAGTGGAGGAGCACGCGCGCCGGTGGCTCTCGATCGATCCGAAGGCGGCGCCGGCGCACCGGCACCTGGCGCTGGCGCTCCACGCGCGGGGCGCGCCGCGCGAGAGCGTGCTCGTGGCGCTGGAGCAGGGGTGGGCGGCGGTCCCCGAGGGCGAGCGGAGGGCGAAGGAGCTGCTCGATCGGATCTCGCTCGCGGTCCTGGACGGCGATTTCGAGCTGGCGGTGGAGCACGCCCGCGCGTGGCAGCGCGAGGTCGCCGGCAGGAACGATCAGGACGCGCACGCGAGCCCGGCCCTCAAGCTGGCGGAGCTCTACCGTGAGATGGGGTTGCCGCGGGAGGCCGGGCGGGTGGCGGACGATTTCCTCCGCCGGATGAGCGCCTGGTCCGAGCCGGCGACCACGGCCGACTGGACCATCGCGTTCTTGCCGTACAGCCTCCGTGCAGCGTCGATGACGCAGGAGGCGTACGACGCGGCGCGCTCGGCGTGGGTGGAGCGGGTCCAGTCGAAGTGGCGCGCCGCGGCGCAGGAGATCAAGCCGGAGCACCGCTGGCTGCTCTGGACCGAGGCGTACGCGGCCGGCGTGGAGACCGCGGCCGACGCGGCGGCGGCGTTCGAGACGATGCCGCTCGACCAGCCGCTCCCGTCGGAGAGCGGCCGCTGGCTCCTGCTCGATCTGCGGATCGGCAAGGTCTACGCGCTCGCGGGGAAGGGGCAGGAGGCGATCGGGCCGCTGACGCGCGTTGCGCGCTCCTGCGCGGCCCTGGCCGACCCGTTCTCGACCACGGAGGCGCGGCTTTATCTGGGCATGGCCCTGGAGGCGACAGGCGATCTGCGCGGCGCCGCGGCGGCGTACGAGGCTGTCCTCGAGCGCTGGGGCAAGGCGCGCCCGCGATCCATCTCCGCGGAGCAGGCGCGAGCGCGGCTCGCCGGGCTGCGGGCGCGGCGTTAGTTCCGCCCGCCAGGGAGCTGAAAGAGAATTTAACGCGAAGGCGCAAAGGCGCAAAAAAGAATAGATTTGTATACCGTTGCGCCTTTGCGCTCTTGGCGGCTTTGCGTTGAATTCTCTCTCCGCGCGCGATGCGGATCCCTGGTGGGCTTCGTGACGCGCGGAATTCGCCGTCCACGGTCATGTCCAGAGCTCGCGCTCGTCAGGGCGCCAGCTTGCCGGGGACCTCGCCGCCGACGAGCGCCGCAACGGTGTCGAGCATTCCCTGCCTCCGCCGGTACCCGGCAGCGAGCTTCTCTCGCATCGCTCCCTGATCGAGCGGATGACCCGTATCGGGGTCGAGCGCCTTGAACCCGCGTTGGACAAAGAAGGCGATGTACGGCTCGAGCTCGTCGATTGCAGCGTCGACATCGCCCGGTGGATGGTTCGGGACTGCGATCGTGACGACGTTCTTCCAGAAGGAGACGGTGATCCAGAGGGCGCAGCCTGGGCGCTCCACCGTGATTCCGATCCCGCGTGCCAGGTAGTCGGCCACGCTCACGCCCTCGTCGCCGGCGACGTCCTGAGCTGCCGCCTCATGATCGATGGCCTCCTCAACGAACTCGCCGAACGCGCTCAGGAACGCGTCTGCCCAGACGCGGTTCTTGTCGTTGCGATGCCAGATCGGCTTCTCCAGATCGATCGTGTACATGGCCGCCTGACCGCCCCACCGGAGACCGCTACCACGTAAGCACCGCGCAGACCGGCCTGCACGGGTCCACCCGCCACGCCAGATCGCGCCGATCTCGCTCACCATCTTCGTCAGACATCGTTGATCGTGATGCGCGCGCCCGAGGGGACGTCGTTGCGTGTCACCACCGAGCCGTCGGGGAACGTCACGCGGATATCGACCGACGCCGCGGCCCCCATCCCGATGATCAGCGGGAGCTGGCTCTGCTGCCGATTGCCCCACTGGCCGGCGCCCACGAGGTAGGTCGCCACGCGATCCGCCCCGGTATAGCCGCCCGCGCGAAAGTCCCCGTCTCCGTCGAGATCCACGTCGACGCGCGCGCCGATCGCGTCGCGATCTTCCCTCACGTTCGCGTCGGTCGCATTGCCGTCCCGATCGGTGAGCACGCGGACGACCGCGTAGCCCGGCGCGCGGCACGGCATGCCGGTCACGTCGCGGCGGTAGAGCGCCGTTCCCCCGAAGCTCGTGGTGAGGAGGTCGAGGTCGCCGTCGCCGTCGATGTCCGCGAACGAGCCGACCTGCTGCGCGGCGATCCCGAGCGAGGCGCCGGCGACCGCGAACGTGCCCGCGTCGTTGCGGTAGAGCGTGTCGCCCACGTACGCGTCGAGGTCGCCGTCCTGGTCCCAGTCGGCCCACACGCTCGCGCTCAGGAACGATCCGTCTCCGAGCCCGACGCTCGCCGCCGCGGCGGCGGAGAACGGCGCGCCCGCGCCGGCGTTGTAATAGAGCAGATCGTCCGCGTCCCCGTCGCGCACCGAGAGGAGATCGAGGTCGCCGTCGGCGTCGATATCGATCCAGGTCGCGCCGCCCCAGCGGGAGCTGGCCGTCCGCGTGTCCTCGAGCCCGGCCGACGTCGCGACGTCGGTCCAGCTCGGCGACGTGAAGCGGAAGAAGCGGTTACCGTTTCCCGTCGAGCCGGTGGCCACGTAGAGGTCGAGGTCGCCGTCGGCGTCTGGATCGGCCCACGCCGCGCTGTCGCCCTGGAGGAAGGTGCTGAACCGCGCGCTGTCATCGGCGAACGGGAGGGCTCCGTCGTTCCGGAACATGCCGGACGTGCCGAACTCCGAGCCGAAGAACAGATCGAGGTCGTTGTCGCGATCGTGATCGATCCACACCGCCGGGCCGGGCGTCGTCGTCGCGAACTCGAGGTTGGCCGAGAGCGCGACGTTCATGAACGTGCCGGTGCCGTCGTTGCGATAGAGCCGGTTCGGGATCGTGCCGTAGCGGGTGTCGTTGGCGACGAAGATGTCCATGTCACCGTCGTTGTCGAAGTCGGCGGCGATCACCGGGTACTGCTCGGAGGTGGTGCCGACATCCCTGATGCCGCGCGCGGCGGCCCCCTCCGTGAACACGCCCGCGCCGTCGTTGATGTACAGGCCGCTGCCGCGCAGGAACACGTCGGGATCGCCGTCGTTCTCGACGTCGAGCCACGCGACGACCGAGCTGCCCGTCGTCGCCGGCAGGCCCGAGGCCGCGGTCACATCGGTGAAGCGGAGGCCGCAGGAGACGACCGCAGGCCCATCGGTGCACACCCCCATCGCGCAGCCGCCGCACGCCCCGCTCGGGCACCCCGTGCACGCCGCGCCCTCCGGCGCCTGGTTCGCGACGCACTCGCCCGCGCCGTCGCACGTGTCGGCCGCGTCGCACTCGCCGGCCGCGGCCGCGCACTCGGTCCCCGCTCGCCGCGGCTCGGCGAAGCATTCGCCCTCGATGCACACGCCGCGCATGCAGCGGCCGTCGAGGTGGCTGCAGTCCACGCCGGCGCACAGCGGCCCGCCGCCGGTGCCCGCATCGCCGCCGCCGTCGTTTCTGCCGCCGGTGCCCGCATCGCCGCCGCCGTCGTTTCTGCTGCCGCCGCCGTTCCCGCCCCCGCCCTGGGGCTCTTCGCCGGAGAACGTCCTCGACTTCGCCGAGCAACCCACCGCGAGCAACGCCGCCGCGAAGGCGAGGAAAGACCGTTTCACGTTCGACCTCCGATCGTCACGCCCGCGGTCGCCGCGGGAAAAGCGATCCGGTCGAGACTACAAGCAGCGCAGGACGTTGTCGCGCACGCGCTGCCAGGTGGGTCGCGGCAGCTGTCGTCCGTCACGCCCCACGTCCTGCGGCGCACGTTCGCCACGCATCTGCTCGATCTGGGCACTCCGACTCGACGGCGCCGCTGCCCGACATCACGGCAGCGGCAAGCCGAACATCGCCTCGCAGACGGCGACGTGCGCGCCGCAATTACCGGCGGCTCCGTGGTCGCCGTCCTTGAGCGCGAGCCGGTGCGACCCGCCGTACGGCGGCGCCGCGCCCGGGACGTCGACCTCGACGAGCTCGCCGGGGAGGCCGATGAGGTCGAATGCTTTGAGGTGATCCCGGTGCTGCTCATCGCGCTCGCCGGTCAATCCGAACATGCGATCCACGGGCGTCGCGGACGGCTCCGAGAGCCAGGTGGCGCTCACCGGGTTCGTGTCGCGCGGCCCGGCCAGCGACACCACCCGGTCGAGCCGGACGACCTTGCCGATGCGGGCGGCCGAGCTCGCGCCGTGCGAGTGGCCGCTGAAGATGATGACCGACCAGCGCGGGCTCCCGTCGTCTTCGAGGAAGTAGCCCCAGTCGCCTCGCGGGTGGACCTCTTTCAGGTGCGCGAGCGCCTTCGCCAGCCGCGTTTCGATGCTGTCGGCCCTCGTCACCTCGATGAGCGCGGTGTGGTCCTGACCGTCGAACGCCTCGAGCCGCGCGTCGCCGAACGTGTCCGGATCATTTTGAACGATGTCGTAGTCGTTCTTGTAGGCGACCGCGAACGCGTGAAAGCCGCGCGCGGCGACGAAGCGGGTGAGGTCGAGCGGGCCAGGAGGCTGGCTGCTCCCCGACAGCGTGACGACGAGCTTGCCCGCGAACCGCGCGACCCGAGTGTCGAGGAGGGCCACCTGCTCCAGGTCGCGGTCGGAGACCTCTGGATCGATCTCGCTGGGCTTAAACCGGATCTCGCTGAGCTCGGGTGAGCTCGTGTCCACGTGCAACTCGCGCGGCGCGCCGCCCGCGCCGCCCGCGCCGCCCGCGCCGTTCGCGCCGCCCGCGCCGTTCGCGCCGCCCGCGCCGCCCGCGCCGCCCGCAGAGCCACCGACCCCGGAGGTCGCGGCGGCGCCGCCGGTCCCGGTGGTCGCGGTGCCCGTGGCTGCTCCGCCGCCAGCGCCCGGGGGGCCGCCGTCGCTCGACGAGCCGCCGCACGCCACGCACCCGAGCGTCCACCAGGCGCAACCGATCCACGCCGTAATCCGCATGCTCGAAACGTTACCAGATCACCTCCGGCGCACCGCGGTGGACGAGCCGGCTGGCGACGGCGGTCTCGCAGGGCGCCGCCGTCCTTCTCCCGCCCGCTCGATGAAGACGAGGTGACGCCTGCAGGAGCTGGCGTCATCTGGCTCCTGCGCCGACGCTTCTATTTGCAGCGCGCCGGCCGCATTGGACGGCATCCACGCATGGCATTCGGCCGCCTTATGGCGCGTCCGCCTTTCGGACCCGCGGCGGCTCCCGTGGTCCCTCCGGCAGGACGCCGGCGCTGCCACGGCCTCCGAGTCAAGAGGGGGCTCGCGTCCCGCCCGGACGCACGGCGTCCGCGGGAGACGCGAGCTTGTTCGTTCCACCTGGACCCGCCCCGGTTCTCCTGCTTTCCTGCTGCCCACCGTGACCGCATCCCGTGACGAGAGCTTCATCTCGCTCGTCCCCCGCCTCGTGTCGGCCACGTACTTTGACGAAGCTGCCACGGCGGTCCTCCAGGCCATGTTCACCTGCGTCGAAGAGGCGCTCGCCGGCAGCCCGTTCGCCAGCCGCGCTCGGATCCTGCGCGGCGTCGTCCACCTTCGTCCCGAGGACAGCTACCAGCGCCTCTTCGGCATCGACCGCCCGAGCGGCGCGCGCATCGAAGGCACCGGCTATCTCACCTCCGGCAGCGTCTGGAGCTGGATCGAGAAGCACCGCTGTTCGGTCTCGATCGACGTCCAGCGCGCCTCGCTCCGCTCCTGGATGCCGGACGGGGCCATGGCGCTCCGCCACGCGCCAGAGGCGGCCGGCATGCCCGGCGACGCGACGCGCGAGCGGATGCTCGGTCGCGACGCGACCCACGTCCATGTCGTCCCGCTGCGCGCGCCGGGCGGCAGCGTCGACGGCATGATCACGATCGAGGTGAGCTGCAGGGGGGCCGTCGGGCTCGAGCTCCCCTGGGCGGAGTGCCACGAGGAGCTGGCGATCCTCGCCAGCATCGCCGGGGCCTTCATCGCCGCCCGCGCGCTGCCGCTTCGCTCCGACGAGCCGGCGAGCCCGGACGAGTTCCTGCCTGTCGTCGGTCAGAGCACCGCGCACCTCGTCGAGCTGCTCCGCGCCTTCGCCCCACGGGACGACACCATCCTGATCACCGGCCCGACCGGCGCCGGGAAATCCAGGCTTGCGCGCTGGTGCCACGAGCACTCGCAGCGCCGGGGCCAGCCCTTCGAATCGCTGGACCTCCTCGGCGTGCCCGAGGACCTGCAGATGGCCGAGCTGTTCGGCTGGAAGCGGGGCGCCTTCACCGGAGCGGTCAAGGACAACCCAGGCGCTGTGGCCCGCGCCGCGAAGGGCACGCTCTTCCTCGACGAGATCGACAAGCTCTCGCTCAAGGCCCAGGCTGGCCTCCTGCGCTTCATCGAGGAGCGCGCTTACCGGATGCTGGGCGACGACGGGGCGGGAGAGCGCCGCGCCGACGCGCGCCTCCTCGTCGGCACCAACGCCGATCTGCGCGCCGCCGTGCGCGCCGGCCGCTTCCGCGAGGACCTGTACTACCGCATCAACGTCCTGCCGGTGCGGCTACTCCCGCTCGCCGAGCGGCTCGACGAGCTCCCGCGCTGGGCCGACTTCATGCTGAACCGGCGCCATCAGGAGGCCGACGGCAAGGGGACGGCGCGCTTCGAGCCCGAGGCCATGAAGCTCCTCGTGTCCGCGCCCTGGCCGGGCAACCTGCGGCAGCTCGACAACATCGTCCGGCGCGCTTACGCGCTCCAGCTCGCGGGGCAGAGCGGCCTCGGCGGCGATCTGGTGATCCAGCGGCGCCACGTCGAGCGCGCGCTCACCTTCGACAGCGACGCCGAGCCGAGCGCGCTGACCAAGCTGCTCTGGCGGGCGGCGCTCAGCTTCGTGAACGAGGCCGAGCGACGCCGGGGCGGCAGCGCCCCGCTCCCGCTCGACCTGACCGACGCATTTCGCGGCATGGTCCTCGGCGCGGCGGTGCAGCGGACGGGCAACCGTGACCACGCCTTCACGCTGCTCGGCCAGGAGATGCTGCTCAAGAACCGCAACCACCATCGGACGCTGCTGCGCGAGCTCTCGCGGGTGCGCGAGATCCTGGACCTGCTTGGAGGTGAGGTCGATCCGGATCTCCTCGCGGTGCTCGACGCCGACAAGGAGCCGTGAGGGAGCGCTGGAGGCGCTCTCCGAGCGCCTCCAGCGACCACGGGATCGAGCATGCAGTGCTATGTCGCAGACGGTGCCGCGCTCGCACCAGGCGCCACGTTCGACGGGCGTTACGAGATCCTGGCGAAGCTCGGCCAGGGCGGCTTCGGCGTTGTGCACAAGGCCCGCCAGCTCACCACCGGGCAGCCGATCGCCCTGAAGATCCTGCGCCTCGCCGAGCAGGGAGGCGCCGCGCAGGAAGGCAGGCGGATCTCGCGCTTCCTGCGCGAGACGCGGCTCTGCGCCCAGCTCCACCACCCGAACATCGTCCAGCTCGTCGACGCGGGGCAGGCAGAAGATGGGACCCTCTACGCCGCGTTCGCCTTCGCGCCTGGCGACGACCTCGCCGCCCTGCTCGAGCGAGAGGGCGCGCTCGCGCCGCCCGAGGCGCGGCACCTGATGCTCCAGGTGCTCGACGCCCTCGCCTGCGCCCACGCAGCGAGCGTCGTCCACCGCGACCTCAAGCCCAGCAACATCATGGTCATCCCCACGGGCGCCCGCCGCAACGCGCTGGTGCTCGACTTCGGGATCGGCGCCGCGCTCGACGACGGGCGATCCACGCGCCTGACCGGCAGCCACGACGCGCTGGGCACGCCCGGCTACGGGGCGCCGGAGCAGTGGCGCGGCGCCGAGGCTTCGCCGCGCGCGGATCTGTTCTCGTGGGGCCTCGTGTTCCTCGAGTGCCTCACGGGCAAGCCGGCGTACGGCGGCACGGAGGCCGAGATCTTCTACCGGCTGCTCGGCCCCGATCCCGTCCCGATCCCCGCGGCGCTCGAGCGCCACCCCCTGGGCGATCTGCTCGCCCGTGCTCTCCGCAAGGACGAAGGCGCGCGCGAGGTGACCGCCCGTGGGCTCTTCGAGGCGCTCGAGGCCTGCAACCTGCGCGGGCTCTCGCGCGAGGCGATGCTCGGCGCCGGCGGCCCGGCCGGCGGGGACACGCGGTCTCTGTCCTCGATCGCGATGGTCGCCACGCAGCTCGACCGGCGGAGGGGGCCCGCTCCGCCTGCGCTCGATGGCGAGCGCAGGCAGCTGACGGCGCTCTGCTGTCACCTGAGGGCACGCGCGGCCGTCGCGCAGGCGCTCGACGTCGTCGACGTCGAGCGGCTGGACGACCCCCTGCGCGCGGCGCTCGCCCTGTGCGCGGACATCGGACGCCGCCATGGGGGGTATGTGGCCGCGGCGTTCGGCGACGATCTGCTCGTCTACTTCGGCTACCCCAGCGCGGCGGAGGACGACGCCAGGCGCGCTGCCCGCGCGGCGCTGGCGATGGCCGGCGCCGCGCGAGCCGAGGACGCCGAGGACCCGCGCAGCGCCGCGCCGGGCGCGCAAATCGACGTGAGCGTCGGCCTCCACACCGGCCTCGTCGTCGACGGGAATCTCGGGGACCTCGAAGGCGCGTGCCTCGTCACCGGCGCCACCCCGCGGCTCGCCGCGCGGCTCGCCGCGCTGGCGCCGCCGGGATCCGTGGCGGTCAGCGCCGCGTCGCAAGCGTTGCTGCGCGCCTCCTTCGACCTCGAGAGCGAAGGGGGCCGCGCCATCGAGGGAATCGCGGCGCCGGTGGAGACCTACCGCCTCCGGCAGGAGCACGGCGCCGCGGCGAGCTGGCCGACCCCCGACGGCTCGAGGGCGCCGCTCTCTGGCCGGGCTCCGGAGCTCGGGCTCCTCGTGGAGCGGTGGCGCCGCGCGCGCGACGGGGCGGGCCAGTCGATCCTCATCACGGGCGAGCCCGGCATCGGCAAGAGCCGGCTGGCGCGCGCGCTGCGCGACGGGCTGGCGCGCGAGGCCCACACCTTTCTCGAGGCGCGGTGCTCGCCCGACACGCAAACCAGCCCCCTCCGTCCGGTGGTCGACCTGCTCGAGCGCACGCTCGGGCTCGATCAGGAGCCCGACGCGGGCGCCAAGATCGCGCGGATCGAGCGGGAGCTCGTCGGCCACGGCTTCACGCCGGCCGAGGCCATGCCGCTCTTCGTGCCGCTCTTCTCCCTGCCTCTCGGCGAACCGTACGCCCCGCTCGACGTCTCGGCGCAGCGGCACAAGGCGCTGACGCTCCAGGCCGTGGCGTCGCTGCTCCTCGCGATCGCCGACGAGCGGCCCGTCCTCCTGGTGGCGGAAGATTTGCATTGGGCCGACCCCACCACGATGGAGTTCCTCGAGCAGCTCGTTCGCGAGGCGCCCGCGGTCCCCATGTGCGTCATCATGACGGCTCGCCCGGAGTTCTCACCGTCGTTCTCGACGGCCGACATGCTGCTGCTCCCGCTGAGCCGCCTGGAGCGCCCGCACATGGAGGAGATGCTCACCGGGCTCTCGGGCCACAAGGCGCTGCCTCCCGCCGTGATCGAGCAGGTGGCGGACCGCGCGGACGGGGTGCCGCTCTTCGCGGAGGAGCTGCTCCGGATGATGGTCGATGCGCAGCTCCTGGTGGAGCGGGAGGATCGTTACGAGCTGACCCGGCCGCTCTCGGGCGCGGCGATCCCGGGGACGCTGCGGGCGCTGCTCACGGCGCGGCTGGATCGGCTTTCGCGCGCCAAGCAGACGGCCCAGCTCGCGGCGGCGATGGGCCGGGAGTTCAGCGTCGAGGTGCTCTCGGCCGCGAGCCCGCTCGGCCCGGCGGCGGTGGCAGAGGATCTGGAGCGCTTGACGAGCGCGGGGATCGTGCTGCGCAGGCGGCGGGGCAAGGAGGCGGTGGGGAGCTTCAAGCACGCGCTGGTGCGGGACGCGGCGTACGAGTCGCTGTCCACCGGCGCGCGGCAGCGGAGCCACGCGCGCGTCGCGAAGACGCTGGAGGAGGGGTTTCCGGAGGTGGTCCGGACGCGGCCGGAGCTGCTCGCGCACCATCACGCGGCGGCGGAGCAGAAGCGGGAGGCCATCGGGTACGCACGGACGGCGGCACATCAGGCGCTCGGGCGCTCGGCCTACGCCGAGGCGGGCGCGCACGCCACCCATGTCATCGATTGGATCGGGGCGCTGCCGACCGGCGAACGGGTGGAAGCCGAGCTCGCCGCCAACAGCATCCGGTTGCAGGCCCTGATGTCGATGCAGGGCTGGGCTTCCCCCGACGTGCGTGCGCTGGCCGAGAAGTCCCGCGCGCTGCTCCCCGCGAGCAAGACGACCGAGCACACCGTCTCCACCCTCTTCGGCCTGTACATGCACTACCACGTGGCGAGCGAGCGCGCGGCGTGCCGGCGGGTGGCCGACGAGCTCGTGGCGTTCGCCGACCGGATCGAAGACCCGTCGCTCCAGTGCGTGGCCGCGACAGCCAAAGGCGTTGGCTTCCACGCCGAGGGGCGGTTCTTGGACGCTGAGACATGGTTCGATCAGGCGATCCATCTGTACGACCCGGCGCGCGACGGGCAGCAGGGCTCGGCGTTCGGCATGGACTGCCGCGTCTGGGCCACGGGACAGCTCGCATGGGTGCAATGGGGTATGGGGCGGACGATGCGGGCGTTCCAGCTCGCGAACGACGCAATCGCCTGGGCGCGGGAGATCAAGCACGTCCCGTCCCTCGGGATCGCGTTGCTCTACCTCGGCCAGATCCAGCACATGAACGAGGACAAGCCTGCGGTGCAGAAGACGACGGGCGAGCTGCTCGCGACCTCCAAGGCATACGGGCTGCCTGCCTTCGAGGGCTACGGTGCGGCCCTCGCGTCGTGGGCCGCGGGGGATCTGCAGGGGGTCGAGGTGATCATCCGGACCCTCGAGTCCCTCCACTGCAACTTGGCGCTCACCTACTACCGATCTTTTCTGGCAGACATCGAAGCAGACGACGGCCGTCTGCACCAGGCGATCGCCCACGTGGAGACCTGCCTTTCGATGTGCACCGAGCTCGGCGAGCACTTTTTCGAGGTGGAGCTCTTGCGGCGCCGCGCGCGCTACGAAATGCACCTGCCGAAGCCCGATCGGGGCGCCATCCGGGAGTTGCTCGCCCGGGCTCGGCTGCTGGCCGGCGAGCGAGGCATGTACCGCTTCGAGGCAGCGGCGATCGAGGAGCACCGGCGTGTCTTCGGGGACGACACCGCGCTCGTGGACCGATTGATGCAGCTCCATGACTCGTTTCCTGATCTGAAGTTACTTTCACCGAGGAGTGATCCATGACAACCGAGCCCTCTGAAGCATGGGAAACCGGCGGAACAGGCAGCGCCGCCCCCTTTCCCCGCCTGCGCACCGCCTACCTGCGAGCCATCGCGCGTGCCTGGCGCGATCGGGACTTCCTGAAGCAGCTGGTCAGTGCGTCCAAGAAGGAGCATTATGGCGTCCTTCCCCTCCTCGAGAAGGAATATGGCTTCAAGTTCCCTTTCAGCGTGAAATTCGCCATCTCCGACGAGCCCAGGCCGCAGTGGCGGCCGAATGAGATGCTCGGCTGGCTCGCCGACGGTGACGAGATCGATATCACGTTGCCAGGCCCTCCGACGGAGGGCACGCCGCCCGCGGACGCCATTGCTCTCTATTGCCAATGGTTCCCGTCGATGCTTGGTCCGCCGACGGACGGGACAAGTCAGCCGCCCGATGATTTCGGCGAGTTCGGAGTGATCACGTCCCGCCTCCTCGCGATGACGTGGTACGATGAGAAATTCAAAGAGCAGCTCTTCGCCTCGAAGGATGCTCGGCGCCTCGTGCAAGCATCGATGGGCATGATTGTTCACTGGAACTTCAAGCTGAAGTTCTCCTCCCTCGATTGGGAAAAGTTCTGGCACAACATTCCTTATCAGGGCAAAGCTCACGGCCAATCTGCGAGCCGGATCCCCGCTCGGGTGACGATCACCGTCAACATCCCTCAGGCTCCTCCGGACGATGCCATCTGGCCGATCGCTCTCGCCGCGTACAACGACACGGGTCCCCAGTACCCCTTCACCTGCGCTTGACGCTGCAATCGCTAGCTGGACCGGGAGCGAAGGAGGCGCTCGCGTGATCCCATGCCGCCGGACGAATTGCAGCGCGTCCTCCGCACCGCATGGAACTCCGGAGCTCTGCTCGTAGGAAGAGGGTAGCGTGCGCAACGGGATTGCCATCATCGACATCGACCGCCACGTCATGGAGCCCATGGGGCTCTGGCCGGAGTACCTGCCGGCGAAGTACCGCGACGTCGCGCCGGACGTCCGCCCTCTCTCGCAGCATGACGAGCCCCTCCGGGCTCGTCTGGACCGGCTGGGAGATCATGCCCTCTTGCCGACCCCGCCGGTGGTCACGGTCGCAGGAAAGCCCATCTGTCGCGGAATGACCGAGGTGGGCTACATCGAGGTCGGGCTCCATGCGGAGGAGCACCGCCGCGAGCTGATCGCCGCGGAGACGGCGGCCGGCCAGCTCGCAACGATGGACGAGGCGGGGGTCGACGTCGCCGTGCTGCACCCGACCTACGCGGGGTTCCTGGTGTACGACGAGGAGATCGACGCGGACCGCTCCCGCGCCTACGCGGGAGCCTACAATCGCTGGCTCGCGGACCAGTGCCGGCGAGACCCGACCCGGCTCAAGGGGGCCGCGATCATCTCGCGCCACGATCCCGCGCAGATGGTCGCGGATCTCGACGCCGGCCTCGCGGACGGCCTCAGCGCCGCCGTGGTCCGGCCGAACCCGGTCCGCGGGAGGACCCTCGGCGCGCCGGAGCTGGAACCCTTCTTCGCGGCCTGCGAGGCGAACGACATCCCGCTGCTGCTGCACGAGGGGACGCACACGCGCGTGCAGACGGCCGGCGCTTCGCGCTTCCGAACGCACTTCGCTCAGCATGCCTGCTCCCACCCGCTCGAGGCGATGATGGCGTTCCTCGCCCTGCTCGAAGGAGGCGTCCTCGAGCGCCATCCGGGCCTTCGCGTCGGCTTCCTCGAGTCGGGCTGCGGGTGGCTGCCCTACTGGCTCTGGCGCCTCGACGAGATCGAGTATACGCAGCTGAGCAACGAAGTCAGCGGTCGCGTGAACCGGCGCCCCTCAAGCTACTTCCGCCGCCAGTGCTGGATCGCGTTCGAGCCGGGCGAGGCGATGCTCGCGCACTGCGTCGACGTCATCGGCGAGGATCGCGTCGTCTTCGGCACGGATTTCCCCCACGTCGACCACGATCCCACGATCGTCGCCAGGCTGTTCGACGGGGTCGGGTCGCTCGCCGACGACGTGCTCCGGGCAGCCTTGTGGGACAACCCTGCGCGGCTCATGGGGCTGTCGGAAGCAGCGCGCCCGCGCGGTGCGGGAATGGGCGCGAGGCCGACCCGCGCACACTTCATTGCGAACAACGGTCAAGCAAAGAGGAGCCCATGAGCACGAACCAATTGATGGAGTTTCGCTCGACGTACCTGCGCGCGATCGCAGAGGCATGGGCCGATCCGAACGGTTTTGGCAAGGAGTTGACCGGGGACAACCCCACTTCCGTGCTCAAGGATCGATTTGGCTATATCTGGCCATGGCCAAGGACGTGCGAGCTTCAGATTGCACGAGCCGACGAGGACTTCAGGTGGATCCACGATGAGTGGGTCTGGCCCAGCGACCTGCTCGACTGCTTGACGCTGCGCCTGCCGCTCGCGCCCAAGCGTTCGGCAGCTCGTCCAGGGTACGATGGTCTGCTGGAAGACCTCCGTCCGGAGGACTACTCGAGGGCGCTCGGGGATTATTACAAGCAGCGCCCGTCGCTGTTCAGCGATCAATGGATCCGGGAGCACGATCAGCACGGGGTTCATGCACGCCCTCAGGACAAAGGGGGCGGGCTCAACATCCGGGCGGACCACGGGGTGCAGCACGTCGGTCGCCCCGAACGAGGGCGGGAGCCCGGGGGGTGCTGTCATGAGGGCGAACAGGCGGGCCAAGAGCGCGTCGGCCTCCACAGCGGCCCTCCTGCGGGGGGCTTCGTTCCCGACGACAGCTCGTTCGCCGAGCTCAACGTCGTGCTGCTCGCGGCGGTGGCCAAAGCCTGGAGCGACGAGGAATTTAGACGGGCGCTCAAGAACGACCTCGCATCGGCGCTGCGAACCATCCGAGGTTACAGGCTACCTTGGACGATGAGCCTGCGCGTCGAGGAGGACGGCGCAGCCCGGTGGCATCCGCCGGGATCTCCACTCGACAAGGACCATCAGTCGTACTGGGATTCGCTCCAGCCTCATACGCTCAAGCTCTACTTGCCCACGAAGCCGAGCAACGTGGACTCCGAGCCCATCGCGCTCGCCGCATACAACGCGACGGGAGCAGCGTACCCGTTCACTTGCTGCTGCTGATCGGGGGACGAGACCAGGACCGAGGATGGATCCTCTGGAGCCGGGCCAGGTGCTGAGAGCCGCCCGAGGAGCTGCGCATGAGAGATGGCTTCCGGATCCTGGATGTGGATCGTCACGTCTCCGAGCCCGTCGCGTTATGGGCGGAGTACCTGCCGGCAGCGATGCGGGCGTATGCTCCTCGGCTCGCGCCCTTCAGGCCGCCCGAGTCGCTGGCCAGGCGGATGAGCCGCCTGGGCGAGCACGCGCTCCTGCCCACGCCCCCCATCCTCTGCGTGAACGGCGAGCCGATCCTGCGTATCTCCGAGGCGGCCTACATCGAGCTCGGGCTCGCCGCCGAGCGCCGCCGCGAGCTCCTCGCCGCCTCGGAGAGGCCTGACGGGCACCTCGCCGAGATGGACGCTACCGGGGTCGACGTCGCCGTCCTGCTTCCGACGTACGCGTCCTATCTCGTCCACGACGACGGCATCGACGCCGAGCGCTCGCGCGCCTACGCCAGCGCCTACAATCGATGGCTGGGCGACTTCTGCGCGAGCGCGCCGGACAGGCTCCTCGGCCCCGCGCTGCTCTCGCGCCACGATCCGGAGGCCATGGCGGGCGATCTGGAGCAGGCGGCGCGCGACGGCGCGCGCGCCGTGGTGCTCCGGCCGAACCCGGTGCAGGGCCGCACGCTGAGCGCTCCGGCCCACGCGCGGTTCTGGGCGGCGTGCGCGCACCACGGTGTCACCGTGCTCCTCCACGAGGGCACGCACGCGCGCGTCGCCACGGCGGGGGCCGATCGCTTCGAGACGCGGTTCGGCCAGCACGCGTGCTCTCACCCGATGGAGGCGATGATGGCGCTGCTCTCGCTGATCGAGGGCGGCGTGCTCGAGGCCCACCCGACGCTGCGGGTGGGCCTGCTCGAGGCGGGGTGCGGCTTTCTGCCTTACTGGCTCTGGCGGCTCGACCACGTCGAATACGCGCAGATGCGCGGCGAGGTGCGCGGCCGGGTGCGCCGGCCTCCCTCGGAGTACTTCCAGCGGCAGTGCTGGATCGCGCTCGAGCCCGGCGAGGCGATGCTCGACCGGGTGGTGAGGGAGATCGGCGCGACGCGGATGACGTTCGGGACCGATTTCCCCCACCTCGACCACGGGCCCGGGATGGTCGACGAGGTGATGGCGCTGCGGGGTGCGCTCGGCGATGAAGCGCTGCGGGCGATCCTCTGGGAGAGCCCTTGCGGCCTCATGGGGATGTAGTGGAACGCTGGCGTGCGACGCCGCTCCGCTCGGATTCTGACGGGTCTCGCGGGCGAGGCGATCCCCGGCCATCCAGCGGTCGCTCTCCTCGAGCGCGCCACTTGCACTTGCTCATCGGCGGGTGAAACCAGGAACGATGATGGATCCTCTGGAGCTGAGCCAGGTGCTGGCGTTCAAGCCCACCCTGCGCGTCGAGCGCATGGATGCGGGCGTGGTCTTCCTGATCGGCGAGCGCGAGCGCTTCGTCGTCTCCGGCGCCTGCGCCGCCGAGGTGGCCGCGCTCGTCGACGGCCGGCGCACGGTCGACGAGATCCTGCGCGCCGCGCGCGATCGGTTCTCCGAGCCCGAGACCCTGTATGCCCTGAGCCGGCTCGCGGCGCGTGGCTACCTGGTCCCCGCAACGCCGGAGCTCCCCTCCGAGCACGCGGCGTTCTGGCGCGGGGTGGGTCTCGACGGCAAGGCGGCCGCCGAGGCCCTGAGCCGGACCCCGGTGTCGGTCCTGGCCGTCGGCAAAGCCGCTCCCGCCGTGTGGATGACCGAGGCGCTCGAACAGGCAGGCGTGCGGGTCGACGGCGAGGCGGCGGTGCAGGTGGTCGTGGCCGACGACTATGTGCAGCCCGAAATTGCCTCGATCAACCGCCGCGCGCTGCGTGAAGGAACGCGCTGGTTCCTGATCAAGCCTGCCGGCGTCCAGCCGCTCATCGGGCCCGTCTTCGAGCCCGGCGCCGGCCCCTGCTGGGGCTGCCTGGCGTTCTGGATCCGCCAGAACCGCCCGGTCGAGGAGCTCGTTCGCCGGCGCCGGGGGCACGAGGGCCACGTCCCTCCCCCCAGGGCAGCCACCGAGGCGAGCGTACGGACCGCTTGCGGGCTCGGCGCCTCGGCCATCGCCCGCGCGCTCGCCAGGGAGGAGACAAGCTCTCCCCAGGCGCTCGGTTCCCGGGTGCTCGCCCTCGACCTGGCCACGTTCGAGATCACCGCGCACGCGGTCGTCCGGAGGCCGCAGTGCCCGGTGTGCGGCGATCCGGCGCGGATGGCGGCCGTCGGCGAGCGCCCGATCGAACTGCAGCCGGTGGAGAAGGCCCATTACGAGGACGGTGGATATCGCCGGCAGACCCCGCGGCGGACCTATGAGCGCTATCAGCACCTCGTCAGCCCGATCACCGGAGCCGTGACGTACCTCGTGCCGATGCCGGGGCGGGACACCGAGCTCCGCGCCGTGTATGCGTCCGGCTACCTGGCCTGCCCTCGGGAGGGCGTCCCGCGCACCAACGTCTTCGACAAGGGCTGCGCCGGCAAGGGGCGCAGCGCGGACCAGGCCAGGGTGAGCGCGCTCTGCGAGGCGCTCGAGCGATACAGCGGCGTCTACCAGGGGGACGAGGCGCGCATCCGCGGCAGCAAGGACGAGCTCGGCCCGGCCGCGCTCTCGCTCGGCGATCTGCTGAACTTCAGCGAGGCGCAGTACCGCGAGCGCGCTCACCTCAACGCGCGGGCAGCGGATCGCCGCCAGTGGGTACCCGAGCCGCTCGATGCGAGCACCCCGATCGACTGGACCCCGGCCTGGTCGCTGAGCAAGCGCGAGCGGCGCTACGTCCCGCTGGCCCACTGCTACTCCGAGGCCCCGGCCGAGAGCGGTACCGCGTTCTGCGGCCCCTGCAGCAACGGCGTGGCGGCCGGCACTTGCGTCGAAGAGGCCGTGCTGCAGGGCCTGCTCGAGCTCGTGGAGCGCGATGCCGCCGCGGTCTGGTGGTACAACCGGGTCGCTCGCCCGGCCATCGCGCTCGACAGCTTCGGGGACCCGTACTTCGAAGCCCTCGAGGCAGACTACGCCCGCCTCGGCTGGGCCGTCTGGGTGCTCGATCTGACGCACGATCTCGGTATCCCAACCTGCGTTGCGCTCGCCCACGAGGCCCGGGAGGATCGATTCACCATCGGGTTCGGCTGCCACCTCGACCCGCGCCTGGCCGTGCAGCGATCGCTCACCGAGCTGAACCAGCTCTTCGATCCCGGCGCGGCGCGCCCGGCGCCGTGGGACCTCGAGCGGCTGCCTGACCGCGCGTATCTCTTCCCCGGCCCCGATCTCCCGCGGGTCGCGGCCGAGCACCTTCCCCGGATCGGCGGCGCCGATCTGCGCGCCGACATCGAGCAATGCCTGGGTCGCCTCGACGAGGCGGGACTGGAGCTCGTCGCGGTCGACAAGACCCGCCCCGACATCGGCTTGGCCGTGGTCCAGGTAATCGTCCCGGGGCTACGCCATTTCTGGCCTCGATTCGGCCCGGGGAGGCTCTATGAGGTGCCGTGCGCGCTCGGGTGGCTCGCCGGCCCGCTCGCCGAGGGCGAGCTCAACCCGGTCCCTCTGTTCGTCTAGCTGCCGAGGAGTTGCGCAGGCGAGATGACATGATGGCCCAGCGCGTCGCGCCCGGCGATGAAGCGCCGCGAACGATCCTCCGGGATAGCCTGTGCGGCTCGACAGAGAGCCATGACGGCACCGTCTGTCTCGGAATCGCCCAGCGTTTGCCAAGGAAGGAGGCTCGGCGCGTCGCGCCTCGCTCAGGGCGAGCAGCGTCGCAATGATGTTGATCACGAGCCGAGCTCGCTGGAGGGAGAGCTCTCCGCCTCAGCGGTTCTTCTTCACATCCTTCACGTGACCCAAGCTGGGCGGCTTGCCGCGCAGGCAGCTTCCAGACAGCGAGCACTCCGATGAGGCGCGCCTCCGGTTCAACCGCGTAATATACATAGTACTGCGTTCGCGACAGCAAGACACGACGCACTCCATCCTTCGCCTTGGGGCCGTAGGGGGCTCCCATCTCCGGCGTACGCCGGAGCATGCGGAGCGCTGCGGCGAGCTCGTCGGCGAACAGCGACGGCGCCGCGTGACGGTTCTCGCGCCACCAGGCATCCACCGCGCGCGCCTGCTCGGCCGATCTCCCCAGGAATCGGACTTTCACCCGCGTGCCCGCAGTTCGGCGAGCAGCACGTCGGCCTCGATGCCTGCCCCTGTTCGCATCTCAGCGAGCCCCTCCTCGAGGGCCGCGTGCAACTCTGCGCGCTCTTTCTCGTCGAGCTCGTCGCCCGGATCAGCGATGACGAGATCGAGCACCATGCCCTCCGGCAGATCCGTGGGCTCGTCGACGACGATGCGACCGTTCTGGACGCGGGCTTTCAGCGCTTGCACGTCGCGAAGCGTAGCGCCGTCATCGCCTTGTTGCACCAAGGAGCAGCGGCATCCCGCCGTTGTGGCCATGGTGCAACAAGGAGCAGCAGCGTCCTTGATGCCGCAGGAGCCCGGGCGTGGCACCCCTTCCCGGGTGTCGTTGCGCGGCCAACGTGCGGGTCCCCTCGAACACCCGGCACCCGGACGTCCGCGCGAGCTGCCTGAGCGCGCTCGCCGTGCCAGATCGGACTAAAGGCAGCGCAGCACGTTGTCGCGCACGAGCTGCCAGATCGGCTCCGGGATCCCGCCCAGCCAGCGCGCGTCGCGCTCGACGGGCCCCTCGGCGTCGTCGAGCGGGTCGTCATGGCTGTAGACGAGCCGCCACAGCCGCTCGCTCACCGAGCCATTCCGGTCGATCACGAAGCGGTGGACGAGCTTCTTCGCGAGCTCCTCGCCCTCGACGTCGAGCAGCAGCACCGGCGGAGCCACCTCGATCTCGCTCGCGTCGCGCAGCGGCTCGAGCCGGACATAGGACCCCTTCACGAGACTGGCCTCGTCCGGCGGCTCGAACCCCGCCGCGCGGAAGTCGCACGGCGCCTTGGTGTTGCCGATGAGGTAATACGCCCCCTGGGTCTCGGCGAGGATCGCGCCGCCCAGCCTCCCTACGCGTGCCATCTAGACCTCCTCCGCAGTGCCGCTCTCGTCCGAGAGCACGAGCGAACGCCCCGGCGTCTGGCCGGGGAGCGCGGCTCCATCCCATGTGTACTTGTTGGTATACCCGCGCGGAGTGACCATGTACCCCTCGAACATGAAGGTGTTGGTCGACCCGACGAGCACCGTCGTCAGCATCCCGATCTCGTACTCGAGGAAATGGTCGAGATCGGTGAGCACGGCGCTCTCCAGCTTGCGGTAAGCGCTCTTCACCAGCGCGACCGGCGTCGTGCCCGCGCGGTGCTGGCGGATGATCTCCTGGGCCCGCACGATCTGGCGCGTGCGCCGACCGCTCGCCGGATTGTAAAGGCCGATGACGAAGTCGGCCGCCGCGGCGGCCTCGAGCCGCCGCTCGATCACGGGCCACGGGGTCAGGAGGTCGGAGAGCGAGATGGCGCAGAAGTCGTGGCCGAGCGGCGCGCCGACGAGCGACGCGCACGCGTTGAGCGCCGTCATCCCGGGCACGAGGCGGAGCTCCGGCGACTCGCCGCGCTTCCAGCCGATCTCCTCCAGCACCTGGAAGACGAGCCCGGCCATGCCGTAAACGCCCGCGTCGCCCGACGAGATGATCGCCACGCGCGCCCCGTCCCGCGCCCGCTCCACCGCGGCGCGGGCCCGGCCGATCTCCTCGGTCATGCCGGTCTTGATGACCTCCTTGCCCTCGATCAGGTGCTTCACCAGCCGGATGTACGTCGTGTACCCGACGATGAGGTCCGAGGCCGCGATCGCCTCGAGGGCCGCGCGGGACGCATGCTCCTCGGCGCCAGGGCCGATCCCGACGATCGACAGGACTCCTTTGCTGTCACCCATGGCTCTCCTCCACGTTGCGCTTCGCGAACGGGACGCGCGCCACCGCGAGCGTCATGGACCGCCCCACGCCCTCCTCGGTGTACGCCCGCTTCGGCACGAGCAGCTTCGCGGCCCCCGCCGCCCGCAGCGCGGCCGGCTCGGCGACGCCCCGGGCGCCGACGTGCTTCTTCACCGTCTCCGACGGGTTCTCGATGCCCTCGGTCGCGTCGAGCTCCTCGGGCGTGAACGTGACGAGCGGCCACCCCCGCCGCGCCGACAGCGCGAGCAGCGCCTCCTCGTCGGCCTTCTTGTCGATCGTCGCCAGCGCCTTCACCGATCTCGCCGACAGCCCGTGCTCCTCGAGCAGCCGGTCGACCCCGCGCTCCACCATGTCGAGCGGCGCGCCGCGATCGCAGCCGATGCCCAGGACGAGGCTCTTCGGCCGGTAGACGACGGCGCGCTCGACGATCGCGGGGTGCGAGCGGGCGAGATCGCGGTCGCTCGCGACGAGCAGGATCTCCCACGCGCCGGGGTCCACGCCGTCGAGCGACGTCGCGTAGCGCACGCCCGGCGGCAGCGGCGTCGCCTCGGGCCAGAACGAGGGCTCGCCGGTCTCCTGGACGAACAGCACCGGCGCGGCGTTCACGACGGCGGCGCAGCCGCGCGTCACGTTGCGGTCGGGATCGTCAAGGGTCCACCCGAGGTCACGGCCGAGGATGTCGACCGTCAGCGTCCCGAGCGCGTCGGAGGCCGTGGTCACCACCGGCTGCGCGCCGAGCAGCGCGGCCACCTTCTCGGTGAACGCGTTGCCCCGCCCGACGTGGCCGGAGAGCACGCAGATCGAGAAGCGCGCCGTGTCGTCGACGCACACGACCGCAGGATCGACCTTCTTGTTCTTGAGCAGCGGCGCGATCATGCGCACGACCGCGCCGACGCTGATGACGAAGACGTGGCAGTCGTAGGCCGTGAACGCCTCCGTCAGGAGCGGCCCCATCGGCAGCGGCAGCGGCTTCGCCCCCGCCGGCGCCCCATCGAACAGCTTCTGCGACACGTAGAGATCCGCGCCCGGCAGCCCCTCGATGAGCTTGCGCGCGATGGAGATCCCGTGCCGCGTGATGGCGTAGATGGCGTAGGGCTTGCGCTCGGCGGTCATGGGGCCTCCGGTTCGGTAACAGCCTTGTCGAAGCCGCCCGGCGGCGAGGCCGGGGCCTCCCCGACGAGCAGCCCGCTCCGCTCCCCGCGCGTGACCACGACCATGGCGAAGCAGTCGCCCCGCTCGCCCTGCGCGGCCCGGAGATCGCGGACGATCCGCTGCTCGGGCATCGTCGCCTTGGACACGAACACGGCCCGATCGAGGAGGCCAGCGCGCGTGAGCGCCTCGGTCACCTTCGGCATCTCCGAGCCGATCTTCATCAGGACCACGGTGTCGAAGCGCTGGAGGACGTCGGTCAGGTCGTCCACGCCGTACGTGGCGGGCAGGATGGCGATGCGCTCCTGCCCGTCGGCGAGCGCGAGCCCGCTCACGGCAGGGACCGCCGTGACCGAGGTGACGCCGGGGACGACCTCGACCTCGAGCCCAGGGAAGCGGCGGAGCGCCTCGCGGCGCACATAGACGAAGGTGCTGAAGAGCGACGGATCCCCCTCGGTCGCGAACGCCACGGTGAGGCCGCGCGAGAGCCGGTCGCCGATCGTCTCGACGGCCGCGTCGACGTAGGGGCGGACGCGATCCGGGTCCTTGCTCATGGGGAAGGTGAGGAGCAGCCGCTCCTTGTCCCGCTGCTTGCCGACGACGGGCTCGAGGATCCGGTAGGCCATCGAGGCGCCGAAATCCGAGCTGCGGGGGAGCGCGAGCACGTCGGCCTCCTGCAGCACGCGCACGGCGCGCAGCGTGAGCAGGTCCGGCGCGCCGGGGCCGACGCCCACGCCGTAGAGCTTGCCGAGCCCGCTCATGACGCCTCCGAGGTGGACCGCTGCGCGCCGGCGGCCGCGGGCCGGGCCGGCTCCGCGCCCTCCGCAGCTTCCTGCGCCTTCGCCGGCTTCGTCGCGGCGAAGATGTGGATCGGGTTCAGCGCCTCGTACCGCACGTAGCGCGCGAGCGGGACGCCGCGCGAGACCGAGAGCAGCGTGACCTCGGGGTCGAGCCCCCGCGCCCGCAGCGCGCGGTACGTCTCGGCGACGTTCTCCATCGTGATGGCGTTGACAACGAGCCGGCCACCCGGCCGCAGCCGATCGAGCGCCACCGTGACGATCTCCTCCATGCTCCCCTTGCTCCCTCCGACGAACACAGCGTCCGGGTCCTCGAGCGCCGCCAGCGCCTCGGGCGCGCGGCCCGCGACGACGCGCACGTTGTCGACCCCGTGCGTGCGGACGTTGTCGCGGCAGATCTCCACGCCCTCCGGGTCGACCTCGATCGCATAGACCCGGCCGAGGGGGCAGAGCATCGCCGCCTCGATCGAGACCGACCCCGAGCCGGCGCCGACGTCCCAGACGACCGCGTCGGGGCGGATCGCCATCGACGCGATCGAAAGCATGCGCACCTCGCGCTTCGTGATGAGGCCGTTCTTCGGCATGCGCTTCGCGAACGCGTCCTCGTGCAGGTAGGGGACGGCCGGCGGCGGGCGCCACGCGGGGTCGCTCCGCAGGAGCAGGAGCACGTTCAGCGGGCCGATGTCCTCGCAGGCGGCGAGCGCGGCGAGGTCGAACGCGCGCACGCGCTCGCCGGCGCCCGCGAGGCTCTCGCAGACCCACGCGTTCCAGCCGGCGTCGCCGTGCTCGAGGAGCCGCGCCGCGAGGCGGGCCGGGCTGTTCTCCCCGTCGGTCAGCACCGCCACCTTCGAGAGCCGGCGGAGGCGCGTCGCGAACCCCTCGGGGGAGCGCCCGTGGACCGAGACGAACGCGGCGTCGTCCCAGGCGATCCCGGTGCGCGCGAACGCCCACTGGACCGAGCTCAGGCTCGGGATGATCTCGACGTGCTCGCCGCCGAGCTTCCGGACGACGAGCGCGCCGACGCCGAAGAACAGCGGGTCGCCCGAGGCGAGGATGCACACGTTCTGCTCGGCGGACAGGGCGTCCACGCGGTCGAGCGCCGCGGACAGGCCGCCCTTGAGGGCGATTTTCTCGCCGCGGAACTGCGGGAAGAACTCGAGGTGCCGCTCGCCCCCCACGAGCACCTCGGCGCGGGCGACCGCGGACGCGGCGCGGCTCGACAGGCTGGCGCACCCGTCATCGCCGATGCCGACGACGGTGACGGCGCGGCGCGCGCTCATCGCGCCACCTTGGCCGGCTCGGCCGAGCCGGCCGAGCCTGTCGGTTCCGGCGAGTCCGCCGACAGGAGCAGCAGCGCGTGGACGATCGCGACGGCGATGGGGCTGCCGCCCTTGCGGCCGCGCGCCACGATGGAGGGAAGCCCGGACTCGATCAGGGCCTCCTTGGACTCCGCCGCTGACACGAAGCCGACCGGCACGCCGATCACGAGCGCCGGCCGCGCTCCCTCTTCGCGGGCGAGGCGCACGACCTCGAGCAGCGCCGTCGGCGCGTTGCCGATGGCGACGATCGCGCCGTCGAGGAGCCCGAGCCGGTGCGCCTTGCGCATCGACTCGATCGCGCGGGTCGAGCCGGCCGCGGAGGCCGCCTGGATCACGTCGTCGTCCGAGATGAAGCAGTGGATCGCGCACCCGTACGACGCGAGCCGCTGCTCGTTCAGACCGACGCCGATCATCTTCACGTCGACGAGGACCGGCGCGCCGCCCCGGAGCGCCGCGATGCCCCGCACGATCGCCTCGGGGTGGAGCCGCATGAGCGACGAGAACTCGAAGTCCGCCGTCGCGTGGATCACGCGGCGGACGACCTGCCACTCGGCCTCCGGGAAGCCGTGCGCGCCGACCTCCTCGTCGATGATCGCGAAGCTCTTGTCCTCGATGCGCCGCCCGAGCGCGGTCATCTGCCGCATGTCGTTCACCGCGCGCACCTCATCACCACTCATGGCTCCTCCGCTCTCTCCGCACCGCTGGCACCGGCGTCGCCGGCCGGATATCGGCCGAGCAGCGCCCCGTTGAAATCGACGAGGCAGGCGTGCACCTCGAGGGCGCCGCCCGCGTGACGCGAGGTGTGCTCGACGACGCGCCGGCAGATCCCCCCGGCCACGCCGGTGAGCCCCTCGCGCTGGCACAGCTCGAGCACGTGCCGCGCGGTGTTCGCCTGCCGGATCTCGGCGGCGATCTCGGGCCGCGCGCCGAGCTCCTCGGCGATCTGCGCGAGCAGCTCCATGCTCACCTCCGAGCCGGCGGCGTGCGTCATCATCTTGCCGTCGGCCATCTTCGAGAGCTTGCCGATCATGCCGACGATGATCGCGCGGGTGATCCGCCGCCGCGCGGCGTGGCGGACGCCCGTGCCGATGAAGTCGCCCACCTGGATGAACGCCTCCTCCGGGAGCTCCGGGTAGAGCTTCATCGCGTACGCCTCGGATTTGCCGCCGGTCGTCAGCGCCAGCGTCGCGATGCCGCGCTCGGCGGCGACGTCGATCGCCTGCACGACGCTCGCGCGGAAGGCGGCGGTCGAGTACGGCTTCACGATCCCGCTCGTCCCGAGGATGGAGATGCCGCCGATGAGCCCGAGCCGCGCGTTGATGGTCTGCTTCGCCATCTCCTCGCCCTGGGGGACGCTGAGGGTGACCGTGGCCCCGGCGAAGCCCGAGCCCTCGAGCTCCTCGAGGACCATCTCGGTGATGTTCCGGCGCGGCACGGGGTTCACGGCCGGCGCGCCGACGGGCAGCCCGAGCCCCGGCTTGGTGACGACGGCGACCCCGGCGCCGCCGCGGATCTCGACGCCCGGCTCGCGGCGGAGCTCGACCTCGGCGACGAGCTCGGCGCCGTGGGTGCAGTCGGGATCGTCGCCGGCGTCCTTGATGACGCTGCACGTGGCGCGCGGCCCGTCGCGATCGCAGCGCTTCAGCGGGAAGGTGACCTTCTGTCCGTTCGGCAGGGTGGTCTCGATGGCGTCGACCGCCGCGCCGCGCGCGAGCACGCGCGCCGCCGCCTTGGCCGCGGCGGCCGCGCACGCGCCCGTCGTGAACCCCTCGCGCTGACCTTTCGGGTCTCTCGGCCGGAGCTCTGCCATCGCAGGTGCCGGAACGACTACAACGATTTTCGCGCGGCGTTGTGGGAGAAGCTTTCGAGGCGCGCGCCGCCCTCGGGCGGCGTGACGATTTCCTGCCCTCCTGGTCGGTCGGGGCGAAACTCCAGGAGAGACCCTCAGCCCACGAACGCCCGCGCGCTCTCGAAGAGGCGCAGCCAGGGGCCGCGTTCCGACCACTCGGGGGGAGCCCAGCTGTGCTGCACGGCGCGGAAGATGCGCTCGGGGTGCGGCATGAGGATCGTCACACGGCCGTCGTCGGTGGTGAGGCCGGTGATGCCGTCGGGCGAGCCGTTGGGGTTGGCGGGGTAGCGCGTGGCGACCTGACCGCGGCCGTCCACCCAGCGGGCCGCCACACGCGCCGCGCGGCGATCGGCGTCGCTGGCGAAGTGGGCATAGCCCTCGCCGTGGGCCACGGCCACGGGCAGGCGCGCGCCCACCAGGCCGCGCAGCAGCACCGAGGGGCTCTCCAGGATTTCGACCTGGGCGAGGCGGGCCTCGAACTGTTCGGAACGGTTCTTGACGAAGCGCGGCCAGCGCTGGGCACCGGGGATGATGTCCTTGAGGCCGGCCATCATCTGGCAGCCGTTGCAGATGCCGAGGGCGAAGGTGTTCGGTCGCGTGAAGAAGGCCGACAGCGCCTCGCGCGTCTTGCTGTGAAAGAGCGCCGAGCGGGCCCAACCCATGCCGGCGCCGAGCACGTCGCCGTAGGAAAAACCGCCGCAGGCGGCCAGGCCGCGGAAGCTCTCGAGCGACACGGCGCCGCTCATCAGATCGCTCATGTGCACGTCGTGGGCGGCGAAGCCGGCGCGGTGGAAGGCGGCGGCCATCTCGATCTGACCGTTGACGCCCTGCTCGCGCAAAATGGCCACCTTGGGCCGTTCGCTGGCGGCTTCGATCAGCGGGCGAGCCAGCGAGCGTTCGACGTCGAAGGGCAGGTGCGGCGAGATGCCCGGATCCCCGGCGTCGAGCAGCGCGTCGAACTCCTCGCGGGCCTTCTCGGGATTGTCGCGCAGCGCTCGCATGCGGTAGCTGGTCTCGGACCAGGCGCGGCGCAAGTCCACGCGCGGCTCGTCGAGCACGGCCTGGCCGCCCGCGGTCACCACCAGTCGATCGTCGCTGCGGAGCTTGCCGACGACGTGCGCCGCTCCCTCGAGACCGGCGCGGGCGAAGGCCGAGATGACCTCGGGCGCGTCCTGGGCACGCACCTGCAGGAGCGCGCCCAGCTCTTCCGAGAACAAGGCTGCAGCCTGAGCGGCCGGAAGCGAGCTGTTCGCCGCCAGCGCATCGAGCGACAGCTCCGCGCCGACGCGGCCGGCGAAGCTCATCTCGGCCCAGGTGACGAACAGGCCGCCGTCCGAGCGATCGTGGTAGGCGAGCACCAGCCCCCGCTGCCGCAGGCTCTGTACGGTCTCGAAGAAGGCGCGCAGATCGGCCGGCGAGTCGACGTCCGGCACGCTGTCGCCCACTTGCTCGCTGACGGTGGCGAACGCCGAGAGGCCCAGGCGATTCTTGCCGCGTCCCAGGTCGACGGCCACGAGCACGGTGTCCCCGACGTCGGTGCGGAGCTGGGGCGTGAGCGCGCCGCGCACGTCCGGCACACGGGCGAAGGCCGAGACGATGAGCGAGATGGGAGAGACGACGCTCTTCTGGCCGCCGTCCCAGACCGTGCGCATCGACATGCTGTCCTTGCCGACGGGGATGGCGAGACCGAGCGCCGGGCACAGCTCGAGGCCCACCGCCTTCACGGCTTCATAGAGCTTGGCGTCCTCACCGGGGGCGCCGGCCGCTGCCATCCAGTTCGCCGACAATTTCACGCGCTCGAGGCTCTCGATCGGAGCCGATGCCAGGTTGGTCAGCGCCTCGCCCACGGCCATGCGCGCCGAGGCCGCGGCGTCGAGCACGGCGAGCGGGGCGCGCTCGCCCATGGCCATGGCCTCGCCGCCGTAACCCGTGTAGTCGGTCAGCGTCACCGCTGCATCGGCCACGGCCACCTGCCAGGGCCCGACCATCTGATCGCGGTGCACGAGGCCGGTGATGGTGCGGTCGCCGATGGTGATGAGGAAGGACTTGTCGGCCACCGTGGGCAGCCGCAGCAGGCGATAGACCGCCTCGCGCAGCGGCAGCTTGGCGGCGTCGAGCGCCTGTCTGGGCGAGGGCAGGCGGCGGACGTCGCGCGTCATCTTGGGCGGCTTGCCGAGCAAGACCGACAGCGGCATGTCGATCGGCTGGTCGTCGAGCTCGGCGTCGTCGAGCACCAGATCTTTCTGCGCCGTCGAGTGACCGACCACGGCGTAGGGACAGCGCTCGCGCCGGCAGATCTCCTCGAAGATCTCCAGGCGTGAGCCGTCCAGAGCCAGCACGTAGCGCTCCTGCGCCTCGTTGCACCAGATCTCGAGCGGCGACATGCCGGGCTCGACCGAGGGCACCCGGCGCAGCTCGAAGCGCCCTCCCACGCCCGCGTCGTGCACGAGCTCGGGCAAGGCGTTCGACAGGCCGCCCGCGCCCACGTCGTGGATGCTGAGGATGGGCGAACCGGCGCCCAGGGCGTTGCAGCGATCGATGACCTCCTGGCAGCGCCGCTGCATCTCCGGGTTGTCCCGCTGCACCGAGGCGAAATCCAGATCGGCGGACGACGAGCCCGAGGCCATCGACGACGCCGCGCCGCCGCCCAGGCCGATCAACATGGCCGGCCCGCCGAGCACGACGATGGGCGCCCCGGCCGAGAAGGTCTTCTTCAGCGCCAGCTCGGGCCGCACATTGCCGAGCCCGCCCGCCAGCATGATGGGCTTGTGATAGCCGCGCACGCTGGAGGCCCCGCTGCTGTCGCCCGGCACCTTCTGCTCGAAGGTCCGGAAGTAGCCGGCCAGGGCAGGACGCCCGAACTCGTTGTTGAAGGCGGCGCCGCCGAGCGGCCCGTCGATCATGATGTCGAGCGCCGAGACGATGCGATCGGGCTTGCCGATCGACTCGGCTTCCCACGGCTGCTCGAAGCCGGGAATGCGCAGGTTCGACACCGAAAAACCGGTGAGCCCGGCCTTGGGCTTCGCGCCTCGCCCCGTGGCGCCCTCGTCACGGATCTCGCCGCCGCTGCCCGTCGAAGCGCCGGGATGCGGCGAAATGGCCGTGGGATGGTTGTGGGTCTCCACCTTCATCAGCACGTGCGCCGGCTCGCGCCGCGTCTCGTACAGCGCGCCGGCCCCCGGCTGTGGAAAGAAGCGCTCGGCGTCGAGCCCCTCCATGACCGCCGCGTTGTCGCTGTACGCCGACAGGACATGGTGCGGCGTCACCGCGAAGGTGTTCTGGATCATCTTGAACAGCGAGAGCCCCTGCGCCTCGCCGTCGATCACCCAGTCGGCCTTGAAGATCTTGTGCCGACAGTGCTCGCTGTTGGCCTGCGCGAACATCATCAGCTCGACGTCGCTCGGATCCCGCCTCAGCTCCGTGAACGCGGCCAGCAGGTAGTCGATCTCGTCCTCCGCCAGGGCCAAGCCGAGCTCCTTGTTGGCGCGCGTCAGCGAGAGCCGCCCCTCGCGCGACAGCGGCACGCGAGCGAGGGGCCGCGGCTTTTCGTCGCGAAAGAGCGCCTGCCCGGCCGCCAAGTCGAAGGCCACCGACTCGGTCATCCGATCGTGCAGCGCCCCCGCCGCGCGCGTCAGCTCCTCGCCGGTCAGCGGCCGGGACGCCCGCACGTAGTAGGCGATGCCCCGCTCGATCCGCTGCACCGCCGCGAGCCCCGCCACCCAGGCGATGTCGGTCGCCTTCGAGCTCCAGGGCGAGAGGGTGCCGAAGCGCGGCACCACCAGCACGAGCTGACCTTCGTCCTCGCCCGTCCCGCCCCCGCCGTGCGCCAGCGCGTCGTCGTCCAAGAGATGCGACAGCACGTGCTCGCCGCGCTCGTCGAGCGAGGCCCGCGAGTGCACGAAGTAGATCCAGCGGCTCGCCAGCCCGACCACCTCGGGCACCCGCTGCTTCAGCTCGGTCAGGCGCTTGTCGGTACGAAACGGAGAGAGAGCGCGCGCGCCGCGGACGTGTCGGAAGGCAGCCATGGCGGGCATTTGGCCCATGGGGGCAGCCGATTCAACCGAAACGGGCAGCCACGGGGCTGGGGCCCGGTGTCCCCGCCACCCCTCGCAAGATCCCGAACGATTACAAAGACTTCTTCGCAGGGTTGTTGAAGAAGCTCTCCAGGAGCACGCTCCCCTCCGGCGCGCCGAGCGAGACCAGGTGGTCGCGGAGCGGGTAGAGGACCGCGCCGTCGCCCGCGCAGAGCACGGCGTCGTACGGCCCGGCCGCGAGCTCCCGCTCCACGAGGGCGCACGCGCGCGCCGGCCGCTCGGGGTGGCCGATCGGGGGGAGGTCGCGGGCGACCGTGAGGCGAACGGCGGCGGGGAGGCGCTCGCGGACGAACGGCTCGGAGGCGAAGGTCTCGCTCGGCTCGACGAGCCAGAGCAGGTCGAGCTGCGCCGCGCCGGCGGCGGCCGCGCCCCGGGCGATCCCGAGGGCGGCGGTGATGCCGGTGTCGGTGGCGATCACGAGCGCCCGGCCGGAGAAGCCCGGCGCGAGCCGCAGCTTGCCCCAGGGGCCGCTCCACTCGAGCTCGGCGCCGACGGCGATGTCGTTGAGCACGTTCGACCCCGGCCCGGCGCCGATGCGCTTCACCGCGATCTCGACGGCGCGCTGCTCGGCGTCGCTGGAGAGCAGCGAGTAGGCGCGCTTCGCGAGCCTGCCGCCGGGCAGGGTGACGCCGGTGTTGATGATCACGTACTGCCCGCCGGCGAAGCCGATCTCCGCGCCGTCGACGCGCTCGAGCCGGAGCAGCCGGGCGTCGTCACCGAGCGGCGCTGCGTGGGCGATCCTGATCTTCGGGTTGCCTTGTGTTGCCATGACGTCGCTCCTGTCTCCGCGCTGTCGCAATCACGCGCGATGGGCTCCCTCCGGTGAGGGGCGCGCTTCAGTCGGCCGGGTAGATCTCGTGCACGAAGTCGTGCATCTCCTCGAGCTCCCGGTAGAGCCGGCCGAGCCCGTCGACCTGGGCGCGCAGATCGAGCTCGACCTGCTTCGTCAGGATGAGGAGCGAGCGCAGATAAGGCAGCTTCGGGTCGCCGGAGGGGGTCTTGGCGACCTTCTCCTGGAGCTCCACGAGCGACCCCTCGAAGAGGCGCGAGAGGTTCTTCAGGTCCCCGGCGCGCAGCATCGCCGAGACCGGCCCTGGCTCGGCGGCCGCGGCGCCGAGCTCGGCGAGCTCGTGCGTGCGCTCGGCCGGATCATCGATCCCCAGGATGTTCATGAGCCCAAGGCGGAGCGCGGCGATCTCGTGACAGGCCATATCGGTTCTCTCCTATCCATCCTTCATTGCATGATGTCGTCGACGAGCCGGGCCACCAGCCGGTCGCCGAGCAGGTGCTCCTCGACGAGGTCCTTCGCGTCCTCCTCGCGGACGCCGCGGTACCAGACCCCGTCGGGGTAGACGGCGACCGTCGGCCCCTCGCCGCAGCGCCCCATGCACGACGTCCTCGTCACGCGGATCTGCTGCTGCTGGCCGGCCTGCTTCACGAGGCGGCGCACCGACTCGAGCAGCGCCAGGCTGCCGCGGTCCACGCAGTCGGCGTTGCCGCAGACGAGCACGTGCTTGCGCAGCGAGCGGTGGGCGTGCGGGTGGTTCGACGCCTGCGTGTGCGTGAGCGTGTGGCGCACGCTGTAGAGCATCGCCTTGAGCCCGCCGACCTCCCGGGCGAGCCCCGGCAGCGCGGTGCGGTACATGCACGTGTCGCAGGGGAGCGGCGCCTCGCCGGCGAACGCCTGGCGCGCGCGCTCGTCGATCAGCCCCTCGAGCGCGCTCGACCGGCCGAGGTGCGGCGCGAGCGACGCCCGGATCCACGGGTACGTCGACGAGAAGCGGTCGACCTGCTCGGCGAGCTTCGTCATGAGCCGCCCGGCGAAGAGGAAGTAGGGGACCACCACGACGCGCTCCGGCCGGTGCCGCGCGACCCGCTCCAGCGTCTCCTCGACCGAGGGCCGGGTGACGCCGATGAAGGTCGGCTCGACGAGCTGGAGCCCGCGGCCCTCGCCGATGAGGCGCGCCGTCTTGCAGAAATCGCCGTTCGCGTCCGGGTCGCTCGACCCGCGCCCCACGACGACGAGCGCCGACCGGGCCCGCGCCGCCGGGTCGTCCGGCAGCGCGGTCGCGGCGCGCTCGAACGCGATCTGCGCGAGCGCCGGGTGCACGCCGAGCGGCCGCGCCGCCGAGAAGCGCACGCCCGGGTGCGCGGCCCGCGCCCGCTCGAGCGCGAGCGGGATGTCGTTCTTCACGTGCCCCGCGGCGAACAGGAAGAGCGGCACGACCGCCACCCGCGACGCCCGCGCCGCGAGCGCCGCGAGCGCGTCGGCGAGGTGCGGCGTCGCGAGCTCGATGTAGCCGTGCTGCACGGCGATCTCGGGCCGCGCCACGGCGTAATCGGCCACGATCGCCTCGAACTCGGCGTTCGACGCGGCGTCGCGGCTGCCGTGGCCGATCAGCAGGAGACCGTCGTCATGCACGCGAGCGCCTCCTCCAGGGTGAGCGGGAGCCCCGCGCCGCCCTGCGGCGGCACAGGCCTCATCCGGGTCCAGAGCTCGGCGACCCACGGCCGCCGCACCCGCGCCCGCGCGAGGAGCTCCCCCCGCGCGAACACCTCCCGCGGCGGCCCGTCCGCGAGGACCTGGCCGTCGCCGAGCAGGACCGCGCGCGTTGCGAAGAGCGGCACGAGATCCACGGCGTGCGTCGCGGTGACCAGCGTGGTCCCCTGCTGCTCGGAGAGCGCGCGCAGCGTCTGGCACAGGGCGAGCTCGCCCTCCGGGTCGAGCCCCGCGGTCGGCTCGTCGAGCAGCAGCACCCGCGGCCGCATCGCCAGCATCCCGGCGATGCACGCGCGCTTGCGCTCGCCGAAGCTCAGCGCCTCGATGGCCCGATCGGCGAGGTGGGCGATCTGCACGGCGGCGAGCGCCTCCTCGGCGCGGCGCCGCGCCTCGGGCGCGGGCAGGCCGAGGTTTCGCGGGCCGAACAGGACGTCGTCGAGGAGCGTCGCGCCGAGCAGCTGGTCGTCCGGGTCCTGGAGCACGAGCGCGGCGCCCGCGGCGACGGCGTCCGAGGGCGAGCCCACGCGGCGGCCCGCGATCTCGACGCCGCCGCCGGGCGCCGGGAGGAGCCCGACGAGCGTCCGGAGCAGCGCGGTCTTGCCGGCGCCGTTGCCGCCGAGCACCGCCACGGACTCGCCCTCGGCGACGTCGAGGCGCACGTCGCGCAGCACGGGCTCGCCGCGCCGGTAGCCGAGCCAGGGGGCGCGCAGCGCGATCGCGATCATCCGGCCTCTCCCGCGGCGACGCTGAGCCCGAGGGCCGCGATGGCGGCGGCGGCGAACGCGAGGTTCGCGGCGGGCGCGCTCGCCCTCCGGTCGGCGACGGGGAGCTTCCCCTGGTAGCCGCGGAGCTGCATGGCGAGCGCGGCGCTCTCGGAGCGCTCCAGCGTGCGGAGCGCCACGACGCCAGCGACGGCGCCGGCCGAGCGCGCGGCAGCGCCGGGGCGTGTGAACCCGCCGCGGAGCGCGGCGGCGCTCCACGCGCTGTCGGCCGCGCGCTGGAGCACGCCGGCGAAGCGCCGCGTCAGCGCGAGCAGCTCGACGAGGGCCGCGGGGACGCCGAGCCCGGCGAGCGCCGCCTCGATCTCGGCGGGCGCGGCGGCGCCGGCGAGCCACCGGAGCACCGCGGCCGCCGCGAGGACGCGCGCGCCGATGGCCACGGCGCGGCGGGCCCCCTCGGCCGTGATCGCGTCGACAGGGAACGGCGCGCCGGGGAAAAGCGGCGCCCCCGGCGTGAGCGCGAGCGCCAGCGCCGCCGCGACCGCGCCGATCCATGCGGCGGGCGCGGCGGCGCGGAGGACGGCGCGCGCCGGCGTGCCCTGGAGGCGGAGGGCCGCGCACGCGAGGAGGAGCAGCGCGGCCGGTGTGACGGGCGAGCGCGCGCCCGCGGCGACGCAGCACGCAGCCACGGCGGCCCCGAGGCGGAGCCGGGCGTCCACGTCGCGGAGCCGCGCGGGGGGATCAGTCCGCACGCAGGCCTTCGCCGCCGGCCTTGCCCGCGGGCGCGTCCGCGCGCTCGACGAAGAGCACGCGCGAAAAGTAGCCGAGGGCGAAGCCGGCGAGGAGCCCGGCCCAGAGGAACGCGAACAGCAGGAGGTCGCCCTCGAGGCCCGCGAACAGCGGCCCCGTCTCGTGGCGCCCTGCGTCCTCGGCGACGCGGCGGACCACGGCCTCGTCGACGCCGTCCCAGGACGCGTTGCGGCAGGCGGCGAGCCAGAGGGCAGCGGCGAGCTGGAGCGCGCGCTCGCAGGCCACGCACGCGCGCCGCGCGAGCAGCGCTGACATCGGGCGCTGTCCGAGCCGCCGCGTCACGATGCCCCCGGGGCGAGCCGGACGACCTGGAGCCGGTCCAGGATGTCGGGCCGCCGGGTGCGCAGGAAGGCGAGCGCCCCCGCGGTCATGACGCCCTCGAGCAGGCCGAGCGGCAGCTGGGTGGGGACGAAGGCGAGGGCGACGCCCGTGAACATGGAGGTCACCGATCCCTCGCCCGAGAGCCCGAGCGCGAGCGCGAGCGCCGTGGTGGCGTACGTCGCCCAGTCCGACGTCACGCCCGCCAGGAAGCCCGCGACCCAGAGGTTCGCGCCGCAGCGCCGCGCGAGATGAAAGACGAAGTATCCGGTGAAGGCGCCCGCGATGCCCATCGACGCGACGTCGGCGCCGAGCGTGGTGAGGCCGCCGTGCGCGAGGAAGAGGGCCTGGATAAGGAGCGCCACCACGGTGACGAGGACGGTCATCCAGGGGCCGATGAGCACCGCCGCGAGCCCTGTGCCGCACGGGTGGGAGCAGGTCCCGGCGGTCGGCACCGGCACGGGCATGCATGAGATCGCGAAGACGGCGGCGGCGATGAGGCCGACGAACGGCTTGTAGAAGGCGTCCTGCCGGGTGCGGCGCCGGAGCAGGTGGAGGGCGATCGCGACGAAGGGCAGGGCGAGCGCGTTCCAGGCGGCGCACCAGCCGAGCGGCAGGACGCCTTCCGCGAGGTGCATCGCGGCCGCGGGCCGGGGCGCGAGGAGCGTCCCCAGGGACACGGCGGCGATCGACACAACGCGGCCGTGAAGACCGATTTCGGCGCTCCGGGTGAAGTCCGCACCCGAACGCCACGAAGACGTGCGCAAGCTGCACCTCGTGGGAGGCTCGGGTAGGTCTCCCGGCTCATGGGTTCAGGGAGCTGATCGAGCTCCCAGCGCTGCGTCCACCTTCCCAGGCCTCGTCCAATGAGGCCCAGTGGTCTTCGGAGGCAGCTCCCCACTCACGGTGGCGGGACCGCGCCGGTTTTGCACCGGCTTCCCTGTTATGCCCCGGAGGGCACCCGAGGAATGGATTGTCAGGCCGGTGCTCGGTAATCCCGTTTCGTGTCCGGCGTCAAGGACGTCGCGCCCCGATCGCGGCGGAGGTGCCCAGCGGACGCTGCACGGGGCCTCGCGTGTCAGACGAGCTCACCGTTGAGCGCGCGGGCTCCGCCTTGCGCGCGTTGGCCCGCGCGTCCTGGCGACACGATCGCGCGAGCCGGGCGAGCACCCCGCAGCCGGGCGAGCACCCCGGGTGCGCGAACCGGGCGAACCGGGGTGCGCGAACCGGGCGAACCGGGGTGCGCAGACCGGGCGAACCCGGGTGCCTCGACCCGGTGCATCGATCTGGGGCGCGCGCTTCCACCTGGCGCGCTCCGGCCCGCCGCTGCACGCCGCGAGCTCCCTCGTCTACGGCGTCGGTGCGGCGGTGATGCCTGGGCTGGTGGCCACCCCGCCCTCGGGGGGCGCTGCAGCGGCGCACGAGGCCATCGCTGCCGAGGCGCGCCGTGCGCCTGTCGGGGCCCCCATCCAGCAGACAGGCGCGCGCCGACGAGCGATCCAGGCCCTGTCATGCAATGGCCGAGGTCGAGAAATTGACCCAGACGCATCAGGCGAAGAGTCGTCGAGCACACGTCGTGAAATATGTCCCCCTTAGATAAAACCTGTTTACTTTGTGGCCATGCGGGCGCTGCGCGTATCGCGGCCTGCGCGCAAGCAGGGGCTCTCGTGTGCTTGAACACAGGCGCCGGCGCGTTCCTTCCGCAGTGTGCTTTGTTCGTCCTGGCTCTTTACTCGGGAGCAGGTGTCCGGTGTGCGGCCCGTCGCGTCGTGGCGTCTCTTATTGAAGAGGTGGGGGATCTCGTGTTCGCTCGTCTCGGAATGCGAAATGGACGCTGCGCTGAGCGCTGTCTCCGGTGGAGCGGTATGCCCGGCTCGAACGTGAATTCCTGCAGAGCTGGTGTGTGTGGGTCGCGCGCTCGCCTGGCTGCCTTCGCGTCTGGAGCGCTCTGCTCGCCCGGCGTGCAGGCGTTGCACTTTGTTATCGACAACGCGCTTGCGGATGCCACAATCTGACTACCGCATGCGCACCGGCGCGGACCCCCCAGCCCGGAGCGCATGCGGTTTTTCTTCTTAGCACCGTGGCGGACGTTCAGGACTCCGGCGCGGTTTTCCTGCCGCGGTCATTCTGGGTCCCCCTCCAGCGTGATGCGCGGTATTTTTTTGCCCTCGGGCGCGCGGTTCGCGCCTTCCGAGGTTTCACTTGCCGGTGAACGTGGCCTGCGATTTCGCCAGGAACGCTTTCATTCCGAGCTGTTGATCTTCGCTGCCGAAGAGCGCCGCGAATGCCTGGGCTTCCAGCTCGTTGGCGGCGGCGAGGTCGAGGCTCTCGCCGCGCAGGAGGACGCGCTTGGCGGCGGCGACGGCGAGCGGGCCGCGCGAGGCGATCTTGAGGGCGGTCTCCTGGGCGCGCGCGAGGAGCTCGGTCGCCGGGAAGACGGCGTTGACGAGCCCGATCGACAGCGCCTGCTGCGCGGTGATCATGTCTCCTGAATAGACGAGCTCGCGCGCGCGTCCGGGCCCGACCCGTCGCAGCAGCCGCTGGGTCCCGCCGAACCCCGGGATGACGCCCAGGTTCACCTCGGGCTGGCCGAGTTTGGCGCCTTCGGCGGCGTAGATGAAGTCGCAGGCGAGGGCGAGCTCGCAGCCGCCGCCCAGCGCGAAGCCGTTGACGGCGGCGATCACGGGGAAGGGGGCAGTCTCGATGAGCTCGGCGAGCCGGTGTCCTGCGTCGGCGAACCGCTTCGCGGCGATGCTGTTCATCGTGGCCATTTCCGCGATGTCGGCGCCGGCGACGAACGCCTTGCCGGCGCCGGTCAGCACCGCCGCGCGCACCTCGTTGCCCTCGGCGGGCGTGAGGAGGTCGCGGAAGGCCGCCGTGAGCTCGCCGAGGACGGCGGGGTTCAGGGCGTTGAGTTTGTCGGGCCGCTGGATGGTCACGGTGGCGACGTGACCCGCGCGCTCGACGGCGACGAACTGGAGCGTACCGCGGGCCCCCGGCTGCTGTTCTTGAGCGGTCATGGCGCGTGGTTAGCAGCGCGCCGCGCCGGGGGGAAGCGCCTGCCGTCGCCTGCGAAGGCGTCATTCCGTGTCCTCTCGGGCCTGCTATGCTGAGCCCGTGGCCGAGCCGACGAGCGAGCGATTTCCAGACGACGTCACGCGCCTGTTCTGGGACACGGACCCGGACGCCATCGATCTGGAGCGGCACCGCGACTACGTCATGGAGCGGGTGATGAGCCGGGGCGGATGGGCGGCGATGCGGTGGCTGAGGCAGGCGTACTCGGCGGAGGCGCTCGCCGACTTTTTGCGCCGGAAGGGGCACCGGCTTGCTCCGCGGGAGCTTGCGTACTGGGCGGTCATCGCTGGCATCGATCTGCCGATCCCCCGTGGAGGAGCGCGGCCGACGTGGGCGGGGCGATGACCGAGGTTCTCTCCAGCGCGCAGCGCACGGCGCTGGAGGTGCTGGCACGGGCCGTCGAGCCATCGACCTACCTGGCCGGCGGCGTCGCCGTGGCGCTTCGGCTGCATCACCGGCAATCGCGCGATCTCGATCTGTTCACTGCCGAATCGGATCCGGCGGCGTTGGTGTCGGCGCTCGTCGATCCGACGATCCGGGTCCTGACGCGCGCGGAGGGGACGTTGTACCTGGAGGTTGGAGGGGTTCCGGCGAGCATCCTGCGGTATTGCTATCCGCTGCTGGGGCCGCCCGAGTGTCTATCCGGGATCCCTCTCCCGGTCGCGTCGCTCGATGATCTGGAGTGCATGAAGCTGTCGGCGATCGCGGGGCGAGGGGCGCGCCGGGATTTCTGGGACCTCCACGCGTTGCTCACGTCACGAGGGCGCAGCGTGGGGCAGGCGCTCGATGCGTACGCGAGGAAATATGCAACCGAGGATGTTGGCCACGTGGTGCGCAGCCTTGCGTATTTCGCCGACGCCGAGGCGGAGCCGATGCCGGCAGGGATGACGGAGGATCGGTGGACGCAGATCCGATCCGATCTCGTAGCGTGGGTGCGCGCCACATGACGGCCCTGCCACGAGCCCGCGTGCGATCGTAGTGAGTCGGGCAGACCGCCCGTCCTCCGACCAGCACACCAGTGTTCGCATCGCGCATATCCCGTCGCCCCTCCCCTCATCCCCCCTTGGAGAGAGCCCGGGAGGGAGGGGGCGCCGCGCGGGGGGCTGGCGGGGTAGGGCCCCACGAACCCGAGCGCCGGCCCGCTCCGTGCGACGCCCTCCCGGACCGGCCCCGCCGTTCAGCCGGCCATAGCCCCCCAAAAGGCGCGAGTTCGTGGGAGGGGCCCCCGCCGGCCCCCCGCGCGGCGCCCCCTCCCTCCCGGGCTCCGTGGCAGCCGCCTACACCGCCCGCCCGCTCTTCTGCCCCTTCTCGTCGTACACGTAGAACCCCCGCCCGCTCTTCTTCCCGTACCACCCGGCTGCCACCAGGTTCCGGAGCAGCGTCGCCGCCCGGTACTTCGAGTCCCCGAACTCCCGGTGCAGCACCTCCGCGATCGACAGCACCGTATCCAGCCCGATCAAATCGGCGAGCTCGAGCGGCCCCATCGGGTGGTTCAGCCCGAGCCGCGCCCCCGCGTCGATGTCCTCCGGCGTGGACAGCCCCTCCTGGAGCGCGAAGCACGCCTCGTTGAGGAACGGGATCAGCATCCGGTTCACGATGAACCCGGGCTGGTCCTTCGAGGTGATCACCGTCTTGCCGAGCCCGACCGAGAGCGCCCGGACGGCCTCGTACGTCGCGTCCGACGTCTGGACCCCACGGACGAGCTCGATCAGCTTCATCAGCGGCACCGGGTTCATGAAGTGCATCCCGATGACCAGCTCAGGCCGCCCGGTCACCGCCGCCAGCCGCGTGATCGAGATCGACGACGTGTTCGACGCCAGGATCGCCCCCTTCGGCAGCGCCGCGTCCGCGAGCTTGAAGATCCCGCTCTTCACCTCGAAGTTCTCGGTCACCGCCTCCACGGCCAGGTCGACCCCGGCCAGGCCCGCGATCCCGTCGGCCACCGCGACCCGGCCGAGGAGCGCCTCCCGCGCCTCCGCGGCCAGCTTGCCCTTCTCCACCTGCTTCGCGAGAATGGCGGCGATCTGGGCCTTGCCCGACTCCGCCAGCGCCCTCGAGACGTCGCACAGGACCACCTCGAGGCCCGCGGCCGCGGCGACCTGGGCGATGCCTCGCCCCATCTGGCCCGCGCCGATCACCCCGAAGCGCTTGATCGTCGTAGCTTCCATGCCCGCGGTTGATAGCCGAAGCCGAGACCGCGGTGAACCGCCCTCGCCCGCGGCCCGACGGCCCGCCCGCTCGGACGTCCCCGCGCCACAGAAGCAGAAGCGCGCGAAAGCTCCGCCCCACCTTCCAGGCCCGCGGGGGCGAGGAACCTTGAAACCGCATCGTCCGCCCGGCTATCTTCGCCCGGCCCGTGAACGGACCGGACCGAATTCGCGAGGTCCGCGGAGATACGATGAGCGTTGAGACGATTCGGATGGCCCTTGGGCGTCTGCAGGATGAGCCCGAAAACGAGGCAGCCTGGAACGAGCTCGCGGAGGCCGTGACCGCTCCGAACAACGGCGCGGGCCCCGGGGACGTCGAGCGCCTGCTCGGCGCGGCGCGCGGGCGGCATGAGCAGCGGAAGGAATGGCAGGCCGTGGCCCGTCTCCTCGAGCTGGAGATCGCCCTCGCCGCAGGCAGCGCCGTCGAGCCCGCGATGCAGGCCGAGCTCGCCCGCGTCTACCACGAGGAGCTCATCGACGTCGACCGCGCGGCGGCCGCCTACAAGCGGCTGCTCGAGCTGCGCCCCGACGACGACGCCGCGGCCGAGGCGCTCGAGACCGACGCCTCGAAGCGCGAGCGGTGGCGCGACCTCGTGGACCGGTACGTCGCCGAGGCCGAGGGCGCGACCGACGGCGCCTTCAAGAGCGCGCTCTACACGAGCGCGGCCGACATCGGCTACCGCTACGGCCGCGCCGAGCTCGGCGAGCGGGTGGCCGAGCTCATCGAGCTCGCCCTGAAGCTCGACCCGAAGAACCTCCGCGCGGCCAACCTCGCCGAGATCGCCTTCTCCACCGCGGGGGACTGGGACGCCGTCGTCCGCGTCCAGTCGATCGTCAAGGGCGAGGCCCAGCTCAAGGAGGACCGCATCGCGGCGGCCGTCCGCGCGGCGCGCACCATCAAGGCCCGCCTGAGCGATCCGGGCCGCGCTGTCGCGGCGTACGAGGAGCTGCTCGACCTCTCGCCCGGCCAGCCCGAGGCGCTCTCGTTCCTGACCGAGGCGTACTCCGCCGCGGGCGACTGGGATCGCCTCGTCGCCCTCTACGAGGACCAGCTCCGCAGCGGCGGCGTGAAGCCCGGCGAGGAGCTCGGCATGCTCGTGCAGATCGCCATGGTCCACTGGCGCATGCGCGGCCAGCCCCAGGCGGCCGAGCCCTATTTCGACCGCGTGCGCCGCGCCGACCCGGCGCACGCCGGGATGCTCAACTTCTACCGCGAGGTCCTCGAGCAGCGCGGCGACAAGCCGCGGCTCACGACGATCCTCACGGACGCGCAGCGCGCCGTGCCCGACGGCCCCGAGAAGCGCGCCATCGCCACCGAGCTCGCGCGGCTCGCGGAGTCGCAGGAGAACGCCGCCAAGGCGATCGAGCAGTACAAGTCCGTGCTCCGGACCGACCCGGAGAACCGCCAGGCGCGCGACGCCCTGAAGCGCCTCTACCTGCAGACCGAGGGGTACAACGCCCTCGTCGAGCTCCACCGGCAGGACCTGGAGCGCACGCCCGCCGACGACGTCGCCGGCAGGGTCGCGGTGCTCCGCGAGATCGCCGCGATCTACCGCGATCGCGCCAAGAACGACGCGGCCCTCGTCACGGTCCTCACCCAGATCGTCCAGCTCGACGACAAGGACGTCGACGCCGTGCGGGAGCTGACCCGCATCTACGAGTCGCTCGGGCGCTGGCGCGACCTGCTCTCGTACCAGCAGCGCCTCGCCGAGCTGACCGAGAGCCCCGCCGAGAAGGCGGGGCTCTACCGCGCGGTCGCGCGGCGCTGGTTCGACCAGTTCTCCAACGTCCAGAACGCCATCGCGGCGTACGAGGCGCTGCTCACGGTCGAGCCGATCGACGAGGAGGCGCAGCAGAAGCTCCGCGAGCTGTACCTGAAGCGGCGCGCCTGGCCGCAGCTCTACTCGCTTTACGAGCGCAAGCTCGAGGGCGCCGAGGGTGCCGCGAAGATCGAGCTCCTCGGCGAGATGGCCAAGCTCGCCGCCGAGCGGCTCGACCGCGGCGCGGACGCGATCGCGCTGCAGAAGCGGATCCTCGAGCTCGACCCGAGCGCCCCCGGGGTGCTCGACGCGCTGGAGAAGCAGGCCGAGCGCGAGAAGGACTTCGCCACGGTCGCCGAGGTGCTCGAGCGCCGCGTCGACCTCGCGCCCGACGACGCGGCGCGGCTCGTCTCGCTGCAGAAGCTCGGGGCGGTGTACGCCGAGCGCCTCAAGGATCCGGCCCAGGCGGCGCGGACGTGGCGTCGCGTGCTCACGCTCTCGCCGGGGCACGCGCGCGCGCTCCGCGTCCTGCGCGACGCGTACTTCACCGCGGGCGACTGGGACGGGCTCGAGGAGCTCTACGCCTCGCAGAACGACTGGGAGGGCCTCGTCGACTTCCTCTCGGGCGCGGCGGACAAGGCGACCGACCCGGCGACGAAGCTCGACATCTCCTTCCGCGCGGCCCGGATCTTCGAGGAGCAGCTCAAGGCGCCTGAGCGCGCGGCGCGCTCGTACGAGCGCGTGCTCAGCGTCTCGCCGAAGGACGCGCGCGCCGCGGCGGCGCTCGTGCCGATCTACGAGGAGGAGGAGAAGTGGGCCCGGCTGCCGGCGCTCTACGAGATCCTCCTCGACGCGACGGACGACGCCGAGGCGCAGGTCGGTATGCTGCGCAAGCTCGCGGCGGTGACGGGCGGGCCGCTCTCGGACAAGCCGAGCGCGCTCGGCTATGCGCGCCGCGCCTACGAGCTCCAGCCGGACGACGAGGGGCTCGATCTGCTCGAGGCCTGGTCGCGGGCGGCGGGCTCGTGGGGGCCGTTCGTCGAGGCGGTCGAGGGCCGGCTCCGGACGGCGGAGGACCTCGCGACCGACGTGCAGCGCACGCTGCGGCTGAAGCTCGCCGAGGTGTACGCGCGCGAGATGGGCAAGCTCGACGAGGCGGTGACCGTCTACCGCGGCCTCGTCGAGGACGACCCGTCCGACGACGACACGGTGCGGGCGCTCGACGCGCTCCTCCGGGCGAACGAGCGGCAGGCCGATCTGCGGTGGCTGTTCGAGCTCAGGGCGAGCCAGGTCGGGGGCGAGGATCGCGCCGAGATCCTCGAGGAGTGGGCGACGCTCGAGGAGGAGGTCTTCGGCGACCCGGCGAAGGCGATCGAGCTGCTGCGCAAGGTCATCGCGCTGACGCCCGGGCGCATCAACGCGCTGCGGGTGCTCTCGCGCCTCCTGAACGCCGCGGGCGAGTACGAGGCGGCGTCCGTGATCGTGGCCACGCACCGCGACGTCAGCGAGGGCGACGAGCGGGCGCGCCGCGAGATCGAGCTCGCGACGCTCTACCTGGACCGGCTGGATCGGCCGGCGGACGCGTTCGAGGCGGCGGTGCGCGCGCTCGACCTGGCGGCGCACGATCCGGACGCGATCGCCGTCCTCTCGCGGCTCGTCGAGCGCCCGGAGACGCGCGTGCGCGCGGCCAAGGTGCTCGCCGTCGAGTACGCCGAGACGGGCAACCACCGGCGCGAGGCCATGGCGCTCCGGGTCATCCTCGAGTCGGAGCGGGATCCGGCGCGGCGGCGGGAGCTCTACCTCACGCTCGCGAGCGTCGAGGAGGCGAAGCTGCACGCGGCCGGGACGGCGTTCGACGCGCTGCTCCGGGCGCTGCACGAGTTCTCGGACGACATCGAGCTCTGGGACCGCGCCGCCGAGCTGTCGCGGCGCGCCGGCCGCCCGACCGACCTCGCGGAGGCGTACCGCGTGCACCTCGTCGCGGGCCGCACCGAGGGCGACAAGGTGCTCGGCAGCTCCGTGGAGGTCGAGCTCTGCGAGCGCGCGGCGAGCCTCCACGACGAGCAGCTCGGCGACCCGGAGGGCGCGAAGCCCTACCTGGAGCGGGTGCTGAGCCTCGACCCGAACAACCACCGCGCGTTCGAGCGGCTGAAGCAGATCCTGACGGCGGCCGAGCGGTGGGGCGAGCTCGAGGAGCTCTATGACCGCGCCGCGAAGGGCACGACGGACCAGAGCGAGCGCATCGAGCTGCTCAACGAGGTGGCGCTCATCGCCGAGGAGATCATCGGCGATGCGGCCAAGGCGATCGGTTACTACGAGCGCATCCTCGAGCTCGATCCGTTCTACACGGCGGCGCTCGACTCGCTCGAGAAGCTCTACGAGCGCGAGGGCCGCTTCCGCGACCTCGCGGCGCTCCTCGAGCAGCGCCTGAAGACGGCGACCGAGGCCGAGAGCGTCGAGATCAAGCTGTCGCTCGGCAGCATCTACCTCGACCGGCTGCACGAGCCCGAGGGGTCGCTCGGGCACCTCGAGGACGTGCTGCGGATCCGCCAGAACGACCCGAAGGCGCGCGAGCTCGTCGAGCGGCTGCTCGACATCGGGGCGCTCCGGCTCCGGGCGGCGCGCGTGCTCGAGGCGGTGTACGAGGCGCGGGACGAGATCCGGCAGCTCGTGCGGGTCCTCGAGATCCGGCGCCAGGGCGCCGAGACCGAGTCGGAGCGGCGCGAGCTGCTCCGGCGGGTCAGCGTGCTCCAGGACGAGCGGCTCAGGGACGACGCCGGCGCGTTCGCCAGCCTGTCGGAGCTCCTGCCGCTCGAGCCGGAGGACCTCGCCGCGCGCGAGCGGCTCATCGAGATCGGCCGGCGCCTCGGCGAGCACGAGCAGGTCGCCGAGGTGCTCACGGCGGCCGCGGACGCGTGCGGCACGGCCACCATCCGCGGCGAAATCCTGATGGAAGTCGCGAGGATCTGCGAGGATCTCCTCGGCGACGCCGACCGGGCCGAGAAGGTCTACCGGCGCGTGCTCGCCATCGATCCGACCGACCCGACGCTGGTGATCCCGGCGGCGCAGGCGCTCGGCCGCATCTACGCGGCGAAGGAGCAGCACCAGGCGCTCGCGGGCGTGCTCGCGATCGAGGTGCGCCTCGAGGAGAACGTCGAGACGCGGCGGTCGCTCTACGAACGCATCGGGACGCTGCACGAGACGGTGCTGGACGACCCGGCCAAGGCGATCGAGGCCTGGCAGGCGCGGCTCGGCGACGACGGCGCCGACGTGGCGGCGCTCGCGGCCCTCGAGCGGCTCTACGAGCGGACGTCGCAGTGGCGGGACCTCGTCTCCGTGCTCCGGGCGCGCGAGCAGTCGACGACGGAGCCCGAGGAGCGGCGGCGCGCCATGACCAAGGCGGCCGAGACGCTCGCCCAGAAGCTCGCCGACGTGCCCGAGGCGATCAACGCGTGGCGCGCGGTGCTCGACGAGTTCGGCCCCGAGCGCCCGACGCTCGCGGCCCTCGAGGAGCTCTACGAGCTCGACGAGCGGTGGGTCGACCTCGCCGAGACGCTGGAGGTGGACCTGTCCCTCGCGGTGGAGACGCCCGCCCGGCTCGACCTCTTGGCCCGGCTCGGTGACGTGCGGCGGCTGCACCAGGCCGACGCGACGGGGGCGCTCGAGGCGTACCGCCAGGCGCTCTCGCTCGACCCGTCGAACGCGCGCTGCCGCGCGGCGCTCGAGGCGATGCTCGAGCGGGAGGACGCGCGGCGGGACGCGGCCGAGACGCTCGAGCCGCTCTACGAGGCGGACGGCGACGCCGAGCGCCTCCTCCGGGTCCTGGAGATCAAGGTCGAGACCTCGGATCTCCCGAGCGAGCGGCTCGCCACCCTGCAGAAGTCGCTCCGCACCGCGGAGGGGCCGCTCGGCGACACGTCGCGGGCGTTCGGCTACGCGCTCCGCGGCGTGCGGGAGGCGGCGGGCGAGCCCGAGGTGACGACGTGGATCGCCACGGTCGAGCGGCTCGGTGAGGCCACCGGGCGCTGGTCCGAGGTGTGCGAGCTGTTCCAGCGCATCGCGCCGGACATCCTCGACGGCGACGTGCAGCAGAACGTGCGGCTGCGGGTCGGCGAGCTCGCGCGGCACAAGCTCGACGACCGCGAGCTCGCGGTCGAGCAGTACAAGAAGGCGCTCGAGGCCCGCGGGGACGACCGGCGGGCGATGATCGCGCTGGAGGAGCTCTACGGCGAGGCGCGCGACGCCGGGCGGCTGCTCGAGATCCTGAAGCTCCGGGTCGAGCACGCCGAGAGCGACGAGGAGAAGACGGGGCTGCTCTTCCGGATCGCCGAGCTCGAGCGGGGCCCGCTCGGGGACCAGGCCGGCGCGATCGCGACCTACGAGACGATCCTCGACATCGCGCTCCACCCGGACGCGATCGCGGCGCTGGACGGCCTCTACCGGGAGGCGGGGCGCTTCCAGGACCTCATCCGGCTCTACGAGCGGCAGCTCGACGTGCGCGCCGGCGACCTCGCCGAGCTGCACGTCAAGATCGCGCTCGTCGCGCACCGGCACACCGAGGACCTGCAGCGCGCGTTCGACGAGCTCTCCGAGGCGCTGCTCACCGATCCGGCGCACGAGGGCGCGGTCTCGCTGCTCGAGGCGATCCTCGAGGGCTCGGCCGAGGCGGAGCACCGGGCGCGCGCCGGGGAGATGCTCGAGCCGGTGTACCTGCGCCGGGCGGACTGGAACCGGGTGAAGATCGCGCTCGACGCGCGCCTCGCCGCGAGCCAGGACCCGGTCGAGCGCCGCGATCTGCTGCAGCGGCTCGCGACGCTGCACGAGGAGCAGCTCGAGGATTACCGCGCGGCGCTCGAGACGGTGGCGAAGCTCCTCCACGAGGACCTCACCGACGAGGGGGTCTGGGCGGAGCTCGAGCGGCTCGCGAAGGTGGCGAGCGCGGAGCGGCGGCTCGCGGAGATCTACGCCGCGGAGCTCGGGGAGCTCACCTCGGACGACGCGTCGAGCGCGAAGCTCAGCCGGCGCACCGGCGAGCTCTACGCCCAGCTCGGCGACGTGGCCGACGCGCTGCGGTGGTACCGGCGCGCGCACGAGTTCGAGCCGGACTCGCGCGAGCTGTTCGACGCGATCGACGCGCTGCTCGTCAAGGAAGGGCGCCACGCCGAGCGCATCCAGCTCTACCGCGCGGCGCTCGACTACCGGAAGGACGAGGACCGGCTCGACGCCCTCCACACGATCGCGCGCCTGGAGCGGACGGAGCTCCGCGAGCCCGCGCTCGCGATCGAGACGTACCGCGCGGCGCTCGACGTCGACGAGAACGACGCCCGGGCGCTCGACGCGCTGACGGAGCTCTACCGCGAGCTCGACCGGCCGCGGGACCTCGCCGACCTCTACCTGCGCCGGGCCGAGGCGGCCCCGAACGGCGAGCGGGCGGCGCCCTACCGGCTGGCGCTCGCGGCGCTGCTGCGCACGCGGCTCGAGGACACCTCGGGCGCGATCGATCAGCTCGAGGCGATCGTCGGCGAGGTGCCCTCGCACGCCGAGGCGATCCGGGCGCTCGAGGCCCTCATCCAGGACCCGCAGCACAAGGCGCGGGTCGTCGAGATCCTCGGGCCGCTCTACGAGGGGGCGGACGACTGGCGGCAGCTCGTGCGGCTGAACGACGAGCGGTTCGGCCTCGCCTCGGACGCGCGCGAGAAGGTCGCGGTGCTCCGGGAGACGGCGAAGCTCTGGGAGACGCGCGGCAACGACGAGCTGCGCGCCTTCGACGCGACGCGGACGGCGTTCGGCCTCGATCCGGACGACGGCGAGACGCGCGGCGAGCTCGAGCGGCTCGCCGAGCAGCTCGGCGCCTGGGAGGAGCTCGCGGAGAGCCTCGAGGCGGGGGTGACCACCACGTCGGACGAGCTCACGAAGCGCGAGCTGCTCTCGTCGCTGGCCAAGGTCTACGACACGCGCATCGACGACCCGCGCCGGGCGCTCCGCGCCTACGCGCGGCTGTCCGCGCTCGACCCGAGCGATCCCGAGCCGCTCGAGCAGATGGACACCCTGGCCGTGCTGCTCAGCGACTGGGACACGCTCATCTCCGTCCTCGAGAAGAAGAGCGAGATGGCGTCGGACGAGGAGAACGCCTCGATCTGCCGGCGCATCGCCGAGACCAAGCTCGAGATGCTCGAGGACACGGAGGGCGCCATCCAGGCGTACGAGCGGGCGCTCGAGCTCGATCCGGAGAGCGCGATGACGATCGACGCCCTCATCGAGCTGCACGAGCCGCGCGGCGCCGCGAGCCGCCTCGTCGAGCTCTACGGCCGGCGCGTCGAGCTCGCGGGCCCCGACGAGGAGGAGCTGCGCTACGACCTCAACGTGCGCGCCGCCGAGCGCTACGAGCGGGATCTCTCGAGCCCGCGCGACGCCATCGCCGCGCTCAACGCGGCGCTCGAGGCGAAGCAGGGCGATCCGGCGGTGCTGTCCTCGCTGGAGCGGCTCTACCGGGCCGAGCGGATGTGGGACGAGCTCCTGTCGAACCTGATGCTCCAGGCGAGCGCCGCTGCGGACAGGGACGCGCGCATCAAGCTGCGGACGGCGATCGGCGACCTCTACGCGGGGGAGCTCGAGAGCCCGAGCGACGCGATCGAGCAGTACCGGCTCGTCCTCGACGAGGACGCGGTGAACGACCACGCGATCCAGGCGGTCCGCGCCATCGGCGAGGGCCGGGAGGAGCTGCGGCTCGACGCCGCCGAGGTGCTCGAGCCCGTCCTCCGCGCGGCCGGGCGCCACGAGGAGCTCGCGGCCGCGCTCGAGCTGCGCCTGCGCGCGCAGACCGAGCCGGCCGATCGGGCCGCGACCCTCCGGGCGATCGCCCTCGTGCAGGACGTGCAGCTCGGCCGCCCGCTCGAGGCGGAGCAAGCGCTGCTCCGCGCGCTGGAGGACGCGCCGGACGACGCGTCGCTGCACGGCGAGATCGAGCGGCTCGCGGAGCGCACGGACGGCTTCGGCCGCTACTGCGACGCGCTCGCGCAGCGGGCCGCGGCGACGTTCGATGCGACGATCGCGAAGGACCTGTTCCTGCGGATCGGCCGCATCGCCGAGGAGAAGCTCGGCGACGACCGGCGCAGCGCCCAGGCCTACGCGAAGGCGGTCGAGCACGCGGGCGACACGCCGGAGCTCCTCGAGGCGCTGGACCGGCTCTACGGCCGCCTCGGCGACGAGCGGGCGCTCGCGGACGTGCTCGAGCGCCGCGTCGCGGTCACGCCCGGCGATCGCGACCAGGCGGATCTCTTCTACCGGCTCGCGGTGATCCAGATCGGGTCGTTCGGCGACAAGCCCCAGGGCCTGAACACCCTGCGGCAGGCGCTCGATCGCGCGGTCGATCACGAGCGGGCGAGCGGCGCGCTCGAGGCGCTCACCGAGGACCCGGCGCTCTTCGATGAGGCGGCCGAGGCGCTCGAGGGCGTCTACCGGACGCGGGGCGACAACGCCGCGCTGGCGCGCCTCTACGAGAAGCGCATCCGCTTCGCGCCGGGCGGAGCCGAGCGGATCCGCATGCGCCTCGATTTGGCGAAGGTGCTCGAGGTGCGCTCGAACGACCCGAGGGCGGCGCTGGAGACCCTCGAGAAGGCGCTCGCCGACGACCCGTCGGACCCCGACGTGCTCGGCGAGATCGAGCGCCTGGCCCCGCTGACGGGCGGCTGGGCGAGCGCCGCCTCCGCCCTGGAGCGGGCGGTGCGGGCCGGGACCGAGCTCGACGGCGACACGGCGCGCGACCTCTGGATGCGCATCGCCGAGTGGCAGAAGAACAAGGTGGGCGACGCCAAGGCCGCCGAGGCGGCGTACGAGGCGGCGCTCACGCACGATCCCACGAGCGAGCACATCCTGCGGTCGATCGAGGAGCTGCAGCGGGCGCCGGGGCGCGAGCGCGACCTCATCGGCACGCTGCGCCGGATCGCCGCCCTCGACGGCATGGAAGGGAGCGCGGGCGAGCTGCGCCGCGAGGCGAAGGAGCTGGCGGAGCGCGCGCTGGGCGACCGCGAGCTCGTCGAGGCGATCCTGCGCGAGATGATCGCCGCGGACGAGGGGGACACCTGGGCGCTCGCCGAGCTCACGAAGGTGCGGGAGGAGGCGGGCGACCACAAGGAGGTCTTCCGGCTGCTCGTGCGCCAGTCCGAGCTCTACGCCGAGGCCGAGCGCATCCGCGACGCGCGGCACGCCGCCGCGGCGGTCGCGCGCGAGCGGCTCGGCGACGACGCGGCGGCGATCGAGCTCTACGAGACGCTCTTCGAGGCGGATCCGGGCGACGCGCGCGCCGCGACGGCGCTGCGCGAGCTCTACGCGAAGGCCGGCAAGCACAAGGAGCTCCTCGCGCTGCTCGAGCGGCTCACCGACCTGGCCGAGTCGCCCGAGGCCCGCTCGGCGCTGCGCCTCGAGAGCGCGGAGATCTGCCTCTCGCGGCTCGACGCGGTGAGCGAGGCGACCGAGCACCTGCGCGCGGTCCTCGACGAGCAGCCCGACAACGAGAAGGCGACGGTCCTGCTCGCGCAGCTGCTCGAGAAGACCGGCCGCGATCAGGAGCTGTCGGACCTGTTCGTCACGCAGATCGAGCGCGCCAAGGACCGCGGCGACGTCGCTGCGGAGCTCTCGTACAGCGTTCGCCTCGGCGAGGTCTACGAGGCGCGGCTGAACGACACGGCGCGGGCGATCGAGACCTACCGCGCGGTCCTCGAGCGCGAGCCGCGCCACCACGGGGCGCTCCTCGCGCTGGCGCGCCTGCACGAGCAGCGCGGGGAGAAGGCCGAGGCGGCGCAGCGGCTCGAGGTGATCCTCGAGGACGCCCGCGCCGCGGAGGCGGTGGCCACGGCGCTCCGGCTCGCGGATCTGCACCGGTCCCTCGGCGACGAGGGCGCGGTCCGGCGCGTGCTCGAGCGGGGGCTCGCGGCGGACGGGTCGGCGCAGGAGATCAGGAAGCAGCTCCTCGCCCTCTACGAGAAGCAGCAGGCCTTCACCGAGCTCGCCGATCTCATCACGGGCGACGCCGAGGCGGCCGCGCAGCCGGCCGAGAAGGTGGCGCTCTACCGCAAGGCGGCCGGCATCCACCTGGCGAAGCGGAACGATCCCGGCCGCGCGGCGGACCTCCTGGTCAAGGCCACCGAGCTCGTGCCGGGCGACCGCGAGCTCCTGCTCGCGCTGTGCGACGCGTACAGCGCCTCGGGCCGCGGCCAGAAGGCCGCCGAGGCGCTCCAGCAGATCGTCGAGTCCTACGGCGGCCGCCGCTCGAAGGACCTCGCCGCGATCCACCACCGCCTCGCCAAGGCCTACCTGGCCGAGGGGCAGCGGGAGCGGGCGCTCGCCGAGCTCGACATCGCCTTCAAGATCGACCCGGGCTCGATCGCCATCCTCCGCGACCTCGGCGTGCTGGCGCTCGATCTGTCGGAGTCGGGCGACGACGCGGCGAAGGCGGCGCACATCGATCGCGCGCAGAAGACCTTCCGCGCCCTGCTCCTCCAGAAGCTCGACGAGGGCGCGCCGATCAGCAAGGGCGAGGTCTTCTATTACCTCGGCGTGATCAGCCATCGTCAGAACGACGACAAGAAGGCGATCCAGATGCTGGAGCGCGCGCTCGACAACGAGCGCGACTTCGCCCCGGCGAAGGAGCTCCTGGCGCAGCTCAAGAAGTGACGTAATCTCGCCGCGTGACGCGGCTAGTCAGCATCGATGGTGTGATCCACCGGCCGGAGGAGGCCCGGGTCTCGGTCTACGACCGCGGCTTCCTCTACGGCGATAGCGTCTTCGAGACCATCCGCACCTACGGCGGCGAGCCGTTCGCTCTGGAAGAGCACCTCGTCCGCCTCGAGCGCTCGGCCGAGCGGATCGCGATCGCCCTGCCGATCCCGCGCGACGATCTCGGCCGCGAGGTCGTCGCGCTGCTCCGGGCAGCGACGGCGGCCGGGAGCGCCGGGGCCACGGCGGGCTCGGCGGGGGCCCCGGGCTCGGCTTCCGCCGGCAGCTCGGCCGCGCCGCTCGAGAGCTATATCCGCGTGATGCTGACGCGCGGCAGCGGCCCGCTCGGGCTCGATCCCTCGCTCGCGGGCGCGCCCCTCCGCGTCATCCTCGTCGAGCCGCTGAAGCCGCTGCCGGGCGCACTCTACCGTGGGGGGATCTCGGCCATCACGATCCGCACCCAGCGGGCCGGCGACGCGGCGCCCGGCGCCAAGGTCTCGAACTACCTGGAGAGCCTGCTCGCCCTGCGCGAGGCGCGGGCCGCCGGGGCGCACGAGGCGCTGATCCTGGATCCGTCAGGTCATGTCGTGGAGGGCACGACGTCCAATGTCTTCCTTGTCGAGCGGCGGCCCGCGGCGCACGAGGGCGCGGAGGACCCGGGGCACCTGCTGATCACGCCGCCCAAGGAGGCAGGGATCCTCGTCGGCATCACCCGGGCCCACGTGATCCACGTCGCGGGCGAGGTCGGCATGCCGGTGTGCTGCGAGCCGGTCACGATGGCCCGGCTCCTCGCCGCCGAGGAGGTGTTCATCACCTCGAGCCTCCGCGAGATCGTTCCCGTCGTCCGCGTGGACGCCCACACGATCGGCGCGGGTGTCCCCGGCCCGAAGACCCGGGCGCTGCATGCCGCTTTCCGCAAGCGGGTGGGAGCTGGTGCGATTCCTCTCCCGTGGGAGGCGCCCTGAGCCCGCCGCGGCCGGCTCGACGGCGTCGAAATCTTGCGATCCATGACGTGCCGCTCGGAGCGCGCGTCCAAGGAACGGGCCGGCACGTTCCCTGCGCGGGTCGGATGGGGCTCGCAACTCGCCCGCCGTACAATCTGCCCGAGAGGAATCCATGATGAATCGCTCGCTCCGAATCGCCTGTTTCCTTGTGTGCGCCGTGTCCGCCGCAGCGACGGCCGGATGTGCCCTGACCATCGACGACAACTCCATCACCGCCGAGACCCTCGTGCGCTACGAGGGCACCAAGGAGAAGGCGCGGGTCGACTACCTACCGACCCAGAGCGTCCGCATCGTGAGCGAGAACGGCGACGTCGATGTCCGTATCGGGGACGTGAGCGCGGTCGAGGTCAGCTTCTCCCCGTTCACGATGCGCAAGAAGGACGAGAACCAGATCGCGGTGGAGGAGATCGAGAACGACCTCGAGCTCTCCGCGATCACCGACGGCGATGTCGTGATCTCGACGCGACGCGTCTCGGGCGGGTGGGGAGGGCTGGGCGCCGACATCCAGGTCGTCCTGCCCGCCGAGTTCGACGGCGGGCTCCGCGTCGAGCAGGACAACGGCGGCGTCGAGGTCAACCTGGACGGCGCCCCGTCCCGCGGCACCACCGTGGTGAGCGACAACGGCAGCATCGATGTGGTCGGCGCGCGCGGCGCCATCGACGTGGCCACCGACAACGGCCACGTCTTCGTCGACCTCGACGCGTGGAGCAGCTCCGATGGCGCGATCAGCTCCGGCAACGGCGCGATCGAGCTCTCGGTGCCGGCCGGGGTGGACGGGACGATGACCGCGCAGACGCTCAACGGCGACGTCGTGGAGCAGGGCATCCCCTCGACGTGGGCCACGGCCGGCGAGGGCAGCGCGACGTCGTACACGATGGGTGACGGCGAGGGCGGCCTGCTCGAGCTGTTCACCGAGAACGGTGACATCACCATCGCGGTGAAGTAGCTCCGCCGGGACAAAAGCCGAGAGGCGAGCGCCGGGTCGCCCCGGGCTCGCCTCCTGGTCTCTGGGTCACCGGCTTCGCGTCGCCGGCGCGCCGGCGACGCCGGCGCTCTCGATCACGTGCCGGTCGACGGCTGGGCCTCGGCGCCCGAACCCTCGGCGCCCTGCGCCGTGGCGCCCGAGCCCTCGGCGGGCTCCTCGCCGCCCGCAGCGGGCGCAGGCGGGACGGCGCCGGCCGGGACCGGGATCCGCAGCTGTCCGCCGCCCTGCTGCGCGAGCACGCCGAGCGCCTTCTGGAAGAAGGCCGCCAGGAACGGGATCTCCCGCGGCGGCGAGGTGATCAGCCCGGCGTCCTTGATGGCGCGCGCGATGGCGAGGGCGGTGGTGGCCGCCGCGTCGCCCTTGCGCGCCCGCAGCGACACGGCGCTGCTCCGGATCCGCGTCGCGAGCTGCCCGCGCACCTCGGGCGAGAAGAACCGGTCGGTCGCGAGATCGATCTCCTCCCGCAGGGCCGTGTTCACCAGCCCGGGATCGCGCATCCCGGCGGCCCCGAGCCGCTGGCCGACCTTCTGCAAGAGCTCGTCGAGCGCCGGCCGCGAGGGCAGCCAGTGCCGGAACTCAGGCTCGTCGTGCAGCGCGGCGGAGCCGGCGATCTGCGCCGTCACCAGCTCGTCCGTCAGGCTCTCTTCGAGGTCCGCCACCGGGTGCCTCGGCTCGGCGTCCGGCGCGGGCTCGATGAGATCGCGACATCCCTCGAACCCGAGCGGCACGACCTGCCCCGACACCGCGTTCTGCCGCTTCGCGGCCGCGATCCGGTGGCGCGCCCACTCCAGCGAGACCGGCACGGGCGCCGTGCCCAGGTTCTCGTACGCGCGCGCGCGGCCCTCCTTGATCTGCGAGCCGCTGAGCCACCCCGCGCCGGCGTGCAGCACGCCGACCGAGTCGCGCACGATCACCTCGGCGATCCGGTAGCGGCCGCTTGTGTCGCGGCTCGTGATCGCGATGGCCTCGGTCCCGCTCGAGTCGGGCGGGATGAGCGTCGCCTCGACCACCTCGGCGCGCTCCTCCGCGAGCCGCACCACGCGCGGGCGCGTCGGGATCGTCGCCCCGCGCGACTTGAGCACGTTGAGCGCGCGCCGCGCCGCCTTGCGCGCCGCGCCGGAGGCGTCCTCCGCCTCGGCGGCCGCCGCGATCGCCTCCGCGTTGGAGGCGCCGAGCCAGGCGTCGACGAGCGCCGGCGCGGCGTCGCCCGCCGACTTGAGCGCCTCGAGCGCCCGATCCCAGCCCGCCGCGAGCACCTCGGCGTCGAAGTCGACCTTCGTCGCCCCGGCGCTCGGGCTGCTGCCTTCAGGGCGGGCGCCGCTCTCGGCCTTGCTCTTCGAGGTGGCCGCGGCCTGCTGGGCCTTCGCGGTGCGCGCGCCGAGCGCCTCGCGCGCCGTGAGCGCCGGCTTGTCCGAGGTCGCGACCGGCTTCGCCTTGGCCGCCGGCAGCGCGAAGAGGAGGTGCGCCGGCTTGGCCGGGCCCTGCGGCTGCCGGGCGCTCTTGCCCGTCACGACCGTCGCGGCCGCGCCCTGGCCGACCACGGTCACCATCCGGTCGCTCTGCTGCTGCTTCGCCGCGGCGGGCGCTCGTCCTTCGGCGCCCCCGGGGCCCTGCGGCCGCCCGCCTTCTGCAGCCGGCCGCGCCGAGAAGCCGCGGTCGGGCCTCGGCCCGCGGTCGGGGCGCGGTCCACGGTCGGGCCTCGGTCCACGGTCGGGCCTGGGCCCGCGGTCGGACCAGGGGCGGTCGGGGCGCGGCCCGCGGTCGGGCCTCGCGCCCTGCGCGCCCTGCTCTGCGCCTGCCACCTGCGCCGCTCCAGGGGCCCGCTCGGGCCTGGGTCCACGGTCGGGCCTGGGCCCGCGGTCGGGGCGCGGCCCGCGGTCGGGCCTGGGTCCACGGTCAGGGCGCGGGCCGCGATCGGGCCTGGGCCCGCGGTCGGGCCTGGGCCCGCCGGAGGCCGCGGCGGGCCGCTCGGGCCTCGGCGCGCGGTAGTCGCGCACCACCCGCGGCGCGGCGGCCGGCGGCGGCGCGGCGTCCTCGGTCGTCGGCGGCGGCGGCGCGTCCGCGAGCGCCGGCCGCTTGCGGGGCGCGATGACGTCCAGCAGCGAGCCCTGCGGTTCCTTTGCGGCGGCCTTCGACGAGGGACGCGGCGCCTCGCCTGCGGGCTGCGCCGACGCGCCCTCGGAGGGCTCGTCGGCCTGCTTCACGCCGCTCGCGCCGACGGACGTGCTCGCCGAGCGGACGACCCTCCGCGCGCGCGGCTTGTCTCCGCTCTCTGCATCGGGGGCGCCCTCGCGCGCAGCTTCGGACACTGCGCTGGCGGTCCGCTCCGTGCTCTCGCTCTCGTTCTTTGTGCTCATGTCGAGGCTCCCGGGGACATATTGGAGATGGGGGCCGCGGCCGCGGCTCCCCGATTATCGCGAAAGATGGGCAACAGCTTCGATCTCGACGGCGGCGCCCTTGGGCAGCGCCGCCACCTGCACCGTCGCCCGTGCGGGCAGCACGCCGCCGACGGCTGCTCCGTACACCTGGTTGACGATGGCGAAATCCGCGAGGTCCGTCAGGTAGATCGTGGTCTTCACCACGTCGCTCCAGCTCGCGCCGGCCGCGGACAGCACCTCGGTCAGGTTCTTGATCACCTGGGCCGTCTGCTCCTCGATCCCCCCGGCGACGAGCTCGCCCGTCGCGGGATCGATGGGGATCTGGCCGCTGCAGAACACGAGATCTCCGGCCTTGACGGCCTGCGAGTAGGGGCCGATGGCGCGCGGGGCCCGATCGGATGTGATGGCGATTTTGGACATGTCGACCTCTGAAGTTCGTGAGCGCTTCGGCGTGAAGAACGCCCGCCCGCCCCGGCCCTCGCTTTCATGGGCTGGGGCCGATTCTCGCGTTTCCTGCTAGCCGAAGCTCTTCCGGCCTTCGATGGCTCGCCCCAGCGTCACCTGGTCGGCGAACTCCAGATCTCCCCCGTGCGGCACGCCGCTGGCGATCCGCGTGACCTGGATCCCCATCGCGCCGAGCTCCCGCGCGAGCAGGAGCGCGGTCGCCTCTCCATCGACGGAAGGCGGGGTGGCGACCAGCACTTCCCTCACCGGCTGCTCGGGATCGCGCACGCGCGCCCGGAGCGCCTCGAGCGGCAGCTCCTCGGCGCCGACCCCCTCGAGCGGCGAGAGGAGCCGGCCGAGCACGAAATACCGCCCGCGCATCGCCCCGCTCCGCTCGATCGCCAGGAGGTCCTGGACGCGCGCGACAACGCACAGGAGCGCGCCGTCGCGCCGCGTATCCAGGCAAATGGCGCAGAGCGCACGGCCGTCGTCGTCGAGCTCGGCGATGTGGCCGCACCGGATGCACGGCCTGATGTGATCGCAGAGCTCGACGAGCTCGCCGCCCAGGTCGCGCGCGGTGTCCTCTCCGGCGGTCACGAGGAAGAGGGCGAAGCGCTGTGCCGTCTTCTCGCCGACGCCCGGCAGGCGGGCGAGCAGCTGGGCGACCCGCGACAGCCGGCCGGGCAGGCCGCCGGGCGCGCTCCGGAAGCCGGCCGAGGGCGCGCCCCGGTCGCCGTTCGGGACCTTCGAGGAGCCGGGGAGCGAGGCCGGGGAACGCAACGCCGTCAAGTGTGCATGCCGGGGAGCTTGACGCCGCCGGTCACCTTGGTGATCTCGGTCTCGACGAGCTTGTCGGCCGCGTCGAGCGCCGAGTTCGATGCGGCCACGATGGCGTCGAGCGCCATCTCCAGGCCCTCGCTCGCGAGGAAGGCGGGGTCGACCTCGATCCGGCGCAGCTTGCCCTCGCAGGAGACCACGACGGTGACCTTGTCGCCGGCGGCGGTCGCGCTCACCTCGCGGTCCTTCAGCTCGCCCTTCACCTGGTCGATCTTGCGCTGCACGCGCGCCGCCTGGCGAACCAGCTCGTTCATTCCGCCGCGAAATTGCATATTCAGATCGGCGTCTATGCCGTGAACCGCGCCGCGCCGCAACCGTGAAGGGGAGGGGAACGGGGGCGAGGTGGGGCGCTGGACGCGCGGCCCGCCGACGCAGCGCGCGGCTGTTCGACGCAGCGCGCGGCGGCACCACGGGCGCGTCTCCCTCCGGGGGCGGGCGCCGGCCCGACGTTTGTCGGCTCCGCTGCGGGGCGTCTATCTCTCCGCGGTGGACGCCCCCGTCCTCTGCGAGCGGACGCTTCCGTTTCCACTTCCGTGCGTTCCGCTCGCGCCGAGCGCTTCCGGGGCTGCCGTTGCGAGCGGGCTCCTCCGCTCCGCCTTGTTAGGGCCCGTTGGCGCCCTCCAGGGGCTCCTTGGCGCGAGCGGTGGCCCGGTTCCGGCCCTGGCGCGGGCGGGGTGCATTTTGTGCGGCAATTCTGGCAAACTCTCCGGAATGCAGGGCGACTTCCGTACCGGCCACAGCTGCGGCGACGCGCCCGCGAGAAGGTGCTAGTCGAGCAGCGTATGAGCTACGTCGTCCTCGCGCGGAAATGGCGCCCGCAGTCCTTCGAGGATCTCGTCGGACAGGAGCACGTCTCCACGACGCTCGCCAACGCCATCGCGCGGGATCGCGTCGCCCACGCGTTCCTCTTCACGGGCGTCCGCGGGGTCGGCAAGACGACGAGCGCCCGCATCCTTGCGAAGGCGCTGAACTGCGTCCGCGGCCCGACGGCGACGCCCTGCCAGACGTGCGCGCCGTGCGCCGAGATCACGATCGGCGCGGACGTCGACGTCCAGGAGATCGACGGCGCGAGCTACAACGGCGTCGACGAGGTGCGCAAGCTCCAGGAGAGCCTGCCGTACCGGCCGGCGCGCGACCGGTTCAAGATCTTCATCGTGGACGAGGTCCACATGCTCTCGAACGCGGCGTGGAACGCGTTCTTGAAGACGCTCGAGGAGCCGCCGCCGCACGTGAAGTTCATCTTCGCGACGACGGAGGTGCACAAGGTCCCGGTCACGATCCTGAGCCGGTGCCAGCGCTACGACTTCAAGCTCATCGGGGCGCAGGCGATCGCGGCGCGGCTCCGCTGGGTGCTCGATCAGGAGAAGATCCCCGCCGACGACCCGGCGCTCAGCGCGCTCGCGCGGGAGGCGGCGGGGAGCATGCGCGACGCGATGAGCCTGCTCGATCAGGTGATCGCGTGGGTGGGGACGAGCGGCGATCGCATCACGGCCGAGGGGGTGGCGAAGGTGCTCGGCGTCGCCGACCGCGTCGTGCTGCACCGGCTCGCGGGCGCGCTCGTGGACGGCGACCCCGCGGCGTGCGTGCGCATCGTCGGCGAGCTCGCGCAGGAGGGGTACGATCTGCCCCACGTGGCCCGCGATTTCCTCGCGCACCTGCGCGATCTCGTGGTGGCCAAGGTCTGCGAGGATCCGGCGCCGCTCCTGGATCTCGCGGACGAGGAGATCGCCGACACGCGCGCGCTCGCGGCGCGGGCGGACGCGGACGATCTCACGCGGCTGCACCAGGGCTTCTCGCGCGCGTTCGACGACATCGCCCGGAGCGGCCAGCCGCGCGCCTCGTTCGAGATGGCGCTCGTCCGGCTCGCCCGGAGGCCGCCGCTCCTGCCGATCGACGAGCTGCTGCGCCGCCTTGGCGATCTCGAGCGGCGCCTGAACGGCGGCGGCGGGGGTGGCGGCGGCGGCGGCGGCGCGCCGGAGCGCGGACCGCAGCGGCCCGGCGCGCCCTCCGGCGGAGCGGCTGCGCCCCGGCGCGGGGCGGCTTCGGCCGAGGCTGCGCCCGAGGACGCGCGCGCGTCCGGCGCGGCGGCGGCCGGCGCGGCGAGAGCGAACGACGCGCCGGCGTTGAATGGCGCGGCGGCGGCGAACGGCGTGGCGAGAGCGAACGGCGCGGCCGCCACCGGCGCACCGGCGAACGGCGTCGCCTTTGCGAGCGGCGCAGCGGGCGCGGGCGGGGCGGGGAGACCGACTGGCGCGGTGCCGGCGAATGGCGTGGCGGCGGTGAACGGCGCGGCGGCGAACGGCGTGGCGGCGGCGAACGGCGTGGCGAGGGCGAACGGTGCGGCGGCTGCCTATGGCGCGCCGGGCGGGAGCGGGGTGGCGCGAGCGCACGGCGGCATGGCGGCGAACGGCGCTGTCGCGGCGAGCGGCGCGTCGGCTGCCAACGTCGTCCCGTTCGTGAACGGCGCGCCGGGCGTGCACGGCGCCGCGACCAGCTTCGCGAGCGGCGGCGCCGCGCCGGCCTTCGCGAAGGCGCCGCCGTACGCGAGCGGCGCAGCCGCGCCCGCGTACCGCGCCGACAGCGCTCCGCCACCCTCGCCGCGCGGCGCGCTGTACTCCGTTCCGCAGAGCGCGCCGCAGTTCGTGGCGCCCGCCTTTACGCCGAGGTCGAGCGCGCCGCCCTCGGCGCAGACCCCGGCGCCGGCGTCGAGCGCGCCGCCCTCGGCGCAGGGCCCGGCGCCAGCGTCGAGCGCGCCGCCGCCGCCAGCGATGAACGCCGAGGACCTCGCCACCTGGCGCGCGGTGATCGCCGCGGTCAGGGTGCAGCGGCCGGCGCTCGCCTCCGTCCTCGAGCACGCGGCGGTGCTGGAGCTCACGCCGACCCGCGTCGCCCTCGGCTACGAGGCGAACTCGTTCCTGGCCGGCCAGGCCACCGAGCCGGTGTCCCGCGAGCTGCTCGCCCGCGTCCTCGGCTCCCACTTCGGCGGCCCCGCCGAGCTGGTCTTCGAGACGATCACCCGCGGCAGCGCCGGCCCGTCGCTCGCCCAGGTCGAGACCGCCGAGCGCAAGGCCCGCGTCGAGGCCGCCAAGCGCGCCGTGGCCGATCACCCGCTCGTGACGGCCGCGATCGAGCTGCTCGGCGCGGAGCTCAAGGACGTGCGGCTCGCTCAGGACTTCGCGGAGGGGTGAGGGCCCCGGGCCGGCGCGCCATGCGTCCTGGCGCGCCGAGCACGGCCGTGGGCTGACGGCGGGGCGGCCTCAGCCTCCGTTTCGCAGCCAGCTGCGGAACGCCTTGACCGCCTCGTGTTGATCCGGCCAGCGCACGAAGCGCGCGAGCGCGACGAGATCCAGATCCGGAATGAGCTCGCTGGCCGCGATGGGCTCGTATTGCTCACCGCGCAACGCATGAATGTGGAATGCGTCGCGCTCCCAGAACCAGACTTCGCGGACTCCGAGCCCGCTATACACATGCAGCTTGTCGATTCCGCCGCTCGTCAACACCACCTCGATCGCGATATCGGGGAATTCCTTCAGCGTGCTGCCAACGCAGTAGCACTCGTCGGGCTCGAGGCCGCGTGACTTGGCCTCGCGCCGGAACGTGGTCGAGCCGTAGCCGTAGAGAGGAACGTCCCGCTCCAGCGCGAAGAGCTCGATGAGGCGGGCGATGGTCGTCTTCGCCACTTCGTGTTCGGTCGACGGGCTCATCAGCTCCAGCGTTCCCTCGCAGAAGGTCATCCGCAGGCCAGGGGTGTCGAGCTCGTCCCGCAGCCTCACGTAGGTCTGCCAGGGGACGCCGTGGAGCACGAACCGCTGCTCCCCCGCAGGAGCGGTCGAGGACGGAAGCGGCATGTGCGCGGCGGCTACCATGGGCTCGCGCGGAGGATAGCACGCTCGATGAGCCGCGCGCGGCTCGCCAGGAGCTCCGCCCGCTCCTCCACCGTGCCAGGGGCGACGTCGATCACCTCGAAGCCCGCCGCGCGGTAGAGCGCGCCGAGCCGCTGGTTGATCCGCTCCGCCTCGGCGGCGCGCGCCTCTCTGCTCTTGCCCCAGCGCGGCTCCTGGAGCTCCGGCATCACGGCGAACAGGAACACGAGCGCATAGCGCTCGAACGCGGGCTCACCTTCCGGCCAGGGATACTCCGCCTCTCCGCTCGTACGCAGGTAGTACTCGACCGGATCGAGGTACCCGCGTTCCAGCCAGTCTCCCTCCCGCGCGTCCGCCTCGATCGCCTTCTGGGTCTCCAGCACCCGCGCAGCGAACTCCCGCTTTCGGCACATCGGACAGAGGTGCTCCGGCGTGTCGATCGGGTGAAACGGCGCGTCCGGCAGGTGGCCGTGGGTGCGCGCGCCGAGCTCGTCGAGCACGCGCCGGTGCGCCTCGCCGTGAATGCGATAGCCCCGCGTGGACGCGAGGTGACGGAGCGTCGTGGTCTTGCCGCACGAATAGGCCCCTGTCGCCACGAAGAGAGGTTTGCTCATCGCCATCCCACCTATCGCCGCGCCCACCACACCGAGTCTGCGCCGAGCTCGATCGCCCGTCCGGCACGCGACATGAAGTGAGCGACGGCCTCCATGACGCCCGCGTGGTCCTCGTTGTGGTCATGGCCGGCCAGGACGGCGCCCGGCTTGAGCCTGGGCCACCACGCCTCGAGATCGGCGAGCACGGCCGCGCGGTCGTGCGAGCCGTCGAGGAACACGAGATCCAGGCTGGCGTCGGCGAAGCGCGCCGCCGCGTCCGTGGACGCCATCCGGAGGACGTCTGGCTGGATCCCGAGCGCCGCCATGTTCGCCCTGAACGCACCGGGCACGTCCTCCGCGGCGAGCATGGCGCGATACCTGTCGGCGTACTTGTCGCTCGAGCCTCCCCAGGTGTCGACGCAATGGAGCGCGACTCCATTCTTCGCGGCGAGCCGCCCGACGTACGCCGTGGAGAGCCCCTTCCACGAGCCCACCTCGACCATTGCGCCGCCCCGGATGGGGCGCACCAGCGCCCTGTAGGAGAGGCCGTCCTCCTCGGAGAACCAGCCCTGGATGGGCGCGACCCGGTTCACCGGGAACAGCGCGAGCAGCGCCGCTCGCTTCTGCGCCGGATCGCGGTACTCGTACTGCCTGTCGCACAGCTTGACGAAGCAGCGGGCATCATGCGCGATGAACAGAGGCCGCTCGATCACGGCGAATTTCTTGAGCGACGTGGACCGATCGGGCTCCCGCTCCCCTCTCCGGATCTCGTCGGCATTCGTCGCGAAGATCACGTCTTCGTGCCGGATCGGCCGCCCTTGATCCGGGCCGTCGGTCCAGGCCCTCTCTCCGGAGTATCCGGCGCGGTCGGTGCCGTGCTCGAGGAGGCGAGCCAGCTTGTCCGCCTCGCTCGCGCGAAACAGGAGAGGGTGAGGAGTGCCGTGCGATTCGAGCTCGTCGAGGACCTCCTCGAGGAAGAGCAGGTTCCGGCCGATGTAAGGAAGGGGGATGATGAGCGGTGTCATGACGTGGTCAGCGAGGCGCGCATCGAAGGGGGAGGGCCGAGGACGCCGTCCCAGGGTTGCCATGTGGAGGCGAGCCTCGCGTTGGGATGGAAGATGAGCTCGTGGACGATGCCCGGGCCCGAGCGCTTCGTCTCCTCGAGCTGGGCGAGGTCGGCCTCCTCGAAGACGACATCCATGTCCTCGAAGCGGAACACCTCGACATAGTAGTAATAGCCCACGATCTGCCGCTCGAACGAGAACCGCGCGTCGGCGCTCAGCGCGTCGAGGAGCGGCTCGAGGCGGACGCGCGCGCGATCGCTGTATTTGACGACGTGGTTCTCGACCACCGCGGTCGGGTCGGTCTTCATCAGCTGCCGGAAGATCACGTTGTCCACGCCGAGCGACCGGGCGAAGCGCAGGTAATCCACGATGGGCTCGACCGCGTCGATCTGTCCGTCGAGGAGCACGCAGGAGAGGCGCACCCGGGTGCCGCCCGAGGTCGCCGCCGCCACGACGCTGCGCAGCTCGTCGGCGCGGAGGCCGTCCTTCATCACCATCAGCCGTGCGTTCCTGTCGTGATCGGGGTGGGCACGGCTGATGTTGAGGTGCTGGACGCCCGTCTCGACGATCCAGTCGATCACCCGCTTTCCTTCGCGCTGCTGGAGCAGCCCCGAGCCGTTCGTGGTGAGCGTCCGCTTGCGGCCCCGGTGGGCCTGCCCGAGCGCGAGGATCCGGGGCAATCGCGGATCGTGGCTCGGCTCGCCGCCGGTCACCGAGATCGTCGGATCGAGCGGCCGGAGCGCTTCCAGGGACGCCTCCATGGCATCGAAATAACGCCCATCGTCGTCCTCGACGGTCTTCTGCACGGACAGGCTGCGCCCGCGCGACGCTGGCCTCAGCTCCTCGACGCAGAAGTGGCATTTCGCGTTGCACGGCTGACGGCTGTAGATGGAGAAGTTCGCGTTGCGATAGACCTCGACCGGTCGGCCCCAGAGGTCGAAGCGCACCGTGTCGCCAGCGGTGCTGTTGCCCTTGAGATCGAAGGCGCGGCTCTTCAGGCGGCGCCATTCCTCGCGGAAGGGGCGCGCGCTCACGGCAGCCTCCTCATGGCGTCGGAGCGCGCCACGAGGTCGGGGCCAAAGGCGCTGCCGTCCGGGTTGAGCATCGTGAAATGGGTCCCGACGAGGAAGGGCTCGTCCCAGTCGTCGCGCTTCTGCGCGAAGCCATAACGCTGGAGGTGGAACACGTTGGCAAGCTCGATGAGCCCCGCGTCGCGCACCGCCTCGACGACCCACGCGTCGCCGTCGGCCTCGGTCTTGCGCAGCCGGACGTTCAGGACGAGCTGGCGATCGCCGCCGAGCGCCGAGAGCCGCTCGCGCAGGGCGCACGCGAGGGCGAGCAGGCCGCCGTCGTTCTCGAGGAGGTGGTGGTTCACCGAGAGCTTGATCGTGGCGGGCTCGCCGAGCTTCTGGAGCCAGGCGTCGAGCCCGGCCGGATCGCGCGGGATCTCGACGCCGTTGGTGACCACGACGACGCGCGCGCAGCGGGGCTCGGCGCGGGCGAGGCGGACCATCTCGTCGAAGTGCGGGTGGATCGTGGGCTCGCCGCCCTCGAGCTGCACCTCGAAGGGGCCCTCGGCCGGGAAGCTCGCGAGGTAGCGGTCGAGGGCGAGGAACGTCTGCCCCCGGGGCGACGAGCAGGTGCAGCACCACGGGCAGGAGCGGTTGCAGTGGTTCGAGGTGGCCACGTAGAGCCGGTGCGGCCGCTCCGCCGTGGGGCGGTCGAGCGGCAGCGTGCCCGTGAGCGTGGCGTTCTGGGGGCGCGTCGCGGTCGGCATGGAGCCTCCTGCGAGGAGGATACGGCGGCGGGGGGAGGGGATGAAGGAGATCCCGAGGCGGGGGAACACGGCGATGGGGCCATCGCGCCGAGGCCGAAGTGGGAGGCGTAGCCGAGGGCGATGGGGCCGCGGACGGGCTCGGCGAAGGTGAGGAGCAGGCCGAGGCTAGTGGCGATAGGGCGATGCATTGCCGGCGAGGAGCATGGGGTCGTCTGCTCGCCGCCCGAGTCCGCGCTACGCGGACAGCGTGTTCGCGAGTGCTAGGCGGGTCCTTGGGTATATCGGCAGCCGCGATTGGCCGGGCGGAGGCGTGCGCATAAACCGTTTGATTCTCAAGGAATTCAGAGCTGGCTGGTCGGATTGCCGCCTCTGCCATGTGGAGGAAGGGCGAATTGTTCGGGTTGAATCGGCAAAGCGAGCAGGTGAGCTAAATAGGTCAGCGATTGGGCTCGCCCGGCGAGACGACTTCAGCCAGGTGCGCCTCGCGGTACGGTCTGAGTGGCCGCTATTCTGTGTTAAGAGTCGGTGCTCACTGGAGACTTGTAGTAGAACGGCAACCGAGGCTCGCTTGACGAACTATGCCGCATGTCTAAAGAGATGCTGTATGCAGCGAATCCGTGAGTTTGGCATGCCAGCGATCGAGCGGCACCCCCGGTGCTTCCCCACATCGTCGAGTTTGGCGATGCAGGCCTAGTTGAAGTGGTGTCGGTGCGGCTGGTGGGTGCAGCTGCCTACACGCTCCGCCGCTGAAAGGCGGCGGCCCCATTGAAGCGATACGCCGTCGCCGCTGTCGGTCGTCTTGAATCCGGCTCTCCGCCGCTGAAAGGCGGCGGCCCCATTGAAGCCGCTGCACGAGATCGCCGCCGCGGTTTCGTTCACACCTCTCCGCCGCTGAAAGGCGGCGGCCCCATTGAAGCTGCAGGCCCGTGAGCAGGTAGAGCCAGAGGTCCTGCTCTCCGCCGCTGAAAGGCGGAGGCCCCATTGAAGCCCGGGCGAGTGGTACGAGCACGCGGACCGCCCGTCCTCTCCGCCGCTGAAAGACGGCGGCCCCATTGAAGCAGCCAGAGCGTGACGTCTCCGCCGTCCTCTCGGATCTCTCCGCCGCTGAAAGGCGGCGGCCCCATTGAAGCTTGTTTGCGGCCGTTGCACTTGCCATTTCGTGATCTCTCTCCGCCGCTGAAAGGCGGCGGCCCCATTGAAGCTGCCCTCACGGCTACCTCAAGTCGCACGCATGTCCTCTCTCCGCCGCTGAAAGGCGGCGGCCCCATTGAAGCTCCGACCCCTTCCCGCGCCGCACCTTCGACGGGACCCCCTCTCCGCCGCTGAAAGGCGGCGGCCCCATTGAACTTCACCTTCGCGCGTCGGAGCGGCAGCGGACGGGTGTTCAGTGATTCAGCGGCGCGCCGGACCGCGAATATGCGAGAAATGCGGTTTTCCGCTGCATCATCGCGATGCAAGGGCACACCTCCTCCTTTCCCCCAATGCCGTCACAATGCTGGCCTGCTGCTCGGTTGAGCCAGCGTCCGAGCAACGACAGCTCCGGGACGCGGAGGAGGCGCTCCCGTCCTGGGCCTCGTAGCAGGCGTCCTGGAACGAGGATGAGCCCGCGGCGAAGCCACGGCGCGGTCCAGCGCGACAGCTCGGGGAATCGCCGGAGCACGTAACGGCGCATCAGGTTGTGAGCGAGCAGCTTCAGAAGGAGCATCGCGTGGTTCGCGGCGAAGGTATGTCTTGGAACTTGACCACAGCCCCAGCCGTGCTTGAGGTCGCGGATCAGCACCTCGATGCCAGCCCGAGGGTCGTAGCGGGCGGCGACGTCCTCCGGCGCTTCGACCATCTCGTTGGTGAGGTAGACCTGCACGGTGTAGTCGAGGTCGTCCCAGAGATAGATGTGCCTGGCGTACGTCCGGTCGAGCGTCCGGACGGCGATGACGCGAGCCTCGAGGTCTGCCCATTCGCCGCGCCGGAACAGGACCTCCGCGACCTGGCGGCGAGGCCGGCCGTCGGCGTCCCAGTCCACGGTCCTCCAGCGGGTGACCAGGGAGATGGCACCCGCGAGATCGCGCGTGAGCCTGGGCCTGGTTAGGAAGAAGGCTCCCTTGTCGGCGATGGCCCGCAGCAGCTGGGTGCAGTCGCCGGCGGCGTCGATGCGCACGTAGACGGCGGCCTCGGGCGCCGCCGCGCGGAGGCGATCGAGGCAGCGCTCGACGTAGGGCACGTCATCGTTGCCGAAGCTCGTGTCTCCCGGCCGGAGCTGGGCGCCGATGACGGCGTTGGTTTCGGCGACGCGGACGAGCAGCGGGTGATAGCTGAACCTGCCGTGGTAGCGAGGATTGGGTTACGGTCGGGCTCCTTCCTGCGAGCCGAACAGCGGCTCGACGGTGGTGTCCATGTCCAGATGAATGATGTCGGGCGGCGCCTTGGCGAGCGGAGCGAGCCCGTGCTCGGCGAGCATCGAATCGAGCGCGGCGAGCGCCTTGTCGTCGAAGCGGCGGAGGTCACGGTAGACCGTGTCGATGCTGGGCACGACGCCACCGGCCAGGTGCACGAAGAGCGGGTCGTTCGCCGGCGCCTCCAGGCCGAAGACCCGCGCCTCCCCGGCCACGGCGGCGTCGATGAGCAGCCTCATCTGGGCGGCCATGGGGAAGACAACACGGCTGTCCGGCTTGAGTCGACCGAACGTGCGCTGGAGCTCGGCGTCGACGTCGAGCTCACGGAGGAAGACACCGAAGCCGACCAGCCCCGCCACGCCGGTGAGCGTCGTCTCCGTCGCGCGGAGGTGCACCGCACGCGGATCGGGACGGCGGACGCGGGCGCGTCGAGGCGGGGTCGGTTTGGGCTTGTTTCGGCGGATGCGCCGTCGCACCTTCGAGGTGCTCGGCGTGCGCTTGCGTTGGGTCATAACAAACGCAACGGCGGCGCACGCCGAGCCTTTCTTCAATGCATTCCGTTTTGCGGCGTCAGTTTGCCACTCTTTTGAATGGCTCAGGACGCGCGAAATCCAGGTTCAGTTGACAACGCCGTAGCCTTCGGCGTTACCATCCTCCGGCATGAAGAGGATCACATCTTGGCCGGTCGCGGCCGGGCTCGTCGTCATCGCTCTCGGCTGCAGCGGCGGCGGCGCGGGCGCCGGTGGAGCGGGCGAAGCGGGCGCCGGCGGAGCGGGCGAAGCGGGCGCCGGCGGCGGCGCAGGCGGAACGAGCGGCGGCACGGACGGCGCTGCCGCGGGCACCGGCGGAACGACCTCTGCGGCCGACACCGGTGGATCGCTCGCGGGAACGGGCGGTGGCGGGGATGGCGGCGGCGCGGCGGCCGGCGGCAGCGGCGGCGATTCGGGCGCGCAGGGTGGCGCCGGTGGCGGCGCGGGCTCGACCTATCGGCCCTGCCCGACCGACGGTACGGCGTGCAAGATCATGCCGTTCGGCGACTCTATCACCGACGGATACAACGGGGACACGCCGGGCGGCTATCGCGTCGAGCTGTTCCGGCTCGCGCACGCGGCGGGCAAGAACATCACGTTCGTCGGTTCGGGATCGAACGGACCGAACACCGTTGGCGGCGTGGCGTTCCCGCACAACCACGAGGGCCACAGCGGCTGGACGATCGCCCCCGCAGGCGGAAGGAGCGGCATCTCGACGCTGGTGTCGACCGTCATGCCGCAATACAAGCCCGACATCGTGCTCTTGATGATTGGAACCAACGACGCAATCGACAATTACGACATGCCCAACGCCCCCAAACGTCTGGGCGCGTTGATTGACAGCATCTACGAGCAGCTCCCCAGTGTTCTCATCGTGGTGGCCGCGCCCGTCCCGTCGCGCGGCGATGCGAGCAAGGGCGACGACACCGCGCTCAGCGCGCGCATCAAGACCTACGACGACGCCATTCCGGCGGTGGTGAAGGCCCGCGCGGACGCAGGCCGACACATCATCTCCGTCGACATGTACACGCCCTTCAATCCGAACAAGACCACGTTACTCGAAGATCAGTGGCACCCCAACCTCCAGGGCTACGTGCTGCTGGGCGAGCAGTGGTACGCGGCGTTGCAGCCTCTGCTCTGACGGCGCGGTCGCTCAAGGGAGGCGCGCGGAGCCCGACGCCCGGCGCGGCGTGTGCAGGCTCGACCAGGGGGTAGGTAATCTCAGCCTTGATTTCGCGCCCACGGGGCACGCGTGAGCCGACGGCGACGCGCGAGCGGCGTTCCGCCGACGAATGCGACGTCAATTCCCAGCAGCGGCGACTTCGCGAGTTCCCGCCGCGCATCGAGTCGCTCGGCGAGCCCGTGGCCCAGCAGGGGGACATCGACGGCGCGCGCGCGTTCGAGGGCGAGCGTGCGGCGGAGCGGCCGTCGTACCTGCGCGACGAGGCCGCGAGCGCGCCCCGGGAGGCCGCGAGCGCGCCGTGGCCCGCTCCGCCCGCGGAGCCGGCGCCCGGCGCGCTGCGGAACCTCCACGGGACCGCCGAGGTGAGCCGGTTCGTCCCCCGGCCCGCGCTGCCCTTCCAGGAGCTCGATCCGGCGCGCGAGCCCAGCAAGAAGCGCTGATCCCGAGATGGGTTCTCTTCTTGGCGCCCTCGTTGCGCTCGGCGGCTGATCTGCCCTCGACGCGGAGCCAGGCACCGCCACCAGGCCGACGAAGGAGATCGGAGAGGGGATTTGCAACACCCTGTGTCGCCGCGGGCAGGAGTGCAACCATCGCTGCTCGGTCCAGGTCGGCTCGGACAGGTCAGCGCGGCTGCAGGTCACCTCGCCCAGAGGACCGAGAGATCGAGCTCGATGGCGTGGAAGGGCTCGGCGCGGACGCGGGCGGCGTCGCGGTGGACGACGGCGGGCCCCCAGCCGCGATCCGCGCCGAGCACGTAGACCTCCAGCGTCCGGGCGATCGGGTCGACCAGCCACGCGTGCCGCACGCCCTCACGTGCGTAGATCGGCATCTTGTCGTCGCGGTCGACGCTCTCCGTCGAAGGGGAAAGCACCTCGCAGATCCAGTCCGGGGCGAGCGCGAAGTACGCCGTGTCGGGCATCTCGGGCATGCGTTCGCGGCGCCAGCCGGCGAGATCGGGCACGAGCACGTCGAGCTCGCCCGGCGCGTCCGGATCGGAGAAGCGCAGCTCGGGCTCGTCGATGATGTGCCAGCCGCCGGGCCCTCCGTCGCCCAGGTCGAACGGTCCGCCCAGCTTGATGCCGAGCCTGGACGACGCCCGTGCATGTCGCGGTGCCGGCCGGGGGAACACGTGCAGGGTGCCGCTGACGAGCTCCGCCACCTGGTGCGGCGGAACGGCTTCGAGGTCGGCGTACGTCGCGCGACGCTGCTTCTCGGCGGCTCGGCCCATAGGGGCCAAGTCTGCCCGGGGGCGCACAGCGGGGCAAGGCGGTGAGGCGCAGGGTCGAGTCGGCGCGCCGCCCGGCTCGCTCATTGCGCCACGAGATCTCCTGCCAAGCGCGGCGCGACCTCGTAGGTCGTCTCGTATTGCGCGGCGAGGCCGATCACCGTGATGTCCTGATCGACCGCAAGCGACGCGGTGTCGATGACGGGTTGCCCGTCCACGATATGCACGAAGACCTGGATCTCGCCCGAGCCGTCGTCGATGTACACCTTGAAGCCGTAGGGCTGGTCGTCCTCCACGGCCTTGGTCACGCGGCCGCCCACGCTCACCAGCAGGCCCTCGACGGGCTCTCCGACCGCTCCGGTCGTCACGTCCTTCGGGCCGACGGCTCCGGCCTCGCCGAGCTCCGTGACCGAGGCTGCCTTGGCGTTGAGCACCGTCTGCTGGGCCGCCTGCGCGAGCGTCCCCGTGACACGCACCCGGGTGTCGAGGTCGAGATCGAGCGCGTCGGGCAGGCTCACGTAGATGCCACCGGTGTCGTCCTGCAGGGCGAAGCCCTGCTCGCCGGTCGCCGAATTGAATGTGCCGGGCGCGACGGTCACGACGCCTTCGACCATCGCCGTGGAGCCCTCTGCCAGGCCGCGGGCTTCGGCGATGGCGACCGCGACCTCCTCGTCCGGAGCAGGCGACTCTTCGTCAGAGCCGCAGGCCGTCGTCGCGAGGACGCAGGTGGTGAGGGCGATCGAGACGATGCTGCGAGTCGAAACGGCTTTGCGCATTCCCCGTCCCTAGCCGTGCTGTCCCCCAGGGACAAGACATGGCCCCGGAGCGCTGGATGCCGCCCCTTGGCGCCAGCCGCCGTCGATTCCGTGACGATCCCAGGAATCCCCCGCAATTCTAAGCATGAGCCATCTCTCTCCCCTCCCGCCTCCTCCCGCCGACCTCGTCCAGCACAGCACCTGGACGTCCATGCACGCGACCGCCGTTCACGTGCTCCCGGGGATGCTCCGCTACCTCGGCGTGGCCGAGGACGACATCGACGACCTCTCCCAGGAGGTCCTCCTGGGCGCGTACACCAGCCTTCCCCGGTACAACCCCGCCTATCCCGCCTCGGCGCCCGGCTCTGCCTCCCTGCCGCCGGCCGCCTCGCCGCTTCTCCAGCACTTCGCGTCCGCCGTGCCGGCTGCTGCCGAGGACGCCGCCCAGGAGCAGCAGGAGCAGGACGACCCCGCGTCGCTCTCTCGGCCGGCGTCGCGCGATCCCTCTCGGCCATCGCGCCCGCACGCACTCGGCCCGCGCTGGCGAGCCGAGTCCAGCTGGCTCTTCGGGATCGCCTGGCGAAAGGTCCGGCGCCATCTGGAGCGCACCTACCGGCGCCTCGAAGTGCCGGTGGGCCTTTCAGACGAGGCATGCTTCCAGGGCGCCGACGTCGCGCCGAGCAGCGAGCAGCGCATCGCCACGAACCAGCGGATCGCGATCGCGACCCGCCTGCTGGCGACGATCGCGCCCGAACGGCGCGCCATCCTGATCATGGCCGACATGGTCGAGATCCCGGTGCGCGAGATCGCGCGCTCCCTCGAGCTCAACGAGAACACCGCTTCGAGTCGGCTGCGCCTGGCGCGCGAAGACTTCCGCGCCGCCGTGAAGCGCCTGCGCCCCGAGGAGCAGCGCGCGCTCCGGTCCGGCCTGCTCATGGTCCCGCTCTTCTCCCTTGCCTCGTCGCGTGCCGCCGCCGCGTCGCCGGCCGTCCACTTCGGCGCCTCCGCCATCGTCGAGACGAGCGCGCCCGCGGCCCGTCCCGAGCTGCCGAGCGATCTCGGACGCCAGGACCTCGCAGATCGACCCGGGCGCGCAGCTCGCCTCGCGCGCCTGCTCGCCCGGTTCGTCCGCCCGGCGCTCGCCCGGTTCATCCTCCCGGCGCTTGCGTGGGCGACGGCAGGTGTAGGCGGCGCCGCGCTGTTTGCCGCGCTCGCGCCAGCGCCGGCCCTCTGGGCCAACCGCCTGGGCCCGATCGCGACACCGCTCCTCCTCTCGCGTGCGGTCGACCTCGATGCGCGGCCGGAGACGGGTCCCGGTGGGAGGCCGCGATCCGAGGCGCCGCGAGCCGATGCGATCTCGGACAAGGAAGCTCCACCCTCTCGCGCGCCCACGCACGCGCCGGCACGTGTCTTCCGCCAGCGCAAACCCGCCGCGCCGGAGCAGCACGCTCCCTCCGACCAGGATCGAGAGCCGCTCGCCGACGAGCTGCAGCTGCTCGACGCCGCCAGGCAGGCGCTGCTGCAAGGCGATAGAGCGACCGCGCTGGAGCGCATCGCCGCCCACGAGCGGCGGTTCCCCGAGGGGCGGCTCAAACTGACGCGCGAGCGGCTGCGATCGAAGGCCGCGGCGGCGCAGGCAGCGCCGGCCGGGAGCGCGGCGGGGCAGACGCTTCCGTGACCGCGCGGACGAGGCCGATGCGCGGGAGATCGCACGACGAGGGCGCGCGCAGGAAGCGGGCAGCACGCGCAGCGCTCGCCTCGATGGCCGCGGCCGCGATCTCGGCCACCGGAGTCGCGCCGGTCCGGGCCGAGCCCACGGCCACGCCGCTCCGGGTGCGGCTCGAGTTCATCCGTGGGCCAGGCGCCGAGGAGTGCCCGGACGAGCAGCTCCTGCGCGCGGAGACGGTCCGGGCGATGGGAGGGGTCGACCCCTATGACGCGGAGGCTGCGTTCACGATGACGGCGTCCATCGAGCGCCGGCGCGGCAAGCTCGCCGCCTCGATGTTCCTCCGCGACGGCGACGGTCACGGACGCTGGTTCGACGGGTTCAGCGCCTACGATGACTGCAAGGTGCTCGTCACCGCCATGGCCCTGTCCATCGCCGTGTTGCTCGACGACGCCGCCGAGCTCGCCGCACCACCTGGGGTGCCAGCGAAGCCCGCTTCGCCGCCCGCGCCGCCCGAGGAGCCCTGCTCGCCGGATCGGCCCTGCCCGCCGCAGCCAGCCCATGCGCCGCCGCCACCCCCGCGCACGGCGCCGCCGGTGCGCGCGCCGCCCCGGAGCAGCGCGTCGCCGCGGATTCCGGCAGGGCGCTTCTCCTGGGTGGCCGGCCTCGGCGCTGTGACGGGCCTCGGGATGACACCCGGCATTGCCGGTGGGCCAGCGCTGTCGTTCGGGGCACGCTGGCCGCCGTGGTCCGTTACGCTGGAGGTCCGCGGGCTCGCCTCGCTGTCGGGAAACGTCGAAGCCGTCGGCATGTCGGTCTCCACCGTCATGACGGATGTCGTCTTCTGTCTCGACCGCCGCAGCCTGTTCGCGTGCGGCCTCGCCGAGCTCGGCATACTCCATGCGGCTCCCACCGTTCCGTTAAACGCGACATCACGGCTGAATCTCCACGCCGCATTCGGTGCACGGGCGGGTATCGAGTGGCCTCTGTCAGAAATATTATCGGCCCGAGCACACGCGGATGTTGTTCATCCTGTGGCCGGAGCCGCCATCCTTCGCCACCCAGGCGCTCCTGAGCCCGAGCGCCCTGTCTGGAGCGCGCCTGCTCTCGCCGTGGCACTCGGCATCGGTCTACAAGCAAGCTTCTGAGGGTGATTCGATAGTGAGCGCGGCAAAACGCTTCGGTGAATTGGCACGGAAAGAGAAATTCCTCTCGCTTCATGGAATGGTGTTCATGAAAGTCGTCGTACGCCATTCGCCTTGCGCTGAAGAACGGCGCTCAAGTAAGGTTTCAGCTATGCGCACGACACGATTCGTCCTTCCAGGGCTGCTGCTCATCGCTGGCTGCGAGCAGGAGCCCATCATCATCACGGGGCCCTGTACACCCGAAGAGATCAGACTGGGTTATTGCTCGGGGGTTGGCGCCGGCGGCGAGGGCGGTGCCGGCGGCCAAGGCGGCGCTGGTGGACAGGGCGGTGCCGGCGGCGAGGGCGGCGCTGGCGGCCAGGGCGGCGCCGGCGGCGACATGCACAGCTCGCTGTGCTCTGGCCAGTGCACCCCGCCTGCGCCGCTCGGCTGGTTTGGCCCGGCGCTGCTCTGGTTCGGTCCGGCCGAGGCCGTCCCCGACTGCCCCGCCGACGCGCCGACGCTCGGCTACGAAGGCTTCGCCGATCTCCAGCAGCCGCCGATGGACTGCGCGATCTGCGCGTGCGACCCGCCCGAGGCCTCGTGCGCGCTCCCCACCGGCTGGGCCGCATCCTCGTCTACCTCGTGCCCCGGCGACGGGCCGGGCACCGTGATGACCTCCTTCGCCGCGCCCGACGGCTGGGACGGCGCGTGCACCGCGGCGAACTCGATCCCCGAGGATCAGCTCTGCAACGGCGAACCCTGCGTGCAGTCGCTCACGATCGCGGCGCCCTTGGTCACGACCGGCGCGTGCACGCCGCGCCTCGACACCCCGCCGCCTGTCCCCAGGCTCGATCCGTGGGCGACGCGGGCCAGGGCGTGCCTCGCCGGCGCGTACACCGCGTGCGAGGACGCGACGACGTGCGTGCCAGCGGCGCCGTCGGGCTTCCTGACCTGCGTCTACCACGAGGGCGACGACGCCAGCTGTCCGGAGGGGTACGCCGCCAGGCACGTCTTCTTCGAGGACGTGATCGACGGCCGCGAGTGCACCCCTTGCGGCTGCGGCGATCCGACTGGCGCCTCATGCACCCTCATGGCGTCCGTGTTCCGCGACGCCGCCTGCACGGACCTGCTCGCGTCGAGCCTCGTCAGCTCCAGCGTCCCGTTCTGCGTCGTGACGCCTCCCGGCGTCGGCCTGGGGAGCAAGTCGGCCGTGATCGCGGATGTCGAGCCGGGCGCGTGCGCGCCGCACGGTGGCGAGCCCGTGGGTGAGCTCCAGGCGAGCGCGCCATCCACCTTCTGCTGCACGGCCTGACAGGCTCCTTCCCGGAAGTCCTCTCGCAAAGGCACATCGCGTCCGCGCCGCCCCTCAGCACATGTTCGCCCCCGCCCATCTGCCCCTCGCCTCCATCTCTCAGCCCCTCGCCGCCCCCCTCCGCGGCAGCCGCGCCGTGAACGTCGTCCCTCGCTCCGCCTGGCTCGCCACCTCGATCACCCCGCCGTGCGCCCGCGCGATCTGGTGCGCGATGAACAGCCCGAGCCCCAGCCCCCGCCCCGCGCTCGCTCGCCCCTCCGCGGGCGACGCCTGCCGCCAGGGCTCGAACAGCGTCCCGAGCCGCTCCGGCGCGATCTCCGGGCCCTTATTGTGCACCTCGATCAGCACGTCTCCCCCGCGCGGCCGGATCGCCACCCGCACGGCGCTCCCGGGCTCGGCGTGGTCGGCCGCGTTCTGCACGAGGTTCGTCACCATCTGGGCGATCCGCTCGGGATCCCACAGCCCCGCGCCGCTCCCCCGCAGATCGAGCCGGATCGGCACCCCCGCGTGCGTCGCCCGGAGCTCGTCGATCGCCCCCTTGCAGAGGACATGGAGGTTCCCCGGCCTCCGCGCGATCGGGATGCTGTCGCCGAAGCAGCTCCGCGTCAGATCGAGCAGGTCCTCGATCGTCCGCGCCATGCGGCGCGCGCTCGCCGCGATGCCCTCGACGCTCGTCGCCTGGCGCGGCGTCAGGTTGCCGTGGCGCACCAGCGTGCTCGACGCCAGCGTGACCGCCGTGAGCGGCGTGCGCAGGTAATGGCTGAGCGCGGCCAGGAATCGATCGCGAAACGCGAGATCGTCCAGCCGCGCAGCCTCCGCCCGCTTGCGATCGGAGATGTCGATCGCCGTGCCGATCATCCGGACGCTGCGCCCGGTCGCGTCGAAGAAGGTGCGCCCCTGCACGCAGACCCAGCGCTCGATCCGGTCGCGGAGCCCCACGAGGCGGTACTCGATGTTGTACTCGCCGCCGCTCTCCGGGGCCTGCGAGCGCCGCACGGCCTCCTGCACGCGCGCGCGATCGTCGGGGTGGATCGCCGAAAGGAAGAGCTCGTAATCGACGTCCGACGCCGGCTCCAGCCCGCACACCTCCCGGCAGCGGTCGTCCCAGCGCAGCTGGCCGGTCACCGTGTCGTAATCCCAGATGCCGACGCCGCCCGCCTGCGTCGCGAGCCGCAGGCGCGCGCCGCTGTCCTCGAGCGCGGCGCGCGTCGCCCGCTCGATCTCGAGGGCGCTCGTCCACATGCTCGCGTCCACCACCGCGTGGAGGACCTGCGCTTCCCCCACCCCGAGCGCGATGCCCTGGGCGACGCACTCCTCGATCAGCGCAGCCCGGAGGTGCGATAGCTCCCGCAGCGCCGCCGCGATGCAGCGGCCCCGCGTGACGCAGCGGCGCGCGTGGTCCTCGACCCGCTCGTAGGCGCCGCGGAGCGCCGCGTCCTCGCCGGCGAGCCGGCTCGCAGCGAGCGCCTCGATGAGGTGCTCGAGCAGCGCCGGCACCGCGTCGACGAGCATCGGGCGCTCGCCCCGCCGCGGCGTCGGCGCCCTGGGATCGTCGAGCACCCGGCGCGTCCAGCGATCGAGCACGTCGCGCTTGCAGCTGCGGAGCCGGGAGGCAGCGGAGGTCTTTGCTAGCGGGCCGGCGTCATCCATCGACACAAAGCGAGCGCTCGCCGGCGCGGATGTCACGTGAGGACACCCCCTGATTGGCGCGTAAGTGACCGTCACCGGGCCCGGGCCTGACGTCTCCACCCTCGGCCACCGGGCCTGATCTCTCTGCCTCGGCCACCGGGCCCGGCGCCTCCGCCCTCGGCCCGCCGGCTCTTCGGTCCCCGGCCGTCCGCGTCCGCCGCGCCCCGGCGCTAGAACGCGCCCAGCACCCCGACCCCGCCGCCCTCCGGGCCGATGAGCGGCACGATGCGCGCGTGCACCCGCGCCGGCGAGCCGTGCCGTGCCGCCGCGGCGCTCGCGCCTTCCGCCCTCGATGGGCCCGAGGTCAGCACGAGGACCGCCCCCGCGGCGAGCGCGGCGACGCCGACGCCGACGCCGATCGTGGACACGAGCGCCTTGGTCTCCGCCGCGTTGATCTCTTTGCGACCTTCCGGCGTACACAGCTTCTCCGGACAGAGCGCTTCGTCCTTTTCCGCGTCGCTCGCCTGCCCCGCGGCGAGGATGCCGAACACGGCGCCGACGCCGAGCACCGCCGCGCCGGCGCCCCCGATCACGAAGCCCGCTGTCTGCAGGCTGCCCCCGCCGCTCCGGCCGCCGGCGCCGCCGCTGACCGGCGGAGCCTGCGGCCCGGCGGGCTTGCTCGTGGTCGCCACCGGCAGGAGCTTCGGGATGGCGATCGCCTTCAGATCGGCGCTCTCGCCGACCTGGACGGTCGTCGACCAGACCGTGTAGCCGCTCGCCGTCGCCTCGACCTCGTGCGCCCCAGGATCGATCGGGATCGGCGTGCCGAGCGCGGCCGCGGGGATGTCGCCGCCGTCGACGCGGACCAGCAGGCCGGGCGTGTTCTCCGCGTTGAGCTGGATCTTCGATAGCCTCGGCTCCAGCGCGTCGATGTGCTCCTGCGCGAACGCCTCGCGCGCGGCGTTGCCCTCCTTCTTCGACGCGAAGAGCGCCTCCTTGAACTGCCCCCACGCCGTCGCCGTCCTGCCGAGCCCCTCGTTGCACAGGGCCAGGTTGAGCAGCGTCCCCGTGCCGGGCCGCAGGCGCTGGCTCTCGGCCAGCTTGGGGCACGCCTGTGCGTACGACTTCGCCTCCATCAGGCGGCGCCCCTCCTCGAACAACGTCTGGGCGAGCGTCGGATCGCCGCTCGCGGCCTGCGCGGCGGCGCTCGAGGGCGCGAGGAGGGCGGCCGAGCCGAGCAGGACCGCGGCGAGGGCGAGGCGGGCGCGACGGACCGCGCGGGGGGCATGGACTGTCGAGGGGATCATGGCGGTGAGCTCAGTGCGGGTCGTTCAGGTCGATGCCCTTGGGAGGGCGCTGCGTCGTCGCAGCTTGCGACGGGCGGGCGGCGGGCGTGGTGCGCCCCGCAGGCGCGCCTCCCCGAGCGGCGGTGGGCGCCGTCCTCGGCGACGCCGCGGGGGAGCTCGCGGCCGCGGCGGCGTTCGACGCGGGGGCGCTCGCGGCAGCGGAGGCGCTCGCCGCCGTCGCGTCGGCCGTCGTCGCTGCGTCGGCTGCGGCCCCCGTCGGTCGGATCGTCGGTCCGTCCGGCGTCGTCGTCGCGGCGGCAGGCGCGGGCTGCTCGGGGGTCGGCGCCGGCGCCGGCGCGGCGGTCTCCGTGGTGCTCATGGCGACCGTGGGCGCTGCCGCCGTGCCCTCCGTCCGGTCGGCGCCGCCCCGGCGGAGCACGTAGACGCTGCCGACGATGAGGCCCAGGAGGAGGGTCGCGGAGATCAGCGCGATCGCGAGGATCGCGGAAGGGGAGACCGATAGCCCAGGGATCCGGCGCCCGTCCGACGAGATCCCGAGGTGGGTCGACGAAGCGAAGGTCGCCGCGGCGCGCGAGCTCATCGGCGCGCTGTACGGACCGGGGACGATCTGCTGCTGCGGCGTGGGCGCCGGGAAGCCGTTCGGCGGGATCGGGCTCGGCCTGCCGTCCTCAATAGGGCGAGGCCCGAAGGCGCCGTTGCCCGGCGACGACGGGTGCGAGAACGGCGACGACGGGTGCGGGTAAGGCGTCGAGGCGTGGGCGATGGGCGACGGCGCCTGCGAGAACGGCGTCCCGTGCGGGAGCGGCGTCGGCGGGCGCGGCTGCGCTGTGTCGCGCTGCCCGGCCGGATGCGAGGCGAGCTCCGGCCACGACGGCTCGCGAGCGGCCGGCCCAGGGAGCCTCGAGTCCGCGGCGGGGAACGACGGCTGCGACGCGCGCTGCCCGCCGGGGATCGCGGCGTGCAGCGACAGGCCGCCCATGCGCGCGATCCGGGCCAGGGTCGGGTACGTGCGCGCGGGCGCGAACGGCGCGAGCGACACGATGAGCTCGGCGACCGACGCGTGCCGGTGCTCGCGCTCGCGGGCGTACGCCTTCTCCAGCACGGCCGCGAGCGCGGCGGGCACGTCGGGGCGGATCTCCCGCAGCGGCGTCGGCGTGCCCGTCAGCACCTCCGCGCAGAGCTGCGGCAGCGTCTCCGCGTAGTACGGCTGCCTGCCGGCGAGCAGCTCGTAGAGCGAGACGCCGAGCGCATAGATGTCCGTCCGGTGATCCACCGAGCGCGTCTGCCGCATCTGCTCCGGCGACATGTACAGGGCCGAGCCCAGCGCCGCGTCCGTGCCCGTCAGGACGTCGACCGCGCCGGTCGCCATCTTGGAGATGCCGAAGTCGAGCACCTTGACGAGCGGCGAGCCATCGACGCGCGCCGTCAGGAACAGGTTCGCGGGCTTGAGATCGCGGTGGACGATGCCGAGCCCGTGGGCCTCGACGATCGCCTCGCTGCCCTGCGCGATGTAATCGATCGCGTCCTCGACGCCGAGCACGCCTTGATCCCGCAGCAAGCGCGCCAGGTCGCTCCCGATCAGGAACTCCATGACCATGTAGGGAGCGCCGTTCTCGAGCGTGCCGACGTCCGAAACACGGGCGACGTGCTCGCTCTTGATCTTCATGCCGGCCTTCGCCTCGCGGAGGAAGCGGGCCGAGCCCTCGGGGTGCAGGGTGAACTCGGGGAGCAGGAACTTCAGGGCGACCCGCTCGTCGAGCACGACGTGGCGCGCCTCGACGACCACGCCCATGCCGCCCTGGCCGATGACCCGCTCCACGCGGTACTTGCCGGCGAGCACCGTCCCCGGCTCGACCGGGGGCAGCGAGGGCTGTTTCGTCTCCGAACCCGACACAGCGGGCGATGATCACCGCTTCGCCCTCGGACGGCAAGGGCGGGCGGCGCCGGTGTCGGGGCGCGGCGCGGCGAGGGGGACAGAACGGCGCTAAAGGCGCCGTAACACGCGGTTTTTGTGCCGCCGCACGGTCGCTTCGTCACGCGGCTCGCGCCGTCGCGAGGCCGCGTTGGCGTGCGGTCGCTCCATCACACGCCCGCGTCGCTGCGCGGTCGCGTTGCATCGCGCTCTCCGTCAGACGCTCGTGTCGTCGCGTCCGCGCGCTGCGCCGCGCTCGCGTCCGCGCACCGCCACGCGCTCTCGCCCACGCGCCGCCACGCTCGCGCCGCCACGCGCTCGCGCCGCCACACGCTCCCGCCCACGCGCCGCCACGCGGTCGATCCCTGGCCGAATCGTCCTCGAAACGATCTCGCAGCGCGCCTCACGCGCGTCACGGAAGGCGAGACGCAACGGGGCACTTCTGGTTGGATAGGGCCACCCCCGGAGACAAACCACCGTGCGCCTGCTCATCCAGCACCGGACCCGTTACAACTATCCCCGCCCCGCCTCGCTCGGCCCGCAGCTCATCCGGCTGCGGCCCGCGACGCACGCGAAGGCGAAGATCGAGTCGTACAGCCTGAAGATCGACCCGCCGATCGCGGCGCGCTGGCAGCAGGACCCGTACGGCAACCACGTGGCGCGGGTGCTCTTGCCCGCGGGCGAGCGCGTCCCTCACTTCGACGTCCTGGTCGAGCTCGCGGTCAGCGTGCGCCCCGTGAACCCGTTCGACTTCTTCCTCGACGAGCGCGCGAAGGAGGTCCCGTTCTCGTACCCAGCCGAGCTCAAGCAGGACCTGGCCCCCTTCCTCGACAGCTCCGACCCCTCGTTCGCCCGCGGCCCGCTGCTCGATGAGTTCCTCGCCGGGCTGCCCTCGAAGGGCGACACCGTGTCGCTCCTCGTCGCGCTGAACACCGCCGTGAACCGGCGCATCAAGTACGTCATCCGCGAGGAGGCCGGCATCTGGACGCCGGAGGAGACGCTCGCGCAAGGCCGCGGCAGCTGCCGCGACTCGGCGGTGCTGCTCATCGCGGCGCTCCGGTCGCGCGGGCTCGCCGCGCGCTTCGTGAGCGGCTACCTCGTGCAGCTCACGGACGAGGGGATGATCCCCGACCAGCCGCGCGGCGTGAGCCGCGACGTCGTCGACCTGCACGCGTGGGCCGAGGTCTTCCTCCCCGGCGCAGGCTGGATCGGCCTCGACGCGACGAGCGGCCTGCTCTGCGGCGAAGGCCACATCCCGCTCGCCTGCACCGCCTCGCCCGCGCTCGCGGCGCCGGTCGAGGGCACGAGCGACACGCGCGCGACCGACGTGACCTTCGAGATGAAGGTCGGGCGGCTCGGCCACGAGCCGCGCCCCACCACGCCCTACGAGGAGCCCGTGTGGCAGGAGCTCCTGTCCGTGGCCGATCGCGCGGACGAGCGGCTCGCCGCCGCGGGCTTCTCCCTGACCATGGGCGGCGAGCCGACGTTCAACTCGCGCGAGTACCCGGACGCGCCCGAGTGGCGCGAGGGCGCGCTCGGCCCGACGAAGTGGTCGCAAGGGCTCCGGCTCGCGCACGAGCTCCGGCGCCGGATCACGCCGGGCGGCGTCCTGCTGCTCCGCGCCGGCAAGCACTACCCCGGCGAGAGCCTGCCCCGCTGGGCGCTCGAGATCATCGGCCGGCGCGACGGCGTCCCGATCTGGACCGAGATGTCCCAGGCGCGCCACGCCGATCCGGCGACCAGCGCGTCGCGCGGGCGCGGCGTCGAGCTCTCGCGGAAGTTCGCCGACGCGCTCGCGGCGCGGCTCGGGCTGGCCGACTTCCTGATGCCGGCCCTCGAGGACCCCTGGCGCCACCTCCAGGACGAGGCGAGCCTGCCCACCGACGTCGACCCGCTCAAGGCGAACCTCGACGACCCGGAGGAGCGGCGGCGCCTCGCCCGGGTCCTCGATCGCGGGCTCGGGCGAGAGGCCGGCTTCGTCCTGCCCCTCGCGCGCCAGTGGGGGTCGTGGATCAGCGAGCGCTGGGGCTTCCGGCGCGGGCACCTCTTCCTGCTCCCGGGCGACAGCTCCATCGGCCTGCGCCTCCCGCTCCGCTCGCTCGTCGCGGTGGCCCCGCCGCCGCCGATCGAGGAGCTCGTGTCGCCGCAGGACCCGCGGCGCGGCGATCTCGAGCTCGACGAGGAGGACGAGAAGCAGCGCCGCGTCGAGCTGCTGGACGGCGACGGCGACCTGGAGCACGCCGAGACGGCGCGCGCGCGCGCAGCGCAACGGCACGCCCACGACGGCGAGCGCGCCGTGCACGCCCAGCGCGCCGCCCCCGCCGCGGGGCGTTCGGGCTACGGCGTGCGCACCGCGCTCTGCGTGGAGACGCGCGACGGCCTCGTCCACGTCTTCCTTCCGCCGCTCCTCTCGCCGGGCGACTTCTTCGACCTCATCGCCGCGATCGACGCGACCCGGCAGGAGACGGGCATCGACGTGCTGCTCGAGGGGTACCCGCCCCCGCCCGGCGCGAACGTGCTCCGCTTCTCGGTGACGCCGGACCCGGGCGTGCTCGAGGTGAACCTGCCGCCCTCCGATGGCGTGCGCGCGTACGCGTCGCTCCTAGAGACGGTGTTCGACGCGTCGCTCCACACCGGCCTGCACTGCGAGAAATACCTGGTCGACGGGCGCATGGCGGGGAGCGGGGGCGGCCATCACCTCACGTTCGGCGGCCCGACGCCGCTCTCGAGCCCCTTCCTGCGCCGGCCGGATCTGCTGGCCAGCCTGCTCACCTTCAACCAGCACCACCCGTCGCTCTCGTACATGTTCGCCGGCCTCTTCGTCGGCCCGACGTCGCAGGCGCCGCGCGTGGACGAGGCGCGCCACGAGAACCTCTACGAGCTGGAGATCGCGCTCTCGCGCGCGTTCGAGCGCCGGCAGAACGAGCCGGCGTGGCTCTCGGACCTCCTGTTCCGCCACCTGCTCGTGGACATGACGGGCAACACGCACCGCGCCGAGGTGAGCATCGACAAGCTGTTCGATCCGCAGACGGCGCACGGCCGGCAGGGGCTCATCGAGCTGCGCGCCTTCGAGATGCCGCCGCACTTCCGGATGGCGGTCGCCCAGGCGCTCCTCGTCCGCACGCTGCTCGCCTCGTTCGCCGAGGAGCCGTACTCGGGCCGGCTCGTGCGCTGGGGCCAGGCGCTGCACGACCGCTTCCTCTTGCCGTACTACCTGTGGCGCGACTTCGAGGACGTGCTGGATCACCTGAAGCAGCGCGGGCTCGCCCTGCCCGCGGACGCGTACCGGCCGTTCATCGAGCTGCGCTGCCCGGTGGTGGGCACGCTGCACGCCGGCGACGTGGTGCTGGAGGTGCGCAACGCGATCGAGCCGTGGCACGTGCTCGGCGAGGAGCTGACGACGACGGGCACGTCGCGCTACGTGGACTCGTCGATGGAGCGCATCGAGGTGCGCGTGCAGGGGCTCACGCCGGAGCGCCACACGGTGCTCGTGAACGGCCACGTGCTGCCGCTCCGGCCGACGGGGACGGCGGGCGAGCACGTGGGCGGCGTGCGGTTCCGCGCCTGGGCGCCGCCGCACAGCCTGCACGCGCACCTCGGCATCCACCACCCGGTCCACATCGACATCCTGGACACGTGGGGCAAGCGCTCGATCGGCGCGTGCGCCTACCACGTGTGGCACCCCGAGGGGCGCTCCTACGACGCCGCGCCGCTCACGCGGTTCGAGGCGTCGGCGCGGCGCGCGCAGCGGTTCACGATCGAGGGGCCGACGCCCTGGCCGGTGACCGCGAAGCAGGCGTTCGCCCACGGCGACGCGCCCTGCACGCTGGATCTGCGGCGCTACGCCGTGGACCGCCCGCCGCCCAAGCCGCAGAAGCCCGAGGACGAGGGGTGAGCTGCGGGGCCGCGCTGCGGTGAGACCCAGCGCGGCCGCATGACGTCGTAGTCGTGAACGTGGTCGTGGTCGTGAACGTGGTCGTGGTCGTGAACGTGGTCGTGGTCGTGAACGTGGTCGTGGTCGTGGTCGTGGTCGTGGTCGTGGTCGTCAACGGCTCGGCCGTGAACGTGAACGTCACCCGGAAGCCGCCGCTCTCGTTCGTTGACCAGGGCATCGGCAGAACGTTTACGTCCACGATCAGGTCGTCGACGACCACGACCACGACCACGACCACGACCACGACCACGACCACGTTCACGACCACGTTCGTGAGCGATGGGTCGGGGGCCGCCTGGACGGAGGTCCGTCGCTCACGGTCGAGCCGGGTGTGACACTTTGGCCCAGCGCGCACGCCCGGCGCGCCGCGCGGGAAACCGCGGCGCCGGCGGCGCTGAGCGCCGCCAAGGCCCGCTTCGCTGTGGCGATTTGCCTTCTCGCGGGCCCCCCAACGTCCGTCGGCCGACGTGCTCGGGTGAGCCGGAAGTCCGGCGCCGAGCTCGCTTTGCGCGGCATAACGGCTCTCCGGGTCTGCGGAACAACAGGTGAGTCGCGTCAGAACGCCGATTGGTACGCCCCCTGCTTGGGTGTTCGATGTCCCCTGCATCGCATGCGGACAGTACACCACGAAGGAGGACAACTCATGTTGCGCAAGGTGCTCGCAGTGCTCTTGGTTTCCACGGTTCCCCTGGCGGCAGGCTGTTTCGTCGACGCGGACGATGACAAGGACGAAGGGGACGACTGCATCACGGCGTGTTCGACGGAGCGGGACGATTGCGTCGCTGCATGTGACGACGACGGCGATTGCGTCTCGGCGTGCGAAGAAGATCACGACTGCGACTCGCTCTGCATCTGAGAGCGCCGCGCCGTCGCTGGATCAGGGATGTCGCCCGGGCAGGCGCCGCGAGAGCCTGGCCGCGAGCGACGGGCGGGTCCGGATCACGTGCCACATCGGCCGGAGCCCGGAAGGGAAGGCGGCCTCGGCGAGCGAGGGCAGGAGCGCTTCATCGACGTTCTTGACGGCGACCACGCGCTCTTCCCTCCGCTCGATCCAGATGAGCTCGCCGTCGGCGGCCCGCCCGAGCCGCGGCTCCTCGCCGGCGATCGGCGAGGCGTCGTGGAGCCGCCACAGCGCGGCCTCGACGCCCGCCGCGGCGCCGGCGTCGTCCCACGCCGACGCCCACGCCGTACCGATCGCGTCCGTCTTCCGATCGCGCACGAACAGGGCGCGATCGCCGTCCCAGGCCGCGGCCAGCGCGCGCATGTCGCCGAGCTCGGGCGCGCCCTCGAGCGGGCGCAGGAGCAGGTACGTGAGCCACTCGCCGAGGGTGTCCCAGTTGAGCCGCTCGAGCCGCTCGTCGAGCGCGGACGGGATCTCGTCGAGTCCGACGCCGACCTCGGGGTCCTGGGCGTCGAGGGTGAGGATCTGCTGGGTGCTCCCAGGCGCCCGCGTGGTGAATAGCGCGTCCTCGCTCGACCAGTCGAACGGCGGGAGCCTGTCGATGAAGGGCGTCGCCGCGCTCACCCCGGTCAGGTTGTGGGCGCAGTACTCGAGCCCGAAGCTGTAAGCGAACGATGGATACGCCATGAACAAGAACGGGAGCTCGCTCCCGGCGAGCAGCTCTTCCCGACGCGCGTGCACCGAGGACAGGAGCGGGCCCCAGTCCACGAGGTGCAGATCGGCGTCGAGGCGCTCCTGCATGATGAAGCGCCCCTCCGCGAGCGTCGCGTCGCCCTCGGTGACCGCCCGCTGCGCGAGGAATGCGTCGCTCGTCAGCGCGTCGTCCTGGTCCGGCGCCAGGTCGAAATGCTGATCCTGGAGCCCGTGCACGTACTCGTGGACGAGGACGGCGTCGTCCACCTCGCCGATGAGCACGATGCCCTCGCTCTCGGGAGAGTACCAGGCAGCGGCCCAGTCCCCCGAGCGAGCCAGCGTCCCCCGCAGGTCCGCGTCGACGGCGAAGAAGCCGAGCCGGCCGTAGGTCGCGGCCATCTCCGCGAGATCGGCCTCCTCGGCGTCGGCCGCGGCGGCCTCCTGGTCCGCCTCGTACTCGTCCCGCGATATCGTGGCGACCGGCACGGCGTGGCGGAACGACAGCTCGCGCACCTGCTCGGCGCGCCTCGCGAGCCGGGCGAAGCGGCGCTCCTCCTCGGATGGCTCGTCGCTGCAGCCGGCGACCGTCGGGATGAAGGACAGTCCCACGAGAAGCGCGATGCCATCGAAGAATCGGTTCATGGTGGCCGGGCGCCTAGCACCGCATGTGCCGGGTTCGTCGTCGCAGTATTCCCGGCCGATCCAGGCGGGCCGCAGTCGGCCGCGCCATCGCGCGGCGCGCGGGGCGGGCCGGCGCAGCGCAAGCCGTTGTGCGCTTGCGCAAACGGTCGCGCAATTGCGCAATGGGCCATCCGCTCGACGCGCCGCCGCCCGCCGCCCGCCGCTGCGGTCCGTCCCGGCGGGCGATGGTTGGGGTCGGAGGGGGAGGGGATCAAGCCGCCGAGAGGTAATGGCGCGCGATGAGGTCGTTCTGGAGCCAGAGCAGCTTGTTGAACGCGCGGAGGGTGCGCACCTCGGCTTCCCGGTCGAGGCCCAGCGACAGGATGGTCTGGAGCAGGGCGTCCGACACGAAGCCCATGAGCGCGTTCATCTGCACGAGCGGGACGACGACCTCGGGATTGCCGGTCTTCGTGGTGTGGATTTTCCCCACCATGTCGAGGTAGGCGACCATCTTCGGATCATACGGATGGGTCACGAGCCGGACGAGGTAGGCCGAGAGGTGCTGCTTGCGGAACTTGATCTGCTCGTGGCCCAGCGTCAGCGACGCCAGGTCGGCCGGGGGCGCCCCCTCGTAGCCGTGCTGCTTCGGCACGAAATGGCGCTTCGTGGCGTCGTAGAGGAACAGCTTTTCGTACACCGCGTCGACGAGCGCCTCGACCCGCGGGGCGAGGTGCGGCGCGGCGCCGTGGATCGCCGCGATGTCCGCCTCGCCGAAGCCGACAAACTCGATGAGGTATCCGAACCGATACTCGAGATCTGACTCCAGACGGCTCTCGTCGATGTGTTTCATCACCACGGTTCTCCTCCGCGTCTTCGCCGGCGGCATGCCGCGAGGCGACGCAGGGTGAAGACACCGGACCAGCTGTCGCCTGTCAAGCCTTGACGTGACGGGTCGCGGCGGCACCGGGCGACAGGGGCGCGCGTCGTCTGCTCGATCACGTCGATCACGTCGATCACGTCGATCACGTCCCCCACGTCCATCACCGCGAGAGGCCTGCTGCCGTGTCCGCTCGCGAGCGCCCGGCGAGGATCCGACGGCACGAGCCGCTCGCCGGTCGCTGCGCCGGTGTGTAGGGGGAGCTCCGATCTGGAGAGCAGGCAGCGACCGATGGCTGGGCTGTGCCGACGCCCTTATGGCCACGGTTCGGTAGGAGCGCGTTCGGCCGCTCCCCACAGCGCAGCGTCAGGAGGAGGTTATGCAGAACACTGGACCGACAGCGGATCCGAGAGGCGCAGGCCCGAAGCCGCCTTTCGAGGGCAAGACACAGGAGCGTCCCGGAATCGAAGGCAGGATGGATCCGAGGCCCGATTACGGCGAATCGTCGTACAAGGGGCTCGGCCGCCTGAAGGACCGCATCGCGCTGATCACGGGAGGGGACAGCGGGATCGGCCGCGCCGTCGCGCTCGCGTTCGCCCGCGAGGGGGCCCACGTGGCGATCTCGTACCTGAGCGAGCACGAGGACGCGAAGGAGACCGCGCGCGTCGTGAAGGAGGCGGGGCGCGAGGCGCTCACGATACCCGGCGACCTGGCCGACGAGGGCCATTGCAGGAAGGTCGTCGAGGAGGCGGCGCGCAAGTTCGGGCGCATCGATATCCTGGTGAACAACGCCGCGGAGCAGGGCAAGGCCGTCGAGCGGTTCGAGGACATCGACGCTGCGCGCGTCGAGCGCACCTTCCGCGTCAACATCCTGGCCATGTTTCACATGGTCCGGTACGCGCTGCCGCACATGAAGGAAGGCGGCTCGATCATCAACGTCGCCTCGATCCAGGCGTACCAGCCGAGCTCGAATATCCTCGATTACGCGTCCACCAAGGGCGCGATCGTCACCTTCAGCAAGGGGCTGGCGCAGGACCTCATCGAGCGTGGCATCCGCGTCAACGCCGTGGCGCCCGGGCCCGTGTGGACGCCGCTCATCCAGCAGTCGTTCGACAAGGAGAAGGTGGCCACCTTCGGCAAGAATCATCCAATGGAGCGCCCGGCACAGCCGGTCGAGCTCGCCCCGGCGTTCGTGTTCCTGGCCTCGAACGAGGCGAGCTACGTCAACGGCGAGGTCCTAGGCGTAACCGGCGGCAAACCCCTTTCCTAGAGCGGGGCGCACCCGCTGCGGATACGGGCCCACCTCGACGTTTTCGGTGCTCAGCGCACCGGAATGCGCTTCCGCGCCGAAAACGCCGATCTGGGCCCGTCTCCTGTGCGGGTGAGCCCCGCGCTGGGGCGGCGGGGGGCGTCAGGGATCGGTGAGCTGCTTCAGGTCGACGCTGACGCCGAGGTGGTGGAGCGCGTCCTCGGGGCGGGTGAAGATGCCCATCGGCTTTGAATAGCCCTTCGAAAGCCGCCCGAGCTGGAGCACCCCGGTCGCGCTCTTCAGGAGGACCGCGGTCCTCTTGAAACCTTCCGTCAGCCGCGTGTGACAGTGAGCGAACGCATTCTCGAACCCGTCGTCGTTGCGCAGCGGTGCATCTCGGGCGTCGACGAGCAGGAGCGTGCGCCGCCTGGCGATCGCCTCGAGCGACCGATTGATGCGGTCGAAGCTCAGCTCGATCGCCGCGATGCTCGGATAGTTCAGCGAATATCGCTTGATGAGCACGAGCTGCTGAGCGGGGTCGTGATGGACGGCCGTGTACGGGTCCCGCTCGATCTCGCGCAATCCGAGGAAGGCCACGACGGAATGGTATGCCCGTTCGCCCGGGGCGTCGACCCCGGCGGCGCCGCGCGGCATGGCGGCCCGCGGCGGCTCACCCGTCACTCGCAATCCGCACCGCACTTCGCCTCTTCGCACGCGAAGACCGCCCCGGCGGTCTGCACGCCGTCCGCGTGCATCGCCGCGCACGCTTCCTGGCAACCATCTCCGTCCGCACGGCACAACTCCACGCACGCGAGCATCGCCCTGCACGACGGGTCGGCGACGCACGCGTTCATCTCGGCGGCGCACCCCGTGAACCGGCAGGACGCGCAAGGGGACAGCGCGTCTCGCGACGGGCATTGCGCCCTGCACAGCTCGGACGCGCAGCCGCCTTCGAGGAAGATGCCCGAGATGCCCGCCCGGTGCGCCGTCATGCACGCCTGCTTGCAAGCGACGTCCTCCGCCGCGCAGCCGAGGAGGCAGTTGCCCAGCGCGGCGCACTCCGTGCTCCGCTGGCACGCGCAATAGCTCTCCTGACAGCGCAGGGCGAGGCAGGTCGTGCACGGATCGCCGATCGACGCGCAATCGTAGACAGCCTCTCCCCCCGCGCCGCCGCCGGCCGTCGTGGAGCTCGCCGCCCCGCCAGCGCCGCCAGCGCCAGCGCCACCAGCGCCGCCAGTGCCGCCCGCGCCCCCGCCGCCCATGCCGGCTCCGCCGGAGCCGCCCAGGCCGGCGCTGCCGGCGCTGCCCGTCCCGGGGCTGCCGCCGGTCGAGCTGCAGGCCGCCGCCAGGAGCGCCGCTGCGGCGCACGTCTGCCAGGAAGAGAAGGCCATGGTCGACGCTACCGCGAAGGCCGCCGGCGGCTCAAGGTGAGGCGAGGAGCGAGCGCGCACCGATGCTACGGTGCCCGGCCGAGGAACCGCGCCATGATCGCCATCGTCAATCCAGAGCTGGATCGCTACGTTCACGACCACTCCGAGCCGCCTCCCGCGCTCCTCGACGAGCTGCGCGAGTTCACCCTCGCCCATGAGCCGAGGGCGGTCATGCAGGTCGGGCGGGTCGAAGGCGCCCTGCTCAGGATGCTGGTCGCGCTCATCCAGGCGCGCCGGGTGCTCGAGATCGGCACGTTCACCGGCTACTCGGCGCTCAGCATGGCCGAGGCGCTCCCGCCGGACGGCGAGCTCATCACGTGCGATCGCGACCCCGAAGTGGCCCGCATCGCCCGATCGTTCTTCGACCGCAGCGAGCACGGCGGGAAGATCCGGATCGCGCTCGGCGACGCGCTCGCCACCCTCCGCGCCATGCCGGCGAGCCCGGCCTTCGATCTCGTGTTCATCGACGCCGACAAGGAGCGGTATCCGGCCTACTACGAGGAGGCCCTCCCGCGCCTCCGCCGCGGCGGGCTGATCGTCGCCGACAACACCCTCTGGAGCGGCGAGGTCCTCGCCCCCGAGAGCGCCGACGGCCGCGCCATCGCCGCCTTCAACGATCTCGTCTTCCGCGATCCCCGGGTCGAGAAGGTCATGCTCACCGTGCGCGACGGGGTGACGCTCGCGCGCAAGCGCTGAAGGCCGGGCGCGCGCGGGCGTGCGGCACCGCGCCGCGAGCGCCGGCGGCGCGTCCGAAATCCTGGCAGGATCCCGGGCGCGCGGCGCTAGAGTCGCGCCAGCATGCTGCTCGCCATCGACGTCGGGAACACCAACATCAGCTTCGGGGTGCTGGAGGGCGAGGTGCTCCAGCACCACCTGCGCTGCGAGAGCGCGCGCTCCCGCACCGCGGACGAGTACGCCGTGCTCGTCCGGCAGATGCTCGACCTCCGCCGCGTCGACCTCGCCCGCATCGACAGCGCGATCGTCGCGAGCGTCGTGCCGACGCTGACCGACACGATGGTGGGCCTCGTCGAGCGGGCGTTCGGGATCGAGCCGCTCGTCGTGGGGCCTGGCATCAAGACCGGGATGGCCATCCTCTACGAGAACCCGCGCGAGGTCGGCGCCGATCGGATCGTCAACGCGGTCGCGGCGCACGAGTGGGTGCGGCGGCAACCCGAGCCCGCGCCCCGCGCCGCGCCGGCGCGAGCGCACGCGGCCGAGCCCGACCGGGGTGATCACCCCGCCGGCGCCATCGTCGTCGACTTCGGCACGGCGACGACGTTCGACTGCGTGACCCCGAAGGGCGAGTACCTGGGCGGCGTCATCGCGCCGGGCATCCAGATCAGCGCCGAGGCGCTCTTCTCCCGCGCCGCGCGGCTGTCCCGCGTCGAGATCGCGCTCCCGCCCCGGGTCGTCGGCCGCAACCCCGTCCACTCGATGCAGTCGGGCATCGTGTACGGCTACGCGGGGCTCGTCGACGGGCTCGTGGGCCGCCTCCGGCGGGAGCTCGGCTACCCGTGCCGCGTCATCGCCACCGGCGGCCTGGCGCGGCTCATCGCGCCGCAGACCGAGACCATCGAGGCGGTCGACGACGACCTGACGCTCACCGGGCTTCGCCTCATCTACGAGCGGAACGCCGAGCGCAACAGCGGGCCCGCCACCCTGCCGCCCGCGGCGCGCGGAGGCGGCCAGGATTGACGTCGCCCGTGTCCGGCCGCGCCCCGCGCCGAGCGAGCGCGCCCTCCCTCCCGGCGCCGCCCGCGTCCGGCCGGGGCCTCCGCCGCGCGCTCGTCCTCGCCGCGGCGCCCGCGGCGCTCGTCCTCTCGCTCCTCCTCGCCGTGGTCCTCGGCGCCGAGCCCGTCTCGATCGCGCGCGCCGTCGCCGAGCCCGGCCTCGACCGGACCCTGCTCATCGACGTGCGCCTGCCGCGCGTGCTCCTCGCGGCCGTCTCCGGCGCGGGCCTCGCGGCCGTGGGCGCCGCGTTCCAGGCGCTGCTCAGGAACCCGCTGGCCGAGCCGTACGTGCTGGGCGTCTCCGGCGGCTCCGCGCTCGGCGCCGCGGTCGCGATCGCGCTCGGCATCGGCGCGACGACCGTCCTCGGCGCGACGCTCCTGCCCGCGGCGGCGCTCGCCGGCGGCCTCGTCGCGACGCTGCTCGTCTACGCCATCGCGCGCGGCGCGGCCGAGGGCACCTCCGGCGCGTCGATGCTCCTCGCCGGCGTCATCGTGAACGCCATCGCGGCGGGCCTCATCTCCTTCCTCAAGACGCTCGTCTCCCCCTCGCGCGCCCAGCAGCTGCTCCGGTGGCTCATCGGCTTCGTCGAGCTGCCCACGACCTCGGCCCTCCTCGGCGTCGCCGCGTACGTCGCCGCAGGCTGCGCCGTGCTCCTCGCCGACGCCGCGCGCCTGAACCTCCTCTCGCTCGGCGACGAGTCGGCAGGGACCCTGGGCGTCGACGTCCGCGCCGTCGAGCGCCGGGTCTTCCTCGCGTCCTCGTGCGTCGTCGGCGCGATCGTCAGCCGCACCGGCCTCATCGGCTTCGTCGGGCTCATCGTCCCGCACGCGATCCGCCGGCTCTGCGGCGCGGATCACCGGCGGCTCTTGCCGCTGTCGCTCGTGGCCGGCGCGGTCCTGCTCACCACGTGCGACCTCGTCGCGCGGCTCCTGTTCCGGTGGCTCGGCACGGAGCCGCCCGTGGGCGCGGTGACCGCGGTGCTCGGCGGGCCGATGTTCCTCGTGCTGCTGCGGCGCTCGCCGCGCCTGTGAGGGCGCGGGCGCGTCAGGTCATGCCGAGGAGCTTGTTCATGCTGGCCTCGTCCGCCGGCGTGAACGGGTAGCGATCGAACTCGGCGCTCGTGACCCACCGGAACGCGTTCACGGCCAGCGAGGCGAGCTCGCCGCTCTTGATGTGGCACTCGTAGAGGTACAGGTCGACGACGTAGCGCTCGTAGGGGTGGCTCACGAACGAGATCAGCTGGCCCACCTCGATCTCGACGCCGAGCCGGTGGCGGACCTCGCGCTTCAGCGCCGCCGCGTCCGTCTCGGTCTCCTCCACGCGCCCCCCGGGGAACTCCCAGAGCATCGGGAGCACGGCGGTCGGGCGGCGCTGGGTGATGAGGTACCGGCCGTCCTGTTCAATCACGGCGGCGACCACGCGGATGGTGCGGACCATTTCCATGGCGAGTGTCTCAGGGCTGCTGAGCGTACGATGGGGCGTCGGGTTGTGCGAGCGGGACGGTCGCGCCCTCGGAGCGACGGCGGCGCGCCCTCAGACGTTGATGCGGAACAGCTGCTGACCCATGAGGAGGATGTCGCCGCCCGTGATCTCGGTCTCGCCGAGGACGCGGAGGAAGGTGCCGTTCGAGCTGCCGAGGTCCGTGAGGAACAGCCGGCCGCCCTGGAGCGAGATCTGGCAGTGGAGCCCGGAGACGTAGCCGTCCTCGGGGAAGAGGATGTCGCCGCGCTCGCGCCCGAGGTGCAGGCCGGTGTCGGGGACCGGGAACGCGTTGCCGGTCGCGTCCCTTCCGATGATGAGGGCCAGCCGCGCGACGTAGCCCTTTGAGGGGCTGCCGAGCCGCTCGACGCCGTCGGGCGTCGTGGGCGCCGGGGAGAGCGGCTCGACGCGGACGATCTCCTGGCCGATGCGGAAGACGTCGCCGTTGTCGAGCTGCACCGGCGTGTCCCTGCGCAGCCTGCGGTAGACGCCGTTCAGCGAGCCCTCGTCCTTGACGAAGAGCCGCCCGCCCTTGATCGAGAACGTCGCGTGGCGCGGCGAGAGGTAGCTGTCGCCGCCGAAGATCGTGCCCGAGTCGCGCCCGATCAACGTGGGGTTCGTGGGCAGCGTGTACGAGCCGGCCTCGGTGCCGTCGGCCCGGAGCGCCGTCAGCACGACGTTCGCGGCGCCCGACGTGGAGACGACCGGCGTGGAGGGCTGCGCGGCCTGGCCCGCCGGCTTGACGAGCTTGAAGCCGCACAGCGCGCAGAACTTGTTCGACGGCGGGTTGGGCTCCTGGCACTGGGGGCAGACGACCGTCCCCGCGCCGGCCGCCGCTGCCGGCGTCGCGGGCGCTGCCGCGGCCGCCGCGGCCTTCTTGCCGGCGCCGGTGTCCTCCCCGCGGGCCGGGGCGATGAACGCCGCGGGATCGACGAGCGCGGGCGGCGGGGGCGCGACCGCGGGGCCCTTCTGGGCGCCGGTGCCGATGGCGGTCGGCTCATCGCCGTAGTCCTTCGCCCGCGTCGCCGCCGGCACGCCGTGGGGCGGGGTGCCGGCCGCGAACTTCTTGGGCGAAACGTCGCGAGGCAGCTCGGCGCCGCAGCCGAGGCAGAACTTGTAATGGTCCTGATTTTCCTTGGAGCACTTCGGGCAGGTGATCACCACGCCTCCTCACAACGAGCGACCGGACTGGATCCCAGGGCGAACGGCGGCGGGAGCATATTCGCCGCGGCGCCCCTCTGTCGACTGTCTGTCGCTCCTCCGCCTCCCCGCGGGGGGTTGCGCGCCGCCGTCCGCCCGCCCGCCGGGGCGATCCCGCCCGGAAAACCGCGGCTCGCCGGGGCGGGCTGCCGCGGTTTGCCGGGCGCGGGCGGCCGCGGCTCGCCGGGCGAGGGCGGCCGCGGCTCGCCGGGCCTGGGCGGCCAGGCTTGCAGGGCTCGTCGGGCGCCGGCGGCGTGGCTCACTTGGACAGGAGCGCGAGCGCGTCGCGCACGAGGTCGCCGAGCGGGGCGCTGTCGACGCGCGCGCCGAGGGCTGTGACGGCGCGTTCCGCCTCGGCAGGGCGGTAGCCCATGCGGGTGAGCGCGCTGTGGAGGAGGTCCTGCTTGGCGTCGGCGGCTGCGGGCGGAGGGGCCGCGGCGGAGAGCGGGGCCGAGGGGAGGTGGACGAGCTTGTCCTTCAGCTCGAGGACGAGGCGCTCGGCGGTCTTCTTGCCGACGCCGGGGATGGCGGTGAGGCGCGCGGTCTCCCGGCGGGTGATCACCGCGGCGAGCTCCCCCGCGCCGAGCGCGCTGAGGATGGCCATCGCGATCTTCGGGCCGATGCTGGAGATGCCGATGAGCACGCGGAAGGCCGCCCGGTCCTCGCGCGTCGCGAAGCCGTACAGGAGGAGCGCGTCCTCGCGCACGTGGGTGTGGACGAACAGGGTGATCGCGTCCGAGCCGGCCTTCGCGTTCGCGGCGATGCCGCGCGCGCGCCCCACGGCCCCGAGCGGGACGGTCACCTCGTAGCCGACCCCGCTGACGTCGAGGACGACCGTGCCCTCGTCGCCTTCTTCAACGACGTGGCCGGAGAGCCGGCCGATCAATTGACCTTGGCCCCTTGCTGGATCCACCTGCGGATGGCGTCGCGCTCCGCGGAGGGCAGGGGGTCGCCGCCAAAGGGCATCGGGTCGCCGCAGCCGTCGGGAGCGCACTCGAGGTCCCCGCAGCTCAGGGTGTCGTCGAGCTTGTGCAGGAGGAAGCTGTTCGCGGGGTCGCCGGCCGTGATCCGCGGCATCCCGGAGGGCGCCCTCGATGCGGCGCCGACGTTCTGGGCCACGATCGCGTCGATCTGCGCCTGCGTGGCCTGCTCGCTCAGCGGCGGGCCGAGGTACGCGAACCCGGCCGAGCCGGCCTCGGCGCCGTGGCATGTCGAGCTGAACGAGCAGGACCGCTGGAAGATGGGGAGGACCTCGGCCGAGAAGCTCACCTCGGGCGTGGCGCCGTCGAACTTGCTGTAGTCGAAGCACTCCGTCGCGGGCCCGGGGCCGTCATCGCCGCAGCCGGCGCCGGCGCAGGCCGTCGCGACAAGGAAAATCAGGAAGAATTTCCGCACGTTCACCCCTCGCACCCAGATGTCGGGGTGGGACCCTAGCAGAACTGCGCGCGCTCCGTAACGCGTGACGTCGCGCCGCCCACCTCGGGTCGCGCGGGTCGTTCCGGCGCGCGCGGCGCGCCGCGCCGTTGCGGGGCGCACCGCCGGGGCGCGGAGATCGCCGCGCGTTTGGCCGGCCGGCGCGGCGGCGGGTAGGCTGGGCGTCCCATGAGGATTGGCCTGGGCATCGGCGCGATGGCGCTCGCGCTCGCCGCGCTCAACGTCGGTTGCGGCGGAGGGCAGGACGCTGTCGAACGACAGCTCTCCGAGCTGCGCGCGGAGCTCGTCAGGGTGCGCGCGGAGAACGCGGTGCTCACGGATCGGGTGGGCTCGCTGGAGCGCTCGCGGGGCGGCGTCCGCAGCGCGGCGCGCCCTGGCGAGGCCGGGGCGCGCACCGTGCCCCCGGAGGAGCCCGACAGGCCTGACCTCGAGGTGGTGCGGCTCGCGCCGGAGGACGACGGCGCGCGGCCGCCCGTGCTCCGCTCGACCGCGAACGGCGTCGTGATCGAAGAGCCCCCGGGCGGATCGCCGCCGCCGAGCCCGCCACCCTCACCCACGTCGAGGCGCAAGCGATGAAGTTCCCCCCGAAGGCAACGCTGGTCCTGGTCTCCCTGGCGCTCGTCGCGGCGCCGCCGCTGGCGCGCGCTCAGGATCAGCAGGGCGGCGAAGAGGGCGCCGGCCAGGGGCCGGGCGTCACCGTGGTCCAGCTCCCGAGGGGCGAGCCGACCGTCGAGACGCAGGTCGTTGTGCCGGGTTATCCGCAGCCCGGGTTCGATCCGAACGCCCACCTGCCCTCGAGCTCGCGGGGCACGACGGACACGTCCCGCCCGTCGGACGGCTTCGATCTGGGCCGCCGCAGCGAGGGCCCCGCCTCGGTGAAGGGCGGCGCGAACGGCAGCTACGTCGTCGAGGGGCAGTTCGTGCCCGAGTCGCACTCGGTGCGGCGCGGCGACACGCTCTGGGACATCTCGGGCAGGTACTACACGAACCCCTATGCGTGGCCGCAGGTCTGGGCGCTGAACCCGCAGCTCCAGAACCCGCACTGGATCTACCCGGGCGACCGGATCCGGCTCCACGACCCGAGCGAGGGCCCGACCCGCGGCAGCATCGGGTTCGGCGCGAACCAGCTGGGGCGAGGGGGGCGGGTGCCGCAGAAGACGGTCTTCCTGCGCGAGCTCGGCTGGGTCGACGACGTGAAGAAGGACACGTGGGGGGAGCTCGTCGCGAGCCCCGACGACCAGATGCTCCTCAGCGAGGGCGACGACGTCTACCTCCGCCTCTCGGACGATCACGACGTCTCGATCGGCCAGGAGCTGACGATCTTCCGCGAGATCAAGAAGGTGAAGAGCGGGGACGTGAAGGGCGAGCTCGTGACGGTGCGCGGCACGGCGCGCGTGGATCGTTACAACCCGAAGACGCACATGGTGCGCGCGCGGCTCGTCGAGTCGCTCGACGTGGTCGAGCGCACGGACAGGGTCGGCGCGGTGCTGCGGCGCCTCGACGTGGTGCCGCCGGTGGGCGCCGAGGCGGATCTCGAGGCGAAGATCATCGCGGCCGTCTACCCCTACCAGCTCGTCGGGCAGAACCAGGTGGTGTTCATCGACAAGGGCGAGAAGGACGGCGTGAAGCCGGGGCAGCGCTTCTTCGCGGTCCGGCGGGGCGACCGCTGGCTGCAGCAGATCGGGGGCGCGGGCAAGCTGGCCACGGTCCGGCCGCGGGTGCAGGACGAGCGTCCGGCGCAGGTCGACGAGCCGAAGTTCGGCGTCGACGAGGAGCTGCTGCCGGACGAGACCTACGCTGAGCTGCGGGTCGTGCATGTGCGCGAGCGCACGGCTGCGGCGCTCGTGACCCACGCGATGTACGAGGTCGAGCGGGACGCGGTGCTGGTCTCGCGCAAGGGCCTCTGAGGATCGGCCGTCTACGGCTTTTCACGGCCGGGGTGGACGAGTTCACGGGCCCGCATCCGATTGCGTGAGCGGGCCAACGTGCAGAAAGCCAGCGGCCCCAGCCGTCGGCGCGCCTCCGCTCGCGGGCGGCGGAGGGAAACCGGAAACGGAAAACGGAAACCGGAAAACGGAAACCGGAAAACGGAAACCGGAAAACGGAAACCGGAAAACGGAAACCGGAAAACGGAAACCGGAAAACGGAAACCGAGCGCTGCCGCGCGCTGACCGCGCAATGTCTCCACGAGAGAGGCGCTGGCGCGGTATGATGTTCCGCCTGGCATGCGTCGCCTCCCCGAAGTCCAGTCCGAGCTGAAGGGCGTGGATGGCGATCCTCCCACACAGCGCTCGTTCGACAGCGCGGCGGATCGCTGCACGCCGAGGAGCGGATCGCTGGCCGAGGTGCTCGGCGAGGGGGTGACGCGGGGGCCCCGTTCGAGCGCGGCGCCTCCGAGCCTCAACAGCACCCCGCCGGAGTCGCGCGGCAACGCGCTGCGGGAGCGCGGCAACCTGCTCCTCCGGCGGAGCGACTACGTGGGCGCCGCGCGCGACTACGACGAGGCGCTCGCGCTGTTCCGTGCGACGGGCGACGCGCTCGGGCAGGCCCAGGTGCTCATGGATCGGGGCGCACTGCGCCTGCGGGAGGGCGTCCCCGCGCAGGCGGTGCGCGACTACGACGAGGCGCTCGCGCTGTTCCAGGCCGCGGGCGCTCGCGCGGCGGAGGGCGACGCGCTGAGGGCGCGGGGCTTCGCGCGCGCCGAGGAGGGCGATCTCGGCGGCGCGGTGTGCGACTACGATCTGGCGATCCAGCTGTTCCTGCAGCTCGGCGATCGCGAGCCGCTCAAGCCCCGGGCCGGGTCGCGCGGGGCCGCCGACGCCGACGCCCCGGGCCCCTCGGAGCCGCCTCGCGCCCGCCCACACGGCGCCGCGCACGGGCGGGCGCTCAAGGCGCGCGGCGATCTGCGGGTCCGGCTCCGCAACCTCCCGGGAGCGGCGCGCGACTACAGCACCGCGCTCGCGCTGTTCCAGGACACGGGGGATCGGAGCGGGCAGGCCAGCGTGCTGAAGGCGCGGGGCGACATGCGGTTCGGCCAGGACAACGTGACGGGCGCCGCGCGCGACTACGACTGGGCGCTGACGCTCTATCAAGCGACCGAGGACCACCTCGGGCAGGCCGGCACGCTCAAGGCGCGCGGCGATCTCCGGGTGCGGCAGGGGGATCTTGCGGGCGCCGAGAAGGATTACGATCACGGGCTCGAGCTGTTCACGGCGACGCGCGACGTCCTGGGCCAGGCCGCGGTGCTGAAGGCGCGGGGCGATCTGCGCTCCGTGCAGGAGGACCTCGTGGACGCGGTGCGCGACTACGACCGTGCGCTCGCGCTGTTCCGCACGGGCTTCGAGCGCCGCGGGCAGGCCGCGACGCTCAAGGTGCGGGGCGATCTCCGCCGCAAGCAGTTCGAGCTGGTGGCCGAGCTCGTGGGGGTCGCGGCGGCCGATGCGTCGGACCTGGAGGAGGCGCTCTCGGACTACGAGCAGGCGCTCGCCCTGTTCGAGGTGCTCGAGGACGGCGCGGGTCAGGCCGGCGTGCTGCGGGCGCGGGGCGATCTGGCGCGCATCCAGGGGGATCTCGCCGCGGCGCTGTCGCTCTACCTCGGAGCGAAGCGGCTCCTGGACGTGTCGGGCAACGCCGCGGAGCTCTCGGCGACCCTCGCGGAGATCGCCCGGACGCACGCGCTCGCGGGCCGCGCGGCCGAGGCGCGCGCCGCGGCGGAGCAGGCGCTCGCGCGGGCCGATCGCGCGACGAGCGCCGAGTGCCGCGAGCTCGCGGAGGCGGTCCTCGCCGGTCGCGTCGTGGCGCGGGGAGAGGCCGGCGCGAAGCGCGACTCCAGGGCGCCGAACGGCCTGAAGCGGTTCGACTGAGAGACGCCCTGAGCGGCGTCGGGGCGCGGAGGGCGTCGGGGCGAGGCCTCCGCGCGCCCGTGCCTCCGCGGGCGGCGCGGGGCCGCGCCGAGGGCCCGAGCGCCGCTGGCGAGCGGAGACCGCCCTTGATGGCGCTGATGGCGAGTTGACCCGATCGACGGACAGCCACCCTGACTCCGCCCGATGCTGTCGAGAGCGGGGATGACCCGATAAGGGGGTCTCATGCCCGAGAGCCTCCGGGAGAGCTCCGGAGTGCGCCGTCTACGTGTACGGCACAAATCCAGGCGTACCACGGCGCGGGTGGTAGTGCGCGTCTCCGTACATGTCGGCGCGCCGTCGCGTCGCAGCGTGATGATCCGCCGTCACGACAGACGGGCAACACCACGGCAGCGCGAGCACGTTGCAGTCCTGTTTCCTGTGTGGCCGCCGCGCGCGCTTCGGGATAGAAATGAATGTCTTAAGGAGTCATCTACATGAAGAGAGGCTTGAAAGCAGTGCTCGCCCTGTCGGCTGCGCTCGCTCTGCTCGGCATCGGCGCGCCCGCGGACGCGACGACGGCCGTCCTGCTCTCGCGGGAGGAGCTCGTGCGCCAGTCGGCGACGGTCGCGCGCGTGATCGTCGGCCGATCGTACGCGACGGAATCCGACGACGGAAAATCGATCGTGACTCGCACCGAGCTCACGATCACCCAGCCGCTCAAGGGGGGCGCGGCGGACAAGGGGGGCTCGAAGATGATTGTGCTGGAGCAGATGGGCGGGACCTACAACGGCAAGACACAGCGGCTGCTCGGCGACGCCAGGCTCTCGCCTGGCGAGGACGCCGTGGTCTTCCTGCGCCCGGGCGACAAGGGGCGGTGGCACCTCACGGCGCTGGCGCTTTCGGCCTATCATGTGGACAAGAAGGGCATGGCGCGGCGCATCCTCGAGGGGCTGCACCTCGTCCGGCGGACCGGAGCCGCGCTCGTGCCCATCGAGGCGCCCGTCGAGGACGTCGAGCCCATCGAGAGCCTCATGACGGACGTCGTGCGCATCGCGGGAGGGAAGTGAGGTGAGGCGCCACGTCGCCCTCGCCGCCCTGCTCGGCGCCGCCTCGTCCCTCGCCGTGGCCCGTGAGGCCGCCGCGTGGGTGCCGCTCGATGACGTGGTCCCCCGCTGGGACAAGCTGCCCGTCGCCTACTACATCAACCGCTCGACGATCCCGGGCGAGATCTCCGCCTTCGCCGTCGCCCGTGTCGAGTCCGGGTTCGAGACGTGGTCGAACGCGGGGTGTACGGAGTGGCGGGTCGACCTCCTCGGCGACACCACCGATCGTTACAACTACAACGACGGCAAGAACGTGTTTCATTGGATCAGCTCCTCCTGGCCGAACATGCTCGGCGACGTCAACTCGGTCATCGGCGTCACGATGCCGGTCTGGAGCTTCAACGGCGCCATCGTGGACGCCGACATGGTCTTCAACGACGTCGGGTTTTGCTGGAACGACACCGGCAACAACGGCTGTGTCGACACACAGTCGATCGCCACGCACGAAGAGGGGCACTTCCTGGGCCTCGGCCACTCCAGCGAGCGGAGCGCGACGATGACGCCTTACTATGTCGTGGGCTCGTCGATGCGCACCATCGAGCAAGATGACATCGACGGCGTGTGCGCGCTGTATCCCATCGGCGGGACCACGGCCGCGAATGCGGCGAGCGCCACGAGCGCCGCCGCCGGCGGCGGCGGCTGCGATAGCTGCTCGAACGATTCGCTCGCGAACACGTGCAAGGCCCCCTATGACGCGTGCGGCGCGTCGCTCGCGTGCAGGAGATTCATCGGCTGTATCAACGAGTGCCCGGACGACGCGTGCGTCGAGGGATGCTTGAATGATCAGCCCGAGGGGGCCGACATGTATATCAGCATCCTCGAGTGCGTCTGCGGGGAATGCTCGACCGAGTGCTCGACCGAGTGCGCCGGCTTCGATGGCGGCGGCGCCGGCGGCGCCGGCGGCAGCGGGGGCGACGGCGGAGCGGGCGGCAGCAGCACGTCGACCGCCTCGTCGGCCGGCGGCGGATCGAGCGTGGGCGCGACCGCGAGCTCGTCGGTCGCCTCGAGCGGCGGGGTGGGCGGCGGCGGCGGCGCCGATCCGGACGACACGCAGAAGAGCGGCGATGGGGAGTCTGGCGGCGATGCCGGGTGCTCCTGCTCGACGACCGGCCGATCGGCCGATGTCGGCGGGGTCATGCTCCTCGGCGTGCTCGGCGCGCTGGCGTCGCGACGGCGCCGGCGCTGAGCGTTCGATCGCGGGGCTTCGGGGGGAGCACCGGCCCTCGCGGCGGCGCGGAGCGAGCCTGGGCCTGCCGCGATCTTCCGGACCAGAGAGCACCTCAGAGGACACCTGGTGGAGGCCCACGCCGTCGGCGTGGGGGCTCTGACCTCCACCGCGCCGCGCGGGCGCCCGCCGGCGCGGCGCGGTGGAGCGCTAAAATCCCGAGATAGGCTGTGTTCTCCGCGGATCCTGGGCGCGCCGGGGGCGGCCCGGAGCGCCCCGACGACCTGGCCCGCCGGTTGCTCTATCCGGATGCGACGCCGCGAGACAGCGATGAGGGACGCCGAGGCGAGCTCGAACTCGCCGGAGGCCGCCGACATGCGATCTCGCGAGCGTGAACACCGGACCAAAGGACACACCACCATGAACATCAAGAACCTGCTCCTCTGCTCCCTCATCTCGTCCTTCGCCCTCGTCGGCTGCATCGCCGAGCCGCTCGAGGGCGACAGCGCCGATGACGGCGCGAGCGACGCCGCCGAGGTCGTGGGCGAGGGCGCAGAGGCGATCATCGGTCCTGGCGGCGATGACGGCGGCGGTCCGGTCACGAAGACCGTGAACCTCTCCTGCTCGATCACCTATCCCAGCATCTTCAACCCGAACGCCGCGATCAAGAACACCTCGCTCTTCGCCGTTCCGGACTCGGCGAAGATCACCTTCACCGTCACGCACTACTACGGCGATCCGGGGCCCATCACCCGCTCGGTCACCGGGCCGCTCGCCAAGGGCCAGACCAAGCTCGTCCCCCTCACGCACCCCGGCGCGCTCGACGCTTACGGCTGCACCGCCAAGGCCACCTGGACCCTCCTCGACTGAACCCTCGGCGACAGACCAGCTGTCCATCGCAGGGCCAGGGCGTCTCCGCGCACGGAGCCCCGATGTCTCGAGGCGCGCGTCCACGCGCGCCTTCGCGGAGCTCGCCCTGACTCCCGATCTCCAGGAGGGCAGCGGCAGGCGTCCTACCTGCTCCCACCATCTCCGCCTCGTGCCCAATTCTTGTTTTGCCAATTGACACAATAGAAAATAGGGCTACCCTGAAGCTCGTGACATCACCAGGCCGCCCGCGCGGCAGACCGAGGAAGGATCCGCAGCAGCTCGCGACATGGGTTCCGCCCGAAGGCTGGTCACGCCTCGTCGCGTGGATCTCGCCGGAGGAGCGGATGGCGCTGAAGCGCGTCGCGCTCGAGGCGAGCACCTCCGTGGCGGAGCTGGTGCGCGCCCTGGCGAGCGGGCTCGCTGGAGGCGTCATCACGCCTGACGAGCTGCTCGGCCAGGTACGAAAGGGCATTCAGGTCATGGAGAAGATTCCGACGATTTTCGATCGCGGCGACGACTTCAAGGTGCTCCCGAAGCCGCGCCAGGGGTGCGAGTGGGTCTTTGCGGGCGAGGGCCGTCCCACCGAGAAGCTCGACGGCACGAACGTGCGATTGACCGTTCGCTCGGGCCACGTGGTCCGGGTCGAGAAGCGCAGGAACCCGAGCAAGCTCCAGAAGCAGCAGGGGATCATCGACGGCTGGTACGTCGACGCGGACGAGCACGGGCCGGAAGACAAGTGGATCTTCGAGGCGGTTCGCGGGACGGAGTTCCAGGGCTGGCCGGACGGCGAGCACTCGGCGGAGGCGCTCGGACCGAGCATTCAGGGCAACCCGCTCGGGCTCGCCAGGCACATGGTCGTGCCGTTCAACCTCGAGATTCCCGTCTACGACGACATCCCGAGGACCTATGACGGCCTCCACGGCCTGTTCGATCACCTGGAGAGCCGCTTCGCCCCGGGCCACCTCGCCGAGGGAATCGTGTTTCACCACCCCGACGGCCGGCGCGCCAAGATCAAGCGCAAGGACTTCCCCGGAGGGGCAGGGAAGTCGCGGTGAGGCTCCGGCCGATCGGGGCGCCTCTCCGTCGGGATCGAGGCAGCTCGCGATTCGCGCCCGTCCGGTGAGCGCTCAGCGCCGCCGCCTGCCGCGCGCCGGCTTGCCGCTGCCTCCGCGGCGCGGCGCCGGCTTCTCGCCGCCGGGGCGCGGGGGCGGCTTCTCTCCACCGGGGCGCTGGGCCGGCTTCTCCGGCGGCGCCTCCGTCGTCCGGACGACGAGCAGCGCTCGCCCGCGCTCGAAGGTCGGCGTCACGCTCACGTAGCCGTTCTCCCGCGCGAAGCCCGCCATGTCGCCGCGGTGCTCATCCATGTACCGGCTGAACCGCGTCCAGAGATCGCGCGCCTCCTCGTCGGCGAGGGGCGCGCCGTCGATGGAGGCGGCGAGGTTCGAACGATCGCTCACTGGATCCCGTACTCCTTGAGGCGCCGGTAGAACGTCCGGCGCGGCAGGCCCACGACCTGCGCCGCCTTCACCCGGTTCCAGTTACAGCTCGAGAGCGCGACAAGGATCCGCTCCCGCTCGCTCGCCTTGTGCGCGTCCAGCGACGTCTCGAGGCGGCGCGGATCGCTCGACGGCGGTGCCCGGCCCGCGCTCGCGGGCGCCCCGCCGCCGGCGGGCGCTCGCGGCGGGGGCGCGGCGCCGCTGTCGAGCGAGCCCCGCAGCGACCGAGGCGCCGCGTCGGGGAGCTCGAAGTCCTCGCTCTCCAGCTCGGGGCGATCCGACAGGACCCACGCGTTGAGCAGCACGTTCTCGAGCTGCCGCACGTTCCCGGGCCAGGTGTACGCCGACAGCCGCTTCAGCGCGGCGCGGGACACGCTGCGGCGATCGCGGCCGTAGCGCGCGGCGAAGATCCCGAGGAAGTAGTCGATGAGCAGCGGGATGTCCTCGATCCGCTGGCGCAGCGACGGCACCCGCACCTCGACGACGTGCAGCCGGTAGTAGAGATCCTCGCGGAACGTGCCCCTCGAGACCATGTCGGCGAGGTCCCGGTGCGTCGCCGCGATGACCCGCGCGTCGACAGGCTCCTCGCGCGCGCCGCCGACCGGACGGACGACCTTCTCCTGCAGCACGCGCAGCAGCCCGGCCTGCATCTTCTGCGGCATCTCCCCGATCTCGTCGAGCAGGATGGTGCCGCCGGTCACCTCCCGGAAGAGCCCCTTCCGGTCGCGGTCGGCGCCCGTGAACGCGCCGCGGACATGCCCGAAGAGCTCGCTCTCCAGCAGGTGCTCCGGGATCGCGCCGCAGTTGACGCCGACGAACGGCTTCTTCGCCCGCGGGCTCGCGTTGTGGATCGTCCTGGCGACGACCTCCTTGCCCGTCCCGCTCTCGCCCGTGATCAGGATCGGGATGTCCGTGTCCTTCACCCGGTCGATGAGCGCGTACACGCGGCGCATCGCCTCGCTCGTGCCGACAAGGCCCTCGTAGCCGAAATGGCCGCGGATTACCGCGCGCGCCGAGCGCAGATCCCGCCGCGTCGCGGCCAGCTGCGCGGTGCGGTGGCCGAGGAGCTCCTCCAGCTTGGCGCGCGCCGCGCGCAGCTCCTCGTTCGCGCGCTCGAGCTCGCGGGCGCGGCGCTCGTTCTCGCTCACGAGCCGCGCCGTCTCGATGGCGATCGCGACCTGATCGGCCAGCGCCGTCAGCGTCGGGAGCTCCACCTCGAACTTCGCCGCCGCGCTCAGCCGGGTCTCCAGGTACAGCGCGCCGATCACCTGCCCGCTCCGCTGCCGGATCGGCACGCACGCGACCGACTGCAGCATGAGCTGGTGCACCGAGACGTAATCGCTCATGCGCGCGTCGTCCCGCGCGCTCGCGGTCACGACCGACTCGCCCGTGGAGATCACCCGCTCGGCGATCGAGCTGGAGAAGCGCGCGTGCGGGTCGTCCCCCGCCTGGTCGCGCGAGGCGTGGATCGAGAGATCGACAGCGCCTTCGCCCGCAGCCTGCTGCAGCTCGTCGCGCGGCGGCCGCTGCAGGATGATGAACCCGCGCTCCGCCTGGAGGAGCGCGATCGCATGATCGGTCACCTTCGCGAGCAGGCGCGTGAGATCGTGCTCGCCCGCGATCTCGCGGTTGATCTCGAGGACCCGCGCCAGCCGGTCCTCGCCCTGCGGGGGCGCCGCGCCGGCCTGCGCGCCCGCGCTCTGCTGGGTGAACGGCACCGTGCGGCTGCTCATCAGCTCGAGCATCGCGGCCGCCCGGATCTCCTTGCGCCGGGCGTCGTTCCAGAACACTTCCCGGAGGTCGCGCGGCAGCTTCGAGGCGATCTCCTCCAGCGTGATCAGCGCCTCCTCGCGGTCGTGGCGCGCCCGGATGAGGTGCCCCCGCTCCGTCTCGAGCTGCGCCCGCGCCTCCAGCGAGCGCCAGATCCAGTCGCGCTGGCCCGCGGCGCGCGCCGCGTCGAGCGCCTCGTCGTACGCCGACCGGGCCCGCCACTCGTCGCGCGCGAGCGCCGCGACGCGGCCGCGGGCCAGCGCGAGCAGGGCGCGGTGGGCGCCGGTCGTCCCCAGGCGCTCCGACGCCACGTCGATCTCCTCGCCGAGGGCGCGCGGATCCGCGCCGGCGCGCGCCACCGCGAAGAGCACGCGCTCGAGCCGCGCCTCGACCCCGTCGATGCGCCGGCCCATCGCCTCGTACGCCTCGGCGCACTCGAGGCAGAGCCGCTCGGCCTGCTCGAGATCGCCCGAGCGCGCCGCGTGCTCCGCCTCGAGCGCGAGCAGCTGCGCCTGCTGCTGCGGCGCGAGATCCGCGCGCTGGGCGGCGAGCGCGTCGAGCGACACCCGGGCCCGCGCGAGCCGCCCGAGGTAGAGGTCGAGGTTCGCGAGGTTGAGGAGCGCCTGGCGGATCGTCGCGACGCGGCCGGAGCGCCGGCCCAGATCGACGGCGGCCTCGAGGTGGCGGATGGCCGCGCCGAGGTCGCCCTGGAGCTTCGTGAGCGCGGCGAGGTTCAGGCGGGTCGTCGCGAGCGTGCCCGCGTCGCCTGCCTGCTCCGCGGCCGTGAGCGCCTCCTCGTAGACCACCTTCGCCTCGCTGAGGCGGTCGTCCCGCTGGAGCGCGAAGGCGAGCGACACGAGCGCGACCGACAGGATGCGCGGCTCTCCCGTGAGCCGCGCGAGCCGGACCGCGTGCTCCAGCGTGCGCTTCGCGTCCTCGTGCCGCGAGGCGAAGCTCTGCGCGAGCCCGCGCGTCGCCACCGCCTCGGCGACGATCGCCTCGGGCGACGCGCCGAACGCGGCGGCCGTCGCGACCTCGGAGCGCGGCGCGCCGGTGAGCTCCGCCTCGATCTTGAGCGGGCCCACGCGCTCCACGGCCTCGCCGGCGCGGCGCTCCGCCTCGCCGTAGTCGCCGGCGCGCACGAGCGCGCGGGCCATCTGCAGCGACCAGAACGCCGCCAGCGCGTGATCGCGCGAGGCCTCGACCTGGTCCTTCACGCGCCCGAGCTCGGCGAGCGCCCTCGCCGTGTCGCCGCGGTTCATGGCGAGCCGCGCGCGCGCGATGGTCAAGGTGGGCACCGCGGCGGGCGAGCCGTCGCCCACGTGCCGCCCGAGCGCCTCTGCGGCCGCGTCGAAGTGGCCGCGGTCGAGCAGCCGGTGGATCTCCGCCGGCGGCAGCGCCGCCCCCTCGGCGCCCGCGCCGCCCGGCCCGGACGCCACCGCGCTCGTCGGGGGCGCGTCGAGCAGCCGATCGACGTCCTCGGTCGACGCGACGGGCGCGCGCGCGATGCGCGCGACGATCTCGCGGATGCGCCCGGGCCACCGCCCCGCGCGGGAGACGACGTGCGCCGCCACCGCGTCGCTCAGCGACGGGATGGTGCGCTGCACGAGCTCGCGGGCGACCTGCTCGTCGAGCGGCGCCATCTCGAAGCGCTCGAACCCGCGGCCCAGGCGCGCGGGGGAAGGCGCGTCGTCAACGGGCGCGCCGCGCGCCGCGCGAGGCGCGCCTGGCGCCCGGCCCGCGCCGCCCTCCGATGGATCCCCGAGCACGAACACGAGCTTGCCGCCGGCCTTCCGCACCTCGTCGAGGCGCTCGAGCGCCGCGTCGCCGAGCCGGTCGGCGTCGTCGACGAGCGCCGTCACCCGGCCGAGATCGTGCTCCGACAGCTCGATCGAGAGCGCCTCGCGCGGGTCTGCCACGCGGGCCGCCTCGACCCACGCGACGGCGTACCCGCCCACCTCGAGCGACCACGCGATGCGCCGGAGCAGCGCGCTCCGCCCGGAAGAGCGCGGGCCGTCGATCGAGAGCCCGCCGCCCGCGGGCAGCGCCATGATCTGCGCGAGCAGCCGCGTGGAGGGCGCGTCCAGCCCGACGATGGGCCAGACCACGGCGCCCGCGTCCGCGTCGGGCCTCGCCCCCGCCTCGCCCGGCCTCCCGGCCTCCTCGCCCGGCCCGGAGGGGAGCCGCGCCGCGCGCCGGAGCGCGTTCGCGAGCTCGTCCGCGCTCGGGTAGCGCGCGTTCGGGTCCTTGGCGGTCGCCCGGTCGACGACCCCCTGGAGCGCCTCGACGACCTTCGGATCGCGATCGCCCCCGCTGTCGCGGAGGGCCTCGGCGAGCGTCGCGCCGAGCGCGAACACCTCGGCGCGGACGGTGAGCGCGTCGCCCTGGAAGAGCTCCGGCGCGGCGTAGCGGGGCGTGAGGCCCAGGGGCCGCGAGCCGTCGTCGCGGAACGGCGCGGCGAGGCCGAGGTCGACGAGCGTCGCGCGGCCGCCCTCGCCGACGATGATGTTCGCGGGCTTCACGTCGCCGTGCAGCAGGAGCGCGCGGTGCAGGCGCGTCAGCTGATCGGCCGCGTCGGCGATGGCCGCGAGGTTCCTGGCCAGGTCGCCCTTGCGCGCGAGCAGATCGGCGAGGCTCGTCCCCTCGACGAGCTCGCGCACCATGAACGGCCGCCCTGACGCCGGCAGCCGGCCGAAGCGGAGCACGCGCGGCACGCCGAGGCCCTCGACGCCCGACAGCGCCGCCGCCTCGCGGACGAGCGCGAGCACCTCCGGCTCGTCCGCCTCCTCGCCGAGCGTCTTCAGCGCGACCGTCTTGCCGGTGAGGCGGTCGCGCACCGCCCACACCTCGCCACCACCGCCCTTTCCGAGCGCCCCGATCGGCTCATAGCGCGGGGGAAACAGCGGACGCGACGTCACCTCATCCCTCGATCAGAGGCCATACCCCGCGGACAGCCCGAAAAACAACCCTGTGATGGAGAAGCCGGCGTCGAGCCGCGTCTGCAGCTGCTTGATCGGCTTGTACCGGAAGCTGAGCTGCGGGAACGAGATCCATGGGAACACCGACGGCTTGGATCCTCCGTTGATCCAGCTCGGCTCGTCGTAGTTGCCGAAATGGTCGTTGGAGCCGTCGCAGAAGCCGCCGGTCGGGCCGGCGCACTTGCTCCACGAGCCCACGTCGTCGGGGTCGAGGCGCGACGGGTTGTTCGGGTACGCCTGCGCGCGGTAGAGGTTGCCGAAGACGACGCCGAGCCCGACGCCGCCGCCGATGAGCAGGGAGAAGCGGCCCTTCTCCTTATCGAGCGGGATCTCGTAGAGGAGATCGGTCGTGAAGTAGACGAGCTTCATGTCGCTCGAGACCATCTCCCAGGCGTCGTTGCCGTCGTTCTTCCCCTTGAAGAGGAAGGGATCCATCGAGTAGTCCGCGTAGGAGATCGCCAGATCGATCTCGAGCCCGTCCCTGCGTGTGGCGAGCTCCGGGCCGAACGTGAACACGTTCACGGACGCCCCGCCGTCCGCGAAGAGGTTGATCATCGCCTTCGGCACAATGAGGTTCCGGAACCGGAGCCCGGCGAACCGATAGGTCTTGCCCTCCCTCTCGAACGGGGCGTTGTCATCCGCGGCCTCGGGGGGCGCTTCCTGCGGCTTTTCCTTCTCGCCGGGCGCCTTGTCGTCCTGCGCCTTCTCGTCCGTGGCCTGCTTCTCGGCAGCAGCGGAGTCGTCCTGTTTGCCTTCGGCGTCGTCCTTCTTGGGCTGCGCGCTGGCGCTCGACGAGAAGCACACGGCGCCGAGCAGCGCGGCGAGCGCGGCGGCCCTGGTGTGCACCCCGACCGCGAGCTGCCGACCCATCTTCACGTGGTACATTGTAGGTCACCTAGCGATGCGTAAGTTCAGGGCCGGGCTCCGGCGCCCACGGAACGGGCGCGCCGAGGCCAGCCTCGGGTTCTCCGCGCGCCCCGGTGGACCGGGCACCAGCGAGGGGAGGGTACACGAGACGCAGCGCCGTGTGACGCCCGCGGACCGCCCACGGCGGAGCTTTTTCCACGACGGCGCGCCAGAGCGCGCCTGCTCGTGATCAGCGTGGGTGGCCGTGCGATGTTGGCGCGGCAAAGGCCCTACGGCGGCGGCATCCCCGGCGGGCCAAACGAGGTTGCGCACAGCAAAATAATCCGCAATAGACGGAAAGGATGATCCTGCATCAGGCCCAGGTCGAGCAGACGGTCGACCGCGACGAGCGGGACAGGTTCATCAAGGAGCTCGTGGTGGTGCGGGTCCGGAGCACCGCGCACGAGTCCCCGCCGGCGAGCCGCGGGATCGAGGGGGCGCGTGCGCCGGGGGTGGAGGACGCGGAGCCGGTGGAGCGGGACGTGCCGCTGGCGATGATCCGCAAGCGGAGCGCGCGGCTCCGGAGCACGGTGGCGAGCGTGCTGTTGATCCACGGGTACGGCCAGAACCGGTACATCTGGCACCTGCCGTCGCGGAGCTTTTCCAACTACCTGGCGCGTGCGGGCTTCGACGTCTTCAACCTGGACCTGCGGGGGCACGGGCGGTCGCGGCACCTCGGGGCGCGGCGGCCGGCCCACGTGACCGATTTCGTGCGCGAGGACGTGCCGGCGGCGATCGAGGAGATCCGGCGCATCTCGGGCCCGCGGCCTGTGTACCTGATCGGCCACTCGCTCGGCGGGCTCGTCAGCTACGCGACGGCGCCGACGATGGGGGACGCGGTCGGCGGGATCGTCACGCTCGGGAGCCCGTACCTGTTCACGCACGGGTCGCGGTCGCTCGCGCTGCTCGGCCGGCTGATGCTGACGGTCGACCGGCGCGTCCCGCTCGGGCAGGGGGCGCTCCCGCTGTCGGCGTGGGGCGAGCCGTTCCGGTTCGTGCGGGCGTTCGTCGAGAGCCCGATCTTTCCGCTGCCGATCCGGGGGTTCGTGCCCGGCTCGATGGAGACGCGGGTGCTCACGCAGCACATGTCGCTGGCGATGGACAGCGGCAGCATCACGGTGCTCCGGAACATGTTCCTCGACGCGGCGGCGTCGCGGAAGAGCGGCCACCACATGGGGAGCCTCTTCGGCTACGCCGAGCGCTTCGAGCACCTCGACCTGCCGCTGCTGGTCATCGCGGGCACGCACGACGACCTCGCGCCGCCGGCGTCGGTGAAGCCGGCCTACGACTTCAGCCGCTCCTCGGACAAGACGTACCGCGCGTTCCCGCGCGGCCACCTCGACATCGTCGTCGGCCGGGACGCGCCGCTCACGGTGTGGCCGCTCATCGAGGCCTGGCTGAAGACGCGCATCCGGCGGGCGGCGGCGAGGGAGCGCGATCGGCTGAGCGCGTAGGGGCGCCAAGCGAGGGCGCCGGCGCGACTGCTATCGTAGCCTGATGAACATCGAGCTCCGGCAGCTGGGCATCGAGCGGTACGGCGAGTTCGTCCATCCGATCCTCACCGCCTTCGGCGCGCTCCTGAACCCCGAGCGCATGGAGGGGACGAAGCGGCTCCAGGAGTTCACCTTGCGCCTCGGCGCGTACGACGGCGAGTCGCTCGTCGGCGCCGCCGGCACGTTCTCGCTCACGATGACCACGCCGGGCGGCGCCGTCCCGGCTGCCGGGCTCACGGCGGTCGCGGTCATGCCGACGCACCGCCGCCGCGGCATCCTCACGCGCCTCGTCCGGCGGCACCTCGACGAGGCGCGGGCCGCGGGGCAGCCGATCTCCGCTCTCTGGGCCACGGAGGGCTCCATCTACGGCCGCTTCGGCTACGGCCTCGCGTCGCAGGCGTGCTCCATCTCGATCGAGCGCGATCGCAGCGCGTTCCGTGGGGAGGCGAGCGCGGAGGGCCGGGCGCGGCTGCTCGGGGAAGCCGAGGCGCTCGAGGCGTTCGCGCCGGTCTGGGAGCGCGCCCGCCCGCTCGTCCCCGGGATGCTGGCGCGCTCGGAGCCGTGGTGGCGGGGCCGGCGGCTGAGCGACAACGACTTCATCCGCCAGGGGGGCGGCCAGCTCCAGCGCGTCGTGATCGAGGTCGACGGGCGCGCCGAGGCCTACGCGCTGTACTGCGTGCATCACCGGTGGGACGCGTCCACGATCCCGATCGGCTCGGTCCGCGTCATCGAGGCGATCGGCGCCTCGCCGCTCGGGACCAGGCTCGTCTGGCGGTACCTCTTCGACATCGATCTGGCGCAGCGGATCGAGGCGAGCCTCCTGCCGCCCGATCATCCCCTCGGCATGCTCCTCGTCGAGCCGCGGCGGCTGCGCCTCACGGCGAGCGACGGGCTGTGGGTGCGCATCGTGGACGTCGAGGCCGCGCTCGCGGCGCGCGCCTACGGCAGCGGCGAGGCGCTCACGCTCGAGATCACCGACCGCGATTGCCCCTCGAACGCGGGCCGGTTCCGGCTGCACGGGGGCGAGCGGCGCGCGACGCGGACCACGGCGGCGCCGGACCTCCGCCTCGACATCACGGCGCTCGGCTCGGCGTACCTCGGCGGCGTCTCCTTCCGTTGCATGGCCGACGCGGGCCAGGTCGAGGAGCTCTCCGGAGGCGCCGTCGAGCGCGCGGACAGCCTGTTCCGCGCCGCGCGCGCCCCGTGGTGCCCCGAGATCTTCTGAAGGCCCGGCCCCGATGACGCTCCCGCTCCGCGGTGTCTACGCGGTGACCCCGACCCGCCGCCGCCGCTTCCTGTGGGCCGCATGGTGGACGGCCGAGCCGGCGCGCGAGCCGTTCCGCCCTCCGGACGCGAGCCAGGGCGGCGCGCGGACCGTCGAGGAGGCGCGGGCGCAGGCCGAGCGCGCGGCCGGGCGCCCGCTCGTCGAGATCGAGCCGGCGTGGGCGACGGCCTGGACGCGCATCCTGCGCGGCGAGCCCCCGTGGCCCAAGCCGCGCGCGCGGCGGGAGGCGCCCCCGCCGCCACCCGGGCCGTCGAGGCGCGCGCCGTCGCGGCCTGCGTCCGCGCGCGGCGCGTCGCCGTTCGCGGTGCTCGGACTGGCGGAGGCCGCGAGCGCGGACGAGATCCGCCAGGCGTTCCGCCGGCTCGCGCTCGTCACGCACCCCGATCGCGGCGGCGACGCCGGCGAGTTCATGCGCGTCAAGTGGGCTCACGACGAGGCGATGGCCAGGCTGACGCGGCCCAGGCGCCGGTAGGGGTGCTGCGGGGATCTGGGGCTAAGGAGGGCTCGCCGCGGCGACCTTCCCCGCCTCGTCGAGGAGCGGCGCGTACTCGCGCGTGAGCAGCGGGTTGCCGCGGAGCGCCTGATCGAGCAGGGCTCCTGCGCGCCGGGCCAGCTCCAGGCGCGCCGCCCGCTCGCGCTCTGCCTTTGCCTTCAGGAGGAGCAGCGCGCCCTTCCTGGCGCTCGCCAGCGGGAAGCCCGGGTCGATGGCCAGCGTGCGATCGATCAGCGCGAGCCCCGCCTCGATCTCCGAGCGCACGTCGAGGAGCCCCGGCCCGGTCAGGGCGGCGCGCTGCCTGTGGACCTCGGCCAGGGTGCCGAAGATCCTCGGGTTGCCCCCGTTCGCCTCGTGGGCGCGGAGCAGCGACCGCTCCGCGGCGTCGAGCGCCGGCGCGGGGCTCCTGCCGCGCGACGCGGCCCACCGCGCCGAGAGCAGCTCGATGTGCCCGAGCGCGAGGAGCGCCCCGGCGTTCTGCGGCCTCGCGGCCACGATGGGCTCGATCGCGCCCCTCGCGGCGCGGAGCGCGGCCGTCGGATCCTCCCCCCGGAGGAGCGCCCAGTGCGCCGCCTCGATGCGCGCGAGGCCCGCGCCCTGCTGCGCCTCGAGATCGTCCGGGTTGAGATCCGCCGCCGCGCCGTACGCCTCGAGCGACCGCGCGAGCGAGACCTCCGGGCTCTCGCCGGTGAGCCGCTGGTGCCGGCCCTGGATCAGGTAGGTCAGGGCCAGGTTGTTGTAGGCGCGGTAGCTGTCCGGGCGCCGCCGGAGCGCCGCCTCGAGGCTGTCCTTGGCCACGTCGAGCGACTCCTCGGGCGACGCGCCGTGGTCGAGCTCGTACTGCGCGCGCCGCGCGTAGAGCCAGCCCTGGTTGAGGAGCGGCGGCATGTCGTTCGGCGCGATCTCGATCGCCCGCTCGGCGTACGACGCGCCGATCTCGAAGAGGGAGAGGGGATCGGCGCCGCGGGACGCGGCGTACTCGGCCATCATGCCGTAGGCGATCGCGGCGTCGTTCCACGCCCAGAACGAGTTCGGGTCGAGGGCGAGCGATCGCTGCGCGCTGTCGACCGCGCGGCCGAGCGAGGGCCACGCGTCGAGCCCCACGGAGCTCTCGTGCGACGCGAGGAGGAAGAAGCTCGCCCCCATCGCGCCGTACGCGGTCGCGTCCGACGGGTCGCCCTGGACCGCTTGCTCGCTGGCCGCGACCGCCTCGACGAGGTCCGACCTCGGGTCCGAGCCGCGCGACAGGTCGCGCCTCGCGCGGTGCACGAGCGCCCAGGCCTTCTTGGCGAGCGCGCCGCTCGCCCGCGGGTTGGCCTGGAGCGCCCTGTCGCACCGGGCGATGATCTGCGCGACGACCTCCTGCGCGTCTCCGCCGCGCTGCGCCTCGATCAGCATGATCTCGCTCAGGGCGCGCGCGGTCGCCTCGTGGACGTCGGGATCGCTCTCGGCCATCTCCGCCGCGGCCTTGTACGAGGCGACGGCCTCCCAGAACTCGACGAGCGCCGCCGCGTGCTCCCCGAGGTCGCGCGCCGCCGTGCCCTTCGCGAGCAGGATGTCGCCCTCCAGCTTCTTCGCCTCGTATTCCCAGGGGGATCGCGCGAACGCCAGCCGCGCTTCGGTGAGCGCCTCGTCGAACCGCCCCTCGTAGAGCGCGATGAGCGCCACGGCGTACGACGGCGGCTCCGCGGCCGATCGCACGCTGTCCCTCAGGTACCTGATCGCCGGCTGCTTGTGCCGCTCCTCGAGCTCGAGCTGGTGCGCGGACCGCTCCCCCTTGTCGGCGAGGCGCCGCGCCCGATCGAGCCCCTTCAGGTAGAGCATGCCGTGCACGAGGCCCGCCGCGAATTTCACGTCGCGCGTGGCATACCCGCTCGCGAGCGCCGCCTCGAGGTGCGCGAGCGCCTCCTCGGGCTCGTGCAGCGCGAGGTGCCCGCGCCCGAGCGCGTAGCGGCCGGGGCCCTCGACGAGATCGCCCGTCGTCTCGCGCATGCCCTGCATCTTCCGGTCGATCTCGCCCATGCGCGCCCGGATGACCTCCTTCTCCCGCGACACCTCGTGGAGGGGGAGCGCGTAGGCGTAGCGCATGAACAGCTCCATCTCCTTGACGTCCTGACCGAAGCCCTCGGCCAGGGACGCCACGCGCGCGGCGAGCTCGGCCTGCCGCGCGGCGGCGAGCTTCGCGCGGAGGGCGACGGCGCCCGAGAGCGCGAGCACGACGAGCGCCACGGCGGCCGCCGCGACAGCGAGCCTGTGCTTCCTGGCGCGCTTCAGCGCGCGGTAGCCGATGCCCATCGGCCGCGCGTGGATCGGCTCCCCCTCGAGGTAGCGCTCGAGATCGAGCGCGAGCATCTTCGCGGAGTCGTACCGCCGCTGGGGCTCCTTCTCGAGGCACTTCATCACGATGGTCTCGAGATCGACGGGGATCCGCTTGTCGATCTTCCGCACCGGCGCCGGCAGCTCGCGCGCCACGCGGGCGATGAGGCTCGTCACTGACGGGTCGACGTACGGCGGGCGCCCGGCGAGGACCTCGTAGAGCGTGGAGCCGAGGCAGTAGACGTCCGTGCGGCGGTCGAGCTGGCGCTGGCCCCCGGACACCTGCTCGGGCGCCATGTACGCCGGCGTCCCCTCGCCGCTCGTCGTCGCCCGGGCGTCCGCCGCGGTGTCCCTCGCGAGCCCGAAATCGAGGAGGTAAGGGCGGAAGGCGCCGTCGGCCGTCCGCTCCACCAGGATGTTCGCCGGCTTGATATCGCGGTGAATCAGCCCGAGCCGGTGGGCGGCGTGCAGGCCGTCCGCGACGTCGGCCACGATCTTCACCCGCTGCTCGAGGGACATCTGCTGCGCCACCCGGTGGAGCGGCTGGCCGTCGATGTACTGCATGGCGATGAACGGCTGGCCCTGCGCCTCGCCCACCTCGTACACCTTGCAGATGTTCGGGTGCTCGACCCGGGCCTGGGCCCGCGCTTCCCAGATGAAGCGCTGGGCGAGCTCCGGATCGTTGCCCCGTATCAGCTTGAGCGCCACGTACCTGTGGAGTCGGGGGTCCCTGGCCTTGTAGACCGTGCCCATTCCCCCTTTCCCGAGGAGCGACTCGCACTCATACCGATCCCAGTTGCGGATGGGAAACCTGCTCGGCACGTGCGACGAGGGCGGCTCGACGCACATGAACACCGTTTCCTGCGCGGCGCCCGAGCTCCCCGGCGGGGCGGAGCGGGGCGGCCTGCTCTGGGGCGCGATCGCGACGGGGCGGGACGTGGGCTCCTCGTTCGCCGACCACGCGGCGTCCGCGCTCTCCGGGCCCGCTCCTCCCATTCGGCTCATGACTCGGACCCTTTTCAACAGCGAAGGTGGAGCCCCCCCAGCGCATGGCCTCGAATCGCCATCATCCCGGACCGCCTGGCCGCTTGCCAGTGAGCGTCTCGCTTCAGGCGTGAGCTACGAGCGATATGACAGAACTGTCACCCAACGGTAAACCTGAGTTTACGTCCATGTCAACACCCCGGACGGGGCCTATCCCCGGAGCCCGGGACGCCGTCCGCGACGCCATTTGTGGGGCGCGCGACATGACGCCGAGGTGGGTGGGTTCAGCTGCTCCGCTGCTCGAGCGCCCGCCGGCGGGCTGCTCAGTACTTGACGGTGCAGCCGAACGCCTCGGTCTCTTTCGTGGAGATCGCCTTGCCGGCGGCGAGCTCGGCCAGCGCGGCATCGACGTAGTTCGTGACCTGCTCGCCCGGCTCGGGCTCACCGCCCTTCGTGCTGTCGATGGCGCCGGCGTAGACGACCGTACCCTGCGGATCGATGACGACCATGTGCGGTGTGCGCTGGGCGCCGTAGGCGCGCCCGACATCGCCCTTCTCGTCGATGAGGACGGGGTAGCTCATCCCGAACTCGCCCTTTGCCTTCACGTTCTCTTCCTTGGTGGTGCCCTGCTTGCCCGGGGCGCCCGAGTTGATGGCGAGCCACACGACCCCCTTCTGGGCGTGCTGCGCCGGCACGTCCTTCAGGCCGCCTTGGCGGTGCGCGAGCTGCACGAACGGGCAACCCGGGTTGAACCACTCGAGGACGACCGTCTTGCCCTTGTGATCGGCCAGCTTGACGGGCTTGCCGTCGAGGTCCGGCAGCGTGAAATCGGGCGCGGGCTGCCCGATCTTGGCCTGGGCCGCCTTCGCCTGAGCCGCCGGCGCGTCCGCGGCCTTCGCCTTCGGGGCGTCGGCCTTGGCGGGCTGCGGCGCGGCGGCGCCGGTGGCCGCGGGCGCGCTCGCCTCGCCTGGCTGGGTGCACGCCGCGAGGGCCGCGGCGAGGAACGTCAGGGAAATGAGCTTGTTCATCCAGGGACGCTTACCACGCGTCGCGGGAGGCGCATGCGTCACGGGAACTCCGGCCAGCGATCGCCGGTCGCCCACCGGTACCGAAGGCCGAGCTGGCCGAGATCCGCGCCCAGCAGGCCGAGCCGATCGGGCGTCGCCGCCACCACCATCACCGTCCCCACCGCGTCCAGGTGGTGCGTCAACGACACGGCCAGCACGGGGCCAATGCGCACGACGAGGCTGTCGCGGCCAGGGTTGCCGAGCACCTCGGCGGCGGCGCCCAGGCGGAGCTCGCCGAACCGGTCCATCTCCGCCATGTAGCCGAGCCGGGCCCGGTAGAGGTACGGCGGCTTCATCACCGCGTGGAGCGCCTCCTCGTAAAGGTAGAACCCCCGCGGCGTCCCCAGCACCGCATAGCCGGTCGCGACGCCGAACAGGCTGCCTCCGAGCAAGGGTATCGAGCCCGACACCTCGATCTCCCCCGCGACGTACCGCGAAGGGGGGCCCTGCATGAGCTCGGTGTCCCTGCGCGTGTACGACGCTCGAGGCTCGAGGAAATACTGGCTCGTCGAGAAGGCGTATCGCGCGCCGCCGCGGATCTCGACGCTGGGCAGCGCGGCGCGGAGGCCCAGGTACTCCGCGCCGCCGCTCGGCGACACGCTCGCGTAGGCCTCGATCCCGAGCCAGGACCAGTGCGGCTTGCCCACGCCGAGGGCGAGGCTCGGCCGGAAATAGATCACGCCGAGATCCATCAGCGCGGAGAGGAACGGGCGCGCGGCCGCGCTCCGCGCCCAGTACGAGCGCTTCTGCAGGAGGTCGATGCCCGAGGGCACCGGCGGCGGCTCGCCGGCGGTCGACGGCAGATCGGCCGGATCCTGGGCGCCGGCCCCGCGGGGCAGCAGGGTGAGCGCGGCGAGCGCCGCGGCGACGGCCAGCGCGCGGCGGAGCGCCATCGCTAGAACCTGCCCACCAGGTACCCGCCGAGCGGCGCGGGCACGAAGCTGAGCGCGACGCCGTCCCCGCGCGGCGCGCCCGAGGCGGGGGCGCCGCCGCGGTAGTGCAGGAGCCACGGGAGCCCGAGGCCGGTCAGGGCGCCGACCGCCGCGCCCGTGAGCGCGTCGGTCGCGAAGTGCTGGTCGGAGACGACCCGGAGCGTCGCCACGGCCGCCGCCGTCCCGAGCGACGCGGCGCACGCGAGCGCGTCGGGGGCGCCTCCGCCGTACAGGGGCAGGTTCGCGTGGTGCGAGCACACGAGCCCCGCTGCAGTGAACGCGGTCGAGCTGTGGCCGCTGAAGAAGCTCCGGTACCGCTTGCTCCCGCGGCAGTCGAGGTCCTGCTGCTCCTGCGGCCCGGCGCACCCGCCGCGGTAGGGGCGCTCGCGGCTCGTCAGCCCCGCGATGACGCCGTTCAGGGCCGCGTTCAGCGCGAGCGCCTCGACGTCGATCATCGCGATCTCCCAGGCGACGCTGCCGCGGCCGTGCCCCCACCAGGTCACGAGCAAGGCGTCCACCGCGAGGTGGTTGGTCATCAGCGTGAGCAGGAGATCGCTCGCGTCCCGCGCCATCTCGCGCTGGCGATCGCTCCGTATGCGCAGGGCGTCGCGCGCCGAGCCGTCGAAGCCGTTCACGGTCGTCCACCGGCCCTCCGACGGCGGGATGGCGAGCGTGCCGAAGGCGGTCGCGGCCAGGAGCCCCGTGGCCACGTATTCGCTCACGCGGAAGCGCGGCCAGGCCGGATCCCACGCGACCTCGGGCCGCGCGCGCGAGGGCCGCTCCGGCGCGGCCCGGCGCGGCGCGCTCGGCGCCAACGCCCCGGAATGGAGAGCGGTGATGTCGCCGGCTCCCCGTGTCGCCGCGCCGGACGGCGCCGCGGACAGCTCGGCTCGCGCCGCTGCAGACGGCTCGGCGCGCGCCTCTCGAGCGCCGAGCAGCGCCGCCACGGCGAGCGCGCTGGAGGCGAACCGGAGGGCCGCAGCGCACCTCAAGGAGCGGACCGCGCGATCAGAAATCGGGATGGCCGATGACGAGGAACTCGAGCGGACCGGCGCCCGTGTTGCGCAGCCCGTGGTGTACGTTCGTCTCGACGTGCATCATCTGGCCGGGACCGAGGGGCACCTCGCGGTCGCCGACGATGCCGAGCGCGTGCCCGGCCAGGATGTAGATGGTCTCGGTGGTCTCCGTGTGGAGCTCGCGCGAGATCTCGCAGCCGGGCGCCATCGTGCCCCTGTAGAAGCCGAAGGCGTGCCCGCGATCTCTTCCCAGCAGCTGCGCCATGAAGACGCCTCGGTTGGGCAAATACTCCATCACATCTTCGTCGGCTGCGGTCAGCACCACGGCCCCGTCGAGCTGCTGCCTCATGGCGATCCTCCTCCTTCACGAGTGAAGCCGCTGAGAGATCGAACCGTTACAGAAGCGCACCGCGTCCTGTCAACGGCGCTCCGCGCAAACCGTGCGACGGCGGCCGTCGGACTCTCAGCTTCCCAGCTTCTCTCCTTCCCCGTTCCCGTTCTCTGCGTTTCCTGGCTTCAGAAGGGCAACACCACGCTCGCGGCGGCGCGGAGCTCGTAGCTGAACGACATCGTCTTCAACCCCTTCGGAGGCAGCTCGACATGGCCACGGAGAAATCCGTCCTTCTCGTCCAGCGTCCAGCCGGGGGCCTCGCCGAGCGCGACCTCGACCTCGGCCACCTCGCTGACAGGGATCCGCTCGGTGACCAGCACGCGCTTCACGTTGCCGGAGAGGTTCGACACGGAGAGCTTCACTCGCCGGCGGATCTTGCGGCTCCCCGTGATCGCCGCGGTGTCCTGCTCCTCGTCGACGGTGCGCCGCACGCGCACGGCGTCGTCCACGCCGAAGCCGAGCTCGAACGGCTCGCCGGCGCCCACGAAATCGAGCCGGGCGCGGCCGATGAGGCTGCCGCCCCGCGCGATGCGCACCGGGCCTGCCAGCAGCGGGCGCGGCCGTCCACCGGCGCCGCCGCCGTCCAGCGTCACCGTGGCGCGCAGGTGAGCGGCGGGGTGGACCTCGGGGTACAGCACCAGCGCGAGCTCTGCGGGGAGCGAGCGCCGTGCGATCTCGATGCGCGTCGGGCGGCCGTCGGAGGCGAGGGTCACCGGCTCCGCCGCCTCGAAGATCAGCGGCTCGCCGCCGTCGTCCACGCCTGGCATCTCGTCGACGGCCCGCGCCCCGCGGTCGAGCCCGGCCGCGGCGATCGCCTGGTCGCGCGCCTCGACGATCACGCGGCGGCGCTCGATCTCCGTCTTGCGACGCGCACGGAGCACGTCGTCCTCGAGCAGCGGCGCCTCGGCGCTCCTCGACGGCCGCGCGGTCGAGAAGCGCGCGGTGACGTTCTCCCAGACCTCGCCCGTCGCCTGCCACGCCGCCGCCCAGGTGGTGAGCTCGATCGAGCCGCCCGGCCCCTGCGCCGCCGCGCCGCCCGCGCTCGCGCCCGCGGCGCCCGCAGCGAGCCGCGCCAGGTGCTCGGGGCGCCAGATCGCGCACGCGACGCGGTACGTCAGCTCGATATCGACGGGCTGCGGCGCGGGGGCGTGCACCTCGACCTCGATCACCGCTTCGTAGCGCGGTTGCTCGACCGACCCCTCGCGCAGCCGCGTCGCGGCGCGCCGCGCGTCCTCCTCGGCGCGCGCCCGCGCCGCGCGCGCGTCGGCCGATGCGCCGAGCGCCTCGGCGAGCGCCGCGTGCAGCGCCTCGGCGCCGCCGCGCCACGAGGCGAGGCGCTCGGGCTCGCCGGCGTCCTTCGGGACCTCGCTCATCGCCCGCGCCCACTTCGCGAGCAGCTGGTCGAGGTGGGCCTCGCGGCGCGACGCCCGGTCCCGCGCGCGCTCCGCGGCGCCGGCCCGCAGCGACGCCTCGCGCTCCTCGCGCTCCAGCGCGTCGATCGCCTCGCGACCGAGCGCCGCCTCCCTGTGCGCCCTCCACCGTACGCGCGCCGCCGTCACCCGGACCGCGTCCGCGCCCGCGACGCGCGCCTGCACGGTGCGCTCGTCGACGAACACCGAGACGCCGCCGATCGCGATCCACTGCGCCCCGGCCTGGACCTCGACGCGCGCAGCGCGCGCGACCTCGGCGCGATCCTCGAACAGCGTCACCGCGCGCGCCACGCTCGGGTGCGGCGCGCGGGCGCCTTCGTGCCCGCCGCTCGCTTCGCTCCCTCCGCCTCCGCTGGCGCTCCGCCCAGACCGGTCCGAACCGCTCGCATCCGTTGCCATGGTGCGCTCGTTTCCTTTGTTATTCTCGACGGTTACCGCCGACGATCTCGTTCTTGGACGAGAACACCACGCGGTAGGTGAAGGCGACGGAGGCCTTGCCGCCTGGCGCGATCGGGACGCGCCAGCGCAGCCCGCCGCGCACCGGCTCGCCGAGCTCCTCCTGGGTGTACGGCTCGGCCTTCGGCTGCGACGAGAGGAGCTTGATCTCGACGTCCTTGTCGTCCGTCACCGGGATGCGGTCGAGGACCTCGACCTCGACGCCCATCCCGAGCGACGAGGAGAGGTCGACGACGACCGCGTGCTCGACGGCGAGCGAGCCGCCGAGCAGGCCGGCGCTCGACTCGTCCACGCGCGCGTTCCTGGCGACCCGGATCCGCTCCTCGACGCCGAGGCCAGCGCGGAGGAGGCCGCCCCGGTCCACGCGCCCGAGCGAGGATTGCGCCGCGAGGGCGCCGTCGACGAAGATCTCGACCGGCCCCGCGAGCAGCGGGGCGTCGAACGGGTTCTCGACGCGCGCCTCGCGGTAGACCTCGGCGGCCTCGCGGGGCGCGGTCACGAACCGGGGCGCGGCGGGGGCGCGCGCGGCGCCCAGCGCGACGCGGTGGAGCCTGCCGTTCGACGGCACGTCGGCGGCGCTCTCGCCGACGTAAAGGTGATCGAACTGCCCGCGCGAGTCGCGCGGATCCACGGCCCGCGGCGGGGCGCCGAGGTCCGCGATGTCCTGCTCCGCCCGCCGCGCGGCGCCCCTCGACGGCCCGGGCTCGTCGCGCGCGAGCCGGCCGCGCTGCTTGCCCGCTCCCGGGAGGTGCAGCGCGTCGAAGTCGAGCCACTCCTCGACCTGCGCGGGCTCGAGCGGCGCAGGGCCCGCGCCGCCGTCCAGCGCCTGCTCGGGAGCGAGCCATTCCTCTTCAAGGCTGGCCGTGACCTCGGCGCTCGCCGCGGAGCCGAGGGCGCTCCGGGGGATCGGGGGCGCGCTCGCCTGGGGAGCCGGCGGCGGGGGCGGCGCCCCGTAGCCGCCGCCGAACGACGGGAGCGACAGCCCGCGCGACTTGCGCGCCGGCGCGGCGAGCGGCATCGGCGCGGCCGCCGGCATTGGGGGCGGTGGGGCGAACGCCATCGGCGCGGCGGCCTGCACCGGGGGCGGCAGCGCGCCCGCGCCGGACGGCGCAGGCGGCGCGAGCCTCGTCATCGCCGCGAGGGGCTCCGGGCTGACCGGCTTCCGCGCGGTCTCGTCGCCCCCACGCGTGCGCGGGAGCTTTCCAGGCGCGGCGGTGGTCTGCGCGGCCGGCTCGGGGAGGGCGGCGACGAAGCGGTCGAACCCCTCGAACATGGCGTCGAGCCCCTCGGGCGCGGGACGGTAGCCGCGGCGCGGGGGGCGCTGCGCGCGGCTGAGCCGCAGCGAGGCGAGCTCCGGCAGCCGCGTGTCCTGCACGAGATCGGCGGTGGAGAGCGCGAGGCGCACGTCCTTCCAGTCCTCGCCGGAGGCCTGCGCGACGAGGGCGTCGAGCTGCAAGGCGACCTCGGTCGCGCCGCGCGAGAACCGCGCCGCGTAGGCGGGCCACCAGCGCGCGGCGAACACGGCGTACTCGAGCCGGAGCGCCGGCTCCCCGGCCGCGCCGTCGCGCTCCGGCGCGAGCCGCACGACGACGTCGAGGCGCGCCGGGTCGCGCTCCTCGACCTCGCCGCTCGTGGCCTGGGCGGCGTCGAGCTGGGCGGCCAGGAGCTCCTTCCGGGCGCGCTCGAGCTCCGCGTCGAGCGCGGCGGCGCGGGCGTCGAGCGCGGCGAGCTCGTCCGAGAGCAGGCGGCTCACCGCGAGCGCGTCGCGGATGCGGGCCGCCGGGTCGCCAGGCCGGAAGCGCCGCGCGAGCTCCGGATCGAGCGAGACGGCGCCGAGCTGGTCGCGCCAGAGGCGGAGGTGGTCACGCTCCGCCGACAGGCGCGCGATCGCGAGCTCGAGCTCGCGGAGCTCGGCGGAGAGCGCCGTCCTCGAGACGGGCGCCGGGGGCACGACGAGCCGCGCGCGCACGCCGATCACGTCGCGCACGTCGCGCGGGGGCCCGGAGCCCGCCGCCGCGCCCGCTGGGGCGCCGCCCGCGGCGTCCATGAGCGCGCGGAAGCTCCCCGGCTCGGCGAGGGGCGTGATCCCCGGCACCGAGATCTCGACCGCCTCCCGGGGGAGCGGCGCCGCGAGCTCGACGCGGCGGGTGACGATCGCCCCGCGCGCGTACACGACGACCCCCTCGATACGGCTAGCGCACTGGATCTTCTCGGCCGTCATCGCTCGTCCCCTCGCCCGCGAACGCCCCGTGAGAGCGCGACGGTATCACGCCGCGCGTGGGCCCGGATAGCGGGCTATCTCCGCGTGTCGAGGAAGCCGAACCCGGGGAGCGCGTCGATGCCGTAGGCGCGCAGCGCGAGCTCGTCGAGCCTGTCGAAATCGCGCCGCTGGAAGGAGCTGCGGAGATCGCTCATCAGCTCGTCCGCGACGCTCTCCGGCGGCGGCAGGCGGATCCGCCGCAGGTACTGGGCCTGGAAGCGCAGGTAGCCTCCGCGCATCTTGACCGCATAGGACCACACGAAGAAGAGGGCGACCCTGGAGCCGAGCAGCCCGCCGAGGGCCTCCATGTCCCAGCCCTCCGAGGTGATGAAATAGAGATTATGGTGCGGATAGAACCTGCCCTCGTCATAGACCACCTCGTTGGAGCCCGCGATGTCGGGGACGAGCAGCTTCGGGGCGGCGGCCAGCCCCGGATAGACGCGATCGATGGTGCGGAACCAGCCAGCGCCGCCCCGCCGGGCGATGTAGCGCCTCCTGATCTCGGACTCGTGCGCGTGCAGGTACCCGGAGAGCCTGGGGTACTCCTCTAGATTGACCACCTTGCCGTCGGATCCGAAAGGATTGATGACGAACCGCCTCGCGTCGCGGATGCGGCCGTCCTCGATATCGTCTCGCATGACGAGCGGTACGAGGCGATCTCGCTCGATATCCACCTCTTCGCCGACGATGTAGATCCTGTCGCTCCCGGTGGCGACGCCGATGCCGACGCGGGTCCCGCCGACCTCCTCGATGGGCGCGAACCGCGCCTCGAGCGCGCGCAGGGCCTCGAGGTGCTCTGGCGAGCCGAGCACCCACGGGTCGTCGCCCTCGAACCAGGAAGCGTACTCCGACACGGCGACGCCGGAGCAGCGCTCGGCCGCGCCCGCCTCACCGCGCCCCTCCGCGCGTTGAAGAGCGGCGGAGGCGGCCTCGCACTCCTCCGGCGAGGCGGTGCGCAGCGTCGCGACAGGGACGCTCCCCGTCTTGCCGGGCGACACGGCGAATATCGACGGGTAGGCGACGACCTCGGACTCGAAGGGAGAGGCGCCCCGCAGATCGACGTAGCACCGCACCTGGAACCACCTCGACAGCATCCGGCGGAGCGGCGCGCCGTACCGGTTGAGGGTCCAACGGTCGGCGCAGATGAAGGAGAGGACCCCGCCGGGCGCGAGGAGCTCGAGGCCGCGCTCGATGAACGCCACGTAGAGATCGGCGCGGTCGTAGAGCGACCTGTACCGGTGTCGATACTCCTCCTGGAGCTCGGGTGAGAGCTGTTCGATCCTGACATAGGGCGGGTTGCCGACCACCGCGTCGAACCGGCGTCCCTGGCTGGTGAGGAGGAAATCGCCGTGGGCGATCCAGGTCTCCGAGAGGCGCGTCGCGTCGGCGTGCGGCAGCCCGAGCCGCGCGAGTGCGCCGGCGACCGCGAGGCGCGCGCGGTCGACGTGATCTCGCTCGACGTCGTACGACCGGATCGCCGGCTCGATCTCGAGGAGGTCGCGATCGTGGCGGCGCGCCGACTGGATCAGCCGCTCGGCGGCGGGGACAAGGAACGCGCCGTGGCCGCAGGCTGGCTCGAGCAGCGACAGCGACGCGAGATCCCGGTCCGCGGTGTAGCCCGCGAGATCGAGGATGAGATTCACGACGTGGGGTTTGGTCAGCACCACGCCGTGGGCCTCGCCCGACGAGCGCTCGCCGTAATCGTAGGCGCTCTGCGGGAGCATGACCGTCAGATCGAGGGCTGTCTGCATTGGCGCCGCGACCATGGTAGCCGCGATCGGCGCGCGCGGGCGACGCTCCACGGCAGCGCTCGCCGCGCGGTCGCTGCGCCCGAGGCCGCGGCCGGCCGCCTTGCGCCGGGCATCTTCCCCGCTCGCGTGCCGCCGTCGAGGCGCTTTCTGCTTGTCCTTCCGCTTCCGCGCTCGGGGCGAGGCGCGGATCGCGTTTCAGGGGGCGTCGCCATCGAATAGAGTAGAGTCGCCGCATGGCGTTCCCCCTGTCTGTCTGTCCCGCCAATCGCATCGCGGCGAGCGTCGCCTGCGGAGGCGCGGTGCAACCGCCGGCCGCCGGCCCGGACGCTCGGTCGAGCGAGGGGGTCGCGTGATCCTCGGCATCGGCATCGACGTGTGCGGCATCGGACGCATGGAGGAGGCGCTCGCGCGGTGGGGAGAGCGGTTCTGGGAGCGGGTGCTGTCCGAGCCGGAGCGCCGGTCACTCGCGCACCGCGTGGACCGGGCGACGGCCCTCGCGGGCCGCTTCGCCGCGAAGGAGGCCGTGGTGAAGGCGATGGCCGGCGCGCCGGGCGTCGGCTGGCACCACCTGGAGGTGCGCGGTGCGCCGCGCATGCCGCCGACGATGGCGCTCCACGGGCCGGCGCGCGCGCTCGCCGAGCGCATGGGCGTCCAGCGTGTCCACCTGTCGATCACGCATGACGCAGGCGTGGCGGCGGCGGTGGCTATCCTGGAAGGGGACGGCGAGAGCCGATCCCCGACCGAAGCGGACGAGGACGGCGAGAGCCGATCCCCGACCGAAGCGGACGAGGACGGCGAGAGCCGATCCAGCCTGGACGACGAAGGGAAAGAGCGCTCGTGATTCCGGTCCTATCGCGCGCGCAGATGCGCGCCTTCGACAAACACGCGATCCACCAGTGCCACGTCCCCGGCGTTGTCCTCATGGAGAACGCCGGCCGCGGCGCCGCCGACGTGATCTCGGCGATCATCGAGGGGCGGAGCGCCGGGCAGCCCGGCGACGCCGCGCACCGCGCGCCGCACCTGCCCGCGTCCGGCCTCTCGCCCGCGCGGGCGTTCTGGCCGGCGACATTGCCCTGCGGGGCGGGTCTCCGGGGCCGCCCCGGGAGCGTCCCACCGCCGCCGAACGGCCGTCGCGACGCCGAGGAGGCCCGCGCCGCGCGCATCCGATCGTTCCCCGTGCGGCACGTCCCGAGCCCGGGGCAGCCCGCGACGTACCCGCTCCACGCGCGCGTCGTCGTCGTCTGCGGGGCTGGCAACAACGGCGGCGACGGCTTCGTCGTGGCGCGCCACCTCCTCGCCCGCGGCGCGGAGGTCCAGGTCTTCCTCGCCGCCCGGTCCGAGAAGGTCACCGGCGACAGCCGCATCAACCACGACGCGTACGTGGATCTCGGCGGCGCGCTGACCGAGCTCCCCCCGGGCGCGTCCCTCGCCCCGCTCGAGGTCGCGCTCGCGGAGGCCGACCTCGTCGTCGACGCGATCTTCGGCACGGGCCTGGACCGCCCCATCGAGGGCCACCTCGCCGACGTCATCGGCGTCCTCAACACGGCGACCTGCCTCTGCATCGCGCTCGACGTGCCTTCGGGCCTCGACGCCGACAGCGGCGCGCCGCTCGGCGCCGCGGTGCAGGCCGACGAGACCGTCACCTTCGGCCACCTCAAGATCGGCCTGCTCACGCCCGAGGGCGCGCGGCTCGCGGGCAACGTCCACGTCGTCGATCTCGGGGTCCCGGACCGGCCGATCCTCGCCCAGGTGGGATACGTCGCGGAGGTCCTCCGCAAGGAGACGATCGGGTCGTCGCTGCGCCCGCGCGAGGCGAGCGTCTACAAGCACCAGGCGGGCAACGTGCTCGTCATCGCCGGCTCGTCGGGCAAGCTCGGCGCCGCGCTGCTGACCGCGCGCGCGGCGATGCGGACGGGCGCGGGCCTCGTGACGATCTGCACCTGGGCCGACACGGCGCGCGCAATGGAGTCGCGCGTCGTGGAGCTGATGACGACCTCGATCGATCCGGCCCGCATCGCGGCGTCGCTCGACGGCGCGCTCGCCGGGCGGCGGGCGGTCGCCATCGGCCCGGGCCTCGGCCTCGACGAGCGGGCGCGGGCCGCGGTGGATCACGTCGTGCTCGGCTGGGACGGCCTGAAGGTCGTCGACGCGGACGCCCTGACGCACTTCGTGGGCCGCCCGGAGGCGCTCGCGACCGCGCGCGGGAGCCTCATCATGACGCCGCACTCCGGCGAGCTCGGGCGGCTCCTGGGCCGCAGCGCTCGGGCCGTCGAGGAGGACCGCTTCGGCGCGGTGCGCGAGGCCGTGGCGCTCACCCGGGCGATCGTCGTGCTGAAGGGGGCGCGCACGGTCATCGCGCTCCCGGACGGCCGCATGTTCATCTGCATGGCGGGCAACCCCGCGCTCGCCACCGCCGGCTCGGGCGACGTCCTGACCGGGATGATCGCGGCCCTCCTGTGCTCGATGGATCCTTCCGCCGCGGCGAGCGCCGGGGTGCTGATCCACGCGCTCGCCGGGGATGTGTGGCGCGCGCAGACGGGCAGCGATCGGGGGCTGCTCGCGGGCGAGATCGCCGAGCTGGTCCCGGGCCTGATCGCCGCGCTGGCCGCCGGGAGCGACCCGCTCTCGACGTGACGCGAGCGCCCGCTCCGCGGGACGCCCCGCCCGGCGCCTGCGCGGGTGGGGCCGCCGGGCCGGGCGCGCCGCGGGGCGGCTCGCCACCCTGGCGCGCCCGTTCTCCCTGCTGTCGATTTGACACGCGCGCGCGTGTCTCCGCCCGCGCCGTTCAGCGTGATTCGCGGCCTTTGCGAGGTCCGCGCGGTGGCACCTGCCTTGCCAGTGCCGGTACGACAGGAGGTCCCGCCATGCTCGTCCACGCCGCTCATGCCCCCGCCCGGTCCTCGAACCCAGCGCCGCCGTCGCCCGGCGCGGTGCGCGCGCTCGGGCGCGGGCCGTCCTTCGGCGCGGCGCGGACGGCGCCAGGAGAGGGCTCGCGGGGAGCGGCCGACGAGCTGCTCCGGGGCCTTGTCGAAATGACACCGGAGCTCTTCGGCCGCGCGCTGCGGCTCTCCCGGACGCCCGCGACAGCCGAGGACCTCGTGCAGGACACGGTGGAGCGCGCGATCCGGTTTGCGGGGAGCTACGAGCCCGGGACCAACCTGCGGGCGTGGGTGCACCAGATCCTCTTCAGCGTCTTCATCACCCGCTGCCGCCGCAGCCGCCGCGAGCGCAACGCCCTCGACGTGCTCGCGAGCGACCCGTGCGCGTGGACCGCGCCGGAGCGCTGCGCCGACGTGCACGCCCTCTCGCCCGGCGTGCGGCGCGCGCTCGCGACGCTCCCGCCGACCTTCCGTGACACCCTGGTGCTCGTGGATCTCGAGGAGATGTCTTACAAGGACGCAGCGACGCGGCTGGGCGTCCCGGTCGGCACCGTCATGAGCCGCCTGCACCGCGGCCGGAAGCTGCTCGCCGAGGTGCTGCAGAGCGAAGCGCCGGGCGGCAAGACCGAGGCGAGGAGCGACGTGAAGGCCGCGGCGGCATGAGCGATCGCGGCGGCGATCTCCGTCGCCCGCGACCGGGCGTCGCGTCGCTCCTGCGCTGCGCCGATGCGGCCCGATTCGACGCCGCAACGAGGGCTCTTTGGGCCGCCTGCGCGCCGCGCCTGCCTGCCGCGCTCGCGCGCTGCGCCTGCTTGCCGCGGTGATCTGCGCCCCCTACCATCGTCGTGCCACCGAGGAAGCGTTCCTCGCCAGGAGGCACCATGGCAACGACCGCGAGAGAGCCTCACGTCGTGATCGTCGGCGGAGGGTTCGGCGGCCTGAACGCGGCAAAGGCGCTCCGTGACGCGCCCGTCCGGGTCACCCTCATCGACAGGACCAATCACCACCTGTTCCAGCCGCTGCTCTATCAGGTGGCGACGGCCAGCCTCTCGCCGGCCGACATCGCGGTCCCGATCCGATCGGTCCTGTCGCGCCAGCGCAACGTCCGGGTCCTGCTCGGCGAGGTGACGGGCGTGGACCTCGCCGGCCGGCGCGTCTCCGTCGACGGCGACCCGCTGGACTACGACTTCCTGATCCTCGCGGTCGGCGCGACGAACAACTACTTTGGCCACGAGGAGTGGGCCCGGTTCGCGCCGGCGCTCAAGAACCTCGACGAGGCGCTCACCATCCGCGAGCGCATGCTGCTCGCCTTCGAGGCCGCCGAGCGCGAGGAGGACCCTGCAGCGCGGCGGCGGCTGCTCACGTTCGTCGTCATCGGCGGCGGCGCCACGGGCGTCGAGATGGCCGGCGCCTTCGCCGAGCTCGCGCGCTACATCCTCGCGCGCGACTTCCGCTCCCTCGACCCCTCGCTCTCGCGGGTGCTGCTCGTCGAGATCGGCGCCCGCATCCTCCAGGCCTTCCCAGAGAGCCTCTCTGCGAGCGCCGAGGAGCAGCTCACGTCCCTCGGGGTCGAGGTCATCAAGGGGCGCCGCTTCCGCCGCATCGACGAGCAGGGGGTGGAGTTCGAGGACGGCGAGCGCCTCCGCGCCGCGACCGTCATCTGGGCCGCGGGGGTCCGCGGCACCCCGCTCGCCCACGCGCTCGGCGTCGAGCTCGATCGCGTCGGCCGCGTGAAGGTCGGGCCGGACTGCTCCCTCCCCGGGCATCCGAACGTCTTCGCGATCGGCGACATGGCGATGCTCCGCGACCGGAACGGCGTCGACGTGCCCGGCCTCAGCCCTGCCGCGATCCAGGAGGGGCGCTTCGTCGCGCGCTGCATCCTCGGCGATCTCGAGGGCCGCCCGCGCGGGCAGTTCGCCTACCTCGACAAGGGGACGATGGCGACCATCGGCCGCTCGCGCGCCATCGCGAAGGTCGGGCGCCTGCAGATGTCGGGCACGCTGGCGTGGCTCGCCTGGCTGGCCGTCCACGTGCTGTTCCTTATCGGCTTCAGGAACCGCTTCACCGTCATGTTCGCGTGGATGTGGCAGTACATCACCTTCAAGCGCGGCGCCCGCCTCATCACCGGCCATACCTCGCCGGTGCTCCTGGCGGCGCCTGCGCCTTCGCTGCGTCGCCCGTCGGCCGCGAGTCCGGCGGCGGAGGCCGTCTCCAGCGGCCCCTGAGCGCGCCTTCCCCCCGCTTGCTTGACGCGCGCCCTCCACCATGGCGGATACGCGTCCAGTGAAGGCACGCAGAGCCCAGACCCCCGCGCGATCGGCGGCTGCCGAGCCGCCGTCCCCACCCCCGCCCCCGGCGAGCGAGCCTGGCGGGGACGACCCGGCGTTCGACGAGGCGTCGGACCTCACGCCGGTCGTCGCCTCCAACCTGAAGCGGTTCCGGGCCGAGCGCGGCCTCTCGCTCGAGCGCCTGGCGAAGGCGTCCGGGGTGAGCCGGGCAATGCTCGGGCAGATCGAGCTGGGCCAGAGCACGCCGACCATCAACGTCCTCTGGAAGATCGCGCGCGCCCTCGGGGTCCCCTTCTCGGCGCTGATGAGCCAGGCGACCTCGCCCGTCACGACCGTGATGCAGTCCTCGCACGCGCGCATCCTGCGATCGCGCAACGGCGACTTCTCTTCCCGGGCGCTCTTCCCGATGGACCGGCCGCGCAACGTGGAGTTCTACGAGCTCCGCCTCGCGCCGCGCTCGGTCGAGCACGCCGACGCGCACGCCCCGGGCACCGCGGAGAACCTGATCGTCACCGAGGGCTCGGTGGAAATCACCGTGGCCGGCGAGCGGCGCCTGCTCGAGACCGGCGACGCCATCCTGTTCGAGGCCGACAGCCCGCACAGCTACCGCAACCCGGGCAGCTCAGAGGCCGTCATGTACCTCGTCATGACCTACGGCTCGCGCGGGTAGGTAGGTAGCCCGGCCGCATTTCCGGACCCCACCGGCCTCGTGTCCCTCCGGTATCCAAGACATGTCCTCCGTTATTTTGGCAGAACTCCCTTGCGTCCTCTGCTTTAGCGTGAGATATGTCCGTTATAGCGGCGGTCACCCGCTGCGAGGAGCAAGGAGGCGGAGCGATGCGGATCACCTGGATTGGTGGGTTGGATCGCAACCAGGCTCAGCTGGAGCGGATGGCCCTGCAGGCGGGGCACCATCTGGAGTTTCACACGGGCAACACGGGCGGCCGCGGGGCGGCCGAGCTGCGGGCGGCCATCGAGCGGGCCGATCTCGTGATCGTGCTGACCGACGTGAACAGCCACGGCGGTGTGCTCCTCGCCAAGAAGCTCTGCCAGAAGCTCGGCCGCGCCGCGTTCATGGCCCGGCGCTGCGGCGCCTCGCGCTTCCAGCAGCTGCTCGACGCGCTCGCGCAGCGGGAATCGCGGTATCTCGCGGCTGGATGAGGGAGTAGGGACGATCGATGCGATGCTTGATGACGATGCTTTGTTGTGTGCTGGCGCTGGCGCTCTCGGCGTGCTCGAAGGGCGATGCGGCCGGCGCCTCGAAGTCGGGGTCGCTGCAGATACTGAACGTCTCGTACGACCCCACGCGTGAGCTCTATGAAGAGGTGAACGCCGCCTTCGCGAAGCGCTGGAAGGAGCAGAGCGGACAGGACGTCACCATCAAGCAATCACACGGCGGCTCGGGCAAGCAGGCCCGGTCGGTGATCGACGGGCTCGAGGCGGACGTGGTCACGCTCGCGCTCGCCTACGACGTCGATGCGGTCGCGTCTGCCGGGCTGATCAAGGAGGGATGGCAGGCGCGCCTCAAGGACAACAGCGCTCCTTACACGTCGACCATCGTCTTTCTGGTGCGCAAGGGCAACCCCAAGGGCATCAAGGACTGGGACGATCTCGTGAAGGAGGGCGTGGCGGTCATCACCCCGAACCCGAAGACCTCCGGCGGGGCGCGGTGGAACTACCTCGCCGCGTGGGGGTACGAGCTGAAGCGGGCAGGCGGCGACGAGGCGAAGGCGAAGGATTTCGTCGGCCGGCTCTTCAAGAACGTGCCCGTCCTCGACACGGGGGCGCGCGGCTCGACCACGACGTTCGTCGAGCGTGGGCTCGGCGACGTCCTGATCGCCTGGGAGAACGAGGCGCTGCTCGCGGTGAAGCAGAGCGGCAAGGACAAGTTCGAGGTGATCGTGCCGTCGATCAGCATCCTCGCCGAGCCGCCTGTCGCGGTGGTCGACAAGGTGGTCGACAGGCGCGGGACGAGGGCCGCGGCGGAGGCATACCTCGCCTTCCTCTCCACGGAGGAGGGGCAGCGCATCGCGGTGAAGCACTTCTACCGCCCGCGCAACCCGGCGATCCTCGCGGCGGCCGAGTCGGAGGGTGTCTTCCAGAAGGTCGCGCTCTTCTCGATTGACGACGTGTTCGGCGGGTGGCAAAAAGCCCAGAAGGCGCATTTCTCCGACGGCGGCGTCTTCGACCAGATCTACCAGGCCGGTAAGTAGACTTCGTGGCTCTCCTCTGGCGGCGACAGAGCGTTCTGCCCGGCTTCGGGCTGGCGATGGGGATTACGGTAACGTACCTGTCGCTGCTCGTGCTTGTCCCGCTGTCGATGATCTTCCTCAAGACGGCGACGCTCCAGCCCGCCGAGATCTGGGCGGTGGTGACGTCGCCGCGCGCCGTCGCCTCCTTGAAGATGAGCTTCTCCGCGTCGCTCATCGCGGCGGGCATCAACGCGGTCTTCGGCGTCCTCGTGGCGTGGGTGCTCGTGCGCTACAGCTTTCCGGGCAAATCGATCGTCGACGCGCTCGTCGACCTGCCCTTCGCGCTGCCGACGGCGGTCGGCGGCATCGCGCTCACGGCCATCTATGCGCAGCAAGGGTGGGTCGGTCGATTCCTGTACCCGCTCGGGATCCAGAGCGCGTTCAGCCGCCTGGGCGTCGTCATTGCGCTCACCTTCGTGGGTCTCCCGTTCGTCGTTCGGACCGTCCAGCCGGTGATGGAGGAGCTCGAGGTCGACCAGGAAGAGGCGGCGGCGTCGCTCGGCGCGGGTCGATTCGAGATCTTCCGTCGCATCCTCCTGCCCGCGCTCTGGCCATCGATCCTCACCGGGTTCGCGATGTCGTTCGCGAGGGCGTTCGGCGAGTACGGGTCGGTCGTGTTCATCTCCGGGAACATGCCGCTCAAGACGGAGATCACGCCGCTCGTCATCATGACCAAGCTCGAGCAGTACGACTATGCGGGCGCGACGGCGCTGGCGCTCGTGATGCTGCTCTGCTCCTTCGTGCTCCTCTTCCTGATCAACCGACTCCAGTCCTGGAGCGGCGCGCGCGTGTCGTCGCGGAGCCCTGTCGAAGCGCCCAAGCCCGCGTCCGAGCGGCCCGCGGGGGCCAGAGCGCCCGGGGTCGCGTCGTAATGGCTGGCGCGGCGGGCAAGCTGCGGGTCAGGTCGCGCGGGGCGGTGCGCGGCGCCACGTCCGAGCCCCCGCTGGTGCGCTGGGCGCTGACGGCGGTGGCGCTCGCGTTCCTCGGATTCTTCCTGTTCCTGCCGGTCGTGTCGGTGTTCATCGAGGCGTTGAAGGACGGCCTCGCGGGGTACTGGCGGGCGATCACCGCGCCGGACGCCGTGGCCGCCATCGAGCTGACGCTCACGACCGCGATCATCGCCGTGCCGCTCAACCTCGTCTTCGGCGTGGCCGCGGCCTGGGCGATCGCGCGCTTCGAGTTCACGGGAAAGAGCCTGCTCGTCACGCTCATCGATCTCCCGTTCGCTGTCTCGCCGGTGATCTCCGGCATGATCTTCGTCCTGCTCTTCGGGGCGCAAGGGGTGCTCGGCCCCTGGCTCATCGAGCACGACCTCCGGGTCATCTTCGATCGTCCGGGGATCATCCTCGCAACGACGTTCGTGACGTTCCCGTTCGTCGCGCGCGAGCTCATCCCGTTCCTGGAGAGCCAGGGGGCCGACGAGGAGCACGCGGCGCTGTCGCTCGGCGCGAGCGGGTGGAGCATGTTCTTCCGCATCACCCTCCCCAACGCGAAGTGGGGCCTGCTCTACGGCGTGGTGCTCTGCAACGCGCGGGCGATGGGCGAGTTCGGCGCGGTGTCGGTCGTCTCGGGGCATATCCGGGGGCAGACCAACACCATGCCGCTGCACGTCGAGGTGCTCTACAACGAGTTCCACTTCTCGGCGGCGTTCGCCGTCGCCTCGCTGCTCGTCCTGCTCGCGCTCCTGACGCTCGTGGCGAAGCGCCTTATCGAGTACCGGGCGGAGCGAGACGCCGCTCCGGCGATCGACCCGGCGGCGAAGGCCGGCGCGGGGTGACGCGTGGGCGCCGTCCGGCGCTCGCGGGGGACAGGGCGCGCGCGGAGGAGCGAGGGGCGCTGGAGGACTCGGCGCGAGCGGCATGAGAGGGAGCGCCGGGGACACGGCGCTTCCCTGGAATCGCCGTTGCGCGGGAGAACGGAGCGCGCGCGGAGAACAGCGGATCTCGACGCCTCGACCCGCGTGAGCGCCGCGTGAGGGCCGCTGTCGGGCTGCGCCCAACTTGCGATTGGCCCCCGGCGCTCCAGGTTCGAGGGAGGGGTCACCATGCGGTTCTTGGAAGCGGTTGGGCGTGTGATCGGCGGAGCGCTGTCTCCCATCGCCTTGGGAGGCAGCTTCATCCGGAGAGCGAGGCTGTTCCATCCCGACGGCGTGGTCTACTGCGCCGGGGTGAAGGCGCTCGCGGCGGAGGGCGAGGTCGGCGCGCTGGCGCAGCGGCTTGCGGGGCCGGCGCTCGTGCGGCTCTCGGGCGGGATATGGCGGTGGCGGGACGGCAAGGGCGAGCGCCGTCCGGAGGTGCTGGGGGTCGCGGTGCGCTTCCGGACCAGCGAAGAGGTGACGCCGGCCGCGAGCGCCGGCGATCAGGACCTCCTCTTCGTGAGCGCGCGGCGATTCTGGCTGCTCCCGTTCGCGCTCTTCACGACGAAGAGGCACGATTTCCTGGACAACGACTACTACGCGCTGGCGCGGTTCGACGTGGCCGGCCTCGGTCGCGCGGAGTTCCGCCTGGTGCCGCTGCGCGCGTCGGTGGTGAAAGGCAACCGCCGGGAGAAGCTGGAGCGCGCCGCTGCGGCGGGGCTCGCGCTGATGCGCCTCGAGGTGAGGCGAGGGGGCTCGCGCGCGCGGTGGATGGCAGTGGCCGATATGGAGCTGTACGAGCTGGTGGACATCGACCAGCGCGCCCTCCGCTTCAACCCGTTCCAGACGGGGAAGGGGATCGTGCCGCGCGGGCTGCTCCAGGCGACGCGGCGGGCGGTCTACATGGCCAGCTACATCGGGCGAGCCCTGGGGGGGCGGGAGAGGGTGCCGCGCGCGAGAAGGACGCGGCGCGGCGGGCGCGAACAGTAATCAGCGCGGGGCGGCGCCGCGGCGCGGTGCGGTGCGGGGGTTCTGGAGGGCTGCGGGGGAACGCGGGGAGCACCCCTCCAAGGGGCAGCGGCCGGCGGAGGGGGGAGGGGGAGCGCACGGCGCGCGCTGGGGCCCCGCCGAACTCGCGTGAGCGTCTGCGTTCACCTCGCTTCGCGAGGTGAACGCAGACGCAGAGTCGCTCGGACAGCGGCCCGTCCCCAGCGCGCGCCGTGCGCTCCCCCTCCCCCCTTCGCCGGCTCCAGGATCGGGACGGAGGAAGCTGGAAGCTGGAAGACAGAGCGAGAACGGCGACTGGACGAGCGCGGCGGAGCGCTGGCGGAAGAGGCGGCTCGGCCGCGTGAATCGTGAATGGAGACGGGGGGCACCAAAGGCGTTGACAGCCGGGCGGAGATGAGGCATGACCACGCGCCGCTTCGAACAGTCGGTGAGGTAGCCAAGTGGTTAGGCAACGGTTTGCAAAACCGTTATACGCGGGTTCGAATCCCGTCCTCACCTCCGCACGGACGTCACAGTTCGACTCTGCCGGTGGCATGCGACGGTGCCCAGCATCGCGCACCACGGCGCCTCGATCGACGTCCGAGAGTTGTCGCAGCGGGCAGCGGCGATACTTCGTGCGCCACGGTTCTGGATCCAACGGATCGAGCCGAACGGCGCCGATGAGCCCGTAACGCACGAAGATGCGCCCCGCCATGGAGCACCTCGGAAGAGATTACTTCAGAGGGAACCAGACGGACTCGTAGCGGAACGTCACCTCTTCGCCTGGATGGATGTCGCGCACGGCGACGATCTCCATCTCCCTCGACTCGAGGTGTCGGATGACCTTTGCGTTTGGCTCGGGGGAGTGGTTGTACAGCATCCCGAGCCCGGTCGGGATCGCCGCCGCGTGCTCTCCCCAGAGGAAGTAATACGCGTGGAGCGCCGTCTGCTCGAGCAGCTCCCACTGCGGATCCGGGAGCACGATCACCGGCACACGCTCGACCGTCTCGTCCTTCGCGATGAGGCCGCACGCGAAGACGCCGAGACCCCTCTCTCCACTTGAGCCAATCTTGAGCTTCGTCATGGGCACGGCGTTATCGATCGGGCCGGCGAGGGCGCGGCGCCTCTCACCTCTTCTCCAGGTCTCGCCGCAGCCTGCCATGGGCCGATGCCCGCACCAAAAATTTTGCGCTCCACGGCTGGGACGCCGGCAGCCATGAGGCCTCTGCGTCGATGTCCGGGCTCGTGATATTGTGGCGTGGCTGGATCGGCTCACCGCCGCGACGGGGCTGGTGATTCCGGCGCGCTGACGCATGACCCCGGATCTCCCGCGAAAGCCCGCCGTGCCGCCCGACGCATCGAGCGATCGGGCCGCACCCGTGGAACGTACGCTCCCCGATGACGGTGGCGCCGATGGCTCAGGCCCCTCGCCGAGCGAGCGCGCGCCGACGCGGCTCTGGTCCCCGCGGCGGTCCGCGGCCGAGCGTGCGCGAGCGGCGCTGGGCACGCTCTTGCGAGCGGCGCAGGGCGCGCTCTTGCGGCGCTTGCGGCGGGAGCCTCGCGCGCCGCGGCCCAAGCTGCCGCCCCGCGCGCTGCTCCTCCGCTGGGGAAAGCGGCTCGCGATCGCCCTCGCCTGCCTCCTTACCGTCGCCGTGGTCGCCTTCTTCCTCGTCGTCCATCACTACGAGCGCGACCTGCCGACCACCGAGGAGCTCAAGAGCTACAACCCGCCGCAAGTGACGCGGTTCCTCGCGCGCGACGGCACCGTCATCGGTGAGCTCTTCGTCGAGCGCCGGACGCTCGTGCCCGTCATCGAGATCCCGCCGGTGATGAGCCTCGCTGCGCTCGCGGCCGAGGACGCCAGGTTCTACAAACACGACGGCCTCAATTACCTGGGCATGCTCCGCGCGCTGATCGTCAATCTGCGCTCGGCGGAGGCGCGCCAGGGCGGCAGCACGATCACCCAGCAGGTCGTGAAGAACGTGCTGCTCACGCACGAGCGCACGCTGGACCGGAAGGTGCGCGAGCTCCTCCTCGCGCGCCGCATCGAGCAGGAGCTCACGAAGGACCAGATCCTCGAGCTCTACCTGAACCACATCTACTTCGGGCACGGGCGCTACGGGGTCGAGGAGGCGGCGCGGTTCTACTTCGGCAAGAGCGTCCGTCAGGTCACGCTGGCCGAGGCGGCGCTCCTCGCGGGCCTCGTGAAGGGGCCCTCCATCTACTCGCCGCGCGTGAACAAGGAGCGCGCCGAGAAGCGCCGCGCCTTCGTGCTCGGTCAGATGCGCGAGAAGCGCTTCCTGCCCGCGGCGCAGATCGACGCTGCGCTCGCGGAGCCGATCCGCCTCGCGCCCGAGCCGGAGCACCTGGACGAGCTCGCGCCCGAGGTCCTCGCCGAGGCCGAGCGCGCGCTGCGGAAGGCCGTCGGGCCCGACGCGAGGTACGGCGGCTACACGGTCGTGACCTCGATCGACCCGAAGATGCAGGCCGCGGCGCGCGCGGCGGTGCGCCAGAACCTCGACGCCTACGCCGCGCGGCACGGGCTCGTCGCGCCGTTCACCCGCGCCAAGGGGGATCCGGCGCCGTTCCAGGGCGCGCCCAAGGACGCGGGCCGCGCCTACCTCGGCGCGGTGACCGGCGCCGACGACGCGCGCGGGACGCTGGCCGTCCGCGTCGGCACGGCGCAAGGCACCGTCGATCTGCGCAAGGAGCGCCGGTACAACCCGCGCGGGCTCCCGCCGAGCCGCTTCGCCGAGGTCGGCAAGGTGCTGCGCGTGCGCTTCGAGGGCGATCCCGAGGCCGGCAAGCTCCGGCTCGACCTCGGCCCGCAGGGGGCGCTCGTCGCGATCGACGCGCGCACGCGCGAGATCGTCGCGCTCGCCGGCGGCTACGAGGGCGCGCGCGGCGGCCTCGATCGGGCGAGCAACGCGCACCGCCAGCCAGGATCGACCTTCAAGGCGATCGTCTACGGCTACGGCATCCATTCGCGAAAGCTCACGGCCGCGTCGATGCTCGAGACCGATCCGGCGGCGCTCGAGGGCTATCGGCCCGGCAACTACGACGAGAGCGAAGGGCAGAGCCCGAAGCGCCTGCGCGAGGCGCTCGCCCACAGCGTGAACGTGGCCGCGGTGTCGGCGCTCCGGGACGTCGGCCCCGAGGGCGTTGTCGCGTGGGCGCGCGAGCTCGGGATCGCGTCGAAGCTCGGCGCGGACCTGTCCCTCGCGCTCGGCTCCTACGAGGTGACCCCGCGCGAGATGGCGGCCGCCTACGCGACGTTCGCCGCGGGCGGCGCGTACCAGGAGCCCGTCCTCGTGACGAGGATCGCGGGCCCGCGCGGCGAGGCGCTGCCCCTGCCGGCGCGGCCCCCGCCGCGTCCGGTGATGACCGCGGCGGAGGCGTACATCACGACGGACCTGCTCACCTCGGTCGTGAAGGTCGGCACGGCGAAGCAGGCGCTCTCGCTGCGCCGGCCGATCGCCGGAAAGACCGGGACGACGAACGACGCGAGGGACGCGTGGTTCGTCGGCTACTCGACCGACATCGCGTGCGCCGTGTGGACCGGCTTCGACGACGCCACGACGCTCGGCGCGCGCGAGGTGGGCAGCAGCGCCGCCCTGCCGGCGTTCATCGCGTTCATGGAGAAGGCGCACGCGGGGCGGCCGGCGACCGACTTCCCGGAGCCGCTCGGGATCGTGCGCCTCCCGATCGACCCGGAGAGCGGGATGCCGGCGTTCCCTGGCCAGGAGGGCGCTGTGGAGGAGGTGTTCCTCGAGGGCACCGAGCCGACCGGCGTCGCGGTGCCGGACCCGGCCGCGATCGGGCAGGGGATCCTGGACCTCTTCAAGACGCAGTGACCGTCGTGATGCGACGGCGTTTCCCCTGCGCCCTGCGCCGCGGTCGCCAGCTCGGGCTGGCCGGGCGCGCGGCGCCCTGGTGATCCTCGCAGCGCGACGTCGGCCCCACGCGGGCCGTCGCGCGCTATGTTCCGGGCCGCCCGCATGAAGTGGTCGCCGATCCTCGCCGCCCTGCTCCTGCTCGTGGCCGCGTGCAAGAGGCCCGCCGAGGAGGCGGTCGCGCTCTCGCCGCAGGCCGCGAAGGGCAAGGCCATGTTCTCCACCCTCTGCGCGGCGTGCCACGCCCCCAGCTCCAAGCTGGTCGGCCCTCCGCTCAGCGAGATCGCAGGGCTCTACAGGGCCGATCCCGCGGGCATCGTCCGCTGGGCCGTGACCCCGGGGCGCAAGCGCGCCGACGTCCCCCCGATGCCCAGCTTCCGCGGCGTCCGGGAGTCGGATCTCGCCGACATCGCGCAGTACATCATCGAGGCCGGCACCGCGGCCGGAAAGCAGGGTCCATGATCTATTCGTTCGTCCTCGTCGCGCACTCGTGGCTGCGCTGGGTCGTCCTGCTGCTCGGGCTCCTGGCGCTCGCGCGGTCGGTCCGTGGCTGGGCTCAGCGGGGGCCGTGGACGGCGGCGGATCGCAAGGTCGGCGCGGCGTTCGTCGGCTCGCTCGACGCCCAGTTCCTCCTCGGCATCCTGCTCTACACCGCGCTCAGCCCGCTCAGGCCCACGTCGCTGGCCGCGCTGAAGGCCGCCATGCCCATCGCGGCGCTGCGCTTCTTCGCCGTCGAGCACATCTTCACCATGATCGTGGCGGTGGCGGTCGCCCACGTCGCCTGGGCCCGGGCGAAGCGAGCCCCGGACCCCACCGCGCAGCACCGGCGCCTGGCGCTCGGCGTCCTCATCACGCTGCTCGTCATCCTCGCCGCCATCCCGTGGCCCTTCATGGAGTACGGTCGCCCGCTCTTCCGGCTGCCCTGAGAGGCCGCCCACCGCCGCGCGTTCCCGGAGCAGCAGCCCGGGGCGCGCCGGCTTACGGGCTTACGCGACGTCCTCCCGGCTCATCCGGAGCAGCCACAGGGGCGCCAGCGCCTGCGACAGGCTCCGCACCAGCGCCGACTCGGCATATCCCATCACGTAGTCCTCGATCTCGATAGACGCCGTCGCGCCCGGGCGGCGCGGCGGGTCGAACCGGACCCGTCGCACCACCGGGAGGAGCTCGGCTGGGTTCGGCGGGAGCGCGCGCCCGCGCCGCGCCGCCTCGTCGAACGCCGCCTGCAGCTCGAGGTGCTCCCGGACCGCGCCCGCCGGCGAGAGGCCCGGCCGGGCCGGCAGGACGCGCACCCGCACCACCTCGGGGCCTCGCGAGAGCGACGTCCAGACGTGCGCGCCCGTCTCCAGCTCGAAGAAGTCCGTCACGCACAGGCCCACGACGCTCAGGACGAGGAGCTCGGCCCCGCGCCCGGGGGCGGCGAGCAGCGCCTCGAGCCCCGCCGCCCCGCGGCCCTGCTCGACCACGCGCGCGTGCCCGTCGCCGTCGGACGCGCTGCAGAGGGGCGCGCAGGCCCACCCCTCCACCTCGCCCCCCGCCTCGCCGTAGGCGCGCGCGAGCGCCTCGAAGAGCCCCTCCTCGGGCTCGTCGCGCGCGCCGGCCGGCCTCTCGTCGAAGCGCGCCGCGCGGAGCAGCTCGATGAGGACCGCGTGCTGGCCCGGCTCGTCCACCTTGCGGAGCGCGCGCCGGAGCGCGTGGCCCTCCGCGATGCACTCAAGGACCTCCTGCTTCGCCGGCCGGCGCAGCGGGCCCGGCAGCTGGCGCCGGTGGAAGAGGCGCACCCGGGAGCGGCTCCACTCGTCCTCGACCGTCACGTAGCCGAACCGCCGCACCTCCAGGTCGAGGTGCTGCTGCTCGTCGTCGTCGCCGCTCCGCCGCCGGACGAGGTCGATCCGCTCGCGGAACGCCCGGATCGCGCCGCGCATGGCGTCGAGGTTGTAGACCGCCTCCGCGTGCTCGTGCGCCTCGGGCCCCTCCGCCGCGGTCCGGCTGTGCTCCGCGAGGTGGTAGCGGATCCGCTCGGAGAGGCGCGCGAGGTCGTCGCTCCGATCGAGCGCGTCGACGAACTCGAGCAGCAGCGAGAGCTCCGCCGTGAGCGCGCCGAGCGGCCTCGCCATGAGCGGCGCGAGGGCCCACGCCGCGGCCGCGGGCTCGGCCTCCGCGAGCGCCTCGCGGTGCAGCGCAAACGTGGGTGACGCGGGCGACTCGGGTGACCCGGGCGACTCGGCGCCGTCGCTGCGCGTGGTCGTGAAGATGCGGATCACCTGCATCGCGGCGGGCGCGCCGCGGGTGAGCGCGTCGCTCAGCAGCGATCCGATCTCGTCCTCGATGAACCGCTTCACCGAGCGGGCGCCGTCCTCGGCAACGAACGCCTCGCGCGCGATCCGCTCGGCCACGCCGGCGCCCCGGCGCACGAAGGCGCTCCGCTCGGCGAGCCCGCGCCGGGCGAGCAGCCGGTCGAGCTCCTTCTCGGCCACCCGCACCGCCACCTCGGGCGTCAGCGGCCGGAACGGCACGACGCGGTCGATCCGGTTGAACAGCTCGGGCGGGAAGAAGTCGCGCACCGCCCGCGCGACCTCCTGGGCCGACTCCTCCGCGATCGCGAGCGCCCGCGCCTCGGGCAGCCCCGCGCCGCCGAAGCCCACCAGCGCCCGCGACCGCGCGCCCAGGTTGGACGTCATCACCACGACCGCGTGGTGGAAGTGCGCGGGCCTCGCCGCCGCGTCCGTGAGCCGCCCGTCCTCGAAGAGCTGGAGCAAGAGGCCGTGCACCGACGGGTGCGCCTTCTCGATCTCGTCGAGCAGCACCAGCGAGAACGGCTGCTCTCGCACCCGCTGCGTCAGGAGCCCGTCGGGCGCGTAGCGATCGCCGACGAGCCGCGCCGGCGCGTCCGGGCCGCTCTGCTCGCTCATGTCGAAGCGGAGCAGGCGCGACGCGCTGCCGTAGATGAGCTCCGCCATGCACCTGGCGAGCTCGGTCTTGCCGGTCCCCGTCGGCCCTGTGAACAGGTACACGCCGTACGGGCGCCGCGGATCCACGAGGCCCGCCTTGATGCGCGCCACGAGGTCCGCGGCGGCGCGCACGGCCTCCGGCTGGCCGATCACCCGCCGGCCGAGCTCCTCCTCCAGCGCGCCGGCGTCGAGCGGCTCGTCGCCGCCCAGGAGGAGCCGCGGTACGCCGGTCTTCTGCGACAGGAGCCGCAGCACGTCCTGCGAGCCGACCGATCGCGGCGCGTGGCCGCGCGCCGGCCCCGGCTCCCCGAAGGGCGAGGGCGTCACGCCCGCGCGGACGACCTCGCGCAGGAGGTCGACGGCCTTGCCCGGCAGCGCCTGCGCCGAGAGGAGCGAGCCGCCGAGATCGAGGATCGTCCGCAGCACGTACGGGCTCACGCGGGCGGCGTGGCGCTGCTCGAGCGCGCGGACCTCCCGCACCATGAGGCGGAACGTCTCGGAGGGCGTCGCCTCGGGGAGGAAGAGCGGCGTGAACAGGGCCGCGAACGACGGGGACTCCTGCTCGAGGAGGCGGAACGCCTCGGGGGAGCACTCGCCGACCATCACGATCTCGCGGCGGGAGAGCGGGCCGCGGAAGAAATCGGCGAGCGAGCGCTCGCTCTCGCGCGACCTGCCGATCCGGCCGAAGTGGTGGAGGTCGTCGATCACGAGGATCGCGCCGCGGCTGCGCGCGTCGTCGACGAGCTCGACGCACCGCTTCTCCCAGTCGCCGAGGTGGCTCATCCCGGCGATGAGCCTGCGGCCGCTCACGGCGAAGACGTCGCGGACGCGGTCGAGGTTCTTGTGCGCGCCGTACCCGTCGGCCGCGAGCAGATCGAGCACCGCCCGGTGGATCAGGGTCGTCTTGCCGCACCCCGGCGGGCCGACGACGACGACCGGCTGCGCCCTGCCCGCGCCGAGCAGCAGCGCGAGCTGCTCGCGCTGCGGCGATCGCGGCACGCCCGCGTCGAGGTTGCCCTGGGCCGCGCGCTGCGTGAGGCTCACGCCGAGGCTCGGCAGGACCTTGAGGCCCCGGCGCTTCTTCCAGCGGAACGCCGGATCGGCGCCGGTGTCGTCGTCGCCCGGTCGATCCGGCAGATCGGCGAGCGCCGAGCGCGGGGCGCACGAGAACGACAGCGCCGTGATGCGCTCCTTGCCCCGGCTCCAGAGCCGCGCGATCTCGTCGTCGTCGAGCGCGGCCCACGCGACCTGGAACAGCGCGCGGAGCTGCTCGTCCAGCGGGAGATCCTCGCGGATCGGCGCGGCCTCGCCCTGGCGGGCGGGGTGGTAGGCGAAGACGATGCGCTCCTGCTCCGAGGCCCAGCGCGGCTCGAGCACGACGGGGCAGAGCCCGCTCACCTTGCGCCGCTCGGCGGCGCCGGAGAGCGTGAGCTCGAGGCGCACCTTCTCGAGCCGGATGCCGCGGGGAAACTCGAAGCGCGCGATCTCGGCCGCGCGCGCCTTCTCGAAGACGGGCCTGAGCTCGTCGGTGAGCAGGCGCCGGACGCGCTCCGAGTGCCGCCCCTCCCGCGAGCGCGTGCTCGGGCCGAGGCCGAGCGTCACGCACTCGACGTTCGTGGTCCGCCGTTCGAAGAGCGGGATCGTGAAGTGCACGGCCTCAGGGTAGTGGCTCCGCCAGGTCAGGCGTCGGGCAAATCATCCAGCGCCGCGCCGTCCCCGCCTGCGCTGAAGTACTCGCTCCGATCCAGCCCGCTCCCCTCGTCCTCGAACAGGAGCAGGTGCGTCAGCGCGACCTCGTCGAGCCGCTCCCAGTACCAGGCCGGATCCATCGCGATCCGCGCCCTGCGCCCCGCGATCAGCGCCGCGCCCTCGACCTCGTCGAGCTCGCGCGCGGCCGCCCCGCGCCGCCGCGCCGCGGCCGAGCCGGCGGGCGGCGGGGCGAGCGACCTGTGCTCCCACTGGTCCTCGGCGATGTCGGCCGCGTGCGCGACGAAGTGCACGAATACGTGCAGCCGGCCGTCGTCCGAAGCCTCGCCCGCGTCCCGCTTGCGCGCGACCACCCGGTGGAGCCCTCGCTCCAGCGAGAGGAACGCCCCGGCGTACGCGCCGGTGCAGCGGAGGAGCACGCTCCGGAACCCGCGCTTCGGCTTGTCGAGCGCCTCCAGCACGTCGCCCGGGGCGCGCGGCGGGCCCCACCGCCGGCTCGCGGGCCACGCGCCGTCGTTGGGCCCGGCCCGCTCGCCGTCGATGTGCAGCGTCGCGCTCCACCCGCGCCGCGGGAGCTGCCTGAGGAGCGGCGCGAGCCACCGCTCGAACGCCCCCGCGTCGAGCTCCTCCAGGATCAGCGTGATCGCGTCGCGCCGCGACTCGGTCGCGACGAGCGCGCGGGGCAGCACCTTGCGCACGCCGTCCCACGCCGCGCGCGCCTCGCCCGCGAGCCCGCGCACCTCCTCGCCCTCGAGCAGCGCCATCAGGGCGAGCTCTTCGACGCCGTGCATCTCCTCCTGCGCGCGCTCGATCTGCCCCCAGAGCTCGCTCAGCCGGTGGTGCTCCGCCTGCAGCGCCGCGGCGTCGATCTCCTTCCGCCGATCGCGCGACGGCCCGCTCGCGAGGCTCAGCTGCGTCAGCAGGAAGTCGATCTGCTCCTTGAGCTGCTCGAGCGGCCCGAGGCCCATCCACCGGTCCACCTCGCGCCGGAGCTCGCCGAGCTGCTCGACGCCGAACGCCTGCTGCGCCGCCTTCGCCGCGCGCCGCCGCCGCGCCACGAGGCGGAGCGCGGGCGTCTCGGCGCGGGCCACGACGGCGCCGTCGGCGGGCGCCGCCGCGTCAGGCTCGCCCGCCTCGGCCACCCACACCGTGAGCTCCCGCGCGTCGCCCCCGAGCTTCGCGAGCAGCCGCGCGAGCGGCGCCGCGAGGTGCTCCTCGACGTGCCGGCGCAGCGCCCGCGCCCCGTACGCCGGCGCGTGGCCGTCCTCGGCGAGCCGCGCGAGCGCCCGCTCCGACACCTCGAGCGCGACGCCCGCCTCCGACAGCCCGCGGCGCTGGGCGAGGCGCTGCGCCGTGAGGCGCGCGACCTCGGCGAGCTCCGCGCGGGTCAGCGCCCGGAACGGCACGACGCGATCGATGCGGTTCACGAACTCCTGCCGGAACGCGCCCGCGACGACGCGCTGGTAGTGCGCCTCGTCCAGCGCGGCCTGCTCCTCCGGCCGCTCCGCGCCCCGCTCGCCGGCGAACCCGGCCCGCGCGCGCCGCTCCGCCGCGCCGAGGTTCGAGGTCATGATCACGATCGCGTTGTGGAAGTACGCCGTCCTGCCGCGCGCGTCGGACAGGCGCCCCTCGCCGAGCACCTGCAGCAGGAGATCGAACACGGCCCGGTGGGCCTTCTCGATCTCGTCGAGCAGGAGCACGCAGAACGGCTGCTCGCGCACGCGCTGCGTGAGCAGCCCGCCCGCGCCGTCGGTCCCGCGGATCAGGCGATCGGCCGCGCCCTCGCTCGAGAACTCGCTCATGTCGAACCGCGAGAGCCGATCGGGCGAGCCGAAGAGCAGCGCGGCGAGCGCGCGGGCCAGCTCGGTCTTGCCGACGCCCGTCGGCCCCACGAAGAGGAACGCCGCGAGCGGCTTGTCCGGCGGCGAGAGCCCCGCCTTCACCACGGCGATCGTCTCGGCGAGCGCGCGCACCGCGCGCTCCTGCCCGACCACGCTCGCGCCGAGGCCGCGCGCCACGCGGTCGACGCGGAGCGGGAGATCGTCGCGCAGCAGGAACGCCGGCATCCCCGTGCGCATCGAGAACAGCTCGTAGAGATCGCCCCGCCCGAGCGTGACCGGCTCCCCCTGCGCTGTCCGCTCCCGCTCGTGCACGGCGCGCAGGTCCTCGTAGAGGCGGACCGCCTTGCCGGGAAACGCGCTGTACGGCAGGTAGCGCTCCGCCAGATCGACGAGCGCCGTCAGCGCGTCGGCCGCGACCGCGGGGCGGTGCGGCTCGACGCGGCCGTCGCGCTCGGCGCGCGCGCCGAGCGCCTTCCGGGTGCCTTCGGCCGAGAGCGGATCGATCCGGATGCGGCTCAGGCCCGCGAAGAACGCCCAGTGCCGCCCCTCGAGCGCGTCGAGCCGGTCGTCCCGGAGCTCGCACAGGACGCGCACCCGCCCCTCGTCGAGGTAGGGCCGCATCGCGCCGGCCAGGTCCACGTGCCCCCCGTCGACGCGCTCGGCCAGGAGGTCGTCGAGGTTCTCGAAGTAGAGCACCGCGTCGAGCGCGGCGGCGGCCTCCATCACGCCGTGGATGCGCTCCTGCCACTGCCCGAGCCCGCTCATGCCCGCGATGAGCTGCGCGCCCGACGTCGCGTAGACGAGCCGCGTCTGGCGGGCGACGTACGCCAGCGCCAGCGCGGTCTTCCCGGCGTGCTCCGGGCCCACGAGCAGCACGCCGAGGCGCTCCTCGCCGTCGAGCAGCGCCGCGAGGCGCGCGAGCTCCGCGTCGCGGCAGGCGAGCGGCGGCGTCGCGTGCGGGCTCCGCTGCGCCGCCACGTGGAGCGGCGTCGCCACCGCGACGAGCGTCTCCACCGCCTTCTTCCGCCTCGCGCGCTCCACGATCGAGGCGCCGCGCGGCCCGTGCCCGCCCGCGCGCTCGGGCTCGGGCAGCCGCGTGTGGAGCACCTCCAGGCGGTGCGCGCTCCCGGGCAGGAGCCCCAGGTGCTCCCACGTCGACAGGACCTGCGACGCGAGCAGCCGGCGCACCTCGTGCCGGATCGCCGCCTCGATCGGCTCGCCCGCCTCCACGTAGAACGCGTGCCCGAGGCTCGGCACGAGCACCCACGCGTCGCCATCGCCGCGCTCCGCCGGTGTCTCCGTCTGCCCGCGCCCGCTCAGCTCGCCGGCCGGCACGACGACGCAGGGGAAGCTCACCGGCACCTCGTTCCGCAGCTTGCGCGGCAGATCGTCGCGCGGGACGGCGACGCTCACGGAGAGGAGGCCCGTCCCTTGCGGGAACGAGAGCCGGGAGACCGCCTCGGGCCGGGCGCGTATGGCGTGCTCGCGCAGGAAGAGCTGCTGCTCGACGAGGACGTCCTCGTCGCGGCCGAAGCTCGCGACGTCCGGCGCCGCGACGGGGAAGGCGAGGCACGCGCCGTCGAAGCGCTCGCGCACGAAGACGAGCGCCCTCGAGGTGCGCCCCTCGCTCGCGTCGCGAGCCCCTTCCGCGGACGCGCCCGCTCCGTCCTCTGGAGCGGGCGCGGATCGTCCGTCGTCGCTGGAGCTCATGCTCATCCGAGAGGGCGGAGCAGAGCCGATCCGCCCTCCCGGCGCAATCAGGTGAACGGCGTGAACAGCGTGATCAGCTCACGTCGGGTCGGCCTTGGGCGTGGTCGGCCCGCTCTTGGGCAGCTCGGGCTGCTTGATGTAGTCGGTCGGGAGGTCGCCGGTGAGCGACTTGAGGAACGCGACGATGGACTTCACCTCTTCGGGCTTGGCCTCCACGCCGAGCTGGTGCCACGCCATCTTGGTCACGGTCTCGTCGAGCGTCGCGAGCGAGCCGTCGTGGAAGTACGGGAAGGTCTTCTCGACGTTCCTGAGGCTCGGGACGCGGAAGAAGAACTTGTCCTTCTCGTCCTTCGTGGCGTCGAAGCGCCCGTTGTCCTTGAGGCCGGGGTACTCCTTCACGAGGCCGAGCTTCTGGAACGTCGAGCCGCCGACGGCCACGCCCGTGTGGCAGGTCGGGCACCCGAGCGAGATGAACTTGTGGAAGCCGGCCTTCTCCTCGGCGGTAAGGGCCTTGTCGTCGCCGCCCAGGAACTTGTCGAAGCGCGACGGCGTGACCAGGCCGCGCTCGAACGCGCCGATCGCCTTGGCCATGTTGTCGTAGGTGATCGGCTCCTTGTCGTCGGGGAAGGCCGTCTTGAAGAGCTTCACGTAGTCGGGGATCGACTTGAGCGTCGTGATGACCCGCTTCTCGTCCGGCATGGCCATCTCGACCGGGTTCAGGATAGGCCCTTTGGCCTGGTCCTCGAGCGTGGCCGCGCGGCCGTCCCAGAACTGGGCGACGTGGAAGCCCGCGTTGTACGCAGAGGGCGAGTTGCGGCCGCCGAGCTGGCCCTTGTGCCCGGAGGAGAACTGCTTGTTGTCGACGCCGTAGGTCGAGAGGCCATGACACGAGTTGCAGGAGAGCTCTTGGTTCTTCGAGAGGCGCGTCTCGTACCACAGCATCCTTCCCAGGGTCACCTTGTCATCGGTGATCGGGTTCTTGTCGCTCTCGAATTTGGCGGGCAGGACCTTGAAGGACTTGACGTCCTTCGGATCGAAGACGAGCGGCTTCACGTCGCTTGTCGCCGCTGCGGTCGCGGCCGGCTTTGCCGTGTTCGAGGCCGGGGGGGCCTTGTGCTCGTAATCCGCGGATCGTTCGCAGGCGCCCAGCCCGGCGGCGAGGAAGAGCGCACTGATGAGAGATGAGGGCCAACGCATGAGGTCTCCTGGCTCGTGAGGACGCCGTCCACGGTATGAGAGAGCCGCCGTGGACGTCAACGCGCGCCGCGGCCGCGCCGTCGGGCGCGCTCGCCGGCCAAGGCGCGGTGCTGGCGGCGGTCGCGGGGGCGCCTCCGGGGTGATGCATGTTACCGGTCGGCTGCGACTCGCGGTCTCGAAGGTAGCGCAATGGATGTCGAGGTGCCTCCTGCGCGCCTATCTCCTCCGAGGTGCGCTTCTCCGCTTCGCCCAATTTCTCCGAGATGCCGCGCGGCGCGCTCGCGCGGCCTGCGGGGTGTGGTGGGTGGGCTGCGGGAGGGCGGAAGCGTGGGAGCGCGGAAACGCCGGATAACGGAAGCGCGGAAACGCGGAAACGCCGGATAGCGGAAGCGCGGGAGGGCGGAAGCGCGGGACCGTGGGCGACACGAGGCCGGCCGGCGAGGGGCCCCTTGCGCGCCCGGGGGGCGCCGGGCAACCCTTCCGGCCGTGCAATCGCCGATCGACAGCGGGGTCGTGCTCATCACCGGCGCGTCGTCGGGCATCGGCCGCGCGCTGGCGCACGAGATCGCCCATCGCGCCCGGGCGCTCGTGCTCGTCGCGCGCCGCAAGGATCGCCTGGAGGCGCTGCGCGCCGAGCTCGTCGCGGCGCGCCCGGCGCTCGCCGTGCTCGTCTTCGGCTGCGACGTCACCGATCGGGCCGCGGTCGACGCGATGCTGCTCGCCGTCGAGGCCGAGGTCGGGGGGGTCGACGTCCTCGTCAACAACGCCGGCTTCGGCGACCTCGGCGTGTTCGACCTGTCCGCGTGGTCGCGCACCGAGCAGATGATCGCGCTGAACGTGACGAGCCTCGCGTACCTCACGCACCGGCTCGTCGGCCCGATGGTGTCGCGCGGGCGCGGCGCGATCGCCAACGTGAGCTCCGGCTTCGGGATGACGTTCGGGCCCGGGATGGCCTCGTACGTCGGCACGAAGCACTTCGTCACGAGCTTTACCGAAGCGCTCCGCCTCGACCTCGCCGGCACCGGCGTGCGGGTGACGCAGGTCTGTCCGGGGCCCGTGAGGACCGAGTTCAACGAGGTGGCCGGCAACTTCACGGGCCTCGAGCCTCCAGCGCTCCTCTCGATCTCCCCGGAGCGCTGCGCGCGCACGCTGGTCCGCGCGGTGGACCGCGGCCGCGCGCTCGTGGTGCCCGGGGTGGTGGCGTGGCTCGTCATCCATCTCGGCGTCATCTGCCCGCGGTGGGTGCTCCGGCTCGCCTACTGGCCGATCGCGCGCGTGTTGCGGAAGAAGCAGCTCGCGGTGCGCGGCGCTCCGGCGCCGCCGTGAGGCGCCCGCCCCTCGGGCCCGCGATCGGCGGGGCGGCGCGCCGAGGCGCGGGACCTGGGCGCCGCGGCGAGAGCTGCGGTGCGGACCAGAAGGTTCATCTGCGGTCGTGTCCGCCCTCGTGGTAGCGTCTTGCGCCGCTCGTCGAGCTCCTGAGGAGGACCACGGATGAAGAAATATCGGTGTCTGGTGTGCGGATTCGTCTATGACCCGGGGGTCGGTGACCCCGACACCGGCATCGCGCCCGGGACCTCGTTCGAGGACCTGCCCGACTCCTGGATGTGCCCGGAGTGCGGCGCGACCAAGGCCGATTTCGAGCCGATCGACGAGTGAGCGATCCGAGCCTCCGCGCCGTCTCGGCGAGCCGAGCGCCAGGCAGCGCGGAGGCGCCGGCAGCGTGAGCCCATCGGCCGCGCGGCCTCTGCGCGCCGAGGAGCGCATCGGATCGCGCCGCGCGCCGCCCCCGTGGGCGCTCCATCTCATCGACCGCGGAGCGACATGACTCACGCGGCGCTGTGAGCGCCATCCGCAGCCGCGCGGGAGCTCAGCGCAGCGAGGCACACGGCGCTGTCGACGAGCGCCCCGCACCGGGAGCTCAGCGCGCTGCGAGCTGACCCGGCGCGGATGAAAACACCCCTTCGGGCGTCATTGCGCAATCGCGTGAGCTCGCACGCTCTACGCGGACCGCTTCTCATGAAGCCGCACGCTCTCGAGCGAAGAGCGATTGCGGGGAGGACGAAGAAGAACGGTTAAGAAAGAGAACTGAGCTGCTTCGAGGGTGGACCTGACAGGGATCGAACCTGCGACCTCTAGAGTGCGATTATACTGGTCACCGTGGCAGGGCCAGATTTAGCGGCGTTTTTCGGCCACCGGAGCCCTCAGAGGCCACAGCGGGAATGCGGAGCCTGGCCAGATCCTGGCCAGGCCGGGTCGCGCTTCGACCCTCCTCGGGACGAGCAGACGGTCGGCGCGCGCGGCCCTGTGAGCAGCCCCGTGCTACGCTCCGCTCGCGCGTCCGCGTGCTGTCCGCCGCCGGGTGCGCCGCATCGACGAGTCCAAAGGGCTGTGACACGGCCAGCCACGTCGATGCGGCGCCGGCGGATCGCCAAGCGAGTAGGGGGCCGAGCTCGGCGGCTGTCCCCGAAAGACGCTGCGCCGCCCAGCAACGCGCCGCCGGCCTACTCCTACTTCGCCCAGAGTGCGGCGAGGTCGAGCTCGATCGCCTGGAACGGCGCGATGCGCAGGCGCGCCGCTTCCCGGTGCGTTCCAACCAGAGCCCAGGCACCGCTCGGGAGCAGCGTGTGCGCTTCGAGCGTCCGCTTGCGAGGATCGACGAGCCATGCGTGCCGCACGCCTTCGCGCGCGTAGACGTGCATCTTCAGCTCGCGCTTCAGCTCCTCGGTCGACTCGGTCAAGACGTCGCAGACCCAGTCCGGCGCCAGCTCGACGTAGGCCGTCTCGGGGAGCTCGGGCATGCGCTCGCGGCGCCAGCCCACGAGGTCCGGCACGAGCACGTCCGAGTCATCCGGCGAGCTCGGGTCGGGGAAGTGCAGTTCGGGCCCGTTCAGAATCCACCAGCCCCCGGGTCGATCCAACGGGCCGAGCTCGACGAGAAGAGCTCCCCTCGCATTGGCGTGCCGCGGCGCGCCGCGAGAGGTCACGTGCAGCTCGCCGCCGATGAGCTCCGCCACCTTGTGCGGCGGAACCGCCTCGAGGTCGGCGTACGTCGCGCGGCGGTGCTTCTCGGCAGGCTGGCCCATGCCCTCAGCTCCCGCGGGCCTTCTCCGAGAGGTCGATGGCCTCGGCGGCGCCTGAGGCGGTTGCCGCGTGTCGGAGCCAGTGATTCAGCTGCGCGAGGTCGGTGCAACGTGACACCTCCGCGCGCACCCGCTCAGACGCGTCGAGGCCGCGCGCTTCGAGGACCGCGAGCACCGCATCACGGGCCGCGACCAGCCTCTCGTCGTGCAGGGCCTGCGCGATCGCCGGCGGCCGTTTCAGCAGCATCGCCTCGGCGACGGCGTTATCGGCGCTCGCGGCGTCGAGCAGCGCGCGGACGGGCAGCGGCCGCACGAGGCAGCGATCCTCGATGACGGCGTCGTTCGACAACGGCGCCCAGTTGTTGTTCGCGCGCGACCACTCGAAAGTGCTCGACTGCTTGAGGACCAGGCAGAAGACGCGGCGCACGCCGCGCCGGACGAGCTCGCGAGCCTTGGTTGTGGGCACGCTCATGGCCTGCTCGCTCGCGACCTCGAACGCGAGCTCCTCGAGGCGCCGCCCGCCGGTCGCGGGGTCAGGGTCTGCCGGAAAGATGCTCACGTCGGGGGCGAAGTCCGACTCGGCCGACGTGCGCGTGAGCATGTCGACCGCCGCCGTGTAGCCCGGCGCCACGTAGGCTCGGATCACATGAGCGAGGTCACAGTGGCGCGTCGCATGCGGCGCGTCGGCGGGCGCCGCGATGAGCTTCTTTCCGCCCAGGTACTCGACGCGCGACTCGGGTGGCGCCAGGCGATCATCGACGCGCGGCTCGCGGTACGCTCGCTGCGCTGGGAAGGCCGCGGCGACCCCGCCGGCGGCGTGGGGAGGGCAGGCCAGGCTCATCGGCGGGCGGCGCGGATCCATGGGTTCAAGCGTAGCCGATGGTCCAAATGGTACAAATGGTACATTTGTACCATCGGGATCCGCCCACGCGGGCCTCGGTCGGGCTCCCTGGCGCACGAAGGAATGCCTCCCAGGTGAGCCCCTCCTCGGCCCCGGGGGGCCTTGCCGAGAGCTCATCAGCCGCTCGCCTCCGTGTCGTTCAGGGGGCCGCTGAGGTCGACCGCCTCGACGGCGCTCGTCGCTGTGACGGCGCGCCGGAGCCAGCGCTTAAGCTGCGCGAGGTCGGCGCAACGCGACACCTCGACGCGTACCGACTCGGAAACATCCAAACCGCGTGCCACGAGCACGTCGAGCACGACTTCGCGGGCCTCCGCGAGCCTCTCGTCGTGCAGGGCCTGCACGATCGCCGGTGGCCGCTTCAGCAGCATCGCCTCGGCGACGGCGTCGTCGGCGCTCGCGGCACAGGCCCGACTTGCGCCGTCCCGGCTGCGCCCCTTGACCGCCTGCCGGTAGCCCGGCGCGAGATGCGCCTGCAGCACGTTCGCCAGGTGCTCAATCGCGCGGTCCTTCTCTTCGTCGCTCATTCGTGCTTCTCGAGGTCGACGAGGTCCACCTCGATGCCCGCGTCGCGCGCCCAGAGGAGCACCATGCGCCGCATGCTCATCCCCTGGGCGGCGGCCCCGCGCTTGAACGCCAGCCGCGTTTTCTCGGTGACCATGATCTTGAGCGGGACCTGGTCTCCCTCGCCGAGGAACCGGCGCGCTTCCTCCGCCGCGGCCGCGCGCGCCTCGCTCGGCCTCGTGGGCCTCAACGGCTCAGCCATCCGTCGCCTCCCTCCGCCCCGCGAGCGCGCGCCACACCGCCAGGAGCTCGGCCGCGGCCGGGCCGCCCGGCGCGGTCGTGAGCACCGACTCGCCCGCGAGCGCGGCGTCGCTGAACGCGACGCGCGCGCCGATGCTCGGCGCGAGCTCGCCGACCGACCGCAGCGCCTCGAGGGCGGCGCGCCCGCCGCGCGTGCGCTCGTTCACGGCGTTCAGCACGAAGAGCCGCCGGGCCCGCGGGCGCTGCATCTCGTCGCGCGCCAGGTCGGCGGAGTCGAGGAGCGCCAGCGTATCGGCGGCGGCCCACCAGTCGAAGGCCCCAGGGCGCAGCGGTACGAGCACCACGTCAGCGGCGAGCGCCGCGGAGCGCGTGACGTCGCCGAGCCGCGGCGGACCGTCCAGCACGGCGACGTCGTAGCCCGCGGTGAGCTCGCGAAATCGGGGCAGGTTGAGCGCGCGGTCCGCCTTCGCGCACGCCAGGCCGTCGAGCCTGCTCGACGCCTCACGGGTGGCGCTCCAGTCGAGCGCGGACCCCTGCGCGTCGAGGTCGAGCAGCAGCGTCCGGCGCCCCTCCAGGTGCGCCGCGGCCGCGAGGTTCACGGCGAGGGTCGTCTTGCCCACGCCCCCCTTCTGGTTGACCACCGCGAGCGTGAGCCTCGGCATCCTGGCTCCCTTCGGCACGTTGTCCATCAGCTCCACCTCCGCCGCGCCTCGGCGGCCGCTGCGCCCACGCTCGGCACGAGCGAGACGGCGCCGCGCGCCCGCTCCAGGTGCTCCGGGAGCAGGTGCGCATAGAGCTTCGAGGTCCTCGTCTCGCTGTGCCCTAGCAGCTGGGACAGCAGGTACATGTCGGGCAGCGCCTTGAGGAAGTGCGCCGCGAACGTGTGCCGCGCGGTGTGCGGGCCGCCGCGCAGGCCCTTCGCTCCGCAGAGGCAGGCCCGCTGGTGGTCGGTCCAGACAGGGCACGCGCGGTCGTGCCCCGCAGCGCGCCGCGCGCGGTCGAACTGGAGCTTCGGCCAGCAGCGCCAGCGGCTGCCGGTGCTGCATGGGAACACCCATCGCGACGAGCGCCGCTCGCGCCGCAGCCACGGCAGCAGCGCCTCTCCGATGGGCACCTCCCGAGGCTCGTTGTCCTTCGGCTGCCACTCCGCGTTCGGCCAGATGCGGATGTGGCCGCGCTCGATGTCGACCTGCTCCCACGTCAGGGCGAGGGCCTCCCCCTTCCGGCAGCCCGTGTTCACCAGGAAGACCACGACCGGCAGCAGCTCGGGCGACAGCTCCTCGAGGGCCTCGTAGAGCGCGCTGATCTGCCCCTCGGTCCAGTACGTCACGCGCCCCCGGCCACGGACGGGCAGCGGCTGGATGTTGAACCGGGCGATCGGCACCGGGATCTCTCGCGCGTACGTGCTGACGGCCTGGAGCACGGCGAGCTCGTTGTTGATCGTGCGCGCCTGCTTGCCGTCCGCGAGCCGCCGGCGCTTGTACGCCTCGACGCTCTCGGTCGTGATCGCGGTGAGGCGCAGCTCGCCGAAGTGCTCGATGAGCGTCGCGAGCTGGTAGGCGCGCACCTTCCACGTGGAGGGCCTGAGGTGCATCTCAGCGTGAGGGCGGTACCGGACCAAGCAGAAGTCGCAGAACCTTGGAGCGGCTCTGACCTCCGCGGGCTCGCCCGCCTCGATCTCGACGCGCTTTCTCGCCTCGAACGCCTCCGCCTGCGCCTTCGGCCCCGTGACGATCCACTCCCTCTGCCGACCCCGAATCGAGATCACCACGCGCCACGTCCCGCGGCGCCCGGTCTTTGGATAGACGGGCATGTCCACCTCGTTGGCCGGCAGCCTCCGGCGAGAAGAGCGCCACGATACCCCACTCCGGGATCCGCCATCGCTGGCCGACCCGCGTCGCTCCCGGAATGGCCTCGCGCTCGCAGAGGCGCACCACCGTCTTCGCCGACACGCGCAGGATCGCGGCCGCTTCGCGGGGCGTGAGGATCCTCGGGGGCGCGGCCGGGGCGCTCACCGGACCTCCACCGAGAGCGCGAGCGTGAGCGCGAGCGCCAACAGCGCTTCGTCGTAGTCCCTCGCCCTCGTCCGCGCGCACGCCGCGGCATCGGCGCAATGCTCCCCCGCGGCGGCCTCGCACACGTCGCACGGCTCCGCGGGGGGATCGACGTCGCAGTAGTGCCGGCCCGCGTGCCCGGCGGGCATGTGGCACCGCAGCCCGCGAGGCCCCAGGCTCGCGCAGGCCGTCACCATGACGTGGCGGCTCATCGCGCGAGCTCCGACGCCGCGGACGACGGCTCCCGGGCCGTCGGACCCACCAGCCACTGCACGAGCGCCGCGGCCCCTTGCAGCGCCTTCTCCAGCGCCAAGTACGCGGCGGCCGGCAGCGGCACCTCGCCAGAGATGCCGACGATGTGCCGGCCGTTGAAGCGCCCGGTGTCGACCACCTCGCCGCGCCGCTCGATCTGCAGCCCACCGCCCGTCGTCAGCCCGGCCGAGTAGCCGATGCCGTCGACCTCGACATAGACGCGCACGATCGCCTGGTCCACGAGCACCTCGGTCACCATGACCAGCCCCCCCGGTTCGGGTTGCTGAGCGCCGGCACCGGACCCACGAGCCGCCACGGCCTGTCCGGGTCTCGCGTCACCGGCGTCGCGACGAACGCCGCCCCGTCGAATGCGGTCAAGAACTCCTTCTTGTCGGGGCCGTTGTAGACCAGCCTCCCCGACACCGGGAACTCGACCACGTACAAGCCGTCGCTGATCTCCTTGCACGCGACGCCGCGCGAGCGCAGCGGCGTCGGATCCTCGACGTAGTAGACCCCGTAGTGGCCTGAAGGCACCTCGCGAAAGGCCTCGCGGAGCCCGCGCCACCACCGCACGAGCCTCACACCCAACCAGCCCACGAGCACGCACGCGGACACCACGAGCACGGCTAGCTCGAACATCTGGACCTCCGTTGTCGACCTCGCGCGCGGTGGGCCCTGCGCCAACCGCGCAACCGGAACACGCGCGTCAGCGCGCAGACGCTCTGACGACCCCCGCCGTCGCCGCACGAGCCACCTCACGACGTCGTAGGTGACGAGCACAGCGAGCACGGCGAACAGCACCCCCGCCACAAGCCCCTCCTGTCGCGTCTATGAGGGCTTTTCGCGCCCCGACCCGCGCGCGCCCTGGAGCGGCACCTCGAGGAGCTCCGCGCCGGTCTTGTGCGCCAGCATCTGGACCACCCCGTTGAACACCCGGACTCTCGGGACGCCGCTCTGGAGGGCGATCTCGAGCGCAACGAACACGAGCAACAGCGTCGCCGCCATGGCGTTGTCCTCGTTCTGCGCAATGCCCCTCGCGCGCGTGAACTCCGCCACGGTATCGGTCACGACGCGTCCCAGCCCGTCCGGCCACGCCTGCTCCCGCTGCGTCCAGACTAGGCGCCACCCCCGATCCTCACCCGGCATGGTCGGTCTCCTCCCGCCGGCCCTGCCGGCGCTCCTCGCTCTCCAGCCCTTCGCGCGCCTGCGCGAGCTCCGCTGGTGAGAGCTCGTCGTTCCAGGGGGCGCAGGCGTCGCAGTCGAGGTACCGCAGCGCCCCGTCCGGCAGCTGCACCACGGCGATGCGGCGCGCGCCCCCGTCGCGCTCGACGTCCATCGGGTAGACCACGACGGGCGTCCGGTTCACGGCGCCCCCGTCGAGGGCGCGCTGGCCCCTGAGCCGCCGCAGTCCCGGCAGCGCCCCGCGACGCAGCCGCAGATCGCCTGGCCCGGGGCGGCGCCGACTACCTCGGCGCTGCCGGGAATGCGGCGGCCAGCGACGACGATCGCATCCCAGCCGCACCGCAGGCACAGCCCTGAGCCGCGGCATCCCTCGCACGGCGTCGGCGGCGGTACCGCGCCCCACTCCGCGCGGAGATCCGCCAGCCGCTGCTCCGAAGCACGCAGCTCGGCGGTGACCCGCGCCAGCTCCTCGGTGAGGCGCTGGCGTTCCTGCTCCTCGCGGTCGAGCCGCTGCCCCAGCGTCAGCGGCGGCGCGGCGCTGCCGCCGTCGGCAGGGGCGACGCGCCAGCCAACACCGTCGCAGACGGCGCAGTCGCCGCCGTTGCACGCGACGCAGAGCCCTCCACCCTGCCGGCGGCCGAAGCCGCTGCAGTTGCTGCACAGGCCGGACCCCGCGCACGCGCTGCAGCGCTCTTCAGCATCTGCCGGGTAGCTCGGAGGGGCCGGATCCGTGGGGCGGTCGTCGGAAGGAACTGCGTCCATCGAGACCAAGCGTACGGTTCTATTTTGTACGTGTCAACTTGTACGTACAAGTTGGGCGCTTGCTAGCTGGTCTTCTTCTTACGCACGTGCGTACCTGGGCTCGATGCCGTTTGGAGCTCCGCCAGCTGTCCGAGCAGTTCGCGCTGGACCTCGATGAGCTTCTCTCCGTAGGCGCGAGGCGGGAGCTCGGTCGGCTGGCCTCGGGCCCACGCTCGGACGCGCGTGATTGCCTCCGTGGAGACGGCGTCGCCCATGTATGCAACCGCGATATCGAACGGACTCATCGTGGACTCGTGGGTGGAGCGGCCCTGCTTGATGAGCTCTATGGTCTCCTGCAGGTCAGCGTGCCCATCCAGGTAGGCGTTGATTTGGGCGAGCGTCACGCCGAACCCGTCAGCCAGGGCCTCGCGTATCGCCAGCGAGCTCCCCTTGTTGCTTCCCTTCTCCAGGCGAGGAAGCTCAGTGCGTCGGAGGCCTGATCTCTCCGCCAGCTCCTCCTGGGTCAGCTGCATGGCCTTCCGGAGGGCCTTGAGTCGTTCCGCGAGCGTCACGCCGCCGACGGTACCGGGACCGGACTGTAGCACAATTCCCGACCCTGTTCGTACAAGTTGACACGTTCAAACTTGTACCTTAGCGTCTTGCTGTGCCTGTTCATCGTCCTACCGATGGCGCCCGCGAGCTCCGGGCGTACCTCACACGTCGGGACCTCAGCGTCCCGAAGTTCTGCGAGCTGCACGACCTCGACCGCATCACCGTGCAGCGCGCGCTCAACGGCGAGCGCCGGAGGACCTCAGTCGATTTCGCGTGGGACATCGAGCAGGCCACCGGGGGGGAGGTGGCGTGGCACAAGTGGCGGAGCATCACCGCTCGGGGACCGGGTAGCGGTCTCTCCCGGGCGACGAGGCGAGCCGTCCCCGCTCCCTCGCGGAGGCCTGCTCGATGAGCCACCCGAAGAAGCGGCGCGCCGGCGCCGACCCGGCGCAGCGCCCGGTGAACTGGAGGCCGCAGACGCTGGCCGCTCTGCGAATCGTGCGTCGGTGGCTCGCGAACGAGGCCAACGACCTGCGTACGGCGCTCGACGAGTTCCGCGAGCTCGAGGCGAGCGGGGCGCCGGGAGGCGCGCGCAACCGCGAGCTCCTCGAGGAGCTCTACGAGCACGTGCGCGCGCAGCAGCAGACGTTCGACGCGCTCATCGCGCCGCAGGCCGCGGAACCCGCCCCCGTGGAGGTCGGGGACGACGAGGGCTTCATCGAGCAGATGACCCTCGATCGCGCCCTCGCTGTCATGTGGGACGTGAACCGGCGAGCCTGCCGCGGCTTGTACCGCCGCGAGCTCGCCGCCGTTGGCGCGAAGGATTCACCCGGGGCCACCGCCGGCCAGCCCGCGCCGGCGACCCGCGGGCGCGAGGAAGAGAGCCGGCAGGCCTGTGAGCCGGCGGGCCCTGCGCGCGGGTCGCGCCGGGCCCAGGCCGCTGTCGCCGGCGAGCGCGGGCAGGCCCCGCGAGCTCGCAGGAGGGCTCGATGACGGGCAAGGGCAGCAAGCGGCGCTGGGGCCCGCAGGCGCTCGCCGTCCTGCGTGCGCTGCACCGGGAGGCGGCGGTCAACGCCGAGTTCTTCGGTGAGCGGGTCTCGGAGGCGCAAGCACGCGCCAAAGCGGATCCGAGCCCCATCTGGTGGGAGATCGAGCTGCCGCGTCTTCAGACCCTCCAGCGCGAGGCCATGGCCACCGAGTTCGCGCTGCTCGATCTGCTCGGCTCCCAGGGCCCGTTGCCGCGTGGCGCGCACCCAGACGCAGCACACCTCAACAACGTCCTCGACATCTGGGAGCAGCTGTCCAACGCGCGTCGGCGCTTCATAGATGCGGGCGGCGGCCAGGCGCCGCAGCCGGCCTCGGAGCCCCAAGAGGAGAGCCGGCAGGCCTGTGAGCCGGCGGGCCCTGCGCGCGGGTCGCGCCGGGCCGAGGCCCTGTTGCCGAACGAAAGCGGGCCCGGAGGTGCGCTCACACCCGCCGAGCCCAACGCCACCCCTCGGAAGAAAGGCCGCGCTCATGACCCGTAGCATGACCCCCGCCGCAGGCGAACCCCTGCGGAGGTCCGATCGCATCATCGTCGAGGCGCCCGTCAATCGCCTCATCCCATCTCCCACGCAGCCCCGCACCAGGAATCGAGACGGCGCCGATCTGGTCGAGAGCGTCCGGGAGCACGGCGTCCTCGAGCCGCTCTGGATCCGGAGCTCGGTGGAAGAGGGCACGTACGAAATCATCTTCGGCGAGCGACGCTGGAACGCCGCGAAGGTCGCCGAGCTCGCGACCGTACCCGCCGAGCACCGGGACGATCTGACCGTGGAACAGGTAGTCGTCCTCCAGCAGATCGAGAACGGCCAGCGCGAGGACGTCTCGCCGCTGGACGAGGCGCGCTCGTACCAGCTGCTGCAGCAGCGGTTCGGGCGAGCGACCCACGAGATCGCGAGGATGGTGAACAAGACCGAGGCCCGCGTGCTCCGGCGGCTCAAGCTGCTGACCCTGCCCGAGGACGCTCAGCGCGCCCTCGAGGGCGGCGCGCTGCCCCTCCGGTCTGCGGAGGCGCTCGGGCGCATCCAGCACCCCGACGACCGAGCCGCCGCCGTCGCCCGCGTCCTGGCCCGCGAGGAGTTCAGCCCGTTCGAGGTGACGCGGATGGTGGAGCGTGAGTTCATGCTCCGGCTCTCCGCGGCGCAGTTCGATCCGGACGACGCGCGCCTCGTGCCCGACGCCGGGCCCTGCTCGAGGTGCCCGAAGCGGAGCGGGGCGCAGATGCTGCTCTACGCCGTCGCTGGCGAGGATGAGGATCGCTGCACGGATCGCACCTGCTTTGCGGCCAAGCAGGAAGCGCACTGGGGGCGCGTGTCCGCGGCCGCGGTGGCGCGCGGCGCCCGGGTCGTCGACGGGCTCGAGGCGGCGCGGCTGTACCCGCACGGTGGCATGGCGGGCAAGACGGCCAACGAGTACGTCGAGCTCGACAACCCCTGCTACATGGTGCCGCCCAACGCGCCGCCTGCGGGCGCGGTGGACGCCGATGACGACGAGCTGCCGCGCGCGCGGTCGTGGCGCGAGGTCCTCCAGCGGCCGGCGCCGGTCATGGTGGTGCGCGATCCTCATGGTCGCGTGCACGAGCTCGTGCCGCGCTCGGAGGCCGTCCAGGCGCTCGAGCGCGCCGGGGCGCTCACCGCTCCCGAGGAGCCGCGCGCCGCGCCGGCGGGCGGAAGGTCCGCGGCCGAGGCTCGCGTCGCGCGCGCCGCAGAGCAGAGCGCCTACGAGAAGGCGCTCGGCGCGATCGCCGACAAGGCGGGCGAGATGCGGCCTACAGCCGCGTTCTGGCGCTTCCTGGTCGCGCTCCTCTTGCAGGTCGTCGACACGTGGCACCTGAGCGACGTGATCGCGCGTCGGAAGGTCGAGGTGCGCGGCGACGAGAGCGAGGCGGACGCCATCGTGCGTGACGTCGCCGGAGCCAAGGAGCCCGAGACACGCGCGATCGCGATCGAGATCCTCGTCGGCAGCCAGGGCGACGCGTCCTACGCACGAGACGGGTCCGCTCTCCACATGGCGGCGCTGTTCTACGGCGTGGACCTGAAGAGGATCCACGCTGCGGCGCTGCGGAAGGCCCGCGAGACGGCCGCGCAGGATGCGCGCGAAGCGGCTCCGAAGCGCCCGGCAAAGGGCAAGGCGCGCCAGGCCGCGGCGAGCCCGCCGGCCAAGGCTGGCGCCCCTCCCGATGCGCGCCAGGCCGCGGCGAGTTCAACGGCCAAGTCCAGCGCGTCTCGCGACGCGCGCCAGGCCGGCGCGGGCGAGGAGGCGTGCGCGGTGTGCGGCTGCACGGAGGACGCGGCCTGCGAGGGTGGATGCTGCTGGGTCGCGCCGACCCTGTGCTCGGTCTGCGGGAGGCTCCAAGAGCGCATCGTCGAAGTGCTCGCCGAGCGGTCCCTCTCCCGTGCGGAGCTCCGCGCCGGCCTCGAGGCGGAGGAGCAGCCGTTCGCGCAGCGCACGCACGCGGCGTGCGACGAGCTCGCCGCGCGGAAGGTCGTGCGCGAGCGCGACCAGAAGCTCGAGCTGGTGCAGCGGCGCTTGTTCACCAGCGCGCGCCCGCAGAAGGGACGCAGCACGAGCGGCGCGCAGGCGCGCGCGGAGGCCCCGTGAGCCCGCGCTCCAGGCAGGTGGTGCGCGAGCGCCAGCTCGTCGCCGAGCTGCTCGCCGGACGCCAGGTCGACGACGAGCAGCTCAAGGCGATCAACGACCTGCAGCTGCGCTGCATCGTGGCTGCGAAGCTCGCGGTCGACCGACTCCACTACGACGTCGACGACGCGCAGCTCGCGGACCTGGCGCACACCCTGATGGAGCTATCGCCGGACACGCGAGGCGTACGGCCGAAGTACATCGTGCTCGAGCTGGAGTGGCTCCGGCGCGAGGCGGGTTTCCTCTCGAGGGAGGCCGGCCATGTCGACTAGATACGCAGTAATCCGAGGTGAAGAGCTCCGCGAGCCGGGCGGGGGCGAGGACGTCGAGCCGGCAGGTTCAGGGCGTTACCTCCTGCAGCGACTCGCCGCCGGCGCTCCCGGGGGATCCCTTGAGGCGGAAGTGATCGCCCGGTGGGCCGACGTGATCGAGGCGAGCCCTCGGCTCGTCAGGCACGCTGCGGAGGCGTTCGCGACGTGGGCCCGGGGGCGGCGCGAGGCGAACGCCGAGCTCTTCGACCGTGCGGCGCTCTGTGCCGTCGTGGAGCAGGAATGGCCGACACGGCGGCGCCCTGACCGGCGCGGAGGGGCATCGTCATGAGCGGCGAACACCAGCTCGTCCGGGAGCTGCGGCAGCGCGGGCTCATGCCGCTCGTGCGAGCGGTGGCCCGTGACCACGGGGTCAAGGCGATCGAGGTGCTGGGCCAGCAGCGGGGCCGGGCGCTGCACGCCGCTCGCCGTCGCCTGTGGTCGATCCTCGCGGAGCGCTACCACATGTCGTCCATTGAGATCGGTCGACTCTGCGGCCGCAATCACACGTCGGTGCTGGCCGCGATCCGGGACGCGACGCCCGCCGCGCCGCTCGCGCGAGCTCAGCGCGGTCCAGACCGCTCCGAGGGCGCGGCGGCATGACGTCCGGGGCCCGCCGCGCGCCTGACGGCACGGAGCCAGCGCCAGCGCGCGCGGCGGGCCCAGTCTCCGACGTCGAGCGGATGCTCGCCGAGCTCCCGGCCGACGGGGGCTGGGTCCTGGAGAGCCTTGCCGTGGAGCGCGCTGGGCTGCCCTGGCGTCGCGCGGGTCCCGCGCTCGCGGTGCTCTGTTCGGAGGGACGGGCGGAGGTGCGGCATTGGCGCGGGCACACGTGGGCACGGAGAGGCAGAGATGAGCGACGAGACAGCGAGCGCACACCGAGACGTGCGCCGCGGCCCCAGCGGGCGGGACAGCGGCGAGCGGTCGGTCGCCAAGAAGCGTGACGACGCCAGGGGCGGCGGCGGGCGACTGAGCCGCGCAGGGGGCTCCGGTGCGCGCCGGCGTCGCTCGTCGGCGCTGGAGCGTCACCGGACCAACGGCGGACGGTACCGCATCGTCTGGGTCTCGATGTGGGGCGACCAGAAGTTCCGGTTGCTGAGCGATCAAGGCAAGCTCCTGTGGCAGTACCTGCTGACCGGCCCGGTCGTGACAACCCTTCCGGGGCTCGTTGCCGCGGGGCGCGCGCAGATTGCCGAAGCGCTCCGGTGGACGGTCGAGAAGTTCGACGCGGCGTTCGCCGAGCTCGAGGAGCTCGGCATGGCGACGGCCGACTGGAACGCGTGCGTCGTGTTCCTGCCGAAGGCGGTGCGCCACAACGCGCCGGCGAACCCGAACACGGTCCTCTCCTACCGCGGCCACTGGGACGAGCTGCCGGAATGTTCCTTAAAATTCGATGGGTTGGAGCCCATCATCGCCCACCTCATGACCCGCCCCGAGAGCTTCCGCGACGCGTTCGTCCGCGCCTTCGACGGCGTGCCCATACCGTTGCCGCAACGGTTCACGGAACCGTTCACGGAACCGTTGCGCAACGGTTCCGTGAACGGTTCGCCGAACCAGGATCAGGATCAGGATCAGGAAAATGATCAGGATCAGGAAAAGGAACTCTCGAGAGCGCAATGCGGGGGGGCGCGCGCGCACGATCGAGCGGGAGGGGGAGAGGATCGGGGAGGGGAAGGGGAGAGCAGCGGTGCGCCGCCGGCGGCGGACGGCGGAGCCTCAACCCTCTCGCCGTCGGCGGAGGCCATCCTGGCCGAGCTCCAAGCCCGCCCGGCGTTGCGCGAGGTGGCGGAGCCGGCGTTTGCCGTGGCGCTTGGGGAAGCGGTCGACGACGGCCATCAGACACTCGAGCGGGCGCTGCGGGCCATCCGGGAAGCCGCGCTGAAGCAGGCCGTCGACCAGCGCCCGCCGAAGGTGCTCAAGGCCTTCCTCGCCGGCTGCGTGCTGACGGGGCCGATCGGTCGGTCGGCCCCGGCCGCCGCCGAGCTGCCGGAGGCCTCGCCGGCCGAGGCGGCGCTGGTGCTGGACGTCTACGCCCAGGCCTGGTCCCGGCGCTACGGCGCGTACTGCGAAGACCCGGACGGCGCCGACCGCGCGTCGGCCGGGCGGCTCGTCGCCAAGGCGCGCCGGGTGCTCGAGGGCGCACCGAGCGTCGGCGAGGCGGGTGAGAGCGCGTGGATCGAGCTGGTTCAGTTCTGGGTGAAACGGTTCCTGCGCGAGAACGAGCACGCGGATCGCCGGCACCGGCTCGACCTGATCCACGCGCGCCTGCGTGACTACCGCACGCCGTGGCACGAGCGGATGGACCGCGAGCAACGCCTCGCGAAGACGCGGCCCGAGGAGCACCAGGTGGGGCCGCGGTTCGCTGGAGCTCCGCCGGCGCGGCGAGCGGAGGGGGAGATACCGCCCCCGCCGGAGCTGCGGAGCCTGCTGGAGCGGCTGGATGGGATGGCGAGAGACGAGCTGCAGGAGCTCGGCGCTGACGCAAAGGCAGACGCCTCCGCTGCCTGAGGCGGAGACGGCATGGAGAGGACATGAAGAGCGAAACCGAAGCTGCGTGCAGGGAGTTCGCGGGGCTGCTCGAGCAGGCCTCGGCGGCCGCGGCGCGCGCGTGCAGCGCCCTCGGCGAGGATCCCGAATTTGGCGCGAAGGAGGGAGCGAGGCGGATCGATCCCGAGCTGGTCGGGAGGCTCGCCGTCGCTCATGCGCTCGCATTGACCCTGGTTGCGCAGGCGCAGGTCCTGTCCTGCGCGACGTTCATGGCGGGCCGTCTGAACGGTCGAGAATGGCAGCGCGCGGTCGCCGACGACATCAGGGCGCGCTGCGAGCAGCTCAAGGACGGATGTTCGTGCGGCGAGTGCGAGCGTTGCCGGACGAGGGAGGCCGCCGTGCAACGGGCTATCGACGTGGCGCGCGCGGCGAGCAGCTGACGGCGACGCATTGCAGCGGCGTCCGTGGAGGGGGGACATGGACGATGAATTCCAAGCTGTCTGGAAGGAGCGCGCGGTGATCCGTGCAGCGCTCCGACGATCGGGTGTCGCCGCGCATGACATCGACGATGTTGCGCAGGAGGTGTGCCTCGGAGCGTGGCGCGTGCTGCAGGGAGGGCGGTTCGCGCCCGTCGCCGGGCTGAGAGCCGGGGCTGCGCTCCGGTGCTGGCTCAGGGGGATCGCGCGGCGCCAGGCGAGAGACCACCGCCGGAGATCAGCTCGCCGCCGCGTCGAGCTGCTCCCCGACGACCTCGCCGAGCCGGCGCCGGGCGCCGACGTCCGGCTCGAGCGCCGGGCGGAGGTCGCGGCCCTCGGCGAGCTCGCCGCCGTGCAGCAGCTCTTGCTCGTGGCCGCTGCGGAAGGGCGCTCCATCGAGGAGATTGGGGCGATGACGGGTGTCGCGCCACAGACGGCATGGGCCAGGCTCCGGGAGGCGCGCTCGGCTGCCGCCGCCGCCCTGGCCCGACACCGCGCCCGTGAGCGATTCGCCGAGGCCAGGGGTCGCCTCCCTCACGACGCCGGCGTCGGCCGCCCGCCGCGCGCTGTGCGGCAGACGACCCGCTGACTCCCTTTTCACCGCCCACCCCGGCGCACACTCTCGCGTAGGGACATTTTGTGTCCTATGTTCTGGCAAATCCTGACGCGCGGCCGCAATGCTCTGTACACTAAGCGATCGTGTCAGAGTCACACCCTGCGCACTCCCGCCCGTTGGTTTCGAGCCCCGCCGGAGAGATCGCAGGGCGACAACCCCGCGTCGAATGGGTCGATTGCGACGCTGGCCTGCGCGTGGTGGTGGGCCCCCAAGGGCCGGTGGTCGAAGCGATCGCCCGGCTCGACGCAATGGGCCAGCCTGTGTGGCGACCTGTCGACACGACCGACCCGGCGGAGACGCGCCAGCGCAAGCTCGTCGGGTGGAAGGCGATGACGGCCCACGCTGGCCTCCAGCCGTCGCAATGGCGCATGGTCTATAAGGCGAGCCGGCGGAACATCGATCCGTTGCTGGTGTTCTACAACGCCTGGGACGAGCCGTTCACGTACGAGGTCGTGATGGGCGATTGGCTCGCGCGGCAGGTCCGCCCTGCTCGCGCGTTCGATCTCGAGCGGCTCGCGGAGCGCGCGCGCGGGCGCATCATCCAGCGGCCACGTGTCGGCCGAGGGCGCGCGGCTTAGCCGTCCGCCGAGCGCTGGATCGTGCACCGGCGTGCATTGCGTGTACCCAAGTGTACTTGGGTCACAAAAAGGCCGAGAAACATAGGGGAATAAATCGTCCCTCGTGTACCTGGATGCACCTCGTCAGCGCGGCGGGTGAGCGCGCATCGTGCGGCCTGTGCCGACCGACGAGACCGCAACAGCCGAGGTCCTCTGCCGTGTCGCCGCGGTGGAGCTCGTGCCCGTCGAGCAGCTCCGGCGCGACCGCCAGCCGCACCTCGTCTACCTCGCCTCGCTGACGACCCAGAAGGGCCGCCGGGCGATGCGGGGCGCGCTCGACGCGATCGCCTCGGAGCTCAGCGCCGGCGCCGATAACGGCGCGCTCGACGCCGACTCCGTGCCCTGGCACCTCCTGCGTTACCAGCACACCCAGGCCGTCCGCGCGGCGCTCGTCGCGCGGTATGCGCCCGCGACAGTGAACCGGGCGCTCGCGGCGCTCCGCGGGGTGCTCCGCGAGGCGCGCCGGCTCGGGCTGATGTCGGCCGAGGATTGCGCCGCCGCGTGCGACCTGAAGCCTGCGCGCGGCGAGCGGCTGCCGCGCGGCCGCGCGCTGCGCGAGGCGGAGGTCCTCGCGCTGCTCGGAGCGTGCGACCGCCGCTCCCGAGCTGGAGCGCGCAACGCGGCCCTCGTCAGGCTGCTCTATGGGTGCGGGCTCCGCCGCGCGGAGGTCGTGGCACTCGACTGCGAGGACTACGTCGCCGGCGAGGCGGCGCTGAAGGTGGCCGGCAAGGGAGGCAAGGAGCGGCGGGCCTTCCTCGGAGGCGCCGCGGCCGCCCTCGACGCCTGGCTCGCGTCGCGCGCGCACGTCGCGCACCCGGCGCTGTTCTTGCCGATCGACCGGCTCGATCGCATCGGGGCGCGCCGGCTCACCGACCAGGCGGTGCTCGACATCCTGCAGCGCCTCGCCGCGGCCGCCGGCGTCGAGCGCTTCAGCCCGCACGACGTCCGCCGCACGTTCATCACGCAGCTGCTCGAGCGGGGAGCCGACCCATTCACGGTGCAGCGGATGGCGGGGCACGCGCAGGTAACCACCACTCAGCAGTACGACCGCCGCGGCGAGGACGTGCAGCGCAGAGCAGCCGAGTTGTTGCGGCTCAAGTGAGCCGGAGGATCGCATGGAGATCAAGTTCCAGAGCGTGAAGGAGGCAGCGGACGCGTGGGTCGAAGCGACGCTGCAGGAGAAGCGGGCAGAGGCAGTCAAAGAGGCCGCGAAATCCGTGCTCATGGCCTACTTCGATGAGCACCCCGGAGAGGCGCAATACGACGGTCGGATCGCGCTGACCAGCGTCACTCAGGTGAGGCTCGATAATGAGAAGGTGAAGCGGGAGCTCGGCGCGGAGCTCTTCAGGTTCCAGCGTTCGATCTCCTATCGCTCTCTGGCGCTGATCACGAAATGAGCGCGCGGCGGCGACTGCCGCTCACGCGCGGCGACTGCATCGACGGGCAGCGGCCGTGTCCGCACGTCCGGTGCGTCCACCACCTCGGGCCCGAGCTAGCCGCGCCGGACCTGCCGACGAGCTGCGCGCTCGACGTCGCGGACCGCGGGGGTGCGAGCGCCGGCGAGGTGGCCGCGGTGCTCGGGGTGAGCGTAGACGAGGTGCGCCGCATCGAGAGCGAGGCTCTCGCGCGTGCGCGAGTGAATTGGCAATAGGCCGGCGGATGCGCCGGAGAGAGGTAGATCAACGTGACTTCCAGCGTGCTTGATGACGCCATCGCGAGATGGGCCGAGTGGCAGTCGGGGCAAGACGAGCAGGGGAAGACCCTCCCGTTGCGCGAAGTGGTCGACATCAACTTCAATAAGCAGGCCAGAGCGGCGATGGAGGGGGTCGCGCTCGCGATCGTGGCCCAGGCGGCGATCGTCGCGCAGCGCCTGGTCAACAGCGAGGTCGAGCGCGCCTTGGCGCCCAAGCCCTCGCGGGTGCGTGCTGTCTGCGGCCGCGTCCTCCGGGGGCTCGCTCACCTGGTGGACCCGAGCTCGTGATGCGCCGTGATCGAGGCCCTCGTGCCGGTGCTCCTGACCTTGGGCGGCTTCGGCGCGCTCGTGTACCTGGCCTGGAGGCGCTGATGGCCCTCTCGGCCCTGCTCGTGCTCGCGCTGGTCTGCGCGGGCTGCACGGGCCTGCCCGATGCCGCTACGCCCCTCGACGTGCCTCCGGCGGAGGCCGTCAGCGCCGCCGTCGTGGTCTCGTATCCGAGCGCGCAGCGCGCGTGCGTGGAGCTCGCCACGGAGAGCGCGCAGCGGGTCGCCTGCGTGCGCTCGGTGCGCGAGGCGTTCCGTGCCGCGGTGCGGGTCGTCGACGAGGCGGTCGACGAGGACCTCGCCGAGCGCGCGGCGCGCGAGGCGGCCCGATGAGCGCGCCGCTCTCCTGGCTGCCCGACACCGCCGGCGCCGCACGAGGGGCGGAGATCCTCGAGGAGGTGCGGCTCGGCCGTCACGATCCCATCCGGTGGGCGACGATCCGGGTGACCGATCGCGCGCACGTCCTCGAGGTCGACCTGCCGGAGGACGCGCTGAAGGTCGAGGGGGTGCGCGTCAACGTGACCGCGCGCACCGCCCAGCAGATCGCCGATCTCTTGGGCTGCATCCTGCCGACGCCGCGCCTCGTCGCTCTGGCCCACCAGCAGGCCGCGGTGCGCATCTACGTCGGCCCGCGGGCGCCCGACGCGACGATGGCGACCACGGCGACCATGATCGCGCGCTCACGCGACATCGACGCGGTGATCGCGTGCTCAGGCCTCGTCTCGCAGGGGGCCTGGAAGCACTGGGTGCTTCATCCAGGAGCTACGGCTCAGCGCGCAGCGAACTACGGGTGGATGCGGCCCGACGGCCGCCCGTGGCAGAGCCTCGGGCTCGGCCACAACCTCGACCACACGGACTACTCGCAGGCGTGGCAGTGCCCGCGCCGGCGGTGCCGTCTCGATGGCCGCGAGGCGGACCTCGCTGATGTGCTCCGCGATCCGCTGCTCGCGCCGCTGGTCTCGTGGGACGGCGCGCTCCTCGGCGTGAGGCAGCCCGGCGTGGTCCTGGCGGGCCAGCCGTTCGCGCCGCCGGCGCCGCCAACCGCCGCGCCGGCCCCGCCGCAGACGTGGATCCCGGCGCGGAACTACACCCCTGCGTCGCGCGCCGTCGCGGACCTGGTCGTGCTGCACTCGACTGAGGGCGCGCGTGGCCGCGGCGCGGCGCGAGCCGTCGCGCGCTGGTTCGGCGGGGGCGCCGCGCCGCAGGCCTCTGCCCACTACGTCGTAGACGACGACGAGGTGATCGCGTGCGTCGCTGAGGACGACGTGGCCTGGGCTGCGCCGGGCGCCAACCGCACCGGCATCCAGATCGAGCTCTGCGGCTCCGCGCGCCAGAGCGTCTCGGAGTGGCTCGCCGGCGGGCTCCTCGCGCGCGCGGCCGAGCTCACCGCGGGCATCTGCCGCAGGCATCAGATCCCGATCTGCAAGCTCTCGCCGGAGGACCTCGCCGGCGGCGCGAGGGGCATCACGGGGCACGTCGACGCGAGCCGTGCGTTCCGCAAGAGCGACCACTGGGACCCGGGCCCGAGCTTCCCCTGGTCGACGTTCCTCGAGCTCGTGGCCGCAGCGAGGGCGACATGACGGAGCTCGAGTACGACGTCGCGAAGGACGAGGTGTACGACCGGGCCGCGAGCAGGCTCACCGCAATCATCTGGAGCGCTGGCGCCTCGTCGATCGGCGCGGTCCTGGTCTCGGACACGAGGTCGCTGCTCATCACGCTGTACGTGGCGGCGCTCCTCGCAGCCGCCGTCTTGGCCATCGCCTTGCGTCGCGTGCGGACGCTCGCGCAGCTTCGCGCCGCCGCAGGCCTCGCCGAGGACGAGGTGGACGTCGACCTGGAGGAGCTCGGGCGCCAGCCGGTCACGTTGGAGAGCTCCGCGGTGATCGCCGCCCTCCGCGAGGCATGGCGCGAGGGGGAGGCTCTGGCCGCCTACGGGGATCAGCACGTCGAGCTCGCGCAGGTGGGGTTCGGGATGAAGGACGCTGCGGAGAAGATCGCTGCCAGCCTGGGCGTGGACGAGGCGGAGCTCCGCGCGGAAGGAGCGCCGGCCGATGACGCCTGACGAGGGCCGCGTCGCGGCGCCCCAGGCGGTCGCGCTGGGCCGCGGTGAAGTGGTGGCGGCGCTGCGCGACGTCTGGCGCGAGGGAGAGTGGATCTCCGCCGGGTGGCAGAGCGACTACGAGAGGGCGCTCGAGGGGAGCGGCATGCGGGACGCGGCCGAGAAGATCGCCGCGAGGCTGGGCATCGATGAGGCGGAGCTCCGGGCGGAGCCGCCGCAGCTCGAGCGGCTCATCGGCGTGGAGCAGCCGTTCATGGCGGTCGCGACGGAGCACGGCGAGATCGTGTGCCTCGGCGCGGCGGAGCACGACGGGGAGGCCACCCGAGATGACGCCTGAGCAGTCCCCCGTTCGCACGTTCCTCCGTCGCTTCCGAGAGGCCATGGCCAAGGCCGACATCTCTGTGTGGCCCGTGACCGTGCGACTCGATCAGCCCGACTTCGACCGGCCCGAGCCGCGCATCAAGCACGGCCACATCGCGTTCCGGTGCGAGCCGCCGGCGGACGCGACTCAAGCTTTCGAGAACTCACATTCTCATAAGTGCCAATGGTGAGCCGCCACCCGGCAGGAGAGCTCATGAATTCCGCTGTAACAGTAATAGAGGGGGCGCCGGGCGACGGAGTGGCCATTTTTTCGCGCACGGGCCGCGCGACGTCGGGAGTTTATGCAGCACTGCATAGCTCCCGACTGCATATCCGATCGATGCGCAGCGAGGGGAGCGTGCTGCTCCAGAAGGCCCCCGGGACGCAGGCCGAGAAGGCGAGGAGGCTCGGGGTCAACCAAGGCACCGTCTCGCGCTGGGAGACCGGCAAATCGGCTCCGCGCAGCTACGAGGACCGCGACGCCTGTCGTCGCGCCTACGGTATCCCGCTCGAGGCCTGGGCGCGTCCCGCGTCCAGCGTTCTCGGCGCCGCCGGAACTGCATAATCGAGGGCCGCGCAGAGCGATTATGCATCACTGCATATCCAGATCGCTCACCTTCGCTGGGTGACGACCGAGCGCTGCACGATCTGCCGTCTCCCCGCCGACCGGCGGGCGGCAATCGACGCAGCGCATGCGGCAGCCGCCGAGGCGGCAGATCCGGACGCGGCGATCCTCGCCCTCGCTGACCAGCACCGCGTATCGCGTCTCGCGCTCCAGCGGCACCGATCCCACGTGCAGCGAGCGGCGCAGCGCGCGCCCGCGCCCGCCCCCACCCAGCTCGAGCCCACGAGAGGCCCTCATGTAGAACCACCGGAGTCAGAGCGGGAGCCGCGGCCCGATGGACTGCCGGCGAGCTCGCTCGAGCGCGTCGGGATGATGGCGGACCGTGCGCTCCGAAACGCGATCGACGCCGCCAAGGACCCGAGCATCACCCCGTCGGCGCTGCGGGAGATCCAGGCGGAAGCGCGGCAGTGGGAGACGCTGCGGGCGAAGATCCGAGGCGACGGCGCCAAGGTCCCACCGCTGCACGAGCACCCGGATTACGTGGCCTTCGTCGAGCTCGTGCTCGAGGCGGTCGACACGTTCCCGGGCGCTGCGGAGCGGCTCCTCGAGGTCCTCCGTGCGCGGAAGGCCGAAGCCGCCGCGAAGGAGCTCGCCGCCTGATGGGCTCCGCGGCTGCTGGCACCTGGCTCGACGACCTCGAGACGCGCGTCGTCCAGCGGCGCGCGGCGCGCGTGCGCCGCACCTGGCCGAGCCCCGAGTACCAGCGCGACCCGAACCGCTTCTGCGCGGAGCAGCTCAACTTCGAGCCGTGGGACAAGCAGGCCGAGGTCCTCGACGCGCTCGTGCCCGCCGGCGCGTGGGTCAGCGTCGTGTCCGGCCACAAGATCGGCAAGAGCTCGCTCGCGGCCGGGGCGGCGCACTGGTTCGCGAGCTCGTTCGACGAAGCGCGCGTGGTGCTCCTCGCGCCGAAGGCCGAGCACATCCGCGTCGTGATCTGGCGCGAGGTCACGAGGTTCTACAAGCGCTCCGGGCGCTGCCCCGACTGCCGCGCCGTCGAGCTGCGAGAGGGCAAGACCCCCGACCCGTGCCCGTTCTGCTCGCCGCTCGGTGATCCCGAGTGGCTGTCTGTCGAGCCCCATCGCGGGCTCAGGTACCCGGACGGTCGCGAGATCTTCGGGTACACGGCGCGCGACGTCGACGCCATCGGGGGCCTAAGCGGCCCGAACATGCTCTTCATCTACGACGAGGCCTCCGGCATCCCGGACGGCGTCTTCAACGCGATGAAGGGCAACGCCGCCGGCGGCGTGCGGGTGCTCATGATCGGCAATCCCCTGCGGACGACGGGGGAGTTCTACGCGAGCCGCCACGACCCGGCGAAGAAGAAGCTCTACAAGACGTTCCAGATCAGCTCGGAGGACACGCCGAACGCTCGCACCGGGCGCGTGGTGATCCCGGGCCTCGCGACGCGGCGGTGGTGCGACGAGCGCGCCGAGGAGTGGGGCAAGGACTCCGTCCTCTACGCCGTGCGCGTGCGCGGGGAGGACCCGAAGTACGAGGAGGGGCAGCTCGTCCCCGTCGACGTGATCGAGGCGGCCGAGCAGCGCTGGGAGAGCGCGCGCGCCGAGGGGCGGCTCCAGATCGGGGTGGACGTCGCGTTCACGGGCGACGACGCCGCGATCGCCCCGAGGCGGGGGCAGAAGATCCTCGAGGTCATCTCGATCTCGAACGCCGGCGACGAGGAGCAGCTCGCCGAGCACGTGATGAGCGCAGCGCGAGCGCATCGGCTCCCGCACGAACGCCCGCCGCTCGTGGTCTACGACTCGAACGGGCCCGGGGTGCGGCTGGGCAAGGCGCTCCAGCAGTACGCCGGCGAGATCGAGATCGTCGGTGTCAACGGCACCAACACCGCGCGGCGGCCTCGCGAGTACTTCCAGCTCCGCGACGAGGTCGCGTGCAGCTTCGCGGCCTGGCTCAAGGCGGGCGGCGCGATTCCCACCGACGGGAAGCTGCAGGGCGAGATCGGGCACACGAAGGCCTTCGACGCCGGCGGCGGGCGCCGGCGGGTGATCTCGAACGACGCCCTCAAGAAGATCCTCGGCCGATCGCCTGATCGCCGGAACGCCTGCGAGCTCTCCGTGTGGGAGGCCCGGACGGTCACGAGCGAGGAGGCCGGGCCGCTGGTGAAGGAGCCGACGGCGGCGGAGGTCCGCTCCTACGCCGCCCTGCGGGGCGACGCCGGCCGTGCGGCGCCTGCTCCAGGGCTCAGCCCCTACGCCGGCGCGATCGACCCGTACGGCGGCCGCGGAGGGCGTCGATGAGCCTCCGCGCCCGCATCCGCCAGGTCGTCGGCCAGGCCGCGCGTCAGGCTGCCGAGATCCTCCTCGAGCCGACGACGCCGGCGCCGGCGAGCGTCGCCGAGGCGCCGCGGCGCAAGCGCCGCCGGGCCCGCAACCTGGCGCCGCTCTCCCGCACGGTCGTCGAGTGGTACCAGGCCGACCTCGCGGTCGCGTCGCAGCTCGCGGACGGCGGCAACCTGATCGAGGTCGGGCGCCTGCGCGGCGCCCTGACCCGGGATGCCGTCGTCCGCGGGCTGGTGGATACGAGGTTCGGCGGGCTCGTGCGTCTGCCGCGGCGCTGCGTCGGGCACTCGGAGGTCGTGCGCTGGCTCGACGGCGAGCAGGGGCAGCCCGGGGTCTTCGACCACATCTTCCCGCCCGCCGAGCTCGCGCAGCTCGACGCCGACGGCGGGATCTGCGGAGTCGGGATTGGGGAGTTCGTCCAGGAGGACGGCATGTACCTGCCGCAGCTCCGGCGCCTCGATCCGCAGTGGCTCTACTACCGCTACGACGAGGACCGCTGGCAATACCGGTCGGCGGCGGGGCTCCTCGATATCGAGCCTGGTAATGGGCGCTGGGTGCTGCATCGTCCCGGCGGCGTCAACGAGCCCTGGAAGAACGGTATCTGGTACGCAGCCGGTCGCGCATTCATCGCGAAGGAGCATGCGATCAACTACCGCGAGAACTACGCGGGCAAGCTCGCGCACCCCGCGCGCGTGGCCGTCTCGCCGCAGGGCGCCAGCGAGGACCAGAGCCAATCGTGGTTCCAGTCCGTGATGCAATGGGGCGTGAACACGGTTTTCGGGATGACGCGCGGATACGACGTGAAGCTCCTCGAGAGCAACGGCCGCGGTCATGAGGTGTTCCACGCGATCATCGAGCACTCGAACCTCGAGTTCATGATCGCGTTCGTCGGGCAGATCGTGACGCAGACGGGCGGCGTCGGGTTCAGCAACTCCGACACGTTCGAAACGATGCTCTACAACCGCATCGAGTCGGACGGCATCGCGCTCGCCGACACCATCAGCACGCAGGGGATCGAGCCCGTGGTGTGGCGCTACCTCGGCGGCTCGTATCTCAGCACGCCCACGCGCGTCGAGTGGGACACGCGCCCGCCGGCGGACATGGCGGCTGTTGCGGAGACGCTCACCAAGGCCGCCGGCGCCATCAAGGCACTCCGGGAGGTCATGGCAGCCGACGGGATACCGCTGGATACCCGACAGCTCCTGTCCGACTTCGGGGTGCCCGTGCGCGGCGACGTCGACGGCGACGCGCAACCGGACGACGTCGCCGCGCGGATCCTCGCACGGTGGCGGCGGGACTACGGCGAAAGCGGCGCGCTCGTCGCCGCGCGCGCGCTCATCACGCTGGCAGAGCAGGCCGCGAACGACGTGGAGGCGGACCTTGCTGCTGCCTGACCTCGAACAGCGCCTGCGCTGGTGGCAGTCCAGGCTCGGCCTCCGCGACTGGAAACTGTCGATTCAATACGTCGACGACCTGACGCGCAAGGACGGCCAGGCCGTGTGGGGACTGTGCTACCGGCTCGTCGACAACCGGACCGCCGAGATCCTCGTGCGGACACCGACGGACGCGGCGGAGCTGGCCGAGGTCGAGGAGACCATCGTCCACGAGCTGCTCCATTGCCTGCTCGCGCCTCTCGGCGGCTACGAGCCGGCGTCGAGAGCTGCGGAAGAGCAGGCCGTGTGGACGCTCTCGCCGCTGCTCGTGGAGCTCGGCCAGAGCAGCCGGGGAAGGATTCTCGCGCGCGCGATGAGCCGCGCGGGCGTGCAGCTCGCCGCGGGACGCACCCGCTCGAGCGGGAGGTCTCGAATGGATCCGACGTTGATCGCGGCGATCAAGGCCCTGCTCTCCAGCGAGAGCATCGAGCCTGATCAGGTGAAGGCCCTGCTGGCGGAGATCCTCGCCGCCTGCGAGGGCTCGGGCGGGGCGGCAGCCGACGGGGCAGGGGCGCCCGCCAAGACGGACGAGGAGGGGGCCAGCGGGCCCATGGCCGCGGCCGCTGCGGGCGGCGAGGGGGAGGGCGGGGGCGACGCGGACGGCGGCAACAAGCCCTACCAGCGCGCCGGCGGGGGCAAGGCCTCCAGCGTCGCCGTGGAGGCCCTCCTGACGGCTTTCCGCGCGCGGACCGAGGCTCCTCGGCGGAGCCGCGAGGAGCGCCTCCGGGAGCTGCGGCTGCCGAAGGACATCGCCGACCTCGCGGCGAAGCTCCCCGACGCCGAGTTCGACGACTTCGCGCGGCTCGTGGAGCCGCTCGCGCGCAGCAGCGGCCCGGCGCGTACGGCGACCCAGGGGGAGGGCGCCGGGCGCGGCGGGGGGGCGCTGGGCATGAGCCGCGAGGCCGCCCGGGCGCGCCTGCCGCGGGACCAGCAGGAGGGCCTCACGAGGGCCTTCGGGAGCCGGGCGGCGCGGCCGGCGATCGCGCGCGCCCGCGGCGGCGAGCTCGTCATGTCGCACGTGGGCAACGTGCCCGAGGGCTCGACGCCGCTCGGCGCAACGGGGGGGAAGTAACATGTCCGCGACGACGGGACCTGTCGGCGAGCGGCTCCGCTCGTGCCGCGTCCTCGAGGGCGTGCCCCTCGCGGCGAACACCAAGATCAACCAGGGCGCGGCCGTCGCGTTCGACACGGCCGGCAACCTGGTGCCGATCACTTCGAGCACGACGATCAAGCCGATCGGCTTCGCGCCGAAGACCTACGACAACACGGGCGGCGCCGCCGGCGCGGTCCTCGGCGCGATCGACTTCGGCCGAAATCGGCTCATGCGCGGCTACCTCAACGACGCCGCGCCCAACGCGGTCTCCAGGGCCAACTGCGGGAGCACCGTCTACTGGCTCGACGACCAGACGCTGACGACGCTCGCGACTGGCCACGTCGCCACCAACAACAGGGTCCTGGACGTCACGACCGCCTCCAGCGACCTCGGCGCTTTCGTCTGGATGGAGATCTGAGCCATGGGCGCGATCACGCAGCAGTTCATCACCTCCTTCGAGACCGAGCTCCAGCACCGGGTGCAGAGCGCCTGGACCAGAGTGCTCAAGCGCCTCTGGTGGCAGAAGATCGCCTCGACGCAGCCGAGCAACACGCTCACCGAGATCTATGAGTGGCAGCTCTCGACGGCTCGCATCCACAGCATGGGCCAGGAGGGCGCGAACCGGATCTACGCCGACCTCGTCTCGCAGCAGTTCTCGATCACCAACGAATACTGGGGCGAGGCCCTGAAGCTGTCCAAGCGGCAGATCAAGGACAACCAGTACGAGATCGCTGCGCAGTGGGCGAGCGACATCGGCAAGGCGGGCGCGTATCACCCGCAGCGCCAGGTCGTCCAGCTCATCAAGAACGGCAAGGTCAAGCGGTGCTACGACGGGCAGCCGTTCTTCAGCACCGCGCACCCCTACAACCCCTTCAACGCGGGCGCGGGGACCTTCTCGAACCTATTCACGCTCAACGCGAACGACGAGCCGTTCGACCTCAACGCCGCCAATCTGGCCGAGGCCTACGCGTACATCGAGTCCGTCTGCCAGCCCGACGGCGTGACGCCGCGCTACCTCGAGGGCACGCAGCTCATCGTCGCTCCGCAGAAGCGGCTCACCGCGGGAACGCTGACCGGCGCGAAGACGATCACCGACCCCACCAACCCCACGGCCGGGGCGAGCGCGGACAACATCCTCGCCAACCAGGCCGACTACAGCTTCGTGCCGCCGATCGTCGCGCCGGAGTTCGGCGACGAGCCGCACGTCTGGTACCTCGCGGTCCCGATCGTCGCTGACGAAGAGGCTCCGATGCGCGGAGCCATGGTGTTCCAGGAGCGCGAGGCGTTCGTCCTGTCGACGTACACAGACATGACCGACATCGAGCTCGCGCGGGTCAACCAGTACGAGTGGAACTACGAAGGGAGGAGCGCTGCCCAGTACGGCGACCCGTTCCTCTTCTACCGGTTCGAGGGGACGCCGCCGACCTGACGTCGGCCGCGTGAACACGAGTCGAGCGCCCGCCCGCGGGCGCGTCCCGCCCCGCCCGGCACTGCCTGGCGGGGCTTCGGGGTCAGAGGGTCCAGATGACGTATCTCACCGTCCCAGAGTTCCGCACCCGGAGCATCATGCCCGGGGAGGACATCGACGAGCTGGAGACGCGCTATCCGGGCTTCCTCTCCGCGAAGCTCGAGGAGCACAGCTCGCGCATCGACTCCAGGCTCGTCAAGCGGTACGTGGTCCCGCTGCGGTCGAGGACCACGGGCGCGCCGCCCGAGATCGTCTATGCGTGGCTGACCGCGTTCGTCACGCTGGACGCCTATCTCCGCCGCGGGTTCAACCCGAGCAGCGAGCAGGACGCGTACATCTCCGCGCAGCGCGACTGGGCCGACGAGGACATCAAGGAGACGTCGGACGCGGAGAGCGGCCGCTACGAGCTCGTCCTGGTGACCGACGGCGTCGGGGCGTCCGCGGTGTCGAAAGGCACGCCGCTCTCGTACGCCGAGCCCGATCCGTACTCCTGGCAATACCGGCAGGTCGACGCGCTGTCGCTGAGAGGAGGTCGCTATGGCTTCCGGCGGTGACTACGCGGCGCTCGAGCGCATGATCTCGGCCGTCCAGGAGTTCGCGCGGCTGCCCGAGCTCGCCGCCCCGATCGCGGCGCAGAAGGTCGGCGAGGAGCTCCACCGCACGGCGAGTGCGGGGCAGGCGCCCGATGGCACGGCCTGGGCGCTGCGAAAGAAGGACGGCGGCCGCGCCATGGTCAACGCCGCGAAAGCGATCTCGGTGCGGGCGGTCGGGACCGTGATTCTGATTCTCCTCCGCGGGCCCGAGGTGTTCCACCACTTCGGCGCACAGGGCAAGGAGCCGCGGCGCGTGATCCCTACCGGCACGCTGCCGGCCAAGCTGGGCAACGCCATCCGCTTGGGCTTCGTCCCGCCCTTTCGGCAGCGGGTGAAGGGCGGGGGCAAATGAGCTTCACGGGCCTGTACCGCCACGTGAGAGATCACCTCGCGGTTGCCGAGGTGCCCGCCGAGGTCGTGTTCGGTCGGCGCGAGATCGGCAAGCAGATCAACCAGGGACCCAACCGCGCCAACCGCGTGGTGTTCGCCCCCGGCGACGACGGCGGATCCATCGGCGGCTACGAAGCCCCGGTGAAGCCCGGGCGCAACCCGCGCCCGCTCTGGGACTGGACGTTCGTCGGTCGCGTCTACGTGTGGGCGTACGACCCGGCGGCGCCGAACGACGAGGTCGCCAACTGGGAGTCGCTCGTCGAGCTGCACGACTTCGTCCTCGAGGCGATCCACAGCTACGCGGCAGGCTTCTACAGACCAAGCGCTCCGCGCCTCCTCGGCACGACGGAGCGCCGGTTCGGCGAGGAGGTCGTCTTTCTGCTCGAGAACCGCCAGCCCGTCGTGGCGACGCCGCGCCCGAGGAGGGAAGCCCCGATTCAGGGGCAAGGGCAAACGTTCCTGGTGACGCCGAACGGCGAGGAGCAAGGGTGTTGAGATGACGCCGAGTGTCGACATCGAAGTCTTGGACAACCAGCTCGACATCCGAGCTCCGCAGGACGCTGTGCTGGCCGTCGTGGCGACTGCGTCCAGCGGTCCGCTCGGCGTGTCGGCGCCGGTCACGCAGACGCAGGCGCTCGTTGACACGTACGTCAGCGGGCCTCTCGTCGAGGCCTGCGCGTATGCGATCGAGCGCTTCGGCCTCACCGTCCTGCCGGTTCTCACAGACTCGAGCGTGGCCGGTGCGTACGGCACGCTGACCGACGGCATCACCGGCACCAGCGACCCGACGCTCGATGCCACCGCGGAGCCGATCGACGAATACGAGGTGGTGATCCGGTTCAAGACCGGAGGCACGATCGGCACCACGGGGATCACGTACTGGCGGTCGTACGACGGCGGCCGGACTGGGCTCAACTCCACCGATCCGGTGTACGCGCTTGGCACGGCCACGAAGCTCACCGTGCCTGGCGGAGGCGCCGTCGATTTCGGGGCGGGCACCATCATCGCGAACGACCAGCTGAGCTATCCGACGACGGCGCCCGGGTTCAGCGCCGGGGAGCTCGGCACGGGCCTCACGTCGCTCCGCCTGACGCAAGCGCGCTGGACGTCGCTGCTGGTGTACGGCGACCTGGACGCGACGAAGCTCTCCACCCTCGACGCCGGTCTCGAGGCGATGCACTCCGCTGGCCGCGAGCGGCGCGCCGTGGCGCATGCCCGGAAGCCGAACCCGGGCGAGAACGAGGCCACCTACCTCTCCGCGATGATCACGGCATTCGGCGCTTCCGCGAGCCGGCGCGTGGCGCTGTGCGCGGGCGGCGCCAAGATCGACTCGTCGATCTCGCGCCGCCGCTACCGGCGCTCGCCGGCGCTCGCCGTCGGGGCGCTCGCGGCCTCCGTCTCCGAAGAGATCGACCTCGCGGAGCTCGCCTATGGGCCGCTGCCGGGCGTGGCGATCGCGGACGGCAACGGCAACCCGGACGAGCACGACGAGCGCATCAATCCCGGCCTCGACGATCAGCGCTTCCTCACCCTGCGCAGCTGGGAAGGCCGCGCCGGCGTGTTTGTGAACAACCCGCGCCTGTTCGCACCGGTGGGCAGCGACTTCCTGTACCTCCAGTACGGCCGGATCGTCGATGTCGCCTGCACGGTCGCGCGCACCGAGCTCGAGCCGATCCTGAACCGCGGCGTGCTGGTGCGGACCGACGGCAGCGGCCGCATCGATCCGAACCTGGCGCTCGCCATCGAGGGGCAGATCACCGCGCGGCTCGGCTCCGCCCTCGTCGGGAACCGCAAGGCGACGGCGGTCGTCTTCACGCTCTCGCGCACGGATGACGTGCTGCGAACGGGGGCGATCGGCTGGCAGGTCAGGGTGATCCCGCTGGCCTACCTCAAGAAGTTGAGGGGCAAGGTCGCGCTCGTCGCGAGCGCCAACGCCCCCGCGAACGTGACGGGGTGACACATGGCCATCGGCAAGGACGTCTTCAGGCGCAACGGCTACGAGGTCGGCTGGTTTTCGGCCCTGGCCAAGATCGACAACGACGAGTTCTACGGCTTCACCGGCATCGACTACGAGGAGAAGCTCGAGCGCGCCTTCGCCTGGGGCATGGATCGCGCGGGTGTTCCTCGCGGCGTGACGCGCGGCAAGTACAGCGTCGAGGGCAGCAGCATCAAGGTCTATAAGGCCACCGCGCTCGCCCTCATCGAAGCTCTCGCGCGCAAGAGCTCTGACGGGAAGAGCTATGGGTCCGTGACGTTCCACTTCACGCTGCAATACGAGGAGCAGGACATCGCGATCACCGAGGAGCTCTTCGACTGCCGCATCAGCGGGCGAAAGTCGAGCCTCGCGAACGGCGCCGATCCCCTCGTGGACGAGTTCCCGATCACGGTCATGTACGCGAAGCTGTCGACTCCCAACATCCAGGGAATGACCCTGTTCGACAACAGGCAAGGAAGGTACTGAGCATGGATCACTTTGGAGGTGCTGAGACACGAGCCGAGCTGGCCGCGGCGGCTCCGGCGAAGGACCCGGCGATCCTCGCGCTCGAGAAGGAGCTCGAGACGGAGCGCGCGGCCCTCGTCGAGGCTGAGGCGAAGCGCGAGCGCGACCGCGAGGCCGCGGTGCTGAGGGAGCAGATCGAGGACGTCCGCAGGCGTCGCAAGGAGGAAGAGGCCCTCGCAGCGGCGGAAGCCCAGTACGGCCCTCTCGGCAAGAAGATCGAGGCCCTCCAGACGATCGAGGGGCTCGTGATCGTGCGGGCTGCGGACGGCATCAAGGCGCGGAAGTGGATGGATCAGCACGGCGAGAACCCCAAGGTCCAGGCGTGCCGCGAGCTCGCCCGGCCCTGCGTCGTCTATCCGTCGCTCGACCGGTACGACGAGATCATCGCTGATCGTCCGGTCGTCGTCGTCTCCACGGCGAACGCCGTGCTGAAGCTCGCGGGCCTCGGAGGGAAGGAGCTCGGGGGAAAATAGCAGAGCTCGTGGAGCGGGCGCGGGGGGACGACGGGCTCAGCGCCGAGCTCGTGCGTTGCCTGTTCCAGGAGCGCGCACGGAACGAAGCGGAGTTCATCCGGGGTCAGGCAGGCGCGGTGGTGCTCCTACGGGAGTTCCGCCGCATCGAGGCAGCGCTGAAGGCGCGCGGTGGGTGAGAGATGGCCGGAGCGGATCAAGAAGCCAGGTTTGCGATCGCCCTCGACGCCACCGGTGCCGAGAAGGCCAAGGATCTCGGGCAGGCGCTCTCCAGCCTGCGCGACAAGATCAAGGCGGACCAGGGGGCGATCAACGAGCTGAGCGCGGCCATCAAGCGTCTCGAGGTCGGGGGCAGCAAGAACACCGCCGTCTTCAAGCAGCTTCGTGACCAGCTCGCGGCGAAGCGCGCCTCACTCACCGCTGCTCAAGAGGCCTACGTCAAACTGGGCGGCAGCTTCGGTCCGGTCGCGACGGGGGCGAAGGCTGCATCCGCCGGGCTCGACGACGTGCTTGGGGCCGCGCAGGGGGCCGGGGGGCCCATAGGGGGGCTCGCGGGTCGCTTCAGCCAGCTCAAGAGCCTCATCGGCAAGGCCGGCGCCGCCGGCGCGGCCCTGCTCCTCGCGGCGGCTCTTATCGCGGTGGTGGCCGGCGCCGGCGCCGCGACGATCGCGCTCGCGGCCTACGCGTTCCAGGCGGCGAACGCGGCGCGGGACGCGCGGCTCCTGTTCGACGCTGTGAGCGCCGGCGCCGGCGCAGATCAGCGGCTGGGCGTTCAGGTCGAGCTCCTCGCCGAGCGGGTGAACCTCGCGCGGTCGCAGCTCAACGAGCTGGCGCTCTCGCTCGGGCGCACGCGGCTCCAGGGGCGCGCGCTGGAGGCGGCATTCAGCGCAGCGGCGACGACCACCGCGGTCATGGGGCAGGCGGCTGGCAGCGTCCTGCAGGGCATCGCCACCGAGGCCGCGCGCACGCGCGTGTTCGTGCTCAACGCGTTCTCGCTCGACGGGACCGGCCTCAAGCTTCGGGACGTCGCCGCCGAGCTCGCGAAGCGCACCGGCGTCTCGATGCGAGCCGCCGTGACCGCGATCCAGAACGGCCGCGTGAAGGTGGCCGACGGCCTCGCGGCGCTCGACGCCGCGGTGCAGGCGAAGTTCGGGAAGCTCGCCGCCGCCCAGATGCTGAGCTTCGGCACGCAGGTGCAGCGGGCGAAGGAGAACCTCGCGGCGCTGTTCAAGGACGTGAAGATCGAGCCGCTGCTCGAGGGGCTGCGCGGTGTGCTGCGCCTGTTCGATCAGAACACCGTCACCGGCCAGCAGCTCAAGCTCTTGGCGGAGACGCTGCTTAACCCGCTGTTCGAGGCGGTGCGCTCGGCCTCGCCGTTCGTGCAGGGCTTCTTCAAGGGGATGGTGATCGCCGCCCTTCTCGTGGCGATCACGCTGCAGCGGCTCAAGCGGGCGTGGGACGAGGCGTTCGGCGGGGGGACCAAGTCGAAGATCGACTGGGTGAAGGTGGGGGTCTACGCCGGCATCCTGGCGGTCGCGCTCCTCATCGGCACGATCGGCGCGCTCGCGGCCACGGTCGCCATCCTGGCCACCCCGCTCATCGCGCCGTTCGTCGCCCTCGGCTTAGCCGTCTTGATGCTGTCCTTGCCGTTCCTCGTGGCCGGCGCGGCGGTGTATGGGCTCTACCTCGCGGTCCACGCTGCGCACGACGCGATCGCCGGCATCGACTTCGGCGCGCTCGGCACGCAGCTCGTGGACGGCCTGGTGAACGGCCTCCAGGCCGGCATCTCGCGCGTGGTGTCCGCCGTCCGGGGGCTCGGCAGCGCCGCGGTCACCACGCTGAAGAGCATCTGGCAGATCGCCAGCCCGTCGAAGCTCACCACGAAGTTCGGTCGCTGGTTCGGCCAGGGCCCCGCGATCGGCATCGAGGAGAGCACCGCGGGCGTCGAGGTCGCGTCGCGTGGACTCGCGGCCGCGGCCGTCGACGGCCTCGGGAGCGCGCCGGCCGGCGGCCGGGCCGGGGGCGCTTTGGGGCGCGGCGGCGGGAACACGTACAACCTCACGGTCAACGGCGTGAAGGACGCCGACGAGCTCGCGAGCCGCACGTTCCTCGCGCGCCTGGTGGACGCCCTCGAGAACGCGGCGACCACGGGCGGCATCCCTCTCGACCCGGAGCCGGCATGATCAACCCGCTGCGCGACTCCGGTCCGTGGAGCACCATCGTGCTCGCCAGCCGTCGCAACCCGGGCCTCGCAGAGGTCGTCGGCGCCGGCTCGCCGCGGGACTGGGACATCCGGAAGGGCTACGGCCTCTCCGGCGCGTTCGTCGTCTACACGGGCGACAACCTCGCGAAGTTCACGGTGCGGATCCGGCTCTTCGAAGAGGCGCACTTCGATGAGTGGGACAGCTGGGCGCAGCTGCTGACGAAGCCCCCGCGCGGCGTGCGACCCAAGGCGCTCGACATCTACCATCCCGCGCTCGACGACCTCCAGATCCGCTCTGTCGTCGTCGAGGACCGCTCGCAGCTCGCGCCCGAGGACGAAACCGGGATGTGGGTGTGTGAGATCAAGTTCATCCAGTTCCGGGCGCCCGTGCCGATGCTCTCGAAACCGGAGGGGAGCACCGCGACGCTGAAGGAGCCCACCGCCGAGGACCGCTACGACAAGTCGATTCTGTACCTGAAAGACCAGTTCCAGAATCCGACGGACGATCTCGGAACGGTGTTTAGCCGGGCGCTGGGAGGCTGACGAATGGCTCTCTTCGCGACGATCAACGGCCAGCGCGTCCTCACGGCGAGTCTCCGCGTGCCGTACGCCGGCCTCTGGTTCGTGGACGTCCAGCTCGACCAGGCCGTGACGGTCGCGGGCTCTGCCGTCGTCACGCTGGGTGGGCTCGAGCTCCGCGGCGTGGTGGCGCCGGCGCGCTCCGGAGCGTTCCAGGACCGGCGGCGCGTGCGCGTCGTGGCGGGCGCCGGCGGCTGGCTGACGAGGTGCACCGCGCGCCAGATGCACAATACCCAGGGGGTCACGCTCCGGAGCGCGGTCACCAGCCTCGCCGCGGACGTCGGCGAGACGTTCGACCCGACGACGCTCCCGGGGAAACTCGGCTCGAGCTACTTCATCCGGCAGGCTGCGCCGGCCTCGCGTGTGCTCGAGCAGCTCCTCGGCGCGACGCCTTGGTGGGTGGACTACCAGGGCGTCACCCGCGCCGGCGCGCGTCCGCGCGTGGAGACGCCCGAGCAGGCCTACCAGCTGCTCGACTTCGACGAGCGCGAGAAGGTGGCCGAGCTCGCGCTCGACGACCCCACGGCCGTGGTGGTCGGTTCGGTGCTGCGCGGCCGCCTCGAGCGGCCCCTCCTGGTCCGGGAGCTCCGCGTCGAGATGAGCAAGGCCGCGCTCCGCGCGAGCGCGGTCGGAGAGGAGCTCGCTGCGTGACCGGCGATCAGCTGCTGCGGACCCTCGCAACGATCGTGCGAGAGCTCCTGCCCAAATACGACTTCCTCGGCCGGTACCGGTATCGCGTGATCGCGATGCAGGAGGACCTCGTCGTCCTCCAGGCCGTGAACAAGCGCGCCGGGCTGCCCGACATTCCGCCGATCCCGATCGTGGCTGGCATGGCCGGCTTGTTCGCCGAGCTCACCCCGAGCGCGATCGTGCTCGTCGAGTTCATCGAGGGCGACCCGAAGCTCCCCATCATCACCGGCTTCTCGCGCGATGGCGGCGAGACGTTCGTCCCGGTGTCGCTCACCCTCGACGCTGCGCAGGCGCTGCTCCTCGGCAGGACTGCCGTGCGGGGCGTCGCCCGCAACGCCGACAGCGTGACGACCCTTCTCCCGCCGGCGACGTTCACGGGCACGATCGGCGGCTCGCCGGCGACCGGCATGGTCGTCTGGTCCCCCGGCCAGACGATGGGGAGCATCACCACCTCGTCGGCGAAGGTGAGGTCGGAATGATCACCGACCTCGGCTCGCTGACCCTGGGGGCGGTGGTCCCCGCCGCCGCCGGCGCCGCGGCCGCGATCGACGTCGCGTGCGACATCGCGGCGCCCAACGTGTCCGCGCAGCTCTCCGCGCTGGCGTCGTTCAGCCCCACCGCGGCGCTCTCCCTCGCCGCGCAGCTCGAGATCGCGCAGTCGATCGTGAGCAACCTCCAGGCCTCGATCGCGCTCGGGATCGAACCGCCGAGCCTCGCCGAGCAGGCCGCGGCCGCGGCCGCGATCATCTCCCAGCTCGAGGGGATGTTCGCGACGGTCCAGGCACAGGCCGCGATCGGGGCTGCGCTCGAGGCGCAGCTCGCGGTGGGCGGCGTTCGCCTGCTGGCCTTCGCGGGCGCGCAGAGCGCCCTCGGCGGCGAGCTCGCCGCGGCCCTCGGCCCGGCCACGACGGCGGCGCACGCCCTCGTCCTGGTGACCACGAGCAGCAGCGCCTGGGCGGCGATGCAGGGGGTGTTCACGACGTCATGAGCCTCCTCGAGGACATCCTGGCGTCGGTAGCCGCCTCGTTCGGCGGGCCCGGCGCGCCGGCGGCCACGGTGGACGGCTTCGGAGCCGACCTCGACTGCGCCGACGACCTCCGCGACGACCTGCGCATGGCGGGGCCCACGCTGGCGCTCGCGCAGGCGGCCTACAGGCGCCTCACCACGCCGCGCGGCGGGGTGCTCGACGCGCCGGACTACGGCTTCGACCTCCGCTCGCTGCTGTCGCGCGGGATGACGCCCGCCGAGCTCGCAGCCGTGCCCGGGCTCGTGCGCGGCGAGCTGACGAAGGACGAGCGCTTCGAGGACGTCGAGACGCGCGCGCGCATGCTCGACAGCGCGACCCTCGAGCTCGTGATCCGGTGCCGCACGGCGGCGGGGCCCTTCGAGCTGACGATGAACGTAACGGCGGCCGCGGCCGCCTTCGCAGGGGTGCGCTGATGCTCCCGATTGACCAGCTCATCAAGCCTCTTTCCCGAGACGATGTCCGGGACTCGATCTATCGACTCCTCACGGCCACGGGGCTACCCGTGACCTCCTGGAAGGAAGGTGGCGTAGCGAGGACGATCATCATCGTCATCTCGGCCATCTTCGCCGGCTTCACCGAGGTGATCGCGCTCGCGATCCGGGCCAACTACCTCGACCTGGCCGAGGGGATCTGGCTGACGCTCCTCGCCTACTACGTCTACGGGGTCGAACGCATCGGGGCCACGTTCGCGACCGGACAGGTCACGCTCGTGAACTCCGGCGGAGGCGTCTACGAGTTCGAGCCAGGCGAGTTCGTCTGCCGCAACCCGTCCACGGACGCGCACTACACGAACGTCTCTGCGTTCACGCTCGGCGCAGGGCAGACGCTCACGATCGACATCCGCGCGGTCGTGGCTGGAAGAGACGGGAGCTCGTCGGCCGGGCAGATCACGGCGCTCGTGACCGCGATGCTGGGTGTCACCTGCTCGAACGCTGCGGCGCTCGCCGGGCGAGATGAGGAGTCGGACCCCGCGCTGCGCCAGGCCTGCAGGGACTCACTAGGAGCCCTGAGCCCGAACGGCCCGCAGGCGGCTTATGAGTACTGGGCGAAGCGTGCTCGTCGGGCGGACGGCACGATCGTCGACGTCACGCGCGTGTGGGTGAGCCCGGCGAGCTCGGTCGGACACGTGCAGGTCTACGTGGCGAGCTCGACCGGCGCCGTCACCGGGATCGCGGGCGACCCGTCCACGGACCTCGGCGCCGTCGCGGCGACCATCATGAAGCGCGTGGTCCCGAAGGGCGTGAGCTGCACCGTCGCGAGCGCCACCACCGTGACCATCACCGTCAGCGGCACGGCGTGGGTGCAGGCCGCCGCGAACCTGTCGGACGCGGCGTGGAAGGCCATGTTCAAGACCGAACTGGATGCGTACCTGTCAGAGGCCCCGATCGGAGGCTACGTGCTGACGTCGGCGCCGGGGCACATCCACCGAAACGCCCTCATTGGCGTTGTGGAGCGGGTGTCGAAGTTCGTTATCAAGTTCGACCCCACGCTCCCCGCCGGAGACGTCTCCCTCGCAGAGGGCGAGGTGCCCGTGGCTGCTGATGAGTTCGCGATCGACGTGGAGCAGGTGTCATGATGGCATCACAGACAAAGCCCTTCGTTAGTCCCTCCGTCTTTGAAGTGCACCCAGCACCTCAGCCCCGGAGCGCAGTGCCCCGAACCGGGCCAGAAACAGTCGGCAAAGTTACCGTCGGGCTGCCTCCAACTGACGTCGTAGTCCCTGCTCGGAGGGTCGCAGTCCACGTAGATGCCACGAGGCGTCGAGCAGCGTACGGGGTACTCGACGCACGCACCGTTCTCGCAGAGTCCGCCCGAGCACGGCGTGCCTTCCGCGGCCAGCTCGTGGGTGGGACCAGCGGGGCCGCACGCGTCGGCTGTGCAGTCATCGCCGTCGTCGGCGATGTCGGCGGGCGCGGGCATCGCCTGCTTGCCCCCGCGGCCGTCGCAGCGTTGCACGAGGCAGTCCCCGGGCGTCTGCTCCTCCAGCAGCGTGCCCTCAGGGGCGATCCCCTCAAGGCGGCACACGCCGTCGTGGCAGGCCCGCCAGCCGCACGGACCGTCCGGGCCGGGGCAGTCCAAAAAAGAACGGCACTCCGGCGCGGGGCCGCCGCCCTGACCGCCCTCGCCGCCGGCCGACGTGCTGCTCGTCGAGGAGCTGCTCGCCGTCGTCGCGGCGTCGCCGCCTTCGCCGCCCTGACCACCCGCGCCGCCGCTGGAGCTGGCGCTCGAGGAGCTGCTCGTCGTGCCCAGACAGCCGATGCAGGCTCCGTAGCCGCTCCGGTCCTCAAGGCACGCTCGCACGCCCCCGGTGGCCCCGTCGGGGCAGGCGCAGTCGACGAGCTGCCCGTGGAAGCACACCGCCGCCGGTGCAGGAGCGGCCTCGAAGGGCACGCCGCATCCCGCGAGCAGGCTCGCCAGCACCCCCACGACTGCGCGCATGGCCGGTCAGGCTACGCCGCTCGCGGGGGGCGTCAACGGGAGGCGGCATGGCCCACCTGAGCTTCCGCGAGAGCTTGCGACGCTACGTGCCGCCCTGGCTCTCCGACCGGCCTGGGCGCAGCGTAGCGTTCCGGTACCTCTACGGGATCGCCTCGGTCCTCGACGCCGGCGCCGAGGTCCTCATGCAGGGCATCCAGTCGCGGTTCCCCGGCGTGGGAACCCCGACGGCGCTCCCGTACATCGGCCGCGACCGGCGCATCTTCCGGGGCCCGCAGCAGACCGAGGCGGCGTACGCCGCGGAGCTCGTGCGCTGGCTGGAGTACTGGAGGACTGCTGGCAACGCGTACACGCTCGCGCTCGCGCTCCAGACGTTCCTCTACCCCGGCGCGCCGCGCGTGCGGCTCGTGACGCGCACGGGCCTCTGGTGGACGCTCGACCCCTCGGGAGAGCTGAGCTGGCACCAGGCCGCCCCGAACAACTGGGACTGGGACTCGCTCACGCACCCTGGCAACGCGGGCAACTGGTCGGACTTCTGGATGGTCGTCTATCCGCCGCACTTCGCCGATGCGGGGGAGTGGGGGGCGAGCGACGGCCAGAGGTGGGGGGCCGGGGAGGCGTTCGGGCTCGACGTCGAGACCGGTACCGTCGAGACGCTCAAGCGTCTCATCCAGCAGTGGAAAGGCGCGCACACGCGCTGTGTGTGCATGATCGTGGCGTACGAGCCGACGAGCTTCGACCCCCTCGCCGCGCCGGGCGCGCCCGGAATGCCCGACGGCCGCTGGGGCTACTGGAGCAAGGACGACGGGAGCGGGGGACGAGTGAAGTCGAGGCGCGAGGACGCGCGCTACGTGGAGGTGTGAGCCGTGGCGCAGTATGGAGGCAATGACACGTTTCCGGAGTTGGCCGAGCTCGTCAACGACGGGTCTGGCCGTGATGCGGGGAGCGTCGACGTCCCGCTAGAGGCGCTGTTCGATCGCACGAGGTACCTGGGAAATCGGCACGTGCGAGTGACCTATCATGTCGCCTACGACGACGACGGGGACTCGATAGCGGCGCTGGCTCCGACGAGCACGTACGCCGATTGGCTGCCAGCCGGTAGCAATGTGTTCTATGTAGACGTCCCCAGCGTGGCCCCGACCGACGTGCTCTTGATCGATTGTTCTTCGGGGCTGGAGTTCGTCGCCGATGGGGTCGACGACCAGTCCTTCGTACGGATCGTCGCCGTGGCACCGAACGCGTCGGTGGTGGTGCCCGCGGGCGCGAGCAGCTTTAGCGAGCTCCGGAACTCGCGTTTCCCGTTCTCAATCTCGACGCGCCTGGTTGCCGCGCAGAGTGGCACCTACCGCATCAAGCTCCAAGGCAAGACGAAGAACGGAGGGGTTGGCGAGATCACGCTCTACCACTCTTTCTCTCTGCGAGTCGTACATCTGAAGCACAAACCGTGAGGGTATATGGGTAAGGTTCTCAACTGGATTGACACGTTGCTCTTCGGCGTTCGGCGCATCCACGCGGCTGGTGTGGAGATGCCCGAGCGCCCCGCAATCAATTTCACCGGCAAGGGCGTCACGGCCACGGACGATCCGGCGAACAACCGGACCACGGTGACGGTGGCCCCTGGCGACATGCTGTTCTACTACCACAAGACGGCCGACGACGCGTTGGACAGTGACGCCACCCGGGAGATCGTGATCTCGGGGCCGTTTGGTACGAGCAACGCAACGCTGGTGGGGGCGCACTTCATCCCGGCCGGCTTGCTGCCCGCGCACGCGACCAACTACGCGGAGCTCGAGCTGGGGGTGCGTGACCTCGATGAGGGGGTGAGTGTCCGTACTGCGGCGTTGGGTCGCACGATCCCCTCAGGGACGTACGCCACGGGCAGCTGGGGCGGGTTCGTTTCTGTCGAGCTCACCGACCTCACGAGCGGGGCTCCGTTCGGACCGAGGGAAGCCCTCTCGTTCAGGATTAACAAGCACGATTCTGGCGTGGTGGTGCCGGCGGGCACGCTCGTGGTCGTCTGTCGACCGGCCGCCGCCTGACGTCAGCGTGAACCACCCGGACCCCGTGGGGCGAAAAGCTCGGTCTGTTGCTCGCGTAGGAGAGTCGTAATGCAGAATCCGTCATCGAAGGTCTACATCGAGGGTGCGATCGCCGCCGGCGCCGCCGTTGAGAGGCTGGCCACCGTGAACTCTATCGTCGACGGGCGGCTCGACCAGCAGAAGTGGCGCGTCACCGCGCCGATGCTCGCTCCGCGGGTCCGAGGCATCTACGCGAAAGCGGGCTCCACCGGCCCGCGGCGACTCGTCGTCGTGAACTACGACGGCTACTGCCCCGCTGGCGGGTACCTCGAGCAGGTGTTCACCGTCCCGGACGAGTGGACCGAGTTGCGGATCGAGCTCGACGACGTGCAGCTCCCCGACGACGTCGCGTCGTCGCCGGCGTTCGAGCTCCAGATCTACGACGCGACGGGGATCACGCTGCTCCACTCGACCGCGGTCACGCCGAGCAGCACGCCGACGGACGTCAAGACGGTGCCGATCCCGGTCACGCCTGGCGTCGAATACCGCGTGCGGGTCGCGTGCAACGTCTCGGGACAGGCGCGGTTCGCGGTGGGCTGGCTGCGCGTCCGGCCCACGGTGACCACTAACGGCTTCTGGTCGAACTTCGTTCGGATCGACGTTTGCCACGAGATCCTCAACGACAACCTCGAGAGCGGCTACGCCAACCCGCGGTATGCGGCTCAGAGCCCGTTCTCGCACGTCGACCTGCTCTTCAGCGGTGACCGGCTCGCCGTCGAGGTGCTCGACAACGCCGGCGACTACCTCGCCGATCGCGCTCGGCCCAGCGTCTTCGTGAACGGCGTCCCGCTCGACCCTCCGCTCGACACGAACATCGGCGGGATCGCCCACTGCATCGTGAAGATGCCCCCGTCGACGGGGATGCAGGCCGTCACCATCTGCGCCGGCCCACAGGCTGTGTCCGGGCTGCCGGCGCCCGTGACCGAGCCGCGCGGCTCCTTCATCCGCGCCGTGTACGTCCCGCGGTACTCGCGCGTCGAGGTGCTCCCCGAGCGCCCGAGTGCGAGCGGCGAGACGATCGTGCTCTTCGGCGATAGCAAACTCGCCGGCTTCTACTCGTCGTCGCCCGGTCGCGACTCGATCGTCCATCTGCTGCGCGCCGCTGGCCACCGGGTCATCTGCGCTGCGGTCGGCGGCGATACGCTGTTCTCCAAGACGGGTGCGACGCTGTCCGTCGCGGCCTGTCTCCCGATCGCGCGCAAGCTCGTCCGCGAGGACCCGACGCAGGTCATCTTCGGGATGGGGCGCAACGACATCAAGGCGGCCCTGTTCAACGCCACGGACTTCCTGACGCAGGCCGGGAATGCCGCGGACGCGATCCACCAGGCCGACACCGACGTCCAGGTCAAATTCCTCGCGTTCTCGCACGAAACCGCTGGCACCGAGGAGACGGCGCTTGACACCGTTCGCGCGGGCATGCGCACGCTCGCCGCCGCGCGTTCGCCGTGGTGCTCGTTCCTCGACGGCGCCGCCCTGTGGAGCGTCGCCGAGGCGAACAACTACACGACCGACCAGGTACACCCGAACGACGCGGGCCAGGAGCGCAAGGCGAGCCTCATCCTCGGGCCTGGGGACGAGTACCCCTGGTCCCCCATGCAGGTCGCGAACCTCTTCGCGTGGTGGGAGCCCGGCCCAGGCATGACCGGCGGCCCGATGTCGGCCGTGACGCCGCAGGGGTCGAGCCCGCCCACGGTGACGCTGAGCGGAACGGCGGTGATGGCCGGCCACTTCAGGTTCGAGGTGAAGACGGCCGGCGCCGGCGGCAGCGCGTCGCCGGCTGCGAAGGGCCGCTGGTCGTTCTACAACGGCGGCCGCTCCTGGGTGCAGCAGGACGTGCCGCTGACGCCGACGGTGTCCATCGCGCCGCTCGGGATCACGGTGAACTTCAGCTCGGGCACCTACCCGAACAATGCGGTCTACCTGGCCGACGTCCACGTCGGCCAGGTGCCCGATCTGAGCGGCAACGGCCGGCACCTCGTCGGCTCGACCAACCAGTTTCCCCCGTTCAAGTTGAACGGGATCAACGGCAAGCCGTGCCTGTCGTACGTGCCCGTCGACTTCATGAGGCTCACCGGGATCAACATCCCGGCGCCGTACGCGATCTTCGTCGTCGGGAAGTACACCTCTCAGGCGTCGGTCCGCGCGCTCTTGGGCAAGACGTCGGCGTCCAGCGGAATGCTGTTCTACTCGGCCTCGAGCACCACCATGGCCGTGAACGACGGCACGGTGCAGCGCGCGGTCACCGTGGATGCGACCGTCGCGCGTTGCTACGGGATCATCGTCAACGGGGCCTCATCGCAGATCCGGGTCGATGGGGTCGCCTCCACCGTGAGCCTCAGCAACAACCCGCTGACGGGCCTCGGCGTGGGCGCGGACAGCGAGTCCGGATTCGGGCTCGACGGCGAGGTGGCGAGCGTCATCGTCGTCGCCGGCCTGCCGAGCGAGGATGAATGCAAGGCCATCGAGGCGCGGGCGCGCGCGCGGTGGGCAACCGCATAAGGAGATCTGCGTATGGACGAGGAGTACATGTCTCCCGCGTCGCGGCGAGCCGGCCGGGATGCGCCCAGCGACCAGCGCCGCGCCGCTCCCCGCGTCGCCAGCGCGAGCGACGCCGAGCTGCGCGCGCTCGAGCTCGCGGCCTCGGCCGTGGAGGGGGTGCGGGCCGTGCAGGCCGACCTCTCCGAGATCAAGGAGATGCTCGGTCGAGCGCCATCGCCGGGCCATGAGGGCACCGGCCTGATCGGCGCCGTGTCCGAGATGCAGGCTTCGCTGGCGCGGCTCGACGCGCCGGCGGAGCGGAAGGCGCCGCCCAAGGCTCGCCAGGTCGCCCGAGCTCCGCTCGTGATCGCCCTCATCGCGGCGCTCGGAGGCAGCGCGGGCATCGCCGGGATCGTCGAGGCCGTCAGGGGGCGCGCCGAGGCCGCGCCACAGCAACAGACGACCGAGCACTGAGCTCGAGCAGCGGTCCGAAGAGCAGCCGCGGCGGCCGCGTCGCGAAAAATCCTGGCTGTGACCCTGGCCAGGGGCGCGCCGGAGGCGCGGGTGAAGCCGGATAAGCTAACAATTTCGAGGGTGGACCTGACAGGGATCGAACCTGCGACCTCTAGAGTGCGATTCTAGCGCTCTCCCAACTGAGCTACAGGCCCTCGCTTTCGAGAGCGCGGACTCTACTCGCCGGGGCGCTGGTGTCAAGCATTGATGGCGGTTTTCTCTCCACCGCCGGTCTGTCGTTCGGGGGGACCCTGGGCGCCTCACCAGGTCCCCTTGCTTGCCGTGGTTCCCCCGTTTTCCCCTAGTTGGCAGGGCTCGGCGGCTCCGCGGGCGCGCCGGGCGCCGGCGGAGGCTCGGCCTGCGCGCGCGCCTGGGCCTTCGGGTTCTGGAAGGAGAAGAGCTTCTCGCGCTCCTCCCCGTAGCTCTCCGTGCTGCCCCACTTCGGGTTCCAGTCCTTCACCCAGTACACATCCCCGGAGACGATCGCGTCCTCGGGCCGGCCCGTGCGGTCCGGGTAGCGGTACATGTACTCCTTCATCGCGTCCCGGTACGAGGTGTTCGCCGGCAGCTTGATGCGGGCGAAGTAGTCGCACCAGATCTGCGTGTACCCGAAGCTCTTCGCGTGCAGGAGGTCGAAGTTCGGCGGCTCGCCGGTGAAGGGGTTGATGTGGCGGCCGTCGACCGTGACCGCGTCCACGACGATCGTCCCGTCGTCCATCACGGGGTTCGGCGAGAACATGAACCAGCCCTGGAGGAACCGGAGCTTCTGCGCGAGGACCCGCGTCGGCTCGGGGTGAGGCACCTTCCAGCGGTTCTTGATGACCCAGAGCTCGACCGCCGCCTGGTTGATCGCGCCGACGAACATCACGAGCACGGCGACCTCGCGCAGCGCCACGAGCACCTTCCGGCCGGCGAGCCGGAGCGGCGCCGGCGGGGGCGCGATCTCCGAGCGCTCCGGGATCCGCGCGCCGAGCGCCCGGCCCAGGCTGCGGCGGTGCGCCGCAGCCATCGCCGCGGTCGCCGCGTCGCGCACGAGCGGCAGGCGGAGCACCCACGCCACGACGGGGCCGAGCGGGATCGCCGAGACGATGTCGGCGAGCGCCGCGGCCCCCTCGACCGCCTCGCCGCCCGGACGCCGCGCCGCGAGCCCGTGGGCCGCGGAGTCCGACGCCTCGAAGGTGAGCAGCCCGAAGCGGTCCATCCGCTTCAGCAAGCGGCAGGCGAGCACGGCGCCCGGCGACCTCGGGTCGAACAGCACCACGCGGGCCCGGTGCACGCGCCGCATCGTGCGCGCGGCGATCTCCCAGTCCTCGCGGCCGATGAGGAGCGTGGAGAACACGCAGAGCGCCCACGCGAACGGGCCCAGCACGAACGTCGTGCCGAACCCGACGTGGAGCAGGTTCATCATCACGAGCGTGAGCCGCCGCGCCCACACCCTGCCGAGCGGCGACAGCAGGCACACCGGGATGGCCGCCTCGAACGAGATGACCATCCTCGTCATGAACAGGATGAGGAAGTTCGGCGCGTAGTCGCGGACGTCCGCGATGATCGGCGTCACCATCCGGTCGACGTAGAGCACGAAGTGGACAGCGGTCCCGTTCTTCCAGGCGGGGCCGGTCTTGTGCACGACGTTGAAGAAGTAGATCGCCGCGAGCTGGATCAGCAGGACGGGCCCGAGGACGGTCACGTGGGCGTCCGGCTTCCGGGGGTCGTCGAGCGTGGAGCGGTCGTTCAGATCGTCCGCGGTCCGCTCGCGGCTCCGCTTCAGCGACGCGAGGAGCGCGTCGACGGAGAAGCGATCGCCCAGCGGCAGGAAGCACGTCCAGAGCAGCAGCAGGTTGTGGACGACGTAGCCGCCGTTCTCGATGAGCAGGACGCGCCCGTTCATGCTCGTGACGAACACGAGCGAGAGGACCTGCATGAGCTTCGTCTTCCAGCCGATGAGCAGGCAGACGTAGGTGGCGAAGATCACGGCCCAGAGGACCCAGAGCTCGCCCGGCGTGGAGAAGGCGTTGACGATCGAGAAGTTCCCGCCGCCCTGCGGGCGCCAGAGGTTCACGTGGTTCGGCAGGACGCCGATGTCCGCGAACATGTCGGACCACGCCCAGCTGCGGCGGAACAGGTCGCCGAGGAGGAAGAAGCCGAGCAGGATGCGCGTGAAGCCGAGCGTGCGCCGGTCGAACGTGAAGAAGCTGTCCCGGAGGATGTCCCACATCGAGGGCCCGCGCGGCCGGGGAGGCGGCTCCGGCGCCGCGTCGTCTTCCTCGTCGTGCTCGCCCTCCGCGGCGCCATCGTCCTCGGCGACCCCTTCGCGCCGCGCCTCGCGCGCCGCGCCGTCGTCCACGCGCGCGGCCTTGCTCGCGCCGTCGTCCGCGCGCGCGCCCTCGCTCGCGCTGGAGCCTCTCGCGGCGGCGGCCTCCGGGCCTGCTTCGCGGCTCTCGCCGGGGTCCTCGTTCCGGAGCGCGCCCTCGGGCCCGCCCTCGTCGCGATCGTCTTTTGCGTTCATAAGGCGTCGAGATCGATATCGATGCTGCGCGAGCGGAGCGCTCGCCGTTCCGATCCCCTACCTACCGCAACCGCGCGGGCGCCGCACGAGGCGACCAGGGGCGCGACGGGCGAGCGCGCCGCGTCACGCCCTGTGGGCAGGATCGCGACCGCACGGCGCTCTTGATGTGCGCGGCGCGGGACGGTAACGAGGAGGGCGACGTGCGCCCGATGCCCGAAGCGCCCAACGCGCCCGAAGCGCCCGACGCTGAAGAGCGCCTCGCGCTCGCGAGCTGCGCCTTCGCGTCCGGCTGCATCCTGCTCGCGCCGCGTGAGTGGATCTCGTCGGGGCTCGCGCTCGTGCTCGCGGCGGTGCTCTTCGGGTGGCACCTCCGGCGGCGCGCCAGGGCCCCGAAGGGAGGGCCGGCGGCGCTCGCGCAGGGCGCCCGCGGCGCTCAGGGCGCGCCGGGTGAAGAGCCGCGGGCCTCCGCCTGAACGCGCAGCGGAGGGCGGCCGAAGCGGGCGCGCACGCGGTCGGCGACGGCGCGCACCTGCGGCGCCCCGAGCAGCCGCCGCTCCAGGCGCCGCTTGCCGGGGATGTCGAGGAGCATCACGCCGATCACGATCACCAGCACGCCCGGACCGGGGACGCCGGGCAGCGACAGCAGGATCCCGAGCGCGACGGCCATCACGCCGAGCAGGTTCTTTCCGATGCGCGCCGCCACGCGCACCCAGGCCGGGCGCCCTTCCAGGAAGGGCGCCTCTTCCTCCCGCTCCAGGTAGTCCTCGGGCAGCCGGACGAGCACGACAGCGGCGAGCGCCATGCCCGCGAGGAAGCTGACGAGGCACACGCCCACGCCGATGGCGAGCTGCTCGCGGTGCGACTCGACGAACGCGAGCGCTGCTCGGGCGGAATCCGTCATCGATGAGGCGGGCAACATACGGCGGTGAGGCGGGGAGCATACGGCGCGAGGCCGGCTCGGGCGAGTCGGGCCGGCGGCTCAGGGGATGAGCACGGTGCCGATCGAGCCCGGCTCGCTCGCCTCGCGCGCGAGATCGCCCGGCTTGAGCCGCCCCAGGATGTGGATGCGGCGGACCCCTTCGGCGAGCGCGGCGAACGACTCCTCGAGCTTCGGGATCATCCCGCGGGTGACGGCGCCGCTCGCGATGAGGGCGCGCCCCTCGGCGACCGTGAGGCTCGGGATGCGCGAGGCGGGATCGGACACGTCGCGCAGCACGCCCGGCACGTCGCTCACGAGGAAGAGCCCCGCCGCGCCGAGCTCGACGGCGACCCGGTTGGCGACCGTGTCGGCGTTGATGTTGTACGCCTGCCCGTCCGCGCCGGCCCCGAGGCAGGCGAGGACGGGCAAGTAGCCGCCGCTCCCGAGCAGCTCGAGCAGCCCGCGATCGACGCCCGTGATGTCGCCGACGAGGCCGAGGTCCACCGGCTCGGGCCCGGCGCTGGCGTACACCTGCGGCGGCCGCTTGACCGCCGAGAGGGCGGGCCCGCTCGCGCCGTGGAGCCCGACCGGCCTCGCGCCCGCGGCGACGAGCGCGGCGCACAGGTCGACGTTGAGCTTGCCGGCGACGACCATCTTCATGACGTCGAGCGTGTCCGCGTCGGTGACCCGCTGACCGGCGACCTGCCGGACGGGGATGCCGAGGCGCTCCTGCAGCCGGGTGGCCTGCGCGCCGCCGCCATGGACGACGATCGCGCGCGTGCCCGCGCGGGTGAGCGCCGCGAGGTCGCTGGAGAGGATGGCGAGGGCAGGGCCGCCGACGACCTCACCGCCGAGCTTGATGACGAGCGGGCCTGTCGCCGTGGTCACGGGTGCCTCCGCGCTGCTCTGGGACATTTCATGAGGGGCACACGTACCACTTCTGAAACGGCCAGGGCAGAGGTCGCCCGCGCCCGCGCCCGCACGCGAAGTGGCGGGGGGTGGGTGAGCGCCCACGCCGCGCGCGGGGTGGGTGGTAGCGCGAGCGGGCGCCGGCGACCTCGCGCGGGGCGGCGCTCGGCCCTCCGCGGCTTCCGTGGCATGCTTGCGCGGTGATCCAGGCCCTCCGACAGGCGCTGTCCAGCCGCGCGGAGCCGATGCTCGCGCTCCTCGAGCGGCTGGTGAACCTCAACTCGTTCACGGACAATCCACGCGGCGGTGACGCCGTGGGCGAGGTCCTTGCCAACGAGCTCTCGACGATCCCCGGCCTGTGCGTGCGGCGGTTCGCGAGCGCGCGCTACGCCGCGCACTGGGTGGCGGAGAGCGAGGCGGCCAAGGCGTCTCCGGCGGGGCATGTCGCCGTCGTCGGGCACCTCGACACGGTGTTTCCCCCGGGGGTCTTCGAGGGCTTCCGCCTGGACGGGGAGCTCGCGCGCGGGCCCGGCGTGCTCGACATGAAGGGCGGGCTCGTGGTGGCGATCGAGGCGCTCAGGGCGCTCGAGCGGATCGGCGCGCTGCCGGCGATCCCGGTGCGGTTCGCGATCGTGGCGGACGAGGAGGTCGGGTCGCCCGAGGGGCGGCCGCTGCTGCAGCGCGAGCTCGCGGGCGCCGCGTGCGCGCTCGTGCTCGAGGCGGGGCGCGAGGGGGACCGGATCATCACCGCACGCAAGGGCACGGGGGGCGCGACGGTGAGGGCCACGGGCAAGGCCGCGCACGCCGGCAACGCGCACCGGCAGGGCGCGAACGCCATCTGGGCGCTCGCGCGCTTCATCGACAGGGCGCAGCAGCTCACCGACTACGGGCGGGGGGTGACCGTCAACGTCGGCAAGGTGAGCGGAGGGCATGGCAGGAACACGGTGCCCGACGCGGCGGAGGCGCAGGTCGACTTCCGCTTCGTGAGCCGCGCGGACGGCGAGGCGATCCTGGCGGCGCTCGCCGCGGCGGCGCGCGAGGCGGCCGCCGAGGTGCCCGGCACCGCCGCGCAGGTCGACGGCGAGATCGCGCGGTCGCCGCTCGTGCGGACCGACGCGAGCGAGGCGCTCTACCGTGAGTACGCGGCCTGCGCGCGGGCGGCGGGGCTCGGCGACGCCGAGGCGCCCCTCCTCGGCGGCGGATCCGACGCCAGCTCGACGGCCGAGATCGGGATCCCGTCCATCGACGGGCTGGGGCCGCGGGGGAGCGGCTTCCACACGAAGGACGAGCTGGTCGAGGTGGGCACGCTGGTCCCCAAGGCGGAGGCGCTGGCGGCGTTCCTGCTGGGCCGGCGCGCCTGAGGGGCTGACGGGCGGCGCGCGACTCCGACGCTCGCCTGCCGCGGGCTGCCACGTGCGACCCCAGTGGATCACCTGGGGGGCTGCCTCGGGCCGCGCCTGTAAGGGATCCCCTTGCTGCGATGACCCGAACCCGCGAGAATGTATTTATGACAAGTGGGGCTGCTTACACATTGACGGGGGTCATCCACGAATCCACGGCGACGACGGTCTACCGGGGAGTTCGAGAGAGCGACCGCTCGCCGGTGGCGATCAAGCGGCTCAAGAGCGAGCGCCCGCTGCCGGTCGAGATCGCGAAGCTCAAGTACGAATACGCCATCGCCCGAGACCTCGCGCTGCCGGGCGTCGTGAGGGTCTATGGGATCGAGAAGGTGGGGAGCAGCCTCGCGCTCATCATGGAGGACGCGGGCGAGCGCCCGCTCAACGAGATCATCGGCGCGAGCAAGCTGAAGCTGGAGGACGCGCTCCGTATCGCGATCTCGATCGCCGACGTCCTGGAGTCGATCCATCGGAGGGGCGTCACGCACATGGACGTCAAGCCGCACAACATCCTCGTCGACGCGGAGACGTTGCAGGCCAAGCTGACGGATTTCGGCAGCGCGACGCGCCTATCGCAGGAAGCCCACAAAGCGAACCGCTTCGCGTCCTTCGAGGGGACCCTGGCCTACATGTCGCCGGAGCAGAGCGGGCGGCTGAACGTCGTCATCGATCGCCGCACGGACCTCTACTCCCTGGGCGTCACCCTGTACGAGATGGTGACGGGCGTCCTCCCCTTCCGGACGACGGACCTCATGGACCTCGTGCACAGCCACATCGCGCGGACCCCGCCGGCGCCGCACACCGTGTCGCCCGCGGTGCCGAGCGCCGTCTCCGACATCGTGATGAAGCTGCTCGCCAAGAGCCCCGACGACAGGTACCAGAGCGCCCACGGGCTCAAGGTCGACCTGGAAGAGTGCTCGTCGCAGCTCTCCTCGAAGGGGAAGATCGAGCCGTTCCCCGCCGGCCGATACGACTACGTCGATGAGCTGCGGGCGCCTCAGAAGCTCTACGGCCGGGAGACCGAGGTCGCGCTCCTCTCCGACGCCTGGGGCCGCACGAGGCAGGGCGGCAGCGAGTCCGTCCTGGTCTCCGGCTACTCCGGGATCGGCAAGTCGGTCCTCGTGAACGAGCTCCAGAAGAGCGTCGTTCGCGAGAGAGGGTATTTCGCGACCGGCAAGTTCGACCAGCTCAACCGGACCACCCCGTACGCGGCCGTCGCGCACGTCTACCAGGAGCTCCTCCGCAACATCATGGCGGAGCCCGCCGAGGCGCTGGCGCAGTGGAAGAGCAGGCTGGGGGAGGCGGTCGGCTCGAACGGGCAGCTCCTCATCGACCTGATACCGGAGCTCGAGCTCCTCATCGGCCCTCAGCCGGCCGTCCAGGCGCTCGGCCCCACGGAGTCCCAGGCGCGGTTTCAGCTGACGCTCCACAACTTCTGCCGCGCCTTCCCCTCCAAGGATCGCCCCCTGGTCCTCTTCTTCGATGACCTGCAGTGGGCGGACGCGGCGTCGCTCAAGTTCCTTCAGACCATCGCGGCCGAAGCGCGCATCGCCTACATGCTCATGATCGGCGCGTACCGCGACAACGAGGTCGACGCGAGCCACCTGTTCTCCGTGGTCCTCGGGGAGCTCCGCACGAAGGCGGCGGGGGTGAGCGAGCTTTCGCTCAAGCCGCTCGCCTTCTCCGACGTGAACCAGCTCGTCGCCGACACGTTGAGCTGCGATCCTCACCGCGCGGAGCCCCTCGCGAGGCTCATCTTCGACAAGACCCGGGGCAACCCGTTCTTCATGAGCCAGCTCATGAAGAGCCTGCACGCAGAGAAGCTCCTCTCGTTCGACCCCACCCGCTTCTCGTGGACATGGGACGTCGATCGCATCCACGAGGCGAAGGCCTCGGAGAACGTGATCGAGCTCATGGTGGGCAAGATGCGCCGGCTGCCCGAGCGCGCCCAGCGTGTCCTCTCGCTCGCGGCGTGCGTCGGCCACCAGTTCGATCTGACGACGCTGGCGATCGTCACGAGGCGGTCGCGCCAGGAAGCGGCCCGCGAGCTCTGGGGCGTGCTCCGCGAGGGGTTCATCCTCCCCGTGGACGCGGAGTCCAGGTTCTTCGATATCGCCATGGACGGTGAGCTCGCCGTCGCCGAGGACGGCTCCGGCGAGGAGCTCAACGTCTCTTACAGGTTCTTGCACGATCGCGTGCAGCAGGCCGCCTACGCGCTCATGGACGACGCGGACAAGCAGGCGGCGCACCTCCAGATCGGGCGGCTGATGCTGGAGGACAGCAGGCGAGACCAGTCCGAGGCCGAGCTGTTCGACATCGTGGGCCACATGAACAGGGGCGTCGCCCTGATCACGGACGAGCGCGAGAGGCGGACGCTCTCGCGGCTGAACCTCGACGCAGGCAAGCGGGCGAAGATGGGGGCCGCCTATGACGCCGCGGTCCATTACCTCGAGATCGGGACATCGCTGCTCGATCAGGAGAGCTGGAAGCGCGAGTACGAGCTCACGTTCGGGCTCCACGCCGAGCTCGCGGAGTGCAGGTGTCTGAACGGCAGCTTCGAGGCGGCCGAGCCGCTGCTCGACGTCCTCTCGGCCCAGGCGAAGAGCACGCTGGATCGCGCGAACATCTGCGTCCTGCGCATGACCTTCTACGTGATGACCGGCCAGATCGGCAAGGTGATCAGCCAGGCGCTGGAGGCGCTGGGGCTCTTCGGGATCGACATCCCTCAGGGCGCCGAGGAGCGCGACGCGATGCTGCGCAAAGAGCTCGCCGCCATGCGCGCGGGCCTGGAGGGGCGCGAGATCGCCGAGCTCATCGACCTGCCGCCGGCCGCCAGCGCGGAGACACAGAAGATCCTGAGCCTCCTGGGCGAGCTGGCGACGCCGGCGAACGCCGTGGATCCCACCCTCGCGCTGCTCGCGGTGGTCAAGCAGATCAACCTGTCGATGAAGCACGGGAACTCGGCCATGTCCGCCGTGGGGTACGTCACGTACGGCAGCATGCTGGTGAACGAGCTACCCCAGCTCCGCGGCAATCCGCGGCGGCACGAGGAGGGATACGCGTTCGCGAAGCTAGGGATCGAGCTGAACGAGAAGTTCAACGACATCCGCCTCACCTGCAAGCTCCTGATCTACTTCGCGGCGATACTCCATTTCTTCGAGCACCTCACGGTGGCGATCGACTATTTCGGGCGTGCCCGCGAGGCCGGGCTGGCGAGCGGCGACCCGGTCTTCTCGTCGTTTTGCTGCATGCATATCGCGGCGGCGAAGCTGAACCTCGGTGACGAGCTCGACGGGCTCGCGGAGGAGATCGAGCAGAACCTCGCGCTCGTGCGGCGGATCGGCGATCTGAACACGATCCACACCCTGATCTGCGCGAAGCAGGTGGTCGCGAACCTCACGGGCCGGACCGAAGGGGGGCACTCCCTGAGCGGCGGCTCGTTCGACGAGGCCGAGTTCACGAGGTCGATCGAGCGGCCGGAGTTCGGCTATGTGGCCAGCTGGTACAGCGCCTTCAAGCTTCAGCTGAGCTACCTCCACGGGGACTACGAGGCCGCGCGCTCGTTCCTGGCCGCGGCCGAGCGGCAGAGCGCGGGGTGGTCGAGCCACGCCTGGGCGACGGAGATCGTGTTCTTCGGCTGCTTGACGCTCGCGGCGTCGTGCGACGCGGCGCCGGACGGCGAGCGGGCGCAGCACATGGAGGCGCTCGCGACGCTCGAGGCGAAGCTGCGCCGGTGGGCGGAGCTGAGCCCGTCCAACTACGCCCACAAGAGCACCCTCGTGGCGGGCGAGGTGGCGCGCCTCTCGGGGCGGACGCGGGACGCGATGATGCTTTACGAGAAGGCGATCGACGGGGCGAAGGCGAACCGGTTCGTGCGCGACGAGGCGATCGCGAACGAGCTCGCGGCGAAGCTGTACGAGGCCGAGGGGCTGCTCCGGAGCGCTCGGGCCTTCATGACGGACGCGTACCACGCGTACCTCTTGTGGGGCGCGACAGCCAAGGTGGAGAGCCTGGCGCGGGTCGCGCCCCACCTCGTGCCTCCCGACGGAGGGCTCCTCGGGCCGCGCAGCGTGACCGCGTCGTCATCGCGCTCCAGCCGGGCCCAGACCACGTCGACGACGCGGCTCAGCACGAGCATCCTCGACGTGGAAGCGGTCATCCGGGCCGCGCAGGCGCTCGCGGGCGAGGTCGTCCTGGAGAGCGTCGTGAGCCGGCTGATGGAGATCGTCATCAAGAACTCCGGCGCGCAGAAGGGCGCCCTCATCCTCGATCGCGAGCAGCACCTGCTCGTCGAGGCGGTCGTCACGGCGGAGCCGAGCTCGCTCCGGGCAGGCCTGGCCATCCCGCTCGAGGGGAGCGACGACGTGCCGGTCTCCATCGTGCAGTACGTCGCGAGGACGAGGGAGCCCGTGATCCTGGCGGACGCGACGCAGGAGCCCCGGTTCGCGGGCGACCCGTACATCGCCGCGTGCGCCCCGAGGTCGATCCTGTGCCTGCCCATGGTCCACCAGGGCCGGACCAAGGGGATCATCTACCTGGAGAACCGGCTCGCCCCGAGCACCTTCAAGCCGGCGCGGCAGGAGCTCGTCAGGCTCCTCTTGTCCCAGGCCGGGACGGCCGTGGAGAACGCGCTGCTCTACGAGCACCTGGAGCACCGCACGGCGGCGCTCCAGGAGGCCGAGCAGCGGCTCGGGGTCGAGTTCGCCGGGCGAGAGCGGAGCGAGCGGGAGCGCCTGTCGCTGCAGGAAGAGATCATCCGGGTGCAGAACGATCGGCTCGCGGAGCTGTCCACCCCCCTCATCCCGATCACCGACCGGATCATGGTCATGCCGCTGATCGGGATGATGGACCGCGCGCGGGCCCAGCAGGCGCTCAGCACCGCGCTGCACGGGGTCGAATCGAACGGCGCCGAGGTCGTGATCCTCGACATCACCGGCGTGAAGCTCGTCGACACCGACGTCGCGAGCACGCTGATGTCCACCGCGAAGGCCCTCCGGATGCTCGGGGCGCAGGCGGTGCTCACCGGCATCCGCCCCGAGGTCGCGACGACCCTCACGGGCCTGCAGATCGAGTTCAAGGAGATCGTGACGCGGGGGACGCTCCAGAGCGGCATCGCGTACGCGCTGCAGAGGACGGGGAGGCCCGAGGCCCTCGCGAAGAGCGCTGCGCGCTGAGCGCAGCGCTGGCAGGGCCGCCTAGTGCGTCGTGTCGCCGCTGTCGGGGCTGCTGTCCGGGCCGCTTCTCTGGGAGCCCCAGCGGCCCGTCCTCGCCCGGGCGGCGGCCGAGGGGATCGCGGCCCGCGCGTGGCTCCGCGCCGCGATGTGCTCCCGGATGACGCGGGCCACGGACGCGACCTGGGGAGGCTCCATCATCGTGAAATGGTTGCCGGGGACCTGGTGCATGGCGAACGGGCCGCGGGTGAGGTTCATCCAGTAGCCGACGTCGTCGGACTCCGCCTCGAGCTGCTCGCGCGCGCGCACGAACAGGACGCTGGCCTGCGTCGGGCGCGGCTCGTAGAGCGTCATGGCGCGCCAGGTGCTCAGCACGATGGCGCGGAACGGCGTGTCCTCCTGGAGCGCCGCGACGAAGCCCTCGTACGCCTTGGGCGCCGTCTCCTGGAGCGCGCTCATCTGCTGGACCATGTCCTCGGCGCCCTCGATCGACCTGCGCCGCGCGGACGCGAGGGATCCGGTGTCGAGCAGGAGGAGCTGCGCCTTCTGCCCTTCCGCGAGGAGCTGCTGCGCCATCTCGTAGGCGATCACGCCGCCGGCCGAGTGACCGCCCAGGAGGTACGGGCCCTCCGGCTGGACGGCGCGCAGCTCCTGCACGTACCGCGCGGCCATGGCGGGGATCTCGGTGAAGACGGGCTCGTCGGGCTCCATCCCCGACGCCCGGATCCCGTAGATGGGCAGCTCGGCGCCCATCTGCCGCGCCAGCTCGCGGTAGATGTAGATCGTGCCGCCGATGGGCTGCACGAGGAACAGCGGCGCCCTCCGGCGCGCCCCGACCTGGAGCGGGACAAGGAGCCGGCCGGCCCCGCGATCCGACGCCACGGCGCTCGCGCTCCTGCAGGTGGGCGGGGCGCTCAGCGGCGCGGGCGCGCTGGGGGGCTGGCTCCCGCGGATGTGCTCGGCGAGCGCCGCGACGGTGCGGAGCTCCAGCAGCACGTGCACCGGTAGCTCGATCTTCAGCCGCTCCTTGATCTGGGCCCGCACCTGGAGGGCGCTCAAGGAGCTCCCGCCGAGGTCGAAGAAGTTGTCGTGCGGCCGCACCCTGGCCACGCCGAGCACCTTCCTGAAGATGTCCGCGAGCGCGCGCGCCACGTGATCGGCGGGCGCTCCGTCCCTCTCTTCGTAGGCCGCGCCGACCCGCTGGGACACAGGCGCCGGGGCCGGCGGGGCGTCGCGGCTGTCGAGCGCCGACGAGGGCGCCGCCCTGGACGCGGGCGCCGGGCGCGAGGCGCCGATCACGTACGGCGTGCGCTCGAACGGGTAGGTGGGCAGCGGGACGCGACGGCGCCGCTCGTCCCGGGAGAACGCCGCCCAGTCGACGTCGGCGCCGGCGCACCAGAGCTGGCCGACGGCGGCGAGCAGCGCCTCCAGGTCCGTCCGATCGGAGCCCGAGCTCGCCAGGGTCGTGAGGACGAGCCGCCCCTCGCCGGCGTCGGGGTGCCGGCTCGTCAACGCGGCCAGGGTTCGCCCGGGCCCCACCTCGACGAAGACGTGGTCCGGGTCGACGAGCAGCGCCGCGATCCCTCGCTCGAAGCGGACGGTCCCCCGGAGGTGCCGCGCCCAGTACGACGGATCCTGCGCATCGGCGTCCGTCATCCAGGTGCCGGTGAGGTTCGAGAGCATCGGGATGCGCGGCGCCCGCCGCTCGAGGGAGGCCGCCAGCCGGGTCAGGCGGTCCGCGAGCGGGCCGACGAGCGAGGAGTGCGCCGCGATGGCGATCGGAAGGCGCCGGGTCTCGTGGCCCTCGAGCGCGAGCTCCCGCTCGAGGCGATCGATCGCCGAGGCCATGCCGGAGACGACGCACGCCTCCGGGCCGTTGACGGCGGCCAGCGAGAGGCCGTCGCCGAGGCGAGCGAGCAGCGCGTCCTCGGAGAGGTGCACGACGAGCGTGGCCGTGTCCTCGGGCAGCAGCTCGTACAGGCGCCCGCGCGCCGCGATGAGCTTCACCGCGGCCTCGAGCGACAGCACGCCCGCGACGCAGGCCGCCGTGTACTCGCCAAGGCTGTGCCCGCTGACCGCCGCGGGGCGGATGCCCCACGAAAGGAGCAGCTGCGCCGTCGCGTACTCGGTCGAGAAGATGGCCGCCAGGTTCGCGCAGGGGGCGCGCAGCCGCTCGGCCGCGCGCTCCCGCTCCTCGGGGTCAGGGAAGAGCAGCGCCCGGATGTCCATGGACAGCTCGCGCTCGAACAGCGCCGCGCACCTGTCGATGCTCTCCCGGAAGACGCGCTCGCTCCCGTAAGGCTCTCGCCCCATGTCCACCCGCTGGGTGCCCCCGCCGGGGAACAGGAACACGACCTTCGGCGAGCGGCCCTCGGCCACATCGCTGAAGGCGTTGGCGGGATCGCGCGCTCGCAGGTGGGAGGCCGCCGAGGCCAGGTCGCGGCAGACGACCGCTCGGCGATGCGCGAACGGCGCCCGGCCCTGCTGGAGCGTGAAGGCGACGTCGGGGAGGGAGAGGTCCGCCGCGTGCCGCAGCCGCCCGGCCAGTCGATCGGTGGCGCGCTCGAGCGCGTCGTTCGTCCGCGCGGACAGGACCAGCAGCTGGCAGGCCCGCGATGGGCCGGACGGCTCCCGGGCGGGGGCCTCCTCCAGGACCACGTGGGCGTTCGTGCCCCCCATCCCGAACGCGCTCACGCCGGCGCGGCGCGGGAGCGCTCCGCGCTTCCACGCGAGCGGCGCGGAGTTGACGAAGAACGGGCTGCTCTCCAGGTGGAGCTCGGGGTTCGGGCGTCGGAAGTGGAGCGTGGCCGGGATCAGCTCGCGCTCGAGCGAGAGCGCGGCCTTGACGAGCCCGGTGACCCCGGCGGCGGCCCCGAGGTGCCCCAGGTTGCTCTTCACCGAGCCCAGCGCGCAGAACCCGACTTTGTCAGTGCCATTTCTGAAGGCGCGCGACAGGGCGGCGACCTCGATCGGATCGCCGAGCTTCGTGGCCGTGCCGTGGCCCTCGACGAAGCCGATGCTCTCCGGATCCACCCCCGCGGCGGCGTGGGCCTTGAGGATCGCCTGCACCTGCCCTTCCAGGCCCGGCGCGGCGTAGCCGACCTTGCGCGAGCCGTCGTTGGTGATCGCGGATCCGAGGAGGACGGCGTGGATGTGATCGCCGTCGCTCAGCGCGTCCTCCAGCCGCTTGAGCACGACGACCGACACGCCGCTGCCGGCCACGGTCCCCTGCGCGTCGGCGTCGAACGGCCGGCAGTGTCCGTCCGGCGACGCGAGCGAGCCCTCCTCGTGGACGTGACCGAGCCGCTTCAGCGGGAGGACCACGACGCCGCCCGCGAGGACCATGTCGCAGTCCTTCGCGGCGAGGCTCTGGCAGGCCATGTGGACCGCGACGAGCGACGTCGAGCACGCGCTCAGGACCGTCACCGCGGGCCCGCGGAGGCCCAGCTTGTACGCCACCCGGGTCGTGAGGCCGTCGGTGATGTTCCCGGTGAGGACCTGGTAATACTCGGCGCTCAGCGGCGCCTTGGGTACGCCGATGTGCTCGAGCCAGTAGAGCGGGGCCTCGCTGCCGGCGAAGACGCCGACCGACTGCTTGCAGGAGAGCGGGTCGTAGCCGGCCCTCTCCATCGCTTCCCAGGCGCACTCGAGGAAGATCCGATGCTGCGGGTCCATCAGCGTCGCCTCGTTCGGGCTGTAGCCGAAGAACCGCGCGTCGAAGCACATCGCGTCGTCCAGCACGCCGCACGCCGGCACGAGGTTCGGCGCGCGGATGAGGTCCAGATCGACGCCCGAGGCCTCCAGCTCCTCGGGCGTGAAGAACCGGATGCCCTCGACGCCGTTGCGCAGGTTGAACCAGAGCGCGTCGATGTCGCGCGCCCTGGGGTAGCGTCCGGCCATCCCGATGATCGCGACGGCGTTCTCGGGCGCCCTCCTGCGCGCAGGAGCGGGGCCCGGGCGGCTCGAGGGCTGCGTCGGCGGCGCGGGCGCCTCGCCCTCGTCTGCCTCCGCGGCGGGGGGCGCCGCCCCGAGGTGCGCGGCCAGGCTGCGTATCGTCGGGTGCTGGAACAGCTCCACGATCGGCACGTCCCGGCCGAGGCGCGCCTGGATCGCGGCGCGGACCTGCACGAGCAGGAGCGAGTGGCCGCCGAGCTCGAAGAACCGGTCATCGAGCCCCACGCGGTCGAGGTCGAGCACCTTGCGCCAGATCTCGCAGAGGACCGCCTCGAGGTCCGAGGCCGGCGCGGCGGCCTTCGGCGCGGCGCTCGGCGCCGGGCGCTCCGGCGCGGGGAGCGCCCGCCGGTCGACCTTCCCGCTCGCGTTGAGCGGCAGCGCGTCGAGCTTCACGAAGGCCGTCGGGACCATGTACTCGGGCAGCTTCGCGGCGAGGAACGCCCGCAGCGCCGGGACGAGGGCGCGCGCCTGCCTGGCGCGGACCGGGTCGTTCGTGAGCGGCGCGCGCGCCTGCTCCTCGGCGACGCGCGCGGCGCGCGCCTCGCGCCAGGCGCGCGGCCTGCGCGGGTCCCCGTCGCGCTCGAAGAGGGCGTCCATGCGCCCCGGCGCCCCGTCGCGCGACCACGTGACGCGGATCGCGTAGCCCAGCCTGCCGCCGAGCTCCCAGAGCGCCTCCGGGTCGATCGCGGCGCCCGGGAGCGCGCCGCCCGCCGCGAGGACGTCCTCCTTGGTCCCGCTCGCCGCGGCGAGCGCCGCCGCCGCGGCGAGGTCCGCGTGCACGCGCGCGTTCGGGATGCCCAGCACCTCCAGCGCCTCGGGGCGGTCGTCGCGCAGGGCTCGCTCGAGCTCCTCCAGGCCCGCCGAGGGCCAGCCCAGCGACCGGGTGATCACGACCGGCTCCGGCGCCTCGCCGACGAACAGCACGGCGTCGTAGCGGTAGCGGGTCATCTCGTCGGCGCCGCGGCCGCGCCTGAGCCAGATCTCGACATGTGAGACGCCGGGGATCCGGCCGAGCAGGGCGTGGAAGTACCCGGGCGCCACGACGAGCTCCTCCTCGGCCGAGATCGCCCGCTCGACCCGGCTCTGCAGCGCCGCGGCCGGGGTGTCCGGCGACGCCCGGTGCAGCGCGACCGACGCGTGGAAGGCCTCGAGCAGCGGCAGGCTCCGCACGTCACCGACGAAGACGAGCCCGCCGGGCGCGACAGCGCGCGCGGCGCCCTCGAGCACCGAGCGCAGGTAGTCGGCGCCGGGGAAGTACTGGACGATCGAGTTGAGGACGACCGCGTCGACGCTCTCCGGCGCGACGTGATCGAAGTCGCTGGCCTCGCGGCGCGCCAGCGTCACGCGCGCGTACGCGCCGCCCGCGAGCCGGGCCCGGAGCAGCGAGAGGGCCTGCTCGGAGATGTCCGTCCCGAGGTAGGCCTCGCAGCGGGGCGCCGCCTGCAGCAGCAAGAGGCCCGTCCCGCAGCCGATCTCCCAGACCCGCCTCGGCTGGAAGGACAGGATCCGGTCGACCGTGACGTCGCGCCACACGCGCATCTCCGCCGGATCGATCGGCGCGCCTGTGTAGCTGCTGTTCCAGCCCGTCGTGTCGAGATCCGGATCGGCGCCCGCGCCGCCCTTCGCGTACGTGTCGTCGTCGTACAGCGCGCGCCACGCCGAGACGTGGTCCGCGTCGAGACCCGCGTCCCCTGCCGCGGGCCGCTCGCCGCGCAGCCCCGGCACGACGTAGGCGACGAGCTGCCTGTGGCCGGGGGTGTCCTCCCTGGCGAGGACGACGGCGTCGTCGACGCCGGGGTGCTGCCGGAGGGCGGCCTCGATCTCGCCGAGCTCGACGCGGAAGCCGCGGAGCTTCACCTGATGGTCGAGCCTGCCGAGGAACTCGATGTTGCCGTCGGGCAGCCAGCGGGCGAGGTCGCCGCTGCGGTACATGCGGGCGCCGGGCGCGTCGGCGAAGGGGTCGTCGAGGAAGCGGCCCTGGGTGAGGGCGGGGTCGCCGAGGTAGCCGCGGGCGAGGCTGTCGCCGCCGATGTAGAGCTCGCCGGGGACGCCGATCGGGACGGGCTGTCGCCGCGGGTCGAGGAGGTAGACGCGCACGTTGTCGATGGGTCGGCCGATGGGCGGCTCGCGCGCGGCGTCGTCGGGCGCGAGCCTGGGCAGCGCGCAGGAGGTGGTGCAGACCGTGGCCTCGGTGGGGCCGTAGTTGTTGACGACCTCGAAGGGGATGGCGCGGTGGGGCCAGAGCCGGAGCTTGTCGCCGCCGGTCGTCAGGGCGCGCAGGGCGCAGCGCGCGGGCCACTCCAGGCGCAGGAGCTCGTCCGTCATCGGCGTGGGGACATACGCGACGGTGATCTGCTGCTCCAGCAGCCACTGCTTGAGGTCCAGGGGCGAGCGGCGGACCGGATCGGAGGGGATGTGCAGGCACGCGCCCGAGCAGAGCGAGGGCCACACCTCCCAGACCGAGGCGTCGAAGCCCGGGCTCGCCATGAGCGTGGTCCGATCGGTGCCGGACAGGGCGAAGCGCCGCCTGTGCCAGGCCACGAGGTTGGTGAGCCCCCGGTGCTCCACGAGCACGCCTTTCGGGCGTCCCGTCGAGCCCGACGTGTAGATGACGTAGGCCAGGTCGGCGGGGCCCGCGCTCCTCGGCGGCGCCGAGCCGGGCAGCCCGGCGAGCGCCGCTCCGCCCGCGTCGAGGCGGATCACCGCGCCGCCGAACGCGGGGATGCGGTCTGCGAGGCGCGCCTCGGCGACGAGCACCGGCGCCCGGGAGTCGCTCAGCATGAACGCGAGCCGGTCCTGCGGAGAGTCCGGGTCGAGCGGGACGTACGCCCCGCCCGCCTTGAGGATCCCGACGATGCCGAGGAGCAGCTCGAGCGACCGCTCCGCGCAGATCGCGACCGTCGTCTCCGGCCCCACCCCGGCCTCGCGCAGGCGGTGGGCGAGCTGGTTCGCCCGGCGATCGAGCTCGCCGTACGTCAGCGCGCCGCGGTCCGACACAGCGGCCGGGGCGCGCGGCGCCCGCGCCGCCTGCGCCTCGAACAGGTCGAGGACGCTCCTGTCCCTCGGGTGGTCCGCGGCGGTGTCGTTCATCTCGACGACGAGCCGGCGCTGCTCGGCGCGCGTGAGCATCGGCAGCGACGAGACGGGCAGCCCCGGCTCCGAGGCCGCGGTCCCGAGCATCGTCAGCAGGTGATCCGCCATGCGCTCGATGGTCGCTCGCTCGAACAGATCGGCGCTGTACTCGAACATCGCCGCCACGCCGCCCTCGCTCTCCCAGGAATAGAGCGAGAGATCGAAGATCGTCTTCTTGGCGTCCGCCTCGATGGGACGGACCTCGACCCCGGCGAGCGCGAGATCGCGCTCCGCCGGCATCTGCGGGGCGAACGCGATCTGCACGATCGGGTTGTAGCCGGGGCTGCGCTCGGGCCGGAGCTCGTGCACGAGCACGTCGAAGGGCAGCGTGTCGTGCTCGTAGGCCTCCAGGCACACCTGCCGCACCCGGTGAAGCAGATCGTCGAAGCTCGGGTCGCCGGAGAGATCGAGGCGTACGGGCACCGTGTTCACGAGGAAGCCCATGAGCGCCTCGAGATCCATGCGCGCCCGGTTGGCGCTCGGCATTCCGATCAGGATGTCGTCGTGGTGCGTATAACGGTGCAGGAGCACGCTGAAAGCGGCCATGAGGACCATCGTCACCGTCATGCCGCGCCGGACGGCGAGCTCCCGGAGGGCCTCGACGAGCGGCGCCTCGATCCGGAAGGAGACGGCCCCGCCGCGCAGGCTCTGGACCGCCGGCCGCGGGCGATCGCTCGGGAGATCGAGCAGCGGCGGCGCGTGGAGGAGGCGCTCTTTCCACCAGGCGAGCAGCCCTGCGTGGGCGCCGTCCTTCACGTGCTCGCGTTGCCACGCCGCGAAGTCGGCGTACTGGATCGCGAGCTCGGGCAGCGCGGCGGGGGCGCCCCGGCGGTGGCCGTCATAGAGCACGGCGAGCTCCCGGAACGCGAGCTCCATGGACCAGCCGTCGGTCGCGATGTGATGGATGTGGAGCCAGAGGATATGGTCCTCCGGCCCGAGCTTGAGCAGGCAGGCGCGCAGCACGGGGCCGCGCGCCAGGTCGAAGAGGGTGCGCGCCTCCGCGTTGATGCGCTGGTGCGCCGCGACCTCTCGCTCTCCCTCGGCGAGGTGCTGGAGATCCACCACGTCGAGCTGCAAGGAGCTCTGCGGGGCGATGACCTGGACCGGACGCCCGTCGCGCTCCGCGTAGGTCGTCCGCAGGATCTCGTGCCGCTCCGCGAGCTCTCGGACGCCCCTGTCCAGCGCTCGGACGTCGACCTGCCCGCGCAGGCGGAACGGGAACAGGCAGTTGTAGGCCCGGCTCTCGGGCGAGAGCCGCTGGAGGAACCACAGGCGCTCCTGTCCGAAGGACAGAGGCAGCGGCCCGAGGCGCGGGACCTTCGTGATCGCGCGCTCGGCCCGCCGCGCCGCGCGCTCCCGCTCCAGGACGGGCGCGAGATCGACGATGGTCGGGTGGCGGAAGAGCTCCTCGAACCTGAGGTCCACCCCGAGCGCGCCGCGGACGCGGGAGAGCAGCCGCACCGCGTGGACCGAGCTGCCGCCCAGCTCGAAGAAGCTGTCGTGGATCCCCACGCGCTCTCGCCGCAGCACCTCCTGCCATATCCCCGCGAGCGACGCCTCGATCGGAGAGCGAGGCGCCGCGAAGCCCCGCGCGAGCTCGGTCCACGCGGCGGCGGGGGCAGGGAGCGCGGAGCGGTCGATCTTGCCGTTCGCCGTCACGGGCAGCGCGTCGAGCGCGACGAAGGTCGACGGCACCATGTACTCGGGTAGCCGGCCCTGGAGGTGAGCGCGGAGCGCCGCCGGCGACGCCTCCGCTCCCTGCGCGGAAGCTGCCTCACGGCTCCTCGCGACCACGTAGGCGACGAGGCGCTTGTCGTCGTGTCCGTCTTCCCTGGCGAGGACGACGGCGTCGTCGACGGCGGGGTGCTGCCGGAGGGCGGCCTCGATCTCGCCGAGCTCGAGGCGGAAGCCGCGTATCTTGACCTGGTGGTCGAGCCTGCCGAGGAACCCGATGTTGCCGTCGGGTAGCCAGCGGACGAGGTCGCCGGTCCGGTACATCCGTGCGTCGGGCGACGCGGAGAAGGGGTCGGGGACGAAGCGGTCTCGGGTGAGATCCGGGTCGTGGAGGTAGCCGCGGGCGAGGCCGTCGCCGGCGATGTAGAGCTCGCCGGCGACGCCGATCGGGACGGGCTGGCGCCGCGGGTCGAGGACGTAGACGCGCACGTTGTCGATGGGTCGGCCGATGGGCGGCTCGCGTGAGGCGCCGAGGTCTTCGGGGGCGGCCCTGGGGAGCGCGCAGGAGGTGGTGACGACGGTGGCCTCGGTGGGGCCGTAGTTGTTGACGACCTCGAAGGGGATGGCGCGGTGAGGCCAGAGTCGGAGCCTGTCGCCCCCGGTCAGCAGGGAGCGCAGGGCGCAGCGCGCGGGCCACTCGAGGCGCAGCAGCTCCTCGGCGATGGGGGTGGGGACGAAGGAGACGGTGATGTGCTGATCGAGGAGCCACTGCTTGAGCTCCAGGGGCGAGCGGCGGAGGGGTTCGGAGGGGATGTGCAGGCAGGCCCCGGAGCAGAGCGGGGGCCACATCTCCCAGACCGAGGCGTCGAAGCCCGGGCTCGCCACGAGGGTCGTTCGATCCGCGCTGGACAGGGCGAACCGCCGCCTGTGCCAGGCCACCAGGTTGGTGAGCCCCCGGTGCTCCACGAGCACGCCTTTGGGGCGGCCCGTCGAGCCTGACGTGTAGATGAGATACGCGAGGTCGTCCGGCGCCTGGCCGGCAGCGGGAGGAGGCACCTCGTGCGCGGGCTCGCGATCGAGCGTCGCCCGATCCGCGTCGAGGCGAACGACGTCGAGCCTGTGGCCCGGCACGCGGCCGACGAGGCGCTCGCTGGTCAGGAGCACCGACACCTTCGCGTCCTCCACCATGAACGCGAGCCGATCCTGGGGATAGGCCGGGTCGAGCGCGACATACGCGCCCCCCGCCTTGAGCACGCCGAGCGCGGCCACGATCATGTCCGGCGAGCGCTCCAGGCAGACGCCGACGAGCACGTCGGGCCCGACGCCGCTCTTCCTGAGGAGGTGGGCGATCTGGTTGCTCCGCCGATCCAGCTCGGCATAGGTGAGGCGCTCGCCTTCGAACGCCACCGCGACGGCGGAGGGGGCGCGGCGCGCCTGCGCCGCGATCTGCTCGTCGACCCGCTCGCGCGGCCGGGCGTGTGATGCGCCGCTGCTCCAGTCGACGAGGAGCTGCCGCCGCGCGCCGGCCGACAGGAGAGGCAGCTCCGAGATCCGCCGGTCAGGGTCCTCCGCGGCGCCGCCGAGCAGCGCTTCCCAGTGGTCGAGCAGCCTGGCCGCCGTCGCGTGCTCGAAGAGATCGCGGCGGTAATCGAGCCTCGCGACGACCCCTGCGCCGGCGTCGTAAATGCTCGCCACGAGATCGTAGCCGACGTAGGGCAGGTCGAGGTCCGCTCGGGTCAGCGTGAGGAGCGGCCCTTCGCACGGCGGAGGGCTGGGGGTCCGCGCCTCGAAGAGGGCCTGGACGATCGGCGTGCGGCCCGGGTCGCGCGGCGCCGCGAGCCTCTCCAGCAGCGCCCTGGCGGGAACCTCGCTGTTCGCTCTGCCCTCCTCGATGGATCGGTGTACCTGGCCCAGGAGCTCTCGGAACGAGGGCGCTGCGCCGAACCTGCCCCGCACGATCATCGGGCCGCCGAACAGGCCGATGAGCCCCTGAACGTCCGGCGCATCGCGTCCGGGCGAGGGCACGCCGATCAGGACGTCCTCCTGGCCGGTGATCCGGTGCAGGACAGCGAGCATCCCCGCGAGCAGCGCCGTGAACAGGCCCGCTCCTCGATCCCGGGCCGCTGCTTCGAGCCGCTGTAGGAGCTCTCGATCGAGCGCGCGCTCGGCTGATCCTCCGGCGAAGGTCTGCGCGGCGGGCCGCGGCAGGTCCGTCGGAAGATCGAGGGCAGTCGGCGCGCCAGCGAGCTCTCGCGCCCAGTGGTCGAGCCGCGCGTCGAGGCGTTCGCCCGCGGCGCGGCCGAGCTGCCGCCGCACGTGGTCCTGGTAGCGCATGGGCAGCGCCGGAGGCGTCATGGAATGGTAGAGGGCGAAGAGCTCCGAGAAGAACAGACCCACGCTGAAGGCGCCGTCGCAGATGAGGCCGTGCATGGACAGCGCGACCAGGTGGCGGCGCGGGCGCGCTCGGATGAGCGCCACCCGCCAGAGCGGGGCGCGCTCATGATCGATGGTACGAGCGACCTCCTCGCGGGCGGCCGCGAGCGCCGCCTCGTCCGAGGTGGTCTGTCGGTCCGCGGCGAGGTCCACCTCCCGGAGGTCGATTGCCACCGTGGGTGAGACGACCTGCGCGGCCTCTCCCTCGCGTTCGACGAAGGAGGTCCTCAGCGGCTCGTGGCGCGCCGCGATCGCCTCGACGGCGCGGATCAGCCTCTGCACGTCGAGATCCCCGTCGAGCCAGGCCACGCCTCGTTCATGGATCGCCGGCGTGGGGCCGTGGATCCGGGCCAGCAGCCACTTCGTCTCTTGCTCCAACGAAAGTGGCGCGTACGTCAGCTCAACCATTGCGCATGCCCTCCTGTCCGTCGATGTCAGGGCTCCCCTCTCTCTTCACGCTCGAGCGTTCGGAGCGGGCCCTCGCGCTGCGTTCACGCGCGCCGCGTGCGCGGTGCCATGCAGCTTGTCAACCACTCCATCCCTCCCCGCGCGCGGGCTGTCGGCTCAGCGATGCCCTCGGCGCTCGGGCGTTTCCCCTCCCGAACGCGCGATCCATCCCGAGCGCGCAGCTGGTGTACGCCTGCGACGAGTCCAGGGCGCGAGGTCTCGACGTCTATGCCTCCCCCGGCAAGACGATTTATTAGTTTGCAGAATTAATAATGATCTTTGGTTTTGGACTTGCCAAGCGGAATCATGAAAATCGTTCGACCGATGAGCGGCGGGCTCACTTCGATCCTCTCCGCGCTAGTTCACGCGCGCCGCGCGCCGCGCGCTGCCCGGCGCCGCGCCGGCAGAGGGTCGGGTCTGGCGATGAGTATTCAGCACATCCGCGGCTTGGTGGTTTGCCTTCCGCGAATGGACCACAAGGGCAGGCGCTACTTCGTGGGAGGGTCGGTGAAGAGCAGGCCAGTCGCCGCCGTGAGCTTCTCCAGGATTGCGGGCCCGAAGCGCTCGGCGAAGCGCGCCCTGTCCTCGGGGGCGATGGCGATGTCGCCGGGCTCGTCCTCGTGCTCGTCCGTGATGATGGCGAGGAGCAGCGCTGGCTCCTGGCCGACGTTCTCGAACTGCCGGTAGACGCCCACGGGGACGTCGATCATATCGAACGGCTCGAGCGTCGTCTCGTCCGTGCCGCCCTCGTTCCATCGCAGCGCGAAGCGGCCCTTGAGGCAAAGGAATACCTCCCGCGAGCGATGGTGTACGTGCAGCAGAACTTTATCGCCGGGCCGGCAGCTGACGATGCCCACGCTCATGCCCTTGGGGCCGGCGATGGCCGGCTCCATCCCCTCGCCGACGCCCTGCGCCGCGTGCGCCATGAGGAGATACATGGGAGGGTTCACGGCGTCGAACGCCTCTTGTGGGATGCTGGCGTCGACGGTGTGATTCATGTGAGCCCGGAGCTCGCCGAACCGCGCGATGCGCGAGCGCATCTGCTCCGGGGTAATCCTCAACGTCTTCATGATAGACCCCCTTGTCTTCTGCGTCCGAGCTACTGGCGTACTCGGCGCGACTCTCCGCCAAGGTACCGCGGATTATGGCGATGCGCCCGATGAACGACTGCTTGGATGCTGCTTTATTGCTCAGCCTTGTCGCAGGTAAGCAGTGCGTTGGCCAAGTAATGGGCAATACTGAGCCGGTATAGTAGTGTGGCCACGGAAGGCCGACATCACGCCGAAACAGGGAGCATCGAGGCGCGATGCTGCCGAGGCGCCGAGAGCCGCGCCGCGGGGCCGATACGGCCGCGGCGCGCGGCGGTCATGTCTTTATATCGACAGCGAATTCCAGGCACGGCCATTTCCACCGTGCCGGATTGAACGCGCGCCACGGCGCGCCGCGGCGCGCCGCGCCGCGCCGCGCGTTCAATGGCGCGCGCGCGCGCGCGCGTCAGCCCCTCACTCCAGCACCACGAACTTCAGATACCGCCCCTCCCACCACGCCGGCAGCGTCGGGTGGTCCTCCGGCTGCCCGTGGATCGCCCGGATCCGAAGGTCGTCCCGCTCCAGCGTGGCGTCGTCCAGCGTCGCCAGGAAGTCTTCCGCCGTGATGTGGCTCGAGCACGACGCCGCGCACAATATGCCGCCCCGATCCAGCACGCGCGCGACCGCCGTGTGCAGCCGCCGGTAGGCGCCGAGCGCGCGCGGCTTCGCGCGCTCGCTCGGCGCGAAGCTCGGCGGGTCGCAGACGACGAGATCGTACCGGTCGCCGCGCGCGCGGGCCTTCTCGAGGAAGTCGAACGCGTCCGCCGTCACGAACTCGTGGGCCGCGGGATCCACGCCGTTCTCGCGGAACGTGCGCTGCGCCGACGCGTGCGCGGCCGACGCCGAGTCGACGGAGGTGACCCGGCCCGCGCCGCCGAGCGCCGCGGCCACCGAGAAGCCCCCCGCATAGCTGAACAGGTTCAGCACGCGCCGGCGCCCGGCCGCGAGCGCGCGCACGCGGGCGCGGTTGTCGCGCTGGTCGAGGAACGCCCCCGTCTTCTGGCCGCGCGCGAGATCGACCTCCATCGCGACCCCCGTCTCCCTCACGAAGAGGCGATCCGGCAGCGGCGGCCCGTGCAGGTGCGCGAGCTTCTTCCCGTCGGCGTCCTCGCCCGCCGCCGCCGACGCGCGCGCGCGCAGGCCGATCGAGCGCACGCCGTGGGCGCCCAGCGCGCGCGCGAGGTGCGGGAGCAGGCGATCGAGCCAGGGCGCCAGCATGTCGCCGTCGAGGCGGATCACCGCGGCGCGCTCGTACCGATCGATGACGAGCGACGGGACCCGGTCCCCCTCGCCGTTGCACAGCCGGTAGGCCGTCGTGTCGCGGCCGGCGAACCAGCCGTCGCGCAGGGCGAAGGCGCGCTCGAGCCGCTCCGCGATCGCCCGCTCGTCGAGCGGCGGCGCCTGCGTGCGCTGGAAGACGCGGACGGCGATCGCCGAGTCCGCGTCCCAGAGCCCTCGCCCGAGGAACGGCGCCCCCTCGGCCGACAGCTCGACGACGTCGCCCGACGCCGCGGCGCCCCCGCGATGCACGCGCTCTCCGCGCTTGCCCTCGCCGCGCTTGCTCCCGTGCCCGCCGCCGTCCGCGATGCCGTCTCGGTAGACCCATGGGTGGCCGCGGCGGACGGCGGCCGCGGCCGTCGCGGTGAGATGGACCCGCATCGACCCCGCCTAGCACGGTAAGCTCGCAGCGTGCTGCACCGAGTTCGTTCGTCCGGATGGGCCTGCCTCGGGGGGATCGCGCTTGCCGTCGCGGCAGGCTGCACGCAGGACCACGGCGTCCTCGGCCGGGATCCGTCGAGCGGGGCGAGCACCTCCGGCGCCGGCGGCGGCCCGGGGGCGACCACGAGCGGAGCGACGACGACCTCGGGCGCGGGCGGCGGCGAGGTCGAGCCGCCGGGGCCGACGAAGCTGACGGTGGTGAACGGCGTCGGCGATCACGAAGCGGTCCGCTTCTGCTTCCTCGCGTACCCCGACGGGACCGGCGCCGGCGTGGACCCCTGGCCGAGCGCCGCCGCGGGCCTCGCGTTCGCCCGGGCGCAGGCGGTCGAGCCGCTCGGCTCGGCGATCCCCGAGGGGACGAGCCTGCGCGCGCACGTGATCGCCGGCGACCTCCGCGCGACGGAGGGGCTCGACTGCGCGGAGATCCTCGCGCTCGCCGCGGAGAGCGCGGCCCCGATCGTGGCCGCGGGGCTCCCCGTGCTGCCGGCGCCCGTGTTCGCCGAGGAGAAGAGCCTCCTCCTGGTCGCTACCGGATGCCTCGGCGGCGAGGGGCACACCCACGCCAGCGAGAAGGAAGGCTGCGGCGACGCCTACACGATCGACACGCCGACCGCCGGGCTCGTCGCGGTCGCCATGTCGCGGCGGACGAGGTTCGACAGGGTGAGCCTGCAGGTCGCGCACGCGAGCGCGGCGACGGCGGTGGTCCAGGTGGAGCTGACGCCCGGGCGCGGGGGCGCGACCGGGGCGACGCTGGCGCAGGACCTCTCGTACGGCGCGATCGCCCCGTTCCCGCCGTCCACCGGCTTCTCGGTGGGCGACCTCGGCGCGCTCGAGGAGGTCACGATCGAGACCCGCGATCCCATCGAGGGGGCGGTGACTTCGTCGGTGCCGATGCGCGAGATCCTGGCGAGCAGCGACGTGCCGGCGGCGGACATCGGGGACGGTCTCGGGTTCGTGCTTGTGGCCGTCGGGGCTGCTCCGGGGGCGGAGCAGGGCGGGTTCTGGCATCCCCTGACGTACTCGCTCGTGCGGGCGAATCCCTGAGCTCGTCCCCGAATCATCCCATCCCCGGCGAGCTTCCGGTGTTCACCGTCTCTCGTCGGACGGAACGACCACGTCTCGCCCGGCAGCGCGCCGTGGACTCCCCTTGATTCCGCCTCGGGCATCAAGGCTCCATCGAGCGCGGTTCGCAATGCCACGCTGCTGCCGTGTGGTGCCGTGTTGTCCAGTATTTGCGCAAGACCCTGATTGCGTCTGTACGGCCGATTCGAGTGTGTCCGGCGCGTCTGCCGAGCTTGCGGCGCACGTTGTCTTATTGGAGGATGAGGGGTCTGCCCCCTCGGCCTCAGGCGCCTCCCTCTCTCCTCGCGGGTCTGCGCTTCGCAGGCCTCCCCACGGCTCTGCCTGGCTCTTCGCCAAGGCGCGTCGCGCCGGAAAAGACGTGAAAGACGTGGAAAGACTTGAAAAGACGCGAGTCGCTCGACGAACGGGAGCGCCCTGTACGGATGACATCACGGGAGGATCACCCGCCGTGACGATCGGATGAATCTCCAGTATAACGCGAGTGCCGAAATTCCGAGGGGGGGAGGGAACATGGCGACACAGGTATTTGTCGGGGCGAGCTCCGCGGCGGATCCGAAAGAGGCTGCCTCAGAGGCCGTGGCGACGGCGCTCCGCGGGTCTTCCCGCACGGAGCATGCGGCGCGACCGGCGTTCGCCCTCGTCTTATCGACGGACCAGTACGACGCCGACGCGCTCGCCGCGGCCGTGACGAGCCAGCTGCCGGGCGTCCCCTGGGCGGGGTGCTGCACTGCAGGGGTCTTCGCCGGCAGCCGGCTGCTCCGGCAGGGGCTCGTGGTGGGGCTTGTCGCCTCGGGGACGGTGCGTGTCGGCGTCGGGGTCGCGCAGCCGGTGAGCCAGGACGGGCGGCGCGCCGGCGTGCTGGCCGCCTCGCGCGCCCTCGAGGCGTTCCCGTCGTCCGTCGCTCCCGGGTGGAGCCGCGCGCTCATCGTGCTGCCGGACGCGGTCACGGGCAACGGGGCCGACGTGGTGCGCGGCGCGGTCGAGGTCGGCGGGACGGGCGTCGTCTGGGCCGGCGGCGGCGCGGGCGACAACCTCCGCTTCGTGCGCACCGCGCAGTTCGCGGGCGGCAGGGCCTACTCGGACAGCGTGGTCGTTGTCGCCATCGACTCGCCGGCGCGCATGGCGACCGGCATCCGCCACGGCTTCCGGCCGTATGGCCCGCCCACGATGGTCACCCGCGCCGAGGGCACGGTCCTCGCCGAGCTCGAGTACGAGGGCGCCTTCTCGGTCTACCAGCGCACCGCGCGCGCGAGGGGGCATCAGGTGAACATCGACGGCTTCGCCACGTTCGCCATGACCCACCCGCTCGGCATCCCGCAGGCCGACGGCGAGCACGTCATCCGCGACCCGCTGCGCGTCGTCTCGCCGGGGGGGCTCTACTGCGTCGGCGAGGTCCCGGACGGGTGCCTCATCCGCGTCATGGAGGGCGACCCCATCGGCCTCGTCGGCGCCGCGCGCGAGGCCGCGACCACGGCGCGCGACGCGGTGGCCGGGCCCATCGCCGGAGCGTTCGTGTTCGACTGCATCTCGCGGTGCATGATGCTCGGCGAGACGGTGCGCGACGAGCTGACCACCTTCGAGAGCGAGCTCGGCGAGAGCGTCCCGGTGATGGGCTGTCTGACCTTTGGAGAAGTCGGCACGCTGGGCCGAGGAGTACCGCAGTTTCACAACAAGACCGCTGTCGTGCTCGCCCTGGGGGCCTGAGCGCCGGAGCGGTTGGAGCCCTGTCATGGCGAGCGGCGAAGAGCACGAGATCCAGGAGGAACGGCTGGCGCTCCTCAGCGTCCTCCAGGAGCTCACGGTCGCGGCGCTCGACCTCTTCGATCCGCACCAGTCGATGGCGGTCTTCCTGGAGCGGCTCGCCGAGCGCCTGAGCTGCATCGCCGTGCTCGTGCTCGTCGAGCCGGCTCCGCTCGCCCCGCGGCTCCTCGACGCCGCGGGCCTGTCGGCGAGCTCGCGCGCGCTGCCCATCCCGCCGCGCTCGCCCGCCGCGGCGGGCGAGCCCACCGGCGGGGGCGCGGGCCTCTCCTTGCCCTACCCCGAGCTCGCGCGGCCCGGGCTCGTGACGTGGCACTTCTCGCTGGAGGGGCAGGGCGACAGCGGCGCATCCAGCCTCCTCCTCTGCTTCGAGAGCGAGCCCCCGTTCGCGCCTCGGTACCGGGGCATGATGCGCCGGCTCACGGCGATCTTCCGCACGGCGCTCGTGCACCGCCTGCTCTACGCCCGCATGCTCGAGAACGAGCGCGAGCGGGCGCGGAACCTCGCCGCCGCGGAGGCGGGGCGCGCGGCGGCGGAGGCGGCGCAGCGGCGCGCGGCGTTCCTCTCGGAGGCGAGCCGGCTGCTCTCGAGCTCGCTCAACTACGAGGCGACGCTGGTGCGCGTCGCGCGCCTGCCGGTCCCGTTCGTCGCGGACTGGTGCATGGTCGACATCATCGAGCGCGAGGCGATGCTCCGGCGCGCTGTCGTCGTCCACGCCGATCCCCAGAAGAGCGAGCTCGCGCGCCTCCTGCAGGGCCAGACGCCGATGGACTCGGTCCTCCCGTCCGGCGTCGCGCGCGTGCTGGAGACGGGCGAGGCGGCGCTCTGCGAGGTCGCGGGCGCGCCCCTCGCCCCGGAGAGCGAGCGCGGCTCGTACGACAGCGAGCCGCCGGTGTCGGCCAGCGAGGCGCTCCTCATGGAGCTCGGCCTCCGGCGTTACATCGCCGTGCCGCTCGTCACGCGCGGCACGATGCTCGGCGTGCTCACCATCGCGTCCGGCCGCGACGATCTGATGTACGGCGTGGAGGACCGGGCGCTCGCCGAGGATCTCGGGCGGAGGGCCGCGCTGGCGATCGACAACGCGCGGCTGTACGAGAGCGCGCAGCGGGCGATCCGGGCCCGGGAGGAGCTCGTCGCGGTGGTGTCGCACGATCTCAAGAGCCCGCTCGCCACCATCGTCATGAACACGAGCCTCCTGCGCCGGAAGCTGCCGGGCGCGGACGAAGCCGTCGAGGTGCGGCGCCCCGTCGAGCGCATCCAGAAGGCGGCCGATCGCATGAACCGCCTCATCCGCGATCTGCTCGACCTGGCGAAGCTCGACGGCGGCCACATCTCGATCCAGCCGGTGCCCCACGACGTCGCCGGCCTGCTCGGCGACGCCATCGAGCTCCTGCGGGAGGAGGCGGCGGAGAAGTCGCTGCGCCTCGAGCAGAGCGTCGAGCTCGGCGTCGATCGGGCGCTCTGCGATCGCGAGCGGATCCTCCAGGTGATCGCCAACCTCGTCGGCAACGCGATCAAGTTCACGTCGCCCGGCGGCGAGGTCGCTATCCGGGCCGAGCCGTGGGGCCGGGAGGTGCGCCTCTCGGTGCGCGACACCGGCCCGGGCATCCCGGAGGACCAGCGGGCGCGGATCTTCGAGCGCTACTGGCAGGCGAAGGAGACGGCCCACAAGGGCACGGGGCTCGGCCTCTCGATCGCGAAGGCGCTCGTCGAGGTGCACGGCGGGCGCATCTGGGTCGAGAGCAAGGTGGGCGAGGGCAGCACGTTCTTCTTCACGCTGCCGATGGCGGAGGCCACCAGCGCGACCTCGGGAGTCGCGGCTGGCACGCGCCTCGGGGCCTGACGGCGGCATTCGGGGTTTGCCGTACATCGGTGTAATCACATCACCGAGGCAGATTGTCTCTTCACTTTGCGCGTTGGCGGCCCGATCCGTTCATCGCTATACCTTGCCACGATGAAGGACGTCGGGGACGACAGGGGCGATGCGGCGCCGGCCGAGGCTCGATGGGTCGATGACGAGAGGGGGCTCGTGGAAGCCGCGCTGCGGCTGCTGGGCATCCGCAACCTCGTGCTCGCGATCCACGATCCGAGCTTTCCCTCGGACGAAGCGGAGGACATCGGGCGCGGGTCCCCGTATACCGAGGGCGGGCGCCGATTCCTCCGGTTCGTCCGGGATCTCGGCTTCAACGGCGTCCAGCTGGGGCCGCAGGGGGAGACCTCCGCCGACAACGCGTCTCCGTACGACGGCACCATCTTCTCGCGGAGCACGCTGTCGATCGCGCTCGCCCGGCTGGTCGAGGACGGCCCCTCTGGCGCGCTCCTCCGCCCCGAGTCGCTCCGGGAGATCGTCGCGGGGCGGCCTCCTGGCAGCGAGGCTCGCGCGCAGCACGGCCATGCGTACCGCGCGCAGCGCGCCGCGCTCCGCGAGGCGTACGCGTCGTTCGAGGGCCGGCGGAGGCGCGGCGAGCTCGGCGACCTTGGCGACCTCGAGCGCCGCCTGGACGCGTTCACGCGGCGGAACGCGGCGTGGCTCGAGAGGGACGGGCTCTACGGCCCCCTCTGCGCCGAGCACCGGAGCGGCTGGTTTCACGGCTGGTCCAGCGAGCCGGAGCTGGACCGGCGCCTCTACGCGCCTGGCCCTGGCGAGGTGGTCGCGTGCGGGGAGCGCAGGAGAGCGCTCCTCGACCGGTACCGCGACGAGCTCCGCTTCTACGCCTTCTGCCAGCTCCTCGCGCACGAGCAGCACGCGGCGCTCCGCGCGGTGACGGCCGATCTCGGGCTCAAGCTCTACGGAGATCTGCAGATCGGCTATTCGCCTCAGGATGCCTGGGCCTATCAATCGGTCTTCCTCAGGGGCTATCTGATGGGGGCGCCGCCGAGCCGGACCAACCCGGAGGGCCAGGTGTGGAGCTATCCTGTCCTGGATCCCGCGCAGTACGCGGATGCGTCGTCCGGCGGGCTCGCGCTCGTCCGGGCGCGGATGGACAAGATGTTCGACGAGTTCGACGGGGTGCGCCTCGATCACCCGCACGGGCTCGTCTGCCCCTGGGTCTATGCCGCGGACGCCCCCGATCCGCTCCGCGCCGTCCAGGGAGGGGCGCGGCTCTTCTCGTCGCCGGACCTGCCGGAGCACCCGTTGCTCGCGCGGTACGCCATCGTCTCTCCTGGGCAGCTGAACCGCGCCGTGCCCCGGTACGCCGACGACTGGGTCACCTCGCTGTCCCCGGAGCAGGTCGGGCGCTACAGCGTCGTCTTCGACACGATCGCGCGCTGCGCGGAGGCCCGCGGGCGCGCCATCTCCGACGTCGTGTGCGAGGTCCTGAGCACGCTCCCGTTCCCGCTCGGGGCCGTCCTCGAGCGGCACGGGCTGGGGCGTTTCCGGGTCACGCAGAAGGCCGATCTCGACAACCCGAAGGACGTCTATCGCAGCGAGAACGCCGCGCCCGCCGATTGGATCATGGTGGGGACCCACGACACGCCGCCGCTCTGGAGGCTCCTCGACACCTGGGAGCGCGCCTCCGCGCTGGGGCGGCAGGCGGCGTACCTGGCGACGCGCCTCGCGCCCTCGCCGGCCGAGGAGGGCGCGATGGCGCGCGCGCTCGCGTCCGACCCCCGCGCGCTGGCGCAGGCCAAGCTCGCCGACCTCTTCGCCAGCCGGGCGTCGAACGTGATGGTCTTCTTCGCCGATCTGCTCGGGATGAAGGAGATCTACAATACGCCCGGGACGGTGGGCGACCACAACTGGTCTCTGCGGGTCCCCCGCGATTACGAGCGGTCCTATCTGGAGATGCGTGCGCGCGGCGCGGCCCTCGATCTGCCGCGCGTGCTCGCGCTCGCGCTGCGCGCGCGGGGGGGCGCGGAGTCGGAGGAGCGCGGGAACCTCGCCAGGCGGCTGGAGCGCCGCCCGGGCTAGCCTCGCGTTCGCCAGAGCGGCTCTTGGTCCCGGTCGAGGAGGTGGTCGGCCCGAGCTACTTGGGGCACCTGACAGATCCCCTCATTGGGGTGGCATTGAAAGCGAGAAATTGAACAGGGAGGCGGGGAGATTCATGGGATTTAACTCCCCGTCTCCCCGCCTCCCTGTGAATAATCCCGAAAAATCCGGGGAGATGCTTCAGTTCGGGCTCCACACGGCCCACTTCCCCGACGTGGCCCATGTGTCGCTCGCATCCTTGAACGCGCCGATGAACGCGGCGCTCGAGTCGAAGAAGTCGCCCGGCGGCGCGACTGCGTCCTTGGTCAGGGACGTCGCGGGACCGAAGACCGGCGCGGACGGGTCGAAGCAGCCCGGGAGACCGGGGTCCTCCTCCCGATTCTTCCGATCGGGCTCGCTCAGGAACGCGATCTCATCGAAGCCGCCGTCGTCGTCCTGGAGAATGCCTGTCCCGTCGCTCGTCTCGGCATAGGCGAAGTCATTCACCAGATTGGAGAAGATCGAGCTCGATATGCTCTGCTCGTGGTCCGGGTCGCGCACGTCGAGGCCCGACTCGAAGCCCGTGACGATCGTGTTGAAGATGTTCGCCTTCGTCGACCGGCGGAGGAGGATGCCGTACTGCTCCTTGCCCACGTCCACGCCTTTCCCGCAGAGCGTCGCGTTGTAGATCGTCGGCTCGCTCCGAGGCTCGAGCGCCGGCGTGAGCGCGAGCGGGTCGTTGTCCCCTTCGAACCCGTTCGTCTCCTCCGCGACGTCCGGGTCCTGCTGCGCCACGAGGAACTGGAGCTTTCCGCGATAGCCTTGGTCCCAGTCGAAGGCGTCGTCGCCGCTGTACTGGCAGGCGAGGTGCTTTGCGTTCACGGTGCCCCCGAAGAACTCGAAGCAGTCGTCGGACACGTGCCTCACCTGGACGAAATCGACGATCGTCCCCCTGCCGACCCCGCCGAAGGTGAGCCCATTGATCTCGTTGTTCGGCGCGAGCTTCACGCCGGAGTACTCGATGCGCACGTATTTGAGCGTGCCGCTCGAGTCGTTCTCGTCGATGCCCCCGTATTGCCCGTTGTTCGTCAATCCCTCGATCTGGCCCGGGGTGCGTGCGCCGTTCGCGTCCACGTGGTTGGTCGGCGCGTTGCCGAGGAGGATGACGCCGCCCCAATCGCCTGCCATGCGATCCTTCGGGGGCTTGCTGCTCGTGAACACGATGGGCTCATCCCTGGTGCCCACGGCGATGAGCTTGGAGCCCGGGTGCACCACGAGGGCGGCGGGGACTTGCGGGTTCGTCTCGCCGAGGAGGGTCGTGCCCTTCTCGATGGTCAGCGTCGCCCCGGCCGAGACGTTCACCTGCCCCTTGAGGATGTAGTTCTTGTCACATTTGAGCGTGAAATCCTCCGTGATATCACCGGTGATCTCGACGGGCGGCTTGTCGGCAGCCGCGCACCCGATGGGCGGGTTGCCGCCCTCGCCGCCGGCCGAGCCGCTCGACGAGGGGACGCAGATGCTGTCCGTGAGGTTGCAGATGGCGCCGTCGAACTGCGCGCAGTCCGCGTCGGAACTGCATTGCACATCCCGCTGCTCGATGATGAACGAGCACGCGAGGGCGCCCGTGGCGAGCGCGCCCATGGCGAGCGCGAGGGCGGCGGAAGGTGATGAGTCGACGAGGCTGCGCTTGCGGTTCATTGCAATGACCCGATGGCAAGAGAATCGTTTCTGTCAAGCAGGGCCGTGCTGTCCGGCTGACAGGACGTGGGGAAAACCGGTGCTAAGAGCCCATCCTATTCGCGAGAACGTCACATGGCAGCCGCTTCGAGGTAACAGCTCGAGGGCATTCTCCCGCCCGGGCTGGCCTCCCTCTGGGGATCGATCCGGCACAGGTCGAATGAGCGCTCCCAGCGATCCCAACGGTTGGCGGAAATATCGCCCGATTGCCGAGATCGGCAGGGGAGGTATGGCCGACGTCTGCCTCGCGGTCGCCCAGGGTCCCGCGGGATTCAACAAGCTTGTCGTGCTGAAGCGGGTGCGCGCCGAGCTCGTGGAGGACGTCGACATCCTCGCCATGTTCCTCGACGAGGCGCGCCTCGCGGCCCGATTGAATCATCCGAACGTCGTGCAGACGCACGAGGTCGGGGACGAGGGGGCGCGCTTCTTCATCGCCATGGAGTACCTCGACGGCCAGCCGCTCGGCAGCGTTCGCTCCCGCATGGGGCACGACAAAGTCCCGCTGCCGCTCCAGGTGCGCGTCCTGTGCGACGCGCTCGCCGGGCTCCATTACGCGCACAATTTGCGCGATTTCGACGGGACGCCGATCCAGGTCGTCCACCGCGACGTGAGCCCGCAAAACATCTTCGTCACCTATGACGGCGTGATCAAGGTCGTCGACTTCGGGATCGCCAAGGCGGCCGACTCGCTGACCGAGACGCGCACCGGAATGCTCAAGGGAAAGGTGTCGTATATGTCGCCGGAGCAAGCGCGCGGAGAGCGCGTCGACCGGCGATCCGACGTCTTTTCGGTGGGTGTGATCCTCTGGGAGGCGATCGCCCGGAGGCGCATGTGGAAGGGCTTCAACGACCTCGCGATCCTCGGGCGGCTCGCCATCGGGGAGGTTCCGAGCCTCAGGGAAGAAGCGTCCAAGGTCGATGTCGACCCCGAGATCGAGCGGATCTGCCAGAAGGCGCTCGCGCCTGCGCTCGAAGGCCGCTACGCCACCGCGGCCGAGCTGCAGGCGGATCTCGAGCGCTGGCTGGTCGAGCGCCATCGGGGCATGACCGCGCGGGAAGCCGGCGAGATCGTCGCCAGCCAGTTCGCGGACGATCGGGCGCGGATCAAGCAGGTCGTGGAGGAGCAGCTGCGCGGCGTGCGCTGGACCGGGAGTTATCCGAGGGTCACGCTGACGCCCGATCTACCGAAGCTGGGCACCGGTCGGATGTCGACGACACCGACCATGACCGCGCCCGCGGCCATCAGCCATTCCTCGGACGCGACCTCGATGGTGCCCTCGGTGAGCGCGACCGAGGCGAAGGAGCGCGCCGCGCGCCCTAACCGCGCCATGTTCCTGGTCGCGGCCACCTTCGTCGCCATCGGGGGCACCGTGAGCGTCGGGGTCTTGCGCGCGCAGCCATGGCGGCTCGCCGCGGGCGATCACCGCCAGGCGCAGGTCGCCGCGCCGCCCGCGATGGAGCCCTCTCCGACGCAGGAGGAGGACATCCGCCTCGTCGTCCGCGTCTCGCCGGTCGACGCGAAGGTCTCCATCGACGGCTCCCCGACGTCGAGCGGCGCCTACGAGGGCCGCCTCGCCAGGGATGGCCGCGTGCACGTCATCCGCGTGGAGGCGCCGGGTTTCATCGCGCAGGAAGAGACGATCACGGCGAGCAACGATCTCTTCTTGAGCCTCGCGTTGAAGAGCGCTCCGGAAGCGCAGCCAGGGAGACTCGCCCCCACCGGTCGGGGCGCCCCGGCGGGCGCCGCCGCGGCGCCGCCTGCGTCCGCCGCGCCGCCGTCGAGCGCGCCTGCGCCGCTGTCGCCGCCGTCTGCCGAGCAGAAGCCGAAGCGGGGGATCGATCTGGAGAGCCCGTACGCCCGATGAAGACCCCGACAGCGCTCGCCCTCTGCGCCGCGATCGTGCTCAGCGCCCCGCTCGGCGCGCTCGCTCAGCCTGCCGGCAACAAGACCGAGGAAGCCGACGCTCGCTTCCGGCGAGGCGTCGAGCTCTACAACGAGGTTGATTATGGCGCTGCGCTCACCGAGTTTCGCCGCGCCTACGAGCTCGCGCCCGCGTATCAGGTGCTCTACAACATCGCGGGTACGTGTTATCAGCTCAAGGACTACGCCTGCGCGCTGCGCGCCTTCGAGAAGTACCTCGCCGACGGCGGCGCGCAGATCCCGGGCAGCCGGCGGGCCGAGGTGGAGCGGGACATCGCCGTCCTGCGGAGCCGCGTCGCGACGGTCGAGATCTCGACATCGGCGCCGGGCGTCGAGATCTCCGTGGACGGCATGCCGGTGGGCGAGACGCCCCTCCCTGAGCCCCTCCTGATGAGCGCCGGGCGCCGCCGCATCGTCGCCGAGGCGCCGGGCCGCCCGGCGGTGTTGCGGGTCGTCGATGTGGCCGGCGGCGATCACGTTCAGCTCAAGATCGAGCTCCCCGAAGCGCGGACCCGGCAGGGCCCCGGCGAGGGCGCGGGCGGCGCGCCGGCTCCGCCGCCGGCGCCGCCGAGCGCGTCGTTGATGGACCACCGCGCGCCTCGCCAGCAGCGGAGCGTGCCCCTGTTCCCCTGGCTCGCGACCGGCGCGCTGACCGTGGGCGCGGCCGCCACCGGCGTCCTCGCGCTCGGCGCCTCCGGCGACCTCGGCGCGGAGCTCGATCGGTATCCCGGCGACGCCCGCGCCATCGAGCGAGCGCGGGCGAGGAGCGAGGCGCTCGCGCTCACCACCGACCTGCTCGCGGGCGCCGCGGTGCTCGCCGGCGGCCTCTCGATCTACCTCACTGTCGCTGGTGCAGGCCCGGAGCGCGCCGACGCAGAGCGCGCGTCATCTCCTCCGGTGAGCCTCAAGATCGCGCCGGCGTCTCTCGAGCTCGCGGGCTCCTTCTAGACCGACGCAGAGCGTCGCAGGGTCGCGACGGTCAAAACGCTTGCATCCAGGGCGCTGGAGCTGCATTGATCCGGGCGATCGCCGCGGTCATGGGGGCCTCTCCCGTACGACGCCGCGGCGACGGTGCGACAAGGTGGTCAATCGCCCGCGCTGCCCGCGAGTTGAGAACGAGATGGGAGACACCAGGTGAGCACGACCAAAGCGTCTCTTGGGACCCTGTTCCTCATGCTCTCCCTGGCCGCGCCTGCGCTCGGGCAAGAGGCGGCGCCGCGGCAGCCCGTCACGGACAAGACGAAGGAGCGTTGGGCGAAGAGCCAGGGAGGCCGGTTCGGGTTCGAGATCGACGTCCTCAGCTCGTCTTACCAGCGGGAGATCGCGGCGGCGGGCGGCGAAGAGGCCTCCGTCGAGGAGTCGTCGCGGCTCGGCGTCGCCATCACCGCCGCCACCCAGTACAAGCTCTTCGCGGGTCTCCACCTCGACGCGGAGATCCCGTTCGTCTACGGCGACGTCTCGGGCCCCCAGTCGACAGACCTGTTCGGCAGGCCGTTCACGAGCAGCGCAGGATACAGCCAGTTCTTCATCGGCAATCCCACGTTCGGCCTCCATTACGCTGCCAACGCGCTGCCCGTCCTCGCGCTCTTCGGCGGCATGAGCTTGACGATCCCGCTCCACCCGCACCCGGGCACGGAGCTCGAGGTCGCGTCGGTGGCGAATTTCCCCGCGCGGGCTTACTTCGATGCGCAGCGCGTGCTGCTCGCGCACTGGGCCTTCCGGGCGCGCGTCGGGACCGAGATCAACGTCGGCAAGGTCCTGTTCCTCACCCACGATCTCGCGAGTCAGGTCTTCTTTCCGACCCGGGACGGGGAGGACACGAAGACCGTGATCGAGCAGGGCAACGAGATCGCGTTCCGCCCGTTCGGCAGCTTCGGCATCGGCGTGCGCCTCCAGGCGGCGTTCCCTCTCTCCTCGACCAACTCGGCCCAGCTGGCGGCGGAGCCGTTCGTCGACTGGGAGCCGCTCGTGAAGGGCTCCTTCACCCGCGTCGGCGCGCTGGTCGCGCTCGACGACGACCTCGGCTTCGGCCTCGATCAGGGGAAGGTCGCCACCATCCGCGTCGCCCTGGGCAGCAAATGGTAGGGAGCGAGCGCCGCAGGGGCGAGCTATGCTGAGCGCCCTGTGATGACGACGCCTAGCCCGAGCAGCGACCTCTGGGTCGGCGTGCCGCGGCCGAACCCTGCTGCCCGACTTCGCCTCTTCTGTGCGCCCTATGCGGGCGGCGGCTCCTCGATCTACAGCGCCTGGTGGCGCTCGCTCCCCGCGCACACGGAGCTCTGCGCGATCAAGCTCCCCGGCCGGGAGGCGCGCATGAGCGAGCCGCCATTCGAGCGCCTCACGCCGCTCGTCCAGGCCCTCGCCACCGCGCTCGAGCCATGGCTCACGAAGCCGTTCGCGCTGTATGGCCACAGCCTCGGCGCGCTCGTCTGCTTCGAGCTCGCCCGCGAGCTCCGCCGCCGGGGTGCGCCCCTGCCGCGCCACCTTCTCGTGTCGGGCCGGCGCCCGCCTCACCTTTCCGGCTCGGATCCGCTCCACGGCCTGCCCGAGCCCGCGTTTCTGGAGCGGATCCGCCGCATGGGGGGCACGCCCGACGAGGTGCTGCGCGAGCCGGAGCTCCTGGCGCTCTTCCTGCCCCTCCTGCGCGCGGATGTCGCGGTCAACGAGGCCGAGACGTTCGTCCCGGGAGCCCCGCTCGAGTGCTCGATCTCCGCGTTCGGAGGCCTCGACGACGAGCGCGCGGAGCGCGCCGAGCTCGAAGGCTGGCGCCATCACACGCGCGGGTCCTTCCGGGTCGAGATGTTCCCCGGCGGGCACTTCTTCCTGCGGAGCGCCCGGGAGCCCCTCCTGCGGTCGATCTCGGCCGTCCTCGACGACGTCGAGCGCGCGCTCCCCGCGTGACGACCGGCGCTGGGTGGGTGTTGAGCCCGGGGCGGGAGCCATGCAAAGAAGGAGGGACGCGCAGCCTCTCTGCCTCTCTGTCTCTCTGCTTCCCCGGAGACCCCAACGATGACCGATTTCCAGTACCAGGACATGCTCCCCCTCGGGCATGACGAGACCCCGTACCGCCTCGTCAGCCGCGACCATGTCTCGACCTTCGAGGCCGCCGGCTCGACGTTCCTCAAGGTCGAGCCGGAGGGGCTCACCCTGCTCGCGCGCGAGGCGATGCGCGACATCGCCCACCTCCTCCGGCCCGGTCACCTCGCGCAGCTCGCGCGGATCCTCGGCGATCCCGAGGCCTCCTCGAACGATCGCTTCGTCGCCCTCGAGCTCCTCAAGAACGCGAGCATCGCCGCGGGGGGCGTGCTCCCGTCGTGCCAGGACACCGGCACGGCCATCGTCATGGGCAAGAAGGGCCAGCTCGTCTTCACGGGGGGCGGCGACGAGGCGGCGATCGCGCGCGGCGTCTTCGAGACCTACCGCGCGCAGAACCTCCGTTATTCGCAGCTCGCGCCGCTCGACATGTACCGGGAGGTCAACACGAACGACAACCTCCCGGCGCAGATCGAGATCTTCGCGACGGACGGCGACGCCTACAAGCTCCTGTTCATGGCGAAGGGCGGCGGCTCCGCGAACAAGAGCTATCTTTACCAGGAGACCAAGGCGCTCCTGAACCCGGAGAGCCTGCTGTCCTTCCTCGAGGCGAAGATCCGCGCGCTCGGCACCGCGGCGTGCCCGCCGTACCACCTCGCCATCGTCGTCGGCGGCACGTCGGCCGAGTACACGCTCAAGGTCGCGAAGCTCGCCTCGGCGCGCTACCTCGACACGCTCCCGGCCGAGGGCAACGCGCGCGGCCGCGGCTTCCGCGACCGCGAGCTCGAGCAGAAGGTGCTCGAGCTCGCGCAGCGGACGGGGATCGGGGCGCAGTTCGGGGGCAAGTACTTCTGCCACGACGTGCGGGTCATCCGCCTGCCGCGCCACGGCGCCTCGTGCCCTGTCGGTATCGCCGTCTCCTGCTCTGCGGATCGTCAGGCGCTCGGCAAGATCACGCGCGAGGGCATCTTCCTCGAGCAGCTCGAGACCGATCCCGCGAAGTACATGCCCGACACGACCGACGCGGATCTCGAGGGCGAGGTCGTGAAGCTCGACCTCCGCCGTCCCATGCGCGAGATCCGCGCGGAGCTCTCGAAGTACCCCATCCGCACGCGGCTCTCGCTGAGCGGCCCGATGATCGTCGCGCGCGACATCGCGCACGCGAAGATCAAGGAGCGCCTCGACCGCGGCGACGGCATGCCGAGCTACCTGCAGGAGTTCATGGTCTACTACGCCGGCCCCGCGAAGACGCCCGCGGGCTACGCCTCCGGCTCGTTCGGGCCGACCACGGCCGGCCGGATGGACGCGTACGTCGACCTCTTCCAGGCGAACGGCGGCAGCTACGTCATGCTCGCCAAGGGCAACCGCTCGCCCGCGGTCACCGCGGCGTGCAAGAAGCACGGCGGCTTCTACCTGGGCTCGATCGGCGGCCCGGCCGCGCGCCTCGCGAAGGACTGCATCAAGAAGGTCGAGGTGCTCGAGTACCCCGAGCTCGGCATGGAAGCCGTCTGGAAGATCGAGGTCGAGGATTTCCCCGCCTTCATCGTGGTGGACGACAAGGGCAACGACTTCTTCGTCGACATCAACAAGCCGGCCGGCCGGAAGCTCGACGTCACGGGCTGACGTCCGGAGCCCGGGGATCGCGGCCGGGCAGCTCCCCTCGGCCTCCAGCGCCGGTGCGGCCGCGGGCCGGTCGCCCTCCTTCTCCACCCGTGCCAGACCTTCCAGGACCTGCGCAAACTCGGCGTCGGCGGCGCAGCAACAGCGAGGTTGACTGGCGACGACGTCCCCTCCGGATCGGCGTCGAGGACCCGATTCCATCCGCTCCTGATACGGCTCATCACCTGCTCCCCTGCTGCCGTCGCCCGGATCAGCGCGGGTGACCGAGGCAAATGGTCACATTCGAGGCGTCCTGGCTCCTGTTCAGCCCGGTATCGGCTCGGCGAGCGCTGATGGGGCCGCGGTCCGCGGGGGCACGGTCCATGCTTTGACCTCGTGCGGAAGGAGCTGAGCATGACAGTTCGACCTGATCGCGCGGTGTCTCATGGCCATGTCGACGCTGGGCACCACCGTTTCGAGGATCGGCACGGTGGTCCCGATGGAGCTCGCCATCACCTGGAGGAGGATCGTTTGGAGCGGCTTGTGCGCGCAGCGCAGGAGGTCGCTGGTCAAGCAGAGCGTCGAGAGCGCGAGAAGCGGAGCGACGCCGGCCAGGAGGCGAGGCCGGGCGACGGCGGCGTCAAGTCGCGGCCGGCGCCGAGGAATCCGAGCATCGCCGACCTCGAGCGCGCGGACAACGAGGGGATGCTGCCGCCGGGGGAGACGTGATGAGCGCACGCGCGATGAGCCTCGATGGGCTCGTCGATCGGCTGGTGCCGAGCGCGCTCCGCCCCGCGGAGCGCGCGCCCCTCGCCCCTGCGCTCGACGCGGAGGTACGGCACGTGGACACGTGGAGCGCGGGGCGCCTCGCCTATTACGTGGACACCCGCGCTGCCGGGCGCCCCGTGGTGCTCGTGCACGGGGTCGACGCCGCCGCCTCGTCCAGGGAGATGGCGCCCCTGTTCGATGCGCTCCGCGGCGAGCGGCCTGTCTACGCGCTCGATCTTCCCGGGTTCGGCCTCTCGGAGCGAGCGGACCGCGTGTACGATCGCGAGCTCTACCGCGCCGCGCTGCGCCGCTTCCTCACGGACGTGGTCCGCGCGCCGGGCGGCGCCGACGTCATCGCGCTCTCCCTCTCCTCCGAGTTCGCCGCTGCCGTCGCCTGCGAGGAGATGAGCATCGTTCACAGCCTCGTGCTCGTGTCCCCGACGGGGCTCGGCCGCGAGCCTCCCGGCGCGAGCGCCCTCTTCCGGGCTGTCTCGCGCGTCCCCTACGTCGCGGAGGCGCTCTTTCGCGTGCTGGCCGCGCCGCCCAGCATTCGCTGGTTCCTGAAGAAGAGCTTCGTCGGCGCGCCGGATCCGGGCCTCGTCGACTATGCCATCAGCGCGTCGAAGGAGCCTTTTGCCCACCGGGCCCCCCTCGCGTTCATCGCCGGTGACCTGTTCACGGACGACGCCCTCCAGCGCCTGTATGCGCGTCTGCCCGTCGCCACGCTGATCCTCCACGACCGTGACCCCTATTCGCGCTTCGACCGCCTCGGCGAGCTCACGCAGCAGAACGCGCGCGTGGAGGTCGCCCGCATCGCGCCGACGCTGGGTCTCCCGCATTTCGAGCAGCTCGACGCCACGCTCGATGCCGTGCGCAGGTTCTGGGCGCAGGACCCTTGGTAGATCTCCTCCACAGAACGACCAGGACAGCCTTGTAGAGAGCTCCGCGCAGGGCGGACGTCGATTTCCTGCGGAGCCCCCGGCGCCGCAGGGAAGCCGAGGTCGTCCGGCCTGCTCGGGAGCCGCCGCCCTCCAGGCCAAACATGTATGCGCCATTACTGATTGGCCCCGTCTCGGGCCAGCGGGCCTGTGTCCCGCTGGCCTTGTGCGACCCCGAGGAGGGTCTCGAGGATCGACCTGCGACACGCATCCAGTTTCACCGCTCGTGAAGCGCTTGGTGTACAATGGAGCGGTGACCGAACACCGGGTGACCCGACAGGGGCACCATGTGTGTGTGGTCACGTGCTTGCCGGTTCGACCGTGGCCATTTCGTTAGGGCCATGACATCCACAGCCTGGGCGGGGGTGTCCTGGCGCAGCAATCCGGCGATGGAGCGCTGCGCCAGAACGCTGCGATGTGCCATGGATGAGCCATGATGGATGGCCAGGCGATGGAGCAATGCGGCACGCGTCTCTACAGGGGGCGCGGATTGTTTCCAGGCGTAAAAGTCTTTGCAAACTCCAGGTCAACGGGCTAATTAAGCTCTTATAGCGGGGGATGTCGTGAATGCAGGCGGCCAAACCATCTCTTCGACCCAGCAAGCGAGCAACAGCTTGCTTGGTCGATACCGCCTGATTGCAAAATTAGGCCGTGGAGGGATGGCAGATGTGTTTCTGGCCGTCTCCCGCGGGCCCGGGTCGTTCAACAAGCTTGTCGTCGTGAAGTGTCTCCGCGTCGGGATGGCGGATGACCCGCGCTACGTCCTGATGTTCCTGGACGAGGCCAAGCTCTCCGCCCGGCTCAATCACCCCAACGTCGTTCAGACCTACGAGATCGGGGGCGAGAGCGGCGGGTACTTCATCGTGATGGAGTACCTCGAGGGCCAGCCGCTCAAGGACGTCGTGAGGGCGGTGGTGAGCGGCTGTCCTGGCGCCGCGAGCTTCACGCGGGGGGCGTGGGTCAGGACGATCGTCGAGGCGCTGCGCGGGCTGCACTACGCGCATGAGCTGGCGGACTTCGATGGCGGTCTGCTCGGCGTCGTGCACCGCGACGTCTCGCCGCACAACATCTTCATCACGTACGACGGAGCTGTGAAGATCGTTGATTTCGGTGTCGCGAAGGCGGCCCTCAACGATGCGCACACCGAGAGCGGAACCTTCAAGGGCAAGATGGCCTACGCCGCGCCCGAGCAGGCGATGGCGAGCGCCGACGTCGACCGGCGGGCCGATATCTTCGCCATCGGCATCGTGCTCTGGGAGCTCCTGGCGATGCGGCGGCTGTTCGATGGCGATCACGTCGCCGTGATGCACCAGCTGCTCACGCGGGACATCCCGCGGCTCTCCACCGTCGTGCCGGACATCGACCCGGCGCTCGATGAGATCGTGGCGAGGGCCCTCCAGCGGGATCCGGATCGGCGGTTCGCCACCGCGCAGGAGATGGGCGACGCGCTGGAGAGTTACCTGCGGGCCTCGGGCGGGGACGTCCGCACGGAGCAGCTCGGCGCGCACGTGCTCGAGATGTTCTCGGAGAGCAGGGCGCTCGTGCGCCAGCAGGTCACCGCGCAGTTCGAGTACCTGACCTCGCTGGACGTCGCGGGCGACATCCAGCGCGCCTCGATGGTCGGAGAGTTCCCCCGCGCCTCGATGGTCATGGGGATGAACCGCTCGATGTGGCCCTCCGCGACCGCGGCCGGTCTACCCCTCCTCAGCGATCAAAGCCACAGCATCCCCGCCAGCCATCATCACGAGCCCACGGCCGTCGACCCGGGCAGCCTGGGCGCGACGGTGGGGCGCGCCTCGTCCTGGCGGCAGCGTGGGTATCTCGCCTCTGCGCTCGGCGTGGTCGCGCTGCTCGCCGCGGGGGCCTTCGCGATGTTCCGCGATCGCTCGGTGGGGCCCGTCGCGTCGGAGCAGCCTGCTGCCGTGTCCACGGCTGCGGCGGCGCTCGAAGCGAGCCCGATGAAGGCCAAGGTCACGATCAAGAGCGAGCCCGCGGACGCGAACGTGAGCTGGAACGGGACCATGCTCGGCAAGACGCCCCTCAGCGTCGAGCTGCCTCAAGGGATGCAGGTCGTCGTGGTGTCCAGGGCCGGTTGGGTCGACGTGTCGATCTTCCTGCAGCTCTCCGCGTCCGACGTCGTCGAGCGCACCGTCGCGCTCCGGCGTCAGGACGTCAGCACGATACCGTCCAATTAGGGCTCCTCGTCTCCCTGTGAATTCCCCCGAAAAATTCGGGGGATACTTCAAGTGCCGGCCCTGAGGACCCGCATGGATGGCGCTGCCCTGCCCGCGAGGCGGCGGACTTCTCGACCGAGCCAGTCGAGGAAATCGTGGTTCCACGGAGGCCCGTCGGGCCAGCGTTCGCGTATGCGGTCGGCGAGCTCTAGATCCCATCTCCCGTAGAGATCCACGAGCGCGTCATGCGCCTTGCGGCCGGCCAGCGCTTCAGGGGCCCCGCGAGGCTCGCCTCCGTGCGCGAAGGCGTCGTCGCAAACATAGTAGTTGCACGTCGCCGCGCGCCGCTCGGGGGGGATGGTGCAGCCCTCATGACCATGGAAAGCGCACCTCTTGGGGAGCGCTCGGCCATCGCTGTCCTGGGGCTCGACCCGCAGGATGAGCAGGCCGCGCCGGCCCGGGCGCAGGTTGCCCGCGGCCATCTGCTCGAGCAGCCAGCCTGCGCCGCCGAGCGAGACGATTCGCCCGATGTCCGACCACTCGACCCCCGGCGGGCTGGCGCAGCAGCCCGTCGGGCCCTGCGGGCATGAGCCGCACAACGTCGAGTGCAGCCGCGTGTGCATGCCCGCGAGCTCAAGCCGGATCATCGCGCCACCAATGCTCCGAGAATAACGGCGCCTCCCGCTGCGTCCAGCGTCGCCGGCGCATCCAGAGGTCGGGAAAAGAGGAGAGGAAGAGTAGAGAGAGCCCGGAGCGACCTATGCTCTGGGCGTGATCAGGCGCTCCAGCCCGCGCAGCGGGATGTCCAGCCAGTCAGGTCGGTTGTTGAGCTCGTAGCCGACCTCGTAAATGCACTTCTCGAGCATGTAGAAGTCGATCAGGAGCGCCGCGTCCGCGTCGCTCGCGGGCACGTACGGCGCCGTCTCGTCGGCCCGCGGCTCGGCGGTCGCCTGAGCGCGCGCGACCGTCTCCATGTATCCCGCGAGGTAGCTCGCGGAGATCCACGCCACCCAGGCGTCGGTCCACGGCTTGAGGACGGCGACGTCCTCGGGCCGGAGGCGAGCGTCCCGGAGCGCCGAGGCGCCGGCGTAGTCGAACGAGCGCAGCATCCCGCCCACGTCCCGGAGCGGGCCACGCTTGTAGCGGCGCTCGCTCAGCGGTCTCGCCGGCTCCCCCTCGAAATCGATCAGGATGAAGTCGTCGCCCGTCGAGAGCACCTGGCCGAGGTGGAAGTCGCCGTGCGTCCGGATGCGGGGGATGTCGAACTTCCTCGACACGATCTGCTGGAGCTTCGCGTTGATCTCGGCCTCGCGCGGCAGCATCGCCGACACCTGCTCCCGCACGCTCTCGGGGAGCGAGCGCTCGCGCTTCCTCAGCAGCGCGAAGGTGCGCGCGAGCATGCCGTGCGCCGACTGGAAGATCGACTGCTGGTGCAGCGTCGTGAACGACTGCTGCCCGAACGCGGGGTCCTTGCTGTGCTTGCCGAGCGTGAGGTGGAGCTGCGCGGTGCGCTCGCCGAGCAGCCGCATCCTCACGATCTCGGTGCCCATCAGCTGGTTCACCACCGGGGGCGGCGCCGCGCGCGACGCGTCGACGAGCGTGCCGGGCGGCATCGGCGGCGCGCTCCCCTTCACCGACCCCTCGTCGGTGAGCACCCGCTCGAAGAAGCGGTTCAGCGCCTCGAGCGTGCTCGTCCACGCGTCGGTCTGGCTCCTCACGTACTCCTGGAGCATCGCCACCGTGGTCGCCTCGCGACCGCGGCCCTGGTACTCGATCACCCCGGCGAGCCGCGGCGTCGCGGGGAACTGCTCGTCCGTCAGGAACCTGCCGATCTCGAGCTCCGGGTTGATGCCCTCCTCGACCTGCCGGAAGATCTTGAGGAGCAGCTTGTCGCCGTAAATGATGGTCGTGTTGCTCTGCTCGCTCTCGGAGATGCGCGCCGGGAGCTCTCCCTCGCCGAGCGACTCGAGCGTCGTCCCGAGCGGCAGCGCATGGAGCTCGCCGGCCGTGCCCGTCGCGACGCCCCGCGCCCGGATCGCGGCGAGGATCAGCGCGGCGAACTCCGGGGTCGTCAGGGCGTCGTACAGGATCCCCTCCGGCGCTGCCGCGCTCTCCGGCTCGGGATCGCGGATCGTGACGTCCGCGATCACCGCGTGGCGCGTGCGCGTCGCGAGCGTCCGCGCGTAGTCGCCCGTGGCGAAGCCGATCGGCACGACATACGTGTCCGGCGAGCCGTCCGTGTACTCGACGCGCACGAGCAGGAGGTAGTGCTCCGCCGCGGTCTGCTCGCCGCGGAGGATCGGGATGACGTCCGCGAGGGTCGTGGCGCGCCGCGTGCGCGCCTTGCCGCGGAACCAGCGCCGCGCCGCGATGAACTTGCCGAGCGCCGGCTCGAGCACCCTGCGCCCCTCCGGGGAGAGGAGCGCCCGCCACGAGCCCTTCGTCGAGATCGCGGGCGCCGCCTCGGCGTCGCCGACGGACGTCGCCGGGGTCGCCGGCTCCAGCGCGAACCAGAAGAAGTCGTGCGGCCCGAGCGAGAGGGAGTAACCGCGGCTCGTGATCTCCGGGAAGCGGCTCCTGCCGAACAGCTCGACAGGCACCATGCCCTCGAAGCGCGCGAGGTCGAGCTCGACGTGCTGGGCGTACCGAGAGAGGTTCGCGACGATGAGGAGCCGCTCGTCCGCGTGCGCGCGGATGAACGCGAGCACCTTGCTGTTGTCCGGGTGCAGGAACTCGATCGTCCCGCGGCCGAGCACCTTGTTCTGCTTGCGAAGGGTGATGAGCCGCTTCATCCACCAGAGGAGCGAAGCAGGGTTCTGCTGCTGCGCCTCGACGTTGATCGCCTCGTAGTGGTACTCGGGATCGATGATGATCGGCAGATAGAGCTTCTGCGGGTTCGCCCTGGAGAATCCGGCGTTCCGATCGGCGCTCCACTGCATCGGCGTGCGCACCCCGTCGCGATCGCCGAGATAGATGTTGTCGCCCATCCCGATCTCGTCGCCGTAGTAGAGGACGGGGGTCCCCGGCAGCGAGAAGAGCAGCGCGTTCATCAGCTCGATCCTGCGCCGCGTCTTCATGAGCGGGGCGAGCCGCCGGCGGATGCCCAGGTTGATCCGCGCCGTGTGCTCCTGCGCGTAGACGCGGTACATGTAGTCCCGGTCCTCGTCGGTCACCATCTCGAGCGTCAGCTCGTCGTGGTTCCGGAGGAACGTCGCCCACTGACAGCTCTCGTGGACCACGGGCGTCTGCTTCAGGATGTTGACGATCGGGAAGCTGTCCTCGAGCTCGACCGCCATGAACATCCTGGGCATGAGCGGGAAGTGGAAGTTCATGTGGCACTCGTCGCCGCTCCCGAAGTACGCCGCGGCGTCGGCGGGCCACTGGTTGGCCTCCGCGAGGAGCATGCGATCGGCGAAGTTCGCGTCGATGTGGCGCCTGAGCTTCCGCAAGAACTCGTGCGTCTCCGGCAGGTTCTCGCAGTTCGTCCCTTCGCGCTCGTAGAGGTACGGCACGGCGTCGAGCCGGAGCCCGTCGACGCCCATCTCCAGCCAGAAGTCGACCACCTTGAAGACGGCGGCGTGGACGTCCGGGTTCTCGAAGTTGAGGTCGGGCTGATGGGAGTAGAAGCGGTGCCAGTAATAGGCGTTGGCGACCGGATCCCAGGCCCAGTTCGATGTCTCGAAGTCCTTGAAGATGATCCGGGCGTCCTTGTAGCGGTGCGGGGTGTCGCTCCACACGTAGAAGTCGCGCCAGCGCGAGCCCTTGGGCGAGGTCCGCGCCCGCTGGAACCACTCATGCTCGTTCGAGGTGTGGTTCAGGACGAGCTCGGTGATGACGCGGATGTCGCGGCGGTGCGCCTCGCGCAGGAGGCGGGCGAACTCGCGCCGGGTCCCGTAAGACGGGTTGATGTTGGCGTAGTCCGCGATGTCGTATCCGCCGTCGCGCAGCGGCGAGGGGTAGAAGGGCAGGAGCCAGATCGCGGTGACGCCGAGATCTTGGAGGTAATCGAGCTTGTCGACGAGCCCCTCGAAGTCGCCGATGCCGTCCGCGTTCGAGTCGCTGAACGCGCGGACATGGACCTCGTAGATGATAGCGTCCTTGTACCAGAGGGCGCTGCCTTCGACGGGAGGGGGCTTTTGATCCTGGCTCATGGCTGCTCCGGCGATGCGCGTAGTCCGCGCGACGACGCCGGGCGCACAGGATGCAGCGGATCGGGCCCTGTGCGGCGTGAGCACGCCGCCCGGGCCAGAGGTGGCCAGGAGGCAAGGCACGCTGCGGAGTCCGCCACTGGGCGCGCGCTGCCGTCCCCGCGCGGGTGACGCGGATCACGTGTATAGTTTAACTACTCGGGATTGCAAGACCACGCGTGCCCGACTTCGGTAGCACGCCGTGCGCGCGGCGCAAAGCGGCGCGGTTGCGTTTCGCTTGCATCCGTCTGCACTCTGCTTGCTACCGCTTGCAACCGTTCGCATCCGCTTGCAACCGCTCCCACCCGGTTTCCTCCGTTTCCGCAGGGTTTGCACCCGGCGCACTGTCGAGATCGCTGCTTCGTGAGCTCGACCCACACGTCGAACCGCAGCCGGTGTAAGAAGCGCTGGCACCTCGTTCTGCGATCGGGCGAGCTCATGCCCATCGAAGGAGCATTCTCATGATGCGTGTCTTCCACGTACTCCCGCTCTCCCTCGCCGCGCTCGGAGCGCTCGCGTGCTCGTCGACCCCCGAGCCGACGATCGACCCGAACAACCCGTGCCCTCCGGGCCAGTGGTGCGCCTCCGCCGTGCCGACCACGCCGGCGACGGCGGTGCCCACGCCCACCACCACCGCCGCGCCCGCGGGCTCCGCCGCCACGCCGATCCCGCCGGTCGCCGCGGTGGCCGCGACGCCGATCCTGCAGGGGATGGGCACGACGGAGGCCCCGGGGATGAAGCCGGACGGCGGGCCGTTCGCGGGGCAGTTCCAGGAGGGCCAGGCGCTCGAGCAGCAGATCAACATCTCGCCCGGCAAGTGCTACACGGTCGTCGGCATCGGCCTCGGGGTCCAGGAGCTCGACATCCAGCTCGTCTCGCAGCCCGCGCCCGCGCTGCCGCCCGTCGTGCTCGCGCAGGACAGCACCACCGGCGCCGCGGCGACGCTCGGCGGCAAGGCCTCCGGCTGCTGGAAGAACCCCCTGCCGATCGGCGGCCCGGGCAAGGTGATCCTCAAGGCGACGAAGGGCGCGGGGATCGCGGCCGCGCAGGTCTTCATCAAGTAACGCTCCCCCCGCGCGGGCTGGCCGCGTCCGCCCGTACTCCAAGGAGCGCCGCCGCGCGCATGCCGAGAGGCGTGCGCCTCGCGCGCGACTCTTCTATTCCCGCGGCCTGCGTCCTCCCCTAGAGCAGAACGGATGAGGCCGTGGGCCTCGCGCGCGACACCATGAGCGAGACCGTCTTCCTCGGCCCCGACGCCAGCAAGACCTGCGGGAGGTCGCGCTGGGAGTGGCTGTCGCCGCGCCTCCCCCCGGACCTCGAGCAGGAGGCGACGAGGCGCGTCGCGTGGATGGCGCTCTGCACGATCGTGGCGGGCGCCCTCGGCTTCCTCGTGTCGGAGCTCATCCCGGGCCTCGAGCTCGGCCCTTACCCGATCCGCGTCGCGGTCTTCCTGCCGTTCATGCTGGTCTCGGCCGCGCTCTTCGTCATCGCGCGGAGGGGGCTCCTGTCGCCGCCGCGGATCGTCGATCTCTCGTTCGCCTACAAGATCCTGGGCGCCGCGTCGATCTCGGTCGTCACCAACGCGCAGCCGTGGCCGGAGGGGCCGATGTTGCCGGGATGGCCGCCGGTGGCCCTCTGGGTGCTCATGTTCCCCATCATCGTCCCCGCCCCGAGCGTGCGCACGCTGTTCACCTCGACGCTGGCGATCCTCACCGATCCGGCGTGCCTCTGGGTGCTCGTCCGCTCGGGCTTCATGGAGTCGCCCTCGCGCGAGGCGATGTTCCGCCGGTTCTTCCCGAGCGTCATCGCGCTCGCGCTCTCCGTCCTCGTGTCGCGCGTCGTCTTCGGGCTCGGGCGCAAGCTCGACGCGGCGCGGGAGCTCGGCAGCTACCGGCTCGTCGAGCGGCTCGGCGGCGGCGGCATGGGCGAGGTGTGGCGGGCGAAGCACCGGATGCTCGCCCGCCCCGCGGCCGTGAAGCTGATCCGGCCCGAGGCGTTCCAGGGCGAGCCGTCGAGCAACGGCAACGCGAAGGCGCGGTTCGAGCGCGAGGCGCAGGCGACCGCCGCGCTCCGATCGCCGCACACGATCGGCATCTTCGACTTCGGCGTCGCCCGCGACGGGTCGTTCTACTACGTGATGGAGCTGCTCGACGGCATGGACCTCGACACCCTCGTCAAGCTGGACGGCCCGCAGCCGCCCGCGCGCGTCGTCCACTTGCTCCGGCAGGCCTGTCACTCGCTCCACGAGGCGCACAGGGCCTTCTTCGTGCACCGGGACATCAAGCCCGCCAACCTCTTCCTGTGCCGCTACGGCGCAGATCTCGATTTCTTGAAGGTGCTCGATTTCGGGCTGGTGGCCCAGCGCAAGAAGGACGCGGACCCCTCCAAGCTGACCGCGGACAACGCGATCACCGGCACGCCCGCGTTCATGGCCCCGGAGGTGGTGCTTGGCGACCGCCCCATCGACGGCCGGACCGACATCTACGCGCTCGGGTGCGTCGCCTACTGGCTGCTCACGGGCGCCCTCGTGTTCGAGGCCGAGACGTCGATGAAGACGATGTTGCTCCACGCGACGGAGGCGCCCGTCGCGCCTTCGAAGCGCGCGGCGCGCGCGATCCCGCCCGCGCTCGATCGCATCGTGCTCGACTGCCTCGAGAAGGATCCCGCGCGGCGGCCGCAGTCGGCGCGCGAGCTGTCCGAGCGGCTCGCCGCGCTCCACATGGACGCCGACTGGACCGAGCAGCACGCGGCGGCGTGGTGGGAGACGGTCGCGCCGCCGTCGCTCTCGGGCCAGGCGGCCAGGGCGGCCGTCGACGCCTTCGGCTGAGCTCCGCGCGCGCCCGGTGCAGGTCCTCAGCGGATGTTGAAGTCGACCGTCATCAGCTGTCCGCCGCGCTCGATCGCGACGGACAGGCGGTTCGCGGTCCGGAGCCGCGCGTAGGCCTCCAGCGCCTTCTGGGGATCGGTGACGTCGAAGCCGTTGATCGACCTCAGGGTATCTCCGCTCTCCAGCCCGAGCGTCTCCAGCAGCGAGCCTCGCCTGATCCTGAGCTTCAGCCCGACGACCTGGTCACCTCGCCGCTCCGGGATCACCCGGGCGGAGCGCATGAGGAGCGCCTGCTGCTCGAGGATCTGATCGACCGCCGCGCGGTCGACGTTGAACTCCGTGGCGCTCACCCGCCGGATGCGGGCGGCGATCTCCGGCGGGATCGCGTTCAGGTTGTCGTTGCTCCCGACCGGCCTCGCCTGAGGCCGGGGCTGCGGCGCGGGCGCCTCCTCGCGCGCGCCCTTCCCGAGCTTGCCGGCCTTGCCGAGCTGCATCTGGCAGCGCGCGCCGCCCGCGGTGATCCACACGCGGTCCCACGCGATGCGCGTGAGCGTGCCTCCCGCCGCGTCGCCGCCGAGCCGGCGGAGCTGCGTCTGCCCGTCGGGCCCCTCGATGGCCGCGAACGACCACGCGGCGTCCTGCGACGCCGCGATGAGCACCACGCGTCCGGCGTCGCAGGTCGGATCGCTCCACGGATCGCCGTGCGCCACGGGCGCGCGCTCCTCGGGAGCGCCGCCCGGGGGCGGGAGGAGCGGCCCCGTGGCCGAGTCGAAGGGGTTGCGCTGCAGGATCGCCTCGGCGCTCGTCGCGTGGAGGCCGTCGCGCAGCGCGCGGTGAGGCGCAGGGGGCGTGGAAGAGAGCCTGGCGGCTCTGTCCGGGATGATCGTCTTCCCGAGCAGGTGAGACACCCCCGACGCCTGGAAGTAGGCGGCGGACGCGATCATCGTGCCCGCGATCCACAGGAAGTGGTGCTTTACAGCCGCATCCAGGTCCACGGGTCCTGCTCTTTCTGGGGCTCGATCGCCGCCCGCGCTCGAGGCGGGCGCCGCGCGCACGCCGGCGTGGAGGCGACCGTGCACAATGTCGCCACCGACCCTCCCTCTCGGGACGCGCAGCACCGCGCGTGCCGGCCCGTCGCGCCCGCGCGCGCACCTGGCAGATCGCGCGCCCCGCGCGAGCGCCTGTCGGATCGCGCGCCTTGACCCGAACGGATCGGCGCGCGTCCACGAGCCGCGCGAGCGCCGAGCGCGCGCCGCGGCGCTCATCGAGACGAGAGGGTGATCGGGAGGAGGAGAGCGGGGGGCAGCGAGCGCCGGCGGGCGGCTCGCTCAGGGCTTCTTGTCGGGCGCCTTGGCGGCGACCGTCGTCCCGGACTCACCGCGGCCGCGGCGGTAGACCCAGGCGGCGAGGACCTTCCGGTCGCTCGCGGAGAGCTTCTCCTCGAACGCCGGCATGTGGCCTTCCAGATCCTTCGCCATGGCCGCGGGCGGGTAGGCCTTGCCGCTGCCGGGGTTCGTGATCTGCGCCTCGATCCACGCGACCGATGCCCAGCCGCGGAGCTCGGGGGCGGCCGACTCCTCGTCGTCGGTCTTGCCGTCGAGCCGGTGGCAGCTCGTGCACCGCTGCCGGACCATCTTCTCTCCGGGCGTCCCGGCGCCGGGCTCCCCGCGCGCCTGCCCCTCGAGGAACGCGGCGATCGTCTCCTGGTCGGCCGCGCTCATCGGCGTGAACACCTTCGCCGCCTCGGGATCCGCGGGCGGCTTCACCGCCGACGGCATCATCTCCTTGAACGCCGTCTTGCCGAAGAGATGGTCGGCGTCGGGATCCTTGAGCACCTCGAGCGCCCAGGCCTTCGTCCCGAACCCCGTGAGATCCGGCGCCGTCTGCTTCTCCTTGGGCGGGCCGAGATCGTTCAGCCGGTGGCAGCTCGCGCACTCCTTCTTGTAGAGGTCCTCGCCGCGCGTCTCCGGGTCGTTCCGGAGCATCGCGAGCGCGCCCTCGGGCGGGACGCCTTGCTTGAACAGCGCCACCGCCCGCGCGGTCCGCGCGGCGCTCTGCGCCTCCGAGCGCTGGAAGGCCTCGTCCTTCGCGTCCTTCACGAGCGACTTCCCCAGCAGGCCGACGGCCCCGAGGCCGATCAAGAACAGCGGCGCGAGCGCCGGCAGCCGCGCGCGGAGCGGGCCGGGCTTCCTGTCGATGAACGGGAGCAGGGCGAGGTACAGCCCGACGACCCCCGGCAGGCCGACGGTCGCGATGAGCTCCAGCGAGCCAGGGAAGAACTTGCGCAGCTCGAAGAGCGGGCGGAAGTACCACGCGGGGCGGGCGTTGTAGTCGCTGACGGGATCCGCGGGCGCCTCGAGCGGGGCGCCGTGCTCCATGGCCGCGAGATCGAACACGACGACGAGCACGAGCGCCACGGCGAGCAGGATCAGGCCGAGCTGCTTCGGGTAGAACCGATCCGCCTTGCCGAGGTCGGCGCCGTGCGGCGCGCCGAAGCCGTGCCTGCGGAACTGCGCGAAGCTCGCGGCGAGCAGCAAGGCCATGACCGCCGGCAGCACGAAGACGTGCAGGCCGTAGAGCCGCGTCAGCGTCAGGTGGCCGAGCGAGCTCCCGCCGATGACGAGCTGCTGCGTGAACGACCCGACCACGGGGACCGAGCCCATGATGCCGGTCTCGACGCGCGCGCCCCAGTAGCCGTCCTGGTCCCACGGGAGCGGGTTGCCCGTGAAGGCGAAGCCGAGGATCACGCCGAGCAGGCCGAGGGTCAGGAACCAGCCGATCTCGCGCGGCGCGCGGTACACCCCGTGGAGCGCGATCCGCGCCACGTGGATCGCGAGCAGGACGACGAGCGCCTGCGCTCCGAAGTAGTGGAGGCCTCGGATGAGCCACCCGGCGCGCAGGGTGAAGTTGATGTGCGCGACGCTGGCCCACGCCGTCGTCGCGCTCGGGGCGTAGGCCGACATGAGCAGCGCGCCCGTGACGGCCTCGATGAGCAGCAGCAGCGCGAGCGCGCCTCCCCACACGTAACCGATGCGCGCGCCGCCAGGGATGGGCTCGTCGAGGAACCGGCGCAGCGGCTCGCGGTGCCCTATGCGCTCGTTCAGCCAGTCGCCGAGGCTCATCCTGCGATCTCCTGGAGCTCGGCGACCCCGTCACGGTAGCGCCGGAAGTCCACCTCGAGCCAGCCGTCGACGACCCTCGTCGCCAGCGGATCCATGGCGCGCGGGGACGGCCCCGTCTCGGGCGCGCCCGACAGGCCGAAGCGTGACGCGTGACACGGGCAGTTGAAGCTCTTCTTGTCGTCGTTGAGCTCGATCCCGCAGCCGAGGTGCGGGCACGTGGCGCTCATCGCGCGGATCTTCTCGCCCTCCCGGATGACCCAGATCGCGCCGAGCATCTGGTCCTTCGCGACCGTGAAGGCGTCGCGCTCCTCGCCGATCACCTTGAGCCGCCGCGGCTCGCCCGGCGGGAGGTCCGCGAGGCGCCCGACCCGGACCCAGCGCTCGCGCCCGCCTGCGGCGCCGGCGCTGCCTGCGGCGGGGGCCGCGATGAAGCTCGCCGCCGGTACGGCGATCGCGCCGGCGCACGCCAGACCGCCGATCGCCACGAGCGCCTTCAGGGCGCCACGCCGCTCCTCGGGGGCGGGGCCCGCGGACGGCGCGCCGGCGCCCGCTAGCACCCCATGAGGCCCAGGTTCGTGCGGCAATCCATGTCCCAGGTACCCACCGGCACCAGGTTCCTTTTGCGTCGGCTCTGCCATCTCGTAGGCTCTCCCTCGCTCGCGCCGCTCTCCGAATGCCGCCCAGACTGGAGCGGGCCCTCGGCGGCCGAAGCGGACGCAGCATATCGAAAACACAGGCGTAACGTTGAATCCTCGCCATCGCGCACATCGGGGCGATTGCGTTTCGGCCGGCACAGCCGAAAGTTCTCCTTCAGTTGTCCCGATGCCTCGCCCCATCGCCGCAGCGCTCGTGATGTTCGCCGTGTTCGGGGCCTCCGCCTGTGCCGCTTCGCGTCAACCGCCGCCGTGTACGCGTCCCGACCTCAGCGGGTGCGCCATCGAGGACGTCTCGTTCGAGGGCGACGAGGTGATCAGCGGCGACGAGCTCGCCGCGCGGATCGCGACGGCCGAGAGCTCGCGCCTCCTCGCCGGCGCGCTCGAGCCCGTGCCGATCCTGAGCATCTGGGACGCGCTCACGGTCGAGTACGAGCGGTTCGACCGGTTCGTCCTCGAGCGGGACCTGGCCCGCATCGAGCGGTACTACCGCGCGCGCGGCTTCTACGGCGCGCGGGTGCGGGCGGCGCGGGTGCAGCGCTTCGGCGGCCCCGGCAAGGAGGGGCGCGTGCGGGTGCGCATCGTCGTCTCCGAGGGCGCGCCCGTGAAGATCGCGTCGGTGGATCTCGCGTGGCGGGACTGGACCCTGGAGAAGGGCAGGGACATCGACCGGCCGGTGACCGAGGCGAAGGGCGAGCTCAAGGTCGGCGAGCGCATGGACGAGGCTCGGTACGACGAGCTCAAGAAGCGCCTGGTCCGGGTCCTCACCGATCGCGGCTTCGCCTACGCGAACGTGGAGGGGCACGTCGACGTCGACCTCGTGAAGAACGAGGCGCGGATCCGCTACACGATCGAGCTCGGCCCCGAGTGCAGGTTCGGCAAGGTCAAGCTGGAGGGGCTCGGCGAGCTGCCCGAGGCGCCCGTCAGGACCGCGATCGGCATCGAGGAGGGCGAGCGCTTCTCGACCGCGGAGCTGGCGGATGCGGAGCAGGCGCTCGCCGACTTCGGCGTGTTCGGCGCGGTCGCCGTGAAGCCCGAGCTCGCGCCGCCCGGACAGCCCAGGAACCCGGTCGTCCCCGTGACGTTCTCCGTGCAGCCGTCCGCGCTGCGCGCCGTGAGGCTCGGCGGAGGCGCCGAGGTCGGCTCGCGCGTCGAGGCGCACCTCGTCGCCGGGTGGGAGGATCGCAACTTCCTCGGGGGGCTGCGCCGCTTCAGCGTCGAGGCCCGGCCGGGCCTCGTCTTTTATCCGGTGGAGTTCTCGAACCTGTTCGGCAAGGAGCTCGGGGACACGTTCCGCCTCCTGCCGGAGATCCAGCTCCGGTCCGAGCTCCGCCAGCCCGGGGCGATCGAGCGGCGCACGGCCGCGGTGCTGCGCGGCTCGTTCAAGCTCTACTGCCCCCAGACAGGGGAGTTCTGCACCAAGCCGGACAAGCAGGGCGGCGAGGGGGAGTCAGGAGCTGCACCAAGTCCTGCCCAGGAGGCTCCGGAGCACGCGATCGTCGGCTACCGCGAGTACGTCGGGTCCATCGGCGTCGAGCGGCCCTTCCTGAAATCGGACCTGAACGCGGCCCTCCTCTACAACGTCCAGCTGAACAGTCCGTTCACCTACAATTCGGCGCGGCTGCCCTCCGGGTTCGGGACCCTCTTCATCCCTTACCTCCAGGCGCAGGTGTCCTATGACCGCCGCCTGAACCAGGCGGGGAAGCCCGACAGGGTCACGCCCCATCACGGCTATTACATCGCGCTGGACACGCAGCTGGCCGGCTACCTGGGGTTCGATACCGCGATCGCGGAGGCCCTGGTCGGCGAGAAGGCGCAGGACGAGCGGGACAAGCGGTTTCACTCCGCGCACGACATCCGCCTTCAGCCCGAGTTTCGCGCCTACTTCCCTGTTTCGAGGAGATGGACCCTGGGTTTCCGCTTGATGACCGGGTGGCTCTTCACGGGCGACTACGGCGACGCCTCCGTGGATCCTGCCCAGTGCGACGCCCTCGCCGGCGTGGACAGGGACCGTTGCCGGAGAGACGTGGGGGCCGACCTTCAGCTGATGCAGTTCCGTGGGTTCTTCAGCGGAGGCGCGACCAGCAACCGCGGATACGGGTACAACGAGGTCGGCCCGCACGCCCGCGTGCCGAGCCTGACAGCCGGCGGCAGCGCCGACGAGGAGGCCCCGCTGGTCCCCATCGGAGGCCGTCTGCTGTGGGAGACGAGCCTGGAGCTGCGGATACCGCTCGGCGAGAGCTTCGGTACGGTGATCTTCGCCGACGCCGGCGATGTCACCCGGGAGCACCGGCTGTTCCGCTCGGGAGCGCAGCGCCTGCACCTCTCGGCGGGCTTCGGGCTGCGCTACGTCACGCCGGTCGGACCGCTGCGCTTCGACGTCGGCTACCGCATCCCCTGCTTGCAGGTGCTCGGTGTCTGCAATGAGACAGAAGCCGCAGGCTGGCCCGAGGACGAGCGGCACCCGGGCAAGCTGTTCGATGTGCTGCCCATCGCCGTGAACCTGGCGATCGGCGAAGCGTTCTGACGTGCGGTGACCGTCCGGCGGGCGACGGAGGGCGGTGGGGCCCGCGCCTTCGGCGCAGGCCGCGGGCGATCAGCCCTCTTCTTCTTCGACGTTCCAGGCGGACAGCGCGGTCATCCCGATGGCGACCGAGCAGAGGCAGCACAGCGCAGGCTCCTCGAACCGGAGCTCGTCGCCGCGCGACCACACGTAGAGGCCGCGCCCGTGGGGCTCGCCCGCGATGGCCCTGTCGCACACGTCGCAGCGGTGCTCGGTTGCGCCTGAGGCTGCTTGACGCGCGCGCAGCGCATTGTCGGCGATCGCGTCGACCGAGACGCAAATCGGATGGGCCAGTATCCCTGTGAGCCGGTAATCCGCACTTGCGGTCCCCTCCGGCGTAGGGCAGGGGTCCAGGTTCGGGGTCCCCTTCAGAGCGCCTTCAATCACATCCACCTCCGGCGGCAGGGCCGAATCTAGCTCAGGCCGAGACGGGACGCACGAGAAGGCTGCGCCTGAACACCATCAGGCTTGCTCCAGGGCGCACATGTGGGCGAACGCGCTGGAACGGCGCGTCATGGACCGCAGGACGTACCGTTCCAGCGTGCAATAGTGACGGAATTCGGCGGGATCAGGCGCTGGCGGACGCAGCCGTCTCGGCGGTGTCCGGGGCGGCGGCCGAGCGGCTGCCGGCCGAGCGGTCGAGAGCGCAGCTCTCTTCGAGCAGCTCGACAACGTCGAGCTGGCGGATCGACTCCTCCTTGGACTGATCCTTGAGGCCGTCGGTGATCATCGTCTGGCAGAACGGGCAGGCGGTCGCGATGGTCTTCGCCTCGGTCTGGAGCAGCTGCAGTGTCCGCTTGACGTTCACGCGGTCCTTGTTCTGCTCCTCCATCCACATCTGCGCGCCGCCGGCGCCGCAGCACAGCCCCTTCTGCCGGTTCCACCCCTCGGCCTCGACGAGCTGCAGCCCGGGGATGCGCTTCAGGATGTCGCGCGGCTGCTCGTACACGTCGTTGTAGCGGCCGAGGTAGCAGGAGTCGTGGAAGACCACCTTCCCCTCGACCGGCTTGCTGGGGACGAGCTTCTTCTCGGCGACCAGGCCGAGCAGGAAGTCGGTGTGGTGCACGACCTCGAACTTCGCGCCGAAGTCGGGGTACTCGTTCGCGAGCGTGTTGAAGCAGTGCGGGCAGGTCGTGACGATCTTCCGGATGCCGCCCTGCTCCTTGTAGCCGTTCAGGGTCGCGGCGTTCTGCTCGGCGAGCATCGCGAAGAGGTACTCGTTGCCCGCGCGGCGCGCCGGATCGCCGGTGCAGGTCTCCTCCTGGCCGAGGATGGCGAAATCGACGCCGGCGGCCTTCAGGAGCCTGGCGGTCGCGCGGGCGATCTTCTTCGCGCGGTCGTCGTAGCTCGCCGCGCAGCCGACCCAGTAGAGCACGGGGGCCTGCGGCTTCTCGGCCATGGTCGGGATCTCGAGCCCCTCGGCCCAGTTGCCGCGGTCGAGGCGCGCGAGGTTCCAGGGGTTGCCGTTGACCTCCATCGCGTTGAACGGATTCCCGAGCTCCGCCGGGAACTCGCCCTTCACGAGGACCAGGTGGCGGCGCATCGAGACGATCTTGTCGACGTAGCTGATCATCACCGGGCACTGCTCCTCGCAGGCCCGGCACGTCGTGCAGGCCCAGAGCACGTCCGGATGGACGACGTTCGCCACCAGGTCGACCGGCTTGTACGCGACCTCGGGGATCGGGACCGGGTTCTCCGGCGCCGCCTGCTCCGCGTGCTCGGCGCCCTCCTGCGTCTCCGCCGCCTGGCCGTCCTGCGCCGCTGCCCCGTCGGTGGCCTGCCCGTCCGCCGGGGCCGCGTGGCCGTCGCCGGCGCCGCCTCGCGGGCCGCCCGGCCTGTTGATGAACTCCCCCTCTCGGCCGTACAGGTGATCGCGCAGGTCCAGGGTGAGCTGCTTGGGGCTCAGGATCTTGCCCGTCTTGTGGGCCGGGCAGTTGTCGCTGCAGCGGCCGCACTCGGTGCACGTGTAGAAGTCGAGGATCGCCTTCCAGGTGAAATCCTCGATGCGCGCGACGCCGACCGGGGCGGCCTTCTCGGGCTCCTCGGCCGCCTTCATGACCATCTCGCCGATCGCCTCGGCGCTGCCCGCGACGAGCGGCAGCCGGCCGCGCGCCTCGATGTTGCGCGTGAAGACGTTCGGGATCGACGTGATGATGTGGAAGTGCTTCGAGTGCGGGAGCAGGTTCAGGAACACGAGCACCAGCGTGACGTGCGTCCAGAACCCGATGTGCGCGAGCACGACGAGCGTCCCCGGGCTGGCGCCGCTCAGGAGCACGGCGAACAGCGAGCCCGCCGGGGCCGGGAACAGGTGCCAGCGGAGCGCCGCCGGGTCCGCGGGGACGCCCGCGAACGGGGCCGTCACGGTGGCGACGCGCTCGCAGAGCGCCGCGTCCGCGGGGCCGCACGCCGCCGTGGACCAGCGGTGGTGGAGCACCAGCGAGGCGCCGTCATAGAGCATGTCGCTCACCATCATCGTGACGATGATGCCGAGGATGAGGAGCCCCTCGCCGGACAGGGTCATGCGCCGCTCGCGCTTGATCGCCCGGTAGTAGATGAACACGAGCGCGCCGGTCACGACCAGCGTGGCCATGACGTCCTTCACGAACTCGTAGATCCCGCCGAGCGGCACCGCGCCGATGCCCGGGAGCCGCACCGGCTCGTGCCCCAGGATCCACAGGTCGAACGACGGGTCGATGCCGCGCCCCCACAGCATCAGCGTCCGGAGCAGGAGAACCAGGAATCCGAAGAAGATGAGCTTATGCGCCAGCCCGGCGAGCGGGTAGTAACCCATCTTCCGTTGCCGGAAGGCGTACTCCCAGGTGCCTTTGAGGCGCTCGGCGATCCGGTCGAGCCGGTCTTCCCCGCGCCCGACCTTGAGGAGCTGCCAACGCCGGTTGGCGCTCCACGCAAAGGCGGCGAAGAGGCCGACGAGCAATGTGAGCATCCACGTGGGATTCATTCGCGGGGCGTCTCCAGGTGCAAAATGGCCACATCTTTTAAGGTGGGCGGCTGCCGGACGTCAACCGCGCGGCGGCGATGGAGCGCGCGGATCTCCTTCGCCGGATTTCTGTTCTTGCAAGGGCGGATACGTCGGCGCGCGCTGGGGTGGCTCCTCGCGCGGCGCCGGGGGCGCGGGCGGCGCGCCGCGTGGGCGGCTCAGAGCGTGAACTCGACGCTCTTTTCTTCGGTCGCGGCGGAGGGAGACAGATCGAGCGCCATGCTGTACGAGCGCTGGCCGACCCGCGCGCTCAGGCGGACGCGGATGGGGGCCGTCGCGTCGTTCAGCTTGTCGAGCCGCACGACGACGCGGTAGCGGCCCCGCGCCGGCTCGCCCTCGGTGAGGAAGACGTTCTCCACGTTCTGCTCCTGGCATTCGCCGCTCACGCGCGGGCAGTCGCGATCCTTCATGAGGCCGCTCGCCGTCGGCTCCCCGACGCGCGCGAGCTCTCCCGCCGGGTCATAGACGTTGAGATCGACGTCGGCCTCGGGCTCCTCCCACGCGATCGTGAACTGGAGGATCCCGGTGTGGAGCCCGCAGCCCTCGTCGATCACGCCGTTGCAGTTGTTGTCGCGGGCGTCGAAGCAGAGCTCGACCCCCGTCGGTGTGCAGGCGATCTCGAGCCCGACGCCCTCGGAGACCTTGATGTCCTTCGGCTGGAGGGGCGGCCTGGGCGGGGGCGGCGGCACCTCGATGCAGCCGGCGAGGAGCAGGGCGAGGGCGGCCGCGCCGCGCGCGACGTCGAGCGCCGCGCGGGCGAGGCGCGCGCGGAGGCCGTGAGGCGCCGGAAGGCGCGCCGCGTCGCGGCGGGCGCGCGGCTCGCGCCGCGGGGGACCGGGGCTTCGCATGGGGAGCTGCATGTTATCCGCCTTCAGGCTCCCGCGGGGCGCCGGCGCTGCGCGGCTCGAGCGCGGGCAGCGCGGGCGGGGCGGGCGGCCTCCGCGGCTTGGGGCCGCGCGGCTTCGGGGGAGGGGGCGGCGTTCCTCCGAGGGGCTGGGGGAGGTGCATGCCCCGCGCGGCCAGGATCTCCGCCGCGTGGGGGACGGTGAGCACCAGCGCGCGCGCATAGAGATGGATCCGGTAGGGCTCCGGCAGGTCGCCGGGCCGGCCGTTCGTCGCGTGCTCGAGCAGGATCGCCGCGGTGACGCTCACGTTGAGGCTCTCCGCGAAGCCGCGCATCGGGACGCGCACGGCGCGGGCGCAGCCGGCGGCCAGGTCGGGGCGGATGCCGTCGCGCTCGTTGCCGAGGACCAGCGCGAGGCGGGGGATGCTCGAGAGGTCGCGCGGGGTGAGCTCGCCTTCCGGGTGGGTCGCCACGAGCTCGTGCCCCGAGGCGCGGAGCGCGGCGACCGCGGCCTCGGTGGTCGCGTGCGTGCGCACGTCGACCCAGCGCTCGGAGCCGCGCGAGACAGTGTTCGAGACGAGGAACTGCTCGGCCCGCTCGATGATGTGGAGCCGCTGCAAGCCGAACGCGTCGCAGGAGCGGAGCACGGCGGCCCCGTTGTGCGGATCGTGCGGCGCATCCATGGCCACGGTGACGGCATCGAGCCGCGTCGCGATGACGCCGCGCAGCCGGGCCCTGCGCTCGTCCGTGACGAACTCCTCGAGGATGCGGGCGACGTCGGCGACGTCGAGGGAGTCGAGCGCGGCGAGCAGCCTTCGCTGCTCCTGCGCGACGAACGAGCAATTGGGGGTCGAGCGGCGCATGGCGGGGGGGGGCGCCTCTATAGCGCGGCGCGCGCCCGGAGGCTGCGGCGCAGCGCGGCCCGGAGGCGACCGCCCCCCAAGGCCGCCGCGGTCCCTCCCAGCAGCGGCGGCGCGGGCCATCGCGCCGCGCGGGATCGGCGAGGAGGAAGGAGACGTCCGGCCGTCAGCGGTTGATCGCGTCGATCGCGTCGATCGCGTCGATCGCGTCGATCGCGACCGCGATCCGCTCGCCCTCTGCGTACTCGACAACGGCGCAGTCGCCGGGAGAGCCGTCCTCCCAGGACAGGCAGACGAAGTCGGCCTCGGCGTCGAGCGCGATCATGGGGTGGTGCCACACGCCGGGGCGATAGGTGATGCCCTGGGCGCCGTGGGCGATGAAGGCGCCGAGCGTCGCGAGTTCGGGCCGGTCGCCGCCGAGGGCCACGACGACGAGGTAGCGCCGCGCGCTCATCGGCACGAACGCCTGGGTCGAGCCGGGGTGCTTCTCGAGCAGGGCGATCGGGAGCGGGAAGCTCGAGCGCGGGGCGCAGCGGAACACCGAGACGTTCAGCGAGGCGTGCCCGGGGCGGAGGTTCTCGATCGCGGCGAGGTGATCGAAGCGCCGCGCCGTCCCCTGGTTGGCAGGCCTCCCGGGCTCGCCGTGCGGCGAGGCCATGAGGATGTCGCCATACGGCGCATAAGCTGCAGGGCTGAGCGAATGGGCTGCGATGCGCGGGCGGTGGCTCATCGTAATGGGCGACTGTGGCGGCGCGCCACGCGTGTGGCCTCCCTGCGGCCCTCCTGCACGGTGCATGGCGCGCGCCGACCGAGGGCACGACAGGGAAAGGGTATCACGTCGCGGGGGCGCCGCAGCACGCCAGCCCGCCGCGGGCGCCATGGGGCCGGGGTTTTGCAAGGCGTCTCGCGACGCAACCCCGACGGGTAATGCAAGCGACCCTGGAGCCAGTCATGCGGATTGTTCACAAATCGACATTTCGGAAGCGCCTCGCGGTGGCCTCCCTGTTCCTGGCGGTGCTCGCCGTCATGACGTCCGTCGTCGGCTGCCAGCGCTACGACTTGCTGGTCGAGAAAGATCAGATCGCGGCCCAGAAATGGTCCGATCTCGAGGCGGATCTCCAGCGGCGCTACGACCTGGTCCCGAACCTGGTGGCCGTCGTGAAGGGGTCGGCCAAGCACGAGGAGCAGACGCTCGCGAGCGTCGCCGAGGCGCGCGCCCGCGCGACAAGCGTCCAGCTCAAGGCCGACGATCTGACGGATCCGGAGAAGGTGCAGGCCTTCCAGAAGGCGCAGGAGCAGCTCAGCGGCTCGCTCTCGCGGCTCCTCGTCGTGCAGGAGCAATACCCTGATCTCAAGGCGAACCAGGCCTTCCACAGCCTCCAGATCCAGCTGGAGGGAATCGAGAACCGGATCCTCCGGGCGCGCCAGGAGTACAACCAGGCGGCGCGCGAGTACAACGCGGAGCTCCTGAAGATCCGGGGCCAGGTGGTGAACAAGGCGACGGGCCAGCCGTTCAAGCCGCGCGTCTATTTCACCGCGTCTCCCGAGGTCCAGTCGGCGCCGAAGGTCTCGTTCTGATGAGGGGCGCGGCGATGCGCCGGATCGGCATGGGCGGGGCGCGGCTGCGGGCCGTGGCCAGGGCCGTCGCGGCCGCGTTCGCGCTGGTCTGCGCGCTCGTCGCGCGGCCGGCCCTCGCCGACTTCACGCCGCCGACGCTCACAGGGCACGTCGTCGACACCGCTGGACGGCTCGAGCCGTCCGACATCCGCGCTCTCGACGCGAAGCTCGATCGCATCCGCCGCGAGACGGGGTTCGAGATCGTCGCCTTCGTGGCCGGATCCCTCGAAGGCGAGACGATCGAGGACGTCGCCTACGAGGCCTTCAATACCTGGCAGCTCGGCCAGCGCGGGGCCGACAACGGCGTTCTCCTCGTGATCGCCCCGAACGAGCGGCGCGTCCGGATCGAGACGGGCAAGGGCGTGGGCGGAGCGCTCACGGATCTCCAGTCGAACGACATCATCCGGCAGACCATCAACCCGCTGCTCAGGCAGGATCGATTCCGTGAGGCCATCGACCAGGGAACTGCAGAGATCGCCAGGACGCTCGTCGCCGGGACACCCGAGGAGGAACGGCGCCCGGCGCCCGGCGCCCAGCCGGCGCCCGCCCCGGTCTCGCCGATCAGGATCGGCGTGACGGTCGTCGCCATCGTGGGGGCGCTCGTGCTCGCGCTGATTTCGCCCTCCTTCCGCTGGTTCCTGTGGCTCGTCCTCCAGGCGCTCCTCTTCCGAGGTGGCGGCGGCGGCCGCGGTGGTGGCGGTGGGTCCGGGTTCGGCGGCGGCGGCGGGGGTCGCTCCGGCGGGGGCGGATCCAGCGATAGCTATTGAGCCGCTGCGCGCCGCCTCTTCCACCCTGTGCAGGACGGACCAGGCCGATCGGTCGTCCTCCGCACCGGCCTTCCGATCGGCCCCCGTGCTCACCCCTGGCGTGATCGGGCGGACGCACGCGACATCGACGCCGGCGCGGCGCGCGTCGAGCCGAGCGGAGATTCCAGGACGCGCGCGATCTCCGCTGCGCGCCGACCAGGCGACGCTACGCTCTCGTCATGGCTGCTGCCCTGCGCCCTGTCTTTGTCGTCGACGCCGTCCGGACCCCGATCGCCCGTTACGCCGGCGCGCTGGCGACGGTCCGCCCCGACGACCTCGCAGCGCACGTCCTCGACGCGCTCGTGCGTCGCAATCCTTCGCTCGCGCCGCGCCTCGATCACGTCGTCTTCGGCGCGACGAACCAGGCCGGAGAGGACAACCGCAACGTCGCGCGCATGGCCGCGCTGCTCGCCGGCCTCCCCTACGAGGTCCCGGGCGTCACGGTGAATCGCCTCTGCGGCTCGGGGCTCGAGGCGGTGGCCGACGCCGCGCGGATGATCGCCACCGGCGAGACCGACTGCGCGATCGCGGGGGGCGTCGAGAGCATGACGCGCGCGCCGTTCACGATGCCCAAGCAGGCCGAGCGCTTCGAGCGGAGCGCGCCGACCCTCTACGATACGACCCTCGGCTGGCGCTATCCGAACGCGAGGATGGCCGCGCGGTTCGAGCTCCAGTCGATGGGGGAGACGGCCGAGAACGTGGCCAAGAAGCACGGCATCAGCCGCGACGAGCAGGATCGGTTCGCGCTCCTCTCCCACGAGCGCGCCACGCTCGCGTGGGAGTCGGGGGGCTTCGCCGACGAGGTGGTCCCCGTGCTCGTCCCCCAGAAGAAGGGCGATCCCGTCCTGTTCGAGCGCGACGAGGGCGTGCGCGCCGACGCCTCGCTCGAGGCGCTGTCGAAGCTCAAGCCCGCCTTTCGCGAGGGCGGGACCGTCACGGCGGGCAACTCGTCCCCCCTCAACGACGGCGCCGCGGCCCTCCTGCTCGCCTCGGGCGACGCCGTGCAGGCCGCCGGCGCGACGCCGCGCGCGCGGGTGATCGCGACGGCGACCGCCGGGGTGGATCCCAACCTCATGGGGGAGGGGCCGATCCCGGCCGTGAAGAAGCTCCTTCAGCGGACCGGGCTCCGCGTACCCAACGTCGATCTGTTCGAGCTCAACGAGGCGTTCGCGGCGCAGGCGCTCGCGTGCTCGCGCGCGCTCGAGCTCGACCCGGCGCGCGTCAACGTCCGCGGCGGCTCGATCGCGCTCGGGCACCCGATCGGCTGCTCGGGCGCGCGCATCGCGTGCACCCTGGTGCATGCGATGCGCGCGCGCGGCGCCAAGGTCGGGGTCGCCTCGCTGTGCATCGGCGTCGGCCAGGGCATCGCGACGCTCTTCGAGCGCGCGTGAGGTCATTTCGCCGCTCGTCCGCGGCGCCAGATGAGATAAGACCGGCGCAGCAGAACGCAGGAAGGGGGGCCCGCGGCTCACCTCCCTCGGCTGACGGCGCCGCCTCGGCGGCCAAAACAAGGAGAAGTCCCGATGGAATTCCCCCAGATCAACGTGCCCGGCACCGGCAAGCTCCACGCCCGGCTCAAGACCTCGCTCGGTGACATCACGGTCCGGCTCGAGGAGGAGGGCGCCCCCAACACGGTCAAGAACTTCGTCGGCCTCGCCACGGGCACCATCAACTGGACCGATCCGAAGACCGGCCAGGGGATGCAGGGGACTCCCTGTTACGACGGCGTCCGCTTTCACCGCGTGATCTCGGGGTTCATGATCCAGTGCGGCGACCCGCTCTCGCGCTACCCGGACAAGGCGGCGCTCTGGGGCACGGGCGGCCCCGGGTACAAGTTCGCCGACGAGTTCAACCCCTCGCTGAGGCACGAGGGCGCCGGCGTGCTCTCCATGGCCAACGCCGGCAAGAACACGAACGGCGCGCAGTGGTTCATCACCGACGGGCCGACGCCGCACCTCGACAACCGCCACACGGTGTTCGGCAAGGTCGTGAGCGGGCAGGACATCGTCCACCGCATCGCCAACGTGGCGACCACGCGCGATCGGCCCAACCAGGACGTCGTCCTCGAGCGCGTCGAGATCTTCCGGCAGTAAGCGCGCGGCGCGCCGCGCGGCGCCGTTCAGCGCCGCGCGGCCAGCGCACCGCTCCGCTCCTTCAGCGGGCGCAGCAGACGGTGATCTTGTCCTCGCCCTCCTCGACCTCGCCTGTGGGGCCGCCGCCGCGCGGCTGGCAGCTGCCGGTCCCGGTCACCTCGAGCGACACCGAGACGGCAGGGGGCGGATCGTCGACGCAGGCCCCGTTGAACGGCACGGTCTCGCCGGGCCCCCGGCAGCGGCTCTGCTCGAAGAGCGTCAGCGTCGCCGCGCAGCGCACGCCGCCCGTGTCGCACGTGCATCGGGTGCAGCCGCGGTTGTCGACCATCGAGCTCGCGAACACGTGTCGCTCGCCGAACCCCTCGGGGCAGCGCTGGTCCCCGTCGCGCCAGACGCAGACGCCCTGCTCGAACGGCGCGTCGATCTGTCGCGGGGCGCAGGCCTCGCCGGCGCCACATCCGCCGGCGTCCGACCCGGCGGCGCACACGAGCCCCTCGATACCGAAGCGCGGCGGCGGCAACGTCGCCTCGCCGCCCGACGCGGCGCACGTCGCCGAATCCACGCCGGGCGCTTCGCCGCTGTAGCTGCCGGCCTGGAAGTCGCCGCCGAGGTTGATGCATTCCTCCGTCTGCACCGGCAGCGTCGCGCCCCCCCCGCCACACGCGCCACGCGAGTACACCGTGACCGCGGGCGTCTCGCACGCCACGGTCGGCGCGCCGCACGCGCACGCGCTGCAGGTCGCGGGCGTGTCGAGGGGCTCGCGGCCGCCCACGTCCACCCGCTCGGAGAAGCCCTCGGGGCAGGCGACGTCCGCTGCGTCGGGGCCCTGGTACAGGAGGCCGGGCCCTTGCCAGTCCTCGGGCGCGGCGACGCAGGCGAACCCTCCGCAGTCGTCGTCGGCACAGTCGACGGCGCCATCGCCGTCGTCATCCTCGCCGTTGGTGCACCGCTCGCCGCCGCCGGCGCCGCCGCTGCTCGTGGTGCTCCCAGCCGCCGTCTGGCCTCCTCCATCTCCGCCGGAGCTGCTGGCCCCGCCGGAGCCGCTCCCGGACGGCCCCGGGAAGAGCGCGGGCTCGAACTGGTCGAAGTCCTGGGTGCAGGCGCTCGCCGCGAGGAGAGCGACGAGCGCGGTGACGCTTTGGAACGCAGAGCGGCGCAACACGACCTCCGGGATCGGCGGGCTTCGCCTCGGTTCGAAGGAGCCCGACCGACGGTACCACGAAGCGCCTGTCCGCACGGCGAGCTCCGCAGCCGGCGATCCCTGTGCGCCCGTTCGCCCAGTCCGGAGCGCGCCTGCTGCGGCGCTCCTTGCTGCACCGCGCCCCGTGCGCTGCGTCATCCGCTCGGGAGCGCGCGGGGATCGCCCGACCAGAGCGATGTGAGCGTATCGAGCTCTCGCGCGAGCTCCTCGGTCGCCTTGTGAGCGAGCCGCGCCCGCTCTGCGACGAGCGCCTCGATGACGGCAGCGCGCGCGTCAGGCGCCAGGGCCTCCGCTCTCGTCATCTGCGCGAGCGCCTCATCGGCGTCGTGCAGCTGGCCGAGGCGGCGCTGCATCCGTGACGCGGATTTCGCGGTGCGCTCGGCGCGCTCTCCGAAGAGCGGTGAGAACGTCTCCGCGGAGTAGCGCAGCCGTTTGAAGCGGATCCGGAGCGCGTGCATGGCCGCGCCGTCGCCCGGGTCGCTCGCGGCGAGCGTGCGCACGTCGTCCAGGGCATCACCGATCGCTCGCCTCGCGAGCGCCTCGGCGCCGCGCTTCCTCGCTTTCCGGCGCGAGATGCGCCGCTCGAGGCGCGCGAGGTGAGGCTCCAGCCGGAGCCGCTCGCCCTCGGCCGGCGCGTCGGCCTGCGTCGCACCCGTGTCGCCTTCGGCCGGCGCGTCGGCCTGCGCCACGCCCGTGTCGTCCGGGCGATCCTGCTGGAGCAGCTCGACGATGTGGGCCCTCGCCTCGCGCTCGCGGCGCGCGCGCTGCGCGACCCACCCAGCGACGGCCGCCCGGGCCGCCTCGTCCAGATCGAGCGCGGTGAGCGTCTCGCGCAGCACCTCCTCGTCGCGCAGCGCGCCGGTCGCCCGCGCGAACTCCCGGAGCCCCTCGGCCACGGGGCGGAGCCGCCTCCGTCCGTAGATGCGTCGCGCCGGCTTGAGCAGCGTCCGGAGCCGGCGAAGCGAGACCCGGAAGTCGTGCACCGCCTCCGCGTCCGGCTCCGCGCCCTGCTCGCTCCCGGTGACGACGCGCCGCGCATCGGCGCGGACGCGCTCGATGTGGGAGAGCAGCACCGGGCCCAGGAAATCTCGCGCGGAGAGCCTCGCGCCGCCGCCGTCGCCGGCTCCGGCGCCACCCGAGGGCGGAGGGCTCCCCTCGAGCGGCGTCACAGACGCGTGAGCGCCACCGTCACCAGCGGGCGCCTCCCGAGCTTCGCCTCGAGCGTCCGGCGCGCCGCGAGCCGGGCGATCTCGATGATGTCGTTGTCGCGGCGCCGCGCGCGCGGCTCGCAGTCGTTCACCGCCTGCGCGACCGCGCGCGCCGCGGCCCTCAGCGCGCCGCCCTCGAGCTCCCCGGTGACCCCGCGGGCGAGGACCTGCGGCGGCGCCGCGAGGGCGCCGTGCACATCGACGACCAGCGACACGAAGGCCACCCCCTGGCGACCGAGGGTCGCTCGCTCCCGGAGGACCTCCTCCCCGAGCTCCTCGCCGCCCGCCGTCGCCACCCGGCCGGCGACGGCCCGGCCGCTCCGGCCGAGCGGCTGCGTCGTGCCGATCTCGACGACGTGGCCGTTTTCGGCGACGAGCACCTCGGCCACGCCGCGCTCCCGCGCGAGCTCCGCGTGCCGCGTCAGGTGGTGCAGCGCGCCGTGCACGGGGAGGAAGCCGCGCGGCTGGGTGAGATCGATCATGCGCGCCTGCTCCGTCCGGTGCGCGTGCCCGCTCGCGTGGACGCGCCGATCCGTCGACCACGTCACGAGCTCGACGCCGAGGCGGAGCAGCCCGGCCATCATGTCGACGACCGGGCGGTCGTTGCCAGGGATGACGCGGCTCGAGAGCACGACCCGATCCCCCTCTTCGAGGCGCAGGAGCGGGTGCGTCCCCGAGGCGAACCGCGTCAGCGTGGAGGCCCGCTCGGCCTGCGTGCCGCTCGCGATGACGAGGAGCCGCTCGCGCGGCATCGACGAGGCGACCTCGGGCGGGACGAGCAGGTCGCTCGGCCACGGGAGCCTCCCCACGGTCTGCGCGGCCCGCACGTGCGTCTGCACGCTGCGGCCGAGCAGGCAGATCTTGCGGCGCGCGCGGATCGCGGCCTGACCGAGGGCGAGGAGGCGCTGCACGTTCGAGGCGAAGACGCCGACCACGACGCGCGCGGGCGCGGTCTCGACGAGCTCCGCCAGCGCGTGGGCGACGGCGCGCTCGCTCCCCGCCTCGCCGGGCGAGTCCACGTTGGTGCTGTCGGACAGGAGCAGCCGGACGCCCGCGTCGCCGAGCGCGCGGAAGCGGGCCTCGTCGGTCGGCTCGCCGTCGAGCGGCGTCGGGTCCAGCTTGAAGTCCCCGGTATGGACGACGAGCCCCGCGGCCGTGTGGATCGCGAGCGCCGTCGCGTCGACGATCGAGTGCGTCACCCGGAGCGGCTCCACGACGAAGCCGCCGATCGCGACCTCGCGCCCGACCTGCGTGGGCAGCAGGCGCACCTTGTCCTCGAGCGCGTGCTCCGCGAGCCGGTAGCGCACCAGCTCCAGCGCGTGCGGCGGGCCCCAGACGGGGACGTCGAGGTGACGCAGGAGGAACGGCAGCCCGCCGATGTGGTCCTCGTGGCCGTGCGTCAGCACGATGCCGCGCACCTGATCGCGGAGCGCGAGCACGTGATCGAAGCGCGGGTGGTAAACGTCGACGCCGAGGTCCGTGCTCGGGAACGTCACCCCGCAGTCGATGAGCAGCAGCCCATCCGACTGCTGAAGCGCGAGGCAGTTCATCCCGACCTCGCCGAGCCCCCCGAGGGGCACGAGCCGCAAGGTGGACGGCGGTGGCAAGGGGAGCTGGCTCGGGGCGGGGGCGCTCTGCTCGGGATGCACGTTCGGTGGAGGGGGTCTGCCACCCAGGGCGCCGGGGGCCTACGGCCCGCGGCTTGCTGAGCTGGTCTGAAAGAGAGAGGACGACTTCTTCAAGACGTAACCCACATCGGCTCGCCGTCCCCTTCGAAACTTGGAGCGACAGTGTAGCCACAGGGTGGCCCCTTGCGTCACGCTCTCTCTTTCCAGTTCCGGCGCCGGGGCCAGGCGGCGCCGACCTCGCCACCGGATCTCGTGCCGCGCGGACCGGTTCCTGCACACCCTGTCTCCCCCCACCCCATCGTGACCGCCGGCGGACGCCGAGCCGCCTTTCCCCAGATTTCGAGGAGCCTCCGGTGATCGCTGCCCTGCTCGTCAATCTCCTCCGCCTGCTGCTGCTCCCCGTCAGCGCGCTCCGCTGGGCGTTTGCTGCACCCCGGGGCGGGTATGTCGTTCTCGAAATCGACGGCCGCGTGGTCGATCTCCAGCCGCCCAGGGTCCGCCTGGCGCTCTCGTGGCGTCCCAGGAAGAGGGCACCGCTCTCGGTGGAGCGCGTCCGCGAGCTCGGCAAGCACCTGATGAAGGATCCGCGCCCGGCGGGGCTGCTCCTCCGGATCCGGTCGGTGCACGCGGGGCCGGCGGTGGCGGCCTCGCTCCGGGACGCGCTCCTCGAGATCCGGGCGGGGGGCAAGGACGTCGTCGCCTACCTGCCGATGGGCGCCGACACCACGACGCTCCTGCTCGCCTCGGCCGCGCGGGCCATCGTCGTCGGGCCCGAGACGATGGTGTCGCCGCTCGGGTTCGCTGTGGAGGGCCGCTACGTGCGCCGCGCGCTGGAGCAGGTCGGCGTCGAGCCCGAGGTGTTCGCGAAGGGGATGTACAAGAACGCCGGCGAGGTGCTCGTGCGGGACACGATGAGCGCCGCGCAGCGCGAGCAGGTGGGCGCCCTGCTCGACGGGCGCCTCGGGGACCTGACCGCGGCGCTCGCCCAGGGGCGCCGCGTCGATCGCGAGACGGCCGCGCGGTGGATCGACGAGGCCCCCTTCGGCGCGGAGCAGGCCGTCGCGCGAGGCATCGTCGACGCTGTCGCGTACGAGGATGAGCTCGAGCACATGCTCGTGGCGGGGTCGCTCCCGTCCGCGACCGCGGCGCCGCGCCGCGCCGAGAGCGGCGCGCAAGACGCGGACGGCGCGTCGGGCGGAGGAGCTCCTGCTGCTGCGCGGCATTCGAAGAACCGCCTCGTGTCGGCGGACCGCTACCTGGGCGCGCGGCGCGCTCTCTCGCTGACGCCGGTGTGGCCTCGGCCCGTCCTCGGCGTCATCGAGGTGCACGGCGCGATCGTCAGCCGCGCCCACTTCCGTGGCGCCTCGCTGGCCAGCGAGGAGCGGCTCGTCGCGAGCCTGCGCGCGGCGCGGCAGAACCCGCGCGTCCAGGGGGTCATCCTCCACGTCGACTCGCCGGGCGGCTCCGCGCTCGCCTCCGACAGGATCCACCACGAGGTCACCCGCCTCGCGGAGGTGAAGCCCGTCGTGGCGTGCCTGTCGAACGTGGCGGCGAGCGGCGGCTACTACGTGGCGGCGGCCGCGCACGCGATCGTCGCGCAGCCGCAGACGATCACGGGGAGCATCGGCGTGGTCTCGGCGCGCTTCGCGCTCGGCCCGCTGCTCGAGCGCCTCGGCGTCTCGACCGACGTCGTGAAGCGCGGCGCGCGGGCGGACCTGTTCTCGCCGTCGCGCAAGCTCGACGCGGGGGAGCGGGCGGTGGTGGAGCGCGAGCTCGACGCGATCTACGCGGCGTTCCTCCGCGTCGTCGCCCGCGGCCGCCGCCGCCCGGTCGAGGAGATCGAGCCGCTCGCGCAGGGTCGCGTCTACAGCGGCGCCGAAGCGCAGGCGCGCGGCCTCGTCGACATGCTCGGCGGGTTCGAGCGGGCGCTCCACGAGCTGCGCCAGATGATCGGGCCCAAGGCGGCCGCCATCGAGCCCGCCATCGTGCGCGCGTCGCGGTACATCCCACCCCCGCCGCTGCTGCCCGCGCCGGTGCCCACGCTGCTCGAGCTCGTCGGGCTTCGCGGGCTCGCCCAGGAGGTGGCGCTCGCCATCCACTGCGAGGGGGAGCGGGTGCTCGCGTACTGCGCGGAGGCCGACGACCTGGACTAGGCGGCGACGGCCGGCTCCATGGAAGAGCTGGTGGTTGGTTGGGCGCATTCCATGGAAGCGGCGGATTTTGTCGCGGGAGAAGCTGTGCGTAATCTGTGCGCCCGGTGGGTAGCACCTGTTCAGAACTGATCACGGATCGCTAGGAATCCCGCACCGGACAGAGAGACCCTATATGTGGGCCCTGTTCGGAGGGAGATCCCAACCTGTAGCGGTTCTCCTTGACGCACGGACCGTTCGCGAGTTTGGATAGCAGGCGGTCAGGCGCTCCCGCATGTCGGCGCACGCCTGTCAGACATGGCACCTGAAACTATGCTCACTGGTCGCAAGACGGAACGTTCGAGCAGGTAGTAGGGGAGAAGCGACGAGACCTGTGGAGATCGAGGCGATGATGCCTCGGAGTTCTCCAGGGAACTCTTTGTGCTTTCGGTAGGACCCGGGTCACCGCCAGGTGCGGTGGTTCACAGGAGGACTTGGAAATGGCCCAGTCGGCAGTTGTGGGTGACGGCGGTAAGCTCCCCGCCGGGAATGGCAAGATGACGGCACGGACGAAGGAAGATGGGGGTGGGCGTCCGGTGACCGGGGGGGCCACCAAGGCGCAGGTCGACGGCGCAGCCTCGAAGAAGGGCGCGAAGAAGGGGGCCTCGCGCCCCCGCGGGCTCGGGTTCGACCGGCGGTTCACGCACCGGGCCGCGGATCCGCTCGATGAGGTCACCTGGGAGCGCCGATCGAGCGTCATCACCAACCCCGACGGCTCGGTCGTCTTCAAGATGGAAGGCGCCGAGATCCCCGCCGGCTGGTCGCAACTAGCGACCGACATCGTCGTCTCCAAGTACTTCCGCAAGGCGGGGATCCACGGCAAGAAGGAGCTCGGCGAGACGAGCGTCCGCCAGGTCGTCCACCGGCTGGCGCGCACCATCCGCGAGGCGGGTGAGCACTTCGGTGGCTACTTCGCCTCGACGAAGGACGCGGACACCTTCGAGGCGGAGCTCGCCTACCTGCTCGTGCACCAGTACGGCGCGTTCAACTCGCCCGTCTGGTTCAACTGCGGGCTCTACCACCGGTACGGCATCGAGGGGTCGGGCGGCAACTTCGCCTGGAACGAGGCCTCGGCCGACGCGGGGAACGGGAGCGCCAACGGGAAGGCGTCGGCGCCTCGAGCGAACGCGACGGGCGCCCTCGACGACATCGTCGAGACCCGGAACGCCTACGAGCGGCCGCAGTGCTCCGCGTGCTTCATCCAGGCGGTCCAGGACGACCTGATGAGCATCTACGACCTCGTGAAGAGCGAGGCCCGGCTGTTCAAGTACGGGTCGGGGACGGGGACGAACTTCAGCGCGATCCGCGGGAAGCAGGAGAAGCTCTCGGGCGGCGGGACGAGCTCGGGGCTCATGAGCTTCCTCGAGGTGTTCGACCGCGCCGCCGGCGCGACGAAGAGCGGCGGCACGACGCGGCGCGCCGCGAAGATGGTCTGCCTCGACATGGACCACCCGGAGATCGTCGACTTCATCCAGTGGAAGGTCCGCGAGGAGAAGAAGGCGATGGCGCTCATCGGCGCGGGGTACCCCTCCGACTTCAACGGCGAGGCGTACCACACGGTGAGCGGGCAGAACTCGAACAACTCCGTGCGCGTGAGCGACGAGTTCATGCGCGCGGCGGCGACGGGCGCGGCGTGGGAGACGCGCTCCCGGACGACCGGCGAGGTCGTCGACACGCTGAGCGCCAAGGACCTCTGGCGCCAGATCGCCGATGCGGCGTGGGGCTGCGCCGATCCGGGCGTGCAGTACGACACGACCATCAACCGCTGGCACACCTGCCCGAACACGGCGCGCATCAACGCCTCGAACCCGTGCTCGGAGTACATGTTCCTCGACGACTCGGCCTGCAACCTGGCGAGCCTGAACCTCACGAAGTTCCTCCGCGAGGACGGCTCGTTCGACATCGAGGGCTACCGCCACGCGGTGCGGGTGTTCTTCGTCGCGCAGGAGATCCTCGTCGACTTCTCGGCGTACCCGACCCGCACCATCGCGAAGAACTCGCACGACTACCGCCCGCTCGGGCTCGGCTACGCCAACCTCGGCACCCTGCTCATGCTGCAGGGCATCCCGTACGACTCCGATCAGGGGCGCTCGGTCGCGGGCGCGCTCACCGCGATCCTCTGCGGGCACGCCTACCGGGTCTCGGCGGAGATGGCCGCCGCGAAGGGGCCGTTCGCCGGCTTCGCCAGGAACCGCGAGCCGATGCTCCGGGTGATGGGCATGCACCGCGACGCCGCCTACGCGATCGACCGTGACCGCTGCCCGGAGTCGCTCTGGCGGGCGGCGTGCGCCGACTGGGACGAGGCGGTCCGGATCGGGCAGGAGCACGGCTACCGCAACGCCCAGGCGACGGTGCTCGCCCCGACCGGCACCATCGGCCTCCTGATGGACTGCGACACGACGGGCATCGAGCCCGACTTCTCGCTCGTGAAGTTCAAGAAGCTCGCCGGCGGCGGCTACTTCAAGATCGTGAACCAGTCCGTGCCCGAGGCGCTCCGGCGGCTCGGGTACCCCGAGGCGGAGGTGCAGGAGATCGTCGCCTACGTCTCCGGCACGAACACGCTGCTGGCGGCGCCGCACGTGAACCGGGCGTCGCTCAAGGCGCGGGGGCTCACGAGCGACGACCTCGCGAAGGTCGAGGCCGCGATCCCCGGCGTCTTCGATCTGGATCTCGCCTTCGGTCCCTGGATCCTCGGCGAGGAGGCCTATGACAGGCTCGGCGTCTCCAAGGAGTCGCGGGCGCGCTTCGGCTTCTCGCTGCTCCAGCACCTCGGCTTCTCGGCCGCGGAGATCGAGGAGGCGAACGAGACGATCATCGGCCGCATGACGGTGGAGGGGGCGCCGCACCTGCGCGAGGAGCACTACGCGGTGTTCGACTGCGCCAACCGCTGCGGCAAGAAGGGCCGGCGGTACCTCGCGCCGATGGCGCACGTCCGCATGATGGCGGCCGCGCAGCCGTTCCTGTCCGGCGCCATCTCGAAGACCGTGAACCTGCCGAACGACGCGACGGTCGAGGAGGTGCAGCGGATCTACGAGGAGGGGTGGCGCCTCGGGCTCAAGGCGGTCGCGCTCTACCGCGACGGCTGCAAGGCGTCGCAGCCGCTCTCGTCGACCTCGAGCGACAGCAAGGAGAGCAAGGGCAAGGCCGACAAGGCCGAGGTCCCCGCGCCCATCGTCCAGGCAGCGACCGCGCTGGCGCGCCCGCGCTCGCCCTCGGCGGCGGCGCCCGAGCGGTTCCGCCTGCCCAGGAAGCGCAAGGGCTTCACGCAGGAGGCGCGCGTCGGCGGGCACAAGATCTACGTCCGCACCGGCGAGTATGACGACGGGACGCTCGGCGAGATCTTCATCGACCTCCACAAGGAGGGCGCCGCGTTCCGCTCGATGATGAACTGCTTCGCGATGGCGGTGTCGATCGGGCTCCAGTACGGCGTGCCGCTCGAGACCTTCGTCGAGCAGTACACCTTCACCCGCTTCGAGCCGCAGGGCATCGTCGAGGGGCACGACTACGTGAAGATGTCGACGTCGATCGTCGACTACCTCTTCCGCGTGCTCGGGGTCGAGTACCTGAACCGCTACGACCTCGCCCACGTCCAGCCGGTCAGCTCGGCCATGGAGGACCCTGTCGAGTCGCGGGCGCAGGAGAGCGGCGCGGTGACGTTCTCGCCAACCACGCCGGCTGCGGCGGCGCTGGTCGAGGGCGGAGGACGGACGGCGAGCGCGCTCGACGCGCAGCTCGAGGACATGATGGGCGACGCGCCGGTCTGCGACGGCTGCGGGCACATCACCGTGCGGAACGGGGCCTGCTACAAGTGCCTCAACTGCGGCAACAGCATGGGATGCAGCTGAGCTGCGACGGGCGGGGGTGGGGGTGACGAGGGAGGGGCCGGCGGGGGGCCCTCCCACGAACTCGCGCCTTTTCGTGGCTGTTGCCTCGTGAACGGGGGAGCTCGGTCTGGAAGGCGTCACTGCGCTGCGGGCCGGCGCTCGGGTTCGTGGGGCCCTCCCCCGCCGGCCCCTCCCTCGTCACCCCCACCCCCGCCGACTCGGGGGGGAAGGGGAGGGCGGGGGAGATCGCGGAGCGTTTGGGATGGGGGCGAGAGCGCGGCGGGGGGGGCCGTACGGGCTTGTACTCGGGCAGCCGTATGGATGCGTTCGGAGAAGCTCTGTAGAAGACGGGCATGAACCGGTCGCGTTCGTCCATCGCCTTCGTCGTCGTTGCCTGCAGCATCCTGTCTAGCTCCTGCCGGAAAGAAGAGGCAGAGCCGGAGACGATCCCCGCGCCTACGCCGACGGTCGCGCCCGTGGCGGCCGATCCGGTGCCGACGGCGACCCCGACGGCGGCGGCGACGCAGGAACCCGCGGCGGCCCAAGAGCCCGCGGCGGCGGCTTCCGCCGAGCCTGCGGCGACAGCGGATGCGGGGGCGGCGACGGCCGAGGGGGCGGCGGGGACGGCGACGTCACGGGGGGGAGGCGCCTCCATCCAGGCGTGCTGCACGGCGCTCCACGCGGTCGCCACCAAGTCGGGCAAGTCGCCGGAAGCCAAGTCGAAGGCGGCGACGGCATCCCATCTCTGCGCCGGGATCGAGAAGCTCGTGAAGAGCGGGAAAACCCCGCGCGCCAAGGCGCTCACCCAGATCCGAGCAAGCCTCGCCGGGAGCACGCCGCCCGCCGAGTGCAACTGAGCGAGGTCGCGCCGCGCTGGCCACTCAAGCGAAGTGGTCGTATCCCCGCGCCACGAGGCTCGTGAGCTGCCCGTCCGGTCCGACCAGCGCGACGTCGCTCGCGCCCTCCTCGCGCGCCGCGCAGCGGCCGATCGCCACGAAGCCTGCGAGCTCCCCGACGTCGGGGCCCGCGACCACGATCGCGTAGTCCTCGCCGCCGTAGAGCGCGAGATCCAGCGCATCCACGCCGAGCTGCGCGGCGGCGTCGCGGAGGTCGGCGCCCACGAGCGCCGCGGGATCGAGCAGCGCGCGCACGCCGCTCGCGCGCGCGAGGTGCGCCACATCGGCGACGAGGCCGTCGGAGACGTCGATCGCCGCGCGGGCGCGCGCCGCCGCGCGGAGGCCCGCGTCGATGCGCGCCACCGGGCGGCGGAACGCGCGGATCGCGTGCTCGGCCGCGGCGCTGGCCGGCGAGACGCCGCGATCGAGCAGCGCAAAGCCGGCCGCGGCGAGGCCGACAGGACCCGCCAGCGCGAGCGCGTCGCCGGGCCGCGCGCCGTCGCGCCTGAGCGGCAGCGCCGCGACGCCGAGCGCCGTCGTGGTGATCGAGATCTCGCCGCCCCGCGAGAGATTCCCGCCGATGATCGCCGTGCCGATCTCGTCGCACGCGGCGCGCTGACCCCTCGCCAGCGCGCCGAGCTCGTCGTCGCTCACGCTCGGGGGAAGCACCAGCGCGGCCAGCAGGCCGACAGGGCGCGCCCCCATCGCCGCGAGATCGCTCGCCGCGGCCATCGTCGCGCGGTAGCCGAGATCCTCGAAGCCCAGGAGATCGCGCCGGAAATGGACGCCCTCGACGGCGCTGTCGACCGTCCAGACGAGCGGCTCCGGGGCACCCGGGAGGGCGCCGCCCCGCGGGGCCGCGGGCGCGAGGATCGCGGCGTCGTCGCCGATGCCGCACAGAACATGATCGCCCGGCGCGCCCCCGAGCACGGCGCGCAGCATGTCGATGCGCTTCCACTCGGAGCGCCCGCTCATTGGAAGATGGGCGGCAGGACGCTGTTCGCCGGCGAGCCGGCGACCGTGGGCAGCTTGACCACGAACACGGTGCCGCGCGGCTCGTTCGGCTCGATGCGGACCGTGCCGCTGTGCGCCTCGACCAGGCGCTTGACGATCGAGAGACCGAGTCCCGTACCGCCGTGCTCCCGGGTCGAGCTCTGATCGATCTGGTAGAACGGGTCGAAGACCTTCAGCCGCTCGCCGGCAGGGATGCCGATGCCCGTGTCCACGACGCGGACCTCGACCGCCTGCTGGAGGGGCGCGACGAGCACCAGCCCGGGGAGGTCGTCCATGTCCTCGCTCACGGCGCGCGCGACGAGCAGCACCTCGCCCCCCGCCTCGGTGAACTTCACCGCGTTCTCGACGAGGTTGATGAACACCTGCCGCAGCCGGTCGCCGTCCCCCAGCACCGGCGGGAGATCGTCCTCGGCCTGGATCCGGAGCTCGACGCCCTTCTTCGAGGCGGCAGGCGCGATCGTCGACGCCGCCTCGACGAGCACCGGGCCGACGGCCACCTCGGTGCGGTGCACGATCAACGTGCCGCTCTCCAGCTTCGAGAGGTCCAGGAGGCTCATGATGAGCCCGAGCAGCTGCTCGCTCTTCGAACGGATCGTATCGATGAACTCGCGCTGCTCATCGGTCAGAGGCCCGCCGATGCCCTCGGCGAGCATCTCGCTGTACCCCATGATCGACGTGAGCGGGGTCCGGAGCTCGTGCGACACCGTGGCCAGGAAGTTCGACTTGAGCCGGTCGAGCTCCTTCAGCCGCTCGTACGCCTGCTCCAGCTCGGCGTTCTTCTGCGACAGCTCACGGAAGCTCTCGCGGATCGACGCGACGTGCATCGTCGAGGTGAGGAGCGATTTGTGCCCGCTGAACAGGATCAGATCGAGGACCGAGCGGAGGTGGTCCGCGATCGCGCCGAGCCGCTCCGGCCGGAGCCGCGGCATCCGCAGCCACCCCTCCGCCGCAGGCGCGAGATCGAGGTGGGACGCCGCCTCGATCTGCGCGGCAGGGGGCTCGTCGAGGCCGTCGGGGAGGTACGGGCCCAGGATCGACCGGCCGATGGCACGCCCGTCGTACTCGATCGGGAACACCTGGTAGAGCGCGCCCTCGAAGCGGGGATCCGCGACCTCGCTGCCGGCCGACGCGCCTTGTCTTGCCGCACGATCCGCCGGCGCCGCGCTGGCCCGCCGGCCTTCCTGCTCGCCGCCGGTCAGGCCGCCGAGCGGCGGGAGCGGCGCGAGCGCGCCCGACTCCGCGAGCGTCGCGCCGTTGATCGATTGGATCCGGATCGGCAGGCCGAACAGCTTGTGAAATGAAGCCGCCATCTCCCCGAGGGCCTGGCGATCCACGAGATCCTCGAGCGAGAGCGGGCCGATGCCGACAAGGTCGACCACCGGCGCCGCCGCGGGGGGAGGCAGCGTCGAGGGCTCAGGCGCGCTGGTCGCGCCGTCGCGCTTCGAGGAGCTGGGCCCGTCCGCGACCCGGGCCGACGGAATCGGCGCGGAGCCCGGCATGCTGAGGAGATCCTCGTCGTCGAGGCCGAAATCCGCCGGCGTCCCCTTGTGGGCGTCGGGCCTCATGGAACGATCCGGGAGCTCTTCTCGAGGCTGCCGCCCATTCGCCTTGCCAGGAGGTCGTTCACCGAGCTCGTCGCACCGAGCTGGCGCGCCGCGCTGTTCAGGAGCTCCTCGCCGCTGATCGACAGCCGCTTCGAGAGCTGATGCGTCTGATCGAGCGTCTCCCACGTGAGGTGGAGCAGACCCATGAGCGTCTCCACCGTGCCCACGCCGCGGGTCGCGACGGCCTTGTACACCGGCTCCTTGCCCCGCGCGGCGAGCCGCGCCAGCTCCTCGTCGCTCCGGATGTCGGGCAGGTCGCGCTTGTTGAACTGGATGACGAGCGGCATCCTCGCGAGATCGAGGCCGTTCTCTCGCAGGTTCTGGCGGAGGTCGAAGAACGCCTCGGCGTTGCGCTGCGTCTCGGAGATCTGCGAGTCGGCGATCAGCGCGACCCCGTCCGCGCCCTGGAGCACGAGCCTCCGCGTGGCGGCGTGCATCGGCTGGCCGGGCACGGTGAACAGCTTGATGCGGAGCGAGACGTCGCCGTCCTTCGCGCGGAAGGTGAGCGGCAGGAGATCGAAGAACAGCGTCCGATCGTCCTGCGTCTCGAGCGTCATCAACCGTCCGCGAGCGTCGGACCCGGCGAGGCCGTGCAGCGAGACGAGGTTCGTCGTCTTGCCGCTGAGCGCCGGGCCGTAATAGACGAGCTTGATCGTCACTTCACGGGCTGCGAAGTCGAGCTGCACGGCCGCATTCTCGCATGAGCGCCCGACGATTGGATATGGCCACGGCGCATGGCGGAGGAGGTCCGGCTGGGCCGGATCTCCTCCCTTGTCAGGAGGCGTGCGCCCCGCTCAGGCCGAGCCGCCGGGCGCGTTGGGCACGCTGGACACGGGCGGAGGGATCGGCCTGCTCTCGCCGTTTTCGACGGTCCAGAGCGCGCTCCGCAGCCCCTCCAGGCGCGACGTCAGCGCCTGGAGCGCCTCGGCCTGGGCGTCGCACGCCTTGAGCTGGCTCTCGCTGCTCGGCTCGGCCTGGACCCGCTCCTCGCGCGCCGCCTTGAGGACCTCGATGACCTCCCGGTGCAGCTCCTGGCCGGCCGTGACCACCCACGCGTCGAGCCGGCTCGCGAACTCCTGGATCATCTCGTCGAGCTTCGGCCCGATCCGGGTGGCGGCCTCGCGCAGCGCGACCGGCGCCATCTCCTTCGCCTTCTTGCGGGTCTCGGCCTCGACCTTCTCCTTCACGTACACCGCCAGGACAGGCGCCGCGAGCGCCAGGATCCCGCCGAGCAGGGCGTTCGTGAACATCACGCCGAGGCCGATGGTGAAGAGCGCGAAGACGCCGACATCGTAGCCGAACGTGTCGACCTCGACGTTCGGCGTCTTCACGTCGCCGCCGAGCGCCTCGCTGACCCGCTTCGCCACGTCGTGCGCGTCCTCGCGCACGAGCGCGATCGTCTTCTCGGCGAGCGCCTCGAGCGCCGTGGCGATCTCCTTCGTCTCGGCCTGGGCCCACTCGGCGAACGTGCGCTCCAGGAACGCCCCGAGGTAGACCTTGATCTCGTCGGTGTGGGCCTCGTCGATGATCGCCGGGAGCTGCCGGAGCACATCGTCGACGAAGCGATCCAGGTCGCGGTGCACCCACGCCCGGATGGCGCTCACCTCCTCCCGGATGCCGGCGCGCCGCTCCTCGATGGTGCGCGACTGGCCGGCCAGGTCCTTCTCGATCATCTCGATGCGGCGGCTGAGCTCCTCGCGCGACATCGCGGTCGCCCGCCGCCGCGCGTCCACGCCCTTGCCGAGCAGGCGCGCGGACTCGAGGCCCTCGCCGAGCGCGTTGTCGAGCAGGATGCGCCCGCGCTCCTCGGCGAGGAACCGGGTCAGGTGATCGAGCAGCTCGGGCATCCCGCTGCCGGGCCTATCGCCCTCCAGCGCCCGCTCGCTCGAGATCGGGAAGACCACGGGCGATTTCACGAGCTTCCCGAGCTCGCTCCGGATGTAGGCGAGCGCCTCGACCTCCTCGTCCTGGCTCCAGATGTCGCGCTTCGTCACGACGAACAGGATCTTGTCGCGCGACTGCCCGAGCAGCTTCTCCTGGAGGAAGACCCGCTCGCTCTCCTTGAGCGGCTGGCCGGCGTCGATGAGGAACAGCACGGCGTCCGACCTCGGGATGTAGCTGTAGGTGATGTCCGCGCGCTGGAGCGAGAGGTCGTTCACCCCGGGGGTGTCGACGAGGACCACGCGCTCGCGCAGGAGCTCGGCCGGGTACCCCACCTCGAGGAACTTCACCTCGCCGGCGCTCGACGAGCGCTCTCCGCCGACCGTGAAGGCCCGCACGTCCTCGAACGGCAGGCCCGTGCGCTCGCCCGACGCGTAGACCACCTCGGCGCGCGGATCGGCCGCGTACTCGAGGTGGTGGATCACCGCCGTCGTGGGCGTCACGCCGACGGGCAGGATCGAGGCGCCGAGCAGGGCGTTCACGAACGTCGTCTTGCCGTGGTTGAACTCGCCGACAACGACGAGGTGGAACCGATCGGCGTCGAGCTTCTTCACGAGATCGTTCGTGATGCGCGCCGCGACGCTCTTGGCGCCGAGGGACTCGGCGAACGTCACGAGATCCCTGAGCGCCCCGGTCACGTCGTCTTTGCGGCTGTGGAAGGATTCGAGCATGTGCGTCTACCTCGGCCTTGCGCCTTGCCAGGAGCGGGGAGCCCCTCAGCCCCAGATCTTGATGACTTCGTGCACCTTCTCGTCGACCTCTTCCATGGAGAGGCCGCTCGCGCCGAGCCCGGCGTGGCGCTTGTAGAGCTCGCTCTCGGCGAAGGCCCGGAGCGCCAGCACGCGCTTCGGCAGCCAGGGGTGGCTGGCCGTGAACTCGGCGAACCTGCCGACGCCGCCCTTGCCCTCCTCGTGCTGGGCGATGAACGCCTCGAGGTTGAGCTCCTCGTACAGCTTGGTCGAGCCGAGCGCGAGCTTGGTGAGCGCGCGCGTCGAGACGTCGAGGCTCTTCGCGCAGAGAAGGCCGGCGCGGTCGCAGGTGACCTCGGCCCGGCGCGACCAGCCGGAGAGCGCGAGCATCGCCGGGCCGACGATCCACTTCACGAAGACCGACGCCATCCGCGTCAGGTAGTGCATGGCGGTCAGGTAGACCACGTGGCTGTTGTGGATGTGGCCGCACTCATGGCCGATGACGCTGAGCAGCTCGTCGTCGGTGAAATGATCGACGAGCGCCGAGTGCACCATGATGAACGAGTCGTCGTTCGTCCCGTAGGTGGCCGCGTTGAGGGTGGGGCTGTTGACGATGTAGATCGTCGGGGTCGCGATCCCGAGCGTCTCGGCGCAGTGGACCGCGAGCTTGTGGACACGCGGGAACTGCGCGGGGCCGACCTTGACGGCGTGGCCGAGCAGCTCGTTCTTGCCGACCGTCTTGAACAGCCTGACCGCGGCGGTCACGGCGAGCTCGACCGGACGCATCTTCTCGAAGGCGAGCCGCGTGTTCTTGTCGGACACGTAGGCATACGCGTTGCCCGCGCCGTCCCCGCCGCCCGCGCGCTGGCCCTTCCGTCTCTCGATGAAGCCCTTGAAATCGAGCGTTCCGACCTGTGCCATTCGGCGAAGGTAACGGCCTGGCCGGGACCGCGCAACGCCGCCATCGTCAGGCGAAGCGAAGTTAACGCAAAATCACAGACGACCTCCGCTCACATCTGAATCAGACGTCGAGCAGACGTCGAGCAGACGCCAAGCAGACGCCGAGCAGACGGCAAGCAGACGGTGATCAGACAGCGGAAGCACATCGGGCGCGGGCCCGATGCGGACCGGGCGCGAGTCGACGCGGATCAGACGCCGAGCAGAGCGAGGAGCCCCTCCGGGCCGAGGCGCTCGAGCGTCCGCTGCCGCGCAAGGAAGCGCCGGAAGTCCTTGTAGACACCGCTGCCCTTCGGGCGGAGCTCGAAATCGGTGATGCGCGTGATGGAGAACCTCAGCGCCGCGATCACGCTCTCGTGGAACAAACGGTCGCGCTCCTCGGTTGAGAGCGGCCGCACCGCCGTGTAGCCGGCGCCGAGCGCGGACACGAGGTCCGGGTCGAGATCGTCGCCGAAGCACCACGCGAGCATCGTGACGGCGAGGTCGAACGCGGCGCTCCCGCGCGAGGCGCTCTCGAAATCGAGCAGCGCGGAGATCTCGCCGGCCTCCCAGAGCACGTTGTCGCGGAAGAGGTCGCCATGGATCAGCGTCTGGGGGCCGGGGGTCCGCGGCGCCGCGGCGCGGATCCGTTCGAGCCGGCCGGTGAGCTCGTCGACGGCGGCGGCCACGTCAGGCGGGAGAGCCGGGGCGGCAGCGGGGGCGGTCGACCTCGCGCCAGCGCCGGGCGCAGGGGAACGGAGCCCCCGGAGCCGCTGGTCGAGGCTGTCGAGGTCGAACCGGCTGGCGTTCGCCCCCTCGAACGAGGCGCCGACGAGGTGCACCCGCGCGAGGGCCGCGCCGACGCGGCGGGTCGCGTCCGGCGTGACGCGCGCCTGGCAGAGCGACGCGCCCGCGACCCACGGGAACAGCGCGACAGGCTTTCCTGCGTGCTCCGCGACGAACGCCGCGCCCTCCGACGCGGCGCCCTCCGACGCGGACGCCGCGTCGCGGCGCCGGAGCGGCTGCGGGGTGGCGACGCCCCCGGCCGCGAGGTGCTCGAGCATGCGCGCTTCGCGTGACGCCGCGCCGAGCTGCTGCTCCTCGTAGACCCGCAGGAACACCTGTCCGCGGCCGTCGGTGAGCGTCAACGCGAAGTTGGAGTTGACGCTCCCGGCGAGGAGGCCGCGCACGTCGGCGATCTCCAGGCCGTACAGCGCGCCGATGCGGCGGGCATCCGCGAGCGAGAGGGGGGTCAGGATGGCCATCGCGGCGCAGGGTAGCCTCGTCTCGCGCGCGGCCTCCACAGGAACCTGGAGGAGCGCGCCGAGCGGGAGGCGAGGAGGGACGGGGAGCAACGGAAGGGGGACGAACGATGAGAAAATGCGCGCTCCTCACGAAGATCCGCGGTGCCCCTGGTCGCGGACCGGCCCTGCGTGGGTTATGAAATCGAGTGAGCGGGAGCAACATCCCCCTTCGATTATCGAATGCCCACCCTCTACGGAAACACCACCGGACTCAGCCCCCAGGCCACCAAGACCCTCGAGCGCATCTACCGCCGCAAGGTCCCGCTCGCCAGCATCGCCACCCCCGAGCTCATCAAGGCGCTCGCCGAGGCGTCGCATGAGACGGGGCGCCAGGTCGGCGCGCTGGTCCACCGCTCGGGCGAGATCGACTACGTCATCGTCGGCGACGCGACCCGGCTGATGCTGCCGGACATCGGGCGCCTCCGCGCCGCGCAGGGCCGCTTCAGGGCGCTCCGGCTCATCCACACGCACCTCTTCAACGAGCCGCTCACCCGGGACGATCTCGTGGATCTCGTCCGCCTCCGGCTCGACCTCGTCGCGGCCGTGCAGCTCACCCCGCAGGGCGAGCCGCGGACCCTCCAGTACGCGTACAACGTGCCGGTCCACGGGAAGGAAGCGGTCACGGTGACCGTGGACGAGGCCCAGGGGCGCGGCGACGGTCGCGGGGAGGCGGCGCTGCCGTATCGGACCGTGGGCCCCGTCGCGATCGGCCGCGCCGACGTCGATTTCGGCGCGCTCATCCAGGCGCTCGAGGACGAGTTCACGAAGCGGTCGCGCACGCGGTCGGTCGCGGCGAAGGACGGCCGCGCGATCCTCGTCCACGTCGCCGAGAAATCCAAGGTGGGCGCGCTCGCCCGGGCCGAGGAGAGCCTGCGCGAGCTGACCGAGCTCGCCGGCACCGCGGGCGTCGACGTCGCGGACACGGTCCTCCAGCTGCGCGATCGCCTCGACCCGCGGCTCGTGCTCGGCAAGGGCAAGCTGGACGAGGTCGTGCTGCGCGCCTCGGAGCTCGACGCGGAGACGCTGGTCTTCGACAGGGATCTGACCCCCTCCCAGGCCTCGGCGATCGCGAAGCACACGGATCTCAAGGTGCTCGACCGGACGCAGCTCATCCTCGACATCTTCGCCCAGCGGGCCGAGTCGTCGGACGGCAAGCTCCAGGTCGAGCTGGCCCAGCTGAAGTACACGCTCCCTCGCCTCGGGCAGAAGGACGACTCCCTGTCTCGCCTGACGGGCGGCATCGGCGGGCGCGGTCCCGGCGAGACGAAGCTCGAGATCGGGCGCCGCCGCGCGAAGGAGCGCGTCAGCTTCCTGGAGGCGCAGCTGAAGCGCCTCTCCCGCCAGCGGGAGCAGCGCCGCCGCCGCCGCGCCCGGCTCGGCGTGCCGGTGGTCTCGATCGTCGGTTACACGAACGCCGGCAAGAGCACGCTGCTGAACACGTTGACCGGCGCCGACGTGCTCGCCGAGAACAAGCTGTTCGCGACCCTCGACACCCGCTCGAGGCGGCTGCGCTTCCCCGAGGAGCGCGAGGTGGTGATCACCGACACCGTCGGCTTCATCCGGGAGCTGCCGAAGGACCTGTTCGCCGCCTTCCGGGCGACGTTCGAGGAGGCCGCCGACGCCGACCTCCTGCTCCACGTCGTGGACGCGAGCGATCCCGCGCGCGACCAGCACATCGAGACGACCGAGGCGCTGCTGACCGAGCTCGATCTCATCGGCATCCCCCGCATCGTGGTGTTCAACAAGGCGGACCTGATCGCCCCGGCGGAGGGGCGGCGGCTGCTGCTCGGGCACCCGGATGCGGTGGTCCTGTCCGCCACGGACCGGGAGACGACGCGGGAGCTGCTCGCGAAGCTCGCGGAGCGGCTCAAGAGCCGCTGGGAAGAGGCCGCGATGGTGCCCACCTACGAGGTGGAAGCCGCGGAGGGCGAGCTCGGGGACGGCGGGCTGTTCGAGGGGGAAGCCCAGTCGATGACGGTGCTGGGCCCGCCTTCGAGCTCCGGGGCAGGGGAGATCAGCTCGCGTGTGAGAGGGACGTTCGAGGCGTGAGCTCCGCCGGGCTCCCTGGGGAGCCCGGCGGGAGCCGGGGAGAGCTCAGGGCGTCGGGATGGCGTCACACGTGAAGAGCGTGGGGAGGCACTTGTTGCTCGCGCACTGCTCGTTGGTGGTGCAGTCCTCACCAGCGGCCAGCTTGCAAGCGCCCTTGCCGTCGCAGACGTTGGCCTCGCTGCAATCCGTCCCGTCCTCGCTGCCGAGCGGGACGTTCGAGCATGTGCCCTCCGACCCCTCGACGTTGCAGGCCATGCACGCCGAGTCGCAGGCGGCGTTGCAGCAGACGCCGTCGACGCAGAGCCCGCTGGCGCACTCGCTCGCTTCCGTGCACTCCACGCCGTTCGCGGGCTTGCACTCGCCCGCGGCGTCGCACGCCTGGCCCTCGTCGCAGCCCAGGCCGTCCGTGCCGGCCGCGGCCAGCGCGCAGGCGCCGTCTGCGCCGCACTCGTGGCACTTCGCGCAATGCGCGTCCTCCATGCACTCGGTGAAGCAGGCGTTGGCCTTCGGATCGCAGGCGAACTCCTCGCACCCTTTCTCCTCGCCGGGCGCGCACTCCACGCTCTCACCGTCGCAGGTGCCGCGGCTCGTCTCGACGCCCTCGGAGCACGTCGGCTCGCCGCACGCGGTCTCGGCCTTCGAGGGGCCGCACGTGCCGTCGTCGCCCGACGCCTTGAGCGCGGCGGTGCAGGCGTCGCAGTCCGCGTCGCAGGCGGTGTCGCAGCAGACCTCGTCGGCGCAGAAGCCGCTCGTGCAGTCGCCGGCCGCGGTGCACGCCTTGGCGTTGTCGCACTGAGGGCAGACGGAGCCGCCGCAGTCGACGTCGGTCTCTTCGTTGTTCTTCGTGCCGTCAGAACATCCGTCGTCGGGACCCACGTCCCCCGGGATGCGCGAGCGATCGACGGAGGCGATGAGCTCGCAACCCATCCCGAGGGTCGAGAGCGCGCCAGCGCAGAGCGCCACCGCGAAAAGGTGCTGTTTCTTCCACATAGTAGTCCCCTTAGAAGGTAAACCGCGCGGCGGCGCCGCCGCCTGTCGGGCTGACGAACGGAGTGACGAACGCCTTCTTCGTCACGCTCGACGCTGCGGCCTTCGCCTGGGCCGGGTCGTCGCTGAGGAGCAGGACCGCGCCGGTGACGCCGAACGTGAGCGCCACCGCGAAGGACATGTCCGCGATGAGCGCGAAGCGATCGACCTTGTCCGCTGTCTTGGTCGTCGGGGCGTCGTCGAAGTCGCTCTTCGCGCCGAGCGCCTGGATGCCGAAGATCGTCCCGACCACCACGCCGGCTCCGGCGAGCCCGAGGGTGACGTAGGCCGGCACCGGCGAGCGCGGCTCGATCGGCGCTGCCGGCGGCGGCGGCTGCGCGGGCGGCGCCTCGGCGGGCGGCGGGGCGGGGGGCTGCGCGGGCGCCGCAGCGACCGGCGCCGGCGCCTGCGGCGTCAGCGTGACGTTGACCTCGCGCGCCTCGGCGAAGGTGACATCGAGCTCCTGGCTCGCGTCGGCGAACCCTTCGGCGGAGACGGTGAGGGTGTGCTTGCCGGGCGGGACCGAGAGCTCCTTGCCGGTCTGGGCCACGCCGTCGACCGCGACCTTGAGGCCTGGCGGCGCCTCCGGGACGGTCGCGACCTTCACCTTCGCCGGCGTCTTCTTCAGGGCCTCGACGCGCGCCTGCCCCTCGGCGATCTTCTCCTTGAACTTCTCGGCGTCCGGCTTCGAATCGAGGAACGCCTGCCAGGCCGCGACGGCCTCGGTGACGAGGCCCTGCTTGTCGAGCGAGAGGGCGAGCTTGTACTTCGGCGCGGCGCCGGGCACGTACTCGTCCGCCTGGCGATACAGGTCGGCCGCGACGGCGAACTCGCCCTTGTCGAACCTGGCCTCGGCCTCCTTGTAGAGCTTCTTGGCCTCGTCCTTCTTCTGCTTCTCGGTCAGCGCCTTCTTCGGCTTGGTGGTGGTCACCTTCGTCGCGGGCTCACCGGCCTTCGCAGGGGCCGCCGTCGCGGGCGTCCCGGCCTTCACGGGAGCCGCGGCGGGCGTCCCGGCCGCGGGCGGCGTCGCGCCGGCCGCGGGAGGTGTCGCGCCGGCCGCGGCCGGCGTCGCAGCGGTGGTGGGCGCCTGCGCCGCGGACGTGGCTGGCTTCGCAGGAGCCGCCGCCGGGGCGGCCGGCTTACCCGCCGGGGGCGCTGCCGGCTTGGCATCCGTCTGCGCAGATGCCGGACTGACGCTCGTCAGCGTCAGGAGCCCAGAGACCATCGCCGCCGAGGTCAACATCGTCAGCCGGCCCGATCGTGAACGCATACCGTAAGCCCTCCTCCGCGGATAGTGTCGCGTGGGCGCCCACTTAAGCCTTGAAGGCCGCTCTACACAAGGGGTTTCGCGTTCATCCGGGGGCGCGCGCGCGTTGGCCTAGGTCCGCGCCGAGGCCCGCGCCCCCGCTGCTCCGGCGCGGCCTCCTCGGACATCAAGGCTCGTCGCCTCGCTCCAGCCATGCAGGGAACCGAAGCCTCGCCTCCAGCCCGAAGCCCAGGGTCGCCTGGCGCATGCGCGCGGCCCGCTCCGGGCCCCGAGGGAGGCTCTCGCGGAGCCGCCGCAGCGCCTCGATGTAGCGGGCGAACCGAGGATCCGAGAAGAGGGCGCCGAGGTCCTCCCGGATGCGCCGTATCGTTCCGGGGCTGACGCCATGGCTGCTGAAGCTCATCGTCAGTCCGGAGGCAGAGACCACCGAAGGATTGGCGAAGTTCGACACCTCCGGGCGATCCAGCGTGCAGACGAGGCGCCCGGCGCCCCCGAGCTCTCGGTGGAGGCGCCGCGAGAGCGCCTCGTCGCCCGGCACGAGGAACACGATCGCCGCACCGGCGAGGTCGTCCTCCACGAACGCCCGCCGGTGCAGATCGAGCCGCCCTTCCCGGCTGGCTCGCTCGATCGACCCGTCGACCTGCCCTGGCGCGACGACGGAGACTCGAGCGCCCGCCGAGAGGAGGCGCTCCACCGTGTACGGCGCCTCTCCGTCCGCGCCGATGACGAGGGCCCGCTGGCCGTTGAGGTCGAGCACGATGGGAAAGAGGCGCATGGGGGTGGAGCGGACACGAACGCGGGGCCGCGCGGCGATTGTAGACCGACGCGCCGACCGGCGGGCGAGGGGCGTGACGGCGAGCGAGGCCGCCGCGCGTGGGGCTCAGCGGCCGGGAGGCGTCTGGGGAGGCGGAGGCGGGCTGGGCGGTGGCACCGGCGGCAGAAAGGGCTGCGTGCGGAAGGCGAGCCTCCGGTCGGCGTTGCCGATGCGCGTCACGAACAGGCCGACGAAGGAGCCGAACAGCGAGTCGCCCGGCCCGATCGCCGTCGAGCCGGGCGGCCGGGTCACCCACCGCTTGATGCGATCGAGCATCTCGGCGCTCATGGGGTTCACCTCGACCAGCACGGCGACGAAATAGCGGCTGCCGTCGCGGATGAGCGACCGCTCCACGAGCGGCAGCCGCCGGGCCTCGGCGCAGTTGCGGAGCACGCCCTCGACGTTGATCGCGACCGTGCTCGACTGACCTCCGGCCTGGATCAGCTGGATCCGGAACACCTCATCCCAGAGGTCGTAGACGATCCGGCAGCTCTTCGCGGCGAGCGCGACAGGGTTGCCTCCGCTCTCGTGGAAGAGGTAGCCGCGCATCGTGATGACGGTGGGGAGCCCGCTGAGCAGCTTCTTCGAGATCTCGCCGTCGACGACGTCGCGGAAGCCCACGGTGAGCTGCACGATCGTCTTGTCGAGCGTCAAGCTCGCCACCCGGGTGGGCAGCGCGGCCGGCGCGCCGAGCGCCTGCTGCGCGTCCGCGTCGGCGATCTCCTTGGGCCCAGGCCCCTCCTGGGCCATCGACCAGCTCGCTCGGAGGGCGAGCGTCGCGAGCAGCGCGATCCCGAGCCAGCGCGCCGCGCCGCGGCCGAGCGCCACGAGCGCTCGCCGCGCGTCTCGGAGGTGCCAGGCGCGGCGGCCACCGCCCGAGCGCCGCGCGCCGTGCGTCGCGCGCCTCGGTCCGCGAGGTGCGTCGGAGCAGATCATTTCCGCTCACCGCGCCGCGCCGGGATCAGCCCGAGCAGGTTCGAGAACGCGAGCGTCACGCCGCCGACCGCGGTGTCGACCCGCAGACCGAGGTTGTACGTGATGTCCACGGGCACGCGGGCGAAGCCCTCGTATCCGGTCGGCGCGTCGGTGAACTCGCGGCGCGTCGCGAGGCCGTACAGGCCCGCGGCGCCGAAGAGATCGACGCCGTAGATGGACCCGCGGCCGGCGTAGACCGGGATCCGGTACTCCGCCTCGAGCTTCGCGGCGAAGTCTCCGTACCGGACCTCGATGATGTCCGTGCTGAGGAAGTTCGGCGGTTGCCTCCGATCGGGCGCGAGGTCGAGCAGCCGATCCGGCAGGAGGTCGGTGAGATCGCCGACGTAGAATTTCTCGAAGAAAGGCGCGTCCCCGGCGATCGCGCCGGCGAACGCCTCGACGCGGAGCACGTGCCGCAGGGGCAGGCGGAACCAGCGCTGCGCGCCGAACTCGAACTTCTGGTAGCCGTAGTCGCTGCCGAACGGCGGTACGCCCACCGTGACCGAGACCGAGGCGAGCGTGCCCTGCGTCGCGAGGAACGGCGCGTCGCGCGTGTCGTGATCGATCGCGGCGTGCAGCGATGAGAGCACCGTCTTGCCGCCCAGGATGTCGAACTCGATGGGCTCGCGGCTGTTGCCGCGCATGTGCGAGGCGACCGTGGGCACGGTCGCGTCGATCTGCTCCAGGTGGTAATCGAGCGACAGCCGCGAGGAGGAGGAGACGTCGTGACCTGTGCCGAGCGTCGCGCCGAACCGCTTGTAGGCGACCACGGCGTAGCCCGTGACCTCGCGCTGCTCGAGCAGCGGGGACTCGAAGACGACGGCCCGGTTGCCGAAGAAGTCACGGGCGTCGTTGTAGAGAAGCGTCACCGTGGCCGACCAGCGGGTCCCCACGAACGCGGGGTCGACGAAGCGGGTCCTCAGCGCGAGCTGGTCCGCCGCGAGCCCGACGCCGGCGCCGAGCGTGATCCCTGTCCCGGCGAGGTTGGTCTCGGCGACCTGCACGCCGGTGAACGCGGAGAGCGGCCTCGCGTTGCCCGCTGTGTCCTCGTCGGCCGCGATGCCGAGCCAGAGGTCCTGCACGACGAACGTGTTGCGCTCGACGACGTCGATCACGAGCGTCGCGCTCCCGCGCTCGACCCCCTTGCGGAGCGAGAACCCGACCGAGGCGAAGAACCCGGTCCCGAGGAGGCGGTAGCGCGTGAGCTCGATCTCCGGATCCTCGACGTCGAGCAGGTCCCCCGCGCGGAACCTCACGTAGCGGAGGATCACGCGCGCGGCGGTCCGCACGTTGCCTCGGATCTCGATGCCGTCGAGGGTGTACCGGACGCGATGTCTCTCCTGGAGCGCCGCGCCGGCCGACAGCGCTGCCGGGTGGAGGGGCGCGGCCGCGTGCGGCGCTCGCTCCTGCGCCGTGGGCCCTGCGCCGGCGGCGGCCTCCGCGCCCTGCCCGAGCGCGCGCCTCGGGCACGTCCCCAGGAGCAACACGCACCAGAGCGCGAGGTGGGCGCGGCCGAGCGCAGAGGGCAGGGGGACGGCCCGGGAGCGTGAAGAGCTCCGGAATCGAGGTGGATTCACAGGATTCCTGCAACGCCGCCCGAGCCTGCCGAGGCGTCGGCGACGCGCCCTTCAGCCACGCACCCTAGCACGATCGATCGCTTCGCCGGAGGAATCGGTCGCGTCGAGATCGACCGCCGCCGCGGCGTCCTCCGCGACGGCGTTGGTGGGGACAGGGCGCGACGGCGCCCTGCGGCGGATCTGTGCTGCGGCGCTCACGCGCTGTGGCCACCGCGCATCGCGGGGCGTCGGAGCGGGCTCGGTGTGCTCTGCCAGCACGAGCAGGTCCAGCCGGGCCGGCGTCGGCTCGATCAGGTGATCGGCCGCGGCGAGCAGCAGCGCCCGGACCTCGGTCCGGACGCTGGCCTCTCGCGCCCAGCGCGCGCCGACGCTCGCGGCGATGGCGCGGGCGAGGAGGAGCTCCGCGCGGCCGCGCACGTCCGCGGGGATCCAGTCGGCGATGAGCGGATCCGCGAGCATGGAGAGCGTCTTGCGCAGCGCGGTGACGCGGCGAGGACCGAACCGCTCGGGCGCGCGCGCCGCGTGGCGCGCGAGGCGCCATGCCCTGCGGAGCGCGCGCCTCGCCGCCCTGCCGACCACCGCGCCGCGCACGGTGAGGCGTTCGCGCGGCGCATCGATGGCGCGCAGCACCGCGGCCAGCGAAACCCCGCCCGCGATCACGAGCGCGACCGTCACCGCCGTGGCCTCGAGGCCGTGCAGCTCCCAGCCGCCGGTCGCCGCGATGAAGGCGCAGGCGGACGCCAGCAAGAGCCCGAGGGAGCCCAGCGCGCCCGCGGTGTGCGAGCGGCCGCGCCAGGAGCCGCCTTCGCCGTGGAGGGTCCGCGCATAGCTGTCCGGCGCGATGAGCCGTCCTCCGCTCGGGATGAGGCCCACCATGGCTCGCCGCGCCGCGCGTCCGAGGCCGACCTCCAGCGGGCCGAGCTCGACGCCGGGCGGCTCACGGAACGGGCTCACCCCTCCAGAATAGCCCATGCGCTGCCCTCGCGGAGGGCGCGGCCCGGCGCGCAGCTGCGGCGGCGCCAGAAGCGTGTTGCGGCGGCGAAATCTCGTCCGTCTACAACGGGCTATGCGGCTGCTCGCAGCGCGGCGCTACAGGCTATGCGGCTGCTCGCAGCGCGGCGCTACAGGCTATGCGGCTGCTCGCAGCGCGGCGCTGCGGAATACGAAGAGCGAGCCGCCGCCGCCACATCGAGGCAGCGGCTCTCGGCGCGTCACGGCTTTCCCGCGCTGTCCTTCGGTGCCCGCGACGCCTTCTCGACGAGGCCGCTCATGCCCATGCGTGACGCGAGCGCCGAGAGCACCGCGCGCAGCGGGACGCCGCGCGACGCGAGGCCGACCAGCAGGTGGTAGATGACGTCCGCCGCTTCGGACGCGACGCGCTCGTCGCTCTCTCCGGCGATCGCCTGGGCCAGCTCGCCGGCCTCCTCGCGGAGCTTTGCGCCGATGAGCGGCGCGCCTCCGTCGAGCAGCTTCCGGGTGTAGCTCTTCGTCGCCGACGACGCCTTGCGCGTCTCGATCTCGCGCTCGAGGGTCTCGAGCAGCGCGGACGCGTCCTGCCCCTCGTCGGCGGCCTCGGGCTCCCCGTCGCCGCGGGCATCGACCTGCCGGAAGAAGCAGCTCGCGCTCCCCGTGTGGCACGTCGGTCCGCGAGGCTCTGCGAGGATCAGGAGCGCATCCCCGTCGCAGTCGGCGTGGATGCTCGTCACCGCGAGCGTATTGCCGCTCGTCGCCCCCTTCTCCCAGAGCTCGCCGCGCGATCGGCTGAAGAAGGTGGCGCGCCCCGTCTCGAGCGTCCTGGCGAGCGACTCCCGCGTCATGTACGCGAGCATCCGGACCTGCCCGGTCAGCCGATCCTGCACGACGGCCGGCACGAGCTTGCCCTCTCCGAATGCGATCTTCACGGTCTATGCCTCTCCGGTGGTGTCGGGCGCCTCGGCGGCGCCGTGTTCGCGGGCCGTCGCCCGGCCCTCGTCCTTTGCGCTGCCGCGCCTGGCGCCGGCCTTCGACGGCGCGCTCGGCTTCTTTCTCGGCGTGTCGTCCTCGTCCTCGTCGTCCTGGTCCTCGTCGTCGTCTCCGTCTGCTTGCCTGTCGGCGGCCGCGGCGGGGCTCTCCGGGAGGCTGAGCGCCATCGCCTGCTCCGGGTGGTCCAGGGCGGCCTTGTGATAGACCGCGAACGCGATCGACGCGGCGATCCCGGTCGCCAGCGCGACGGCCTGGGAGGTCGAGTACTGGAGGGTCGCCGAGGCGGCGAACGTCTCGGGCCTGAGGGCCAGGTACAGGGCGACCGCGGGAACGAAGGAGAGCACCTGCGTCACCTTGCGCACCACGTTGTCGCGGAGGAGGTGGGAGAACCCGATCGTGTACCCCACGGCGAAGATCACGAGGCCGGCGGGGAGCAACACGTGCTCCGGGAGCGTCGGCGGGATCGAGCCGCGCTCCGCGTCGTCGCGGAGGAGCTCGAGCAGGTAGCGGCAGACGCCGTAGGAGAACGTGAAGATGAGGAAGATCTCGCCACGGAACTTCTGCCGTCGGCGCGCGAGGAGCAGGAGCGCGAGCAGCCCTGCGCCGACGAGCGACTCGTAGATCTGCGTCGGGTGCACGGCGAGCGACGCCTCGGCGGTCGGATCGAGCCCGCGCTCCTTGACGTGCTGCACCCACGCCGGGGACCCGCTGCCGTGGTCCAGCGTGCCCTCGGCCCAGCGCGGGAACGTGCCGAGCTTCTTCAGCCAGGCGGGCGCTGTCTCGCCGAGCGGACGGCCGAAATCGCAGCCGAAGAGGTAGCACCCGATGCGCGTGATCATCAGGCCCGAGGCGAGGCTCGGGACGGCGACGTCGGCCCAGGGGAGCAGCGGGATGCGATGGGACCGCAGGAACAGGTACGAACCCAGGAAGCCGCCCAGGAAGCCGCCGTACGCCACGAGCCCGCCGCGTCGGATGTCGAACATCGCGCCGAACGAGTCGAACTCGTCGAGGTTCGTGAGGATGTAGAGCACGCGCGACCCGACGACCGCGGCGAGGGCGGTGACGACGTAGCAGTTGGCCATCGTCTCCTTCGGCAGGCCGTCGCGCTCCGCGAGCCCGAGCGTCAGGTACCAGCCGACCACGAGCGAGAGCCCGAGCATGACACCGTAGCTGTAGATGGGCAGCGGACCCAGGGTGTAGGTCTGCTCCTTGACCTGGGACGCGATCGCGGCGAGCGCGACGCCTGCGATGCCCGCGGTCGCCGCGCCTGGTTTGTTCTTCGCGATGAGCAGCCCGATCGCGCCCGCGAAAGCGATGCCCGCAGCGATCAGGAAGACCCAGAGCAGGGGCACGGTCCAGGCGGGCAGCGGGACGCGAAACAGGATGGGATGCATGGCGCCTCTCCTTACGCCTGGGCTTGGGGACCATCAAGCATCGTCTCTCGCGCATGACGCAGCGAGCCAAGGCGCTCGCTGACGCTGGTCCAACCGCGTCGGGCGATCTCGATGTGCCCGGGCCATCAGCGAAGCGCGGCGCTCTCCCCATCCTGTCGACGGCGCCCGCGAAGCGACCCTCGAAGTCCGCGCGCGCCGCTGCTAGCATCGATTCCGTGCTCTCTGGCCGTGCCACCGTCGGGGTCTTCGCAGTGCCTGGACTGCTCGTGAGCGCGGCGTGTGTTCCTGAAGGGCCGGCCACGGGGGACGCGAGCGCGCGGCCGGCCGGGACGGTCGCACCGTCGGTCTCCTCGACCGCGGGTGCAGCTCAGGGAGCGCAGGGGACGGGCGTGTTCGAGGACGACTTCAACCGGTCGGCGCTCGGCCCCGACTGGAACGCCCTGAGCTCCAAGTGGGCGATCGACGAGGGGCAGCTCTGCGTGCGCGCCGCGAGGAACCGCGGCGTGTGGTTGAATCGGCCGCTGCCGCAGAACGCCCGGATCGAGTTCGAGGCCATCGCCGAGGCCCCGGACGGCGATCTCAAGGCCGAGCTCTGGGGAGACGGTCGGAGCGGGGCGACGGCGGCGAGCTACACGAACGCGACGAGCTACCTCGTGATCCTCGGAGGATGGAAGAACACCAAGCACGTGCTCGCGCGCCTCGACGAGCATGGCGCCGATCGGCTGGAGATCGACGTGGATCCAGACAGCGACGACGACCGAGCGCGCCCGGTCGCACCGGGGCAACCGTATCGCTTCCGGATAGAGCGTCGTGACGGCAGGACCCTCTCCTGGTCGGTGAACGACGTCGAGTATCTGGAGCTCAGCGACCCTGCTCCGCTCTCCGGTCCAGGGCACGAGCACATGGGCTTCAACGCTTGGGATGCGCCGGTCTGCTTCGACAACCTGCGCATCACGCCCCTCTAGCCGCGATGGAATCGGGTGAGGTCGAGCGGGAGCTCGAGGAGCTGGAGACGCGCATCGAGCGGCTGCGCGCGCTCTACGAGCAGTATTTCATGGGGATCGAGCGGCTGGAGCCGCTCATCCCGCGCAAGGACGTCGAGCGTCGCATCTGGGTGATGCGGCGGGAGCAGATCAGGAACACCGGGCTCCGGTTCAAGTTCCAGATGCTCATCCAGCGCTACAACACGTTCCAGCAGTACTGGGGCCGCATCTCGCGCGAGATCGAGAACGGCACGTACCGCCGCGACGTCATCCGCGCAGCGAAGCGGGTCGGCGCGAAGGAGGCGCTCACGGTCGTCGGCCGCAAGCGGGCGGAGCGCTACGCGGAGCTCGCCGAGCAGCAGGAGACGGCGCGCGAGCCGGTCCACCGCGCCGATGACGGCGGCGATCACGACGAGATCGACGTCGACGACGAGGCGGTCACGCTGGCGCCCCCTCCTTTGCCCGCCGCGTCGCTCTTGGGGAAGCGATCGCTGGCCGCGCTGGCCGCCGTGGAGGTCGCGCCTCGCGCCGCGGTCGCGCCGCTGACCGCGCCGGAGGCGGCGAGCGCGGCGCCCGCCAGCTCGCCGGGGCGCCCCGCGCTCGCGCCGCCTGCCATGCCGCAGGCCGCCGCGGCCGTGAAGCCCGCTCCGCTGGGAGGGCTGCCCCGGGGGCTCGGTCTGACCAGGCCGCAGCAGAAGCCGGCGGAGATCAAGCCGGCAGAGGCGAAGCCGGTCGAGGCCTCGCCGGCGGGCGCGAAGACCTCGGCGCGCGCTGCCGTCGAGAAGGCCCAGCCCGCGGCGGGCGGGAACAGCCGCCAGCGGCTCGCCGAGCTCGCGGCGGAGATGCGCGCTCAGCGCACCAAGACCGGCGACGCGGCGAAGGCCGCGGCCGGGCCTCCGGACGTATTGGCAGACGTCGCGCCCGAGCCTCCGCCCGCTCCGAAGCGACCGCCGCCCCCGGTTCCCGTCAAGCCTTCTCCCGGCCCTCCGGCCGAAGCTCCAGCGGTCGCTGAGGCGAAGGGCGCGGGAGCGAGGCGGCAGGAGCGCGTGCACTCGGAGCGCCCGCCGTCGGCCCGGCGCCGTCGCTCCACCGCGCCGCCTGCCGCGGAGGCCGGCGCGGCGAGCGGCGCTCGGAGCCCGGCGCCGCGGACGCCGTCGCGCCCCCCGGAGGCCGCGCGCGCCGGCCTCGACGCCGCGGTGCGCGCGCGACCCGGGCCGTCCCCGCAGCGATCTGCTGCGCGCGACGACGAGCTCCCGGAGCAGCGGCTGCGTCAGATCTACGCGAAGTACGTCGAGACGAAGCGCGCCGCGCGTGAGTCGACGGCCGGCGTCACCTACGAGCGCCTGGCCGAGAGCCTCCGCGCGCAGGCCGCGAAGCTGCGTGCGACGAACCCGGCCAAGTCCGTCGACTACGATGTCGTCGTCAAGGACGGCAAGACCCTGCTGAAGCCGATCCTCAAGTAGCCGGAGATCGGCTGGCGGCAGGGCGGACGCGACATCCCAGGGCAGGGATCGACGCGCGAGCAGCGTTCGGCGCGGCGAGCGCCAGATCACGAGCTCTCCGAGCCAAGCTCGGTTAGAGCGGCGTGCAGTTTCGTGCGCTACGGGCTCATCCGCGTCGTTCGGCTCGCTGCGGCGTACTTTCGTACGCCTCACTCGCCTGCCTAGCGGCTGAGCCCGTATCTCACGACGCTGCGCCCCGCTCTAGCCGAGACGCTCCCGAGGGCGCTCGCCGCGTCAGACGGCTGGGCTGGGCGGATGAGGATGTTCCGGCGGATCAGTGATGTGCGACGCGGCGCCAAAGCTGCGGCAGCCGCTGGACCCGCGCAGGTACTCCGGCGTCGTCCTCGACGAAGAGGATCGCACACGCCGTGCGGTCGGCCTCGCGCATCCTCGCGCATAAGTCGGCCAGGTCATCGTCGGCGTCCACAACGTCGGCTTCGGCCGGCTGGGAACCGCCTTGAACGTATTTGACATTGTCAAGGGCGATCCATCGCCCAGCGAACTGTTCAGATCGACATATGTCGCGCCAGCTCATTCGAGGCGCGACCAAACGAATCTTACTGCCCATTTCCCGTGAGCGACCTTCTCCCCCATGTTCCAAAGTCAAGCGCCGACCAAGCAAAGCCAGGGCGCGGCGTGCACTGAACTTTCAGAACTGTCGGGGCAGGATCTAGCACCGCTCAAAATCGGGCGTCAAGGCAAGCCTGGAACAGCCCGGACCCTCTGGGCGTTGTGCTCGATCCGGCCCACGTCCTTCACCGACATTGCGCTGGCAGCTGGGACATCGCCTCGCCTGCCCCGATCCGCGCGGCGGCCAAGGCGTGGGACTTCGCCGCGCACCCCTTGGACGCGACCGCACGCTTGGCGCTACCGCTGATAGCGGCTCTCGCCTCGGCCTTCTTGGGGCCATCGCAGGCCGCGAAGCGCTTCACCGCGAGATCCGTGTTGCCTCCGTTCGCCAGGTTGATCGCGGCCCTGCACTCCTGCTCCGCCTTCTCGTTGCCAGGCGGCGGGGCCTTGGGTCCGGTGGTCGCGGCCGGGGTCGTCGGGGTCGACGTGTGCTTCGGGGTGTCCGGAGCCGTCTTGTCCGGGCCGTTGGGCTCGGGCGGCGTAGGCTCCGGGGTGGTGGTGGGCGTGCTCGTGGGCGTGCCCACGGGATCCGACGCCACGGTGACCGACGGTGCGCCCGTGGGCAGCGGGATCGCGGTCGACGTGCTCTCCTCGGTCGTGCTCCCGCCGCTCCCCCTCGTCATCATGACGACGCCCACGACGCCGAGCACCGCGACGGCCGCGACCGCGGCGAGGATCGGAGCTGCCTTGCTCTTCTGCGGAGCCGGCGGCGGCGCGGGGAACACCTGGCCGCTGCCCGTGGGCACGGCCGGGTGCGCCGGAACGACAGCCTGATCCATGACCGTCGCGGCCTGATGGGCCTGATGGGCCTGCTGGTTGACGACGGTCCTCACCGGTCCCGATCCCGTGGGCGGCCCCGCGACGAACAGCGGCTCCCCGAGCTGCGTCTGACCCGAGCGCGACGGCATGAGCGCCGTCCCGCTGGTCGGCGCGTCGCTCCCGACGAGCGTGCGGGGCGCCGCCGCGAGCACCGAGAGGCGGGCGCCCGCGCCGATCGTGAGATCCTCGTAGAACTCCCGCGCCGACTGCTGCCGGTCCTCGCGCCTCTTGCTGAGGGCCCTCATGACGGCCGCCTTCATCTTCGGCGGGGCCGCGGCGCCCATCGGCACCGCCTCGAACGGGAACGGCTGCGCCGTCATGTGCTGCGTCGCCCACGCCCATGGCGTGTCGGCGTCGAACGGCAGGCGCCCGGTGAGCATCTCGTAGGTCAGCACGCCGAGCGAGTAGATGTCGCTCCGCGCGTCGAGCTCGGTCCCCGTGAACTGCTCGGGGCTCATGTACGGCGGGGTCCCGAGCACCGTCCCCTGCTGGGTCAGCTTCTGCTCGGCCTTTGCGCTGCGCTCGTCGCGCTTCGCGATGCCGAAGTCGAGGACCTTGACGTAGTCCTCCTCGCCGGCGCGCTTGGTCAAGAAGATGTTGGCGGGCTTCAGGTCGCGGTGGACGATCCCCTTCTCGTGGGCCTCCTGGAGCGACCCGCACGTCTGCGCGATGATGCGATCGACGCGCTCTGGAGAGAGCGCGCCGCCCCGCTCGAGCGCCGTCTCCAGCGACTGCCCGTTGAGGAGCTCCATCGCGATGTAGAGCTCCCCGGTGTTCGTCTGCCCGAAGTCGTAGACCTTGATGGTGTTCGGGTGCTCGAGCTCGCTGACCGTGCCGCACTCCCGCATGAAGCGCGCGACCACCTGCGGATCCTTCGCGTGCTGCGAGAGGAGCGTCTTGATGGCGACCTTCCGCACCGACGTCCCCATCGGCTGCTCGCCGTTGTAGACGCGGCCCATCCCGCCCTCGCCGAGCACGCCGATGATGCGGAACCGGCCGCCGACGATCGCGCCGATGAGCGGGTCTGCCTCCACCGGCGCGACAGGGAGGAGCGCGCCGCACGTGGCGCAGAAGCGCGCCCCATCGATGTTTGGCTGATGGCAAGCGGGACATTCCATGCGATCGAACCTCTACCCCCGAAGCATGACGGAACGCGATCGTCGCCTCGGGCCGCTCCGCGGCGCGCCCGAGCGAACGTGCGCCGGGCAGGATCGCAGCAGCCGCGAGCGGAGCGCAAGGGACCTCTCGCTGGCCCGAGGCGCCGCCAGCGCGCGTCCCCGTCGTCCTCGTCGTCCTGGTCTTCGCCCTCGTTGGCGTTCGTCTGCGTTCGCTTGCGTTCGCTTGCGTTCGCGCTCACGCAGCCGCTCGCCCGCGCCACGCCGTCGCTGCGCGTGGCGTTCGGCGCGGGGAACGCGGCCCGGGCGACCCCGCGCGGGCCGCGCCGCTGCGCTCCGCGCGCCGCGGGAGCGTGCTCCTCGACGTCCGCACTTGAAAACCGGGAGCGCTCGAGAGAGATCGGCGCCGCTGGAGGACGCCGGTGCTCTGGACCGCCCACCTCGACGGCGCGGCCAGCCCCGCGCTCTCGAAGCCGATTCCAGCGAAACGGACGAAAACGATGCACACCGCTTGACACGTCTCTTGCAGGGGGCTAAGAGCCTCCTCCCTTCGCGGGACTCGTCTACCTTCGGAGCGACGTGAGCGGCACCAACTGCTTCACCTCGCTGCGGTCCAGCCCGGTCGGGGCACTCCGAACCGTGCAGGCGGCGATCCAGCAGGGCCGGGAGTTGATTGCTCGCACAGAAGTGATCGGTCTTGGGACATTTCGCTAGGTCAGCACGCACGTTTCCCGGAGCCCGGGGACGGGCAGCGGGTGGATGCCGCTGGCGTAGCTCAATCGGTAGAGCACCTGCCTTGTAAGCAGGGGGTTAGGGGTTCAAGTCCCCTCGTCAGCTCCGATGCAAGGCAACAGGTCGATGGTTCGGGAGGTCGCGGCAGAGACAAAGTCGGCAAAATCTAATAAATAGAGAAAATCTGGAGGGTTGCCCGAGCGGCCAAAGGGAGCAGACTGTAAATCTGCCGGCAATGCCTACGATGGTTCGAATCCATCACCCTCCACCGGGGCGTCTTTACGCTCCGAAGGCGGTCCGACCAGGATCCAGATCCGCTGGGGTCACTCCCGACGGAAGCCCGCGGGCGTAGCTCAGTTGGTAGAGCGTCAGCCTTCCAAGCTGAACGTCGCCGGTTCGAACCCGGTCGCCCGCTCCGTGGTCGGTCGTTTGCCCACCTAGCTCAGTTGGCAGAGCACGTCCTTGGTAAGGACGAGGTCGTCGGTTCAATCCCGATGGTGGGCTCCAGCGAGGACAGCGAAACGCAGTCGCGAACTTCATTTCGGCAGGAGACATCTCGATGGCCAAGGAGAAATTCACTCGTACGAAGCCGCACGTGAACGTGGGCACCATCGGCCACATCGACCACGGCAAGACCACGCTCACGGCGGCGCTCGTCAAGGTGCAGTCGAAGCGCAACCTGGCGAAGGCGATCTCGTACGCCGACATCGCGAAGGGCGGGACGGTCCGTGACGAGACCAAGACGGTGACCATCGCGGCGGCGCACGTCGAGTACGAGTCGGCGAACCGCCACTACGCGCACGTCGACTGCCCCGGGCACGCCGACTACATCAAGAACATGATCACCGGCGCGGCGCAGATGGACGGGGCGATCCTCGTCGTGTCGTCGCTCGACAGCGTGATGCCGCAGACGCGCGAGCACGTGCTGCTCGCCCGGCAGGTCGGCCTGAACCACATCGTCGTGTTCCTCAACAAGTGCGACGCGGTGGACGACCCGGAGATGCTCGACCTGGTCGAGATGGAGGTCCGCGAGCTTCTGTCGAAGTACAAGTTCGACGGGGACAACGCGCCGGTGGTCCGGGGCGCGTCGCTGCCGGCGCTGCAGGGCGACCCGAAGTGGGAGGAGACGATCCAGCAGCTCCTCAGCGCGCTGGACAGCTACATCCCCGAGCCGGTGCGCGACATCGACAAGCCGTTCCTGATGGCGATCGAGGACGTGTTCTCGATCAAGGGCCGCGGCACGGTGGCCACGGGCCGCATCGAGCGCGGCGTGATCAAGGTCGGCGACGAGGTGCAGATCATCGGCTTCAAGGACACGAAGAAGTCGGTCGTGACCGGCGTCGAGATGTTCCGCAAGCTGCTCGATCAGGGGCAGGCGGGCGACAACGTCGGGTGTCTGCTCCGCGGCGTGGAGAAGGAAGAGATCGAGCGCGGCCAGGTGCTGGCGAAGCCCGGGTCGATCACGCCGCACACGAAGTTCACCGGTGAGGTGTACGTCCTCAAGAAGGAGGAGGGCGGGCGCCACACGCCGTTCTTCACCAACTACCGGCCGCAGTTCTACATCCGGACGACGGACGTGACCGGCACGGTGAACCTCCCCGAGGGGGTGAAGATGGTGATGCCGGGCGACAACATCACGATGACGATCGAGCTCATCGCGCCGGTCGCGCTGGAGGAGCAGATGCGCTTCGCCATCCGCGAGGGCGGCAAGACGGTGGGCGCCGGCGTCGTCACCAAGATCCTCGCGTAGGAGGCCGACGTGGGCGAGCAGGCCGGTGGGTGGCGTGCGGCGCGCATCGCCGTCTCACTGGCCTGCCGCGAGTGCAAGTCGCGGAACTACAAGACCACGAAGGCGCCGGACCAGGTGGTGTCGCTCAAGAAGTTCTGCAAGCAGTGCAAGAAGCACACGGTTCACGACGAGACGAAGTGAACGGGTGCTCAGGAAGGCGCAGCGATTCTAGGGGTATAGCTCAGTTGGTAGAGCAGCGGATTCCAAATCCGCAGGTCGGGAGTTCGAGCCTCTCTGCCCCTGCCGAGGGATGTGGGTGCCCCATGGCCGCCCTTGGATCCCCACCGAGCAGGCCTCTGTCTGCCGCGGGTCGGCGCGTTTGGTGTTGTTATGGCGAAGGGTCAAAAAGACAAGCAGCCGCCGAAGGTCGCGGAGGACGAGGAGCCGGAAGAATCCGGACCGAGCTCGCCCGCCGAGGACTCGTCCCTCGTGGCGCAGAGCGAGAGGACGGGGGCTGCTGACGCGAAGGACGCCGAGGCGCAGCGGGCCGATGAGTCGAACGAGGCCGATGAGGCCGAGGACGAAGAGGTCGCGGCTGCTCAGCTCGGCTCGGAGCGCTATGTGCTCGCCGGCTTCTTCGCCGCGGGGATGCTGCTCGCCTACCTGCTTGGCAAGGTCGTCCATGGCGTCTGGGCGACCCTGGCCAACAAGGACTGGTTCAGCCGGACGCTTCCGGCGCTCTCCGCGGTGGGTGACGACGACAAGACGACGTACGGCATGATTGCCGGCGGTGTCGTCGCGCTGATCGTCGTGTTGCGCGCGTTCCGCAACGCCGAGCTCCGCGCCTGGAGCGACGAGGTCGCCGCCGAGCTGGCGAAGGTGAAGTGGCCGACCAAGAAGGAGGTGACGAATGCGACGTTCGTCGTCATCGCGACGACCACCGTGGCGACCCTCTACCTGGCGCTGCTCGACCGCTTCTGGGCATTCGTGACCAACATCGTTTACGGCGATGGAAGCTGAAGCAGGGAGATCCTGAGGGAATCAAGCGCCATGGCCAAGAAGTGGTACGTCATCCATACCTACTCGGGATACGAGGCGAAGGTGCGCGACGCGCTCCAGCAGCGCGTGAAGCAGTACAGCCTGGAAGATCGGTTTGGCGAGATCCTCATCCCGAGCGAGACGGTCACGGAGAACCGTCCCGGCGGTAAGACCCGCGTGCGTCAGAAGCTCAGCCTGCCCGGCTACATCTTCGTGGAGATGGAGATGAACGAGCAGGTCTGGCACCTGGTCAAGGACACCCCCAAGGTGACCGGCTTCATCGGCAACCAGACGCCGCAGGAGGTCCCGATCGTTCAGATCGACAATCTCCGGCGGGGGATCGTCGAAGGGGCGGTCAAGCCGAAGCCGCGGCTCACGTTCGAGGTGGGTGAGGAGGTGCGGGTCCTCGATGGCGCCTTCGCGAACTTCACCGGCACGGTCGACGACGTGAAGATGGACAAGCAGAAGCTCAAGGTGAAGGTCAGCATCTTCGGCCGACCCACCAGCGTGGAGCTCGACTTCTCAGCCGTGGAGAAGCGCTAGCCGGGAACGGACGGCTGCAAACCTGCGGGCGAGCACCGCGCCTCCGCGGTGCTTCGCTGTTTCTCTGAATAGTAGACCGCCCGTCGGGCGGCGGTTCGATAGGGTGCGAGATTCATCATGGCGAAGAAAGTCACAGGGTACGTGAAGCTGCAGCTTCCGGCGGGCAAGGCCAACCCGTCGCCCCCCGTCGGTCCGGCGCTCGGCCAGCACGGCGTCAACATCATGGCGTTCTGCAAGGACTTCAACTCGCGGACGGCGGCGCAGGGGGACATGATCATCCCGGTGGTGATCACGGTCTACTCGGACCGCTCGTTCACGTTCATCATGAAGACGCCGCCGGCCTCCGTGCTCCTCAAGAAGGCGGCGGGGCTCGAGACGAAGAAGAAGCCGGGCGCGGGCTCCAAGGAGCCCAACAAGGTCAAGGTGGGCAAGGTCACGCAGAAGCAGCTGCAGGAGCTTGCCCAGCTCAAGATGCAGGACATGAACACGACCAACCTCGAGTCCGCGATGCGCAGCATGGCGGGCACGGCGCGCTCGATGGGCATCGACGTCGTCGACTGAGGTGGTCGCGCTCCCCGCCGTCGGGGATGCGCCGCCCGCCGCGCTGGCGCCCCGAGGGGCGCCCGGCGGGCCAGAAGCAAGACTTACCACGGTAGTTTCAGGCGCACCGTGGGAGGCGAGAGCCGTTAAGAAGGAGGGCATGTGCCGAAAGTCGCCAAAAAGAAAGTCGCAGCGCGGGCAGTCGTCGACCGCGCGCGAAAGTACACATTGCAGGAGGCGTGCGCGCTCGTGAAGCAAGCGGCGCCCGCCAAGTTCGACGAGACGGTGGACCTCGCGGTCCGGCTGGGCGTCAACCCGCGGCACGCAGACCAGATGGTCCGCGGCGCCGTCGTGCTGCCGCATGGGACGGGGCAGTCGCTCCGGGTCCTGGTCTTCGCCAAGGGTGAGAAGGCCAAGGAGGCCGAGGCGGCCGGCGCCGACTTTGTCGGCGAGGCGGATCTCGTGAACAAGGTCCAGGAAGGCTTCATGGACTTCGATCGCGTGATCGCCACGCCCGACATGATGGGTCTGGTGGGCAAGCTCGGCCGTATCCTCGGTCCGCGCGGCCTGATGCCGAACCCGAAGGTCGGGACCGTGACGTTCGACGTGAAGACGGCCGTCTCGGAGGCGAAGGCCGGCAAGGTGGAGTACCGCGTCGAGAAGGCGGGCATCGTGCACGCGCGGATCGGCAAGGTCTCCTTCGCGGAGAACGCGCTCCACGTGAACGCGGACGCGCTCATCCAGGCGCTCGTCCGGGCCAAGCCGGCGACGGCCAAGGGCATCTACCTCCGGAGCATCACGCTGTCTTCCACGATGGGCCCCGGGGTTCGCATCGACCCGGTCCACTTCATCGGCAAGACGGAGGAGGCGTAGCCCATGGAACGGTCCCAGAAGGAAGTGCTGATCGGCTCCGTCCGGCAGAAGTTCGAGCGGATGTCTTCCGCGGTCTTCCTGGACTTCAAGGGGATGAACGTCGAGGCGGTCACCAAGCTTCGCGATGAGTTCCGGAAGTCCGGCGTGGAGTACCGGGTCGTGAAGAACACGCTCGTCCGCCACGCCATCAAGGAGCACCCCTGGGCGAAGACCCTCTCGAAGAGCCTGACCGGCATGACCGGTGTGGCCTGGAGCTACGAGGATCCGAGCGCGGCAGCCAAGGTCGTCAAGGCGTTCCGCAAGGACAACCAGAAGCTGCAGATCAAGGCGGGGCTCATCGAGGGGCAGATCCTCTCGGGCGACGCCGTCGAGACGCAGCTGGCGACGATGCCCGGCAAGGATGAGCTTCGTGCCACGCTGCTCGCGACGCTGCAGGCGCCGCTCCAGCAGTTCGTGCAGCAGCTCAACGCGCCTCTCCAGAATTTCGCCTATCTCTTGAAGGCGAAGGAAGAGGAAGCGGGCAAGCAGGCCTGAGAGGGCGCTTTCGTATCAATTGGGCCTTGCGCCCGTCTGGTTTTGGTTTACATGGGCCCCCTCCCCGGGGCGCGCAGAAGAGTTTGAAGGAGTCTTGCAATGGCTGAGATCACGCGCGAGCAGGTCGTCGATTACCTCTCCAACCTCCCTGTCATCCAGATCGCCGAGCTCATCAAGGACCTCGAGAACAAGTGGGGCGTCAAGGCTGCCCCCGCGGCCGTGGCCGTCGCCGCCGGCCCCGCGGCCGGCGCCGCTCCGGCCGAGAAGGCCCCGGAGCAGACCGAGTTCGACGTCATCCTTGCGAACGCCGGCAGCAACAAGATCGGCGTCATCAAGGCGATCCGCGAGATCACCGGTCTGGGCCTGAAGGAGGCGAAGGACCTGGTCGAGGCCGCGCCGAAGACCGTCAAGGAGCAGGTTTCCAAGGCGGACGCGGAGGAGATGAAGAAGAAGCTCGTCGAGGCAGGTGCTACCGTCGAGCTCAAGTAACGATCACCGCTCCCTGCTAGGGAAATCGGGATCCGCCGGCGGACGGCGGCAGGGGCGGTCGTCCCTGCCGCACGTCCGGCTTTTGTCTGATGAACGGGACCGCGGATGCGGGCCCTCGCGCAACGCTGAAGAGGACCGCGAGTACGGGTCCTCGGTCAACTCTGAAGAGGACCGCGGGTGCGGGTCCTCGGCCAACGTCGGAGCTCAATGGGTCGCCACGCGGTCCGCTCTGCCCCCACAGCCAAGATGTTTTGGGTCCTCATTCCCTGGGGACGCTCGCTCGCCATTCGTGCGTAGCTTCGTGTTCGTTGCTCGGTTCGAGCCGTGCGCCCGCCCCGCACGGCTCGTGTGAGCCGGAGGAAATCGATGCCGTCGGTCGTCCAATCCAACTTCCGCGTCCGTAAGAACCTGGGTCGCGTTCGTCGCATCATCGACGTCCCCAACCTGATCGACATCCAGAAGTCGAGCTACGACAAATTCCTCCAGATGAGCGTTCCGCCGAACGAGCGGGAGGAGGTCGGGCTGCAGGCGGTGTTCCGCTCGGTCTTCCCGATCAAAGACTTCAACGGCACGAGCGAGCTCGTCTTCGTCTCGTACAACCTCGAGCCGCCGAAGTACGACGTCGATGAGTGCCGCCAGCGCGGCATGACCTACTCGGCGCCGATCAAGGTCACGAACCAGCTGATGATCTACGACACCCGCGACGGCGGGGAGCGGATCGTGCGCGACATCAAGGAGCAGGAGGTCTACTTCGGCGAGCTCCCGCTGATGACCGAGACGGGCACGTTCATCATCAACGGCACCGAGCGCGTCGTCGTCAGCCAGCTGCACCGGAGCCCCGGCGTCTTCTTCGATCACGACAAGGGCAAGACGCACTCCAGCGGCAAGCTGCTCTACTCCGCGCGCGTGATCCCGTACCGCGGCTCGTGGCTCGACTTCGAGTTCGACCCGAAGGACATCATCTATGTTCGCATCGATCGCCGGCGGAAGATGCACGCCACGGTGCTCCTGCGCGCGCTCGGGTACTCGACCCAGGACCTGCTGAACTACTTCTACTCGACCGAGACCGTGTACCTCGAGAAGGGTGGCAAGTACGCGAAGAGCATCGAGTACGATCTCCTCGCCGGTCAGCGGACGACGCGCGACATCAAGATCGGCAACGACGTCATCGTCAAGAAGAACACCAAGTTCACCCGCGCTGCCATCCGGAAGATGAAGGAGGCGAAGCTCGAGCGGCTCAGCCTCGAGCCGGAGGAGCTCGTCGGGAAGGTCGCGGCGCACGACATCGTCGACCCGGAGACCGGCGAGGTCGTGGTCGAGGTGAACGAGGAGCTCACCGAGGCGAAGCTCGAGCGGCTGCGCGACGCGAACATCGAGCAGTTCCGCATCCTCTTCATCGACGGCCTGAACGTCGGCTCGTACCTCCGCGACACGCTGCTCACCGACAAGGTGAAGACGATGGAGGACTCGATCCTGGAGATCTACCGGCGGCTGCGGCCGGGCGATCCGCCGACGCTCGAGACCGCCAAGACCCTGTTCCACAACCTGTTCTTCAACGCCGAGCGCTATGACCTGTCGAAGGTCGGCCGGCTGAAGCTGAACTACAAGTTCTACCGGGATGTCCCCGAGGACGAGCGGCCGGGTCTCGATCTCACGGTGCTCACGCCCCAGGACATCCTGGAGACCGTGCGCCACCTGATCGAGCTCAAGAACGGGCGCGGCTCGGTCGACGACATCGACCACCTCGGCAACCGCCGCGTGCGCGCGGTCGGCGAGCTGATGGAGAACCAGTACCGCATCGGCCTCGTCCGCATGGAGCGCGCGATCAAGGAGCGCATGAGCATGTCGCAGGAGATCGACACGCTCATGCCCCACGATCTGATCAACGCGAAGCCGGTCAGCGCGGTCGTGAAGGAGTACTTCGGGAGCTCCCAGCTCTCGCAGTTCATGGACCAGACCAACCCGCTCTCGGAGGTCACCCACAAGCGCCGCCTCTCGGCGCTCGGCCCGGGCGGCCTGACCCGCGAGCGGGCCGGGTTCGAGGTGCGCGACGTCCACGCGACCCACTACGGCCGTATCTGCCCGATCGAGACGCCGGAAGGGCCGAACATCGGCCTCATCGCCTCGCTGTCGACGTTCGCCCGCGTGAACGAGTTCGGGTTCGTCGAGACGCCGTACCGGAAGGTCGAGAACGGCCGGGTGACCGAGGACGTGATCTGGCTCTCCGCGCTCGAAGAGGAGGGCAAGTACATCGCGCAGGCGACCGTGAACCTCGACGAGGGCGGTCGCTTCAAGGAGTCGCTGGTCTCGGCCCGCTACAACGGCGAGTTCAAGATCGTCACGCCCGAGATGGTCGAGCTGATGGACGTCGCGCCGAACCAGATGGTGTCGGTCGCCGCCGCGCTCGTGCCGTTCCTCGAGCACGACGACGCGAACCGCGCGCTCATGGGCGCCAACATGCAGCGTCAGGCCGTGCCCCTCGTCGTGTCGCACGCGCCCCTCGTCGGCACCGGCATGGAGGAGCGGCTCGCCCGCGACTCCGGCGTCTGCGTCATCGCGCGGCGCCCCGGGGTCGTCGAGAGCGTCGACGCGACGCGCATCGTCGTCCGCGCCGAGGGCGAGGGCGCCGAGGTGCCCGATATCTACCACCTCATGAAGTTCCAGCGCTCGAACCAGTCGACCTGCTACACGCAGAAGCCGGTCGTCAGGACGGGCGAGGTGGTGAAGAAGGGCGACGTGCTCGCCGACGGCCCGTCGACGGACATGGGCGAGCTCGCGCTCGGCCAGAACGTGCTCGTCGCGTTCATGCCGTGGCAGGGCTACAACTTCGAGGACTCGATCCTTGTCTCCGAGCGCATCGCCAAGGACGACGTGTTCACCTCGATCCACATCGAGGAGTTCGAGTGCGTCGCCCGCGACACGAAGCTCGGCAAGGAAGAGATCACCCGCGACATCCCGAACGTCGGCGAGGAGGCGCTCAAGGACCTCGACGACTCCGGCATCGTGCGCATCGGGGCCGAGGTGCGGCCGGGCGACATCCTGGTCGGCAAGATCACGCCGAAGGGCGAGACCCAGCTCTCCCCCGAGGAGAAGCTGCTCAGGGCGATCTTCGGCGAGAAGGCCGGGGACGTCCGCGACAGCTCGCTCAAGGTGCCGCCCGGCGTCGGCGGGATCGTCATCAACGCCCGCGTGTTCTCGCGCAAGGGGACCGAGAAGGACGATCGCGCGCGGGACATCGAGGATCAGGAGCGGGCCAGGATCGAGCGGACGCGCGACGAGGAGATCAAGATCCTCCGCGACTCGTTCTTCCGCCGCATCCGCGAGCTCCTCCTCGGCAAGGAGACGACGGGCAAGCTCGTCGACGACAAGGGCAAGGTGCTCTTCCAGAAGGGCGCCATCATCGACGAGCCCTCGCTCGCCGAGATCCCCCGCAAGTACTGGGGGGAGATCCCCGTCGACGACGCCGAGCGGGTCCAGCAGATCCTGCGCGACCTCGAGGAGCTCGTCCGCACGCGCGAGGAGCACTTCCGCGACAAGATCGATCGCCTCTCCAAGGGCGACGAGCTGCCGCCGGGCGTCATCAAGATGGTGAAGGTCTATATCGCCATCAAGCGCAAGCTCCAGGTCGGCGACAAGATGGCGGGCCGCCACGGCAACAAGGGCGTCATCAGCCGCATCCTCCCCGAGGAGGACATGCCGTATCTGCAGGACGGCAGGCCGGTCGATCTCGTGCTGAACCCGCTCGGCGTGCCGAGCCGCATGAACGTCGGCCAGATCCTCGAGATCCACCTCGGGTGGGGCGCCTTCGAGCTCGGCAACCAGCTGCAGCGGATGATCGAGCAGCAGCGGGCGAGCGCCGAGATCAAGGAGCACCTGAAGGCCATCTATGCGGGCGACGAGACGATGAACGGCTTCTTCGACAACCTCGACGACGGCGACGTCAAGCGCTTCGTCAAGACGGTCGACGAGGGCGTCTTCATGGGATCGCCGGTGTTCGACGGCGCGCACGAGTCGGACATCAAGGGCGCCCTCGATCTCGCGGGTCTCCCGACCTCGGGCCAGGCGATCCTCTTCGACGGGCGCACGGGCGACGCGTTCGATCAGAACGTCACGGTGGGCATCATGTACATGCTGAAGCTCCACCACCTGGTCGACGACAAGATCCACGCTCGCTCGATCGGGCCGTACTCGCTCGTCACGCAGCAGCCCCTCGGCGGCAAGGCGCAGTTCGGCGGGCAGCGGCTCGGCGAGATGGAGGTCTGGGCGATGGAGGCCTACGGCGCGGCCTACGCGCTGCAGGAGTTCCTCACGGTGAAGAGCGACGACGTGATGGGCCGCACCCGGATGTACGAGGCCATCGTGAAGGGGGACTACACCCTGGAGGCGGGGCTGCCGGAGAGCTTCAACGTGCTCATCAAGGAGCTCCAGTCGCTGTGCCTGAACGTCGAGCTGGTCGAGACGAGCGCGGGCGTGGAGGCGTCGGCCGCGGAGGAAGAGGAGTGATGCAGTTCGTCACGTCACGAGCGCCGCGCGCCTTTTCGGTGACGGCAGGGGAGGCGCGCCGCGCGGGCGGCGCGCTCCCGAGCGCTCAAGCAGTGGGCGCGGACAGGTTCATCGGTTTCGTTTCTGTCTCCGGAGGTCTCCATGCGTGACATCTTCAGCTTCTTCGAGAAGCCCAAGGACCCGCTGTCGTTCAGCGCCATCCGCATCTCGCTCGCGAGCCCGGAGAAGATCCGCGAGTGGTCGCACGGCGAGGTGAAGAAGCCGGAGACCATCAACTACCGGACGTTCAAGCCGGAGCGCGATGGTCTGTTCTGCGCCAAGATCTTCGGGCCTGTGAAGGACTACGAGTGCAACTGCGGCAAGTACAAGCGCATGAAGCACCGTGGGATCGTGTGCGAGAAGTGCGGCGTCGAGGTCATCCAGTCGAAGGTCCGGCGCGAGCGGCTCGGGCACATCTCGCTGGCCACGCCGGTCGCCCACATCTGGTTCCTGAAGAGCCTGCCGTCGCGCATCGGCAACATGCTCGACATCACGCTCAAGGACCTGGAGAAGGTGCTTTATTGCGAGGCGTACATCGTCATCGATCCCAAGGAGACTGGCCTCATGCGGGGCGATCTCCTGAGCGAGGAGCGGTATCTGCAGCTCCTCGACGAGTACGGTGACGACAAGTTCAGCGCCGGCATGGGCGGCGAGGCGATCCTCGAGATGCTCAAGCAGGTCGACGTCCACGGCCTGGCGGAGCTGCTCAGGACGGAGATGCGCGCCGCGACCAGCGAGGCCAAGCGGAAGAAGCTCGCGAAGCGGCTCAAGGTCGTCGAGGCGTTCCGCGAGAGCGGCAACCGGCCCGAGTGGATGATGCTGACCGTGATCCCGGTGCTCCCGCCGGATCTGCGCCCGCTCGTCCCCCTGGACGGCGGCCGCTTCGCGACCAGCGATCTCAACGACCTCTACCGCCGCGTCATCAACCGCAACAACCGCCTGAAGCGGCTCCTCGAGCTGAACGCGCCGGAGATCATCATCCGGAACGAGCGCCGGATGCTGCAGGAGGCGGTCGACGCGCTGTTCGACAACGGCCGTCGCGGCAAGACGATCACCGGCCCGAACAAGCGCCCGCTCAAGTCGCTCTCCGACATGCTGAAGGGCAAGCAGGGCCGGTTCCGCCAGAACCTGCTCGGCAAGCGGGTCGACTACTCGGGCCGCTCGGTCATCGTCGTGGGCCCGACGCTGCGCCTGCACCAGTGCGGTCTGCCCAAGAAGATGGCGCTCGAGCTCTTCAAGCCGTTCATCTACAACAAGCTGGAAGAGCGCGGCTACGTCAACACCATCAAGAGCGCCAAGAAGATGGTGGAGAAGGAGCGCCCGGAGGTCTGGGACATCCTCGAGGAGGTCATCAGCGAGCACCCGGTGCTCCTGAACCGCGCCCCGACGCTCCACCGCCTCGGCATCCAGGCGTTCGAGCCGGTCCTCATCGAGGGCAAGGCGATCCAGCTGCACCCGCTGGTCTGCGCGGCGTTCAACGCCGACTTCGACGGCGACCAGATGGCGGTCCACGTGCCGCTGTCGGTCGAGGCGCAGATGGAGGCGCGCGTGCTCATGATGAGCACGAACAACATCCTCTCGCCCGCGAGCGGCAAGCCGATCATCAACCCGACCCAGGACATCGTGCTCGGGCTCTACTACGCGACCCGCGAGCGGAAGTTCGAGAAGGGGTCGTACCGCGCGGACACCCTCGCCTTCGGCGAGGACGGCGTGGCGCAGGGCTACCTGCGGGGCATCTACGCCTCCCCCGAGGAGGTGCGGATGGCCTACGACAACGGCGAGGTCGCGCTGCACGCCGGCGTCCGCGTCCGCGTCCCGATCATCGACGACGACGGCAACCCGCAGCTCGATGAGTTCGGCCACGTGAAGCGCCGCATCGTCGAGACCACGGTGGGCCGCGTCATCATCTCCGAGGTCCTCCCGAAGGGGGTCGCGTTCGAGTACGCGAACAAGACCCTCGACAAGAAGGCGCTCTCGGCGCTCATCGACGTCTGCTACCGCATCCACCGCAACAAGGAGACCGTCCTCCTCGCGGACCGGCTCCGCACGCTCGGCTTCGACCACGCGATGCGGGCGGGCATCTCGATCTGCATGGATCACATGGTGATCCCGGCGGCCAAGAAGGTCCTCCTGGGCGAGGCGCAGAAGGAGGTCGAGCGCGTCGTCGAGCAGTACCAGGAGGGGCTCATCACCGACGGCGAGCGGTACAACAAGATCGTCGATATCTGGGCGAGCATCGCCGACCAGGTCACGACCGAGATGATGGGCGGCATCGGCAAGGAGACGGTCGTCGATCACGAGACCGGCAAGGAGTCGATCGAGCCGAGCTTCAACCCCATCTACATCATGGCCGACTCCGGCGCGCGCGGCTCCACGCAGCAGATCCGGCAGCTGGCCGCGATGCGCGGCCTGATGGCCAAGCCGTCCGGCGAGATCATCGAGACGCCGATCACCGCGAACTTCCGCGAGGGTCTCAGCGTGCTCCAGTACTTCATCTCGACGCACGGCGCCCGGAAGGGGCTCGCCGACACGGCGCTCAAGACGGCGAACTCGGGGTACCTCACCCGGCGTCTCGTCGACGTGGCGCAGGACGCGGTCATCTCCGAGTTCGACTGCGGCACGCTCGACGGCATCCGCGTGGCGAAGCTCGAGGAGGCCGGCGAGGTCATCCAGCCGCTCGGCGACCGCATCCTCGGCCGCGTCGCGCTGGAGGACGTCGTCGACCCGCTCACCGGCGAGGTGCTCATCACGGCGAACACCGAGCTCGACGAGCAGGCGGTGCGGTCCATCGAGGACGCCGGCATCGAGGAGGTCGTCATCCGCTCGGTGCTCACGTGCCAGCTCCGCCGCGGGGTCTGCGCGCTGTGCTACGGGCGCGACCTCGCCCGCGGTTACCGGGTCAACATCGGCGAGGCGGTGGGCATCATCGCCGCCCAGTCGATCGGCGAGCCGGGCACGCAGCTCACGATGCGCACCTTCCACATCGGCGGCACCGCGGCGCGCGGCAAGATCGAGGCGAGCTACCTCGAGGCCCGCACCGAGGGCACCGTCCGTCTCCGCCGCGCGGTCGTCCAGAAGAAGAAGGACGGCACCATGGTGGTCATGAACCGCCACGGCGAGATCGTGGTCGTCGACGAGACGGGCCGCGAGCGCGAGCACAACCGCCTCGTCTACGGCGCCATCCTCAAGAAGGCCGACGGCGAGCGCACCAAGCCCGGCGAGCTGCTCGCCGAGTGGGACCAGTTCGCGACGCCGATCCTCACCGAGGTCTCCGGCGTCGTGAAGTTCGGCGACCTCATCGAGGGCGTCAGCGTCCAGGATCGCCTCGACGAGGTGACGGGCCTCTCGCGAAAGGTCGTCATCGAGTCGAAGGCGGCCGACGTCCGCCCGCGCATCTCGCTGAAGGACCCGGAGTCGGGCAGGACGCTGAAGCTCCCGAACAGCGAGCTCGAGGCGCGCTACCTGCTCCCTGTCGGCGCCCACATCGTCGCGCAGGAGGGGGATATCATCGAGGCCGGCGAGGTCATCGCCAAGATCCCGCGCGACACGACGAAGGTGCAGGACATCACCGGTGGTCTGCCCCGCGTCGCCGAGCTGTTCGAGGCCCGAAAGCCGAAGGATCACGCGATCATCAGCGAGATCGACGGCGAGGTGAACTTCGGCAAGGACACGAAGGGCAAGCGGAAGGTCATCATCACGCCGTACTCGCCGGACGGGCACGCGCTCGGCGATCAGGCGCGCGAGTACCTGATCCCGAAGGGCAAGCACATCCAGGTGCAGCCGGGCGACCGGGTGCGCGCGGGCGACCCCCTCCAGGACGGCCCGCCGAACCCGCACGACATCCTCCGGGTGAAGGGCGAGAAGGAGCTGTCGGCCTGGCTCGTGAACGAGATCCAGCAGGTCTACCGGCTCCAGGGCGTCGGCATCAACGACAAGCACATCGAGGTCATCGTCCGGCAGATGCTCCGGCGGGTCCGCGTGCGCGAGGTCGGCGATACGAACTTCCTCGTCGACGAGCAGGTCGAGAAGCACATCTTCGAGAAGGAGAACGAGACCGTGCTCGAGCGCGGCGGCAAGCCCGCCATCGCGGAGGCGCTCCTCCTCGGCATCACCAAGGCCAGCCTGTCGACCGAGTCGTTCATCAGCGCCTCGTCGTTCCAGGAGACGACCAAGGTGCTCACCGAGGCCGCGATCAACGGCAAGACGGACGATCTCCGCGGTCTCAAGGAGAACGTCATCATGGGCCGCCTGATCCCGGCCGGGACGGGGCTGCCCGCCTACAAGCGCCTCCAGGTCGTGGTCGAGGGCGAGCCGGTGGCGCAAGCGCCGTACGTCGCCCCGCGGCCGCGTCCCGAGGAGACGCTCACGGCCGTGAACGAGGAGTGATCTCCTGCCGGCGCGCCCAGGGCGGGATTCAACCCCGACCCCGGGCGCGCCGCCCATCTCCCGAAGCGCGTTTGCGGCGTCTCGGGAGGCGTCTTCCGCTTCGCCCCAGGCTCACCCACCTGGCGGGCCGCGCCGGACGTGGCGTGCGCGCCCACCCGGGGTCAGTCTTCACTTCCACGTCGCAGCGTATCGGGTCGAGCGGGCATCGCCAGCCAACCGGCGTCGGCTGGAGCGCTCACGGGGCTCGCGCGCCGCGCCGAGCTCTGCTCTCATTCCTCGAGCGCACCCCATGGCTGTATACGCCGCTAGCGGCTGGCCAGCTCTCCCCGCGTGCTCCCGTTCCGCGAGGGTTCTTGGGCGCGCCACCTCCAATTTCTGGGTAGAATCAGGGTTTCGATGGCTTCCGTTCAAGGATTGAACCAGCGGATTGCCGATCGCCTCGTCCTCGAGGGGCGCATCACCCCGGACGATCACCGTCGTGCGGTGGAGTACGCGATGCGTACGCGCGGCCGTATCGAGGACGCCATCATCGAGCTCGACATCGTCAACGAGGCCGAGCTCCTGAAGTTCATCGCGACCGTCCACAACACCCGCTTCGTCTCGACCGAGAAGCTCTCGAAGGCGATCATCGAGCCCCGCGTGCTCGCCAAGGTCTCGGCGATCACCGCGACGTTGCACGGCGTCTTCCCGGTCCTGCTCGACGATCGGAACACGACGCTGTCGGTCGCGACCGCGGATCCCGACAACGACGTCGCGCTGCACGAGATCCGGCTCGCCGCGGGCGTGCGGGACGTACGCGCCATCGTCGCCAGGCCGGCGGCGGTCCGCGCGGCCATCGCGTACCACTACCGGGGCGACACGACCGCGTTCAGCTCGCTGCTGCGCCCGGTCAACTCGTTCGACGAGATCCTCTACACCAACAGCAATAACCCCTTCGAGCGCGCGTCGATGACCCACGAGCGCGCGTCGATCACGCACGAGCGCGCGTCGATGACGCACGTGCCCGCGGCGGTCCCGCTGCCGCCGCACGGGCAGACGATGCACGTGCCGCCGGCGCACGTGGCGCCCACGCAGGCGGCGCCGATGCACCCGCAGGCGATGCACGCGCAGCCGGCGCACGCTGCGGCGCCCACGCAGGCGGCGCCAATACCGGCGGCGCTCGTCACGGCGCCGCAGGTGCCCGCGGTGATGCGGGCGCCCTCCGCGCCGCCCCGGGTGGCCCCGGCCGGCCCGCCGCCCACGCCGGTGCCTCCTTCGCCGCCTCCGCAGCAGCAGGTCGCTCCCGCCCCGATCTCCGCGCCGGTCGCCGTGGCGCCGCCCCCGCCGCCGGCGCACCCGACCACGACCCACGCGTACGTCGAGACGCTCAACGTCCTCGTGAGCCTGCTCGAGAACGCGCGGCAGGACCTTCGAGGCCACTCGTCCACGGTCGCTCGCATCGTGCGCAAGCTCTGCGAGCGCATCGGTCTGCCGCCGACGACGGTCGCGAGCTACGTGGCCTCGGCCTACCTGCACGACCTCGGCAAGAACGGCCCGTACCACCTCACGGCGCTCAACGTCGCCGAGTACGAGGGGCACCGGCTCGCCGCGACGAAGAGCGTCGATCTTCCGGCGCACCTCATGGAGTCGGTGGGGCTGCCGCAGGAGGTCGTCTCGGCGATCAGCATGATGTACGAGCGCTACGACGGCAGCGGCTTCCCCGATGGCCTGTCGGGCAAGGAGATCCCGCTCGGCGCGCGCATCCTCGCGGTCGCGGACACCTACGCCGATCTCACGCAGAACCCGCGCAACCCGTACCGCAAGGCGCTCCGCCCGCCGGAGGCCTGCGACGTGCTCGCCCAGTACCGCGCCACCATCTTCGATCCGAACATCGTCGATCTCTTCCGCCAGGTCATGACCGGCGACGACATGCGCGCGAAGCTGCTCTCCGATCGGCACCAGGCGCTCATCGTCGACCCGGATCCCGAGGAGACGACGGTGCTCGAGCTGCGCCTGCTCGAGCAGGGCTTCGAGGTCTCGATCGCGCGCAACGTGGCGCAGGCGCGCCGCGAGCTCGAGACGAAGGACATCGAGGTGGTCGTCAGCGAGATCGACCTCGAGGAGCCCGACGCCGGCCTCGCGCTCCGCGCCGACGCCCTGAAGCTCGGCTTCGGCCGCGACAAGACGTGGGTCATCCTCACCGCGAAGACGGACCGGCAGACCGCCCAGCGCGCCTTCGATCTCGGCGTCGACGACTTCGTCTCGAAGCCGGCGTCGACCGACGTCATGGCCGCCAAGCTCCGCCAGCTCATCGAGCGGCGCTCGACGACCGCCGTCCCCCGCGGCGTGTCCGGCTCGCTCGCCGAGATGGGCCTGCCGGACATGATCCAGATCCTCTGGCACGGCCGGAAGACGTGCGCGCTCAAGATCCAGGCGAACTCCATGGCCGGCGAGATCCACTTCGCCGACGGGCAGGTCGTCCATGCGCTCTGGGCCGGCGCGCAGGGCGAGGACGCGTTCTACCGGATGCTCACGCTCCGGGAGGGCGACTTCCGCCTCGACCCGAGCTTCTCGCCCAGCACCCGCAGCATCACGGCGTCACCGGAGGCGCTGCTGCTCGAAGGGATGCGCCGCCTCGACGAAGGGACCCTGTCCTAGGCGCGTCGCGCTGGAGGCCCCTTGAAGAGCCCCGTCTGTATCGAGACCCCGCGGCTGCGCCTCTTCATCCCTTCCGTCGAGCTCGCTGGCCGCTACCTCGCCTATTTCGAGCGCAACCGCGACCACCTGGCGCGGTGGGATCCGCCGCGCCCCGAGGGCTTCTACACCGAGGCGTTCTGGCGCGAGCGCCTCCTCCGCGACCACGAGGACTTCGCCGCGGATCGCGCGCTCCGGCTCGCGCTGCAGTGGCGCGGCGCGCCCGGCGGCGAGGTGATCGGGGTCTGCAACTTCACGCAGTTCGTCCGCGGCGCCTTCCAGGCCGCGACCCTCGGCTACTCGCTCGACCAGCGCGCCGTGGGCTCGGGCCTGATGTTCGAGGCGATCGAGGCGGGGATCGCGTACATGTTCGACACGCTGGGCTTCCACCGGGTGATGGCGAACTACCTGCCGCACAACGAGCGCAGCGGCCGGCTGCTCCGGCGCCTCGGCTTCGCCGTCGAGGGGTACGCGCGCGATTACCTGTTCATCGACGGCGCCTGGCGCGATCACGTCCTGACCGCGCTGACCAACCCGAGGTCCGCGCCTCCGGGCGGCTCGCGGACGACGGGGACGGCGCACCCCGTCCGCGGCGCCGGCCCGCGCCACGGTTGATCCGGCCGCTCCTGCGATCGCGCCGCCGCGCCGCAGGGGCTGCTGCGCGGCGTCCGGGCCGCACGCCGCGGGCGGCCGGCGACCGGTTGGCGACCAATCGGTAACCAGGCGAGAACGCTGAAGATTGCGGCTTGCCCGCCCGCGACGGCCGCGCGCCGCGTCTTGCCCCGCAGCGGGGGCCGCCCTAGCTTGTCGCGAGGCGTGGACCGCGAGTGCGGCCGCGACCCGGAGGCACATGTACGGTCCGCAAGGCAACGGTGGCGGCAGCGCACGCAGGCCAGCGCAGCGCTCGACGAAGGTCACGGTCCCCGAGATCCGGTCCCGCAAAGGGGTCTCGCCGATCGCGATGGTGACGGCCTACGACTTCACGATGGCGCGGCTGCTCGACGAGGGCGGCGCCGATCTGCTGCTCGTCGGCGACTCGCTGGGGATGGTCGTGCAGGGGCACACGACGACGCTCCCCGTGACGGTCGAGGAGATCTGCTACCACGGGCGCGCGGTGGCGCGCGGCGCGCGGCGGGCCCACGTCGTGGGCGACATGCCGTTCATGAGCTTCCAGCTCTCCCCGATGCACGCGCTCGAGAACGCCGGGCGCATGATGAAGGAGGGCAGCTTCGAGAGCATCAAGCTCGAGGGAGGCGAGGAGATCGCCGAGCACGTGCGCCGGATCGTCGCCGCGGGCATCCCGGTGATGGGTCACCTCGGGCTCACGCCGCAGTCGGTGCACGCGATGGGCGGCTTCAAGGTGCAGGGCAAGGGCGACGAGGCGGCCGAGCGCCTCATCGCCGACGCGCGCATCCTCGACGAGGCGGGCGCCTACGCGATCGTGCTCGAGGCCATCCCGCCGGATCTCGCGCAGGAGGTGACGGCCGCGGTCTCCGTCCCGACGATCGGCATCGGCGCCGGGGCCGGCTGCGACGGGCAGGTGCTCGTCTGTTACGACCTGCTCGGGATGTTCCGCGAGCTGACGCCGAAGTTCGCGAAGCGCTTCGCCGAGGTCGGCGATCAGATCGTGGAGGCGACGCGCGCCTACGTGGACGAGGTCCAGTCGCGCACGTTCCCCGCTGCAGAGCACAGCTTCAAGCCGAACGGGCCTCGCCGGGCCGCCACCGTGCCCGCCGCGCCGGCCAAGCCCGAGTTCGCGCCGGCGGACGAGATCCCCCCGCACTGGCAGACGCACTGAGCGCGGCGACGCGGTGCGGTGCGGTGCGGTCGGTTGACTCGACTCGACTCGACTCGACGCCGGCTGCTCCGCGCCGGCAGGCGCGCGCTCCGCGTGGGCGAGCGCGCCCGCGGCGGCCGACCTCAGCTCGCCCGGCCTTCCGCCGGCTCCTGCCGCCCTGCGATGGAGCGCAGCAGGAGCTCGACCGCGAGCAATCCGAGCAGCAGCAGCGCGACGTAGGGCGACCCGTCGATGGACGCGGCCATGCCGCCCAGCTCGGCCGCGCGGGCGCTCTCGGCGACGCGCCGCGGGCGGAGGTCGATCTCGCGCTCCGGGACGGACACGACGCGCGTCGAGCGCTCGCCGTCGAGGGTGAGCTCGTAGAGGCCGGCGAGCGGCGGAGACACGCGCAGGCGCCGCTCGACCTCGGCGACGGGGAGCGCCTCGCGTGATCGCGAGCCCTGCGAGGCCCCGTCACGATCGAACCGCACGCGCTCGACCTTGACGTCGTGGTAGCCGTCGAACGTCCACACCTCGCCCGCGGAGAGGCGCCGCGCGCCGCCGCGGGCGCGCGCGGCGCCGACGAAGCCGTCGAGCAGCGACAGGAACGCGGGCCGCAGCGCGACGTCGCTCTCCTCCGTGCTGAGGGGCAGCGTCATGAACAGCACCACGCCGCGCCCGAGCGGGCGGCGCACGAGGAACGGGGCGCCGTCCGCCCACCGCGCGAGCACCTCGGCGCCCTCGGAGGCCTCGGCTCCCAGCGTCGCCCGGCCGCGCGGGGCGACGTCGGCGAGGCCGGGCGCGGATGGGCCGAGCCAGCCCGCCGTCGCCGGATCCACGCCGGGCACCGGGGAGGCCGACCAGCGGACGACGCCGGGGACCAGCGGCTCGAACCCCGCGCCGAGCGGCGCCGCGGCCGCGCGCTGGCCGAGCGTCAGCAGCGCGACGCCGCCGCGCTCGATCCACGCGGCGAGCGAGCGGCGCACCTCCGGCGTGAAGCCGGGCGCGTCATCGACGATGAGCCCGGCGTGCGCGGCGAGCTCGTCCGCGTGCTCCGGGACCGAGGGCAGCGGCCTGATCTGCGCGTCCAGGTCGAGCGCCGAGAGGGCCTGCTCGAGCGGCGGCGGGCCGCCCGTCTCGACGTGCGTGGTCGCGGGGTCGACAACGACCGCGATCGAGAGCGGGCCGCCGGCGGAGATGATCGGGGCGCGGTCGTCCTCGGCGATCGCGTCGCCGCCGGTGAGCGCGGCGATCAGGATCTCGGGCGCCCCGGCGGGGAGGTCGATCGAGAGCTCCTCGGCGCGCAGGGCCGGATCGAGCGCGACCTTGCCGAGCACGGCGTCGCCGGCGCGCACCTCGAGGGATCGCCCCGCCGCGGCGGAGGCGCCTGGGGCGGCGGAGCCCGCGGCGGGCGGCGCGTCCGCGCCGCCGTCTCGCTGCGCGACGGCGATGTCGGGCCCGCGCGCCGCGGTCGACGCGGCGGTGCAGACGACGCGGACGCGCGCCTTCTGGCCGGATCGATCGGCGCGCACGATCCCGCAGTCCTGGCCCGTCGCCTCGAGCTCCTGGAGCGGCACCCACGTGGCGATGTCGGGGGTGCCCGAGATGGGCGGGGCGCCGGGCGTGCCGTCCGCGAGGTCGCTGAGGAGCACGATGCGCTTGTCGCTCTGAGGCAGCCCCCGGAGCAGATCGCGAGCGAGCGCGAGGGCGCCGTCGATGTCGGTTGCGCGGTCCGACGGCGCCGCCGCGGCGAGCGCCTCGCTGACGGCGGCGAGGTTGGTGGTCGACGCGAGGGCGACGCGGGCCGGGGCGCCCGCGAGGACGAGCGCCGCGGCGTCGCCGGGAGCGAGGCCGCTGGCGAGCTCGCGCGCGGCCGTGAGCGCGCGCTCGAACCGCGAGGACGCCTGGCTCGACCGCCCCTCGCGCGCGGCGCCCTCGGCGCCGTCCGTGCGCGCCCGCATGCTGAGCGAGTCGTCGATGACGATGGCGAGCGCGACCGACGCGCCGGCCCTGCGGCTGAGCGACAGGTGCGAGCAGCGCAGGAGCGGCGTGGCGCCGAGCACCGCGAGCGCGAGCACCGAGACGGCCCGCGTGGCGAAGAGGGCGCGGTCCTCGAGGAGGCTCCGGCGCCGCGCCGTCGGCGGCGTGGGCGGGACCAGGCGCGCCGGCGGGAACGGCCGCTCCTCGGCGCGGCGGCGGCGCAGGAGGTGCGCGGCGATCGGCGCGCCGACGAGCAGCGCGACCAGCAGCGCGCCGAGCGTGACGAAGCTCATCGGCGCACCTCGGCGATCGCCTGCACGAGCGCGCGGACGACGTCGGTCGGAGGATCGGCGCTCGTCGCGCGGAGCAGGCGGCCGCCGCGCGACGCGAGCGCCCGCGACCAGCCCTCGGCCAGGGCGGCGAGGCGCGCCTGGTACTGCGCGCGGACCGCCCCCGCGTCGGCCTCCACGACCGCGCCGCCCTCGAGGGCGCGGAGGCGCACGTTGCCCTCGAAGTCGAGCGCCGCCTCGCTGGGATCGAGGACCTGGAGGGCGATCAGCGTGCGGCCGCCGGTGTTCAGCGACGTGAACGCGGAGAGCGCGCGGTCGGCGCCCGACGGGGCCGCGCCGGATTCATGAGCAAGATCGATGAGATCCGAGATGAGCAGGACGACGGCGCCGCGGCGGGCCTTCTTCGCGATGGGCGCGAGCGCGCGCTCGACGGCGCCGGCGTCGCCGCTCCAGTCCTGGGCGGCGGAGGTGGCCTCGAGGGCGCCGACGATCCGCTCGAACGCCTCGCGCCCCGCCATCGCGGGCAGGCCGTGGGTGCCGGCGCCGCCGAGCCAGGCGAGCCCCACCGGGTCGCCGGTCGCGAGCGCGACGCGGGCCATGGCCGCGGCGATGAGCGCCGCGTAGGCCAGCTTGGCGCCGGGCGCGCGCCGGCCGCGGTAGGACATCGACGCGGTCGCGTCGACGCACAGCCACAGGGCGCGATCGGTCTCGGTCTCGAACTCGCGCACCATGAGGCGATCGTGGCGGAGCAGGGCGCGGCGATCGAAGAAGCGGAGATCGTCGCCGGGCACATAGGGCCGCTGGCCGCCGAACTCGACGCCCGCGCCCTTGCGGACGCTCCGGTGCATCCCGGCGTAGACGCCCTCGGCGACGGCGCGCGACTTGAGGCGGAGCGGGGCGAGCCCGCCCCAGTCGATGGGGAACGCGGCGAGCGAGGCGCGGTCGGAGGCGAGCGGCACGGTCCGCTTCTTAGCCTGGATCCACGGGGCGATCACCTCGCGCCAGCCGTGCGCCGGCGCCGCGGGTGGACGTGCGGCAACGGCGCGTCGGCGCCGCGGGTGGACGCGCGGCTGCCGTGCATCGGAGGCGCGGCAGCCGCGCGCCAGGGGCGCTGAGCCGCGCTCGGGGATGCTCCTGGGCTCCCTCCCTCGCGCGGCTTTCTCGTGGGCTTTCCCGTTCTTCCGGGGGCGAGGGCTTGCCGAGGCGACGCCCGCCGCACATCAGCTCCGTGGAATGGCTGACGAGAAGAGGCCGGCGTCGCGCGCGTGGCTCGGGTACCTGCTGATCGCGGTCGGGATCCTGGTCCTTTCCGGGATCGTCAGATCACGAGGGCGCCCGCTCGTGCCGTACGACGAGGCGGTCGCCGAGGTGCGGCGCGGGGAGATCTCCTCGGCGATCGTGAAGCCCGACGAGATCGAGCTGGTCCGCCGCGCCAGCCCGCAGCGACCGGAGGAGCAGGTCCGCGTGACACGGCTGCCCGGCGTCCAGGACGAGCCGATCGTGAGGGCGCTGCTCGACCAGCAGGTCCACATCGAGGCGAAGAACTCCCAGACGTCGGTGTGGATGCAGGTGGCGATCTGGCTGTTGCCGCTCTTCCTCATCAACGCGGCGTTCTTCATGATGCTGCGGCGGGCGGGGCAGGGGGCCGGCGGGCCGCTCGGGTTCCTGCGCAGCAAGGCGAAGATCTACGATCGCTCCAAGCAGGATCCGGTGCGCTTCTCCGACGTCGCCGGCGTCGATGAGGCCAAGGACGAGCTCGTCGAGGTCGTCGACTTCCTCAAGGAGCCCTCGAGGTACCGCTCGCTGGGCGGGCGGATCCCGCGCGGCCTCCTGCTCATCGGGCCGCCCGGCACCGGCAAGACGCTCCTCGCGCGGGCGGTGGCGGGCGAGGCGAACGTGCCGTTCTTCTCGCTGAACGCGAGCGAGTTCGTCGAGATGTTCGTGGGGCTCGGGGCCGCGCGGGTCCGCGAGCTCTTCGAGGAGGCGCGCAAGAGCGCGCCCAGCATCGTGTTCATCGACGAGATCGACGCCGTGGGCAGGACCCGGGGCGGCCTCGGCGCCCTCGCGACCCACGACGAGCGAGAGCAGACGCTCCACCAGCTCCTCGCCGAGCTCGACGGCTTCGACGCGCGCACCACCGTGATCCTGATGGCGGCCACCAACCGCCCCGAGGTGCTCGATCCGGCCCTCCTGCGGCCCGGGCGCTTCGATCGTCAGGTCATCGTGGATCGGCCCGATCTGCGGGGCCGCGAGGCGATCCTCGCCGTCCACGCGCGGCGGGTGCCGCTCGCGAAGGACGTCGATCTCGGGCTCGTGGCGCGCCGCACGTCGGGCATGGTCGGCGCCGATCTCGCGAAGATCGTCAACGAGGCCGCGCTGGCCGGGGCGCGGCGCGGCGCCAGGGAGATCGGACAGGCCGATTTCGACGAGGCGCTCGATCGCTCGCAGCTCGGGCTCCGGCGGCGCGGGCAGATCATGACCGCGGAGGAGCGGCGGCGCGTGGCCTACCACGAGGCCGGGCACGCCCTCGTCGCGCTCGCGCTGCCAGCAGCGGATCCGGTGGAGCGGGTGTCCATCGTGGCCCGCACGATCGGCGCGCTCGGCGTGACGATCCAGGTGCCCCGCGACGAGCGTCAGCTGGCCACCGAGCAGGAGATCGAGTCGCGCGTCACGGTGATGCTCGGCGGCAGGGCGGCGGAGGAGATCGCGCTCGGGCAGGTGTCGAGCGGCGCGCACGACGATCTCGGGCGCGCCACGGCGCTCGTCCGCGAGATGGTGACCCGCCTCGGGATGAGCCGGCGCCTCGGGCTGGCCGCGCTCGCGCGCACCGTCGGCGCGCCGATGCTCGGCGTGATCCAGGAGGAGCGCACGTGCAGCGAGGAGACCGCCCGCGAGGTCGACGAGGAGGTGAGGGAGCGGCTCGGCGAGATGTACCTGAAGGCCAAGCAGCTGCTCGTCGATCGCCGCGAGGGCCTCGAGGCGGTCGCGGATGCGCTCGTGCTCAAGGAGACGCTGCGCGGCGAGGATCTGGCGGAGATCGCGGCCGTGTCGACGCGCCGGAAGATCGCCGTGGGCCCGCCGAGCGCGGCATGAGCCTCAGGCCGCGCGCCGCCGGCGCCTCAGGCCGCCCGCGAGCGCGGCCAGCGACAGGCCGGCGGCCGCCCAGGCCCGGCCGCCGGCGCCCTCGCGCGGCGCGCCGCCGGCCGCGCGGCAGGCGCAGCCGCCGTCCTCCTCCGCGAGCTCGCCGCCGCCTGCCGGGGCCTCCGGCTCGCCGACGCCGATCCCTCGCACCGCGATCCTCTGCACGGGTCGGTCGGGGTCGTTGGACTCGACGAGGATGGTCGCCGCGAGCTCGCCGCTCGCCTTCGGCGCGAAGCGGATCGCGAAGTCGACCTCCGTTTCGGGGTCGATCCCGAGCGCCGCGTCCGCGAGCTCGAAGCTCTCCGGGTCGTCGGTCGTCACGACGGCATCGAGCAGCGCCTCCCCTGCGTTCGACAGCCGGACGAGCTCCACGTTGGCCTGCCCCACCTCCACGGCGCCGAAATCGATCTCCTGCTTGTCCAGCGCGAGGTCCGGGAGCGGCACATGGACGCGCTCGCTCTCGAAGACCCATTCCCGCTCGGTGAGCGGGAAGGCGAGCGGGATGTCGACGAGCGGGATCGACCACGAGCGGCCCAGCACGATGACGCTGAACGCGGGGACGAGGTGGAGCGTGCCGTCGTACCGCACCGAGCCCTCCGGACGAACGTTGAGCTCGACCGACGGGCCTCCCAGGTAGTCCACGGAGGAGGCCCCGCCCTCGGGGGTGACGTCGCCTCCGCTCACCGTGGCCTGATCGAGCGTCTCGATGGCCACGCGATGGGTCGTGTAGCGGGCCGCGACGTCCATCGCGAGGTCGAGCTCGAACCTCCCGTCGATTCCGGGGATCGAGCCGCCGATGACGTCGCCGAGCGACACGGACGCAATGCGCTGCAGCTCGGTGGAGCTCTCCAGCGTGATGCCCGGCGCCCAGCCCCACGCGTCGAACTGCTCGCGGACGTGCACCTGGAAATCGATCTGGGGCACATAGGGGATATCGCCCGTCCAGTCGACGTCCTGGCCCAGGACGGAAATGCTGATGCGTCCCTGTGCGCTGACATCGAGTCCGTAATCGCAGCTGAACGCGCCTCCGCCCGGGGCGCCTGGTGCCTTGAGCGCGAGCGCCTCTGGCCATGACGCCTCGAGCGCTCCGCTCAACGAGACCTGGGTGTTGGCGTAGACCGCCGCCCCGAGGCTGACTTGCAGGGGTGAGCCCGGCGGGACCCAGCCTGTATCGAAGTCGAGCTCGAGCGGGATGGCGTCTTTGCGCTGGAACGTGAGCGGCCCCCGCGCGCAATGGAGCGGATCGTCCGCGCACGGCACGGCGAGCGAGTCGTAGGCCGACGCGGCCGCGGGGGCGAAGAGGGCGAGCGCGGCGGCGACGCAGGGGAGAGCGCGCCGCCGCCGGGGCCGAGCAGAGCGGAGAGCCGCGAGGGCAGCGCCGCCGGACAGCGAGGAACGCATGAGAACGATTACCACGATCCTCGCGCTCCACGCCATAGCCGCACCCCCGATGGCGGCGCGCCAGGCGCGGCCCAGCTGCGTTTCGGCGGCGCTCTAGCGCGCCCCGAACAACGTGCCGACCACGATGCCGGCGGCCGCACAGAGAATGGCCACCACGGTCCAGAGGATGAGCTCACGCGACGTGCCGCCCGCCGTCGGTGCAGCGATAGCGGGCGTCTCGCGGACCACCGCGGCCGCGCGTTCGGGGAGCGCCCTGCTCTCCGCGCTCTCCGAGCGCGTAACCGGCTGGCCGACGTGGCCAACGCCCGAGGCGGAAGCACCGTCCTGGAGAGGCGCGGCGTAATCCAGGCCGGTCCGCTCGAGCGCGAGATCGGTGATCGAGACGGCGTCCGCGAGGCTCGCGGGGGTGTGGTGCACGACGCGCCGTTCTTCGCGGCAGGCGCGCAGGGCGTCGGCGAACGCCCTGGCGCTCGGGTGCCGCTCGGAAGGGCTCTTGGCGAGGGCCCTCAGGATGACCGCCTCCAGGCCGGCCGAGATGAGCCCGGAGCGCTCGCTGGCGCGCGGCGGCAGCGGCTGCTCGGCGATCTGCGCCGTCATCACGGCGATGGGCGTCCGCTTGCTGAACGGCACGGCGCCGACCGCCATCTCGTAGAGGATGCAGCCGAGCGCGTAGATGTCGCTGCGCGGGTCGACGTCCTCCCCGCGCACCTGCTCCGGCGCCATGTACTCCGGCGTCCCGAAGATCATGTCTTTCTCGGTGAGCCCGGTCGTCTGCTGCTCGCCGTGCACCACCTTCGCGAGCCCGAAATCGACGACGCGGACGCGGCCCGCGAAGGGTGACGGCGCGGCGGCGTGCTCGCCCGGGCGCTCGATGAGCACGTTGGCCGGCTTGAGATCGCGGTGCACCACGCCCGCCGCGTGCGCGGTCTCCAGCGCGGCGCAGATCTGCAGGGCGATCTCGATCGCCAGGTCGATCCCGATCGGCGCGTGGTCCCGCAGGAACTCCTCGAGCGAGCTGCCGTCGATGTGCTCCAGCGCGATCACGAGGAGCCCGCCCTCCTCGATGAAGTCGAGCATCCGGACGACGTGAGGGCCCTCGACGCGCTCCAGGATCGCGGCCTCCCGGTGATAGCGCCTGAAGATCTGCGGCGTTCCCGAGAGGTGCCTGTGGATCACCTTCAGCGCGACGGGCTGGCCGTCCTCGTCGCGGGTGGCGCGGTAGACGACGCCGGAGGCCCCCTCGCCGATGACGGACTCCACGGTGTACCGCGACGCGACGCCGTGCCCGGCGGGCAGGCGATCGGGCGCGGGCTGCTGCGAGGTCACCGCCCACCGCCCGCGTCCGCCGGGATCGGCGGCGCGGGATCCGGCGAAGGCGCCCTGAGGTGCAGCTCCGTCGACGAGGTGCAGGCGCGCACGATCTTCGGGCTGAGCTCGATGGGATCGAGCCGCGCGGCGGGATCGGCCTCGCGCCACGCGGCGCACGCGGTCTCGGCGAGCCCTGTGGCGTCCAGCGCGACGTAGGCCTCGAGCAGGTGCCGCTGCACCGTGGCGATCTGCACCCGGGCGAGATCGCCGTAGCCGAGCAGGCGGCTCGCCCGCGCCACGGCGTCGATGTAGCGGCCGCTCCGCACGTCGCCGGCGAGCTGCGGCAGCTCGGCGTCGACCCGGCGCTGGGCGTCGCGCGCGCGGCCGGCCCCCTCGGAGCGCACAAGCGCGCCGGAGCTCGCGGCCTCGGCCTTGCCCTCGGCCGTGAGCGGCAGATCCGTGAGCGGGACGAGGATCACCATGCCGCGGCGCAGCGGGTCCTGCTTGAGGTGGTTGTACTTGTCGAGCATCCACGCCTGGTCCCGCTTGCCCAGGAAGCGATAGGCGATGGTGAGCAGGGTGTCGTGCTGGCCGACGACGTACCGCAGGTTGTACGGCACGATGATCTCCTGCCCGTCGGTCGGCTCGAGCCAGGGCCACGTGTCGTTCGAGAGCGCGAGGACGTCGCTCCGGTCGGCGGTGCCGAGCAGCCGCTCCGCGAGGATCGCCCAGGTCTCGCCCGCGGTGACGCGGTGGTGGGCGAGCGCGGGCACCTCCAGCCGCAGGCCGGGCATGATCGGCACGCCGGCGCCCGCGTCGAGCGCGTTCGCGGCGACGAGCACCTGCTCCATCTGCACGCGCCCGTAAGTGCGCTCCGCGATCTGCGCGAGGGTCTCGCCCTCGCGGACGACGTGCGGGAACGCCGCCGCGGCGCTGCCGACAAGCGTCGTCGCCGCGAGGGCGCCCACGGAAAACCAAGCTCGCCGAGGCATCACGCCGCCGAGGGTACCAGGGGTTCGCGCGCTGTGGGACGGCTCGCGACCGCTCGCGACGGCTCGCGGGGAACGTTTGCCACGATTTCGTCGCGCCTGTCGTTTCGTGCCAGAGTGCGCGCGACGCATGAACGACACGACGACGGCCGGCAGGATCCCGACGTGGCTCTCGCGGCGCTCGCCTGCGGCGGCGCGGCTCCTCATGGCCGGCCTGCTGGGGCTGGCGACGCCGGGCTGCCTCGTCCGGCAGACGCTGTACGACGAGGCACGCGCGGAGATCCGGAGAGAGCGCGAGGCGGGTGACAAGGCGCGGGCCGAGGCCCAGAGCGCCCGCGCCGAGTCCGCGCAGCGGTCCGCGCAGGTCGCCGCCATCGAGGAGGAGCTGGCGCGCCTGGCGGATGACCTCCGGGCGCGCGATCTCAGGCTGTCCGAGGCGACGACGGCCGAGGCGGGGCTCGCGCGGCGGCTCGACGAGCTCGTCGCCATGAACGAGGAGCTGTCGGCGCGGCTCCGGAGCGCCGGGCAGAGCGTGGGGCAGCTCGCCGGGGAGCGGGGCAGCCTGTCGGCGGAGCTCGCGGAGACGCGGGCCAAGCTCGACGATCTGCGCCGAAAGCAGGCGGCGGCGGAGGCGCGGGCGGCCGGGATCCGCGACGCCGTGGACCGGCTCAAGGGCGCTGTCGCCGCGGGGAAGGTCCGTGTCGGGCTCCGCGCCGGGCAGCTCGTGATCGAGGTGCCGAGCGATACGCTCTTCGCCGCGGGGAAGGCCGAGATCCAGCGCGAGGGGCGCGCGGTGCTGGCCGAGATCGCCGCGGTGCTGCGGACGATGCCGGAGCACAGGTTCCAGGTCGCCGGGCACACCGACGACGGCGGCGACGCGAAGAGCAAGAAGGGGAAGGGCGCGCGCCTCCCGTCGAGCTGGGAGCTGTCGGCGGCCCGCGCTGTGGCGGTGGTCCAGGCGCTGATCGCGGAGGGCATGGCGCCCGGGAGCCTGTCCGCGGCTGGATACGGCGAGTTCGCGCCGGCGGCGACGAACGCCACCGCGGAGGGGCGGGCGCAGAACCGGCGGATCGAGATCGGCCTGGTGATGGAACAGGAAGCGTTGGAGAAGGAAAAAGCAGGCGGCCCGAGCGGGGCGGCGCCAAAGCCCTGACGGGTCGCCTCCAGCGCCTCCGGGCGCCGCCTGCGTCACATCACCGATCGCCCGCCTGCCCCGCGGCCGCCGCCTCGCCACGCCGCAGCGCGCATGCCGCGAGGATGCACAGCGCCGGCGTCACGACCATGTGATACCGGTCCTCGCCGAAGAAGACGGCGTGCGTCAGCGCCACCGACGCGACCGCGAACGCGAGGTAGCCGACGACGCCCCCGTTCGCGGGCCGGCCCGGAAGCGGCAGCGCGGCGATCAGCGGGATCGCCACCGCGAGCGGCCAGAACGCGTGCCCGTCGCCAAACACCCCGAGCGCGACCAGCCCGAGCACCGCCGCGAGCGCGAGGAGCTGCGCGGCGAGCTCTCGCCGCGGCCTCCGCCGCGGCATCGCCACGACGCCGAGCGCCGCGGCGGACAGCAGGCCGAGGTGCGACGCCGTGAGCACGCTGCGCCCCGCCGCGCGCCGCTCCTCGGGCCACGCCCCAGGGTCCGCCTCGCCGAGATAGCCGATCGGGAACGACTCGTGATCGAAGGTGAAGCCCAGCTTCCTCGGGATCAGGGCCAGCCAGCGACCTGGATCATCCTTGATCCACTGAAGCCCGGCGGCCATCCAGCAGCGGTCCTGCGCCACCTGGCCGCGCGCGATCGGGCAGCCGTCGCCCGCGCGCAGCGTCTCGAAGCGGCCCGTCGCGCGCGGGAACGCGCCGATGGCGAGGTTCCAGCCGCCGTTCGTCGAGACGAGCGCGCAGCCGTCCATCACGCGGCAGTTACGGATCGTCCACGGCGCCACCACGGCGAGGGCCGTCGCGGCCGAGAGCGCCGCGGTGAGCGCGCCGCGCCTCCACGCGGCGCGCGCCCCGCCGGCGCCCCGCCACGAGAGCAGCGCCAGGGCCGGCGCGCAGAGCAGGCTCTGGGGCCGCACAAGCGCCGAGAGCCCGAGCGCCACGCCCGCGAGGACCGCGCCGCGGGCCGGGCGACCGCGCGCGGCGTCGCGCGCGAGCAGCCACGGCGCCGTCACGAGGCCGAGCGCCGCGAGCGGCTCCGTCATGAGGAGCGCCGCATAGAGGATGAGCCCCGGCGAGAGCGCGGCGAGGAGCGCCGCGACGCGGGCGCGCGCCGGCGTCGTCGCGTACCGGGCGAGGCGGTGGACAACGACGACGAGCAGCGCGCCGGTCACCGCGTTCGCGACGGTCGCCGCGTGCGGCCCGGCGCCGAACAGCCGGTAGACGAGGGCGAGGAACCCGCTGTAGCCGACCGGGTAATGGCACCACGGATGCCAGACCGCCTGGCCCCCGACGATGAGATCGTCCGAGTAGCCGAGCCCGGCGGCGATGCGGCGCGCGCCGAAATCGTAGTAATGGCCGTCCCACACGGGCTCGCGCGCCCACGCGATCGCCACGTAGAGCCGCGGCAGCAGCGCGAGCGCGAACGCGAGCGCCGAGAACGCGAGATCCCCGCCGTCGCGCTCTGACATGCCGCGCCCGTCGCGCCCGCCGTACTCGCCGCGCCCACGTCCGAGTCGCGCCGCCCCGTCGCTGGCGCGCGCCGCCTCAGCCATGCGGCTTGGCGCGCGCGCCCGCGGAGATCTCGCGCAGGCGACGCATGTAGGTCTTCGCCACCTGCGCCGGATCGAGCCGCAGGTACTTGGCAATTTCCTGAACGAATCCCTGTACGTAGACGGTCGCTGGCAGGTCGCCTATCGCCTCGTTCTCGATCGCCTGGAGGTGCGCGAGCGAGATCTTGGTCCGCTGGGAGATGTCGGTGAGCTCGACCCCCTGCGACTCGCGCACCTTGCGGAGCAGCGCGCCGCTGAACTGCGTCTCGGCGTTGATCTCGCGCGCGAGCTCGGCCTGGAGCATGGCGAGCTCGGCCACGGCGGCGGCGTTCTCGGCGCGCACCGGGCCGAGCTGCGTGCGCGGATCGTCCGGGTAGGTCGAGAGATCGTACGCGCGGCGGCGCACCGGATCGAGGAGGGTGTCGTGCGCCTCCTCGATGCGCGCCTGCTCCTTCTGGAGCACCGCGGGGCTCAGCACGCTGACGACGGGCAGGCTCCCCTCCCGGTAGGTGTCGCGCTGGCGCTTGTAGGCGCGCCGGATCTCGTCGTCGGCGGCCGTCCGCGCGAGGCCGAGCGCGTCGTAGAGCGTCAGCGGCGCGGCGCTCTTCGAGGCGGCGGCGAGGGCGCGCGCGTGCGCCTCGGCCGGGCGGGAGTCGCGCGCGGCGAGCAGCGCGAGGATGCGCCGGGCCACGCGCTCGAGGTTGCGCGCGCTCTTCGATGTCGGGCTGTCGATGAGGAGCGGCTGGCGCCGGCGCGCGGTCAGCCACACCGCGTCGTCGTGCTCGATGTGCCCGAGGTAGTCGAGGGAGATGCCGAGGAAGCGCTCCGAGACGGCGCTCATCGCGGGGCCGAGCTCCAGGTCCGAGCGGTGCCGGGTCTGGCTGACCACGAGGTGGGGCTTCACCCGCGGCAGCTGCGCGGCCGCGAGCGACGCGACCCCCTCGTCGAACCGCTTCACCTCCATGATGAAGTCGCGCGGCGTCGCGAGCGGCGGGAGCGACGCGGCCACCTTCTCCACGAGCCGGATCTTGAAGCGCTCCTTCATGAGCGCCCGGCGCAAGGTGCGCTGGTAGAGCGCGCGGCAGAAGCGGTAGGAGTGCTCGACCGCGAGCGGCTCGGGCGTGGTGGCGCAGATGCCGACGTCGGCGTGCAGGAAGAGGTCGAGCGTCGAGGAGCCGGTCGCCGCGCCGAGGCTGACGATCACGTAGTCGACGTCGAGCTCCTGGATCATCTTCATCCAGTAGGCGGCGCGGCTCGGCCGGTGCGGCGTGGCCGTCATCGGATCGTACGCGGTCGGGACGAGCCGGAGCCCGGGCACCGTGGTCGCGATCGGCTCGGCCTTGCCCTCCTCGATGTCCTCGCGCGTGACGAGCGGCGGCGCCTCGATCCCCAGCGCGGCGTGCAGCCCCGGGCTGTAGGCGTCGGTGTCGATGATGATCACGTCGCGCCCGAGCTGCGCGAAGTACACCCCCAGGTTGACCGCGAGCGTCGCCTTGCCCACGCCCCCGCGGCCGCCCCCCACGGCGATCACGCGCCGGGATCGCGAGCTGGAGAACGAGGTGATCTCGCCCGGGAGGGGGAGATCGTCGTCCGCCGAGCCGGGCGGGAGGGTCGAATAGCGCGGCGGAGGGTAGGACTCACCGGAGCTGGACAAGGTTCCTCTTCGTGCGGCGCGCGGTGGTGCGCGGGCGGGATGGTGCGGCGGCGAGCGGATGCGAGCGGCTCGCGGCGCGTGTCCCTCCTAGCACGCGCCGCGCGCGGCCATCAGCGTCGCCGTCGCCGGGGCTCGGCGTCGTCGCCGGGGCCCGCACCGTCGCGCGCGGTCTGCCCGCCCCGCCTGCCGCAGCTCCCGCCGCGCGAGCCGCCTCGACGCGCCCAGGCCGCTGGGCTAGGCGCTCTCCGTGGCCACCGTCCGACCTTTCCGCGCTTACCGACCCCCCCAGGCCCAGGCGGCTCGCGTCGCGAGCCCGCCGTACGACGTCATCTCGACCGCCGAGGCGCGCGTCCTCGCGGCGGGAGGCCTGCACAGCTTCCTCCGCGTCTCCCGGCCCGAGATCGACCTGCCCGAGGGGACGGACGAGCACGACGACGCCGTCTACGCCCGCGGCGCGCAGAACCTCGCCGATCTCATCGCGAGCGGCGACCTCGCGCAGGACCCGGAGCCGCACCTCTACCTCTACGCGCAGAGGATGGGTGATCACCGGCAGATCGGCGTCGTCGGCTGCGCCGCGGTCGCCGAGTACGAGCAGGACGTCATCAAGAAGCACGAGAAGACGCGCCCCGACAAGGAGGACGACCGCACCCGCCACATCGAGGAGCTCGGCGCCCACGACGAGCCGGTGTTCCTCACGTACCGCGCCGACGCGGGCATCGACCGCGCCGTCGCGGAGGCCTTGCAGTCGCCGCCCATCTACGATTTCACGACCACGGACGGCGTCGAGCACAAGCTCTGGGTCCTCGGCCGCGCGGCGACCGCCGACATCGAGGAGCGCTTCCAGGCGATCCCAACGCTCTACGTCGCCGATGGCCACCACCGCAGCGCCGCGGCGGCGCGCGTCCACAGGAAGCTGCGCGGCGACGGCGGCGAGCACGACGTCTTCCTGGCCGTGGTCTTCCCGCACGACCAGATGAACATCATGCCGTACAACCGCGTCGTCCGGGACCTCGCCGGCCGCAGCGCGGAGGCGCTGCTCGCAGCCCTCGGCGAGCGGCTCGACATCGCGCCGGCGAGGGACGGCGCGGCCGCGACCCCTGCCGGCCCGCGGACGTTCGGGCTCTACCTCGGCGGTCGCTGGTACACCGCCAGGGTCCGCCCGGGGTCGTTCGACGCGAGAGACCCGGTGGCCTCGCTCGACTGCTCCATCTGCCAGGACCAGATCCTCGGCCCGATCTTCGGCGTCAGCGACCCCCGCCGCGACAAGCACGTCGATTTCGTCGGCGGCATCCGCGGCGTCGCCGAGCTCGAGCGACGCGTCGACTCGGGCGCGTTCACGATGGCGATCCACCTTTATCCGACGCAGATCGACGAGCTCTTCGCGGTGAGCGACGCAGGGCTGCTCATGCCGCCGAAGAGCACGTGGTTCGAGCCGAAGCTCCGCAGCGGGCTCTTCATTCATACGTTCTGACGAGCGCGCCGCGCCGGGGCTAGACTGCGCCCCATGGCGGACATCAAGCGTATATCCCCCCAGCAGGCCAAGAAGCTCATCGACGAGGAGGGGTATCTCTACCTCGACGTCCGGAGCGAGCCCGAATATGCGGCCGGGCACCCGAGCGGCGCGCACAACGTGCCGCTCATGCACGCCGGCGCCGGCGGCATGAAGCAGAACCCCGACTTCCTCGATGTGGTCCGCGCCCTCTATCCCAGGGACGCGAAGATCATCGTTGGCTGCAAGTCCGGACAGCGCTCGATGCGCGCGGCAGAGGCCATGGTGTCGGCAGGCTACACGGCCGTCATCGAGCAACGCGCCGGCTTCGATGGGCCGCGCGACGCGTTCGGCGCGATCACCGAGCCGGGGTGGGGGCCGGCCGGGCTGCCCGCCGAGACGACAACGCCCGGCGGCTCGTACGCCGAGCTCCGCAAGAGCGCTGGCAAGTAATACGTCCGGCGCGCACGGCCCGCGCCGCGGCGCCGAGCGCGCCGTCGCAGCGCCGAGCGCGTTGCCGGAGGCCGCTCGCTCCGCTAGGAATCCGCGTGCTCCACGGTGCGCGCGTCGCAGTGGTCATCCCCGCGCGGGACGAAGCGCGATGGATCTCCGAGGCGGCGGGGTCGGTCCCCGCCTTTGTCGACCACGTGATCGTCGTGGACGATGCCAGTCGAGATGGCACGGCCGAGGTGGCCCGCGCGGTCGGGGACGAGCGCCTCGAGGTGCTCGTCCACCCGGAGTGCCGCGGCGTCGGCGCGGCGATCGTCGCTGGCTACCGGCGCGCTCGCGCCCTCGGCGCCTCGGCCGTCGCGGTCATGGCCGGCGACGGGCAGATGGATCCGCGCGATCTCCCGCGCGTCGTCGCCCCGATCGCCTCGGGCGAAGCCGATTACGTGAAGGGCGATCGGCTGCGCCACCCCGACGTGTGGCGCGTCATGCCTCTCCAGCGGCTCGCCGCGACGGCGGCGCTCGCCGCGCTCACCCGCCGTGCAGCGCGGCTCGACGCCCTCTCCGACAGCCAGTGCGGGTACACCGCCATCTCGGCGCGCGCGATCGACGCGCTCGACCTCGACGGCCTCTGGCCCCGCTACGGGTATCCGAACGACCTGCTCGCCGCCCTCGCGGCTCGCCGGCTCCGCGTCCGCGAGGTCAGCGTGCGTCCCGTCTACCGCGGCGAGGCGAGCGGCCTGCGCGCGCGCCACGTGTTTACCATTCTTTTCCTGATCGCCAGGAACGCCATAAGGCAGTCCCTGAGCTGATCAGGAAAACCGCAGAGCGCCCGGGCGCGGACGGAACGTGTGAGTTGGAGTCGATCGAATCGACACGTGCCACTGCGTAAAACGGTCGACAACTCGCTCATTGGTTTTCATAGCAAAGCTGCCTGGCGACCTGACTCATCGACTTGGCGCGGAGGGGGCCCGAGAGGCGCGAACCCCGCAGCCATGCTTCAACAAGGGGGGTGACGGACGTGGCCATCAGCCGAGCCGCCTGGGCTAGAATCTGGAATCCGGGGAGGTCGCGGACTCCGTCGTTCACGCCTCGGGTCGTGGCCTATGCGTTCGGCATCGAGCTGCCGTACAGCCTGCTTGTCCCGGTCGCTCACCTGCGCCTCCTCGGCGTCGTGGACTCGGCGGTCCAGGCGCGGTTGCTCGGGCTCATCGGGTTCATGTACCTCGTCAAGACGGGGGGCCTGATTGCGCTGCTCGTCCACATGCTGCGCCCGATCGAGCGGCTGCGGCAGTACGCCGTGGTCCATCGCCTCCAGAGCGGCGCGGGCCTCGAGGACTCGAGCAGCGGCGGCGCGGCGCCCCCGGAGGAGGTCGTCCTCGCCGCGGCGAGCGCCGCCTACGACACCCCGCTCGCGTTCGCGACGGTCTGGGCCGTGTCGTGGGGGCTCCTGTACCTGCCGGTCACCGTGGCGCTCTACTTCATCGCGCCGGACCAGAGCCCGCTCGGCGTCCAGCGCGGCGTCGCGCTGGCCCTGTTCGCGCTGGCGCTGTTCGCGGCCGCGCTGCCGCTCGCCTACAGCATCCTCGGCCGCCTGCTCGCCCCCGCCGCCGGCGTGATCTCGCTCATCGCGCGCGAGCGCGGCCTCTCCATGCCCGGCAAGGGATACTCGCTCGCCGTCCGCCTCGTGATCCTCGGCGCCTGCCTCGCCATCGCGCCGACGAGCTGGATGGCGGCGATGGTGCTCGGCGAGACGGCGGGGCCGGCCAAGCCCGGCCTGAAGCTCACGCTGGCGATCTTCTCGATGGTCGCGGTCACCTGGGCGCCCGTCTGCGCGGGCTTCCTCGCAGGCGCCCTCGCGGGCCCGCTCCAGCAGGTCGCCGCGGTCATCCAGAAGATCGTCCAGCGCGGCGAGGTCGACCGGCTGGAGCGGATCCCGGTCTATTTCAATGACGAGATCGGCGCGCTGGCGGGCGGCGTCAACGCGATGGTCGATCGCCTGGAGGCGTCGTCCCGGCGCACGCGGAGCTACCTGGCGGAGCGCGAGCGCCTGCTGCAGGACGCGGCGCAGCGCGCGGCGCAGCTCGGGGCCGTGCTGGACAACCTCGTCGAGGGGGTGTTCGCGTGCGACCGCCAGGGCCGGCTGACGATGATCAACGCCTCGGGGCTCAGGCTGCTCGGCCTCTCGGGCCGCTCGGAGCAGGCCGGCAGGATGGTCGAGGAGGTGATGGACCTCGGCCGGGTGCGCCACAGCGACGGTCGCGCCTTCACGCGCGAGGAGCTGCCCATGGTGCGGGCGCTCGCCGGCGAGACCATCGTGCAGGAAGAGCAGGTGCTCGCGGACGGCCGCGCGGGCCGCGACGTCTTCCTGCGGACCAGCGCGGCGCCGATCCGCAGCGACGGCGGGGCGGTCCTCGGCGCGGTCGCGGTCGCCCGCGACGTGACGGAGCTCATGGAGCTCGATCTCGTCAAAGATCAGTTCATCCGGGTCGGCGCGCACGAGCTCAAGACGCCGGTCGCGATCATGAAGGGATACGCGCTCGCGCTCCTGCGCAACACGAACGATCTGCCGGCGCCGCGCCGCAAGATGCTGGAGGCCATCGACCGCGGTGCGGACAGGATCAACCGCATCGTCGACGATCTCCTGGCCATCTCGCAGGTCACGCTCGACGTGCTCCAGGTCTCCGAGGAGGACGTCGATCTGAAGGAGCTCGTGCAGGAGACGGTCGACCGCGTCGCGAAGTCGGCGAGCCGGCACCGGGTGCGGATGTCGCTCGACGCCGAGCGGCCGCCCGTCGTGCGCGCCGATCCGGAGCGGCTGCGCCAGGTGCTCGCGAGCCTGCTCGACAACGCGGTGAAGTACTCGCCCGACGGCGGCGACGTCGACGTGCGCGTCGCCGTCGCCGAGCGCGCGCCGGCGTCGTCGCCGCCGTCCTCCTGCGACGCCGCGCTCTTCTCGCAGCGCCACGGCGCGGCGCCGCGCTACGAGGCGGTCGTGTCCGTGCGCGACCGCGGCGTCGGCATCCCCGCCCACAAGCAGGAGCGGATCTTCGAGCGCTTCTTCCGCGCGCACACGGACACCCGACACGACTACGGCGGCATGGGAATAGGGCTGTTCCTTGCGAAGGACATGATCACCCGTCACGGTGGCCGTATCTGGTTCGAGAGCGAGGAGGACAGCGGCAGCACGTTTTATTTCACCATTCCACTCAGCAGCGAGGCCCCCGCGGCCGATCGACGATGAGCGACAGACACGCAAAGACGGTGCTCCTCGTGGAGGACGACGCGGATCTCGTGGCGCTCGTCGCCCTCGTGCTCCAGGAGGGCGGGTACCGGGTCAAGATCGCATGCAACGGTCGCGAGGCGCTGGCCAAGCTGGAGCACGACCTGCCGGATCTCATCCTGCTCGACATGAAGATGCCGGTGATGAACGGCCCGGAGTTCGCGCGCGAGCTCGAGGTCCGGCACGGGCGTCAGGCGCCCATCGTCGTGCTCACCGCCGCGGCGGACGCGCACCGGCGGGCGGCCGAGGTCGGCGCCGACGCGTGGCTCGGCAAGCCGTTCGAGCCGGACGCGCTCCTCTCGACGGTGAGGCGTTACACAGGGTGAGCGCGGAGGAGCTGCCGCCGCTCGGCGAGGTCGCGCCGCACCTCGGCCCAGTACCGCGCGGGGAACCGGCGGTGATCGAAGCCGGTCGCGCGGAACACCCGTGTGATGCGGGCATAACGGCGCAGGCTCCACTCCCTCATGATCTGGAGCGAGGGGTGGAGGCCGCGCGCCTCGATGAACGGCGCGGCGCGCGCGTAGAGCGCAGGCATGACCTCATCGAGCCAGTACCGCATCAGGGCCTGGTATCCGGGCGTATCGACGCACCGTCCGGAGATCACCTGAGCGCGCGTGACCCCATGGCGCGCGAGCTCCTCCTCGGGCAGGTAGCAGATGCCGCGATCGGCGTCCTCCTGCATGTCCCTCAGGTTGTTGAAGAACTGATCGAGCCGACCGAACTCCCCGGCCGCGTCCCAGTGCTCCTTCGTCAGGAACGGAACCAGCTGGAAGATATGGCCTGACAGCCGCCCCAGCATCGTGTCGTGCTCCTTCAGGGTGCGGATGAGCAGGCTGGGAGCGTGGTAGTCGGCGAGGGCGAGCAGGTAGGCGTCCCAGGCGGCGAGCGCGCGCGGTTGCATGTCGTCCGGGTCGGGACGATCGGGCGCGGGGCCGCGGAGCCACAGCGCGTGGATGGCCGAGAGCTCGCGGGCGAAGGGGCAGCACGGATCGACGAAGCCGCAGGAACGGACGCGCCTCCACGCCACCATGAAGCGGCTGAACCGCCGCGCGTGCGGCTCGATGCGCTCGTTTTCGGCGAGGCGATCGACGATCCGGATCCAGCGGATGCGGTCGAGCCACGCCCGCTTCACGTCGGGCGTGAGGCCGAGCACCCATGCGGCGTTGTCCTCGTCTTTCAACGCGTCGTCCGACAGGGCGCGATAGTGCGATGAGCCGACGATCGCCGAGATCGGCTGGTAGGGAGTCTGCTCCGATGCCGGTGCAGCAGCGGGCAGGTAGGGCAGTCGAGAGGAGATGTGTTGAATAGGTTTCACGATGTCGAGTGCCGCACGTTGAACGTGCTTGTCGCCGGTGTCGCCCTGGCTTCGCGCGGTCACTGGCGATTATGGACGTGGCCCGCCCTGTTTGCTTTGGGCGCCTGCGTCGGTGATGGATGGTGGCTCTCTACCGTGTAGAACTTTCCGATCCTCCGAGAGATGCGCGGTGACGCCCGTTCGCCTTCCTTTATGAGGCCTTATCGTCTCCCAGTCGACGCGGAAATTCGTCGTCCAGGGCACGGGCGCCGGAGATAATGCATGGATTCCTTGTGTCTTTTGCCGGTATGTTGGGAACACGCCGTCAATGATCGTCGGTGTATACCCTGGGTCGGTACATTGTCCAACGGATAACATCAGTGATGGCCTGACATCTCGGCCCCTTCTCGCTCCGTCTCGGCGGTACGTCAGGCGTTCTAGGCACATGGATTATCCCGGAGTTCCTGGCGGATGGCACCTGTGCCCACGTGACGGCGCGTGAGCGCCGGGGGCGAGCCTCTCTCTGCTGCTCGGTCTGCCGCGGTGAACGGCGCGACGGAAACGCTCCGACTCGCGACCGGACGCGATGCTAGACGCGCTCGTGACAGGGGGGATTCAGCGGTTGTTATCGCGCCGTGCGCGCTGCGGTGAACGGCCCAGATCTGTGGTTGTGACCACGGCCCAAAGCGGTCATCCGCGCTCGGTGCGCCCGAGGGGCGTCCGCTCCAGACAGAGTGGATGGACCGGACGAGAGGCCCTCGGGAACCACGTCCACCGATCCATCACGCGGTGGACGTGGACGATCGAGTCGGTGCTCGCCGAAGCGTGCTCCTGGCGCGGTGACGCCGCTCACCGCCGCCGTTGCGTCGCTGGCGCACGATGGCCGCCCGCCGGTGGGGGGCCGGGCTACCAGACATGCAAAGGAGAATCTCAGGTTCGAAAGACTTCAGGAGCATCCTTAAGGCTAACCCCCTGAATCGAGCAAGGTCGGGCCCTGGCCCGTGTCCTGCTAAAGCTGCAGGACAGAGCGCCCGTGACGGCTTCCCCCCCGCCGTCGAATGGGCGCTCTGTTTTTTGTGCTCTTCGTCGGGGACGCGAGGCCTAGCGCTCGCGCAGCCTGGCCACACGGTCGCGCCAGTGCTGGAGATCGAGCGCGGAGAAGACCGCGGCGGCGCGCGCGATCTGGCGCTCGCGCTCTGGATCGCGGCGCGGGAGGTGCCGCGCGAGCTCGAAGCGGGCGCGCGCCTCCTCGACGGGCAGGCCGCGCTGCAGGGCGTCGTCGATCGCCGCGGCCCAGAGCTGCCTCGCGCGCGCGCGGCCGCCGGCGAGCCACGCGGCGAGGCCGCTCAGGCGGAGCGAGGTCGAGCGGCCGAGGGGGAAGATGCGCGCGTACCGGCCGAGCGCGCGGCACGCCTCCGCGGAGGTGCGCGAGAGCTCGCGCCTCTCCGCCGAGCCGGGGGCGTCCTCGAGCAGCGCGAGCAGCACCTCGCACGTCGCCGCATAGCCGTACAGGCAGTGGTAGCCCGCCGGCTGTCCCTCGCGGAGCATGGGGAGCGTCCGCTCGGCGGCCGCGCGCGCCTCGGCGTTCGCGCCGCGGAGCAGGTGCCCCAGCGCGACCTGGCCGTGCGTGATCTGCTGCGTGCGGTCGCCGAGCCGCTGCACCTCGGCCGACAGCGCGTCGAAGATGGCGATCGCGCCCTCGCCGTCGCCGAGCAGCAGCCGGCACTGCGCGCGGCCGCTCTCCGCCCAGATGTGGCCCTGCGCGTTGTCGCTCTCGCGCGACGCGATCACGAGCGCGCCGTACAGGTCGAGCGCCTCCCTCCAGCGGCCCTCGGAGTACGCCACGCCGGCGAGCAGCGTGATGCACTCCTCCTTGCGGCGGCGGTCGTGCAGCGCCTCGGCCAGCCGCTCGGCCTGGGTGAGCAGCGCCCGCGCGTCGCGGCACCGGCCCTCGCCGAGCGCCGTCAGCCCGCGCAGGCACGAGACGAACGCGACGCCTTGCGGGTCGTCGAGCGCCGCCGCGACCGCCGTCGCGCGCGCGGCGTACGCGTCGACGACGGTCTTCCACGGGACATACCCGAACGCGACGCTCAGGGTCGCGTACCCGCGCGCGAGCGCGAGCGACGGGCCGAGCCGCGCCGCGGCGTTGGTCGCCGCCAGCGCGGCCAGGAAGGCGAGCGTCGGCTCGTTGCGGAACAGGTACGTCTCCGACAGCTTCTCCGCCGCGAGCGACGCCTCGGCGAGGCGCTCGCGCTCGGCCGCGTCGCGCGCGACCGGGGCTGGCAGGCCAGCGACGTGCGCGAGCTGCAGGCCGAGCTGCTTCAGCGAGGCCATCGCCGGGCGGAGCCGCTCCCCGAGGCCCGCGCGACCGCTTGCCGCGCGCTCCCCCGCGCGGAGCCACGCGGCCTCGTCCCGGGAGAGCAGCTCCAGCGCCGCCGCGCAGTGCCGCTCCGCGCCGAGCAGATCGCCGAGGTTGTAGTGCGCCTGGCCGAGCCGCCGCTCCCAGCGCGCACGCCGGAGCGGCGGGGCGCGCTCCTCCGGAGGGTGCGCGCCGTCGAGGTCGAGCGCCCTCTTGTAGAAATCCACCGCGTCGCCGGAGGCGCCCGTCGCGAGGGCCTGGGCGCCCGCCTTGTCGAGGTACTCCAGCGTCTTCTGGACGGCGCCGGCGATGCCGTAGTGGTGGGCGAGGAGCGGGTACGACAGCGCGAGGCCCGGCGCGTCGCGGTGGCGCCGCTCGATCGCGCGCGCCGCGGCGGCGTGCAGGGCCCGCCGCTCCGGCTCGGGGGTGCCCGCGTAGACGATCTCCCGCAGCTTGTCGTGCACGAAGCCGAGCCGCCCCGGCTCGGTCTCCTCGAGCACGTGGCGACGGGCGAGCTCCGCGAGCGCGTCCATGGCGTCGACCTCGGCGAGGCCGGCGGCGCCGAGCAGCAGGCGCTCCTCGAGCTCGCGGCCCAGCACCGAGGCGAGCCGCGCGAGCGCGAGCGCCCCCTGGCTCAGCCCCGACAGCCGGCGCGCCACGAGCTCGCGCAGCGAGCCCGGCAGCGGCAGCGGGGCGGGCGGCTGGCTCCCGCGCGCGGCGCGGGCGAGCCGCTCTGCGGCGGCGCCCTCGGCGCCCGCGCGGATCCGCCACGCGTAGGCCTCGTCCCGGTAGATCACCCGCTCCTGGATCGCGGCGCGGAGGTACTCCGCGATGAAGAACGGGTTCCCCTCGGACTGCTCGAAGAGGTACTGCACGAACGCCTCGGGCGGCTCGTCCAGGGCGAGCATGTCGCGCACCATCCGCCCGACCGACCCGCGATCGAGCCGCCCGAGATCGAGCCGCGAGGCCCAGGGGGCGCCGAGGAGCGAGGAGAGCGCGGGCGACGTCTCCTCGGTCCGGTACGCGCACAGGAGGACCACGGGGTGGGCCGCGAAGTAGTCCGCGTCGAGGTGCTCGAGGACGGCGCGCGAGTTCTCGTCGGCCCACTGGAGGTCGTCGAGCACGAGCAGGACGGGCCGCGTCGCGGCGAACGCGGCGAGCGTGTCGGCGAGCGCGGTCCGCAGCCGGTAGCGGGCCGCGTCCGGCGGCAGCTCGGGGGGCTCCGGGTAGAGGTCGTGGCCGCGGAGCTGGGCGAGCGAAGGCTCGTGCGGCGCGAGGACCCTGCCGCGCGGGCCGAGCAGCGCGTCGTAGCCCGTGGGGCCGAGCTCGCTGCACCGGTCGGCCACCGCGAGCAGGAGCGGGCGGAACGGGTGCAGCGGCGCGGCCTTGACCGCGCCCTCGCGCTCGACCTCGGCCGACACGGCCGCGCATGCGCCCGTGACCACGGCCATGCGGATGAGCGCCGCCTGGTGCGCCGCCTCGACGGCGAGGCGCGTCTTGCCTACGCCGCTCTCGCCGCCGACGACGAGGAGGCTGCCCTGGCGCCGCTCGTGGGCGCGCTCGAGCGCCTCGGTGATCTTCTGCAGCGCCTCCCCGCGCCCGGCGAGGCGCGGCCGGTACAGGTACGGCTGCGCCTTCGGCACGCGCACGCGCACATGCGCGCGCTCCCCGCCGGGGGGCGGCGTGTCGGCCGCGCCGAGCTCGGCGAGGGCGGTCGCGACCTCGTCGGCGTAGCCGAGCCGGTCCTCGGGGCGCTTCTTCAGGAGCCGCGCGATGAGGGCGTCGAGCGCGGGAGGCACGTCGGCGACGAGCTCGGAGGCCGGGAGCGGCTCGGCGTAGAGGTGCATGGACAGCACGACGGAGCTCGAGTCGCCGAGGAACGGGACGCCCCCGGTCACGGCCTCGTAGATCATGCAGCCGAGCGCGTAGAGGTCCGCGCGCGCGTCGACGAGGTCCCCGCGGATCTGCTCGGGGGACATGTAGTCGGGGCTGCCCATCAGCCTGCCGCCCGCCTGGAGCACGTCGCGCCCGGTGTTCCCCTCGAACTGGAAAGCGAGGCCGAAGTCGAAGAGCACCGGCGTGCCGTCCGGGCGGATGAACACGTTGTCCGGCTTGAGATCGCGGTGGACGAGGCCCCGGCCGTGGACGTACGCGAGCGGCCGGCAGATCGCGCGGAGGAGCGTCAGCGCCTGGCGGAGCGCGCCGCCTGCCGCGCGGTGGAACGGGCGCGGCGCGAACGGCTGGTACGAGCGCGGGATGATCGAGGCGGGCGCGATCTCCGCCGTCGCGGTGCTGGCCTGCGCGTCCATGGCCGTGGAGACGCTCACGGTCGGCTCGCTGCTCACGCTCCCGCGGGCGCGCCAGCGCTCCTGGTTGTGATCCCGAAGCGTGCGCCCCTCGATCAGCTCCATCGCGTACCACGGGATCCCGCCCTGGACCCCCTCGTCGAGCACCCGCACGACGCCCGGGTGCTCGACGCCCCGGAGCGCGTGGATCTCGCGGCGGATGCTGGAGACGAGGCTCTCGTCGCCCACGCTGACGGTCTTCAGCGCCGCGAGCGCGCCCGTGATGCTGTGCTGGGCGCGGTAAACGATCCCCATCCCGCCGCGGCCGAGCGGCGCGAGCACCCGCCACGGCCCGATGGACACCGGGACATCCGGAGGGTGCCTGGCCTGACCCGAGCTCGGCGTCGTGATCATCGAGGGACCGACGCAGCCTTGGCCCGGGCCTGGATTCGCCCCAGGTGGTAGGTCAAAAGCGGTTTCCCGACATCCACGCTGGAGCTGAGTACATCCACCCGACGGCGCGCGATGATGTCACGGCGCGGTCGACCGTACAACAGGTCTGTGTGGAGGCCAGCTCATCGCACGAACGCCGCGCGGCGGGGCTGTCGCACCGACAGGCGACTACACACGAGGCAGCGGAGCGTGGCTATCGAGGCTCGCGCCGGGGCGGAGGCGCGGCGCGTCCCGAGGCGCCGGCGCGCCGCCGAGGCGCCGTGCGGTCGTCGCGGCGCGCGGCGCGTGCACGCAGGGAGCGCCGGCGCGCGGGCGCCTCTCTGGACGTTGGCGCCGCGCGAGACGCGGTGAACCCGGGACTCTGCGGAGGCGCGCTCTGCCGCCGCGGTCGTCGCCGCATGTCGAGGCGTGATGTCGAGGCGAGCCTCGCCGCGCGGCGCTCGGGCGGGGACGTCTCGGTCTCTCGCGGCCAGAGGACCGCCGGGGATCGTCTGCTTTCCCCGCTTGGTGGATTCGACATCTCCGATGTCGTTGTCCCGTTTCACCGACCTTCGATCGCGCTGTGCGAGCCCATCGTGCACAGCTGAGCTCGCGGTACACGGTTTGCTCCCGGTGCGCCCACGGCCCGCGCTGGCGGCCGCACTTAGAAAGGGAACCAACGAATGAAGCATTCGACTCATCTCGGGGCCTTGTTGACCGTCCTGTTCCTCGCTGCGTGCGGCGGCGAAGGTGCAGATTCCGCCCCGACGGACAGCGCCGTGAGCTCCAAGCAGCTCAGGGATCTGACGGCCGATGACGTCCAATCCGCCTGCGATTCGCTCGCGGCGAGGGTGAAGCTCTCCAAGGAAGATGCCTGTGAGTACCTGGGCCTCGTCGCGTCGCCCGCCGTCGGGCAGCCGTGCGGCACGGTGAAGGACGAGTGCCTCTCCGCGGCCGACGAGGAGGCTGACGAGCAGGACGACCACGCAGCGGATTGCATGCCTCCGACCGAGCACCGCGCCGGCTGCTCCGCCACGGTGGCCGAGTACGAGGTCTGCTTGCTCGCCCAGACGCAGCGGGTCCGGGCGCTCACGTGCGACTCCGAGCTGAGCTCGCTCGAGGCGGTCCCTCCGGAGTGTGAGGCGGTGGCGCGCAAATGCCCGCAGATCGTGGCAGCGGACGAGGGCGGAGCTCCGGGCGCCGAGAGCCCCTGAACGCGGCGCCGAGGAGCGGGCGGCCACCCATCATGGGCGATCGATCATCGATCATCGCGCTCATCGCGCTCAACGCGGACGCACGGCTCTCTTCCTGAACGAATCACCGGTAGGCACGACACGGCCGCTTGGCGGCCGTGAGTGCCATTGTCCTACCTCTGTTTCCCTGGATCTTTTGATTCCTGTTGATATTCGTGCTCGTCCGCGCCTTCCAGGGCATCTCGGCGTATGATGGGCTCCGGAGCCGGCGCGTCCGGGGAGGTTCAAGCCTCGGCGTCTCGGCTCAAGCGAAGTCGCGGCTCGCGCCGAGGGTTCGCTGGCACAGAGGAGGATTTCATGAAGATCACCAAGGTTTCCGGAGTGCTCGCCCTGCTGCTGATCGCCGCCGCGGCTGCTTGCGGCAAGGGCGAGCAGCCGGCTGAGGCGAACGCGACGGTCGAGGTGACCGCCACCGCCGAGTCGGCGATGGGCGAAGGCGCCTATGTCGAGGAGCACGAGAGCGGCAAGGCCGCCTTCAACGTCGCTGCCGACGGGAACGTCAAGGCCGCGGTCACGGGTCCGGACGGCAAGCCGATCCGCGAGGACGTCAGCGGCACGCTGGTGTGGAAGGACGCGTCCGGGGAGAAGACCGTGCCGCTCACGCTCGATGCGAAGACCGGTCTCCTCGTCGCCGCCGGCCCCAAGCTCGAGGCGGATCTCACCGAGATCGGCTACACGCTCAACGTCGCCGGCAAGCCGTGGAACGGGACGCTGCACGTCCCCGCCGGCGGCACCGCCGAGCTCTACGCCAACGCGAAGGCGTCGGCGGAGCTCGGGCTGCCGGAGGGCAAGCTCGGCCCGCACGGCGGGCGCGTCGAGATCGTGGGCGACGACCGTCTCGAGCTCCTTGTCGACGAGGTGACCGGCGAGGTCCGCGTCTATGTGCTCGACGCCGACCTGAAGCCCATCGATATCGGCGAGCGCAAGATCACGCTCGGCGTGGTGGCCGAGGCGCCGCAGGTGGTCGTCCTCGCCCCGGCGGTCGCGACAGCGGACGTGGCCGCGACCGCGGCCGCGGGGGTGGCCGCGGGGGCGTACCTGACCGGCAAGCTCGCGCTCGCCGCCGATCCGCTGAAGCTGACCATCGCGGTCCGGAAGGCGGGCCACGCGGCCGTCGGCCTGTGCGGCTACCGGCCCGGGGTGGCGTTCGCCGTCCATGCGCGCGCGCCGCGCGTGAAGGTGCGCGTGAAGACCGACTGGGATGCACACGTCCACGCGCTCGCGAACGCCGACCTGAAGGCGAAGGCCGACATCGACCCGAAGGTCCACGTCCACGCGGGGGCCGGCGCCGCTGCCAGGGCCAACGCGAAGGCCAACGTCAACGTGAAGGCGCCGAGCATCCGCGTGACGCCGCCCAGCGTGAACGTACAGATCAAGGCGCCGAAGATCTCGATCCCCAAGCCGAGCTTCAAGGCGTCGGCGTCGGCGCACGCGAGCGCGGGCGCGAAGGTGGGGGCGCACTGACGCGCCCCGGCGGGAGGGGTGGGCGGCGCGGGCCGCCCGGCGAGCCCTCCCCCGACCCTCCTCCGAGGCGTCGGAGAGCCTGTCGTTGACGCGGAAGACCTCGGCGAAGCGGCCGCGGCGGACCTCTCCGCCCGCGGGTGCGGTGGCGGCTGTGGTGCTCGATCCGGCGTCGAGCGCCCCGCTCCACCGGCAGGTTTACGAGGCGGTGCGCGGGGCGATCGTCGCCGGGCGGCTGCGGTCCGGGAGCAAGCTGCCGTCGACCCGGGCGCTCGCGGCGCACCTCAGCCTGTCGCGCAACACGGTGCTCGGCGCGTACGCGCAGCTCCTCTCGGAGGGGTACCTGCGCGGCCGGATCGGCTCCGGGACGTACGTCGCCGACGCGCCGCCGGAGCGCGTCCTGCTCGCCCGGCCGAGCTCCGAGCCGCAGCCAGCGCCCTCGCTGGATGGCGCTTCCCTCTCGCGGCGCGGCGCGCTCGTGGCGGATGCGGCGCCGCCGTTCCTGCGCGCCACCGCGCCGCGCGGTCCTGCGGGCTGGGCGTTCCAGGTGGGCGTGCCCGCGTTCGACGCCTTCCCTGCCGCCGCCTGGGGCCGGCTGATGAGCCGGCGCTGGGACCGCTCGTGGCAGGCGCTCCTGACGCGCTGCGAGCCGCAGGGATACGCGCCGCTGCGCCGCGCGATCACCGACTACCTCGTCACCGCGAGGGGCGTGCGGTGCACGCCGGACGAGGTCATCGTGGTCAGCGGCGCCCAGCAGGCGATCTCGCTCGTTGCCGAGGTGCTGCTCGATCCCGGCGATCCGGTCTGGGTCGAGGATCCGGGCTACACCGCGGCGCGCAGCGCCCTGATCGCGGCCGGGGCGACGCCGGTGCCGGTCCCGGTGGACAGGGAGGGGCTCGACGTGGCGACGGCCGTCCGGCGATCGAGCTCGGCGCGGCTCGCCGTCGTGACGCCGGCGCACCAGTTCCCACTGGGCGTGACGATGAGCCTCGAGCGCCGGCGCGCGCTCCTCGACTGGGCGAGGTCGTCGAGCGGCTGGGTTTTCGAGGACGACTACGACAGCGAGTTCCGCTACGCGGGCCGGCCGCTCGCCGCCCTTCAGGGCCTGTCGCCGGGCGCGCGGGTGATCTACGCGGGGACATTCAGCAAGGTGCTCTCGCCGTCGCTGCGGCTCGGCTACCTCGTGGTGCCGGAGGGGCTGGTCGACGCGTTCGTCGCGGCCAAGGCGCTGGCCGACGTTTCGTCGCCCTCGCTGGAGCAGGCGGTCGTGGCCGATTTTATGATCGAGGGCCACTTCGCGCGCCACGTGCGCCGCATGCGCGTGCTGTACGAGCGGCGCCAGGCCGCGCTGGTCGCGGCGGCGGAGCGAGAGCTGTCGGGGCTGCTCGAGGTCGGCCCGGCGCCCGCCGGCATGCACCTCCTCGGCTGGCTGCCTACCGGGCGCGCGGACGGCGCTGCGGCTGAGCGCGCGGCGGCGAGCGGCGTGCGGTGCGTCGCGCTGTCCGAGCTTCGCGCGCGCTCCGCCGGACGGGGAGCCCTGCTGCTCGGCTATGCGGCTTTGCCCGAGGACGAGATCGCCGAGGGCGTCCGGCGGCTGAAGGCCGCGCTGCGCCAGCGCTGAGCGCCCCGCACGTGTGGATCCAGCCGATCGGGACGAAGTGGATCTCGCGCTCGCCCGGCGCGCTGCCTAGAAAGTGCGTTCTGGCTCTACTGCGGGAGGTTGCCCCGGATCAGCAGAAAAACCGCCCAGGCGCCGAGGCCGCCAAGCAACCAGGGGAACGAGAAGGGAATGCCGGGACGGCCCTCCCCCTCTTCTCTTGGCGGCCTCGGCGCCTGGGCGGTTCGCTTCTCAGGGCGACCTCCCGCAGTCGTGCTAGGCGCCCGCGCGCGGGCGGAGGGAAACCACGGAGGATGGACCCATGCAGTCACGCATGAATTACGCGAGCGTCGCCCCCGAGGCGTATCAAGCGATGCTCGGGCTGAGCTCCTACGTCAAGCGCTGCGGGCTGGAGAAGACGCTGATCTCCCTCGTGTTTCTCCGCGCCTCGCAGATCAATGGCTGCGCCTATTGCATCGATCTGCACTGGAAGGAAGCGCGGGCCGCAGGTGAGGACGAGCGGCGGCTCTACATGCTGAGCGCGTGGCGCGAAGCGCCCTGTTACAGCGAGCGCGAGCGGGCCGCCCTCGAGTGGGTCGAGGCGGTGACGCTCGTCGCGGCAGAGCACGTGCCCGATCGCGTCTATGACGCCGTACGCCAGCACTTCTCGGAGCGGGAGATCATGGATCTCACCTGGGCCGTGGTGACGATCAACGCCTGGAACCGCGTGGTGCTCGCCACCCGGGCCGTGCCTGGCTCCCACAGGTCGGAGAAGCGGGAGCAGGCGTGAACCGGCGCGCGGCCGCGCCGCGGCCGCGGGCTCCGTTCGAGCGGCCTGCGCGCCGTCGTCATTCAGCGCCGGCGGCGGATGACAATCTCCCTGTTCCGGACCGGAAGTGCCTCGATGGGGGTGTGCTACCGGTTGGTTGGAGGGGTCGCTCCCGCACGCGCATGAGCCTGAGGAAGAAGCAGTGATGTTTGCTCACCCGGACAGCGCGCGGTAATCGATCTTCCCCGTCGACGTCCGCGGCAGCTCGTCCATCGCGACGATCTTCTCCGGGACCATGTACGGGGGAAGCCGCTCCGCAAGGTACAGCCTGAGCGAGCGGTCGTCCGCGTCCCCCGCGAGGGCGACGAAGCCGCGCAGCGTCTTGCCGAGGCGCGCGTCCTCCACGGCGATCACCGCGGCCTGGCGCACCGCGGGGTGCGACGCCAGCGCCGCCTCGACCTCGCCCGGCTCGACCCGGTAGCCCCGGATCTTCACCATCCGGTCGATGCGGCCACGGAAGTAGAAGAGCCCGTCGGCCTTGCGCTCCACCCGGTCGCGGGTCCGGTACGGGCCGCCGTCCACGGTCGTCGGCCCCGAGACCACGAGCTCGCCCGTCCCGGGGCCCTCGATGACCCGGCCGCTCTCGTCGTCCGCGTCCAGCGCGAGCAACGCGCAGTCGGCGTAGGGGCACGCGACGCCGATCGGGAGCTCGCTCGCCCCGTCGAGCGCCGCGCGATCGACCCGGTGGAACGTGCAGACGTTCGTCTCGGTCGGGCCGTACAGGTTGTAGAGCGCCGCGCCGGGCGCCCGCGCCGCGAGCGCCGCGAGCTCGCGCGGCGGGAAGACCTCGCCGGCGAAGAGGATGGCCCGCACGGGGGGCGAGAGCGCGAAAGCCGGCGCCGGCGCGCCCGCGTCCGCCGTGGGGAGCGCCGCGACGAGCTTCATGAACATCGACGGCACGCCGTAGATGACCGTCGGCGCGAGCGCGCTCACCGCGTCGCGGAGCGCGCGGCCCGAGGCGAGGTCGCGCCGCGCCATCGTCACGAGCGTCGCGCCGGCGCGGAACGTCGCGAGGTGGTCGAACCAGGCGAGATCGAAGACGAGCTCGGCCACGCGGAGGACCCGATCCGCCGGCGTGAGCCCGATGAGGTCGATGCAGAAGGCGGTGAACGCATCGAGCCCGGCCCATGTGATGGGGACCGGCTTCGGCTCGCCCGTGCTGCCCGAGGTGTGCAGGATGCACGCGACGTCCTGCGCTCCGGAGCCGCCGTCGCCGCTGGCCCCGCCGTCGCCGCCCGTGTCGGCGCGCGCCGCCCCGCGCGGCGTGCGCCCCTCGGCGTCGAGCTCCACGCGCGGCAGGCCGCCGCCGAGCTCGGCGTCGATGCCGTCCGCGAGGCCCGCGGCCGCGGCGTCGAGCACGAGCGCACGGCACCCCCGGGCCCGCGCGATCCGCCCGAGCCGCGCCGGCGGCGCGGTCGCGTCGAGCGGGACCGCCACGGCGCCGGCCGTGAGCACCCCGGCGAGCGCCACCGGCTCGTCGTGCGCCCGGCCCAGCGAGAGCAGCGCCACCCGGTCCCCCGGGCGCACGCCCGCCCCGGCGAGCGCCGCGCCCACGGCCGCCGCGCGCGCCGCGAGCTCGGCGTAAGTCACTGTCGCGGCGCGCGACGCGAGCGCGATGGCGTCGCCGCGCGCGGCCAGGTCCTCGGCGCGCAGGCGGAACGTGCTGGCCACGCGCTCCCCGCTAGCCCTGCGCGGCCGCGATGCGGCCGGCGACGAAGCGCGCCATGCTGTCCACGGTCGATACCGCGTCGAGGTCCACCTCCTCGTCCGGGATCCTCACGCCGAAGCGCTGCTCGATGAACACGAGCACCCGCGTCAGCGACATCGAGTCGAAGCCGGACCCGCCCGCGAAGAGGTCCTCGTCCAGGGCGAGTGGCGCCTTGCGCAGCAGGATCTCCTTGGCGATATGGTCGTGCAGCGCGCGCCGCACCGTGTCGAGATCGTAGGTCACCGCGGTGGTCCCTTTCCGGCCGGAGCCCGGGCGCTCAGCCGATGGCCGGCGTCGCCTTGCGGGCAAGATAGTCGATGAGGTCGATCTTGGACACGACGCCGAGCACCGTCTCCTTGTCGACGACGAGCGCGATCTTCGCGTCGCTCAGGACGCCCTTCAGGAGCTCGACCTTCGTCGCGGGCGTCACGGTCGCATAGTCGCTCTCGACGAGCCCGCCGATGCTCGAGTCGAGCGTGCCGCTCCCCGTCACGAGGTGCCGGAGCAGGTCGATCTCGTGGACCATCCCGCGCAGCTTGCCGTCCTGGGTCACCGGGAGCTGGCTTATCCCGTGCGATTTCATCATGTCGATGACCTCGCGGACCCGCGCGTTCGCGTCGGCGGTGACCACCGCCCCGCTGGGCTTGACGGCGAGCAGGTCGCGCACCGTCCCGAGGCCCTTGTCCTCCTCGAGGAAGCCGTTCTCTCGCATCCAGTCGTCATTGAAGATCTTCGAGATGTACTTGGACGCGCCGTCGGGCAAGAGGACGAGGATGTTCTCCTTCTTCCCGCTCTGCCGCGCATACTTGATCGCGCCGGCCACCGCCGCGCCCCCGGAGCCGCCCACGAAGAGGCCCTCGAGCCGCACGAGGTCCCGCGTCATGAGGAAGCACTCCTTGTCGTCGACCCGGATGATCTCGTCGATGATCTTGAGGTTCATCGTGCTCGGAAAGAAATCCTCGCCGATCCCCTCGACCTTGTAGGCAAACGGCTTCGTGATCCGCTGGGTCTTCACGTAATCGTAATAGAGCGAGCCGACCGGGTCGACGCCGACCATCTTGATCTCCGGCTTCCTCTCTTTGAGGAACTTGCCAATGCCGCTCAGGGTGCCCCCTGTCCCCATGCCGGCGACGAAGACGTCGAGCTCGTCGCCGCACTGCGCCCAGATCTCGGGGCCGGTGGACCGGACGTGGGCCTCGGGGTTCGACGGGTTGTGGTACTGGTTCGCGTAGAAGCAGTTCGGCGTCTCGTCGGCGATGCGCTTCGCCACCTGGTAGTAGCTGCGCGGGTCGTCGGGCTCGACGGCGGTGGGACAGACCACGACGCGGGCGCCATAGGCGCGCAGCGTCGCGATCTTCTCCTGCGACATCTTGTCCGGCATGACGAAGACGCACTTGTATCCCCGGATGGCCGCGACCATGGCGAGCGCGGCGCCGGTGTTGCCGCTGGTCGCCTCGACGATCGTCCCGCCGGGCCTGAGCCCGTTCGCCTCGGCGTCGCGGATCATGTTCAGCGCGACCCGATCCTTGTGGCTGCCGCCCGGGTTCAGGTACTCGCACTTCACATAGATGTCGCTCTCCAGCCCCTCCGTGACCCGGTTCAGCTTGACGATCGGCGTATCGCCGACGGCCTTCGTGATATCGCTGCGCGCGCCTCGCATCATGGGGAGACCTCTTAGCCGCCGCGCGCCGAAGCGACAAGCGACAAGGGGAGCACGCGGGCGCGGCGGCGCCGCGAGAGGCGCGCTCGCCGCGGCGCTGGCGAGCGCGCCTGCCGTGACTGCCGGGCTCGGTCGCCGGCCATCCTTCCTATCCTTCGGGAAGGAGCACAAAAGAAATGGTGTTTATGATAGGTCCATATTGACCCTGTCCGGCACGTTATCGTTACGGGTTCAAAGGCCCTGACGGCAGCGAGCCATGGCTCTCCCGGGGCGAGCCGCTGGGGCGCGGCCCTGACGGCCTGACGCGGTGACGGCCTGACGCGGTGACGCCAGCGCCACGCGGCGCCGCTGCGCGCGTCGGGGCGAGCGGACCGGCGGGCGATCTCGCGCCGCGCTCCCTGTGGTAGACTGGCGAAATGGCGTCCGAGCCGAAGATCCACCCGAGCGCCGAGACGGCGCTCCTCAAGGTCCGCTCCAAGGAGATCGCGTTCAGCCGCTTCCGCGTTCAGGTGACCGCGGGCCCGGACGCCGGGGCGTCCCAGACGTCGGACGCGACGGAGTTCGTGATCGGCACGGCGCCTGGCAACCAGCTCATCCTGACCGACCGGGCGGTGTCGCGGCACCATTGCGTGATCTCGGTCACCCCGCGCGGGTTCTTGCTCCGCGATCTCGGCAGCAAGAACGGCACGACCCTCTCCGGCTTCCGCGTCGAGGCGGCCTATCTCCTGCCGGGCGCCTCGCTCGGGGTCGGGCAGTCCACGCTCCGCTTCGAGCCGCTGGCCGAGGAGATCCGCGAGCCGCTCGGCGACGAGGAGCGGTACGGCCGGGTGCTCGGGCAGAGCGCCGCGATGCGCCGCATCTTCGGGGCGCTGCCGCGGATCGCCGCGTCGGACTCGACGGTGCTGATCGAGGGCGAGACGGGCACGGGCAAGGGCCTGCTCGCCGAGGCGATCCACGAGAGCAGCCCGCGCGCGGGGGGGCCGTTCGTCGTGATCGACTGCGGATCCATCCCGCCGACGCTCATCGAGGCCGAGCTCTTCGGGCACGCGAAGGGGGCGTTCACGGGCGCCCAGGCGGCGCGCGCCGGCGCCTTCGAGGCGGCGCGGGGCGGCACCGTGCTGCTCGACGAGATGGGCGAGCTCCCCCTCGACATGCAGCCGAAGCTCCTGCGCGTGCTCGAGGAGCGGCAGATCCGGCGCATCGGCACGATCGAGCCGACCAAGCTCGATATCCGGATCATCGCGACGACCAACCGCGATCTCCGCCAGGAGGTGAACCGCGGAAATTTCCGGTCGGATCTGTACTACCGGCTCAACATCGTCCGCCTCCGCGTCCCCGCGCTGCGGGAGCGCCCCGACGACATCGCGCTGCTCACCGCGCATTTCTACCGGCAGCTCGCGCAGGGGCAGGACCAGAGCCCCCCGGGCGAGCTGCTCGAGGCCTTCATGCGGCAGGACTGGCCGGGCAACGTGCGCGAGCTCCGCGGCGCTGTGGAGCGCGCGGTGCTGATGATCGATCCCGCGCTGTTCCGCGAAGCCGTGATGGGCTCCGAGGGGGCGGAGAGCGGCTCTCCGGCGCTCCCGGCGCCCCGGGACGACGAGCTCAGCCTGTCGTTCCGCGAGGCGAAGGAGCGCGCCGTGGCGCGCTGGGAGCGCACGTTCCTCACGGCGCTCGTGCGCGCAAACGGCGGCAATCTGTCGCGCGCCGCCCGCGCGGCGCGGATGGACCGCAGCCACCTGCGCGAGCTCCTCCAGCGGCACGGCGTCTCGGCCACGGAGGCGTGACCGCCGGGCCCGCGGGGCAGCGCCGGAGGCGGCCCACCCCGTCGGACCCCCGAGGGCAGCGCCAGGGCGCGCCCTCTTGCTGGTTTTACTGATTGGCCTTCTGCCGGTTCTCTCCCTTGAGCTCCTTGGCCTTCCCTTCGGCGGCCATCTGCTCATTGTCGACCAGCTTGCCGACTCGGTTCTTGATCGCGCCGGCGGCCTCCTCGAGCGCTCCCTTCGCGCGCTCCTCCGCCTTGGCGTCCTCCTTTTGCACCTTTCCTCGGAGCTCCTTGGCGCGGCCCTCCGCTTCCATCTGCTCGTCGCCGAGCACCTGACCGAGGCCCTTCTTGATCTTGCCGCCCAGCTCCTCGGCCGCCCCCTCATTGCGATCGCTCGTGTTGCTCATTGCTTCCTCCTCGTGGCGTGGCCTCCGCAGAGCCTCTCTGCGGCGCGCCGCCGCCGTTGACCTGGCATTGGCAACCTCCGGATGTAGCAACCGGTGCGCCATCGCAGGGCAAACGGTCTTTTCGAGGACGCGGAAGGGGGATTGGGGCAGGCTACCTCGCCCGCGCTCTGTCTCTCGGCTCGTCTGAGGCAATACGCCACGCGGCGGCCAAGCAAGCAGTCCCACGGTCCGACCGGACGATCCCCGCTCTCCTGGGGGCTACGCCGCGCTGGGGTCGGATTTCGCGCTGGATCGCGGTGACGCGAGCGCTCTGTCCGCGGCGTTCAGCTCGGCTGCGCGTCTGTGGAGAGCCGGGACTCCACGGCATGGCGCGGCGCTTGCTGAACAGCCTGCATAGCAACGAGGAGCGCTTCGCTCCTTTCTGGGAGGTTCATCATGTCATTCATCCTCTTTCTCCTGTTTGGCCTCGTCGTCGGTGCTCTGGCGCGCCTCATCGTTCCTGGACGTGAGCCGGGCGGGTGGGTCGTCTCGATGATCATCGGCGTGGTCGGCTCCTTCATCGGCGGGCTGCTCGGCCGCATGTTGTTCATGTACCGTGAGGGGGAGCCGGCCGGCTTCTTCATGTCCCTCATCGGCGCCATCCTGCTGACCGCCGGCTATCAGGCGATCGCGCGGCGCCGTACGGTGGTATGAGCCGGCCGAGCGATCCCCTCTCGAGGCGCCACGCCCGATACCGGCCCACGGCGCTGGAGGAAGGAGCTCCCGAACCGCTCCCGCGATCTGTAACGCGCGGGAGCACCTCGGGCCGCGAGCAGGAGGCGCGGAGGAGGCGCTGCGGTCCGTGAGCGAGATCTCGGCTCCAGCGGCGCGCGCTCTCCTCGCGCTCGGCGGGCTGAGGGGTCCTGCTCGTCGCACGGCTCACCCCCAGGGTCGTACGACGAGCAGGGCCTTCGGCGGCCTGTCGCGCTCGGTCCGGCGCCGGCGCCGCGATTCCGCCGGCGCCGCGCCCGCTCGCCGGGTAACGCTTGACGCCGCAGGAGGCTTTGGGCTTGCTAGCGGGCTCCGCGCTTTTGCCCAAGGTCCTGGCCATGTCGTTCTCGATCCTGCCCCCGCCGATCACGCCCCTCGCCGCGATCCTGCCGTCCGAGCCGCTGCTGCTCATGGGCGCCGGTCCGGTGCCCATCCCGCAGGCGGTGGCCCAGGCGAACGGGGTCATCATCAATCACCTCGGCCCCACGATGGATCGCGTCATCCAGAACGTGAAGTACATGGCGGCCTATGCGTTCCAGACGCGCAGCGACAAGATCCTCGGCATCGCCGGGCCCGCGTCCGCGGCGATGGAGATGGCCGTGGCGAACCTGTGCTGGCCCGGGCGGAAGGTCCTTTGCCTGAAGGTGGGGACGTTCAGCGGGCGCCTCGGCGAGATGGCGCTCGGCGTGGGCGCCGATGTCACCTACCTCGAGGGGCCGCCCGGGCGGCCCGTGTCGCTCGCGGACGTGCGGGAGGCGCTGAAGAAGCAGCGCTACGACGTGGTCACGATGGCGCACGGCGAGACGTCCTGCGGCGTCCGCATGGTCGAGCTGCCGGAGATCTGCAGGCTCGCGAAGACGCAGGGCGCCCTCACGATCGTCGACGCGGTGGTCACGCTCACGGCCATGCCGGTGCACATGGACGAGTGGGGCATCGACGTCGGCATCGTCGGCGGGCAGAAGGCGCTGTCGTCGATCCCGGGCGTCTCGGCCTGCGCGTTCTCGCAGGACGCGTGGAAGGTCGTCGAGGAGCGCCCCCTGCCGCGCCCGCACTGGTGCTACGACGCCACGCGCGCGCAGCGGTTCTGGGGCTACCAGCAGTACCACTACACGGCGCCGGTGCCAGGCGTGCTCGCGCTGCACGAGGCGTTGCGCCTCGTCTGCGAGGAGACGCTCGAGCGGCGGTTCCGTCGCCACGAGATGAGCTCTCTGGCCATGCAGGCGGGCATCGAGGCCATGGGGCTCGAGCTGTTCGCGTCGAAGGACGTGCGCCTCAACAGCGTGCTCGCCATCAAGCTGCCGACCGGCGTCGATAGCGCGCGGATCCGCGAGTACATGACCAAGGCCTTCCGCGTCGAGATCTCGGGCGCCTTCGGCCTCAACATCGTGCGTGTGGGCCAGATGGGCGAGCAGTGCCGCTCGCACAACCTGTTCAAGACGCTCTACGCGATGGGCATGAGCTTCCAGCGAGAGGGCGTGAAGCTCGACGTCGCCAAGGGAATGGCCGCGCTCGAGCAGGGGCTGGCGGGCGATCGCGAGTACTTCGTCGACTAGCTTTGCCCGACGGAGGCGCGGTCCCGGATGGCCGGACCTCCGCGCCGCGTCGCGGCGGCGAGGGCTGGCTCGCGGCGCTTGCCGGCGTCGATCCGGCTCCGATGCGCGTCGAGCAGGTCGCTGCGCGTCAGGATCCCGAGGACCTTGCGGGGGGCCTGCCTGGACACGACAGGGAGCCTCCCCACGCCCTCGGTGACCATGTGATCGGCGGCTTCGCGAAGGGAGCTGTCCTCGAACACCACGGCGGGCGGCCGCCGGACCAGGTGGCGGATCGAGATGGTACCGGCCTGCTCGGTGAGCACGTCGCGCTGGGTGACCACACCGACGAGCTCCCCCCGGCCGTCCACGACCGGGAAGCCCTGGTGGCGGGAGCCCGCCGCCTGCGACAGCAGAAAGGCGCGGACCGTCTCGACCGTATCTTCGGCGGCGAGCGTCACGGCGGGGCGCGAGGCGGCCTCGCCCGCGGTGATCTGCGCCAGGTGATCGGCCGCGTACTCGACCGTCACGCGCGCGCCGCGGCGGGCGATCTTCTCCGTCATGATGGAGTGCCGCATCAGCAGGCTGGAGACGAGGAAGGCCGCGCTGCAGCCGCCGAGCAGCGGCAGTAGCCCCATGGGCTGCCGCGTCGTCTCGAAGGCGAAGACGACGGACGCGAGGAGCGCCCGGGACGCGCCCGCGAAGATCGCCGCCATCCCGACGAGCCCGGCGACACGAGGGTCCACGCCGAGCCCGGGGAGGAGCGCGGCCGCGGCCAGGCCGAGGATCGCGCCGAGCCCGCCGCCGATGGTGAAGAGCGGCGCGAGCGTCCCGCCCGAGGTGCCGCTGCCGAGCGCGATCGACCAGGAGATGAACTTGAACAGCGAGAGCGACACGAGCGCGGCGAGCGCCAGGCGGCCGCTCAGGATGTCGTCGATGTTGCTGTACCCGACCCCCAGCGTCCGCGGCGCGAAGGCGCCCACGACGCCGATCGCGACGGCGCCGATCGCCGGCCACCACATCCAGTGGAGCGGCAGCCGCTCGAACGCCTCCTCGATCGCATAGATCGCGCGGGTCGCGCCCATCGCCGCGAGGCCGAGCGCCGCGCCGAGCACGATGTAGAAGGCGAGCGCGGGGCCGGTCGAGGGCGCCACGGCCGGCATCTCGAACGCGGGCGCGGTGTGGCCTGCGACCAGGCGCGCCGCGGTCGCCGTGGTCGCGGCGAGGGCGACGGGGATCACCGACCGCGGGCGGTACTCGAAGAGCAGGAGCTCGATCGCGAGCAGCACGGCCGCCACCGGGCTGCCGAAGGTCGCCGACATGCCCGCCGCCGCGCCCGCGGCGAGCAGCGTCTTGCGCTCGTCCGCGGTGATCCGCAGCAGCTGCCCGACCAGCGAGCCGAGCGCGCCGCCGGTCGCGATGATGGGACCCTCCGCGCCGAACGGACCGCCGGTGCCGATGGCGATCGCCGCGGAGAGCGGCTTGAGCAACGTCATCCGCGGCGGGATGCGGCTCTGGTTGAACAGCACCTGCTCCATCGCCTCCGGGATCCCGTGGCCGCGGATCGCCTGGGAACCGTAGCGCGCCATCACGCCGACGACGAGCGCGCCGGCGATCGGCACCACGAGCACGAGGAGGCCGAGGTTGTGCTCGGCGGGCGACGCGGGGGCGGCGGACAGCCGGCCGAAGAACGCGAGGTTCGTGATGATGGCGATGAGCGTGGTGAGCAGCTCCGCCGCGAGGAAGGCCACGCCGCCGAGCGCGATCGCGAGCCCGCTGATGAGGACGACCCGCCGATCGACGGCGGCGCCAGGCGCGGGGACGCGGAGGTCCTCGAGGGTCGGGCCCATCGAGGGGGCGACGGGGATGCTCTCGGTGACTGTTGGGGGTGGGGCGTTCAATCTGGACAATTCAGCTCTCCTCGCGGTCTATGGCTTTGGCTTCGGCGGGGGTCTCCTCGCCTTCGAAGAACAGCGGGGGGGCCTCGTCGCCGGCGCCGAGCGCCCGGGCGAGGGTGGTGAGGCTCTGCGCGAGCCCGCTGCGCTCGTCGGCGGGCAGGCGGTCGACGGCGGCGACGAGCTCGGCCTGCGCGGTGCGGGGCGCGCGGCGGAGCAGCGCGCGGCCGGCAGGGGTGAGCGAGATCTCGGTCCGGCGCGCGTCCTCGGGCGAGGCGCGCCGGGTGACCAGCCCTCGCTCGGCGAGGCGCGTCACCACGACCGACACCGAGCTCTGGTGCGTCAGGGTGCGGTGCGCGAGCTCGGCGATCGAGGACGCCGCGGCCTGATCGAGCTGCTGCAGCACGAACAGCTGCGCGCTGCTCAGCCCGAGCTGCCGCTCGCACGCGCGCGACGAGACGCGCAGGCGCTGCACGATCGCGCGGATCGAATCCATGACCCGCTGCGCGTCGGGCCCGCCGGGGGCCTGCCGCGCGGGGCTCTTCCGGCGCGCTGTCGAAGAACCATGGGATCCCATAGATTTGCGGGGAACCTACGCCGCTCGCCGGTCAACCGCAAGCAGTCTGCGGACCTCCGAGGGGCCTGGGCGGATCGAGGCGGGCCGTCCTCGACGGGGTGATCGCGGGCGGCGGTGGAATGGCGGCGGGGCGCCGGTGCGGCGTCCGGCGCGCGGCGCGCCTGCCCGGGGGCAGCGCGCCGGGCGGACCGTGCGGGCGACGCTACGCGGGGCGTCGCCTGCGCGGGCGATCCAGGCTAAGAACCGGCCCTCCCATGACCTTCCAAGACCTCATTCTCACCCTGCAGAAGTTCTGGGCCGATCGCGGCTGCCTCATCGTGCAGCCGTACAACTCGGAGGTCGGCGCCGGCACCTTCAACCCGGCGACGTTCCTGCGCGCGCTCGGCCCCGAGCCCTGGAATGTGGCCTTCGTCGAGCCTTCCCGGCGGCCCGCGGACGGTCGTTACGGGGAGAACCCGAACCGTATGCAGCAGTTTCACCAGTTCCAGGTGATCCTCAAGCCGAGCCCGATCGACATCCAGGACCTCTACCTGGAGTCGTTGCGGGCGATCGGCACGAACCCGCTCGATCACGACGTCCGGTTCCTCGAGGACGACTGGGAGTCGCCGACGCTCGGGGCGTGGGGGCTCGGCTGGCAGGTGTGGATCGACGGGCTCGAGATCTCGCAGTTCACCTACTTCCAGCAGATCGGCGGGATCGACTGCCGCCCCGTCTCCGGCGAGCTCACCTACGGGCTCGAGCGGATCGCGATGTACCTGCAGGACAAGGACAGCATCTACGACGTCGTCTACTCGGACCGCGGCGGGAAGATCGTGCGCTACGGGGACATCTACCAGCGCGCCGAGTGGGAGTGGTCGACCTACAACTTCGAGGAGGCCGACATCGCCGAGCACTTCGCGGCGTTCGACGTCTGCGAGGCCGAGGTGAAGCGGCTCCTGTACCGGGGCGCGGATCCGGCGGCGAAGGGGGCGGCGATCGATCCGAAGAAGGCGCTGGTGCTCCCGGCCTACGATTTCGTCGTGAAGGCGGCCCACCGCTTCAACGTCCTCGACGCGCGGGGCGCGATCAGCGTCACCGAGCGGCAGCGCTTCATCGGCCGGGTTCGCGCGCTCGCGAAGGCGGTCGCCGAGACGTACGTCGCGCAGCGCGAGATGCTCGGCTACCCGCTCCTCGGCGAGCAGCAGGCGAAGGCGGCGGAGTAGCGCAGAGCAGGCCGAGGCGGCGGGCAGCGCGCCGTCGCCTCGGCCGGGCAGCGCGTCGCGCGGCCTCAGCCGGGCGGGTTGTCCGGGATGAAGTCGTGGCGGGTGCAGATCGCGACGACCGGCAGCCCCGCCGCGCGGATCGCCTCCGCGCCGCCCTCGAGGCGGTCGACAAGGGCGATCACGCCGACCACCGAGGCGCCCGCGGTGCGCAGCTTCTCGACCGCCTTCAGCGTCGAGCCGCCCGTCGTGATCACGTCCTCGAGGATCGCGACGGGCATCCCGGGCACGAGGCCGCGATCGCCCTCGACGAGGCGCCGCGAGCCGTGGTCCTTGACCTCCTTGCGCACGTAGAGCGCGGGGAGGGGGCGGCCGCGCAGGAAGCTCGTGAGCGACACCGCGCTCGCGAGGGGGCACCCCCCGAGCTCGACGCCCGCGACGGCCTCGCACCGCGGGAGCGCGTCGAGCGCCTCGAACATGAGCGAGCCGACGAGGGCGTGGCCCTCGGCGGTCAGCACCGACTGCTTGCAGTCGATGAAGAAGTCGCTCTCCCGGCCGGACGCGAGGACGACGCGCTTCTGCTCGAACGAGCGCTCGCGCAGCAGCGCGACGAGCCGCTCCCGCTCCGAGGCGCCGGCGGCGCTCACCGGCCGCCCCGCTTGCGCAGCGAGGCCTTCGCGGCGCCCTTCCGGAGCGCGGGGACCACGGGCGGCGGTGGCCCGCCGGCGCTCTCGGCCGCATCGGGCTCGTCACCCTCGCCGGCGGCCGAGGCCGACAGGTCGGCCTCCTCGTCGTCGTGAACGGCTGCGAGGCGCGGCTCCGGCGCAGGGGCGGGCCTCGCCTCGACGACCGGGGCGGGGCGCGCCGCCGGGGCGGGGCGCGCGGGGGCAGGCGCGGCGCGCGGCGCAGGCCGGGCGGGCGGCGCAGGCGCGCGCTGCTCCGCCGGCGCACGCGCCGGCCGCGCCGCCGCGGCGCGCGGCGCAGGTGCAGCGGCGGCGGCCCGCGCCGGGGCAGGGGCGGGGGCCGCGGCGAGCGGCGCGCCGGTGGTGACGTTGCCGCGCACCAGCGCGCCGGCGTGGATGCCGATCTGCGGCGCGCCGAGGTCGCCGACGACGCGCGCGCCGGGCTCGAGGATCACGGCCTCGTCGCCGGAGATGTTCCCGGCGACGGCGCCGCGGACGACAACGCGCCGCCCGCGGACGTCGCTCTGGATGAGCGCGCCCTCGCCGATGGTCACGTCGCCGGTCATGACGACGCTCCCCTCGACGCGGCCGAGGATCTCGAGATCCCCGTCGCCCTGCACGTTGCCGCGGATGGCCGTCGTCGGCCCGATCGAGGACTGGGCGGCCATCGGCTACACGTCCATGTCGACGTTGCCCTTGAACGAGGCTCCGTCCGCGATGGTCAGCCGCGACGCCTTCACGTCGCCGACGAGGCGACCGCCGGCGAGGAGATCGACGCGATCGGCCGCCGTGACGTTGCCGGTCACGTTGCCGCCCACCTGGAGCGACGCCGCCCCGATGTCCGCTTCGACCAGCGCCCCTGCGTCGATGGTGAGAGGCCCCTCGACGGTGAGCTTTCCGCGCACCGTGCCGGCGACGATCACCTCCTCGTCGGAGGTGATCTCGCCCTCGATCGTGAGCCCGTTTCCGATGATCGTACCCGCCACGTTCGTGCTCCTCGCCGCGCCCTCGCGGCGCGATTCTTCGTCCGTCAACGCGCGCTACCGCCCTGCCGGTTCACGCCGGGGGGCCTGCCCGCGACCGCCGGTCGTCCGCTCCGAGAGCTCGGCCGGGAGGTCGAACTCCGCCTCGATGCGGCCGGCGAACGCCGCGCCTTCCTCGAGGATCACCTCGCTGCCGCCCACGTTTCCGGCGTACTGCGCGGTCGCCCGGATCGTGACGGGGCCGCGCGACGCCACGTCCCCCGTGAGCTGGCCGGAGACGACGAGCGAGCTCGCCTCGACGTCCCCCGTGACCGACGCCCCGTCCTCGATCTCCAGGTCGCCAGCCAGCTGGATGTTCCCCTCGACGCTCCCCTCGACCCGGAGCGAGCCGTCGCCATGGACACGCCCGCGGATGCGGGCGCCCCGTCCGATGAGCGATTCGGCAGCGTCCGATTCGCTGCGCGTCGTTGTCGAGCCTCGGGCCATTCTCGTCTCCTGTGCGCGGAGGGAGCCGCGCGAGCCGGGGCGCGCACCAGACGCCCGGCTCGTCCGCTGGCGCTGGGCGAACTGGATCGCCCGGGGCCGCGGCGGCGCGGACGCTACTCCAAGCGGCTGCGCCTCGCAACCGGCGGGCGGGCTCGGTGGCTGGCTCGCGCCATCGGCTGACTGCAGCGGAGCCCTCGGGGGGAGGGGGCGTCGCGCGGGGGGCGAGGGGGGCCCTCCCACGAACTCGCGCCTTTTGGTGGCAATGGCCTGCTGTACGGAGCTGGCGAGTCCGTGAGGACTGGCTGCGATGCGGGCCGGCGCTCGGGTTCGTGGGGCCCTCCCCCTCGCCCCCCGCGCGACGCCCCCTCCCCCCGAGGGCTCTCTCCGGCGGGAAGCGCGGCGCGGGGGGAAGAGAAATCGATGCGGGGCGCCGGAGCGCGCGGGCGCGCGTGGTGGGCGCTTCCTGCGGGGCTGGCTCGGGTGATACGGTCTCTCTTGACTGGGCTTTCCTTGCTCGCGACGCCCGCTGTGGCCCTGGCGAACCGACTCGGATGGCTCGGCGCGCGTCGCCCGTGAGGCGAGCGCAGACCAACCCAACCCGGGGGTTCCTCATGCGGAAGATAGCTATCGTGGGGTCTGGACAGGCCGGCCTGCTCGCGGCGCACGGCCTGGTGAAGGCCGGCTACGAGGTGACGCTCTACTCGGATCGCACGCCCGAGCAGTGGCTCAACGAGTCGAAGCCGACCGGCACCGCGGCGCGGTTCGACGTGGCGCTCGCGTTCGAGCGCGAGCTCGGCCTGGCCTTCTGGGAAGACGCCGCACCCCGGGGCCACGGCGCCCAGGTGACCGCGTCTGCCACCCCGGGCAACCGCCTCCTGACGCTGGCGGGCCGCCTGGAGCAGCACTTCTTCGCGATCGATCTCCGGCTCCAGAGCCACCGGTGGATGCTCGAGCTCGAGCGGCGGGGCGGCAAGATCGTGATCGAGCCCGTCACGATCGCGCGGCTCGACACGATCGCCGCCGAGAACGACCTCACCGTCGTCGCCGCGGGACGCGGCGAGCTGTGCAACCTGTTCGAGCGAGACCCCGCGCGCAACGTCCACACGGAGGCGCAGCGCAACATCGTCATGATGTGCGTGACCGGCCCGAAGCTCGGGTTCGACGGCATCCCCATGCTGCCGGTCAAGTTCAACCTGTTCGCGGGCATCGGGGAGGCGTTCTGGGTGCCCTACCACCACAAGGACGTGGGACCGAGCTGGAACTGTCTCGTCGAGGCGGTGCCCGGAGGGCCGCTCGACAGGTTCCAGGGCGCGAAGTCAGGCGAGGAGATCATCGCGATCGCGAAGGGGCTGGTGAAGGAGCTCATCCCCTGGGACTACGAGTGGTTCAGGAACGCCGAGCTGTCGGACAAACATGGATGGCAGAACGGGCGGGTCGTCCCCGCGGTGCGCAAGCCCGTCGGACGGCTGCCCTCCGGCCGGATCGTGACGCCGCTGGGCGACACGGCGATGTCGATCGATCCGATCGGCGGCCAGGGGGCCAACAGCGGCAACAAGATGGCGCGCAACCTGGTCGAGTGCATCGTGCAGCACGGCGAGCGCCCGTTCGACGCCGACTGGATGACGCGCACCTTCGATCGCTTCTATGCGCGGCACGGCGGGCCCACCGACCGGTTCAACAACATCCTGCTCGCCGGGGTGACGCCCACGATGGCCCACTTCCTCATGGCGCAATACGGCAGCGACGGGCGGGCGGACAACACGAGCGGGCAGCAGGCGCTCGCCAACGCCTTCGTGAACAACTTCAACGATCCGGCGCGGCTGACGGCGGTCCTCGAGGACGTCGGGCGGGTGCGCGCCTTCATCCGGCAGACGACCGGGAAGCCGTGGCCGCTCGCGCTCGCGGCAGGGGGCGTGGGCGTCGGCATCGCGCAGGTGCGGCAGCGCATCGGGCTCCCGCCGGGGCACCCGGTAGCGCCGGTGCACGCCGGCGGCGCGCTCGCGTAGCGCTCGCGGAGCGCCTCGCCGGGCGCCCGCTTTCCTCTGTCGAACCCCCGCACGTGCCGCGTCTCGAGCTCCACCACGCGGCATTCCTTTCCATGGTCAGATGAAGGGCGTCGGCTCCTTGCCCTCGGCCAATAGCTTCACGAGCTCGATCTTGCGAAAAGAACACTCAAGCATCCGCGCATGCACAGCAAAGTCTACTGGTGGCGTGCTCATCGCCGCTTCGAGCAGCTCCGCCGAGACGCCGAGCCCGAAGCGCTCGAGCTCGCGCACTGGGCCCTCCGGCAGCGACTCGCAGTGCGCAAAAGCCTCGGCGCCGCGCTTGATCGCCCCCAACGCCTCAGCCGCTTCGATGCGGGAGCGGAGCTCTCCCGGTCCGATCGGGGACTGCGCGCCGCACGACGCGAGCGCCGCGATGCGCGCCCGGTCGGGGCCGGCCACGCAAGGTACGACCCCGCGCGTAGTGATCCCGAACGTTGGGCAAGCGCTTCGAGGCCGCTGCGGAACGAGGCGGCGCCCACGTCACGTGCGTGGTGCGCGGCATCGCCCATGGCACGCCGGCGCCCAGATCCTGGGCCGCCCGCCTGCTTTGGGACGGAGCCGCCCCCGGTGGGCGTGACGGTGACGGGATCGGTGAGGGGGATGCCCATCGCGAGCGCGTGGCGTGGACGCCGCGGCCGAGCTCGAGTCGTCCGGTTGGAGCCCGCACGAACACGCGCCGGCCTCCCTTGACAACGCAGCACAGCCGTAAGGTACGCTACCTTTCACGATGGGTGGGACCGGGACGACGGGGTGGGGTCGGAGCTCAAGGCGCTCCCCGCTGACGCGGCGGTCAGCGGTCACGGGGGCTGATGACGCCGAGAGAGCCGCGGTCGACGATGTGGATGTCGATCCTCGTGGTCGGCACATCTTTGTGGCCGAGCAGCGTCTGGATCGTCCGGATGTCCATGCCCGCCTCGAGAAGGTGGGACGCGAAGCTGTGGCGGAGGGGTCGGCATGTCGTGCGCTTGGCGAGCTCCGCCGCGCGTCCGGCATCGTGCACGGCCCTTTGCACTGCCGATATTTGTCGTCGATCGAGGTCGATGTCGTTGACGCGAATCGAAAGCGCTTCGAGGAACCGGAGGCCGTTTCCGTAGAGGAGCTCGCCGATGAGCCGAAAAGGCGGGACGAAGTGTTCGAGCAAGGTGAGCGTGTCCTGTCGCGAGAGGACCGAGGGGAGGTGCTCCGGCCGGCGTGCCCGTTCGAGCGCTTCGAGCCGGGGTATCTGCAGGTCGAGAACCCGCTTGTAAAAGAAGAGGAGCGCGCACAGCACTTGGTTCTGCGTGGATGCCGCGGTGCGGTGTGCGACCGCAAGCTCGTCAAGGAAGGCCGTGACCTTTTCCGCGCCCACCTGCCGTGGGGGTTTGCCGCTGTGAAAGCGGACGGGTACCCAGCCGTCGGCGCGAATCTTGCGCGACGACACGCTGTCGCCGTCCGAGATCTAGCAACGGGAATACATAGGTACGCAGCGGCGGTCTATCTCCGCAATCCCGCAGATAGGCTGCGGAAGGTCGCGGCCTATCTGCGGGATTGCGGAGATAGGCCATGATGGGCCGCGACTTGTCCTCGGGAATATGGAGATAGGGCGCCACGGTTCGCGGCCTACACGTGAAAATGCGTAGATATGTCGCACATCACAGCTGATTGCGACGTTGGGCGGCTGACCGCAGCGTCAAAAGTGTGCACAGGATCTTTCCGGAGGTAGAATGCGGTGGTGCCTAGGGCTGAACTCGTGTTTCCAAGACTGGAACGAGCCTTCTCTGGTAGGGAAGAATACTACCGCAGGATCGCGGGAGTAGACCCTCGTGGCTTCTATCGACGTCGCGCAGACCGTATGCTTGAGATTGCCGATCGACTCGGCGTTATCGGCGCCGACAAGTTGGGGCAGGACGCCGGAGATCTTCACAAGCTGAACAATCTTGTTGTAGAGGTCTACTTTGCATCGTTGTTTGCTGCGTCGGGAGCCGCCTATGTGTCCGTGTTCCCTGACAATCCGATAGCTTCTACGCCCGATCTCGATGTTAGACTTCCGAACGGTTTGAGATTCTACGTGGAGGTGACACGCCTATCACCCGGCGACCCGTCAATAGTAGAGCTTCTGCAATCTGAGATCGAAACACGACAACTTCCGTACCGGGTTGAATATTTACTCGGCGAACGGCTAAGTTTGTCTGTTGTGTCGGGACGTGAACGTGGCGCGAACGAAGAAGTGGTTGAGGGCGTAGTCCGATGCGGGGTCGTGGGGCTCTTGGATGAGGCTATACGCGGAACGAAGCGAGGTGCAGTACACGTTGTAGCGGTTCCGCAGAGCGATGGACAGAGTCGGCTCGAGGCTCGGTTCGAGGCGATTGATGTAGAGAAGTCGGGCTTTCCCATCTCACCTGCGGGCACGCGCAGTCCAGTCGAGGTGCACATGGTGTCTTTCATCTTCGGGCCGCCACCTGATGGAGAGGGGCACCCAGGGTACGCTGCGGGAGGGATTACTGCCGCACATCTCTTAAACGAACAATCTCAAAGAGAAAGGCTCGTCAGGGACATCCGCGCGAAAGCGGAGAAGCGCCAAAAGTGGCCGGATGAATTGCCTCGCTATCCCTACGTTGTCGCGGTACAGAACGATGAGTCCGAGCTGACACCTGTCGATGTACTCTCGGCGCTAACTGGTAGTCGCTGTGCGTGGCTTGGGGATGCAGAGTCAAAAAAGCGCTTCCTCGAACGCAATCCGGTGACGCACCCGGAAGAGGTTGCTATTGCCGAGAGTAATGGATGGGAGGAGGTATTACGGGAGTGGGACTTTGCCAAAGATGCCGATGTATGTTTCGTGAAATATGGGTCTTTTATTCAGGAGTTTGACTGGGTAAGAAATCTGGCTGGAGTTCTCGTTGTCCACCATTCGCAAACGCTAATTCAGTGGCTGCCAAACCCGTTCGCAAGAGACGCCGATGTCCGGTTTGCGAAAGTCGGCCTCCCACTCGACAAGCTGGGCGCTCACGTAACTCCCGATTAAGAGGGGCATCGAGGAAATCCACAGAACCAGGTGCGTCGTCTAACTACGGCTTGCAGGCAGACGGCCGCATCTGGTCGCCCTCCGGGCTCCCGCCGACGCCCGCAGCTGAAGCCTTGATCGTTGGGCAGGCTTGCAACAGGCGCACCGTCGAGTGTCAGACCGCCGGGAGGCTTTCCAGAACAGGAATGCATTATGGCATGGGTTGAAGTACACGATGAGGTTCAAACCGGCGATGCGGGCGACTGGTCGCTCTGCTTTCATCGTTGCACCTATCACTATGACGATGGTAGTCGTGAGGAGGGATATCGCTTTATCTGGCGAACGCCAGATGGGCACCTTCAGCCGGCACGCGGCCAGGCGCGTATTCCGGATGCGGCGACGCTGCGCGGACTCATCGACCAGGCGCAAAGTGAAGGATGGCTCAGGTAGCCCCGCTTATGGCTCGCGTGAGCGATAGTTCTTGATGCACCAACACGGAGACAGACATGCTTGACGCAAAGACCGAGAATTTCGGACAGTGGCTGCGCAAAGCCCGCGATGCGAAAGGCTGGAGGCAAGCCGAACTTGCGGAGAAGTCCGGGGTCTCTGGGCAACAGATCTCCAACATCGAAACTGGGCGCAGTCCGAACCCGCAAGCGGCAACGAGAGCGAAGCTGGAGAAGGCCCTCGGCGATAACGCTCCCGATGCTGTCGTCGCGGAAACCCAGAATGAGCAGACGGTCGAGAACCTCGGCGCACTGCAAGATTTTGATCCGTACGCGAAGGCGGATCTTCCCAAGTGTAAGGGCGTGTACGTCTTCTACGATATCACGGACCGCCCCGTATACGTCGGCCGTGCCACCGAACGCGACATCGCCCAGCGCGTGCCCGAACACCACGAGAAGTTCTGGTTCAAGCCGCCGGTGGTCGACCGAGGAGCCTACATCCAGATCGATGATGCCGATCTATGCAAGAAGGTTGAGCAGGTGCTCATCAAGTTTCTCAAGTCCAACGCCCTGTTCAACAAGCAGGGCGTTGACCGGGAGTGAACTCCGGGGGCCGAGAGCTTCCCAACAAAGGCTTGCTGACCGACGAGTGGGTGCACTGCGCGCACCCACTCGCGGCACAAGCCCAAGCCGTTGGGCGGGCAGGCGTGAGCCGAGGCAGTTATGACTCCAGCGGAGTACAGCCCCCGAGGCGGCTGCCCCTGGAGGGCTCGCGCGGACGGGCCCGTCTCGACGATCTAGGATGCGCGCTCGAGCCCGGATGGGCCCGTCTCGACGATCAGCAGGCCGCCCACTCTCTGAACGGTCCTGATCCTCTCGACTTTTCCGATCAATACGAGGACTTGCGCGGGACGACCTGGGCGCGCGTGCCTGGGCCTGGTATGCTCCAGGTGCGTCGGCGGAAGCGCGCCTTCGCTAGGAGCCGCCCGTGAAACCGCGCGTCTATGTCGAAACGTCAATCTTGAGCTATCTGACCGCGCTGCCAAGCCGAGATGTCATTCAGGCCGCCCGCCAGCAGGTCACGATCGGCTGGTGGGCGCGGCGAGACGAGTTCGAGCTGTTCCTCTCCGACCCGGTGCTGACCGAAGCGCGCCGGGGCGACCCCGCGGCAGCTGCTCGGCGGCTCGGAGCAGCCGCGGGGATCGCTGTCCTGTCAGGAGCCGAGGAAGCGGAGACGCTTGCCGCGGCCCTCATCAAGCAGGCAGCCATGCCCGCAAAGGCAATCGTCGACGCCGCGCACGTGGCCATAGCGGCCGTTCATGGCCTCGATTTTCTTCTGACATGGAACTGCACCCATATTGCGAATGCTACGATGCGGCCTCGCATAGAGTCCGTGTGTAGAGACAGTGGGTTTCGACCGCCCGTCATCTGCACGCCAGACGAGCTGCCGCCACAGGAGGAGAAATGATCCGCGATGCCATCGTCGATGAAGTTCGCGCAATTCGCGACGAGATTGCGAAGGAATGTGGCTATGATGTTCACGAGCTGTTCAAGGCGTTTCGACGCCTTGAAGCAGGCAGCGCCACAGACCACGTTTCGATCGTTCCGCGTAGCGGTGGCCCGGAGGCCGCCCAACAAGGCAATGCAGCGGACGCGGCGCAGGCGACGACGCCCGCACCTCGCCGCTGATTGCCAACGCGGCGTTCGGCCTGCGCCCGCCACGGGCGACTGTGCGTCTCGTGATCGGAGCGCTGCGACCGCACAAGGAGGCCGCAGCGGCGCGGCGCGCGTGGCTCGCCGGCCGCCCGCCGTCGCGCGGAGTCGCGAGCCCTCGCGCAGCGGCGGGCCGCTTCCACCGAGCGCGCTCGCGGCACGCACCCTCGGCGCAGGGGCGGTCTCCCCGCCGCTCCCGCCCGCGCCGCGCCCAGGCCGAATCCCGGTTGCGCAAACCGAGAATGCCGAGCAGGTCGCGGCCGCTCACCTCGTCGAGCAGCGCGCTGCCTTCGCGCAAGAAGTCCTCGGTGAGGCCGACGGGCGAAAGACGGGCCTGGTGCTGCTGGGCGAGCCGGAGCAGCATGGCGAGATCGCTGGTCTCCTCGGTGAGCGTGCCGCTCGTGTTGACGTCGGCGAACTGCTCGGCGAGGTCCGGCTCGAACGCGAGCGCCTGGTCGGCGAACGCCTTCAGGCGCGCGCGCCAGGGCCGGCTCGCCTTGATCACCTGGTCGATGGGCCGCACCTGATAGGCGCCGGTGCGCTTGCCCTCGCCGAACCAGAGGTTCGCCGTGTCGAGGTGCTGTATGGCGCCACGGAGCACGGCCGCGCTCCATCGCATCACCTCCGCCCACGACGTCGCGCCAAGATCTTCTCCGCCGCCGTGAGCGGTCGTCCCTCCGGCGCCGCGCCGCCCGCGCCCGTTGCGTGTCCGCCCCCCGGGGACGCGGGTTGAGGCCCCGCCGCCGACCCAGGTTGAGGCCCCACCGTCGGCTCAGGTCGAGGCCACGACCCAGGTTGAGGCCACGACGCCGCCGACCCAGGTTGAGCTCCCGGCGCCCCCGCCGGCGGCGCTGTCCTCCCTGGCATCGTCCCCGCCTGCGCGCTCTCGCCGCGCTCACCGACGCTCGGCGCTGGGCTCGCCTCCGCGCCCTCGCGCTGCGCGCGCCCCCGCTCCCGAGCCGACAGCAGCGCCCCCACGGTCGCACCCGCGCCGGCCGGCTGCGCGGCGGCTCCCCACCGCGCTGCGCGGAGCCGCTCTCCCGCCCGCGCGATCCACGCCACCGCCGCCTCGGGCAGCGCGAGCCGCCGCGCCGCCACCGCGAGCAGCAACGCGAGCGCGGCGAAGAACACCAGGCTCGGCGTCGCGTTCCGGTACGCGAAGCGCTTCGAGGCCCGATCCTCGAAGATGCCCGCGAGCGTGTCGCGCCGCTTGCCCCCGGTGAACTCCGCGATTCGCCCGAGCAGCGACAGATCGCTGCCCGTCGGGCGCAGCTCCTCGCCGGCGGTCATCGCCGCCCCCGTCGTCCCGACCGCCTCCCCCGTGAGCTCGTCCCGCGCAACCGCCACGTAGGTCCCCGGCCGCGAGAGCGGCAGCTTCGCCGTGTACGCCCCCGCGCCCGTCGCCTCGAGCGGGAGCTCTCGCGAGAAGCCGTCGGGACCCGCGACGTGCACGACAAGCCGGCGGAACGACTGCGCACGCCCGTCGTCGCCGATCACGCTCGCCCGCACCGACAGCTCGCCGCCCGACGCGTCCGCCTCCAGGCGCACGCGCGGATCCTCCTCCTTGCGCGTCACGTCGCGCGCGGCCTGCGCGATCATCCGCGCCGCGCCGGGCCAGCGCGTCCACGCGGCGCCCCAGCGGCCCTTGAGATCGCTCGTGAACGCGGCGGCCCGGCCGAGCCCCGCCGACCACACAGCGAGCACCGGATCGCCCTCCGGCCCGGACAGCAGCACCGTCGATCGGCTCTTGGGGACCGTCACCACGTAGCCCCCGAGCGGCGGCGCCTCGCCGAACGGCACGCCGGCGGTGATCGACGACGGCGCGCCCAGCGCCACGCGGAACGGCTCCTCCACGATCGCGCTCTTCGCCGCCATGATGGTCTCCTGCGTGAACACCGCGGGCAGCCGCGTGGCGTCCTCGACGAGGTAGAAGCGCCCTCCGCCGATGCGCGACAGCGCCTCGAGCTCCGGCACGTCGTTGCCCTGGCCCAGCGCCACGACGCTCGTCGTCGTCCCGCGGCGCATCGCCGCCTCCACCATCGCGCGGCACGGCCCCATGTTCTCCGCGTCCGACCCGTCGGCGAAGAGCAGCACGTGCTTCAGGCTCGAGGTGTCCCGGTCGAGCGCCTGGTACGCCGCCTCGAGGGTGATATCGACGTAGATGCCGCCGCCGCCCGGGCCCACGGCGCGGATCGCCCTGTCGATCGCGGCGCCGTTCGTGACCGGCCCGAGCGGCACGCTCCACCGCACCGCCGTGTCGACGTGAGCGACGCCCAGCCGATCGCCGGCGCCGAGCAGCGAGGCCGACCGGGCGGCGGCCTCGTTGGCGAGCTCGAGCTTCGTGTGCGCGCCGGCGGTCGCCGCCATCGACCCGGAGATGTCGATGCCGATCACCTCGGCCAGGCTCGCCCGCCGCCGCTCCTGCTTCAGGTCGAACGCGACGGGCGAGATCTCCTCGAGCGGCGTCCGCGCATAGCCGCCCGGCCCCATGCTCCGATCGCCGCCCATCAGGAGGAGCCCGCCGCCGAGATCGCGGACGTAGCTCGCGAGCGCGTCGATCTGGCCCGGCGAGAGATCCGACGCGCGGATGTCGCTGAGCACCACGACGTCGTAGCCGGCGAGCTCCCCGAGATCGGCGGGGACGCGGCTCAGGCCGCCCTCGTCCACGCGGAACGCGCCGTCCGCGAGCGCCCGCGCGATGAACGCGCCCTGCCCGGCGTCGCCCTCCAGCACGAGGGCCGCTGCGGCCCCGCGGACGCGCAGGAACGCGCTCGCCGCGTTGTCCTCGGCGGACTCGTCGAGCCTCGGATCCTTCGCGGTGATCTCGACGTCGTAGCGGTGCAGCCCGGGCCCCGGCGCCTTCTCCCGGATGCGCAGCACGTCTTCTCCCGCGGCGATCGAGGCCTCGGTGCGGGCGATGAGCTCGCCGTCGCGGCGGAGGCGGATCTCGACCTCGGCCGGGGACGGCGACGAGGTGACGAGCCGCAGATCGAGCGCCTCGCCCTCGTCGGCCCGCGCGGGCGCGCGGAGGGCGACCACGCGGACGTCGGGGACGAGCCGCTGCTCCAGCGGGATCACGTCGACAGGGAGGCCGGCGGCGACGGCGGCGGCGGCCGCGGCCATCGTGTCGCCGCGGGTCGCGACGCCGTCGCTGAGCAGCACGACGCGCGCCGCGGAGTCCGGCGGCACCTCGGCGAGCGCGCGCCGGATGCCGGCGGCGAGGTCCGTCCCATCGCGGCCGAGCGCGACCCGCTGCGGCGCCGCGAGCTGCGAGCGCGGGCGCGGCGGATCCTCGGTCGCCGCGCCCGCGGCGAACGCGATGGTGGCGATCCGATCGTCCTCGCGCATGCCGAGCTCGGCGACGGAGAGCTCCTGCGCGACGCGCCGGTCGGCGCTCGGCACGAGGTCGATCGAGCGGCTGCGATCGATTGCGACCAGGACGGTGAGCCGGTCGAGTGGTCGGCCAAGCTCTGGCCCGGCCGCGGCCATGGCTGCGGCGAACGCGGCGAAGGGGGCGAGGAGGTCGCCGAGCCGCGAGCGCCACGCCCCCTGCCGGCGGGCGTGCGCCGAGGCGAGCGCGAGCGCGAGGTACCGGAGCGCGATGAACGACGTGGCGCCCAGCGCGAGCAGCGCGCCCCAGGGCCGCGCGAGCCGGAGATAGGCGTCCGGGAGCAGGCCGCACCAGACGAGGCCCACGTAGAGCGCCGGCACGGCGCCAGCCACCATCCAGCCGAGCAGGATCGGGCGGCGGAGCGCGCCGCGCCGGAGGGCGAGGCGCAGCAGCGCCCCGAACACGAGCGCGCCGGCGAGCGTGGCGGCGTAGGGGAGGGCGCGCAGCGCGGCCGCCGGGATCAGGGACGCCTCCGTTCGGTCCGCATGCGGGGGAGCCGCAGTAAATCATCTTTACGGGGGCCCGGGGACGCCGCTTCGGCGGGTGTGGCCGAGTGCCCCATCGGCGAAGCCATGGGGCGTCTCTGTCGGTGTCGTGCGGGTTTCATGGGGCGCTCCGGCGCATCGGAGCACCTTTCCATGTTTGTCAGGGATGGCACGCTGTCTGCTTGAGCGCGGGCATGGGCGCGGCGAGGCCGCGGAGCCGGGGCAGGAGACATCATGTCGCGCATCGAGACCACGGACACCTGGAGCGGCACGGACGGCGGCACATGGGATCTCGATGAGGGGTTCGGCGAGCCCGCGCGCAGCGCGCACTACCAGGACGGGGATCTCGTCGCGGGCAAGTACCGGCTGGTCCGCAGGATCGGCGAGGGGGCGATGGGCACGGTCTGGGTCGCGACGCACGTGGCGCTCGGGTCGGAGGTCGCGATCAAGCTGATGCGGCCCGAGCTCCGGTCGCCGGAGCTCGCGGAGTACTTCGTCCGCGAGGCGCGCGCCGCGGGCCGGCTGAACCACGCGGAGGTCGTCAGGATCTTCGATCTCGGCGAGACCGCGGCGGGGGACCCCTACCTGGTGATGGAGCTCATCGAGGGCGAGTCGCTGAGGAGCGCGCTCTCGCGCGAGGCGGCGCTGACGCCGGAGCGGGCGATCGCGCTGCTGCTCCCGGTCGCGGGCGCGATGCACGCGGTGCACGAGAAGGGGGTCGTCCACCGCGACCTCAAGCCGGACAACGTGATGCTGGTGCGCCACGGCGGCGGCCGGCTCCAGCCGAAGATCGTCGATTTCGGCGTCGCGAAGATCGTCTCCGAGCGCGAGGCGAGCCAGGCATCGGCGGCGTTCGAGGTCTTCGGCACCCCGGACTACATGCCGCCGGAGCAGGTCCTCGCCGTCCCTGACATCGATCGCCGCGCCGATGTCTGGTCGCTCTGCGCGATGCTGTACGAGCTCCTGTCGGGCCGGCCCCCGTTCTCATCAAGGAACGCGCTGGACGGCCTGCGGGCGGTGCTGCAGGACGCGGTGCCGTCGCTCGTCGACACGTGCGGCCTCGACGCGGAGCTCTGGGCGATCGTGGAGCGCGGGCTGCGGAAGGAGCCGTCCTTGCGCTGGTCGAGCATGCGCGAGCTCGGCGAGGCGCTCGCGGCGTGGCTCCGGGCGCGGGGCGTCCGGGAGGACGCGCGCGGCGTGTCGCTCGAGGGCGAGTGGCTTCCTTGCGAGGAGCCCTGTGTGCCTGCGGGCAGCGGCGCGACGCCGCGCGTTTCCTGGATGGAGGAGCGGAGCCGGCCGAGCCGCCGGTGGTCGTCGCGCCGCCGGGTGCACCGGGGGTCCCGGGGCCGGCCACACGGCGAGCAGGCGGCCTGCCCTTGAGAGCCGATGAAGCGGACGGCGCCCGCCGTGCGAGCGCGGGTCACCGCGAGGGCTGACCCGTGCGCAGCGGGCCACCACGCGAGGTGGGCCACAGCATGCAATTGGCCGCCGAGCCCGGGATCGTGAAGACATCCATCCCGTGCTCGAAGGTCTGCACGAAGACCTCGAGCTGGCCGTCTCCGTCGAGATCACCCACCGCCGGCGCGGCGGGCGCGCCGTTGCCGTTGCCGTTGCTGCCGGGGTTCGGCAGGGGCACGTCGTGCAGGACCGCGCCGTTCGCGCCGAGGATCACGAGGTTGCCCGAGTCGAGCACGTCGGGAGCGCCATAGGTCGCCAGCAAGACCTCGGGTGATCCGTCCTGGTTCAGGTCGGCCACGGTGGCCTCGGTCGCGAACATGATCGATTTGCCGTGCATGTAGTTGTATCGCCACAGGAGCGACGCGTCGGGGCCGAACGCATAGAGGTAGCCGTCGTTCATCGGGACGATGATCTCGGGCCGCGCGTCCCCCTGGACGTTCACCGTCGTCGGCGAGGGCACGCCGCTCGGCGGGTAATAACCGTCGATCGCGAGCGGCCTCTCGCCCCGCGGCAGCGTCTCCCACCCGGGCTTGCGCATCGCCGATCGGCTGCCGTCGCCGTGCGCGCCCTCGAGCACCATCACCGCATACGCCTGCGTCTCGTAGGGCTCGTGCATCTCGACGTTCGGTATGCCGACGACCTCGTTCCGCCCGTCCCCGTCGAGATCGACCACGTTCGGTGGCGACGCGGTCCACTGAAGCCACTCGGCGAAGCTCGGGTGCGGCCACGTCCCGGTATGGAGATGGTAATGGTCGCCCTCCACCTTCGGATCCGCCCAGCGGATGAACTGGCCCCAGGTCAGCGGCTCGTCGGCGAAGGCCTCCTCGCGATTCTTGAAATACGGCGCGGCGTCGATCGCCACGCCGTCGTGGTCGAACGCCTGGATATGGTGGTTGTCGTAGGTGGCCAGGATCTCGAGCTCCGGGTCGTCGTCGATATTGCCGATGCCGACGTTGAGCCCATAACACCCGTACCCCGAGTGCCCCATACCGTTGCGATCGGCGTCGTTCCCCGGGCCGCTCTGGTTGTTGTACCGAGGCCAGGCCGCGAAGGCGGTGCCTGCGGGGCGATAGAGCGACCCATCCGCGCTGAAGACGAAGACCTGCGCGCCGCCGTCCTCGGTTGTCGCGGTCTGGGTCGTCGTCGCCACCACCTCGATGGTGCCGTCGCCGTCGAGATCCGCCGCGGCGAGCCCGCGCACCTCGGGGGCGCTGCCGGCCGTGGTGGTGTCCGCCGGCCACCCGGCTTTCGGCGAGAGCCCGTCGTTCCATTCGAATGCGAACACCTGATGACCGTTGCCATAAACGATGTCGATCGCGCCGTCGCCCTCGAGGTCGGCGACCACGTGCGGCGCGTAGATCCTGTCCTCCCCGACCTCGGCGCGATCGATCTCCTTCCCGTGCGAGTCGAAGACGAAGAGCGAATAGTAAGCGGCGATGAGCTCGTTCTGACCGTCGCCGTCGAGGTCCATCACCACAGGAGACGCGTACCAGCTCGTCTGCCCGGGCAGGACCATCCGGTGCTCGGGCGCCTGCACCTCGCCGGCGCTCGTGCCCACCTCGCAGATCGGGTTGCGCGTGCCGCCCGTGCTGCCCGCGCCGCCGCCGGCGCCGCTCGCGCCATCCCCGATCTCGCCCCCGGCGCAGGCTGCCGCGAGCAGCGCGAGGAGCAACGCCGCGCTGCCGAGAGGCCACCCACCCCGGCCGGTGCGCGCGGCCCATGGTGAAGGGTGCGGGTGCTGAGGTCCGGCGGCGAACCCGCGACCGGAACGGCACGGGTGGTCCTGGGTAACCATGGGTCCTCCGGGGAATGCGCCCGCGGGCGACGCCCGCCGGTGGAAAAGGACAGGAGCCAAGCTCATCGAGATTACCAGGAACCTTCAGAGCCGGGGATACGAGAGTCCACCCGAGGGGAGATGCACCGGATTACTGTGAGGGTGGTTGTCCAGAGCAGGGTGTGGTTCGTCGTCCGGGGGTGCGCCCCGCCCCTCGAGCAGGGATTCGCGTGCATCGGCGAGCTCGTCGAGCTCGTCGAGCACATTGCGCCCCTGCAACCGCAGTGTTCACGACCGTATCGGCACGCGCGTGAAATACCAGACGTCGAAGAGCACGAAGCCGAGCGCCGCCAGCGCCAGCAGCCAGGTCCACTCGACGTGGGCGTCCGGCTGTCCCGCCGCGCTGGAGACGGCGACCTCGCCGCCCCCCTCCGCGACGAGCGGCCTCGGCGTGAGGTCGCTCTCGGCGACGCTCGTGAGGTTCGCCGGCACGACGACGGACCCGGCCTGCGGTCCCTGCCAGGCGAGGCGGTAGAAGCCGGCGCGGGGCGTCTCCGCGATCACCGCGACGCCTGCGCGCTGCGCGACCTCGAGCCGCTCGCCTGCAGGGCCGGTGGCCTGGAGGTCCCGCGCGGTCGCGGGGACGCTCACGCGCAGCGGCTCGCCGGTGCGCGCGGGGCCTGTGATGCCGTGGGCGCGGTGGGCTCGCGCCTGCTCGATCAGGTTGCGCACGAAGAGCACGAAGGACGCCTTGAGCGGCCAGTCGCTCTCGCCGACGTCGAAGCCGAGCAGCGTGCCTGTCCTCGAGGCGGTGGAGATGTCGGTCGCGATCGTGCCCTCCTGGGCGCGGATCAGCTCCTGCGTCGCCGCTTCCGGCTTGAGGGACGAGGCCACGCGGAGGTTCACGCCGTCCAGCGTCAGGAAGCGCAGCCGCGGATCCGCCGTGTCCCACGACGTGAGCGTGGGGCGCTCGAGCGTCTGCCCGACGAGCGTGCCGGCGCAGCGCCCGGGCGGCGGGTTCACGATCAGCAGATCGCCCCCCGGAGGATCGGGCGGGCACGCGCCGTCGATCACGACGAACGTGTCGGGATCGAGCCCAGGCTTCCCGAGCAGATCCGCGAGCGCGCCCGAGGTCACGGAGGTCATCGGATCGGACGCGAGCGCCCGCTCGAGCCAGACGGAGCCGCCGGAGGGCGCTCCCGGCTGCGCGCCCTGGGCGTCGCCGCCCTGGCCCGTGCCGGCCGACGCGAGGAACACCGGGAGCTTGTCGCCGGCCGGCACGCGCCCGTAGGCGACGTCGTCGAGCGGCATCGCGTCGCGCGGCGAGAGCTCGAACACGAGCCCCTTGCGGTAGTCGCCGGGCGACGGGCGGAACGTGACGACGACCGGGAGGCGCTCGCCCGGCTTGACCAGCACCCGCCGCGAGCCGAGCACGTCCGACGCGTTGTCCTGCCGCATCGTCACGTACACGTCGCGCGGCTGCGCCCCGAAGTTCGCGACCACGAGGAAGGCCTGCACCTCCTCGCGATGCTCCGACCGCTCGCCGTCCGCGCCGCTCGCGCCGCTCACGTCAACCGCTGCGCTCCCGGAGCGCACGTCGACGCGGACGATGGCGGCGTTGTCGACCGGATCACCCACGGTGATGACCTCCACCGGCAGCGACGCGCCGCGCAGCGACGCGGGGCGGGCGAGGTTGCCGTCGGTGATCGCGACGACCCGGCGGGCGCCGCCGAGCTGACGGAGCCGGTCGATCCCGAGCGCCACCGCGGCCCCGAGATCGCCCTCGACGTCGCGCGCCGCGATGGGGTCGATCGCCGCCTTGAGCCGGACGAGATCGCGATCGAGCGCCGCGACGAGGCGCGCGTCGCGCCCCGCCTCGACGATCAGCGCGTCGCTGCCCGGGGCGAGGCCGGAGAGGAGGTCCCTGGCGAGCTGCTTCGCGAGCTCGACGCGCGTTGTCGCCTCGCCGGCCGGCCCTCGAGCGGCCGCGGACATCGAGGCGCTCGTGTCGAGGACGATCGCCACGTGATCGCCGGTGAGCTCGCGCCCGCGCGAGGCGGGGCGGGCGAGGGCGAGCGCGAGGAGCGCGAGCGCGAGCGCCTGCAGGACGAGCGGCAGCTGGGCGATGAGCTTCCTGAACGGCGCGCGCGCCATGAGATCGCGCTGCGCGGCGGCCCACAGCCACGTCGAGGGGACGCGCCGGCGGCTCCGCTTGATCTTGAGGATGTAGAGCAGGACGAGCGGGCCGAGCAGCGCGAGCAGCCACAGGCCGCCGGGCGAGAGCAGCGCGAGCGGAGCGCCCGCGGAGGCCTGTGCGAGCGGGGCGGCCACGTCAGTCGACGCCCCTCGCGACGAAGCGGCGGACGGCGCCCTCGAGCGGCTCGTCGCTCCGCGCGCGCACGTACGTCGCGCCGTGGCGGCGGGCGAACGCGCGCAGCGCCTCGCACAGGCCGGCGAAGCGGGCCGCGTAGGCGGCGAGGGCCGCGGCGTCCAGGGTCACGTCGACGAGCGCCCCGGTCTCGGCGTCCTCGAGCGTCAGGTCGCCCTCGAAGCTCGGCTCGAGCTCGTCGGCGGCGACGACCTGGAGGGCCGCGACGTCGTGGCCGGCCTGCGCCGCGCGCCCGAGCGCGGCGGTGACCGGGCCGGGGTCGAAGAAGTCGGAGACGACGCAGAGGAGGCCTGGCCGGGCGCTCTGCCGCACGACGGCGTCGATGGCGCGCGCGAGGTGCGTCCCGCCGGAGGCCCTCACGCCGTCGAGGGCGCGGAGGAGCGCGGCGAGCCCCGCGCGCCCGCGCACCGGCGCGTGCTCGCGGGCGATGCCGTCGCCCGCCACGAAGAGCTGCGCGCGCTCGGAGCGCGCGAGCGACATGTAGCCGATCGCGGCCGCGAGCCGGCGGGCCGCGTCGAGCTTCGTCGGCTCGCCGAAATCGAGGGACGCCGACGCGTCGCACACGATGCGGGCGATGACGTCCTCCTCGGCGCGGAACAGCTTGAGCACCGGCTCCCCGGTGCGGGCGTAGGCGGCCCAGTCGATCCGCCGCATGTCGTCGCCGGGCGCGTACGCCCGGTGCTCCTTGAACTCGGCCGAGCCGCCGCGGCGCCGCGCAAGGTGCTCGCCGGCGCCGCCGGAGCGGGCGCGGATCTCGAGCCGCCGCTGGAGCACCTCGAGCTCACGGACGAAGCTCGCGCCGAGGAGCGGCCCGGGGGACGAGGGGACCATCGAGAGGAGTAGACATCGGCGCGGGCGGCGGTGCCAGCGGGGTCGCGGACGAGCGGCGGCCCGCGCTCGCCAGGGGCGCCGGCCGCGCCCGGCCCGCGCTCGGCGGGGGTGCCGGCCGCGCCCGGCCCGCGGTCGCCGTGGTCGCTCCGCGCGCCGAGACAGACCGCCACGGTGGGGCAGAGCACCCCGTTCGCGCTCGGCGTGGCCGACAGGACCCCCCGTCCGCAGGCGCGCCGCTGCGCCGTGGCTCGCTTTATGCGAGCCAGCGCGGTGGTTCAGCTGTCTGTGCGCCGGCCCGGCCGGCAGAGCCGCCGAGCGCCCCGTACCGATGTGTCACCCGAAAGGAGGCACCGTGAAGGCCCTGGTTTTCCACAAACCTTCGGACGTCCGCGTCGAGGACGTCCCGGATCCCCGGATCGAGGAGCCCACCGACGTCATCGTGCGCGTCACCGCGACAGCGATCTGCGGCTCGGATCTGCACATCTACAACGGCTTCTTCCCCCAGGCGAAGCCCATGGTGCTTGGCCATGAGTTCATGGGCGTCGTCGAGGAGGTCGGCCCGCAGGTCACGAAGCTGCGGAAGGGCGACAGGGTCGTTGTCCCGTTCCCCATCGCGTGCGGGCGTTGCTTCTTCTGTCAGGCGGAGCTGCCCGGCCATTGCGAGAGCTCCAATCCCAAGCACTACGGACCCGAGGGCGGCACGCTCGAGGGCAAGGGCGGCGCCCTCTTCGGGTACACGGACCTCTACGGCGGTTACAACGGGGGGCAGGCCGAGTACGTGCGCGTCCCTTACGCCGACGTCGGACCACGGAAGGTGCCTGAGCGCCTCACCGACGAGCAGGTCCTGTTCACGACCGACATCCTTCCCACCGGGTGGACGGCGATCGAGTGGGCCGAGCTCAAGGGTGGAGAGACGGTCGCCGTGTTCGGATGCGGGCCTGTCGGCCTCGCGACCATGAAATGCGCATGGCTCCGCGGCGCGGCGCGCGTCATCGGCGTCGATCGGGAAGAGTACCGCCTGACGAAGGCCCGCGAGATCGCCAAGGCCGAGACCGTCAACGTCGACAAGGTTGACGCCGTCGAGGCGATCCGCGCGATGACGGGCGGGCGAGGCGCGGACGTGTGCGTCGACGCGGTCGGGATGGAGGCCCACCGCGGCCTCCTCGAGAAGGCCTCCAGCGCCCTTCACGGCCAGGTCGGGACGATATCGGCTCTCCGGCTCGCCCTGAGCGCCGTGCGCCGGGGCGGGGTCGTGCCGGTCGTGGGGGTCTACGGCGTGCCCTACGACAACTTCCCGCTGGGCCAGATCTTCGACAAGGGCCTGAGGCTCCAAGCCGGCCAGGCGCCGGCGCACAACTACATCGACCGGATCCTCAAGCACATCGAGGACGGTCACCTCCGGGCGGACGACATCATCACCCACCGCCTGCCGCTCTCGCGCGCCCCGCAAGGCTACGAGATCTTCAACAAGAAGCTCGACGACTGCGTCAAGGTCGTCCTCAAGCCCTGACGGAGGGCGCAGATCGCCCCCTCCGGCGCTCGTCCGGCGCGCCGTCATACGGCCTCTGTCCTTCGAACACCGCCATCACGGCCCCTCGTCGGAGCCCGATGCGCCGCCGGTCGATCCGGCGCTCGGGAGCGGCCCACGCGCTCGGGCGGCGCGAACGCGCGAACCATGGCCCGCCGCGCGCCCCTGACGCCTGACACCGGCGTCAGGGGCGCGCGGCCGCGGTGCTGTGTAATTTATTGAATTCATGTTGGTTTGTTCAGGGTATGGCGCTTGCTTGGCGCCGGACCTCGGCGAGCGCCTCGCTCGCTTGCTTGGCCACCCGCGATGGCCTCTGATCGCACGGAGGGAGAGCTCCCGATGGCTCGAGATCTGCGCTCAACTCGAACGCTCCTTCACCCCTTGTGGTTGGGAGCCCTGGCGCTCCTCGTCCTCAACGATCACGCCCTCAAGGGCTCCGGCCTGCTCCCCGGGTGGTTGACCGGGAAGCTCAGCGACTTCGCTGGGCTCCTGGTCGCGCCCGCGGTCCTCGCCTCGCTGCTCCGCGTGACCTCGCGCCGCGGGTTCCTCGGCGCGCACCTCGTCGTCGGCGTGGTCTTCTCGGCCATCAAGCTCGCTCCGGAGGCCGCCCGCGCGGTCGAGGGGCTCATGGCGCTCACGCCGCTCCCGTGGCGGATCACCGTCGACCCGACGGACCTCATCGCGCTGCCGGTCCTCCTCGCCTCGTACCGCGTGCTCGGCGAGGCGATGGCGCGGCCGGAGCCCGCGCGCCCGGTCGCCCACCGCCTGGCGCTGATGGCCGGCGGCCTGTCCTGCGTGGCCACGAGCTACGATCCGCCTCCGTGCGGCGAGGCCGAGGGGTGCGCGCCGCCGCAGCCGCAGGAGCTCGCGTCGCTCGTGATCGGCAACACGACAGGGACCGAGCAGCTCATCCGCGTGCGGCGCCTCCGGGAGTCGGTGCGGGTCGACTGCGGCGTCGTGCTGGACGACCCGACGGGCGCCCTCTCGCGCGATCTGTTCGCGAACGCCGAGACCTGGCTCATCGCGCCCGGCCGCGCGCTCCCGCTCGGCAACGCGGGGTGTGACGCCTACCTCATCGACGCCGACGGGCTGCCGCTCACGCTCGTCGCCTGGTCCGCGACGGACTTTCCGGAGCAGCTGCTCGTCACGTCGACGGAGAACCCGCGGCCGGATCGGATGATCGTCCTGCAGCGCGCCGGGGCCAGGCTCGCGCTCGCCGAGCACCCGGCGGTGTTCCCGGCGCCTCCCCTCGAGACGCCGTCGCCCGCGAGCGCGTGCGGCGTCCACGCCACGGGGAGCGGGCTCGACTGGACCATGCCCGTCCCCGGGGCGGGGGTCCTCACCGGCGTGACGTCGTCTCCGGACGGCTGTCATGCCCTCACGCTCGAGCGCGGCGAGACGTTCTTCCTCTGCGCTCCTGCCGAGGCGATCCCGTTCAGCGAAGGCGACGTCCTCCGCGTGAGCTCCGTCGCGATCGACCGCGGCAGCTACCCGGAGCTCCCGCGGGACCAGCTCGCCTTCGCGCGCGGCATCCACATCGAGAGCGCGACGCACGCCGTGCTCGCGCTGCGGGGCAACGTGCTCGCCCGCTGGTCGATGGTGGGCCGGCAGCCGGCCGCCGATTTCTCGGCCGATCTCTCGCCGCTCGCGGGCTGCGACGCGTTCCACGACGCGTGCGGAAGCCTCGTCGAGCCGCTCGAGGCGTCGCTCCTCGGCGAGGGCGTCTCCGGGGTCGTCTCGCTGCGGCCCGGCGAGAGTGCGGAGCTCGCCGAGGGCGCCGGTGCGCTCTTCCTCGTGCGCGCCGACGACATGCCCGTGCGTGACGCGGAGTGCTTCACCGTTCCCATCGATCAACCCCGCCTGCTCGAGTCGGTCTTGGTCGCCGCCACCGCGGCGCCGTAGGAGGTCACGCCATGAAGCTCCGCATCCATGATGTCCTCGCGCTCGGCGCCGCCGCCGCGTTCGGCGTGGCCGGCTGCGCCGATTCCGGCGACGCAGCACGCGGCTTCGCCGCACCCACGGACCCCCCGGGCAGCGTGGGCGTCTCCCAGGGCGGCGCCCAGGACTTCGGCCTGTTCCGGCAGATCCTCGAGGACGGCGAGATCCCCGGGCCGGACACGCTCGACGACGTCGGCTTCTTCGCCGAGCACAAGCTCGATTACCCGGCAGCGACCTGCGGCGAGGACGTGTGCATGCACGGGCTGCTCGGGATCATGGGCAACATGATCAGCGGCTCGCCCTGCACGCTCATCCAGATCGGGATGAACTCGCCCGTGGATCTTGGCGCGCTCGAGCGGCCGCCGCTGCACCTCGTCATCGCCGTCGACACGAGCGGCTCGATGCAAGGCGACCCGATCGCCTACGTCAGGGCGGGGCTCGTCGAGATGATCGACGCCCTCCAGCCGACCGACCGGATCTCGCTCGTCCGTTACTCGGATACGGCTGAGGTCGTCCTCGAGCAGGCCGAGGGCTCGGACAGGGAGGCGCTCACCGAGGCGTTCGAGGGCCTGACCGCGCGGGGGTCGACCAACCTGTACGAGGGGCTCTTCACCGCGTATGCGCTCGCCGAGCAGCACCTCGATCCGGCCTGGCAGAACCGCGTGATCTTCCTTTCCGACGGCGTGGCCACGGCCGGGCTCACCTCGCCTCAGCGGCTCGTGTCGCTCGCGGCCGGGTACGCGGAGAAGGGGATCGGCCTCACGGCCGTCGGCGTCGGGGCCGAGTTCGACGTCGACGCGATGCGCGGGATCAGCGAGGTCGGCGCGGGCAACTTCTACTTCCTCGAGGACCCGAAGGCGGTGGAGGAGGTCTTCGCCGAGGAGGTGAAGACGTTCCTCGTGCCCTTGGCGCTCGACGTGGAGCTCGACGTCGCCGTGGGCGACGGCTACGTCGTGCGCGGCGCGTACGGCACGAACGGCTGGCAAGGCGGCGAGAGCGGCGGCGCCGTGCACATCCCGAGCCTCTTCCTCGCCGGCCGGACGAGCGCCGCGGAGCCCGTCGGCTCCGGCCGGCGCGGCGGCGGAGGCGCCATCCTGCTCGAGCTCGTGCCGAAGCCCGACCAGCGAGGCGTCGAGGAGCCGCGCGCCGTGGGCAGCCTCGCGCTGTCGTGGCGGCACCCGCTGACGGGCGAGGCGCACGCGCAGGAGGTCGACATCGAGGCGCCGAGCGCGCCCGACGCGCCGCCCGAGGCCGGCTATTTCTCCGGCGACACCGTCGAGAAGGGCTTCGTGATGCTGAACCTCTTCGCCGGGTTCAAGCTCGCCGCCCAGCTCGCCGCGGACGCCGACCCCCGCACCGCGCGGCGCACGCTCGAGGCGCTGCGGCCGAACGTCGAGGCGTGGCTCGCGGATCATCCGGACCCCGACGTCGAGGACGACCTGCGCTACGTCGATCTGTTCATCGAGAACCTCATCAGGGCGGAGGCGAACGTGCAGCCCTACACGCCGGCGGATCCGCCGAACCCCTGGCCCGCGGACTGAGCCCCGAGCGCCCGTCGCGCCGGCGGACGAAAACGACGCTGGCGCCGCGCCCGTGGCCCCCCTTTCACATCGAGCTCCCTCAACACGCGTCTCGACGTCTCCACGTCTCCACATGCGGCCGGCGTGCCCGCGTGCCCGCGTACCCCACAACGCATCCCGTGCGGCGCAAACGTGCGCCGCGGAGATGTCGCTTCCTCGCGGCAATCGCCTTGTGTAGGATCGAATTTTCGCGGCCGTCGAGGAGGAGAGTGCGCCTATGCGAAGATCCATGTTGTTCGGGTTGGCGAGCATCACCGTCTGTCTCACGGCCGCTCTTCCGGCGAGCGCGGGTGTCCCGGAGTGCGGCAACATTCGCTTCGAGGGCCTGTCGAACTGCGAAGTGCGCGTCACGGGCGAGTGCTCCGCGGGCTGCAGCGAGCTCGGGATCTACAAGACAGCGTGCGCCACGAAGCTCGTGCAAGTCTGCAAGACGGAGTGCACCCTCTCGGCGGACGCGGGCTGTACGGACAGCTGCACCGAGCAGTGCAGCGGTGAATGTGACCGCGGCGTCGCGATCACCTGCTCCCACAACTGCTTCAAAGAGTGCACCACCACGCGGGACGTCGAGTGCTCCGGCGCCGTCGATGCCGTCCAGTGCGCCGCCACGTGGGACGCGAACTGCGACAGCGAGTGCGACGCGCAGTGCGTGACGGTGGACGGCGACTGCTACCAGCACTGCATCGAGTGCTGCGGCGGCTCGTGCACGGCCGACGCGAACATGGACTGCCAGACCACGTGTCAGAATGAGGAGTTCGAGGACTGCGAGCACGAGTTCCGCGCGAACTGCGATGCTTCCTGCAGCGGCGACGGCGCGCTCTTCTGCAATGGGAAGTACATCATCTCCGGATCGCAGATCCCCGCGTGCGTGAACGCGCTGCTCGCGCAGGGCGTCAGCGTGGAGGCCGAGGCGGAGGTCACCATCGGTCCAGATGGCATCGACGGGAACCTCTCCGCCGGCATGTGCGCCTTCAGGCCTGCGAGCAAGGCCTCCCTCGCCGCGCCGTTCGCCGCGCTCGCGGCCGTGGCCGGCTGGCTCGCGCGGCGCCGCAAGCGTTCATCCCACACGTCGAGCTGATCGACCCCAGATGAGCGTGCGGCCGATCCCCGAGGCGCTGCTCTCGCTGCTCCTCCTGTGCTCCGCAGGTTGCGGGAGCGACGCGGACTCGGCCGATGCGCTCGTGGTGGTCGGCCTCACGACGGATATGGCGGTCGGCTTCGATATCGAGCGCGTCGAGAGCACCACGAAGGTGGATGGCGTCGTCACGCGCACCGAGCGCCTCTCGTATCGGAGGGGAGAGCTGTCGCTCCCGGCGGAGCTCGAGGTGGGGCCAGCGCGGGACGGCGCGGAGGTCGAGCTATCCATCGCGGCGTTCCGCGACGGTGAGGCCTCTCCCATCCTGACGCGGAAGGCCGCGACCCGCGCTGCCGGCGGACGGAGCGTGCTCCTGCCCGTCTCGCTCGACGAGGCGTGCTGCGCGACCTCCTGTGCGGCGAGCGCGACCTGCGCGGCGGGGGCGTGCGTCGACCCCTTCATTGCCCCGTCCGCGCTCGACGACCACGACCCGCTGTGGATCGCGTCGGCGAGCGACGCGTGCAAGACGCCGTCCTCTGGCGCGCCCGCGGTCGTGATCGGGCAGGGGCAAGACGCGTTCACCTCGCTGGAGCATGGTGAGGTGGTGCCGATCGAGGCGGGCCCTCAAGGGGGCCACCACGTGTGGCTCGCGCTGCGCGTGACCGGCCTCCGCCAGATGGGCTCGCGCCTGACCGTGGAGGGGTACTTCCCCGAGCTGGAGTTCGAGCTCCTTCCGTTCACTGCGCAGGTCACGCTGCACAAGATCGGAGAGGGTCGCTGCGAGATCGATGGCGTGCGCTTCCAGGTGGACCGGGGGCTCCCTGTCGAGACCATCCGGGGGCAAGCGCTCGACATCGAGATCTCCCTGGAGGACCCGAACGGCGACGTCGGGACGGCCACGCAGCGGGTCGTCATCTCTCCCTGACACATCCGCTGTCGGAGCGGCCCTACGAGGTGTCGACTGCGTTGCCGGATCGACGCGGCCCCCTCGCGAGGGGGGCGCCGGCACGTCGCGACCTGGCAGGGGCGGCCCTCGAGGCCGTCGATTTCGGTTCCGGATCGACGTTCCCCCCCTCGCGAGGGGGCGCCGGCACGTCGCGACCTGGCAGGGGCGGCCCTCGAGGCCGTCGATTTCGGTTCCGGATCGACGTTCCCCCCCTCGCGAGGGGGCGCCGGCACGTCGCGACCTCGGAAGAGCGACCCGCGAGGCGGTCCGTCTTGGTCCTGGCTCAGCCGAGCGCCCCTCGTGTGGCGGCGCCAGCGCGTCGAGATCTCCGCCGCGCCGCCGCGACCGCCGCCAGGCACGCGGCGGCAAGCGCGTCGGCCCGACCGTCCTCCGCGCCGCCGGTGCGGCAGCTGCAGCCCTCTTCGCTCGGTCGCGCCCCACCGGAAGGCGGCGCCCCGCCGTCTGGTACATCGGGCGCTCCACCCGCGCCTGCGGCGCTCGCCCGATCTCCGCCGCCGCTCGCCGCCGTTGCCCCGCCGACGCCGGACGCTCCGCTGGCGCCGGTCGCGCCGGCGCTCGTGCCGCTGCCGGCCGCGGCTGGGCCGGCGTCCGACGTGCAGTCCCGGTGGCCCGTCATCAGCGCGATCCTCGGCCAGTCGGTCGGGCAGACCGCTCCGACCGCCGTGCTCGCCGCGCAATCCAGAGGACCACCGATGCATGCCTGCTGGAGCAGCGGCTCGAACGTCGCGCCGCCGTCGAGCGAGCGGCCGATCGTGAAGCCGTCCAGGAACTCGCTCGCGCACGCGTAGAGGCCCGAATCCGTCCAGGCGAAGCAGCGCGGCGCGACGCTCGAGACGCGCTCGAACGCCAGCGTCGACGAGGGCGCGCGGAAGACGCCGTCGATGTCGCTCCCCACCGCCACCGTCGCGCCGTCCGGCGAGATCGCGAACGCGCGCACGAAGCCCTCGGTCGCGAACACGGGCGCGAACGTCGCCCCGCCGTCCGTCGAGACGAACAGGCGCCCCGGCGCGCTCGCGATCCGCACGTACAGCACGTCGGCGTCGCGCGGATCGACCCCGGCGATGTAAGGCTCGCGCGACGTCGTGCTCCCCGGCACCGCCGCGGTCTGCCACGTCTCCCCGCCGTCGGCCGAGCGCGCGATCACCCCCTTGACCGAGCCGCCCTCGCTCGCGAGGCCGCTCACGTAGACCCGCCGCGGATCCGAGGGCGCGACGTCGACCGTCCGCGCCAGAAAGCCCTCCGGGAGCGGCGTCCCCGCGCTGGTCCAGGTCGCGCCGCCGTCGCGCGACGCCCAGAGGCCGTGCCTGGTCCCGGCGGCCACCGCGACGACGTGCGACGGATCGCCCCGCCGGACCGAGAGATCGATCACCTCCCGCCCCGCGAGCTCGGCGCCGCGCGCGCGCGCCCAAACGCAGCCGCCCTCGGTGCCGACCGCGATCCCGTCGGTCAGCGCGGCGAGCACTCGGCCGCTCGCTGCCGCGGCGATGGGCGGGGATTGGCCGCCCGCGTCGTCGTACCCGACAGCGCCCTCGCAGATCCAGCGCCAGCTCGCGCCCCCGTCCCGCGTGGTCAGCAGGCCGTACGTCATCCGGGCGACGGCGCGCGCTGGATCCGCCGGGTCGAACACGATCTGGTCCGCCGAGGGAAAGACGCCGTTCGCAGCGGCAGGGGAGGGGAGCGCCATGGCCACGAGCGCGACGGCGCGCGCCGCGGAGGCGAGCGCGACGGCGCGCGCCGGGCGAGATCCCGGCCTCACGGCGCGCGGAGGAGACGAGCGCATCACGGGATCCATCGTACCGCGGCGCGCGCGCCGAGAACCGCCCACGCCGCCTCCGCGCCCCGCTACACTCGCCGTAATGCCGGAGCGCATCGTCGTGTCCTTTCGAGGTACTGCGGCCCTCTCGCAGCCAGACAGCACGGACGCGGTCGCGCCGTGGCCCGGCCGCCGCGGCGCGCCGCGGGCGCCCGCGCCGACGTCGCGCCAGAAGGGCGCGGCGCGCGGCGCCGGCGGCGCGCCGCGCGGCGAGGAGAGCTACCTCGCGAGGGCGCTCGCGCTGAAGAAGCGCGCCGAGGCGCTCGGCGCCACCCTGTGCGCCTGGAGCGCGCAGACCTTCTCCTTCGAGTTCACCGCCGACGACGTCGAGGAGGCGGTGCTGCTCGCCGCGCTCGCCGCGGAGGACGCGGAGGTGCACCCCGACGCGCGCTTCGCGGTCGGCATCGCGCAGGGCGAGATGACCTACGTCGGCGAGGCGGGGCGCTTCACCGCCCTTTCCTGGGGGCAGCCGCTGCTCGTCGCCGTCATGCTCGCCCGCGTCGCGCTCCCCGGCGACGTGCTCCTCGATCCCGCGCTCCCCGCCGTGATCTCGGGCGAGCTCATGACGCTCGGCGCCCACCGCGGCATCGACGGCGCGCGCCGGGTGCGCGGCCTCCGCCTCGACGCGCAGCAGCCGCTGCGCAGGCAGGTCACCGAGAGCGTGGCGCGCCTGTGCAAGCCGCCGCTCATCGGCCGCGACGCCGAGCTCGCCGAGCTCGCCGTGCCCCCCGGCTCCCTCGCGATCGTCCGGGCCGAGCCCGGCGCCGGCGGCACGCGGCTGCTCCACGAGCTGGAGCGGCTGCTCGCGCCGTCGCGGAGCCTCTTCGTCGCGCCGATCGGGGCGTCGCGCGAGCCGTTCGGCGCGCTCCGGCGCGCCCTCGCGCGCGCGGCGCTCCGCGCCGAGAAGAGCCGCGCCCGCGCGCCGGCGCTCCCGGATCGGCTGAAGCCCGCGCTCGCGCGGCTCCTCGCCGGCGAGGGCGTCGAGCCGAGGATCGCCGCCGAGGTGCTCGCCGCGTGGCTCGCCCCGTCCGACGTCCGCGTCGGCCTGCTCGCCGTCGACGACGCCTCCGAGGTCGACGCCGCGAGCCTCGACGCGATCGCCCTCGCCCTCTCGCCGGGAGGCGGCCCGCGCGCCGTCGCCCGGCTCGGGCGCTCGGAGCCGCTCCCCGCGCCGCTCACCGCGCTCACCCCCGCCGCGACGGTCACGCTGGGGCCGCTCTCCGCGACGGGCGCGCAGGATCTCGTCCGCCGCCTGTTCGACGGCTGCATCGACGAGGCGGGCGCGCGCCGCTGGGCCGCGCGCGCGCCCGCCTTCCCGCTGGCCGTGCGCGAGCTCCTGTGCGAGGCCCTGGAGAGCGGCGCGCTGCGCTGGATCGGCAGGAGCGTCGGGCCGCGCCGGCGCAGCGCCGGGCGGGGCAGGCCCGCGCGCACCATGACCGGCGCCGAGCTCGCCGCGCCCCCCGCGTTCCGCCCGATCGAGGGCCGCCTGCGCCTGCTCGCGATCGGCCACCGCACGGTGCTCACAGCGCTCGCGACGCTCGGCGGGGACGCGTCGGACGCGGCGATCGACGCGCTGTGCGACGGCACCGGCGCCCCGAAGGTCGCCGCGGTCCAGGCGGCGCTGCTCGGCGCCGGCTGGGCCTTCCGGCCGGAGCCCGGCTGGCTGCGGCTCTCCTCGCGCACGCTGCGCGACGCCCTGATCGCGGCCGTCCCGCCGGGCGAGCGCGCCGCGTGGCACCTGGCCGCGGCGCGGGTCGTCGAGGACCACGCCAGCGTGCTCGGCCTCGCCGACGCCGCGTGGCACGCCGCGAAGGCGGGCGACCGGCGCTCCGCGGCCGATCTCGCCGGGCGCGCCGGGCGCGCGGCCGGCGACGCGCTGCTCGAGTCCTCGGCCGCGGAGCTGCTCGCGTTCGCCGACGAGCAGGAGACGGCGAGAGAGCCCCGGGACGGGGCGCCGGACAGCTCGTCGAGCCAGCCGCCCACCTACCGCACGCCCATCGAGGTGGTCGGCGACGTGCCGGAGCCGCAGCGCGCGGCGCCGGCTCGGGAGCGCTCCGGCCCCGACGCGCTCGGCGGGGCGGCGGCCGGCTCGGCGAGCGAGGCGCGCGCGGCGTCCCGCCAGCGCGGCGCGGCCTCCGCGCTCGCCGCGGAGGGCGAGCGTCGCGAGAGCGTGGGCGACGTCGCGCCGCGGAGCGCGGGGCGCGACGTCGCCCACGCTCTCGGCGCGCTCGCGGCGCAACCGGACGACGCACCCCAGGACTTTCCCGACGCGACCTCCCCGGACGTGGGCCTTCCGTGCTGCGACGCCTCCGGAGATCCGTTCGCGAAGACCACGGAGTCGCCCGTCCTGTCGATGAACGACATCGCGGTCCGCCTCGCCGAGCTGGCCAAGCAGGCGCTCGTCCAGGGCGACCTCCGCACGCTCGAGCGGCTCGTGGGCGAGCTCCGTCGCACCGGCGAGCACCTCGATCTGGCGGAGCGCATGACCGGCCTGATCTCGCTCGGGCGCGGCGCGAAGGAGGAGGCGCTCCGGCGCTTCCGGATCGCCGCGGAGGCCGACGCGTCGCCTTCGCAGCGGGCGCGGGCGCTGCTCGCGTACGGCGTCGCGCTGGCCGCCTCGGGCCGCACGGAGGGCGCGCTCCTCGAGGCGCTGAGCGCCCTCGCGCGCGCCCGCGAGGCCGAGGATCACCACGGCGAGCAGGCGTGCGCGCAGTTCCTGGCGCAGCTCGCGGCCGCGACCGGGCACGAGGAGGCGGCCCGCGCGTGGGCGCAGGTGGCGCGCCTCGCCGGCGCGGCGCCCCCCTCGTGACGGCGCATTGACAGCGTCGCCGCGGCTGTCCATACCGCCGGCCATGTCGTCCCGAGAGCCCTCCGGCGAGCCGGCTCCCGCGCCGGAGACCGGCGAGGAGCGCGCCGCGCCGAGCGAGAGCGCCAGCGCCGGAGAGCGCGCCGCGCCGAAAGCGCGCGCCAGCGCGGGAGAGCGCGCCGGCGCGCGCCGGGTCGCCGTGCTGCTCGCGCTGGCGCTCTCGCTCGGCGCGATCGCCGGCGTCGCGTACCAGCGCTACGCCGCGGTGCACCTGCGCGCCCTCCCGAGGGTCCCGGGCTGTGTCCGCGGGGCGCGGGTCGCGCTTCGCAAGCCGGTCGCCGTGTCCGGCACGGAGCCGCGCCAGACGGCGTCGGGCGAGACGGTCTACCTGACGCCCGGGGAAGATCGCGCCGTCGCCTGCGCCTTGCAGCTCGACGAGGCGCTCGCGCGGCACCTCGCCGGAGCGCTGGCCGAGCAGGCGCCGGCGCAGCGCGCCGCCCGGTTGGTCGAGCTCGTGCGCGACCGCGTGCCGGCCGACCCGGCGTACGATCGCGCCGCCTCTGCGGCTTACATGATGGCCTCCGCGGTCCTGCGGGGCCTGCCGGACGACGTGGCCGAGGTCCGCGTCGCTGCGGAGGAGCTCGAACGGCATCACGCCTGCCGCTTCGACACGCGCCGCCCCTGTCCGACGCGCCCGCCGATGCCGGCGCTCGTCTGGCTCACCGGCGCCCCGGCGGCGCTGAGCCTGCTCGGGCTGCTCTGGATCGGCCTCGCCGCGAGCGCCGCGCGCACCAGGCGCTGGAGGGCGCGCCGGAGCCGCTGATCGCCCGAGCGCGTCGCGCGCCGCGGTCGGCCCGAGCGCCTCAGTCGATCGCCTCGACGCGAAAGCTCGACTGGACGAGGCGGCGGGGTCGGGCCCCGATGTCGGCGACGTCGAACCCGAAGCCCGCGCCCTGCTGGTGGATCCCGCCCGACGTGGCGCCGCTCGGCATCTGCACCGACGAGTTCACCGTGACGTAGACCTTCGCCCCCTTGGCGAACGCGGCGGTCATCGCGAGCACGCGCCCGGCGAGCTGCGCCGCCGCCTCGCGCGCCACCAGCGCCCAGAGCGCCGCCGCTCCTGCCGTCGACGACAGCGCGCGCACGCCGAGCACCGCGCCGGCGCCGCTCAGCTGCACCTCGAACACCGCGCGCGCCGTCGCGGGCGTCTCGGAGGAGCGCACCGCGTCCGCCACCACGGACGCGACCGTCCCGGCGGCGGGCAGATCCAGCCCCAGCGTCTTGTCCCGATCGCGCATCGCCTCGCGCAGCACCTCGCCGGCCCTGTCCACCGAGACCTCGCGCGGCGCGGTCGGCGCGGTCGGCGCCGGCGGTGGCGGCGCGCGATCCGGCAGAACGCCGGGCAGCTGCCACACCGGCGCCCCCCCGAGGCCGGCCACCCCCCGCGGTGGGGTCGGCGCGCTCGGCGGCCCGTCGTACTCGCTCGATGGCGCAGGGGCCGGAGGCGTCACGGGACCCTCTCGCGGCTCGACCGGCGCCTCCGGCGGCGCCGACGGATCGAGCGGCCGCCGGTCGCGGCGCGCCGTCCGGCCGAGGACCGGCTCCGCCTCGCGCGGCCGCGCCTCGTCCGGCGCGCGTGGCAGGGGCGCGCGCGCCTCGTCCTGCTCCGGCTCGCGCGGCGGGACGGGCTCTATCTCGATCTCCACCTCGCGGCGCGCGCCGCTCGAGCGGGCCTCGAGCGCCGGCCCCGAGGAGCCCGCGATCCGCGCGAGCAACGGGATGGCGGCATGGAGCAGCGTCGCTGCGAGCAGGAAGCGGACCTCTCGGGAGAGCAAGCGCCGAGCACCTTGGTGGGTGCCGGAGAGGGGCGCAAGTGCGTGTTTCGTCGCCGGCGTGCTCACGGCGTGCTCGCGTCACCGCTCGCGCGCACCTGCGCGGCCCCGGGCACACCCCACCCGCTCCCTCGCTTTGCGGTCCGACAGGCTCACCCGCGCGTGTTCCAGCAGGGGCCAGGGTCTTACGGCCACGCTTAAATATGCGCGTACGGAACGGTTGTCGCTTGAGCTCGAGACCGTACTGGTCGATGCTCCGCCTGCCGCGACGCCTTCCGGGTTCACGGCAGGAGCAGAAACGCAGCGTGCTGCCGCCGTGCGGCGCGCTCACGGAACAGACGCAGCGCCTGGCGAACCAGGGCTGGGCGCTACATCCCCGTTGTAAGGGAGGGGTATCGAAATGAAGGGAAACGTGCGCGCTGACGGGTCGCCTGCGGACCTATCGCCGACGCCCACGCCGCCGCCCGTCACCGTGGTCCAGGGCTGCCCGGATCGCGGTCTTCCCCTCGACCTGCCGCCCCTCGGCATGGCCCCCGTGCTGCAGGAGCAGGCGTTCCCTCCCGATTTCGCCGCTCCAACGCTGCAGGGGACGCCGCCCTTCCCCGGGGCCGGGCCGTACGGCTCCTGGTCCGCGCCCTCGCCGGGCGAGCGCCGCGCGCGCGTGTGGCGCGCCCTCGGGGCGTTCGTCCTGGCCGCGGCCACCGTGATCGTCGTCGTCGCCGTCACCGCGCGCGGGCTCGTCGCGCGCATGCCGGCCGCCTCCGCCGAGGCGTTCCGCGCCATGACCCCCGTCAACCGCGCGTCGCTGCTCGCGCTGCGCTCCTCGCGCGAGGACGCCGGCGCGAGCGCGGCCGTCGCGCCGGAGGGGCTCGCGCGCTTGCAGCTGCCGGCGCCGCCGCCCGAGCCGGCGACGCCGCCGCCCGCGATCCGGCACGAGGGCTACGCGTCGATCCGCGGCGGCGTGCTCTTCACGCCCGACACGTTCAGGCCTACCGGGTCGAGCTACGATCTCCTGCTGCACTTCCACGGCAACACCCAGCTCGTCCGCGAGAGCGCCGAGGTCGCCGGGCTGAACGCCGCGGTCGCCGTCATCAACCTCGGCATCGGCTCGGGCGCGTACGAGGACTTCTACGCGACGCCGGGCGTCTACGAGAGCCTGCTCGCGGACATCGACCGGGCGCTCGCGCAGCGCGGGCTGCCGACTCCGCGGCTCCGCCGGGTCGCCCTCTCCTCGTGGAGCGCGGGCTACGGCGCGATCGCCAAGATCCTGGAGCTCCGCCGCGGCGCCGAGACCCTCGACGCGATCCTCGTCACGGACGGCATCCACTGCGGCTTCGTCCCGGAGCAGCCGAGCGGGCTCAACCCGCTGCAGCTCGCCTCGTTCGCGCGCGCCGCGCAGCTCGCCGCCTCGGACAAGCTGCTGTTCACCATCACACACTCGGAGATCGACCCGATCGCGTACGCCAGCTCCACCGCCACGGCCAGCTACCTGCTCGACGCCGCGGCGGGGCACCACGTCGAGCGGTCGCCCGCGTCGGACGCGCCCCCGCACCTGCGGCTGCGCGCGGCCGAGGGCGCCGTCTCGAAGAAGCTCGAGAAGCAGATGATCCCGACCACCGAGGCGAGCGTCGGCGAGCTCCACGTCCGTGGGTTCCGGGGCAACACGCCTGAACACCACATGGCGCACCTGCTCCAGATGGCCTCGACCGTCCTCCCGGAACTCGTCGAGCGCTGGCGCGTAGGCGGCGATCCGCCGTCGTCCGGGCGCTGATCGCGCCTGTCCGCCAGGCCACCCCGGCGCGCCTCTGTCCGGCCAGGCCGCCGATGGGCGCGCCTGCCCGCTGGGCCGTCCGCCGCGCCCGCAGGCGGCGGGGTCAGCTCCGGCTCCGCGCCTCTGCCATCCAGGCCTCGATCGCCGTGGCCACCGGGTGATCCACCCCGAGCTCCGCCTCGGCGAGCGCGAGCGCCCGCTCGTACAGCGGCAGCGCCGTGGACAGCCGCCCCGCGGCGTGGTGGACCTGCGCGAGCCGGACCAGCGTGGGCCGGAGCGACGGGTGGGCGGCCCCGGCCAGCGCCTCCCGCGCGGCGAGCGCGCGCTCGTACAGCGCCGCCGCCTCGGCCGCGTCCCCGAGCGCCTCCCGCGCGGCTGCCAGGTTGTGCAGGATCGACGCGAGGAGCGCCCCCTCCACGCCCGCCCCCGCCTCGGCGATCTCGAGCGCCCGCCGGAGCATCACCTCCCGCTCGGCGGTCGGGAGGTCCTCTTCCAGCTCCAGGAACGTGGCGGCGTTGTAGAGCGCCTCTGCGACGAGCGCGTGACGGGCGCCGAGCGCCCCCTCCCGCAGCGCGATCGCCCGCCGGAAGAGCGGCGCCGCCTCGGCGCGGGCCCCCCGCCTGCCGAGCAGCAGGCCGAGCCGGTTCAGCAGCGCCGACAGCTCGATGGGGTCGGGGTCGCGCATCCGCTCGTAGCCCGCGAGCATCCGGCGGAACAGCGCCTCGACGTCCTCGAGCTCGCCCTGCCGCTCCAGGATGGCGGCCAGCTGCTCGAGCAGCCTCGGCAGCGGGGGATCGGCGCTCGCCGCCGCCTCGGCGATGGCGATCGCCCTCGCGGAGCTCGCGCGCGCCTCGTCCAGCCGCCCCTGCGCGAGCCGCGCCGAGCTCAGCGCGTAGAGCGGCGCCGTCAGCTCGGCGTCCCCCTCACCGTAGATCTCCTCGGCGATCCGGAGCGCCCGCGCGCACGTCGCCTCCGCGTCGGCGTGGCGCGAGCCGGCGAGCTCGGACGCCGCCACGTCGAGTAGGCGCCGGTACTCTCTCCCCCTCCACCAGCGCAGCACCGCGCGATCCGGTCGCATCCTCCTCTACTACCTCGTCCCCACCCGGGAGGGCGAGAGGGCCGGCAGGGACGTCCGGCGCGCACCGGCCGGCGTCCGGCGGCGGCACCCGACAAGGATGGTCGGAAGAGCATCGCGCGGGCGCGGAGCAGTGTACTCTGCTCGCAGGATCTCGTGGCGCGAAGGTGCGATGCTAACGCTCGATGCCAGCAACTGGCGGTTCCCGTCGATCGGGGCTATGGCGCACGGCGCATGGTGCAGCGCCTCACGGCCGGCCTCTCGCGCGGGGGTCGCGGCCTCACGAACGGGGCGATCGTGGAGGCGATCGAGGAAAGGTCGCCAAGGACATTTCTTCCGTTTAGACTGCCCCGACGGCCCCACGCGCCGACGCTCCCCACGATCATGAGGTCCAGGCTCACGCATCGCGAGGCATCGTCACCGAGGGGAGGGCTCGCCCGCGCCCGCACGGGGAAGGCGACGGAGTTCATATGAGTGGTGCCAACGAAAACGTCGTCGATGAAGTAGCGCGCAGCGAGCCGATCGATCCGTTGCTCGGAAAGGTGCTCAACGGAAAGTTCAAGATCCTTTCCCAGCTCGCGACCGGCGGCATGGGCACGATCTATCGCGGCGAGCAGCTCCCGCTCGGGCGCCAGGTGGCGATCAAGGTCTTGATCCCGAACCAGGCCTCGCGGCAGCTCGACCCGAACTTCCACAAGCGCTTCTTCCTCGAGGCCAGCATCCTCGCGCGCCTCCAGCACCCGAACATCGTCACCGTCTTCGACTACGGCCGCATCGAGGCCGACGATCAGGAGCGGTTCTTCATGGCGATGGAGTTCCTCGAGGGCGAGACGCTCTTCCGGCGCGTGCGCCGGCAGGGGCGCCTGCCGCCGCCCGAGGCGATGCGCATCGCGCGGCAGATCGCGCGCGGGCTGCGCGAGGCGCACAAGCACGGCGTCGTCCACCGCGACCTCAAGCCGTCGAACGTCATGCTCGTCTCCAACGAGGACGCGGAGGAGGCGGTCAAGATCCTCGACTTTGGCCTCGTGAAGCAGCTCGGCGACGACTCGGAAGAGCTCACGCAGCAGGGCGCGTTCCTGGGCTCGCCCCGCTTCATGTCGCCGGAGCAGATCTCGCACGGCAAGGTCGATCTCAGGACCGACATCTACTCGCTCGGCGTCATCCTCTACCAGATGCTCTGCGGGAAGGTCCCGTTCGAGTCCGAGAAGTCGATCCAGATCCTGATGGCGCACCTCCAGCAGCCGGTGCCGCGCATGAAGGAGCGGAACCCGGACGTCGACATCCCGGAGCCGCTCGAGGCGCTCGTGATGCGCTGTCTCGCGAAGGATCCGGACGGCCGGCCCGCGACGATGGACGCCCTCATCCAGGGCCTCGGCGAGTGCGCCCGCGGCATGGGCGTGACGACCGCATTCGGCGGCACGCAGATCACCTCGTTCGAGTCGCTGCCCGGCGTGCAGATCTCGTCGCGTTCGTCCACGGTGCAAGCGCTCAAGGACGCGGTGACGCTCCCGGCGCCGTCGAGCGATGACGATCCGAGCGGCCGCACCTCCGGCGTCGGCTCGGGCCCCGGCGCCGCCGCGACCGCGGCGGGCGCGTCCAAGGGCGCGACCGGCGCGCACGAGGCCCCCTCCGGCGGCGGGCGCAAGGGGGTGATCCTCGCCGCCATCGGCGCGGTCGTCGTGGCGGCGGGCGCGTTCGCGCTGACCCGCAAGCCCGCGCAGAACAGCGAGGCCACGCCCGAGGTCGCGACCGCGCCGACGACCGCGCCCGCGGCGACCGGCACGCCCAGCGAACACAAGGGCGCGCCCTCGTTCATGCTGATCATCGAGTCGATCCCGGCGGGCGCCGAGGTCCTGGAGGACGGGAAATCGCTCGGGCAGACGCCGCTCCAGCTCTCGATCGCGAACGACGAGGTGCGCGCGTCGCCTCGCCGGCTGACCCTGCAGAAGGAAGGCTTCCAGCCCTACTCCATCGTGCAGGGGCCGTCGGAGATGTCCGTGCAGACGGTCGCACGGCTCGCGCAGGTGGCCGCGCCCGCGAAGACCGACGACGCGCCGTCGAACACGAGCTCAGGCGGCAGGCGAAACTGGGGCCGCCCCGTTCGCCCCGCAGCGCCCACGGCCACGTCGAAGCCCAACCCTCCGGAGAACACGGCGCCGTCGATCCGGATCGACCGGTAGGATCAGGGCGCGCCCGACGAGCACCATCGGCTAGCCCCTGATTTCACTGCGCCGCAAGGGCGTGGTGCAGGGGCCATGCGCTAGCTTCCTGGCCGCGCATGTCCCGCCTGCTCATCGTCTCGAACCGCCTCCCCGTGACCGTCCACGCCGATCAGGGGGACGTCTCCGTCGTCCCCTCGGCGGGCGGCCTCGTGACCGCGCTACGTGGCCCCCACGAGCGGCACGGCGGCCTCTGGCTCGGATGGCCGGGCGACCTCGCGCAGCTCACCGAAGAGCAGCGCCGAGAGGTCGAGGAGCGGCTCGATCAGCTCGGCGCGGTCCCGGTGCACCTCACGTCGGCCGAGGTGAGCCATTACTACGACGGCTTCTCGAACGGCGTCCTGTGGCCGCTGTTCCACTACCTCGTCGAGAAGCTGCACCTCGACGCCCGGCAGGACTGGGAGAGCTACCGCGAGGTGAACGAGCGCTTCGCCGACGCCATCGCCTCCCGGTACAGGCCGGGCGACAGGGTGTGGATCCACGACTACCAGCTCACGCTCGTGCCGGCGATGCTGCGGAGGCGCATCCCCGACGCGCGGATCGGCTTCTTCCTGCACATCCCGTTCCCCGCGGCCGAGGTCTTCCGGATCCTGCCCTGGAGGGAGCAGGTGCTGCGCGGCATGCTCGGCGCCGACGTCGTCGGGTTTCACACGACGGCCTATCGGTACCACTTCGTCTACTCCGCCGCGCGCGTGCTCGGGCTGGATCCCGATCTGGAGACGCTCGCGTACGAGGGGCGGCGGGTGCGGCTCGGCGCCTATCCGGTCAGCATCGACGTCGACGAGTTCGTGCGGCTCGCGCGGGACGAGGAGGTCCGCGCCGAGGCGCGGCGCATCCGCGAGAGCGCCAAGGGCCGGAAGATCGTGCTCGGCGTCGATCGGCTCGACTACACGAAGGGCATCCCGCGGCGCATGCTCGCCATCGAGCGCTTCCTGGAGCGCGAGCCCGAGCTCCGGAGCAAGGTCCGGTTCATCCAGCTCGCGGTGCCGACGCGCGAGAAGGTCGACGCCTACGCCGACTTCCGGCGCGTCGTGAACGAGCTCGTCGGCCGCATCAACGGCAGCTACGGGACGCTCGACGACATCCCGATCCATTTCCTGCACCGGTCGATGCCCATGGCCGGGGTCGTCGCGCTCTACCTCGCGGCCGACGTGATGATGGTGACGCCGCTGCGCGACGGGATGAACCTCGTTTGCAAGGAGTACGTGGCCTCGCGGATCGACGACACCGGCGCGCTCGTGCTGAGCGAGTTCGCGGGCGCGGCCGCCGAGCTGATCGAGGCGCTCCAGGTCAACCCGCACGACATCGACGCGGTGGCGTCGACGATCCAGCGGGCGCTGGTCATGTCGCCGTCCGAGCAGCGCGTCCGGATGCAGGCGCTCCGCCGCCGCGTCGTGACGCACGACGCGCACCGCTGGTCGCACCGCTTCCTGAACGATCTCGAGCGCGCGAGCGGCGCGGCGCCCGCGGTGGGGGCCGTCCGGCGGCCTGAAGGCGCGCCCCAGGGGAGCACGATCGCGAGCGCGCTCAGCGCGCCGTCGCTGATCGTGATGCTCGACTACGACGGCACGCTGGTCCCGCTCGAGGCCATGCCCGAGCTCGCTCAGCCGGACGAGGCGCTCGTCGCCGAGCTGCGCGAGCTCGCGGCGCGCCCGCGGACGCAGGTGCACGTGGTGAGCGGCCGGCCGCGCGAGGACCTCGAGCGGTGGCTGGGCGAGCTGCCCATCAGCCTCCACGCCGAGCACGGGTTCTTCTCCCGCGCCGCGCCCGGCGAGCCCTGGGTGGCGCTCCGCGAGGCCGCGCTCGACTGGAAGCCGAGGGTCCGCGACGTCCTCCAGCGCTTCGTCGACCGCACGGCGGGCAGCTTCATCGAGGAGAAGATGGTGTCGATCGCGTGGCACTACCGGGCCGCCGACCCGGAGCTCGCCAGCCAGACGGCCCGCGAGGTGCCCCTGGAGCTCGGCGAGGCGCTGCGCGAGCACGATCTCGAGCTCATCCCGGGCCGCAAGGTGCTGGAGGTGCGGCTCCGCGGGGTCAACAAGGGGGTGATCGTGCCGCGGGTGCTCGCGACGATGGGGCCCGACGCGGTGGTGATCGCGCTCGGCGACGACAGGACCGACGAGGATCTGTTCGCGGCGCTCCCCCCGACCGCCCTCACGATCCACGTGGGCGGCGGGGAGAGCTCCGCGGCGTTTCAGCTGCCCGACCCGGCCTCGGCGCGTCGCTTGCTGCGCGCGCTCGTGGCCTGAGGGCTCGCGCCGCGGCTCACGCCCCGGCGCGGCGACCGCGCCGCCGGAGGGCGGCGCCGAGGAGCGCCGCCACCCCGGCGAGGAACGCCCCCGAGCCGGCGACCGGCCCGCCCGCGAGCGCCCCGCCGACGCTGCACGCGCTGGCGTGGGCGTCGTGCGGCGCGTCCGCGTCGCCCTGCGCGGCCTCGGGGCACGCAGCGGCGCGCGCCGCGGTGTCGTCGCCGTCCGCGTCGCCGTCCGCGGCGCAGTCGCCGGCGGACGCGTTGCCTTCGGCGTCGGCGTCGCTGGCATCGACGTCGTCGGTGTCGCCGGCGCCCGCCTCACCGTCGCTCGGGGCGGCGTCCCCGTCGACGTTCCACTCTTCCTCCACGGCGCTGCTGTCGTTGTCGCCGAGGTCCCGATCGCTGTCCGCGGTCCTCATGGCGAGCGCCGCGAGGCTGGAGCCGGACTCGTAGGCCCCGATGTCGATCGCGCCGGCGACCGGCCGCTGCAGCGGTCGGCTGGCCGCGCGCACGCTCCTCACGGGCGAGGACTGCGGCGCGGCGAGCGGCCTCGGGAACGGGTGCCCTGCCGGGCTCGGCGTCGCGCTGGAGCCGGCGTTGACGAGCGGGCTGTTCGACGCCGGGCGGAGGTCCAGCGAGCCGAGGTTGGTGAAGCCGGGGTCGGCGCCCTGCACCGTGCCTGTCCACGCCGCGGGGAGGGCCGAAGAGCCGGTGGGGACCCAGTTGTTCGCGCCCGAGATCAACGCCGCTCCCGTCTTCCAGGTCGCGCTCCTGTCGACATAGACCTCCACGCCGCCCCCGCCGCGCCGATAGAACACGTTGTTGCTCATCTCGACGCTCTCGATTCCATCGAACATCCTGATCGCCGGCCGCGACCCGGGGGCGAGCAGGAACGTGTTGTTGACGAACCGGAAGCGACCCCACGTCTGCCCCGTGCCGTCGCCCCCGACGCGCACGGCGAAGTGCTGGCCGGTCTTGACGATGACGTTGCCCACGACGTCGGAGTCCTCGCGCGCGAGCCCCTCGTCCTGGCCGTCCGGCCCGATCAGCTCGAGCTCGTGGTATTTCGCGCCCTCGATCCAGTTGTAATAGATCTCGTTCCGCTCCGCGCGGCTCTTCACGCTGTTGCCGCCATTGCCGTCGTGCACATAGCAGTGCCGCATGCGGAACACCGAGCCGAGGCGCGTCTCCTCGTCGGTCGCGATGTAGATGGGGTGCCTGGTGTCGCCCGAGCCGCAGGCATAGACCTCGACGTACTCCAGCGTGAGGGAGCCCGACTCGGAGTCGGCGCCGAGGATCCCGTGCCCGGCGCAATCGTGCACCACCGAGTCGCGGATCGTGATGTCGTGCGCTTTGTTGAACACGCAGCGGCCCGAGCCGCCGGTGATGTCGAAGCCTTCGAAGGTATAGTGATTGCCAGCGAAGATCACCGTGTTCGTCCCCCCGGATAGGACCGGGCGGCGACCGTTCACGCGAACGCCGCGGATCGTGATCTTCTGCGCCTCGGTGCCCGACTTCTTGAAGAACAGATCCCCCGGATAGGTCGCGTCGCCCTCGACCAGGACCACGTCCCCGGCAGCGAGGCGAGGGGCGACCTCCGCGAGGCTCGCATGAGGCTTGCCCCGCCCCACCTCGTACGTCGCTGCGCTCGCCGGCGAGGCGGCGAGCAGCACGGAGAGCCCGATGCCCGGCGCGACGAGAGAGAGTGTGACGAGGTGCCTTGTGTTGAGTTGCTGCATTGGCGTACTGTCGCGTGCTGCAGAGTCCGAGTGCAAGCTGCTTTTTAATGAAATGCATGATGGGTAATTCAGGCGACACCTGACGGCGGGAATTCCTGTGGTTATTCCCGCATGCCCAGCGGCTGTCACCATTGCTTAGAATCCTCGCGGTCTGCCATTTCTCGATAAAATTTGGTAAATAAAAGCAAGTCGGTGCGAACGCCGCGAAGAGCGTGAAGAGCAGGTAAGAGCGGGTGAAGCGCAGGTGAAGCGCGCGAGGAGCGGGAGTAGCGGGAGGAGCGCGACGGGCGGGAGGAGCGCGAGGCGAGCGGTTCCTCTCGGCACGCGCGTCGTTCCGTGCCATGGAGCCGGCCATGTTCCCGGTTGTCCTCGCCTCCACGTCGCCCTTCCGGAGGGCGCTCCTCGATCGCCTCGGGCTCGCGTACGAGGCCGTCGCGCCGGCCTTCGAGGAGATCGCGCCCGAGGGGATGTCGCCCCTCGCGTGCGCCCGCCTCTTCGCGGAGGGGAAGGCGCTGAGCCTCGCGCCCGCGCGGGAGGGCGCCGTGATCATCGGCGCCGATCAGGCGCTCGAGCTCGATGGGGAGCTCCTCCGCAAGCCGGCCTCGCTCGACGAGGCGGCAGACCAGCTCGGGCGGCTCGCGGGGCGCGTCCACGCGCTCCACACGGCCGTCGCGGTGCACGCGCCGCCGGCGGTGCTGCTCGCGGCCGGCGAGCCGCGGACGCTGGCCGAGATCGTCACGGTGGAGCTCCGCGTCCGCCCCCTCGGCCGCGCGCAGATCCGCCGCTATGTCGAGCTGGATCGGCCGATCGGCAGCGCGGGAGGGTACCTCTTCGAGAGGCACGGACCGTGGCTGTTCGACGACGTGCGCCACGCCGACGAGGCGGCCATCGTGGGGCTGCCGCTCGTCCCGCTCTGCCGCCTGCTGCGCCGCTTCGGGGTCGATCTGCTCGACCCGCCCGCGCGCGCGTGAGCGCAGACGTGCGCGCGGGCGTCAGAGCGCGCCGGCAGGCGCCACGCAGGCCGGGCAAAGAGCCTGCATCCTGGGAGATACGGTAGGTTCCCGCCAAACCGCGCCATTGCGCGTCGGCGCGATCCGAGCACCGGGAAGAAGTCCGAGGGAACCAGGAATATGCCGGCTTCCCCAGGCGCTTCGCTGTCCGACGGCGCAGGCGGGGGGGCCGCTGCGCTGTGTGCGTGCCGGGGCTTCCAGGGAGGGGCGGCCGTGGCGCGCCCGTTGCTAATCGTGGTTCCAGGGTCGAGCCTGCCGCTGGGCCCTCGCGGATGCGCATCTTCTGCCGGGCGACGCCGACAGGGCGGGCCAGGCGCTCGACGAGGTGAGGCGATGATGGAACGCCCGCCCTTCAACGCGGCCGAGGCGCTCACGGCGGCTGATCTGATCCTGTCCTGGTCGGCCCTGCAGAACGAGGAGCGGGTGCAGGCCTATCGCCGCCTGCGGCGCGAGGAGGCGGAGGACTTCTTCGAAGGTCTCCCCACGGCCGACCAGGCCGCGCTCCTGGCGGGCCTCACGAAGGGCGAACGCAGGCTGTGGCTCCGCCTGCTCGCGCCCGACGACGTGGCGGACATCCTCCTCGAGGTGGCGCCGGCCGACCAGGCGGAGCTCCTCTCCTTGCTCGACGAGCCGACGCGGCGCGAGGTGACCGCGCTCCTCGCGTACGCCGAGGATGAGGCTGGCGGGCTCATGAGCCCGTGGTTCGCGCGCGTGCGGCCGGAGGCGACGGTCGACCAGGCGATCAGCTACCTCAAGCGGCAGGCCAGGGATCACCTCGAGACCATCTACTACGGTTATGTGCTCGACGCCGAGCAGCGGCTGCGCGGCGTGGTGTCGCTGAGACAGCTCATGATCGCCCCCGGCGACCGGCGCGTCAGCGACGTGATGAAGACCGATATCGTGTCGGTCAACGAGGACGCCGACCAGGAGGCCGTGGCGCGGCGCTTCGCGGAGCACGATCTCGTGGCGATACCCGTCGTCGACAGCGAGGGTCGGATGAAGGGGATCGTCACCGCAGACGACATCGTGGACGTCGTGGAAGAGGAGGCGACCGAGGACATCCAGAAGCTCGGCGGCATGCAGGCGCTCGACGCGCCCTACCTCCGGACCCCCATCTCCAGGATGCTCGGCAAGCGCGCGGGCTGGCTCTCGGCGCTGTTCGTGGGCGAGCTCCTCACCGCCACGGCGATGGGGCACTACGAGAGCGAGATCGCCCGCGCCGTCGTGCTCGCCCTCTTCGTGCCGCTCATCATCTCGAGCGGGGGCAACTCCGGCTCTCAGGCGACGACGCTGGTCATCCGGGCCATGGCGCTCGGCGAGATCCGGCTCGCCGACTTCTGGCGCGTCAGCCGTCGGGAGCTCGCGTCGGGCCTCGCGCTCGGCGGGATCCTCGGCACCATCGGCTTCGCGCGCGTCATCGCCTGGGAGAAGCTCTTCGGGGCCTATGGCCCGCACTACGGGCTCCTCGCGCTGGCCGTCGCGATCAGCCTGGTCGGCGTCGTGACCTGGGGCACGCTGGCGGGGGCGCTCCTGCCGTTCGTGCTCCGGGCGCTCCGCTTCGACCCGGCGAGCGCCTCGGCCCCGTTCGTCGCGACGCTCGTCGACGTCTCCGGCCTCGTGATCTACTTCAGCGTGGCCGAGCTCCTGCTCCGGGGTGTGCTGCTGTGAAGCGGGCGAGCGCCCCCCGCGCGCTCCCCGGCAGCCTCCTCGAAGCGCGCGACCGGGGAGAGCCTGGGCGACCGGGGCCTAGGGGTGGACGCGCGACGCGAGGTAGCGTGCCACATACGCGCCGATCACGCGCGCGTCCTCGCGCCAGCGGCCGCCGGGCTTCAGCATGTCCGCCTCCGCGGAGCTCAGGTTCGTGTTCGGGATGGGCGACGCCGTGCGGCTCGAGAACTGGACCTCATCGAGCACCCGGCCGTCCGGCGTCGTGAGCCGGAGCGTCAGCCGGATCTGGCTCGGGGCCGAGGAGACGACCGCGTAGAAGCCTGGATTCATGTAGCCGATATAGGGCTTGATCACGAACGGCGCCGACGTGGGGCCGTCGGACGGCGCGACCTCGATGCCCTCCTCCTGGGCCGTGGCGACCAGGGCCTTCGTGAACTCCTCGTTGATGGACTCCTTGTCCGCCACGAAGCGCTGGTGATCGTCCGCGTCCTTGCCGGCGAGGTACTGGTCCTCGCGCTGGTCGAGGATGAAGAGGCCCACGTAGTCGATGGGCATCAGGGCGAAATACCGCTGGCCGACGAACGTGTCGGGGCTCGCCTGGGTCACGACGCGCCAGCGCGGCGCGCACCCGGCGAGGGCCGCGACGCCGAGCAGCGCGGCCGCGATGAAGCTGCGACGGTGCATGAGGGTCTCCTTCAGAGGGCTCGCCTTGTAGGCCATGTCCGAGCGAGCTGGCAAGGGCGGTGCAGCGCGCCGCGCCCGGGCGGGCCGGTCCGGCGCCGCGCGCCGGCGCGGCAGCGGCCCGAGCGCGCCCTCCGACCCGGACGGGGCAGGCGGCCCGCGGCCCGCGTATTCGACGGCGCGGGCTCGCCCCGCGCTCGCGCGCGCCTGTGCACTGGGCGGACATGACCCGAGCTGGCCTGTCGGATGCATGTTGGATTCGACAGCTGCAATGGCTACCTCGCACGAGGATGCCTTTCTATCGACGCTGGAGGTAAACCCATGATCCCGAATTTCGTAGCCGGTCTCTTCAGCCTTTTTCCCATCTTGGTGCTCCCCTTGCTCGGCGCCGATCCGCCGGAGGACGCCGGCGGCAGCGGCTCGCAGGTGGGCCAGGGCTCCGAGCTGGAGATCCCAGGCTTGCCCGGGGAGGGCGCCTCGCGGTTCGCCTATTCGATCTCCTGCATCGAGGGCAGCACGGGAAAGAAGACCTTCCTCACGGAGGACGACTTCTGCAGCGCCCTGCGCGACGAGCAGGTCTGCTCCGAGAGCGCGGCCATCTTCGCGCTCTTCCACGGCTGCCCCTGAGCGCCCGCGCGGCGGCGGTACAAACCCTTGACATTCGAGGGGGGCCTTGCTCTTCCTAGCGAGCGCGGACCGCCCCGCGCGGCCCTCCCCCCACGAGGTCGCGCGCCTCGGAGGCTCAGATCGTGACGAACCTCTATCTCATCCGGCATGGAGAAGCGCTGGTCAACGTGAACCATATCGTGGGCGGGATGCGCGGGGACACCGGGTTGACGCAGCTCGGCATCCTCCAGGCGGAGCGCCTGCGCGATCGCCTGGCCGCGACGCGCGAGATCCCCGCCGACGTCCTGATCGCCAGCACCTATCGCCGGGCGCAGCAGACGGCCGAGATCGTCGCTCCCGCCCTGGGGCTGCCCGTCACGCTCGACGACGAGATCCAGGAGCTCCGCCCCGGCGAGGCGGACGGGATGCCGGTCGGCGAGGCGATGGTGCGCTATGCGATCGATTTCGAGCGCGAGCCGTACCGGCCGGTGAGCCCCGGTGGAGAGAGCTGGGCTCAGTTCATGCTGCGGGTCTCCGTCGCCCTCGATCGCGTCACCCGTGAGCACGAGGGGCGGACGATCGTCGTCGTCACCCACGGCGGCTTCATCGACGTCGCGTTCCTCCATTTCTTCCGGATGAACGCGCTCGCCTTCCCGAGCGCGCACTTCGCCACCCGCCACACCTCGCTCACCCACTGGCAGCGAAGGCGGCGCTGGGGTCGGGCCGAGGCCTGGCACCTCATCTATTACAACGACTGCGCGCACCTGCGCGACGTCGAGCGGACCGTGCGCATCCCCTGGGCGGAGCTCTCCACGCTGGCGCCGAGGCTCGCGGAGGATCCGTCTGGGCCGCCGTCCTCCGAGAGCGGCGAGGGGCGCTAGCGGGTAGACAGACAGGCAAGCGCCCGCCCGCGGTCCCTCCCGGCCCTCGCGCTTGCGCCTCCGCCTCGGGGCGAGCTACATGACCCGTATGATGGGTCCCGTTCACGCAACCTTCCTCATCGCCGCTCCCGACCAGCCCGGTCTCGTCGCGCGACTCGCAGGGTTCTTCTACGACATCGGCCTGAACATCATCGACGCGAGCAATCACACCGATGCGTTCATGGACGAGGGCCCGCGCTTCTTCATGCGTCTCGTCGTCGATCTGTCCGGCCTCGCCTCGCCGGCCGCCGTCGCCGCCCTGGGCGGCTCCGCCACCCGCAGCGCGATCGAGGCCGCCTTTCGCGAGCTCGCCTCGGCGCTCTCGGCGCGATGGTCGGTGGAATACAGCGATCACGTCCCGAAGATGGCGATCCTGGTCACCAAGGATCCTGCGTGCCTTTACGATCTGGTGCTCCGGCAGCGCGCGGGCGAGCTCCGCTGCGAGATCCCGCTCGTGATCTCCAACCACCCCACGCTCGAGGCGGTGGCAGAGAGCTTTCGAATCCCTTTCTTCTGCATCCCCATCACCCCGGAGACCAAGCGCGAGCAGGAGCGTCAGGTGCTTCACCTGCTGAAGAGGCACCATGTCGATCTCGTCGTGCTGGCGCGGTACATGCAAATCCTCTCCGAGCAGATGCTCGATGAGGGGCCGCCCGTCATCAACATCCACCACGGGTTCCTGCCCGCGTTCCAGGGCGCGAAGCCTTACCATCAGGCGCACGCGCGCGGCGTGAAGCTCATCGGCGCGACGGCGCACTATGCGACGCGGGACCTGGATCAGGGGCCGATCATCGAGCAGGACGTGGCGCGCGTGAATCACCAGATGGGCCCCGAGGAGATGACCCGGATGGGGCGTGACGTGGAGCGGCTCGTCCTCTCTCGCGCCGTCCGGGCGCACCTGGAGCGGCGGGTCATCGTCGAAGGCCGCCGCACCGTTGTTTTTTAGGTCTCCAAACAATGCCCCGACCGACCTGGCAGTCGGGGCATTCTGGGCGATCGAGAGCGGGTGAGGTGGGCGCGGCAGGGCGTGCTCTCCTGGGAGCCCGACGAGCGCGCGCGCGGGGCGTTACGGCCGGCCCTGCTGGCCGGGCGCGCTGATCTGGCCCTGCTGACCATAAGCGCCCGACTGGGAGATGGCCGCCTGGCCAAGGCCGGCCTGCTGACCAGCATAACCCTGCATCCCCTGGCTGGATTGCTGGCCGGCATAACCGCCGAATCCGGCCTTGGACGGCATCTGCGCCTGCCCGGGGAACATCCCGGCCTGGCTCGGCACGAGCGCGCCCTTGCCAGGGAACATCCCGGCCTGGCTCGGCACGAGCGCGCCCTTGCTGGGGAGCATCTGGCCCTTGCTCGGTCCGAGCATGCCCTTGCTGGGGAGCATCTGGCCCTTGCTCGGTCCGAGCATGCCCTTGCTGGGGAGCATCTGGCCCTTGCTCGGTCCGAGCATGCCCTTGCCGGGGAACATCTGGCCCTTGCTCGGGCCCATCTGGGCCTGTCCGGGCGCGAGCTGCGCCGCGCCCATCCCCATGTATCCGCCTCTCTCCTCCTCCAATGCTTGATTGACGGCCCCGGTCTCGTCGTCACCGGGATCGGTTTGATCGAAGTCCGCGTCGTCCGTATTCGCGGTACAACCGGCGGCCAGAGCAGCGAAAAGAAATGCAGGCACCAGCATCTTGCTATGAATCGACATGATCGTTCCCCCCGATGTCCGCGAGGGCCCACCAGGCCCAGACATCTCGGCTCACCGCAGAGCAGAGTGTGTGCCCGGCGGAGCTGTGCAGACGTTTCCGCTCCCAGCGTGCTTGACGTCCGCGAGGGGTGAATGCAGCGCGCTCGCTCGAGCAGCGCCCCGCAGCGGGGCCCGCGCGATCGGGGCTGAGCGGATCGTCGAGGAGCGCTCGTTCTGCGTTTCTGCGCTGAAAGCACGTGTCGGGTCCAGTCAGGGCGCACCAGCGGCTCGGCGCGCCCGGTGAAGCCCTACCGCAGGGCGGGCTGCGCTGGTGGCCCCGCCCTGCTCAGGACGCTCTGTGGTGCGTCGCGCGTGCAGCGCTGGCGCGCTGGACGGTTCGTTTGATCGTGGCTTGTCCGCCCCGGTCGCAGCCCGTCAGCGAGGCGCCGCGCGCCCAGGGCGCACCGCCGCGCGGCCGCTGCGCATGCGGGACGGGCGGCTCACGCCTCGGGCTTCTTCCCGAACAGCCACTTCTTCGCCTCGTCGTCCATGGGCTGGCTCGGGTTCCGCAGCTCATTTCCGACCGCGAGCCCGCGCTCGACGGCGGGCCTCGCGCGCACCGCGTCGAGCCACCGCTTGAAGTTCGGGAGCTCGTCGGCCGATATCCCGTACCGGTCGTGCGGCATCGCCCAGGGATAGCTCGCCATGTCGGCGATCGAGTACTCGCCCGCCAGGAAAGGCCGGTCCGCGAGCCGCTTGTCCATCACGCCATAGAGCCGGCGTACCTCCTTGGTATAGCGCTCGATCGCATAGGGGATCTTCTCCGGCGCATAGTGATTGAAATGGCCTGCCTGGCCGCTCATGGGGCCGAGGCCGCCCATCTGCCACATGAGCCACTGGGTCACCTCGTAACGACCGCGGACGTCCGAGGGGATGAACTGGCCCGTCTTCTCCGCGAGGTAGAGCAGGATCGCGCCCGACTCGAACACGGAGATCGGCGCCCCGCCGCCCGGAGGGTCGTGATCGACGATGGCGGGCATCCGGTTGTTGGGGCTGATCGCGAGGAACTCCGGCTTGAACTGCTCGCCCCGCCCGATGTTGATCGGGATGAGCTTGTACGGGAGGCCCGTCTCCTCGAGCATTATGCTGATCTTCCAGCCGTTCGGGGTGGGCCAGTAATAGAGATCGATCATCTTGCGCTCCGTGTCCGTGGGGCGCCGCCGATCGCGGCGGCGTGCTGTCTCAGGCGATGGATCGTGCCCGCCGGGCGCCGCGCCGCTTCGCGCTGGCGTCGCCCGGCCCGTCGGGCAATCGGTGGCACGTCGCCCCGTGGGGAGCAACCGGCGATCGGCTGCATGGCCTCAGCGCGGCGATCCCGTCGGGGCGCGCGCGGGCCTCGCCCCGTCGACGAGCGCGCGCAGCGCCGCGATGTGCGCGGGCCCCGTCCCGCAGCACCCGCCCACGATCGTGGCCCCCGCCTCGAGCCAGCGGCGCGCGAGCTCCGCGTAACGCGCGGCCGCCGAGCCGCGCTGGTCGACGCCAACGCCCCAGCCGAGCCCCTCGGCCTCGGCGCCCGCGTTCGCGTAGGCCCCGAACGGGACGCCGCACGCCGCGAGCCGCTCGATGTGCGCGAGCGTGCGAGTCGCAGGGGTGCAGTTGACGAGCACGGCCCTCGCGCCTCGAGAGGCCGCCTCCCGCGCGGCGAGCCCGATGTGCTCGGGCGAGAGCAGATCCGAGCCCGGACCCGCCGTGAACGACACCCATGCTTCGACGCCCGTGGCGACCGCCTCCTCGAGCGCCACGAGCGCCTCGCCGACGTGCGGGAACGTCTCGCAGAGGAGGAGGTCGACGCCCGCGCTCGCGAGCACCTGCGCGAGTTCTCGGTGCTCCTGTCGCGCGTCGGCCGGGCTCAGGTCGGGTCGGTAGCAATCCTCGAGCGGCGCGATGCTGCCGGCGACCCGGTGCTGCGGGCCCTCGTCGCGCACGGCCTCGCGCGCCAGCGAGACCGCCCGCGCCGCCAGCTCGGCCCAGGCGGCGCCCGCCTGCCTCCGCTTCGTGCGGAACGTGTTCGCCGTGTGCACCGTCGCGCCCGCGCGCGCGTAATCCCGGTGGATCGCGCGGACCACGTCGCGGCCCCGCGCGTCGAGCAGGGCCGCGGCGCTCCAGAGCGGCGCCGGCGTCTCGACCCCGCGCGCGGCGAGCTCGGTCCCGAGCGGGCCGTCGAGGACCACGATGGCAGCCTCGGCGGCCACAGCAGTTGAACCGAGCGGCGATCTGGACACGTCCACCATGTAGGCTCCGGTATGTCCGCGGCCGGCTCCCACGGCAACCCCTGAGTCGGGTCATGGCCCGTCTGCCGCTCGGGGTAAGCGAGTCCCCGCACAGCGCACCGTCCCGACCACTGTGCGGCAGAAAGAACGATGGAATTATCTTTCGCGCCGGGAAATTACTTGCCAGGTATGGGGGGCCTGCGGCACCGTTGAAATGAATTCATCTTCCCCTCATTCCACTCGACTCGCCGGAGTCGTGGCGTCCGACAAGCAAGCGATCGTTTGCAGGACCGACGCAGGACCGACATGGGGGAGCTCCCGCTGGCCCGCGCGAGGCCAGGCGAGCGCCGTCAGTGAGCCCATAAGAAAGGAACGCCATCATGATTCGACAGTCCATCCGTTCTTCCAAGTCGCTCGCTCTCAGTGTTGCGCTCGGCGTCATCGCAGCAGCCGGTTTTGCCGGATGCAGCGCGTCGGAGGAGGCTCCCGTCGATGACGCGGCGGCGCACGAGCGGATCACCCAGGCGGACGTCTCGAAGGCCCTCGAGACGAGCGAGTTCCTGAACCTCGACATGAGCCGAGACACGGTCTACGCCCTCGACTACTCGGGGGGGCCGATCGACTACGCGCGCATCAAGCTCTCCACCGGCAACGGCAAGGAGATCTTGCTCTCGGAGCAGATGGCCGCCATCGAGCAGGCGGACTACGGCGACTACCCGGCGCCCGCCCTGACGGAGGCGTCGGACCAGCGGTTCAGCATCTCCTCGGACGAGGCCGCCTTCGGGAAGCTGTCGGACAGCGAGCTCGACCAGCTGAAGACCGACGGGTTCTTCTACTCCGAGAAGCCCGTGTCGAGCCCCGGGGCGAAGCCGCAGAGCACCGACCCCGACTGCATCCACGCCTACTGCGAGATTTGTACCGACAACACGACCGGCGGGCACCCCGAGACCTGGCTGCCGGGGACCTTCACCTGCTACCTCATCGAGCACGTGTGGTGCTGAGCCTCGCCTGACGGACTCTTTCCCCCTCGCTCGCAGGGCCTCGTTGATGCGTTCGCTCTCGGTTTGGTGCGTTGCGCTGCTCGCCCTCGGGGGCACGGCGTGCGGAGCAGACGGACCCGTGCTCCCGAGCGGCCTTCCCCGGCCGGCCGGGGGGATCTACTTCGACTTCGGCGCGGCGCCGGAGGAGGACCGCTTCCGCGCGCTGATGGCGTTCTCGACCCGGGATGTCGCCGGGCTCGAGAGCGCGATCGAGGACATGTACGATCCCGGGAAGCCGGACACCTTCCGGAAGTACATGTCGGTCGAGACCTGGATGGAGCGCCACGCCCCCTCCGAGAGCGACGTCGCGGCCGTCGAAGACTGGCTCGTCCAGCAGAAGATGGAGATCCGAAGGCGGTCCAAAAACCGGCTCCTGCTCGAGTTCGCGGGCACGGTCGAGCAGTTCAACGCCGCGTTCGACACGGAGCTCCGCGACTTCGAGCGCGAGAACCCCTCGGCCGGCGGCAAGCCGCTCCGCACGTTCGGCGCGCTCGATCCGCTCAGGCCGCCGCAGCGGATCATCGATCTCGCGTCGGGCGTCGTCTCGGTCGAGATCCCCGCGGACACCGAGCCGCTCGCGGCCGAGGGGGGCTCGATCGAGACGGACCCTCCGCCGGAGCAGGAGAAGGGGTACACGCCCGCGCAGATCGCGCGGGCCTATGGGGTCGAAGCGCTCCACACCGGCGGCCACAGCGGGCAGGGCGTGAAGGTCGGCGTCGTGGTCGGGGCGACGTACAAGAAGCGGGATCTCCAGTCGTTCTGGCGATCGTTCGGCATTCTCTCGCGCGACAACCCCGTCGAAGTGGTCACCGCCGATCCGATCTCCACGCGTTATGTCGAGACCACGCTGGACATGCAGTGGTCGGGCGCGATGGCGCCCGAGGCCGAGCTCATCGCGTACCAGGGGCCGGACGCGCGCACCCACTCCATCCTCTATGCGTGGAACGAGGCGATCGCTGCCGGCGAGGTGTCGGTGCTCTCGACGTCGTTCGCGCACCGCGAGGAGACGGAGGCGCAGATGATCCGGGAGCAATACAACGAGGCGGCGCGCATGGGCGCGGCGCTCGGGATGACGATCGTCGTCGCGAGCGGCGACTCGAGCAGGCCCGACGTGCCGTCGTCGAGCCCGTATGTGACGTGCGTCGGCGGGACGGTGCTCGAGCTCGGCGACGGCGGCGAGGTCGCGCGCGAGGTGGCGTGGAGCGGCTCCGGCTCGGGCCGATCGCGCGCCTTCGATACGCCGTGGTGGCAGGAGAGCGTCGTCCAGGACGCGCAGGGCACGCGCGCGGTCTCCGATGTCGCGCTGAGCGCGTCGTCGGACTCCCCGTACTGGCTCTACTTCCTGGGCGAGTGGGAGCGGCGCAGCGGCACGTCGTTCGCCGCGCCGGTGTTCGCCGGGCTGATGGCGTCGGTGAACAGCCACCGGATCGCGCAGGGCAAGCCCGTCGCCGGGTGGCTGAACCGGGCGCTGTACACCGATGCGGGCGTGCAGGCCGCCTTCCGCGACATCACCGAGGGCAAGACCCCCGAAGGGTTCAGCGCGGGGCCCGGCTGGGACTATCCGACCGGCTGGGGCGCTCCGCTCGCGGACAAGCTCGCGGAGGCGCTCCCCTAGGAAAGCGTCATCCTCTGGGTCGGATGACGTCCCCCGTCGCGCTCCTCTCGCTCTCGCTCGCTTCGCTCCCGCTCCTCGTGGCGGCGCTCGGCTGTGACCGCCCAGGCCGCTCCGTCGGCCCGGCGCCCGCGCCGCCCAGCGTGGCGCCCGCCCCGGCGCGGGAAGGGGCAGCGCAGGCCGCGGACGGCGGCGCGGCGCCGGCGGCCGCCGCAAGAGACGCCGCGCCCGCTGCCGGCGACGCGGCCGCCGCTGTTGCGGGGGCTTCGCCGCTCCGCGCGGACGCGCCGTTCGTGGAGCTCCCTGTCGAGGGGTTCCCGACCGCCGTGGTGTCGGTGCCGATCGGCGCCACGGCGCGGCGTCCCGTGCTCATCGCGTCGCACGGCAACTACGATCGGCCCGAGTGGCAGTGCCAGGTGTGGCGCGACATCGTGGGTGACGGCGCCTTCGTCCTGTGTCCGAGGGGCGTCGCGCGGCCCGATTCGCCGTCGGCGAGCGACGTCCGCTTCACGTACGAGAGCAACGCCCGTCTGGAGCAGGAGATCGACGCGGGGCTCGCGGCGCTGCGGGCGCGCTTTCCCGAGCACGTGGATCCCGGCGCGGTGCTCTACACGGGCTTCTCGCTGGGCGCGATCATGGGCTCTGCGATCGCCGCGCGCCGGGCGGCGCTCTTCCCGCGCCTCGTGCTGGTCGAGGGCGGACACGACAAGTGGACCCCGGCGACGGCCAAGGCGTTCGCGGACGGCGGCGGGCAGCGGGTCCTCTTCGTCTGCGCGCAAGCCGGGTGCGGCGCCGCCGCTGCCGCGGCCGCCGCGCGCCTCGACAAGGCGGGGGTGCTCGCCCGCGTGGCGCGCAGCAAGGAGGCCGGCCACCGGTACGACGGGCCGGTCGCCGAGGAGACCCGGCGGGCGCTGGACTGGCTGATCGACGGCGACCCACGCTGGTGAGCCGGAGCGGCGCGTGGCGCATGGGGAGCGCGCGCGATGAACTGCCGCGGCTGCTCGGTGGGTCGAGATGTCGCGCCGCGCGGGCGGCCTGGTCGGCGGGCGGCCTCTGAGCTAGACGAGGCCCGTTGCTCGTCATGGCTTGCTCTTTCCCGGATGCGCGCGCGCGCCGCCGCGGTGGTCGGCTGCGGCGCGCGTCGGCGCTCGCCGCGTCGGCGCTCGTGGCGGCCTGCGGCCCGGGCGAGGAGCCGCCGGGGCGCTCGGCCGCCGCGCAGCCGGCGGCCCTGGAGCCGGCGCTCGCCGACGCGGGCGTCGTGGAGCCGCTGGACGGCGGCGCGGCCGTCGAGGCCGAGCCCGCGGCGTCCAGGGAGGCGCTGCGGCCTGGGCGCGGCGACAAGCTCGCGAGCATCGCGATGCGCACGTTCGTGTACGCCGCGCCCGAGCGCGGCGCGCTCAAGCTCGGTTACCTGCGGGCCGGCGCGATCGTCGAGCGCGCCTCGGCGCCGTCGGGCGACGCGGGGTGCGCCGGCGGGTGGTACGCCATCCATCCCCGCGGCTTCGTGTGCGTCGGCAAGGGCGCCTCGCTCGACCTGGACCACGAGATCGTCGCCGCGACGCCGGCCGGCCCGCGCCGCGGCGAGCCGTATCCGTACCGTTACGTCGTGTCGCGGAAGCCGCCGCCGCACCTCTATGTCCACCTGCCGAGCGAGGCCGAGCAGCGGCGCGTCGAGGGGCGCTCGCGCGCCCAGGGCACCCCTGCGTGGTCCCGCCGCGACGAGGCGCTCCTGGGCGAGCCGGAGCCGCTCACGCCCTTCTTCGCGAGCCGCCGCGACCTGCCCAAGCCGCTCGGCGCTGCCGAGAAGGTGCGCTTCCCCGCGCACCGCGGGCGCGCGCGGGCCGACTCGGCCTTCGGCTTGATCTCCACCTTCGAGTGGACAGGGCGGCGCTTCGGCCTGACGACCGAGCTCGACCTCATCCCGATCGATCGCACCTCGGCCGTCGCTCCCACGGCGATGCGCGGCGTGGAGGTGAAGAGCGAGGGGACCCCCGCGTTCGTCATGCACCACGGGGTGCGCACGCTGAAGCCGGACGCCTCGGGCGAGCTCGGGCCGGACGGCTGGGCGGCGCACCGCTCCGGCTGGGTGCTCACCGGCAAGACGGCCGCCGGCGGCGCCTACGCGGAGACCGACGCGGGCGTGTGGATCCCCGCGTCCGCGCTGCGGGTCGCGCGGCTGGGCCGCGACTTCTGGGGGCACGCGGCGCGCGGAAGGAAGTGGATCGACATCTCGATCGAGCTCCAGACGCTCGTCGCCTACGAGGGCGAGCGCCCCGTCTTCGCGACCCTCGTCTCGACGGGCAGGGGCGAGCTCGGCGATCCCGCGACCACCAGCGCCACCGTGCAGGGCACGTTCTTCATCCGCGAGAAGCACGTCACGGCGACGATGGACGGCGGCGAGCTCAGCGAGTCGTCCGTCGACCTGCGGGACGTGCCCTATGTCCAGTACTTCCACAACAGCTACGCGCTGCACGGCGTCTACTGGCACGACGCGTTCGGCAAGGTGCGGAGCAGCGGCTGCGTGAACCTCGCGCCCGCCGACGCGGCGTGGCTGTTCGCGTGGACCGATCCCCCCGTCCCCGAGGGCTGGCACGCCGCGTTCAACGACAAGGGCGGGACGCTCGTGTACATCCACGCCTGACCGCGCGCGGCCCGGTGCGGCGACGTGTAATACCGCCGGACCGCGCGCGTCGGCCATGCATGCAACCCGGGACGACGCTGCTCGCGATCCAACTTCCTGCGCTGAGCTCTGGAGCGGTCGAGCTCAAATGCGGCATGAAGCCGCTGCGGGGCGCGGTCGTCCTCGGGCCCCGCACGTGATCGCACTCGCCACGCTGGAGCGGCTTCCATGAAATCACCTCACCTCGCCGGTCCGAACGCCCTGCTGATGCTCGTCGCTGCGCTCGCCGGCTGCGCGCCGCGCACCCTTCCCGCGAGCTTCCCCGCGTCCTCTGCTGCCTCACCGCAGGCCGCGGAAGCTCCCTCGCCGCGGATCGGCGTCGCCCTCTCGGAGGAGCCTCCGCTGCCCGGCGAGCCCGCCGCGGGCTGGGTCGGGCTCGAGCCGGCGGGGGGCGCCGGCGCCGACCCTCACCAGCACCACCACCACCATCATCACGCCCCGGCGCCGGCGACGCCGCCGGAGGGCGGCCCGGCGGCTGCCAGGCCCGAGGAGCCTGTCCATGCGCACTGAACGCCGGCGATCGCGCGCGCTCGCCGCGCGCCTCCTGCCGCTCGTGGCAGGCCTCGCGCTCTCCTCGGCGGCCGCGGCCGGCTGCGCCGCCCCGTCGTCGACCGCCGACATGGCGCGGATCCGCGAGCTCTCCCGCTTCGAGCTCCCGCCGAGCGCGGCGTCGGAGGAGGTCGATCCGGAGCCGGCCGACGGCGCGCGCGCCCTCGGCCAGGCGCCGCGGCGGCCGCTCACCGCGGACGCCGCGGTGCGGATCGCGCTGCTCAACAACCGCGAGCTGCGCGCCGTGCTGAAGGAGGTCGGCGTCGCCCGGGGCAACCTCGAGCAGGCGGGCAAGCTCCCGAACCCGGAGATCGCGATCGGGGTGACGCCGCTGCAGGAGGGGGTCGAGCACGCGCACCTCGAGCTCGGGGTCGAGATCGACCTCACGTCGGCGCTCCTCTCGCCGCTCCACGCGAGGGCGGCGCGCTCGGAGCACGAGGCCGCGCGCTACCGCGCCGCGGGCGCGGTCGTCGATCTCGGCTACCAGGTGCGCGCCGCGTTCTACGCCGTGCAGGCGGCGGAGCAGCGCCTGGGCATCGCGAACCGCGCGCTCGACGCGTTCGCCGCGGCCCGCGACGCCGCCCGCGCGCTCTTCGAGGCGGGCAACGTCCCGGAGCTCGACGTGGCGACGCAGGAGGCGGGTTACGAGGAGGCCCGCGTCACGGCCGCGCAGATCGAGCTGGAGCTCCTCTCGCAGCGCGAGCGGCTCACCCGGCTGCTCGGCCTCTCCGGCGCGGCGACCTCCTGGACGATCGCCGGCGCGGTCCCGGCGGCGCCCGACGCGCTCGCCACGCCGCCGCGCGCGGAGTCCCTGGCCTTGCGGGCGAGCCTCGAGCTCGCGGAGCTGCGCAGCCGGCTCGAGGCGGCGGCGGGGCGCGCCGGGGCCTTGCGCGCCGAGGGCTGGGTGCCGGACGTGGCGCTCGGCGTTCACGGCGAGCGGGAGCTCGGCGCGAGCGACGAGGCGCACGAGCACCCGTGGGTCGTCGGCGCCGAGGTCCGCCTCTCGCTCCCGCTCTTCGATCGGCGGCAGGGCGCCGAGGCCGCGCAGGCGGCGGAGTTCGACGGCCTGCTGGAGCGCTACCACGGGCGCGCCGTCGACGTCCGCTCGGCGGTCCGCGAGGCGCGCAACCGGCTCTTGTTCGCGCACGCGCGCGCGCAGCACTACGCGCGCGTGATCCTCCCGGCGCGCAAGCGGGTCCTGGAGCAGACGTTGCTCCAGTACAACGCGATGCAGGTCGGCGTCTTCCAGCTGCTCTCGGCGCGCCGAGAGCAGCTGGACGCCGAGCTCGCGGCGGTCGAGGCGCTGCGCGAGCACTGGACGGCGAAGGCTGCGTTCGACGCGCTCCTGGCAGGGCGCCGCGTCGAGGCCGCGGGGGCCGGAGCTCCCGCGGCGATGCCGAGGGCCTCGGCCACCGGCGAAGGAGGGCATTGACATGGACCGACGTGCTTTCATCCACGCGGGCGGTCTGGCCGCCGGCGCCGCCATCCTCACGCAAGGGCTCGCCCATGCGCAGCAGCGCCCTGGCGCGCCGCCCGCCGCGGGCGCCGCGACGCCCCCGCCTCGCCGGACCGCCGCGCCCGGGGGGCAGCCCGCCGTGGTGACGCCGAACGGCAGCACGCTCCCGCTGCGGGTGGTGGACGGCGTGAAGGTCGGCCACCTCGTCGCGGGCCCCCTAGAGCACGAGATCGCCCCCGGCCTGAAGAGCGAGGTGTGGGGCTACAACGGGAGCACGCCCGGCCCGACGATCGAGGCGGTCGAGGGCGATCGCCTGCGCATCTACGTGACGAACTCCCTGCCGGAGGCCACCACGGTCCACTGGCACGGCCTCGTGCTGCCGAACGGCATGGATGGAGTCGCCGGGCTCACCCAGCGCCCGATCGCGCCCGGCGAGACGTATGTTTACGAGTTCGTCGTGCGGTATCCGGGGACGTACATGTACCACTCGCATTTCGACGAGATGACCCAGATCGCGCTGGGCGCGGTGGGGATGTTCGTCGTGCACCCGAGGAGGCCCAGGGGCCCGCGCGTGGACAGGGATTTCGTGCTGATGACGCACGAGTGGAAGATCAACGCGGGGGCGCGCCGGCCCGATCCGAACGCGATGAGCGACTTCAACGTCCTCACGTTCAATGGCAAGGCGTTCCCCGCGACGGCGCCGCTCCTCGTGGGCCGCGGCGAGCGCGTGCGCGTGCGCCTCGGGAACCTCGGCCCGATGGATCACCACCCGATCCACCTGCACGGCCTGTCGTTCCAGGTCACGGCGACGGACGGCGGGTTCGTCCCCGAGTCGGCCCAGTACCCGGAGACGACGGTCCTTGTCCCGGTCGGCAGCACGCGGGTCATCGAGTTCGTCCCCGAGGAGCCGGGCGACTGGGCGGTGCACTGCCACATGACCCATCACACGATGATGCAGATGGGCCATGGCCTGCCGAACATGGTCGGCGCCGCGACCCGCGCGCTCGATCGGCGGATGGGCCGCGTGATGCCCGGCTACATGACGATGGGGACCACGGGGATGGGCGGCATGGGCGAGATGCCCATGCCCATCCCCGCGAACAGCCTGCCGATGCGCGGCGGGGCCGGGCCGTTCTCGTACATCGACATGGGGGGAATGTTCACCGTCCTCAAGGTCCGCGACGAGCCGGACAAGGCGGACCCGGCCGGGTGGTACACGCACCCGGCCGGCACCGTGGCCGGGCCGGCGAGCGCCGAACGGATGCGGGCGGACGGCATCGACCCCGTTTCGGGAGGGAAGCCGGGCGGGTGAACCTCTCGGCGTGAGCGAAAGCTCGCGGCCGGCATCTCGTCCGCGCATCGAATCGAGAGGGCCCGGGGCTCGGGCTGACTGCGGCGCTGCGGGTCGGCCGTCTCGATGGACACACGGGGCGCGGCCCCGCGACCACAGGTCAGCCAAAATCTTCAGCGATTTCAATGAGCCAGAAGCGGTCCACGCCTTGCCATATCCGGTGGCGAGGCCGGGACGCCCCGGATCGGAGGAGTGCTTCGATGGCAATGAAGATGGCTCGACGGATGACGTTTCTGGCGCTTTGCACGGTCTCGCTCGCCGGCTGCGGCGAGCGTCACGACGCGCGGCCTCCGGCGCAGGCCGCTGCCGCGAGCCCCGCGGCGACGCAGTGCCCCGAGCCTGCAGCCGACGCGGCGGCGGCGCCCGCAAGCCCGTCGGCCGCGACGGTGACGGCGCCTGCGCCGGACGCGAACGTCGTGGCGGACAAGGGGAGCAAGGGGAGCCGCGAGGCCAAGGAGAAGGGGAGGGGGGCGGCGGAGCTGAAGGTGAAGCGGCTGGTGATCGCGGAGGGGGTGAAGGACCGCGAGCCGGTGGCGCCGGGGACGACGTTCCACGCGCCGGAGACCCCGCGGCTCTATGCGTTCCTGGAGGTCGAGAACCGGAGCGACGCGGAGGGCGAGGTGACGGTGGCGTTCGTCCCGCCGGGCGGCGGGGCGCCGGTGGGGAACGTGACGCTCGGGGTCGGGCCGTCGCCGCGGTGGCGGACGTGGGCGTTCACGCGCGGGGCGCGGCAGGCGGGGGAGTGGACGGCGGTCGTGCGGTCGGAGACGGGCGAAGAGCTCGCGCGCGCGCCGTTCGAGGTGACGCTGTAGCCGAGGGCGGCCGGGCGCGGGAGGCGCCGGTCGTCGTCAGCGCGTCAGGGCGCGTCCTGCGGCGCTTCTCCCATCGCATCCTGCTCGAAGACGCCCAGGTACACCTGGTCGACGTCGAGCGCGCCGCCGAGGGAGGACAGCGCTGCGTGCTCGCCGGGGCCGTGGATCCGGAGCAGCCAGCTGCCGTCCGGCTGCCGCGTGAACACCTCGATTCGCGGCGCCTTCTGCGATGCGAGCACGTACTCCTCGAGCGACGGTAGCGTCCGGTACTGGGCGAACTTGTCCCCGCGATCATAGGCCTCGCTGGATTCGGAGAGCACCTCGACGATGACGCGTGGGTTCAGGAGCGTGTCGCGCTGCTCGTCTTCGAACTCGGGACGCGCGCAAACGACGGCGCCGTCGGGGTACACGTAGCGGCGCGTGGAGGCGATCTTGATGCGCATGCCGGAGGTGAGCACCCGGCACCCCCGACCGCGGATCGCGTTCCGCAGCTCACCGATGATGTTCGCGGCGATCGCGCTGTGCTCCAGCGTGCCGCCCGCCATGGCGAAGAGCTCGCCGTCCGCGTATTCGTGGCGAAGCGGCGACGAACGCTCGAAGTCCAGGTATTCCTGCGGCGAAAGGCCGGTGCGGACCGCGGCTTGTGCCATGTCCCGCAGTTTCACCCGGGAGACGGAGCGCGTCCACGGGCGAGGGCTCCGCTGATGCGCAGCGGGCAGGACCCTTCCTGCGGCGTCAGGCGGGCACGAGCTCGACGAGCGTGAGCTCCGGCGGACAGTTGATGCGGACCGGCAGCCAGCCTCCGGCGCCGGCGTTGACGTGGAGGCGCCGGCCGCGGTGCTCGTAATGCCCGTTGTGGTAGAGCCCGGCGGGCAACATCGGCGTGAGGGCGTAATCGCCGATCCGGCCGAGCGAGATCTGCCCGCCGTGCGTGTGGCCGGACAGCATCAGATCGAACGGCAGCTCGCGGGCGGTGCGGAACGTGCCCGGATGGTGGCTGAGGACGACGCGCGGCGCGCCGTCGTCCCGCATCTGGCCTAGCGCTCGATCCAGTCCGTCGCGCGTCGGGCGCCGGGCGGGCTCTCCCGGGCGCGCGCGGCTCGGGTAGTCGATGGCGCCCATCCACAGGTGATCGCCGCCGATGCGGACCTCCCGCGCCTCGTCGACGAGCACCTGGGCGCCCGCTTCCTCGAGGCCCTTCACGATCGTCCCCACGTCGGCGGATCGCGCGGCGATGTACTCGTGGTTGCCCATGGAGAAGAAGAGCTGCCCCCGGGCGGGGCGCAGGCCCCGGAGCAGCCGCGCGGACAGCTCGAGCTGCGAGACGTGGTGATCGAGCAGATCGCCGGTGACGACGTGGATGTCCGCGCGTACCGCGTTCATGGCGTCGCGGAGCTCGTCGAGCCGCTCCGCGTCCATGAAGCTGCCGACGTGCACGTCGCTGAGCTGCGCGATGGTGACGCCGTGCAGGCTCGTCAGCTCGCGGCGCACCGGCAGCGCGAGCCTCACCACGACCGGTCGTTGCCGCGACGCGAGCACGCCGCCCATCGAGACCGCGACCGCCGCAGCCGGCAGCGCCCATGTCGCGCCGACGACGAGGCGGCGGCGGCGCTCGTCGACGGCCTCCGGTCGGGCCGCGATATCCGCTGGCGCGGGGATGTCCTGAGCGGCCGGGTTGGCCTCGGCGCCGCCGCTGGCCTGGGTGTTCGTGGTGGTCTGGGCATCGAGCGCAATCGGGGCGTTTCGGCGCGGCTGGAGCCGATGGAGCGCCCGGACGGCCGCGCACGCGAGCGTGACGAGCCCGAGGAGCAACCCGTAGAGGAGCAGGCCCACCTGCATGCCCATGGCGATCAGCGCCAGCGGCTCCGGCGCGTGGCGCTGGAGCGCGCGTAACCCCGAGAAGCTCGCTGCGGCCATGAGCAGCGCCGGGAGCGCGGCCAGCAGCAGCCCCGCAGCGCAGAGCGCGCTGATCATCGCTCCATGTCGAGGAAACGCCGCGCGGAGCCGCCGCCAGAGGATCAGGCCGAGGAGGCCGTTGACGAGCGTGACGACGAGGCCGCCGAGCTGGTACACGCGACGGAAAGTAGCATCGCGTGGATCGCGCGTCCGGCCGCGGCCCGCCGGCTGCGCCTAGGATCCAGCTCCTCCGTCAGGCACCTCGGCGTCGACCGGGATCTCCCTTGCTTCGAGCCCCTCGAGCGGCGCCTTGCCCGACAGCGCGTCGAGGTCGCCGCGCGCGTCCCGGAGGTAGCCATTGAAGAACGCGGCGAGGTAGCCCATCGCGATCGCCTGCTGCTCGCGCCGCGAGAGCCCGGCGTGGCCGTCGAGCGGCTCGACGAGGCCGAGCGACGTCGTGTAGCCGAAGTGGTTCGCGCCGGGCAGGGTCACGAGGTGCTTCGGAGCGCGCGCGCGGTCGTAGAGCGCCGCCGGGACGGAGGCGGCGATGGGATCCGCGGTGCCGCGGACGACGAGCGCCGGCCGAGGCGCGAGCGCGTCGATGGGCAGCGCGCGCTCGGGGGCGCCCGCCGGCGCGAGGAGCGCGAGGGCGCGGACATCGAACGGGCAAGCGGCGTCGAGCGCGAGCGCGAGCGCCGCCTGCGCGCCGAGCCCGTGGCCGATCAGGCCCACCCGAGCGAAGTCGACCAGGAGGGGGCCCCGGGAGCCGGCGCGGAGGTGCGTGAGCGCGTCCCGGAGCACCGCGGCGCGGCGCAGCGGCGCGTCGTCGGGCGTGAGCCACGAGAGATCGGGCGCGACGACGACGAAGCCCCAGCGCGCGAGGTGCGCCATCACGCCGGCGAGCTGGCGGTAGTCCTGGGCGAGACCCGCGGGGGATCCCGTGGTGGCCGCGCTCGTGGCGAGGCGCCGCTCGTGGGCGATCGCGATGACCGGGAACGGGCCTCCCGCCGAGAGCGGCGCCTCCTCGCCGTCCGCGGACGCGGGGTAGTAGAGCAGCGCGGCGCTCCGCGCGGGGCATCGGTAGAGCGCGCCCTGGAATGGCCACGTGTCGGGGTAGCAGGCGTCCGCCGACAGCGAGAGCGCGCCGATGCGCCGGAATCCCGCCCGATGCGGTCCGGCGCGCAGCCGCGGCGACGCGCCGGTCGGGAGCGGCGCAGGCGGAGGCGAACTCGTGGAGGGGGGCGGGCGAGAGGGCGTGGCGGCAGGCGGGCGAGAGGTCGTGGCGGCGGGTGGGCGAGAAGGCGTAGCGGCAGGCGGGCGAGAGGTCGTGGCGGCGGGCGGGCGATTCGTCGTGGTGGCAGGCGGAGGGAGCGTCGCCGGAGAGGGGACATCCGCCGGGGAAGGGGGCGCGTTGCCGAGGATCGCGCGCTGCGACCACAGCGCGCCGTCGCGGGTCGCGTGGACGATCCGCCCTTCGGCGCGCACCGCGAGCTCGATCCGCCCGAGCGGCCAGCTCTCGATCACCGATACCGCCTCGCACCGGCCAAGATCGGTGGCGAACACGGTCGGACCGCGGAAGCGCGCCCCGCGGGCGCCGTCGTCGCGGCACCACCGAGCGAGCCCCACGCGCGCGAGCGGCGAGAACAGCTCGAGGGTCGCAGGTCCGCCGATCGCGCTCCAGAAGAGCGCCGGTGTCCCGCGGACCCCCGAAACCACCTCCTCCGGGCCGTGCCACCCAGCCCCGGACCCGGGAGAGCGCCAGAACATCAGCAGGCGATCGCCGACGCGCGCGACGACCTCGAGGTCGCCGGGCGCGTGCGGTCCGTGCGGCGCGCCGGCCACGCGCTGGATCATCGCGACCGCCTCGAATCGACCGAGCCCCTCGCCGAAGATCACCGGGCCGCGCCAGACGAGCTCGGCGGTGTCGTTGTCGCGGTGGTAGTGCGCGATCCCGCCGCTCGCGTGGGGCACCACGAGCTCGAAGTTGCCCTTGCCCCCGGAGCCGCCCTGGATCAGGGCGGGGTCGCCGGCCGCGCCCTCCGCGAAGAAGCGCGGCTCGCTCCACGACGGCTCGCTCGAGGGCGCGCACCAGAACGCGGCCAGCCGATCCCCGGCGCGCACCACCGCCTCGAGGTGGCCTGGATCGCCGAAGTTGCTCTGGATGAGCGACACCGCCTCGACCGGCCCGAGGCCGCTGGCGAACGTCGCCACGTGACGCCACGGGCCGGAGGCTTCCTCGCGGCGGTGGTGCTCGACGCCGAACGGCGTGTCGGCGGCGGGCAGGACGAGCTCGAGCGTGCCGCGGGAGGCGCATTGCAGGAAGAAGCCGCTGGTCGTGGTGGGCATGGCGCTGACGGCGTCCAATTTACCGGCGAGGCGCCGCCGCGCCTACCGCAGCATCTCGGCGAGCCGCTCGCCGGTCGCCGCCGCGAGCCCCCGGGCGAGCGCCCGCGGGTTCAGCTCGACCGCGACGGCCACCGCGTCCGGCGCGTGGGTGGCGAGCGGCCGCTCGACCGGCGCGTCCAGCCCGAGCAGGTGGCCGAACGAGCCGCCCGCGAGCTCGTTCCAGGCCGCGAGCAGCTCCTCCGAGGCGGCCTCCCCGCTCGTCGAGAAGTCGCCCGCCACCGCGATCGCGAGCGCGATCCCCTCGCGCGCGCTCGGCCGCGCGGCCGCGCCCACGGCGGTGGCCGCCGCGAGCAGCCCCCGCGCGCCGCGGGCGAGCTCCCCGTCGAACGGCCCCGGCGCGAACGCGCGCACGGGCGCCGGGCCGAGGCGGGCCTCGAGCGCGCGCAGCGGGCCGCCCGAGAGCGCCGCGGGCGAGCGCTTGAGGCGCCCGAGCGCGTACAGCGACGCGACGCGCGCCGGCCCGCGCAGCGGGCTGCCGCCGTCCTGCACGCAGGCCACGTCCTCGCCGAGCAGCACGAGCGCGCGCGGCGTCGTGCCGATGTCGCCCGTCACGCGCACGACGTCCGGGCGATCGAGCGCGCGCCGCTCCTTGCCCGTGAGCCGCCGCCGGAAGAGACGCTCGATGGCGCGCGGATCGCCGCTGTGGCGCGCCACGTAGAGCGTGGCGCCGCCCGCCGGCCCCGCGCCCGCGTACGACGCGATCGCGGCCTCGCGGACCTGCCGCAGATCGACGCCGGTCGCGCGGGCGTGCCGGGCCAGGTTCTCCTCGGGCGCCACGAGCGCGATCGACGGGATGAGCCACGGCACCGCCGCGACCTCGCGGGGCCGGACGAGGATCAACCACCTGAGCCCCGCCTGCGGCAGCAGGCGCGTCAGGTCCGCCGTGGCGAGTGGCGGCAGCGGCGGGCTCGGCCGGGCGGGCGGCCGCGGCGCGCCGCCGCACGAGGGCAGCGCGAGGCCGAGGGCGCAGCCCAAGGCGCCGCCGAGCACGGCGCGCCGGCGAGGCGCTCGCCCGGGCGCGTCAGCCAACGACGAGGTGGGCGAAGCGGCGGTTCTTCGAGCCGACGCGGACCAGGTAGCGCTTCCCACGTTCGAGCTTGAGCTGCTCGTCCTTGACCACCTCGCCGTCGAGGTGCACCGCGCCGCCCTTCACGAGGCGCCGCGCCGCGGAGGTCGACTCGGCGAGCCCCGCCAGCGCCAGCGCGTTGCCGATCGGGATCGTGTCGCGGTCGCTCGCCACGTGGAGCTCCTCGATGTTCTCCGGCAGGCCGCCGGCCGCGACGCTGCGGCGCCGCTCGAGGGCCGCGCGCGCGTCCTCCGCCGAGTGGAAGCGGGTGACGATCTCCTGAGCGAAGAGCTCCTTCACCGCGATGACGCCCTGCTCGCCGCGGAGGACCGCCTCCCGCAGGGCGGAGATCTCCTCGGGCGGGCGCGACGACAGGAGCTCCATGTACCGCCAGATCACGCCGTCATCGACGAGCATCAGCTTCTGCAGCATGTCGAACGGCGGCTCGGTGATGCCGACGTAGTTGTCCGCGCTCTTCGACATCTTGGCGCCCACGACCTTCCCGTCCTCGACGCGCGCGTTCGTGCCCTCGAGGAGCGGCATCGTCATCACCATCTGGGCGCGCTTTCCGTAGCGGGGCATCAGGTCGCGCGCCACGAGCAGGTTGAAGAGCTGATCGGTGCCGCCGAGCTCGATGTCGGCCTCGAGCTCGACCGAGTCGTAGGCCTGGAGGAGCGGGTACATGAACTCGTGCACGTAGATGGGCCGCGCCTCCTCGTAGCGCTTCTTGAAGTCGTCGCGCTCCAGCATGCGGGCGACTGTGTACTTCGCGCAGAGCTCGATCATCTGCGTCGGATCGAGCTTGTTCAGCCACTCGGAGTTGTAGCGGACCTCGGTCCTGTTCTTGTCGAGGACCTTGAACGCCTGCGCCTGGTAGGTCTCCGCCGCGGCGACGACCTCCTCGCGCGAGAGCCGCGGGCGCAGCTCGTTCTTGCCGGTCGGATCGCCGACCATCGCCGTGAAGTCGCCGACCACGAAGACCACGTGGTGCCCGAGCTCCTGGAACTCCCGCATCTTCTGCATCACCACCGTGTGGCCGAGGTGGAGATCGGGGCGGGTCGGGTCGAAGCCGGCCTTCACGCGCAGCGGCTTGCCCTCGCGGATCCGCTCCTCGAGCTCGGCTCGGACGTGGAGGTCGACGACACCCTTGCAGAGGATCTGGAGCTGACGTTCGGCGGGGACCATGGGGGCCCGCTTCTACCGCGCAGCGGAACCGCCCGCCAGGGGGGCGACGCGCCTCGGCGCGCGCGAGCGAAGAGGGCGCAGGAACGACGAGGTCACGTCGTCACCTCGTGCGGCGCGTCACGTCACCTCACGTCACGCACGCGCCGCGCGCCGCCTCATTCGTCGTCGGTCTCCTCGTCGTCCTCGTCCTCGTCGTCGTCGTCGCCCGAGATCGCGTACGCGCGGCTCGCGTTGACGAGCTCCTTGAGCTCCTTGCCGACCTTGAAGAACGGAAGGCGCTTGGCGGGCACGGGCACCGGCTGGCCCGTGCGCGGATTCCTGCCGCTGTAGGGCTTGTACGGCCTGACCGTGAAGCTGCCGAACCCGCGGATCTCGATGCCTTCGTTGCGCTGGAGCGCCTGCGTCATCGCGTCGAAGACGCAGTTCACGACGAGCTCCGCTCGAGCCTTGGTGAGCTCCCCCCGTCCCGCGATCGCGTCGATGAGCTCGCTTTTCGTCATGGTCCACCTCCCCCACCCCAGCGGACCGCCGCCGGCGCTCGACTTGCCGCTTTCCACCGCAGAGCTCCAGGGGATGCGCCGCTCCAGGAGCCGCACGACAACAGAATCCTATGAAAAGCTCGCATGTTACGGGACTAGCGGTCAACCGAATTCCCGCCCACAACGGAGAGCGCATCGAGCGCGAAGAGGCCCTGGGTCTCCCTCGTTCCGCACGTTTCGCTCGTTCCGCATGTTTCCCTGGCCTCTCGGGCGAGGGCGAGCTCGATTTCGACGGCATCCTCGGGGATCGGGTGCGGCGGGAGATCGGCGCAGGCGAGCGGCGCGCCGGGTGGGCTCGGCGCGGCGGGCTCGACCCGCCAGGCGTGGAGCAGGGCGCCATCGACGAGGAGGCGCACCTCGCCGGCGCCGTCGCCCGAGAGCGCCACGCGCGGGCTGATCCGGGCGCCGCGGAGCCAGGGGGCGGGCAGGCCGACCCGGACGACGGCCTCGCCGCGCCCCGCCGCGTGCACCGCGAGGAGGCGCCCGCCGGACGCGCACGTGCCGCCGGCGTGCTCGGGCAGCGCGAAGGCGCCGCGCTGCGCGCGGGGCGGCCACAGCGACTCGCCCTCGATGCGGGCCTCGCCGGGCGGCTCGGCGTCGAAGACGAGCGGCGTTATCGAGACCGTGGCGAGGCCGCCGCCGTCCGGGATCGCGAAGCGGTAGCGGTACGCGGGGGGGCGACCGCGGGCCTCCCACGCCATGCGGTCGATCGCGTCGCCCCGGTAGCGCAGCACCGCGACGTCCTCCGGGGCGGGATCGAAGCCGAGGTTGAAGCCGTGATCTGTGTCGACGAACACGAGGCCGCGCGAGACGCCCGCGCGCGTGACTGCGGCGGGGTCGAACATGGGCAGGCCGCCCTCGCGATCGCGGAGCGCGGCGTGGTCGAAGCCCGCGCGGAAGGCGAAGCCGGCGAGCGGGAGCGCCGTCGCGAAGAGCGCCGCCGGGAGGAGCGCCGCCGGGAGGAGCGCGCCACACCGGCGCGCGGGGCCGCGCTCCGCGCGCGCCGCCGTCGCAGCGCGCCCCGCGTGCGCCGCCATCGCAGCGTGCTCCGCGAGCGCGAGGGCGGCCATGGCCGCGAGGACGTGCTCCACCGGCAGCACGTCGGCGAAGAAGCGCGCGCCGCCTCCCGGGTAGTTGCCATCGAAATAGAAGGGGGCGTAAGCGGCGATCTGGAGGAGCGGGGCGATCGCGAGGGCGCGCGAGCGCGGCCGACGCCAGGCGATCACGGCGCCGACGAGCACGAGCAGCGCGAGCGGCTCGGCGTTCAGCGCGTCCACGAGGTGGAGCTTCAGGCGGCGCAGCGTCGTGCCGGCAGCAGCCAGAAAGCCGTATCCTTCCGCGAGGTTGTGACGGACGAAGTCGCCGTGCTCGCCGACGCAGCCGACGCCGGCGCCGAAGCCGTAGCGGAAGCAGCCGGGCGGGCCGTCCGAGACCGCGTAGTACGCGGCCTGCGACGAGGCGAAGGCGCCCGTCGCGGCGTGCTGGTGGGCCGCGAGCAGCGCGAGGCCGGGGAGGGCGCCGAGCGCCATCGCCGCGGCGAGCCGCACGAGCCGCGGCGAGGGGCGCGGCGGCGGCTCGCCCTCGCGCGGACCGGCCGCCGCGCTCCCCGGCGCGATCGCCGGCAGGAGCACGAAGGGCAGCGTCGCGGCGAGGGCGAGCGCGCTCGGCGGGCGCGTCGCCGCGAGCCAGCCGGCGGCGAGCCCGGCGAGCGCGGCGGCGCGGACTGCCGGACCGAGGGGCCCCGTCGCGGCGCCCGTCGCCGCGGCGGCGCGGGCCTCATCGAGCGCGCGCCGCGCCGACGCGAGCGCGACCGTGAAGCAGAGGGCCGCGAGCCCGTGCGACATCGTGTCGGCCGTGTGGTAGCGGAGCGCGGCGCAGAGCGCCGAGAAGAGCGCGGCGACGAGCGGAACGAAGCGGATCGGCGCGGCGCTCCCGGCCGGGGCCGGGCCCTCCGGCGCGAAGCGCGCGGCCAGGTCGTAGGTGGCGATCGCGAGCGCCGCGGCGAGCGCGGGGCCGATCGCGAGCGGCGCGCCCGCGAGGAAGCCCAGCGCGAGCAGGGCGGGGTAGCCCGGAGGAAAGAGGACCGCGACCTCGGCCGCGCTGCGCCCGGCCATCGTGCCGCCCACCGCGTCATTGCGGACGAGGAAGCGACCGAGCACGGAGGCCGCGGGCTCGTCGAGCGGCCACGCGAGGTGGCCGGCCGCCATCGCGCGCGCCTCGAGCCAGTAGCTCGTCGCGTCGATGATGCGGGGGCCGCCCCGCAGGTAGACCGCGACGTACGCGGCCGAGAGGAGCGCCGCGACGACCGAGAGGGCCGCGGCGATCGCGGCGCCCAGGGCCGCGCCGGAGGGGGGCGCGGGGTCGGGGCCCGAGCGCGCGGCGCCGGGGCGCGGAGGCGCGGGGCCGGCCCGTGCGGCTGCGGGCGAGCGGCCACGGCGGAGGAGCCAGGCGCCGCCGAGCACCGCGGCGAGGGCGAGCGCGAGCGCGATCCATTGCGCGGGGTCGCGGGGCAGGCCGGCGCGCACGTCACTGTCCGGCGAGCGGGCGCGCGCCGGCGCCCTGCGCGGGGCGATCGAGGATCCAGACGTGGTGATCGACCCACTCCCCGTCGACCGGCGTGAGCGTGAGCGTGAACGTCTCGGGCAGGCCCTCGGGGAGGTCGAGCGAGGCCTCGGTCCAGCCGTCGCCCCTCTTGAGCGCGAGGTGGCCGATCTCCCGGCCGTCCGCCGTCGCGCGGATCGTGGCGGCGCGGGGCGCGGCGGTGCGGACCACGAGCCTGCCGTGGCCCTCGCGAGGGGCGTGCAGGCGGGCCGCCTCGCTCCGGCCGCCCGGGATGACGCGCCCGGCGTCGAAGCGATCGTGCCCCGGTCCGCGCGGATCCGGGAGGACGCTGAAGCCGACGAAGCCGGCCTGCGGCCGCGGGAACGCGTAGCCGTGCTCCCGCTCGCTCACGAGGTCGGCGACGTCGAGCTCGTCGACGACCCGCTCGTCCGCGCGCATCGACGCGGGCGCCTCGCCGTACGCGAGCGGGCTCCAGTCGGCCTGGTAGATGACCTTCTCCGCGCCGCCGCAGATCACGTTGCCGACGACGGGGATCGCGGCGATCCGCCTGCCGAAGATGGCCGGGAGGTCGCCCCACCAGCCCGGGTAGATGGCCAGCGTGTCCGGGCGGTCCTCGGCGGGGATGCGCTCGATGAGCTCCAGCGAGGCGCCGAGGCCGTGGACGCCCGCGCGCGCGAACGGGAGATCGTGGTAGCCGCCGAGCCCGATGAGGTCGAGGCCGGGCCGGTCCGACGCGTAGAGGAGCGCGCCCGCGTCGCCGACGAGGACGCGGCGCACGTCGAGCTGGGCGAGGAGCTTGCCGGCGACGAGGTGCTGATCGCGGATGTTGCGGCTGGCGCGGCCGAAGAACCAGATCTGGTCGCGCATCCTTGGCAGCTGGTGGGCCCAGAAGAGCGCAGCCACGGCGAGGGCGAGCGCGACGCGCGCGCACCAGAGGCCGCGCGCCAGGGCGCCGCCGCGGGCCGCGGCCGCGACGCCGCCGAGGGCCCCGAGCCGCGCCCTGAGCCCGGCCGGGGCGCTCCCTTGCGGCTCCTGGCGCTCGTCGCCGCTGGCCCATGCGGCGCGCGCGACGAGCAGCGCGAGACCCATCGCCGCGAGCACCAGCAGCCAGGCGACCGCGGGCATGGTGTACCGCTCGTTCTGCCAGCGGACCTGACCGTTCAGGGACACGAGCGCGAGCCACCCGACGACCTGGACCCAGAGCAGCGCCGCGGCCCCGCGGGTCTTGCGCGAGGCGAGGGGGACGAGCGCGAGGGCGGGCACGAGCCAGCCCCAGGGGAGGGCGTCCGAGAAGTGGTGGTTGGTGTTGCGGGCGACGACGTACGTCGCGAGGAACTCGTAGGTGTCCCACTTCTCGGAGGACGTCATGTACGGGTTGTTCAGCGCCAGCTTGGCGATGGCGCCGCTCGCCGCCCACTCGCCTGTGAACACGCGGTTGGCGACCGCCTGGGCGAGGCACGCGAGCGCGCCGGGCACCGACGTCCGGAGCAAGGTCGCGATCGCCGCGCGCGCGCCGTGCGCCCGCTTCACGGCGATGGCCGCGTAGACGCTCAGCGCCGCCACGCAGACGACCGACTCCGGCCGGGTGGCGTAGAGGAGCGCGCCGGCGAGGCCGGCGGCCCAGCCGAGGTGGGCGAGGCGCTTCGGCGGCGCCGCGGCGCGCGCGTCGTCAGTCGCCCGCGTCGCCCGCGCCGTCGGCTCGCGCGGCCCGTCGGCCGCGCGGGCGACCGAGAGCGCGGCGAGGGTGGCGAGGGCCCAGACGCCGAGGTGGAAGGCGTTCTCCATCCCGCTGAACAGCGACCAGTCGAGCGCGCCGATGGAGAGCGCCACGGGCGGCAGCAGGTACTTCGCCCAGCGCCCGACAGGCTCGAGGAGCCGCGCGCCGACGAGCAGGAAGCCGAGCGTCGAGGTGCACGCGACGATCGCCGCCCACTGCATCAGCAGGACGCCGCGGAAGCCGACGAGGTAGCCGAGGGCGAGGACGAACGGGTAGCTCAGGCTCGTGTTCCCGCTCGAGAAGCCGTTGCCCTCGGACCACTCGAACGGGTACCCGCGCGCGGTGGCGCGGGCGTAGTCGAAGTGGATGAAGACGTCGTCGAGCGGCGCCGACCACATGCCGCCCGTCTGCTGGTGCATCGCGCTGTAGAACGCGACGGCGGCGTAGAGCACGCACGCGCCCGCGTAGGCGGCGAACAGGACCGGATCGACGCGCGGCCAGGCCGCGACCAGGCGATCGAGCCGACCCGGGGGCGCCGCCGGGCCGGCGTCCCGGGAGACGGTGGTCTCGGTTTCGCCGGTTCCGTCCGTTCCGTCGGGGGAGGCGCTGCTCGGTCGGGGCGCTGCGCTTCCGGGCGGCGAGGAGGGTGCGGGGTCGGCGCTGGACGGTGACACGCGGCTCTTTTACACGACTTTCACGCGGCCCGAGCCGTGGAGCCCGTCCGCGAAGGCGTGCGGGGAGTGGCTGGAGGTATCCGGGGAAGAGCCCGTCGGACCGTGCTCGGGCCTCGCGGTCCAGTCCTCCGGGAGCACGGGCCTGTGGCTCAGGGAAGTGTCACCGCGGCTCCCGGTCAGAAGGGTTACCAGGGCTGCAGAGGCGGCCAGCTCTGCCCAGCACGTTTGCAAGCGGCTGATTCAGGATTGAAATGGGCAAGGCATTTTACTAACGAAAGTCCCTGAATTCGGAAGGGAATCTCTTGGCCCGCATCCTGCTCAGTGAGCAGGCTCAGAGCGCCCGTGACGGTTTCCCCCCCACCGTCGAGCGGGCGCTCTTTTTTTGTCCGCTGCCTCCGGGCTCTGGCGGACGGACCCACCGCGGTGCCTTGGCGCGCGTTCGCTGTCGTGCCGGCCGCGACGCTCGTCGTGCGCCTGTTCCTGCTCCGCTGCGCCGCAGCCCAGGCGACGTGAGGGCTGGTTGCCCGTGTAGGATCCTCCCCCGGATCACGACCCACGAGGCCCCATGCCTGCGTCAGCCCCTGTTTCCCGCCTGCTGTTGCTGCTGTTCCTCTGGAGCCTGCTCGCGGCGTGCGCGCCGGGCTCCGCGGCGGCGCCCGCGATCGAGCCGCCGAAGATGGTGGTCCTCCTGCCGCCCGCCGCGCCGACCGCTGTCGTGGCGGCCGAGCCGGAGCAGGAGCCGGAGCCGGGCACCGCGGTACCCGTCACCCGCGCGGATCCGTGGTGGGGCGAGCCGCTCGCGCCGGTCACCCTCGTGGTGTGGGGCGACTACGAGTGCCCCTTCACCTCCAGGTACATGGCGACGCTGGAGCAGCTGAAGGAGGCCTACGGGCCGTATCGGCTGCGCATCGTCTGGAAGCACTTCCCGCTCGCGTTCCACCAAAATGCGCGCCCGGCGCACCTGGCGGCCGAGACGGTGTTCCGGCTCGGCGGGGCCGAGGCGTTCTGGAAATTCCATCAGCTCGCCTTCGCCAACCAGCGCTCGCTCACGCCGGAGTCGTTCGAGGCCTGGGCCGCCGAGGCGGGCGTCGATCAGGCGGCGTTCCACGCGTCCTTCGAGGAGCAGCGGCACGCGCCGAAGATCGACCGGGACGTCGAGGCCGGCAAGACCGCGGGCGTCACGGCCACCCCGGCGACCTTCGTGAACGGGGTGTTGGTCAGCGGGGCGCGGCCCATCGACGACTTCCGGACCGTCGTCGACGAGCAGCTCCGGGCGGCCGAGGATCTCCGGCGAGCCGGCGTCCCGCAGGAGCGCGTCTACGCGGCCCTGTCCGAGCAGAACAAGGCGCGCGCCCCGGCCCCGAAGCCGCCCACGCCGCGGGCCCCCGAGGACACGACCGTGTGGAAGGTGCCTGTCGACGGGTCGCCGATCCGGGGCAACCCGGACGCTCTGGTCACGCTGGTCATGTTCTCGGACTTCGAGTGTCCGTTCTGTCGCAGGGTCGCCCCGACCGTCGAAGGCCTCGAAAAGAAGTACGGCGCTCAGCTGCGCGTCGTCTTCAAGCACTACCCGCTCCCCTTCCACAAGCGGGCCGAGCCCGCCGCGGAGCTCGCGCTGGAGGCCAAGGCGCAGAAGGGCGACGCGGCGTTCTGGAAGGCGTACGAGCTCTTGAAGGCCGGGGGCCTCGAGGACGCGGACCTCGCGGCGCACGCGAAGTCCCTGGGCCTCGACGTGGTCCGCGCGCAGAGGGCCATCGCCGCCCGGCGCCACGCGGCGCGCATCGAGCGCGATCAGCGCCTCGCCGACGACATCCAGGCGAGGGGGACGCCCCATTTCTTCATCAACGGCAGGCGGCTCGCCGGCGCCCAGCCGGCGGAGAAGTTCGAGGCCCTCATCGACGAGCAGCTCGCGAACGCCGCGAAGCTCGTGGCCGCGGGCACGCCGCCCGCGAAGGTCTACGACGCGCTTCAGAAGGACGCGAAGGCCGCCAACCCGCCCGAGCGGATCCTCGCCCCCGCGCCGACCAAGGACAACCCCGGCAAGGGGGCGAAGCCCGGCGCGAAGGTGACGATCCAGATGTTCGCCGACTTCCAGTGCCCGTTCTGCAAGCGCGTCCAGCCCACGATCGACGAGATCATCGCCGCCTATCCGGGCAAGGTCCGCGTTGTCTTCAGGCACCTGCCGCTCCCCTTCCACACGCGGGCGCCCCTCGCCGCCGAGGCGTCGATCGAGGCGTTCCGGCAGAAGGGCGAGGCCGGCTTCTGGGCGATGGCGCAGCGCCTGTGGGAGGACCAGTCCGAGAGCGGGCTCGGCCGGGGGGCGCTCGAGGGCCACGCGGCCGCGATCGGCCTCGACGTGGCGAAGTTCCGCGCCGCGCTCGACTCGGGAGCGCACCGCGCGGCGGTCGAGGCGGACCTGAAGCTCGCCGAGCGCCTGCGCATCACCGGCACGCCGTCCTTCGCCATCAACGACTACTTTCTCAGCGGGGCGCAGCCGACCGCGCACTTCACGCGGCTCGTCAACAGGGCGCTCGGCCCGCACGATCCCCCGACGAAGGAGTCGCTCCACGGCGCGGGCAAGCCCGCGGCCCAGCCGGGAGCAGCGCAGCCGACGCCGGCGCAACCGACGCCGGCGCCGCCGACGCTGGCGCAGCCGGGCGCGGCGCAACCGGCGCCGGCCCAGCCCCCTGCGACGGCCGGCCAGATGGGGGCGAAGCACCTCCTCATCATGTATGCAGGGTCACTGCGGGCCCGGGCGCACATCGTTCGCACGCGGGACGAGGCGCGCGCGCTCGCTGGGCAGCTGCTCGTGAGAGCGCAGCAGGGGGCGAGGTTCGAGGATCTCGCGGCCCAGTACAGCGACGAACCGGCTGGCCGCGCGCGCGGCGGCGATCTCGGCACGTTCCGCAAGGGCATGATGGTGCCCGAGTTCGAGCAGGCGGTGGAGAACCTCGCTGTCGGCGCGATGAGCGGGGTCGTGGAGACGCCGTTCGGCTTCCACATCATCCTGCGGACGCAATAGCGAGCGCGCACGGCCCCCGCAGGGGTGGATCAGCGCACGTGGGGAGTTCCAACGTCGCGCCTCCCGGATCGTCCCCCGGCTGGATTGGATGTAGGACGGGTATCCCGCTCGCGAAGAGAACGGCGGATCGCGCGGCGACGAGCGACGGGGAGTGGCTCCTTTCAGCGCGATGGCGCGGCTCGACAGCGGGGGACCTCCCGCCACGGGGGACACCCCGCGGCCGTTCAGTGGACGAACGGGTTCGTCCGCGGCGACTCGCGGCGCGGGGGGCGCAATTTCAGGTCAGGCCCGATTCTTCTTACCGGTCCCGGTTGAGAAGATTTCGCGCCATCCTCCAAAGGCGTCCGCGCGCTCTCTGCGCGCTTCCATGCGGCCTGCGCGTTGACCCCTCTCGCGCGCGTCGAGTAGAACGATCTTCGCGCCAGAGCGCGCCACCCAGTCAGCGCCAGCGCGGATTGGAACCGCAAACGATGCGTTGGTTCGTCGAGATCTCGTCGTTAGGCCAGAACGCTCCGCCGAGCAGGAAGGTGTGCGTCGAGGCCCCGCAGTGGCAGCCCGCGCTGCAGAAGGCCCGGGCGCTCCGCGGCGATGGGGGCCCGCTCAACAATTTCTCGGTGGATCTGCTGGAGAGCGGCTACCGAGCGATCGATCCGGCGACGCGCGTGCGGTACGTCGTGCAGCGCGCCCCGGACGACGCGGCGCTGACGGACGGGACCGACACCCCAGCGGGCGCGTCCCCGGCCGGGGCGGCTTCTCCCAGGCCGGCCGAGCCTGCGGGGCGCGTCGCAGGGAAGCGTCCGATCGCGCCCACGGTCCCGTTCATCTCGATGGGGACCGCGCTCCTCGTCTCGGAGCCAGCGGGCGCCCAGGCGCAGCCGGCGAAAGGCGGAGAGGCCGCGCCGGGGCGGGATGCGCCGCCGGAGCGAGCCGCCGCGCCGGAGCGAGGCGCCGCGCCGGAGCGAGCGCCCGCGGAGCTGCCGCCGTATCAGCTCATCTCGCAGCGCGAGGAGAACCCGTCCGAGCGCTCGCCGCTCACGTACCGAGAGCTCGTCTATGCGGTCGCGACCGGCACCCCGCGCGATCTCGTCAGCGCGCTGCTGGTCGATCGGCTCGAGCGCGCCCGGCAGCGCATCGACGACGCGCGCCCGGGCAAGTTCATCCATATCGCCGTGTTCGATCACGTCTTCGACGGCCGGCCTCAGCGCGGCCCGCTCGCGACCCTCGCCTGGAAAGACTGGCGCTCGGCCGAGCCCGAGATCCAGTTCCGCCCGCGCACCGGCGGCACCGCGCCGCCGCCGGCCATGCCGCCTGCGGACGTGGCGCCGCCGGTTGCCGTGCCGCCGGCCGCCGCGCCGCCTGCGGGCGTGGCGCCGCCTGCCACGCCGGCGACGGACGTGGCGCCGCCGGTCGCCGCGCCGCCTGCGAACGTGGCGCCGCCGGCCACGCCGGCGACGGACGTGGCGCCGCCGGCCGCCGCGCCGCCGGCCGCCGCGCCGCCTGCCACGCCGGCGATGGACGTGGCGCCGCCGGTCGCCGCGCCGCCGGCTGCCACGCCGGCGACGGATGTGGCGCCGCCGGCCGCCGCGCCGCCCGGCACGCCGCCTGCGGCCGTCGCGCCGGCTGTGGACGTGCCGCCGCCTGCGGCCGTCGTGGCGGCTACGACCGTCGCGGCGGCTGCGGACGCGCCGTCGCCTGCGGCCGCCGCGGCGGCTGCGGACGTGCCGCCGCCGGCCGCCGCGTATCCGGCGGACCTGCCGCGGCCAGCCCTCACGCCGCCGGCCGATGTGGTGCTGCTCGCCGCGCCGTCCGACGAGCAGAAGGGGCTGCCACGTCTCCAGCTCGTTCCGGAGGCGCCAGAGGTCGCTGCCGCCACGCCGGCCCCGCCGCGTCGGCGGTCCTCCTTCCCTCCGAAGAACGGGCGCCTCTCCGGCGACGACCTCATCGCGGAGCTGTTCGAGGCGTGCAGCGACCTGCACTTCCTCCAGGACACCCTCGCGGGCGCCGACTTCATCCTCGCGCTCACGCTCGACAAGATCCCGTGCGCCCTCGGGCTCGTGTCGCTGTTCGACATCAACCGGCGCGAGTTCGTCGTCGTCCGGCAGTACGGCGGCAAGAGCGCGCTCCTCGCCCGGCTGTCCGAGCGGGCGCCGCTCCCGCTGGCCGCGATGCGGTCGAGGCGCGCCGTCGTGGTGCCCGACGCGGCCAAGGACGAGCGCGTCATCGACGAGCGGTGGAAGGCGATCGGCGTCGAGCTCCGGAGCGTCATCTGCGCGCCCGTCGAGCTCGCGGGCCGCTACCTCGGCCTCCTCGAGATCGGAAACCCGCTCGACGGCAAGCCCTTCTCCGAGAGCGACGGCAACGCGCTCACCTACATCGGCCAGCAGTTCGCCGAGTTCGTCGGCGCGCGCGGCGTCGTCCTCGAGCCCGGCCTCGTGACCGCGGGGGCGAAGAAGGCCGCCCGCTAGCGGAGCCGAGCGATGGACCTCCTCCCCTCCGCCGGGCAGCGCCATCGCGTCCCGTACTTTGCCCTCGTCCCCGCCATCGTCGTCGCCGTGCTCGTGCTCGGCGGGATCGCCCTGCGCACGACGCTGCAGATCGAGAAGGCGCGGCAGCAGACCGTCTTCGACGCGACGCTCACCCTCGCCGACGAGCGCGTCGATCGGCTCGACAAGCTGATCATCGCCCAGGACAACGTCGTCGCCGCGCACGTCGACGTGGCGAACCTCTCGGTCATCGCGCGGCGGTGGCTCCCCACGGCGGCCCGCGAGACGCCGACCGTGCGCGCCATCCTGGTCCTCGACATGGACAACGAGGCGCACGACGTGCTCGCGTTCGCCTCGCGCGGCGCGTCCGGGCGGGAGGACGACGCGTTCCGCAAGCTCCTGCTCGCCCGCCTCCTGCCGCAGATGAACTTCTCCGGCGACACGGGCGAGCTTCGCCACCTCCACCACGTCATCGATCAGCAGAGCCTTCTCGTGAGCTACTGGCAGCGCGAGCACGTGGGGCGCAGGTGCCTCATCGTCGCGTGGCACGAGGTGCCGCGCCTGGTCCACGAGGTGATGCCCCGGCTCTTCCGCGACCTCGATCGCGAGAAGAGCCGGATGAACGTCATCGACGAGGAGGGCCGCATCGTGTTCGGCCCGCCCATCATCGGCGGCGAGTTCACCGTCGGGCGCCCCTTCCCGACCACGCTCTACAACTGGCGCCTCCAGATGGCGCTCACCACGGCCGAGGAGCTCGGCGAGAAGGTCGAGCGGCAGCGCCTGATCGAGATCCTGATGGTCGGCTTCTCGGCCCTCGTCGCCCTGGCGGGGCTCGCGATCGTGGTGCTGGCCTCCGTGAACGAGCGGCGGCTCGCGGCGCTGAAGAGCGACTTCGTCGCGAACGTGTCCCACGAGCTCAAGACGCCGCTCTCGCTGGTCCGCATGTTCGGCGAGCTCCTGCTCGGCGACCGCGTCCCCAACGACGAGAAGCGCCGCCAGTACCTGCAGATCATCGTGAGCGAGAGCGAGCGGCTCACCGCGCTCATCGAGAACGTCCTCGATTTCGCCCGCGTCGAGCGGGGCAAGGCCGCCTACGAGTTCGCGCGCGGGAGCGTCGCCGAGGTGGCGACGCGCGCCGTCGACATGTACCGCTACCGCGCCGAGCGCGAGGAGATGACCGTGGAGCTCACGATCGCCGAGGGCCTGCCCGAGGCGCTCATCGACGCGCGCGCGCTCGAGCTCGCCCTCGTGAACCTGCTCGACAACGCGCTCAAGTACGCGAAGGACGGCGGCCGCGTCGCCGTCGCGGTGGAGGTCGAGGGCGGGGGCGGCGGGCGCCTCGCCGCGCTGACGCGCCAGGCGAGGCGGGTCGCCATCCGGGTGAGCGACCGCGGGCCGGGCATCGATCCCGACGAGCAGAAGCACATCTTCGAGCGCTTCGCGCGCGGACGGCGGGCGAGCGAGCGGCAGGTGCGCGGCAGCGGGATCGGGCTCGCGCTCGTGAAGCACATCGCCGAGAGCCATGGCGGCGCCGTGCGGGTCGAGAGCCCGCTCACCGACGACGGGCGCGGCAGCGCGTTCGTCGTGTCGCTCCCCGCGCTGGAGCACGACCGGGAGGCGCAAGAGGGCGCGGCGAACGCCGAGCCGGTGGTGACCGATCCGGCGCCGGACGCGGGGTCGCCGTGAGGGCGCGCAAGCGCGGCGAGGCGGCGCCCCGGGCGGGCGACGCCGCGGTCAAGGCGGCGCCCCGGCGGACGGATGCCGCGCGGGGCGCCGCGGTCCAGGCGGCGCTCGACGGGGTGCGCGCGCGGTGCGCCGTCGAGGAGCGCCGCGCGCGAGACCCGGTCTCCTTCGTCCATCGCTACACGGACCCGGCCGATCAGGAGCTCGTGGCGCTCATCGCCGCGTCGCTCGCCTTCGGCAACGTGAAGGCGCTTCACGCGAAGATCGGCGAGGCGCTCGACCGCCTCGGGCCGGAGATCGCCCTCACCGCCGACGACGCCCGGGCCGTCTCGGCGCGGCTGCGCGGCTTCCGGCACCGGATCTACCGCGATCGCGACCTCGCCGGGCTGATCGTCGGCGCCCGGCGGGTGCAGCGGGCCTCGGGCTCGCTCGGCGCCGCCTTTGCGGCCGAGCTCTCGCGCACCCGCGACCTGCGCCAGGCCCTCGGGGCGTGGGTGCGGGCGATCCGACGCGCCGGCGGCCTCGACCGGCGTCCGGACGACCGCGGAGCAGCGCACATCCTCCCCGATCCCGAGAAGGGCAGCGCCGCCAAGCGGCTGATGCTCCTGCTGCGGTGGATGATCCGCCCCGCCGACGGCGTGGACCTCGGCCTGTGGCCGGTGCCCCCGTCGGCCCTCCTCATCCCGGTCGACACGCACATCGAGAAGCTCGGCTACAACATCGGGCTCACCGATCGCAGGGGCGCCACCTGGAAGACGGCAGAGGAGATCACCGCGGCCCTCCGCGGCTTCGATCCGGCCGACCCGGTCAAGTACGACTTCGCCCTCTGCCACCTCGGCATGCTCCAGCAATGCCCGTCGCGGCGCGATCCGGTCCGCTGCGAGGGGTGCGGCGTGAAGCCGGTCTGCCGTCACTGGGACGAGTGAGCATGCCCTGTACGTCGGATTTCCGTCCCGAACAGCTACTTGCCTGATCAGTTCGAGAGCGTGAAGCCCTTCGAATTTGAATCAAATTGCAACCGTGATTTGCAAGGATGCAATAGTGACTGGTTGTTCTTGGTGTAAGTGTTCGAAGTTCTACTCTGGATGGGGCGGCACAGAGCCTGCAAAATGGTGGGCGAGCGCCGTCGCGGAGACCTTCCCCCCCCAGGTCCGCGAGGCGCTTTTTTCATTTTGTCCCCGGCAAGCGCATGAGCGCGGCCGTTCGGCAGACAGCACGGCAAGAAGAGCGCCGCAACGGAGCCCCCCCGAGCTCTGCTGCGACGTTCTTCTGGCCGTGCCCCCTTTCCCGGGGTGCTTACGGAACCCTTGCCTGCTCTCTCCTCGCCCCGACGTGTTGCGATGCGCATGCCACGTTCTGGGCTGGTAGATCTGGAACCTTTGTGCACGCCTGTGCTGGAGCTCTCGATCTCGCGCCGCGGTAGGCCTGGGCACATGATCATGTCCCCGCGAGACGCGAATCCCAGGGAAAATGAGCCGTTGCCAACGTGCGTTTCCGCCAGGGGCAGTCGCCCCGCGCGCTGTCCGGCGCAGTCGGGTGGAGTCGACTCCGGAGCGCTGTGTGACTTTTTCGCGCGCGCAGGAGATGATCGTGAAACGTGCTGTTCCCATCGATTCATGATCATCCAGAGGAGCGAACCGGTGAGCGGCCTCGACGAGCAGCGGGTCTGTATTCCGTCCATCCTGGTGAAAAGAATGTCGAGGTTGCTCGCATGCGGAAGCAGCGCCAGCAGGTAGATTGACCGTATGGTCTGGACATTCGGGGCAACCCTCCTGGTGGCGCTGGCGCTCACGGTGCTGGCAGCGATCGGGCTCTGGGCGCACCTCCTTTACTGGGTCAAGCGGCTGACCCTGCCGCTCGAGTACAGCGTGGAAGAGGTCCTTCGGACCGAGGATGGCGCGCCCATCGAGATCCGGCGCGTGCCACGCCCGGACGGCGTGGAGGCGCAGCCGGACCTGCCGCCGATCCTGCTGGTCCACGGGATCGCCGCGAACCATAGAAACCAGGACATCCACCCCGATTACTCGCTGGCTCGCCACCTCGCCACGCTCGGACGCGACGTGTGGTTGTTGACGTTGCGCAGCGGCCGCCTCCTCACCCGCGCCGAGCGCCGCAGCGTCCGGTTCTCCGCCATGGTCCGGTACGATCTTCCCTGCGCCATCGAGGCGATCCTGGAGCGCACCGGCGCCCGTTCCCTGGATTATGTCGGCTTCTCCATGGGTGGCATGCTCCTCTATGCCGCGCTCGGCCGGAGCGTCCCCGGCGATCGGGTCCGCCGCGTCGTCATCGTCGGCTCGCCTGGCCGGCTCACCACGCCGGTGCGCCTCATGCGCTTCCTGCCGGGCCGGCTGCTGCCGGGCGTCCCGCTCCGCCTCATGGCACGCAGCTTCGCGTTCGCGTCGGAGTGGCTGCCGACGCCCATCCATCACGCGGTGGCCAACCCGCGCAACGTGCCTCCCGGCGTCACGCGGCTCGCGCTCGTCAACTGCATCGAAGACATCCCTGCTGCGCTGAACGCCGATTTCGCCGCCTGGATGGCGAGCGACGGGGAGATCCGCGTGGACGGCGAGCGGGTCCTGGACGGCCTCGCCTCGGTCGCGGCGCCGGCCCTGTTCATCGCGGGCAGCGCCGACAGGATCGCCCCCGCCACGGCGGTGCGCGCGGCCTTCGACGCATGGGGGCGCGATCGCCCGGAGACGCCGAAGCGCTTTCTCGTGCTAGGGCGCGACTTCGGAGCGCGGGAAGATTACGGTCACGGCGATCTGGCCGTCGGCGCCTATACTGGCGTCGAGCTCTTCGAGCCGATCGCTCGTTTCCTCGGTCCCCAGGCCGAAGACGCGTCGGGGCCCGAGACGGGCGCCGTGGCGCTGGAGGCCATCCAGGCGCGTCAGCCGACATCCGACGAGACCGCGCCGGTGCCGGACTTCCCGGCCGCCTGACGGCCGATTGCAGAGCGAAAGCGAAGAGGCGTATCCTCGACGCCGGATCTCTCGGAGCCACGCGGTGGCCGGCCTGTCCGCCGAAGGATGTTCATGAGTCACCCCGGATTGCGCGCCAGGTTCGAGCCGTCGTCGATGGCGCTCTGGCTGACGGTCGCGGCCCTCCTCGCCCACGCCGCGTCCTGCGCGGGGGACTCGTCCGACGGGCCGTGTGATGACGGCCTCACGCTGTGCGGCGGAGCGTGCCTCGACACGCAGGTCGATCCGGACCACTGCGGCGGCTGCGACGGCGTCTGCGCGAGCGGGAAGCGGTGCGAGGCGGGCGTGTGCGTCGGCGGGGCGGGGGGCGTGGACGCCTCCTCGACGGGCGGCGCGGGCGGCGCGCTGTGCGCCCCCGGCCTCGTGGCGTGCAGCGGCGGCTGCGTAGACCTCGACACGGACGCCGCCCATTGCGGGGGCTGCGGCCAGGAATGCGCGGCCGAACAGCGGTGCGAGGGCGGCGCCTGCCGCTGCGCCTCCGGCCTCACCGAGTGCGGCGGCGGCTGCGTGGACGTGGAGAGCGATCCGCTGCATTGCGGGAGCTGCGAGGCCCGCTGCCCCCTCCACGAGACGTGCGTGGAGGGGGCGTGCCTCTGCGATGAGCGCTTCGCGGTCTGCGGCGGCAAATGCGTCGATCTGGCCGTCGACCCGGCGCATTGCGGCGCGTGCGGCGCGGCCTGCGCCCCGGGGCTGTTCTGCCAGGGGGGCGCGTGCGCCTGCGCCGTCGGCGACTACGAGGACATCGGCTCGACGGTCCCGCAGCGCCTGACGGGCACCACGATCGGCGCGGAGACCTATTTCTCGCTCGCCTGCATGGCCGCCGGCTCGACCGAGTTCGTCTACAGGTTCACGGCGGAGGAGGCCGGCAGGTACAAGTTCGACACCGCCGGATCGAGCTACGATACTGCCATCGGCGTCCTGGACTTCGACGCCTGCGAGGAGCTCGCGTGCAATGACGATCGCGGGGGAGCCGCGACAGGCAGCGCCTCGGTGGCCCTCGAGGGAGGGCAGAGCGTCCTCCTCGTCGTCTCGGGCTACGACGGCGCGCAAGGCGACTTCGCCCTTCACGTCGACCGGGTGGCGCCGCCGGCGTGCCCGCTCGACAGCATCGCGACGGCTCTCCCGCAGACGATCACCGGGGACACCTGGGGGCTCGGCGACGCCGTCTCGACCCGCTGCGGTTCAATCGACACCCCCGACGCGAGCTACAGCTTCACCGCGCCGCGCGCTGGCAGGTACATCTTCGACACGTCCGGCTCCACGTTCGATACCGTCCTCGAGCTGCGCAAGGGGTCCTGCTCAGGGACGCTGATCTCTTGCAACGACAACGCCATGGAAGCCGAGACGTCGCGCATCGTCGTGAACCTCGCCGAGGGCCAGACGGTGGTCGCGGTCGTCGACGGCATCGACGGCGGATCCGGGCCATTCACGCTCAACGTCAGCGAGTACGTGCCGCCTCCATGTCCGGAGTTCACGCTCGGCGCCACGTTTCCGCAGACGGTGACGGGCACCACCGATGTTCCGGATCGCGTGAGCATCCTCCCGTCGCCCTGCACGAGCGACAGCGGCCCCGAGGTCACCTATGGGTTCACCGCGCCGGCGACCGCGCTCTATACCTTTGACACCTTCGGCACCTCCTTCGATACGGTCCTCCACGTCCACGAGGGGACATGCAGCGGCGAGAGCGTCGCGTGCAACGACGACACCGCTGGCCGGCAATCGCGGGTGAAGATGGTGCTCCGCGAGGGAGAGACCGTCGCCGTCGTCGTGGACGGCTACGCCGCAGTCGCCTCCGGCGCCTTCAAGCTCAACGTGAGCCAGACCTTCGTCCCTCCGTGCCCGATGCTCGATCTCGGGTCGACGGTGCCTCAGACGGTGACAGGGACCACCGCGGATGCGGCCGACGTCCTGCGCCCGAGCTGCGGCAGCGGCGGCGCCGGCGAGGTGACCTACAGCTTCACCGCGCCCGCGGCCGGCACCTACGTCGTCGATACGTTCGGATCGAGCCTCGACACCGTCCTCTCCGTCCTCGACGGCAGCTGCTCCGGGGCCGTGCTCGCGTGCAACGACGACGCGGCGGGAAGTGAGCAGTCGCGGATGACGCTGGAGCTCGCCGAGGGGCAGACGATCGTCCTCCTGGTCGACGGCAGCGCCGCGGGCGCATCGGGCGATTTCACGCTCAACATTGCGCGGTTCTCGGGCGGCGGCACCTGCTCGACGGCGATCGATCTCGGCTCCGTCACCCCGCAGGTCGTGACGGGGAGCACCGAGGAGCGGCCCGAGTCCGTTCGCCCGAGCTGCGGCTTCTCGAATGCTCCGGACATGATCTACCGCTTCACCGCGTCGGTGGCTGGGCTCTACATCTTCGATACGTTCGGATCGAGCTTCGACACCCTGCTCCAGATCTTGAAGGACAGCTGCGCGGGGACGTCGCTCGGGTGCAACGACAACACGGACGGTCAGCAGTCGCGTGTCGCCCTCAGCCTGGCCGCCGGTCAAACCGTCCTCGCCGTGGTCGACGGCAGCGGCACGAGCTCCGGCGACTACGTGCTCCAGGTGGACCGGTTCACCGGCCCGGGGACCTGCGCGACGGCCATTAACCTCGGATCGCCGCTGTCCGTCACCAGGACCGGCACCACGCGCGGCCAACCCGACGCGGTGAGGCCGAAATGCGTGTCCGCAGCGCTCGTGTCCTCTCCGGAGGCGGTGTTCACCTACACCGCCCCGATCCGCGGCACCTATGTCATCGACACGGCCGGCTCGTCGTTCAACACCGTCCTTCACGTCCACTCGGGTGGCTGCGGCGGCACCGAGCAACAATGCAACTACGATCCGAGCGGCACACGAGCGTCGAAGGTGCAGATCGATCTCGCCCCCAATCAGACCATCACCGTGGTCGTCGATGGGTATAATGGAGCGTCTGGCGACTTCACGCTGAAGATCTCCAAGCTCTGAGTCCGCGCCGCATGTGCCCTGGAGCCGGCCTGACGACGGCGTCCGTCGCGTCGAGGTGGCGAGGGCGCCTCTCCCCGGCGCGGCGAGCGCGGTCCGGGCCGCGGATCGGCCTGCGCGCAGCCGGCCGGGCGCCCCCGCCGGTTGCGGATGCGTCGGCCGCAGGCGTATCCTGGCGCGCGCCTCGTTATCCGCTCGCCTCGAACGGCAAGGCACCCCCCCAAGGATGGCTATGAACCGATCCGGATTGCGCCCCAGGTCCGCCCTGTCGTCCGCCGCGCTGCTCCTGGCCGCGGGGGTTGTCCTCGCGGCGTCCTGCGCCGAGAGCCCCGAGGCGTCGGGCGAGTGCGCCGACGGGCTGTCGCGGTGCAATGGCGAGTGCGTCGAGCTCCAGGCGAACGCCGAGCACTGCGGCGCGTGCGGCGACGCCTGCGAAGAGGGGCAGCTCTGCGTGGAGGGGCGCTGCGGCGAGGGCGGCGGCGGCGAGGGCGGCGGCGATATAGGATCCGGCGTCGGGGCCGGGGAGGGGTGCCGAGAGGGCCAGACCGACTGCTCGGGCAGGTGCGTGAACGTCGAGATCGACCCGCGGAACTGCGGCGATTGCGACGTCGCGTGCGCGGAGGGGCGCGTCTGCGCGGACGGCTCCTGCGCCTGCGCGGGCGACCTCACCGAGTGCGACGGCGCCTGCGTGGATGTGCGGAGCGACAGGCTCAACTGCGGCGAGTGCGGATCCAGCTGCGCGCCTGCGCAGCAGTGCGTCGACAGCGCTTGCACCTGCCCCGACGGTCTCGCGGACTGCGGCGGCTCGTGCGCCGATCTGCAGACGAGCCCGTTCCACTGCGGCGATTGCGGCGTCGCGTGCGAGCGAGGGGCGCTCTGCCAGGCAGGCGCCTGCACCTGCGTCCTCGGCACGTATGACGAGCTCAGCGACACGTTCCCGCAGACGGTCACGGGGACCACCATCAGCGGCGAGACGAACTACGATCTCGCGTGCGTGGCCGCCGGTTCGTCGGAGCGGGTCTATCGCTTCACGCCGTCCGAGGCGGGGACATACACGCTGGACACCGTCGGGTCCGCCTTCGATACGGCCATCGGGGTGCTGGGAGCGACCACCTGCGCTCAGCTCGCCTGCAACGATGACCTCGCCCCCGGGGTCGGCCAATCGCGGGTCCGCGCGGTCCTCGAGGCGGGCCAGCCGGTCCTCATCGTCGTGACCGGCTTCGACGGAGGGGAAGGCGATTTCACGCTCAACATGGCGAGATCCGCGCCGCCGAAGTGCCCTGGGTGGACGATCGACGCTGCGCTCCCGACGACCGTCACCGGCAACACCGAGCACCTCGGCGACGCGATCAGGCCGGGGTGCGGAGCTGCGGACAGCCCCGACGCGAGCTATGCCTTCACGGCGCCGGCGGCCGGGAAGTATGTATTCGATACCTTCGGCTCCGGGTTCAATACGATCCTGGAGCTGCACGATGGCGCGTGTGATGGCGACGTGCTCACCTGCTCCGACGACTCGGGAGGAGGGTCGCAGTCGCGCGCGACGGTGGAGCTCAGCGCCGGCCAGAAGGTCGTGGCGGTCATCGACGGCTTCGAGGGCGCGCGTGGGCCCTATACGCTGAACGTCGCCGCGTGGGCTCCGCCCGCGTGCCCCATGGTGGATCTCGGCTCCACCTACCCGCAGACGGTCACGGGTCACACGTCAGGCCTCGACGGGGTCCTCCAGCCGGCCTGCGCCATGAGCGATTCCCCCGAGGTCAGCTACAGCTTCACGGCGCCCATCGCCGGCCGGTATACATTCGATACGCTCGGCTCGACCTTCAACACGGTGCTCCACGTTCACGACGGCAGCTGCACGGGCGCCTCGCTGGGGTGCAACGACGACGCGGAGGGCTCGTACCAGTCGCAGGTGTCCACGCCCCTCGCGCAGGGGCAGACGGCGGTTGTGGTCGTGGACGGCGCGAGCGGGAAGCACGGCGCGTACACGCTCAACGTGAGCGGCTCCCCGGCCCCTCCGTGCCCGGCGAACGCGCTGGAGCCGGTCGTCCCGCAGACCGTGAGGGGGACGACCTTGGATCGCAGCGACTTCGCGGCCGCGCCGTGCGGCAAGGTCGGCGGGGCCGAGGTGGCTTACGGCTTCACGGCGCCGTCCGACGGATTGTATGTCTTCGATACGTTCGGATCGAGCTTTGACACGCTCGTCCACGTGCACGCCGGCACCTGCGGCGGGGAGGTGCTCGGCTGCAACGACAACACCACGGGCCTCCAGTCGCGGGTCGTGGTGCCGCTCGTCGCGGGGCAGGAGACCGTCGTCGTGGTGGATGGCTCCGGGCCGGCGGCCACCGGCGCGTTCACGCTCAACATCGGCCTGTTCGAGGGCGACGGCACCTGCGAGACCCCCATCGACCTCGGCTCGACGGTCCCGCGGACGGAGATGGGCTCCACCCTGCACCAGCCGAACTCGGGCACGCCGAGCTGCACCATGTCGAGCGGCAACGACAGGGTCTATCGCTTCACCGCGCCGGCGGACGGGACCTACGTCATCGACACGCTGTCGTCGACGTTCGACACCGTCCTTCACGTGCACGACGGCGACAGCTGCGCCGGCCGCGAGCTCGCCTGCAACGACAACACGAACGGGGTCACCTCGCGCGTGACCGTGCCCCTCACCGCGGGGCAGGTGATCACGATCATCGGCGACAGCAGGCCCTCCTCCTCCGGCACCCTCACCCTCAACATCGCCAAGCTTCCTTGAGCGGGCGCGCCCCGCTCGGCGGGGCATCTGCGGGCCGGGGGAAGCCTGAGCGCGGGTCGCTGGGGTGGGTCGGCTGCTGCGCGGCTTCGGTCGGGGGTGGGGATCGCCGTACGTGGGGGCAGGTGGACCGGGCTGGAGCGATGGACGGCGGGCGGCCCTGGCAGTGAACGACGCGACGCGCGCCCTAGGAGTTTTCTTGAGAGCGGCGCCCGCCCGTGCGAGTCTCGGCCCCCTTGGGACTTGCGCCCGTCGTCCGGGACGCGCCCCTGTGACCCGGGTCGAACCATGCCAAAGGAACGCGTGTTCTCCCTCGATGCCGTTAGGACCGACGGCTGGTTCGAGCGCATAGGCGACGGCATCGGCAGCTTCCAGGCGCTCTGCGAGATCGTGGGTGAGGCGTTCTTTGCCTTCTCGATGATTACGGGCGCCCGCATCACGGCGCTGACCGTCGACCGCCGCAACCCGGACAACACCCTGGTCGACTTCGTTATCGCGCCGCCGGGCGAGGAGGACATCGACGGCGACGTCCAGCGGCTCACGCTCGCGGACTTCCGCCACCGCCTCGTCGGCGCCCTGCTCACGGAGGACACGACGCCGCCCGCGCCCGAGCGGGACACCGACCTCGAGGGCATCCAGCTCCACATCGGCGTCCGCTACCTGCTGCTCGCCCCGCTCTACGGCTACAGCCTCCGCAAGCTCGCCGTCGAGGGGAAGACGTCGCGCCTCCTCCTCCTGCGCGACGGCATCGAGGAGACGCACGAGCTCAACGAGTTCCGCGCCCGCATCCGCTCGCACGTGCGCGACGAGCTCGAGCGCGCCTCGGCCGGCGCGCGCTCCGCCATCGACCTCACGAAGGTCGCCGAGGCCGAGGTCGCCTCGCAGCGCGGCGACTTCCCGAAGGTGATCCAGCTGCTCGGCACCTGGCCGGCCCCGCTCGCCATCTTCCTGCGCACGCCCGAGGGGCAGATGCTCACCCCGGACGCCCGCAGCCTGATCGCCAAGGGCCTCGGCCTCCTCGGCACCGCGTGCGTCAAGCTCGGCGAGGAGCACCAGGGCGAGGAGGTCATGCGCCTCGCCGTCCAGTACGCGCACGACGGGGCCGCGGCCGGCGACATCTTCCGCCGGCTGGGCGAGGCCATGCTCGAGGACGGCCGGGCCGGCGAGGCCATCGGCCCCCTCCGGCGCGCCGCCAACCTCGGGGCCCCGCCGAAGCAGATCTGGCCGCTGCTCGCGCGGGCGTTCGTGCAGCGCAAAAAGTTCGTCGCTGCCCTCGCCTGCGTCCGCGAGGCGCGGAGCGTGGGCGTGGCGGACGCCGACATGGTGGAGGAGATCCGGGAGATCGAGGCCACCCTGGGGACGGCGCTCACCGCGTGGCGAGGGCTGGTCCTGGCCGCGAACCGCTCCTAGGATCGCGGCCCGCGCGTTGGTTGACCGACCGCTGACCGCCTCCATTGACACCCCCGCGGCGGCCGACTAGATCCGGCGCGGATTAAGCCGGGATCGCTCGGATTTTTGCTGCTTCAGGCAGCATCGCCGCGTCGCTCTCACCTTTTTGGACTGCATGGTTCGGGGCCGCGGGCCCCGAGGTCTCGTCCCGAGACGCCGCGCGCCTCGGCGAGGTGGTCGACCCCTCCAGGGGCTCGACACGTAGGAGTGCTCTCTCGATGGCCACCTACATCCCCCTGTTCCTGCTGTTTCTCGTCGCCGCGATCATCGCGCTCGCGATGTTCACGCTGACGTCGCTGCTCGGCCCGAAGAACCCGACGCCCGAGAAGATGATCCCGTACGAGTGCGGCAGCGAGTCGACGGGCGGGCGATTCGTCAAGCCGAGCGTGAAGTTCTACCTGACGGCGATCCTCTTTGTCGTGTTCGACATCGAGGCGGTGCTCATCTACCCGTGGACGGTCCAGTTCCGCTCCCTCGGGTGGACGGGCCTCGCGACGATGAGCTCGTTCATCGCGCTGCTCGTCGTGGCGCTCGTGTACGTGTGGAAGAAGGGAGCTCTGGAATGGGAGAAATGAAGGCCGGTGGGCCCTCGACGCGGGTGGTGGAGGGCTCCGAGCACGGCTTCGCGACCACGCGCGTGGACGCGCTGCTGAACTGGGCGAAGAAGTACTCGCTGTTCCAGTACCCGTTCGTGACGGCGTGCTGCGGCATGGAGTACATGGCGATGGCCAGCCCGCGCTTCGACATGGCGCGGTTCGGCGCCGAGGTGCCGCGCTTCTCGCCGCGCCAGGCCGACCTGCTCTGGGTGGTGGGGACCATCAGCCAGCGCCAGGCGCCCGCGCTCCGCCGCATCTACGAGCAGATGGCGGACCCGAAGTGGGTGCTCGCCTTCGGCACGTGCGCCTCGTGCGGCGGCTTCTACGATAACTACACGACCGTCGCCGGCATCGACAAGGTCATCCCCTGCGACGTCTACGTGCCCGGCTGTCCGCCGCGCCCCGAGGCGGTGCTCGACGGCCTCATGCTGCTCCAGGACAAGATCGCGCGCGGCGATCGCACGCCGGCGATCGTCAAGCCGCGCGAGGACCCTGCGCAGACGACGGAGCAGCTCATCGCCCTCCAGCGCAAGGAGCGGAGCCTGCCATGAGCAAGAAGGTCCTAGAGCTCCTCACGGCGCAGTTCCCGGGCGCCGTCCTGGAGACGCACTCGCAGTTCGGCGACGACACGGCGGTGCTCGATCCCGCCGTGTGGCGCGACGCCGCCCTGTTCCTCCGCAACGACCCGCGGACCCTGATGAACATGTTCGTCGACCTGACCGCGGTCGACTACCTCTGGCGCGGCGACGTGCCCCGCTTCGAGGTGGTCTGCCACCTGCGGTCGCTCGAGCGCAACCACCGCGTCCGGATCAAGGCGCGCGTCGGCGACGAGGAGGGCAACGGCGCCGAGATCGACTCGATCGTCCCGGTGTGGAAGGGCGCGAACTGGTTCGAGCGCGAGTGCTACGACCTGCTCGGCATCGTCTTCAAGGGGCACCCGGATCTCCGGCGCATCCTGATGTACCCGGAGTTCGAGGGGCACCCGCTGCGCAAGGACTATCCGGCCAACCGCATCCAGCCGCTCATCCCGTTCCGGGACGTGCCGAACACCGGCAAGCTGCCGCCGTTCGGCCCCGACGAGGGCATGAGCTTCGGCCGCCAGTCGCACGACTTCGCGCGGAGTGGCCCCGGGGCGTCGATCGACGGAGACGAGGCCGTGAGCAACGGCAAGCGCGCGGGCGCGCTGGAGGAGCGGAGCTGACCCATGGAACCCCTGGATCGCGAGCTGGACGAGGCCGAGCTCGACCTACCGAGCGAGCCGATGCTCCTCAACATGGGGCCGTCTCACCCGGCGATGCACGGCACGGTGCGGATCGTGCTCGAGCTGTCCGGTGAGACGATCAACAAGGCCGACGTGCAGATCGGCTACCTGCACCGCGGCTTCGAGAAGATGTGCGAGCGCGGCACGTGGTCGCAGGTCTTCCCGTACGTCGACCGGCTCAACTACGTCTCGCCGATGCTCAACAACGTCGGCTTCGCGCTGGCGGTCGAGAAGATGCTCGGCGTCACGGTCCCCGAGCGCTGCCAGTACTACCGCGTGATCCTCGGCGAGATGGCGCGCATCTGCGATCACATGATCTGCAGCGGCGCCATGGCCATGGAGCTCGGCGCCTTCACGCCGTTCCTCTACCTGTGCCGCGCGCGCGAGATCTTCTGGGAGATCTTCGAGGAGGAGACGGGGGCGCGCCTGACGCACAGCTTCGGCCGCGTCGGCGGCATGGCGCGGCCGCCCACGGCCGACTTCAAGGCGATGGTCCGCGTGGGCCTCGCGCGCGTGCTCGCGCTCATCAACGACGCCGAGAAGCTCATCCTCAAGAACCGCATCTTCCTCGATCGCCTCGACGGCGTCGGGCAGATCTCGCAGGAGGACGCGCTCGCGCTCGGCTGGACCGGCGTCGTGCTCCGGGCGACCGGCGTGCCGTACGACGTGCGCCGGGCGAACCCGTACATGGTCTACGACCGCTTCGAGTTCGATGTGCCGGTCGGCACGCGGGGCGACAACTACGACCGGTTCATGTGCCGCCAGGAGGAGATCCGCCAGGCGGGGAGGATCATCGAGCAGGCGCTCGAGCAGATGCCCGACGAGGGGCCCGTCAACATCGACGATCCGCGCATCGTGCTGCCGCCGAAGGAGGAGGTCTACACGACCATCGAGGCGACCATCCAGCACTTCAAGATCGTCATGGAGGGCATCAAGGTGCCCGCGGGCGAGTGCTACTCGTACACCGAGGCCGGCAACGGCGAGCTCGGCTTCTACCTGGTGTCCGACGGCAGCGGCACGCCGTACCGCGTCCGCATCCGTCCGCCGTGCTTCGCCACGACGCAGGGGCTCTCCCAGCTCATCACCGGGCTGATGATCCCCGACGTCGTGCCGACCTTCGGCTCCCTCAACATGATCGGCGGGGAGTGCGACCACTAGCGACGGCGCGAGGAGCGCTCCCGTCATCGACTTAGGAAAGCAAGGGCCCTCCGCGGCCCCGCCGGGAATCGAGAGCACGATGCCTACGATCAAGATCGACGGAAGGGAGATCCCCTTCGAGAGCGGTGACACGATCATCCGCGCGGCGCACCGCGCCGGGATCGACATCCCCCATTACTGCTGGCACCCGGGCCTCAGCGTCGCCGCCAACTGCCGGATGTGCCTCGTCGAGGTGCTGCCGCCGCCGGGGCGGCCGGCGATGAGCCTCGACATCCTCCGCTGGGACGCGGCGAAGCAGGACTACGTGCCGGCGGCGAAGCCGAAGCTCCAGCCGGCCTGCCAGATGGCCTGCGCGAGCGGCATGGAGGTGCTGTCCGACAACAGCGACCACGTGTCCGAGGCGCGCTCGGCGGTGCAGGAGCTCCTGCTCCTGAACCACCCGGTCGACTGCCCGATCTGCGACCAGGCCGGCGAGTGCCGCCTCCAGGACTACTGGCTGGAGCACCAGCGCAAGGGCAAGCGGATGCGGCAGGAGCCGGTGCACAAGCCGAAGGCGGTCACCTTCGGCCCGACCATCGTGTACGACGCCGAGCGCTGCATCGTCTGCACGCGGTGCATCCGCGTCTGCAACGAGCTCGCCCGGGATCCGGTGCTCTCCGTCCGCGAGCGCGGCAACCTCGGGGAGATCACGGTCTCGCCGGGGCGCGAGCTCGACCACAACTACACGCTCATGACCGAGCACGTCTGCCCGGTCGGCGCGCTCACGTCGCGCGACTTCCGCTTCAAGGCGCGCGTCTGGTTCCTCCGCAGCGCCCGGACCGTCTGCCAGGGCTGCGCGACCGGCTGCAACGCCTACCTCGACTACGATCCGCGCAACAACACGCCGTACCGGCACCGCCCCCGCGAGAACATGGCGGTCAACACGTACTGGATGTGCGACGAGGGCATGCTCTCGTACCGGCACGCGGTCGAGGGGCGGCTGCTCACGGCGCTCGTCGGCAACGACGACGCGAGCCTCGACGACGCGCTCGCTGCGGCCAAGGAGCAGCTCGCCGGCCACAGCGACGACCCGTCGAAGGTCGCGATCGTCCTGTCGGCGCAGCACTCGAACGAGGACAACTTCGCGCTCTACCACCTCGCCACGACGTACCTCGGCGCGACCGACTTCTTCGTGTCGGGCAAGCCGCTCGGCGAGGGCGACGACATCCTCATCAGCGAGGACAAGAACCCGAACACCCGCGGCGCCGTGCAGATCGCGGCGGCGACCCCGCCGCGCCCGGTCGCGGAGCTGCTCCAGGGGATCGCGTCCGGGCACTACGCGTACGTGGTCGCCCTCGGGTCGGACCTCGAGGTCGACGCGGGCGAGGCGCAGCGGGCGTTCTCGCGGCTGAAGGGGGTGGTGACGATCGCCGCCCACGAGGGGCCGCTCGCGAAGGCCGCGCGCGTCGCGCTGCCGGCGTGCTCCTGGGCCGAGGCCGAGGGGACGTACGTGAACGGCAAGGGCCTGGCGCAGCGGAGCGAGCGGGCGCTGCTCCCGCACGGCGACGCGCGCCCGGCCTGGGAGCTCATCGGCCGGCTGGGGCGCGCGCTCGGGTACGAGACCGGGTGGAAGACCCTGGCCGAGCTCCGCCGCGCGATGCCGCCCGGCGCGGCGCTTGGTGGGGCAGCCGCGCCCGCCGCGGCGCTCGGCGCGGTGCCCGCCGTCGCCGACGGCGCGCGGGTCGAGCCGAAGAAGACGGAGGCCACGGCATGACCAGCGTCGAGCTCGCTCTCGCGATCGTCAAGATCCTCATCGTCGTCCTGTTCCTGCTGAACATGGCGGCGATCGCCACCTGGGCCGACCGGCGCCAGGGCGCGATGGTGCAGGACCGCGTCGGCCCGAACCGGGCGGTCGTCTACCTGCCGTCCCTGGTCGTGCGGGGCATCGTGTTCTTCCCCCCGGCGCTGCTCGCGGCGCTCTCCGTGTTCACGGCGACGCGCCCGGCGTCCGCGCCGGCCGCGGCCGAGACGATGGTGGCCGCCGCGCAGTTCGCGGTGGCCGTGGCCTGGCTCGGGCTGATCGTGTTCTGCGCGTCGGCCCGCAGCGGCGGCCCGATCAACCCGGCCGAGGAGGCGCTCGCCCGCGTCGAGCCCCGCAGCATCTTCTACGGGGGCGTCATGGCCCACGTCGCGGTCTTCTTCCTGACGCAGGCGATCCCGCTCTCGGCGGCGCCCGTCGTCGCGCGGATCGCGTGCGTGCTGCTCGGCGCGCTGCTCCTCGTCACGGGCGCCTACGCGGCCCTGCGCGTGCCCGAGGGCAAGATCCCTCTGCGGCTCCTCGGCACGCTCCACGCCGCGGCCGACGCGATCAAGATGATCTGGAAGGAGGACTTCATCCCGAAGAACGCCGACCGGCTCCTCCACTCGCTCGCGCCGCTGCTCGCGATGTTCCCGGCGCTCGTGACGTTCGCGGTCATCCCGTTCGGCGACAAGCTCTGCTTCGAGGACAACGGCGACGGGGTCTTCGGCTTCGGGGACCTCCCGCTGCTCAAGCGGACGGTCGACCAGGCGTTCACGTGCAGCGGCCACGTCGTGAACCTCCAGGTCGCGGACCTCAACGTCGGCATCCTCTACATCTTCGCGATGGCGGGCACCGGCATCATCGGCGCCGCGCTCGCCGGCTGGGCGAGCGACAACAAGTTCTCGCTGCTCGGCGGCCTCCGCGCCGCGAGCCAGATGGTCAGCTACGAGGTCGCGATGGGCCTCAGCGTCGTCGGGCTCTTCATCATCTACGGCAGCGTCCGGCTCGGCGACATGGTGCAGTGGCAGGCCGAGCACGCGTGGGGCATCTTCGTCCAGCCGCTCGCGTTCATCCTGTTCCTCGCGGCCCTCGCGGCCGAGACGAAGCGCATCCCCTTCGATCAGCCCGAGGGCGAGAGCGAGATCGTCGCCGGCTACTTCGTCGAGTACTCCGGGATGAAGTTCGGCATGTTCATGACCGGCGAGTACGTGGAGCTCATCACGTCGAGCGCGCTCCTCGTCACGCTCTTCTTCGGCGGCTACCACCTGCCGTTCCTGGACCGCGACGGCATCAACGTCGCCTTCGGCGACGCGACGCTCTTCCAGTACAAGATGACCCACTTCGCCGTGAGCCTGACGTACGTGCTGGCGTTCTTCGGCAAGACGATCCTCATGGCGTGGGTGCAGGTCTTCTTCCGCTGGACGCTGCCGCGCTTCCGTTACGACCAGGTGATGCGGCTCGGGTGGACGAAGCTCCTGCCGCTCACGATCGTCAACATGATGGTCACGGGCATCGTCGTGCTGGCCGTCGACTCGGCGCCCGCGGGGCTCGTCGGCGGTCTCCAGGTCGCGGCCGACGTCACCCACGCGATCGTCGCCGTGGGCGGGTTCGCGGCGGTCGTGGCGCTGATCGCCGGCCTCCTCGAGCCGGTCGAGCGCCAGCGCACCGTCAACTCCACCTCGTCCCGGTTCGCTGCCGCGGCGGGGGGCACCAAGGCGTCGCCGCAGCAGGCGTAGAGGAGGATCTCATGGCGAGAGCTACCCCCAGCAACACGTGGACGAAGCCGGCCGGCAGGCCGATCGCCGGCAAGCCCATCCCGCGCCCGACCCGGAGCGCCGACGTCCAGGCCTACATCCCCGAGATGGTCAAGGGCCTGGGGATCACGATGAAGCACTTCTTCAAGAACACGAAGGAGATGGTGCTCGGCCAGAAGCCCGACCCGGTGCTGAACGCGCTCGAGCCGGGCGTCACGACGATCAGCTACCCCGAGGAGAAGCGCCCCTACCCGGAGCGCTTCCGGGGCATCCACCGGCTCACGCTGCGCGAGGACAACTCGCCCCGCTGCGTCGCGTGCCTCTGCTGCTCGACGGCGTGCCCGGCGCAGTGCATCGCGATCGAGCCGGCCGAGTACCCCGACGGCGATCGGCGGAAGGGCTACGAGCGGTACCCGAGCAGCTTCGTCATCGACGAGCTCCGCTGCGTCTTCTGCGGCTTCTGCGTCGAGGCGTGCCCCGTCGACGCCATCCGGATGGACACCGGCCTCCACGCGGTGCCCTACGACTCGCGCGAGCAGTTCATCTACAGGCGCGATCTCCTCATGAGCCTCTCCGATCGTTCGGGCTCGCGGCTGACGGCGAACACGCGCCACGAGCCCGGCGACCCGACGCACCCTGGCCTGTCGCGCGATCACGCGGATCACTGAGCCGGGCATCTCGCCTCTCGCCCGGCCGAGGTTCTGCTAGAAGGGCGGGTCATGGCGACGACGTACGGCTCCTTCGAGGCGGTCATCGGGCTCGAGGTCCACGCGCAGCTCCTCACCCGGACCAAGGCGTTCTGTGGCTGCGCGACCAGCTTCGGCGACCCGCCGAACACGCACACGTGCCCTGTCTGCCTCGGTCTCCCGGGGGCGCTCCCGGTCCTGAACCGCGAGGCGGTCCGGATGGCGGTGAGCGCCGCGCTCGCGCTCGGCTGCGCCGTCCAGGAGAGCAGCGTCTTCGCGAGGAAGAACTACTTCTACCCGGACCTGCCGAAGGGGTTCCAGATCAGCCAGTTCGATCGGCCGCTCGCGCTGCGCGGCCAGCTCGAGATCGAGACCGAGGCGGGCAAGACGCGGGCGGGGATCACGCGCGTCCACATGGAGGAGGACGCCGGCAAGAACCTCCACGGCATCGGCGGCCTGTCGGTCGTCGATCTCAACCGCGCCGGCACGCCGCTCATCGAGATCGTCGGCGAGCCCGATCTCCGCTCGGGCGCGGAGGCGGCCGAGTACCTGAAGCGGCTGCGCGAGATCCTGATGTTCATCGGCGTGAACGACGGCAACCTCGAGCAGGGCAGCTTCCGCTGCGACGCCAACGTCTCGGTCCGCAAGGCGGGGGAGACGAAGCTCGGCACGCGGACGGAGCTCAAGAACATCAACTCGTTCCGTTTCGTCGCCGAGGCGATCGATCTCGAGATCCGGCGGCAGATCGCGCTCATCGAGCAGGGCGGCCGCGTCCGGCAGCAGACCCGCGGGTACAACGCCGAGAAGAAGGAAACGTACCTCCTCCGCGACAAGGAGAACGAGTCCGGCTACCGCTACTTCCCCGAGCCGGATCTGCCGCCGCTCGTCGTGGACAAGGCGTTCCTCGCCGACGTGCGCGGCGCGCTCCAGGAGCCGCCGGCCGACAAGCGGCGCCGCTTCACCGAGTCGCTCGGCCTCACCCCGTACGCGGCGTCGGTCCTGACCGGCCACCCGCAGATCGCGGCGTTCTTCGAGGAGGCCGCGCGCCTCCACGGCGACGCTGTCAAGGTCGCGAACTTCGTCCAGGGCGAGGTGCTGCGCGACACCCGGACGGCGGGGCTCACGGCGACGTTCCCGGTCGCCCCCGGGCAGGTGGCGGCGCTGCTCCGCCTCGTGGACGAGGGCGCGATCAGCGGCAAGCAGGCCAAGGAGGTCTACATGGAGATGGCCGGCACGGACCGGGCGCCCGGCGACATCGTTCGCGACAAGGGCATGGCCGTGATGAGCGACGCCGCTGCGATCGAGGCCGTGGCCGCGTCGGTCATCGCCGCGAACGAGAAGCAGGCGGCGGCGTACCGCGCCGGCAAGACCGCGCTGTTCGGCTTCTTCGTCGGTCAGATCATGAAGAAGACGGGGGGCAGCGCGAACCCGGCCGTCGTGAACGATGTGCTGAAGCGACTGCTCGAGGGAGCTCCCGCCACGGGCGGGTGACGGCTCTTTCTCCGAGCGCAAGCGTGAAATAGGGTACCGCCGGCAGGCGCTCTCGCCGCGCGATCTGGGGCGCGCCCGGCGCCTCCGCCTCGCTGAAGCCCTGGTTCTACGATCGCCCCGAGCGGGCAGGACATCCGACGCATGGTCAGCGCTCGTCCACTCGACGCCCTCCGCTTCCCTCTCCGCACGGCCGGCTTCGTCGGCCTCACCTTCGGCATGTACGGCCTGCTCGAGGTCGACACAGCGATCTCACCCGCGGCCGACCGCGAAGTGGTCCTCCACACATGGATGCGCCGGTATGGGCGCGCGCTCCTGAAGCTGTACGGGCTCGACGTGCGTGCGGGCGGCCTCTTCCAGGGTGAGCGCGCCGCCGGCGCGGCCGATCCGGCGGGCGCCGGGTACTGCCCTGGGCGCGACGCCGCCGGGGTCGGCCGGCTGTTCGTGATGAACCACCGCTCCGCGCTCGACATCATGATCACGCTCGCCTTCTTCGAGGCCACGGTCGTGAGCCGGGCCGACCTCGCCGGATGGCCGGTCATCGGCATGGCGGCGCGCCGCGTCGGAACGCTCTTCGTGGACCGCTCCAGCAAGCGCAGCGGCTCTGCGGTCGTCCAGGCGATGTGCGCCGCGCTCAAGGGCGGCCGTGGTGTGATGGTCTACCCCGAGGGGACCACGTTCTCCGGAGATGAGGTGCGGCCGTTCCGCGCGGGCGGCTTCACCGCGGCCTGCCGCGTCGGCGCGGAGATCGTCCCTGTGGGGCTCGTGTACGGCGGCGCCGAGTCCTCCTACGTCGACGAGTCGTTCACGGCGCACATGGCCCGGGTGAGCCGTGCGCGACGTATCCCGGTGGCGATCGAGGTCGGCGCGCCCATCGCCACGGTAGGCCAGGACGTCGGCGAGGTGCGCGACGAGTCGCACCGCGCCGTCCAGGCGCTCGTTCACCGCGCCCGCGCGCGGCTCGTCGCCGACGGTTAGCCGCCGCGCTCTCTCCTGCGCCGCTGGCTTCTGCGATCGGCCCTCGCTACGATGCGGGCCGCCGGCGACCCCATGGAGCGTGAAGGCAACCCTAGCGAGACCGCCATGGCATGGCAGGTCCTGAAGCCGCCCCGCGGAGGGGCGATCCATAATGAGCTGATGTTCCTGGCGGACGCGAGCGAGCAGCTCACCGGATCGCTTGACCCTCATACGATCCTCGAGCGACTCGCGCGTCTGTCGGTGCCCTACCTGGCGGACTGGTGCACGGTCGATCTCATCGAGCGTGGCGCCGCGGACGCCATGGGCCTGGTCGGCTCGGTGCCGCCGCCGCCGCCGTCGAACGATCCCACGTTCGTGGCCGGGGCGGACGGGTTCGACCCCGCGCCCGTGGCGGGCATCTATGCGGCCCGGCGCCAGCGCGCCGCCGCGGACTCCGACAGGGCGGGCGCCGCTCGGGCGGGCCACGCGGGCGCGACGCGGCAGCGGTTCTGCCGGGTCGCCGCGAAGCACGTGAACCCCGAGCGCGAGGGGCTCCTGCGCGCGATCTCGCCCGACGCCGAGGAGCGCCTCGGCATCGCCAAGGTGCTGCACAGCGGCGAGTCCGAGCTCTTGCACGAGCTCGATCGCGACAAGAGCGACGAGGCCGCCGAGCGCGCCGCGGCGCTGGAGCAGCTCGGCACGCGGTCGGCGATGGCGGTGCCGCTCATCGCGCGCGGCCGCAAGCTCGGCGTGCTGTCGTTCGGCGTGTCCGAGTCGAACCGCATCTACTCCGCGGACGACCTCGTGCTCGCGGCCGAGCTCGCGCACCGCGTGGCGCTGGCGCTCGACAACGCCTACCTCTACCGGAAGGCGGAGGAGGCGCGCCACGCGGCGGAGCGGAGCGCGGACCGGGCCGCGTGGCTCTTCGCGGTGACCGCCGCGCTGTCCGACGCGATCACGCCGCCCGCGGTGCTCCGCGTGCTCGCGAGCGACGTCGTCGCGGCCGCCGGGGCGATGACCGGCGTGGTGGCGCTGCGCGCCGGGCTCGGCGGCGAGCTCGAGACGGTGCGCTCGACGGGCTACCTCGAGGCGCAGATCGCGCGCTTCAAGAGCTTCGACCTCGGCGCGGAGCTGCCGCTCGCGCGCGCGGTCCGGGAGCGCCAGCCGATCTTCCTCGAGTCGGAGGAGCGCTTCGGCGAGTTCGAGCCGGGCTTCGCGTCGTGCTGCGTCGCGACGGGCGAGCGCGCGTACGCCGCGATCCCGCTCTTCCTCGAGGGGCGCGTGCTCGGCGCCGTGGGGTTCGGCTTCTCGGCGCCGCAGTCGTTCTCCGAGGACGACCGGGCGTTCATGCTCGCGCTGGTCCAGCAGAGCGCGCAGGCGCTCGAGCGGGCGCGCCTCTCCGCGCTGCAGACGGAGGAGGCCATGCACCTCTCGCACGAGGTGCTGAAGCAGATGCCCGAGGCCATCCTCGTCACGGACGTCGAGGGCAACATCCGGTACTGGATGGGCGAGGCCGAGTCGATCTTCGGCTACCTGTCCGAGGAGATCGTCGGCAAGAGCATGGCGCTCCTCCACCGCGAGGACGTCCGTGAGGAGAGCACGGCCCGGATCCTCCAGCAGATCGAGGACGCGCGCACCTTCGTCGGCGAGGTCCCGTGCGTCCGGCGCGACGGCTCCGAGGTGCCGATCGAGATCACGGCGTACGCGGTCCACGACCAGGAGGGTCGCCCGCTGTTCCTCGTCGGCATCCACCGCGACATCACCGATCGCAAGCGGGCCGAGGAGGAGCGCGCCCGGCTGATCCGGGTGCAGGCGGCGCGGGCCGAGGCGGAGGAGGCGGCGCGGCGGTTCGCGTTCCTGGCCGAGCTCAGCACGGCGCTGGCCGCGTCGCTGGACTTCACGGCGACGCTCCAGTCGCTCGCGCGGCTCGTCCTGCCGGTGCTCGCCGATTTCTGCCTGGTCGACATCGACGACGGCCTCGGGCTGCGCCACGTCGCGGCCGCGCACGTGAGCCCGCTGAAGGAGCCGCTGCTCCGGTACTTCCACCCGAGCCGGGTCGACGGCGAGCCGGGTCCCGTGGCGCGCGTGCTGCGCACGGGCCGGTCGGAGCTCTACGCGGACGTCCGCGGGGACGTGCTGATCCACGAGGCGATGACGAGCGAGGAGGCCACGGCCAACCGGACGCTCGCGCCGCTGTCGTACCTCGTGGTGGCGCTCCGGGCGCGCGGGCGGATCCTCGGCGCGATCTCGCTCGTGTCGTCGGAGTCGGGCCGGTTCTTCGAGCGGTCCGACGTGGCCTTCGCGGAGGAGGTCGCGCACCGGGCCGCGCTTGCGCTCGACAACGCGCGCCTCTACCGCGAGGTGCAGGACGCCAACCGGCTGAAGGACGAGTTCCTCGGGACGGTGTCGCACGAGCTGCGGACGCCGCTCAACGCGATCCTCGGCTGGGCGAGGATGATGCAGGCGGGCTCGCTCGATCGGGTCGCGGAGACGCGGGCGCTGTCGGCGGTCGAGCGCAACGCCGAGCACCAGGTGACGCTCATCGACGAGCTGCTCGACGCGTCGCAGGTCGTGACGGGCACGCTGAAGATCGAGCGGCTCGCGGTGGAGCTGACGCTGCCGGTGCAGACGGCGGTCGAGTCGATCCTCCCGTCGGCCGCGGGCAAGGGCGTGGCGATCGAGACGAGGCTCGATCCGGAGGGCGTGTTCGTCGAGGGCGACCCTGCGCGGCTGCAGCAGGTCGTGTGGCACCTGCTCTCGAACGCGGTGAAATTCGCGCGCCCCGGCGGGCTCGTGCAGGTGCAGCTCTCGCAGGACGAGCGGTTCGCCGAGGTCAGGGTGATCGACGACGGCGAGGGCATCTCGGCGGACTCGCTCCCGCACGTCTTCGAGCGGTTCCGGCAGGAGGACAACAGCGGCGCGCGCCGGCACGGGGGCCTCGGGCTCGGGCTCTCGATCGTGCGGCACATCGTCGGGCTGCACGGCGGCATGGTGCGCGTGACGAGCGCCGGCCCCGGGCGCGGGACGACGTGCACGGTGCAGCTGCCGCTCTCGACGGGCGCGACCGCGACGGCGCTCACGAACGCGGGGATCGCGCCGGACCCGCGCAACCCGTTCCCTCGGCTGACCGGGGTGCGGGTGCTCATCGCGGACGACGATCCGGATACGCTGGCGATGCTCTCGGCGGTGCTGCGGCGCTGCGGGGCCGAGGTCAGCACGGCGACGTCGAGCAACGAGGCGCTCAAGCTGCTGGAGACGTCGGAGCCGGCGCTGCTCGTCGTCGACATCGGGATGCCGGGGGAGGACGGGTACTCGCTGATCCGGCGGGTGCGGGATCTGCTGCCGCGCAAGGTGGGGCGCACGCCGGCGCTGGCGCTGACGCCGTACGCGCGGACCGAGGACCGGGTGCGGGCGCTCGCGGCCGGGTACCAGATGCACGTGCCCAAGCCGATCGAGCCGATCGAGCTGGCGGCGGCGGTGAAGTGCCTGGCGACCGGGTTCATGCCTTGGTCCCGGGACGAGTGAGTGAGGGAGGGACGGGAGATCCGGGGGCACGCGCCGGGGTGGGGGTGTGCGCGGCAGCGCGCGGGGGGCGCTGGCCATCCGCCAAGACGGGGGCGGGAGAGCTTGCGCATGAGACACCGCCCGGCATGTCTCACTTCGGGCCTTGCCCTCTGAGACGTTTCGTTGCGCGCCACATAAGGCGCGCCTGGGACGTGGAGCCTGCTGGGAACTTATGGCACCTCGTTCGGTGCTCCAGCGCGCCCCCCGCGCGCTGCCGCGCACACCCCCACCCTGGCGCTCACGCATTGACGCCCGTTGAAGAGAAGAACGGGGGGATCCGGCGGCAGCGGGCTGATCTTTAGACGCCGGCCGCGGTTCACTGCGGCGCTCTGCGCTGCCCCCGTCCAGCACGAAGTTCGATCCGCGGGTGCTTCGCCCCCTACGCTATGCTCGTGCTGCGCGATGCAGGCGCTGGCGGATCTCTTCGGCTCGGTGGGCACGACCATCGAGGGCAAGTACCGCGTTGACGACGTCGTCGGTAAGGGCGGCTTCGGGGTTGTTTACCGCGGATACCATCTCGGCTTCGATATGACGGAGCGATCCGGCTCCGGGACACGGCGGGTTGGGAGCTGAAGGAGACGCTCACAGCTCATACAATGCATCTTGCTTCCATGGTCTTCTACCCCCGCTGTGAGATCGTGGTTTCAGGCTCGTCTGATGGCACGGTGCGAGCCTGGGAGGCAGCCTCCGGGAAGGCGTTGCGCGTGCTCGGAGAGTATGCGGACGCCGTCGAGTGCGTGGCCATGAGCCCGGACGGGCGGCATGTGGCCGCGGCGTGCACGGACGGGATGGTGCGAGTCTATCGATGGGCGAGCGCGACATGACCTGCCCTTCTTCGAGAAACCAGGGCGAAGTATCCTGCGAGCTGCTAAAACTCTCCGATCCTCTTCGCTGGGAGAGGCTCCAACGAGCGAGGCACGGACGACCAGCCGCTCACTCCGCCTGCACCGGCTGGTCCATTGAGGAGACCTGCTTCCGCGATACAACGTGCCGCTCCAGGAACACTGTTCCGAGCCCGATCACCAGCAGCGCCGCGCTTAGCAGGGCAACGCACGCGAAGCCCTCGGCGGTGGGCAGGCCGGACCCCCCGCGCTCAGCGAGCGGCCCGAAGAGGACGCCCGCGAAAGCCCCCGTGCCGAACTGCACCATTTGGAATGTGCCCATATAATGCGCGGACTCATTCTTGGGCACCGACAGCAGCGCGATCTTGTCCAGCGCGGGCATCGCCAGCGTCGAGCCGAGGCCCAGCAGCACGTAGGAGGCACCCAGCGCGTACCAGGGCATGGGCGGATCCAGCGTCCCCAGGAACGCGAGGCAGCCGCCGACCGACAGGCCAAGCCCCGCGGCAATCGCCAAGTAGGGGCGGTGGTCCGCCGCGCGGCCTGCCCACATCGACAGCGGCAGCGCCAGCAGCGGTTCGACCAGCAAGAGCCGGCCGACCACGTCCGCGCTCAATCCGTGCACCTGGCGCAGGTAGCTCGGCGCGAACAGGCCAACTCCGCTGCTCCCCAGGTACAGCAGGAATGCCCGCACGCAGCCGATAAGGAAGACGGCGTTGCCCAGCGCGCCACGCGGCAGCAGCGTCGAGGCCGCGTCAGCGGTGCGCTCGAGGTACATGAAGATGGCAACCGTGAGCGCCAGCGCCACCACCAGCACGAGGCGAGCCAGACCCGACATCGTGCCCACGCCCTGCGCACAGAAGACGACCGCCAGCAGGGTAAGCGCGGCCCAGCCGGGCAGCCGGCCCGCGGGTCGCTCCGGCGGCGGAGCCACGCGTGGCAACACCAGCGCCGAGCTTATCAGGCACACGAGCCCGATGCCGGAGAGACAGTAGAAGATCACCGGCCACGCCGCGTACTGCACCACGAAGCCGCCCAGAAGCGGCGCGATGAACGTCGCCACCGCGAGCACGCCGCCGAACCAGCCGAAGGCCCAGCCGGTGCGCTCCGGCGGGAAGAGGACGCCAATGAGTCCCATCAGCGCCGGGACGATCATCGCGTCGGCCAGCCCCTGAAGCGCCTGAAAGACGAGGAACAGCGGCCATGAGCGCGTCAGCCCGCTCAACAGCGACGAGGCGACGAAGAGGGCGATGCCGAAGAAGAACTGTCGCCGAAGCCCGACGCGGTCCGCCAGCTTCCCGAAGAACGGGAGGCCCACCGCGAAGAACGAGAAGAACACCCCGTTGCGCCACTGCAGCGTCGCGTACGTGACCTGAAGGCTCCGCGCCACGTCCACGAACGCGATCGACAGCATCGTCGTGCTCATCACGCTGGCGAACACGCCGAGCGAGATGGCCATGATGGTTAGGCGGGGCCGCTTGGTGTGCGAGGGCTCGATCACGATTTCACCTTCATGATAGGTCTCAGGACTGCCTCCCGCAGCGCCAGGTGCGGCGCGCCCTGGGTCATCGACAGTTCGTCCTGCCCGCCTTTGTCGCAGCCGCCAAACGCATGATCGATGAAGGTCAGGTCGCCCGCAATGCCGCTCAGCTGCGCCATCGCCGCCGCCTTGTCGCCCACGATGTCAAAGCAGCGCACCCGCTCGCCGGTCAGGCTCCCGTTACGGATCCTCAGACCGTAGACCGGCCGCACGACGAAGTCGCGCCCGCTCGACCAGCCGCCGATTGCGCCCACGCAGTACACGCCTCGCTCTACGGTCGCCACGAGTGCCTCGCGCGACGCCGTGCCCGGCTCCACATACATCACCGACATCCGCGGGAGCGCGCGCGGCGCGCCGGGGGTGCGCCGCCCATTGCCCGATCGCTCGACGCCGAGCCGCTCGGCGGTCTCCCGGCTGTACAGCAGATCGTTCCAGATGCCGTCGCGGATTAGCTCGGTCCGTCTCGCCGGGGATCCCTCGTCGTCGAATTGATAGCTGCCCAGGTGTCCGGCGAGCCCGGGATCGTCCACGACGCGCAGAGAGAGCTCGGTCCAGCGGTAGCCCAGCCGGAAGCCGGCCGGGACCATCGATTCGAGGTAGTTGTCCGCTTCGGAGCTGTGGCCGACGCATTCGTGGATGAGGGTCGAGGCGATCCACGGATCCAGCACCACCGGGCACCGCTCCACAGCAGCGAGCGGCGTTCCCTCCACTGCCGCGTGGATCTCCTCGACAATCTGCCCGGAGGCGAGCGCGGTGCGGAACTTCTCCTCGAGCGGATGCAGCCCGGCGTCGGGCGCTGCCGCCTGCCAGACGACCGGCACGCGCGAGTGAGGTCCTTCGACGACGCACTTCACCAGCACGGCAGCGAGTGTCGTGACCAGTTCCCGCTCCGCGACACGCTTGCGAACGACGCGGGAATCGAGAATCAGCGCCCGGGACTCCAGGTGCCGCGCCCAGGGGGCGAGCGCCTCGTCAAGCGCGTGGTGCCACTGCTGGGCCAAGAGCTCCAGCGCGTCGTGGGGCAGCAGGAGGGGATCCGCCCGCGCGGTGCCCAGACGGGCGGAGACCCCATCCTGTTCGATCTGGACGCGATGGTAGGAGCGGACGTCCATCACACCGCCAGCGCCCGCTCCATGCCGGCGACGATCGCATCGCCCTCGGGGGTCAGCCGCGCGCGCCGCAGGATGGTTCCGATGGCCATCTTCACCCGCCCCTCGATTTTCTGGAGGTACTTCTCCATCGGCGCCTCCGGTGGGCTCGGGACGCCTCCGTTCAGCATGCGGCGGGTCATGTGCAGATCCTGGATGAACGAGAAGGCGCCATGAAAGAGCGCCGACATCGGCCGGGGCATCGGGACAAAGGGCGACGGGTGGAGCTCGTCATCCGGGTTCGTCGCCAGGCGGAAGACGTCGAGGATCGAGCTCAGCTTGTTGTGCGCGGTCTCGTGCACCAGCGTCTGCGCTATCATGTAGTCCGGCCGCGCGCTCGAGGTGATGAGCCCGCGAAAGCCCGCGACGCTCCCGTTGTGCGGATCCAGTCCGAGCGAGCGGACCGGCAGCACGAGCCGGATACCCTCCTCGAGCTCCTCGTGGGCTGCAGGCCAGAGCTCGCGGACGAGCCCCAGCCCGCGCGTCATTGACGCGCGGAATTCATCGAGCTCCGCGTCGGTGATATCGAGGTGGAGCGGGCTCACGCGGCCTTGGTCTTCGCGCTTAGGGAAGAATTCGGTATACCAACCGGTGGTCCGCATCAGCAACACGCGCCCGCCCGGCGCGGTCGGTAGCGGCGACAGCGTCACGTCACCGCGCGCCGGGCGCTCCTGGCCCAGCAGCGCGGTCACCGACACCTCGAAGGGCCGTTCGCCGCCGACCCGGAGGGCGCCGCCCTCGCGGACGACTGGGAGCACCTCGGGCAATGTGAGCGGCACCTCCAGCGCGCGCAGCACCGGGAAGAAGAGGTGCAGCTCGCCGCGCCCGGACGGCGCCAGCAAGAGCGGCTCGCCCTCGGGCAACACCCCGTTCGCCAGCAGGACGGGCAGCAGAAAGCTCCCCAGGTGCCGCACGATGAGCTCCACCCGCGGCGGGTAATCAAAGTCGATGGCTTCGGCCATGCGCCAGATCCACGATGTCAGCTCCGGCCCGAGCACCGTCTCGCGGAGGTCCGCCGGCTTCAGCCCCATGAATGCGCTGACGAGCGTCGCCAGCGAGCGCTTGTGTGCCGGATCCCGGAGGAGTGGGTATGCCTTCGTGCACGTGAGCAGGAGCCGCTTGAGATACGGCCGGTAGACGCACTCGCGCAGCTTCTGATTCTCGCGCGTCTCGGTCTCAGGGAGCACCAGCCTGCCCAGGTCCGGGCGCGGCAGCGGCGCTTGCAATAGGGACCGCACCCGGTCCATGTCAAGGTGCAGCTCGTCCTTGGCGGGGGCCGGCGCAGGGGCCGCCTCCGCCTCGACGCCCGCGAGAATCCGGATGCGCCGGGCCCGGGCACGCCAAAAGCGGCGCTCGACCTCTTCTATCACGACGGGATCCCGGAGCGCTTCCCCTATGCTGGCGAACCAGGCCTTGACGCCGGCGGGCATTGCGGGTGAGGGATCCGAGAAGTCGGTGAGCTCGGCGGTGGGCATGGGTGACCAGAAGCGCTGGTCCAGAGAGAGCACCTCGGTCAACAGGGGCATGAGCTGCGCCCCTGATTCGCTGTTGAACAGCAGCGATACGCTCGTGGAGGGACCGCGTGATACGCCCCAGTGCGCCCAGAGGATGGGGATGTAGAGCAGGTCCCCTGGCTCCAGCGTGTACTCGAGAGCGTCCTCGGGCATGAAGACCGAGCCCACATCGGGCGCGTGGAGCATCCGCTGGCGAACGATCTCCTGCGGGATGAAGTCGGGCGCGTGGAGTCGCCAGATTTTCGTCCCCCATTGCTGGAGGACGAAATTGTCGCTCGTGTCGAAGTGGCTTCCGATGCTGTGGCCGTCCTTCGCCTTAATGCCATCGAACCCGATGCTAGTGCAGCCGAACTCGGCGTGGAGCTGTCCGGCGATGGCCCGCAGCCGCGGGACCACCCGGTCGATGCGCGGCCCGAAGATGACCTCGTCGCCCGAGCGCTTCAGCTCCGCCGGCGCGACCGTTTCCAGGAGAGCGAACGCCTCGTCCAGCTCGGCCTCCTCAACCGGTCGCTCCAGCAGATGGAGCGCGCCACCTTTGATGAAGAGGGGGCGCTTTCGCCAATAGTCCCGAAAGAACTCCTCGCGACCGATCCCCGGGAGAGAGAAGCTCACAGGAAGGCCTCCTCGTACGTTGTCGTTAGCCAGGCCAACCGCTCCCTGGCGTGTGCTGCTTCGCGCTGACGGCCCAGGCGTGACGCCGCGATCACCGCCAGCTGATAGGGCTCCCGCCGCAGCGGAAGCTCCTCCAAGCACCGCGCTGTCAACGCCATGCACTCCTCGAAATTCTGGCGCTTGCACTCGGCCAGCGCCCGGAGGGCCAGGCCGTGCGCCTGGATCGTGTCGACGAGCTCTCCTTCGGCGCGCGCCAGCCATGCTGCGGCCGCGCCGTGCTGCTGGCGCGCCAGGAGCCTGAGCCCCAGCTCGTAAGCGGGCCACGTCGCGCGATCACCCAAGGCCCGCGCCTGCGCGTGGCTCTCCTCCGCGTCGGCGAAGCGGCCGGCGCGCGCGCACAAGAGCGCCCGCAGCGCCATCCCTGGCCCCCCGAGCGGGAGGAGCTCCTCACGGGTCAGCGCGTCCAGCGCGTCATCGGAGAGCGGCGACCCGCCCGCGATGACCTCCATCGCCCGCTCAGCGTGCCGACCCCGCGGGGACGACGGGACGAACGCAAAGCCCATGGCTCGCGACAGCGCCTCACCGAGCGGACGGAAGGAATCGGGCATGAAGCCGCTGTAAATCGAGTACGTCATCGTCGGCGGCTCATCGAGCAACCCGAGCGCGGAGACCGCAGTCACCACGTCCGCCAGGCTGTGTACGGGCCGCGCGCCGCCATTGTAGAAGTAGTCGAGATCCACGTCCAGTCGCGCCCCGACGAGGTCCAGCCCGCGTAGCCGGCGCAGCGTCGTGGCTTCGATGGCGAGCGGACCGACGGTCGCCCGCGCCGAGGCCTCGCCGGCCCTGAACGTGGCGGCCACCTCGTGGCCATGACCTGGCAGCAGCGACAGCGCGTTCCACAGCACCGCGCCAAGCTGACGCGCGTCGAGAGGCCGCTCCTCGGGCAGCACCCAGACGAGCCGGCGGATGAGCCTGATGTCCGCCGCCGCGTACAGGAAGTTGTCCAGCCCATACGGGAAGCGCTCATCGTCGCGGAAGGGCAGATCCCGGTTCAGCGCGTCGAGCGAGCCACTCCGCGCCGCCTCCCGTACGCGCGAGAGCTGGCGCGGGTGGATGCGCTTGAGGTCGAGGTGGCGATCGAACACGACCACCGTTTCCCCGCGCCAGCCTGAGCGGTGCCAGTGCGCGAGCACCTCGCCGTGCTCCTCGAAGGAGATGACCTCGCGGCGCCTCACGCGATAACCCCCAGGCGCGCCAGGCCGTCGGCCAGGGTGGAGAGCGAGGCCACTGTCGTCAAGACGCCCCGCTCGGCCAGCGTGCGCGCGGTCTCATCGAGCTGTTTGCGGCCGCGTTCGACGAGGGCCACGGCCGCGGCGCTCGAGGGCCCGCGCAACAATCGCCCGGGCGCGGCGACGTAGAGGAAAATGACCTGGCCCGAGTCGTCCGCCGAGAGCGGGCGCTCCGTCAGGCTCTGGGCGAAATCGAGCGGATAGCGCTGGACGGCGTAGCGCGCTGCGCCGTTCGATCGAATGAGCGGGGTGCGGAGCTCGAAGCTGGGGTCCCGGTTGATCACCAGGATGGCCAGCATGCCCGTTAGGAATTCGTGGGTGAGCAGCAGCGGCGCGTACGGCGCGAGCGCCAGGAGCGTCCCCTCGCGGCGCAGGAAGTCGAAAAACGCCTCCTCGGTGGAGATGCCGGCGCCCCCATAGGGCAGCTGGCGCGCGCCTTCGTACTCTGGCGACTCGACGAAGCGGTAGATGACCTCGAGGGGCGCGCACCCCTTCCGCTCCAGGAGCGAGAACAGGTCCGGAAACGTTCCGCGCAGCCCGCCCTCAAACTTCAGCTCGCCCCGGAGCACATTGCGACAGATGGACTCGCTCAGGGTCACGAGCTCGGCCCTGTCGATGGCGCGCAGCAAACACAGCTCGCGCGGTTCCAGGCCGAGCGCGTCGAACCGACCGGCGAGGAAGTCGTCGCGGAAGCTCCGGTGGTGCAGCAGCCGATAAAGCGCGCTCTGGAGGGGTTCAGGCATGGGCAGGCTCCTCGGACCAGGCGGCCACGATGGCCTTGAGCCGCTCGAAGTTGCGGACCGACTTCGGGAGCAGCTCCCCGTCCTCGCGGTACTTTGGATCTTCGAAGGTGACCGCCCGCGCCTGCGGGCAGCGGGGCAGCAGGTACTCGAGTAGCTCGAGCTGCTCATCGAGCAGGATGCCGTGGTGAAGGTCCCGGAACTTGTCACCCACGATCTGGCACCCGGATAGGTGGAACTCGTGGCAGGACCCGAGCGGCAGCCGGTCCAGCCCGTCGAAGCGGCGCTCGCCTACGCGGCCCTTGAGCCACTGATAGCTGAGGATATGCCCAATATCGAGGGTTACGGGCGAGCCGCTGTCGTGGGCGACGGTGCGGAAGAAGTCGAAGGCGTCGATGTCCCCCACCGAGATCGTGGCTCCCTCGGTGAATCCAGGGAACTCCACCGAGAGCGGGGCTGCTAGGGCCGACTGCCAGGCGCGCACGTTCTGAATGCAGGCGGCGAGCCCCTCCTCAGTCAGGAAGGGCGGCAGCGGATACGGCAGCGCCTTCTTGGCTATGGACCACAGCCCGAGATCCTCGACGATCCACAAGAAGCCGTAGCGCTCGACGAGGGTATTGGTGAATTCGATGACGGGCCGAGGGTCGTACGGCTCCAGCGTCGCCATGTTGAGCAGCGTGTGATGAAGGGCGCGATGTGCGATGTCCGGCGCGGCCGCGAACAGGGCGTCATAGGCCGGGAAGTAGTCCTCCGCTCGGAGTCGGTTCCGGTTCCCCGGCTGGAACGCAAAGCTCATGTAATTGAAGCATCGCTGATAGCGGCCGAGAAAGCGGTGCACCTTCAGCGTGACGGTCTCGCCGCGCATCGGGTCGCGCTCGAAGCCGATGGACTCGCCCCACGGCAGGTCCATGCCGACACCCAGCCCCAGCCGCTCGGTCGTGCGGAATCGAATCTCGCTCGTCGTCATGCGGTCCTCCGCTCGGGAATACGCTCGCCCGCGCCGGTCGCCCGCAGGCGGCCCAGCAGCGCAGCGCCGTCCTCGTCGGCGGCGACAAGCGTGTCGCCCTCCGCGTGGAGCGCTGGAGGTAGCCGGTGGAAGGTCTGCCACAGCAGGTTCACCAGGAAGGTCCCGGGTGGACCGCCGTCCAGTCGCGCGTGCAGAAGCCGCGCCCAGGGGAACAGCCTGAGCGCAAAGACCGGCGCGTCCCGGCGAGGGTGCCGGCGCTCCGGCGGGAGGTCGTCGTTCTTCCTCGGGTGTACGTTGCGGTGGATGCTCAGGAACCGCTCCTGGCGCTCCTCGAAGGAGGGGTCGCCCTCCATGACACGGAGCCGGTAGCCCACCCGTCCCTGGCCATAGCTGAGCAGTGCGTTGCCCTGCAGCGCTGCTCCCTCCTCGAGGGCGAGGCTGTAGCGTGCGGGATCCTCGGAAAGACGCGTGCCCGGCTCGACGATGAGCATCTGCATCACGTCGATGCCAATCTTGTCCGCGTTCTTCGTCAGGAAGGCCTCGGACGCGGCGAACTCCTCGGGGGTCTCATCGAGGATGCCTCCCATGACCGAGAGGCGGAGCTCGATACCCGCGGCATGGAGGTTGTCGATGATTTGCTGGTAGTCGGCGGCGTAGACGCCCTTCTCCAGCTTGTCCAGCAGCCGCTGCGAGGTGGTCTCGTAGCCGACGGCCATCTGGACGCAGCCCAGCGCGCGTAGCTCCTGACAGAACCCGATATCCAAAAGATGCTTCTCGAACCGGCAGCGGACGCTGAACTCAATGCGAATGCCGCGGCGCGCGAGCAGCCGCATCGCCTTGATGGCGACCGGGAGGTTCGTCATCTCGTCCACGAGGTTGATACGTCGCACGCCGTATGTCTCGACGATGTGCTCGCACTCGGCGGCGATCTGCTCCGGTGCCTTCTGTTGATATCCCAGCTTCCGCGAGCGATTGCCGTAGGAGCAGAATGCGCAGCGGGCCCAGAAGCAGCCGACGCAGGTGATGAGCGGCATCTGGATCGAATCCATCAGGTAGTGCCGCCAAGGGAGGTCGCTGAAATCCGGAGAAGGGAGGGTATCGATGGCCGGGGCTGGATCCATCCGCGGCGGCGCACGGTCGTCGAGCCACGTCACGGACGGTACCTCCGACCACGGGCACTCTCCGGCCGCGGCCTGGGCGAGCGACACCAGGGTATTCTCTCCGGCCCCTGTCGCGAGGCAGTCGACGTACCTTGCGACAGCGGGGACGCGCGCCATGGCCTCATGGCGTAGCAGGATCTGCTGCCCACCGAAGACGACGAGCGTGTCCGGGAAGCGCGCCTTAATCCACCGGGCCATGAGGAGCGATGGCCATATCTGGCTGAAGAACGCCACCGAGACCCCGACGATGGCCGGGGGGCGCTCGCCGAGCGCGCCCGCGAGCAGCTCCCGCAGAGCACAGGCGCCGAGATCTTCCACCGCCGGCTCGCCGAAGGCCTCGAGCGCCAAACCCATCGCGGGCAGCGACGTGAACGCGCGCTTGAGGGCGGAGCCCTCGAGCAGCAGCTCGATGCCATGGCTCATCAGTCGGACCGCCGGGCCGGCCTCTTGAATCGAAGCTGCCTTGTCGAAGACGCGTGCGCGCAAGGTGTTACACACGCCACGCAGGTAGCGCGCCATCTCGATGCGGTACGCATCGCGCAGTGGCGGGCAAGACGGTGTCACATCGAGCTTGTGCTCGAGATACCGGCCGAGCACCGGCTCTCTGAAGAGCGCGAAGGCGAGCTCGATATTGAGATCGCGCTGCCTCACGGCCAGCCCCGCGCGGCGCAGGTAGGCTGTCAGCATCGGGAGGCTGAGGTAAGGGAATAGCCGCGCCTCGGTCGACGGCGGGAATAGCAGCAGCGCGTCCCCTCCGGGGGTCCCAGCGTCGTCCGAGCGCCCTTCGATCTCGTGGTCCATTGTCGGCTCTCGGAAGGCGATGACCCGGTGCCCCTCTCGGCGCACCGGGTCATCGAGGTGACTACACCTCGGACTTTTTCGTTTCGTGCTGCGCCACGTCGTCATCGTCCGACGTCACGCGGAACCGGAACGAGTGGAACGCGTTTCCGACCTTCAGCTCGTTCGACTCGATGACCTCAAGTTGCTCGAGCTCCTTCACCTGATCTTGGCTGTTCATTTTTCTGTGCTCCTTGGCTTGGATGACCCGGTGTAACTGTTGCGTCGCTTGGGGCCGGGCACCCCAAGAGGTAAGCAAGGACAGCAGGCGCGTTCACTGTCGTCAACTCAACTATGGTTTTCAGCACAATTCTGACCGTCATGGCGCGATAGCGTCATTCCGGAGCGCCCTCCAAAATTTATTGAATTTCAATGAGTTCGTTCGATGTCGCGTGGGTTGCGATCCTGCAATATTACGCCATGCCTCGATGCGCCCGGGTGCCGGTATGGTCGATGCGTGTCATGGAAGAAGGCATCAGAGGAACGTTACGTCCGCAGCGTCCACCCTGCTGGTTTCCGCACCCGCCGACCGTGGCCGCGCAACCGGCCACGTCGGAGGAGCTTCGCTCGTTGCACGTCCCAGGCGACGCCGACAATCGCCTGGTGCGCGAGGTCCGCACCTGCACTGCATCGTCATCGGCGGCGGGCTCTCGCTCGACGGCTCGCGCTGGATCGAGGGGCGGCGCGGCTACCTCTTCCCTGTGCAGGTTCTCGGCAAGCTCTTCCGCGGCAGGTTGCTCGCCGCGCTTCGGCAGGCCTATGACCAAGGAGAGCTCGACCTGACCGGCGGGGCCGCCGCGCTGGCCAACCCCGCTGCCTTCGCTGCGCTGCTCGACGCGCTCTATCGCAAGCCCTGGGTGGTTTAAGCCAAGCCGCCCTTCGCTGGGCCCGAGCAGGTCTTTGCCTACCTCGGTCGCTATACCCACCGTGTCGAGCTGTCCAATCATCGGCTGCAGTGGATGGATGAGCGCGGCGTGTGCTTCCGGACCCGAGGAGACAAGACCGTGACGCTCTCCGCAGAGGAATTTCTGCGTCGCTTCCTGCTGCACGCGCTGCCTCATCGCTTCGTGAAGATCCGACACTTCGGCTTGATGGCTGCGTGTCACGCCACCACCACACTCCACACGTCGGCGGTGTGCGTGCTGCTGGGCCTCCGTCGGCGCCGCGCTCTGTCTCGGCACGTCTGCGCCCAACGTCGTGGCGGCGGGATGCACCACGCGTGCGAGCTCCGCCGAGCCCACCCTCTGCTGCCTTCTCCGGCAAGATCTCCATAGCCCTCGCGACCGCCCCGCCCGGCCGCGAGCCGGCTTGGTCCAACCCGACGTTTGCGAGACTGCGCCGGGACCTCACCGTCGCTGCTGCTCAGGCGCAGTTCCGCAAACGCCTATTCGGCAGCGGTGAAGCGGTTCGAGGCAACCGTGGAGCGGTTTGAGGCAATCGTGCGGCGGTTCGGGGCATGGCGGCCGCATAGGCCCTCAGCGCCGCTTCGCGCACGCCGGGCACGCGATGCGGCCCTGCGCGTTCGGCGCGCACGCCTCGCAGAGCAGGTGCATCCGATCGTCGCACGCCGCCGGCCGCGCCGTCGCCGCGCCGCACGCCTCGCACGTGAGCCTGTCCAGGCTCGAAGCGCCCGCCGGGAGCCGCAAGACGATGTCCCGCGACTCCTTGCGCCGCCGGAGACGCATGTTCACGAGCGCCGCCGGCACCTCGGCGCTCACCAGCGCGGCGACCGAGCACGTCACCTTCGCCGCGAACCGCGCGGGCAAGGCCTCGAGCTTCGCGTTCCGCTCGGCGACGAGGTGCGCGACCTTGGCCTCGATCGCCTTCGGATCCGCGCGCCGCCGCGGCGCCCGCGCCTCGGCGATCAGGTCCGCGAAATACGACACGATACGATCGTGATCCCGCGCGTGCCTGCGCTCGACCTCGCCAAGCAGCGGTTGCACCGCCGCCCGCATCGCCCGCTCGGCGCGGAGCGCGATCCAGTCCGCCGTGCGATCGTCCGGTGAGAGGGAAACGGCGCTCGGCAGCACGAGAGCGCTCGGCCAGGCGAGATCCAGGTGCGCGCCCACCGCAGCGTCCGGCTCGCCGCCGTCATGCGCGTTCAGCACGACCCGCACGAGCCCCTCGCGCCGGTCGTCGGCCTCGACGCCATAAGCGACGCTGGCAGCGACGTAGACCGCCGTGCCCGTGGAGACCTGCCCGGGCTCACAGAGCCCGTTGCGCAGCACGAAGCGGTCCGCGGCGGCCCTGGCATGGGCAGGCCGCGGCGGATCCACGGCGAGCCGCACCGAGGTGGACACCGGCCGCCCGCGCGCCCTCGCGATCAACCGCTCGAGCAGCGTGGAGCCAAGGCCGCACGCGACGTCCCCGTCCCGCTCGGGGTAGAGCGCGAGGGCGCACTCCTCCGGGATCTCGAGCTCGGCCGCGAGCTGCGGCGGCAGGAGCGCCACCGCCCGCGCGTCCTCCCGCTCGGCGAGCGCTCCGGTCTCCGCGAGCGCCTCGACAACGAAATCGAGCGGAGAGGGCAGCGCGCCCTCCATGGGCGAGAGCATCCCCAGCGCCGCGGTCACGCCTCGTAGTCCTTTCCAAAGAGCTTGGCGTCGAGGCGCTTCACCTGCTCGTAACGCCCGCGCGCCGCGGCGAGCTCCTCGGCGATGGCGTCGAAGCCGCTCGCGATCTCCTCCTCCGAGCGCGACGTCGCGTAGAGGGAGACGATCCGCTCCTCCAGATCGCGCTCGTCCGCCATGTTGCCAAGGACCATATCCATCTCGCCCACGACCAGCTCGAACAGGTGCAGGCGGCGGTCGAGCAGATCGAGGACACGCTCCTCGGCGGTGCCGCGCGCGCAGAGGTTGTAGACGCGCACCTCCTCTCGCTGGCCCATCCGGTGCAATCGCCCGATCCGCTGCTCGATGAGCATGGGGTTGTAGGGGAGATCGAAGTTCACGAGGACATGGCAGTGATGGAGGTTGTGCCCCTCGCCGCCGGCGTCGGTGGAGACGAGCACGCGCGCGCGGCCGTCGCGGAACGCCGAGAGCGCCGCGCGCTTGTCCGCGGCGGAGAGGCCGCCATGGAACGCCGCGGGCTCGATGCCTGCACCGCGGAGCGCGGCCTCGATGTACGAGAGAGAGTCGCGAAACCGGGTGAAGACGAGGATCTGCTCGCCGTGAGCGCGCGCGAGATCGACGAGCGCAAGGCCCTTCCGGGACGCGTGGACCGAGGCCGCGAGCTCCGCGAGGGCGGCGAGCGCGGCGCGCAGCGCGGGGACGCGCCGCTCGCCCGCGCTCATGCGCTCCAGGCTCCCGCGCACCGCGGCGGGGCTCGAGCCGGCGCCGAGCAGGAGCGTCGAGGCCAGCATCCGGGAGCCGGTGTCGGCCCCGTGCGCGCGCACGAGGGAGAGGACGCGGTCGTAGAGCTCGCGCTCCTCCGGGAGCGGCTCGACCATCGCCGTGCTCACGTAACGGGGTGGCAGCGCGAGGCCGCTGTCGGCGCGGGTGTTGCGCACCATCACCTCGGCGAGCAGGGCGCGCAGCCGCTCTCGGTTCTTCGGAGACAGCGGGTCCTTCGGGTCGACGAACTGCGCGCGGAAGGCGGCCGGGGTCGCGAACTGCCCGGGCTTGAGCAGCGTCACGAGGTTGTAGAGCTCCTCGAGATCGGTCTCGATCGGCGTCGCCGTGAGCATCAGGAGGAACCGGCTGTGCAGGCCGTCGACCAGCTTGAACCCCGCGGTCGTGCGGTTCTTGACGTGATGGGCCTCGTCGACGATCACGAGGTCCCACGAGGCGGCCTGGACGAGCGGCGCGTGCTTCGCGCTCCTCGCGAGGGCGAGCGACGCGACGACCACGCCCTCATCGCGCCAGAAGGCCTCGGGATCCGCGGTGCGCGCGGCGTCGTCGGTCGTGCGCGCGGCGATCCCGGCCTTCTCCGCGAGCTCGCCCGTCCACTGGCCGACGAGCGCAGGGGGGACGAGGACGAGCGCCCGCCGGACCATCCCGCGGAGCTGGTACTCGCGCAGGATCGTCAGCGCCTCGACCGTCTTGCCGAGCCCGACCTCGTCGGCGAGCAGCGCGCGCCCGCGGAACACGCGGAGGACGCGGCGCGCGGTCTCGATCTGGTAGCGGTGCGGCTCGACGCCGGTGAGCGCGGCGAGCGCGAGCAGCTCCTCGAACTGCTCGGCCGAGGCGAGCAGGTGGGCGCGCAGCGCGTGGCTCACCGCTGCGAGCGAGGACGGCGGGCCCGCGAGCCGCTGGAGCAGCTCGGATCGGTCGAGGCCGGACATCAGGAGCGGCGCCGGTTTTCTGGGCGGCGGGGACGGCAGAGGAGCCGGCTCGGGCGGGGGCGCCGGCTCCACCACGCCGGAGGCAGCGGGCGACCGGGAGACGGCGGGCGGCCGGGAGGCAGCGGGCGGCCGGGAGGCAGCGGGCGGCCGGGAGGCGATGGACGTGGCGCGCGCGCCGGCGGCGCGGGCGCGCGCCGGGCGCTCCAGGGTCGGGGTGGTTGGGGGATTTCGTGGCGGCGCGGCGGGCGCGTCGGTCCGCCGAGCCCGCGCGGGTGAGCGGGCATGAGCGCGGGTGACAGGGCGCTCCGGCGGCGGCTGATCCGCACGATGGGCCACGAGGAGCCGCTGGACGTCGTGACGAAAGACGAGCTGTCCCAGCCGGCGCGGGACACCGACGTTGCGGTCGATGCAGAACGTGCTCGCGTTGTAGACAAGGAACGCTGGATCCGCGCTCGTCGATTCGCGCATCCGCTCGATGAGCGCGCTGCCCGCGAGCGCCTGTGGAAGGCCGTGCGCGAGGAGAAGGTCATGCGCCTCGTCGAGCGTCAGCGGCTCCTGGTGCGACCGGCCCGAGAGCGCGAACGCCAAGGTGAAGAGATCAGCGCCGGAGAGCAGCCGACTGGCCGCTTCCGTGGCGAGCAGCCAGTTCACGTCGCTTGCGGAGATCGACGTGATGGGCGTCGTCGAGACCTGCATGACTCGGCCGCGTGTATCCCTCCAGCTCCGGGATGTCGAGGTGCCATGTGCGCGAGATCGGCGGAAAATTTGACGATTATTTTTGGAAATCCGACGCCCCTGATGGGAATGCGTCCTAGATCTTCTGGCGAAGCCAGCGCGTGAAGGGGTCGAGGAAGGCGTGTTTCCAGTGGACGTTGAAGTACACGTCCGCTTCGCCGAGCTCGGGGTTGTGATCGATGGTGACGGACGCGGCACGATCGAAGAGGCCGGCGCTGTCGAACATGGCGGGGCCGAAGCCGGTGCCCTCGACGTAGATGAGCACATCGCCGCGGAAGGCGGAGAGGTTCGAATAATGGCTCGCGTCGCGCCCCGAGAGCCCGCACGCGAGATCGCGGATGGCGGCGAGGGAGCCATAATTGTCGAAGAGAGGGCCCACGAGCTCGAGCCGGGACTGGTCGCTATGGACGAGGCTCTGGGTCTCGAAATCGGCGACGGTGCGCACGAACGAGGGCGTCGGGGCGAGCGCGCCCGGAGGGGGCGGGGCGCCGAAGACGAGCAGCATGGCGAGCTGGTTGGTCGTGCCTGGCGGGAAGATGGGCAGGGGGAACTCGCCCTGGGGATCGGCGGCGGCGCCGCGCAACGCGAGCCCGAGGACGGCGAGGCTAGGATCGTAGGTCGAGCCCGAGGCGAGCGCCCCCTCGAGGTTGCTGCAGATCGCGTCGTTGTGCGCGGCGATCGCCGGATCCTCGGTGTAGAAGGTGCCCTCGTAGAGAAACACGCCCGAGAAGGCGCCGGGGGCGCGATTGACGGTGGCCATGGCCGTGTTGGCGCCCGCGGAGAATCCTCCGATGACGGGCCGCGCGCCGGGATGCTGCGAGCGCACGAGGGAGAGCGCGAAGAGCGCGTCGCTCGAGAGCGTGTCGAAGCTCCAGTCGGCCATCACGCTGCAATCCGCGGCGCCGGACTCGCACGCGCCCGGCGGGAGCTCGGTCCTCCGCTGGTCGACGAGCCAGACGTCGTGGCCGGCCATGGCGAGCTCGCCGGCCGCGGATTTCGCGTACCTCCCGGTCTCGCTGATCTCGTAGAAATCGCCCGGAAGCGAGAAGGGGCTCAAGAGGATCACGGGCTCGCTGCAGCCGCGGCCGGCCCCGCGCTTGCTCACGTGGATGATCGAGAATCGATCGAGGGGGCTGTCCCCGGCCTCCACTTCGTAGACCACCCTCTCGAGCGATGGATGCGGTCGCGTGACCTCGACCGAGGCGATGTCGTACGCGCCGAAGGCGCTGCCCGCGAGAAATCCCAACCATCCAAGCATAGGCGCTTCCCTCCATGGGAACGGGGTGAACACCACGATGTTCACCGTGGTGCTTCGAGCGGCGCTCGCTGCTCGAAGCGTCCATCTTCCGCTCGCGCGCGCCCGGACGCTTGGTTGAAATGGACGAAAGCGTGCGGCGTTGCTGCGTGTGGATGCTGGTGAAGTGTGGTGATGTGTGCGATGCGCTCGGCAGAATCATGGGTCCACGGGCCTGGCTTCGGCCGAAGGCACCACCTGCATCTTCGCCGCGAAGAGGTTCAACACAGGCTGGCGTCGCTGCGTCGTCGTCAATGTGCGAGGGAGCTGAGCGTCGAACGCCGGCGAGCTCGTTGGCGAGCAGCGCCTGGAAGGAAGAAGGACGCTGTGCTCTGTCTGCCGGAGCGGGCGTGATGGGCGCGGTGCGTCTCGATGGTCATCCCGCGTCCTGTGGGGCGCGCTCTCCGATCCGCTGGAGGCGCGTTTGACCTCCGCGGTCATCCACCACGACCCAAGGAGCCCCTGGGTCGTACGCCGTGACGCCCCACATCGGCAGCGGTGGCCCTTGGGTGATTTCGGCGAGACCGCGTCGCTTCATTTCCTCGCCGACGGCCGTCAACCTATAGCGAGCCTCTAGCATAGGTGGTCTGTCCGTCCTATAGGGCACACTCTCCATCGCGGCCTCAGGCCCACGGTGCTCGGCCCACTGGCGCAGCCGCATGGCGAGAAAGCAATCGCCGATGCGCACCCCCCAACCATTACGCAGCTCTTCGCCAGCCGACGAACGGTGCATAAATACGTCCGCTGGCGTCAACCAGTCTTTATCGAGACACGCGAACAAGAGCTCGTCAACCCAAGACAGGGTGAGCGCGCGACCGTCCACCCGAGGAAAGAATGCAGCTTGGTGGGTGCCCAGCTCTACAAGATCCTTCCGCACTCGATCTGCGCGCCCACCCTCGGTGGCCAGCACCGGAGACCGACCGGATAGCTTTCGCCAGGAGCGCGCCATGTGCTGGACGCGCGTCCGAGATAGAGCGTGCGCGTCGTCCAGACCGCGGCGAGCGTCAGCCGGCTTCACGTGGACGAATCCACGGCTAAACCCGTCCTCCGGCGCATCTCCCAGGACGACGATGTCGAGATCCGGGTGCTCGGGCCGATGGCGGAGCCTCCACGCGCAGAGCGCCCACAGCATCAGCCTATCCCTCCACAACCCGGACGTCCACACGACGATTCGCTGACGCGACTTCACTGCGCCGATAAGATCATCAAACGACGAACGAAATCGTGTCCTTTCCCGCCCCCGAAGTTTCCAATAATCGCACCGCCGCTCACAATGGTCTTCGGGATCGGACGCACACGGCCCCTCCAGCACATTATCGCGCACGAAACGCACAGGAAGGCGAAGCCCGCGCCGGATCGCTTTCCGAATGTCCTCATTTGTAGTAAAGTGGATAGTCATTGAAATCTCAGAATAGACACTTTTTGCAGCTAGGCGACGGTGGATCCCCGGACTCGCATCGTCTATAGCAGGTTCGACACTTCGTCTCGCCTGGGTCTCCAGAATTTGGACTTGCACAAGACCGCCACGGAGCGCGGTCCATGCAATCCTGATACTTCTCATCGCAGCTTTTATTGCTTGTCCGCTCGCAGCCCTCTCGACAGCCCTTGTATCTAGCGTATGCGCTATCCCGACACGCTGTCCGCTGCGCTTCATCCTCGATCTTTCCACACTGAATATTGTCAGACTCGGAGTCCGCCTCGCATTTCTCCTCGCATGGCGTCTGGCTCGCGATGTTACAGACGGGAGGAGAAGGCGGATCCATGTCCTGCGGCTCCAGCGGCGGCACAGGCCCGAAGCCTCCCGACCCTGTCGAGCCGAATCCGTAGCCGCCGACCCCTGTCGCGGTGATGATGACGCCGCCGGCGCCGCTCTCGCCCTCACTTCGGAGGTAGCAATCCCCGACATCGAAGTTGCACCCCGCTAGACCGAAACATAGAACAGCAAACAGCTTGTTCATCTCGGTTCTCCCCCGAATCTCCAGATAGGCCCAGCAGTTACCATCACGACCACGCTGCCAGGAAGAACACGGCTGCTCCCGCCAGCCCAGTCCACGTTGAGGCTCGTGGATGCCCCCAGGCGCCCAGCGAAGTACCAGTCGGACTGTGCGCGCCCGCCTGGAGCGAGCCCCATCACGCGGTTACAGAGCACGGCACCGCACACCGGCATCGAGTAGAGCGACAGAGATGGCCCGAGGCTGACGCTGCCTGTCTTCGTGTCGTACCCGAGCGTGACCGCCGTTCGGTCGTAGAGGCCTACGCGGGAGCCAGGGACGATGCTGAACATGTTATGAAGTTCGAGGCGGAACTCGCTGCTCTTTCGCCAGAGCACCTTGGCGAACGGGCTCAACGCGAGCCTGGACTCGGTTCCGACCTGGATCCCGCCCACGCTCACACCAGCGCTGAACTCGCGCGCATGTACCGGCCTGGGCGCGACGACGAAGAGCTCACAGGCACAGAGAATGAAGATAAGCCGCAGTGACTGAATCACGCAGAGATCCCCTCCCTTCTGCGATCATCTTGGCTCACCGGATAGCGCGTGATCCGAGGAGCGTGGTGGATTGTTCCATATGTAAACTGGCTTTCCAAGAAAAATAGGAAAGATTTCGCAAGCATCACATGGCACGTGGCTGCTGAGTCGTGAGCCGTTCAGGACGGGGACGGAGCGTACGCCGTTACGCAGTTCGGGGTCCGGCATGTATTTGATGAGGCCGCTGCGCAGAAGCCTATGGAATCACGGCAATTCTAGCTCTCGGTGCACCTTCGCATGCGCGAGGAGCATGCGTTTCCGCACGTGATTCATTTGCGTATAGATAGAATTATATTGAGGAGATTGACGCTTGCGTGGTTTCGCACGGTCGGATCTACCAAACGTTCCACTGGACCTACCTGCTGTCATACTGGTTGATAGGCTGAGTAAAAATTCCAATTTTGGAAGAAATGGGAGCTGGCGACGTGGCAGAGAGCGCACCTGCATGCGCGATGGTGAGGCCGGCCATTTCGGTTTCGTCACGACCATGCGCGAGTCCTTGCTTCGAGAGGCGCCGCTCGAGCGAACATGCCGTTGAAGCGCGGGCGCGCTCACGCTCGGCGAGTCAGAGCTCGGCACCGACCGGGTGCTCGGACCGTCCGGCCGCTTCGCCCGCTACGCCGTCAACGTCGAGGTGGCGCGCATCCTTGCCGACCGTGAGCGCCTGCAGCTGCGGGCCATCGTCGAGAACCGCAAGCCGGCGCACGCCCATTTCGTGGACCTGATCGAGCCCCCTGCCGAACTTCTGGGAGTTCGGCCTCAGCGACCTCGGCGAGGGCGACAGACCTGCACTGACCCTCGCCGGGCTTCGAGCGGAGCCAGCGCGCGGCGCTTGACCAGGATAGTATACCCCCCTATGCTATATGCGTGCACACGGTCGAGAACAAGAAGAAGCTCATCGCCCGCGTCCGGCGGATCCGCGGGCAGCTCGAGGCGGTGGAGCGAGCCCTCGAGGGCGAAGCGGGTTGCTCGGAGGTCCTGCAGACGGTGACCTCGGCGCGCGGAGCGCTGAACGGCCTCGTGGGCGAGCTCATCGAAGGGCACATCCGCACCCACGTCATCGACGGGGAGCGCGCAACGGCACCTCAGCGGGAGGCCGCGGAGGAGCTGGTTCAGATCGTCCGCGCCTATGTGAAGTGAAGGAAGCAACGATGAGCGACTCCACTGGATCCGACATGCTCGCCCAGCTTCGACACGCCCACGACCACGGCGCGACCGCGGCTTCGCACGAAACCAAGACCCGGTGGGTCGTCGCGCTGACCTTCGCCATGATGCTGGCGGAGCTCGTTGTCGGCCATGCGACGAACTCGCTCGCGCTCACGGCCGACGGTTGGCACATGGCCACGCATGCGGGCGCGCTGGGTATGGCGGCCGTCGCGTACTGGTTCGCGCGCAAGCAGTCCGGGTCGAGCGTGTTCTCCTTCGGGACGGGCAAGGTGCACGCCCTCGCCGGGTACACGAGCGCTGTCGTGCTTGCGCTCATCGCGCTCCTCATGGTCGTCGAGTCGCTGCGCCGTCTCCTCCATCCCGAGTCGATCGCCTTCTCCGAGGCGCTTCCTGTCGCCGTCGTCGGTCTCGCGGTCAACCTCGTCAGCGTGAAGCTCCTCCACGCTGACGAGCACCATCACGAGGCGCACGACGACCATCCCGACCACGGCCACCACGATCACGGCGATGGCGATCACGACGACGAGCACGCCCATGGCCACGACCACCACGGGCACGACCACAACTTGCGTGCGGCGTACTTCCACGTCCTCGCGGACGCGCTGACCAGCGTGCTCGCGATCCTCGCCCTCCTCGGTGGGCGCTACTTTGGCTGGACGTTCCTCGACGCCGGGATGGGCATCGTCGGCGGGCTCGTCGTCGCGAAGTGGAGCTACGGACTCTGCCGACAGGCAGCCAGGCAGCTGCTCGACGTCGTCCCTTCCGAGTCCCTCGCTCGGCGCATCCGCGATCGAATCGAGTCCACCTTCGCTGGAGCGAGCGTCGTCGATCTCCACCTGTGGGACATCGGTCCCGGCGCGCGCGCCTGCATCGTTTCGGTCGCGGTGCCGAGCCCCCTGGCGCCTTCCGCCTACCGTGACGCGCTCGTCCCGATCGCGAGCCTCCAGCACGTCACTGTCGAGGTTCACCCGCTCTCTGTCGGCGACGCGCGGAGGGGCTCGTGAGTTACAGCGCGATCTTGCTCCTCGCGCTCGGGCTCGCGATGGACGCGACCGCTGTCGCGGCGGCGCGAGGGCTGTCTGTCCCGGCGATTCGAGCGCGCCATGTCCTGCTCGTCGCCGGGTTCTTCGGCGGCGCTCAGGCCCTGATGCCCGTCATCGGCTGGCTGCTCGGAGCGCGGATCGGCCCGCGCGTGCAAGCGTGGGACCACTGGATCGCGTTCGTGCTGCTCGCGTTCCTCGGCGGAAAGATGCTCTGGGAAGCCCGCGGCGACGACAGCGGCGAGGGCGAGACCACGGTCGATCCCTTCGCGTGGAGCTCGATGTTCGTGCTGGCGATCGCCACGAGCATCGACGCGCTCGCCGTGGGCATCACGCTGCCGATGTTGAACGCCCCGTTCGCGATCTCCGTCGTGACGATCGGCGTCGTCACGGCGCTGCTCAGCGCAGCGGGGCTGTTCGCGGGACGGCGGTTCGGGGCGATGCTCGGCAAGCGTCTCGATATCGCTGGTGGGGTCGTTCTCATCGGCCTCGGGTTCAAGATTCTCCTTGAACACCTTCTGATGTCGTAGGCGTCTCCCCGCAGACCGCGCCCGCCGGCTTTGCGTCCCCGGAGTGTGCTGGCTCTCCTGTACGTGACGGCGGAACAGGATCCGTTGCGTCGGAGCGCCTGCTCAGATCGACAGCGCGATCGGCGAGCGCCGCCGCGCGCTGGCCGCTGCGTCGCTGCGCGGCGCGCCCCAGCCGGGGCCCGGGACCTCGGCGGCCGCGCTCACGCCGAGCGCGCGCTGCAAGAACGATGAGCTCCGCGTATACGCGAGCAGGTCGCTCGGCCGGACGGCAGGCATGCCGCGGTGCAGCTGCCGTACGAGCAGCAGCGTGTAGAGGTCCATGTAGCGCTCGACCATGCGGGCAGCGGAGTAACGCTGGAGCGTGACCTTGCGGCCGTACCGCCCCATCCGCGCGGCGAGCGCGGGGTCGTCGCGGAGCTCCGTCAGCCTGGCCGCGAGCGCCTCGGCGTCCCCGGAAGGCACGAGGAAGCCCGTGTACCCGTCGGTGAGGGCCGTGGGCACGCCGCCCACCGCGGTCGCGACGACGGGGAGCCCGGCGGCCATCGCCTCGAGGACGGCGAGCGGCAGGGCCTCGGCGACGGAGCAGAGGGCGAACGCGTCGAGCGCGGCGAGGATCTGGGGCACGCCGTGCCGCCCGCCGACGAAGAGCGCGCGGTCGGACAGGCCGAGCTCGCGCGCGAGCGCGACGAGCCGCGCGCGCTCCGGACCATCGCCGACGAGGAGCAGCCGCCCGTCCTCCGGCAGCGCCTGCGCCGCCGCGCGCAGGAGCAATGCGTGGTTCTTCACGGCAGAGAGGCGCGCCACGCTCCCGAGCACCCAGGCTTGCTGCGAGATGCCGAGCTCGGCCCTGACACGGGCCCTGGCCACCGGATCGGGCGCGAACCGCGACAGGTCGAGTCCGCTGGCGACGACGTGCAGCTTCTCGGCGCTGACCTGGCCCTTGTCGACCAGCATCTCGGCCGTCGGCCGCGAGACCGCGACGTGGGCGTCGACGAACGCGGCGGCGGCGCTGCGCAGCCATCGCCGGCTTTGCAGGTCGTCCGAGACGCCGTGCTTCGTGTGGACGACCGGGACGCGGTGCAGCCAGCCTGCGGGCGCGGCATAGATGAGCGGCTGCTGGTTGTGCGCATGGACGAGCGAGATACCTCTCGCCCTGAAGAGCGCGACGAGCCGGGCGGTCATGCTCACGTCGAAGCCGCGGCGCTTCGGCAAGAGCTGCACATCGACGCCGCGCCGCCGCAGCTGCTCCGCCCGCGGGCCATCCGGATCGTCGGCGATGGCGATCACGGTCACGTCATGGCCCGCAGCGCGCTGGAGCGCCGCCAGATCGACGACCACCTGCTCGGCGTCGCCGGCCTTCAAGCTGCTCACAACGTGCGCGATCCCGAGCTTCCATGGAAGCCCCGCCCGGCCAAGGTCGCGGCCTCCGGCGCCGTAAATGTCACGAACATCCATGTCTCCCCCCCTCGAACGAATGGAACAGTGTCGACGCGCGCTGCTCGTCCAGCGTGCCTTCGCTGCCTGGCTCCTCAAGGCGTGATCCGGCCTCTCCGATCGGCGGAGCGGCGCTCCGCTCCCTGGCCAATGCAGCGAAGCGATGATGGACGAGCGTCCTGGGCTTGAGAAGCGTAAGCGCTGCAGCACGCCGAGGGCGATGCGCGGCGGATGGTAGGAAAGTTGATTGGCGTGGAATATAGGCCGAACCCGGAATGTGGCAATAGAAAACGGTGGTGAATGGTAAGACGGTGGTACACGAGGATTGCTGTCCAGGCCGAGCCGCGCGCCATGCGCTCGCTCCGGCTGGACGGGATCCGTCCGCGACTTCCAGCCCCGGCGCGAACGTCGGGGTTCTCCCGCGGCCGCATACGGTTTTGTCCCGCAGAACCGGCGCCTCAGCGACGGAGAGGCATTGAAGAAGGTGTGGGGGCGCTCGTCGAGGAGGGGCAGGTCCACGCGTCATCGCTCCCGTCGCGGTCAGTCGGGCGCCGGCGATCGACCTGCCTCCCGGCAAGTGAGCTTGGCGACGTCTCGCGTGTCGCGTGGCGCGTCAGCGACAGAAGAGGAACCTGCAGTTCCCGGACGCGCACTGGTTGTCCTTCGTGCACGCCGCCCCCCGGCCGCGCTTGTCGACGCACTCGCCCTCGTTGGTACCCCACCCGCAGAACTGGCTCGCCGCGCAGTGCGCGTCGGAGCGGCAGAGGCACGTCTGGGTGAGATCGCCGCAGCGGTTGCTGGGGCATTCCTCGTTCACACGGCAGCCCTGGCCGATGCTCTTCGATCCGGGCGTGTAACAGAAGCCCGCGCCCGCGATCAGCCCGCCGCAGCGGCCGGAGGCGCACTCGCTGTCGCGCGTGCACAGCTGATGCTCGGCCTTCTTCGGCTCGCAGGCGTTGTCGCCGCCGACTCCAGGCGTCTTGAGCGCGCAGCGGAGGCCGCTGCCGCAATCGGCGTCGTCGTTGCAGACGCAGCGCCCCGGGATCGCGTTGCAGGCGACGGCCGTGCACTGGCCGCTCGCGCACTCGTCATCGAACCGGCATCGCCCGCCCAGCACCTGAAACCCAGGGCAGTAGGCCGCACCGCACTTCGTGGGATAGGCGAGCTCCCGCTCCTCTGCCGCCACGAAGGGCGCGATGCCGGTCTCGTCGAGATCGGCGGCGGGATCGGCCATCCCGGCCCGCGGCCCCTGGGCGCGCTCCCACATGCGGAGGAAGGACTCCGTCGAGGATCTCAGGCCGGTCGTGTCCACGCCCAGGCGATCCAGGTCGGCCAGGAGGTCGGGCAGCATCCCCTCGTGGGCCAGGCCCTTCTCGTCGAACTCCGCTCCCAGGGGGCCGGGCCCCTGCGCGCGCTGCTCCCAGGCCTGGCAATCGGCCTCTGCCTGGAACGCCGCCGAGCAGGCGCCGTCCTCGCCGAAGCGCGGCCGGGTCTGCTGGATGAAGCCGTTGAGATCGGCTCCGAAGGCCATGGGGACCTTCAGGCCGAGCCGCCCGTACTCGTAGGCCTGCGCGAAGGAGCGGGACGAGCCCTGGCAGCTGTTCTCGACCGAGCTGCGGCTGTACTGCCGGGTCTCGTCGTGCGCGGTGCGCAGGCCGAAGATGCCGCCCGTCTGCCGGAGCATCCGGATCACCCGCGCCGGCGTGGACTTCTCCTTTTCGGCCACCGCCGGGGCCATGATCTCCCGGAAGTGACCGTGGGAGATGTAGATCGGATAATAGTCGCGCGCCCGCGCCAGCTGGAACACCCGATCGACGCCGCGCTCCGAGAGGTGCGCGACGTCGAGCAGCATCCCCCGGTCCATCATCTCGCCGACGAGCGCCTCGCCGAGGGGTGTCAGCCCGCGCATGTTGCGGCAGCTCGCGTCGACATCCATGCCCAGCGTGACCCCTGCGAGGGTGGCGCCGCAGTCGGTGTCGATGAAGCAGCTCTCTGTGTACTGCGCGAGCTGGAAGATCGGGTTGTGCAGCGCCGCCCCGCCAAAGGCGTTGTCGACCTGGTGCACCGGCTGGAGCGTCCGGACCCCCAGGGCGTGGTACTTGGCGAGCTGCGCGCGCATCTTCGCCGCGTCGACGTCTCGGCCGAACAGGTGGCTGGCCTCGATGGACAGCACCACCGCCAGCTTGCCCGCGCCGACGATCTGCCGGGCGTGCGAAGGCGAGAGCGCGATCTCCATCCAGCCGGCGTTTCGCGCGGCCAGCGCGTGGGTCATCTGGATCTGGAGATCGACATCCACCATCTCGTCGCACCCCCGCTGCCGGTTCTGCTCCGGCAGGATCGAGCAGAGCCAGTCGTAGCTCACCGCCGACATGACGATGAGGCTCAGCCCGCGATCGTGGGCCGCGCGCAGCCAGCTCACATGACCCTGCTGGTGAGCGATGGTGTCCCAGCGCGGCCACCCCTCGGAGTAGCGCTTTCGCCCGAGGTGGAGCCCGGTGTCGCCGCTCGTCCCCTCGGTCTCGCCGATCACCTCCGAGCCGAGGACGCCGCCTCCCAGGCCGAGCAGCGCCGACAGCGCGCCGCTGCTGGCGAAATCTAGCATCGTCGACTGAGGGCACCGGTCCAGGAGCGCGCTGAGATCCTGTCGAACGCGGCCGTGATCGCTCCCTGGACTGCCGCCGTCGCAATCGTCCAGGGCGCCGGCGCCGTCGTGCCTGCCGTGGAGCCATCCACCCCCGAACGCCTCTTCCGACATCATGTGGAAGTGCAGATCCGCGAACCCGCTCACCGGGGCTCCGCCGAGCGCCGCCGGGGCCGGCACCGGGAGCGCCGCGGCGGTGTCGCCTGCCGCCTCCGCGCCGGCGGAGAGGCCGAGCGAGGCGGAGAGCGCGAGATCGTCCGTCGCGGCCTGTCCGCCGGGAGGCGAGGGCGCTCCCGGGTCGCAGGCGGACGACATGAGCGCGAGGGCGGCCACTGCGGCGGTCGCGAAGGGGCGCGGCCAGCGCCGGCGGCGCTCTCGGGGCGCCGGGCCGGGTCGAGCCGATAGAGGACGTGTCAGGCGATCGTCGGGGCAGGTCATGGGCGTCGCGGTCCGGGGGTTCGGTCGTGGGTGTTCCGTGCGCTGAGGGCGCCCGGTTAGCTGGGGTAGTTCCCACCGCGTTTTCAAGTGGTGAACCGGCCCGCGCGCCGCGTGGCGGGTTTTGTCAGCGCCTGGCGCGCTTTGTCGCCTTCGCCGCCGGCTCAGAGGCAGCTAATCCACGCAACGATGGGAGACCGCGAGCCGCTCCGCGAGCGGGCACGGCGGCCGACCGCGTCACGTCCGCTCATCTCGGCCGACCAGGCCGTCGGGGTTGATTCAATGACAGTCCTTAGGTCCATGCTGATACGTCAGCTCATCCAATCACGAGATGCCCTCGCGGATCCCAGGCGCGCGGGGCGCCTCCCGCTCCTCCTCTGCTTGGGCGTCGTCACATCGGCCTGCGCGGGCGGCGCCGACGAGCCGAGCGAGCCGAGCGAGCCGATCGGAAGCGTGCAGCAAGCGCTGTGCTCCGCGGACGACGTGGGCTGCCAGAGCGGCGCCCCGAGCTGGCCGAGGTGGTCCCAGCAGCCCGATCGGCCTAAAGCCGTCTTCGAGGAGTTCGAGACCGGCTCGGGCGCGGGGAGCGCGTCGAGCAGCGCCAGCGCCAGCAGCGCCAGCAGCGCCAGCAGCGCCAGCAGCGCGAGCGGGGCCGGCGGAGGCTCCGGCGTCGAGTTCAAGGTCAAGGCGTGCGACCCGAACCAGCTCGGCAAGATGCCGGAGAGCCCCAACTCGAAGGGCGCGGATCTCCAGAACATCACGACGAACTTCCACGTCCTGCAGTCGATGCAGCTCCTCTCGTCGATCGTCAACAAGACGTCCGAGGCGATCAACGCCGCCGAGACGGAGACCGTCGCAGACGCGGACAAGGGCAAGTGCGTCTGCACACAGCGCGTGGTCGCCGGGTGCACGGACGTCATCCAGAAGAGCAAGACGACCTACGAGGAGTGCTCCGACTTCTGCGATCCGGTCACGACGCCGACGAACACCTGCAGCACCGGGGTGCTCGTCTGGCTCGCCAACGACTTCCAGCAGACCGAAGCGGGCAAGTTCAAATGGGCCTTCTCCACCGTCAAGTGGCTCGACAAGATCGCCGGTGAGATCTCCGACGGGCGCTTCGCCGACTTCCTGGAGCAGGTCGGCGGCGAGCTCGAGAACGCCACGGAGCTGCTCGCGAAGATCCAATGTTATATCGACCTCTACACCGAGGGCTACCACCTCGGCAGCTACTCCGAGCAGCGGCCCGATCTGCACATGTGCATCCCCTGGGCGGGACACGGCGCGTACGCCACGATGGTCGAGAGCGGCGACGGCAAGTGGGGCATCGGCGGCCGCTACGAGTCGCATAACCTGAGCGAGGAGCGGCGCGCCCAGATGCGCACCGGCGGCTTCGCCGTGACGGCGTTCGGCAAGACGCTGAGCATCCTCCCGGGGATGGAGTTCGACATGCAGCTCGACGGCTACAAGTGGTTCAACCGCGAAGCCCCCCTCGGCATCCCGGCCTTCGGCCACTCGGGCGGCGGGGGCTTGAGCCTCTCCGCCGCCAAGAAGAACGGGGTCTTCTACCTGGCGGACGAGGATCAGACCGAATCGCTCGACACCGACCACGACGGCCGGGTGTCTCCGCAGGAGTTCCTCATCGGGACCTACATGCCGTTCTCTTACACGGCGGACTACACGCCGGCCGGCGCTCCGAGCCCGGCCACATGGCCCAGGGACGCGGCGGAGCCGGTCGAGGACTGGGAAGGGCGCTCTGCCGCCGTCATGGCCGCGGCGCTCAACCTGGATCTGCAGATGAAGCCGATCGAGAAGGAGCTGACGAAGATCCCGCTCCCCCCGGTCCCCGGCGCGTTCCTCATCCCGTATTTCAAGCTCGGCGCCGGGGTCAAGTGGTACGACGAGGCCTATTTCATGCGCAAGCGCCTGCAGGAGGCGCTCAACAAGCACACGAACCACAAGATCGAGAACGTCGATTTCGATCGCAACATGCACCCGTTCCAGGCGCCGGACGTGACGGGCGAGGCGGGGACGGAGGTCTCGGTGCGCCCGGAGATCGGCGCGAAGCTCTTCCTCGGCGTGCCGCTCGGCAAGCGGCTGAAGGTCGGCGTGGAGGCGAGCATCGGCTTCTCCGTGGATCTCAAGCCGAGCGGCTCCGGCGGCGTGGTCGACCTCAACACCTCGCTCGAGCGGGCGCTCGTGAACAGCAACCCTGACGAGTCGCTCGAGTGCAAGCCCGTCTTCAACTACAAAGATCAGACGTACTGCTCGAACCGCTTCGTCGAGGAGTCCGGGATGAACCTCGGCTGCTCCCCGCTCGACACGAACAACTCCTGCTGCCTCACCTTCATCACCGGCGGCCGCGCCTGCATCGACGACTGGACGGGGATCACCGAGGAGCTGTGCAATCCAGGCAAGCTCTCGTACGAGCTGTTCTCCACCTTCATGAAGGAGAAGAAGGCCAAGCTGCTCAAGACCGCCTTCCAGCAAGGCTTCACCGCCAAGTGGAACGCGAACAAGACCTGTGACGAGTGCGACAGCGACGGCACCTGCGCGACCGACGTGCGCAGCGACGATCTCCGCGACATCTCGGGCTGCCAGAAGCACGGCGTCTGCTGCCTCCCCGTGGCGTCATCGCCCTTCGGCCTGGCGGGGTCGCACGGCCTCGTGAACGGCACGTACGATCAGGCCCGCTTCCTCCAGAACGGCGACCTGGCCTACGACGCGTCGACGCGCATGCTCTACGTCGCGGACCGGACCGCCGTGCGCCGCATCGACCTGACGAGCGGCGCGGTGACGACGATCGCGGGGTCGACGACCTCGGGCACCACCGACGGCGTGGGCACCGCCGCGCGGTTCAACACCATCTCGGGCATCACGCTCCACAACGGCGCCCTTTACATCGCCGATCGCGGCAGCCGCACGATCCGCAAGCTCACGCTGAGCAGCGGCCAGGTCACGACGATCGCCGACCGCACCGTTGTCGGCACGCCGCGTGACGTGGCCGTGGTCGGAGGCAGCCTGTACGTCACGAACAGCGGAGACCGCACGCTGGTCTGGATCGACCTCGCGACGGGCGCGAACATCGCGGTCGCCGGCCTGGCCTCCGCGTCCGGGAACGCCGACGGCGTGGGGACGACCGCGCGGTTCGCGGAGCCGTCCGGCATCGTCGCCGACGGGCGCGGCAACCTGTACATCGCCGACGCGTTCAATCACTCGCTGCGCCGGTTCGAGATCGCGACCTCGATGGTCACCACCGTGGCAGGCAACGGCACCGCGGGCTCCGCGGACGGCGTCGGGACGGCCGCTCGGCTCAGCTCCCCGCAGGCGCTCGCGATCGACGGCTCTGGAAGCGTGTTCATCGGCGAGGGCAACAGGCCCGGTCGCATCCGGCGCTTCGACCCGGCGCTCGGCGCCACGGCCACGGTCGCCGGCGGGCCTGGCACCGTATGGCAAGACGGCCTGGCCACGACGGCCGTCCTCGAGCTGCCCGGCGGCCTCGCCGTGCTGCCCTCCGGCGACATCTACGTGAGCGACACGCTGCCGTCGACGGTCCGCAAGATCGGGAGCAACTGCGACTCGACGATCCCGGGAGCCGTTACCTACGACGCCACGGAGGCCGAGTGCCCTGGCACCTTCGGCGCGTACCGCTGCGTGACCGAGACAAAGAGCGATGTCGTCGAGTGGAGGGGCCCCGGGTGCCACCCGCTCCACTCGGGCTTCCAGTCCGCGTGCGGCTGCGCGTCGAACGCCGACTGCGCGAGCGGCGAGACGTGCGACGCGGTGAAGAAGCTGTGCACCGTCGGCGGAACGCCCGTCGACTGCCTGTGCAGCGCGGACCCGAACCCGACCTGCGCGAGCGAGCCAGGCCGCACGTGCGTCGAGGGCGCGTGCGCCCGCCGCTGCAACTACGACGTTGCCACCGCGGACACCGTCTGCGGCTACGGTCAGGTCTGCACGCCTGACGGAGCGTGCGCGCCGCAGGGGGGCGCCCAGTTCGCCGAGCAGGTGATCTGGGGGCTCAAGAACCAGGAGGCGCCCGCCCACGCGATCGCCACCTACGGCATGAGCGAGATCGAGCTGATCGCCGCGCTCAACGCGGGCATTCACATCGGCCTCGAGGTCAAGCTGTTCAAGAAGCCGAAGAAGTTCACGCTCTGGGACTGGCGCCGGTCCTGGGATATCGGCTCTGTCGAGAAGGCCAAGTTCCAGCCCGGGCTCGAGGCGACGTACCAGTGGGACAGCACGTCGCTCGGCCAGGTGACGAACTACCAGCCGGAACAGGTGAAGCGCTACGCGACCGTCACGTCGGAGACCGCCGACTTCCTGGCGTGGTGCAAGGACGAGCTGCCGCTCTACGCGGAGGACCCGCTGCCCCCCACCACGGAGGACGTCACGGGCGGCGTGCAGGAGGTCCTCAACTTCGGCTTCGACCTGGGAGAGCAGGTGTCCACGATGGAGAACCTCTGCATCGAAGGTCGGCCCATGATGGAGTGGCTGCAGGACAAGGACGCGCTCGCCGAGAAGTTCGTGACCGGCACCTGCACGTACGTCGGACTTGTGAGCGGCTTGCGCGGCAACCTCAGCTTCCCGTGCCAGGACGCGCACATCAACCTGCTCAAGCACTGGGGCTGCCTCGACGCGCAGGGCTCCGCCGTCGCCAACCAGCTGCGGGTGGGCGCCTTCAGCGGCGCCGTCGTCAACACCCCGACGCCCACGTTCGATCTGACCGCGCTGCTGTACGACACGAGCAACGGGCTCGAGGCGTCCAACCTGGTGCACCCCAGCGCCCTGGCCGAGGCGTGGCTCGCCGAGGTGGAGGCCTGCTTCGACGACCACTCCGAGGACACCGTGCCTTGCTCGTGCCTCGACGACGCGGATTGCACGACGGGACCGGGGCAGACCTGCGTGAGCGGGACGTGCCAGGGCCCCGAGGAGGACATCATCCAGTGCTCCGTCGTGAAGAACGCGGGCGTGACCGTCGAGCGCTGCTGCGGCGACGGCGTGCAGCAGGCGTCCGAGCAATGCGACGACGGCAATGCGCAGAGCGGCGACGGCTGCTCGTCGAGCTGCCGCCTGGAGACGAAGGGCGCGTGCTGCCAGTCCCAGGGCTGCACCGACCTCGGCACGGGCGGCATCAGCTCCAGCGCGAGCTGCCGTGAGGCCGGCGGCTACTTCCTGAGCGGCTACACCTGCGCGCAGATCGACGCCTGCGGGGCAGAGCCCATCGGCTCGTGTACGGAGCCCGACGGCGCCTGTCACACGCCGACCTACGAGGCGCAGTGCGACGCGGTGAGCGGCGTGTTCGTCGTCGGCGGCCACTGCGAGAACGAGCCGGAGCGGCTGACGCTCCAGCCCGGCAGCGCCGGCGTCGATGCGACGATCACCAACCTGGGCTCGGGTGTCGGGACCAACAATGGGAATTCCCCGAACCTGACCGCGGGGCTGTGGACCTCTGGCGGCACAAAATACGCGAACCGGGGCCTGCTCCGCTTCGATCTGTCGCCCATCCCCGCGGGCTCCACGATCGAGCGGGCGCGCCTCAGCCTCTACGCCGATCCCGCTGCGCGCCTCTACGGCCAGGGTACCTCGAACGGCCTCGGCCCGGGGCACGCGACGCTCGGCGGCTCCAACGCCTTCCTGCTCCAGCGCGTCACCTCGGCGTGGCAGGAGAACACCGTGACCTGGGCCAACCAGCCCACGACCACGTCGCTCCACGAGGTGCTCCTGCCGCGGAGCACGTCGGACGGTCAGGATTACGCGGGCGTGGACGTGACGGAGCTCGTGCGGGACATGCTGAGCGCGCCCTCGAGCAACCACGGCTTCATGATGCGGCTCCAGGACGAGGTGGTGAAGCACCGGGAGGTCTCGTTCACGTCGAGCGACTACGCGGTCGACGTGCGGCGCCCCAAGCTCGAGGTGGTGTTCCGGAGGCCCTGAACGCCGGCGCGATGGAGCGGGGCGCAGGCACGACGATGCGCCCCGCTCTCGATCTTTGGCTTTGATCGACACTCAAGAAGGATTGGAGAAGATGAGAAGCTCATTCAGAATGTTCGCAAGCGTCGCCGGCGGTCTCCTCACGAGCGTGGCGGGGGTGTCGGCGGCGCTGGCCCAGGTCGCCCCGCTGGACACGAACCATGTGGTGATCATCGACCGGTCCGGCAGCATGTACGGCGACCGCATCGAGCTCGCGAAGAAGGCGGCCAAGATCTACTGGAACACGCTCGTATCGAGCAATGTGCCAGCGTCGCAGTCGTTCACGGAGCTGCTCGGCGTGGCGAGCTACTCCGACACCTCGTCGATCACGTACCCCTTGACGGCGCTGCCGGCGTCCGGCCTGGACACGGCGGTCGACGCGCTCGTCGCGGACGGGTCGACCTCGATCGGGGCTGGCCTGGAGGAGGCGCTCGACATGCTGGTCGCCGAGAGCCCGACCAAGAGCGCGCGCGAGTGCGTCATCCTGCTGTCGGACGGGCAGCACAACACGCCGCCCGCCCCGAGCGACTTCTATTCGGACTATTACAACCGAGTGGACGAGGTCCACTCGATCGCGCTCGGGTCGGGGGCGGACGAGGCGATGATGAGCGACATCGCGGCGAACTACGGGGTCTCGCCCGGGCTCTACCTGCGCGCCGACAGCGACACCGCGATCGACCAGCTCGAGCTGATCGGCGCGTTCAACCGCATGGCGAACGACTGTCGCGACGGCGGCATGATCGATCAGGTGCTGACGGAGATCCTGCCGCAGTCGACGTCGTGCGCGGACGCGTTCGTCTCGGCGGCGCAGATCGTGGATTTCACGATGCTCTTCGTCGGCGCGGCCGCGCCGACGGTCCACTTGCTGCCCCCCTGGGACCCGACGTCCGAGATCACCGAGATGAACTTCGCCACGTCGGGCTCCGACCTGACCTTCTTCTCGGCCGAGAGCTTCAAGCGCTTCTCCCTGAACGTGACCCAGCCGTACGAGGAGGGGTCCTGGCAGATCTGCGCCACCAACAGCTCGGATCAGCCCATCTACCTCTACTCCGCTGTGTCGACCCTGGCCGACACGATCTCGCTCCGGGTCACGCCGAGCACGCTGAACGTCGGGACGGCGCCGCTCATCGTGGAGGCCGAGGTGAGCCACCTGGGCAGCCCGGTCCTGGGCGCCGCGGTCAGCGCGGAGATGACCGGCCCGAGCGGCGCGGTCACGCCCCTGGCGTTCCACGACGACGGCGCCGCCGCGCACGGCGACGCGACGGCCAACGACGGCGTCTACTCGCTGAAGGTCGGCCAGTTCACCGAGACGGGGAGCCACGACGTCACGGTGTTCGCGGACTACGCAGGCAGCGCCACCGTCCCGATGTTCACGCGGCAGCACACGTTCGGGTTCTACAAGAACCCCGCGCCGCCCTGCCAGAGCCTAGGGCCGATGAGCACGGCGATCGTCGCGTCGGTCAACGGGACCTCCTGCTTCCAGATCGATCGGGCGAGCCTCCCGACCGCCTGGACGCCGGCGACCCTGACGCTGCAGATGAGCCCGACGGACGGCGTTCCGCTGAACGGCGTCAGCGTGTCGGCCAACGGCGGGGCGCCCCAGAGCGCCCCGGCGAACAGCTGGTCCGCAACGACCACGATCCCGTTCCCGGGCAGGGCGAACGACGTTGTCTATCAGGTGAGCACGACGAGCAACAGGCAGCTTCGGATTCAATGGTATCCGTGACGCTGCACGACGGTCTCGTCGCGACGCGCCGCTGACCCGTCATGGACCGCGCGCGCGTGGAGTCCCTGTCTGGACCGCCGGTGAGCTCCGGCTCACCGGCGGCGCAGCGCGCGGGACACCGAGCGCGTGCTCGCATAGCCGAGCCCGGCGGCGAGCGCGCGTCTCGTGGGGCTCGACGAGGCCAGGTAGCGGTTCGCCAGCTCGGTTCGCGCTTCCATCAAGAGGGCGCGGTGCGACGTGCCCTGCTGTCGCAGCAGCCGCTGGAGCGTCCGCGAGCTCACGCCGAGGTGCTCGGCGACCCGATCGATGTTCGGGTTGCCCTGGTCGATGCAGAGCTGGAGGGCCTGCCGGACCTCGGCGACGAAGCTCGACGGAGCGCCGGCGGGGGCGGCCGGCGCCCCGCCGAGCTTGCCGAGCGCCTGAAGCCGCGCCGCCGCGCAGTCCTCGAGGATCTCACAGAGGCGCGGCTCGGCGGAATGGAAGGGCAGCTCCAGGAGATCCCGATCGAAGACCAGCTCGTCGCAGGGGGCATCGAACTCGACCCGAGCGTCGAAGACGCGCTCGTACTCGCCTGCGACGCGCTCGCGGCGGTGCCGGAAGCGCACCGCCAGCGGGCGGATGTGCTCGCCCGAGAACGCCCGCGTCCGGAGCACCATCAAACTGACGATGAGATCCGCGACGGCGGGCACGCCGTCCGGCGAGACGTGGCGGAAATGCGCGCGGCGACCGGTCACCTCGAGGCTCAGGACGCCCCCATTGGCGACCAGCGGAGCGAAGCGGATGACGCGCTCCAGCGCTGTGCCAAAGCTGCTGCTGCTGCGTGTCAGGTAGTCCAGGAGATCGAGCGAGCCGACCTCGAGCCCCTCCGCGGCGTGCAGCCCGAGCAGCGGATTGCCGCTCATCTTCTCGGCGGAGGACCATATCTGCCGCGCCACGCTCAGGGAGATCGGCAATCCGCGCTGGCGGAGCGCCTCCGGCGGGAGCGCGGCGTCGCGCAGGACCGCGTCGATCGGCAGCCCGAGCTTGGGCGCTGCGGAGAGGAGGAGCAGGACGAAATCAGAGAACGCAGACTGAGCCGGCGCATGGACCACGGTTCCTCACAAGCCAAATGTGTCGGAGCGTAGTGGCCGAAGCCGCCCGGGGCAACCCGGATCCTGGCGCTGGGCGCCCACGTGCCAGGCGTCGTTCGCGGCGTGCGCGGCGTGCGCGCCGCTCGCGGCGTGCGCGGCGCCCGGGGATGCGAGGCGAAAAGGGGGCTCAGGCCAGGAGGCCCGGCAGCGGCCCGGTGCAGACGCCGGGAATGCCGAAGGTGGTCACGTCGTCGAGGCCCATGGCGTTGCACACCGACACGAGCAGGTTGTTGTGTGGCAGGTCGGCGTATTTCATGTAACGGCCCATCTTGAAGTAGCCGCCCGCCCCGCCCGCGAGCACCCAGGGGATATCCTTGTACGTGTGCGTGTTGCCGACGCCCAGCTCGTTGCCCCAGAGCAGCAGGGTGTTGTCCAGCACCGAGCTGCCGTCCACTTCCTTGGCGAGCGCCAGCTGATCGAGAATGTATTTCACCTGCTCGCTGTGCCAGACGTTGATCTTCACGAGCTTCTCGTTCGCGACCGCGTCGTTGTCGCCGGCGTGGGAGAGCTCGTGGTGCTCCTCGTTCACGCCGATCCAGGGATAGTACTGCCAGCTATCGGCGTTGGCCCACATGAACGTGGAGACGCGGGTCATGCCGCAGATGTGCGCGAGCAGCATCAGATCGGTCTGCAGCCGGCCGACCTTCGGATAGTTCTCCATCGCTCGCGTGTCGAACTTCTCCGGCATCGCGAGCGGCGTGCACGACACCGCCGAGCTCTGCAGCCGCTGCTCGATGTTGCGGATGCCGCCGAGGTGCGCCTCGAGCCGCGCCTTGTCCTCGGAGCTGACGCGCGCCTTCAGGCGTCCGATATCGTCCTTCAGGAAGTCCAGAACGCTCTGGCGCTCGGCGATCAGCCGCTGCAGCTCCGTCTCGGAGAGATCGGCGTTGGCGAAGATGCGCGAGTACATCTGGAAGGGATCGTCGACCGCCGTGTTCGGCTGGTTCGGACCGCGGTACGAGATGACGCGGAGCGGCTCCTGCCCTTCGATGCGCACGCCGAACTCGAGCGACGGGAACTGGCTGTTGCCACCGATGCGATTGGCGATGTGCTGGTCGACGGAGATGCGATCCGCCCAGCCGGCAGGGCCGCCCGCGCCCGTGAAGCTGCCGGCGAGCAGCGAGCCGCCCGTGAGCATCGCGCCGGGGCCCTTCATGTGCGGGCCGCCGGGCTTGTTCTCGCTCGGGACGCCGAGCTCGTCCTCGACCGTCGAGTTCATGTGCACGCCCTTGAGCACCAGCATCCGCTGCTTGTGCTCCTCGAGCGGCGCCAGGATCGGGCCGAGCGAGAGCGGCGCCTCGTGCGCGTCTCCCGATGGGAAGAACGCCGACGGCACCGTGCCGTTCGCCGAGAAGATGCCGATGAAGCGTTTGGCGCCCGGCTGCTTGGCGTCCTGTCCAAACACCGTGGCGCTCCGCCAGACGGGGCTCGTGAGCGCGACGGTCAGGGCGCCGAGCCCGCCCAGCAGCTTGCGGCGGCTGATCTGGGTGCGGAGATCGATCGGGCCTCTTCGGTTCATGGCATCTCCTTCGTGTGCGCGTCGATCGGGCGGCGGTAAAGGAAGGCGTCCGTCCCCACGACCGCGCGGGGAAGCGCGTTCAGGTCCTGGCCGGCAGCCTTGAAGTTCTCGAGCAAGCTCTCCATCGAGCAACCATCCATGTCCTGTTCGAAGCGGGCGATCGCGAAGCGGAACCACTGGCGCGCCACGCACTCCTCCACCTCGGCGCTGCCCGCGAGCTTTGCGCCGAGCTCCGTCACACCCTCGAAATCGCCGTTGATGTCGCGGGTGGCGATGACCTTGCCGCTCGCGTCGACCGGCTCGCCGCCGTCGAGCTCGCGGTAGCGGCCGAGCGCGTCGTAGTGCTCGAAGCCGAAGCCGATCGGATCGAGCAGCTGGTGGCAGCCGACGCAGCTCGGGTCCACCTCGTGCTGCGACAGCCGCTCTCGGGTCGAGCTGTTCGGGTCGACCTCGGGCGGCTTGGGAATGTTCGCCGGCGGGGCCGGCAGCTGCTGGCAGAGCAGCGCCTCGCGCACGAACTTCCCTCGGTAGATGGGCGAGCTCTCTGCGGGCTTCGCCTGGATGGCGAGCAGGGCCGGGAGCGTCAGGATGCCCGAGGCGGTGCCGTCCGTGCGCTTCAGGGCCTGGAAGGAGTCGTCGCCGGTGACGCCGTAGTACCCGCCGAGATCCTTGTTGTAGAAGACCGTCGTCGAGGTGAGGAGCGCGCTCAGCTTGCCTCCCTCGTCGTCGAGCACGTGATCGAAGAAGGCGTCGGCCTGCCCGCGCAGCGACTCACGGAACGACCGCGATTGCCACTCGGGGAAGGCGTCCGCGTCCTTCACCACGCTGTTCAGGCCGTTCATGTGCGTCCAGCTGCCGAGGAAGCGATGGACCAGCTTCTGGCCGCGCTCGTCCTCGAGCATCCAGCCGAGCTGCGCGGCGACGCCCTCCTTCGTGGTCAGGCTGCCGTCTTCGATGGCCTCGTTCAGCCTGGCGTCCGGCAGGGTGCCCCACAGCATGTACGAGAGGCGGGCGGCCACCTCGTACGGAGAGAGCTTCACGGCGCGATCGCTCACCTTCTCCGAGGTGCCGATCTCGACGCGGTACAGGAAGCGCGGCGATTGCAGCATGCCGCGGAGCAGGAGCTCGATCCCGTGCTCGTAGCTCGTCTCCGCGCCCACGTCGAAGAGCTGCATGTGTCGCTCGATGTCGGCGGCGTCCGTGATCGGCGCGCGGTAGGCGCGGGCGCCGAAGCCCACGACCAGCTGGCGCGCGCATTCGCTCGGCTCGGCTCCGGCCTCGCAAGGCGCGATCTCGTCGAGCGCCGCCCGATTGCCGACGACCGCCGCGGCGATGGCGTCTGCCGCGGTCTGGAAATGCTCGAGCTCGACCTGCGTCACGTCCGGCTGCAAGAGGCCGAACGCCGACGCCTCGATGGCTGGGCCGAGCGCCGCATCGAGGCCGGGCACGTCGCCGACGAGGTCGCGCACTGTGTTCAGGTACTGCTCCCGCGAGAGCAGCCGCATCGGCGAAGGCCCAGGATCGACGGTGCTCGTATCGCACCTCAATGGCTCGCCGGGACCCGCCGAGCCCGAGCCCGAACCTCCGCTGCTCGAGCTGCCGCTCGTGCCGTTTGTGCCCTCCGCTGGCGATTGGCCGTCTTCGCTGCCCAGGTTGCCGATGCACGCCGACAGCGCGAGCGCCACGGCGAGCAGGCCCACGCTTCCGTGGGACTTGAATTGTTCAATCGATGATGTAGTCATTCAGGACTCCGCTCGGGGCTGCTGGCTACTCAGCCTCGGTGGGAGACCCGCTCGGGCACGATCACCTTTTTCGTCGTCGAAGCGTGGAGACGCTTCGATTGGTACGAAGAGGTGGGTCTACGGTCACCGGGCTCCGACCCGATGGCGGGAGCGCCGCCGGCTCACGGTCCTTCGATGCTGCAGCACACCGCGCAATCGTAGGCCTCGAGCAATTCGCGCCCGGCGCACGGGACGTCGCCGCACGCGGTTCCCTTCAAGGCGCCGCAGCTCGGGAGGCATTTCCCTTCGATCTCGATCGAATGCGGCGGATCGCAGGGCGTGTCGTTGCCCGGAGGCTCGTCGCCGTCCGGCGTGAAGTACAGCCGATCCAGCTGGACGCCCTCGACGGCGTTCGCGAGGACGAGCTCGTGAGCTCCGGCCGAGAGGGGGAAGCGGAGCGGCTCGCCATAGCTCGTGTTGTCGTGGAGATCGTCCCAGAACCAGATGTCGCCGACGCCGATGCGCCAGAGGTACCAGGGGCCGCTGTCCACCTGGAACCAGAAGCGGTTGTTGAGGGCGCCCGGAGCGTGGATCCGCCCCCAGATCACGTACTCTGCCCCGCTCGGCGCCTCGAAGCGGTAGCGCGCTCGCGCGAGCCCCGGCGCGTCGTCCGAGGTCACCCCGGCCGGGGGGGCGATGAAGCGGCCCTCGGAAGCGCGGCTGTCTTCACCCACGGTGAAGCCGCCGCTCAGCTCTCCGAGCTCCGCCTCGAGATAAGAAGATCCGGACACGACAGGAGCCCAGGCCCCGACCGACGTGATCTCCGCATCACACCCGGAGGCCGCAAGGCAGCCGAACGCCATGATGCGAGCGGCCGACCAGCGCTTCACGGCTGATCCAGGAGCCGCCTTAGCTTCGCGCTGTGGGGGCTCTTGGGATACTGCTTGACGAACGCCTGAGCGCGCCGCTTCGCCTCCTGCGTGTTGCCGCGCGCGGCCAGCACGTCGATGGCCAGCACCTCGCGCTCCTGCCGGAGCACGCCGTTCGGGAACTGCGCGCGCAGGCGCTCGAGGAGCGCCGTGGCTCCCGCCACGTCTCCGGAGCGCAGCTTGGCGCGCGCTTCCGTGAGCAGCGCGCTCTCCGCGCGCAGAAGATCGGTTTCCGTCGGCTTCGGTCCGCTCGGCCTCCGGGATGGCTCTCCCGCGGTGGGGCCATTGAGCGGCGGCTCCGGAAGTGCCTTGGGCTCCTCCAGACGCAGAGGCGCCACAGGGGCCTGCGGCACCTCCGCGGGCGCGCGCTCCGGGGCCGCCGCGCGGGGCGGCGCAGGCGCCTCGTCCGGGGAGGAGAGGGCCCAGTACCCTGCGCCGAGCACCAGGCCGCCGCCCACGAGCACCGCCGCTGCCTTGACCGAGAGCGCCGAGGGCAGCAGCGAACCGACTCCAGCCTTCGTGGCAGCGGCGGCGCTGGCGCCGGCCGTGGCCCCGACGGCCGTCCCCGCCGCCAGCTGGCCCGCGATGCCGCGCCATGCGCGCTCCTTCGCGCCCTCGGGCGGACCCACGTGGCGCACGCTCCCCAGGAGCTCCCGCTCGAGCGAGTCCGCTCCGCTCTTGACGCTCAGCAGCCGTTCAGGATCCCCCATCACACGGCCTCCTTTCGGCTCGTGTCCTGTGCCAGCGCGAGGCGCTTGACCTCGCGCGAGAAGGTCTCGCGCGCCAGACGAAGGCGCGAGCGCACGGTGCCCACGGAAATGCCCAGCAGATCCGCGATCTCCTGGCCCGACTTCTCCTCGAGCTCGAACAGGACGAACACGAGGCGCTGCGGCTCCGGCAGCTTGTTCAAGATGGCCTCCGCCGCCTGCGCGCGCTGCCGCGACTCCGCCCTCAGCACGAGCTCCTCGGACGCGCCGCCGTAGAGGTCCATCTCCGCGGCGTCCGTCGTGACCTCGCGGCGGAACCGCGCGGAGCGCCGGTAGTCGCTCGCAACACGCTGACAGATGGCGAAGAGCCATGTCGTGACGAGCGAGCGACCCTCGAACTCGGGGAGCTTGAAGTGCGCGGTCAAGAACACCTTCTGCGCCAGGTCGAGCACGTCCGCCTCGCGCACCCCGAGGCGCCTGAGCGAGCACCAGACGAAGTTGAAGTGCGCGTCGTAGAGGGCTCGAAACTCGGGGTCCGGTGTGCTCATGCCGTAACGTCCCGGTGACCTGTCAGCGAACGAGACGAGCAGACGCCGCAAGATCGAGCGCGGAATTGTGCAGGGACGATACCACTCGGTCCCCTAGTGGGGCTGCCGGCCCGAGACGATCACAAAAAAATGCGCGTGCTCCGCGCGGCGGTTACCCTCGCGTCGTCCCGATGCGGAGGCGTCGCGCTTTTCCCGTGGTTCTTGGTGCGATGCTGGCGGCTTCGGGGACCGCCACGGCGCAGACCGAGCCGTTCCTGAGCGTGACGCGCGGTGCTGGCGCCGAGAGCTGCCCGGACGCGGCGCGCCTCATCGAGCGCGTCGAGCAGCTGCGCGGTCGGCCGGAGACGGGTGCGAGCGGCTCCTACGTCGTCGAGTTCACCCGGGAGGCCGACGGCTTCCGCGCGTCCATCCGCAGCGGGAGCGGCGCGCGCGAGCTGCGCGATCGCAGCCGCAGCTGCGCCGGGCTCGAGCAGGCGACGGCGGTGACGCTCGCGCTGCTGCTCGACTCCGACGGGCAGGCGTCGTCCCCGCAGGGGCCTGGGGTCGAGGCGCGCGACGCGCCGCCGCCTGCGCCTCCAGCGCCTCCAGCGCCTTTGCTCAGCGCCTCGGCGGAGCGGCCGCTTGTCGCGCGGCCCGCGCCAGCGGGCGCCGGCGGCGGCGAGCGCGAGGCGCCGACGTCCGAACGTGGCGCCACGCGGCTCACGCTGGCGGCGGGCGCTGCCGGCCTGTTCGGCGTGGTGCGTCCCTTCGCGCCCGCGCTCTCCACGGAGCTCGGCATCGGCGGTGCGCGATTTCGAGCGGCGATCGGCGCGCTCTGGCTCGTCCCGCAGACGCTGGAGCTCGGGCCGGGCGAGCTCCGCGAGACGATGTTCGGCGGCGTCGTGCGCGCTTGCTTCGCGGCCGCGGGCGTTGGGGTGCTGCGCTTCGACGTGTGCTCCGGCGTTCACGCTGGCCGGCTGAAGGCGGCGGCGAGCCGCTTCACGCGGAACGACGCCGTCGAGAAGACGTGGCTGGCGATACCGTTCGAGCTGTCGCTGGCGAGCCTGGCAGGTCCGCTCGGCTTCGACGTCGGCGCCGCCGCGCTGGTGCCTCTCCGGCGCAATGATTTCTCGGTGGATGGCGTCGGGGTCGCGTACAGGTCGCCGCCGGTCGGCGCGCTGGTGTCGCTCCGCGGCGTCGGCAGCTGGGTGCTGTAGAGCGGCGGTCACCCGCTTCGGATACGGGCCCATCTCGTCGTTTTCGGTGCTCAGCGCACTGGAGTGCGCTTCCGCGCCGAAAACGACGATCTGGACCCGTCTCCTGTGCGGGAGACCGCCGCTCTGCGTCGGGGGTATCCACGGCGCGCCCAGCGAACGGCCGCTGCGGGCTCGCCCGAGGTGCTAGCCTACGAGGGTGACTTATCGCGCCCGAATCGAGGAAGGCCCGCGCTGCCGCTTTCATGCGCTGGCCCCCTCGACGGAGGAGTGCGCGCGCTGCGGCGCTCCCGTCTGCCACGTGTGCGTCTCCTTCTCCGCTTCCCACGGGGTCGCCTGCCCTGGCTGCGAGCGTGCGATCCGGCGCGGTCGCGCGCTCAGGAGCGCGGGCGTCGCGGCGGTCTTGCTCGCGGCGGTGGGCGGCGTCGCGGCGGCGTACATCCACGCTGCCGCGGCCGTGCGGATGCCGCCGGAGGGCCTCGCCGCGACCGAGCGCGCGCTGGAGGCGAACCCCTGTGAGGAGGACCTGATGCTCACGCTGGCCGAGCTCCTCCGTCGCGCCAATCGCGATCGCGAGGTGATCGAGCGCAGCGAGGCGTTCCTCGCGGCGTGCGGCCACGAGCCCAGGGTGCTCTGGAAGATCCGCGCCGCCCACAACCGCCGCGGAGAGTACTCCGGGGCGGAGCGCGCGGCGACGCGGCTGCTCGAGCAGAACCCGGCCGACGGGGACGCCTTTTGCGGGCGCGCCGAGTCGCGGGAACGCCAGGGGAAGCTCGAGGAGGCGGCCGCCGACTACGAGCAATGCATCGCGCTCCGCCCGCACCAGCGGGGGGCGCCCATCCACCTGGCGCGCGTCTATCAGGATCTCCGCCGCCCGTGCGACAGCATCGCGCCGCTCGTCCAGCGCCTCCATTACAATGCCGATCAAGGGACGCGGCTCGCGGGGTGGTCTGGCTTCACCGTGACGGAGGTGGCGAGCCAGCTCGCCACCTCGGCCGAATGCCAGCATCTCGCCGTCACCGGACAGGCGCTCTTGCCGCTCGGGGAGGACCGCCTGGCTCGAGGCGAAGCAGCGATCGACGGCAAGGAAAAGGGCGTCTTCGTCGTCGATACGATGGTGAGCCACGTGCTTGTACAGAGAGCGTTCGCGGACCGGATCGGCCTTTCCGCCGGGCCGCGTGTGCTGTGGGTGTGGACGCCGAGCGGCCTTCAGGAGGCGAAGCTCGCCGTCGCCGGCCGGCTGGAGGTGGAAGGCGCCTCCGCCCCGAGCGTGAAGCTCGCGATCGTGGAGGACCTCCCCGGCGTGGCGGGCGTGCTGGGGCTGTCGTTCCTGCTCCGGTTCCGCGTGCAGCTGACCGAGAAGGGAACCACGCTCTCGCCGCCGCCGACCGGCGCGGCGCCGTCGACCGAGGAGACGGCGCTCGCTGCGGCAGCGGGCGATGAAAACGAGGCGGCAGCAGCGGATGACGGCGGGGCGGCGGCAGCGGACCACGACGCGGCGGCGGCGAAGGGCAGGCGACGAGGAGGTGGCGGAGGCCCATGAGGGGCTCGCGCCGGCTCGCTGAGCGGCTCCGTGTCGCGGAGCAACGGGCGAGCCCGATGGCGAGATCGAGGTGGATTACCCCGCAGGCCTACCGCGCTTCGCGAAGTGCGCATGGCACTGGCGGAACATCTCCTGCCATCGTGCGTACTCCGTCGGGTGCTCGCGGAGCCGCCCCTTCCAGGCTGTATCGACCGCTGACCGCTTCTCGGCGGAGCCCAGCCCGTATCGCCGGAAGATCTCCTCGGCCGCGTCAGGGAACAGGGACAGCTCGGCGCAGAGCGCGGCGTACTGGGCGAGCGGCAGGACGATGTCGATCGGCTCGGCGAGGGGCGCTGGACCGCTCGTGCCAGCATTGCTCGACGGCGCGGGAGACGGCGGCGTCGTGGAGATCTGGGAGGTGGCTCCGGTCACCGCAGCTTGCGCGCTCGCGGTTTGCCTCAACAGCTCACGGGGGATCTCGAGGCTCAGGGACGTCTCTCCGAGCTGAGCCGGAGCCTGCGGAGTACGTTTCGGTGAGGCCGGCGCTCCGGCAGGCCTCGCCGGAGCCGTCGCGGCAAAGGGAATGGCCGGGCCTCGCGGGAGCGCCTGCACCGGTGATGTCACAGCGGCCTCCCGGGGCGCCCGTGGCCGCTGCGGCTGGGCTGTCGGCGCGGGTGGCCGAGGAGCCGCCGATGCCCCGGGCGCGAACGGCAGAGCTGGGCCGCGGGGGACGTCCACGAGCGGCCCTGTCTCCGCGACCACGGGTGGCGGGGGCTTCACCGCCGCCGACACGGTGGACCGCGGGAATGGCAGCGCCGCCCCCCGTGGAACGTCGGGCAGGGGCGCCGTGCCGGTGAGCGACTCCGCGGCGCGCGGAGGCTTTGGTTCGGCCCTCACGATCGCGATCTCGCCTTGCGCGGGCATGAAGGGCACCACCGCGGCTCGGGGCACGTCCAGCAGGGGTCCGGTGCCCTGCAGCGCCTTCGGGGGCGCCGCGGCGCCGGAAGACGGCGCGGGCGGCGCAGACGAGACGGCGAGCGGCGCGATCGAGCCCTCGACGTCAGCGACGTCCTGCGCCCGGGCGAGGAGCATCTCCAGCCGGTGCGCGTGGTGCGCCTCCAGCCGCTCGAAGTCCTTCGCCAGCACCGGATCGCGCCCCAGCACCACCCGCCAGCCCCGATGAAGCGCGGCGAGCGCCGCCTCGTCCCCCAAGCCGTGGCGCCGCAACACCCCTTCGCGCTGCTCGGGCAGCGCCGCGAGCTCCGCGCACAGCGCCGCGTACTCGGCCAGGCCCAGACCGGGCTCGCTGGGCATCACCGCCGCGCTGGGATCGTTTGTGGGCGCGTTCGCCGCTCCCCGTGCGTCGGCCATCCTCGACGGCCTCAGCACACGGGAGCCGACCCGGAGCGGTCCAAGCTTCCCGGGTTTCGCACGAAGCTCCACGAGGAGCTCGCCGAGCTTCGCGTCCTCCTCCACGCGCCGCGCCCAGCGGCGGCTGAGCCGGGAGACGTCGTTCATGCCCAGATCGTTCCCCCGCAGCAGCTCGACCGGCGCCGGATGTCTCTCGAAGGCAGCAAGGAAGCTCGCCCAGGCGGCCGCGTCCTCCGCCAGCGGATCGACCAGCCGATCAAGCCAGTCCTCCGCCAGCCCCAGCTCCTGCTCGTATGCCGCAAGCAGCTCCGGCTCCGCAGCCAGCCGCCGCTTCCAGGCGAGATCGGCCCGCGCGAACACACGCGGCTTCAGCCCCTCGGTGGCGAGCACGTCCTCGAGCGGGAACCCCTCCGCGACCGCGGCCTTGACGGCGGCATACTGCGCCAGCGAGGCCGCTTCGCTCGCTGTCGGTGCCGCCACTGCCGCCTTCCTCGCGTCCGCCACCTCCCGCTGCCTAGTCGCCGACCAGCACGGTCCCGGTTGCGATCACGCTCCCGTTCGGCGCATCGGCCGGGTCGTTGCAGGTCAGCGCCGGATCGCCGAGGTGCGCGGCGGGCTTGTTGTTGATGAGCACCGTCTTGCTGCCCGCCTGGACCCGCGCCTGGTTCGATGGGGCTCGCTGGAAGGTGCCCCCCGGGGGCACGTGGGCAGGCGTGTTCGTCGCGGTGCTGCCCTGGATCGCGGCAGGCTTGCCCTCGACGAGGACGTCTGCGCTCAGGTCCCCCGACAGATCCCCGCTGAACGGCATCGGCGTCGGCGTGGGCACCGGCCCGCCGGGCGAGGGCACCATCACCAGGTGCGTGTCGATGCCGACGACCTTATCACCCTGCTTAGCCGCGGGTTTGCCTGACATGATCCTAGCCTACGCCCTCTGTGTACGACGGAACAGGGGTGGCCCCGCGGCCATGCGCGCAGTTCAGGCGATTACGTTGATTCCGCCAACGCTGGAGGATAGTGTACGAGCATGTTGCCGACCTCGCGCACACTGCGCGCATTGCGCCCGAGCATCCTCGCCCTGTGCGCGCTCTACGGCTGCCGCAGCCCAGCCTCTCCGGAGGGCGGGACCGCCGTGCGCTCAGCAGAGTCGCCGCTCGCGAGCTCCGGAGCGCCAGCTTCCCCGGTGACCTCGGCCAGCGGAACCGCCGCGACCAGCCCAGCTGCACCAGCCCCTTCTCCGTCGCTTCCGCCGCTCCAGCTCTCATTCCACGTCGCGGCAGAGGCGGTGATGGAGCCGCGAGCCGACTCCGGTTTCAGCCCGGCGTACATGCTGCATCGCCTCGACGGAGCGCTCCTCCTTCAGGCTGGCCGGCGCTTCGCCGTGCTCGACGGCGACCGATTTGTCGAGCACGCTCCGCTCGCCAAGGCTGTCGGCCCGGGCAGAACCGCGTCGGTCATCTTCGGGGCATGGCCCGGTGCGGTATTCGCGCAGCTCATGAACGACGCGGAGTCGAACGCAAACTACCAACAGGGTGCTCTTTACCGATACCGAAGCAATCGCTTCCAGCTCATCAAGAAGACGGGACCGAACACGTATTACGAGGGCACCTACTACCCCGGGGATGGCCGCCTGGGTGCATTGATCTGGGCCAACCTGGATGGCGTCGTCCAGACCTGGTTCGACGTTCTGGAAGGAAGCCCCAAGGGCACTCTGCCAATCCCCGCCAAGGTGGACGGTGGTCTGGCGAGGATCGGCATCCACGCCATGTTGTCACTCCCGACGGGCCATCTGTTCACCAGTGGTCCTGACAATGCCACGCCGGAGCATGAGATTGCTATCGAACGCTGGACCCCGGGTCAGCCGCAGAGCGTCGTCGAGCTTCCACCGACGCCACAAGGTACCCATCTGGAAGCCGTGAGCCTACAGGGCGTCGCGAAGGCTGATGTATACTTATGCGGCAAGCTCGTCGACTCCAGTGGGAGCGCGCCAGACTCCATGTATCTGGCTCGATTTGATGGTAAGTCGTGGGGGCGGCTCGACACACCAGGCATCGGCCTCGATGGTGGGCGTCCGCTGTGCCAGGCCACAGCGGATGGTGCGCTCTGGGTTCTCATCGCAGGGGTCAACAAGCCAGCGCTGTACCGCAGGCAAGCATCGGATGGAGCCTGGGCGACGGCGCCCATCCCTCAACCTGGCGGGACAGACGCCTGGTCGTCTACCATGCAGTTCGTTGCTACCGCCCCGGACGACCTCTGGCTGGCTCTCGCAACCGAGGCGGAGCCCGCGCGTTTCGTACTATTCCGCACCAGGCCAGTCGGAGCCGTGCTGCGCTTCAGCAAGTAGGTTCACTGCGCAGCGGAGGCAGCGTAGTCCCGGAAAAGCGCTGGCAGCGCGCGACCTCCGCTCGGGTCGATCATCGCCTTCGGCGGTAGCGCGTCGATCATCGCCAGGAGGTTTGGAGGGAACGCACCCGGCGGCAGCTCCTCGTTGATCGAACGGACTTGGCCGGTCTCACCCGGCTTGTTGTTGATAGCCTTGGTGCGGACGCGTTGCACCTGCGCCACTTTACCATCGGCGAGCGCGCCCAGGATGAGCAGCCGCATGCGCCTTAGCGGAAGACCGAGGTCGTCCACCTTCGTCTCCCGGGAGGCGCTCATCATCGTCGTTGCTGGCTGGAGCTTGGCCTTGATTTCCGGAGGCGTGTCTTGCCCCACCGGGGCGTCAAGCGGCACATAGAATATCCAGCAACTCTGCACGTCTCTCGTGTTTGGCAAATTGCGCAGGGACCAGTAATATCGAGACAGCGTGAAGTTCTGGTCTTCGGCGTCGCCGTACGTGCGCAGCAGCCGGCTCACGAAGAGCAGTTGAGGGGGCGGTTTTTTCGGGTTAACCGCACCGTCGAACTGAGCACCTCGCGTCGTCATCACAAGGCGAGCAAATCCGATCGGACGCGCCTTCTTCAACCGGGCGACTTGAGCCGCCAGCGCGGCAGGCGGTCTCGGCATGCCCATGCCGATGTAGTACGAGGTCGAGACGAAATCCCAGAGGGGCTCGTCGTAGCTGCCCGACCCAGCACTGTTCTTCATGATCTCCGGAACAGGTCCCGCTCGGCGTTCCGGATGATTCAGGCCAGCTGTGTCAAAAAACTGCGCTTGTTTCTGATCCTTGTCGACGCGCAGGACAAAAGCGATGTGTGACCCTTCAAGCTGTCTGGTCGACGTAGGATCCGGATTGAATACGTACAGGCTACCCGGTTCCAGTCCTGCGTCGATGGCTTTGGAAATGCTCCGCTTCTCCCTGTCCCGGAACCACTTGCCGCCCTTGAATGCGCTGAACGACGACGCGTCGTTGCAGGAAAATCCGGCGTTGCCTAGCTCCGGAACCGTGAATCCTCGCGAAAGAACGCCGAGGCTCACGAGATGCTGGCACGCCGCGGCAAGCGGCACGATGGGGCTCGATGCCGGATCGCCGAACGGCTTGTAGAAAATCGTGTCTTTGTTCGGGTGCCCGTAAACGGCGGCCGAGCCGTTGTAGGGCAAGCCGAGCAGCAGCTCGGTGATCGCGCGCGCCCACTGCTCCTCTGGGTCGGTCTCTTTCCACTTGGTCGTGTCCCAGAGACCCATCGCCGCGCCCTTTTTCCAGACGGTATCAAGCCCGCCCTCCAGGCGCTTGGCGATGAGCGCTAGCGTGGCGTCGATGCTCGTATCGGTCCCCGTGTCACCGGGGTCCACGGCGTTCAGCGCGACGGACAGGCGTGGTGGCGTGAGAACGCCGATGCCGGACGCATGGTTCTCAACGCCGGGTTGCGCGCTGACCACCTGTGGCGCGTCCTCGTCCGGAGGAGGTGGCGCCGGTTCGGAGGCGGCCGTACCGCCAGCACCCGCTGCGGCCTCTGCCGGCTCCGGCGGTTCCACCGTGAGCGAGAAGGTCACCGTCACGTCGTCGGCGTCCTCCAGATCCTGGCCCGTGGGTTCTGCGGCGACATAGGTGCCGGCCGGAGACTCGAGCACATCCGGCAGCAGACGGAAGATCTGCTTGAAAGAGTTCGTGCCGACGAACGGGTTGTTCCAGTCGACCTCGAACATCGCTTCGGCCCCCTCGAGCTCGAACACCGCCCATCCTTCGGTGCCCGTGAAAGCGCCTGCCGTGCTCGAGGTCCACTTCCCGCTACCCCCGGGGGGGATGCGGTTCGGGATCGGCGTGTCCAGGCTGCCGTGGAGGAGCTTGCTCGCCGACAACCGCAAAGAGTACGACGTCTTGTTGACAACGATGCAGGTGACGCTGCGCGTGAGGAACGCCATGTCTCTCCCTCAGGTACCGTGAATTTCCACGAGCTTCGCCCGTGTGGCGGCATCGGCTCTTCCGGTGGACTCCAGCCCGTGGTCCTGCTGGAAGTCGCGCAGCGCGCGGGCGAGATCCCCCGTGATTTCGGTCTGGCTCTGGCCCCAGTAGTAGCCAAGATTCCGCAAGCGACTCTCGATCCCTGGAACCGAGTCGGGGTCCGCCAGCTCGCCCAGGGCGATGACGTAGCGCTTCGTCTTGCCCGTCGGGCGCGGCTCGACCCAGAGCGTCACCTCCGCGGTCCGTGCCTCAGCCGGCAGATCAGCCTCGAGCACACCGTCGCCGTCGGTCTTGCCCTCGATCTTCACCCCGAGGGACTTGAGAACATAGTCCTTGTGCGCGTAGGGCGTCATGCCCACGTCGGTGAGCTTGAGCTTGAGATGCTGGAGACTCGGCGTCCCGTCCTCGCCCGTCATGTCGTCCGGGTCGAGCGGCCCGCAGTTGAGCTTCACCAGCTTGCCGTTGATGTGCGCGTCCTTGTCGAGCTCGACGCTGGACTCGGACGCGTAGATCCGAACCGTCTCGGCGACCACCTCGGCCTCCTTGTCCAGCCGGAGACGCGGGCCGTCGCCCTGCACACTCACCGACTCGATACCGGCGATGGAGACCTTGGGCGCCTTCAGCGTGATGCCCTTGGGGGTGAGCTCGATCCGGCTCTCGCCCGCGCACAGCACGAGCCCACCTTCACCTCGCAGCCGCAGCACGCTCGCGCTGCCGACCGCATAGTCTCCCCACGAGAACGCCTCCACCGTCCGGGGGGTCCTCCTCGGTCCCGACCTCGAGGCTGAAGCTCCCTTGCACGCGCAGGTTCGCCTCGCCTTCAACCGTCTGCAGCGAGCTGCCTTTCACCGTCTGGGTGTCGATGCCGTACACGACGACACTTCGGCCTCCGCCAACCTCCTCGCGCTGCGTGCCGGCGATCTGATCGATTCGACTGCCGAGGGTGACGACCCGCCGATCGCCGGAGGTGACCTGGGTCTGGCTCCCGGAGATCGTCTCCTGCCGGCTCCCGCCGACAACGATGGCCTGCTGACCGGTCTCGTTGAGGCGGTGATCGTTGGCGACGACCTCCTCGAGGTCGCGCGCTGCGTGCAGAAGGACGCGCTCTGCGCCCGAGCGATCATCGAACGAGAGCTCGTTCGTCCCGCCCGCGCCCGGCGAGCTCTGGGTTCGCAAGCCGCTCTTCAGCTTGTCTGCGGGGAGTGGGAACGGCGGCGGGTGCGTGGCGTTGTACAGGCACCCGAGCACCACCGGGCAGTCGGTGTCGCCGCCGAGGAAGCCGACCAGCACCTCCATGCCCACGCGCGGGATGAACTGCGAGCCGAACGACGCGCCCGCCCAGCTCTGCGCGACGCGGAGCCACGCCGAGCTCTTCTCGTTGCGCTTCCCGTCGAGATCCCAGTGGAACTGCACCTTCACGCGCGCGTGCTCGTCGGTGTGGACCTCGTGCCCCGTCGGCCCGGTAACGATCGCCGTCTCCAGGACCTGCCTCGGCTTGCGCGCCGGTGCACGTGGCCGGAGCAGCGCCGTCGCCGGGACGCACTCGAAGCGGTTGCGGTAGGCGCGCTCGGCGGGCTGTCCGGACAGCTCGGGGGTGTGGCCCTCATGGACGACGCGGGTGACGGCGTAGGCGCCCTCGAGGCCGGGAGATGCCTCGGCGAGGAGATCGATGCGGCGTCCCGGCGCAAGCGCGCGCACCCAGCTCTCGCCACGGCCGACGACGGAGCGGCGCTGGACCTGCTCCAGGAAGACCTGGGCGCGCTCGGGCGTGACCTCGGGCGCGTCGTAGTCGGCGTGATGCTGGTAGACATCGAGCGGCGGCTTGCCGGCCTCTCTGCCCGCTTTCTCGCTGAGGACCAGGTTGGGCCGGCGGAAGTCGTAGTCCCTGAGGTGCACGGTGACGGGCTTGAGCGCGCGCTGCAGGCTGAAGGAGACGATCTCGAGGCCGGTCTGGGCGAAGCCTGCCTCCGGACGAAGGACAAGGGCCGCGGGCACCTCCCCGCCGAACGTCGCGGCATAGTGCGCGGGGTCGTCGAGGAAGATCACAGGCGCGCGGGCCACGGCCGCGGCGGTGCTGTCCGGCGCATCGGCGAAGCACAGGGCGATCCCCTCTTCGGCGGCGAGCCGCCGCACGAACGCGAGGTCGCTCTCGCGGTACTGGACGCAGTAGCTCCGGACCGCGTACGTCCGCGAGAGGCGGAGCTCGACAGGGAGGGAGGCGGCGGCGAGGACGTGCTGGAGGATCTGCGGCACGGTCTCGTCCTGGAAGATGCGGCTCGTGGTTCGGCGCCTGAGCAGCGCGAGCGGGGGGACGAGGCGGACGTGCCAGGTGGGACCGGTTCGCGGGGTGACCGTGGCGTCTGCGCGCACCTGGTCGACGAGCGCCTCGATGCGGCGTTCGGCGCCGCGGCCGTCGCGCAGGATGAACGAGGCGAGGCGGCCAAGCAGCTCGGCGTCGCGGCCCTCGAGCTCGGGGGCGGCCTGCACCACGAGCTGGAACGAGAACAGCTCGGAGAGCGCCTCACGCCCGCGGAACGAGACGACGCGCAGGTCCGAAGGAGTGAACGGCCCGGCGTGGAGCTCGGTGGAGTCGCTGATCACGGGCGCAATCTATCAGACATCGCGGCGCTGCCAGCGTCGCGTTCGTGGCGCGCGGCACCCCGGATCTAGCGGCGTCGGAGGCGTCTACCAGGTCGAGCTGTGAGAGGTCGTCAGCGGCTGGACACATTCCGCTCATCGAGTGCGCTTGCGAACGTATCCGGCCACACGAGCCGGACCCCGAGGGCCTCACACATCTCGCCCCACCTCGGATCCTGCGGCTTCCGCTCTGCAACGAGGACAGGTTCAATTGTCCTCCCTCCGGTGGGCGGAGCACGCCACAGAAGAGGACTGGTTCACCCCCGCGTGCGCGGGGACGACCCCATCGTCTCGAGCGCCTCGACGGTGCTGTCCGGTTCACCCCCGCGTGCGCGGGGACGACCTCGGTTCTTGGCGATCATCGACTGGCCAGGGCCGCGATCGAGCGGTCCTTGGCGACCATCGAGCGGTCCTTGGGTGACAATGGACCGGTCATCGCAGCCATCGACCGGCCATGGCGAACGTCGACCGGTGATGGCAACCATCGACCGGTGATGGCGACCCTCGCGCGCTCGGTGGAGCCGCCGCGGCCGCCGCGAGAAGGACCCGCACGCCGGCCCCGGTCGGGCTGCCGAGCTCCCGAGACGCGTAGCCTCGACGAGGGCAGGGGAGCGCGCTGACACGGCCCCAGGAGAGGCCGCGAGCGTGCAGGCTCTCCGAGCTCGGCAGCATGGACTGTCTGGCTCGTGTAGTGCACGGTCGAATTCTCGTAGTAGCCTCATCGCATGGACGAGAAGGATTCGCCGATCGCGGAGCGTCGCTACAGCGTGGAAGGTCAGCCTGGGCGAGAAATCGTCTTGAAAATTGGACGGCCGTTCGAGGTGAGCCCTCCTGGGGTGGACTGGGCGTGTCCCGTCGTCTTCGAGGGCCTGGACGACGGATCCAGCAAGTGCGTGTACGGGATCGACGGTGTGCAGGCGATCCAGCTCGCGATGCAGTACGCGCGCAACCAGCTGGAGGCCTCCGGGCTGCAGCTCCTCTGGATGACCGAGGAGCCGGGCGATCTGGGGCTCCCGCGCCCGATCGAGAGCACACTCGGCGTATGGTTTCAGCGCGAGCTCGAGCAGATGGTGGAGAATGAGCAACGCAGGATGCACGAGATCGTGCTCCAGCTCGGCAAGATGCGCGAGCGGCGCCGGAAATCGACCGGAGCCTAGCTTCGGCGCGGTGCCCGCTCCGTCCCGTGGGCGGGGCCGATCGACCGATGCGTGATCCTTTCCTCGTCGGCTCCTCCTCCGTCGAGGAGGCGGCGCCCCATCACATCGTTTCGACCGACTTGAGCATCTCCGGGATGAAGTGGAGTCTCGGTCGGAGCAGCCTGTCGCGACGCCCAGGCTGTCGGACCTGGAGCATGGCGCCGGTCGCTGAGCTGTTCGAGGCATCCAGCAGATCGTCGGTGAACGTATAACTGTAATTCTCTTGCCTGGTCGGTGTCTTGTCCTCAGCAGCGGCCTCGGAAATCGAGACGCCGAGAAACAGCAGCGCGGCTGTGACTGAAATAAGCGATCGCGGTTTCATCATGTCTCCTCGCCTTTATCGGACACGAGCGAGGTCGGCAGATTGGGACCCTTTTTGCCGAGCTCGATGGCGTGTCGCGCTGCTCGCCGGGGCGGCCGCGGCCAGCGCGCGCGGAGCGCCCCGTCGGGGATGCCCGCTTCCGGCCGAGGGCAGCCCCAGCGGGACGATGCGCCTCTGCGTTCCGTGCCGACAGGCGGGCTCGATGTCGTCGCGGAGGGCTTCCTGGACGGACCCCACGATCCGGTGACAACGCAGGTGACATCGCTCTCCTTCCGCGTAGAATCGGGCGCGATGCTCACCTGCAGTCGAAGGAGCACGACGGGCGGCCTCCTCGTTGCGGTCGTCGCGGCGCTCGCCGTGGTCGTCCCCGCCGGAGCGGCCGGGGCGAGCGAGGAGACGTCGGCCAAGGTGGCGAGCGGCATCGCCGTCGGCGTCCAGCTGGAGGCGCTCTCGGACGTGAAGGTCGCGCGCGCCGAGGTCGCCCGGGGATCCAGGGTGAGCGTGGCCAGGCTGATCGAGCGGCAGGGCCAGCTCACCGCCGTCGACGTCGAGCTCGCGGACGGCCACATCGCGCGCGTGGCGATGGCGACGGTCCGCAAGTCGTTCCGCGTCCTCTCCGAGTAGCCGTCTCCCTCGATCCGCCGGCTTCTTCGCCCTCGTGTGCGATCGCGGCTAGGGTGCCGCCATGCGGAACCCCGCGAAGGTGCGCGTCGCCGTCCTGTTCGGCGGCCGCTCGGCCGAGCACGAGATCTCCCTCCTGTCCGCCCGCTTCGTCGTCGAGGCGCTCGACCGCGACCGCTTCGAGCCGGTGCTCATCGGCATCGACAAGTCCGGCCGCTGGCTGCTCCAGGAAGAGGCGCTGCTCCTCAGCGCGGCGCGCGACCCCCGCCTCGCCCGGCTGAACGAGGCGATGCCGGAGATCGCCCTCGACGCCCACCCCGGGCCCGCCGGCGAGGCCATGCTGACCGTGCCGGGCGGCGCGCGCTCCCCGATCGACGTGGTCTTCCCCGTCCTGCACGGGCCCACGGGCGAGGACGGCTGCGTCCAGGGCCTCCTCGAGCTCGCCGGGGTCCCGTACGTCGGCTCCGGCGTGCTCGGCTCCGCCGTCGGGATGGACAAGGACGTGATGAAGCGCCTGCTCCGCGAGGCGGAGATCCCCATCGTGCCCCACGTCACGCTCCGCCGGGCCGCGTGGGACCGCGATCGCGGCGCGTGCATCGAGCAGATCGCCGCCCTCTCCGCCCCCGGCAGCGCCGGCTTCGGGCCGATCTTCGTCAAGCCCGCGAACCTCGGGTCGTCCGTCGGCGTCCGGCGCGTCAAGGCGCGCTCCGAGATCGAGGCGGCCGTCGAGCACGCCTTCGAGTTCGACCTGAAGATCGTCTGCGAGCAGGGCATCGAGGGCGTGCGTGAAATCGAGTGCTCCGTGCTCGGCGACGACGACCCCATCGCCTCCGTGCCCGGCGAGATCGTGGTCGGGCACGCCGACGGCTTCTACTCCTACGCCGCGAAGTACATCGACGCCGACGGCGCCACGATCCGGATCCCGGCCGACCTCTCCCCGGCCGAGGCGAACGCCGTGCAGCTGGTCGCGCTCCGCGCGTTCCGCGCGCTGGAGGCGTCGGGGATGGCCCGCGTCGACCTCTTCCTCTCGCCCGATCGCGCGCTCTACGTGAACGAGATCAACACCATCCCCGGCTTCACGGCGATCTCGATGTACCCGAAGCTCTGGGAGGCGAGCGGCATCCCCGCGCGCGAGCTGATCGAGCGCCTCATCGCGCTCGCGCTCGAGCGCGGCGCGCGGAAGGCCCGCCTCAGGACGAGCGCCTAGCGCCTAGCGCCGCGCGGAAGGCCCGCCTCGGGACGAGCGCCTGGCGCCGCGGCGCGCGTCCGCCCGCGTCAGCCCCCGTCGAGCCGCACGCCGGGGGCGCCGAGCGCGGGCCGCCGCACGAGGGACGGGCCGAGCGCCTCGAGGATGCGCGCGTGGCGCTCGGCGGGCGCCCACACGAGGATGTGCCCGCCGCCGCCTGCGCCGCACACCCGGAGGACCTCGACCCCGAGGCCGTCGAGCCGCCGCTCCAGCGAGAGCGCGATCGCGCTCGCCGCCCTCGAGAGGCGCACCTTCGCGGCCGCGCCCCGGCGCATGCCCGAGAGCACCAGCGAGAGCGAGCCGAGCTCGAAGCCGCGCGCGACCTCACCGGCCGCCGCCACGAGCTCGCCCTTCGCGTCGCACGCCGAGCCCGAGTCCATCCGATCCAGCACCTCGCCCGACACGCGCCGCACCTCCGTGTCGACGAGCAGCAGCCCCGCCGAGAGCGCGGGCACGAGGTCCGGACAGCCGATCGCGAGCGGCCGCACCCCCGAGCAGCCGCCGGCGTCGAAGGCGAGATCGAGCAGCCCCCCGAACGCAGCGAACACCTGATCCTGCGCGCCGCACGCGTTGCACAGGCGCTCGCGCTCGATCGCGACCGCCTCGCGCGCCAGATCCTCCGGCGCGACGGCCTCTCCGATCGAGGCGCGCAGCGCGAAGAGCGCCGCCACCGCCACCGACGCGCTGCCGCCCAGGCCGGCCCCGGGCGACGTCTCGCTCTCGACCCGCAGGGCGACCCCGTCGCCCACGCCCGCCGCGGAGAGCGTCGCCTCGATCAGGCGGAAGGCGACATCGTCGCGCGGAGGATCCGCGCGGCGCCGCAGGAGGACGCGCCCCCCTCCGGCGGCGCCGGCGCCCTCGGTCGGGTGCGGCTCCGCCCGTCCCTCGCCGCGCGCGGCGAGCTCGAGCCGCACCCAGCCTCGATCGAACGGCTCCACGATCACGCGCACGCGCAGATCGATCGCGGCGCCCACGACGCGCCCGCCGTCCTGTCGGGCGATGCCGGGCAGGTCGCTGCCACCCCCGGCGAAGGAGACGCGCATCGGCGCGCTCGAGGCCGCGCGCCACAGCGGGCTTCGCAGCGTTCGCGGCGCGGAGAGGGAGCCGGCGCAGGGGATGCTCATGCTGTCCTTCGGCGCGAGCGCGACCCGCCGGGGCGCGAGCGCGCCCCAGGGACCGAGGCGGAGCGCCCCGCGGCGGCACCCCGTGCAGGGAGCAGGCCATCGATGGAGCGCCCGGCGTGCACGCTCCCGCTCGGTCCCCCCCCGGTTCCGCTCAGTTCAGGTCCTTGCTCGCGGGCTCGCTCCGCGGCGAGGGCTGCGCGCGGGCCGCGTCGAGGATCCGGTCGATCACCCTGAGCCCGGCCGCGAACATGTCCCGCTCAGCGCGCTCGCCGCCGGCGTGCACCTCGGCCGCCTTCTCCCGGAGGGCGAGCGCGTCGCGGCGGACGACCGGGAGGCGGGCCGCGCCCGCCGCCTCGGCGATGCACCCGGCGAGATCGTAGATGAGGAACGCGTCCTCCTCGCTGATCCGGGCCTCCGTGCGGCGCCCCTCGGCGCGGGCGCGCGCCGGGGATCCGCCGGCGCGATCCCCGCGGGCCTGCGGCGCGACCTCCCGATCGTCGTCATCGTCCCCGATCGAGCCCGAGGAGACGCGGTCGAGCAGGCTGGTCAACTCGACCCGGTAGGCGGCGAGGACCAGCGCGCAGAGCGCCCCGCGATCGCGCAGCGAGAAGAGGATCAGCTCGAGGAGCCGGTCGGACCGGGTCGCGCAGTTTTGCATCGCTGCCTTGTACGGCGTCCGCCCACGTGACCTCAATCCAGAACGCCACCGCCCACGGCGGATCCGCCCTCGGACGCAGGGCACGTTACGCACCGAGGGCGCTCGCGTGGCGCGCGGCGGCCCGCCGAGGCGCGAACCGGCCTGTCGAGGCGCGCCGAAACGCGCTCAGACGCTGATAGCGTGGGGGGCCCCACGCGGTGGTTGCGGAGCTGAGCTGGATCGGTCAATAGGTCCGACCCTCCTGCGTCAACGGGCCGCGACGGATGTCTGGCGTGCTGACGCTCCGGCTCAGCCTGTCACCTCATCCTCCATCGTATCGGCATCCCCGTGACCGCGAATCGTTCTACGAGCCCCACGCACACCCGAGAGCAGTCCACCGCGCCGTCCTCGGCCACCGTCACGACGTCCGCCCGGCCCGCGCCGCCTGCGCCGCCCACGTCGCCCATGTCGACCGACGGCGCGCCCGGCGCCGGGCTGAGCGAGCGCGGCGCGGCGATCGTCAGCGAGGAGGAGGCGCTGCTCGCCCGCGTCATCGCGCACCTCGCCACCGCCGCGACCAAGCCGTCGCGCCCGCCGCCCGCCGAGAACTACGAGGAGCAGCTCCTCTCGCTGCGCGATCAGATCGCGGCGGCGCGGCTGGAGGACGTGCCGGCGCTCGTGCAGCAGATGGAGCGGCTGCAAGGGATCGCCGCGCGGCGAAACGAGAACGTCGTCGAGCCCGTCGATCCGAAGTCTCCCTACTTCGGCCACCTGCGCCTCCGGGAGAAAGGCCGCCCCGAGCGCGACGTCCTCATCGGGCGCACGACGCTCGTCGACGCGAGCGCGGGCGTGCGGATCGTCGACTGGCGCCACGCCCCGGTCAGCCAGATCTACTACCGCTACGAGGAGGGCGCGGAGTACGAGGAGACCTTCGGCGAGCGCGACGTCGAGGGCACTGTGCTCGTGCGGCGCACCGTGACCATCGACGACGGCGAGCTCTATCGCATCTCGGCGCCGCAGGGGACGCTCGTGCGCGGGCCCTCGGGCGGCTTCCGCGAGATCGCGACGCGGGCGACCGAGCTCTCCGGCGGGCAGGGCAGCGCGGTGCGCCCCGAGGACATGCGCGACATCGCGCGCGCGGCGGCGGGCGGCGCGCGCGGCGGGCTCGGGACGGGGGCGGCGTTCCACGCCCGCGAGGACCGGCACCTGCCGGAGATCGCGGCGCTCCTCGACCCGCGGCAGTTCGAGCTCATCTCGAAGCCGGACGCCGGCATCGTGGTCATCCAGGGCGGCGCCGGCAGCGGCAAGACGACGATCGGCGTCCACCGGCTCGCCTTCCTCTCCTACAACGGAGGGCGCCGCTTCACCGCCGACAAGATGCTCGTCATCGTCGGCAGCCCCGCGCTCCGCGCGTACATCAGCGAGGCGCTCCCCGCGCTCGGCCTGGGCGGCATCGCGGTCGAGACGTTCTCCGAGTGGGCGCGCGCGGCCCGGAAGCGCGCGTTCCCGTGGCTCGAGGCGCCGGTCGAGGAGAACACGCCCTCGGTCGTGACCCGCTACAAGACCCACCCGGCGATGCTCCACCTCCTCGAGCAGCGCGCGGCGGAGCTCAAGGACGACGCGCGGGCGCGGCGCGACTCGCGCGGCACCCTCGCGTTCTGGGCGGACGTGCTCACCGATCTCGACCGGGTGATGGCCGCGTTCGAGGCGGCGGGCGACCCCGAGTTCGGCCCGGAGCAGGTCAAGCGCGCGTGGCGCTGGTGCGCGGACCGCTGCCCCGCCGTGCTCGATCTCGACCCCGGCGACCGCGCCGAGCGCAAGGCGGCGATGGCCGACGAGCCCGCGGACGACGACGACGACCGGGGCGGGGACGGGCGCGAGGTCTCGAGCGACGACCGCGCGGTGCTCGACCCGGAGGACGACGCGCTCCTCCTGCGGGCGTACCAGCTGCTCCGGGGCGAGCTCCGCAAGGGGAAGAACGTGCTCGTCTACGAGCACCTCTTCGTGGACGAGGCGCAGGATCTCGCGCCGATCGACCTCGCGGTGCTGCTCGGCGTCGTGGCCGAGCCGCGGAGCGTGACGCTGGCGGGCGACACGGCGCAGCGGCTCTTCATGGACTCCGGCTTCCGCGACTGGCGGGCGACGCTCGACGACCTCGGCCTGTCGCGGGTCGACGTCGAGCCGCTGCGCATCGCGTACCGCTCGACGCGCGAGGTGCTCGCGTTCGCCCGCGCGGTGCTGGGCCCGCTGGCGGATCCGACGCCGCCCCTGGCCCCGCGCAGCGGGGCGCCGGTCGAGCACCACCATTTCCCGAGCGCCGGCGCGGCCGTCGCGTTCCTGGCGGACGCGATCCGCCCGCTGTTCGCGCGGGAGCCCCGCGCGACGCTGGCGATCCTGGCGCGCCACCCCGAGCAGGCGGACGTCTACTACGACGCCCTCCGGATGGCGGAGATCCCGAACCTCCGGCGCGTGCGCGCCTACGAGTTCGCGTTCCGCCCCGGCGTCGAGGTGACGGAGGTCCGGCAGGTGAAGGGCCTCGAGTACGACTACGTGGTGCTGGTCGACGTGAACGCGTCGACCTACTCGGCGGACGACGAGTCGCGGCACCTGCTCCACATCGGGGCGACCCGCGCGGCGCACCAGCTCTGGGTGATCTCGACGGCGGCGCCGTCGCCGCTCGTGCCGGACTGGCTGGGCTGACGGGGAGGGGGGAGGGGGAGGGGAGGAGCACCGCCCGGGCGAGCCGAGGTGTGCCGCCCTCGGCAAGCCTCGGAAGCCTCGGAAAGGGGAATGGACACAATCGACACCGGGCCGTGAGAGAATCCTTGACCGCAGCGAGGCCGTGAGTAGATTCCCTCTCGCGCGGTGGAGCAGCCTGGTAGCTCGTCGGGCTCATAACCCGAAGGTCGTAGGTTCAAATCCTGCCCGCGCAACCACGACCCAAGCAGCAAAAGCAACAAGAGGACGCGAGGATTGGCCGGAACAGGCCACCTCGCGTTTTTCGTTTTCAGAGCCCGTCCGCTGGCGCCGAGCGTGATGCCGGAGAGGCGGCCTGAGCGAATCGGCTGTCCGGCCCCTTCAGGCAAGCGCTGCTCGTCGCTCGCTTTGCCTGCTCGCCTGGTGCGCCTCTCGGGAGAGGTCCTGGTCGGTCCGGCGGCGTCGCGCGCCCTGGGTCCCAGTCGTTCCCTCGGAGCGCGGCGACACGGAGCGGAGCGAGCGCAAGGACGATAAGAGGCAGACCCCTTCTGGAACACCGAGCGTCGATGGCGCGGACTCAATCGCTCTCTGCGGCTCCGGCGCGCTGTCGCTCCGATGCCCTGTCCGTCGGCGGCGAGCGCGTGGCGCGGAGCGCGCGAGATGTGCTGGGGAGAGCTGATTCCATCAGCTGGTGATTCGCGGTGTGGAGGTGCCGAGGCCGCTCCTTCTCACGGCATCCTTCGGGAGAAGGTGGCCGCGGTCGGGCCCGCGGGCGATCCGGTCCGGTCGGACCTGTCGCGGGTGGGCCGCCCGCCACCCGTCGTTTCGCGGCCGCGCTCGTTGCGCGCGTTGCGGGTTGTATAAGTGGCTCCGGCCGGGCCGGTGTCGCTCGGAAAGTGCGCAGCGCTACGCGGCCCGCACCGGTGCGGTTCGCCAGCACCACGTCCCCGGCCTCGGTCCCCTCGTCGTCCAGCCGCACGCCGGGCACGGTCGCCGCGATCTGTGCGCGTTCGTTGCGCGCTGGTCGAGCGCGTTCGTTGCGCGCTGGTCGAGCGCTCGTCGAGCGCTCGACGACATGGTGCCCGCGCTTCCACGGGCGCCTCGCGCCGGCGGCGCAGCCCTCTCGCCGCGCCGTAGGCAGCCGCCGGCCCCGTGATGTAGGATGGCGATAGAGGCGGCTCCTGGGCTCTGAACACGCGCGCCGCGGCGCGCACCTCACCGGCGCATTCCCGGTAACCTCCAGCGGACAACCACGATGGCCAAACCGAACGATCCCTTCGCACCCTCGACCAACACGCGCGGCGCCGCGACGCCGGGGGATGCTGCCAAGCCGCAACGCAGCGCCAGCGCGCCCGCGCCCGCGGCGCGTGCGTTGCCCTCCACGGGGCCTGCCACCCAGCGAGGGCCGGGGGCCTACGGCGCGCCCGAGTTCCTCAACAAAGCGCGCAGCGCGCAGCCGCCGGAGCTCCTGAGCCAGCGCACCATCGAGCTCGTGCAGTGGTCCTGGGCGAAGGTGATGCCCATCTCGGACGCCGCGGCGGCGCTGTTCTATGAGCGGTTGTTCACGCTCGAGCCGTCGGTGCGGCCGCTGTTCAAGAACGATATGGCCGAGCAGAAGAAGAAGCTCATGCAGACGCTCGCCGTGGCCGTCGATGGGCTGAACAACCTGCCCAAGCTCGTGCCGGTGCTCCAGGGCCTCGGCGTCCGGCACCAGGGCTATATGGTCGTCGATCGCCATTACGACGTGGTGGGCGAGGCGCTGCTCTGGACGCTGCGCGAGGGGCTCGGCGACTCCTTCTCGGCCGACGTCGAGTCCGCGTGGAAAGAGGTCTACGGCCTGGTCGCGGACGTCATGAAGAAGGCCGCCGCGGCGCACGCAACCGTGGGCGCCGCGCCGGCGCACCCCTCGCCAGTGCCGGCCGGGAGGGACGCCCCGCGGATCGGCGCGTCGCAACCGGCGCAGCGCTCGGCGCCCGTGGAGCAGGCGGTGCAGTTGCCGAAGTCGGTGCCGCCGCCCTCGTCGACCAAGGCCTCGCGGACGCTCGTCGGGGTCGTGCCGCCCTGGCAGGGGGACCCGCCGCCGCCCGCGCCCGCGCCCGCGGGCCCGCCCGCGGGCGCGCCGATCAGCCTGCGCACCATCGAGCTCGTGCAGCGATCGTGGGCGAAGGTGATGCCCATCTCGGACGCCGCGGCGGCGCTCTTCTACGACCGCCTCTTCGAGCTCGAGCCGTCGGTGCGGGCGCTGTTCAAGAACGACATGGCCGAGCAGAAGAAGAAGCTCATGCAGACGCTCGCCGTGGCCGTCGACGGGCTGAACAACCTGGGCAGGCTCGTGCCGGTGCTCCAGGCGCTCGGCGTGCGGCACCACGGCTACATGGTGGTCGATCGCCATTACGACGTGGTGGGCGAGGCGCTGCTCTGGACGCTGCGCGAAGGGCTGGGCGACGGCTTCACGCGCGACGTCGAGTCGGCGTGGACCGAGGTCTACGGCGTGATCGCCGACGTCATGAAGAAGGCGGCCGCAGATCACGTCGCGAGCGGGGGCGCTCGCAAGGCCGACGCCGCGCCCGCGCGGGAGCGGGCACCCGCGCAGCGGCCTCCCCTGTCCGAGCAGCGCGCGCCGGCGCCGTCGAGCGTCACGGAGGTGATGCCGGCGAAGAGGCGCCCGGGCCCCCTCGACGAGGACGCCGACACGCTTCACTACCAGACCAACCCCGCCCATGAGGCCATGATGAACAGCGGTATCAACCATGAGGAGTCCCGGGCGGGAGCGCGCCTGGCATCCGCGGCGCCCCCTGCCGCCGCGAGCGCGGGCCCGCAGGGGCTCGTCATCCCGTGGACCGGCCAGGACATGGTCGTCAACGTCCATGTCAAGCTGGACGGTCCGCTGGTGACGGTCCCGGTCGCTTCGCCGTCGATCGCGTCGCCCGCGGCGCCTGTCGTGCTGGAGCCGACAGGCCCGAGCGGCCTCGCCGCGGGGCTCGCGATCGCCCTGCTCTCGATCGCCGCCTCGATGGCCACGGCCATCCTGATGACGGTGGGCGGCGCCGACAAGGCTGCGGCCGGCGTCGGCGCGGCGGCCGGCGCGGGCGCCGCGCCCAACATCGCGTCCCTCGCGACCTACGCCGTACCGATCATCGTCACGGTCCTCGTCCTCTCCGCGTTCACGATGGGACACATCCTGGGGCGGGGTCGGGCCCGGAGCGACGCGGGGCCCGGCGCGGGGCAGCTGTGAGCTCCACCGGCGGGTCGTGAGCGGGCCGTGCGCTGGAGCCGACACATTCGCCCGGCGAGCGCTGGGGTTTGATGGCAAGATGGGAATGAGAGTCCGATGATCGCGGAGCCTGCGAGTACGCTGACCCACCTGGCGGGACAGTGGCTGGGACCATTCCAGCTGATCCAGCTGCTCGGCATCGGCGCGATGGGCGCCGTGTACCTGGCCAGGGACAGCGTGCTCCAGCGCGACGTCGCGGTGAAGCTGATCGCGAAGGGGAGCGCGGACACCGATCCCGAGCGGCGCGACCGCTTCCTGCGCGAAGCGCGCGCCGCGGCGCGCCTCCTCCACCCGAACGTGGTGCAGATCTTCCAGGTCGGCGAGGACGAGGACGTCCGCTACATCGCCATGGAGTACGTCCACGGCCTCACCATGGCGCAGGCGGCCAAGCAGCACGGCGGCCGCCTGCCGGAGCAGTTCGGGATCGAGAAGATGCGCGAGGCCGCGGCGGCGCTCGAGCTCGCGGCGTCGTTCGGCATCTCCCACCGCGACGTCAAGCCTGCCAACCTCCTCCTCAATGCGTCGGGGACGCTCAAGATCGCCGACTTCGGCCTGGCGTCCCATCCGGAGAGCGGCCCGCTGGGAAGCAGCTCCGCCCGCACGCTGGAGGGCACGCCGTTCTACATGAGCCCGGAGCAATGGACCGGGCAGGACATCGCGCCTCCGTCGGACATCTACAGCCTCGGCTGCACGTTCTACCACCTGCTCGTGGGCAGGACGCCCTTCTCGGCGCGGGATCTCGCTGGTTGCTTCCAGGCGCACTGCCACGCGCCCGTCCCGGATCCGAAGCTGGCGATGCCGGACATCGATCCGCTCCTCGCGGAGCTCTTGCGCCGCTGCATGGCGAAGCGGCCGCAGGAGCGGCCGTCGGCCGGGCACATCGTGGCGTTCCTCGAGGACATGCTGATGCTCCGGCGCAGCAGCGTCAGGCCGCGAGAGATGTCGGAGCCGAAGAGCGCGCTGCTCGGCGCCCCCATGGATCTCGCCGATACGAGGATCAGCGAGCTCCCTGAACCACCGAGGGGCCCGCTCGCCACGCCGACGGGCACGATCCTGGTGAGCAGCTCGACCGCCGTCGGGCATTTCACCGGTCAGTACAGCTACCGGGATCATTTCGGGCTGACCGGCTATCCGTTCAGCGACATCCGGCAGCCGAGCTTCTTCTGGGACGCAGGCCCTTACGCCTGGATCCTGAGGACGCTGGCGTCGCAGATCGTCGCCGGGCAGCGCCCGGCGATCCTCGTGGGCGAGCCGGGGAGCGGCCGGACCTTCGTCTGTGAGATGATCAAGAACAAGGTCCCGCGGATCCATGTCTTCTCGATCGAGCCGCAGCTGCTCTTCGGGACGCGGCCGCTCGTGTCGCTGTGCAGGCAGGTGGGGGCGACGGCCATCACACCGACGCTGAGCCAGCAGTTCCTCGTCGACGCGTTCCTCGGGCAAGCGCTCCTCCGCGCCGGGTCGGACGCGATCGCCGTCCTGGTCGTCGACGGCGTCGATCCGGATGACCACGATCTCCTGATGGAGCTCCATGACATCCTGCGCTGTGCCCCGGCGGGCAAGCTCTCGATGATCCTGGTGGGCTCCCCCGATCTCCCCGCGACCCTCGCCTCCAACGGCGTGCCGCGCGAGCTCTACTCAGGCGCTCAGTCGCTCCTCTTGCCCGGCATGACGCAGCAGGAGATGATCGAATACATCGATTTCCGGATGCGTTCGGTCGGAGGGAGCCGGCGGGGGCTCCAGCTGGACCTCGCGTCGCAGCAGCTGCTGCACGCGCGGAGCGGCGGGAGCCCGAAGCTCATCAACATCTACTGCCACAACGCGCTGACGATCGCCGCGCTCCAGGGGGAGACCGACGTGAGCCTGTCGTCCATCCGCCTGGGAATGAAGAGCAAGAGCTATCTCACCGCCGAGGCGGCAACGAACCTGATCCGGGGCTGAGCGCGCCTCCAGCGGATCGTCAGGCGCGGCCGGGGCTGTCGTGAACGGGGCAATCTCCACGCGCTCGCGCGCCGGACAGTCCCCCGCATCCTCGCCGCGCTAGCTATCGTTTCCGGCGGTTCCGACTGGTGCGACCGTTCCGGCCGCGCCGGTCGCGGGCGGCGCGCTCGGCGGCGCGGCGGGGAGGGGGTCGCGCCCTGGCATTGCGGCGAGCACCGCCGCGTCCGTCATCGGCGCGCGCGGCACGTTCAGCGCTCGTCCAATGCGCGCCCTCGAATGCTTGTCGTTGTCGATACACCTGCCGCGCGTGTATGCGCTGAGCCGGTCGCGCGGCTCCTGCTTGCGGCACGCTCCGAAGGATCCCTTGATCAGCGCGAGTCCCGCGCGAAAGCACTTCTCTCGATCTCCGACGAGATCCGCGTGCGACCACCCCTCCCGGGTCTTGCCGGCGCCGACGCGGACCTGGAGCAGACAGGAGTCGAGCCCCGAGCCGCGCGCGAGCTTCCCGATCCCGAGGTCCACGTCACGACGGTAGCCGCTCTCGAAATACGCGATCGATAAGAGCAGCGCCATCGTCTCGGCTCGACCGCGCGGGCCGCCGAAGAGCGGCTTCAATGCGGGATCATAGGCAACCTTCGCCGCCGCGCGCGCGATCTCGTGGTAGCGCGCGCGGCCTTCCTCGGGCGTCTCGACCGCGTCCTTGATGAAGCTCTTCCCAGGCGGGGCCCATGTCATCATGATACCAACAGCCCACGCGATAATCGTATCCATGAGACATGTAAGGTCCTGGGATACCTCTGTGTCAAGCGATTCGGACAGCCTGGCTGGGATTGTCGTCGTGCGTTGTATGATGGCGTGCCGCTCAGTGTGCATTATAACGTCCTCGTCAAATTGCGAATGATCTTGGGAAGCGGTGCGTCGTACGTGGTGCGCAATCGTTTTCGCACTGGATTTGTGTTCGGTTGTGTCCGGTTGTGTTCAGTTGCATTTGTTGCGCTCGGCCTCGCGAGATTGCGGGTGAGCTCGCGGTCAAATTCGCGCCGAGCCGTCTCGCGCTCTCGCCGCGGAGCTCACGAATCGAGTGGTCGCCTCCAGTCCTCGAGAGAGCGACTGGCCCTCACGGGGCCGAGAGCGATGATGTGCTGCGGGCGCGCTCGACGCGAGGCGCGCGTCAGGCCTTCTCGGCGGCGTCTTCTTCGGAGGTCGCGCGCGTGTCTTCGAGCCGGTCGACCGCGCGCAGCTCGGGGAACAGCCATGCCCAGAGCAGCACGACCGCGATCGTCCCGAGGCCGCCGAACACCACGGTGGGCACGGTCCCGATGAGCTTCGCGAGGGTGCCCGACTCGAGCTCTCCGAGCTCGTTCGAGGCGCCGACGAACACCATGTTGACCGCGCTCACGCGGCCGCGCATCTCGGGCGGGGTGGCGAGCTGCTCCAGGGTCATCCGCACGACGACGCTCACCATGTCGGCGGCGCCCATCACGGTGAGCGCGACGAGCGAGAGGAGGAAGCTCCGCGACAGGCCGAACACGACCGCGGCGACCCCGAAGAGCCCGACGCAGAGGAGCATCTTCGACCCGGCGCGCCGCGCGATGGGCCGGAAGGCGAGGACCACGGCCATGAGCCCGGCCCCCACGGCCGGCGCGGCGCGCAGGAAGCCGAACCCCTGCGGGCCGACCCCGAGCACGTCGGTCGCGTAGATGGGCAGGAGCGCGACCGCGCCGCCCAGGAAGACGGCCACGAAGTCGAGCGAGATCGACGCGAGGAGGACCTTCTTCCGGTAGACGTAGCGCAGCCCGGCGAGCGCCGTGGCGAGCGACGGCGGCTTCCTCTCCAGGCGGCCGGCGGGCGCCCGCACGGCCAGGGGCCCGGCGCACGCCGCGGCGAGCGCGAGGCTCGCGCTCAGGTACACCGGCGCAGGCGCCTTCCAGAGCGCGTAGAGCAGCCCGCCCAGGCTCGGCCCGCCGATGGCGCCGACCTGCCAGAGCGTCGATTGCCACGTCACCGCGTTCTGGAAGTGCTCCGCCGGCACGAGCGTGGGCAGGAGCGCCGAGCCGGCCGGCCCCTGGAAGGCGCGCACCGTGCCGAGGAGCACGAGCACCCCATAGATGGCCGGCAAGCTCGGGCTCGGCGAGCGCGCGAGGAAGAAGAGCGCGAGCGCCGCGAGCGCCGAGGTGAGGTAGCAAAGGACGAGGATCCGCCGCCGATCGAAGCGATCCGCCGCGTGCCCGGACGCGAGGGACAGCCCCGCAACAGGGAGGAACTGGGCGAGCCCCACATAACCGAGCGCCAGCGGATCTCGCGTGAGGTCGTAGATCTGATACCCCACGGCGACCGATTGCATCTGGTACGCCACCGTGGCCAGCAGGCGGGCCGCCGCGTAAACGCAAAAATCGCGCGACGTGAAGGCGGCGAAGGGCGACGACGGCTTCAGGGCGGTGGGGGCGGTGGCCATGAGCGAGTCCGGGCGACGTTCATGGCGCATTCCAGCGAGGGTCGCCAGGCTGCGAGGCTGCGGTCACGACCCGGGAGGTCGAGCGCCGGGTCGCTGCATCCCGCGCGCCGTGAAGGAGCAGGGACGTCCAGGCACCACGGCCGGACATCGCGACGGTCACGTTCGCGTGGCCTCGACGTGGAACGCTGGCGCGCCGAGCTGGACCTGTGGTAAGCGGCAGCCACACATGATGCTCCTTGGACATGACACTTCGTCGGGACGGGCGCGCGACCTCGCCGAGCAGGCGTGGCGCGCCTGGACGCTGTTTGGCAGCCGCTCCCGCCGCGGGCGTGATGGCCGGCGCGACGACGACGACGACGACGATTTCCCGCGGCCGAACGCGGTCCTCACGTGGCTCCCGATGCTGGGACGCGCCGTCTCGCCGCTGCCCGCCTGATCTACGCGCTCCTCAGGGGCCGCTCGCCGTCAGCGTGAGCGACCCGTCGCGGAGGCTCACCACGCGGTCTTCGGTCGCGACGCGCGACCAGTCGAACTCCCGGAGCAGCTCCGTCGGCGTGCACGGATCGGGGCGATCCCGCAGGCCGACGCAGCACGCGAGCGCTCCGGTGAGCGCGGGCGCGCTCCGGGCGAGCGCCGCCCCGCGCGCCGCGCCGTGCGTCTTCGCCAGCTTGCCGCCGCGCTCCTCCAGGAGGAGCAGGTGGTGCCGGTAGACAGGCGCTGGCAGCCCGAGCAGCGCCTCTAGCGCCGCCTGCGTCGCGGTGCTCGGCGCGATGTCGCGCCCCCGGACGACGCGCGTGACGCCCGCCGCGCCGTCGTCGACCACCACCGCCAGCTGGTAGGAGAAGGCGCCGTCGCGCCGGCGAACCACGGGATCGCCCATCGCGAGCGCGGGCTCCTGCGACAGGTCGAGCCCCCCCTCGTCCAGGGGCCGGAACACGCCGTCCGGCAGCCGCGCCCGGATCGGCTCCACGCTCGCGCGCCACCCGCCGGGCGGCAGCGCGCGGCCGCGGGCGCGGTTGTCGTAGGCGAAGCCGCCGTCCGGGGCGCGCCGGCCGATCGCGCGCACCTCCTCGCGCGTCGCGGAGCAGGGGTACAGTGCGCCGAGCGCCTCGAGCCGGTCCATCGCCGCCTCGTGGTGCGTGCTCCGCGCGTGCTGCTCGACGCGCTCGTCGAAATCGAGCCCGAGCCACGCGAGATCGTCCTCGATGGCGCGCGCGAACTCGGGCCGGCAGCGGTCGGGATCGAGGTCCTCCAGCCGGAGGACCAGCCGCGCGCCCCGCGACCGCGCGTCCAGCCAGCAGAGCAGCGCCGCGGCGAGCGTGCCGAGGTGGGCGGGCCCGGTGGTCGACGGGGCGAACCGGCACACCTCGCTCATCGCTCTTCCTCCTGCCGCTGCCGGCCGCGCCCTCGTCGCGCGGCCCGCGGGCTCGTCACGCCGCGCCTCAGAGCAAGCGCGCGAAGCGCTCGATGCGCGCCCGCACGCGCGGCTCGCCCAGCACCGCCATGACCTCGGTCAGATCAGGGCTGTTCCGGGTCCCGCAGACCGCGACCCGGACCACCATCGAGACGTCGCCGACATGGCCCTTCCACGACTCGGGAGATGCCTTGTACTGCTTCACCTCGCCAGCGTAGCCCAGCGCCACCCCGATGCTCCGGACCTTCTCGAACCACGCCTCCTTCGAGTCGGCGGGATCGAAGACATGGAGCATCTGCTTCAGCACCGCCCAGCGATCTGCCTCCGGGACGTTCTCGGGGAAATCGAACGCGTCGACGCCGCCGTAGAGCTCGTCGTAGAAGAAGAAGAGCTGGGGCCGCAGGTCGGGCCAGGTGGTGATGCGCTTGTTCGACTTCTTGCCGCCGCGCTCGATGCCGAGCGCGCGCTTCGTGTACTCCGGATCTCGCTCCATCAGCGCGGCGAGCTCCTTGTCGTATTCCCTGGCCCAGTCGAGGCCCTGGGCATAGACGTCCTCGGCGCTCATCCGGCTCACGACCGCCTGGCTCACGCTCTTCAGCTTCACCATGTCGCTCAGCGCGCCGCCGGGGGCGAGCTTGTTGAGCTTGAGGGGGAAGGCGGAATAGGGCTTGTCGGGGTTCGCCTTGCGCCAGTCCTCGAACGCGGAGTTGGCGATGTTGAGCAGGTACTCGATGGTGCCCGTCTCCGGCACGCCGATCTCCCGGTAATAGGCGATGTTCGCCTCGGGGTCCTTGCGCTTGCTCAGCTTGCGCCGCGCGTCCGAGACCTTCGTCTCGCCCGTCTCCGGGTCGACCTCTTCGGCGCGATCGAGCTTCTGGATGGGCGGGACGTGGGCGTACTCGACGGGCCTGAAGCCGAGCGTGCGGAAGAGCTGCAGGTGGAGCGGCATCGACGAGATCCACTCGTCGCCTCGGATCACGTGCGTCGTGCGCATCAGGTGATCGTCGATCGCGTGGGCGAAGTGGTAGGTCGGGATGCCGTCCGACTTGAGGAGGATGGTGTCGAGATCGTTGACGGGCATCGAGATGACGCCCTTCACGCCGTCCTTCCACTCGACGCGGCCGGAGACGTCGTCCGGGGCGCGCAGCCGGAGCACGAACGGGGTGCCGCCCGCGAGCGCCTCCTTCACCCGGGCGAGCGGCGCGTCGCGCCATTTCGCCCACCGGCCGTGGACCCCGGGCTTCACCGTGAGGGCCATCTGCTCCTGCCGGATGGCGTCGAGCTCCTCGACCGTGCAGAAGCAGGGGTAGGCGAAGCCGCGGCGGATGAGGTCGATCGCGTAATCCCGGTAGATCTCGACACGCTCCGTCTGGATATAGGGGCCGTAGCTGCCCTGCTGCACGAACTCGCCTCGCGACGACGCGCCTCCGTCCTTCGCCGGCGCGCGGAGCACGCCCTCTTGAGGGGAGAGATCGAAGCGCGCGAGGGAGTCGACGATGGTGTCGAGCGCGCCGGGGATGGCGCGCTTCACGTCGGTGTCCTCGAGGCGGAGGTAGAAGACGCCCTCGCTCTGGAGCGACAGCCGCTTGTTGATGAGCGACACGAAGATGCCGCCAATGTGCATGAACCCGGTCGGGCTCGGCGCGTAGCGGGTGACCATCGCGCCTTTGGGCAGCGCGCGCCGGGGATAGCGCGCCTCGTACTCCTCGGGCCGCCTGGCCGACGCCGCGGCGTCGCCGAAGAGGAGGCGCACGAGCTCGTCGCGGTCCTCTCCGGGGCCCGGTTCGCGGACGGTGACGGGAAGCGTCGTCTCGTTCGGGGCCTGCTTGTCCATGAGGGCGCGTCGCTCCTGGTCTGACATCGGGCGGGCAGCCATTGCACGCCTGCCTCGCCTTGTCAATCGGACGGGGGCGTGTCAATCGCGTGGTGACGAGCGCAAACGAGCACAAACGAACGCAAACGAGCGCGGTCGCGGCCGCGCGCCGCGCTACTGCGGTGTGTTCTCGCCGATGAGCCAATAGGTCTTCATCGCGCCCTTGCCCTTGATCGCCACGAGGCCTCGCTCCTCGAGGAGGAAATCTCGCGCGAGCAGGGAATAGCTCGCCTCGCTCACCTGGATCCGGCCGGGCTCTCCGCTCGACTCCATGCGGCTCGCCACGTTCACCGCGTCGCCCCAGAGGTCGTAGCTGAACTTCTTCTTGCCGATCACGCCCGCGATGACAGGCCCGGTGTTGATGCCGATCCTGAGCTGGAACGGCTCTCCGTCGTCGGCGACGAACTGGCGCACGGTGTGCGTCATGGCGAGCGCCATCCGCGCGATGGCCCTCGCGTGATCGGGGCGCTGCGCCGGCAGCCCGCCGACGACCATATAGGCGTCTCCTATGGTCTTGATCTTCTCCAGGCCGTGCTGCTCGGCGAGCTGATCGAACGAGGAGAACATCCGGTTGAGCAGGCCGACGAGCTCCGCCGGGGGGAGGCGCGCGGCGAGCGGGGTGAAGCCCGCGATGTCCGCGAAGAGGACGGTCACCTCCTCGAAGTGCTCGGCGATGAGCTGCTCATGCTCCTTCAGCTGATCGGCGATGGTCCTCGGCAGGATGTTGAGGAGGAGCCGGTCCGAGCGCTCGTGGGCCCGCTCGGCCGCCGCCTTCGCCTGCTCGAGCGCCGCCTTCTGCTGGCTCTGCCGCCGCGCGTTCGCCTCCAGGGCCGAGAGCATGCCGTTGATCGAGCCGGTGAGGCGCGACAGCTCGTCGGTGCCCGGCATCGCGACCCGCGCCGACAGGTCGCCGACGCCGCCGATCTCCGTGACCTCCCGGCTGAGGCGGGCGAGCCGGTACAGGACCAGCTTCTCCAGGAGCAGCAGCGTGACGCCGCCGAAGACCAGGCCCACCACCACCGTCACGAGCACGAGATAACGCAACGTGTCATGGCCCATCCTGAGGATGGCCCGGTCGTTGTCCACGCGCACGAGCAGCGCCGGGCGGCCGTCGATGTCGTTGAGGACGGTGTATCCGGCGATCCTGTCGGCGCCGAGCGGGTGGACGAGGATCAGGTCGCGGTCGGACAGGGCGGCGCGCGCCTCGCGGAAGTCCTCGGGCAGCTGGGGATCGTCGAGGCGGTGCACGGCGAGCGAGAGGCCGGCGGGCTCGGTGAGGCGCTTGATCTCGGCGTCGGTCAAGAAGCGCCCGAACGTGACGGTGCCGGCGACCGGTCCGCGGCCGGAGCTGCCGACGCTCGGCTGGGAGCAGAGGAGCATCGGCCCATCCGGGAGGAGGACGATGCCCCCTCGGACGGCGCTGCTGGGCGTGTCCCGCCCGAAGAGGAGATCGCCGACGCGGAGCCGCTCGGCGATGCCGCGCGGCACGGGGGCCCAGCCCTTCGTGGCGTGGTCGTAGCCGGTGCTGTACACGGGGGTCCCGTCTGCGCCGGCGAAGACCGCGAGATCGATCCGGGCGATATCGAAGAGCTGGGCGACGAGGTTCGAGCGGACGAACTCTTCATTGCCGTCCTGCACGAACGCGTAGGCGTCGTCCCACTGGCTCCAGTCGGTCCAGCGCGCGTTGAAGTCGCTGCTGGCCTGGCGGAAGAGGTTGAGCGCCACGTGCACGGTGCGGCGGGTGTCCTGCGCCTCGGCGGCCATCGAGTTGGCGAGGAGCGCCCTCGAGGACACGCCGTACAGGGCAAAGCTGAGCCCGAGCAGCGTGGCGGCGATCGCCAGCAGCGTCTTCGCGCGCAGCGAGAGCAAGGCGTCGAGGGCGGGCTTCAGCGGCGCCGAGACTATCGAAATGCGGGACGGCGCGGAAGCGCGCCGACACCAGCCGGGACGGTGCGGGCTCCGGGCGGGTGGGGAGGGGGGCGCGGTGTCCCTGGCCCGGGCTGCGCTGGAGGGTGGGACGGGCCTGGAGGAGAGGTCTCATTCTCATCCAGCGGCGGCACGTCAGGCATCGAGTTCCCGATGTGTAACGAGGACGTTATCGTCAGCGGCTTCGTGCCGACTCTACATCGATATTCGCGGAAATTCAGGCCCCTGGTGATGAAAACAACTCGAACGGTCGTCGCCGTTTCTGGCGGTGATGACCGACGCCACGGTATCTCACTTTGCCTCGTGGCTTCCTTGGACCGCTGTCGCGAGAGCAGATAGAATGCGTGCAATGCACACGCCCGGCCGGCTGCTTGTCATTCCTGCGGTCCTTCTCACCCTCGCCGCGTGCGCCAACGGCACCGACGATCTGATGCCCGGGTACTACGAGGAGCAGGCCGGTGGAGGCGGGCTCGGCGGTGATGGCGGCGCCGGAGGGGGAGACCTGTCCGTGAGCTCGAGCTCGAGCTCGAGCGTCGGCTCCACCGGGGTCGGCGGCGCTGCGGGCGAGGGTGGCGACGCCAGCAATGAAGGTGACGAGGCCGCTGGCGGCGACGGGGGAGCGGCGGCCGAGTGCGACTATGCGGCGCCGAACACGTGCGCTCTCGCAGCGGATCTAGGAACGCTCCCGGGCGATGACGGCGCCGATTGGGCTGTGGAGACAGCGACAGGGACCACGTCGAAGTGGTTCAAGGTCCGTGTCATGGATGAGGTGAACTGGCCCGGCTCCGAGCGCTTTCGAGCGACGCTCACCTCCCCGCCGGGGATGAATTTCGATCTGATCATCTATCAGGGGGAGGTCGAGGTGAATGCGCCGGATTGCTTCACGTCCGGCGTGAGGGGGCAAGGAACGCCAGAGTCGTTCACGACGACATGGAATGATCGCACTGGGCCGGACGATCACCTCTGGTTCATCATCGAGGTGCGTCATGTGGACGGCATCGCGTGCGGCGAGGACGCGAAGTGGACTCTGACCGTCGAAGGTAGGGCGCCGTAACTGGACGCTCGCGCCGGCACACGAAGCTCAGCTCACGCTGATCGGGATCTGACGCGGCTTGAGCGACGCGCTCTTCGGCAGGTGTATCCGCAGGACGCCCGCCCGGAGATCTGCGGAGATCTTCTCGGAATCGATGCCCTGCGGGACCACGAAGCTGCGGCGGAAGTCCGGCAGGCCCTCGACGCCCTGCTCCCGCTCGGCCGCCTCGGTCCGACGGCCCTCGAAGGTGAGCTCTCCCTTCTCCACGCGGACGGCCAGGCGATCCTGCGTCACGCCCGGCAGATCGGCCACGACCAGGAGCTCCTCGGCGCTCTCGTAGATGTCGACCGCCGGCGCCACGGCGGGGCGCTGCTGGATCTTCTCGGGGTTGCTCTCGGCACGGTGGGTCAAGCTGCGATCGGTGCTCATGTTCATCGCTCCTTCCTCGGTACACTCCAGATCCCGCTCATCGCAGGATCGTCGCTCTCCTCTGCTGTTCGTTCGTTCCTCAGCTCCCAGCTCCCTCAGCGAGCCGTCACCGCGATCTGACGCGGCTGGGCCTCGGCGGCCTTGTTCAGCGTGAGCGTCAGCACGCCGTTCTTCAGAACGGCGGTCGTCTTCTCCGGATCGACCTTGCTCGGCAGCGTGAAGCTCCGGCTGAAGCGCACCGCGCCCCGCTCCTTGCGGTGGACGAGGTAGCCTTCCGGCGCATCCGGCTTGCGCTCGCCGCTCACCGTCAGGACGTCCTGATTCAGCGAGATCTGGATGTCCTTCTCCGTCAACCCCGGGAGATCAGCCTTGATGACGAGGGCGCTCCCCGTGTCGAACAGGTGGACGCGCGGACCACCGGCGTACCGGGCCGTCTGGTCGAAGTCGCCGCGGAGCGACGCGCGGGGCGCGTCCGCCTCCTCGAACACCCAATCCAGGCGCCGGCGAAGCTCATCCATCATGGCAAACGCGCGATCAACATCAGTGGTTCGGTGCAGCATGGTCAATCCTCCATGACCTTCGCGCGCGGCGCGCGCCGGGGCTCCGCCCGCGGCGCCGTCACCCTGCTCGCGACGGCCGATTTGTTGTAGCGTTACGGGACCTTGGCTCCGAGAGCCGGTCTCTTCGCACCGCCCAATCTTTGCACGGCACGTGGGGTGTCAAGAGCACGGCCAGCGGTCGTCGCTCCGAGGCAGATCGGCGGGAAAGGCGGTGGCGACCGGCCTCGTCGGACCGAAGGGAAAGGCGGGCGAGCGCGACCTCTCCGGCTCCCCCGGGCGCCTCCCGCCGGGCACCGCCGCGCCGAACGAGCCACGCCGGCGCCTGGCAGTCGGCGGAGCCAGCCACGCCGGCGCCCGGTCGAGCCTGCTGCATTGAACAGCCCTAGGAGCGCGTCGCCGAAAGCGCTAGAAACCCCGGACATGCAGCCCTGCTCGCCCGCCTCCCGCCGCCGCGTCGCCCGCCTCCGCTCGGTCGCTTCCGCCGCGGCGCTGTCCCTGGCGCTGATCTCGGGCGCCGCCCTGGCGCTGCCCTCGGAGGGCGACCGGGCGCCGAACGCGCGCGTCGAGGACGCCGACGGCCGCGAGCTCCAGCTCAAGGCGCTTCAAGGCAAGCCGATCCTCATCGTCTACGAGGACAAGGACTCGAAGTCCCAGAACCAGGCGCTCAAGGACGCGCTGGCGAAGCTCGCGAAGGGCGACCGCTACCGGCGGGGCATCGCCGTCGCCGCGATCGCCGACGTCAGCTCCTACGACTTCTGGCCGGCGAGAGGGTTCGTGAAGGACGCCATCCGGGAGGAGTCGAGGAAGGTCGGCGGGACCATCTATTGCGACTGGGACGGCTCCTTCCGCACGGCCTACAAGCTCCGCCGCGGCGTCAGCAACGTCGTCGTGGTCGGCAAGAACGGCCACGTGCTCTTCGCGGCCGAAGGCGCCCTCAAGCCGGAGTCGCAGAGCAAGGTCCTCGACCTGCTTCGCAAGGAAGTCGAGGGCTGACCGCGACGGACGCCCCGGCCGGCGGGGCGGGCGCGCTCAGCTCCCGTCCTTGCGGCGCCGCCGCGCGTGCAGCGCGGACTCGACCTGCGCGCGGATCTCCGCCGCCTCCGCGGCCGCCACGAGGCCGCCGCGCGCCTCGATGAAGGTCCGGAGCGGCCCGGCGCCCCTGCCGCCCACGATCCACGGCACGCCCCGGCACGCGTCCGCGTAGGCGTCGATGAGCTCGCGCGCCGCCGGCGGGAGCGGCGGGATCGCGACCGTCAGCGCGACGAGGTCCGGCGCGATCGCCTCGACCGCCCGCGCGATCGCGGCGGGCGGCGTCCTCGCGCCGAGCACGACGGAGCGGAAGCCCCACGAGCAGAAGCGCAGGCCGATGCCGAACAGCCCGAGCACGTGATCCTCGTCGGCGAAGGCCGCGAGCAGGACGCGCCGCCCGCCCTCGCCAGGCTGCGCGAGCCGCAAGAGGTGCTGCAGCGTCGCCCCGATCACCTGCGAGGCGAGGTGCTCCTGCGCGACCGTGATCTTTCCCTCGTGCCAGAGATCGCCGATGCGCTCGAGCGCCGGGATGAGCGCGCGCTCGGCGATCATCACCGCAGGGCCGAGCGAGAGGGCCCGGTTCACCTCGGCCTCGATTCCGTCCAGATCGAACCGAACCGTGGCGTCGATGATGCGCTCGCTCGCCCCGGCGAACGCGTCGCCCCCGGTCGTGCCCACCGGCGCGCGCGGCCTCGCCGTCTCGAGCACCATGCGCGCCGCCTCGGCCGCGGCGATCCCGCCGTTCACGTGGTCGCGCATCTTCTTGATCACCGCCACATCGTCGTCGCTGTACAGGCGGTAGGCCGACGCCGTGCGCGCGGGCGACGGCACGCCATACCGGCGCTCCCACGCGCGCAGCGTCGCCGAGGACACGCCACACATCTCCGAGACGACATGGATTCTGTAGCGGCTCAACTGGATAAACCTTGCTAGGACCCGCCGAGCCGCGGCCGTCCACGCCGGCCCGGCGCACCGGGGTGCATCGGAACGGCGGGCAGCGAGGCCCAGAAAGACCCCTCCCGCCGGCGTTTTTCGCCTTTGTCAAAGGCTAGGACAAACATTATACTGCGCGTCATGCAAAACACCAGCGCTTCTTCGGCGCAGGATCCGGCGCATCCGGCGGGGCCTGACGGCTCGCCGGGCGACGAGACGGCCGCTTCCCCGCGAGCGGCACGAGCGCGCGGCGTCCTCCGTGGAGCGCGCGCGCCGCGCGCCGTCGTCATCGGCAGCGGGTTCGGGGGCCTCGCGGCGGCCGTCCGGCTGGGGGTGCGGGGCTACGACGTCACGGTCGTCGAGAAGCTCGACGCGCCGGGCGGGCGCGCGTACGTCCACCGCCAGGACGGGTTCACCTTCGACGCGGGGCCGACCGTCATCACGGCGCCGTTCCTCCTGGAAGAGCTCTGGCAGCTCTGCGGCCGGAAGATGGCCGACGACATCGAACTGCGGCCCGTGACGCCGTTCTACCGGATCCGGTTCCACGACGGCGCGACGTTCGACTACACGGGCGACGCCGCCGCGATGCGCGCCGAGGTCGCGCGCCTGTCACCCGGGGACGTCGAGGGGTACGAGCGCTTCGTCCGGCGGAGCGAGGCGATCTTCCGGGTCGGGTTCGAGGAGCTCGCGCACGTGCCGTTCGGGTCGTGGGCGGACATGGCGCGCATCGTGCCGGACATGGTGCGGCTCGAGAGCTACCGCACGGTGTACGGCCTCGTCGCGAAGCACGTGAAGGACGACCGCCTGCGCCAGGTGCTGAGCTTCCACCCGCTGCTCGTGGGCGGGAACCCGTTCTCGACGACGTCGATCTACAGCCTGATCGCGTTCCTCGAGCGCAACTGGGGCGTCCACTTCCCGATCGGCGGCACGGGCGCCCTGGTGAAAGGGCTCGTGTCGCTCATCGAGGGCCTCGGCGGCACGGTGCGGTGCGGCGCCGAGGTGCGGCGCATCTCCGTGGAAGGCGGCCGCGCCCGGGGCGTGGAGCTCGCGTCGGGCGAGCGGCTCGCCGCCGACGTCGTGGTCTCGAACGCGGACTCGGCGTGGACCTACCGGCACCTCGTGCCCCCCGAGGCGCGGAAGCGCTGGACCGACCGGCGCATCGAGCGGCAGCGCTACTCGATGAGCCTCTTCGTGTGGTACTTCGGCACGCGCCGGCAGTACCCGGACGTCGCTCACCACACGATCCTCCTCGGCCCGCGGTACAGGCCGCTGCTCGAGGACATCTTCGAGAAGCACGTGCTCGCCGACGACTTCAGCCTGTACCTGCACCGCCCGACCGCGACCGACCCGGCGCTCGCCCCGCCCGGCTGCGACGCGTTTTACGTGCTGTCCCCGGTGCCCAACCTGCTCAGCGGTACCCACTGGCCAACGGCCCAGGAGCGGTACCGGCGCTCCATCTCGGCGCTGCTCGAGGCGACGGTCCTGCCGGGGCTCGAGGGCGCGCTCGCGAGCTCGCGGCTCCTCACGCCGCAGGACTTCCAGGACCGGCTGCTGTCGTTCCGGGGCGCGGCGTTCGGGCCGGAGCCGGTGCTCACGCAGAGCGCCTTCTTCCGGCCCCACAACGCGAGCGAGGACGTCGAGCGCCTCTACCTCGTCGGGGCAGGGACGCACCCGGGCGCCGGTCTGCCCGGGGTGCTCTCGTCGGCCCGCGTGCTGGATCGGGTGGTCCCGGATGCATCGAAGCTCGCCTGAGGCGTCGGCGGCGGACTTCGCCGCGTGCAGGGACCTCCTGCGCAAGGGGTCGAAGAGCTTCGCCGCGGCGGCGCTTTTGCTGCCCGCGCGGGTGAGGGAGCCGGCGGCGGCCTTCTACGCGTTCTGCAGGGTCGCCGACGACGCGGTGGACGAGCTGGGGGAGCACGCGCCGCTGTCCGCGGCCGCGGCCGCTGTCGCGACGCTGCGGGAGCGGCTCGCGCGCGCCGCGGCGGGCAGGCCGGACGACAGCCCGGTCGATCGCGCGCTCGCCCACGTCATGGCGGAGCACGGGCTGCCGCGCGCGTTCATCGAGGCGCTGCTCGAGGGGTTCGCGTGGGACGCGGAGGGGCGCCGCTACGAGACGCTCTCGGACCTGAACGCCTACGCGGCGCGCGTCGCCGGCACCGTCGGCGCGACGATGTCGACGCTCATGGGGGCGCGGGGGCCCGACGCGCTCGCGCGGGCGTGCGACCTGGGCGTCGCCATGCAGCTCACGAACATCGCGCGCGACGTCGGTGAGGACGCGCGGCGCGGGCGGATCTACCTGCCGCTCGCCTGGATGCGGGAGGCCGGGATCGCGCCGGACGGGTGGCTCGCGCGGCCGGTGTTCGACGAGCGGCTGGGGCGGCTCGTGGCGCGGCTGCTCGCCGAGGCGGAGGCGCTGTACCTCCGCGCGGGCGCCGGCATCCCGATGCTGCCGCGCGACTGCCGCCCCGCGATCCAGGCGGCGCGGCTCATCTACGCCGACATCGGGCGGGTCATCGCGCGCCGCGGCTTCGACTCGGTGTCGACGCGCGCCGTGGTGTCACCAGGCCGCAAGGCGTGGCTCGTGCTGCGGGCGCTGCTCCGCGGGTCCGTCGCGCCCGCGGAGGCCCGCGAGCACGGCGCGGCGCCGCCGCTCGACGAGGTCCGCTTCCTCCTGGAGGCGGCGCGATGAGCGGCGGCGCGAGCGGAGGCGGCGCGATGAGCGGCGGCGCGAGCGGCGTGATGAGCGACGGCGCGACGCGGGCTCTGGAGGCCGTGGGATGAGCGCCGGCGGCGTGCCGGGCTCAGCCGCGCGGGAGATCGACGCGGCGCGGGGGCGCGTGCGCGAGGCGGGCGGCGAGGCGCTGCTCGCGCGCCTCGAGCACCTCGACGCGGCGCGGGCCGCCCCGGCGCCTCGGCCGGGATTCTCGCCGCGACCGCCGGATCGGGGCGCGACCGCCGATTACGACGTGGTCGTCGCGGGCGGCGGGCTGTCGCTCCTGCTCGCGCCGCTGCTCGCGTCGGCCGGGCTGCGCGTTGCCGTGCTCGACCGGGCGCGGATCGGCGCCGCGCACCGGGAGTGGAACGCCGGGACGGCCGAGGTGGCCGCGCTGTCGGCGTCGGGGATCTTCACGAGGGACGAGATCGAGCGGCTCGTCATCGCCCGGTACGTCGAGGGGCTCTGCCGCTGGCACGGCGGCGGGACGTACCCGGTGCGCGGCGTGCTCGACCACGCCATCGACGCGGGCGGGCTGCTCGCCGCGGCGCGGGCCCGGGCAGAGGCGCTGGGGGTGACGCTGCTCGACGGGCACGCGCTGCTCGGGCACGCGGAGGGCCCGGACGCGGTCGCGCTCGCCGTGGCCGAGGCGCATCCGGGCGCCGCGCCGCGCGCGCTGTCCGCGCGGCTCCTCGTCGACGCGCGCGGCGCGGCGAGCCCCTACGCGACCGCGGACCTCCTCTGCCCGACCGTCGGCGGCGTGCTCACCGGGCTCTCGGAGGGCGACGGGGAGCGGCGGATCCGGCCGGACGTCGGCGAGATCCTCGCCACGACGGAGGACGTCCAGGAGGGCAGGCAGCACCTCTGGGAGGCGTTCCCGGGGCGGCCGGGCGAGACGACGGTCTACCTCTTCTATTACGCGCGCTCCGGGGACGTCGGGCCAGGCGCGCTCCTGTCGCTCTACGCGCGGTTCTTCCGGCTCCTCTCGCGCTACAAGGAGGGCGACGCGCGGCTCGTCCGCCCGACCTTCGGGCTCATCCCCGGCTGGTCGCGGCTGTCGGCCGCGCCGCGGGCGCCGGGGCGCCGGGTGCGGCTCGTGGGGGACGCGGCGGCGCGGCACTCGCCGCTGACGTTCTGCGGCTTCGGCGCGAACGTGCGCGAGCTCGCGGCGACGGCCGCCGATCTGGCGCGGGCGGTCCGGGAGCCGGGAGCGCCGAGCACGGCGCGCGACGCGCCGGTGCACGCGGGCACCGGCGCGCTCGCGGCCCTCATGGCGAAGCCCGCCGGCGGGGCGAGGGCAGGGGAGATGAACGCGCTCCTCGACACGGCCTTCGCCGTGCTCCACGCGATGGGCAACGACGCCTACGCGGCGCTGCTGCGCGACGAGATGCAGGCGGCCGATTTCGTGAGGTTCTTGCGGGAGACGGCGGCGCGGCGGCCCGAGGTGTACCGCGAGGTCGTGAGCGCGCTGCCGCTCCGGGCCATCGGCCGCTGGGGGGCGGGGCTCGCGAGGGAGCTCTACCGCGCTCGATGAGGCTCTATCGCGCCCGCTGAAGCGCTATCGCGCCCGCTGAGGCTCTATCGCGCCCTCTGCGCGGAGCGCGCGGCGCGTGCGGCCCGCGCGCCCGCGGCGGCGCCCCGCGCGAGGACGAGGGGCCCGAGGAACAGGCCGTACGGCGGGCCGCCGGTGCCGTGGTGGACGCGGTGCGCGTCGCGGACGCGCGCGAGGTACGGGATACGCGCGAGGCCCGAGACCGGGAGGCGCCCGTGGACGAGGCCGTCGTGGACCAGGACGTAGGCGAGGCCGAACGCGGTCATGCCGAGGCCGAAGCCGAACGCGGCCTCGCGCAGCGGCCCCGGCGCGCCCCAGGAGCCATACATGATGAGCCCGGCGGCGATCGGGGCGTGGAGGGACGCGAGCGCGTCATTTTTCTCGAAGGCGCCGCGCCGCTTCGTGTGGTGGGAGCGGTGGATGCTCCAGAGCGCGTGGTGCCAGACCTTACCGTGGAGGAGCGCGGCCCACACCTCCATGGTCGCGAAGGCGGCGAGCGCCGTGGCGATCCAGATCGCGAGCGTCATCGCGCCCTCCGCATGCGGAACGGCAGGAGGAGCTGCACCCAGGGGCTGGCGAAGCGGTCGAGCGAGAGGGCCTCGTGGACGACCGTCGCCGGCTTGCCGCCGAACGTCGCGGCCGCGAGGGAGCGCGCGTAGAACGGCGTGTCCTCGAAGGTGCGGAGGAGCCGCGGCGCGGACCCCGGGTCGGCGGCGATCTCCCGCGCCATGCCCCAGCGCGTGCCGCCGAGCGGCCGAGGGGCGAGCGGCGGGAGCTCGCGCGCGCCGCCCGCCGCGTCGAACGCGGGCGAGAGGAGCATGCGCGTGCCGTCGCGGCGCCGGACGTCGTAGGTCAGGGCGATCCCGTCCGCGCCGAGCGCGCGCGACCAGGTCCAGCGCTCGAAGGCGTGGTCGAGCGGCTCGTCGCCGGCGTTCGTGTCGAGGTAGGCGCTGCCGGAGAAGCGCAGCGAGGGGTGCGCGAGCTCGACCTCGGCCCGCGCGATCGGCGCGATGGGCGCCCAGCGGTGGAGCCCCCGCCCGTCCAGGGCGACGGCGTCGTGCGCGCCGTCCGCCGCAGGCCTGGGCGCGGACGGGCGGAGGCGCACCGTCCCCGAGAGCCGGGAGGGCAGAGGCGCCGTGATCTCGTCGAAGGAGACGCGGAGCTCACCCCCGGACCACTCCATCACGCTCGGCCCGATGGCGAGCGACCGCGTCGACCTGAAGACCGCGCCCCGCGGCCGCTCGGTCAGCGCCCAGCGATCGGCGCTCGGGCCGTACAGCGCGACGTTCATCGCGCAGTGCATGAGCGGGTCCGCGGCGCCGCGCGATCGAGCCTTTGCGTAGTACGGCGAGAAGACGCTCCCGAGCATCGCGATGATCGTGATCGCGCTCCGGCCGTCGTCGCTCACCGCGTCCAGGTACCACCAGGCGTAGCCGCCGCTCGGGATCTCGAGGTCGAAGCGAGGTCCTCCATCACGCTCCGCGCCGCGAGCTGGCCGCTCAGCGCCGCCATCGGCACGCCCGCCCCCGGGTGCGCGCTCCCGCCGGCGAAGTACAGGCCCGGGAGCTTCGAGCGCGAGGCCGGGCGCGCGAAGGTCGAGTTCCACCCGTGGGACACCGGCCCGTACAGCGCGCCCCCCGTCGCCGGGAACATCCGATCGAAGTCCGCCGGCGTCGTCGCGACCGGGGAGGGGCCCGTGCTCCTCAGCGAGAGCCCGAACCGCTGCAGTTGCTGGAACACGCGCTGCTCCCATTCGTGGATCTCCGTCGATGAAGGGGTGTGTTTATCACCGGTCGCAGGGGCGTTGAGGATGAAGAACAGCCGTTCTCCGCCTCCCTCGCCGCCCGGGCGGGCTCCGGCCTCGCCGGGCTTCGGCGGCGGCTCGTGCCCGCGGTCCTCGGCGCAGACGTAGACCGTCGCGTCGCGCGGGAGCTCGGAGCGGTCGAACAGCGCGCGGAACTCGGCCTCGTAGTCCCCGGAAAAGAAGACGTTGTGCCGGAGGAGGGGGAAGCCGCTCGCCTCGGCCACGAGCGCCCAGGTGACGGCCGAGAGCGACCGTGGCTCGCTCCCCGGCGCCTTGCGGGCGGCGCGCTGGCCGAACAGGCCGACCCGCAGCGCCGCCGGGTCGGCGTTCAGCACGATGGCGTCGGCCTCGATGCGCTCGCCGCCCTCGAGCACGACGCCCGCCGCGCGGCCGCGCCCCTCCTCGATGGCGGCGACGTGCGCGCCGCAGCGCAGGGTCGCCCCGGCGCGGGCCGCCGCCGCGGCGAGCGCCTCGGCGACGCGCCCCATCCCGCCCTCGGGGAGCCAGAGGCCCTCGCGCTCCACGTGCGCGATGACGCTCAGCGTCGCAGGCGCGAGGTACGGCGACGAGCCGCAGTAGGTGGCATAGCGCCCGAACAGCTGGAGGAGGCGCGCGTCCACGAAGAAGTCGCCGAGCGCGCGGTGGAGGGTGCGGTGCCCGTCGATCTTCATCATCCCGCCGAGGCCCAGGCTGCCCGCCGTGCTCAGGATCGTCTTGAGCGTGGGCCGCTCCGCGCGCAGGAACGGCGCCTCCACCACGTCGAAGATCTCGCGCGCGTACCGGCAGAACCGGCGGTACCCGTCCGCCTCCCGCGCCCCCGCGAGCGCGCCGATCGCGTCCGCGCTGCGCTCGACGTCCGCGAACAGGTCGAGCGTCGAGCCGTCCGGCCAGGCGTGGCGCGCGAGCGTCTCGGCCCGGCGGAGCGGCACGTGGTCCTCGAAGCGGAGCCCGAGCGACGCGAAGATCTCGTCGAAGACCCACCGCATCGTGAGCGCCGTCGGGCCGACGTCGACGCGGCGGTCCCCGAGGACCACCTCGCGTATCTTTCCGCCGACGCGCGGCGCCCGCTCGAGTAGCACCACGTCGAGCCCGCTCGAAGCAAGGAGCGCGGCCGAGGTCAGACCGCCGATACCCCCGCCGATCACCACGACGCGATCTCTCCCGTCCGCCATGGCCGGAGTGTACGCGTCGGAGGTAGTTTGTCTATACTTTGTTTAAGTAATGTTCAAACTATTGACAAGCCCCTGAGCCTCGCCAAGACTCGCGCCCCATGGATTTCGATCGCCGGATCGAGCGCGTCCTCCTCGCCGCCATCGAGCCGCTCTCCTCGCCCGCGTCGCCGCCCGGGCTCCTGGCCGCGACGCAGCACGCCGTCTTTCCTGGAGGCGCCCGCATCCGGCCGCGGCTCTGCCTGGCCGTCGCTTCGGCGTACGGTGATCCCGCGCCGGAGGCCGCCGACGCCGCGGCGGCGGCGGTGGAGCTCATCCACTGCGCTTCGCTCGTCCACGACGATCTCCCCTGCTTCGACGACGCGCCGATCCGGCGCGGCCGGCCGTCTGTCCACCGCGCCTTCGGCGAGCCGATCGCGGTGCTCGCCGGCGATCAGCTCATCGTGCTCGCCTTCGAGGCGCTCGCGCGCGGCGCCTTCCACGCCGTGGCGAGCGGCGTGATCGACGCGCGCCGGGCGGTCCGGTTCTTCGAGGTGCTCGCGGGCGGCGTGGGGATGCCGCAGGGGATCATCGCCGGGCAGGCGTGGGAGTCGGAGGCGAAGGTCGCGATCTCGGCCTACCGGCGCGCGAAGACGGGCGCGCTCTTCGAGGCGGCGGCGACCCTCGGCGCGCTCTCCGCAGGCCAGGACGGGGCCGCCTGGGGCGACCTCGGGCAGCGCATCGGCGAGGCGTACCAGGTCGCGGACGACGTGCTCGACCTGGTCGGGAGGCCGGAGGACATGGGCAAGCCGGCGGGGCGCGACGGGGCGCTCGGGCGCCCGAACACGGCGCTGGAGCTCGGGCTCTCCGGCACGACCCGGCTGCTGCAGCGGCTCATCCAGGACGCGGTCGAGGCGGTGCCGCAGTGCCCGCGGGCCGACGACGTGCGGTCGTGGGCCGTCGAGCTGGGGGACAGGCTCCTCCGGGTCTGCAGGGCGCCGGCGGCGGCGCTGCCGACCGTGAGCTCCATGTAACGGCTCGGGCGGCCTGACGTACGTCCGAGAGGGGCGCTCGTCGGAGCGACTCGGGACGTCTGAGACTGATGATCGGGAGTGGAAGCTGGGTTGTTTGCGCGTCGCGGGACGGAACGTGTGAACCTGACGTGAACCGACCTGAACCGACGTGAAGGCGAGGTGAAGCCGACGTGAACCGTTGCGAACCGTCGCGAACCGTCGCGAACCGACGTGAGGCAAATTCAGGGAGGGCCTTAATGCGTTGTCGCCTCGCGATAGTGGGGCTGCGCCCAGGCTCGACGAACGCGGTTTGAGGTGGCATCCTCGGCGGGCCTTTCCGCGTCTGCCGCGGGGAGCGTGGCTGTGGAGCGGTGGTGATGCGCTGTGTCCTGCGTCCGGTGAAGTGGGGCGTGGGTCATAGTCCGCGAGCGGGGGGACTGGGGGATGAGGGCGATTCGGGAGCAACACGCCACGATCGTTTCTCGAAAGCTCGAGGCCGACAGTCCGGGGGGGATGCGCGAGGCGATCACCTCCGCCGAGCAGCTCGCGCGCGTCGCGCGCGGGCGCCTCCGCGATCGGGTGGTGGACGTCGGGAGCGCCGCGGGCACCACCCTCCGGGGGGCGCCGAGGAGCGCGAGCTTCGTCCGGGCGGGCGCCGCCGCCGTGCCGCTGCACGTGTCGCGGATGCTGCTCGATCGACACCAGGTCGCCGCCCACGCGCTCGCCCACCTCTACGCGGAGATCGAGGCATGCCGCTCGCTCGCCAGCTGGGCCTGCGAGGCGGGCGGGGAGGCCAGGGCCGTCGCCGAGGCGCACGCAGGGGCGCTGCTCCTGTCGCTGCGCGGCGGCGTCGATCTGGGCGGCGGAGAGATCGCGCCGCTCGGCGAGCTCGAGCTCCGCGACGACGAGGTCGCCAAGGCGATCGGCCACCCGGCGGTCGCGGCGTGGGCGCGCGACGCGGGCTCCAGCGTCGCCGTCGCCTCGATCGCGCGCGCGGCCGCCGAGCAGGGCATCCCCGCCAGCGCCGGCGCGGAGGACGAGCGCATCGGCTGGATCCGGCACAACATGCGCGACTTCGTCGAGCGCCTCGTCGAGCCGCTCGCCCCCGAGATCCACCGCCGCAACGGGCTCATCCCCGAGTCGATCGTCCGCCGCATGGGGCAGTTCGGGGTGTTCCGCCTCGCCACCGCGCCCGAGCACGGGGGCGACGGGCTCGGCGTGGCCGCCATGGCGACCGCCATCGAGGAGCTCGCGCGCGGCTCGCTCGGCTTCGGCGTGCTCACCATGACGGCCTCCATCGCGTCGGATCTCCTCGCCCGATCCGGCACGGATCTGCAGCGCCGGACCTGGCTGTCGCGCATCGCGAACGGCGAGGCCCGTTGCGCCCTCGCGTTCGCGGAGCCGGCGTACGGGTCGGACCTCGCGCGCGTCGCCACGCGCGCCGAGCGCCAGGCCGACGGCAGCTATCTCCTCATCGGAAAGAAGGCGTGGGTCACCGGCGCGTCCCGCGCGGACCTGGTGCTCACCCTCGCGAGGACCACGACGGCAGGGGGGCAGGGGCAGCTGCCGCTCGGGCCGAGCCTCTTCGTCATCGCGAAGCGGCGCGGCGCGCCGGGCGCCGACTTCCCGGACGCCGGGATCGCCGGGACCGAGCTGCGGGCGCTCGGGCAGCGCGGCATGGGGCACTACGAGCTCCGGATCGAGGGGCTCCAGATCGGCCGCGAGGCCCTGCTCGGCGAGCGCGAGGGCGAGGGGATCGCCCAGATCCAGCGGGCGCTCGTGACCGGCCGCACCTACGCGGCCGCGTGCGGCGTGGGCGTGGCGCAGGCCGCGCTGGAGCTCGCGCTCGAGCGGGCGAAGACGCGCGTGCAGTTCGGGTCGCAGCTCATCTCCTTCCCGCGCGTGGCGCACCGGCTCGGAGGGCTCATCGCGCGCGTCGCCGCCGCGCGGCAGCTCACGCGCGCCGCGGCGCAGGTGGCGGACACGGGGCAGCCGTGCGAGCTCACGTCGGCGATGGCGAAGCTCTTCTCCAGCCGTGTGGCCTGGGACGCGGCCGACGCCTGCATGCAGCTCCATGGGGCGAGCGGCTACGCGGAGAGCTCGACCGCGGCGAGGCTCCTGCTCGACGCCCGAAGCCTCTTCTTCCAGCTGGGCCCGCACGAGGTGCTCGCGCAGGGCATCGCGCGCGCCCTGCTCGAGGGGCCGCTGCCCTGAGGCGCGCTCCGCCGCGGCGCGCTGCAGCGCGGAGGCACGAGCGACCGGCGAGCGTGAACGGGCGGCCGGGCGCGTGAACCAGCGAGCGAGCACGGGCGCAGAGGCGCCGCGTGGCGTGGCGTGGCGTGGACGGCACGGAGGTGCGGCGCAGCGCGCCGTCGTCAGCCGAGCGCGCCTGTGCCATGATCGCGCCGACCGATGGTCCGCGTCCGCTCTCCTCGCTACGGCCGCAAGCTCGACGATTTCACGGTCGGCGCGGTGTATGCCCACCCCTGGGACGTCACCGTGGACGAGGGGATGCTCGCGCTCTTCGCGGCCTCGTTCCAGGACGCGATCCCGACCTACGCCAGCCGCGTCGCGGCCCGGTCGGTGGGGCTCAGGGACAGGCCGGTGAGCCCGCTCTTGCTCCTCAACCTCGGGATCTCCTTCAGCGTGCACGACGTGAGCGAGCAGGCGATCGCGCACCTCGCCTACACCGACGTCCGGTTCCCGGCGGCCTGTTATCCGGGGGACACGCTGCGCGCGAGCTCGCTGGTCATCGGCAAGAAGCCGGTCTCGACGGGGGACAAGGGCGTCGTGCACGTCAGGACCCAGGTGGTGAACCAGGACGGGCTGCTCGTCTGCTCGTTCGAGCGCAAGGCGCTCGTGCCCCCTGGCCGCGTCGCGGAGCGCCCCGAGGACGCGCCGCACGCGGTCGCGCAGCCGGACGCGCCGCCGGGACGCCTCCCGAAGGAGCTCGACGGTCCGCTGCCGCCGCCGGCGCGCCAGGGCGGCTTCGCCTGCGCGTGGGACGACTTCGAGGTGGGCGACGTGATCACCCACGAGGTCGGCAGGACCATCGGCGACAGCGAGCACATGCAGCTCGCGACCCTCCTGCGCAACTCCCACCCGCTGCACGTGGACGAGCAGTACTCCAGGTCGAGCTCCTTCGCGAAGACGCGGGTCGTCCACGGGGGGCTCGTGCTGTCCTGGGTGCTCGCGCTCTCGAGCCGGGACACGGCCGGGTGCGGCGTCTGGGACCTCGGCCTCGACGAGGGGGCCCACCCGAGCGGCGTGCTCGCGGGCGACACGCTGTTCGCCGCGTCGAAGGTGATCGCCAGGGAAGAGGCCAGGAGCGGCGCCGGGAGCGTCACCTTCCGGATCGTCGGCGTGAAGAACACGCCGCCGCGCGCCCTGATCGAGCAGGGCGCCGACCTGTTCACACCCGAGCTCGGCAAGGCCGAGGGCAGGGTGAAGGAAAAGGTCGTGGAGATCACGCGAACGCTGCTCCTGCGCCGGCGGAGCTAGCTCCGTGCGCCAGCGATCCCTGGCGGGATTGCTGACGCACAGAACCAGGCGGCCGCGAAGCGGACGCCGGGGTTCGGAGCGGAGCTCCGAAGAAACCAGGTGCAACCAGGCGCGCCTGCGGCCGGGGCCGTAGAATGAGGAGTCCCCGGCGGGCCGCCTGCGGCATACAATGGCCGGCCATGAGCACCGCTCTGCCCCAGCGAGGAACGGGACGGCCATGAGCGCAGCTGGGAGCCGTGAGCTGGACGCGCTCCGCGCGCGCGTCGCCGAGCTGGAGCGGGAGCTCGCCCACGCGCGCGCGCCAGGTCGGATCGCCGCGCGAGGCCCGGACGCGCCGGCCCGAGACCCGGGCAGCGCGAGGGGCTCCGCGCTCGTCGAGCAGGCGCGGCGGCAGCTCGACGAGGGCGAGCAGGCGGCGCAGATGGGCAACTGGCTCTGGGAGCTCGGCCAGAGCAGCACCATCTGGTCGCGCCAGCTCTTCCGGATCCTGGGCCGCGATCCCGAGACGGATACGCCCTCGACGGAGACCTTCCTCGAGGCCGTCCACCCCGACGACCGGGAGCGGCTGCAAGCCGGCCTGCAGCTGGCGAACGAGACAGGCGAGGGATCGGGCGCGATCGCGTTCCGCGTGCGCCACCGGGATGGAACGGTGCGGGAGTGCCTGCTGAGCAGCCTGCCGCTCGTCGATGGGGCTGGGTCTCCGTCCCGCTTCTTCGGCGCGGTCGTCGACCTGACCGAGCGCCGCCGCGCCGAGCAGGAGCTCTGCCGCAGCGAGCGCATGCTGAAGGAGGCGCAGCGCATCGCCCACGTGGGCAGCTGGTCCTACGACATCGCGTCGCGGACGATCTGCTGGTCCGAGGAGCTCTACCACATCCTCGGCGTCGATCTCTCGGTGCGCCCGACGTTCGAGCTCTTCGCGGGCCTCATCCACCCCGAGGATCGCCACCGGGTCTTCGGCGGCGCGGAGACCGCGTCGCCGCTCGGCATCGCGAGCCCCGTCGAGTGCCGCGTCGTGCGCCCGTCCAGCGGAGAGCTGCGCCACGTGCAGATGGCGGCGCAGCTGGTCACGGACGACGCCGGGACGATCACGGGGCTGGTCGGCACGAGCCTCGACATCACCGAGCGCCGGCGGCTCGAGGAGCAGCTCCTGCACAGCCAGAAGCTCGAGGCGATCGGGCGCCTCGCCGGCGGGGTCGCGCACGACTTCAACAACATGCTCACCGCGATCTTCGGGCACAGGGAGCTCGCGGTGCGCAAGGTGCCGGCGGCGTCGCCCGTCGCCGAGCACCTCACGCAGATCGGCACCGCCGCCGAGCGGGCCGCGGCGCTCACGCGGCAGCTGCTCGCCTTCGCGCGCAAGCAGCTGATCCAGCCGAGCGTGGTCGACCCGAACGCGCTGATCTTCGGGGTCGAGCCGCTCCTCCGCCCGCTCGTCGGCGAGGACGTGGAGCTCGTCGTGCTGCCGGGGAGCCAGATCTGGCCCATCCACATCGATCGGGGGCAGTTCGAGCAGCTGCTCATGAACCTGGCCGTGAACGCGCGCGACGCGATGCCCGGCGGGGGCCGCCTGGTGATCGAGACGGCGAACAGGGCGCTCGGCGCGGGCGACGGGGGGTGGGGGCCAGAGATCGAGCCCGGCGACTACGTGGAGCTCACGGTCACGGACACCGGGCAGGGCATCGACGACGCCGTCCATCAGTACGTGTTCGAGCCGTTCTTCACGACCAAGGAGCCGGGCAAGGGGTCGGGCCTCGGGCTCGCGACGTGCCACGGCATCGTGAAGCAGCACGGCGGCCACATCTGGTTCGCCAGCGCCCCCGGCCAGGGCACGCGCTTCACGATCTGCTTCCCGCGCGTGCGCGGCGTGCCCTGCGAGCAGCCTGTGAGGGCGACCGCGGCGGCCGTCGGCGGCGTGGAGACCGTGCTCGTCGTGGAGGACGAGGCGCAGGTGCGCGAGCTCTGCGTCGCCGCGCTGCGCGCCTTCGGCTACTCGGTCCTCGCGGCGCGGAGCGGCAAGGAGGCGATCGCGCTCGCGACCGCCTATCCCGGCCCCATCCACCTGCTCGTGAGCGACGTGGTCCTGCCGGACGCGCGCGGCCCCGCGCTCTCGGCGATGCTCGCCCGCGCGCGCGCCCCGCTGCCCGTCCTCTACGCCTCGGGCTACACGGAGGACGCCCTCCTCCCGGGCGATCTGCTCGACGGGGTCGCTCACTTCCTCGCCAAGCCGTACACGCCGACGCAGCTCGCGAAGGCGGTGCGCGCCGTGCTCGACGCGTCCGCGCAGGCGCGACGGGCAAAGGGCTCCGGCGACGCCCCGCCGCCGGCTCCGACCGCCGAGCGCCTGCAGTGAGCGCGCTCGTGCGTCGCGGGAGGCGGGCTCACGCCGCCGGAACGAGCGGTCGTCCACGTGTGCGGGCGCGTGTGCGCGCGCGTGCGCTGCGGTCCGCGGCGCGCCACGCTGGCCCCCACCGGCCGGGTGCATCTATCCTGGACGGGCGGCTTTGGCGATGAAGATCCGGGGGTCGGCGCTCATGCATACGAGGACCTACCTGCAGACGCGGTGGGGGAGCCAGGCCATGTCCGCCCTCGACGCCAAGCTGCCCGCCGCCGCGCGGGCGGTCTTCGCGGCGCCCGATCTCGCGGCGCACGGCTGGTATCCCATCTCGGTCTGGAACGCGATCGCGGACGAGATCTCGCGGTGGCCCAACCGGTCCGGCGTCATCCGCGATCTCGCGGCCTACGTGGCCGAGCAGGACCTGACGCTCGCGCACAAGGTGCTGCTCAAGCTCGGCACGCCCGCGCTCGTCATGCGGCAGGCCGGCGTGATGTGGGGCATGTACTTCAACGGCGGCCGGCTCGCGCCTCTCGCCGAGGGAGAGCGGTTCTTCCGGCTGATACTTTACCTGGGGGTCGACCCGCAGTCCGACCCGGGGCGCCAGATCTGCAGAGACGCGGTGCCGGCGTGGCAGGAGAACGCGCTCCGGCTCTCGGGCGCGCGAGGCGGGCAGAGCCTCCACACGAAGTGCCGTTTCGAGGGACACCCCACCTGCGAGTACGAAGTGCGCTGGCTTCGGTAGTCACCACTTGGTGCAGAAGGCGAACAGGTTCACCTGCGCCTCTTCCGCGACCACCTCGACGGGGGTGCTCCCGAACTTCGACCGGGCGAACAGCGTCCTGAGATCCTCGGTGCTGCGGTGGATCAGCTCCCACTCGAGGACGTGGTCCATGAACGCCTTGCTCGGGTTGTTCACCCCGAAATTGCCCACGACCGCGACGCCCCCAGGGAGGAGCTTGTCGTGCATGCAATTGAGGAGGGCCACGACCAGATCGTCGCGCAGATAATCCGTGAGCCCGATGCTGTAGATCATGTGCTGGGGCTTGAGCACCGTCCTGCCGCGGCCGTGGGCCAGCCGCACCACGTTGTCCTGCGCGAAGCTGAAGCGGTCCATGACGCCGAGCTGATCGGCGATGCCGGCCGCGTAGGCGAGGGCCTGGTTGTCGATATCGATGCACGTCGCCTTGATGTCGGGCGGCTCGCCCCCTTCAGCGTAGAGGTCGAACAGCTCCCGGGCGGGGCCGCTCGCGAGGCTGGTGATGTGGACAGGGCCGGACACATGCGCGCCGCAGGCCTCCCGGATCGCGCGGCTCAGCACGCCTCTCCTGTTCTTGACGGCGCGGCAGGCGTCGATGGCGAGCCCCCACTGGTCGATGAAGCGGCCGAGGCGGCCGTCGCCCGCGGGCTCGTCGTTGTACATCATCTCGATGGTGTAGAAGTCGCCCGCGTAGCCGCGCGGCTTCGTGTAGCACCGGTCGACGGTGCGGCTCAGCATGAAGAGCGAGAAGGTCTCGCGGAAGACATAGGCGCCGATGCCCTTCTCGAGGTGGCGCTCGCGCTCGATGTGCTCGCGCAGCGCGGACACGATGGTCTGGCACGCGGCGCTCACCTTCTCCTGGATCTCCGCCTCGGGCTGCTTTGCCTCCTTCACCATCCTGTCGGCGATCATCATCTCGAACTTGAACTGTTCGACCGTGTCGATGAGCTTCGGAGGGATGTTGTTGGTGCCGGCCTGGCCCGTCCTCGCCGCGTGAAAGCGGTTGACCTGCGGCACGTCCTCGACGAGGAGCGGCGGGAGCATCGCGGTGTTCTCGCGGAGGCGCTGGGCGAGCATGATCGCGAGCGACTGGTAGAAGCGCGCCGCGAGGCCGGGGACGGAGGCGAGGAGCGAGTGCACATACGGGCCCTCGATGACGTCGAGAGTGCACTCCTCACGGGCGACGACGGAGGCGCTCGCGGCGGCGCTCTCGAGGAACGACATCTCGCCGAAGATGGCGCCGGGGCCGAGCTGGCGGAGCGCCACGCCGCGCCCGAGGTGGGCGACCTCGACCCCGACCAGGCCGCTGCGCACGATGAAGATGCCCTGCCTTCGCGAGCCCTCCTCGAGGATCTGCTCGCCCGGTCGGTAGGTGACGCAGCTCGACTTCTCCAGCAGAAGCCGCTCGTCGTCCTGGGTCAAGAACTCGAAACCTGTCGTCATGATGCCTCCCGACCGCCGTGGGCGCCCCGGCCTCGCGGAGGAACGGATCTCTCCCCCCCGCCGCGGCGACAGAGGCGTCCACGCGTGCGCCCCTTCTACCACGACGCATCGCGCCTCCGCTGAGGCATGGCGGTCTGCACGCTGGCTCGGCGCCGATCGCGCCGCGGCTGCCGCAGTTGCCGCGGGGCGCCTCGTCGATCACGCGCCGCGCTCGCGCCTCGTCGATCACGCGCCGCGTTCGCGCCGAACGCACGTCGCGCGGTCCTTCACCGGGTCACCGCGGGGCGCAGGCCGCGACGCCGCCGTCCTCGGCGAGCACCAGCACACAGGTGCGGAGCACATCCATGCCGGCAAATCCGTCCGACGGACAGGTCGCCTGCCGCTCGCCGGGCAGAAGATCGATATCCGCGGCGGCGTCGAACCCCGCCATCCGGAGGCGAGCGCCCGAAAGGACGGGAACAGTGTGCCTGCCTGAGGCGGCGTAGGCGCTCCTGTCGCCGGTCGCCCGGCGCGACAGCCGCTTCCCCGCGGGGGAGACGGCGAAGAGCGAGCTCTGCGACGCCCCCGAGTCGATCTTCAGCGTGACGTCGATCCCCTCGACGCTCGCCCTTGCGGTGAGCCCGCTGCCCTGGTTCGGGCCGCCGCAGCGGGCGAGCTCCACGATGGCGGCCTCGCCGAACCGCGCCCGGAGCGTGCGTGCGGCCTCGTCGCGCGGAGCTTCGGTCATCTGGCCCTCGCGCAGGTCGAGCACGACGGCGCGGCCCGGCCCCGCCAGCTCCTGAGGCGCGAGGATGCCGCCGATGCCGATGCGCTGCAGGACGTCGGGCATGCGGACGACGAGCAGCGCGGAGACCTCGACCCGGCCCCACCCGGAGAGCGCGAGGCTCGCGCCCTCGAGGCGGGACACCGCGAGGGGCCTGCCCGCGTGGTCGACGGCGACGTCGCCCGCGGTCGAGAGGGGCAGCGCGAGCTCGTCGGCGAGCCAGCGGGCGAGGACGTGGTGGGAGGCGCCGGTGTCGACGATCAGCACGGTCGGCTGGCCCGCCACGACGGCGTCGATGAGCGGCGAGGGGAACGCGCGATCGTCGAGGTGGTACTGGAGGCTGGCCCGGCGCTCGGGGCCCGCCGCCGGCGCCGCCGGGCCCGCGCCCGCGCCTGTCGGCGCGGGGCCCACGGGCGACGACGCGCCGCCAGCGCCGGCGCCGGGCGACGCCGCGCTGCGCGGCGAGGCCGGCGCGGCGCGGACCGCGGCGGGCTCGGCGCAGCCGGCCACCGCGAGCGCGCCGGCCGCGGCGGCGGCCGAGAGCGCGGCGAGGAGCTGCCTGCGAGCGCGCGGCACGAGCATCCGCTACTCGACGCAGCAGAGCGTCGACTGCCCCGTGGGATCCAGCGAGCCGCTGAGGTTCGTGCGCGCGGTGCAGGTGGAGCTGGTCGGCGTGCCGACGAGGTGAGCCGGGGGCGAGTAGGCGTACCCGCAGTACCGCCCGCCCTGCTGGATCCGGGCGTGATCGAAGCAGGAGTAGTCGTTGCCGAGCTCGACGTGCACGTAGTTGCAGTCGCCGCCGCTCGCGGTGCACGCGCACGACGAGCACGTCCGGGTGTCGTTGTACCCCCGGAACCAGTCGCTCTCGCGCCGCGCATAGCCGCTGCAGGTGGCGCTGCCGGACACGAGCGCGCATTGCGTCGCCGGCGAGGCCTGCCTCGGGACGCAGGCCTCGCCGGCGCCGCAGCCCAGGCCGGCGCTCGCGTGGCAGAACTTCCTGGACTCGGTCCACGTCGCCGGCGCGGGGATCGCCGTGCCGGTCGCGGTGCAGCTCTGGATCACGTCGAAGAGGCCCGCGCGCACGCCGCCCCAGTCGACGAACCCGTTGTTGATCGGCTTCGCGTCGCACGTGAACCCGACCCGCTTCGCGAGCGTGCCGCGCGTCCCGCCCTCGTCGGCCTCGCACTGCGACTCGTCGGCGTAGAGGTAGAGATCCGCCGCGCAGTCGGTGGGGTTCGGCGTGCAGCCGCAGCCCTCGCAGCCGCTGCCGGAGAGGCCGCGGAAGAGGAGCGTCTCCTTCGCGGTGAACCCGTCAGGGCACGGCTCGGCCGCGTCCACGACGACGCCGAGCTCGAAATTCGTGGGCGCCGTCAGGCAGACCGCGCCCTCCGCGCAGTCCGAGTCCGCGCAGTCGACGGCGTCGTCGCAGTCGTCGTCGAAGCCATTGAAGCAATCCTCGACCTGCGTGCAGCCGGTCGTCGCGCTCGTGCCGGCGCTCGCGCTGGAATGTTCGGTCGTCCCGGATCCATCACCGCCGCCCGACCCGCCCGCGCCCGCGAAGTTGCGCTCCTGGACGCTGCAGGCCGAGAGGCTGACGAGCGCTGCTATCGCAGGCCCGCGAAAGTTCGTCATGCCGCCAGGATAGCCGCCCTTGCAGGCGAGGTGCAGCGTCATGTCCCGGAGGCGCGGCGCTCACCGCGAGGGGGCGTGATGGGCGAGGTGCCCTGGGATGCCGGGAGGAGAGGCCGTCACGGAGCCGTGGAGCGCTGGAGGCGGCGCTCCACCTCGGCGCGTGTCGGATACGATGTCTGACACCCCTCGCGCTCGACCGAGATGCCCGCCGCCGCGATCGCGAACCGGAGTGTGGCCTCGATCGCCATCCCGGAGGCGAGCCCGCCGGCGAGCACGCCCGTGAGGGCGTCCCCGGCGCCCGTCGTGTCGACAGCGCGGGCCGGCAGGGCGGGGAGCTCCTCGCCCGACGGCAGCAGCACCGCGCCGCGCGCGCCGCGCGTGAGCACCACGCGCTCCGGCAGGTGACCGCGCAGCGCCTCGTGCTCGATCTCGTTGACCACGGCGAGATCGAACCGGCCGACGAGCTCGGGATCGATGGCGTTGACGGGCGACGGATTGCAGATCGACAGCGCGCCGTCGGCCCGCGCCGCCGCCAGCACGCCGTCGATCGCCGCGGCCGGGATCTCGCCCTGGCAGAGCCAGACCGAGGCCCCGCACGGCGAGGGCGGCGTGACGAGCGCGTTGGCGCCGGGGATCGCGAGGATCTGGTTCTCTCCGGCCTCGTCGACGCAGATCAGGGCCACGCCCGTCGTCGCGCCGCGGTGGACCGCCACGGCGGAGAGCTCCACCCCGTCGGCGGCGAGCGCGGCCGCGCAGAGCTCGCCGTGGGCGTCGTCGCCGCGCGCGCCCGCGAGCCGCACGCGCGCGCCGGAGCGCGCCGCCGCGACCGCCTGGTTCGCGCCCTTGCCGCCCGGCGCGACGAGGAATCCGCGGCCCAGCACCGACTCGCCGGGGCGCGGCAGCCGCGGGCCGTAGCCGATGAGATCGGCGGTGATCGAGCCGCAGATCGCGAGCAGTCCCATCACCGCCGCATACCACGAACGCGGCGGCGCCGGCCGGGTCCCCGAGCGCACGGCGCCGCCCACGGCGCGCGCGTCAGTCGGCGTTCACGGCCACGGCGTTGGTCTTGCCGCTGGCGAGCGCGCCGGCGCGGCGGATGATGCCGATGAACTCCTGCTGATCGCCCTTGCTGGACGCGGCGACCCTCGCGATCTTCTCGATGTCGGCGAGCCTCCAGGAGCGCGCGTGCGGGCTGTGGCGCAGGACCTCCGCGAACCCTGCCACCGCGGACGCGAAGCGGAAGTCGGCCGGCGCCGCGTCGAAGGTGGGGGCGATGGCGCCCGGGGCCATCTTGACCAGGGTCTCCTCGGCCGTGTTCGAGCCGAGCGGCGCCTTGTGGCGGAGGCGCACGACGACCGGCGCCGCGCCCTCGCCCTTCAGCGCGGGGGCCTTGAGCTCGACGTCGTAGATGGCCGTCACGCTGTGCCCGGCGCCGATCTCGCCGGCGTCCACCTTGTCGTTCCGGAAATCCCTGTCGGCCACGTCGCGGTTCTCGTAGCCGATGAGCCGGTAGCTCTTGACGAAGCTCGGGTCGAACTCGACCTGGATCTTCACGTCGCGGGCGATGACCTGGAGCATCCCGCCGACCTGCTCCGAGAAGACCCGCCGCGCCTGCGCCTCGCTGTCGATATAGGCGTAGTTCCCGTCGCCCTGGTTGGCGAGCTGCTCCATCATGAGATCCTTGTAGTTGCCCTGGCCGAAGCCGATGGTGGACAGCGTGATCCCCTTGTCCCTCGCGCGCTTGATGGTCTTCAGGATCTCGTCGTGGGAGGTCGGGCCGACGTTCGCGTCTCCGTCGGAGAGCACGATGACGCGGTTGACGTGCCCCTTCACGAGCGTCCGCTCGGCGAGGCTGTAAGCGAGATCGATGCCGCTCGACATGGCGGTGGAGCCGCCCGCGGTGAGGTCGTCGAGGGCCGCCAGGATCTTCCCCTTGCTCTCGATGCCGGTCGGCGCGAGCACCTCTCGCACGCTGCCCGCATAGGTGCAGAGCGCCACGGTGTCCCCCGGCTTGAGGGTGTCGGTGAGCATCTTCAGGCTCTTCTTCGCGAGCTCGATCTTGTCCGGCGACTGCATCGAGCCGCTGGTGTCGACGAGGTACACGAGGTGCACCGGGGTCCGCTCCTTGGCCGTCACGCGCTTGCCCTGGACCGCCACGCGCACGAGGTGGTGGCCCGCCGTGAACGGCGAGGGCGCGGCCGCGAGGTGCACGGCGAACGGGCCTGTCGCGGGCGAGGCATAGCCGTAATCGAAGTAGTTGAGGAACTCCTCGGCGCGCACGGCCTGATACGGGGGCAGCGCGCCATCCATGATCTTGCGGCGCGCGATGGCGTAAGAGGCCGTGTCCACGTCGATCGCGAACGTCGAGAGGCGGTCCTTCGCGGGGTCCTCGACCGGGTTGACGCCGTAGTCCCGGTACGTCTCGCTGCCCTGGGGTTCGGGCGCCGTGACGGCCACGGACGGGGGCGGGGGCGCGGGGCGCGCCACGGCCGTCGCCGCCGGGGTGGGCGCCTTCTTGGGCGCGGGCGCGCCGCCCGTCACCTGGATGCGCGCGTCCGCCCCGGGCGCGGCGCCCGCCTTGGTCGCCCGCGACTGCGCCGGCATGGGCGAGGCCGGCGAGGGCGCCACAGGGGCGGCCGCCACGGGCAGGGCCGGCGGCGGCGCGGGCTCCGCGGGCGCGGCGCCAGGATAGGCCGCCTCGGCTTCCTCGCGCTTGGCGGTGGACGCGCGGCCCTCGTCTTGCGACGCGTCGAACTCCGGCTGCATGGCCCGCCCGGCGGCGGCCTCGGTCGGCGCGGCCGACGCGGTCGCCGCCGTGGGGGAAGGCGTGGATCCACCGCAGCCGATGAGCAGCGCGGTGACGAGGGCGGGGGCGACGAGATCGAGGGGCCGGGTGCGCATGAGGTGTCCTCCTTGAAGGGGATCGCGAGGGCGGATCCCTGCTGTACGTTCTCGTGGGTCGGCCATCGCCGATCGCCACACAGGTCCATGTGGGGGCCGCACGCGCGGCTGCCCCACAGCGCGTTTTCCACGGGCGAGACGGACCCCTCGCCGCTTTCGCTGCGCGAACGCCGCGTGTCGCCGGTCGTCCGGCGAGCCGACGAAGGGGCTCTCGCGGCCGGGGCCCGCCACGGCGGGGCTCGGCGCGTCCGAGTGCCAGGGAAACGTCGTCGTCTCGGCCGGCTTACACCCGAAATCGACGGGAGCTCGGGTCGGGTCCTCCACCCTCAGAATCAGAGGGGGAGAGCGGGCGCGTGGCGTGGCGCCGCACGCTAGATTGAGCAAGATCGCGGGGAGGCGGGGCGGCGACGGCCGTCCTCCTTCCTTCCCGCTTCCCTCTCGATCTCTCCTCAGGAGGTGCGTGATGAGCGAAACTAGCCGTGAGCGCTTCCAGTCCACCCTGTGCCGCGCCAGGAAGATCGCCGTCCTGACGGGCGCAGGCGTCTCGGCGGAGTCGGGCATCCCCACGTTCCGCGGCGCTGGGGGGCTGTGGCGGCGTTACGAGGCGACGAGCCTCGCCTCGCCCGAGGCGTGGCAGCGCGATCCGGGCCTCGTCTGGGAGTTCTACAACCACCGCCGGGAGCGCGCCCTCGGCTGCGCCCCGAACCCGGGTCATCACGCGCTGGCGCAGCTGGAGGCGCGGTGGCGGGAGGCCGGCAGGGTCTTCACCCTGATCACCCAGAACATCGACGGCCTGCACGAGCAGGCGGGCTCCCGGAGCCCGGTGCGCCTCCACGGCTCGCTGTGGCAGGTGCGCTGTCTCTCGTGCGGGAGCGTGACCGAGAACCGCGACGTGCCCATCACGCCTGCCTTCGCGGGCAGCGGCTCCCCCGATCCAGAGGCCCCCGCCCGCCGCTTCACGGCGGCGGAGCTGCCGCGCTGCCGCTGCGGCGGCGTCCTTCGCCCGCACGTGGTCTGGTTCGGCGAGGCCCTCCAGGAGAGCGATCTCGCCGCGGCGGCCGCCGGCGTCGAGGGCTGCGATCTCCTGCTCGTCGTCGGTACGTCGGCCGTTGTGTATCCCGCGGCCGGTTTCGTCCCCATGGCCAAGCGCCACGGCGCCCTCATCGCCGAGGTCAACGTCGAGCCGAGCGCGATCTCCGGCCTCTGCGATGTCGTGTTCACCGGCGGCTCCGGCGCGATCCTGCCCTCCCTGCTCGACGTCACGCCGGGCCGAGCGCCGTGAGCGCCGCGGCCTGACGGGCGCGGCGAGCCGGCGGCGTCAGCGCGGCGCGCGGTCACGTCGCAGCGGGCGCGCGGTGCACGCACCGCGCGGCGCGGCGCGTGCTTCTGCCCGGGTCATGGAGCAGGTCAACCGTGGGATCTCGGGGCTAACGTGGGTGGCGATCGCGCTCGTCGTGATCGGCGCCGTCAACTGGGGGTTCGTTGGGCTGTTCGAGTTCGATGTGGTCGCCGGGCTGTTCGGCAGGCTCAGCGCGCTCAGCCGCATCATCTACGTGCTCGTCGGGCTCGCTGGGCTCTACCTGCTCTACGCTGCGGTCCAGCTCGGAAAGCGCGAACGGGTCACCACGATGCCCTGAGGGCGACGCGCCTGCGCGCCTCGGGCGCTCATGCTCCCGGGCTGGCCTGGCCGCCGAAGCCGCGCGGACGGGCGGCGGCCGCGCGCGCCTCGATGAACCGCGACACCGCGTCGACGAACGCCTCGGGGTTCTCCACCTGCGGCATGTGCCCTGTCGCCGGGATGAAGGTGAGCTGCGACCCCGGCAGCGAAGCGTGAAGCTTCTTCGCGTCGTCCGCGCTGTTGCCGAGGAGCTGGTCCGCCTCGCCCCAGACGAGGAGGGGACTCAGGCTGAGCGGGGCCCTGAGACCTCCCTGGATGGCGACGTCGAGCACCGCCTCCAGCGGAGGTGGATTGGCGCTCTCCAGGACGTCCCGCAGGGCAGCCGGGGCGCGGCCGGGATCGGCGTAGGCGCGGCCCAGGACCCCCGGGCTGTAGGTCTGCTTCCGCATCAACGCGCGCAGCATCCGGCGGGGCAGCGGCCGCGCTCCGAGCCAGCCGACGAAGCGCGGCAGCGGGGGGATGGGAACGCCGTTGACGAACACGAGCCCTCGGCAGCGGGACGCGAACAGCGTAGCGAAGCTCGATACGACCGATACGCCGAAGGAGTTGCCGACGCACCACGCGCTCGAGACACCGAGCTCGTCCAGGAGCCGATCGAGCCAGCGCGCATAGGCGTCCAGGGAGCCGAGCCCCGGGGTGTCCGTGCGCCCGACGCCGGGCAGATCGGGCGCGATCACCTGGAAGCGCTCCGAGAATCGCTCCCAGACAGGCCCCCAGTGCATCGGCGCCCCACCCCAGGCGCCGTGCACCAGCAGCAGCGGCTCGCCCTGCCCGCCCACGTGGACGCTGGCAGGGCGGCCGTCGATCGCGATCTCCTTCAACGAAACCGTGCTCATGCCCCTCTCCTGTGCGGCATCATCGCGGGCCCATCCTGCCCCCGGGCGCCGGGGGCCCGCAACAGGAACGCACGCCGGCGCGCGCCCCCGTCCATCCCTCTTGCTCGCGCGGCCGCGCGGCGGCGCGCGGCGCCTCTCGGGCCTTCGCGCTTGCCTCACGGGCAGCCGATTGCGGTATCGTCCCCGCCGTGTCCCCCGCTCAGAAGCTCCGCGATCTGCTCGCCTCGCCCGGCCTCCTCGTCATGCCTTGCTGCTTCGACGCGCTGTCGGCGCGGCTGATCGAGCAGGCCGGCTTCTCCCTCTCGTTCATGAGCGGCTTCGCGGTCTCCGCCGCGCGCCTCGGCGCGCCCGACACGGGGCTCATCTCGTATGGTGAGATGGTCGATCAGGCGCGGGCGATCTGCGGCGCCGTGTCGATTCCGGTGCTCGGCGACGGCGACACGGGTTACGGCAATGCGATGAACGTGAAGCGCACGGTGCGCGGTTATGCGCAGGCCGGGCTGGCCTGCGTCATGATCGAGGACCAGGTCGCTCCGAAGCGCTGCGGCCACACGCGCGGCAAGCAGGTCGTGCCCCGCGACGAGGCGTTCACCCGCGTCCAGGCCGCCGTGGACGCGCGCGACGAGGGCGCCGGCGTGCTCATCATGGCCCGCACCGACGCCCGCCAGACGCACGGGTTCGATGAGGCGCTCACCCGCGCGCGGGCGTTCGCCGACCTCGGGGCAGACATCGTGTTCCTGGAGGCGCCCGAGAGCGTGGAGGAGATGCGAACGTTCTGCCGTGAGGTGCGCGCGCCGACCATGGCCAACATGGTGGATCACGGCAGGACGCCGGTGCTGCCGCCGGCCGATCTCGAGGCGATCGGCTACAAGATCGCGGCCTATCCGCTCACCCTGCTCTCGGTCGCCGCCGCCGCCATGCGAGAGGCGCTCGGGGCCCTGCGCGCCGGCCGGCACCCCGATCCGCGGATGAGCTTCACGGCGCTCCAGGAGATCGTGGGGTTCCCCGAGTACTACGTTGAAGAGGAGCGCTATGCGCAGCCGCCAAGGAAGGGGTGAGTCGAGCACCATGGCCACGATGTCCTCCGCCGCGCCCGCGTCGCTCCTCGACGCCGCGCGCAGCCTCGTTCCGCTCGTTCAGGAGCACGCCCAGCGGGGAGAGCGCGAGCGCCGCCTGCCCGATCCGGTCGCGAGGGCGCTCCGGGAGTCGGGCATCTTCCGCATGTGTCGCCCGCGCGCGCTGGGCGGGCTCGAGGCCGATCCCCTCACGGCGCTGCAGGTCATCGAGGAGCTCTCGCGCGCCGACGGCGCGGCAGGGTGGTGCGCCATGATCTGCGGCACGACCGGCGCGTTCGAGGCGTACATCCCGGCGGAGGGGGGCAAAGAGATGCATGCGATCCCGGACGCCGTGACCGCCGGCGTCTTTGCGCCGAGCGGGCGCGCCGTCGAGGTCGAGGGAGGCTATCGGGTCGCCGGGAGGTGGGCGATGGCGAGCGCCTGCCATCATTGCGACTGGCTGGGCGGCACCGCGGTGGTCTACGACGGATCAGCCCCACGCATGCGGCCCGGGGGCGTCCCCGAGGCCGTCGTGCCGATGTTCCGCGCCTCGGAGTGCGAGATCCTGGATACGTGGAGCGCCTCCGGCCTTGCCGGCACCGGGAGCCACGATTTCGCGGTCGTGGACGTCTTCGTGCCGAGCAGCCGGTGCATCCGACTCCCCATGACGGCGCCGACCCATCCAGGGCCTCTCTTCGTGTTCCCTCTCTTCGGCTTCCTGGCGAGCGCTGTCGCGGCGACCGCGCTCGGGATGGCGCGCGCGGCCGTCGATGAGCTGACCCGGCTCGCGGCGACCAAGCGGCCGAGCGGCATGACGACGTCGCTCGCGACGCGGCCCTCGACGGCGCTCGCCGTGGCCGAGGCCGAGGCCACGCTGGGCGCGGCCAGGGCCTATCTCCTCGAGGCCGTCGGCGCCGTCTGGGACGCCGCGGTCTCTGGCAGGTCGATCTCGCTGCGGGAGCGGGCGCGCGTCCGGCTCGCCGCGACGAACGCCGCCCTCGGCGCGGCGCGCGCCGTCGATCTGGCCTTCACGACGGGCGGCGCCACGGCGCTCTACGCGGAGAGCCCTCTTCAACGCAGCTTCCGCGACGTTCACGCCGTCACGCAGCACGCCCTCGTCGCCCCGCACACGCGCGAGGTCCAGGGCCGTGTGCTCCTCGGGCTGGACACCGAGCTGCCAATGTTCTGAGGGGTCGTCCGCGCGAAGAGACGCAGATACGAGAGGGCAGGGCGGGCGATCGAGCATTCGCCCGAGGGGCGCGCCCCGCTCTCATCCCAGGGGCAGATCCACCCAGCGCTCGAAGCCAGGCCGGCGCTTGATGCGGCCGTACCACGCGTCGACGTGCTGCAGCGCGGGCCGCTCGGTCTTCAGGTTGTACCACCGCTGCGCCGCGACCCCGAGCGGGATATCGGCGAACGTGAAGTACTCTCCCGCGGCCCACGGGTGCCGCGACAGCTGCCTGTCGAGGATCCCCAGCGCGGCGAGCGTCGACTTGCGCGCTGCCTCGATCGCGGCCTGATCGCGGCGCTCTTCGGGCGTGCGCACCAGCTGCACCAGGAGCGTCCGGATCGGGGGCCACAGGGTCCCGAACTGCCAGTCGGTCCAGGCGTCGGCGCGCGCCCTGTCGGCGAGATCGCTCGGCTGGAGCGGCGGCGACCCGTAGCGCGAGAACAGATAACGCACGATCGCGTGCGACTCCCAGAGCACCAGCGGGCCGTCCTCGAGCGTCGGAACCAGCCCGTTCGGGTTGAGGGTGAGATAGTCGGCGTCCTTGACGCGACCGAACGTCCCGCCGGCGTCGATGCGCTCGAAATCGAGCTTGAGCTCGTCGAGCGCCCAGAGGACCTTCTGCACGTTCGAAGAATTCTTGTGACCCCAGAGCTTCACCATGATGTCCCTTGTCCCTCGGCGCCGCTCAGGCGGCCGTCGTCGCCGGCTTCACGAACTTCGCGAAGCGCTCCACGTAGAACTCGACCGGATTCTGGATGGCGCGCACCGCGGGGCGCGCCTGCACAGCCTCGATCCACGCCCGGAGCCGCGTGAGCTCCGCGGGGATGGAGAAGTCACGGAGGCGGCCGACCGCCGACAGCCGCTCGAACCATGGATAGAAGGAGAGATCGACGAGGCTGACCTCGGCGCCGAGCCAGTAGGGCCCTTGGCCGGACGATCTCGCCAGCGCCTCCCGCTCGATGAACGCGAGCACGTCGCCGAGCGCCTTGCGCCCCTCCGCCTCCTGGTCCCGGTTCTCGGCCCTGAGCAGCTGGGTGAACGCCGGCACGAGGCGCGTGTTCGAGTAATCGATCCAGATCCTCGCCTGGGCGCGCCTGCCCGGCTCCCTGGGCAGGAGCCGCGGCTCGGGGAAGACCTCCTCGATGTACTCGTTGATGATCGCCGACTCCCAGATGCGGTGGCCCTCGTGCTCGATCGCCGGGACCTTGCCGTAGAGCGAGGCGTCGACGAACGCCCGCGGCTTGTTCTGCAGATCGACCTCGCTCAGCTCGAAGTCGATCGCCTTCTCCTGTAAAACGAGCCGGGTGCGGTGGGCGAAGGGGCACGCCTTCGCGCTGTAGAGTCGCAGCTTCGTCATCCTGTTCTCCTTGATGGCGTGCGCCAGGCGAAGAGCTCTCCTGCTCTCAGGCAGGGGGTGTGCTCAGCTCACGGGCCGTCGTCGTGGCAGAGAGCAGGGAGCGTGCCAGAGCGCTGTTGCAGGAACGGATCGCAATCGTCCGCGCCGGCCGCGCGTTTGCTGCGACGGAAGCAGGGATTGCTGGTGATGTGCTGCGGAGGCAGCAGTGAATCCGGCGTGGGAAGGCCGCTGCTGATCGAAGGTCGACTCCTTGTCGAGTACCCGGGAGACGTCGGGCCCCTCGGGACGAGGCGTGCTCAGATCTTCATCCTTCCTCCTCGTGTCATGGTTCGCAGTCCGCGCCACCTCAGCCAATGGCACCTCTGCTCGAGCGGTCATCCGTCGTCCACGCGCGGGCGTGGAGGAGGATCTCCTCCCGGTGTGCGGGAAGGCGCGCTGATGTTTTCCGCCTTACTCTTCTATGGCGGACATTAATCTGTTATGGCGGACATGTCAAGCCGCTCCGCGGCAGCGTCGATGCCCTCGGCAAGAGGTGCGTGGACCGACGTGCAACGGCGATGCTCGCTGCTGTGGCGAGGGATTGGCCGGATGTGCGAGGCATGTCGTCGTTGTATGCTGCGTGGCGTGACGACTGCTCTCCTCGACGCCGGAGCACACCAGGGTTCGCAGGGTCCGGGGCGTGACCATCGCGTGGTCCGATGGCCTGGACAAGACGGTGTTGTCGTCGTCAAGCGCATGACGGCGACAGGCAGGGAGCGACGCGATGACAGGTGAACGCCCGCCGGACCGCATCCTGACCGCTCGGCTGACGCTGCGAGCGTGGCGACCGGAGGATGCGCCTTTGATCAGGGGAGCGATCGACTCCAGCCTTGCGCACCTGCGGCCCTGGATGCCGTGGGCCGTGCACGAGCCCTCCTCCATGGAGGCGACCGCCGCGCTCCTGGAGAAGTTCCGGGACGACTTCACGGCGGGACGCGACTTTCATTATGGCATCTTCACGCGCGACGAGCGCGACGTGCTCGGGGGCACGGGGCTCCACCCGCGGATCGGCCCGGGCGCGATCGAGATCGGCTACTGGCTCCGGGCGACGGCGACGCGCTGCGGTTACGCGACCGAGGCGGTGGCAGGCTTGACCCGGGTCGCGCTCGAGGAGCTCGGCGTGAGCCGCGTCGAGATCCGCTGCGATCCGCGGAACACCGCGAGCGCCGCCGTGCCCCGGCGGCTCGGGTACCGGCATGTGACGACGCTCGAGGCGAACGCCCTGACGCCCACGGGCGAGCCGCGCGACACGATGGTGTGGGCGCAGACGGCCGCGGAGCTCGCGGGGTCGAGCCGGGGAGGCTGAAGCTCATGAGTCCATCCCCCTCGGCCAGCGCCCCGGGAGCGCCATCGGATTCGGAGGTTCGGATCGAGGAGCGGCCGATGCGCCGATAGCGGGGTGGCCGATGCGCCGATAGCGGGGTGGCCGACGCGCCGATAGCGGGGCGGACGCCGCGATCACTCGAGCTCGAGCGTCATCTCGATCATCGTGCGGCGAAAGCCGAACCGCTCGAACAGGCGCTGCGCGGCGGCGTTCTGCGTCGCGGTGTGGAGCACGATGCGCGGCGCGCCCAGGGCCCGGAGGCGCGCGATGACGGCCCCGAGGAGGATCGCGCCCGCGCCCAGCTGGCGCGCGGGCTCGGCGACATAGATGTCGTGGAGCGCGCCGCAGGTGTCGAGGAGGCTGTTCCAGTCGCGCGGCTCCCGGCGGCCGTAGGCGTAGCCGACCAGCGCCGGCTCAGGGCCGGCTCGCTCGGCGACCACGATCGCGGCGTCGGGGTCGCCGAGCTCCTTCGTGAGCCATCGCTCGTAGCCGGGCTCGAGCGGCTCCAGGCACATGAAGCGGTGCGGATCGAGGGCGTGGTGCAGGCGGACGAGCTGCGCGGCGAAGCGCGCCACCTCGGGCATGTCGGCGCGCACCGCGAGGCGGGCGTTGACGGGGGGGATCATCCGCCAGGATAGCCGAGCAGCGGCCGCTCGCTCCGCCTCAGCGACCCTTCCCGGCCCCCAGGCTCTCCAGCGCCTGCTCCGCGTCGCGCCGGTAGGCGTTGTCGGTCGGCGCCGTCTCCAGGAAGCGCTCGTAGTGGTGGATGGCCTTCTCGCGGTTGTTCGCAGCGCGGAGCGCCTCGGCGAGGAGGAAGTGCGCGTCGAACAGCCACGGCGGGGTCGAGCGGTCCGGCGCCTCGCCCAGGGTGACCGCCTGCTCCATCTCGCTCGCGGTCCCGGCCCGGTTGCCGCGCGACGCGTAGATCTTGCCGAGGCGGTAGTGCCACTCGGGGACCTTGTCGTTGGCCGCGATCGCCTTGCGCCACGCCTCCTCCGCGGCCGCCCAGTTGCCCTGATCCTGGTAGCAGAGCGCCATCGTGGCGTAGGCCTCGTAGCGGGACGGCCGCTTCTCCAGCGCGATCTTCAGATCCGCCAGCGCGTCCCGGCTCGCCCCCTGCTTCTGCAGCAGCACGCCGCGCTGCCAGTACGCGTCGCCGAGCTCCGCGTCGAGCTCCAGCGCGCGCCTCAGCGCCATCTCGGCGCGCGCGGTCTGGGCCGTCTCGTTGGCGCCCCAGCCGACGTACAGGTGGTACTCGGCGCGGTTCGGGTCGAGCTCCGCGGCACGCTCCAGGAAGCGCAGCGCCTCGGCCATGTTCGTGCCGCGCACGAGGAGCGCGCGGCCGAGGAAGTGGTTCGCCTCGGCGGAGTTCGCGCGATCCTTGAGCACGTCGCGCAGGATCGGCTCCGCCTGGCTCGCGTGGCCCGCCATGACCTGGGTCGAGCCGACGCGCAGCTTCAGATCGATGTCGTTCGGCGCCTTGCGGAGCGCGTCGGCGTACATCTCCAGCGCGCGCTCGCTCTGGCCGGTCTCCTCGAACAGGAGCCCGCGCTCGAGCGCGAGGCCCGGGTAGTCCTTGTCGGCCGCCGTGACCTTGTCGAAGACCTTCGCGGCGTCCTCGAACCGGCGCAGGCGACGGTACGCCACGCCCAGCTTGAACTGGCTGCCGAGGTCGTCCTCCTTCGCGAGCGCGAGCTCGAGCTCCTGCCGGGCTTCGTCGTAGCGCCCTGTCTGGAGCGCGACCTCCGCCTTGGCCTTGTGCAGCGCGGGCAGGTCCGGGAACTTCGCCGTCGCCTCCGACAGCTTCTCCGCCGCCGCCTCGTTGCGGCCCATGCTGGACAGGAGCGACGCCAGCGCCACGTAAGCGTCGACGACCTCCGGGAGGTTCTCGGTCGACTTCACGGCGTCGAGGTACGCCTGCTCCGCGTCCTTCTTGTTGCCGAGCGCGAGCTCGGTGCGCCCGAGCCAGTAAGCGACCTGCGGGGCCGCCGCGTGGGTCTTCTGCAGCTCCTTCAGGAGGTCCTTCGCCTCCTTCATGCGCTCCTGCGCCAGCCAGGTCTTCGCCTTGCCGAGCTGCGCGGCGAGGTTCTTGTCGTCGGCGCGGGCCGCGGCCTCGAAGCGCGCCTGCGCCTCGGAGTAGCGGCCCGACCGGTAGAGGACCTCGCCGTTGCCGATCAGGGCGCGCACCGCCTGCGGATCGAGCTTCACCGCGGCGGCGAACGCCTGCTCCGCCGCGCTCATGCGCGACTTCGCGAGGTGGATGGCGCCGAGCAGCGTGTACGCGTCGACGATCTCGGGGTCGCTCGCGGCGGCCCGGATCGGGCCGTCGCCGGTGACCTTGCCGAGCAGATCGAGCGCCTCTTGCTCGCGGCCCGGGGCCTGCCAGAGCAGCGACGCGATCAGGGTGCGGGCCCCGACGTGGTCGGGCGAGGCCTCGAGCGCGCCTCGGGCGCTCGCCTCGGCCCCCGCGGCGTCCCCGGCGAGGATCTGCGCCCGGGCCAGGCCGTAGAGCGTGCGCGCGCTCTTCTGGATGCCGCTCGCGTGCTGCCACGCCGCGATCGCCTTGGGGGCGTCCTTGGCGGCGAGCTCGATCTCGGCGGTGAGGACGGCGAGGTCGATGTCGTCCTTGAGCTGCGCGGCGAGCGCCTGCGCCGCCTGCCGCGCGCGCGGGAGCTCGCCGCTGGCCGCGGCCTGCGCCGCGGCGGCCAGGGAGAGCAGGTCGCTCGGATGGGAGCTCGCGAGCGTGAGCATCTCCTTGCCGAAGGCGTCGTCGACGGTCCGGTGCCCGAAGCGGATGCTCCGCGCGAAGGCGATGTACGCGGCGTAGGCCATGGTCGGCCGGTGGCGCGGCGCATTGCCGCGCGCGGCGTTGGCGTCGTTCAGCGCTCCGTTGGCGGCCGACGCGGTGTCCTTGCCGAAGGCCGCCTGGGTCCGCTGGCGGAGCTCGGCGAGCGCCCCTTCGTGCGCGAAGGCGTTGAGCCGGTCGCTGATGAGGTTCACGCCGAAGGCGCCGACGTCCGGAACGAGCGCCAGCGCGCCGCCGCTGACGGCGGCGACAGCGAGCGCCGCCACGACGTAGCGCTTGATCTTCGACTTTTGCGGCGGTGCTTCCGTGGTCGCCGCGGGCTTCGCGACCTGCGCCTCGGGACCGGCGCTCAGGTCGCCGATCTCGGTGCCCGCGCCGGTGAGGTCGACCTCGTCCCCGACGCTGGGGTGCGGCTCGCTGAGCTCGATGCCCCGATCGTCGGCGTCCGCGGGCGATTGCGTGAAGTTCCCGGAGCGGTCGGACGGATCGTAAGGGGCGGGCGCGGCGCCGGGGGCGAGCTGCGTGACGCTCTCGCCGAGCGCGATCTCGTCGCCGAAATCGGCGACGCCGAAGCCTGCGTTGGGCGAGGCGCCGAAGCTGATGGTGGGCGCGGCGCGGACGTCGGAGGGCGGCGCGGCGCCGAAGCCGGTGGTGGGCGCGGCGCGGACGTCGGAGGGCGGCGCGGCGAGGAAGTCGGCGGGCGGCACGGCGCCGAAGTCGACGGGCGGCATGGCGCTGCTGCTGGGCGGCTCGGGCGCTGCCTGCGGCGGGAGGGGGCGCGGTCCGGGCGCCTGGAATGCGGCGCCCACGCGCGAGTCGTCGTAGTCCGGCGGGGCCTCGTCGAAGAGCTCGGCGCCGACGATGGTCCCCGGTCCGGCAGGCGAGCCGGCACCGGTGGCCTTCGTGGGGAGGGCGGGGCCGGCGGCCTTCGTGGGGAGGGCGGAGCCGGCGGTCTTCGTGGGGAGGGCGGGGCCGGTGGCCTTCGTGGGGAAGCCCGCGGGGGCCGGGGCGGGGAAGCCCGCCTGAGCCGCGGCCGGGAGCCCGGCGCGAGCCGGCGAGGGAAGCTGCGCGGAAGCCGGCGTGGGCAGGCCCGTGTTCGAGAACGGAGCGGGCATGCCGATGACGGCCGGGGCCGAGCTCGGCAGATCGCCGGCGACGATGGGCAGGTCGCCCGAGGACGCCGAGGGCAGCTCGGAGTCGCCGTCGCCCTCGAGAGGCAGCTCGAGCTCGCCGAAGCCGAACGACATGGAGCCGCCGGTGGAGCGCGCCGGAGGAGCCGGGGGCGCGTCGTCGTCCAGGTCCCCGAAATCGTACTCCGGGGCCACGCGCGGGGGCGCGTCTGCCGCACCGCGGGTGCGCCCGCGCCCGAGCGGCTGCGTGGCGGCCCCGGCGTTTCGCGCGCCGAGCCCCGCGTCGCGCGCGCCGGGCCCCGAGGGGGCGCCCGGCGTCGACTCTCGCTCGCCGAACCCGAGGGTGCGCCGGCTGCTCGGAGGATGCGGCTCGACCCGCGCCGGCAGGTCGGCCCCGGAGAACGCGGTCGGCGTCGCCGGGGCGGTGCGGGACTCCGCGCGCGAGCGCGCCGGGAGCGCCGACGCCCCTGGCGCATTGCCGTAGACGACAGGCAGATCGTCCGGGTTGAGCCCCTGCACCTCGACGTCCGTCGGGCTCGGGAGCTCGACCATGAGGTCGATCTCGCCAAAGCCGCGCCGCTGCGGCACGGTCTTGGCGTTTCGCCGATCGGACGGCGCAGGGCGATCGGGGACGTCCGGCAGGCCGATCTCGCCGAAGACCTCCGGCCCCGGGGGCTCAGGAGGCGGCGCGGGAGGCGCGGGCACCGCGCGGCGCGGCGGTGTCGGTACCGGCGCCGGCGCTGGCCCCGGGCGCCGTGGAGGCACGACGGCGGGGAATGCGACATCCTCCGGAGCCGCCACGGGCAGATCGGCGTCCTCGGGCCCCGCCGGGGCGCTCCGCTCCGAGAGCTGAAGACCTCCCGCCCCGGCCCGCGGCGGGGGGGTGGGCACAGGCGTCGGCGCAGGCGCTGCGCTCGCGCCCCCCTTGGTCACCAGCAGGCTCGTACCGCACTTCGGACAGCGCATCCTGAGCCCCGCAGGGGGGACACGCTTCTCGTCGACTTGGTACGGCGATTTGCACCCGTCGCACTCGACCTTGATCATGCTTCCCGACCCGATGCCGGCGCCGCGAGTGCCTTCGCAGGCGCCCCCACGCTCGTTCGGCCCGCGAAAGGCCGGGATGCCCCGACATCCGCTCTCCTTACTAGCAGGGGTTGTGGTCCTTGGATCGCCTCTTCTTCCGGCTGCCCTCAAATCGGCGACTTCCTCGGGCATATCGCGTGCTTGGTCCGGAAGCAGGAAGCGGACGGCAAGCGGACAGCACGCGGACGGCAAGCGGACAGCACGCGGACGAGGGGCGGCCGGGGACGGAGGCGGATGGAGGGACGCGGGGGCGGCGAGGGAGCGGCGACGCCGTCCGGCAGGCGGCGCGTCGCCATCGCGGCCTCGCCAAGCGTCCTCCACCTGTGCTAACGCGCTGCCGCCCATGCAGCGCTCGACGGCGGTCATCTACACGCTCTTCTTCGCGGGCGCGCTGGCGTTCGTCATCACGAACGGCGGCTCGAAGGGGCGCGGCGCGGCCAGCGCGCCCGCCGACGCAGGCGCCGACGCCGCCGACGCCGCCGCGGCGCCTGCGACGACCGCGTCGGGCGACGGCGACGCGGGGAGCGACGCGGGCGCAGAGGACATCGTCCAGGAGAGGGGCCCCGAGCCGGCGGGGCGATCCGACGCGGGCGTCACGCTCCTCTCGGGCGAGGCGCCGCCCTCGCTGCCGGCCGAGGCGCCGAAGAAGGTGCGCTTCGGCGTCGTGCTGATCCAGTACCGCGGCGCGCAGGGCGCGGCGCCGACCGCGCGCTCCAAGGATGCCGCGCTGGCGCTCGCCCGGGAGCTCGCCGAGGTGGCCAAGACGGACTTCAAGGCCGCCATCGAGAAGGGCGACAAGGGGTCGACCGACGACCTCGGCTACATCCCGCGCGGCGTGCTGGAGCCCGCGCCGGAGTACGAGCTGTTCAGCCTCCCCAAGGGGGGCGTGAGCGGCCCTGTCGACACGCCGCGCGGCTTTTGGATCGCGCGTCGGATCGAGTAAGTAGAGCGTACCGCGCGCGGCGCGTCGCCGCGGACGCGAACGAGTGGAGATACCGCATGGCGACGATCGACATCCGCCGGCAGCACGCGCTCACCAAGGACGAGGCCAGGAAGCGCGCGGAAGAGCTTGCGCGGGGCATGGAAGACAAGCTCGGCATCCAGTGGCGATGGGACGGCGACGTCATCCGGTTCGAGGCGCCGGGCGGCGCCGCGAAGGGAACGAAGGGCCTCGTGCGCGTCGAGGCGTCCGCTGTCCATGTCGAGATCGACCTCCCGTTCCTGCTGAAGGCGATGAAGGGCATGGTCGAGTCGAAGGTCAACGACAAGCTCGACGCCGTGCTGGGCAGGGCCTAGCTCGCGGGCGGGCGACCTCCTCCCTCTCCCGCGCGCCGCGGGGCCCGCGAGCGCGCCCACCGTTCTTCGCTTTCCGGTGGTTCCGGCGGCGCACGCGGTCGACCAGCGCGCTCCGCGGATCTCCTCGCCGGGCGCGGGGCGCGCGCACATTCGTGTCCGCCGCTCGACCCACGGATCGCGCGCGGTCTGGCGCTCGACCGGGTGCCCGACGCTGTTCGAGCCCGCTCCCTGCCCGGCGCGCTTTACTCCGTCAGGTTCGGTTCGCTACTCTCCGCCATCGTCATGCGGTGCGCACAGATGAGACCCCGTTCGGAGGCGTCGCGAGCGAGATGACGGTTCAGGCACCCGAGGGGCAGGCCGAGAGCATGACGGCCCTGATCGCGCGGCTCCGCGCGGAGCAGGGCGAGCAACCGGAGCGTCAGCTCCAGGCGCTCTTGCTGCACGAGCTGGGCGCGCTCGAGGAGGCGCTCGGCGAGGAGCCCACGGCGGCGCGCGACTACCTCGCCGCGTTCAACGCGGATCCGCAGTTCCGCGAGCCGCTCGAGGCGCTGGTCCGCATCCTCACGCGGCGCAAGTCCATCAAGAACCTCGGCAAGCTGCTCGACGCGCTCACGCGCGCCGCGGCCACGCCCGAGGAGCGGGCGCGCTCGTTCTGGGAGCGCGCGGCGTACCTCCAGGACCACGAGCAGAACCTCGCGGCGGCCAAAGAGGCGCTCGAAGAGGCGGCGCTCAGCAACCCGGAGGACGCGACCCCGTGGCTCGAGCTCGAGCTCATCGCGGCCAAGGAGGGGGACCTCGCGGGCCGGATGCGCGCCCTCGAGGCCCGCGCGGAGCTCGCGACGGACGCGACGTGGAAGGGGCTGCTCTTCATCGAGCTCGCCGACCTCGCGGCGGCGACCGAGAACGTGGAGCGCGCCTACGAGCTGCTCGACGCGGCCGCCGCGCTGGAGGGGCGGGCGCGCTTCAGGTCGCAGCTCGCGCTCGAGGTCATCGCCCGGCGCGAGGAGGACCTCGGCGCGCTCGCGCGCGCCCTCGAGGGGCAGGCGGAGCTCATCGCCGACGCGCTCGACGACGAGGCGAGCGGCGACGCCAACGGCGTCCCGCGGCACATGCGCAAGCCGGAGCACGCGGCCGACGCGTGGCTCCGCGCCGCCGAGCTGACGCAGCGGGCCGGGACGGGCGGCTTCGCGTCGCTCCTCGAGCGGGCCGCGGAGCGGCTGCCGCAGTCGACGCTGCTCGGCCGGGCGCGCATCGCCGCGCTCGAGTCGGCCGGCGAGGCCGAGGCCGCCGCCAGCCTGGCCAAGCAGGAGATCGCGCGCGGCGCGAGCGGGCCCGGCGCCGCGGCCCTGTGGCTCCGCGTCGCCGAGGCGGCGGCGCTCGCGAGCGATCGCGAGGCCGCGCTCGCGGCGCTCCGGAGCGCGCTCACGGCCGACCCGCAGTGCATCCCGGCGCGCGCGCTGGAGATCGATCTCCTCGGAGACGGTCAGGACCCGTCCGCGTTCGCGGCCTCGCTCGAGGCGACGGCGGCCTCGTACGCCAGCGACGAGGCGAGGGGGCGCGCGATGCTCCTCGCGGCCTACGTCTGGGCGGTGCGGACGGACGACGTCGGCGCGGCGAAGGCGGCCCTGTCGCAGGCGGGCATGGCCGGCGTCCACCCGGGCGTGCTCGCGCGCTTTGGCCGGTCGTTCGCGGCGCTCCGCGGCGACGCGGCCTGGTACGAGGAGTCGACGAAGCGGCTGCTCTCGACCGGCGTCGACCCGGCCGAGAAGGCGAGCCTGTGGTTCGAGATCGGCCGGAGCCGCCTCCTCCGCGGGGACGCGGACGGCGCCGAGGGCGCCTTCGCCGAGCTCGCCAACGCCGGCGCGGACGACGGCGCCACGCCGAACGCGTGGCTCGGGCGGGCGCTCGGCGCCTTCGCTGTCGATCTCGTCCGCAGCCGGCGCGAGCGCGGCGACGAGCCCGGCGCCGCTGGCCCGCGGCGCTCGCCGACGGTCATCGAGGCGCTCGCCGAGGTCGAGGGCGAGGAGACCGCGCGCGGGCTGTGGCTCGTCGCCGCCCTGCGCAGCGCGCGCGGCGGCGATCTGGATCGCGCCCGGAGCCGGCTCCGCGCGCTCTTCGAGCGTTCCGCGGACGACGAGGTCATCGCGGTGTTCCTGGCCGAGCTCCACCGGCGCGCCGGGAGCCACACCGCCGCGGCCGCGACGCTCTCGGCCTGCGCCGCGGCGATCGACGACGCCGATCTCTCGGCGGCGCTGCACATCGAGGCGGCGATCCTGCTCTGGCGCGCCGGCGAGCGCGGGCGCGCCGTCGAGGAGATCGAGGCGGCGCGCGGCAAGGCGCCGCGGGCCGGCGCGACGGTGCTCACCTGGGCCCTCCGCGGCCACGAGGCGAGCGATCTGGAGAGCCGGCGCCGCGCCCTCGAGGTCGCGGGCGAGGCGGGCGAGGACCCGGCGGCGCTCGCGCTGTCGCGGTTCGGCCTCGAGGTCGGCGCGGCCGAGGGCGGCGACGCCGACGAGGCGCTCGCGACGCTCGAGGCGCTGGAGTCGCAGGCGAGCGACGATCTCGCCCTGGCCGCCGCGCTCGGGCGGCTCCTCTGGCAGCCGGCCCTCGAGCAGCGGAGCGCCGTCGAGCGCGCGCTCGACTACATCGAGGAGCGGGGCGACGGTGCCGCGACGATCGCGCACGCCGAGCGCTTCCGCCTCGCGCGCACCCTGGACCAGGATCGCGCGAGCACCGCGGCGCGCGCGGCGGCGTGGGCCGCGGCCGACCCGAGCCCGCACGCCGAGCTCGAGTGGCTCGGCGCCGCGCTCGGCGCCGAGGACCGCGAGGCCGAGGTGGCCGCGCGGAGCGCGCTCGCGCGGCACATGGACGGCGAGGCCCGCGCCGCGATGGAGGCCTCGGCCGCGATCGTCGGCGCGCTCGACCAGCCGAACCTGCCGCGGCCGTTCCTGACGGGCGAGCACGCGCCCGCGCAGCTCGCCAACCTCGAGCTCGCGCTCCCCGGCTGCGATCCGCGGCGCCGCGCCGCGGCGCTGCACGGGCTCGGGGACGCGCTCGGCGAGGACGCGCAGCTCACCGCGCTCGGCCTCGCGGGCTGGTCGGACTTCGCGGCCGGGGAGCACGAGCGCGCGCTCGCCGCGTTCCGCACGGTCGTCGAGCGGCGGCCCGACGACGTCGCCGCCTGGGAGGGCGTCCGCGCGACGTCCGAGGCGCTGCGCGACCCCGTGTCGACGGCGCTCGCCTCGGCGCAGCTCGGGGCGCTCTGCAAGGACGACGCGCGCGGCGCGGGGTTCTGGGAGAGCGCCGGGCTCCTGCTCCTCCAGCACACCGAGGCGCACGACGACGCGGAGATCGCCTTCGATCGCGCGTTCTCGCGCGACCCGCGGCGCGGCGTCGCCTTCGACCGGCTCTTCCGCCGGGTCCGCGCGCGCAACGAGGACGATCGGCTGCTCGACATCATCGAGAGGCGGCTCGGCGTGGCGGACAACGACCTCGAGCTCTGCAAGCTGTTCTGGGAGCGCGCGCGCGTGCTCCGCAAGAAGGGCAAGCTCGACGACGCGCTCGCCGCGCTCGAGAACGTGACGCTGCTCGAGCCGGACCACATCGGCGCGCTGGCGCTCTCGGCCGACATCTCGAAGGCGCAGGGCGACCTCGGCCAGGCGGCCGCCTTCTACGCCGAGCTCTCGCGCGTCGCGAAGGCGCCGGGGGAGCAGCGCCTCATGTCGGGGATCACCGCGGTCGACGCCTACGAGAAGCTCGGCGAGCACGACAGGGCGCTCGAGGTGCTGGTCGGCCTGCACCGGGCCGGGCTGTCGACGCTCGTCGTCCGCGAGCGCCTCGTCCGCGTCGCCGCCCGGGTCGGCTCCTGGGACGAGGCGACGCGCCTGCTCGAGGAGCTCATGGTCGAGCGCGACACGCCCGCGGGGCGGATCGAGGCGGCGCGCCTCGCGATGGCCATCTACAGGGATCAGCTCCGCGCGCCGCGCCGCGCCGAGCGGGCCGTGGCGAAGCTCCTCGAAGAGGCGCCGGACGACGGCGAGGCGATCGATCTCGTCCTCACGACGGACTACGAGCCCGCGTTCCGCACCCGCGTGCTCGGCCGCGCCAAGGCGACGCTGATCCAGGCGCTCGCGGTCGAGCCGATCGACGCGGACCGGGTCGCGCTCCTCGCGAAGATCGCCGGCGCGGGGCAGGACGCGGCGCTCCGGCAGGCCACGCTCGGCGCGCTCGTCTCGCTCGTCCGCATCGACGACGGCATCTCCGCGGAGCTCAGGAAGATCGACGCCCGCGTCCCGGCGCGGCCGCAGATCGCCCTCGACGCCAAGGCCATGGCCGACATCGCCGATCCGCTCGACACCGGGCCCGTCGGCGAGCTGTTCGCGAAGATGGCCGAGACCATCTGCATGGCGCTCGGCCCCTCGCTCGTGTCGCTCGGCGTCGGCAAGAAGGACCGCATCGACTCGCGCGGCGGCCACCCGCTGCGCGTGGCGGTCGCCGAGTGGATGGGGGCGCTCAGCTTCGAGACGGACTTCGAGCTCTACGTCGGCGGCCCGAGCCCCCACGGCGCGACCGGCGTCTATGGCCAGCTGCCGGCGCTCGTGCTCGGCCCCGAGATCACGACGCCGCTCGACGCCGCCTCGCGCTCGGCGATCGCGCGCGAGGCGTTCGCGCTGCGCCGCGGCATCTCGTCGCTCAGGACGCGGGACGACAGCACCGTCGCCTCGCTCGTCGCGGCCGCGTGCATCGAGGCGGGCTTCACGGTCCCGCAGCCGCCCTACGCCGTCTTCGGCGAGGTCTCGCGCGCCATCCACAAGGAGATGTCGCGCGCGACCCGCAAGGCCATCGCCGACGTCTGCCAGCGCATCGTCTCGAGCCAGCAGGACCCGCTCCGCTGGGCGCAGGCCGCGCGCAGGAGCATCGACCGCATGGCCGTCATCGCCGCCGGCGACGTCTCGCTGGTCCTCTCGGACATCCTCAATACCCCGCGCGAGCAGCTCGGCGGTGTCGTCGCCGAGAGCGAGCGGGCGCGCCAGCTTGTCGCGTTCGTCCTCTCGCAGAGCTACCTCGAGCTCCGGAAGAAGCTCGGCATGGGGGTCCGGTGAGCAAGAATCCGCAATCCAAGAGCTCCTCTGGCGGCGGCGGCGACGAGGGCGCGCCGTCGCAGGAGAAGATCACGGTCCCCCCGCCGGCGATGTACGGCGCGGCGGTCTCGGAGGAGGGCGACGTCGAGGAGGCCACGCTCCTCGCGAAGATCCCCGAAGAGCTCATCCAGTCGATCCGCGGCGCCGAAGAGGGCGAGCGCGCCGGCGTAGGCGGCCTGAAGCAGCTGTTCTCCCGCGAGCACGTGCCCGCGCCCGCGAGGCCCGCGCAGAGCGCCGGAGAGAGCGACGCGCTGCTCGACATGCTGTTCGAGGACCAACGCGCCGAGGACGCCGACGACGGGGTCGTGACCTCGGCGCCGGCGTTGCACGGGACGCGCCGGCCCCCGGCGCCCATCCCGCCGCCGCGCCCCCCGTCGCTGCCCCGCCCCGCGGCCCCGCCCCGCTCGGGCAAGCCGGACGACGTGAAGGCGTCGCTCGGCGCCGAGCTCACGCCCGGCGATCGGACGCCCAGGATCCCGCCTCCGGCCCCGTCCGCGAGGTTCACGGCGCCGCGCCCGCAGCCCGCCGCCCCGCCGCCCCCGCTGCCGCCGCCGTCCGTGCGCCGGGAGCCCGTGTTCGAGGAGGACACCGCCGAGCCGGGCGACCGCGCGACGCCCATCCCCGACGGCGGCGACTCCCCGTTCGAGTTCGCGCCGCCCAGCGGCGCCAGCAGCGCCCGGTTCGCGGATGCGTCCGCCTTCGACGACGAGGAGACGCACGGCATCGACGACGAGGAGACGAACGCCCTCGACGAGCCCGGGCCCACGACCCGGCCGTACGCCGGCCAGTCGTCCGCCTCCACCAGCCGCTGGGACCAGGCCGCCGCCGACAGCGATCCCGGCGAGCTCGTGGATGAGTCCAGCCTGCTGAGCGGGCCGCCCGAGCCGACCGATGAAGAGCTCGAGGACGATCTCGCGCAGACGCGCGTCGCGACCCGGAGACCCGACAGCGGCGTCGCGTTCGCGCCGCCGCGGCCGTCGTCGTCGCCGCGCGCGCCGTCGTCGTCGCCGCCGCGACCGTCGTCCTCGTCGCCACGCGCGGCGTCGTCGCCGTCGCGCCCGTTCGCGGCGTCCCACGTCCGGCCGTCGTTCGTGCCGACGTCGTCGACGTCGTCGCCGCGCGCGCCGTCGTCGCCGCCGCCGCGGCCGTCGTCGGCCCGCGTCCCGTCGGCGCCTCCTGCGGGCCCGTCGTCGCCTCCTTCCCTCGCGCCGGAGAGCCTCCCGCCGCTGCCGTCGATCCCGCCGCCCGCCTCGGTGTTCGACGGCGAGCAGGACGCGAGCGCGATCCTCGTCCAGTCGCAGCAGCGCGACGTGTGGGCGGCGCGCGCCGCGTGGCTCCGCTCCGAGGCCGAGCTCATCGAGGACCCCGCGGCCCGGGCGCGGGCGCTGCTCCCCGTCGCCGAGCTCTACGTGATGGCCGGGGAGGACGCCGCCGCCAGCGCCATCGCCGCCGAGGCGCGCGATCTCGCCCCGAGCCTGATCTTCGCGCACCGCCAGCTCCGCGGCCTCCTGATGCGCGAGGGGGATCTGCCCGCCGCGCTCGAGGCGCTGGAGAGCGAGACCCGCGTCCTCGGCACGCCGGCCGCGCGCTGCCACAACCTCGTGCTCGGCGCGGAGCTCTGCCGCATCCCGCTCGCGGATCCCGAGGGCGCCCACAAACGCTTCGAGCTCGCGGCGCGGACGCACCCCGCCGATCCGCGCGCGCACGTCCAGCGCTTCTGCGAGGCGCTCGCCGCGCCGGACTCGGACGCGGCGGCCTCCGCCGTGATCGCGAAGTTCCGCCTCCCCGAGGCGCCCGAGCTCGCGCCGCTCGCCGCGGCGAGCGCTCAGGTCGCAGCGCACCGCGGCGCGGCGCGGCCGGCGCGCGGCCGCGCCGCCTCCGCCACGCCGTACGAGGCGCTGCTCCGCGCCCGCGCCCTGCTTCGCGCCGGCGACCTCGCCGAGGGCCTCGCGAGCCTCGATCCCCTGCGCGGCACCTCGCTCGCGCCCGCCGTCGCGTGGCTCACCGCCGCGCTGAGCGCCGCGCGCAAGGAGACCCGCCCGGCGTCGCTCGGCGCGCTCCGCAGCGTCGCCTCCGGCTCGCACGGCGGCCAGGCGCGCCGCGCCCTCGCGGCGCAGGCGATCGAGCTCGGCGACGCCGCCGCCGTGCGCGACGCGACGCTCGACGACGGCGACGCCGGCGGCGCCTTCTCGCCGGCCGATCGCATCGTCCTCTCGGCGCTCGCCGGCGGCGCCGCGGGCGAGATCGACCCGTGGCTGGACGCCCTCGCCGACGACCCCGAGTTCGCGCCGCTCTGCGCCGCGGCGAGCGCCGCCCTGAGCGACGCCGGCGGCGACGGCGCGGTGGCCTCCGTGGACGGCGCGCCCGCGTCGAGGGGCGCGCGCCCCCTCGGCGGCCCGAGGGCCCGCGCCGCCGCGGCCCTCGGCCGCGCGCTCTCGCGCGAGGCCGTCCCGGCCGAGGGCGGCGTCGACGCGAGCGACGCCTTCTCCCGCGCGGTCGTCACCTACGGCGACACCGCGCCGGAGAGCCCGCTCTTCCGGGCCCTCGCGCTCGAGCTCGATCTCGACGGCGATCGCGGCGCCCGCGTCGCCAGGGCCGTGGCGTCGCTGCGCGAGGTCGCGTCCGAGCGCGACGGCGCGCTCGCCGCCGCCGTCCTCGCCGAGATCGCGGGCGATCAGCGCGCGGCGATGGGCGATCTCGATCGCGCCCGCGCCGCGGACCCGCAGCACGAGGGCGCCGCGCGCGCCCGCGCCGCCCAGGAGAGCGGCGTCGGCGCGGCCCGCATCCTCGCGGAGCACGCGCTCACGCTCGACGAGGGGCCGCGGGCCGCGGTGCTCGTCACCGAGGCGGCGATCCGCCTGCTCGACGGCGGCGACAACGAGGAGGGCGAGCGCCTGCTCTCGCGCGCCGCGCAGATCGATCCGAAGCTCCCCGTCGCGCTCCACCTCGGCGAGCGGAGCGCGCGCGCCCGGGTGGACCGCGACGGCCTCCTCGAGTGGCTCAGGACCCGCCGCGAGGGCGCCGCCGATCCCCTCGAGCGGGCCCACGATCTCGTCCGCGAGGCGCTCCTCGTCGCCGAGGCCGACCCCGCGGCCGCCGCGTCGCTCCTCGAGACGGCGCACCGCTCGCGCCCGCAGGACATCGGCCTGCGCGAGCTCTTCGAGCGGCTCGCGCCGGAGCCGCCCGCCGACCGCGCCTCCTGGCGCGCCGAGCGCGCCGCCGAGCTCCTGCGCGCCCTCCAGAGCGAGGGTGAGGGCGGCGACGGCGGCGGCGACCGCGCCGCCGCGGGCATCGAGGCCGCTCGCCTCGCGCTCGAGGCCGCCCTCGACCACGAGCGCGCCGGCGATCTCGCGCAGGCCGCCGCGTGCGCCCGCCAGGCGATCGCCGCCGGGGACACGGCGCTCGCGCCGATCGCCCTCTACCGCGCGGCCGTCGCGGGCCACGGCACGGGAGAGCTCGTCGACGCCCTGATCCCGCGCGCCCGCGAGGCGGCGGACGCGGCGGAGCGCCTCGACATCTACGAGCGCCTCGCGGAGCTCGACGAGCAAGGGCGCAAGGACGCCGGAAGCGCCCTGCTGTGGCGCCGCTCCATCCTGGAGGAGACGCCGCACCACCTGCCGACGCTCCGCCGCGTCGCCTCCTACCTCATCGGCGAGGGCCGCGACGAGGAGCTCGAGCCGATCGCCCTCGAGATCGCGCGTGTCCTCGACGGCCCGGAGGCGATCGCCCACGCGCTCCTGTCAGCGCGGCTGCGCCTGCGCGTGCTCCCGTGGGAGGAGGCGCTCGAGCCGGTCCAGATCGCGTACAGGAACGAGCCCCGCGGCATCTGGGCGCTGCGCCAGATGGCCGCCCAGGCCCGCGCGAAGGCGGATCACGCCCTCGCGATCGAGGCGGATCGCCAGCTCATCGAGCGCACCGATCGCCCGTCCGAGGCCGCGGCCCTCTCGGTGCGCGCCGCCAGGGACGCCCTGCTGGCCGGCTCGATCGAGGACGCCGTCGCCTTCTTCCGGCACGCGATCACGCTCGTCCCGCACTACCTCGTCGCGCACCTCGACCTCGCCGACGCGCTCGATCGCGGCGGCGACCCGGCGGCCGCCGCCGCGGCGCTCGAGTCCGCCGCGGGCGCGAGCGTCGGCCCCGAGGGGCGCGCGCACTCGCTCTACGCCGCGGCCGTCCTCTGGCAGGACAAGGTCCAGAACGTCGCGCGGGCGCGCGACGTCCTCGAGGCGGTCGCCACGGTCGATCCGTCGTACGCCGACGTCTTCGCGCGGCTCAGGGCCATCTACATCGCCGAGGGGGCGCGCGCCGAGCTCGCCGCGCTCCTCGAGCGCCGCCTCGAGGCGGTGACGGATCCCGCGGAGCGGGTCGAGATGGAGGTCCTGCGCGGCCGGGCGCTCGCCGACGTCGGCGACGCGGCGGCCGCGAAGCGCGCGCTCGCCGCCGCGCTCGACGCGAACCCCGATCACGTCGAGGCCCTGTCCGCGTTCGCCGACGTCTGCGCCGGCGAGGGCGACTGGGCCGGCGCCGAGCAGGCGTGGATCCGCCTCGCGCGCCTCGTGCCCGAGCCCGCGAAGCAGGTCGCGATCTACCTCCGCCTCGGCGAGCTCTACGACGAGCACCTGCCGAACGCGGAGCGCGCCGAGCTCGCCTACCAGGAGATCCTGAAGCGCTCGCCGGGCGACGTGAGCGCGCGCGAGCGCCTCGTCTCGCTCTACAAGCGCGCCGGCGACGGCGCCCGCGCGCTCGAGCAGCAGAACCTCCTCATCAACGCCGCGGAGGCGCCCGAGCAGAAGTGCCGCCGCACCGCGGAGCTCGCCGAGATCTACGAGGCGATGGGGGACGCGAAGAAGGCCGAGGCCACGCTGCTCACGGCCCGCAAGACGTGGCCGAAGGACGACTTCGCGCTCGGCGCGCTGGCCCGCTACTACCAGCGCACCGAGCAGGCCTCCGCGGCGGCGACCCTGCTCGATCGCGCGCTCGCCGACGCGCGCCGCGCGCTCAACACCGGCCGCTTCGAGCCCTACCTCTTCTCGACGGTCGCGACGGTCGCGGAGCTCCGCGGCCGCGCCGGCGCCGCGAGGATCGCGCGCGCGACGGTCGACGCGCTGGACGGCCGCGACGCCGCGATGGGCGGCGCGGGCAACGCCGCCGGCGCGGCCCGCCTCGACGCCCACCTCGCGCCGGAGCTCATGACCCCGGCGTTCCGGGAGCTCCTGCTCAAGACGGGCCCGCTGCTCGACGCCGCGGTGCCGTTCGATCTCGACTCGATCCGCGCGACGCCGCTGCCGCCCCAGCACGCCGAGATCACCGATCTCGCGCGCGGCGTCGGCGCGGCGTACGGCCTCCCCAACCTGCAGGTCTTCATGACGGGCGCGCTCGGCGCCGTCTGCGTGCCGGCGTCCACGAGCCCGCCCAAGATCGTCCTCGGCCAGGCCCTCGTCACCTCGCCGCGCGAGGACGTCCGGCTCGCCCTCATCCACCGCGCCGTCAAGATCCTCCAGACCAACGCCTCGGCCTTCTCGCGGACGGCGCCGATCGATCTCTGGCCGCTGCTCGCGGCTTACCTGAAGGCGTTCGTCCCGACGTGGTCGCCGCAGGGCGCCGACGCCGGGCGCCTGCGCGAGTACCACGGCCGCATCGAGCGGGTGATGGCGGGCGGCGTGGATCCGAAGATCAGCGTGCTCGCCGCCGACGTCATCGGCTCGATCGGCAACCGCGCCTCGACGTTGAACACCGCGATCAACGGCTGGGGGAACCGGGCCGCGTTCCTCGCCGTGGGCGACATCAACGTCGTCCTCACGGGCATCGCCTGGTCCGGCGGCAACACGAACGCGCCGCCCGCCGCGGGCAAGGACCGCGTCACCTGGATCGGGCGCAACGCGGAGGCGCGCGACCTCATCGTCTTCGCCGTGAGCGACGGCCTGACCGAGGCGCGGGAGCAGCTCGGGTTCAACGAGTGAAGGCGGGCGGGCGCCCGTGCGCTCGCCTTTGCCCGCCGCCCGCGCCTCATCGCGTCATCGTCACACCGTCATCGCGCATCGCGTTCCTGACGCGTTCTCATCGCGTTCCCATCGCAGGATTGCACCGTGGCGCTATGTTGAGCGCGCGTCGTGGCGAGCACTTCGCCGTCGCGGAGGTCTGCTCGGCCGCGTATGCTCCGCTGCCCGCCAGCGAGCGCTCGGCCTCTCCGCCCGACATCGGCTGCACGTCCCCCCACGATCCATGACGACGACCCTCAAGGCCAAGCCCCGCGTCTCTTACGATTGCTCGAAGTGCCCTGCGTACTGCTGCTCCATCTACGAGCGGGTCGAGGTCACGCCGCGCGATCTGCGGCGGCTCGCCCGCCATTTCGGCCTCACGCTCGAGGCCGCCGAGGCGCGCTTCACGAAGCGCTACAACGAAGAGCGCATCCTCCGGCGGCAGTCGGATCCGGTGCTCGGCCGCGTCTGCCGCTTCCTCGATCTCACGACCCGCGGCTGCACCATCTACGAGGCCCGGCCCGAGGTCTGCCGCGATTACCCGGGCAGGCCGCGGTGCGGCTACTACGACGTGCTCCAGTTCGAGCGGGAGACGCAGGACGATCCCGACGTGATGCCGCTCGTGCAGATCACGTTCCGGTCCAGGACGCCGGCCGGTTAGCCGTCGATAACGCGGCTCGAGCGCGGCTCGCGTCCCCTCACGTCCACTCGGGCCGCTCGTCGCCCGTGTCCGCCTGCGCCGCCGCGCTCGCCTTCCTCCGCTCGTGAAGCCACTCCTCCGGCCGATCGGCGGGGTAAATCCGCAGCGAGCCGTCGGCCGGCCCGAGCAGATCCTCCGTGCGCGCCGCGCCCGTGATCCGCTGCGCGGCGATGAGGCCCGACATCGCGGCGCCTGCCACCCCGTGGCTCAGCGTGCTGGCGCCGCACTGGTACAGCCCCGGGATCCTCGTCCCGATCGAGAACGACAGCGGGCCGAGCTGCCACCTCGTCTTGGCGGTGCCGTAGGCGGCGCCGCGGTGCGAGGCGCAGTAGAAGTCGTTGGTCAGCGGCGTCGCCACCGAGCGGAACACGAGCGCGCGCGAGATGCCCGGGATGACGTTCTCCGCCGCCGCGATCATCTGATCTCCGATCGACTCCTTGAACGCCTCGTACTCCGCCCCTCGCTCGCCCGTGCGGGTCTTCTCCCAGCGCGTGAAGGGGCCGTGGGGCACGAACGTGAACATCTCGATCGTGTGGTGGTTGCCCCGGGTCGGGTGGCCCGGGTCCTTCAGCGTCGTGATGGTCAGGAACAGCCCGTCCACCGCCCCGCTCGGCAGCTGGTGCTCCATGCGCTCGTAGAGGCGCCCCACGTCTTGCCCGCGGTACCACCAGTAGTTGCCCGAGTCGTAACCCATCGACCGGAGGTCCATGTCCACCGCGCAGAACACGCTGAGCAGGCTCACCGAGTACTCCATCCGCTGGACCTTGCGGCGCTCGCGGGCGGTCAGCTCGGGCGGCAGCAGCTCTCCATAGGTGATCGCCGGGTCCGCGTTCGAGACGACGCTCGCCGCGCGCAGGACCTCTCCCCCCTCCAGCTCGACGCCGGCCGCTCTCCCTCGCTCGACGAGGATCCTCTTCACCCGCGCGCGCGTCCGCACCTGCCCGCCGAGCCGGCGAAGGGCCCTGATCATCGCGAGCGGGATGCGCTTCGCGCCCCCGCGCGGGTAGTACCCGCCGTCCATGTAATGGCAGACGATCCCCGCGTGGACCGGCAGCGCCACGCGCGACGGCGAGAGGCCGTGATCGCCCCCCTGCGCCGACAGGAACGCGCGCAGCAGGGGATCGCGGATCGTCGCGTCCAGCAGATCCTCCTGCGTGCGGAGGCCCCAGCGCACGAGGCTCGGCACCTTGAACGGCGCGAGCAGCACCCTCGGGAACTCGAGCGTCTCCTCGAGGCGCCCGAGATCGTCGTTGACTCCGCGCAGCACACGGAAGTACCGCGCTATCCCCGCGGCCTCGCGCGGGAACCGCGCCGTGAGCCGGGCGATGAGCCGATCGAGGCCCTTGGGCACGTCGAGCCGCTCGTCGCCGATGATCAGGTGATCGAGCCCGTCCGGGTTGAGCTCGCAGAACTCGAGATCTCCCGAGAGCCCGAGCCCCTCGTAGAGCCGCCGCACGGCGCCCCCCGGGCCGAGCCCGCCGATATAATGGACGCCCGGGCTGAACAGATACCCGTTCAACGAGAAGCTGTGGGTCCACCCGCCGGGGAGGTAGTGCTGCTCGACGACGAGCACCTTCTGCCCCGCGCGCGCCAGCGCGAGCGCCGCAGTGAGGCCGCCGGCGCCCGATCCGATCACGACGGTATCCGCGTGCCGCATGACGCTACCCCCCCGGACTGCGATGCTCCAGGGGCGTGATCGGGTGCGCGCTCGTGCCCTCGATGGCCCCGCCTCTCGCCGGTCGCCTGCGCGCCGTTACGCGCCGTTACCCGCCGCCTCGCTTGCCGCCGTCGGGCGGCGCTCCGGCGTCGGGCGGCGCCCTGTCCGCCTTCTCCATGTTCACGAGCGGCAGCGGGCAGACGACGGGCACGGCGCGCGCGGGGGTCTGCGCCGACTCGCGGAGGCATGTCTTGCCGGTCAGGCGGAGGCGCTCGCCCACCTCGAGGTCGGGCGGGCACACGACCGCCTGGGACGCGGAGACGAGGTCCCCGTCGATCCAGAAGAGCTCGCAGCCGTCGTCCGTCCGGCGGAGGTGGTAGTGCCGCGTCGGCCGCCGCGGCGCCGGCGCGCCCTCTGGCAGCGCGGCGCCGCCGTCGCTCGCCTCCGCGACCCCGCCCTCCCTCCCGGCGTCCCCCTGGCACGCGGTCACCCCGAGCGGCACGCCGAACAGCACCCCGGCCAGCAGCACCGGCAGGAGCCCGGCCAGCGTTCGCTGCGACGTCGGCGGCGGCATCTGGGCGCCTCCCGGACCGCCCCTGCTCACCGGGTCGGGAAGAGCAGGATGGACATCTTGGTCAGGAAGAAGTCGGCGATCAGGATGGCGATCGACGTCACCACCACCGTGCGCGTGGTCGCGTGGCCGACGCCCTCCGTTCCGCCCCGCGTGATCAGCCCGAAGTGGCACCCGACGAGCGCGATGATCGCCCCGAAGAAGGGCGTCTTGTACATCCCGCTGAAGTAATCCATGAACGTGACGGAGCCGAGCGCCGTCCTCAGGAAGAAGCCGGCGGGGATGCCGAACTCGGTCGCGCAGACCAGCATCGCCCCGCCGAAGCCCAGCACGAGCGCGAACGCGCCGAGCACGGGCATCACCACGACGCTCGCGAGCAGCCGCGGCAGGACGAGCTTCTTCACCGGGCTGGCGCCGAGGGCGCGGATCGCGTCGATCTGCTCGGTGACGGCCATCGACCCGACCTCGGCCGCGATGCCGGCGCCGATGCGGCCGCCGACGATCACCGCCGTCAGCGTCGGCGCCAGCTCGCGCGAGAAGGACAGGCCGATGATGCGGCCCGTGTACTCCATGCCGCCGAACTTCTGCAGGCCGATGGCGAACTGCACCGCCATGACCATCCCGACGAACAGCGCCGTCACCGACGCGATGGCGGCCGAGCGGACGCCGAGCGCCTCCATCTGATAGAGGGTCGAGCGGATCTCGAGCGGCCGCTCGAACATCGACTTGAGCGCCCCCCAGGTCATCCGCCCGAACTGCCCGAGGTGCTCGACGAACGCGACAGCGGTCTCGTTGAGCCGGGCGAGGAGCGGGGGGAGCTGCGGACCGGGCAGGCTGTTCGGCGGCAGGCTCTGCGGGGGCACGCTCTGCGGGGGCACGCTCTGCGGGGGCACGCTGGTCGGCTTCGGCTGCTGGCTCTGCGGGGGCACGCTGGTCGAGCCCGCGCCGGAGGAGGCGGCCGGCGGGCTGTTCGAGGCGGGCGGCGGCGCCGCCAGGAGCCGTTTGCGATCAGTCGTCATCGGTCGACAGGGTCGAGAAGCCGCGGACCATCCGTGTGAACGCCGGCTCGCTGGCGGCGTAGCGGGCGGGATCGGCGATGAGGAGCATGTCGTAGACGCAGCCGTTCTTCTTGAGCACCCAGATGTCGAAGACCTTCGGCACCCCGTCGAGCTTCGCCGACATGACGGTGTGCATCGCCTCGCGGCCGTCGAACGGCACGACCTCCTGCTTCAGCACCTCGCGCTCGGTGAAGTGCAGGAAGAGGTGGTTGGTCAGCGAGACGAGCGGGACGTCCTCCTCGTTCCGGCAGCGCCCGTTGAGGGCGATCGTCGCCCCGTTCGTGTCGTCGCGGTACGCCACCGCGGCGTCCGACACCCCGAGCCGCTTCCAGCTCGCCGGCGCCGGGGGCACACGGAACGCCACGTCCGTGCCGCGGTAGACAGTTCCGTCGAACGACGGCCCGCCACAGCCGGCGAGCGCGATCGCGACGGCGAGGAGCCAGGCTCGGGGGTCCGCCGCCTCGCCCGCAGAACCCGCGGCGGTGAGGCGCCTTCGAAGGGGTCGTCGCATCGCTGCGGGCCGACGCTATCACGCTTTTGCATCCTGGGCGAACCACGAGCAGCCCGGCCGTTCCCGCGAGATCCTTCGGATCTCACCGGCCTTTTCGCGGCGCGCCGCGTACGGCGCGCCGCACCTCGGGTCGCTCCTGGCCGCGCCTCGGGTCGCTCCTGGCCGAGCGTCACCGCTACCAGGAATCCCGCCGCCGCGGCGCGTCCCACGGCGCGGCCCGGCGGGCAGCGGGGCGCCGGGGGCGAAACTGCTGCCAGCGCTCGTGCTCGCGCCGGGGGCGCCCCGTCATGAAGACGCGGACGAGGAAGAGCCCGGCGACGAACCCCCCGAGGTGCGCGAAGAACGCCACGCCGCCGCCGCTCACGCCGATGGAGCCGAGCCCGTTCAGCAGGTTCACCACGAAGTACGCGAGGATGACCAGCCACGCCGGGAGCTCGAGGAACAGCCCGAAGATGAACCACAGGAGGAAGATCGGGTTCAGCACCGTGATCGGCGATCGCGGGTAGAGCGACGCGTACGCGGCCAGCACGCCCGAGATCGCGCCCGAGGCGCCCACCATCGGGATCGTCGAGCCGGGATCGATGACGATCTGCGCGCCCGCGGCGGCGATCCCGGACAGCACATAGAACGCCGCGTAGCGGGCGCTGCCCAGCGCGTCCTCGACGTTGTCGCCGAAGATCCAGAGGAACAGCATGTTCCCGCCGAGGTGGGCCCACCCCGTCGGATCGTGCAGGAACATGCTGCTGAAGACCGTCCACCACGCGTCGCCCGGCGCTTCCAGGAACTGCCGGGGGACGAGGCCCCACGCCGAGAGCAGCCGGTCGGGCGGGAACCCGCCCGTGATCAGCGACCGCATCCAGAAGAAGCCGAGGATGTTGAGCGCGATCAGCAGGTAGTTGACGATCGGCGTCTTTCGGGTGGGCAGTTGGTCACGGAGGGGCAGCATCGCGATCACCTTAAGCACGCGGGCCCGTGACAGCATCCGCCTGCCTTGATAGACCCCCGGCCGATGTCCGCCCTGCGCCTCCACGACACGCTGACCCAGAAGCTCGCCCCGCTCGCCCCGCGGCGGCCTGGCGAGGTCCGCATGTACTGCTGCGGCCCCACGACCTACGACGTCGCGCACGTGGGGCACGGCCGCGCCGCGCTCGCCCCGGATATCCTCGTCCGCCACCTGAGGGCGCGCGGCCTCCGCGTCGTCTACGTTCGAAACGTCACGGACGTCGACGACAAGATCCTGCAGCGGTCGGCCGAGTCCGGCGAGCCGCCCATGGACCTGTCGGCGCGGATGGCTCGCCTGTACCAGGAGGACGTCGCCGCCCTCGGCTGTCTGGCGCCCGACGTCGAGCCGAAGGTCTCGGAGCACATCCCGGAGGTCATCGCCCTCGTCGAGCGGCTGATCGAGCGAGGCGCGGCCTATGTCGTCGAGCGCCCCGGAGACGCGCGCGACGTCCGCGACGCTCGCGACGTGTATTACTCCGTCCGCAGCTTCCCCTCCTACGGCAAGCTCTCGAAGCGCAACCTCGACGAGCTGCGGGTCGGCGCGCGCGTCGGTCCGTGCGAGGACAAGCGCGACCCGCTCGACTTCGCGCTCTGGAAGGGGGTCGCCCCCGGCGGGTGGGGCTGGGACAGCCCGTGGGGCAAGGGGCGCCCCGGGTGGCACATCGAGTGCTCCGCCATGGCGGGTCGCTACCTCGGGGCCGGCTTCGACGTCCACTGCGGCGGCATGGATCTCGTCTTTCCCCATCACGAGAACGAGATCGCCCAGAGCGAGGCCGCCCATCCGGACGACGCGCCGCTCGCCTCGATCTGGATCCACAACGGCTTCGTCAACGTCGACAAGGAGAAGATGGCGAAGTCGCTCGGCAACTTCGTCAAGCTCCGCGACGTCTACGCGCGCAACGACCCGGAGGCGCTCCGCTACTTCCTGCTCACGGTCCACTACCGGGGCCCGCTCGAGTTCGACACCCACAAGCGCGACGACGGCCGCGTCGTCTTCCCGGGCGTTGTCGAGGCCGAGCGCCGCGTCGACTACCTGTATGCGACGCTCGATCGACTGTCCGCGCTCGCCGGCCCGCCCGCCGCCGGCGAGGGCGCCGCGCAGGAGCTGCCGGCGCGGCTCCCGAAGGGGTTCGCGGCGCTCGCTGCGCTCGCCGACGGCGCGCCGGGCCGCACCGTCGCCGCGCTCGACGACGACCTCAACACCCCCGTCGTGCTCTCGATCATCGCCGAGGTCGCCAAGGCCGCCAACGAGCTCGCCGACGTCGCGCAGCGGCGGGGGAAGGACCAGGACGTCGCCAGCGCCGCCCCGCCGCTCGCGCGCCGCCTCCACGCGGCCCTGCGGTCCTCGCTCGACGCCCTCGGCCTGCTGCAGACGCCGTCGCCGGTCTACCAGGCCCGCACGCAGGAGCAGCGCCTCGGGCTCCTCGGCACGACCCGGCAGGCGATCGAGGCGAAGCTCGCCGAGCGCGCCGCGGCGCGCGCCGCGAAGGACTTCGCGCGGGGCGACGCCCTCCGGAAGGAGCTCGAGCGCGACGGCATCGAGGTCGCCGACTCTCCTACCGGCACGACATTCCGGGTGGGCGCCTGAGGCGAGCCGCGCCGTGCGCGTCCCACGGCTGACGCTCGTGCAGGCGGCGGCCCCAGTGGACGAGGACAGACGGGGGATCTAGGTTTCGGCCCGATGAAGGCCCGTAGCGGTCCGCAGGCCTCGCACCTCCCGCGGACCAGAACGATGACGGACGACCATGGCTCGTGATCTCTACTCCGTGCTCGGCGTCTCGCGCGACGCGGACGAGGACAGCATCAAGAAGGCGTTCCGCAAGCTCGCGATGAAGTACCACCCGGACAAGAGCCCGGGGAAGGCCAACGAGCAGAAGTTCAAGGAGATCAACCAGGCTCACGAGGTGCTGAGCGACAAGACGAAGCGCGCGCTGTACGACGAGTTCGGCGAGGAGAGCCTCTCGCAGAACTTCGATCCCGAGCGCGCCCGCGCCTACCGCCGCTACGCGAACGCGCGGGCCGGGGGCGGGGGCCGCGGCCCCGGCGGCTTCGACGTCCAGGAGATCTTCGGCAACGCCCCCGGCGGAGGCGACCTCGGCGACATCCTCGGCGACCTCTTTGGTCGCGGCGGCCGTGCTGGCGCGGGCCGGCGTCCGCAGCCCGCGCGCGGCCGCGGCGGCGACATCGAGCAGAACCTCACCATCGATTTCGTGTCGGCGGTGCGCGGCACGACGCTCCAGCTCCAGCGCGAGGGCGATCCCGAGCCGGTCACGGTGCGCGTCCCGCCCGGGGCCGCCGAGGGCAGCCGCCTGCGCATCCGCGGCCAGGGCGCGCCGGGCATGGGCGGCGGCGAGCCCGGCGATCTGCTGCTCAACATCCACGTCACGCCGCACCCGTTCTTCAAGCGCGAGGGCGACGACCTCCACCTCGACGTCCCCGTCACCCTGGCCGAGGCCTACCGGGGCGAGAAGATCCGCATCCCCACGCCCGACGGCGAGGTGACGCTCAAGATCCCGGCGCGCACCCAGACCGGCCAGGTGATGCGGCTGCGCGGCAAGGGCATCGCCCGCAAGGCGAAGGAGCCCGGGGATCTCTACGTGAAGTTCGTCGTGCACGTCCCCACCGTCGACGACCCCGAGGTCGCGAAGGCGATCGACGCGCTCGACGGCAAGGTGGAGGCGCCGCGCGGCGATCTCCGGTTCTGAGCGCGGCCTCCCGGCGCGGCGCGGGCCGCGCGTACAGCGCGCTCCTCGCGGCGGCCGCCGCGCTCACCGCGTGCGCCTCGCCGGGGCCGTCGCGCCCGGCCCCGCGCGCCGCCGGCCTCTCCGCCCCGGCCGCCGCCCAGCCAGGGCGCCCGCCCCGGCGGGTGGACGCGCCGGCGTCTGCCGCCTCCTCCACCGAGCCGCGCGCCCCGGCCGCCCCTCCGGCGGCCTCGCCTGCGGCGCCGGGCGCCTCCGTCGGGGACCCGTCCGCGGCGGCCGCCGAGGGCGACGCGCGCGGCGGCGCCTCACAGCGGCCCTCGATCGCGATCGATCCGCCCTACAAGCTCGGCCGCCACCTCGTGCCCCGCGGCCAGGCCGAGGTGGCGGAGCGGGATCGCTGGAACGCCGGGGGCAGGGGGGATCCCCCCGCGCCGCCGCCTCCGGCCGAGGGGCACCCGCTGCCGAGGATCATCGTGGACATCGACCAGGTGAAGGGTCCGCTCAAGGCGAGCGAGGTGCAGCGCGTCGCCCGGCGGCACCTCTGGATCCACGTCTACTCGTGCTACCGCCTGCGCGCGTACCGGGACCCGACGCTGCACGGCAAGACGACGGTGCGGCTCACGGTGAGCCGCGCCGGCAAGGTCACGGGGGCGCGCGCCACCTCGTCCACGCTCTCCGCGCCGGACGTCGTCTCGTGCCTCGCCGCGCGCGCGCGGTCGCTCCCGCTCCCCGGGGCCAAGGCCGGCTCGACAATCGTGGCCACGCTGCAGGTCTATCCGGGCGACGAGCCGGTCGAGCCCCCGCCGTCCGTCCTCGCTCCTGGCCCTGGCGAGCTCCGGCCGGACGCGATCACCGCCGCCCTGGTCGAGGCCATGCCGGCGTGGCGGAGCTGCTACGAAGAGGCCCTCGCGGGCGCGCCGGCGCTCTGGGGCCGCCTCGCGATCCGCTTCCACGTGACCGACGGCGGCGCCGTCGACGAGGCCTTCGAGGCCGAGTCGCGCTTCCCGGACGAACGGCTCACCCGCTGCGTGCTCCGGCGCGCGCGAGCGCTCACGTTCCCGGCGCCGGAGGGCGGCGACCTGCGCTTCGTCGCGCCGCTCCGTTTTTCGCCCGAGCCGCAGCCCTCAGCGCCCTAGTCGCGCCGCCTGACGCTGCACCTACCTCGGCGCCCGGGTTCGGTCCGCCCCAACCGGGACGAGCTCCGTGTGCTCCGCGACACGATTCGCCCCTTCCCGCGCGCGGCGTGTGGTGCGAACGCTCCCGCCGCCTGCGCGGCCGACGCGGTCGGATAAGCAAACCGTGCAGCGATCCGCAACGCCAAATTGCGCCGCATGGCGTATGTGCAACTTTACGGTGGGGGAGGAGGCTCAGGTAACCAATGGACATCTCACCGGGCACCGTCGTTGGGGGGAAATATCTGCTGGAGAGGCAGCTCGCGCGTCCGTTCGCGCGGATCGCGCGCGACCGCGGCTCGGTCTGGGCCGCGCGCGAGCTGCAGCTGGGTGTTCGCGTCGCCCTGAAGCTCTTCGACCCCGACGCCGGCGCCACGGGGGAGATCCTCTGGCTCGACCGCTGGGTCCGCGCCGCCGCCGAGCTCTCGTCGCGGCACGTCGTGAGCGTGCGCGATCACGGCATCGAGGACGGCGTTGTCTACCTGGCGATGGATCTGCTCTCCGGCGAGGATCTCGCGGCGCGCCTGGTCCGGCGCGGCCGGCTCTCGCTGGAGGAGTCCGCGCGCATCGCGGCGCAGGCCGGCGACGCCCTGCAGGCCGCCCACGCGGCGGGCGTCCTTCACCAGAGCCTCCGGCCGGAGAGCCTCTTCCTCGCGCTGGAGGGCGACGAGGAGGTCGTGAAGGTGCTCGACTTCGGCCTCCCCAGGGCGCTCGCGCCGCGGCTCGTGGGCGAGATCGCGGCCGAGGTGAGCGCGGGCGCGCTCCACTACCTCAGCCCGGAGCAGATCCGGGCGGAGCGGACCCTCGACGCGCAGACCGATCTCTGGTCGCTGGCCGCGATCCTGTTTCGCGCGGTCACCGGTCACCTCCCGTTCCCCGGCGACGTCGCCAGCGTCGTCGCCTCGAAGATCCTGCTCGCGCCGGTGCCCGTCGCGACGCGGCTCGCGCCGAGGCTGCCTGCCGCGCTGGACGGCTTCTTCGAGAAGGCGTTCGCGCGCGACCGGGCCCGGCGCTTCCGCTCGGTGGAGGAGATGGTGGGGTCGTTCGCCGGCATCGCGGAGCACGCGCCGCCGCCCTCCTCCGGCCTCCAGCGCCCGCCCGTGTCGGCGCGCGCTTCCGGCGTCGCCTCGGTGCGGGCGCCGGTCGTGACGTTCGCGCACGCGAGCGCGGCGGCCCCTCGCGCTGCCGCGCGGCTGGAGGCCGGCTCCGAGCCGCCGACCGCGAGCCGTACGACGCCGCCGGACACCCTGCTCGCCGCCGAGAGCGCCGGCGTCCTGCGCGGGCTCGCGTCGCCCGCGCGCCTCGGCTGGCTCCTCCCCGCCGGCCTCGTCGCGCTGATGGGCGTCGCGACGCTCGTGACGCTCACGCGGCCCGAGCGCCCGCGGCCTGCGATGGCAGCGACCGGCGCCAGGGCGGCCGTGCTCTCGGCGGTCCTCGCTGCCGGCAAGGCCCAGGCGGCGCGCGCCGCCGCGCTCGAGGCGGCCGCCTCGCCGCCGGCTCGGCCGTCGCCTCCCGAGCCTCCTCAGCGCGGCGCACGCGCTGCCGCGGCCGCGCCCCAGGCCGCCGCTTCGTCGCGCCTCGCGCGGCCGGGCACCGCCACGGGGGCGGCCGCCTCGGGCGGTCGCGCCCGCCAGAGCCTGGCGCACGACTGAGCGCGGCGCGCTACGCGCTCCGGACCGCGTCGTCGTCGGCAGCCTTCTCGGCGGCAGCCTTCTCGGCGGCGGCTCGCTTCTCCGCGGCCGCGTCGCTCGCCTTGCGCGCCTCCTGTGCCGCGCGGATCGCCGACAGCGCCGCGCGCGCGTCGCCGCGCGTCCGTTCCGACGCCGCGCGCGGGTCGCTCCCGTCCCCGATGCGCGCGCCGGTCATCGTCTCGAAGTACCCCGACTCGACCCAGACGGCGCCGAGCGAGTGCGCCATCTCCGCGCCCTCCGGCCCGAAGTACCCGACGGAGCCGCCGTAGATCCGGCGCGAGCCGGCCTCGAGGCGACGGCTGACGCCGCTCGCGCGCGGTGCCGGCGCGCCGACGGCGCTGCCGCGCGCGAAGGCGGCGCGCAGCGCCTCGACGGGCGACGCGTCGCCTGCGCTCGCCCCCGCCGATGGATCGCGCTCGAGGCGGACGAGCGTCTCGCCCGACGCGCCCGCCACGGTGAGGCCCGGCGCGAACGGCGACTCCGCGAAGTCGAGGAAGTAGAGGTGGGTCGACGGCGCGAGCACCCGCAGCGCCCGGTACACGTCGAACGGATCCGCGCCGCGCAGCGGGGCCCGGAACCTGCGGGCGAGCACGACCTCCTTCGCCTCGCCGGCCGCGACGCGCTCGTGCGCGGCGGCCACCTTCGCGGCGAAGTCCTCGTCGGCCACCGGCGTCTCGACGTGCTCTGGCAGGGCCTGTGGATCGAGCGCGGGGAGGCTCATCTGCTCTGGCCCGTGCGACAGCTCCCAGGCGCATCGGCTCACGGCGCCTTGCGACTGGCCGGCGATGGTCATGGTCTGCGCCACGCTGTCGAACACGACGACGGTCGCGTCCTTCATCACCCGTCCGAGGTAGGCCTCGTCGGGCCACGGCTCGACGCCCAGGAGCAGGTGCACCGCATCGTAGGCGAGGAAACCGACCCAGGCCTGACAGACGCGGGCGGCCAGGTCGCGCGCCGTGTCCTGTGCGTCCGGCGTGTCTCGTACCGCGGCTTGCGCGAGCCCGTCCGCGAGCGTGGCGAACGGGTCGAACCCGCTCGGAAGGAGGGTCTCGGCGCGCGCCCTGTAGCCGAGGATCGCGTAGCGGCCCCAGCGCTCGCCGGGCAGGGCGGACTCGAGCATGAACGACGACCGGCCCGGCGATTGGGCGCGGAGCGCTGCGTAGGCGCGGACCGGCGTGACGTGATCGGCCGGCAGGGTACGGGTCACGACGGAGCTCATCGCGGCGCAGCCTACACGACGTTGCGCCGCGCGGCGAAGGCGGGCAAGGTACCTCGAAGGACGCGGTGCGAAGCGCGAACGCCCTCTCCTCGGCCCTTCGTCTGGCTGCCTGCGGCGGCTGGCTGGTTGCCTTCGTCGGCTGGCTGGCTGCCTGCGGCGGCGCGCAGCCCGTCCCGGAGGGCGCGCGCACCACGGTCGTCTCGCTGCGAAAGATCGACTGCGAGGCGTGCGGCGCCGAGCTCATCGCGGATCTCCGCGAGCGCCCGGGCGTCTATTCGGCCGCCTTCGACAGGCGGCGCGCCGAGATCTCCGTCACCGCGTCGCGATCGTTCGACGTCGCGGGGACCGTGAAGCGGCTCGCCGCGGACGAGGGGTTCGAGGCGGTGCTCGGCGCCGGCCAGGGGCAGTACGTCGGCTGGGCGACCTTCCCCGAGGGCGCGGACGCCCGGACGATCGAGGAGGGCGGCGCGGACATCCCCGACCTCGGCGCGCAGATCGTCCCGGGCAAGGTCACGGTCATCGACTTCGTGGCGGCCTGGTGCCTGCCCTGCCGCAAGCTGGACGCGCACATGGTCGAGGTGCTCGAGGCCCGCAAGGACGTCGCGTACCGCAAGCTCGACATCGTCGACTGGGACAGCCCGCTCGCCCGGCGGTACCTGAAACAGGTCTCGAAGCTGCCGTACGTGATCGTCTTCGACAGAGCGGGCGCGCGGGTGGAGGCGATCGCCGGCCTCGCGCCCGACGAGCTCGACGCGGCGATCGAGCGCGGCGCGCGGCGCTGAGCCGGCGCTGGCCCGGACGCGCGCGTCCGACGCACGCACGCGCCCGGGCGTCGCCGCTCGGCGAGCGGATCAGTAGTGGCCGAAGAGGTCCTGGATGCGCGACTCGAGCGCGACCGCGATCTTGTAGAGCGACGAGATCGACGCCGACGACTCGGCGCGCTCGATCTGCGACAGCAGCGACACGCTGAGCCCCGTGCGGCGCGCCATCTGCTTCAGCGTGAGGTCCTTGTCCTTGCGGAGGTTCCTGATCGTGTCGCCGATGACGCGGTGGAGCTGCTCCTCGGGCGTGCGCGCGAGGCCCTTCTTGCGCATGACGCGGGCGAGCACCTCGCGGAACTCGTCCACGTTGAACGGCTTCTTGATGTAGTCGACCGCGTCGAGCTTCATAGACGCGACGGCGCTCTCGAGGTTGGGGAAGCCGGTGAAGATGACGACGGCGATGTCGTTGTCGACCTTGCGGATCCGCTTGAGCACCTCGATGCCGTCGAGCTTCGGCATCATCAGGTCGAGGATGATGAGGTGGTAGCCGCCGGTGCGCACCTCTTCCTCCACGGTCGTGGGGTCGCCCAGCGTCTTGACCTGGTACCCGTCGCGCTCGAGCAGCGTCTGCATGTAGTCACAGATCGCGCGGTCGTCGTCGACGATCAGAATGCGTACAGCGGGAAGCTCAATTGCCACCTGTTCCTCCTCTCACGTCACGACCGCCGGAGCCGGCCGGTCGCCCTGGTCCGTCCTGGAAGGGGCCGCCCGTGCGGTCCCCTGCTCGAGTTGCGCGAGCAGGTGGCGAGGCCCTCACCGGCGCACCAGACGCCTCGCTCTCTGCTTCCTTTCGGCAACATCGGGATTCCAGTGACACTTTAACACGGCCTGAGCAAGTTAGGACGGGACTTTTTTCTTGCGCTCCCACGATTCTTGGCTTCGTGAAACGTCCGGGGCGCCGGGCGCGCTCCGAAGTGAGCGAATTCCTGCCGCTTTCTGTCATCTGGCTGCCATGCGGTGCGCGGGTGCTTCCGGGGATGGGGCGCGGGCCAGCGGTGCAGCGGTGGACCCCTGGTCATTTCATCTTGACAAGCGGCTCACTCTTGGCGATGTTGCGCGCCCGCTGTTCAGCGGGCGTTGCTCTTGGGGCAGCGAACGGGGCGTAGCGCAGCCTGGTAGCGCACTCGGTTCGGGACCGAGGAGTCGGAGGTTCAAATCCTCTCGCCCCGACTCAGTTCATCTGGGATTCCACGAAGGGCGGCTTGATAGCCGCCCTTCGTCGTTTGGGCGCGCCCCCGCAGCCCCGCCTGCTCCCTCTTCCCCCCGCGTTTCTCGTGAACGGTTCACGTGGTCGTGAACGGTTCACGTGGTCGTGAACGGTTCACGTGGTCGTGAACGGTTCACGTGGTCGTGGACGGTTCACGTGGTCGTGGACGGTTCACGTGAACGTGGTCGTGGACGGTTCACGTGAACGTGGTCGTGGACGTGAACGTGGTCGTGGTCGTGGACGTACACGGTCAGACGTAAACGTGGACGTCAGCGCCGCATCCACGAGCGATCCTGCCTGACCTCGCCAGCCCGGAAGACGGCTGCCAGCGGCCTTCCTGACCGTGGGCGTTTACGTTTACGTCTGGCCGTGTACGACCACGACCACGACCACGACCACGACCACGTTTACGACCACGACCACGTTGGGGTGGTCGTGGTCGGCTGCGGGGTTACCCCGTACGTCCCGCCAGGTTGGCGATCACGGCCGCGAGCTCGGACGCCTCGATCGGCTTGGGCACATGCGACTGGAACCCCGCCAGCAGCGCGCGGGTCCGGTCCTGGGCGCTCGCGTACGCGGTCAGCGCCGCCGCGGGGATGCGCCCCCCTTGCTCTGGGCTCTGCGCGCGCAGGCGCCGGATCAGGCTGTAGCCGTCCTCCCCGGGCATCCCGAGATCGCTCAGGATCACGTCGGGCTTCTCTCGCTGGATCGCGGACAGCGCCTCGTCGACCGTCGCGACAGCCGTGATGCTCGCCCCCTTGCGCTCCAGCACCGTCGTCACGAGCTCCCGCGCGTCCGGCTCGTCGTCGACCATCAGCACCCGGACGCCCTGGAGCGTCGGCTCCGGCTCGTTGGACAGGGGGAGCAGCCCATCGGCCCTCCGGAGCGCCGCGATGGCGCCCCGGGGCGCGAGCGGGATGTCCACCGTGAACGTCGCGCCCTTGCCGTCCCCGGCGCTCTCCGCCTTCACGGTGCCGCCGTGGAGCTCGACGAGGTGGCGGGCGATCGCCAGGCCGAGCCCGAGCCCGCTGTGCGGCCGCGTGCTCGTGCTGTCGGCCTGGCGGAAGCGATCGAACACGTACGGCAGGAACTCCGGCACGATGCCCTGGCCGGTGTCGCTCACCTGGATGCGCGCCAGGCCCTCGGCCCTGCCGAGCTGGATCGAGACCTTGCCGCCGCGCGGGGTGAACTTGATCGCGTTCGACAGGAGGTTCCACACCACCTGCTGCAGCCGCGTCTGGTCGCCCGAGATCGGCCCCGCGTTCGGGTCGAGCTGCACGAGCAGCTCGATCCCCTTCGCGTCCGCGCCGTGGCGGACCGCGTCGATGGCGGCGTTGATGATCGGCGGCAGGTCGACGAGCATCACGTCGAGCCGCAGCTTGCCGGTGATGATGCGGGAGGCGTCGAGGAGGTCCTCGACGAGCTGCGCCTGGAGCGTGCCGTTGCGCTCGATCGCCTCCAGCGCGCGGACGTGCGTGTCCGGCTTCAGCGAGCCCTGCCGCAGCATGCGCGCCCAGCCGAGGATCGCGGTGAGCGGGGTCCTGAGCTCGTGCGAGAGCGTCGCCAAGAACTCGTCCTTGGCGCGGTTGACCTGCTGCGACTCGCGGTAGAGCTGGGCGTTGTCGAGCGCGAGCGCGGCGAAGTTGCAGAGCTCCTCGGCGAGCGCGAGATCCTCGACGGTGTAGCGCCGGCTCGACTCCGTCGAGAGCAGCGTGATCGCGCCGCGCGTCCGGTCCCGGGCGCGCAGCGGCACGATCATCGCCGAGCGGACGCCGAGCTCCCGGAGCAGCGCGAGGTACGCCGGGTCGTGCGCGCCGGACCAGCACTCGTTGCCGGGCTTCAGCGACGCAGCGCGCTGCCACGCCATGCCCTCGACCTCGGGGAGCAGGAGCGACTCGCCGCACCGGAGCACCGCCTGCACCGCGCGCGGCACGTCGGGATCCTTCGGGTAGCGGGCCGGGAGATCCCGCCCCAGCGCCTTCTTCGTGTCGCTCGCGTGCACGGCCGCGAGCCGGCTCAGCGCGCCGTCCGGCTCGACGATGTCGACCACCGTGGCGTCGGCGATGTGCGGCACCGCGAGGCGGGCGATGTTGGCCAGCGTGGTCTCGTAGTCGAGGCCCGACAGCGCGAGCTGCCGGCTCGCCTCGCCGATGAAGTAGCGCCGCTTGTCGGCGAGCCGCTTCTCGGTCACGTCGCGGAAGACCAGCACGAGCCCGACGAGCTCGCCCTCCTCGCTCCGGATCGGCGCGCCGTTCGAGTCGATCGCGAGCTCCGAGCCGTCCTTGCGCAGGAGCAGCGTGGTGTCGTCGAGCCCGATGATGCCGCCGTGGCGCAGCACCTCCGTGACGGGGTTGTCGAGGTCGTCGCGCGTCTGCTCGGAGATGACCCGGAAGACATCGGACAGGCGGCGGTCCTTCGCCTCGTCGAGCGTCCAGCCGGTCAGCGTCTCGGCCACGGCGTTCATGAAGTCGATCCGCCCGGAGCCGTCGGTCGAGATGACCGCGTCGCCGATGCTCTTCAGCGTTGTCGAGAACTTGGTCTTGCTGACCCGGAGGTCCGCCTCGAGCTGCTTGAACTGGGTGATGTCGGCGAAGATGGACACAGCGCCGAGCATCTCGCCGTCGGGCGAGAACAGCGGCGCGCAGCTGCCGAGCAGCATCCCGTGGGTGCCGTCGAAGCGCTGGAAGTGGATCTCCTCCGCGGGGACGGTCTCCTTGCGCGACAGGCACCGCGCCATCGACCAGTCGCCGCCGTCGAACGGCCGCCCGTCGGGGTGGAACGCGCGGTAGCGCCCCCAGCCCTCGACGTTCTCGGCGGTGGAGCTGCCGGCCCAGATCCGCTCGGAGGCGCGGTTCTGGAGGATCAGCTTGCCCTGGCTGTCGGAGACGATGATGCCGTGCGGGCTCTCGCTGAGGAGCGCGTCGAGGAGCCCGCGCTCGTGCTGGGTGATCACGCGCAGCCGCTCGACCTCGCGGCGCAGCGCCTCGATCTCCGTGTCGACCGGCGGCACCGACGCCGCGAGCGGCGTGAGCTCGAAGGAGGCGCTCGCGGTCGGGTCGAAGCTCACGATCGCGCGGTCGATCTCCATGACCGTGGGGCCGATGAGCCGCCGCTGCTCCGTGGTCCTGGCCGCGTCGTACAGCAATGCCCGCGCCTGCGCGAGCGCCGCGACGATCGGCATGTCCGGGCGTTCGGGCATAGAGCTCAAGGGATCCCACGGCCGCAGGACGCGAACAAGATGCTACGTGCGCGACCTGACACGGAAATCGCGTCGGCGAACGTGAACTTCTCGCTGGACGGACTCATCCGGTGAGCCGGAGCACGACCGCATCCCTGGAGGGCGGACGAGGTGCACCCCGGCGGGATCGGTCGTGCCGGTCGCTTCGTTCGCGCTGGCCGCGTCGGTCGCGGTGGCCGCGTCGGTCGCGTCGGTCGCGTCGGTCGCGTCCGTTGCGTTGGTTGCGTCCGTTGCGGTCGCGCGAGGATCAGCTGCGGGCCGCCTGGATCTGCTTCGCGAGCTCGGGCACGGTCGCGAAGAGATCGGCGACCAGGCCGTAGTCGGCGACCTGGAAGATGGGCGCGTCGGCGTCCTTGTTGATGGCGACGATGACCTTCGAGCCCTTCATCCCTGCGAGGTGCTGGATGGCGCCCGAGATGCCGACGGCGACGTAGAGCGAGGGAGCGACGACCTTGCCCGTCTGGCCGACCTGGAGGTCGCTGGCGGCGTAGCCGGCGTCGCACGCGGCGCGGCTGGCGCCGACGGCGGCGCCGAGGACGTCGGCGAGCGGGTCGAGGACCTCGTTGAAGCGCTCCTTCAGGGCGCGGCCGCCGGAGACGACGACCTTGGCCTCGGTGAGCTCGGGGCGCTCGCTCTTCACCTGGTCGAAGGAGACGAACTCGACGCGCTCGGCCGCCGCGCTCGGCGGGACGACCGCGACCTGCTCGATCGGCGACGTCGACCCGGTCGGCTCGGCGGCGGCGAACGCGCTCTGGCGGACGCTCACGACCTGGACGGGGGTCGAGACGGTGCAGACGCCGTACGCGTTGCCGGCGTACATGGGGCGCTTGTACTTGAGCTTGCCCCCCTCGGGGAGGAGCTCGGAGATGTCGCTCGCGAACCCTGCCGAGAGCCGCGCCGCGACGCGCGGGAGCAGGTCCTTGCCGTAGGCGCTCGCCGTGCCCACGACGACGGCGGCGCCCTTGGCGGCCGCCGCGACGGTCGGCACGTAGCGCTCGGCGACGTAGTCCTTGAGCGAGCTCGCCTGGGCGACGAGCACCTTGGCCGCGCCGAGCGTCGCGGCCTCGGCGGCCGCGTCGCCGAGGGCGTCGCCGATCACGAGGATCGAGTACGTCCCGCCGAGCGCCGCCGCCGCCTGCCTCGCGAACGTGACAGCGGAGTGCGTCGTCTTCTTCAGCTTTCCATCGGCGGCCTCGGCCACCACGAGAACGTCAGCCATGATCCCTCCTGCACGACCCGCCGCTGCGGGTCGGGGTCCGCGTCGGCGGCACCCTCGATGTCTTCGGCCTCTTGTCGCGTCCCGTCTTGTCCCTGCTGCGTCCCGTCAGATGACCTTCGCCTCGTTCTTGAGGCGCGAGACGAGCTCGCTGACGTCCTTCACCTTGATGCCCGCCTTGCGCGCGGGGGGCGGCTGGAACGCGGTGTACTGGACCTTGAGCGCCTGATCCGCGGCGAGGTCGGCGAGCTTCACCTCGGCGAGGGGCTTCTTCTTGGCGGCCATGATCGCGGGGAGCGCCGCGAAGCGGACGCCGTCGTTGTACTTGAACGCGGGCGCCGTCTTCTGGGAGTAGACGCTGGTCGGCGCGACGATGCGGAGGTCGACCGTGACGACGGCCGGCAGGCGCACGCGGAGGGTGGAGACGCCGCCGTCGACCTCGCGGCCGACGAGCAGCGCGCCCTTCTCTTCCTTGATGGTCGCGGCGAACGTGGCGAGCGGCCAGTCGAGCAGCTCGGCGAGGATCTGGCCGACCTGGTTGGAGTCGCCGTCGACGGCCTGCTTGCCCATGACCACGACGTCGGGCTTCTCGCGCTCGACGAGCGTCTTGAGGGCGCGGGCCACGAGGTCGCCGTCGAGCTTGTCGTCGGTGGCGTCGACCCGGATGGCCTTGTCGGCGCCGGTGGCGAGCGCGGCGCGGAGGGTCTGCTCGGTCTCCTTCGGTCCGAAGGTGACGACGACGACCTCGCCCGCCCGCGTCTTCGGCGCCTTGCCGTCCTCGGTCAGGCGCAGCGCCGCTTCGAGCGCGTACTCATCGAACGGGTTCGGCTTCCACTCGAGCCCGGTCGTCTCGATTTTGTCCCCGGAAGCGGGGATCTTCACCTTGTTCGCGTTATCCGGATCGGCGACGCGCTTGAGCGGAACGAGGATCTTCACGGCTCGGTGGCTCCTGTTGCTGTGTGGTAACGCAGAGCGTAGTCCGCCTCGGCAAGGACGCGCCACGCCTACGACAGCCGGGCCGGCGGCCCCATGCGTGGACCCGGCGCGCGCGGCTGAAACAGCACGCCCGAGGCGGAGGGAGCCGGTCATGGCAGCGCCGACGTGGTGCGTCAAGCAGGCGCGACGGCCTATTCGAAGGGCGGGAGCCATTGTGAGGGGCCTCGCGGGGCGGGGAGAGGCGAGGTGATCCGTTGTGAGGGAGTGGCGGAAGGGGTGGCGTAACGGAGGCGATCCATCGAGAGGGGCGGAGAGCGTCGTGAACGTGGTCGTGGTCGTGGTCGTGAACGTGGTCGTGGTCGTGGTCGTCAACGACAGATCGTTGACGTGAACGTTCTGCCGAAACCTTGGTCAACGAAGGGGAGTGCGACTGCCGGGTGACGTTCACGTTCACGATCGAGCCGTTGACGACCACGACCACGACCACGACCACGACCACGACCACGACCACGAGAACGTTGGTGACCGATGGTGGGGGAGGGGGCGTTTACGGATGCGATCCGTTGAGAGGGGGGCGGAGGGGGCTCTTGACGGATGGAGTCCGTCAAGAAGGCCCGGCGGAGGGGGGGGTTAACGGATCGAGTCTGCCAGCAGGGCCCGGCGGAGGGGGGTGGTTAACGGATCGAGTCTGCCAGCAGGGCCCGGCGGAGGGGGGTGGTTAACGGATCGAGTCTGCCAGCAGGGCCCGGCGGAGGGGGTGGTTAACGGATCGAGTCTGCTAGCAGGCCCCGGCGGAGGGGGGTGGTTAACGGATCGAGTCTGCCAGGAGGCCCCGGCGGAGGGGCGGCCCCGTCAATCCACGCCAGTCGCCGGGGCTCCCTCGTCGATCGCAGGCTCGCCGGCGTCCGGCGGCGCGCCGCCTTCCACGTCACTCTCCTCCTTGCCGCCCGAGCGCCGGCGCTCGGCCTTGGCCGCCTCCCGCTGGAGCGGCGCAAGCAGCCGGCGCGCCGTCTCCTCGTCGGCCCCCTCGAGCTCCAGCATCTGGAGGACGCTGCGCACCACCTTGATCCAGCGATTGCGCGCCCGGAGCTGCCCGCCGCGCGGGTCGGCCGCGCCCGGCCGGTCCTCCGCCGAAAGGTGGATCCGCTGCGCGTCGAGCTTGCCGAGCTCGTCGCCCGCGGCAAACCACGACTGCACCGCCTTGAGCAGGTTGCCCCCCGGCGTCGGCAGCGCCCGGAGCGCCGCCTTGGACTCCGGCGTCAGCCGGTCGCGCGCGAGCTTCACCTCGCCCGCCTCATCGCTGTAGCTCGCCCCGAGGAACTTGAGCCCATCCGCGAAGAGCTGATCGCGAATCTCGAGGTAGATCGCCGCGTCCTCGGGATCGTCGGCCAGATCGGCGAAGCCGGTGAGCACCGCGTGGGCGCCGCGCGCCTTGCGATCGTGGATCTGATCGACCACGACCTGCCTTTGCTGGATCGCGGAGAGCTCGTCGTTCGCCTTCTTCTGCCGCCGGTGCGACTTCAAGACGCCTTCGTGCGCCTCCTCGATATCGTCGATGAGCGGGGCGCACCGCTTCAGCGACACGAGGCGCGGCCGTTCGCGCTCCGGGTCGAGCCATGCGCCGGTGATCTGGACCATTTGACGAGGAGAGAGGTCTTTGAGGGCCATGGTGCCTCCTTGGTTGTCCTCCGGCGACGCGCCGGGGAATGCACCATTCGTAAAGCTCTCAGTCCGGATGGGCAGTGTAAAGTCTCTTTTGCACGGCGCGAGATTTCGAGTCGGCCCGCGGCGCGTCCGGGAGGGGCGCCGCGGCTTGATTCCGACTTGATTCCGGCTCGATTGCAGCTGATTGGCGGCTCGAGAGGGGCTCGAGGGGAAGCACGGTGTTATCGCCTGTAATTGCCTTTTGCTCCGGAAGCTCGGGTGGTCCGGCGCGGAGGTCTCTTCAGGTCCCCTCGCTCGGCGGCGGCTCCTCGACGTGGCTCGCCTGCAGATCGCCCCGGAGCCGCCTGCGCAGGTGCTCGTCCATGCGCATCGCGTGCTTCTCGTGGACGCCGAGCTCGGCCGCGACCTTGGCCCAGGAGAGGTCTTGCCAGTACCGGAGCTCGATGAGGCGCGCCTCCCGCTCGTCGAGGCCGCGGAGCGCGATCCCGAGCGCCTCGAAGGCGCGTGTGCGCGTGAGCGCGTCCTCGGGGCGCGCCTTGAGCCGCTCGCCCGTGTCCCCCATGAAGCGGGTGAAGGCGAGCGTCCGGCAGTGGGCCATGAGCTGGCCCGACGCATCGTCGTCGTCGTCGCTGAACGGATCGCTGGTGTCGCGCATCGACTCGGCCGCGTCGAGCGCGGCGGCGGCGCCGGCGCGCCGGATCGGCGCGTCGCGGGTCAGCTGCCGCATCACGGCGCCGGCGACCCGCTTCCAGGCATAGATGCCGAGGGGGACGCCGCGTGTTTCATCGAATCCGAGCCCGGCTTCCAGGAGGGCCTGGTAGGCCGTCTGCTCGCAGTCCTCGATGCCCTGGCGCGTCCGCACGCCGTAGATCCGCGCGGTCGCCCTGGCGACGCGGCGAGCGAGGGGGAGCGCCGCCATGATGCGCTCCCGCGGGGGGTGAAGCGAAGGAGGAGGACGCCGGTCCCTGATCAATGCCGCCCGCCGGAGGTCCCGTCGTCGGGCGCCGCCGCCTCCTCGCTCGCGCCCGCGCCCTCGCGGGCCATCGCGCCGCTCCCGGCCGGGACGTAGCCCTTCGCTCGCAAGCGAGCGTGGAGCGGCGCCGCCGTCGGGTGGGTCGTGATGAAGACCGTGAGGAACCTGCGGTAATCCTCGAGCTCCTCGGGGGAGAGCACCCCGAGGTACGGGCCGAGCGCGTCGGCGAGACAGGCCTCCACGATGGGATCGGCGTCGCCGGGCGGCTCCAGGTCGTCGTGCTGGTCGGAAGCGTCGTGCGTCATGGGGACCTCGCGCAGGGGGGCCCGCGTCCGTGCGGTGCCCGTTCCTTCTCCTAAATCACTGCGGCGTGGCCGGTTCAGACAAGGAAAGCGACACGCCGGGATCGATTTGTCGCGTCCCGGGAGGTTGCGGCGGGCGGCGAGCCTGGATCGTGCGCCGGTGCGGGCGGCGAGCCTGGACCGTGCGCCGGTGCGGGCGGTGGGCCGGGCCTTGGTGGGCGGGTAACACCTCGAATCGACGTCGTTTTTCAGGAATCGACATCACTCGTGCATTTTCTTTGTCTGAACGGGCCTCCTCGTCGTGATTTCCATCTCAGGAGACCTCGCCGGTGGTGGCACGCCGCACGTCAGACAGCTCAGGGCCCTCCGGCGCCGCAGGGGATGTGCTGGAAGGGACACCTTACCGTGCGCTCCGGGTGCTCGGGCGCGGGGGCATGGGGGAGGTCGTCGAGGCGGAGCACCGTGCGCTCCGGAAGCGGGTCGTGGTGAAGCTGGTCCGCCTCGCGCTGGCGCACGATCCGCGGTTCGCGGACCGGCTGCAGGTGGAGGCGCGGGCGCTGGCGGCGGTGTCGTCGCCGCACGTGGTGGCGGTGCTCGATCTGGGGCAGACGCCCTCGGGGCGCCCCTACTTCGTGATGGAGCGGCTCGAGGGGAGGACGCTGGGGGAGGAGCTCCAGCGGCGCGGTAAGCTGCCGGTGGCCGAGGCGATCGATCTGGTGCGGCAGGTGCTGGCGGGGCTCGCGGCGGCGCACCGGGTGGGGGTGATCCACCGCGACGTGAAGCTCGACAACGTGTTCCTGTGCGCGCCGGGGGCGGCCGCGCCGGGCGACACGCGGGTCGCGAAGGTGCTCGACTTCGGCGTCGCAAAGGTGCTCGACGGCGCCCTGGCCGGCGCGGCGCCGGGGGCGCCGCCTGCGGTGGACGGGCCGGCGTATCCGACCGAGGCCGGGCTGCTCGTGGGGACGCCGCGGACGGCCTCGCCCGAGCAGGCGCAGTGCCAGCCGGTGGACGCGCGGGCGGATGTGTATGCGGTGGGGCTGCTGATGTATACGCTGGTCGTGGGGCACGGTCCGTTCGCCCATGTCGAGGACGCGCTGGGGCTGCTGCGCGCGCACGTGCAGGAAGCGCCGGCGCCGCCGTCGCGGGTGGCGGGGCAGCGGATCCCGGCGGCGCTGGACCGGGCGGTGCTGAGGGCGCTGGCGAAGCGGCCGGAGGAGCGGTTCGAGAGCGCCGAGGCGTTCGGGGACGAGCTGGGGCGGATCGGGGCGGAGCTCGCGGAGGCGGACGGCAGCGGGGGAGCGGCGCGGATGGCGGAGGCGGAGGCGGGGTGGGGGCCGCAGAGCAGGGCGTGGTTCGAGGCGATGCCTGAGGAGAGCAGCGGGGTAAGGGCCGGCGGTGGCGTGGCCGCGGAGGCGGCGCCGGTGGACGCGTGGCTGTTCGCGGGGCTGACGCTTGCGAGCACGGCGGTGTTCTCGGCGATCGCGGCGCTGGTGCTGCGCGGGATGGGGGTGTGGTGATGGCGCGGGAAGCGCTGAAGGCCGGGGACGTGTTCCTTGACTACCGGATCACGGAGGTGATCGACGCGGGTGGGATGGGCGAGGTGTACCGGGCGGTGGAGGACTACTCGGAAGACGTCGTGGCGATCAAGTGCATGCTGCCACGGCACCTGAAGAGAGAGGACTTCGCGCGCCGGTTCCGGCAGGAGTGCAAGTTCTATCCGAAGCTGAAGCACCCGAACATCGTGAGGATGAGGAAGGCCGGGGTGTCGGCGGATCACGTGGCGTACATCGTGATGGACTACCTCGAGGGGAGGACGCTGAGGAAGCTGCTCAACAAGGCGTACCGTCTGGACTTCCTGAGCGCGATGCACGTGATGCTGCAGGTGGCGGACGCGATGACGTTCGTGCACTCGAAGGGGATATGGCACCGTGACCTGAAGCCCGAGAACATCATGGTGGGGACGAAGGCGGACGCGAAAGGGCACGTGTGGCTGCTCGACTTCGGGATAGCGAAGTTCGCGGACGGGGGGATGAACACCGACGACCTGCCGGACGTGGGGACGGTGAGGTACATCTCTCCGGAGCAGGTGAAGATGCTGTACACGAGCTCGAGGAAGGCCGAGCGCGTGGAGCGGGCGAGGCCGGACGGGCGCACGGACATCTACGCGTTCGGTGCGATCTTTTATGAGGTGCTGACGGGGAAGCACCTGTTCCTGGACGACAGCGAGCCAGCGACGGCGGAGGAGACGCTGACGGGGCACCTGGTCGCGGCGCCGGAGCCAGTGCACGAGATCGTGCCGGATTGCCCCGAGTTCCTGTGGCCTGTGGTGGCGCGGTGCATCGCGATCGACCGTGAGGAGCGGTATCCGAGGTTCGACGACGTGGCGCGGGACCTGCGGGGGCTCTTGAGGGACACGGTGCCGGCGGGGCACGTGCTTGCGCAGCGGCTGGCGCGGGAGCGGATGGAGGCGGAGCGGCAGGCGGCGTTCGCGGGGGTGGCGCTGGAGGACAGCGCGCCGGTGGAGGACGAGACGAGCGCAGCGAGCCGGGCGGGCGAGGAGGAGACGGAGGAGGCGCGGCAGGAGGGCGAGATGGAGCGAGGGAGCGCGGCGGCGAAGGGAGAAGAGAAGCGGGCGCGGCGGGCGGTGCACGGGGAGACGGCGCCGCTGGAGCAGTTCGTCGCGCCGGCGAGCGCGCTGCCGTTCGCGCCGGCGTCGCGGGTGCCGCGGGGGCGGGGTGTTGGGCACACGGAGCCGCTGCCGGCGCTGAAGCCGCTGGAGTCGACGGCGAAGCTGTCGGGGAAGTGGGCGGAGCAGATGGCGCAGGCGCGGGCGGTGCCGCCGCCGCTGCCGCAGGGCGGGGCGCCGGGAGTTGCGGGGGCGCCGCCGGTGCCTGCGGAGGTGAGGGCGGGGAGCTATGCGGGGCTGCCGCCGATGGCGGAGTCGAGGGCGGAGGGGTACTCGGGGCCGCTGCCGGTGCGGCCGATGGAGGCGCAGTACGTGGCGGGGGCGCAGGTGTCGCAGCCGCTGCACTACGGAGCGGCGTCGCAGCCGTTGCCGTATGCGGCGGGGCCGCAGGCGTCATGGAGCGAGGCGCAGCGAGCGGCGGCGCCGTCGCGGCCGGAGATGGAGCCGCCGTACGTGACGCCGCACTCGGTGGATGTGCCGCCGCACCGAGCGGTGCCGCCGCCGCCGCCGCCGCAGGTTGCGACGCCGCCGCTGCCAGTGATGGGGGCGCAAGTTGCGGGGCCGTACGTGACGCCGCCGCAGGCGGTGATGGCAACGCAGCGGGCGGTGCCGCTGCGGTTGCCGGGTGCTGGAGTGGCACCTGTGCCGAGCTCGGTGACGGCGCCGAGCGCGGGCGCAGCGGCGACGTTGCCGAGCGAGGCGCCGAGGACGCCGGCGGCAGTGGTGGCGCAGCCGCGGCGGAGGAAGACGAGCGCGTACGTGCTGGCGCCGGTGGCGGCGCTGGTGCTGACGCTGGTGGGCGTGGGCGGGGCGCTGTGGATGCGAGCGGCGCGCGACGGCGCGCCGGTGCCGGTGGCCGCAGAAGCGGTGGCGCCGGCCGAGAGCGCGGCGCCGACGGCGACGGAGAGGGCGGCGCCGACAGCGACGGAGACGGCGGCGCCGAAAGTAGCCGTGCCGGCGCCGCTGCCCGAGGCGAGCGCGGCGGCAGCGGCGACAGGGAGCGCAGCAGCGGCGCCGACGCCGGAGGCGACGGCGAGCGCGGCCGTGGCGGCGGCGGAAGCCGAGGCGCCCGTCAAGGAGCAGCCCGATGTGCAGGAGCAGCCAGCGGCGAAGACGCCGGCAGCAGCGAGGATCGATCCGGCGAAGCCTGCGACGGCGAAGGCAGCGCCGGCCGATGCGGAGGACGACGAGGACTTCTACCCGATGCCGAAGCGTCAGAAGCCGTCGTTTCTGCGGGTGATCGAGGAGCGGAAGAAGGCGGCGCCTGCGAAGCCGGCCGCGCCTGCGAAGCAACAGGGCGCGAAGCCGGCCGGGCCGTGCGCGACGGCGGGGTGCAGGCCGTTCTAGTGTGTGGTCGCTGAGGAGAGAGGTCTTCGATGGGCAGCAACAAGGACAGCGACGACATCCGGCAGTACCTGCCGGACCTCGAGAGCATCCGGCGGGAGGCGGATCCTGAGGTTGCGGAGCAGAAGCTGCGGCAGGCGCAGAACAACCCGGAGCTTGACCGCGCGCTGTCGGAGATGCAGCAGCAGAAGCCGACGGGGCAGCCGCTGTTCCAGTTCCCGGTGGTGCCAGCGCTGGGGAAGGAGCGAACGGGACCGCCGCCGCTGCCGGTGCAAGCGGTGCCGCCGCCGTTTCCGGTGAAGGTGCCGCAGCAGGCAGGGGTGTCCGGGGCGGTGCCGCAGCAGGCAGGGGCGTACGGGGCGGGGGCGCCGCAGGCAGGGGTGTCCGGGGCGGTGCCGCAGCAGCAGGGGCCGCAGCAGCACGGGGCCGCGGCGCAGCAGCACGGGGCGACGATGACGCAGCACGTGCCGGTGCTGCAGCAAGGCGCGACCGCGCCGCAGCGCACGGCGGCGCAAGGCGCGCCGGTGCAGCAGGGCGCGGCTGTGCAACAGCACGGCGCGCTGGTGACGCAGCGAGTGCCGGTGTTCGGGGGCGCGGCTGCGCCGCAGCGGGCGCCGGTGCAGCAGCAGGGCGCGCCGGCGCCGAGCCAGTGGGCGGATCGAGGGCTGCCGCCGATCGACAGGTCGCTGCTGCCGTCGTCGTTGCTGCCGGTGACGCCGCCGCCGGTGGCCGTGATGAAGGAGCCGGTCGCCGCGCCTGCGACTGGCCAGCGTCGGCAGTGGATGCCGACGTGGCTGATGGTGTTGCTGGCGATCATCGCGGTGAGCAGCCCGTTCGTGGTGTCGACGATCCTGAAGCGAATCACGCCGCCGAAAGAGCAGGAGCCCGCGCTGCCGTCGAGCGGGGCGCCGGTGGGGACCGCGACGGCGCCGCCGGCGGCCACGGAGCTGTTGGCGCCAGTAGCGCCGGGACCGCCGGAGGCGGTCGAGCCGAGCCTCGACGACACCGCGCCGCCGAGCGAGCCGCCCGCGCCCGCGCCGGAGGCCATCGCGCCGCAGGTGCCGCCGCCGCAGGCGCCCGCGCGGCCGGTGCGTACGGCGCCGCTCGTTCCGCAGGCGCCGCACGCGCCGGTGCACGCCGAGCCGCCGCCAGACGATGACATGTTGGAATGAAACCACGTGGAGCCATGACGATGAACCGCCGACCCATTGCACTGTTGCTCACTGTTGCAGCCCTGATCGCCGACGCTGACGTCGCTTCGGCGCAGCCCGCGGCATCGCCAGAGGCCCCACGCCGCGCTGATGAAGCGAAGCGCGGCGATGATAAGGAGGCACAGGCCAATGTGTTCTTTCGGCAGGGCACCCGCCTCTATCGGGATGGGAAGTATGTGGAGGCAGAGGCTGCGCTGCTGTCGGCGTGGGAGCTGAGGCCGACGTTTGATGTGGCGCACAACCTCGGGAACACGGAGTACCAGCTGAAGAAGCATAAAGAAGCAGCGCAGTACCTGTCGTACGCGCTGCGGGACTGGCCGCAGATCAACGCAACAGCGAAGCAGAAGCCGAAGGCGCAGCAGCGGTTCGACGAGTCGCGGGCGCAGGTCGGAGCGGTGACAGTGACGGTCCGAGTTGTGGGAGCGGAGGTGTTGGTCGACGGCAAGGTTGTGGGGAAGGCGCCACTTGAAGGAGAGGTGTTCGTCGATCCCGGCGAGCGCCGGCTGGAGGCGCGCCTGGAGGGGTATATGCCGGCGAGCCAGATGGTGCAGGTGGCGAGGGGCGGGACGGCGGAGGTGACGCTGGCAATGGCCCCAGTGAAGAGCGAGGCGGCTGAGACGCCGGTCGCAAAGGCAGAGGGGGCGGTGACGGCGCCCGGCGCGCCGGCCGGTGCACCTGCGGCGGAGAAGCCGCCTGTGGCGCCGGTGGAGCGGCCGCCGGGGAAGAATTGGGTGCCGGCGATCGCGCTGGGGGCAGCGAGCGCGGTGGGGCTCGGCGTGGGGATCGCGACGACGGTGGCGTCGAACAATGCCAACTCAGACGGTCGTGTACAACGGGATCAAATCTTCGCCGACGGTGGCGGCTGCTTGGCATCGCCGTCGTTTGCAGAGCGATGCGCGAAGGTTGAGCGCTCAGCTGAGAGGGCCGGTCTGCTGGGTGACATCGCGTTGGGCAGCTATATCGCGTCGGGCGCGCTCGCCGCCGCCGCCGTTACCTACGCCCTGTGGCCAGCGAGAAGAACCGAGAAGTCTACAGCAGTGCTCGTGCTACCTGAGCCGCGGGTGGATGGTTTCGGCTTTTTGATAGCGGGTGCATGGTGAGTCGAGCTGGAGAAGGAACGATGAGAACGCTTAGGCGAACCCTGCTTGGATCGGCTGTCGCGATCGCATTAATTTCGAGCGGTTGCGAGGGGCTTTGGTACCACGTCGAGAACGACTGCGAGTACTTGCTCACCTGCGAGAAATATCGGGGCAGGGGCACTGAAGTCGTGCCTACCGGGTGCGTGCCGAGCGAGATCGACGGCGCCGTGGATGACACGTGCGGCATCTTCGTGGCTTCGACAGGTAACGACGACAATGCTGGTACCCGGGCCGAGCCGGTCGCGACGCTTGTCGAGGCGGTCCGGCGCGCTGCCGAGAGCGGCACGGGGGTCTATGCTTGCGCCGAAACGTTCGAGGAGGCGATCGAACTGCCAGCGGGCGCCAAGCTCTTCGGGGGCCTCGACTGCGCGAATGGCTGGACCTGGATCGGCGAGGAGAAGAAGACCACCGTGGCGCCGGGCGAGGAAGCGATCGCGCTGAAGGTAATGCGGGGCGAGGGCGCGGCGAGGATCGAGGACATGTCGGTGCGCGCGGCGGATGCGCAGGCGCCGGGAGCGTCGTCGATCGCGGTGCTGGTGGATGGAGCGACGGCGGAACTGGCGCGGTGCGAGCTGGTCGCGGGCAACGGAGCGGATGGCGCAGCTGGAGAGAACGCTCCGAGCGAGGTGCCGCCGCAGGCGTCGCCTGGGAACGCCGGAGCGGATGCGTGCAGCGATGTTGATGGCACGCCGGGGCCAGACATGACGCTGTCGGGCGGCGCCCAGGTGGTCAACGAGTGCGGCGGGGAACTGTCGATCGGCGGCAGCGGCGGTGACGGCAATGTGACCAACGGTGGCGGTGGCGACGTTGGCCAAGTTGGGATCGAGGGACAAGGTGGTGCTGGAGAACCAGCGACGATGGGCTCCAACTGGAGTTGCGGGGTTACGCCTGGCGACGCGAGTAAGGGCGGGGGCAATGCTGGAGTAAACGGCACCCTGGGCGACGCCGGCGTCGCCGCGAGCGGCCTCGGAACGTTGAGCTCGTCGGGCTACGCGGGCGTGAGCGGCGGAGCTGGCGGACCGGGCAAGCCCGGGCAGGGCGGCGGAGGAGGCGGCGGCGCGAAGGGTGGCGCGGCGATCTGCTCGGGTGCAATGCCCGGAGCCGGAGCGAGCGGGGGCAGCGGTGGCCCAGGTGGTTGCGGCGGGCTGCCCGGGCAAGGCGGCGGCGCCGGCGGAGCGAGCATCGCGCTGGCGAGCGTGGAGGGGAAGGTGACGCTGAAGGATTGCGTGTTGAAGGCGGGCGAGGGAGGCAAGGGAGGCGCCGGTGGCGACCTTCAGCCGGGCGGCGCCGGCGGGCTTGGAGGAGTCGGCGGCATGGGCGTCGGCGGTTCGAAGAACGCGTGCGATGGAGGAAAGGGCGGCCAGGGCGGCAACGGCGGCCCAGGAGGAGGAGGCCTCGGCGGGCCGTCTCTCGCGATCGCGTACCGAGGCGAACCAGTGAAGCAGGAAGGGCAGACGACGCTGATGCCCGGCACGCCCGGCGCTGGGGGCCCCGGCGGCAGCAGCAACGTGGCGGAGAACGCGGGCGACACAGGCGCGGTGGCGGTCGAGCAGGCGTTCCAGTAATCGAGCGGCGAGATAGCGGGCGGCGCCGTGGTGGCGCCGCCTGCCGTCGCGACGCGTCGCACGCGTCGCAGAAGGAAGAAGGTGAGCACGATCGCGCGGAGCGCGATCGAAGGGGTGCGGTGTGTCTTGCAGGTGACATGTCCAGCGGAGCGCAGAGCTCGCCGGACCGTGGCCAGCGGGGAGCGGTGGAGAAAGTGAGGAGGCCGGTACGATTTTGTGACGGCTCTGATTGGCTGAGCGCAAGTGCTCGAAAGGGCAGGATTCCGGGCGATCGCGCTTGGCGCGAGCTTCCGTTGTCGGCAGAATGGGCGCCGCTCGAGCCAGAGGAGTCCGCTGCCGATGCACCGCAAGCCTTCCGGAAACAATGTCCTTGCCTTCAGGAGCCGGTTCGGCCTGAGCGAGAGGGCGGCGTGCGAGCAGATGTGGGTGAGGCGGCTCGGTCTCGAGGACGTCGCGTGGGACCCGGAGGAGTCCTGCGCGCACTGCATCGAGAAGAGAGCGGTTCGGGAAGCGGTAATGGAGGATCTCGCGTCGTGGTCGGGGAACCGGCGGAAGCTTCGGCGGCGCGCCGGGTGGTGCACGGCTACAGTGCGGGCGGGCAGGCGCAGAAGGCGGAGCAGGGACAGCTGCATGCGGCTGCTGCTGAAGCTGGTGAGATGGACTCGTCTCGATCGCGACGAGGTTTGAGCGGCTGAACGCAAAGTTCCGCGGTGATCAGCGGGTCGGTGCGAGCGAGCAGCCGGTGATGGCCCAGGCGCGCTGAGGACGCACGGCGACAACGCCGTGCGCCGGGCGACAGAGTAGATCCGGCGCACCGCGGGCGTGGTGCGCCTTGGCTCGGCTCGTCCTTGGGACGAGCGTGCGAGGTGGACGATGGTGTGTCCAAGGCTCGCCATCGAGGCGGGGGCGGATGCTCTTGTCTCGAGGCGTGGTGCGAGCAACGAGGCGCGCTCTGGTGAGCTGCCTTGTCTGGGGCTGTTTCTGGTCAACGGCGGGTTTGGTGGAGAGGTCGTCTCCCGCACGGCGATCGAGATGGTGCATGCCGTTGTAGACGCAGGCAGTGAGGACGACGTTTGTGCTGAAGAGCTGATTGCGCCGCAGCGTCGGGACGAAGTGCGGCTCATGATGAGTCCGCGTCGACGAGGCCGTTGCCGCCCCGAGGGCGATCATTGGGATCCGGGACGGAGCGGCGTGCCCGCGAGCTTCGCGGGTGTGCTGCTCGCGCCGGGGACAGCGTACATCGCCTACGTCGGCGAGATGCGCGTCTATCGATTTCGTGTTGGGAAACTGGAGGCGCGAGCGAGAATTGCTGCCGTCGCCGAGGGGGACGTGCAGGATGGCGCTGTCTCGCGGGATGTGATGGCCGTGCTGGTCCAGCACGCGAATGCGGCGACGCGTGCGCTCGGCTGCGAGGCGGCGGTGGAGATGAAGATTCAGGTTGAATGCACCGAGCCAGGCGACGTCTTCCTCGTGTGTTCAGGCAGCTTCTGGGGTGCGGTGCCTGAGCGCCGCATCGCTGACATCCTCGCGGCGCACCGTGATCTGCGCCTCGCGGCGAGCCTGCTGATGGACTGCGCTCATGAGCAGGGCGAGCCCGAGCAGGTAACGTGCCTTTGGGCGCGCGTTGGCGATGTCTGAGGGTTGAACAGGGGTAGGACGAGCGGTGCTGAAGGACAAGAGGGCAGCGAGGCGCTGGCGAGGCGACCCCTCCCGTCCCGCGCGTAGCGCGGGACTTGGGAGGGGCGGGCGGCGCGCAGGCGCGAAGCGCCGAGCACCGACCGGGGGAGGGCATCCGCTCTCGTCTCTTATCCTTTCTCTTCTTCTCTCGGTCTCTCTCATCGCGGGGGTGTGGTGATGGCGCGGGAAGCGCTGAAGGCCGGGGACGTGTTCCTGGACTACCGGATCACGGAGGTGATCGACGCGGGTGGGATGGGGGAAGTGTACCGGGCGGTGGAGGACTACTCGGAAGACGTCGTGGCGATCAAGTGCATGCTGCCACGGCACCTGAAGAGAGAGGACTTCGCGAGGCGGTTCCGGCAGGAGTGCAAGTTCTATCCGAAGCTGAAGCACCCGAACATCGTGAGGATGAGGAAGGCGGGTGTGTCGCCGGATCACGTGGCGTACATCGTGATGGATTACCTCGAGGGGAGGACGCTGAGGAAGCTGCTCAACAAGGCGTACCGGCTGGACTTCCTGAGCGCGATGCACGTGATGCTGCAGGTGGCGGACGCGATGACGTTCGTGCACTCGAAGGGGATATGGCACCGTGACCTGAAGCCCGAGAACATCATGGTGGGGACGAAGGCGGACGCGAAAGGGCACGTGTGGCTGCTCGACTTCGGGATAGCGAAGTTCGCGGACGGCGGGATGAACACCGATGATCTGCCGGACGTGGGGACGGTGAGGTACATCTCGCCGGAGCAGGTGAAGATGCTTTACACGTCGTCGAGGAAGGCCGAGCGCGTGGAGCGTGCGAGGCCGGATGGGCGCACGGACATCTACGCGTTCGGGGCGATCTTCTACGAGGTGCTGACGGGGAAGCACCTGTTTCTGGACGACAGCGAGCCAGCGACGGCGGAGGAGACGCTGACGGGGCACCTGGTCGCGGCGCCGGAGCCGGTGCACGAGATCGTGCCGGATTGCCCTGAGTTCCTGTGGCCCGTGGTGGCGCGGTGCATCGCGATCGACCGCGAGGAGCGGTATCCGAGGTTCGACGACGTGGCCCGGGACCTGCGGGGGCTCTTGCGGGACACGGTGCCGGCGGGCCACGTGCTGGCGCAGCGGCTGGCGCGGGAGCGGATGGAGGCGGAGCGGCAGGCGGCGTTCGCGGGGGTGGCGCTGGAGGACAGCACGCCGGTGGAGGACGAGACGAGCGCAGCGGGTCGGGCGGGCGAGGAGGAGACGGAGGAGGCGCGGCAGGAGGGCGAGATGGAGCGAGGGAGCGCGGAGGGCGAGAAGCGGGCGCGGCGGGTGGTGCACGGGGAGACGGCGCCGCTGGAGCAGTTCGTGGCGCCGGCGAGCGCGCTGCCGTTCGCGCCGGCGTCGCGCGTGCCGCGGGGGCGGGGGGTGGGGCATACGGAGCCGCTGCCCGCGCTGAAGCTGCTGGAGTCGACCGCGAAGCTCGGCGGGACGTGGGCAGAGCGGATGGCGCAGCGGACGGGGCCGCCGGCGATGCCGCAGGCGGGGGCGCAGGGGGTTGGGGGGCCGCTGCCGCCGGCGGAGGTGAGGGCGCAGGCGTATGCGGGGCCGCCGCCGCAGGCGCAGGCGTACGGAGGGCCGGCATCGCATGCCGGGGCGCAGGGGCATGGTGGGCCGCCGCCACTGCCGCAGTCGTACGGAGGGCCGCCACCGCTGCCGCAGTCGTACGGAGGGCCGCCGCAGTCGTACGGAGGGCCGCCGCAGTCGCACGGAGGGCCGCCACCGCTGCTGCAGTCGTACGGAGGGCCGGCATCGCATGCCGGAGTGCAGGGGCATGGTGGGCCGCCGCCGCTGCCGCAGTCGCACGGAGGGCCGCCGCTGCAGTCGCACGGAGGGCCGCCGCTGCAGTCGCACGGAGGGCCGCCGCCGCTGCCGCAGTCGTACGGAGGGCCGCCGCCGCTGCCGCAGTCGTACGGAGGGCCGGCGCCGCATGCGGGGGCGCAGGGGCATGGTGGGCCGGCGCCGTTGCCGGTGATCGAGACGCAGCACGCCACGTCATGGCGAGATGCGCAGCGAGCGGCACCGCAGCCGCCGCAGGAGGTGGAGCTGCCGTACGTAACTCCGCAGCTCTCGGCGATGGAGTCGCCGCGATCGGGAGCGCCGCTGCCGATCGTGGCGCGGCCAGTGGCGCCGAGCTCGGTGACGGCACCGAGCGTCGTACCGGCCGAGTCGTTGCGGAAAGAGACGCCGATGACGGCGGCTCCGGCGGCGTTGCTCACGCAGCGGCGGCGCGCGCCGCGGGCCTACGTGCTGGCGCCGCTGGTGGCGCTGGCGCTCACGTTGGGAGGCGTGGGCGTGGTGCTGGCGCTCCGCTCCGCGCGCGGTACGGCGCCGGCTCCGGTGACAGGAGAGCCGGCGCCCTCGGCGGCGCCGGCCTCGGCGGCGTCGGTCGAGAGCGCGACGGCGAGTGCAGCGACGGCAAGCGCAGCGACGGCAGCGGTCGCGCCAGCGCCGCCGCCCGAGGCGAGCCCCGCCGCGCCCGCGCCGGAGGCGACGGCGAGCGCGGCGGCGGCGAGCACGGCCGAGGCGGCGGTGGAGGCCGGAGCAGCGGAGAAGGCAGGGGCGGCTGCGGCCGCAGAGGCGCCTGCTCCCAAGGAGCAACCGGCGGCGGCGAAGGAGCAGGCGGCGGTGAAAGAGCAGGCGGCGGCGAAGGCTGCGCCTGTGAAAGCAGCGCCGGCCGCGACGGACGACGACGAGGACTTCTACCCGATGCCGAAGCGGCAGAAGCCGTCATTCTTGCGGGTGATCGAGGAGCGGAAGAAGGCGGCGCCGGCCAAGGTGGCAGCGCCAGCGCAAGCAGGGGGCACGACGCCAGCCAAGCCGTGCCCTGCGGTGGGGTGCAGGCCGTTCTAGTCGCTGAGGAGAGAGGTCTTCGAGATGGGCAGCAACAAGGACAGCGACGACATCCGGCAGTACCTGCCGGATCTGGAGAGCATCCGGCGCGAGGCGGATCCTGAGGTGGCGGAGCGGAAGCTGCAGCAGGCGCTGAACAACCCGGAGCTGGACCGGGCGCTGTCGGAGATGCAGCAGCAGAAGCCAACGGGGCAGCCGCTGTTCCAGTTCCCGGTGGTGCCGGCGCTGCCCAAAGAGCGAACGGGACCTCCGCCGCTTCCGGTGCAAGCGGCGCCGCCGCCGTATCCGGCACAAGCGACGCCGCCGCCGTATCCGGCGCAAGCGGGGCGGACTCCGCTGCCGGTGCACGCGGTACCGCCGCCGTTTCCGGCGAAGGCGCCGCAGCAGGCAGCGCCGCACGGGGCGGTCACGCAGCCGCACGGGGTGGTCGCGCAGCAGCACGGGGCGGTCGTGCAGCAGCACGGGGCGGTCGTGCAGCAACACGGGGCAGTCGCGCAGCAGCACGGGGCGGTCGCGCAGCAGCACGGGGCAGTCGTGCAGCAGCACGGGGCAGTCGCGCAGCAGCACGGGGCGGCGGCGCTGCCCGGAGCAGCGGTGCCGCATCAGGGCGCGATGGCAGCGCAGCGTGCGCCGGTGCAGCAGGGGGCGCAGGTGACTCAGCGTGTGCCGCTATACGGGGGCGCGGCGGCTCCGCAGCACGCGCCGGTGCAGCAGGGCGCGCCGGTACAGCCGGGAGCGATGGCGCAGAGCCAGTGGGCGGACCGGGCGCTGCCGCCGATCGACAAGGCGCTGCTGCCGTCGTCGTTGCTGCCCGTGACGCCGCCGCCCGTGGTGACGCCGAAGCCGCCGGCTGGAGCGCAGGCGGAGGGGCGGCGCCGACCCTGGATGCCGACGTGGCTCATGGTGGTGCTCGCCGTGCTCGCGGTGAGCATGCCGTTCGTGCTGGCGATGCTCCTGCGGCGAGAGACGCCGCCGAAAGAGCAGGATCCGGCGCTGCCGCCGAGCGGGGCGCCAGCGCAGAGCACGCAGGTGCCGCCAGAGGCCTCGGAGCTGTTGCCGCCGGTGGCGCCGGCACCGCCGGAGGCGGTCGAGCCAAGCCTCGATGACACGGCGTCCGCGAGCCAACCGCCAGCGCCGCCACCGCCACCAGGGCCGGTGTCGCCCGTGCCCGCGCGGCCGACGCGTGCGGCGCCGCACGTTCCGCAGACGCCCGTCGCGCCTGCGCTTACCGACAAGCCGCTCGCCGATGACGTGATGGAGTGAAACCGCGTGGAGCCATGATGATGAACTGCCGATCCCTTGCTGTGTTGTTCAGTGCCGCGACGCTGATCGCCGTCCCTGAGATCGCTGCCGCGCAGCCCGCCACGCCGCAGGCTGCGCCCGCCAACGCCGACGCGGTGACACGTGCCGATGAGTCCTATCGACGAGGGCTGCGTCTCTACTCGGACAAGAAGTACGTGGAGGCGGAGGCTGAGCTGCAGTCTGCGTGGGAGCTGAACCCGACGTTCGACGTGGCGTACAACCTCGGGAACACGAAGTACCAGCTGAAGAAGTACCGAGAAGCAGCGGAGCATCTGTCGTTCGCGCTGAGGAACTGGCCGCTGGTCAAGACGGTGGCGAAGCTGAAGCCGACGGCGGAGCAGCGGCTGGCGGAGTCGCGAGCGCAGGTGGGAGCGCTGCGGGTGACGGTCAGCGCGGCGGGGGCGGAAGTGCTTGTGGACGGCAAGGCCGTGGGGCGGGCGCCGCTGGAAGGGGAGGTGTTCGTCGAGCCGGGGGAGCACCGGGTAGAGGCGAGGCTGGAGGGGTATGCGCCGGTGAGCCAGACGGTGAAGAGCGCCAAGGGAGAGACGGCGGACGTGGGGCTGGCGATGGTGGCGGTGAAGAGCGACGCCCAGGCGGCGGGCGTGAAGACGGAGGGGGGCGCGGGCGCGGCGGGCGTGGGGGCCGGTGCGCCGGTGATGGGGCAGCCGCCGGCGGGGCCGGTGGAGCCGCCGCCGAAGAAGAACTGGGTGCCGGTGATCGTGCTGGGCGCAGCGAGCGCGGTGGGGCTCGGCGTCGGGATCGGGATGACGGTGGCGAGGAACAGCGCGCACGATGACGCACGCTCCAAAGGCGAAGTGATCCTTAGAGCCGGCGGAGAATGCGCGACACCCTCGGCTATGTTCGTCAAGCCATGCCAAGAGCTTCAGAGTATCGGCTCTCGAGGCGCGACGTTGGGCGACGCTGCGCGAGTGGCCTACATCGCATCGGGAGCGCTGGCGATCGCTGCGGTGACATATGTCCTATGGCCTCGACCGAAAGCGACAACGACGGAGCGCGTTCGCGCATTGCCCCGGGTGCAGACAGGTAGTGTTGGAATCGACGTGTTGGGTGCGTGGTGAGCTCGAGCGAAGGAACAACGACCATGGGCCGAAGGTGTTGGATCGTAGCAGGCTTGGGACTCGCCACGGCAGTTTGCGGGTGCAGCGGGTTCTGGGACAATATGGATGAGGATTGCGAGCTGATGCTGACGTGCGATCACTTCGCATCCGGAGGTACTGGCGGCAATCCGCCGAACCCCGCGTGTGAGGCGGATCCGACGAAGGATGCGAGCACGGTGACGGACGAGTGCGCGGTGTTCGTGAGCGCGACGGCGGAAGCGGGGGGAGACGGGACAAAGGCGAAGCCATACGCGTCGCTCGGGGAGGCGGTCGCGAGGGCGGACGGCAAGCGGGTACTCGCGTGCACGAGCGAGCCGTTCGCCGAGAGCGTGAAGATTGAGGCAGGGATCGAGGTGATCGGGGGATTCGACTGCGAGGCGGAGTGGACGTGGAGCGATGAGGCGCGGAGCGTGATTGAGGCGCCCGCGAACCAGATCGCGCTCACGGTGTCGGAGGCCGCGAGCGGAGCGAAGGTGAGGAGCTTCGCGATCCGTGCTGCGAGCGCGACGGAGCTGGGCGGGTCGTCGATCGGCGTGGTGGTGGCGGATGTCGAGGCGGAACTGGCGCAGGTGGATGTGACCGCGGGCGACGGGATGGCCGGCGCAAACGGCGAGACGCCGACGGAGGCGCCGCAGGCAGGAGCGAGCGCGTCGGAGATGGTGTCGGATGCGTGCGAGGTCGTCTTCGGCGGCGAGCCCGGCGTGACGATGTGCCAGGACGGCGAGACGCGCGGCGGCTCCGGTGGACTCGGCGGGACCACGGGTACCGACGAGGGCAACGGGCACAAGGGTGCCGATGGTGCGCCGCTGCCGGACCCGAACCCAGAGAAGTATGGTCTAGGCGGCGCTGGGCAAACCGACGTCGCGGGCAACTGCCGGCGCGGTGAAGATGGCACACCAGGAACTCTCGGCGGTTCCGGCGAGGCCGGCAGTGCGACGACGCTGACGCTGGCGGGCATCACGGGTGGCGACGGTCGCAACGGCAAAACTGGGACGCGAGGTCAAGGGGGAGGTGGCGGCGGAGGCGCGAAAGCAGGGCTGTTCTGCGGGCCCGTCGCGAACCCGCTGGATGGTCCCGGCGCCAGCGGCGGCGGAGGCGGAGCCGGCGGCTGCGGAGGCAACGGCGGCGGTGGTGGGAAGGCGGGCGGGTCAAGCATCGGGATCGTGAGCCTGGGGACGAAGCTGGTGTTGACGGAGGTGACGGTCGCGGTCGGCAAGGCGGGGAAGGGTGGACAGGGCGCCAGCGGAAGACGCGGCGCTGATGGAGGCATGGGCGCGACTGGAGGTACCGCCTCGGAGAACGTGGACTCCGTCCCCGGCTGCGACGGGGGCAAAGGCGGTCGAGGCGGTCCCGGCGGTCCCGGCGGAGGCGGTCGAGGCGGCCATGCAGTCGGTATCGCGTATGCGGCGGCGCCGAGCAGTCCGGTGGAACTGAAGGACTTCACGGCGGGTACAGCGGGTGAGGGTGGCCTCGGGGGCCCGGATGGCAACGCCGGCAACCCGGGGACAACGGGGGCGTGCTGGGACTTCACGGGCAGTGCGAGTTGCGGGCAGTGAAGTGAGCTGTGACGTCGGATGAGAATTTCGTTGAGCTGAACGCAATGCGGACGAACGACTGACGAGCGCGTTGAACCGTGATCAGCTGAGCTGAAAGAGGAGACAGGAAATGATTGGATGCACCCCGCGCCGGGGTGATAGGGACTCTTTTGTCGCGGAGACGCGGCACGGTGGGCTGCCCGGCGCTGACAACTTCACCACCTTGGAGTGGACTGCCGGAGGCGCGGGCGGAAGAACCGTCGATCTGCTGAGTCCTTCTGCCTCGGGCCGCGAACCCGGATGTGATCCGACGGTCGCTGAAGGCAGCCCGGCAGCAGGTCGCTTTTGCGCGGCGGGAGAGCTGCGGGGTGCCGTGGCGGTGGGGCGGAGGCGTGGTCACGCTGGCATCCGAACGACCGTGGCTGGCGAGACCCCTCCCGTTCCGCGCGGAGCGCGGGACATGGGAGGGGCGGACCGCGCGCAGGCCCGTAGGGCCGAGCACGGGCCGGGGGTGGGCAGCTATGTTCTCGTGGTAGTTCTCTGCTGCGCGCCAGCGCGTGTGGGGTGGTGCGAAGAGCGCGGCTCATCGACTGCGATGGCGTCGAGGGAGTACGTGGAGGCGGAGGCTGAGCTGCAGTCTGCGTGGGAGCTGAACCCGACGTTCGACGTGGCGTACAACCTCGGGAACACGAAGTACCAGCTGAAGAAGTACCGAGAAGCAGCGGAGCATCTGTCGTTCGCGCTGAGGAACTGGCCGCTGGTGAAGACGGTGGCGAAGCTGAAGCCGACGGCGGAGCAGCGGCTGGCGGAGTCGCGCGCGCAGGTGGGTGCGCTGAGGGTGACGGTCAGCGCGGCGGGGGCGGAAGTGCTTGTGGACGGCAAGGCCGTGGGCCGAGCGCCGCTGGAAGGGGAGGTGTTCGTCGAGCCGGGGGAGCATCGGGTAGAGGCGAGGCTGGAGGGGTACGCGCCGGTGAGCCAGACGGTGAAGAGCGCCAAGGGAGAGACGGCGGACGTGGGGCTGGCGATGGTGGCGGTGAAGAGTGAGGCGCAGACGGCGGGCGCGAAGACGGAGGGAGGCGCGGGCGCGGCGGGCGTGGGGGCCGGTGCGCCGGTGATGGGGCAGCCGCCTGCGGGGCCGGTGGAGCCGCCACCGAAGAAGAACTGGGTGCCGGTGATCGCGCTGGGCGCGGCGAGCGCGGTGGGGTTGGCGGTAGGCATCACGTCGACGGTGCTGTCGAGAAATGCGCGGAGCGATGCGGAGGGATATCGAGAGCAGATCCGGCAGGCGAACGGAGGGTGCATCGATCCGCAGAGCGATTTGATCGACACGTGCCGCGACGTGAAGAGCGAGGCGGAGCGCGCGGCGCGATTCGGCACGGTGTCCGTGATCGGCTACGCGGCGTCGGGGGCGCTGGCGGTCGCCGCGGTCACGTATGCGCTCTGGCCCCGGCGCGCCGCACCGGCGGCGCACGGGGTGCGCGTGTTGCCCCAGACGAACGTGGGCGGTGGTGGTGTCGTCGTCGTGGGAGCGTGGTGAGCGGGGCGATGGTGAGCACAATGAAGAACAGGCGGCTGACGTGGTTGATGTGCTGGAGCGCCGCATCGGTGATCGCGAGCGGCTGCGACTATCTATCGATCGGGCTCGACAACGACTGCGAGTTCCTGCTCACGTGCGGTCACTTCCCGGGCGGTGATGCCGGTGGCACGCCAGAAGGGTGCATTCCGAGCGAGTTGACGTCCGCCGTGAGCGATACGTGCGGCGTGTTCGTGGCGACGGGCGGCGACGACAATGGCGCCGGGACGAAGGCGGACCCTGTGAAGACCCTGAGCGTGGCGATCTCGCGAGCGACGGAGCAGGGGAGCGCGGTGTATGCGTGCGCGGAGGAGTTCAAAGAGGCGGCTGAGGTGCCCGCCGGGATGGCGATCTTCGGCGGGCTCGACTGCGCGAAGGGGTGGACCTGGGTCGGCGAGGAGAAGAAGACGACGTTGGCGCCTGGCGAGGAAGGGATCGCGCTGAAGGTGCTGCGGGGCGAGGACCCGGTGCGGATCGAGGACGTGTCTGTGCGTGCAGCCGACGCGGAGGCACCGGGCACATCGTCGATTGCGGTGCTGGTCGATGGAGCGACTGCTGAGCTGGCGCGGTGCGAGCTGATCGCGGGCAAGGGAGCGGATGGCGCGGAGGGAGAAGATGCGCCGAGCGAGGTCCCGGCGCAGGCGCCGCCGGGGAACGCCGGAACTGATGCGTGCAGCGATCGCGATGGCACACCGGGGCCGGACACGACGCTGTCCGGTGGTGCCCAGGTGGTCAACGAGTGCGGCGGGGAGCTGTCGATCGGCGGTGGTGGTGGTGATGGGAATGTAACCAACGGCACTGGCGGCGACATCGGGGCGTCAGGCGCCCTCGGCGCAGCAGGTGCCGGAGAGCCTTCGGCAGGCGCCTGGAGCTGTGCTGCCGGCGGTACTGGCCAGGGCGGCGACAACGGTCCCCCGGGCGACGTCGGCGTCGCCGCGAGCGGTCTAGGCACGCTAAGCTCATCCGGCTACGTGGGCGTGAGCGGCGGAGGCGGTGGAGCGGGCAAGCCAGGGCAGGGCGGCGGCGGAGGCGGCGGAGCGAAGGGCGGTGCGGCGATCTGCCCGGGCGCGATGCCGGGAGCTGGGGCGAGCGGAGGCAGCGGCGGCCCCGGTGGTTGCGGCGGGCTGCCCGGCCAAGGCGGCGGAGCGGGAGGAGCGAGCATCGCGCTGGCGAGCGTTGAGGGGAAGGTGATGCTGCAGGACTGCGTGCTGAAGGCGGGCAACGGAGGGAAGGGAGGCGCGGGGGGCGACCTCCAGCCGGGCGGAGCCGGCGGGCTCGGAGGAGTCGGCGGCACGGGCGTTGGCGGATCGAAGAACGCGTGCGATGGAGGGAAGGGAGGCCAGGGAGGCAACGGCGGTCCAGGAGGAGGAGGCCTCGGCGGGCCGTCGTTCGCGATCGCGTACCGAGGCGAACCTGTGAAGCAAGAAGGGCAGACGATGTTGCAATCGGGCACGCCCGGCGCCGGGGGACCTGGCGGAAGCAACAACGTGTCGGACAACGCAGGCGCGGAAGGCACGGCAGCGGCGGAGCAGGAATTTCCGTGAGCGAGCGATGAGGTAGCGGGCGGCGTCGTCGATGGCGCCGCCCGCGGGGCCGAGAAGCGCTGCGGAAGGAGGAACTGGCGATCGCGCGAAGCGCCATCGAAGGGGAGAGGTGTGCCCGCGGATGACGTGCGCGGCGGTGAGCAGAGCCTCGTGGATCGCTGCTACGGGCGAGCGGCGGAGAAAGTGAGGACGACCGTACGATTCCGTGACGCTCCCGCATGGCTACGCGTAGTTGGGTGAAAAAGCTTCGATTCCGGAAGAAAGCCCTTGGTGAACTTCATAAGGGGCACAGCGGACGAGAGCGGAGACACGGCGCCGGGTGGGGAAATGCCGGCGAGGTGAGCGTGGGCGGAGAATGTTGGGACTTCACGGGCAATGCGAGCTGCGATCAGTGATGGTCGACGATGGCGGAGATGGAGTGAGAATTTCAGAGATCTGAACGGAATGTAGACGTGTGACTGACGAGCGCGGTGCTCCGTGAGCAGCTGAGCTGAAGGAGGAGACAAGAAATGAATGGACACGCCCCAAGCCGGGGTGATAGGGATTCTTTTGTCGCGGAGACGCGGCACGGTGGGCTGCCCGGCGCTGAAAACTTCACCACCCTGGCGTGGATCGGAAGAGGCGCGGGCGGAGGGACCGATGATCTGCTGAGTGCTTCTGCGTCGGGCCGCAAACCCGGATACCATCCTACGGTCGCTGAAGGCAGCCCGGCAGCGGATCACTTTTGCGCGGCGTTGGAGCATGGCGGTGCCGTGGCGGCGGGGCAGAGGCGCAGTGGCGCTGGACCCCGAACCGCCGTTGCAAGCGAGGCCCCTCCCGCCTCGAGCGTAGCGCGGGACATGGCAGGGTCGGGCCGCGCGCAGGCCCGTAGGGCCGAGCACGGGCCGGGGGTGGGCAGCTGTCTTCTCGCGGTGGTTCTATGCTGCGCCCCAGCGCGTGTGGGGTGGTGCGACGAGCGCGTGCCGGTGGCGGGGGCCGGAGGGCCCGCGGCGGGACCGCTGGTGGTGTCGGTAGAGCCGCAGCCGCTGCCGGAGAAGAGGAGCTGGGGGCCGGTGATCACACTGGGGGCGGCGAGTGGGGTGTGGCTCGGCGTGGCGATCGGGATGACGGTGGCGTCGAGGAATGCGCGGAGCGACGCGGATGCGCAGCGCGCTGCGATCCTGTCGCAGGGGCCTGGGTGCGTTCACGCGCCGAGCGATGTCGCGAGTGCATGCACCATGTTCGACGAGAGAACGGGGCGGGCTGGAACCTTCGGCACCGGAGCCGTCGTGGCCTATGCGGCGTCCGGTGCGCTGGCCGCAGGCGCGTTGGTCTATGCGCTGTGGCCTCGCTCATCTGCATCGAGCAACGCGGTGGGTGTGCTGCCGACTGCTTGGATAGCGCAGGGAGAGCGAGGTCTGGGAGTCGTTGGTGTGTGGTGAGCGGCGACGGGAAGGAAAGGATGCGAACGTGAGAAGACTTAGTGGCATCACGGCTGGCACCCTCTGCGCGGTGGTTGCGGCCGCCGGCTGCGACGCGCTGTCGATCGGCGTGACCAGCGACTGCAACTACACGCTGACCTGTCCAGAACACGGCTGGATCGAAGCAGCGGGCGGCGGACCGCCGAATCCCGCATGCGAGGCTGATCCGACGCAGGACACGAGCACGGTGACGGACGAGTGCGCGGTGTTCGCGAGCGCGACGGCGGCGCCGGGGGGAGACGGGACGAAGGCGAAGCCGTATGTGTCGCTCGGGGAGGCGGTGGCGAACGCGGGGAACAAGCGGGTGCTCGCGTGCACGAGCGGAGCGTTCGCCGAGAGCGTCGCGATCGAAGCAGGGATCGAGGTGATCGGTGGCTTCGACTGCGAGGCGGAGTGGACTTGGAGCGAGCAGGCGCGTAGCGCCATCGAGGGACCAGCGGGCGCGGTGGCGCTCACGATGACGGAAGGCGCAACGGGGGCGAAGGTGCGGAGCTTCGCGATTCGTGCGGCGAGCGCGACGGAGCCGGGCGGGTCGTCGATCGGCGTGGCGGTGGCGGACGTGGAGGCGGAGCTTGCGCAGGTGGACGTGACGGCGGGCGATGCGATGGACGGTGCAAACGGCGAGACACCGACGCAGGCGCCGCAGGCAGGAGCCAGCGCGCCAGACACGGAGGAGACGCGGCCGTCGAATGCGTGCGTGGCGCCGAACCTGGTCATCGGCGGGACCGCGGGCGCGACGACGTGCGAGGACGGCGAGACGCGCGGTGGCGATGGCGGGATCGGGGGAATCACGGGGACGGACGAGGGCAACGGAAAGCGCGGGGAGGATGGCGCGCCGTTGCCGGAAGAAAACTCCGAAGAGTACGGGCTCGGCGGGGTTGGACAGACGGCTGCGGCGGGCAACTGCCGGCGTGGAGAAGATGGTGCGCCCGGTGCGCCCGGTGCCCCCGGCCCCGCTAGCAATGACACGACGCTGACGCTTGCCGGGATCAGCGGTGGAGACGGCAGCCAAGGCGTGACGGGCGGCCGTGGTCAGGGGGGTGGTGGCGGCGGCGGCGCCAGGGCGGGGATGTTCTGCGCGCTCGGCTCAAACTTCGTCGATGGCGTGGGCGCGAGCGGCGGCGGCGGTGGGGCCGGCGGCTGCGGCGGAAAGGGCGGTGGTGGGGGTATGGCCGGTGGCTCGAGCGTCGGGATCCTCAGCCTGGGGACGAAGCTTGTGCTGACTGAGGTGACGGTAGCCGTTGGTAAGGCGGGCAAGGGAGGCGACGGCGTAGCCGGGCAGAACGGGGCGAATGGAGGCGTTGGCGCTGCGGGTGGAGCAGCATCGGACAAACCGCCGTCCATCCCCGGCTGTGATGGCGGTAAGGGCGGCCGAGGCGGAGCTGGCGGTCCCGGCGCCGGCGGTCGAGGCGGCCATGCGGTAGGCATCGCGTACGCGGTGGCGCCGAACGCAGCGGTCGCGCTGACGAATTTCACCGAAGGGGTGGCCGGAGACGGAGGCAGCGCTGGGCCTGGAGGCGCGGAGCCGCACCCGCCTGTTAACGGGGCGAGCGGAGGGTGCTGGAACTTTGGTGGAAACGAGAGCTGCGGGCAGTGAGAAAAAGGTGTTTCTGCGTGGCAATTTCGTAGAGCTCAACGGAATGCAATTGAAGGAGGAGGATGCCTCGGTGGGCCGTCGTTCGCGATCGCCTAATCGAGGCGAGGCGGTGAAGCAGGAAGGGCCGACGACGTTACAGCCCGGCACGCCGGGTGCTGGGGGAGCCGCAACGTGTCGGATAATGCGGGCGCGGAAGGACTCTGCGGTGGCGGCGCAGATGTCTCCGTAAGCGACTGATGAGGTAGCGGGCGGCATCATCGATGGCGCCGCGCGCGGGGCCGAGAAGCGCGGCGGAAGGAAGAACTGGCGATCGCGCGAAGTGCCATCGAAGGGGAGAGGTGTGCTCGCGGATGACGTGCGCGGCGGCGGGCAGAGCCCCGTGGATCGCTGCTACCGGCGAGCGGCGGAGAGAGTGAGGACGACGGTACGATTCCGTGACGCTCCCGCATGGCTACGCGTATTTGGGTGAAAAAGCTTCGATTTCGGAAGAAAGCCCTTGGTGAACTTCCTCAGGGGCACAGCGGGCGAGGGCGGAGACACGGCGCCGGGTAGGGAAATGCCGGCGAGATGAGCGTGGGCGGAGAATGTGGGGACTTCACGGGCAACGCGAGCTGCGGCCTCTTGGCGGCACCGGCTGCGATGGTGGTCGTGGCGGCGCCGGCGGCCGCGGCGGCCTCGGTGGCGGCGGTCGAGGCGGCCATGCGGTGGGAATCGCCTACGCCGCGGCGCCGAACGCGGCGGCGGAGCTGAAGGACTTCAAGGAGGGGGCGGCGGGCGACGGCGGGCAGCTCGGGTTCGGCGACAACGCCGGCACGCCCGGTGTGAGCGCCGCGTGCTGGAGCTTCGGTGGAAACGAGAGCTGCGGGCAGTGAAAAAAGTGCCGTTGCGTGAGAATTCCGATGGGCCCAACGTAATGCGACTGGTTGAGTCACGAGCGCTGCGCCTTGTGAGCAGCTGAGCTCAAGGAGACACAAAGATATGAGTGGACGTGCCCCGTGCCGGGGTGGTAGGGAGTGGTTCGTCGCGGAGACGCGACACGGTGGGCTGCCAGGCGCTTACAACCGCACCACCATCGCGTGGATTGCCCAGGGCGCGGGCGGAGGGACCGTTGATCTGCTGAAACCTTCTGCGTCGGGCCGCGAGCGTGGATGTTATCCAACGGTCGCTGAAGGCAGTCCGGCAGTAGATCACTTTCTTGCGGCGAGGGAGCTGCGATGTGTGGCGCCGGGGCGGAGGCGTGATGGCGCTGGGCTCCGAACCGCGATCGCCGTCGAGACCCCCTCCCGTCCTCGCGTGCCGAGGCGACGCGGTGCAGCAGCAAGGGCAGACCGCGCTGCAACCCGGCACGCCGGGCGCCCGGGGCCCCGGCCGCAGCAACAACGCCGCCGACAACGCGGGCGCAGCAGGCACGGCGGCGGAGCAGGAGTTTCCGTAAGTGAGCGACGAGGCAGCGGGCGGCCTCGTCGCTGGCGCCGCCTGCCGTCGCGAAGCGTGGCGGCAGACGACCCCGACGATCGCGCGACGCGCAATCGAGCGGGCGACGCGCCTCCTGCAGGCGACATGTACAGCGGCGAGCTGCGCCCGCTGGCCGCTGCCACCGGCGAGCGGTGGAGAAAGTGAGGACGACCGTACGATTTTGTGACGACCCGGCCTGGCTGCGCGTAAGTAGTCGAAAGATATCGATTTCTGGACGAATACGCTTGGCGAGCTCTTTCGTGGCCGGCAGTATGCGCGCCGCTCGATCCAAGGAGCGCCCTGCCGATGCGCCGGAATTTCAGTGGAAACCATGTCCCTCCCTCCGGAAGACGCCCCAGCCCGAGCGGGATGGGCGAGTGGGAGCGGATGTGGGTACGCAGGCTGGGTCTCGAGGATGTGGAGTGGGACCCCGAGCTGCACTGCGAGCACTGCATCGCGAAGCGAGCGGCCTGGGAAGCGGTGATGGAGGAGCTTGCATCACGGTCGGGGAACCGACCGAAGCTGCGGCTGAGCCCTGGGTGGGAGAAGATCCCGCCGAGGGCGGGCAGGCGAAGCAGGCGGAGCAAGGGCCGCTGCAGGCGGCTGCTGCTGAAGATGGTGCGACTGGCGCGTCTCGTGCGCGAGGATTTTTGAGCGCTTGAGCGAAAGGTCCCGGCGCGAGCTCCCAGGTCGAGCGAGCAGCCGCTGACGGCCTGAGCTCGCCGAGGGCGCACGGTGACGGCGCGGCGCGCTGGGTGACAGAACAGGAGACCGGCGCACCGCGAGCGTGGTGCGCGCTGACTCGGCTCGTCCTTGCGACGAGCGTGCGAGGTGGAGGATGGTGCGTCCAACGCTCGCCATCGAGGCAGGGGCGGATGCCCTTGTGTCGAGGCGTCGTGCGAGCAACGAGGAGCGCTCTGGTGAGTTGCCTTGCCTGGGCCTCTTCCTGGTCACGGGCCGGCTTGGCGGAGAGAGCGTCTCCCGCACGGCGATCGAGATGGTGCATCCCCCTGTCGAGGCAGGCAGCGTGGACGACCTTGGCGCTGGTGAGATGATTGCGCCGCGGTGTCGGGACGAAGTGCGGCTCACGATGAGCCCGCGTCGAACAGGCCGCTCTGACGACGAGCGTCTGCAGCCGGGACCGAGCGGCGTGCAGGTGACCTTCGCCGGTGTACTGCTCGCGCCAGGGGCGGCGTACATCGTCTACGCCGGCGATATGCGCATCTACCGGTTCCGTGGGGGGAAGTTGGAAGCGCGAACGCGTGATGTTGCGGCGGTCGACGGCGGGGCGTTGGATGGATCCATCCCGCTGGACGCCCCAGCCATGCTGGTGCAACACGCCGGCGCGGCCGCACGCGCGCTCGGCTGCGACGCAGCGGTGGACATGATGGCCCAGGTCGAGAACACGGAGCCGGGCGACATTTTCCTCGCGTGCTCGGGGGGCCTCTGGGGCTCGGTGTCCGAGCAGCGCATCGCCGGCATCCTCGCAGCGCACCGTGAGCTGCGCCTGGCGGCGAGCCTGCTGATGGACTGCGCTCATGAGAAAGGCGAGCTCGAGCAGGCAATGTGCGTTCTGGCCCGTGTGGCAGGGTCTGTGGGTTGACTTCGTTAGGAGGAGCGGCGCAGAAGCGCCGGAGCGCAGCGAGGCTGTGGCGAAGCGACCCCTCCCGTCCCGCGCGTAGCGCGGGACTTGGGAGGGGCGGACCGCGCGCAGGCCCGCAGGGCCGAGCACGGGCCGGGGGTGGGCAGCATTCCTGGGGGCGATGGTGGCGGCGCGAAGGGAGGGGCGGAGATCTTTCCGGGAGCCATGCCGGGCGCCGGAGCGAACGGAGGCAGAGGCGGACCCCGCGGCTGCGGCGGGCTGCCCGCGCAGGGCGGCGGAGCAGGCGGGTCCGTGAGCAAGCGAAACGGCAGCGGCGGCGAGCAGAGCCCGCTGGACTGCTGGTGGCGGGGAGCGCTGTAGAAAAAATGAGAGGCGGTATGATTTCGTGGCAATTCCGGAGGGCTGAACGTAACACGGCAAAACGGTAACGATGATTCGAAGAAACCCCTTGGCGAGCTCATTCGTTGCCGGCAGAATGGGCGCCTCCCGAATTCAAGGAGCCCCATGCCGAAGCGCCGAAGGTCCCGCGGAGACGACCCCCCTCCCTCTGGTAAGCGCCCCAGCTTGAGCAAGATGGGGGAGTGGGAGCGGATGTGGGTACGGAGGCTGGGTCTCGAGGACATCGACTGGGATCCTGAGAAGTATTGTGTGCACTGCATCGCGGAGCGGGCGGCTCGCGAAGAAGCGGCGGTGGAGGAGGAGCTTGCGCCGCCGTCAGGTCCGAGGCCGCCGGCATCGCAGAGCCTCTTGTGGGCGAAGAACCCACGCCCGGTAGGTGGTCCTAAAGAGCGCAGCAAGCGCCGCCCCAGATTGATGCTCGTGCCCTCGGTGCACCGCAAGGGCGGGGACTCTTGAGCGAGAGGCCCCTTCGCGAGGGGGCTGGATCGAGCGAGCTGGCCAGATGGTATGGGCGACGCTGGCTCTGATGTGCTCTCCGAGAATCTGTCGTGTTGTGCCGGAACACCGCATCTCCGGCATCCTCGCTGCACATCGCGAGTTGCTGCGCGCGGCGCGCCTTCTGCCGAGTCGCGGCTCCGGATGGATGGACTGCGCTCATGAGCTCGCGCCGCGAGCCCAAGCGCGCACCGTGCGCCCTGGCGCGTCGGCATGCATGCGCCCTGGCGCGCGGCGGCAACGGCCGAGGCGCTCCGCCATGAGCGCGATCGGGCCGAGCGTGCGCCCACGCCTCGCGCAGGCCCACGCCGGCGCGCGGCTCTCCCCGGCCCAGCTGGCCTCCCGCCCGAACGCCTGGCCGCAGCGCCGTCGCACGCAGGAAGCGCACCACGGCCTACCTCCGTGCGCCCCGCTCCTGCTACCCTCCGGGCCGTGGCGATAACGACCGATTTCCTCGTCATCGGTAGCGGTGTGGCAGGGCTGACCTTCGCGCTCGAGGCGGCCGAGCACGGCGAGGTGATCATCGTCACCAAGCGCGCGCGTGACGAATCCAACACGAAGTACGCTCAGGGCGGCATCGCCGCGGCCTTCGCCCCGGACGACTCCCCCGAGGCGCATATCGCCGACACGCTCGAGGCGGGGGCGGGGCTCTGTCACGAGGTGGTCGTCGAGATCTGCGCGCGGGAGGGGCCCGAGCGGGTGCGCGAGCTCATCGCGCGGGGCGCCCAGTTCGACCACGAGAACGGCCAGGTGCGCCTCGGGCGCGAGGGAGGGCACTCTGCGCGGCGGATCGTGCACGCCGCCGACGCCACCGGCCTCGAGATCGAGCGCGCGCTCCTCGAGCAGGCCCGGCAGAACCCGAACATCCGCTTCGCCGAGCACCACACGGCGATCGACCTCATCCCGCTCTCCCGCTTCGGCGGGCCGGACATCTGCGCCGGCGCCTACGTGCTCGACGAGACCGACGCCGCGCTGAACGGGCCGCGGCTGCGCGACTCGGAGCGGCCGGCGCCCCGGCACCGGCCAGCCTCGAAGCCGCACGTCGTCGAGACGTACCTCGCGCGGGCGACCGTGCTCGCGACCGGCGGCGCAGGCAAGGTCTACCTCTACACGACGAACCCCGACGTCGCGACGGGCGACGGCGTCGCCATGGCCTACCGGGCAGGCGCCGAGATCGCGAACATGGAGTTCTACCAGTTCCACCCGACGTGCCTGTTCCACCCGGAGGCAAAGAGCTTCCTCGTGAGCGAGGCGCTGCGCGGCGAGGGCGCCATCCTCCGGCTGCCGGACGGGACGGCCTTCATGGCCAGCCACGATCCGCGCAAGGACCTCGCGCCGCGCGACATCGTGGCGCGGGCCATCGACTTCGAGATGAAGCGGACCGGCTCGGACTACGTGCTGCTCGACATCACCCACCGGCCCGCGAGCTTCGTCCGCGAGCACTTCCCGACCATCCACGCGCAGTGCCTCCGCTACGGCATCGACATCACCGTGCAGCCGATCCCCGTCGTGCCGGCCGCCCACTACATGTGCGGCGGGATCACCACCGACCTCTACGGCAGGACGACGATCCCCGGGCTGTGGGCGATCGGCGAGTGCACGTGCACGGGGCTGCACGGCGCGAACCGGCTCGCCTCGAACTCGCTGCTCGAGGGGCTCGTCTTCGGCCACCGCGCGGCCGCGCGCCTCGGCACCCAGATCGCCGAGCTCCGGCAGAGCGCGTTCCCCGATGTGCCCGAGTGGCAGGTCGGCAACGCGGTCGCCAGCGACGAGGAGGTCGTCGTCGCCCACAACTGGGACGAGATGCGCCGCACCATGTGGAACTACGTCGGCATCGTCCGGTCCGACGCCCGCCTCCGGCGCGCCGCCCGGCGGATCTCGCTGCTCCAGGAGGAGATCCGCGAGTACTACTGGAAGCACCTGGTCACCCGGGATCTGCTCGAGCTGCGGAACATCGCCACGGTGGCCGAGCTCATCGTCGGCTGCGCCTCCGCCCGGCACGAGAGCCGGGGGCTGCACACGACGATCGACTACCCGGAGGCGAACGATCGCCTCGGCACGGACACGGTCGTGAAGCGGGGCGTCCTGCCTTATCTGCGAGGTCGATGAGCGATCTGCACGGCACCCCCGACCCTCCGCCGAGCGGCGGAGGGCCCGGCCCGCTCGTCCGGCGAGGCGGCGAGGAGCGACCGATGTCGATCCCCGGCGCCATCGGCTGGACCGTGGGCGTCACCGCGCTGTTCCTGTTCCTGCTCGGCCTGATCTCCTCCTTCCGGATGGAGCCGGCGCTCGACGGCGCGGGCTCGTTCCGACCGGCGCCGAAGCTCGACGTCATCGGCAGCTTCGCGTGCCAGGCCGCCGCGTACCTGCTCGGGCTCTTCGGCGTGCTCCAGGTGCACGCGCCCCGCGCGTCGATCCGGCAGTTCCTCGGCCTGCGCAGGACGCACGTGGCGTTCTACCCGCTCGCGATCGCGCTCGGCTTCGCGCTCGAGGGGCCCATCGCCGCGCTCTACACGGCGATCGAGGCGCGCTGGCCGTCGGGGATCGACGACGCCGAGCTCGTCCGGGTCTTCGTCGACGCGAGCGCGCCCGAGCGGGCCGCGCTCGGCCTCATCTTCATCGTGCTGGGCCCCGCGCTGGAGGAGATCTTCTTCCGGGGAGCGCTCGCCCGCCCGCTGCGCTGGACGCACCGCGCCCCGCTCGTCATCGCGATCACGGCCGCGCTCTTCGCGGCGGCCCACGTCGGGTGGCAGAAGTTCCTGCCGATCGGGATCTTCGGCGTGGCGCTCGGCGCCCTCCGCGTCGCGAGCGGCTCGCTCTTGCCGTCCATCCTCCTCCACGGCACCTACAACGCCATCCAGTGCTTCACGCTCCTCTCCGCGGCGCGCGCGGGGGCCGTCGACGACGCGTCCTCGGCCGCCGGCGCCGCGGCGAGCCCCGTGTGGCTCGTGGCGGTGAGCTCCGCCTCCGCGCTCGTGTTGACCGCGCTCGCCTTCGTCCTCGGCCATCGCGCCGAGGGGGCGGCCCGCGCGAGGGAAAAGGACCTCTCATGATGCCGGCTTTCGGGAGCCAGGGCGGCGGCGAGAGCCGAGCCGCGCAGATCGCAGCGGGGGACGGCGAGGGCCGCTCCGCCGGGGCCGTGGACGCGAGCGGCGAGGGCCGCGCCGCCCCGCGCGCGGGGGCGAAGCGGGCGCGCGTCAGCCTCTGCCTGCCGGGGGGCGGCCTGACGGGCGCGCTCTACCAGATCGGCGCGCTCGCGGCGCTCGAGGACGGGGTCGAGGGGATCGACAACCAGAGCTTCTCGCTCTACCTCGGGCACGGCAGCGGCGCCGCGGTCGCCGCGGCCCTGGCGGGCGGCATCCCGATCGAGCGGCTCTACCGCGCCCTGCTCGATCCGGTCGACAACTTCTTCCCGCTGGAGCGCAGCCACCTCCTCCACATCGACGCCGGCGAGTGGCGGCGCGCGCTCAGCACCAGCCTGGTCGCGCTCCGCCACGCGATCGTCCGGCTCACGACCCGGGGCGACGCGACCCCGAACGCGCCGGCGCAGCAGTACCTGTTCGAGCAGCTCGATCGCTTCAACGACTCGCTCCCTGCGGGGCTCTTCCAGCTCGATCGGTACGAGCGGTTCCTCGCCGAGTTCTTCCTGCGGCGCGGCATCCCGAACTCGTTCCGCGCGATGCCGCGGACGCTGCGCATCCCGGCGCACGACCTCGACTCGGGCGAGCGCGTCATCTTCGGCGCCGAGGGGTTCGACCATGTCCCCGTGTCGCTCGCCTGCGCGGCCTCGCTCGCGCTCCCGCTGTTCTTCTCGCCGGTGCGCGTCGAGCACCGCCACTACCTCGACGGCGGGCTGGGCCACGTGGCGCACCTCGATCTCGCGCAGGCCGCCGGCGTCGAGCTCACGATCGTCGTGAGCCCGCTCGTGCCCGTCTCCACCGCGCACCGCCCCGTCCCGACAGGGCACGGCGTGCGCGAGAGCGTGCGCGACAAGGGCATGCTCTGGATCTTCAACCAGGCGATGCGGATCGGCGCGCACGCCCGGCTCCACCAGGCGGTGGGGCGCGCGCTCGCCGAGGGCAAGATGCAGGTCCTCGTGCTCGAGCCCGCGCGGAACGACGCGCTGCTGTTCCTCCACAACCCCGCCAACCTGCGCGCGCGGCGCGCCATCCTGGAGTACGCCTACCGGACGACGCGCGAGCGCATCGCGGTCTGGATGGAAAAGAACCGCGCGGTGGTCGAGGCGATGGGGTGGCACGAGGCCCGCGCCTCGGGCGGGTCGACGGGCTGAGGCGGATCGGCCGCGCGAGGGGCTGGTGCGCCGGCCGAGGGCGCATCGGCGAGCCGAGGGCCCGCTCGGACGGCGAGATCAGCTGGCGAGCGACGAGAACCGGGCGATCGTCAGCTCGTCGGGCGGGATGCTGATGCGGGCGCGCGGGATGGCGACGCCGTGGAGGTAGCGCCAGCCCTCGCCGTCGTGGAGGAAATCGGACAGCTCGACGAACGAGCGATCCACGCCGGCCTCGAAGATCTTGGCGAGGAACAGCACCGACGCCGAGTCGCCGCTCTGCAGGCTGTCGAGGATCTGGAGGCCCCGGTACCGGTGGTGGTGGATCGTCACCTTCAGCTCGCGGAGCACCTGGTCCCTGTCGCGCCCGCGGTCGATGTGGCCCATGTGCAGCGTCCGCCAGAGGTAGGCGGTGTCTCCGACCGCGAACGCCGCGTACCGCGAGCGCATCAGCGCCACGGCGTCGGGCGCCTCGCGATCGCCCAGATGGCAGGGGGCGCAGCACTCGCGGTACGAGCGCCCCGAGCCGCACGGGCACGGGCGGGAGAGGGTCCCCGTACCAGGACGAACATCTCGGGTCATGGGCGTTCTCTACACGGGTTCGTGCGCCGTTGCAGCGCCCTGGGCGCGTCGAGGTGGGCGCGGCGGGTGTGCGGCAGAACGGCGCGGCACGGCATTGGCGCCGGCCTGACGCCGTCCACGGAAGACCCGCGCGCGTCCCTGAGCGAAGCCTCTTGCGGGGCGCCGGCGAGGACGGTAAGGCGGGCGGGAAGTATGCCCGCAGCGCGCGCTCACGCGGCGGCCCTCCTCCTGGCCCTCGCCCTGGTTCTGGGGGGCTGCAAGCGCCAATACGCCATCGGCGATCACGTCCTCGTGACGTGGGAAGGGAACGTCTACCCGGCCGAGGTCATCGAGGTCCTGGGTCCGACGAAGTTCAAGATCCACTACCAGGGCTACGATGACATCTGGGATGAAGTTGTACCTCGCGAACGGATCCGCGGCCTCGTCGAGGGCAACGTCGTCAACCCGCCGCCGCCGCCGAAGGTCCGGAGCAAGGGGCTGCAGGCATCGCAGACGAACGTCTACAAGATCGGCGACAGGGTCCGCGTCGAGTGGCACGGGCAGATGTACCCGGCGGTCGTCACCGGCATCGTCGGTCAAGAGCGCTACCGCATCCACTACGACGGCTACGGATCGGAGTGGGACGAGACGGTCGGGCTTTCCAGGATTCAGGCCAAGTAGCGTGAAATGTTCATGCGCGGTCATTTTCCCCCTGGCGCTGGCCATGGGGCCGAATTAAGAGCCGCGCCGAATTTCTGACTGGGCGATCGCAAGAGTGCGCCGCCTGGCTGACGTTCGATGCGTGCCGCACGCCCTCCACGGGCACGCCCTCACGGGTGCGCGGCGGGGAGCCTTCTGTGATCAGCGAACTGTCCAAGCTGCGCAACATCGGGATCAGCGCCCACATCGATTCGGGCAAGACAACGCTGACCGAGCGTATCCTCTTCTACACCAAGCGGATCCACGCCATCCACGACGTCAAGGGCAAGGACGGCGTCGGCGCGAAGATGGACTCGATGGATCTCGAGCGCGAGCGCGGGATCACCATCCAGTCCGCGGCCACGCACTGCTTCTGGAACGGGCACCAGATCAACGTGATCGACACGCCCGGCCACGTGGACTTCACGATCGAGGTCGAGCGCGCGATGCGCGTGCTCGACGGGGCGATCCTGGTCCTCTGCGCCGTCGCCGGCGTGCAGAGCCAGTCGCTCACGGTCGACCGCCAGATGCGCCGCTACGGCGTCCCGCGCATCGCGTTCGTGAACAAGTGCGACCGCGCCGGCGCGAACCCGCTGCGGGTCCGCGCGCAGCTGCGCGAGAAGCTCAACCTGAACCCGGTCCTGCTGCAGCTGCCGATCGGGCTCGAGGACAAGTTCGAGGGGGTCGTCGACCTCATCGCGATGAAGTCCTACCGGTTCGAGGGGGCGAACGGCGAGAAGATCATCGTCGGCGAGATCCCGGCCGAGATGGCCGACGAGGTGAAGACGGCGCGCGAGGAGATGCTCGACGCGCTCTCGATGTACTCCGACGAGCTCACCGAGGCGATCCTCGAGGAGCGCGTCACCGAGGAGCTCCTCCAGAAGGCGATCCGCGACGCGACCGTGAAGCTCCAGATCGTCCCGGTGATGATGGGGTCGGCCTACAAGAACAAGGCGGTGCAGGTCCTGCTCGACGGCGTGACCCGTTACCTGCCGACGCCCGCCGACATCACGAACAAGGCCGTGGATCTCGACAAGGACGAGGCCGAGGTCGTCCTGTCGAGCGACTCGGAGAAGCCGCTCGTGATGCTCGCGTTCAAGCTCGAGGACGGCCGCTTCGGCCAGCTCACGTACCTGCGGGTCTACCAGGGCAACCTGGCCCGCGGAGGCGAGATCACGAACACCCGCACGGGCAAGCGCCACAAGGTCGGCCGGCTCGTCCGCATGCACGCGGACGAGATGGAGGACATCGACTCCGCGGGCGCGGGCGACATCGTCGCGATGTTCGGCATCGACTGCAACTCCGGCGACACCTTCACGGACGGGACCCTGAGCGTCGCGATGACGTCGATGCACGTGCCCGAGCCCGTCATCTCGCTCACCGTGACGCCCAAGGACAACAAGGCCCAGGCGAACATGTCGAAGGCGCTGCGCCGCTTCACGAAGGAAGACCCGACCTTCCGCGTCGGGGCCGATCCGGAGAGCGGCGAGACGATCATCCAGGGCATGGGCGAGCTCCACCTGGACGTCTACATCGAGCGCATGAAGCGCGAGTACGCGGCCGAGGTGGTCACGAGCCCGCCGCGCGTCGCGTACCGCGAGACGATCACGCGCCGCGTGGACTTCAACTACACGCACAAGAAGCAGACCGGCGGCTCCGGCCAGTACGGCAAGGTCGGCGGCTTCATCGAGCCCTGGACGGAGGCGCCGTTCCGGTTCGACGACCAGGTCGTCGGCGGCGCGATCCCGCGCGAGTTCATCCCGGCGGTCGAGAAGGGCTTCGTGTCGATGCTCGCCAAGGGGCAGCTCATCGGCGCGCCCGTCACGGGCGTGTCGGTCACGCTGAACGACGGCGCGGCCCACGCGGTCGACTCGTCCGACATCGCCTTCCAGGAGGCCGCGCGCGGCGCCTGGCGCGAGACGTACCCCAAGGCCGGCCCGCAGATCCTGGAGCCGCTGATGAAGGTCGCCTGCGAGGGGCCGAGCGAGTACCAGGGCGGCATCGTCGGCATCCTCATGCAGCGGCGCGGCATCATCGTGGGTTCGACCGAGGCAGACGGCTTCTGCCGCGTCGAGGCGGAGGTGCCGCTCTCCGACATGTTCGGCTTCTCGACGATCCTCCGCTCCGCCACCCAGGGCAAAGCCGAGTTCACGATGGAGTTCTCGCGCTATGCTCCTCTTCCGGCGGCGCTTGGTGAGGAGCTCATCAAGAAATACCGGGAAGAGCAGGCGAAGAAGGCCAAGTGAGGGGGTCGGCATGTACCGCAAAGAGGTAAACGAGCGGAGCCCCATGCGGGTCTTCGAGGGGTCGATGCACGGCGGGCTGGGTCGCGGCAACGTCGGCGTCATCGTCTCCCGGCCCGGCGTGGGCAAGACGGCGTTGCTCGTGCAGATCGCGCTCGACGATCTGCTCCGGGACCGCCGGGTGCTCCACATCTCGCACGAGAACGCGGTCGATCACGTCCGCGCGTACTACGACGAGATCTTCCACGATCTCGCGCAGTCGATGCGGCTCGAGGAGCCGGAGGCCGTCCGGCTCGAGGTCGAGCGGCACCGGCAGATCTACTCGCACCTCGGCCACGTGAAGGCGTCGGCCGACGCGCCCGAAGAAGCGGCGCGCCTGTGGGTCGAGAAGATGCTCGAGACGGTGGCGTTCGCGCGCGGCGTCGCCCACTTCGAGCCCGACGTGATCATCGTCGACGGCTTCGACGTGGCGGTCGCGTCGGAGCAGGCGATGGAGGCGCTCGGGCGGCTCGCGAAGGAGCGCTCCGCCGAGGTCTGGGTCGCGGCCCAGGTCGACGAGGCGGGCCCTCCGGGCAAGCTCCCGGCCGCGCTCCAGAGCGTCGAGCGCCACCTCAGCGTGGTCGTCTACCTGCAGCCGGAGCGCGACGTGGTCCGCCTGCGGCTGCTGAAGGACCACGGCAACAAGGACCTCGCCGATCTCCACCTGCGCCTCGACCCCCACTCGATGCGCGTCATCGACGAGGACGTGCGCCCCCCCTCGGAGCGGCCGAGGGACCCGCGGAGCTTCCGCCTGCACTCGGGCGGCGCCAAGGGGGCCGAGGCCGAGTTCGGCGCGTGCGCCGAGCGGTACGGGGTGCAGGAGCTGAACTACAGCTTCGAGGGCCACCGGCTCCTCGAGCGCCAGCGCGGCGTGGTCGTGCTGGGGGACGACGAGCTGCGCAAGGGCGACTTCAGCCTCGTCTACGTGTCGCGGCGCCTCGGCCGCGTGCTGAGCGAGATCCCGCTCGTGCGCAACATCCTCCAGACGATCTGGCACCAGATCAACGCGGCCAGCCAGGTCTTCGTCGTGGGGACGCTCCAGGAGGACGGCACCGTGCGCGGCGGCACCGGCTGGGGCGCGGAGCTCGCGCGCCTCTGGAAGAAGCAGCTGTTCGTCTACGATCAGGAGAAGCGCGGCTGGTTCCGCTGGAGCGGCTCGGCCTGGGAGATGGCGCGGCAGCCGTGCATCGCCAGCGAGAACTTCGCCGGCATCGGCACGCAGGATCTCAACGACGCCGGCCGCGACGCGATCCGCGACCTCTTCGCGCGGAGCTTCGGCGAGCCTGGCTGAGCGCCGATCGCAGGGGCGCCCTCCGCCGCGCACGCGGCCGCGGGGGCGCCTCGCTGCGGCGCGCAGCAGGCCGGCGTGAAGCGGGCCTGCTGCGCCGAGCCGCTCAGGCCGTGTGCTTCTGGATCAGCTGGGCGAGGCGCGGGACCGCTTCCTCGACGTTCTTCTTCGCCGAGCCGCGCAGCTTCTCGTAGGTGCCGCGCACGACGCTGCTCGACGACGACTTCGCCTTCTCGTCGGTGATGCTGAGGAGCGCGTCGGCGATCCGCGAGCGGTTCGACGTGAAGAAGGAGCTCGGGTTCCCGCCGCTCGAGGCCTCGGTCCAGATGGGATCGAGCTTCTTGGCGAACTCGGGCAGGAGCTTCTCGACCACCTGCTGGATGAAGCCGGGCTTGATGCCCTTCACGGCCGCGTAGCCGGCCTTGACCGCCAGGCCGGAGAGTCCGCTCTTCGAAGCCACCTCCTCGTCGACCAGCGTGCAACAGTCGGCGACGACCTTGGATTTCTTGTTCGCATCGAGCAGCGTTTCGCTGAGACCCATTCTCGAACTCCTCCGGGCGCTTCGGAGACCGGTCGCGGCCCCCAGACCCGTGTCAGCATGACCCCCGGCAGGGAGCCGCGACCCCGTCGAGCGGACAGGTGGTCCGCTCCCGACCACACCGAAGCGCGGCTCTTACCACAGCAGCCCGAAGGCCGGCATCGCAAGCGCCCACCCGGGAAACCTTCGGTCCAGGACGGCTCTCGTCCGACGTCGGCCGTCCTGGATGGCAATGCAACGCCGTCTCGCGCTCGATTCTCGGAAATGCCGCGCGGAGACCACATGCATGGCCGCCCCTCGCGCGCCATACTCAAGATGTAATTTGAATCACAGTTTGGCGTGGCGGGCGCTCGCCGCTGTCGTGTTGCGAGGCCTGCGGGGGGCTCATGGACGTTACCTGCGAAATCTGCGGAATCGTCACCACGGTGTCGAGCGACGCGCGCGGCGGGGCTGCGCTCGAGTGCAGCGTCTGCGGCGGTGCGATGCTCCGTGCGCACGGGAGGGGCGCGGCCTCGCCGCCGGCGGGAGGCGCCGGCCATCGATCGAGCCGGCCTCCTCCGCCGCTCCGGCGATCGAGCGCGCCCTCGGTGCCACGGAGCGACGATGACCCGACGATGATGGACCTCCGGTCGCTCGCGCTGAAGTCGTTCATCGCGACGCTTCCCGCCGCGACGACGACGTCGAGCGCGTCCACGGCGAGCTCGGTCGGGCCGGGCAGCGGCCCGGTCGCCCCGGCGGCGGTGGGCCTGACGACGCCGCAGGCGAGCCGGGGCGCGGAGTCGATCGCGTCGATCGCGTCGACCGCGTTCGCGGGCACGCCGCCGGTCGGGGTCGATGCGCCGAGCGTGAGCGATGTGATGGGCGTCCACGACGCGCTCGTGCCTGTCGCGGTACCCTTGCGGGCGCGATCACGAGCCCGCGTGCGCGTCCTCGCGGCGGCGACCGTGGTCGGCGCCCTGGTGATCGCCGTCGGGCTCACGCTGATCGTCGGCGGGATGTCGCGCGCGCCGGGGGATGACGTGCCGCCTGCAGCGCAGCGCGGCGTGTCCCGGGCCGGGGAGATCGCGCGGGAGGTGAGCGTGCCGGTCGCGGCGCCTGGCCCTCGGAGGAGGGCGCTGCGCGGGCCCGACGCGCGCGCGCCAGCGGCCGACGACGACGACGCCAGCGCCGCCGAGCCCGTCCCGGCGCCGCAGGCGCGCGCCGCACCGGAGACGGGCGCGCGCGAGGCCTCCGGGGCGGGGGTGCGCCCGCCCGCCGCGTCGGGGGCGCGCGCCCGGCCGGAGCGTCAGCCTTCACCTCCGCCCGCGTCCGAGGAGGTGTCGCGGCCCCAGCCGCCGGTGTCGCTCACCGACGCGATGGCCGCCGCTGTCGCCGACACGCCGGCTCCCGCCGCTGCGGAGACGCAGCCCCAGGCCGACACCGGCGAGGAATAACCCGCGCCGAGGGCGCGCGCGCTCGGCGAGCGTCAGCGCTGCGCTCTGCGGCGCCGTCGCGTGCGGCCGGCCGCGGCCACGGCCGCCGCGAGCGCCGAGGGCGCGGCGTCACGGCCGCTGCTCGCGAGGCGGCAGCCGCATCCGGCGTCCTCCCGGAGATCGCCGCTGCTGCCGCCGCCGCCGTTGCTGTCGTTGTCGCTACCGCCGGCGGCGTCCGCTCCGGCGGCGTCCGCTCCGGCGGCGCCCACGCCGCCGGCGCCCGCCCCGGCGGCGCCGCTGCTCGAGGGGCCGCCGCCGGCGCCGCTGCCGCTCGCGGCGCTCTCCTCGAAGTACGCGCCGCAGGCCGGGCCGACGACGAGCCCGTCGCGCGCCGCGAGCGCGAGCGCGTAGACGCCCGCGCCGAACCCCACCATGGGCGCGTTGAACTTGTAGGTGCCGCGGATCTCGTCGTAGGTCTCCGCGATCGCGAGGTAGTTCGCGGCCGACTGATCGAGCACCCACCGGAGCAGCCGGTCCGAGCGCGCGACGTCCCCCATGAGCCGCGCCGCGACAGCGCCGCGCAGGTCGGTCACGACCCACTCGGCGCTGTCGTACTCGCTGCCCCAGGGGCTCAGGTCGTCCGCGCCGGCGTGATCGGTGCGATCGTCGTTCCGGGACCACCCGGCGCCCGCGGGGACGCGCAGGTGCTCGTCGAGCCCGGCGAGCGTGGCAGCGGCGATGCGCCCCTGCGGATCGAACAGGCCCATCGCGATCCCCTCGAGCACCGCCGCGTCCCAGTAGCCCGAGCCCGACGTGAGCTCCTCCAGGTTCGCGGCGAGCGCGCCCGAGGCGTCCGTGAGCCGCGCGGCGATCGCGGCGCGCAGCCGCTCCGCTGCGCCGCGGTACCCCGCGGCCCGTTCCGCCTCGCCTCGCCGCTCCGCGACGGCCGCCGCGTCGCACAGGCCGCGAGCCGCGGTGATGCTCGTGTACGCGAAGGACCGCTCGCGCCCCTTCCAGTGGGTCTCCCAGATCGACGAGTCCTTCCGGACGAGCCCCGTGTCCGGATCGATGAGCGCGACGAGGGCGTCCGCGACCTTCGTCGACGCGGCGGCCCAGCGCTCGTCCACGAAGCCCGTATCCCCGGTGAGCTCCTCGTACTGGCGCAGCGCCCAGAGGAACAGGCCGAACCCGTCGAACTCCAGGTTCGGGCCGAAGTCGTTGAAGTCGGTCTCCTCGACCCCGAAGCCGTGGTAGCGCACCAGGCTGATCTGGTACGGCGGCATGTCGTACGACGCGAGCTCGCTCCAGCCCTGGAAGCGCCCTGCCTCCGCGTCGAGGTAGAACCGCAGCGCGTCGCGCGCCTCCGCCTGCATGCCGAGGGCGGCCATCGCGACGGTCGCGTACGCGCCGTCGCGGATCCAGGCGACGGTCCACTCGCCCGGCGGGAGGCTCGCGAGGACGGCGCCGTGGCCGCGGTGGGCGATGGTGGCCGGCAGCGTGGCCGGCGCGCCGCCGAGCGTCGTGCCGAAGCGCGTGGCGCGTGGCTCGGAGTCCCGCGTCAGGTGCTCGCGCAGGAAGGCGTGGCTCTCGCGGGACTGCGCCATCCGGAGCATGACGGCCGACTGCCGGAGCAAGGCCGTCTCCTCGGGCGACGCCGAGGGCGGCACCCGGATCGAGCCCTGGAACGCGCGGTACGCGGCGATCTCGTCCGCGACCACCTCCGCCGCGCGCTTCGCGCCGAGGTACGCGTCGAGGGCGCCCTGCACGAGCGGATCCGCCGCGCCCGAGGGGTCGCCGTGGTGCGCGAACGCCACGCCGACCCACCGCGCCTCGCCGGGGCCGATGCTGCCGAGGTCCCACTGGAACGCGCTCACGGAGCCGTCCGCGGTGGGCGCGGCCCCGTCGAGGTCCGGCAGATCGGCGCCGCCGTCGTCCGCGACGATCCGGTAGACGTCGAGGTCCGGCGGGCTGCCCGCCCTGGAGGCGCCGTGGCGCGCGGGGGGCTCGAGCGCGCGCGCGACCACCACGCCGGCGAAGGCGCGCTCGAGGAAGTCGCGCCGGCCCTGGCTCGCGTCGTAGGCGACGGTCTCGCCCGACTCGCCGATGTCGGCCATCACGCCCGGGCGACCGAAGCCGAGGTGGAAATTGTGCAGCGAGAACGCCGACACGCCCTCCGCCGGCCCCTCGCCCCGGTTCTCGATCCGCATCGCCATCACGAACCCGGCCTGCGGGAGCCCCTGCGGCGCGAAGAAGAGCTGCGTGCACTCGAGGTTGCCGACCCGCTGCACCATCGTGACGACGCCCGTGCCGCCGCGCTGCCCGTCGGTCCAGCCGGCGTAGCCGCTCGCGTCGAGGTCGACGGGGACCTCGGTCAGCCACCGCTGGTGCCCGTCGGAGCGCAGCCCAAAGTACGCGTCATAGAGCAGATCGCGCGTGCGTACGGCCTGCGGCTGGTTGCCGATCCAGACCTCCTCGCGGCGCTCGTCGAGGAGCGGCTCCTCGGTGGCGGGCAGGCGCTCGCGGAAGTGGGTGAGCCTCGCCGCGCCCAGATCGAGCAGCACCGCGCCGAACCCGTTCGACGAGGGCAGGCGAAAGAACGTGCGCTGCACCGGCGCCTCGGCCCGCGCCGCGTGAGGGGCGGCGAGCGCGACCGACGCCGCTGCGCCGAGCGAGAGGAGCGCGGAGCCGAGGGCCCGGGAGGCGCGAGGGGGACCAGAACGTTGGTGCCCCAAATATTCCCGCGCCTGGTTCGGGCGATGCATCGCGGCACTTTAACGGAATGGCTGTCATCCCGGCGCGCCGGCTCGCCGGCGGGCGCTCAAAATGCTGCAACGCGCCTCCCGGCGTGGTAACGGCATGCCCATGACAAAACTGCCTGCGTTGATCCTCGTGGTCTCGGCGCCCCTCGCCGCCTTCGCGGCTGGCTGCGGCTCCGATCCGCAGCCGCCGGCGAATGTCGCCAGCGATGTCGCGCCCCCTCCGGTGGCGAAGACCGCCGCCCCGCCTGCCCCGAAGCAGGACACCGCGAAGCCGACGAGCGGATCGATCCGCATCGACGACAAGATCCTCAAGGCCTGCGGCGATCTGCCGACCGCCCGCTTCGCGTTCGACTCGACGGCGATCGAGGGCGAGGCGGCTGGCACGCTCGACGCGCTCGCGCGCTGCTTCGTCTCGGGTCCGCTCAAGGGCAAGGGGATGAAGCTCATCGGCCACGCCGACCCCCGGGGGGAGACGGAGTACAACCTGGGCCTCGGCCAGAAGCGCGCCGGCAGCGTCGCCGAGTACCTCGGCAAGAAGGGCCTCGAGCAGGGCCGCATCGCGACCTCGTCGAAGGGCGAGTTCGAGGCGACCGGCACGGACGAAGAGGGCTGGGCACGCGACCGGAAGGTCGACATCCTGCTTGCGGACTGAGCGCCGCGCCGCGCGCGGCGCTGGGCGAACTTGAAGAGGGCCACGGCCGCGCTTCCAGGCGAGAGAGGGGGCCGTGGCCGCAAACTCCACTGAACTGGGCCGCGCGCGCGGAACCCTGACGAGCCGACTCCCTGACCCGAAGAGATCGAAATGGCCTTCCTGCAAAGCGCCCCTGAGCCGGCGACGGCGGTCCCGATCAAGCTCGATCCCGTCTCCCTCGTCCTCCACGCCTCCGGTCCCGTCTTCCTGGTCGTCTGGCTGCTGATCTTCGCGGCGATCCTCGTCTGGGTGATCGCCGTCCTCAAGGTCCTCCAGCTCGCGCGGCTCGCCTCTCTGCAGGCGCGGTTCGAGCAGGAGTCGGCGCACGCCCACTCGCCCGATCAGCTGTTCGCGCTCGCGCAGCGGCACGCGGACGCGCCCGGCGCCCGCGTCGTGATGGAGCTCAGCCGCCGCGTCGGGACGAGCCGGCTCCTCGACTCGATCGCGAAGCGGGCGATCGTGACCGAGACGCAGCGGGCGAGCGCGCTCATGCCGACGCTCTCGTCGATCGCGGCGGCGTCGCCGTTCATCGGCCTGTTCGGTACGGTCTACGGGATCATGGACGCGTTCCTCCGCATCGGTCAGCAGAAGAGCGCGTCGCTGCCCGTGGTCGCCCCGGCCATCGGCGAGGCGCTCATCGCGACCGCGATCGGGCTGTTCGCCGCGATCCCGGCGGTCATCGCGTACAACGGGATCAACAAGCGCGTCGACGACCTGCTCGCCGCGCTCGAGGCCGCGAGCGAGGGCTGGGTGGAGATCGCGTCGCTCTCCGCGCGGGGGATGCAGGAGTCCATCCCGCTGGCGCTCCAGCGGTCGAGCGACCGGCCCACGCCGGTGATGCCGAAGGGCTGAGGGGCGGGGCCGGTCATGGGCATGTCGGTCGGTGGAGGGCGCAGGCGGCGGGGCGGCGGCGGTTTCAGCGACATCAACGTCACGCCGCTCGTGGACGTGATGCTCGTGCTCCTCGTTGTGTTCATGGTCACGGCCCCGCTGCTCACGGCCGGGCTCCGGGTCGAGCTGCCCAACGTCTCCGCCGAGGAGGCGCCGACGAAGGACACGAAGCTCGTCGTGACCGTCACGAAAGAAGAGAAGATCCTCTTCGGCGAGGACGACGCGACCGCCGACATCGAGGGCGTGCTCGCCTCGAACGGGCGCGTGCAGAAGGAAAAGGAGCTCTACATCCGCGCCGACAAGGACGCCCGCTACGGCGCCGTGGCGCGGGTCGTCGCCGCGGCCCGGGCCGCCGGGGTCGAGGGGCTGAACCTCCTCGTCCAGCCGGAGATCGAGCCGGAGGGCGCGCCGCCGCCCGGGGGAACGGCGCCGCGGCCCGGCGGAGCCGCGCCTCGGCCGGGGGGATCGGCGCCGTGAGCACGGCTGCGGCGCGCGCGCCTGGACCGACGACGCCGCCTGGGCAGCGCCGGCCGGCGAGCGACTTCCGCCCGCGGGACATCGCGCTCGCCGTCGCGGTGGCGGTGGCCGTGCAGGCGGGGGCCGCGGTCGCGGTCAGCCTGGCCGATCTCGCCGTGCCCGCGGCGGCGCCGGAGATCGAGAAGGGGCCGAGCGTCCCGGTGAAGGTCGTGCCCGTGCTCGACATGGACACGCCGCTGCTCAAGCTGGGCGGCAAGCGCGACAAGATGAAGCTGCCCGACCGGTGGGTGCGCCAGACGCCCAAGCCGCGCGTCGAGCAGAAGGCGTTCGTGTCGCCGAGCGCGGGCAAGACCGAGGCGGACATCCCGCCCAAGGAGGTCAAGATCGCCGACGCGGGCACCGCGCCGCCGCCGCCCGACGCCGCGGTCGCGAAGCAGGTCGACACCGAGCTCGATCCGAAGGCCGACGCCGCCCCGGCCGCCAACGTCGACCAGGAGGGCCACGAGGACGGCGTGAAGGAGGGGACCGAGACCGATCCCCTCAAGGCGCGCGCGGTGGATCTGTACCTGGCCCGCATCGCGGGCTGGTTCTCGAGCAGGTTCCGCGTGAACGGCTCGGGGCTCCCGCCGGAGGAGCTCACGAAGCACAAGCCGCGTGCGGTGATCGTCCTGTCGGACGGGCAGATGGTGAGCTACACGCTGACGCCGAGCGGGAATCCCGCCTTCGACGCCGCCGCGCAGGCGACCCTCGAGGCGGCGAAGGGGCAGGCGCTGCCGCCGCCGCCCGAGAACTATCCCAACCTCGGGCAGAAGCAGGTCAGCGTCACGTTCGTCTGTAGAGAGACCACATGCGACTAGCTCGATACGCCCTCGGCGCCCTGGCGCTCGCCGCCGCCGCGCTCGCCACTCCCCCTGCTCCTGCGCAGGCGCCGGCCTCCTCGGCGGCGCCGCCCAACCCGGACGAGCTGCTCGGCCACATCACGGTCGTGGCCGGCGCGACGCGCCCGCTCCCGAAGATCGGCGTCCTGCCGTCGCTCGTCTCGGACCCCGAGGACGTGACGATCCACAGCGTGGTCCGGCGCGACCTCGAGCTGTGCGGCGAGTTCGAGGTGCTGCCCGACAGCGCCGCGCCCGACGGCCTGTACCTCTCCGACAGCCCGGTGGACGTGAAGGCGTGGTCCGCGAAGGGGGTCGAGGCGGTCGTGAGCGTGAGCGGCAAGAAGGTCGCCGCCGACAAGGTCGAGCTCGTCGGCCAGGCGTTCCTGGTGAACCGGGGGCAGGCCCCGGTGTTCGACAAGAAGTTCATCGTGCCCCTCCGCGACGTGCGCTTCGAGTCGCACCGGGTGGCCGATCAGCTGATCGGCGCCCTCACCGGCCAGAACGGCGGTTTCGCCAGCCACATGACGTTCGCCTCGGGCTCGGGCTCGCTGCGACGCGTCTTCACGATCGACGCCGACGGCCACGACGCCAGGGCCGTCTCGCCGCCCGACCAGACCGCCATCGCCCCTGCGTTCGGGAAGCACGAGCAGCTCCACTACGCGGCGAGCGTGAAGGGCGACGAGTACAAGGTCTTCACGCCCGCCGGCGGCCCGCTCCCGCTGCCCGTGAAGGGCTCGGTCTACGGGATCGCGTTCTCGAAGGATCGCGCCCAGGTCGCCCTCAGCATCGGGGTGGGGTCGACGATCAAGCTGTTCTCCGGTCCCGATCTCCAGAGCATCAAGCCGGCGTCCGAGGTGGGGATGGCGCTGCACCCGGTGTTCACGCCGACCGGCAAGCTCGCCTTCTCCGGCGAGGGCAGGTACGGACAGCGCATCTACGTCGGCGAGAAGGCGATCTCTCCGGACGGGCTCTTCGCCTCGGCGCCCACGTTCTGCAACCACCCCGACGGTGTGAAGGCCGTCTATGCCGTCGGCGTGGGAAAGAACACCGATCTCGTCGCCTCGGGGGAGACGGGCGGCGGCCTCGTGCGGTTGACCCAGAATCAGGGCAGGAACGGGTACCCGGCCTGCAGCCCCGATGGGCGGCTCGTGGCGTTCTTCTCCACGCGCACCTCCGGCGAGGGGCCAGGGCTCTACGTCATGCGCGTCGACGGGCAGCGTCCGAAGCGCATCTCGAACCTCCTCGGGGACTCGCTGCGCTGGGATCCTCTTCCGCCCGGCAAGGCCGTCGAAGCGAAGAACTGACGCGGGCGAGCCGCGGGCACGGCCCGAACATCCGGCGAGTGTCCGATCGAGGGCCGCCCGCATCGTGGCTGAGCCAGGTGTTCTCTCCCCGACAACTTTTTACGTCCAGGCACGTCTGACGTGGGTAGTTCCTGCGCGCCCTTCCGCGCCGCTGCTGCGAGCGGATGCGAAGGGAGTCCGCGCTCGCAGCCCCCGCTTCCTTGGCCCGCCGCGTCGGTCGCGGTTAGCCTCCGGACTGCTCAGGGAGAGAGTTGGCTGGAAAATTGCAACAGAATTGGGGCGAACCGCCCTGGCCAGCCAGCCGAGGGGAAATGGAGAAGAGCATGGTGTCGAGCCGTATCTGGACCGCCATCGCGATTGTCTGGGCCTTCTGCGCCGGTGGCTGCAGCTCGGTGGCAGCGGTTCAGGAAGCGAGGATCAGCGAGCAGGGGGGGTTCAGGGACCCGGAGCACCGGCTCGCCGCGGCGGAGGACGGGGGTTACTGCAGCGCCGAGGTGCTGCGCTGGCAGTACGATGAGCCGGCGGGGATGCTCCGCCTTGCCGATGCCCGTTTGATGCTCGACTGCTGCGGGAAGCGCGCGATCCACGTCGAGAGGATCGACAATCTCTTCGAGGTCACCGAGCAAGACGCGCCGGACGGCGCGGGAGGTCGCTGCAGCGAGCAGTGCGCCTTCGATCTGTCGGTCGGCGTGCGCGACGTCCCGCGGGGCGAGATCTACGTGAAGTTGCTGCGCGATGTGGTCGATCAGCAGAGCGGCCCGGCCGTGATCTGGAGCGGCTCGGTAGATCTTGGCGTCTCCGGCGGCGCGGTCGTCCTCGACGAAACCCCCGCGGAAGCCGGCTGCCAGGCGAAGGGCCTCCCGCGCCAGCGCAGCAAGACGGTCGCCGCACGATGAGGCGCAGGCGCTGAGCACACGCCCCCTGAACGCGCCGCCGCACCTCGAGCCCGCGGTGCGGTCGGCAGGGGGAGGGAGAGCTCGCGAATTGTCCCGCCGCGGATGTCGGCGCGCGGCGCGCGGCGTGTGGCGACGCGTGGCGGCATGTGGCGATGGGTGGGATGGCGGAGCAGGTGAACTGACCATGACGTTCATGGTCAGAGAATCGGGCTAACTCTGCCACTTTCGCCTGGACAAGTATTCCAGAAACCCGTAGATCACACTCGAATGTGCGTGCAGCTGCTCCGGGGTGCGGCATGCGTTCGCACCTTACGTACGTCGGCTTGCAGCTGAATCCCTAGGCGCAGGTAGCGGACACGTGAAGCGCGTATCTAGAGGCCCTGGTTCTTTTTCTTTGGGCGTATTTTAACAGTGTCGCGGGACAGCCAAGGAAGTCGGGGCATGAAGTACCTGGGGGTCTGTGGAGCGCTTGCAACGGTGGGATCGATGCTCGCTCTGAGCGCGTGCCTCGAGGCGGAGCCCGCGCACGTGGGGCTCGTGAGCGAGGCCGGCGGGTTCGTGGAACCGGAGCGGCGGCTCGCCTCCGAGGGGGAGGAGAGCTACTGCGGGGCCGAGGTCCTGCGCTGGCGCTACGACCGGGCGAGCGGGGCCCTGAAGATCGCGAACAGCCGGCTCCTGCTGAACTGTTGCGGGCAGCGCGCGATGCACGTCGACAGGATCGACAGCATCTACGAGATCACCGAGAGGGACGAGCCCGACGCGACGAATCCGAGGTGTGATTCGGTCTGCGCGTTCGACTTCGCAGTGGCGATTCCCGAGGTCGCCCCGCGCAAGGTCTACGTGCGGCTGCTGCGCGACGTCGTCGACGCTCAGGGCAGCGCAGAGCTCATCTGGCAGGGAGAGATCGACGTCCGGCAGTCGACCGGCGAGGTGGTGCTCGATGGCGTCGCCGCTCCGGGTGAGGCGTGCAGCGGGCCGTCCCAGCAGCCGCTCACAGCCCGGCAGCAGCTCGCCGCTCAGTAGCCGCTCGCTGCTCCGGCCTGGGAGCGGGCTCCCGTCGTGCAAGAGCGCTCGCAGGGGGCAGGCGCTGCGCGGGCTGACACCGGCGCGGTGCGCTTGGTGATGGGCTCCGCGTCTTCGTGACGGAGCACGCGCTCGATCCACGGCCCGGTCCCGGTGCTCGAGCGACGGTCGAGCAACGACCCGGCGGACTGCCTCAGTCGATCAGCGTGCGCGCGGGGCGGCCAGGCTCGCACTTCACGAGCGTGGCGGTCAGCTCGAGCGTCTCGGGGAGCGTGCCTTGCACCTGCGCGACGACCTGCTCGACCACGTGCTGGGCCTCGTCCAGGTTGGGACCCACGATGGAGACGACGAACGTGAGCGGGCCGGTGCGCCCGGCCGCGGCCGGCGTCAGGCTGAGCAGCAGCGTCTGGGTCAGATCGACGACTTGAAGCGCGGCCTTGCGGAGCGCGAGCATCTCGAGGATCGTCGGTCGCAAGCTCACGAGGCCGTTCTGGCCGCGGAGCTCGAAGCGCGCGATCTGCATCGGCACCTCGGCCCACTCGGCGAAGAAGCCGTCCTCGTCGATCGCCTTCATCAGGTGCTCGCGCACGAGCAGCCCCGTGAGGCCGTCGCGCCGGGCGAGGTAGCGCTTCGCCTTGTCGTGGTGCGGCGAGTCGGGCCCGAACGTGACCACCATGAGGCGGCACTCGCCGAGCTGCACCTCGGCCCCGTGGAGCAGCGAGACCTGCGCTTTGCGCTCGAAGGGGAAGTCCGCGTACGTGCCGTTCGTGCTGTTCAGATCCTCGACCAGCCAGGAGCCCGTCTGCCAGCGGAGGAGCGCGTGTGAGCCGGAGACGGTCGCCTCGGCGAGGACGAGATCCTGATCGCTGCGGCGGCCGATGGAGAGCACCGGCTTCTGCAGCGGGAACAGGGTGGAGACGCTGTCGGGCGCGTTCGTGGCGTACGTGATGAGCAGCGACTGCGCGCCGGGCGTGAACTGCGTCTTGATGGCCCGCCCAGGCGCCGGGCCTGGATCGATGCGCTCGCGCGGCAGCTGGATCGGCGCGGTCGCGGTCTGCGTCGGGTTGAAGAACCGCATGTGCCGCGCCTGCGGGCGCATCTGCGGATCCGGGTTCAGCGCGCGGAAGATCTGCCTGATCTCGTCGTTCGTCAGCGCAGCGGGCACGTCGAACGTGATCTGCTGCTTCATCGTCTTGAGCCGCGGCTTGTAGCCGGGCTCGGGGACGCGGCAGGTCCACATCTCCCAGAGCGTCAGCGCCGCGGCGTAGACATCGTCCTCCGGGCTCGCGCCGCCGCTGCGCAGCCGCTCCGGCGACATGTAGTGAGGCGTGCCGCCGTCCGGAGGCGCCCCCGGCTTGCGCACGGCGGCGCGGGCGCGCTCCTTCGCGAAGCCGAAGTCGAGGATGACCGCGCGATCGTCGGCGACCATCACGTTGCCGGGCTTCAGATCGCCGTGCACGAGCCCCTGCTGGTGGATCGCGGCGAGCCCCGCGCAGACGTCGGTCGAGATCTTGCGGAACTCGTCGGCGCTGAAGCCGCCCGACGTCTTGCGCTTGCGGATGTGGTTGTGGAGCGTCTGCCCGGGGATGTACTCCATCACGAGGATGGGCCCCCACGGGCTCGGGGCGAGGTCGTGCACGCGGCAGACGTTCGGGTGGCGGGCCTTCTGCGCGAGGATCACCTCCTGTCGCAGGGCCTCGTCGTCGCCGGGCATGGCGGAGGCCTCGGGCACCACCTTGAGCGCAACCTGCTGCTGGGTGAGGCGGTCGAAGGCCAAGAACACCTCGCCCATGCCGCCTTTGCCGATGCTCTTCAGGACCTCGTAGCGGTCGTTGATGACCGTTCCGACGTCGATGGGAGGGAGGGGATCTTTGGTCACGGCCACGGGCGCACGAAGGGTGAGGAAGAGCTCCGCGACGGCGCCGAAGGAGACGCGCCGGGACGCCGATACGGACTGCGCGCAGGGTCGTCCATTCGCGCTCCGGGCGCAACGAGTCGTTGCACAAGGGCTGCAGGCGGCCCGTTCGGCGCCGCACGGGGCCGCCCCGCCGCTCCTGCGCAGGGCCGCCTGGCCACCGTGCGGGGCCCGCGGGGCGCGGCCGCCGCGGTCGTCGCAGCCGCCGCGGTCGTCGCAGCCGCCGCGGTCGTCGCGGTCGTCGCGGTCGTCGCGGTCGTCCACAGACGCGCGCGGCGCGCGGCGCTGTTCAGGGGAACGGCCGCGCCGTGTGGGCGTGGTTCAGCGGACCATGGCCCTGGCCGAGCCCCGGCGCGGAGCGCATGGCCTCGCGGAGGTAGCGCCGCGCGCGCCCGATCGACGGGACGAGGGCGAGGCCCTGGGCGAGGCCAGCGGCGATGGCCGAGGCGAGCGTGCAGCCCGTGCCGTGCGTCGCGCGCGTCTCAATGCGCGCGTCCTCGAACAGCAGCTCGCCCTCCGGCAGCCCGGAGGCGCCGGGCCCCGGCGCGGCCCGGAGGACGTCGACGACCGTCGCGCCCGGGAGGTGGCCACCCTTCAGCAGCACGGCGCGCGGCCCCATGGCGAGCAGCTGCGCGGCGGCGCCGCGCATCGCGTCCACGCTGTCGATGACCACGCCGGTCAGCGCCTCGGCCTCGGGGATGTTCGGCGTGAGCAGCGCGGCGAGCGGCAGGAGCCGGGCGCGCAGGGCGCCCTCCGCTTCGGGCTTCAGCAGCCGGGCGCCGCCCTTGGCGACCATCACGGGGTCCACCACGAGCGGCGCGCCGCGGCCGAGGCGCTCGTAGACGCGCGCGACCTCGTCGATGACCTCGGCCGAGTGGAGCATCCCGGTCTTGATGGCGTCCGCGCCGATGTCGTCGAGCACCACCTCCATCTGGCGACCGATGAAGTCGGGAGGCACCGGGAACACGGCGTCGACGCCACGGGTGTTCTGGGCGGTGAGCGCGGTGATCGCCGTCGCGCCGAACGCGTCGAGCGCGGTGACTGCCTTGAGATCGGCCTGGATTCCGGCGCCGCCGCCCGAGTCGGATCCGGCGACGATGAGGACGCGTCCTTTCATGAAGCTGAAGCCTCCGGGCCGCGCGCGGCGGCCGGCCATGTGTCGCTCACGCGCGCTCGCTTCGCCGCACGTCAGTAATGCTTGTCGAGGACCGCGGGATCCTTCGTCGTCGCGAAGACCGAGTCGCAGCGCCGGCACCTGTACTTCACCTTCGTCGGCCGGGCCGAGATCCCGAACGCGAGCTGGATGTACCCGAGGACGCGGTACTCCGCCTCGGCGCTCACCATGTAATGATCGCGACCGTGGCCGCAGGGGCACTGGACCGGCTCGGGCGTCGTACGGTCGCGATAGGGCATCGAGGACGGGCTCGTTGGCATGGACGTCAGCGTAGTCTAGGGAGCCCGCGGCGGACGTCGAGAGGCGGCGCCGCCACGCGGCCTGGACGGGGGCGACCGGGCGGCGCGAGCAGGCGGCGGTGCGCCGGGCCGCCCTGCGTGCGGGCCCGTACGAAGGGCGCTTTGCGCCGCGCCGCGGACCGAACTAGGAGACGCTCCCATGCGCCCCGCCCTGTACGCCGAGCGTCTGGTGAAGCGGTACGGCGGCGTCACGGCCGTGGACGGGGTCGATCTCGCCGTGCACGCCGGGGAGGTCGTCGGGCTGCTCGGGCCGAACGGCGCGGGCAAGACGACGACCTTGCGGATGCTCGCCGGCATCCTGTCGCCGGACCAGGGGCAGATCCTTGTCGGCGGCGTCGACCTGGCCGCGAGGCCGCTCGAGGCGAAGCAGCGCCTCGGCTTCCTCTCCGGGGACACGCAGCTCTATCAGCGGCTCACGCCCCGCGAGGTGCTCCGCTACTTCGGTCGGCTGTACGGCATGGAAGAGGCGGCGCTCTCGCGCCGGATCGACGCACTCGTGGCCGACCTGGAGATGGAGGCGTTCGCCTCGCGGCCGTGCGGCACGCTCTCCACGGGGCAGAAGCAGCGCGCCAACATCGCGCGCGCGTTCCTCCACGAGCCGCAGGTGCTCATCCTCGACGAGCCGACGACGGCGCTCGACATCCTCAGCGGCCGCTTCATCGTCGCGTCGATCCGGCGGGAGCGCGCCGCGGGCAGGGCCATCCTCTTCTCGACGCACATCATGAGCGAGGCCGAGTACCTCTGCGACCGCATCGCCCTCATGCACGAGGGCCGCGTCGTCGACGCCGGCACGCTGCCCGAGCTCCTCGGGCGGTCCGGCACGACGAACCTGACCGACGCCTTCCTCCACCACGTGGAGCGGAGCCGCCCGAGCGCTGCGCGCGATACGCCCGAGCGCCCGAGCGCGCCCGCGCAAGGAGGCTGAGGCGCCGTGAGGCTCGCCATCGTCTGGACGATCCTCCGCAAGGAGCTCGTCGAGTCGCTCCGGGATCGGCGCACGCTCGTGCGCCTCGTCGTGGTCCCGCTCCTTCTCTACCCGCTCTTCGCGCTCGCGATGAGCAAGCTCGTCGGCTTCGAGGCGGATGCGCGCGAGGCGCGCCCGTCCAGGATCGCGGTCTGGGGAGAGCTCGCCGAGGACCTGCAGACGAGGCTCTCGGCGGCGGGCAAGATCGAGCTCGCGCCGTGGGCCGGCGCGCCCCCCGACGTGCGCGAGGGGCTCCTCTCCGGGGCGCTCGCGCCGCCGGCGGGGCCGGCGCCCGCGGCGGACGAGGGCGAGGCGCCGCCCTCCGAGGCCGAGCCGCCGAGGTGGATCGAGCCGGAGAACCCCGTGCTCGCCGCGGCGCGCGCCGCGGTGAGCGAGCGCAAGGTCGACGCGGTGCTCGTCCCGTGGCCCTCGCTGGGGGCCGAGCTCGGGCGCGGCGGGAAGGGCGCCGTCGCGATCTACTTCGACTCGGTCCGCGCCGACTCGGCCACGGCGGAGGCGCGCCTCGAGGGCGCGCTGCGGCGCGCCCGCAAGGCCATCATCGCGGATCGAGAGGTGGAGCGCGGCCTGCCCGAGGGGTTCTCGCGCGCGTTCGACGTCGTGCCTCGCGACGTCGCGGCGGACAGCCGCAAGGTCGGCCAGATCCTCGGCGCGATGATGCCGATGCTGCTGATCCTGATGTCGCTCCTCGGCAGCTTCCTCCCCGCGATCGATCTGACGGCGGGCGAGAAGGAGCGCGGCACGATGCAGACGCTGCTGTGCGCCCCCGTGCGGCCCATCGAGATCATCTCGGGCAAGTTCCTGGCCGTGTGGGTCATCTCGCTGCTCACGGCGCTCGGCAACGTGGTGAGCATGTCGCTCACGGTGAGCCGGTTGCTGCCCGACGCGATGGTGGTCGGCCCCGGCACCTTCGCGCTGACGTTCGTGCTGCTCGTGCCGGTCACGCTCCTGTTCTCGGCGCTGTTCCTCGCGCTCGCCGTGTTCGCGAAGGACTTCAAGGACGGTCAGAACGCGCTCATGCCGGCGTACCTGCCGCTCTCGCTGCTCGCCGGCATCACGGCCCTGCCGGTGGTCGAGCTCAACCCGTGGACGGCCTACGCCCCGGTCCTCAACATCGCGGTGCTGATCAAGGCGCTGTTCGTCGGAGAGGCGCCGGCCGATCTCCTCTTCACGGCGCTCGTCTCCTCGGCGCTCTATGCCTGCCTCGCGCTCCTCTTCGCCGCGCGCGTCTTCGAGCGCGAGAGCGTGCTCCTCGGGGGGCACGAGTCGGCGCGCGCCGTGCTCGGCCTGGGGCGCCGGGCCGGCGGCGTCCCCTCAACGGGCTTCTCGCTGGCGGCGTTCGCGGGCGTCCAGGTGCTTTTCTTCTATGGCAGCCTGCTCATCGCCCGCGCCAGCGTGGCGGTCCAGCTCGCTGTCTCGCAGGTCGGCTTCTTCCTGGTCCCGACCCTCGCGCTGGTCGCCGGCTTCGGCTACTCGCCGCGGGCGACGCTCGGCCTCAGGGCGCCCGCGGTCCGCGGCGTCGCCGGGGCGCTGCTCCTCGGCGTCTCGGCGTGGGCCGCGATCGGCGGCACCGTCCTCCGGTGGTTCCCCGCGCCGGAGCCCTTCGCCCGTGAGCTAGGGGAGCTCGTGCTGCTCGGCGGGCAGCCGTACCCGGTCGTCCTGCTGCTCGTCGCCGTCACGCCGGCCGTCTGCGAGGAGCTCCTGTTCCGCGGCCTCGTCTACGCGGGCCTGCGCCGCGCCGGGCCCGCGGTGGCGATCGTCGTTTCGGCGCTCCTCTTCGGGCTCGCGCACGGGTCGGTGTACCGGCTCCTGCCGACGTTCTCGCTCGGGCTGGTGCTCGGCTACGCGCGCCACCGCACCGGCTCCGTGCTGCCCGGAGCGCTGCTTCACGCCCTGAACAACGGGCTCGCGGTGTCGCTCCTCTATTTCAAGCCGTCTTGGGGGCAAGGCGTCATCGAAGGAGAGCTCCTGCCGTGGAGCATCACGGTTGCAGGGATGGTCGTCTCGCTGGCCGGGCTGCTCCTGCTCCGGTTCTCGGCGCCGGGCGCGCCGGAACCGGACGATTCACCGCGGCCCTGATCGCAGCTCGAGGATCCGCACGTCGTACGGCGAGAGCTCCACGGCGTGGACCGGGGATTTGCCGCCCAGCTCGGTCAGGTGCCCCGAGGCCGCGGCGGGCTTCACCGAGAGCGGCTGATCCGCCTGGCTGACCAGGAACACGAAGCGGCGGCCATCGCGGTGGCGCAGCGTGTCGGCCGCGACGCGCGGGTCGTCCACCGTCACCGGCCGCTTCACGCCGGCGAGCTCGGCGAGCGCGTCGTAGAGCCGGTAGGTCGGCTCCGGGTTGATCCGCGGGGTCGCCGCGGCGAAGTGCTCGATCGGATAGGTGCAGAGCACGACGCTGCCGCTCCCGATCTTGCGCCGCAGCAGCGCAGGCCGGCCGCGCTGGTCGACCGCGACGACCTCCGCGCCCCTGGCGCGCACGGGCAGGTAAGCGCGGCTGTTCTCGGTGCCGGAGACCGGGAACGTGAGCGTCGTGCCCGCCGCGATCGTGCCGAACTGGCATTCGAAGGTGAGCTTCGCGCGATCGTCCTCGATCGGATCGACCATCCCGTAGCGCAGCTGGTGCTCGACGCCGAACATCGCGTTGAGGTGCGCGTACCACGGCCCGCGCTGCGATCCGTGCGTGCCGTGGCAGTACGACGCGTAGACGACCGCTCCGGCGGACGCCAGCCGCTCCAGGAGATGCCATGTGGGCGCGGTCAGCTGCTTGGCCGACGGCAGCAGGTAAAGCCGGCAGTCCTCGGCGATCCCGTCTCGCTCCCGGGTCAGCCCGACCGGCAGGTCCGCCTCCTTCGCCGCGATGTAGGCCTGGCGCAGCATCGTGAACAGATAGCTGCGGTCCTCGGCCTCCGTGAACGGGAACGCGCCTTCCAGGTACGATGGGACGATGATCGCCGCGTCGGCCGGCTCGCGCTCACAGCCGAGGACGTCGATGTCGGAGAGCACCTTCGCGAAGCGGGCCATCTCCTCGAGCTGCGGCTTGGGGCGGCCGTCGACGGTCGTCAGCCCGAAGTGGAGCTCGAAGGGGTGGTGCCTGTAGGGATCCTGGTGGATGAGATCGAAATCGGTGTTGTTCCAGCCGATCCAGCCCGTGGCGCCGGCAAGCAGCGTGTTGTGGAGGACCTGACGGTAGTAGTGCGCGGCGTTCTCGTCGGAAGCGAAAGCCGATGACACGCCGAACTCCTCCAGCACGACGGGCTTTCCGAGGAAGCCCGTGAGCTCGCAGACGAACGCCGCGCCGTAGTGCTGGCGCACCAGGTCGTTCTCCATCCGGTACACGTGCGGGCCGAGGAAATCGACGAGCGCGCCGAGATCGCGGACGGAGAACCCATTGTCGTTCCCCGTGACCTCGATGCCCCACGCGCCATCGCCGATCGAGATTGGCTGGCTCGCCCCGCCGGCCCGCAGCGCCTGCACGACCAGGCTCGCCCAGCTCGTGACGTTCTCGCGGATCGAGCGCTCGCGCTCGCCGTAGATCGGCATTTCGTTGGAGACGAGCCAGCCCGTCACCGCCGGGTGCCCCGCGAAGCGCCGCGCCATCTGCTCGGCGAACCAGGCTTGCCGGGCCACCATCCACACGTCGCCGTAGAGGTCCCGCCCGCGCCGCCAGGCCGGGTCCCAGTTCTCGCCGGACATGTGGCCGACGAGGAGGGTCGGGATCGTCGTGAGGCCCGCCTCGACGTGCGCCTCGAGGAAATCGGCATAACGCGCGACGCAGTCCTCGTCGATCCGGTCCGGCTCCGGCATGAAGTGAGGCCAGTAGAAGAACGACCGGGTCATGGTCAGGCCGTGATCGGCGAGCACCCGGAGCTCCTCGCGGACCACGAACGGATCATAGCTCTGCCACATGAGCGGGCCGCCGCGCCTCGACCAGAAATTGGCCCCCAGCCAGGCGATCGCCTGTTGACGAACTGCGACTTTGGCGAAATTGCGATGCATAGTCCTCACGTCCTGGTCATGCAGAGCGGCGCTCTCGAACACCGTCCGTCACCCTGCTCGCGGCGCGGCCGGCGGGCGACTTAATCGGTCCAGTTTACGTTACTTAATCGGTTCAGTCTATGCGCCCGTGCGGGGGGCCGCGCCCTCGCTCGGGCGAGGCCGTCTCATGCGCGGGGGGGCGGGGCGGTGCTGCCCCGCGTCGCGAGCGTCGGCGCGCTGCACTCGTCGTCGGTGACCGGCTCTCCGGCGACGAGGCGGAGGAGCAGCGCGGCGGCGCGGGAGCCGTGCTCGGCGATGTTGCGGCGCACCGCGGTCAGGGCGGGGTGCACGAGCTGGCACAGCGCCGAGTCGTCCCAGGCCACGATCGAGAGGCGCTCCGGCACGTGGACGCGCATCTCGTGGGCGACCGCGAGCGCGGCCACGGCCATCACGTCGTTGTCGAAGACGATGGCCGTCGGCGGCGAGGCCTCGGCCAGCAGCCGCCGTGTGGCCTGGCCGCCCGCCTCGCCCGTGTAGTCGGCGTGGACCGTCTGCACCCGATCCAGGCGCCGCTGGCGTGCGGCCGCGGTGAACGCCTTGGTCCGGACCGCTGTGTGCACGAACTCCGCGGGGCCGGCGACCCGCGCGATCGACCGGTGACCCAGCGCGGCCAGGTAGTCGACGACGGCCCGCATCGCGCTCGCGTCGTCGCTCCACACCGCGGGCAGCTGCCCCTTGCCCGCCGGCCCGCCGATCACCACCGCCGGGAGCTTCAGCTCCTCGATCAGCTTCACGCGCGGATCGTCGTCGCAGAGGTCGACGAGGATCACCCCGTCGACCCGCCGCTCGGCCCACCAGCGGCGGTAGGTCTCCACCTCGGCCACGCGATCCTCCGTGACCTTGAGCAGCAGCGCCTCGGCCTTCTCGGACAGCTCCGCCTCGATGCCGGAGATGAGCTGCATGAAGAACGGCTCGATGCCGAGCATGTGCGCGGGCCGATCGATGACCAGGCCGACGGCGCCTGCGCGGCCGTCGGAGAGCGCCCGCGCCGCGTTGCTCGGCTGCCAGCCGAGCTCCGCCGCGATGGCCAGGATCCGCTCGCGCGTCGGCTCCGACACGCCGGGCCTGCCGTTCAGCGCATACGACACCGCTCCTTTGGACACCCCCGCACGCCACGCGATGTCCGTGATCGTCGGACGCTTCACGCATCACCTCCGCTCCAGGCGACGGATCGCGCCTGTTGTGTGAACCGGCTTCTCCGCATGGCCCCGGTTGGATAGCACGACGGCCCGCGGGCGAGCCGAACGCCGCGCAGGGTCGAACGCCGCGAGCGAGCGAAGAGCCTGGCGCAGCCTCTCCCACACCGTCGCCTGGCCAGGGACGGGGGGCGGGGCGCCGCGCCGGACGGCCGCGAGGGGCCGGCCAGCGCGCCGGGATCACCAGCCCGGGGCTGACTCGATCGCCGGCGCGAGCTCCGCGGCCATCGCCTCGTGCTCCGCGGCGTCCGATGATCGCCGGCGCGAGCTCCGCGGCCATCGCCTCGTGCTCCGCGGCGTCCGGGGGGGTCCCGCAGCCCTCGCCCGGTGTCGACGGGCCAGCCGTGAACTGAATCGGTTCAGGCCTGTGGCGCGCGCGCCTGTCAAGCGTGGCGCCGCGCCGTCGCGCGGGCGTGCGGCATGCCCGCGCGACGGCGCAGCGTCCCGCGGGACTCCGCTGCTGGCCGGACGGGTCGTGTCGTGTCGCTCACGCCACCTCGAGGAGCTCGCGTTCGGTGATGCCGAGCAGGAAGAGGATGGCGTCGAGGCCGCTTGCGGAGAGGGACGTGTCGGCGACCTCTCGCAGCTTGGGCTTTGCGCGGAACGCGACGCCGAGGCCGGCCCTCTGCAGCATCAAAAGGTCGTTGGCGCCGTCGCCCACGGCGATGGTTTGATCGAGCAACACGCCTTCTGCCTGGGCGATGGTCTCGAGCAGCTCGGCCTTGCGTTGCGCGTTGACGATCGGCCCTGTGACCCGGCCGGTCAGCTGTCCGTTCACGACCTCCAGCGCGTTCGAGTAGGCGTAATCGATCCCGAGCCGTGCCTTCAGCGCCTCCGCTGCGATCGAGAAGCCGCCGGAGATCACCGCGGTCCGGTAGCCGAGCCGCTTCAGCACCCGGATGAGCGTCTCCGCGCCCTCGGTGATGGGGAGCTCTGCGGCGAGCTTCCGCAGCACGCCGACGTCGAGGCCGCGGAGCAGCGAGAGCCGCTGGCGGAGCGACTCGTCATAATCCATCTCCCCCTGCATCGCGCGCTCGGTGATCTTCGCCACCTGCTCCGCGACGCCCTTCGCGCGCGCCAGCTCGTCGATCACCTCGATACGGATGAGCGTCGAGTCCATGTCCATCACGACGAGCCGCTTGCTCCGGCGGAAGAGGCCTTCGCGTTGCAGCGCGAGATCGAAGCTGTTCTGCGTCGCGAGCGCGAGGAGGGCCTGCTTGAGCGTGTCGGCTTCCTCCTCGCGCTGGAGCAGCACCTGGATCTCCACCGAGGAGAGGCGTTCGACCGACAGCCGCGCGATCTTCTCGATGTTCGCGCCGTGGGCTGCGAGTGTGGCCGCCACGTCGTGCAGCGGCTTCGCGCCGAGCTCGCGGCCGATGGCTGTCACCACGTACCGGCTCCCGGGCGCGCGCCGCGGCGCGCCGCCGTCGAGCGGCTTGAAGTCCAGCGTCACGCCGAGCTCCTTCGCGGCGAACAGCAGCTCCTTGAGTCCGCTGCGTGTCTCGGGGAAGAGCGCGAGGAGCGCGAGGTTCAGGTTTCCGTGCACCACCACCTGCTCGATGTCGAGCAGCGTTGCGCCGATGTCGCTGAGGATGCCGGTGAGTCGAGCGGTGATGCCCGGGTGGTCCCTGCCGGTGACGGTGACGAGTATCGGATCGGGCGAGACTGCCATGCCGGCGCCCCCTTAACAGCGCCGCGCCCCAGGGTCGACGCCGATACAGCGCCGCCCGAAGCAAAACGATGCTTTCCCGAAAAGAAGCTCCTTTACCGAACCACCGCTTCCCCCTTCGCGTTCCGCTCCCGTCCGCTCCCCCGCTTCGTAGCGCCTGCAGCCACCCACCCCCATCCCCCCACAAAGAGCCCGCGAGGGAGGAGGCTGCGCGCGCGGGGGGGGGGCGGTGGGCGGGCCCCACGAACCCGAGGGCCGGCCCGCAGCGCAGCCATTGCCGTGCGAACTCACCCACCCCGTCCAGCAGGCAACAGCCCCCCAAAAGGCCCGAGTTCGTGGGCGGGCCCACCGCCCCCCCCCCGCGCGCGCAGCCTCCTCCCTCGCGGGCTCCGTCGCTATCGGTAGCGCCCGCCCCCTCGCCCCGCCGCCGCCCGTCCACCCCCCTTGCCGCCCGTCGCCGCCCGTCCGCCCCCCTTGCCGCCCGGACCGCGCCGGCTCGCCGGCCGCCCGGACCGCGCCGGCTTCTCCTCGGCCGCCTCGCGCGCCGCGCCAGCGTCCCCGTCCCCCTGCTGTGCCTTGAGCTGCCGGAGCTGATCGCGCAGCCGCGCCGCCTTCTCGAACTCGAGGTTCTCCGCCGCCGCGAACATCTCCTGCCGGAGCGCGTCGATCTGGTCGACGAGGTCCACCGCGGCGCGCCCCGCCTCGGCCGCCGGCTTCGCGGTCCCCTTCGGCACGGCGTAGTAGTCGCGCGTGCCCGAGGTGGGCGACAGGTCGAGGATCGCCTTCTTCACCGTGGCCGGCGTGATGCCGTGCTCCTTGTTGTACGCCTCCTGGATCGCGCGCCGCCGGTTGGTCTCGTCCATCGCGCGCTTCATCGCCTCGGTGATGCGATCGGCGTACATCACGACCTCGCCGTTCACGTTGCGGGCGGCGCGGCCGATCGTCTGGATGAGCGAGCGCGGGCTCCGGAGGAAGCCCTCCTTGTCGGCGTCGAGGATGGCGACCAGCGACACCTCGGGGAGGTCGAGCCCCTCGCGCAGCAGGTTGATGCCGACCAGCACGTCGAACTCGCCGCGCCGGAGATCGCGCAGGATCTCCACGCGCTGGAGCGTGTCGACGTCCGAGTGGAGGTAGCGGACCCGGATGCCGAGCTCCGTGTAGTACTCGGTCAAATCCTCGGCCATCCGCTTGGTCAGCGTCGTCACGAGCACGCGATCGCCGCGGCCGACCCGCTCCCGGATGCGCGCGAGCAGGTCGTCGACCTGCCCGGACACCGGGCGGATGTGGATCTGCGGATCGATGAGCCCGGTCGGCCGGATGATCTGCTCCACGACCGAGCCGGCCGACTTCTGCAGCTCGTAGTCGCCGGGCGTCGCGCTCACGAAGAGGACCTGCGCGTAGTGCTGCTCGAACTCCTCGAACTTGAGCGGCCGGTTGTCGAGCGCGCTGGGGAGCCGGAACCCGTACTCGACGAGCGTCTCCTTCCGCGCCCGGTCGCCCCGGTACATCGCCCCGACCTGCGGGACGGTCTGGTGCGACTCGTCGATGATGAGGAGAAAGTCCTTCGGGAAATAGTCGATCAGCGTCGGCGGGGGCTCGCCGGACTTCCGGCCCGAGAGGTGGCGCGAGTAGTTCTCGATGCCGTTGCAGAACCCCATCTGCTCCAGCATCTCGAGATCGTACATCGTGCGCTGCTCGATACGCTGCTTCTCCAGGAAGCGCACGGCCCTGTCGTAGAAGTCGATGCGCTCGCGCAGCTCCTCGCGGATCGCCTGGATCGCGAGCCTGAGCTGCTGCTGCTCGGTGACGTAGTGGGAGCCGGGGAAGACCGCGTAGCGATCGAGCTGGCCCACCACCTTGCCGCGGACCGGGTCGACCTCCTTGATGGCCTCGATCTCGTCGCCGAAGAACTCGACGCGGATCGCGAGCGCCTCCTCGTAGGCCGGGAAGATCTCGACGACGTCGCCGCGGACGCGGAACGTCCCGCGGTGGAAATCGACGTCGTTCCGCGTGTACTGGATGTCGACGAGCCGCCGCAGGAGCTCGTCGCGGCGGATCTCGGTGCCGCGCTCGAGCTTGATGAGGAGCCCGTGGTAGCTCTCGGCCGAGCCGATGCCGTAGATGCAGCTCACCGAGGCGACGATGATCACGTCCGGCCGCGAGAGCAGCGCGTGCGTCGCCGCGTGGCGCATGCGGTCGATCGCGTCGTTGATGATCGCGTCCTTCTCGATGTACGTGTCGCTCGTCGGGACGTAGGCTTCGGGCTGGTAGTAGTCGTAGTAGCTGACGAAGTAGTGGACCGCGTTGTTGGGGAAGAGCTCCCGCATCTCGCCGTAGAGCTGGGCCGCCAGCGTCTTGTTCGGCGCCATGATGAGGGTCGGCTTTTGCAGCTTCTCGATCACCTTGGCGGCGGTGAACGTCTTGCCGCTGCCCGTGACGCCGAGGAGGACCTGGAAGGCCTCGCCCTGCTCGAAAGCGGAGCAGATCTCCTGGAGCGCGCGAGGCTGGTCACCGCACGGCTTGAATTCGGAGACGAGCTCGAAGTGTGTGGGCATGGAGCGGAGGACCCTAGTGCGGCGAGGCGCTCCTCGCAACCTCCGAGGCCGTCAGGGCCGGAGGGCGGGGTGGCCTCGCCTGGAAGGCGCGCTCTCGTCCGGCTTCGTCGGTCTTCCAACTATCGGCAACCATTGGCAACCATCGGCCGAGCGGAAATTGTCGACCCGCTGTTGCCTGGAACGAGCGCACCTGGAACGAGCGCGTCCCAGGTCCCGCGCGCCTCCGTCCGGCCCACGCACGTCCCCGCTTCGCCGCAATCCTCGCACCTCGCCGCGCGCTCGTCGCTTCCCCAACGCGGGCTCCGTGCGCTCGTCGCCTGCGCCACGTGCGCGTGCGCTGTGCTCGCTGTCGTTGCAGACGGGCCGACCCGAGAGCGCTTGACGTCGGCGCGGGACCATAGGATTCTGGCTGCTGTCGCGTCGTGGTGACGTGAGCCGACACGGAGGTCAGGTCATGAGTGCCAACACATCGCACACCCATTGCGCCGCCGCCGTCGTTTCCGCCGCGGTCGGCTGAGCTCGTCTCCACGTCTCCGCGACGTCGCCCGCGTGCCCTGAGGGGCGCGTGTGTACCCTGAGCGCGTGCCCCTCGCAGGGATCTGCCCTGGCCGGGCGTGCCTTCTGGCGTGACGTCCTGATCGATCGACGAGCTCCGCTCCGCGGCGGCCCCGCGCGTGGAATGGCCGGCGCGTGCGCGCTTGTGCGCCGCCGCGCCCTGTCCGTCGATCGCCGCGCACCGAGCTCGGGCGCGGCCGAACGCCATGGAGCGCTCGTCCGTCATGCAAACTCACCTCGATTCTCTCGTTGATCCGTCTTCGCAGCACGAAATGCAGCCCGATCTGGTCGGGCTCGGATGGACTCCCTTCTTCGCGAGCCAGCTCGCCTGTCTGGAGAATGCCGTGCAGCCTGCGCGCGTCGTCCTCGCCTCCGCGTCCAGGCACCACGTTCAGACCGCCGAGGGCCCGCGCTTCGCGGTGGTCAGCGGGCGCCTCGCGCACGAGGCCGCGGATCGCGCGGCGCTCCCCACCGTCGGTGACTGGGTGGGGCTCAGGCCTGGCGACGGCGCCGGGCCCGCGTACATCGTGCACACGTTCGCGCGGAGCACGTGCCTGCGCCGCAAGGCCGCGGGGCCCACGGTGGAGGCCCAGGTGCTCGCGGCCAACATCGACAAGGTGTTCATCGTCACGTCGCTGAACGCCGACTTCAACCTGCGCCGCCTGGAGCGGTACATCGACGCCGTCCTCGACAGCGGCGCTCGCCCGGTCCTCGTGCTCAACAAGGCCGATGTCTGCCCGGATCCGGAGCGGTACATCGACGCGGCGCGGGACGTCGCCCCCACCGCGCGGGTCGCGCTCGTCAGCGCGCTCTCAGGCGCCGGCCTCGACGCGCTCCGCGCCGAGATCGGGGCAGGGGAGACCATCGCCCTCGTCGGCTCGTCCGGCGTGGGGAAGTCCGCGCTCAGCAATCGCCTGCTCGGCATGGAGGTCCAGCGCGAGGGCGCGATCCGGGCGTCGGACGAGCGCGGCCGCCACACGACGGCTCACCGCGAGCTGTTCCTGATCCCTGGCGGTGGCCTCCTCATCGACACGCCGGGCATACGGGAGCTCGGCCTCTGGTCCGCGGGCGGCAGCGCCCCGGCCGGCTTCGACGATGTCGAGGCCCACGCCGCGGCCTGCCGCTTCCGGGACTGCGCGCACGACGGCGAGCCCGGCTGCGCCGTGCTCCGTGCCATCAAGGACGGCGATCTCGATCCCGAGCGCCTCGGCGGCTACCTCAAGCTGGCTGCCGAGCGACGCCACCTCGCCGGGCAGCAGGACGTGCGCGTGAGGATCGAGGAAAAGCGGCGCTGGAAGCAGATCTCGAAGCAGATGCGCGCCAATCCGAAGCGATAAGAGCCTCCCCCCCGCCCCCGCGGCCAGACCCCAGCGTCCCCGCCACGCCGCGTAGAGATCGCCCGCAAATCCCCGACTCCATCCCGCCCGATCTCCGCCCCCGTCCGCCCGCGCGCACCTTCGAAAACGCTCTTTCCCATCCCCTGGAGAGAGCCCTCGGGAGGGGGTATCGCGCGCGGGGCCGGCGGGGGAAGGGCCCCACGAACCCGAGCGCCGGCCCGCATCGAAGCGAGTCGCCCCCGGTTCTCCCTCCCCCGTTCAGCGGGCAACAGCCACCACAAGGCGCGAGTTCGTGGGAAGGGCCCCCCGCCGGCCCCGCGCGCGACGCCCCCTCCCGAGGGCTCCCCCGCGTCCAGGGCTCCCTCTCCCTCCGTCCCGTCAGATCCCGTATTGCCGGAGCTTCTTGTGGAGCCCCTCGCGCGTGATCCCGAGCGACTTCGCCGCGTTGGTCTTGTTGTTGTTGTGCCCGCGCAGCGCTTCCAGGAGGAAGAACTTCTCGACCGCGTCCATCATCTCCTTGAGCGACCCCTTCGGCGTCCCCGCCCGCGCCACGAGCCCCTCGACCTGCCGGATCCTCGCCGAGAGCAGCTCCGGCGTCCCGAACGCCCCCGGCTCCAGCTGGATGACGATCCGCTGCACCTCGTTCTGGAGCTCCCGCACGTTGCCCGGCCAGTCGTACGCGACCATCAGCTCCATCGCCTGCTGGCTGAACCCGCCGCACGGCTTGCCGATCTCGTCCGCGTAGCGCTCCAGGAAGTGCGTCGCGAGCAGCGGGATGTCGTCGCGCCGCTCTCGCAGCGGCGGCAGGCGGATCGGGAAGACCTTGAGGCGGTAGTAGAGGTCCTCGCGGAACCGCCCCTTGGCCACCTCGTCCTCGAGGTTCCGGTTCGTCGCGGCGACGATGCGCACGTTGACGTGCTTCGGGCTCGTCGCGCCCACGGGGCGGATCTCGCCCTCCTGGAGCGCCCGGAGGAGCTTCGATTGCAGCGACAGCGGGGTCTCGGTGATCTCGTCGAGGAAGAGCGTGCCCCCGTCGGCGATCTCGAACAGCCCCTTCTTCTCCTCAGTGGCGCCCGTGAAGGACCCCTTCCTGTGGCCGAAGAGCTCGCTCTCCAGGAGGCTCTCGGCCAGCGCCGCGCAGTTCTGCGCGACGAACAGCTTGTCGCGGCGGCGGGAGCGGTAGTGGACGGCGGCGGCGATGAGCTCCTTGCCCGTGCCCGTCTCGCCCTCGATCAGCACCGTGACGCGCGTGTCGACCACCTTGTCGAGCTGCCCGATGACCTTCCGCATCGCGTCGCTGTTGCCGATGATGTCGACCGCGCCCCCGCTGCCGCCCCGGCGACGCTCCTCGCGCCCCTTGAGGAAGCTGTTCTCCTTCTGGAGCCGCTCCTCCGCGAGCACGAGCCGCTTGATGAGCCGGGCGTTCGCCACCGCGAGCGAGGCGTTGGCGGCCAGCACGAGGAGCGTCTCCAGGTCGCCGGCGTTCAGCATCCCCGGCACGCTCCGGTTGTCGGCCTGGAGCACGCCGATGATCTCCTCGCCCTTCCAGAGCGGCACGGCGAGGGTGCTGCGGATCGAGGCGCCCATCAGCGACTCGGACTGCCCGACCTCGATCGGCGCGTCCGCGGCGAGCACGGCCGCCCGCTCCTTGATCACCTTCCGGTACACGCTGCGCGTGATCGGGACCGGCCCTGCAGGCGGCCCCCCTTTGCCCGACGCGGACCGGACCCGCGTCAGCACCGGCACGAACGCCGCCGGCGCCGCGCCCGGCTCCTGGTCGTCGTCGCGCAGCACCACCGTGACGTGGGTCGAGCTCGGCACCAGCGCGAGCACCGCGTCGGCGATCTCGGCGAGCACCTCGTCGAGATCGTTCGCCGCGCCGATGCGCTTCTGCGCCGCGTACATCGCTGACAGCGCGCTCGGATCGCGCTCGATCTTCGCCTCGGCAGGCTCGATCTCGTCGAGGCGCCGGATCGAGACGACCCGCGCGTCGTCGGCCTCCTCCGGGATCTTCACCACCATCCGGGTGACCGCGTCCCCGGAGCCGAGCTCGATGACGTCCCCCGTCTGGAGGGCGATCGCGCTGCGCCCCGCGCCGAGCTCCAGCCGCTCGCCCCGCCGCGTCACGCTCGTGCCGTTCGTCGAGCGCAGATCCTCGAGGATCACCCCGTCCGCGCCGCTCACGATGCGCGCGTGCGCCCCGGAGACGTGGCGATCGTCGAGGACGACGCGGTTGTCCGACGAGCGCCCGAGCGTGATCAGCTCGCCCTGGAGCTCGAAGGTGCGCCCGGCAGCGAGACCCTGGGTTACCTCGAGCACGATCATGGTTCGTTCTTCAGCCGGGAAGACCCCGTGACAAGGGCCGGAGTAAACCGTCAAGACGGCGGAGATGCCAGGAAAAATCAGGACCCAGGCGCGTCAGTGGGGCGTCGTGCGAGCGTCCTGCGAGCGCCGCAAGCATCGCGCCCGGGCGGCGCCAATCAAGGAAAATCTGGATCTGGGTGATGTGCCCGCTTGCGCGCTCCGCTCACTCCACGCGCTTCACGCGCCCCGCACGCCCGACCCGCGGCCGACCGCGGGACGGGGCGCGCGGCGCTCGGGTCACTGCGCGCGGGCGGTGAGGCGGTAGATGACCGTCTTGAAGGGCGCGTTGCCGGCGATCTTCTCGGCGTCCTTCGACGTCTCGCCCTCGTCGACGATCTTCTGCAGCTTGGTCGCGACCTCGGCGTCGCCCTTCGGCGAGAGGGCGTCGATGACCGAGACCGAGACGAAGCGCACGGCCGCGTTCGTGATCTTCGGCATCGCGTCGATGATCTGCTGCCGGACCTCGGGGGTGCCGAGCACGCCCGCCATGTAGGCGGACTTGATCCCCTGGAACTGCGTCTCCTTCGCCTGCGACGCCGGATCGCCGAGCTTGCCGACGTAACAGTCGAGCTTGGTGCCGCAGGCCGAGAGCAGATCCTTCGCGATCTTGATCTCCTTCTCCATCGACTTGCCGACCGTGCCGCCGCCGCTCGTCTTGGTGCCCGCGAGCCGGTCGACGTCGGCGATCTGGTCGGGCTTCATCAGCTTGAGGGCCGTCTGCAGCGAGACGTCGCGGATCTGCGCGACGTCGTCCTCCTCGCCGCGCGCCTCGAGGCCGGTCTTCACGAGCCACGGCACGAGGCTCGCGTCGAAGAAGTTGCTCGCCGCCTCGGCGAGCATCACCCGCGCGTTGATGCCGGCCGGCGGCATCTCGAGCCCCGCGGGCGTCTTGTCGTAGGCCGCCTGGAAGGCCGCGAGGGTCTCCGGCGTCTTGGGCACCTTGGTCAGCTCGCGCGCGATGATGGCGCGCGGCACGTCCTCGGCCTTCTCGAGCGCGGCGAGCAGCGGCTGCGACGACTCCTGCCGGCCGATCGTCGCCAGGACGAGCGCTGCCGCCGCCACGTGGGCGGTCTCCGCGGCCTTCTTCTGCTCCGCGCTCGCCTTGTCGCCGCCGGCGCCCTTCAGGTTCTCGACCTTCGAGTACTCGACGAGCTCCTTCTGGTCGCCCTGGAGCAGCGCGATCGTCGGCTGGATCGCGGGCTTGCCGATCTTCGTGAGCGCGAGGATGGCGGTCGTGGCCGCGTCCGCCTTGAGCGGCGACAGCACCACCTTGAGCAGCGGCACGACCGCCTTCTCGCTGCGCTGCCACCCGAGCAGCTCCGCGGCGGTGATCTGCCAGAACAGCTCGTTCCGCATCGTGGCGACGTCCTTCGGGTCGTTGATCGGGCGCCCGATCATCGTGATGAGCCCGTCTTCCCAGGACTTGCTGTTGATGTCGACCATCGCGTCGTGCACGTCGCGCGAGATCGTCGAGCCCTTGGGCTTGCCGTGCTGGAGCTTCGAGAAGACGGCCATGAGCGGCTCGGCGGCCTTCTCCGACTTCATCGCGCCGAGGCCGCGCACGGCCCAGCGGACGTCCTCCTCGGTCGACTCGGGCTTGTAGTCCTTGAGCGCCTTGATGAGGCAGGCCTCGCCGCGCGGGTCCCTCGTGTCGGAGATGAACTTGATGAGCTTCGAGTTCGTGCGCTCATCGAGATCGCCGGCCACGCACTTCTGCGTCATCGGCTCGATGATCTTGTCGAGGAGCGGCTTCACGGTCGGGCCGGTCCGGTCCTTGTTGTCACGCGTCATCGCGTCTTCGAAGAACTGGACGAGCCGGTTGACGGAGGCGGTGAGCGTGGCCGGGTCGTCGAGCCGCTTGACGTGCGTCTCGGGGTCGTTCTCGTCGCCGCATCCGACGATGACCCCTGCGGAGAGCGCCATCGACGACGCGGTGGCGGCCCCCAGGAGGAGCGAGCGAAGGAGCGGCAGGATGCTGCGTGCTGAGCGGGACATGGTGTTTCCTCCGGGACCTCGGTGATGCTGCCGGCCTGACCTCGCCGTCGCACGGTGCGCTTCGGGGGAGGCGGTCAGCGGCTAGCCTTCGTTAGCCTGAGGGGACGAAAGTGGACAAAAACAGCGCGCGGCAGGGGGCGCGGCCCCCCTTCGGCCACGACGTGGCGCCGCTCCGCCATGGAAACGGCGAAGCCGACGCTATTCGCCGCCAGAGAACGTGTCAACGCGAGCGCGGCGCCGAGACGAGCCGACGGATCCCCGTGGCGAAGAGCCGGTCGGGGATGACACGGCGCAGCGCGACGAGCGCTCGTGCGTCCCGGCCAACGAGGGTCCGGAAAGGCGGCGATGGGTCGTCGATGAGGCGGAGGATCGCCGCCGCGACCGGGGCGGGCGGCGGCGCCTTGGCGGCGTCCTTCAGGACGATCTGCTCGATCGCCCTGGTCATCGCGCCGTAAGGGCCGTCGAGGGAGACGTGGGCGCCGCGCCGCTGGTTTTCGTAGAAAATTTCGGTCTTGAAGGTGCCGGGCTCGACGAGGCAGACGTGGACGCCGAACGGGGCGACCTCCCAGCGCAGCGCCTCGCTGAAGCCCTCGACGGCGTGCTTCGTTGCCGCGTAGGCGCTCACGCCGGGGAGGCCGACGAGCCCGGAGATGCTCGAGACGTTGACGATGCGGCCGCGCCCCGCGCCGCGCATCGCCGGGAGCACCGCGCGCGTCACGGCCATCAGCCCGAAGACGTTGGTCTCGAACTGCGCCCGGACGTCGCCGTCCGCCTGCTCCTCGAAGGCGCCGCCGACCGCGATGCCGGCGTTGTTGACGAGGGCGTAGGCGGGGCCGTGCTTCTGAAGGATCTCCCGGATCCTGTCGGGCGCGCTCGCCGCGGCGACGTCGAGCTGCTCGATCTCAAGCGTGACGCCCCGCGCGCCGGCGGCGGCGAGGAGCGCGCCGGCCTTCTCGGGGCGGCGCATTGTAGCGATGACCCGGTGGCCCGCGGCCGCGCACGCGATCGCCGTCGCGAGGCCGATGCCGCTCGAGGAGCCGGTAACGAGGACGAGGTGACCCATGACGAAGGGGCGCGAGTATAGGCGAAGCGCGGTGCGGCGGGGGAGCGCGGCATGCGCGGCGCGCGCGGCACGTCGAGCCGTGGCCACCGCGGCCGATCCGCGGCCACCGCGGCACGCGCTCAGCCGATGATCATCGCCTCGCTGAGGAGCCGGCCCTCCCTGAAGCGCCGCAGGTTCCAGCGATCGAACAGGGGGAGGGAGGCGCCCTCGGCGATGTGCTGCGCGAGGAGCTTGCCCATGACGGGCGCGATCATGAAGCCGTGCCCCATGAACCCGGAGGCCTGGTAGAAGTGCTCGACCTCGTCGACCCCGCCCACGATCGGGTTCTGATCCGGGGTGAGGTCGTAACAGCCGGCCCACTGCCGTAGCACCTTGACGCTGCCGAGGATCGGGCACGCGGCGACCAGCGCCCGCGCGTACAGGGCGAGGAACTTGTGGCTCGACCCCATGTCGAGGCCGTCGGGGACGTCCTCGTTGGAGATGCCGCCCACGATCTCGCCGCGCATCGACTGGGAGAAATAGAGGCCGTTCGAGAGGTCCGCGACGAGCGGGCCGAGCCAGGGCTTGAGCGGCTCGGTCGAGCAGATCTCGTGGCGGTGCGGGTGGTTGGGCAGCTCCACGCCGAGCATGCGCGCGACCTCGGGGCTCCAGGCGCCGGCCGCGTTGACGACCCGATGCGTCCGGATCTCGCCGCGATCGGTGACCACGGCGTCGATCCGCGCGCCCTGCGTGCGGAAGCCGAGGACGTTCGTGAAGGTGGCGATGTCGACGCCGAGCTTCTGCGCGCGCTCGGCGTAGCCCCAGACGAACGGCCAGGGGAACACGACGCCGTCGTCGGGGTTGTAGCTCGCCGCGACGACGCCGTCGGTCGAGAGCTGCGGCACGATCGCGCGCGCCTCGTTGGCGGTGAGCATCCGCGTCCCGAGGCCGCACGCGTTCTGCACGGCGACGCTCTTCTCGAGCGTCCGGCGGCCCGCCTCGCTGCGCACGAGGAAGAGGTAGCCGCCCTGCCGGAACCAGATGTTGATCTTCATCTCGCGGGCGAAATCCCGGCAGATGCGGATGCTCTCCTGCATGAGCCGGATGTTCCCCTCGCTCGAGAACTGCGCCCGGACGCCGCCGCCGTTGCGCCCGCTGGCGCCGCCGCAGAGGTAGCTCCGGTCGACGACGACGACGTCGGTGATGCCGTGGTGCCGCGCGAGGTTGTACGCGATCGCGAGGCCCATGATCCCCGCGCCGATGATGACGATCTCGGCCTGCCCCCGCATCGCGCCTCAGCCGAGCTCCGACCTCGCCGCGGCGACGACGGCGGCCTGGAGGGCGCCGTTCGAGGCGATGATGCCGCGGCCGAGCTTGAGCCCGGGGCCGGTGTAGTCGATGGGCGCGCCCGAGAGGTCGGTGAAGCTGCCGCCCGCCCCGAGGAGCACCGCCTCGGGCGCGCAGCTGTCCCAGAGCTTGGCGCCGCCGCCGCCGTGCACGTAGAGGTCGACCTCGCCGGTCGCGATCCGGGCGATCTTCACGCCGACGGAGCCGCAGGGGACGACCTTCGAGATGCCGAGCCGCGCGAGGAGCGGCTCGATCTCCTTCGGCCGGTGCGAGCGCGAGATGATGAGCGTCGCGTCGGCCGGAGCGCTCACGGCCGAGACCCGGAGCGGCCTGCGGCTGCCGTCCCTCGCCTCGATGAAGGCGGCGCCGCCCTCGCCGGCGCGGCCGGCCAGCGCCTCGCCCGTCGTGGGCATCACAACGACGCCCAGCGCCGCGCGGCCGCGGACCGCGAGCCCGATCATCACGGCGAACTCGCCGTTCCTGTCCGCGAACTCGCGCGTGCCGTCGAGCGGGTCGACGAAGAACACCCGCTCCTTCCGCAGGCGCGCGGCGAGCTCGTCGCCGCTCGGGACGCTCTCCTCGGCGAGGATCGCCTCGCCGGGGAACGCGGCCTCGAGCGCGCTGCAGATGAGCGCGTTCGCCTCGCGATCGGCGCGGGTCACCGGGTCGCCGGGGCCCTTCATCTCGACGGCGAACGGCGTCGCGTACACGTCCATCACGATCGCCGCTGCGGCGCGCGCGATGCGGACGATCTCGTCGAGCTCCCTGTCGTTCTGGTCCATCCTGCTCACACCTCGATCCCTGCCTGCTTGAGGCGCGCGGAGAGCTCCGTGAGCGCCGAGTCCTGGAGGTAGGGGGGCATGCCGGCCTCGCGGACGAGCTGGTCGAGCTGGGCGACCGAGCGGGGGCCGAGCACGGCGGACGAGACGACGCGGTTCGCGAGGACGAAGCGCAGGGCCGCCGAGCGGAGCGAGGTGACGGCGCCGGAGACCAGCGGCCTGAGCGCGTCGAGCTGGCGGAGGCGGGTCCTGAGCTCCTCGCGGGTCCACCGCTGGTAGCGGTGATCGTCGAGGTAGAACTCGCGATCGGCGCTCCACTGGCCGGCGAGCAGCCCGTGCGCGAGCACCGATCGGGCGAGGACGCCCGCGCCGGACTCGGAGACGTCGCCGGCGACCTCGTGGAGGTCGCCGGGGAGGAAGGCGTTGTAGGCGATCTCGATGACGTCGACCTCGTCGCGCAGCGCGGAGCGGGCGACGTCCGCGGAGCCGGCGCTCACGCCGAAGGCGCGGATCTTCCCGGCCTGCTTCAGGTCCTTCAGGAAGCCGATCGCCTCCTTCGAGTGCATCGCGGCCACGGTGGGGTTGTGGAGCAGCACGACGTCGACCACCTCGCGGGCGAGGCGCTCCTGCGACCGCTCGAACGCGGTGCGGAGGTGGGCCGGGTCGAACCGCTTCGTCGGGGGATCGCCGTCGCGAACGGTGCCGATCTTGGTGACGACGAACGTCGTGCCGGCGCCCTGGAGCCGCCTGCCGAGGCAGCGCTCCATCTCGCCGCGGCCGTAGACGTCGGCGGTGTCGAAGAGATCGATGCCGACCGCGAGCGCGCGATCGATGACGCGATCGATCTCGGTGTCGGCGATGGCACCGTAGCCGTCGCCGGAGAGTCCCCAGGTGCCTAGGGCGAGCTCCGAGACCTGAAGGGTCGTCTTGCCGAGGGGGCGCTTCCTCACGGGCGGCGATCTACACCAGCGCCGGGAGGGCGCCACGAAATAGGGGCGGAGCTCCGGGGCACGGCGCGCCGCGTCGCGCGCCGCGCGCCGTGCGCCGTGCGTCGTGCGCCGTGCGCCCTGCGACCGCGCGGCCGAGCTCCCCCGGGGCGGGCGTCCCCGGTCGACCCTCGGCGCGCGGTCGCAGGGCGCGTTCTCCGGGGCCTCACGCGCCGGCGCGGGCCGTCGGGCCGCCACGTCCCTGCGCGCTCGGCCACGGAACGCTCCATGCCAGAGAGCCAGGGAAGGGGAGTGATGCGGAAGCGCGCGGGGCGGCGCCGCCGAGGGCAGGGTCTTCGGGTGACATGTCGAGTCGAGCCCCGCCGGTGGCCGACGAAGGGGGCTGGAGAGTATGGCGAAAGGGCCTAATGAGGCATCGGCGGCCGAACCCGTCAGCGACCGGAGGTCGCGGCCGCCCGCGGCGAGCACCACGGCGCGGCGCGCGCTGGAGCTCGTCGCCGTCCGAGGCAAAGACGTGCTCGGCGTCCGCCACGTGCTGGCCGAGGGGCGCGCGCACATCGGCGACACGCCCGCGTCCATCGTGCGCGTGCCGTCGGGGGAGCTCGATAGAGCGGCCCCGGTCATCGCGGAGGTGATCGGCGCCCGCTACGTGCTGCACGTGCCGCGGCGGACGCGGGCGCGCCTCCACGGCGCCGACGGGCTCGCGCGCCTCTTGACGGGCCCGGTCGATATCGAGCTCCAGGAAGGAGACCGCGCCGTGCTCGTGATCGGGACCGTCCAGATCCGCGCGCAGATCGTGCCCATCGAGATCATCTCACGCCTGGGTGCGTCCGGACTGCGCTGGATCGGCCTCATCGGCGCCCTCTACCTCGTCGCGCTCGGCATCTGTGCCGCCCTCGCGCCGCGCGACCGAGCCCGCCTCGATGAGGGGTCGATCCGCCGCGCGGTCAGCGAGGCCGCGGCGCAGCTGTGGCCAGACCACGTCCCTGGGCCATGACGTGAGGGCACCGCCGTGCTGGCCGTCACCGGCGGGTGATGCCCGCGCGTCGTGGAGTGGTAGTCTCTGCCCTCCATGCGATTCAAGATCGTTCCGCCCCTGCCGGTTCAACTCCTGCTCTGCCAGCTCGCCGTCCTCGGCTGTGGGGGCACGTCCGCCGAGCACGACGACCCGAGCCGCGAGCCGCCGGACGGGATCCTGAGCCTGCCGTCGGGCTGGAACTCCATCGAGCCGGGCGGCGAGACGACGTGCTCGCGCGGTGATCCTTTCAAGTACTTCGTCCGTCCGGGCACCGTCAATCGCCTCATCGTCGAGTTCCGCGGCGGCGGCGCGTGCTGGAACGCGACCACCTGCTCGGCCGCGGGATCGCTCTTCCAGGAGACGGTCGGCGACGACGCCCTGGCGACCGGGATCTACGATCATGAGAACCCGGACAACCCCTTCAAGGACTGGCACCATGTGTACATCCCCTATTGCACCGGGGACGTCCACTGGGGCGACAACGTGGCCACGTATGGGGAGGGGAGCCAGGCCGTCACCATCCAGCACAAGGGCGCCGTCAACGTCCGCGCGGTGCTCGGCTGGATCTACGAGAACGTCCCTGCGCCAGAGACGATCTTCGTGACGGGCTGCAGCGCGGGCGCGTATGGAGCCATCCTCTGGTCCGCGCACCTGCGGGAGCACTACAAGAGCGCGTCGGTCATCGAGTTCGCCGACAGCGGGGCAGGGATCATCACCGAGACGTTCTTCAGGGACAGCCTTCCTTCCTGGAAGCCCGAGGGCGCTTATCCCACGTGGATACCTGGCCTCGATCCGGCCGAGATCGCGCGGCTGTCGGTGCTCTACGAGAAGATCGGCGCCCATTACCCCGACATGCGCCTGTCGCAGTACAACACCGCCTATGATGAGGAACAGGCCTTCTTCTTCAGCGCGATGGGCGGCGGCGACGCCCAGGCGTGGTCAGACGCGATGCGGGCAGAGATCGCCGAAATCGAGGCATCGACGCCGAACTTCAGGTCGTTCCTTGCCGCCGGCACCGCGCACTGCATCCTCTGGCGGCCGGAATTTTACACCCTCGAGTCGCGCGGGACGCGCCTCGTGCGATGGCTCGACGGGCTCGCGAACGGCGCGCAGCCGCCGAGCGTCGCCTGCGACGCTTGCGGCTCGCCTTGAGCGCCGCCCGGGGACGGGCGGCGCGGCGGCCGAGGAATCGACGGGCGCGGCCAGCGCGCTGGCGGGCGCTGGTGGGGGTGGGCGCGGGAAGCGTCGTGGCCCGAGCGGACGCGCTCCGTTGCGGCGGCAGTTGACGCGCAGCCAGAGCTCAAGATTATGTCCGCCGCGAACGCGGGCGCGTAAGCGCATCCGCGGCGGCCCCGGAGGAAGAGCTCCGGGGGGAGACAGAGGGATTCATGCGCACGCTTTGTATCGATATCGGCGGAACGGGGATCAAGGCCATCATCCTCGACGAGCAGGGGAATCCGATGACGGATCGTGTGCGGGTGCCGACGCCCCATCCGGCCTCGCCCGACCCCATCCTCGATCTCATCGATGAGCTCGCCCGCGCGCAAGGGGAGTTCGATCGCGTCTCGATCGGCTTCCCCGGCGTCGTGATGGAGAACGTGACCAAGACGGCGCCGCACCTCGACAACGAGAAGTGGAAGGGCTACCCGCTCGGCGAGGCCGTCGAGCGCCGCCTCGGCAAGCCTGCCCGCGTCGCCAACGACGCGGGCATCCAGGGGCTCGCCGTCATCGAGGGCAAGGGGCTCGAGATGGTGCTCACCTTCGGTACGGGGCTCGGCTGTGCCCTGTACATCGACGGCCGCTACGTGCCGAACCTCGAGCTCGGGCACCATCCGTACGGAAAGAGGGACCTGAAGTACGAGGACCGCGTGTTCGACGCCGAGTGCAAGCGCATCGGCGCGAAGCGCTGGAACAAGCGCGTGCGCAAGATGATCGCGCAGGTCGAGCCGATCTTCAATTACCGCAAGCTCTACCTCGGCGGCGGCAACGCGCGCCTGCTCGACGCCTCGCGGTTGCCCGAGAACGTCGTCGTTGTGGACAACGTCGCTGGCCTGCTCGGCGGAATCAAGCTCTGGGCCTAGCCCAGGGCGGCCGCGCGCGCGTGTGCTGGCGGGGAGGCTGGCCTCCTCGCCAGCGCGGCCTCCTCGTCTGGCCGCCTTCGCGCCTGAGACAACGCGCCGGCCCGGGGCGGGCCCGCGCGGGGGGCCGCGCCGGTTCCCAAGCGGGCGTGACCGTCGTACCCTGGCCCGATGAACTCGCCCGACGCACCGAAGCCCGACGCACCGCCCGCGGCCAATCCAGCGGCGGACGCTGATCTCGATCCTTTTCGCCTCCAGTCGCCGGAGACCCTCGCGAACCCGTACCCCGTGTACGCCAGGTTGCGCCAGGAAGCGCCCGTGTACTTCAGCGCGGCTTACAACGGCTGGCTCATCACCCGCTACGACCAGGTTGCGGCGGGCTTCCGCGACCCGCGCCTATCGGCGAAGCGCTCCAGCGCCTTCGTGACGAAGCTGCCTGACGAGGTGAGGCAGCGGCTGGAGCCCTTGCGCCGCAACCTGGCGTCGTGGGCCTTGCTGCTCGATCCGCCGGAGCACACGCGCATCCGCTCGCTGATCAACAAGGCGTTCGTGCCGCGGCTCGTCGAGGGGTTGCGCTCCCGGGTGGAGACGCTGGTCAACGAGCTGCTCGATGCGGTCGCCCCGACGGGCCGGATGGACGTCCTCCGCGATCTCGGCGACCTCTTGCCGCTGCTCGTGATCGGCGAGGTGCTCGGTGTACCCGTCGAGGACCGGCACCGGCTGAAGGGCTGGTCCAACGCGCTCAGCGGCTTCCTCGGCGCGGGCCGGCCGACGCTGGAGATCGCGGGGGGCGCGCTGAGCGCCGTGGCCGAGCTGGAGGACTATTTCCGCGGCGTGATCGCGGCCCGGCGGCAGAGCCCTGGCAACGACCTGCTCAGCCAGCTCATCCTCGCGGAGGAGCAGGGCACGATCCTCGGCGAGCAGGAGCTGCTCTCCACGTGCTGCATGTTGCTCTTCGGCGGCCACGAGACGACGAAGAACCTCATCGGCAATGGCCTGCTCGCGCTCCTTCTCCACCGTTCCGAGCGCGAAGCATTGCGCGGCACCCCGTCGCTGATCGGCCCGGCGGTGGAGGAGCTGCTCCGATACGACTCTCCGGTGCAGTGGATGAGCCGCGTCGCGCTCGACGACATCGAGCTCGACGGCGTGCGCATCCCGAAGGGCGATCGCGCCTTCCTTGTGCTCGGCGCGGCGAACCGGGATCCCGCGCAGTTCCCCGACCCCGACAAACTCGACTTCCGCCGCACGGACATCCGTCACATCTCGCTCGGCCTGGGCGTCCATTACTGCGCCGGCTCCGCGCTAGCCCGTGTGGAGGCCCAAGCTGCCATCTCCACGTTCCTGCGCCGTTTCCCCGACGCCGAGCTCTCCCCTGGACCGCTGACCTGGCGCATGAACCCCGGCATGCGCGGCCTCACCTCTATCCCGACAGAGCTAGGCCCCCAGAGCTCCGCTTCCTGACCCAACCCATCGCCGCTTCTCCAGACCATCCTCCACCCCGCCCCTTCCACCCTGGAGCCGCCGGGGAGAGGGGAGGGGGCGCGCGGGGGCGAGGGGGAAGGGCCCCGCGGATCCGAGCGCCGGCCCGCTCCGCAGCCAGTCCCCCCAGATCTCCCTCTCCCGTACAGCCGGCCATAGCCACAACAAGGCGCGAGTCCGCGGGAAGGGCCCCCCTCGCCCCCGCGCGCCCCCTCCCCTCTCCCCGGCGGCCGTTCTAGCTGTTGAGCCGCATCCCCGGCGCCAGCTGCCCAGGCAGCGCCACCTTCGCCGCCTCCAGCCCCGCGACCGGATACGCGCAGTAGTCCGCCGCGTAATACGCGCTTGGCCGGTGGTTCCCGCTGCTCCCGACCCCCCCGAACGGCGCGGCGCTCGACGCCCCCGTCAGCGGTTTGTTCCAGTTGACGATCCCCGCCCGCGATTCCCGCCAGAACCGCTCATAAAGCTCCCTGCGATCCGAGATCAGCCCGGCCGCGAGCCCATAACGTGTGCGGTTGGCCAGCGAGAGCGCCTCATCGAAGCTCTCGTAGCGCTGCACCTGCACGAGCGGCCCGAAATGCTCCTCGTCCGGGAGCTCCTTGATCGCCGACACATCGAGGATGCCGGGCGAGAGCAGCGCGGTTCCCTCCTCGAGCCGGCGCATCTCCAGCAGCACCTCGCCGCCGAGCGAGACCAGCCGCGCTTGCGCCGCGAGCAGCTGATCCGCCGCCGCGAGCGAGATCACCGCGCCCATGAAGGGCTGCTCGGCGTCGTCGTACCTGCCCACCTTGAGCCGGGACGCCGCGTCGACCAGCCTCGCCAGCAGCGCGTCGCCCTCCGGCGTCGTCGGCACGAGCAGCCGCCGCGCGCACGTACACCGCTGGCCCGCCGAGATGAAGGACGACTGGAGGATATGGTGTATCGCTGCCTCGGTGTTCGCGACCTCCTGGACGATGAGCGGGTTGTTGCCGCCCATCTCCAAAGCGAGGATCTTCTCCGGTTGGCCCGCCAGCTGCCGGTGCAGCGCGTTCCCCGTGCCGGAGCTGCCCGTGAAGTAGAGGCCGTCGATGCCCGGGTGACCGGCGAGCGCGACGCCGGTGCGCCTCCCCCCCTGGACCAGGTTGAGCACCCCGGCCGGGATGCCCGCTTCCTGCCAGAGCCGCGCGGTCTCCTCCGCGACCCTCGGCGTGAGCTCCGAGGGCTTGAACACCACGCAATTGCCCGCGATCAGGGCCGGGACGATGTGGCCGTTCGGCAGGTGCCCCGGGAAGTTGTAGGGCCCGAGCACAGCGACCACGCCGTGCGGCCGGTGCCGCACCACGGCCGTCGCGTCGCCCGCCTCGGCGTGACGCTCGCCCGTCCGCTCACGCCAGGCCATCAGCGACACGTCGATCTTGCCGATCATCGTCTGGACCTCGGTGAGCGCCTCCCAGCGCGGCTTGCCCGTCTCCAGCCCGATCACGTCCGCTAGCCGGGCCTTGTGCTCGCCCAGGAGGCCCGCGAACCGCTTCACCAGCGCCGCCCGCTCGTCCAGGCCGCGATCGCGCCACGCAGCGAACGCGCCGCGCGCCGCCGTCACGGCCGCGTCGACCTGCTCCTCGCTCGCCGCGCGCCCCTCGAAGACGATCGCCTGCGTCACGGGGTTCCGGCTCGCGAACGGCTCGCCCGCGCCGGTCACCCAGCTGCCGTCGATGAAATGGGTCGACATGGTCACCTCTCTGTCGCGGAGCTCCCTCCGCGGAACACCACACGGGCTCAGCGGTCCGTCCAGCCAGTATGGTTTGCGCCCACCTCGCTCCGCCAGTGTGCATCGTACCAGAGGCCGGCGTCCCCCGGGCTCGCACGCTCCCGGACGGAACATCGCGCCGGCGACCGCCCAGTGAACGATGGGGCCGCTCGCCGGCCTCGCCAGGGCTTCGCCGCGTCAGGGGGCGACCACAACATCATGTGTCCCGGTGCCACTGAGCCCCAACCCGAGGGGGGCCGCTCGGTCGATGGCTCTCCCGGTGAGAATCCAGGAGCCGAGATCTCAATGCTCTTCGTGCTCGATCGTCCCGAGTTCGCCTGTGGCGGGCGCGCGACATTCACGGGAATGCACCGTGGCGAACAGGTGTGCTGACCGTGTTTGCGCTTTGGATCACGCTCCGGGCGCACTGCAGCAGGGCGCTCTCCACGCCCGGTGACACCAAGTCTTGACGGTCCTGTGGCTGGCGTGGAGACGTGCTCATGTCAGTTTTCCCGCCGATGCATCACACGGTGGCTATCTCAGACATCCATCTATGTGAGCTCGAGCCGACCGACGGCCTCTGGATGCGCTATCGGCAGGCGCCGTACTCCCCGGACGGGGAGATCGCGGCGATGCTCGACGCGCTCCGGGGAGAGGTCCGGAAGGGGGCGGGCGGCTCCGGGGGGCCCGGCGCGGAGCGCGACGAGCTCACGCTGGTCCTGAACGGCGACATCTTCGACCTGGATGCGCCTCGGGTGATCGGAAACGAGAGCGTTGTCCACGACCTGCCGCGCACCGCCGAGCACGCAGTGCCGGCGATGGAGGCCATCCTCCGCGATCATCCGGTGTTCGTCGCGGCCGTCGGCCGGATCGTCGCGGACGGGCACACAGCGGTCTTCGTGGCGGGCAACCACGACATCCAGCTGACGCTGCCCGAGGTGCGCGAGGCGGTGCAGCGGAGCATCGTGGACGCGGCCATGCGCGAGCTCGCCACCCGGGACGGTGGCGCTCCGGCGGGCTCGACCGAGGAGCTCCGCGCGGCGCTCGCGGCGCGGGTGGCCTTCCGCGCCTGGTTCCACCGCACGCACGACGGCGTCATCGTCGAGCACGGCAATCAGTACGACTCGTACTGCTGTTATCGCTACCCGATGGCGCCGTTCGGCCGGAAGCCGGGGGAGATCCAGCCGACGATGGGCTCGCTCGTGAGCCGCCTGCTCGTGTCGCGCATGGGGTACTTCAACCCGCACGTCGACTCGTCGTTCATGCTCTCCGGCTTCGGCTATCTCTCGCACTGGACGCGGTACTACCTGTTCTCTGGCCGCTCCCTTGTGTTTGCCTTCGGCGTGGGCGCGCTGCGCACGATGATCGAGCTCGTGCGCCGGCGCGACCCGAGCCGCCGGGCGCTCCGGCGCGCGGACCTCGCCGCGGCCGCCCGCGAGACGGGCGCGCCTTTCCCCGCGGTGGTCAAGCACGCGCGGCTGTTCGCGCGGCCGGCCGAGGACTGCCTCGGCCGCGTGGCGCGTGAGCTCTGGCTGGATCGCCTCGGGCTCGCGGCGATCGGGATCCTCGCGGCGCTCGCGTGCCTGTGCTGGATGCCGGGGGGGCTCGCGGCGGCGGCGTTGCTCGCGCCGACGCTCCTCGTCGCGTACGAGTGCGCCGTGCCGAAGCCCACGCTCGACGCTGTCTGGAAGGGCGTGAACCGGGCGGCGCGGTCCGTGGCCAGGGCGCACGGCGCCAAGGCCGTGATCTTCGGGCACACCCACAACCCGGAGGGGAGCTGGGAAGCCGGGGTGTTCTTCGGGAACACCGGCTCCTGGTCCGCGGCGTTCGAGGACATCGCGTGCACGAAGCCCGTCTTCGAGGCGCGCCCCCTCGTCTGGCTGCGGTCCGAGGAGAACGCGGGTCCCGAGGCGCCCCTCTCGGGCGGCCTCGTGATGTGGAAGGACGAGCGGTTCCAGCCCTGGAGAGCCGGCGCGAGGCCGTCCGTGCCGAGGAAGGCCGAGATGGCCAAGCGTCCGCGCCCGGCGCTCCGTCCGCGCCCCGCGCTCCGGCCCCAGGCGACGGCCGCGCTGCGCGGTTAGGCTGCCGGCGCTCATCGGGTCGTACAGCGCCTGTCGGGTTGAGCCCAGCGCGCCCGGGCGATAGAGTCTGCGCGGACCTCGGCCCTGGGGAGCTCCCCGGCGCGATCCGCGGAGTGGACGACGCATGAGCCTCAGCGAGCGCGAGCGGATGGCGCTGACGCAGCCCGCAGGCAGCGCGCCCGCCTCGACCGAGTCGGGCAGCGCGCCGCCGGCCGGCGCCGCGTCGGACGTCACGTTCAGGCTGCGCGAGACCCCGGGCGCCGCGGCGCCCGAGCTTCCGCCCATCTCCGTCACGGCCCCGGAGCGCCTGTCCGCGGAGGAGCGCTACGAGGATCTCGGCTGCATCGGGCGCGGGGGCATGGGCGAGGTGCGCCGCGTGCGCGATCGCATCCTGGGGCGCGTGCTCGCGATGAAGATCCAGTCGTCCGAGACGCGCGACGCGACGCCCGATCGCGCCCGCTTCCTCGCCGAGGCGCGCCTGACCGCGGCGCTCCAGCACCCGGGGATCGTGCCGGTGCACGAGTGCGGCGAGCTCGCCGACGGGCGGCTGTGGTTCACGATGAAGGAGGTCCGCGGGCGCACGTTCGGCGAGGTGATCGCCGAGGCGTACGCGGCCGGCGGCGGGAGCCTCTCGCCCGTCGCGCTGCGGCGGGCCGTCGACACGTTCCTCCGCGTCTGCGAGGCCGTGGCGTACGCGCACAGCCGCGGCGTGATGCACCGCGACCTCAAGCCCGCCAACGTGATGATCGGCGAGTTCGGCGAGGTCCTGGTGATGGACTGGGGCCTCGCGCGGCCCGCCGCGCCGCTGCGCGGGTCGCCCGGCGCCGCGGGCGCGGCGGACGTGATCGAGGCGGCCCCGCTCACGCAGCCCGGGGAGGTGCTGGGCACGCTGCTCTACATGGCCCCGGAGCAGGCGCGCGGCGAGGGCGATCGCCTCGGCGCGGCGAGCGACGTCTACGCGCTCGGCGTCGTGCTCTACGAGATCCTCGCCGGGCGCCACCCTTACGGCGGCCAGCCCGCGGCGGTCTGGGGCGCGCTCCTCACCGGCGCGCTCAGGCCGGTCGAGGCGAGCGCCCCCCACGAGGTGCCCGCGGAGCTCGCGGCCCTCTGCGCCCGCGCGATGGCGCTCGCCCCGGAGGCTCGCACCCCGGACGCGGGCGCGCTCGCCGCCGAGCTCCGGAGCTGGCTCGACGGCGCGCGGCGGCGCGAGCGCGCGCTCGCGATCGTGGACCATGCCCGCGCGATCCGGCCGGAGATCGAGGCGACCCGGGCGCGCGCTCGCGGGCTGCGCGACGAGGCGCGGGCGATCCTCGACGGCCTGAGCTCGTTCGATCCGGCCGAGCAGAAGGCGCGCGGGTGGCGGCTCGAGGACGAGGCGGAGCGCCTGGAGCGGGAGGCGTCGCTCGGCCAGGTCGAGTGGATGCAGATCCTCCGCTCGGCGCTGAACGAGGCGCCGGACCTCCGCGAGGCGCACGAGGCGCTGGCCGACCACTACGCCGAGGAGCTCCTCGAGGCCGAGGAGGCGCGGGATCCGCGGGGCGCGGCGCGCGCCGAGGCGCTCCTCCGGCAGCACGACCGCGGGCGCCATGCGGTGCTGCTCGCCGGCGACGGGGCGCTCACGCTGGCGACCGCGCCCGAGGGGGCGCAGGTCTCCCTCCACCGCTACGTCGAGCGCGACCGCAGGCTCGTGCCCGAGCTCGCGCGCGAGCTCGGCCCCACGCCCCTGATCGAGGTGGCGCTCCCGCGCGGCAGCTACCTCCTCGAGGTGCGCGCGCCGGGGCACCACGAGGCGTGGTATCCCGTGCTCATCGAGCGCGGGCGGCGCTGGGACGGCGTCCGGCCAGGCCGGGAAGGGGCCCACCCGGTCCGCCTCCTTCGCCTCGGCGAGCTCGGCGAGGACGACCTCTACGTGCCCGCCGGCTGGTTCCTCGCCGGCGGCGATCCGGACGCGGGGGACAGCCTCCCGCGGACGCGGCTCTGGTGCGACGGCTTCATCGTCCGGAGGCACCCGGTCACCAACGCCGAGTACCTCACCTTCCTCAACGCGCTCGTCGCGAGCGGGCGGGAAGCCGAGGCCCTCGAGTGCTGCCCGCGCCTCCCGCTCGGCCGCGCCGCCTCGGGATCGAGCCCGGACTCGCTCCGGTTCGAGCGGGGAGACGACGGCCGCTTTCGGCTCGGGTGCATCCAGACCGACGTCCAGGAGGAGCCGAGGATGCCCGTCGCGTTCGTCCACTGGCGGGCGGCGATGCGTTATGCGGCTTGGTACGCCGCCGGGACCGGCGCGCCGTGGCGCCTCCTGAACGAGCTCGAATGGGAGAAGGCGGCGCGGGGCGTCGACGGCCGGTGCATGCCCTGGGGTGATTTCCTGGAGCCGACCTGGGGTTGCATGCTGGGCAGCCACGAGGGCGTCGCCGGCCGGCGGCCCGTCGACGACTTCCCGCAGGATGAGAGCCCTTATGGCCTTCGCGGCGCGGCGGGCAACGTGCGCGACTGGTGCATCAACGCGTGGAAGCGCGAGGGGGCGCGGACCGAAGCGGGCATCGTGCTGCTCGATCCGGCCGACGACGGCGACGCGGATTTCCGCGCGGCGCGGGGCGGCGCGTGGTCGACGTCGCCGAACCTCTGCCGCGCGGCGGGGCGCTTCGCGGGCAAGCCCGGGGATCGCTTCGGCGGGATCGGGTTCCGGCTGGCGCGCCCGGCGCCGGGGTGAGCGGCTCACAGCGCTCCGCCTCCGTGCGCTGGCTCCGTGCGCTGGCGGCCTGCCCGGGCGCGCGCAAGGCGGCGCCCCCGGTCGAGGCGTCAAGCGCGCTGGCCGCTCACGCGGGCCTCATCACGCCATGGTAGTAGTACCAGGCGCTCTGAGGGTCGATGTCGCGCGGATCGATCGACGGCGTATCCCCCACGAACACCTGCGTGAAGGTCAGCTTGCTCGGGATCTCCTGGAAGACGAGGCCCTTCTGGGGTCGCTCCATCTTGTACCAGATCGCGTTGCGCAGCTCGCCGGCGCTGCCGAGCTCCACGAGGAGGCCGATCCGGCGCCCGATCGGCCCGTCTGGATCGACGGCCCAGTAGAGCGCGCTGGCCGGAGAGGTCGGCAGGTAGATGCCCTGAGTCCACTGCTGCTCCGACGCCTCCTGGCCCGTCGAGAGGACGCTGCCCCCGACGAGCCATTTCCGGAACTCCTCGGCGTACTCCGCCGTCCCCCGGGGGTGCGTGAACCCGGACGAGACCAGGGTGATCGCCCTCGACTTGAAGGGGGCGAGCCTCGACCAGTACTCGGTCTTCGCAGTGTACCCGCCGGGGGGCGTCAAGCCCGCCACGGCCACTTGGAGGAGCGGGTTCCCGGTACTCGTCTCGCTGAAGCGGAGCTTCGAGTCGATGGGAATCTGCGTTTTGTACGGCTGATCCGTCCCCTTGGGCAGGAGGTCTCCCCGCGTGACACCCAGCTCGCTCGTGATTGATCCAGTGCTCATGGCTTGATGAACTCCTCGTCTCGTGTGGAACCTCGGAATGTTCGCCGGCTCGTCCGGCGCGAGCGCGACATCCGGCGGGGCGGACCTCGCCGGGCGCGCGCTCGCGCCGGGGGTTCACAGGAGGCTCACGGTGATGGGCTGGAAGAAGACCTGGACGCCGGTCCTGGTCCCCGCCTCGTTGCCCTTCGTGTCGCCGACATAGTCGAGCAGCGAGACGAGGTTGCCGGTCGAGAACGAGAAGAGGTCGTGGTTGTGGTTCGTGTCGAGGTACTCGTGCTCGAAGTACGTGGGGCTGAGGATCCCGGTGATCTCCCGGGGCGCGGTGTAGAGGTGGAACCAGCCGGTCCCCTCGGCGCGCGTCCAGTCGCTCTTCGTCTCGATGGCGTCGATATGGACGGAGGCCCAGACCTCGTTGCCATTGAAGACGTGGAGCTCCACTTCCAGAGAGGTGCGCGGCCCGTGCCCGCCGAAGTCGGCATCGCCGCCGACGCGCGGCGGGATGTAGAACGGCGTCTCTGCCTGAAACGTCACCGCCGAGGAGAGGGCGAGCGCGGCGCCGTCCACCTCTCCCTCCGCAGCGTCGATGTCCACGTCCTCCTGGACGAGATCCTCTGCGGCCGACTCTCCAGCGGGCGTCACGGCGCAACCAGCGAGCAACGAGAAGGACAACGAAGCAAACAGTGCACGCATCATGATAGAGCTCCCTTCGAGGTGTGCCTGCGCGCTCTCCTGCCGAGATAGCGGCGCTGCGCGCGGCGCTTGGCCCTTCAGCAGGCGTCGTGCCACCGCGAGGAAACGAGGAATGAGGCCGGATCCGAGGCGCTGTCGCGTCCCGGCGCGGCAGGTCGAGTCACCCTCGCTCGACTTGAGCAAGACCTGCGCGAGCGGCGCTTGCGCGAACGGCGCGCGGCCCATCCTCGACAGCCTTCCCGAGCGTGGACCTCACCTCCTCTTCCGAAGGGGTGCTGTTGCTGTAATTCTGGCCGGGGTGCCGTTGCTGTAAATGTTCGTTCAAGCTCGATGCCTGGGATCGGCGCTCGGAGGTGCGCTCTCCATTGAAGGGGCGGGGTAAGGTGTGATATGTGTCGCCCATGAAGGTTGGGGGAATTCATCTCATCACAGTTGCCGCGCTTCTCGCCTGTGGGTGCGCCTCCTCTTCGCCGCCCTCGTCCTCGACGCCGCAGAGCCTGGGGGGTGGTGCCCCGGGGGTGACCGTCGCTCAGCCGGCGGCCCCGGCCGACGACGCCGCCGCGGCGGGCCCTGCCGGTCCCCGGAGCCGCCGCTATCCGGTGGAAGAGCTGCGCAGGGTGGCTCGCGTCGCGTCCGCGCGTTGCAAGAAGGCGAATGCGCCCTCGGACTCGGGCTGTCTCCTCACCGAGGCCACACCATTCCTCAAATATCGGCCCGAGGATCCGGATTGCCGTTACGTGTCGGGGACCGCGCTGTCCGTCGCCGAGTGCTCCGATTTCGAGGAGGGCTGCCAGAGCGTGGACGCGAAGGATCTCGACCACCAGATCGCGGCCCTGCAGACCGCCGGCAAGGACTGCAATCGCGAGCCGACCGACTCCGAGCGGGCAGAGCTGCTGAAGCTCCTCGGCGCGAAGTGAGGCCCTGCGTCCCCGGCGCGCGTCAGCGCGTGCCCTTGCCCTTGCGCGGCCGCGGGATGCCGTAGGCGCTCAGCCGGGCCACGAAGGTGCGGCGGGGCATGCCCAGGAGCGCCGCGGCCTGCGTCTGGTTCCCCGCGCACTGCTCCAGCGCGTCGACGATCCGCTTCCGCTCGATCGCGTCGAGCTCGCCCCGCAGGCCGCCCCCGCCCTCGGCCGGAGGGACCGTGCCGGCCGGCGCGGCGGCCTCGGGCGCCGCCGCGGGGCGCGGCTCGGCAGGCGCCGCCGTGGGGCGCGCCTCGACGGGCGGCAGCGCGGCGGCGGCGTCGAGCAGGAGGTGCTCCGGGAGCAGCGTGTCCCCGCCGGAGAGCACGACCGCGCGCTCGATGACGTTGCGCAGCTCGCGGATGTTGCCGGGCCAGCCGTGCGCCTCCAGCGCGGCGAGCGTCTCGCGGGCGAACGCCGGCGCCGGGCGCCCGAGCGCGCTCGCGGTCCGATCCGCGAGCGAACGAGCGAGCGGCGCGATCTCGGAGATGCGCGCCCGGAGCGGCGGGATCGTCAGCGCGATGCCGTTCAGCCGGAAGAACAGATCCTCCCGGAAAGCGCCCCGCTTCACCTCGGCGGCCAGGTCGCGGTTCGTCGCCGAGATGAAGCGCACGTCGATGGGCCGCGGGCTCAGCCCCCCGACGCGCATCACCTTCCGCTCCTCGAGCACGCGCAGGAGCTTCACCTGGATGCTGGGCGGCAGCTCGCCCACCTCGTCGAGCAGCACCGTGCCCTTCTCGGCCGTCTCCAGGAGGCCCGGCTTCGCCTGGACCGCGCTCGTGAACGCGCCCCGCTCGTGGCCGAACAGCTCGCTCTCGAGGAGCGACTCCGAGAGCGCCGCGCAGTTGAGCCGCACGAAGGGCCCCTGCGCGCGCGGCGAGCGCCGGTGGATGTGCTCGGCCAGCACCTCCTTGCCGGCGCCCGTCTCGCCGAGCAAGAGCACCGTGATCGGCGCGCCGGCCACGCGCTCGGCCAGCGCGTAGAGCCGCTCCATGGCCGGGTCGAGCACGATGGGCTGGCCCTGCCCCTGGCCCGGCGCCGCGCTCGCGGCGCCCTCGCGCGGCAGGATCACGATCAGCGTCGAGCCGAGGTTCACCGCGTCCCCGACCGAGAGCTCCACCGTCTTGCCCTGCTCGGGCTGGAGCTCGACGAGCTTGGTCGTCGGCCCGGCGCTGCGCTCGCGGCGGAGGCGGGTCCCGTTCGCGCTCCCGAGGTCCTCGATCGCGATGGGCGGGCCGAGGTGGATGATCGCGTGCCGGCGCGAGACGGAGCTGTCGTCGATCGGGACGTCGTTCTCCGGCGACCGGCCGAGCGACACCCGGCCCTCGGCCGGCAGCGGGTGCCGCGTCACGCGGCCCCCGGCGAACACCGCGAGCTCCAGGGCGCCCTGCACATCGTTCCGGGTGGGCTTCGCGGCGACCACGTTTCTCTCCCTGCTCACGGTGACTGGTTCTACCTCGGCGCGCCGCGGCCGTCTGCTCACGCGTCGAGCCACGCGCGCGCCAGCTCCAGCGTACGCGCGTGCGCGGCGATGTTCTCCAGGAAGCTCCTCCGGTAGGCCGGATCCGCGATCTTGTCGGCGCGGGCGAGCAGCTCGGCGCGCGCCTCGCGGAGGACCTCGCGGGCCGCCTCGACCTCGCCGTTCTCGTGGAGCGCCTCGGCCAGCAGCACGGGGACCACCTCCTGCCGGAGCACGAAGAAACACGCGGTCGACCGCTCCAGGGCGAACGCCTCGCGGGCCAGCGCGACGGCCTCCGCCGCCCGCCCCTGCCGGAGCCGGATCTCGGCAAGCAGCGAGAGGCGCACGGACTGAAGGAAGGGCACCAGCCTGGCGGTATCCCCGACGGCGCGCACTTCCTCCTCGGCCCCGAGGAGATCCCCTCGCTTCAGGCGGCATTCCGACAGGAGGAGGCGCGCCTGCGCCACGTGCGCGAAACTGTTGGAGACCGAGGCCCTCCGGAGCATCGATTCGGCTTGCTCCTCTGCGTCCGTGACCCGCCGCTGCTCCAGCAGCCCCATGATCCGGAACGAGAGCGCCGTCAACAGGATGTAGGCCGGCGCGTGCTCCTCCGCGAACAACGCGTCGACACTCTGCCCGGCGAGCTCGAAAGCGCCGAGCATCAGCTCGTCCAGGGCCGCGTACATTCGCATCATCCGCATGCCGAAGCGATCGCCGAGGCCCTCGACGTGATCTATCGCGGCGCGGTACTGTTGGCGCGCTGCCCACTCATCTCGCTCGGCGTGGGCGCACCACCACGCCCGCATCGCGGCGACCGAGGCCCCGGCAGTGTGATCGTCCCCCATGATCGGCGCCACGTCCTGCTCGATCCTCTGCAGGTATCGCCGGGCCAGGTCGGGCATCCCCTCCCGGAGCAGGGCGTAGAAGGCGAAGGTGGTGAAGGTCACCGCCACCTGCCAGCGATCGAGGGGGAGATCTGCGGGGGGCATGCGCTGGACCAGGTCGCGGGCGACCTGCCGGTCCTCCGTATGGGTCGCGACGAGGAGCCCGAACGCCATGGCTATTCGGTGCTGATCGCTGCCGGGCGACGAGCTCTCCAGCGCCGCGAGCGCGTGCGTGGAGGACTGCGCCAGGTCGTCCATGTGGAAGAGCTGCTCCGACAGCACGTTATGGAGCTTGGCCACCACCTCCCCTGCGGGCTCGCAGGCGATACCCCGCCGGGCGCGCGCGAGCACCGCCGGCCCATCGGCCGCGCGCTGTGCCTCCTCGGCCGCCTGCAGGTAGAACTCCGCCGCCCGCGCCGTCTCCCCGCCGCGCTCGAAATGCTCGGCCAGCACCATGGGATCCTGTTCGCCGGCCTGGAGCAGCCATTCTGCAGCGAGCCTGTGCCCGAGGCGCCTGTCGCGGTCGGTGAGCATCGCATAGGCGCCCTCCCGCAGGAGCGCGTGGCGGGCAGGGGGCGCAGCTGGAGCTCCGAGCGCCCCCGATCCATCCAGAGCCGGGGGAAGAGGTCATGGACCTCGGGCCGCGCGAAGGCGATGACCACGTACGGCCGATCGCTCAGCTCGCGCAGCGCCCGATCGAAGATCCGCACCGAAGGCGCGTCCCCCCAGTGCAGATCCTCCAGCACCACCAGCATGGGCTGCGCGTCCGTCACGGCGCGCGCATGATCGATGTACGCCTGCTCGACCCGCTCTGCCATCAGCGCCGGGCTCTGCCGCGCCGCTCGCAGGAGCGGCAGCTCTTCGGCCGGGAAGGGCGCGCCGATCAGCTCTCCGAGGAACGCCGCCACCCGCGCGCGATCGGCCTCGGCGAGGAGGCGCCCCGCGGCTCGCTCGATCTTCTCGCGGCGCACCGGGGCGGCCTCGCCCGCCGTGATCCCGAGCGCGCTGCGCAGCGCCCCGGCCAGCATCGCGGACGCCGAGCCCGCGCCGATGGAGTCGCCGCGGCCCACGCCGAGGTCCATGGCGGGGTAGCGCCGCTTCAGCAGCTCCAGGAGCTCGTGGCGCAGGCGCGACTTGCCCATCCCCGCCGCCGCCGTCACCAGCACCACCGCCGCCTGCCGATCCTCGAAGCTCCCCTCGACGGTCTGGAGGAGGCCGCGCAGCTCACGGTCGCGGCCCACGTAAGGGCTCGGCTTGCCGAGCAGCTTGCGCGCCTCCTCGCCGACCTCGCGCTCGGCGAGCAGCCAGAGCGCGCCGCCCTGCTCCAACACATCGAAGCGCACGTCGAGCAATGCCAGCGTGACCGCGTCGATCTGGACGCCCTGGTGGCGCTCCTCGCGCTCGAGCGCGCGGCCGACCGACGTGCGCGCATCGAGCAGCGAGGCCGCCCGCTCCAGCACCTCGCCGATCGGCATACGCCCCGTGTCCTCGGCCCGGCCCGTCACCTGCGCGACGTTCCATGCGTTCGCCGGCAGGGTCGCGCGGATCCGTAGCGCGCAGCGGGCCGCGAGCGAGGCCACGTCGGTCGCGCTGCCGGCGCCGGTCACCGTCGCCACCACCGTTCCATCGCAGAGCTGCTCCACCCACGCGCCCAGCGGGGTCGCGACGAGCCGCACCTGTGCGAGCGCGTCGAGGGACACCGCGTTGAGCGGCACGGTCTCCTGCGAGGGGCTCGGGCGCTCGCTGGTCGGCTGGACCGCCACGACCGAGATGAGGCGCTTCTCGTCGCCGGTGATCGGCGCGACGCTCCGATCCGCCGAGGCCGCGTGGCCTCTCGCCTCCCTGATCCCGTCGAGGAGCTGCGCCACCGCCGCGCCGTCGGCCGGCCGCGCCGCCGGCTCTTTGGCCAGCATCCGCGCCACCAGGTGGTCGAGCTCGGCGGGCATCTCGGGCCGCAGCTCCCGCAGGCGCGGCGGCTCCTCCATCAGCAGCTTGGCGAGCAGCGCCATCACGTGCTGCCCGTAGAACGCCGGCAGCCCGGTCAGGCACTCGAACAGCACGCAGCCGAGCGAGAAGACGTCGGCGCGCGCGTCGAGCTGCGCGTAGCTCCCCCGCGCCTGCTCCGGCGCCATGTACCCGGGCGTGCCGAGCACGGTGCCCGTCTGCGTCAGCCGCGTCGCCGTCACATGCTGGCGTGCGATCCCGAAATCGAGGACCTTCACGCGCTCGATCGAGCCATCCACGAGGAACAGGTTGCTCGGCTTGACGTCGCGGTGGACGATGCCGCGCGCGTGCGCCGTCCCGAGCGCTTCGGCCGCCGCGTGCACGACGGCGAGCGCCTCCTCGAGGCGCAGCGCGCCGCGCAGGAGGCGCTCCGAGAGCGTCTCCCCCGCGAGCCACTCCATCACGAGGTACGGCTGCCCCGACGGCGCCGTCCCGTGGGTCACGTAACGCACGATGTGCGGGTGATCGAGGCCCGAGAGCACGCGCGCCTCGTGGACGAAGCGCGCCGCCGAATGCGCGTCGGCCTCGCGCAGCAGCTTGAGGGCCACGGTCGCGCCGCTCGACCGGTCGTGGGCCCGGTAGACCGTCCCCATCCCGCCGGCGCCGGCCAGCGCATTCACCTCGAAGCGGCCGTCGATCACGCTGTCCGGGAGCATCGAGGAGGAGCTTGCCTCCTCGCTCGCCGCCGCCGCAAGGGCGGCGACCCGACCCAGGTTGGGCGAGCGAGCATCCAGCGCGGGATGGCCGGATTGCGGGTGATGAGGCGGATATGGTACGTCTCGCCTGATGATGCTTGGGGGGTCCTTGCTCGTCCTCGCCGGCGCGTGCGCGCTCCTCGCGAGCGCGTGTTCTGGAGCGCCGCAGCCCGCGGCGGGCCCGCGGGCCGCCGGCGCCGCGAGCGCCGAGCCCGCTCGCCCCCGGGTTCCCATGTATCCTGCGGCCGAGCTGGACCGGATGGCGCGCATCGCCGCCGCGCGCTGCAAGAAGGCGAACACGCCGTCGGACGCGGCGTGTCTCCTCACGAATGCCTCCACGTTCCTGAGGTACCCACCCGGGGATCCCGATTGCCGCTATGTCGCCGGGACCGCGCTCTCGGTCGCCGAGTGCTCCGAGTTCGAGGAAGGGTGCCTGAGCGTGGATCCCCAGGATCTCGTCCGCCAGCTCGACGTTCTGCAGGGCGCCGGGAAGGACTGCCAGCGCGAGCCGACCGACGCCGAGCGCGCCGAGGTGCTGCGGCGCGCTGGCGCGAAGTGACGCGCCGGCCCCGAGGCGAGGGACAAGCCTGAGGCGGCCTCGATGCAGCGCGGGAATGTCCTCGTCCTGCCACCGACGCTGCCATCATCGATCGTCGCCACGCCGGCCGGCGCCGACGCGCCGACGCTGAAGATCGCCGGCGTGGGCCCGCCACCTCCACCCGCGGCCGCCTCGGTGGTCACCGAGAACTGGATCGACGTCCCTGCGTCCGAGACGGTGATATTCAGCTTACCATTGCTGTAAGTGGCCTCGATCGAACCGCCAAGGCGCCATAAGACGCCAGGATATTTGGTCGTATGGCGTCTTATGGCGACCTGGCGACTCATTCCTCGCTTGAACAACGTGATTGGGGTTCTAGGAGGTTTCCGCGCCGCTCGCCCCGCCGTCGACCGTGGTGTCGAGCGCGATCGCCTCGGTGCGGTCGACGTCGGCCGCGACGCGGGCGAGCTTCGCGCGGATGCCGCTCACCGCGTCGGCGCCGAGCGGCAGGCGGAGCGGTAGCGGGTCGAGCCCTATCGCATCGACGATCGCGCGCGCCGCCTTCGCCGGATCGCCCGGCTGCGATCCGTCGGACCCGGCCGCGTACGCGCGCGTCGCGCCGACGGTGGGCGCGTAGGCGTCGAGCGCCGGCATGGACCGGAAGGCGCCCCCGAAGAGGCGCGTGCGGAACGCGCCCGGCTCGACGATGAGGACGCGGACGCCGAGCGGCGCGAGCTCGGCGGCCATGCACTCCGAGAGCCCCTCGAGCGCGTGCTTCGCGGCGCAGTAGGCGCCGAAGCCGGGCCCCGTCGTCAGGCCGCCCATGCTCGTGATCTGGACGATCGCGCCGCTCCTGCGGCCGCGCATGTGCGGAAGCACCTCGCGGGTGAGCGCCACGGCGCCGAAGAACATCGCCTCCATCGCGGCGCGGAGCTCCTCCTCGCTCGTCTCCTCGACCGCGCCGACAAGGCTGTAGCCCGCGTTGTTCACGAGCACGTCGATCCGGCCGAAGCGCGCGAGCGCGGCCGCGACGCCGCGGCGGATGTCGTCCGGCTTCGTGACGTCCAGCTTCACGACCTCGACGCGCCCCGGCGCCTCCGCCGCGAGGCCCGCGAGCGCGTCGACGCCGCGCGCCGCCGCCACGACCGAGTCGCCACGCCGGAGCGCCTCCTCGGCGATCGCGCGGCCGAAGCCCGAGGACGCGCCGGTGATGAACCAGATCCTGGAACCGTTGTTTGCAGTGCTCATGGGTCTCTCTCCTCTGCCTTCGACGGGGAGCCTACGTCGCGGCGCTGCGCCGAAAAACGGGGTCAATCTGCACGGGATGTTAAGCTGCGCTTCATGATCCAGGACGACCTCGCGGGCCTGTCGGTGCTCCTCGTCGTGGCCGAGAAGCGCAGCTTCACCCGGGCGGCGGCGGAGCTGCGCGTGACGCCCTCGGCGGTGAGCCAGACGATCACGGGGCTCGAGCGGCGGCTCGGCGTGCGGCTCCTCCAGCGCACGACGCGCAGCGTGGGCCTGACCGAGGCCGGCGCCCGCTTCCTCGAGCGGCTCCGGCCCGCGCTCGCGGAGGTCCGCGCCTCGTTCGAGGCGCTCGACGAGCTGCGCGAAAGGCCCGCCGGGACGCTGCGGCTGAACGTCCCGAGGATCGCGTGCCGGCAGGTGATCGAGCCGGCGCTCTCGGCGTTCCTCGCGGCCTACCCGGAGATCCGCGTCGACGTGGCGATCGAGGACGGGCTCGCGGACATCGTCGCGCAAGGGTTCGACGCGGGCATCCGCCTCGGCGAGACGCTCGACAGCGAGATGATCGCGGTCCGCGTCAGCGAGGAACAGCGCATGGCCGTCGTGGGGTCGCCGGCATATCTTTCGGCGCGCGGCAAGCCGAAGCACCCGCGCGACCTGCACGCGCATGCGTGCATCAACTACCGGCAGATCACGAGCCGGAACGTCTACAGGTGGGAGTTCACCGAGGACGGGAAGGACTTCGATATCGCGGTGAGCGGGCCTCTCGTGTGCAACGATCCCGATCTCATGGTCCGCGCGGCGGTCGATGGCATCGGGCTCGCCTACGTCCTGGAGGCGACGGTGCGGGACGAGCTCCACGGCAAGCGCCTCGCGCGCGTCCTCGAGGGCTTCTGCCCGCCCTTCCCGGGGTATTTTCTTTACTATCCGAGCCGGGCGCACGTGCCGCCCAAGCTCTCGGTGTTCATCGACTTCCTGCGCCGGCGCGGGAGCCGCAGGCGGCGCGGCGGATGAGGGATGTCACCGAGAGCGATCGGGCGGGCACGCGCCGTCGTTTCGGCGGGCTACTCGGCTGCGTGATAGCAGATATCGAGCTTCGGCCGGCGCGCGACGTCGGGATACTCGCTCGCGCGGAAGTCCGTCCTGTTGCTCCCGTCGACCAGCGCGACACCGTGGTTCGGCTGCGCGCCGTCGACCCAGCCCTGCACGAGGGACGTCAGATCGGCGGTGACGAACGCGTCGGTCTGCGCCAGCGTGGTGAGGGAGGCCTCGACGGCCGGGCTGTATCCGCTGAACCCGCCCCCATGGAGCGTCGATTCCTCCCAGGCGCCGTTCACGCTGTGCACGGTCACGACGCTGCCCGCGGGCTTCCAGGCATAGGACAGCGATAGCGTCGCCGAGATCACGCTGGAGCCTGCCGGGATGAACGACAGATCGTAGGCCAGGACCGCCGTCGCCGGCTGGACCGCGCTCGCGCTGGTGATGAGGTAGGGATACGCGCCGTACGCCCAGCCCGTCGTGGGGCCCTCGACGAAGGAGTCCTGCACGCCGCCGAACGCGCCGCGCCGCAGGCTGACGCACTCGAGGTCGCAGGCGTTGCCGAGGCCGTCGCCGTCCGAGTCCGCCTGGGCGGCGTTGGGGGCAGCCGGGCAGTTGTCGCTCGCGTCGGGGACGCCGTCGCCATCCATGTCCGGCGCGGGCGCGATGCGGAAGCGCCCGACGCCGGGGTCGTGGTCGCTGGCCTGGTCGGCGAACTCCGCATTGACATGGACGACGTCGAAGCCCACGAGCTTCGGCCCGGCCAGGTTGGCGCTGACCAGCACGTGGTCGAGCGACTGGCCATTGCCGTCGAACACGTAGGTGTAGCGCTCCTCCGGCGGGAGCGTCTCGATGAGCGTCGTCAGCCCGGCGTCCTTGAGGATGCCGAGCGGCGCCGAGAACTGGAAGTCGTTCAGGTCGCCCAGGACCACGACGTTGGCGGAAGGATCGCTGTCGAGGATCTGCCGCACGAAGCCGGCGACCACGGCGGCCTGCTGCCGCCGCTGGACCTCGCTCGAGAGGGTCGGGGGCTGGAAGCGCCCGTAGAGCGGCTCGTCGCCGCCCTTGGAGTTCCAGTGATTGGCCACCACGAACAGCGGCTGGCCGTTCCAGCGGAGCTCACCTGCGAGCGGCTTGCGGCTGCTGGCGAAGGCCGGATTGCCCGGGTCGATGCGGCCGGGGCTGTAGCGCAGCGACACGCCGCCTGGGCCGCCGAGCACCTCGTTCGGCGTCAGGGCGCCTGCGCCCGGGCGATCGACGAACTCGAGCCCGCGGTCGGTCCGGAACAGGAAGCCCACGCGGATGTTGCCGCCGGGCTCCCCGCCGTCGGTGCCGTCGGTCGGATCGATGCTGCGGAATTGATAGGTGCTGGGCCCGCCCGGCACGGCCGCGATCGCGGCGATGAGCCGCGCGAACGTTGTCGAGGCGTCCACCACTCCATTGTTGGTCGGTCCGCTGTTGTCCTGGACCTCCTCGAGCGCGACGAGGTCGGGGCTGCCGAGGTTGTCGACGAGGATCCGCGCGAGGCGATCGAACTTCTCCTGCGGATCGCCCGGATCGAGGTTCTCGACGTTGAACGCGGCCACGTCGAGGTCGTCGGCGGTCCGCGGTCCGAGCGACGTGACCTCGCGCGAGAGCGTCGAGGTCGCCGCGGGGAGCGCCTCGTCGACCGGCAGGAGCTTGTAGTTGGCGAAGTTGTAGTCGACCGTGCCGACGATGGGCCCGGCGAACGTGGCGCCCACGTCCAGCGCGGGCGCCGAGGCGCGCAGGGGCACCTGGAGCAGGATGCGCTCCGGGTTGAAGTCGCCGGGGCTGACGACGACGGCCCCGCGCGCGCTGCGCAGGCCGGCCGCGTCGCCCGTGGCCGCGTCGCGGTCGCCCGGGACCAGCCCGATCTCCGCGGTCCCGGAGCTCGGGAACTCGCGGGTGGGGCCCACGACGGCCGGGGCGTTGACGCTCACCCGCATGCCCTCGAGGCTCTCCCAGAAATCGATGCCGTCGGACTCGGGGTCGAAGCCGTTCGTGGCCTCGACGCTGCCGCCGGCGTCGTCCTCGATGGTCTGTGTCGGGGGACGGCGCGCGCCGGGCGCGAAGCCGATCGAGACCGGGGCCGGCAGCGCCTGGCCGCTCGCGAGGACGGTGATCTGCGGGCGGGAGAGCTCGGTGACGGTCAGGTTGTGGTACGCGCTGCCGCGGGAGGCGGTGCACGGGTCGGCGCAGCCGGCGCGGTACTCCGTGACCTCGCCGGTGAGCTCGACGAGGTCGCCGACCCTCACCGACGGCGCGGCTCCGGTGAAGACGAGCAGGCCCTCGGAGGTGGCCGGATCGCCGTCCGGCGCCGGCGACTCCACGGTGAAGCCGTTGCTGCGCAGGGTCGCCACGAGGCCCGTCGTCTTCACGACCGCGCCCGAATGGGGCGACAGGTGCGCGCGCCCCTGGATGTCGTGGATCGCGATCACCTGCGCCGCCTGCGCCGTTGTGAACGAGACCGACACGTCGGCGGGCAAGGGGTCGATCGTCCCGTTGCTCCCCGGGTCCTGCTCCTGCACGCCGCTCGCCCGGACGACGAGGAGGCACGCTGTGCTCGGGGGGAGCGGCTCGGCCGGCGTGAGCGTGAAGGCGAGGGGGCCGCCGCTGACCGCGATCGAGCGCGCGCTGCCCGCGCAGGAGAGCTCGAAGGCATTGGCCGCGACGACCGCCTCGCTGAACGTCACGCTCAGGCTCGCGGCCGGGTCGGCGCCGGTCGCGCCGTCGCTGGGCGCTGTCGAGGTGACCGCCGGCGGGGTGTCGCCTCCGCACGCGAGCGCCGCGGTCGATGTGTTGCGGGGCGTGGGCGTCCCGGTCGAGAGGTCGTCGACGTTGCTGCCCGTGTCCTGGCAGCCAGCGCCCTGCCGGAGCGACGCCGTCGCGTTGGCGGTCGCCGGCGCCGGCGCGGTGCCCTCGAAGTAGCTCGCCCCGCCGAAGCCGACCAGATCCTCGATCAGCGCCTCCTGGGCCGCCGAGCAGGGCGCGGTGCCGCCGTTGCAGCCGAGGCCCGCGGCCTGCCGGACGAGGGCGACCTTGCCGGCCGAGCCGCTCATGTTGATGGGGGTCGCGTCGACGAGGTCGGCGGCGGGGAGCGGCGCGCCGCTGCCCGAGCCCGCGGCCTCCTGGACGAGGAAGTACTGGCCGGGCTGCAGGGTGATCGCGGGCAGCTCCGTGAGCTGCGTCGTCGTGGCCCCGAGGGCGCCCGTGCCCGTGGCGCTCGCGTACTGGATGGACCACCCCGCGAGCGACACCGGGCTGTCCGACCGATTGAACAGCTCGACGAAATCGTGCGTGTAGACGGCCCCCGCGTTGCCCCCGCCGCCGTACACCTGGCTGATGACCACGCGCCCGCTCGGGAGGGAGGCGGCGAGCTCGGCAGTCCCGAGCTCGGCGGTCCCGAGCTCACCGGGGTCCTGCGAACCGACGCAGCCCCCGGCGGTCACGAGCGCCATGGCCGACACCCATCGAATGCGGTCACGCCGAAGGAGAGAATACCCCGCGCGCGAGAGGGCGCGCGGGAACAAGGATGACTTTAGCACGATGACACCTGTTGGCCTTCGAAGACGATTGCAAGAAATGGCCGAAGCAGACAGCGGCGGCCACTTTCACATTACGCCAGGACGTGCATTGTGAATGTCACGTCTCCATGAAATCGCAACTGGCCAGTACGGCCGACCCCGGGGGCCCCGGATGCTGCGCGAGGAGATGTTTCGATTCAGTGATGATCGTGCTGGTGGTTGTGATTTGAATTACATTCGTAGTGCGATCCGTCTACGCGACCATGACGGGTGGTGGGACCCGGGCCTAGGCGTTAACCAAGATTCGCGCCGCGTTCTACTGCCTCTGAACGTTTACGTGGTCGTGGTCGTGGTCGTGGTCGTGGTCGTGGTCGTTCACGGTCTACCGTTGACGACCACGACCACGACCACGTTCACGTTCACGTTCACGTTCACGTTCACGTTCACGTTCACGTTCACGTTCACGTTGGTGACCGATGGAAGGGGTGGGGTTCGTGCCCCTGAGCGCGACCGGACGAGCCTGGTTAGTGCCTGGGGAGCCAGGGGGCCGATCGAGGGGTCTCTTGTGTCCTCATGTCGTGTGGAGTGCTCGCTGGACTGACCCCTGCCCCGTGTAGGGCGTATTTGTAGCGCTCCTGCCCGCTTCCTCGTATTCGCCCTCCTTGCTTCGAGGGTGTGATACGTCCTGAACTGAACCAGGAGTGTCCTCGATGCGCATCGCAATCATCTCGACCTATACGCACCCGAGCCGACTGCTCCGCAAGGAGCGCTCGATCATGCAATCGTCCGTTCCCGAGCTGCTCGCGGCCCTGTGCCCGCCCGACGCCGAGATCGAGCTCTACAACGAGAAGGAAACGGACATCCCGCTCGACCGCCACTGGGACCTCGTGTTCTTCTCGTACCTGCACGCGTATTACGAGCACACCAAGGTCCTCTCCACGCTGTTCCGGCGGCAAGGCATGACCACCGTGGCCGGCGGGCGGCACGCGAGCCATTTCCGCGCGGACGCGCTGCAGTACTTCGACGCCGTGGTGGCGGAAGATCCGGAGGCCAACCTCCCGGCGCTCATCGCCGACTTCCAGCGGGGCGAGCTCCAGCCCGTCTATGCGCTCCCGCCGGTGCCCCCGGAGCAGATCCCCACGTACCGGTACGACCTTGTCGATTACCGGAACAACCTCGTCCGCCTGCCCGGCATCGAGGCGTCGCGCGGCTGCCCCTTCTCCTGCAACTTCTGCGTTCTGACCGGGCACGAACAGTATCGCTATCGCCCCATCGACCACGTGATCCGGGACATCCGCGACCGGATGATCTTCAACCAGCGCATCCCGGGCGTGACCAACAATGTGTTCAGCTTCCTCGACAACAACCTGGGGGGCTCGCCCCGCTACCTGCGCGAGCTCTGCGAGGCGCTGATGCCCCTCAAGAAGATCTGGGGCTGCGCGCTCACGTTCAACGTGCTGCGTGACCCGGAGCTGGTCCGCCTCATGGGGCGGGCGGGGTGCCGCTACGTCTACACAGGGCTCGAGTCGCTGAACCCCGAGTCGATCAGCTCGATGAACAAGGGCCAGAACAAGCTGAGCGAGGTCAGGGAGGTCATCCAGCGGGCCTTCGCGAGCGGGATCGTCCTCTCCTTCGGGCTCCTCGTGGGCGCGGACGGGGACACCAACGACTACCTCGAGCGGGTGCCCGAGTACCTCCACGACCTCGGCGATCACTGCCCGACCTTCCTTGGGATCGTCTGCCCGTACCCGGAGACGCCCTTCTTCGCGCAGGTGGCGGCCGAGGGGCGGCTCCTTCCCGGGGTGATCAGCCGGGACCTCGATGGATACACCCTCTGCCACCGCCCGCCCCGGCTGCACCCCTCGGAGGTGATCGACCATTTCCAGCGCCTGAGCCGCGCGCTGGGGAGCCTCCACAACGTGGGCCGCCACGTGTGGAATCGCCTGATGACGAGCGATCTGCCCCGTTACAAGGCGTGCGTCGTCATGTCGGCGCCCGAGGTGATGAGCCTGCGCGCGCCGCTCGCCAACCGCTCACGCAGCTACATCGCCGGGCGCGATCCGATCGAGGCCTGGGACGCGGAGAAGATGCGGGAGCTCAGCCTCGAGCCGCAGCGCATCGAGGCGTCGTCGTGCCGCGCGGATCCGCGCGGCCTCGCGCGGATCCGGCCCCGCCGGCCGGGCCGCTCCAGCGCGGCCGCGTGAGGCCATGGGAGGATCCGCCATGAAGGGCCGCACGCGCCTCGTCGCGATCGCCTACCTCGCCCTGGTGCACGCCGGCGCCCTCCTCGGGCTGCTCCTGCCGATCCGGGCGAGCTCCATCGCCCTCGCCGCCGCGCTCTACGCGGCGCTCCAGCTCTCGACCGTGGTCGGCCTGCACCGGCTGCTCTCGCACCGCGCGTTCCGCTGCCCGAAATGGGTCGAGTATGCGCTCGTGTCGGTGGCGATGATCAGCGGCCAGGGCAGCCCCATCGCGTGGGTGGCCACGCACCGGCGGCACCACGCCCACACCGATCGCGAAGGCGACGTCCACTCGCCGCGCCGTGGCCTCTGGTACGCCCACCTCGGGTGGATCCTCGACGATGGATCGACCGACCCCCGCGATCCGGAGAAATACTGCCGCGATCTGGTCGGCGATCCCTACTACCGGTGGCTGCTCCGCTGGCGCTTCGCCCCGCAGGTCGCGGCGGTCCTGCTCGCGGGTCTCGCCCTCGGCTGGGCCGCGGTGCCCTTCGTGTTCTTCGTGCCGCTCGTGTGCTGGATGCACGCGACCTACCTTGTGAACTCCGTCTGTCACGCGCCCCGCTTCGGCAGCCGCGCGTTCGATACCCGCGACGGGAGCCGCAACGTGGGCTGGGTGGCGGTCCTGACCTTCGGCGAGGGCTGGCACAACAACCACCACGCCTTCCCGCGCGCCGCCCGGCAAGCGATGGCGCCCGGGCAGCACGACCTCGCCTTCCTGTTCATCCGCGCGCTCGCTGCGGTCGGGCTCGCCTCGGACATCCAGCCGAGCTCGGCGGACCGTGAGAGGTTGCACCCCGCCGCGCAGCCGAGGCGCTAGCATGGCTGGCATGAGCGATCTCGGCCTGAAGGACGCGAGCTCCGATGTTCGTGACGACCCCGACGGCATCGTGCGGGTGGTGATCCACGGCGAGGTCTCGGAAGACCGGGTGCGCGCTGTCCTCGGCGCGATCCGGCGCGTGGCGGAGAGCGGCCGTGACGTCCTGGTGCTCGCCGACGCGCGTCACATGGGCCCTATCTCCGCTTCGGCGCGTAAGGCGGTCACGGAAGAGGTGCGGAGCACGCGCGTCGATGCGGTCGCGATGATCGGAGCGAGCTTTTCCATGCGCGTGATCGTGGCGCTCCTCGCGAAGGGCGTACAAATGCTCACAGGACAGCCCTACCCGCAGCAGTTCTTTGACACCGAGGGCGAGGCGCACGCGTGGCTGCTCGCTCGGCGAGACGCGCTCCGGGCCGGGCGGGGCCCGGGTACACCTGAGTGACCGCGCGTGTGCACAGGGGCGCTCCAGGACGCCCGTTCGGTGAAGGTGCCGTGGCCGATCGCTCGATCGCGGCGTCAGGCCTGGGGCGGGTACTCGGCGAACTGCGGCAGGGCATCCGTGATCGGGAACCAGCTCGCCTTGGAGTCGACGAAGATGTGGGCTGCGGGGCGGATGCCGGGATCGGTGTCGAGCGTGCCCGCGGGCACCACGGCGAAGCCGCGCTCGGATGACAGACGGGGGGCCGCGCCGCCGCAGCGCTTGCAGAACGCGACGGTGAAGAACCGCGCGTCGGGCACCTTGTAGCTCGCGATCTGCGCGTCACCGTGGATCCAGCGGAAGCTGTCCAGGGCGACGAAGACGTTGGTCGCGTGCGCGGAGCTGCGCCCGAGGCGACAGCGCGTGCAGTGGCAGCTCACCATGCGGAGGGGCGCGCCGTCGAACTCGAAGGCCACGTCCCCGCACAGGCAGCTCCCCTGGGTGACGCCCTCTTTCGGCGGGGCCACGGGGCGCGAGACGACCGGCGCCTGCATCTCGGGCCGCCACTCCTCGAACTGCGGCAGGGAATCCGTGATCGTGTACCAGGGCGCCTTGGAGCCGACGAACTGGTGGAACTTCGGCTCGATGCCGAGATCGCCCTCCAGGTTGCCGGCATGGAGCACGGCGAGCTGCCTCTCGGGGCGGAGCATCGGCGTGGCCGAGCCGCAGGTGCCGCAGAAGGAGCGACGGTCGCTCGCGCAGGAGGGGCGGATGGCGTCCTCGCCGGCGAGCCAGCGAAAGCCGGGCAGCGGCGCGACGACGGCCGTGGTGAACGCCGTGCCGTTGAACTTGCGGCACATCGAGCAGTGACAGTTCAGCATGGTCTGGAACGGACCGTCGATCTCGAAGCGGACCGTCCCGCATAGACACGCGCCCTTGGTCATGTTCGCATCTCCCGTGATCGTGGGTGCTCCGTGTGCGCAGGAGCGATGGATTGCGCGTGCACGCTAGCACGGCGCGGTGTCCAGGCGCGCGTCCAGGTTCGATTCGAGGGCGCCCTTCACCCGAGGCGCGCCGTCGAGCGGCTCAGATCCCCGACAGCACACCCACGATCGCCTCGCTGATCCGCGATAGCTCGGCTGGCTCGATGATGTAAGGAGGCATGGTATAGACCAGCTTCCCGAAAGGCCGTAACCAGACGCCGCGCTCCACGAACGCCGGCTGCACGCGCGCCATGTCGACGGGCTGCTTGAGCTCGACCACGCCGATGGCGCCGAGCACGCGCACGTCGGCCACCGCGTCGAGCGCGCGGCAAGGGGCGAGCTCGCGGCGGAGCTGGGCCTCGATGGCCGAGACGCGCGCGCGCCACGGCGAGCCGAGCAGGAGCCGGATGCTGGCCAGCGCGGCGCTGCAGGCGAGCGGATTGCCCATGAACGTGGGGCCGTGCATGAACACGCGCGGCTCGCCCCGGGAGATGGTCTCGGCCACACGCTCGGTGAAGAGCGAGGCGGCAAGCGTCATGGTGCCGCCGGTGAGGGCCTTGCCCAGGCACAGGATGTCCGGCGCGATGCCCGCGTGCTCGCAGCCGAACATCTCCCCGCTGCGGCCGAAGCCGGTCGCGATCTCGTCGAGGACGAGCAGCACGTCGTGCCGGTCGCAGAGCGCGCGCAGCTCGCGCAGATAACGTGGGTGGTAAAAGCGCATCCCGCCGGCGCCCTGCACCACGGGCTCCAGGATGACGGCCGCCACCTCGTGCGCGTGCCGCTCGAGCAGCTCGGCCATGCCGTCGAGCGCGTACGGCGACCACGGCGCGCCGAACGCAGGACCAGGCGCCGGGGCGAACAGGTGCTGCGTGAGCGCGCCGCGAAAGAGGTGGTGCATGCCGTTCACCGGGTCGGTGACCGCCATCGCGCCGAACGTGTCGCCGTGGTAGCCGCCGAGCACGCTGACCAGACGGCGCTTCTCCGGCTGTCCCCGCGCGATGAAGAACTGGAGAGCGAGCTTGATGGCCACCTCGACCGACACGGATCCGGAGTCGGCGAGGAAGACGCGCGTCAGCGGCTCGGGCGTGAGCGCCACCAGCGCCTCGCACAGCTCGACCGCCGGCGCGTGGGTGAGGCCGCCGAACATCACGTGGCTCATCCGCCCGAGCTGGGCGCTGATCGCCGCCGTCAGCGCCGGGTGCCCGTAGCCGTGGATGGCGGCCCACCAGGAGGACATGCCGTCGATGAGCTCGCGGCCGTCGGTCAGGGTGAGGCGGACGCCCTCGGCGCGCTCGACGGCGAAGAGCGGCGCGCTCGAGAGGGGCGCCGCGTAGGGGTGCATCACGCAGCGGCGGTCGCGGGCGACGAGATCGTCTCGGCCAGGAATGGCGCTCTCCGATGGCATGGCGACGCGTCTAGCCCAGAACGCCCATCGCCACCAGGTCCGCCGGGCGCGCCGGCGGTCGCCGCGCCGCCGCGCCCGGCGCCGTCCTGCGGCGGGACGCGGCCTCGGCGCCCTCCGGACGATTCCTCGAACAGGCTGTAACGTTCGGACCCCCTCCGAGACTGTGCAAGTAGCGGGATAGCCGTCGCGGCGCCGGGGACACGCCCGGGCGCAGGGGCGCGCGCATCCATCGCACGTCGAAATACCGATGACGTCGCGCTCGAGGAGAGCCTGGCGACGATGAGGAGACATCCATGAACGGTCTGCTTCGCAAGGTCCTGCGGTCTGCCACCATGATCTCGGCCGCTGCGCTCATGTCGTCCGCGCTGCCCGGCTGCGGCGGCAGCGACACGGACGGGGGCACGGGAGGCGGCGGGGCCCAGCCCTCGGACAAGAACACGTATGTTCTCGTCCACGGCGCCTTCGTGGGCGCATGGGCATGGGACAAGGTGGTGCCGCTCCTCGAGGCCGGCGGCAACGAGGTGATCGCCCTCGATCTCCCCGCTCACGGCGAGGACGAGACGCCCGTCGCGGACGCCGGCCTGCAGGCCTATACCGACGCCGTGGTGGAGGCCATCGACAGCGCCTCGCGCCCCGTGATCCTCGTCGGCCACAGCATGGGCGGCACCGTGGTGAGCCAGGCCGCCGAGCAGCGGCCCGACAAGGTGAAGAAGCTCGTCTACCTGACCGCGTTCCTGATCAAGGACGGCCAGTCGCTGAGCCAGGAGTGGGCCGATGACGAAGGGGCCGCGATCAAGGAGTACGCGGCCGCTTCGGACGACGGCACGACGCTGACCTTCAAGGAGGGGTGGGCCGCGAACGCCTTCTGCCAGGATTGCTCTCCGGAGGACGTCGCGCGGCTCGAGAGCCACCTGCGCGAGGAGCCCGCGAAGCCGTTCGACGAGCCGATCCATGTCACGGAGGAGCGGTGGGGGAGGGTCCCCCGGGTCTACATCGAGGCGCTCAAGGATCTCGCCATCAGCCCTGCAGAGCAGAAGCAGCAGTACACGGCCTTGCCCTGCGAGCGGGTCATCTCGATCGACGCGGGCCACGCCCCCTTCCTGACGAAGCCGAAGGAGGTCGCGGATGCGCTGACGTCGCTTTGACCGGGTGACGGCTGTCGTCCTCCGCGGGGCGAGCCGCTCCGGAGCTGCGTAGAGCCGCGTCGATTGATGCGGGGCTCGGCGGCGTGATACCGTGCTCCGCGTGTCCCACGACCCCTCGGCCGCCGCCGACGGCAAACAGGCCGCAACGGCGCAGCGCGCATCGGCCGAGGTAGGCCCGCTCTTCGCGCCTGGCGCGCAGGGCGGCGCGGCTGAGCCCGCATGCGCGGCGCCGGCGGACGACATCGCGCTCGTCCGCCGGCTGCTCGCGGGGGACGAGCAGGCCTTCGAGCAGCTCGTGACCCAGCTCCACACACCCATGCTCCGGCTCGCCCGCGCGGTCGCCGGTCCCGCGGGCGCGCAGGAGGTCGTCCAGGAGACCTGGGCGGCGGTCTTCGATGGGCTCGTGCGCTTCGAGGGGCGCTCCGCGCTGAAGACATGGGTGTTCAGGATCCTGACGAACCGCGCCAGGACGTTGGGCACCCGGGAGAAGCGCATGGTCCCTGTCTCCTGGCTGGAGGACGGGGATCTGGGCAGCGAGCCGGCGGTCGATCCGGCCCGATTCGACAGCACCGGTGACTGGTCGACTCCACCTGTTCCGTGGACGGAGCAGAGCCCGGAGGTGCTCTTGCTGCGCAAGGAGATGGGCGCCCTGCTGCAGCGAGAGCTCGAGACGCTGGCGCCTGGACAGCGCGCCGTGGTCCTCCTACGCGACGTGGAGGGGTGTCCCTCCGACGAGGTCTGCGAGATCCTGGGTATCAGCGAGGCGAACCAGCGGGTCCTCTTGCACCGTGGCCGATCGAAGCTCAGGGCCGCGCTCGAGCGCTACATGACGAGGGGTGAGCGCGCATGATCGTCACATGCTGTCAGCTGACCGAGATGATCACCGACCGGAGCGAGGGAAAGCTGTCCTCCGAGCAGGAGGAGGGCTGCGCGCGGCACCTCGCGTGGTGCGACAGGTGCCGCACCTACCTGAAGCAGATGGATCTGACGATCGACGCGCTCCAGGGGCTCCCGGGCGAGCCGCTGCACGACGACGTCCGCGCTACGCTGTTCGCGCAGTTCCAGCGGCGGAAGACCACCGCCGACTGAGCTGAGCTTCCAGAGGGCTGGCCGCCGGCGCCTGACAGCGAAACGCGCAGGTGCCGCACGCTCGCTGCCAGGGACACGGAAATGAGCGGCAGGGACAATCGGAGCTGGCGCGCTCAGCGGGCGTTCGCGCCGCGCGTCAGGGGCAGCCGCGCCGCGCCTAGCGCGGGACCTCGGGGATGAACTCGGCGCCCAGGCGGAAGATCAGGAAGTCCTTGGTGACGTTGCCGCCGCCGCTGCTGTCGGGCCACATGAAGGGGCTGCCGGCGCTGCGGTCCGGGTCCCACTCGTACCACATCCACCGAGCCTCCTTGTCGATGTCACAGACGATGGAGAACTCATTGCCGGGCTCCGGGACCGAGCGTTCCGTGTCGTTCCGTTCTCCGAACGCGACATAGCCGTGCGCAGACGCCTCGGTCGTCGTCCAGCCGGCGCTGGTCGTCTGCGGGTCGAGATCACCGCTGTTGCAGCGCCCGATATACTGGTTGATGGTCTCCAGCGTCGGCCCCTTCGAGCCGAGGTCGTAGTCCTCGCCCGTCGCGCAGACCTCCCACGCGCCGTCGCCGGTGAAGACGGGAGCGGCCCCCTCGCGGAAGAACTGGCCGAGCACGCCCTGTGTCGTGCTCTTGTCGGCGTACGTGATGATGTAAAGATAGTGCCCGGCGTTCGCGGACGCCGCCGGCACCGTGTAGGACTCCGGCCCGTTGCCGATGGGACAGGAGAAGATCTTTCCGGCGAGGGTGTTCTCGACGCCCCCGAAATAGTTCAGGAGCCCGTCGCCGGTTCCGTAACCGAAGCCGTACGCATTGTCGGCCGTGATGATCACGCTCACCGCGGTCGAGAGCCCGGTCCCTCCGCCGACGCCGGTGATCTCACCGAGACCGTTCTCGTCATCCCCGCCCGCTCCCCCGTCACCGGCGCCGGTATTGTCAGGATTGGTGCCGGCGTCCGAACACCCGGATGCATGAAGCGCGACAGCAAAAGCCCAAGCTGAAGCAAGACGTAGGTTCATTCCACCAGGATCGGCGAAGTCGCGCCTTGCGTAAAGGCTCCCCGGCCAGAACGATCGTGCTGTCTGGGCGTCGCGCGCCATCTAGCCATCTAGCCTGGCCGGACTCCTGGTGGGGGGAACTGGCTGCCGGCTAGGCCCGTGGACGCCGCCGCGGGGGCGCCATACCCGCCGCCTCGCCCCGGGGCTCAGCCGCGCCGCCGCGGGCCTCGGCCGCCTCGCCTCGGGCCCCAGCCACGCCCCCGCGGGCCTCGGCCGCCCCGCCTCGCGCCTCACGGGACCCGGCGTCGTCCCGGCGGACCTGGACCTTGCGGCCCTTCAGCCGTGTGGCGCGCAGCGCCTCGATGACGGCGTCCGCCGCGTCGGCCGGGACCTCCACCGTGGAGAAGCCGTCGGCGATCTCGATGGCGCCGATGTCGCGGGAGCTCAGCGACGCCTCGTTCGCGATGGCGCCGACCAGATCGGCCGGCCGGATGCCCGCGTTGCGCCCCGCGCTGATGTGCAGCCGGGCGACGTTGCCGTCGGTCTCCCGCGCCTCCCGCCCCTCGCGCCGCGGTCGCGCCTGCGCCTCGCCGGGGCGCCCGCGCGCCCCCGCGGGGCCGCGCGGCGCGCGGTCGTCGCGGGCGCGCTCCGGCCCGCGCGGAGGCGGCCGGAACGACGGGATCTCCGCCTTGTCCTCCTCCCGGTCCCCCTCCGTCGCGTCGTGGGCGAGCTTCACCGCCGCCGCCGCGATGTCCATCACGTCGAACTCGTCGGCGAGCGCCTCGACGACGACCCGGAACCGCTCGGCGCCGCCCTCGATCAGCGCCTCCCGCAGCGAGGCGCGCGTCAACTCCAGGCGCCGCGCGCGCAGATCGGCCACGGTCGGGAGGGTGGCGGCCTCGATGCGCTGCCCGGTGAGCCGCTCGACGTTGCGGATCAGGTAGTGCTCGCGCGGCTCGACCAGCGTGATCGCCGCGCCCTCGCGGCCGGCGCGCCCCGTGCGGCCGATGCGGTGGACGTACACCTCGGGGGCGCAGGGGACGTCGTAGTTGATGACGTGCGAGACATGCTCGATGTCGAGCCCCCGCGCCGCGACGTCGGTGGCGACGAGCAGCTCCGCCGTGCCGGCGCGGAAGCGGGCCATCACGCGATCGCGGTGCTCCTGCGAGAACCCGCCGTGGAGCGCCTGGGCCTCGTAGCCGCGGGCGCGCAGCGCCTCGGTCAGCTCGTCGACCTCGTTGCGGGTGCGGCAGAAGAGGATGGCCGACGACGGGTCCTCCATGTCGAGCACCCGGGTCAGCGCGGCGGACTTGTGCGCCCGCGGCACGATGTACGCCGTCTGGCGGACGCGGGGGAGCTCGCCGGGGGCCGCCTTCTCGCCCGCGATCTTGACCCGCACCGGCTCGCGCAGGTGCCGGCCGGCGATCGCGGCGATCCGCGGGGGCAGCGTGGCGGAGAAGAGCACGGTCTGGCGCGCCGCCGGTGTGGCCGAGAGGATCTCCTCCAGCGCCTCGGCGAAGCCCATGTCGAGCATCTCGTCGGCCTCGTCGAGCACGACCGTGCGGATGCCGTCGAGCGCGAGCGTGCCGCGCCCGATGTGGTCGAGCGTCCGGCCCGGCGTGGCCACGACGACGTGGACCCCGCGGCGGAGCGCGCGGAGCTGCTGCCCGAAGGGCTGGCCGCCGTAGACCGACAGCACCTGCACGCCGAGCCGGCGGCCGTAGCGGTGCATCGCCTCGGCCACCTGCATGGCCAGCTCGCGGGTCGGAACGAGCACGAGCGCCTGGGGCAGGCCAGATGGCTCGCCGCCGATCTGGAGGCGCTGGAGCAGCGGCAGCGCGAACGCGGCCGTCTTCCCGGTCCCGGTGGCGGCCTGCCCCAGCAGGTCGCTCCCGGTCAGGAGGTGCGGGATCGCCTCGCGCTGGATCGGCGTGGGCTCTTCGTAGCCGAGCTCGGCGAGCACACCGAGAAGCGAAGGGGCGATGCCGAGCGCGGCGAAGCTGACGGACGAGGGGGGCGTCTCCACAGGGCTCCCCATGTCATGGTCGCGCGCTCGCGCGGCCGCAACCCGGCATCCGGCGCGGAGCGCAGCGCGCGCGGCGGACCGCTCCGTGGGGCGCGACTTTCGGTCGAAATCGCGCGCGGCGGTCGTGCGCGCGCGGCAGGCGAGCCCGCTGCCCGATCAGCCGAGCTTCGCGGCGAGGGCGCGGTACCGCTCCGGCAGGCGCGCGGCGTCCAGCCGGCCGAGGAGCGCGCGCGCGGCCTCCTGCGCGCGGGGGCTGCCCTCGGGCGCGCGGCTCACCGCCTCGAGGTAGAGCTCGAGCGCGCGCCTGCGCTCCGCGAGCGCCTGCGCGGCCCGGCCCCGGAGCTCGAGGATCTCGGCCTGCTCCGCGGAGAGCGCCGCGTACGCGCCGATCTTCTCGTGGTCGCCGAGCAGCGTGGCCGCGCCCGCGGCGTCGAGCCGGTCGAGCATGTCCCGCATCGGGCCGAAGAGCCCGTCGGCCGTTGTGCGGACGAGCAGCTCCGCCTCGTCGAGCTGGCCGGCGCGCCGGAGCCCGGCGACCCTGCCGATGGCCTCGGCGAGCTGCTCGATCATGCGGAGGATGTAGTCGCGCTGCCGGAGCGACATCGGGTCTTCGTTCGAGTCTAGGACACCGAGCTCGTCGATCGAGCGAGAAATGAGCCACCAAGCCGCCAGGGACGCCAAGAACAGAGCACGCTCACGGCGTCCTTGGCGCCTCAGCGGCTCAAGATCCCGCTCCATCGAGGCCAGGGGCCACCACCAGGACCGATATGTCGGTGCCGAGCGGCGCTGCTGCCTCGCCTCGCCGGCGCACGATCCTGCCGCCGTCATGGCTCGCTTTCCCGCCGAGCTCGCATGGTACGATCCGGTCATGCGCATTTCGCCATCCCTCGCGCTGCTCGCCGCCGCGTCGCTCGCGGCCTGCGTTCGTTCCCCTGCGCCCGCCGCGGTGCCCGATGTCGTCGCGCCGTCCGCCGACGACGTCGGGCCCTGGTACACGTCGGCGCCCGACCTCGCGGCGGTCCCGCCGGGGCTCGAGACGCCGGAGCAGCGGGCCGCGCGGCTGCAAGCCAAGGCGATCCTCGTGGATGGCCACAGCGGCGTGCCCTCGCTGCTCCTCGGCGGCTCGTTCGCTCAGGTGAGCCAGGACGACGAGCTGATGGCCGAGGAGATCGCCAGGATCAAGGCTGCGGGCGTCACCGGCGCGTTCTTCCCGATCCACGTGAGCGCGTCCGCGCCGCCTTCGTCCTCGCGGCTCGGCGGCAGCGCCGCGCGCCGCGCGCTCGATCTCATCGAGGCGACCCACCGGCAGGTCGAGCGCCACCGCGAGACGCTGACGCTCGTGCGCAACGCGAAAGACGTGCGCCGCGCCGAGCGCGAAGGCAGGATCGCCGTGATCATGGGCATCGAGGGCGGGCACGCCATCGAGAACTCCCTGCCTGCGCTGCGCTCGTTCTACCGCCTCGGCGTCCGCACCATGGCGCTCACGCACATGACAACGAACGACTGGGCAGGCTCCGCGGGAGGAGCCCTCGATCCCGGGTATGTGCGCGACCGAGGCCTGTCCCCCTTCGGTGAGGCCGTGGTCCGCGAGATGCAACGGATCGGCATGGTGGTCGACGTCTCGCATGCATCGGACAGCACGTTCCAGGGCGTCATGAAGGTGGCCAGGGCGCCGATCATCACCTCTTCCACGATGCCCGCCGCCGGCCACCGCCGCCGCAACCTCGACGATTACATGCTGCGCGCGATCGCGGAGAACGGCGGGCTCGTCATGGTGAACTCCTGGGCGCTCTTCCTGGACGAGGCGTATGCGGAGCAGTCGGCACGCTTCGCGCAGAAGTACGGGGCGCACCTCAAGGAGCTCGGCGAGAGGCTCCCGGGCGACACGAGGGCGCTCCGCGAGGAGATCGAGAAGCTCAGGACCCAGGAGGGGCAGATAACGCCGCCGCTGTGGCGGATCATCGACCATGTCGACCACGTGGTGAAGGTCGCGGGGATCGAGCATGTCGCCCTCGGCTCCGTCTTCGATGGGAACGAGGCGCTCAAGGAGGGGCTCGCAGGCAGCGCCGGGGCCCCGAACATCACGCTGGAGCTCATCCGTCGCGGCTACTCGGATGCGGACATCCTCCGCCTGCTGGGCGGGAACTTCGTGCGGGTCCTCGAGCAAGCCGAGTTCTATGCGGCCTCGACGGAGACCACGCTGTCCGGGGACGGCAGCACACAGCAGCTCAGCGCGGCCGAGCTGGGCGATCTGCCGGCGCAGCCCCTGCTGCCGGCGCCCCCGCCGCCGGCGCACCCGCCGTCGCGGGGGCCGATGTCATGGGGGGTTGTCCCGCCGTCCTCGCCGCAGCAGCGACCTGTCGCGCAGCCCTCGAAGGCCGGAGCGCCGGAGTCTCCGTCCTCCGAGCTCCTGCTGTCGCGGTAGCCTCTCTCGGCCTGGTCCGGAGGGCGCTCCCGGTTCGCGGTCGAGCTGCGGGCGTCCTCGTCGACGAAGCAAGGAGCGGCGCTCCGCGGCCTGGCTCGCCCGCGCCAAGACGACCGCGCCGAGAGGACGAGCCGGCGCGGCCGGTGGCCCCACCACGCCGTGGCCTTGCGTTCGGCTCGGCCTAGGACCACGGAGGACGGCGCTGGCGTGGTCCAGCGCGCCGACGTGCAGGACCTCCACACCGCCTGGTCGACGGTGACCCGAAGCGGAGAATCCCTATGAATTTTCTGGATGACTCTCTGCTCCCAGAGAATCAGGAGAAGCTCGTCATCACGGTCGCGCCGTACGGGCCGGAGTGGGAGCCGGCCGATTTTCCGGAAGACATCGCGGTGACGCTGGCCGAACAGGTCCAGAAGGCCGTGGATTGCTACAACGCGGGCGCCGCCGTGCTGCACGTGCACGCGCGCGAGGCGGACGGCAAGGGCTCCAAGCGGCTGTCCATGTTCAACGAGCTCCTGGCGCGCCTGCGCGACGCGGTGCCGGGCATGATCCTCCAGGTCGGCGGCTCGATCTCCTTCGCCCCGGAGGACGCAGGGGCGCAGGCCAAATGGCTGAGCGATGACGCGCGCCACAGGCTGGCCGAGCTCTCGCCGAAGCCCGATCAGGTCACGATCGCGATCAACACCAACCAGATGAACGTCGTCGAGCTGATGTCCGAAGACGACTGCGCCGGCAGCTCGTTCGCGCGGCCGGACGTCCACGAGGCCTACCGCGAGATGACCGTGCCGGCCGGCCCGGCCTGGGTCGAGGAGCACCTGAGGCGGCTCTCGGCGGCGGGCATCCAGGCACATTTCCAGCTCGCCAACATCCCCCAGATCGAGACCGTGGAGCGCCTGATCCGCCGCGGCGTCTACACCGGGCCGCTCAACGTCACCTGGGTGGCCATCGGCGGCGGGTTCGACGGGCCGAACCCCTACAACATGATGGAGTTCATCCGCCGCGTGCCCGACGGCGCCTGTCTGACGCTGGAGACCCTCATGCGCAACGTGTTGCCGATCAACACGATGGCGATCGCGATGGGGCTGCACGCCCGCTGCGGTATCGAGGACACGTTGTGGGGACGCAAGGGGCAGCACATGACCTCCGTGCAGCAGATCGAGCAGACCGTCCGCATCGCGCGCGAGCTCGGCCGCGAGCTCGCGGACGGCAAGGAGGCCCGCCGCATCTACAAGATCGGCGAGACCTACCGGAGCGCCGACGAGACGCTGGCGAAGCTCGGCTATGCGCCCAACCGCAAGGTGGGCGAGCGCGGGGTGCCGCTGCGCGCGGCGGCCTAGCGCCGGGACGGGATCGGGGGGAGTTCGTTACAGGATGTTCCTTGGGTTCAGACATCCGCCCGTCGCCGCTCCGCGCGACGGGCACCCTCCCCGGGGGCCTGTGTGGCGTGCCGCTCGCCCAGGGCAAAGGCCAGCGCGGCCGCGAGCGCGACGAGCGGGATGACCTGCAGGGCGCCGCGGAGGCCGATGCGGTCGGCGAGGACGCCGAGCACCACTGGCCCCGGGGCCAGGCCGAGCAGGTTGTTGGCCAGCGCCAGCGTCGCGAACGCCGTCGCATGAATGGACGCCGGGATCAGGCCGGCGACCACGGCGCCGGCCGGGCCGGCCGTGCCCCCCATGAACAACGCGCCTGCCGCCATCAGCACCATTTGCAGGCGGCCCGCTGGAAGCTGGAGAGCCACACCCAGCAACGCGCAACACGTCAGGCTGTACGCGATCGCCATCCGCCACGTGCAGGCCGGCCGATGGCGGCTCAGCCGATCGGTCAACACACCGCAGACCGTCATGCCGACGCCGCCGATCAGGACGAAGGCGGCCGCGGTGACTCCCGCCGAAGCGATCGTCATGCCGTAGTAACGGTTCAGGTAGCTGGGCATCCAGGCCACCGCGGCGCCCATGATGAACAGCTGCAGACCGCTGCCGACACAGACCCAGACGAACGCGGGCGTGGAAAACAGCGCCTTCAGCACGAAGCGGAACGTCAAGGTCTGGCGCGCAGGGGGCTGCGCGACGGCGGCGCGCTGGACATCCTGCGCTGGTCGCAGCCGTCGTTCGGTCACGGTCGTGCGGTAAATCACGACCAGGATGAGGCCGAACAGGGCTATCGCCCCGAACGACCAGCGCCAGCCCACCCTTGCAGCGATGTAGCCGCCCAGCGCCATGCCCAGCACGGCGCCGAAGGCGCCGCCGGCCATCAAGGCGCCGCTCAGGCTGGCCCGCTGATGGCGCGGAAACAGCGCCAGTACGACGGCGGTGCCGACGCTGCCATACGCGGCCTCCCCGACGCCGACCACGAGACGAGCGGCGAACATCTCACCGAAGTTGGTCGACAGCGCACAACCCAGCGTCGCCACGCTCCACACCGTCGCCATGAGGGTCATGCTCCGGACGCGACCCCAGCGATCGGCCAGCAGCGACAGCGGGATGGTCAGCAGACCGACCATCAGCGCCACGACGCCGCTCAGGGCCCCCATCTGCGTATCGGACAGGCCCCACTCCATCTTCAGCGACGGGAAGACCGCGCTCAGGACCTGCCGCGACATGTGGTCGGACAGCAGCAGGCCAAAGCTCAAGGCAAAGACCAGCCAGGCGTAGGCGCGCGACACCGCGGGCGCTTCGGGGAGCCTATCCGCCTCGGCCTCGGGGGAATGCATCGCCAAGATGGCCTCCTTGCCTGTCGAGGAAATCCCCGCCCCGCACCGCAGCGCGCCTCCATCCATCCCCGCGCGGCGCACGAGCCGCGGCGATCGGGCAGCAGCTTCATGCGGCACGCGGCGGCACGTCGCAATCGCCCCGCCAGCGGTTCGGCGCCATGCCGAGCTCGGCCGGCACCTCGCCGGCGCCGGGCAATCGCGCCCTCATCGACAGGCGGCCGAGCCGGGTTTACCGTGGCGATCCCCGGGATGCGAACGGCGCCGCGAACCCTGACCCGGCCACGATCACCCACGCTTCCGGCGGCGCTCGCCGCCTGCGTGTTCGGCGGCGCGTGCTCGGAGGCGCCGCCGTCGGGCGGCCACGGCGGTGGAGGCCAGGGCGCCGGCGCGCACCCGGCGACGACGACCACGTACGCGAGCGCGGCCACGGGCTTTGGAGGCGCCCTGGAGGAGCTGCCGCGCGTGTTCACGGTGACCGGCGTCGTCACCGACGGCGCGGCGCCGCTCGAGGGCGCCATCGTGATGCAGGCCGGCGGAGAGCCGGCCCTCGTGACCGGCCCGGACGGCGCGTTCTCCATCGAGATCACGCGGGACATCCCGGGCCAGCCGACCGTGGTCGCGGCGAAGATCGGATACCGGACGGACGGCATCGAGTTCGAGGTCGTCCCCGACGGGCCGGTGGAGATCGCCATTCGCCGCGCGTCGCCGCCGGACAACGCGCTCGGCTACACCTACGGCGATCCGGGCGACGGCGATCCGCACAACTCGACGCGGTTCTGCGATCACTGCCACACGACGCTCGTTGCCCAGTTCCTCGAGTCGGGGCACGCGCGGTCGGCCAGAAGCCCGCTCCTCCAGGCCATCTACGCCGGGATCTCGATGGCCCACACGGACGAGGCCTCGTGCAGCGCCGCGGGCGGGCGCTGGAAGGCCGGCCGCGTCCCTGGGAGCGAGGGGGCCGCCGCGATGCGGTGTTATCTCGGGAGCGGCGTGCTGCCGGATCTCAACACGTCCTGCGGCGGGGGAGCGCAGCCCTCATGCGACGATCCCGCGCTGCCCGAGGCCGCGCGCCCAGCCGCGTTCGGCGCGTGCGCCGACTGCCACGCTGCGGGGATCGACGGCCCCGCGGGCGGGCGAGACCTCCTCGATGCCACCGGCATCGCGTTCGAGAAGGGCAATCACTGCGACGCTTGCCACAAGATCCGCGACGTCGATCTGAGCAAGCCGCCCGGGGTCGCCGGCGCCCTGATCGTCCAGCGCCCGCAGGAGAGGAGCTCTCCTGACCCTTCATCGAGGCTCCTGGAGGTGATGTTCGGCCCGCGGCCGGACGTGCCGAACAGGTTCATGGGCGGCAGCTACCAGCCGAAGTTCTCGTCCTCGGAGCTCTGCGGCGGCTGCCACGAGCAGAAGCAGGCGGCGCTCCTGCCCGGCGCGACGCTCGATCCGGTCCGCTGGCCCGACGGGCTCCCGATCCATCAGACGTTCTCCGAGTGGGCCGCGAGCTCCTGGAACCGCCCGGCCTCGCAGTGCCAGGCCTGCCACATGCCGGGCGTCCTCTCGCTGAAGAGCAGCCTCGACGTGACGAACGAGGCGAACGCGAGCGTCTCGCTCGGCTTCGTCCGCCCGACGGGGACGGTCCGCTCGCACATCTTCCGCGGCCCGCTGGAGGGCTCCCCGCGGCTCATCCAGGGCGCGGTCGAGGTCCGCATCGACGCCTCGGCCGCGCCGGGCGAGCTCGCGGTCACGGTCTCCCTGGCCGGCGGCGCGGCGGGCCACGCCGTCCCGACCGGGGAGCCGATGCGCGCGCTCGTGCTCCTCGTCACGGCGGAGGCGTGCGGCGCGCCCCTTGCGCCGTCGAGCGGCATGACCGTGAACGACACCGGCGGCGCGCTCGCGGAGGCGCGCGTGGGCCAGGGCGCGGCCCTGACGGGCGCCCAGCTCGCCTGGGAGGAGGGCGCGGGGCGCGCGAGGGCGGGCGACGTGGTGCGGATCGTCCGGCCGACCGGCGTCTACGACGAGTACACCGGCATCGGCCGCTTCGCGGACCCGTCGCTCGACGCGGCGGACAAGGGCCTCGAGATCCGCGCGCCGGTCGGCGAGGCGCGGGTGGTCGCCGCGGGGGGCGGCGCGATCACCCTGAGCGGCGCGATCCCCGCGCAGGACGGGGATATCGTCTACCTCGGCGCGCCCCTCGCCGCGCCGGCCGCGGACGGCCAGCCCGCAGCCGCGTTCGCCGGGGCCGCGGGCTACACCTTCGCCAAGGTGCTCGTCGATCCGGCGGGCGCGCGGCACGCGCCGCAGCACCGCGCCGTCGACATCGCCAGCGACAACCGCATCGCGCCGGGGAGCGTCGCGGTGACGTCGCACGGCTTCGCGATCCCCGCGGGCTGCTCGGCGGCCGCGAACGTCACCGCCACGCTGCTCTACCGACCTGTCCCGCTCGCCCTCGCGCAGGAGCGCGGTGTCGGCGCGCGCGATTACCTGGTCGGCTCGGCCTCCTTGCCAGTGCCGCTCGACTGAGCAGCGCGGAGATCAGGAGAAGACGAGGAGCTGCACGGCGCTCTCGCGCAGCGTGGTCTTTAGCCACCGGATCTGCACCTCCTTCTCCGGGAGCGCCGCCTCCGCGAGCGCCTTGAGCCCCTCGTCGCGCGCCGCGTGCCCCGCCTCACCGAGGAGCACCCAGCCGATCTCGCAGTCGTGCGCCATGGGGTAGAGGCGCCGCAGCTCGTTCGCGCCGCGCGGCCAGCGGTGGCTCCCGGGGTCCTCGTCCCAGCTGCCGTGGTGGAAGGGAAGGAACACGGCAGCCGAAGAGGCCTTTGGGCCCGAGGCGACCGTGGTTGGGGTGGTCCGCGCCGCGCCCGCGGACGCCGACCATGCGCCCGTCCTTGACCGCGATGTCGAGGGCGCAGCCGTTCGCGCAGAGCACGCAGGCGGAATGCACCCAGCGCTCCACGTCGCCCTCGGCGAGGCCGGGATCGAGGAGCTGATCGACGCGTGTCGGCCACGGTTCGTCCCGCCCGTACGGCGTCCGGACGCCCCAGGGATCCGCGATCCGGTCCAGCATGGGTGTTCCGATTACCGCTCCTCGCGCGCAACAGCGAGTCGGGCGAGTGATGCATTTTGCTACAGAAGCGCCTGCACGCGCGTCATTGTAGTAGCCCGCCAGGCTCGACAACGAACGCTCTGTGCGGCGGTGCGCCCGAGCGCTGCGGAGGTTCCGCCCCCGCCGGCTGTTCGCGGCGCCCGAGCTGCGGCTCGCGATCTCGCGCCGTGACGCTGCTCAAACGCGGAGTCCCGCGCGGCCGGAAGCCGTGGCTCGGCGCTTGCACTCACGAGGACCGAGGCCCGAGCCCGAGCGAGCGGTCGTGGAAAGGAGCGACGGTGCACAACAAGACGTGGTACGCGCGATTCGCGAAGCAGACGTCCTACCTCTGCGGGCGGCCCAAGGTGTTCGTGCTCGCTGTGGCCGTCATCGTTGTCTGGGCGGTCACCGGGCCCCTCTTCCACTTCAGCGACACGTGGCAGCTCGTGATCAATACGGGGACGACGATCATCACCTTCCTCATGGTGTTCCTGATCCAGAACACGCAGACGCGCGACACCGAGGCGATGCAGCTCAAGCTGGACGAGCTGATTCGCGCGACGCACGGCGCCCACAACGCGCTGCTGGATCTCGAGGAGCTGGAGGAGGGCGCGCTCGAGCAGTCTCGCAAGCGCTATCAGGCGCTTGCGAGGGCCGCGCGCAAGGCGCCGGACGACACCGACTGCCCCGACGCCTGACCCCAGAGACAGCCCTGTGGCCCGACCCCGAGCAGACACCAACGGTTCCAGGCACCGTGCCAGGCACGTGGTCGAGGGCCCTTGCGTTCAAGCACTCAGACCTTTACGGCGTCGGACATGAGCCCGCTGGATCCGTCCCGGAGCACCTTGTTGAACCTCATCCTCCGGCTGGGTCTCGCGCTCGCCTCGGGCGCGCTCGTCGGCTGGGAGCGCCACGCCGCCGGCAAGCCGGCCGGGCTGCGGACGCACATGCTGGTGAGCGTCGGCTCCGCGATCTTCGTCATGGCCGCGCTGGAAGCCTCGGCGGACTCGGCCAGCCGCGTCGTCCAGGGCATCGCGGCAGGCATCGGATTCCTGGGCGCGGGGGAGATCCTCCGGTTCTCGCAGCGCTCCGGCGGCAAACCGAGGGTGACAGGGCTCACCTCCGCCGCGGCCATCTGGGTCTCCGCTGCGCTCGGCATCAGCGCTGGATACGGGCTGTGGCGGCTCGTCGTGGCCGGGAGCGCAATTACCCTGCTCGTCCTCACGGTCGCGAGGCGCGTCGAGCGCCGCATCTCGACAGAGGATGACGAGAACGGGGCCGCGTAGCGGCGCGCGGCGCGGCTCGACGAGGGCTTCGTCCCTCCACGACGCTGTTCTGGCGCGGCCATCGAGGATGTGGGAGATGCGCCTGGCCCGCGGGGGCCGCGACCCATCCGATGAGCATGGCCCATTACGTCTCGGTCTTTCTCGTGTCGCTGTCGGCGATCTTCTTCGTCGTGGATCCGCTCGGCATCGTGCCGCTGTTCCTGACGATGACCGCGGGCGATCCGCCGGAGAAGGTGCGAAGCACGGCGCGGCGGGCGTGCGCGGTCGCCGGCGGGCTCATGCTGTTCTTCGCCCTCTTCGGCGGCGTCGTCTTCAGGGTCTTCGGCATCTCGCTGGCCGCGTTCCGCGTCGCGGGCGGGCTCTTGCTGCTCGTCACGGCGCTGGACATGCTGCGCGCCCGCTCCTCGGCGACGCGCACCACCCCGTCGGAGGAGCAGGAGGGCATCGCGAAGGAGGACGTGGCGCTGGTGCCCCTGGCCATGCCGCTCCTCGCCGGGCCGGGCGCCCTCGCCACGGTGATGGTGTTGATGGCGCGCGGGGGCAACGACCCCGTGGCCATGGGGCTGGTGCTCGCGGGCGTGGCCATCACCTTCGTGGCCTCCTACTTCGTGCTGCGCGGCGCAGGGCTGGTGCAGCGGGCGCTCAAGGCGTCCGGCATGGCCGTGCTCGAGCGCGTCATGGGCCTCATCCTGGCCGCCATCGCCGTGCAGTTCATGGCCGACGGCGTGAAGGAGCTCTGGCGCGGGTGACGCCCCGTGGAGCCGGACGAGGGGTGTGGCCGCCGCAGTGGGGTCGGGCACGTCGGGAGCGAGTGAAGGCGGTCGTCGTCGAGCTCGCCTGTCGGCTCGACGCGGCGGGGCCCGGCGGATCGGACGTCGCTAGGCGGCCGGGCCGCCGCGCGCGCTGGGCTCCCCACGGAAGACGTGCGCGTGGGCGCGCGCGAGGTCGCCGAAGGCGCGGGGCGGGCGGCCCGTCACGCGCTGAACGACGTCGGTGACGCGGTCCTCGGCCCCGTCGCGGATGGCGAGGTCGAGGCTCACGAGAAACGCGGCGTAGAGCGATGGGATACCCGCCCGGACGAGGTACGCGCGGGCGTCCTCCTCGCCGGCGTGGACGTGGCGTATCGCGCGGCCGGCGATGCGGGACACGATGGCCGCCACGTCATCATAGCTGAGCGCCTCCGGGCCGGTGATGACGTGAGATGTGTCGTGCGGCGTGTCGTCGAGGAGCGCGCGCGCGGCGACCTCCGCGATGTCGTCGGCGTCGACGAAGCCGACGCGGCCGCCGCCCGTCGCGGTCGTGAGCTCGCCGCGCCCGGCGATCGCCGCCGCGTGCGGGTGGCGCGGGTCGATGAAGTTCTGCATGAACCACGACGGTCGGAGGACGGTCCACTCCGGAGCGCGCTCGCGGAGCGCGCGGTGGACGAGGCCGAGCCCGGGGCTCCCCTCCGCCACGGCCGACGCGCTGAGCAGGACGAGGCGGCGAGCCCCGCTCGCGAGCGCGCGCTCGACGAAGGGCAGCATGAGCGCCGAGGGATCCTCGACCATCGCGGGAGCCATGAGGTACACGCGATCGGCGCCGCGGAGCGCCTCATCGTGCGTCGCGGCGTCGGCCCAGTCGAAGCGGGCGTGCTCCACGCCGTCGCGAGCGGCGGGCGCCGCGCGGCTCGCGGTGCGGACGCGCACGCCGGCGGCCGCGAGCCGCGAGGCGACGGCTCGCCCGGTGGTGCCCGTCCCGCCGGTGATCAGGACGAGCGGCCCGTCGCTCCCCGCGCGCGTCCTCATGACGCCCCCTCGCGATGCGTGTTGAGCTCGTCGCCGAAGGCCTCGAGGACGGGCGCTGGATTCCAGTACTCGCGGTAGCGCACGACGCGGCCGTTCCTCGTCGCGACGATCATCACATAGTCCTGCTCGTAGGGTTTGCGCGCGGGCCCGATGGTCGCCGAGCCGTGCACCTCGGCGAGCGCGACGTCGGGATCGGTCGTCGGATACCGCCGCACGTCCCGGAGCTCCAGCCCGTGGAAGCTCTGGAGGATGCCCTCGAAATGGCGCCGGATGGCCTCCTTGCCCTCGAGGCGCGCCGGCGCGCCGAGCGCCGGCGCGTACGGGAACTCGACGGTTGCGTCGTCGGCGAAGAGGTCGAGCCAGCGATTGATGTCACGACCGATGAGATCGAGGAGCGCGTCGAGCGCCTGCGCGGCGTCGAGCGGCCGGGGATGCGGGAGGGGGTGTGTCATGGGATGTCCTTTCCTTTCGTGTCGACGAGGCCAGCGTAGAGACGCCGCGATTGCCGCGCGTCCAGCTCCACGATCCGCGCGTCCACGGTCCACGGCCGGCGCCGCTCTCCCGGCGGATCGCGCGCGCCGGCGTGGCGCGGCCCGCCGCGTGGTGTAGAGTCGATCGCGCCATGTCCGCCGCGTTCGACGAGCTGGCCCGGAGCGTCGTGCTTCGCGAGGCCGAGGTGAGGCGCTTCGCGCTCGGCGATCGCTGGGGCAAGCGGCAGCCGGCGCAGCGCGCCTCCGCCCGGGTGTACGCGGCGCTCCGCGGCGGCGGGTGGATCGACGTCGCGCGCCGGCGGCTCGCGCTCGGCGCGGGAGAGCTCGTGTTCCTGCCGCGCGCCGAGGAGCACGCCATCCGCGATCGGCCGACGACCTCGCTCGCGCACCCAGAGGCCCTCTGTCGCGGGATGCGCGCCGTGGCCGACGACGCCCTGGCCACGGAGGCCCCGCCGGAGACGCGCCTCGTCGTCGTCGACCTGCACGTCGACGCGGCGGGCGCCCCGTGGGTCGCGCTGCTGCCGCCCGCGGTGCACGTCGCGGGCGCGGCGCCGGGGCTCGCGCGCTGGCTCAACGACACGCTCGCGCTGCTCGCCGGCCCGCCGGCGCTCTCGGCGGCGCTGCGCCGCTCGGTCGGCGAGGCGTGGGCGCACGCGCTCTTCGCGAGCGCGCTGCGCGACCCTGCGGCGTCGCTGCCGCGGCGGGACGCGCTCCGGGACGAGCCGATCGCGGCCGCGCTCGCGCGGGTGCGCGCCTCGCCCGAGCGCGCGTGGGAGCTCGGGGACCTCGCGCGAGCGGCCGGGCTCTCGCGATCCGCGTTCGCGGCGCGCGCGACGGCGCTCCTCGGCGAGCCGCTCGGCCATCACGTGCGCCGGCTGCGCCTCGCGCGCGCTGCGGTCCTGCTCGGCGAGACGACGCTCCCGGTGAAGCTCGTCGCCGCCCGCGTCGGCTACGACAGCGAGCCCGCGTTCGCGCGCGCCTTCGCGCGCGCCCACGGCGTGAGCCCCATCGGCTACCGGCAGGCGAGGCGGCGAGACGACCGCGCGCCCACCGTCAGACGCGCAGGTTGACGAGACGGCGGCGCCGCTGAGCGGCGCAGCCGGTATCATGTCCACCCGGCTCTGAACACCAGCTCCCACGCACCGGCGCGTGGTGCGCGGCTTTCGGCGCGGCGCGCCCTGCTGATGCCGTATCCTCCTGCGGATGCGGCAAGGCGCGAGGATAGGTGTCCTGCTCGTCGCGATGGCGGCGTGCGGCGGCGATGGCGATGATGCGGAGTCCACCGCCGGCGCCGGAGGCTCCACGCCTGGCGCGGGCGGCGTCGGGGGCGCCACCTCTGGCGGGGGCGGCGTCGGGGGCTCCACGCCGGGCGTCCCGGCCTACGGTCGTTTCGGAGAGGCCACGACCACCTTCACGCTGCCGGAGCCGGCGCCGAGGGAGGGTGAGCTCCCGGAGATCGCCTATCCCAATCTCGCCGGGTCGTTCCCGGAGGTCGACTGGAGCGCGCTCGATCGGCTCTACATCCCGGCTGGCCGCTACCGGAGCGTCCTGCTCGGCGGCCTGCCCGAGCGGAGCGCGGAGCGCCCGCTCGTGATCACGAACCTCGGCGGACAGGTCAAGGTCGGGGGCGACGCCGCCAACTACGTGTTCGTGATCAAGGGCGGAAAGGGCTGGATCCTGACCGGCCGCCACGATCCAGTCTCGAAGACCGGCGACGAGGGGTTCCGGGGGCACGCCGAGGGCGCGTTCGCCCATGGCCAGGGGACGTACGGCATCTTCATCGACGACGCGTTCAGCAAGGAGGGCCTCTCCGGGCTGGCCATCGGCGGAGGAGCGTCGGACTTCGAGCTGGACACCCTCGAGGTCGCGCGCGCCGAGTTCGCCGGCATCGTCGCCAAGACCGACGACGACGGGCAGGCCACGATGCGCAACGTGAAGATCCACGACCTCTACGTGCACGACGTCGGCTCGGAGGGGATCTACTTCGGCAGCACCCAGGCGCAGCCGCAGCACGCGTTCGAGCGCCTCGAGGTGGTCGACAACCGGTTCCTCCGCACCGGCACCGAGGCGCTGCAGGTCGGGCAGCTCGGCTCGGACTGCGAGATCCACCACAACGTCATCGGGCCGGGCGCGGTCCGGTGGCGGTCGGCGTTCGACCATTACCAGGACGGCAACGTGCAGTTCGGCCAGCGTTATGGCAGCTCGAGCTTCCACCACAACGTCGTGATCGGGACGGGCGACCTCTTCGTCGAGCTGTTCCCGACGCGCGTGGACGGTGATCCGCGCTCGCCCTCGGACACGGTCTCGTTCACGGACAACTACTTCGCCGACACGTCGCTGAGCGGGGTGTACACACACGCGGTGGACACCGGCGCCACGATACGCTTCGAGCGCAACGTCTTCCTCGGGTTCCACTTCAACTACACGGAGGTGTATCCAGACATGGACGAGCCCGTGCAGGTCTTCGCCGTGGGCAGCAACGCGCCGAACCCGCACATCCTGAAGGGCAACCGGGTGGACGGGCCTTATCCGTTCATCATGTGGCTCTTCGACAGCGTGCAGGCCGAGGACAATCCAACGGTCGCGGTGGAGCGGGTCCGCTTCCGCGACTTCATGGGCGGCGCCCTCGACGAGGACTACCGGCGCCTGGAGTGGTGGACCGACCGCGCGACGCTCAGCCCGGACGAGCGCGCCGTGACGTACCCCAAGGGCGCGTACGTGCTCCACCGGGGGGCGCTCTACGAGGCGCTCGCCGAGAGCCAGGGCGAGCAGCCCGACCAGCACCCCGACGTGTGGCGCGCGCTGCCGGCCCCAGCAGACGACGTCCGCCTGAGCGCCGACTCGCCGCACCAGGGGCTCGGTGTCCGCTGGCCGCCGCCTTAGCGGGTGTCGGTCGTCCAGGAGGGAGCGGATCGCGCAAGATGACTCCTGATCTCCGAGGAGCGTCGCTTCGCGCGTGAGCTCCTCGAATCGTCGTTCCCTTGTCCCTCTCCTCGCCCGGTGGCGTACTGCTCGCCATGAAGCTCTTTTACGCTCCCACATCCCCCTTTGCCCGCAAGGTGCGGGTCACCGCCCACGAGCTGCAGCTGGGAGACCGGATCGAGCTCGTGCTGGTCAACCCCTGGTCGGACGCGGCGCTGCGGTCCCTGAACCCGCTGGCCAAGGTCCCGACGCTGGTCCTGGGGGACGGGCGGGTGCTCTTCGAGTCGGCGCTCCTCTGCGAGTACCTGGACCACCTCGTGGCCGGCGGGCTGTATCCAGCGCCGGGAGAGGCGCGGTGGAGCGCCTTGCTCCGGCAGGGCATCGCGGACGGCGTCAACGCCGCTGCCGGGCGCCTCTTCGCCGACGAGCATCGCCCATCCAGCGAGCGATCGAGCAGCGTCATGCAGCGCCAGGCGGCTGCCATCGAGGCCGGCCTCGACCGGCTGGAGCGCGACGCCGGTGCGCTTTCGGGAGCGCTCGCGGACATCGGCGCGATCTCGGTCGCCTGCGCGCTCGGCTACCTCGACTTCCGCTGGCCGGATCGGGCGTGGCGGGGCGGCCGGAGCGGCCTCTCGCGCTGGTTCGACGTCGTAGGCCAACGCCCGTCCATGATCGCCACGCAGCACCGCTCGCCGTGAGCTCCTGAAGTAGGAGGGTCCCAGGCGGCGCTCGCCGCCCCTGCGGGGGTCGACGCTCGTCGCCTCGTCCGTTTCCCGCCCGCGTCCGGCTCGCGCCCGAGCCCGGCTGCGCGCTCGTCCACGGTGACGCCCGAACGAGCGGCGGCCACGTCGCGAGCTTCCGGTTCGATGACTGTCGAAACAGATTGACGGCGCCGTAGCGCTGCCTAGATTCAGTTCGATGACCGTCGAATCAGATCCCCCGGCGCGCGAGCTGGGCGTCGAGGCGCGCATCGGCGTGCTCAAGGCGCTCGCGGACGCGTCGCGGCTCCAGGTGGTGAACGCCCTGATCGAGCGGCCGCACTGCGCCGAGGAGCTGGCCGAGCGGCTGGGGCGCGCGCCGTCCACGGTCTCCTTCCACCTCCGGAAGCTCGACGAGGCCGGGCTCGTGACGAAGCGCAAGACCCAGTATTACCTGGTCTATGCGCTGCGCGGCGATCTGCTCCGCCTCACGCTGAAGGAGCTCGTCTCGCTGCCCTCCGCCGCCGACGGCGCTGCGCGGCGGCGCGCGGAGCGGGCCCGGAGCCAGGTGATGCGCGCCTTCTTCCGCGGGGGCGTGCTGGTCCAGATGCCGAAGCAATGGCGCAAGCGGCGCATCGTGCTCGAGCAGTTCCTTGGCAAGTTCCAGGCGGGCCGGCGCTACCGCGAGCAGGAGGTGAACGAGATCATCAAGGCCCTGTATCCCGACCACTGCACGATCCGGCGCATGCTCGTCGACGAGGGATACATGGCGCGCGACGGCCAGCACTACGAGCTGATCGCGGCAGAGGCCAGGACACCCGAGGCGAAGGACACGACACCCGAGACGGAGAACAGGACGCCCGGATCAGGGGCGGAGCACGCAGGAGCGAGCACGATGGAAACGCGCAAGGAGATGAAGCGGAAGTATCTCGAGACCCCGAAGCAGGCGGGCATCTTCCAGGTCAAGAACACGGTGAACGGCAAGGTGCTGCTCGGCAGCAGCACGAACCTCCATGGGCCGCTCAACAAGCACCGTTTCATGCTGTCCATAGGCGGGCACCAGAACGAGGCTCTCCAGCGGGACTGGCAGCAGCACGGCGCCGACGCCTTCACGTTCGAGGTGCTCGAGGTCGTGCAGCAGAAGGACGAGCCCGGGTTCTCCGTGTCGGACGAGCTCACCCTGCTCGAGCAGATCTGGCTGGAGAGGCTCTCGCCCCTCGCGCCGCGCGGCTACAACACGGATACGCGGCTGCGCGAGTGATCCGGCGTCGCGGCGCGAGAGGGCGGCGAGTGGCCGCCTTTCCTGCGGGCGCCACCAACCCGTCGAGAATGGTTCGCACGAGCTGTCAGCCACGTTCCTGGTCGGCCATGACGAAGACACCCTCACCGCCGCCGACTCGCGGTCCGTCACGGTGCCCTTCGAGCTGCCCACGGCGGTCGTGAACGTGATCGTCGCGTAGCGACGTCGGCGGATTGGCAGGCTTCGCCGTTCGCCTCGCCCCGCTCAGGCGATCACGCTCTGCCGTACTGCGCCGCCGCGCCTGCCCGCTTCCTGGCTGCCGTGGCGGCTCAAGGCCATCGGCGCCTGAGCCGTGCGCCCGTGTCCCGGTGGCAAAAGCCACGGATCTCTTCCACCATGGCGTTGCATGTGGCCAGCCGGCATACGGAAGAAATCCTCAGACGTCGTCGCGCCCTCGCCCGACGGCAGCGCCGTGGACGGGAGCGCCGAGGGCTGCCTCGCCGGGGGCGGCGAGATGGGCGCGCTGATGCGCTCGATCGACTGGGCGAAGACGAAGCTCGGCCCCGTCGCGACATGGCCGATAAGCCTGAAGACCGTGGTCGGCCTCGTGCTCGGCAATCGGTTTGCCATGATCATGTTGGTGGGGCCGGAGCTCCTGCAGATCTACAACGATGCCTATCGGCCTATCCTGGGCACGAAGCACCCTGCGTCGATGGGCGCCCCGGCGGCCGAGGTCTGGGCCGAGGTCTGGGACGTCGTCGGCCCGATGGCGAAGAGCGTGCTCGGCGGGGGGCCCGCGACGTGGAGCGAGCACCTCCTGCTCCCGCTGCAGAGGCGAGGCTTCGTCGAGGAGACGTACTTCACGCTCTCCTTCAGCCCGATACCCGGCGACGCCGAGCGGGTCGTCGGCGTCCTCATCACGGTGAAGGAGACCACGGAGCAAGTGCTCGACGCGCGCCAGCTCCACATGCTGCGTGATCTCGCGACGCGCTCTGCCCACGCGAAGTCTGCCGAGGAGGCGTGCTGCACGGCCGTGGAGATCTTCGCGGCGAACGACGCTGATCTGCCGTTCTCGCTGCTCTACCTCCTGGACGGCCACACGGGCGAGGCGCGCCTCGTCGGCGCGAGCGGGCTCGACGAGTACCAGGGAGCGGCAAAGTCGTCGCGTGTCTCCCTCCACGATCGAGGCGACGAGGTCTCGGCCTGGCCGCTCGCGGAGGCGGCGCGCGCCTCTGGCGAGCTCCTCGTTTGTGATCTCGCGGCCCGCTTCGGCGCCTTGCCCCTCAGCCGCTGGGGCAGCGCGCCGGAGCAGGCGATCGTCCTGCCCCTCTCGCGGCCGGGACAGCCTCATCCGTATGGCTTCCTCGTCGGCGGCGTGAGCCCGCATCGCCTGCTCGACGAGCCGTATCGCGGGCTGTTCCGGCTGATCACGGATCAGGTGGTGACCGCCATCGCGAACGCGCGGGCCTACGAGGAGGAACGCAGGCGGGCCGAGGAGCTCGCCGCGATCGACGCCGCGAAGACGCTGTTCTTCAGCAACGTGAGCCACGAGTTCCGGACGCCGCTGACGCTGATGCTCGGCCCCATGGAGGACGCGCTCGCGTCGCCGGAGCGCGCGCTGGCCGGCGAGCACCTTTCGCTCGCCCACCGGAACGCGCTGCGCCTGCTCAAGCTGGTCAACGCGCTGCTCGACTTCTCGCGCCTCGAGATGGGCCGCGCGCAAGCGTCCTACGAGCCGACGGACCTCGCCGGCTTCACCGCCGATCTCGCGAGCGCGTTCCGCGCTGCGATCGAGCGAGCCGGGCTCGCGTTCAAGGTGGACTGCCCGAAGCTCCCGGAGCCGGTCTTCGTCGACAGGGACATGTGGGAGAAGATCGTGCTGAACCTGCTGTCCAACGCGCTGAAGTTCACGCTCGACGGCGAGATCCTCCTGTCACTCCGCACGTGCGGGGACCACGTCGAGCTCGCGGTGCGCGACACGGGCACCGGCATCCCCGAGCACGAGCTGCCGCACCTCTTCGAGCGCTTCCACCGCGTCCAGGGGGCGCGGGCGCGCACGCACGAGGGCTCCGGGATCGGGCTCGCGCTTGTGCATGAGCTGGTGCGCCTGCATGGCGGCAGCGTCCGGGCGGAGAGCCGCGTGGGCGAGGGGACGGCGTTCACGATCGCGATCCCGCGCGGGTCCGCGCACCTCCCCGCGGAGCGCATCCGCGCCGAGAAGACGCTCTCGTCGACGGCGACCGGCGCCGCACCTTACGTCGAGGAGGCGCTGCGGTGGCAGCTCTCCGAGGCGCCTGTCAATGCGCTCGCCTCGGGCGATCGCGTCGATCCCGACCGCGGCGCGGCCCCCTTCGACCCGAGCGCGCGCATCCTCCTCGCTGACGACAACGCCGATATGCGCATGTACGTGCGGCGCATCCTCGATGAGCGGTGGATCGTCGAGGCCGTGAGCGACGGCGCCGCCGCGCTCGAGAGCGCCCGGCGATCGCCCCCGGATCTCCTCGTCGCCGACGTGATGATGCCGGGCCTCGATGGCTTCGGCTTGCTCAGGGCGCTCCGCGCCGAGCCGACGACGCAGGGCGTGCCGGTGATCATGCTCTCGGCGCGCGCGGGCGAGGAGTCTCGCATCGAGGGCCTTGCGGCCGGCGCCGACGACTACCTCGTGAAGCCGTTCTCGGCGCGCGAGCTCGTCGCTCGCGTCGCGACCCACCTCCAGCTCGCGGCGCACCGGCGGGCCGCGGAGCGGGAGCGCGAGAAGATGTACGCAGTGTTCGAGCAGGCGCCTGTCGGGATCGCCGTCTACCGTGGCCCCGAGCACGTGTTCGAGATGGCGAACCCGCACTTCGTGGCCATGGTGGGCCATCGCGACGTCATCGGACGCACGCTTTCGCAAGCCGTCCCGGAGATCGTCGGCTCGCCGCTCCTCGAGATCTTCGACCGGGTCTACGCGACGGGCGAGCCGTTCGTCACCTACGACTGCCGGTTCGACCTCGATCACGGGCGCGGCGTGCTGGAAGAATCGTACTGGAGCTTCAACCTTCACCTCATGCGTGACCCGGGCGCTGCTCTCGCCCGGATCCTGGTCGTCGCGCTCGACGTCACCGAGTACGTGCGAGCGCGAAAGAAGCTCGAGGTGGCGGCGCGGGAGCGCGAGGAGCTGCTGCGCCGCGCGGAGGACGCGCGGCGGGACGCGGAGCGGGCGAACCGCGCGAAGGACGAGTTCCTGGCGATGCTCGGCCACGAGCTGCGCAACCCGCTCGCCCCGATCGTGACAGCGCTCCACCTGATGCGCCTCCGCGCCGGAGGCCACGCCGAGCGCGAGCGGCTCGTCATCGAGCGCCAGATCAAGCACCTGACGGCGCTCGTCGACGACCTTCTCGACGTCTCCCGCATCACGCGGGGCAAGGTCGAGCTGAAGAAGCAGCGGACCGAGCTCGCGGAGGTCGTGGCCAAGGCGGTCGAGCTGGCGAGCCCGCTGCTCGAGCAGCGCCGGCACCATCTCACCGTCACGGTCCCCTCGAGCGGCCTCGCCGTGGACGGCGACGTCATGAGGCTCGCCCAGGTGATCTCGAACCTGCTCACGAATGCGGCGAAGTATACAGAGAGCGGCGGTGAGATCGCCGTCCGTGCCGAGCGCACGGAGGGCGAGGTCGTCCTCTCTGTGCGCGACAATGGCATCGGCATCGCCCCCGAGATGCTGGCGAGCGTCTTCGAGCGCTTCGTGCAGGAGCGCCAGGCGCTCGACCGCTCGCAGGGCGGCCTGGGCCTGGGCCTCGCCATCGTCCACAACCTCGTCGCGATGCATGGCGGCCGCGTGAGCGCGCACAGCGAAGGCCGCGGGCGCGGAAGCGAGTTCACCATCCGGCTACCGGCCGCGGCGAGCGCGCGCTCGCCCGAGGCCGCGCCGGCGCGCCCGCCGGCCGGGACGCTGGGGACTCCCTCTCTCGTCGAACGGCGTCGCATCCTGCTTGTGGACGACAACCTCGATGCCGTCGAGCTCCTGGCCGAGTCGCTGGGCGCGATGGGGCACGCGACGCGCGTCGCCGCCGACGGCCCGTCCGCGCTCCGGATCGCGGAAGAGTTCGCGCCCGACGTTGCGCTGCTCGACATCGGGCTGCCGGTGATGGACGGCTACGAGCTCGCGCGGCGCCTGCGCGAGCAGCCGGCGGGTGAGCGTGTTCGCCTGATCGCGATCACCGGTTACGGGCAGGAGGCGGATCTCCGGCGCTCGAAGGGGGCAGGCTTCGAGACGCACCTCGTCAAGCCCATCCAGATCGATCGATTGACGGCGCTCATCGAGGAGCCTCTGGCCTGCAGGGCCGAATGATCCACGTCAGACTCGTCCCGCTGGAGTTCGGCGAGGGCTCATGCACGGCACGACATTACCGCGCGCGGAGCGCTTTGGCGACGCGCGCCGCGGCGAGACCGAGGCAGCTTTTGACGGGAGAAGGAACGATGGATATGCAACGCATGCGAATTGCGAGGATGGGTGTTCTGGTCGCAGGGCTCGCCGCGACCGCGGGGTGCACGCTGGTCTCTGGGATAGGAACGCTCGAGTTCAACGGTGAGGCCGCTGGAGGAGCTGGCGGAAGCGGCGACGCCGGTGGCGGCGGCGCCGAAGCCGGAGGTGGGGAGGCGGGCGGCGCCGGTGGCGGCGGAGGCGAAGCGGGAGGCGGCGAGGTGGGCGGCGCCGGTGGCGGCACGGGCGGTGGCGCAATGGGCGGCGATGTGATGGTCCAGGAGTGCGTGCCCGGCGAGGGGGTTGCCGTGGGCGCCCGCGTCTGGGGTGACGCGTGGCTCAACGGGTTCGTCCTTCATTGCGCCGACTTTCAGAGCGACGGCCACACGGGGGAGGGGTACGACGCCGGCCCGGTGATCGGCAGCATGGCGGGCTCGCACGTCTCCAAATTCTGCGACTACCCCAGGAATGTCGTGGCGTTCAGGTATACATACGACGCGGACCATGTGTACCAGGTCCAGTTGGGTTGTTCGACGCCCGAGGTATGGAAATCGTCAACGCCTGCCGTCGAACAATGGCTCGATCCCATCGGCGGGACGACGGCTGGTCCGCAAGAGTACGGAGCGCAATGTGAGGAGGGTTCCGCCTATAGCTACTTCACGCTCAACGTCAGCGAAGATGGTCAATTCATACGAAGCTTCGAAGGGCCTCGCTACTGCTTGGGAATGCCCTGATCCCTCGCAAGGCCGTCTCCGGAGGCGCTCACCGCCGCCGGCTCGTGGTGCGTCACGGTGCACTTCGAGCTGCCCACTGCGGTCGTGAACGTGAGCGTCGCGTAGCGACGTCGGCGGACTGGCAGACTTCGCCGTTCGCCCCACCCTCCTCGGGCGATCACGCTCTGCCGTACCGCGCCGCCGGGCCGTCCCCGGCGGCCTCCGCGCTCGCCCGTGTCCTCGCCGCCGGGCGGTTCAAGGCCGGCGGCGCCTGAGCCGTGCGCGCGTGTCCCGGTGGCAAAAGCCGTGGATTTCATCCACCATGGCGCTGCATGCGGCCAGCCGGCATACGGAAGAAATCTTCAGATGTCGTCGCGCCCTCGCCCGATGGCAGCGCCGTGGACGGGAGCGCCGAGGGCTGCCTCGCCGGGGGCGGCGAGATGGGCGCGCTGATGCGCTCGATCGACTGGGCGAAGACGAAGCTCGGCCTCATCGCCAACTGGCCGATAAGCCTGAAGACCGTCGTTGGCCTCGTGCTCGGCAATCGGTTCCCCATGCTCGCGCTGCTCGGGCCGGAAATGCTGCACATTTACAACGATGGCTATCGGCCTATCCTGGGCATGAAACACCCTGCGTCGATGGGCGCCCCGGCGGTCGAGGTGTGGGCCGAGATCTGGGACGTCATCGGCCCGATGGCGAAGAGCGTGCTCGACGGGGGGCCCGCGACGTGGAGCGAGCACCTCATGCTCCCCATGAACCGGCGAGGCTTCGTCGAGGAGGCGTACTTCACGTTCTCTTACAGCCCGATACCCGGCGACGCCGAGCGGGTCGTCGGCGTCCTCGTCACGGTGCAGGAGACCACGGAGCAAGTCGTCGACGCGCGCCAGCTCCGCATGCTGCGCGATCTCGCGACGCGCTCCGCCGAGGCGAAGTCTGCCGAGGAGGCGTGCTGCACGGCCGTGGAGATCTTCGCGGCGAACGACGCTGATCTGCCGTTCTCGCTGCTCTATCTGCTGGACGGCGATACGGGCGAGGCGCGCCTCGTCGGCGCGAGCGGGCTCGACGGATACCAGGGAGCGGCGAAGCCGGCGCGCATCTCCCTCCACGAGCGAGACGAGCGGACCTCGACCTGGCCGTTCGCGGAGGCGGCGCGCGCCTCTGGCGAGCTCCTCGTTGGTGATCTCGCGGCCCGCTTCGGCGCCTTGCCCCTCAGCTGCTGGGGCAGCGCGCCTGAGCAGGCGATCGTCCTGCCCCTCTCGCGGCCGGGCCAACATCGCCCGTATGGCTTCCTCGTCGGCGGCGTGAGCCCGCGCCGCCTGCTCGACGAGCCGTACCGCGGGCTGTTCCGGCTGATCACGGATCAGGTGGTGACCGCCATCGCGAACGCGCGGGCCTACGAGGAGGAACGCAGGCGGGCCGAGGAGCTCGCCGCGATCGACGGCGCGAAGACGCTGTTCTTCAGCAACGTGAGCCACGAGTTCCGGACGCCGCTGACGCTGATGCTCGGCCCCATGGAGGACGCGCTCGCGTCGCCGGCGCGCGCGCTGGCCGGCGAGCACCTTTCGCTCGCTCACCGCAACGCGCTGCGTCTGCTCAAGCTGGTGAACGCGCTGCTCGACTTCTCGCGCCTCGAGATGGGCCGCGCTCAGGCGTCCTACGAGCCGACGGACCTCGCCGGCTTCACCGCCGATCTCGCGAGCGCGTTCCGCGCTGCGATCGAGCGAGCCGGGCTCGCGTTCAAGGTGGACTGCCCGAAGCTCCCGGAGCCGGTCTTCGTCGACAGGGACATGTGGGAGAAGATCGTGCTGAACCTGCTGTCCAACGCCCTGAAGTTCACGTTCGACGGCGAGATCGTCATGTCGCTTCGCGCGTGCGGGGATCACGTCGATCTCGTGGTGCGCGACACGGGCACCGGCGTCCCCGAGCACGAGCTGCCGCACCTCTTCGAGCGCTTTCACCGCGTCCAGGACGCGCGGGCGCGCACGCACGAGGGCTCCGGGATCGGGCTCGCGCTTGTGCATGAGCTGGTGCGCCTTCACGGCGGCAGCGTCCGGGCGGAGAGCCGCGTGGGCGAGGGGACGGCGTTCACGATCGCGATCCCGCGCGGGTCCGCGCACCTCCCGGCGGAGCGTATCCGCGCCGAGAAGACGCTCTCGTCGACCGCGACCGGCGCCGCGCCTTACGTCGAGGAGGCGCTGCGGTGGCAGCTCACCGCGGATGCGCCCGCCGAGGCGCTCGTGCCCGCCGAGGCGCTCGCCTCGGGCGATCACGTCGAGCCCGACCACGTCGCGGCCCCGCTCGGCCCGAGCGCGCGCATCCTCCTCGCCGACGACAACGCTGACATGCGCATGTACGTGCGGCGCATCCTCGATGAGCGGTGGACCGTCGAGGCCGTGAGCGACGGCGCCGCCGCGCTCGAGATCGCCCGACGTTTGCCGCCGGATCTCCTCGTCGCCGACGTGATGATGCCGGGCCTCGACGGCTTCGGCCTGCTCAGGGCGCTGCGCGCCGATCCGGCGACGCGGGGCGTGCCGGTGATCATGCTCTCGGCGCGCGCGGGCGAGGAGTCTCGCATCGAGGGCCTGGCGGCCGGCGCCGATGATTACCTCGTGAAGCCGTTCTCGGCGCGCGAGCTCGTCGCTCGCGTCGCGACCCACCTCCAGCTCGCCGAGCACCGGCGGGCCGCGGAGCGGGAGCGCGGGAAGATGTATGCGCTGTTCGAGCATGCCCCCGTCGGGATCGCCGTCTACCGTGGCCCCGAGCTCGTCGTCGAGATGGCGAACCCGCACTTCGTGGCCATGGTGGGCCATCGCGACGTGATCGGACGCACGCTTTCGCAAGCCTTCCCGGAGATCGTCGGCTCGCCGCTCCTCGATGTTTTCCGCCGGGTCTACGCGACGGCCGAGCCGTTCGTCACCTACGACTGCCGGTTCGACCTCGATCACGGGCGCGGCGTGCCGGAAGAGTCGTACTGGAGCTTCAACTTGCACCCGATGCGTGACGCTGGCGCCGCCGTCACCCGGATCCTGGTCGTGGCGCTCGACGTCACCGAGTCCGTGCGGGCGCGAAAGAAGCTCGAGGTGGCGGCGCGGGAGCGCGAGGAGCTGCTGCGCCGCGCGGAGGACGCGCGGCGGGACGCGGAGCGGGCGAACCGCGCGAAGGACGAGTTCCTGGCGATGCTCGGCCACGAGCTGCGCAACCCGCTCGCCCCGATCGTGACAGCGCTCCACCTGATGCGCCTCCGCGCCGGAGGCCACGCCGAGCGCGAGCGGCTCGTCATCGAGCGCCAGATCAAGCACCTGACGGCGCTCGTCGACGACCTTCTCGACGTCTCCCGCATCACGCGGGGCAAGGTCGAGCTGAAGAAGCAGCGGACCGAGCTCGCGGAGGTCGTGGCCAAGGCGGTCGAGCTGGCGAGCCCGCTGCTCGAGCAGCGCCGGCACCATCTCACCGTCACGGTCCCCTCGAGCGGCCTCGCCGTGGACGGCGACGTCATGAGGCTCGCCCAGGTGATCTCGAACCTGCTCACGAATGCGGCGAAGTACACAGAGAGCGGCGGTGAGATCGCCGTCCGTGCCGAGCGCACGGAGGGCGAGGTCGTCCTCTCTGTGCGCGACAATGGCATCGGCATCGCCCCCGAGATGCTGGCGAGCGTCTTCGAGCGCTTCGTGCAGGAGCGCCAGGCGCTCGACCGCTCGCAGGGCGGCCTGGGCCTGGGCCTCGCCATCGTCCACAACCTCGTCGCGATGCATGGCGGCCGCGTGAGCGCGCACAGCGAAGGCCGCGGGCGCGGAAGCGAGTTCACCATCCGGCTGCCAGCCGCGGCGAACGTGCGCTCGCCCGAGGCCGCGCCGGCGCGCCCGCCGGCCGGGACGCAGGGGAGTCCGGCTCCCGCCGACCGACGTCGCATCCTGCTCGTGGACGACAACCTCGATGCCGTCGAGCTCCTGGCCGAGTCGCTGGGCGCGATGGGGCACGCGACACGCATCGCCGCCGACGGCCCGTCCGCGCTCCGGATCGCGGAAGAGTTTGCGCCCGACGTTGCGCTTCTCGACATCGGGCTGCCAGTGATGGACGGCTACGAGCTCGCGCGGCGCCTGCGCGAGCAGCCGGCGGGTGAGCGTGTTCGCCTGATCGCGATCACCGGTTACGGGCAGGAGGCGGATCTCCGGCGCTCGAAGGGGGCAGGCTTCGAGACGCATCTCGTCAAGCCCATCCAGATCGATCGATTGACGGCGCTCATCGAGGAGCCTCTGGCCCGCAAGCGCTGCTGATACGCCGTGCAGGGATCCCCATCGCGCTGTTCGAAGGAGGTTCTCCTTGAACTGGTCGACACGTACGGGCGTGATGTCCGTTATAAAAGAATATTTGTCCGTTATAGTGGACGTTGACGCGGGCTCGTGGTACTCGAGGGCCAACGGACGGTATAGCGATGCATTATCGACAGCTGGGTGACAGCGAGCTCCGGGTTTCGGAGCTCTGCCTTGGGACGATGACGTTCGGCGAGCAGAACACGCTCGAGGACGCCAGAGCGCAGCTCGACTACGCGTTCGACGCGGGCATCAACTTCGTCGACGCGGCCGAGATGTACCCCGTGCCGACCCGCGCCGAGACGCAGGGGCGCACGGAGAGCTACGTGGGCGAGTGGCTGAGCCAGCGGCCGCGCGACAAGGTGATCGTCGCGACGAAGATCGCGGGGCCGGGCCGCCCGATCCCGTGGGTCCGCGGCGGCTCCCTCGCGATCAACCGCGCCAACGTCCGGCGCGCGGTCGAGGACAGCCTGCGGCGCCTCAGGACCGATTACATCGATCTCTACCAGATCCACTGGCCCGATCGGTACGTGCCGCAGTTCGGCGCGAGCGCCTACGATCCGGCGAACGAGCGGTCGAGCACGCCGATCGCCGAGCAGCTCGCGGCGTTCGCGGAGGTGATCCGCGACGGCAAGGTCCGGTATTTCGGGCTCAGCAACGAGACCGCCTGGGGGGTGGCGCAGTGGAGCCGCGTCGCGGCGCAGCTCGGGCTCCCCAGGCCGGTGTCGATCCAGAACGCCTACAGCCTCGTCAACCGCACGTTCGACTCCGCGCTCGCGGAGGCCTCGCGCCGCGAGGACGTGCCGCTGCTCGCCTATAGCCCGCTCGCGTTCGGCCTGCTCACGGGCAAGCACCTGAGCGGGCCGCCGCCGGGCTCGCGCTTTGCCCGGTTCGAGTCCTTCGGCCAGCGCTACAGGAAGCCCAACGTGGATGAGGCGGTGCAGGCCTACTTCAAGCTCGCGCGCGCCCACGGCCTGAGCCCGGCGTCGCTCGCGCTCGCCTTCGTGCGCAGCCGCTGGTTCGTGGCGAGCACCATCCTCGGGGCGACCACGCTCGAGCAGCTCGAGGAGAACGTGAAGAGCGCAGGCGTTGTGCTCGACGCGGCGGTGCTCGGCGAGATCGACCAGATCCACGCCCGGTACCCGAACCCGGCGCCCTGATCCAGCTGCCCCCGGCGGCCCCGCTCGCCCGGGGCGGCGCGGTCCGACCGCTCTGTTCGCGGGAGCGCAGCGCTCCCGGCCGCGCGATGCTGCGGCGCCGGCGGGCAGCCGCCGCGCCGGCACGGAGGGGGATCAGATGATGACCAAGCTACCCAGGCGGAGCCTGCTCGCAGGCCTGCTGGCGATGGGCGCCGCGGGCTGCGCGGGCTCGGGGGCGATGACGAGCGCGGGCGCTCGCCGGAAGGCGCCGGCCGATCCGTGGCAGGGCGTCCGGGGCGAGTTCAACCTGTCGCCGGCGTGGATCCACATGACGGGCTTCCTGCTGGCCTCGCACCCGCGGCCCGTCCGCGAGGCGATCGAGAGGCTGCGGAGGGAGCTCGACGAGAACCCGGTGGACGCGCTCCACGCGCACGAAGACCTGGCGCCTGTGCGGGAGGCCGCCGCGGCGTACATGGGCGTCGGGGCCGAGGAGATCGCGCTCACGGACAGCACGACGATGGGGCTCGCGTCGATGTACCTCGGCCTGCCGCTCGAGGCCGGCGACGAGGTGCTCACGACGGTGCACGATCACTACTCCACGCACGAGTCGCTCCGGCTCGCCGCGGAGCGGACCGGCGCGGTGGTGCGAAAGATCGCGCTCTATGCGAGGGGCAGCGCGGCGACGGCGACGGCGATGGCGGGGGCGATCGAAGAGGCGCTCACCCCGGCCACGCGGGTCGTGGCCATCACGTGGGTCCACTCGAGCTCGGGCGTGAAGACGCCGGTGCGCGCCATCGCCGAGGTCGTCGCCAGGGCGAACCAGGGCCGGGCCCCGGGGGAGCGCGTCGTCTGCTGTGTGGACGGCGTGCACGGCTTCGGCGTCGAGGACGCCACGATGGCCGATCTCGGCTGCGACTTCTTCGCCGCGGGCTGTCACAAATGGATGTTCGGGCCGCGGGGCACCGGCGTGCTCTGGGGCAGGCGGGAGCTCTGGCCGACGCTGCGCCCGAGCATCCCGTCCTTCGGAAAGGCAGCATACGAAGCCTGGCTCCGGCAGCAGCCGCCGCCGCCCACGACCGCGGACATGATGACTCCCGGAGGGTTCCACTCCTTCGAGCACCGGTGGGCGCTGCCCGCGGCGTTCGCGTTCCACCGGGGCATCGGCAAGGCCAAGGTCGCGGCCCGGATCCACGCCTTGAACCGGCAGTGCAAGGAAGGGCTCAAGGGGATGGGCCACGTCACCCTGCACACGCCGCTCGACGACGCCCTCTCCGCGGGGATCGTATGCTTCGAGGTGGCGGGGATGACGCCGGAGGCCGTCGTGGGGAGGCTCCGCGAGAGGAAGATCATCGCGTCGACGTCGCCGTACGCGACCTCGTATGTCCGCGTCGCGCCGAGCCTGCTCAACTCCGAGGCGGACGTCGAGGCGGTGCTGCGCGCGATCCGCGCGCTGGCGTGAGGGGCGCGGTCCGGCGAGCCCTCGCCGGACCGCGGGTGGGCGGGAGGAGAGCGCCTATCGGGCGGCCTCCTCGATTCGCGCGATGTCGATCTTCTTCATCTGCATCATCGCCTGCATGACCCGCCCCGCCTTGGCCGGGTCCGGGTGCTGGATGAGCCGGATCAAGGCGGACGGGACGATCTGCCAGGACACACCGAACCTGTCCCTGAGCCACCCGCACTGGCTCTCGGCGCCGCCGTCGGCCGTGAGCTTGCTCCAGAGCTCGTCGACCTCCTCCTGCGTCTCGCAGGTGACGACGAGCGAGAACGTCTCGTTGAACTTCTGGTTGGCTCCGTTCAGGGCCATGAGCCGCTGGCCGTTCAGCTCGAACTCGGCCATCACGAGCGAGCCCTTGGGCCCCGGACCCGCGTCTCCCGAGCGGAGCTCCGAGAGGATCCGTGAGCCCTTGAAGATGGACAGGTAGTACTTCACCGCCTCCTCGGCGTTGTTGCTGAACCAGAGGCACGTCTTGATCTTCTGCGTGGTGGTCATGATCGGGGCTCCTGGCCGGGGTCGGGCCCGGCGGTGAGGTGAGGACGGCGGGGTCACCGCGACCGCGCTCTGCCTGGATGTCGGAGCACGTTGCGCCGGCTCGACATGGAGCCGACGATTTTTTTTCGGTCCACCGGGGCGGCTGGGTTCCAGGGTCGCCGGGGCGGCCGAGGGGGGGCGGGGCGGCAGGCCGCCGGGCGGCCGCCGTGATGCGTCGGCCGCCGCTGCGGAGCGGCGACGGGCGAGGATGAGCTCGCGGGCGGGGTGGAACGTCGTGGCGATCCGTGAGAGAGCACCCGCATGAGACACATCCTCGATGGGTCGATGGGGGTCATCCTGGCCGCGGGGCTCTGCGGCGCCGGGTGCAGGGCGTCCGCGCATGAGCCTGCCGGCACGAACGCGCCTCCTGGCGGGAACGCGCCGCCCGGCACGAACGCGCCGCCCGGCACGAACGCATCTCCCGGCACGAACATCCCTCCGACGGAAGAGCCCGCCACGCCGCCGGCAGCCGCCCCGATGGGCGAGCGGATCGTCGTGGGCAGCGATCCGTGCAAGAGCGACGCAGACTGTGTGCCCGTGTGCGCGTGCCACGCGGCCGCGTGCATCGCGAAGGCCACCGCGCCGACGTGTGATCGAGGCCTGATGTGCACGCAGGAGTGCCGGCCCGGAACGATGGATTGCGGCGGAGGCTGCCTCTGCCAGGGCGGCCGGTGCGCGGCCCGCCTGATCAACGTGCCCCCGCCCTGAGCCCCTTTGTTAACGTGGTCGTGGTCGTTAACGTGGTCGTAGACGTTAACGTGGTCATAGACGTTAACGTGGTCGTGGTCGTGGTCGTGGTCGTCAACGACAAGCCGTGAACGACCACGACCACGACCACGACCACGACCACGACCACGACCACGACCACGTTAATGTTGGTGACCGGGCGCCCAGCTCAGTCCTCAGTATTTGTAAACGTCGGCGAAGATCGAGCGACGCATGATGTCGTTCGTCGTCGTCTCACGCACCCACGCGGCGATCCCGGTCCCGTTCGGGCCGAAGCCCACTGTCGGCTCCCAGTGTTCGGCGGCGTTGTCGTCCTCCAGCGCGTGGGCCTCTGTCCATCCCTGCGCGGGCGAGAGCTCGCTGGCAAAGATCGACCGGAGGGCCGCGGCTTTCTGGGTCCACACGGCGAGCCCTCGCCCGGCCCCATCCACGGCGATCTCGGGACCGCTCACGCTATCTTCGTCGGCCGAGAGCTTGTCGGCTGGCTGGAACGTCGTCCCCGAGAAGCGCCGCGCCCAGATCGCGCAGCCGGCACCGCACTGACGGAACACCACGCCCCCGTCACCCTCCGCGTTCATCACGACGGAGTGCTCGCTCGCCCTCTGGCCCGCGGTGTCCACGCCGGTCGCTCCGGCCCACACGCCCCCTGAATAGGAATTGGCGATCACGTGTGACACCGAGGAGGTCGAGTCGCGCTGGAGGAAGACGACCATCGCGTTCCCGTTGCCGTCCATCACGACGCGTGGGCTCAGGTGGTCGAGCGTGTCGTCCGCTTCCAGCGGCTTCGGGCCTTCCGCACTGCCCTTGTGCGTCGTCAGATCGTAGGTCACCACGTTGCCCAGCACGTTGAGACGCTCGCCGTCCGACTGGTACCACGCTGTCACCACGCGCAGCGTCGTGCCCACGGTCGAGACGCCGACAGCCGTGCCGTTGCAGCTGGTCGTGCTCCCTGACACCTTCATCGGTGCTTGCCAGCCCTGTCCGCCCTCGTAGATGGCGAGGTATCCCTCACGCGCCGAGCTGTCGACGGTGTTCACGTCGATCCCCACGGCGATATGGCCGGCGGGGGTCATCGCGACCGTCGTCGAATGTTTCGAGACCCCCGAGGTGCCCTCGGCGATCGTCTCCACCGTGCCCCACCCGGCGGGCCATCCGAGCGACGCCGTGAACCGCTTGCCGAACACGGCGCCGCCCACCGAGGCCGAATACCAGACGACAACCCCGTTGCCATCGGCGTCGATGGCAACCCTGGCGTTCACGCCTCTCGTGGCCGCGTCGTTGACCTGCCGCAGCGGGTCCCAGCTGTCGCTCTTCTTGACATAGCGGCGCGCCCAGACGGTGCCCTGATCATAAAACACGAGCAGCGCGTCGCCGTTGGCCGAGACCGCGACCTGCGGAAGGAAATTCGAGATCTGGTTGGCGAGATCGTCATGACCGACGCGCTCGAACGTATCCCAGTGGGGCGGGGGGGCTTCGCCCCCGGTCCCGTCACCACCGGTCCCGTCGCCGCCCGCCCCGTCGCCGCCTGCTCCGTCCCCTCCGGTCCCATCGCCGCCTGTCGCGCTGCCGACGCTGTCCGGACGACCGCCGCCACCGCCGCTGCCCACGTCGCTCGAGCTCGACGACGACTCGAATGTTCGCACCTTCTGTCCGCAGGCCGCGACGAGGAGGAGCCCCAGAATGAAACCCAGCTTGGGCCTGGCACTCGAGCGCCCGCCGTGTCCGAATCTTTCACGCGTCATGCGCGAGGATGAGATCCGAACGCCTCGGAGATGTCAATCCCCGACCGCGCGACATGTCCCGGCTTGACGGGACACATTCGACCTCTCCGCCGCAGCGGCAGGAAAGGGTAGCAGCGCGCTCACGAGCTCACCTGCGTTGCCGCACGCTCCTCACGCGCTCGATCCGTGATCGTGACACGGGGCCTCGGAACATCGTGACTTGCCGGAGCTGCACCGGCCGAACGGCACGCGAGGCGGCGCAGGGCGGACTTCGCGACGGCGCTTGTTCCATACGTATATCCATGGATGGTCATGTTCGTTCACTCCTTCTGCGGGCAATACCCCGCGCTCACCCCGAGCGACGCGCTCGGGGCGTTGAAATGGTCGTCGCGACGGCGACTGGCCGGTAACAGGCTTCGAAGAGGCTATCGTATGTAGAGCGGTGCTCTGGCGCACCGCTCCCGTTGATCAACCGAGAAATGAACCGCCAAGGCGCCAAGGCGCCAAGACATCGAGAAAATCACAATCATCTTGGCGTCTTCTGGCGTCTCGGCGGCTTTTTCTGCTGATCCGGAGCAACCTCCCGCGGCGGTGCCACCCGCCTGCCTGGCGGCTGCGCCCGCATCCCGCGAGGAGGAGCACCGCTCTACTCGGGCTGGACGAAGCGCCTCCACGCGTCTTCGCGCTGCGCCTCTTCAGCCTGCTCGTGTTCGCCGCAGTCGATCCTCAGGTGTCGGCCCGCCATCGGCGCGTCGACGAAAGCACAGTGGTGGGGCAGCGCCCCTTCATGCGCGTTCGGCCGGAAGTACTTGCAGGTGACGCACATGCGGCTCACCGGGATATGCCCGCTGAGCTGCAAGGAACGGATGATCTTCACGACCCCGGCCAGGAACGCCTCTTGCTCCAACGTCGAGAGCGCGCCCACCGCGGACACGATGGCGTCGGGCAGCGTCGTCACTTTCTGCGCGAGCGCGCGCCCCTGCGTCCTAAGTTGTCAAGGGAGGCCCGCGGTGATCCGCGCCGGGTCGCCGAGGACCGGGCGAACGCTCGTCCAGCACGAGGTCGAAGGCCACGGCCCCCGAACTGGACCCATCGCCTCGCACGGCCGCGCGACGTCCCCCTGTGGACCCGATCGACCGCTGGAAGCGGGCATGGAGGAGCGCGCGCTCCTGCGGCAGCCTGCCGGGGTCATCCGGCGTGATCGTCGGAGATCGGAGGCGGCGCGCGGCACGCCGCCCGACGTGCGCTCATCCAACGAGCTCATGGCAGGACCGGAGCCAGCGAAGCCGTTCAGGGGAGCCATCCGGACCTCGGTGTCGACATCGACGGACGGGCTGGTCGCAGGACAGGAGTTCTCCCTCTTCGTCACGGTGCAGAACCCGTTCGAGGCGCCGCTCTCGCTGTGCCGCGTGAGCACGAGCCTGCCCGCCGAGCTCATCGATGTCGACCGGCAGTGGACAGAGCAGCGGATCGCGAGGCTCGAGGACCGACTCGCCGTGATCGAGGGCGCCGCGCGGGCGCTCGCGCCGGGCGGCGACACCCTCGGCTCGCGGCTGCGCCGCGCCGTCCGGCGGCTGCTGCGGCGCCGCCCGCCCGGGCGCGGCGAGGCGCCGAGGGCGCCCGCGATCGCGCGCGATCTCCGCGGAGCAGGCGGCGAGGCCGCGCTCGCGGCGCTCCACCCGCCGCTCCGGCACAGCGCGGGCCTCCGGGGCCGGGGACCCACGGCGGGCGCGTGGAACGAGGACGGCGAGGAGGGGAGCACCGCGCCCGAGGGGCTCCTCGGCGACGACGCAGGCGCGGTCCGGGACGCCATCCTGTCGTCGGGGGCCCCGGATCCTCCCACGGTGCTCCAGGCCGGGAACTCGACGGCGCGGAGCTTCACCGTGCGATCGCGGCGCACGCTGTGGTTCCGCACCGCGTCGTACCGGTTGCTCATCGAGGTCGAGTACGAGATCGACGGCGCGAGCAACGTCGACACCATCGAGCACGTCCTCAAGGTGAGCTCGTCGCTGGCGAGCATGATCTGCGGCGCCGTGCTCGGGGGCGTCGGGGGCTGGTTCGCCGCGCGGGGCGGCGCCGCGCCGCTCGACGTGGAGGCCGGCTTCAGCCTCGCCGTGTCGCTCGTCCTGGTCGTGATGGCGGTCGTCCTGCTCGCGCGCAAGAGGGACGTGCAGCCCATCGTCGCGATCGAGGATTTCTGGGGCGGTGTCGCCGTCGGGTTCTTGATCGCCTATTCAGGACCGAGGCTCTTCGCGGGGCTCTTCGGTCTGCCCGCGCCGGCGCAGCCCGCGTCGAGCGCCCTCATCTGACAGCGATGCTGCCGAGCTCGCGCGACGCCGGGAGAGTCGGGAGAACGGAAGCGCAGGCTTTACATCCCGCCCTGCGCCGTTAAGCACACATGGAGAGGAGGGGCCGTGTCCACTCTGCGTGCCAGGGCGACCGCCGAGCTCCAGTGTCGGATCGACGTGCTCCCGCGCGACGTCGCGCGGTTCGAGGCGGCCGCCGCGGCGAACACGCGAGGTTTCGGGATCCACAAGAGCCAGGTGCTGGCGCTGAAGATCCTCATGAACGAGCTGATCCAGCGCCAGAGAGGCATCCTGGAGCGGCTCGGAGCGGACCTGTCCGACGCCGACTTCGCGGATGGCTTCGGCAAGCTCCTCGTCGAGATCGCGGGCGCGCACGGGGTGTGGAACATCTTTTCTCAGACGCTCGCGCAGCGGGAGCAGCCGGCGCTCGCCCCCCCGCTCGACGCGGCCGACCTCGTGGCCGCCGAGTGTTACCAGGCGTGCATGAACACGGCGCGCAACTGGGGCCTCGTCCCCCGCGAGGGGATGCGCGAGCCGCCGCTGGTCTGCCTGGAGGCGCACTACGGGCCGGTCGCCGTGAGCCGCCAGAACCCGCTCCGCGCCCTCCGCAGCTCGCTCCGGAGCTACCGCGACCTCCGGCTGCCGATACCGATCGTGCTCCTGCCGGCCGATCAGACCGAGTGCGCCTGGCTCCTTGTCATGCTCTGCCACGAGGTCGGCCACAACGTCGATCAGGATCTGGCGCTCTCGAGCGAGCTGACCAGGGCGCTGCTCCTCGGCACCGACGGGGAGATCCCGTCCGACCGGCAGGAGATCTGGTTCGGCTGGACCCGGGAGATCCTCGCCGACGCGATCGGTGTCCTCCTCGGCAACGCCGGCTTCGCGCTGGCGCTCGCGTCGCTGCAACTCCTGCTCGCGCCCGGGAGCCAGCAAGGCGAGCTTGACCGGCGCGATCCTCACCCGCACCCGATGATCCGCGTCCCGCTGCTCGCCGCGCTGCTGCGGCGGCTCGGGGTCGCGGCGCTCGCCGGCGCGGCCGACCAGGTAGAGCAGGACTGGCGGGCGCTGCCCGCGCCGGCCTGGGTCGCGCCGTTCCTCGGCGACCTCGGCGCGATCGCGGGCACGTTCCTGGAGAGGAAGCTGGACGCGCTCGGCGGTCGCGCGCTCAGGGAGCTCCACCCGGACGTCGCGGCCGACGTGAAGCGGGCAGACGCGCTCGCGCGCTTTCTCAGGAGCGGTGAGCTCCGCCCGGCGCCGGACAAACCCTCGTATTTCCCCTACCGCCTCGTGCCGGTCGCGGCGCAGCTCGCGGTCGCCTCGGCGCCGTCGCCGGTCGAGCTCGGCGCCGTCCAGCGGCGAACGATGGAGTTCTTCGCCGCGATCCCGCGGCCGCCGATGCTGGCGGGCGCGGCGTCGCTGTCCCCGCAGCGCGCCGCGTCCTATGCGCGGATCGCGCGGTCGGTCGACTTCGCCGGAGATTGCGGATGACCACGAGGCCGAGCGCGCAGCTCTCTCGATATCCAGAGATCCTCGTCCGCATCGCCCCGGTCCGCCCCGCGGAGCCGGTCACGCCGCGCGCGATCGGCCGCCGCGTGTGCCGGCGCTACCACGCGTGGATCTACACGAAGCTCGATATCTCCTCTCTGCTGCTCGGGGACCCCGGCGCGGTCGAGCCGGGCGGCGCGTCGCCGCTGCCCGAGATGGCGGGGCTGCCGCTCATCGGCCATGAAGAGATCTCCGTCACCTGGCTCAGCTACGCCGAGTATCTGAGCATGTTTTACGAGGGCGAGGAGGCCCTGCTCGAGCTGCGGCGCCGCCTCATCGGGTCGATCTCCCGCGGGCTCCGGGCGATCCTGCGGCTCCGGCCGCACGCGCCCCGGCGGCTGCGCATCTGGTGGTCGACCGAAACGCCCGAGCTCGACGAGCTTCCCTGGGAGATCCTCCTCCACGGCGAGCACCGCCCGCCGCGCCTCTCGATCGTGCGCGGGATCCCGGGGCGGGTCGTGCCGCCGCTCTCCCTGCGGGAGGGACAGCCGCTGCGCGTCGCCGTGGTCGACCCGACCGGCGGCGCGCCCGCCTCGCTCTCCGAGGCGCTGGAGGGCCTGGGCTCCGGCATCGAGGTCGCCTGGATCGAGGAGGACGACGCGCGCAAAGCGCTCTCCGCGGCGATCCAGGCGGGATTCGAGGTGATCCACGTGGTGGCCGACGGCATGGTGCCGCTCGGCCTGGAGGGCCTCCTCGAGTTCTCGGGGGACGAGGACGACACGCTCTCCTCCCTGGAGCTCACTGCCATGCTGCGCGGGTCGAGCGCCACGATCCTCTCGCTCACCCCGCCGGAGACTCCCCGCGTGGGCCACGGCGGCATGCCCGCCGTGTACCACGCGTTCGCGCACTTCGGTCATCAAAGCGGCGATGGCCCCACGATCGCCGCCCAGCTCGGTCCCATGCATCCCCGCGTGCACCGCGAGTTCTGGCGCGCGTTCTACGAGCGCCTCGCGGCGTCGCTCGACGTGGAGGACGCGATGATGGCTGCGTCGCAGCGCCCCCTCCTGACGCCCGTCGTCCTGTTCCTCCGGCACCGCGGCGGCCGGCAGTTCACCCGGCAGGGCGACGAGGCGCGGCGCTCTCCCACGTGGCCGACGTTCGGCGCGGGGCAGACCCCGGAGGACGACGTGCCGCTCACGCCGGCGCAGGTGACCGCCGATCTCTCGTGCTCCCGCGACCTGCTCGGCGCGGCGAAGATGCTGGAGGCCCACTACGCGTCGTTCGGGATCGAGTTCCCGGGCAAGGGCCTCATCGAGCGCGAGGGCCAGCGGCAGGCCGCCCTCGACGAGGCGCTCGAGCAATTCCTGTCCGAGGACACGGAGCCATGAGAAACCCCGAGTTCGTCGTCGACATCGAGCCTGGAGGGGGCTCGCACCTGCGGCTGTGCGTCCATGCCTGCCACCTCGCGCCCATCGATGACGAGCTCGAACGGCCCTTTCCGAGCCTCCCGCCCGCGGACCTCGACGAGCTGCGGAGCGGCCACGGGTCGGAGCAGATGACCGAGTCCCTGGCCGAGCAGGTCACCGGCTGGCTGCTCCAGAACGATCTCCGCGGCCACCTGGGCACCGCGGTGAACGCGGCGACTCAGCCCTTCCGGATCGTCTTCCGGCCGCACCCGGCGGTGCTTCCGTACCTGCACGACGTCCCCTTCGAGCTGCTCAAGCTCGACGCCGACCCGCTCGCGCTGCACCCCTGGGTACGGGGGATCGTCCACTCGTACAAGCGCCACCGCGGGGTGACCGCGCCGCCGACGCTGCGCTGGAGCTGGCCTTTCCGCGTGCTCCTGGTCCGCACGAACCCGAAGGACCTCGGCGGGGACGTGCCGCCCGTGCTGCCCATCCGCGATCGCGTCGTCGCGATCGCGCGCGGGTGCGGGCTCGCCGACGTCGTGCAGGTCACGGTGCTGAGCAGCGAGGCGGGCGCAGGCGGGCCCGTCACCTACGATGCCTTCCGCGCCGAGCTGCGCAAGGTGCGCTACAATCTCCTCGTTTACATGGGGCACGGCGACCTCCAGGAGGTCGGGTTCGAGGGGTTCCCCCCGATCGGCGTCCTCCTGTTCGAGCTCGACGGCAGCGATTTCGCCAACCCGATCCGCGCCGATCAGCTCCGGAGCGAGCTCCTGAACCGGCCCGTGCCGGTCGTGGTGCTCGCGGGCTGCATGACCGCAGCGGGCGAGGCGCTGCGCGAGCGGCTACCGCAGTGGATGCGCGGCAACCAGAACGTGGCGCACTCGCTGATCCACGGCGAATCCGGCGTCCAGTGCGCGATCGGGATGAGTCACCGGCTGGAGGCGGTGGACGCCGAGCGCTTCCTCCAGGCGTTCGTCCTCAGCCTGTTCAAGCAGAGCCCTGGCGACGTCGAACGGGCCGTGCGGGCGGGGCGCGAGGAGATGTTCGCGCAGAAGCCGTATCCGCCCAGCTGGTCGGCGCCCGTCCTCTTCCGCGCGGCGAACGTGGAGCCGCTGTTCGACTTCCTGTGCACCGCGCCGACCGCGTTCGACCCGCTCGATGAGTACGACCAGGCGCTGCGAGAGAAGGCCTGGAAGGCGCGGAGCCAGCTGCCGGCGACGCTGCCCCCGGAGACGCGACAATTCTCGAGCTTGATGCTCGATACGGTGGAATCGGGGTTCCTCGACCGCAGGCGGCAGGGGGGGGCCACCCTGGTGTGGCCCGCGCGGAACGAGGCGAAGCCCGGCGATACCGTGACGGTGTCTGTCCAGCAGATGGGGCCGGTCTCCGTGTCGCGCCTGGAAGGACGGCTGTCCTTCGCCGAGGCGATCACGGTGCGGGCAGCCCGGCCGGCGTCGGCGCTCAAGGCTGCGGGGCTGCGCGCGTTCTTCGCCCTGGATCAACCGGGCGAGGTGCGGTTCGTCGCGTCCGCCCCTTCCGGAGAGCCGGTGACGCTCGGCGCTGGTCCGCTGTTCGAGGTCGACCTGACGCTGCCCGGCGCGTTCCCCGCCGTGTACGAGTTGCGGGTTGACGCGCTCGCATCCGAACCGAGGTTGTTCATGTGCGGCTGGAACAATGCGATCGTCGTGCCGCTGCCCTGAGGCCGCGCCGGGGTCGATATGAAAGCGATCAGGCCGGAGGAGCCGGCGCAACCCTCGTTGCTGGAGGCTCACCCCGAGCTGCGGGCGCTCCTTGACCGGTCCGAGCTCTTCCGCCGTACCGAGGAGCGCTATCGCATCGAGATCGAAGGTCAAACGTTCTACCTCGTGCGGGGGGACACGCTCGGCTCGCGCGAGGAGCTGCTCATCGACGCGCTCGTCCGCGGCTCCGCGCCCGAGAGCGCCGACCCGCTCAGCCGCGCGCTCTTCCTTGAGCTGCCCGGACACCTTCAGGAGGTGATCCGCGGCCTCACGCGATCGGAACCACAACCATCACCCAAGAGCCCGGGTGCTCCGGGCCAAGGAGAATCGCCATGGCCATCACCGATCCGGCCATCGCGCAGAAGGTAGGGGAGCTCAAGACGAGGCTCCCCACGTTCGAGCTCGATGGGAAGCTGATGTATGTCGCGGAGGGCGACCTCCTGCTGGAAGAGGATCAGCTCGCCGACTACGTGCCTCACGCCGCCAACGTGGAGCCGCCGAACCTGGACGCCGGCCCCGGAGGGGAGGGGCTGGTCGGCATCCTGCAGGACGGCAGGCCGCTGCGCTGGCGTCCGGGGTTCGTGATCACGTACTGCGTGCTCAGGGCGACCTTCCGGGACGAGAGCCAGTACGCGACGGTGCGCGCCAACATGCTGACGGCCACGCGCGACTGGGAGGAGACCTGCGGCGTGTCGTTCCGCCACGTGGCCGAGCTCGACGGGAGCACGAGCCGCCCCGCAGAGGTCGTGTTCCCGGTGCGGCTCAACCTCTCCGGCGGGGCTTTCATCGCCGCGTCCTTCTTCCCGAACGACCCGGTCGGGAGAAGGCAGCTCCTGATCAATCCCTCCTATTTCTCGCCCTCGCTCGGGTTCAACCCCGTCGGCGTGCTCCGGCACGAGCTGGGTCACGTCCTCGGCTTCCGGCATGAGCACATCCGGAGCGGCGCTCCGCCCGCCTGCCCCCGGGAGGACATGTCGCAGACCATCGACCTCACGGCCTACGATCCCAGGTCGGTGATGCACTATTTCTGCGGCGGCGTGGGGAACCCCGAGCTCGAGATCACCGAGGTCGACGTGCAGGGGTCGCAGCGGGTGTACGGCATGCCGCTCTCCAGCTTCCGCCTGGTGGCTTGAAGGCCGGGGCGCGCACCGGCGTGGCGCCGGCATCGCCTCTGAGCTCCTGAGCGGCGCCGGCCTCGTCCGGTGAGGTGCCCTCTCCAGCGCGGCTGCCTGCGCCGCGTCGACCCCACGCGACCGCAAGCGAACGCGCCCTGGCCCCGGCTCGCCGACTCAAGCCTCCAGGCCGCGATGCTCTCGATGGCTCAGGCGCGATCGCGCGGGGCGACCCGACCCAGGTTGGGCATCACCGGTCGGCTGAGTCGCTCGGACGGACAGCCGGTTATGGTCGGGTCTCCGGGGTAGCGGCGCGAGCCTCCTCCACGCGGCGCAGGCAGGCGTCCCGGTTCGCTCGGGCCATGGGCTCGGGCACGCGAAGGAGCTCTATCCTCCGCTCGACGGGTATGCAGTAGGTGGTCGCGGTCCACAGCTTCGGGTCGTCGACACCGCGGAGCGGCTCGAGGTTGGTCCACACCCGCACGAGCTTGTCGTCGGACGCGGTGACGATCCGCTTGCCATCCGGACTGAAGGCCACGGCGTTGACCGGAGAGTCGGAGACGCGCAGGACCAGTGGCTCGCCCGAACCGTCGGCGTTCCACACCCGCGCTGTCTTGTCCTGGGACCCAGTGACGATGCGTCTCCCGTCGGGGCTGAACGCTGCCCCTATGGCCCAGTGGTCGTGGCCACGAAGCACCAGGGGCTCGCCCGTGCCATCGGCATTCCATACCCGCGCGGTCTTGTCATAGGACGCGGTGACGATGCGCTTGCCGTCGGGACTGAACACCGCCGAACGGATCCGGCCTTCATGGCCCCGAAGGATGATGGGCGCGGCTGTGCCGTCAGCGTTCCACACGCGCGCGGTCTTGTCCCAGGACGCGGTGACGATGCGCTTGCCGTCGGGGCTGAACGCCGCCGCTTCGACCCGATCCTCGTGGCCCCGAAGGATGATGGGCGCGCCTGTGCCGTCAGCGTTCCACACGCGCGCGGTCTTGTCCCAGGACGCGGTGACGATGCGCTTGCCGTCGGGGCTGAACGCGGCCGAGTAGATCTCGCTCTGGTGACCGCGCAGGACCACGGGCGTGCCTGTGCCGTCGGCGTTCCACACGCGCGCGGTCTTGTCCCAGGACGCGGTGACGATGCGCTTGCCGTCGGGGCTGAATGCGGCCGAGTAGACCTCGCTCTGGTGACCGCGCAGGACCACGGGCGTGCCTGTGCCGTCGGCGTTCCACACGCGCGCGGTCTTGTCGTACGACGCCGACGCGATGCGCCTGCCGTCAGGGCTGAACGCCGCCCCCAGCACCCCCTTCCCGTGCCCCCGAAGGAGGATGGGCGCGCCGGTGCCATCGGCGTTCCACACGCGTGTGGTCTTGTCCCAGGACGCGGTGACGATGCGCTTGCCGTCGGGGCCGAACGCCGCGGAACCGATACCGTCCTCATGACCCCGGAGGACCATGGGCGCGCCGGTGCCGTCAGCGTTCCACACGCGCGCGGTCTTGTCCCAGGACGCGGTGACGATGCGCTTGCCATCGGGGCTGAACGCGGCCGAATAGATCACCTCGTCGTGACCCCGGAGGACCAGGGGCGCGCCGGTGCCGTCGGCGTTTTGCACCCACGCCGTCTGGTCCCAGGACGCGGTGACGACGCGCTTGCCATCGGGGCTGAACGCCGCAGAAGTGAGCCGGTCGTCGTGACCTCGGAGGATCACGGGTGCGCCCGTGCCGTCAGCGTTCCACACGCGCGCGGTCTTGTCCCAGGACGCGGTGACGACGCGCTTGCCGTCGGGGCTGAACGCCGCCGAACTGAGCCGATCGTGGTGACCCCGGAGGACCACGGGCGTGCCCGTGCCATCGGCGTTCCACACGCGCGCGGTCCCGTCGTGCGACGCGGTGACGACGCGCTCGCCGTCGGGGCTGAACGCGGCCGAAGTGACCCGATCGTCGTGCCCCCGGAGGACCACGGGCGTGCCCGTGCCATCGGCGTTCCGCACGCGCGCGGTCCCGTCGTGCGACGCGGTGACGACGCGCTTGCCGTCGGGGCTGAACGCGGCCGAAGCGACCCGATCGTCGTGACCACGAAGGACGATGGGCTCGCCCGTGCCATCGGCGTTCCACACGCGCGCGGATCCATCGGAGCAGGCCGTGACGATGCGCTCGCCGTCGGGGCTGTAGCGCGCGTCCATGACCCAGTCGGGATGGCTGAGCACCGCGCGAGCGACCCCGCCGTGCAGCGCCGACCACTCCAGGAAGTCCCACCCTCGCGGCACATTCGGCGGCTCGACCTCGCGCAGGATCGCGAGCACGGTCGTGGCATCGGTTTGCAGCTCGCGGGCCGTGGCCATGCGGGTCGCGTTGCGCGCCTCCCGGGCTTCGACCTGCGCGCGAGCCGCCTCCTGGTCCGCGCGCATGGCCTGCTGATTGGCGCGCGTGGCCTGCTGATTGGCACGGATCGCCAGGAACGACACGATGACCGCGATCGCGCTCAGCGAGACGGCCGTGCCGACGGCGAGCCGCCGGCGCAGACGCCGCGCGTGCTCGACCAGGCCCACGACGGCCAGCAGGTATTGCTCCTCGCGCTTGCCGAGCCCGACGTGCCAGTCGGCTCCCCGGTCGGCGCGACGGCGCTCGTGCCACGCCCTCGCGTCCTCCGCCGCGCGGTCGCGCCAGAGCAGCCCCTCGGCCTCACCGCTCGCCTTCCACTGCTGGGCCGCGGCGCGCAGCCGGGCCAGGAACTGCGCGTCTTGCTCGCTCTCGGCGAGCCACTGGCCGAGCTTCGGCCACCTGTCAATCAAGGATTCGTGGACCAGCTCCACCGTCGTGCGGTCGCGCGCTCCTCCGGCCTCGTCGCTGCCAGCCTCGATGTGCAGGAGCCGCGCGCCCGCCAGGCGCTGGACCACCTGCGCGATCGCGTCGCCGGCAGCGCCATCGCCTTCCTGCGCTGCCTCGCGGAGCTCCTCCAGGCTCACCACCGCGCGCGTGCGCTCGGGCGTGACCAGGCGCAGGAGCACCGCCCGGGCCAGCCGCTGCTCGCGCGACGGCAGCGACGAGAGCACCGCGTCCGCGTGGGCGGACAGCGCGCCGGCGACGCCGCCGAGGCGTGCATAGCTGTCCCGCGTGAGCAGCCGCCGCGCGCGATCCCGCGCCTCCCACAGCTTCGCGGCCGTGAACTGCAAGAGCGGGAGCGGGCTCCGCGTGCCCTCCAGCGTGCCCAGCATGTGCTCGATCATCTCGGCGGTCTCGAAGCGAACCCCGGCCGCCTCGAGCGGCCGCGTGAGGGCCTCGCGCAGGCCATCGCGCCCCATGGGCCGCAGGAACCAGAGCCCGTGGATCACGTCGGTCATGAAATTGCGGTCCTCGGCCACGCGCTCGAGGAAGTCCGAGCGGACGGCGAGCAGGACGCGCAGGGGCGACGACGCGTCGTCGGCCGCGCCCTCCAGGCAGGCGACGAACGCCGCCAGCTCCTCGGAGGGGGCTCCGAGCGTATAGAGCTCCTCGAGCTGGTCGACGAAGAGCAGGATACGGCGCCTCCTCCCTTCATGGCGACAGCGCGCGCGCAGCCGGGCGCCCAGGGCACCTGGCTGGGTGCGCAAGGTGGCGACCAGCGCGTCATGATCGGGGAGCTCGGGAGCGCCCTTCGCTGCCCCGCTCCCCGCCGTCGCCCCAGGCGTGGACTCCGCCTCGGCGACCTGCACGAGCACATCGGCGAGCGCGGACAGCGGACGGCGCCCCGGCCGCAGGACGAACGCCTCCCAGTGGCCTTCGGCTCCCTTCAAGGCGGGGATCACGCCCGCGCGCACGAACGACGACTTGCCCGCCCCGGAGGGTCCGGCGATGACGAGGAGCTGCTGGCTCCGCACCCGCGTCGTCATGGCGGCGATGTCCCGATCGCGGCCGAAGAAGCGCGCGGCGTCCGCCTCCTGGAAGGCGGACAGGCCGGCGAACGGGCTCTCGTCCTCGCCCAGCTGGAGCGCCCTCCGGCCGGGCAGGAGCGCCTCGAGCTCGGCGAGGAGCTCCCTGGCCGAGCCGATGCGCTCGGCCTTGCGCTTCTTCAGGCAGCGGTCCACGAGGGCGCCGAGCGCGCCCACGTCCGGGCGCCTCTCGCCCAGGCTGGGCATGGGGACATCGACGTCGACGATGGCCGAGAGGCGCGCGTACGAGAACGGGTGCAGCGGGTGCTCCCCCGTGAGCAGCTCGTAGAGCAGGATGCCCACGGCCCAGAGGTCGGTGCGACAATCCACGTCGCTGCCCTGCAATTGCTCGGGCGACATGTAGTGAGGCGTGCCCACGACCGCGCTCTTCCGGTGCTGGACAGCGTCTCCGGTGAGCGCCGCCCGCGCGCCCGTGATCGTCGGGGCCGCGCCCGCGTCGATCTGCTTGGCGATGCCGAAATCGAGCACCTTGATGCATCCGGCGTCATCCAGGCGGATGTTCTCCGGCTTGAGATCGCGGTGCACGATCCCGTGCTCGTGCGCGCAGAGCAGCGCGCGAACCACCGGGACCACGAGCTCGACCGCCTGGCGGGGCGACATCGGCCCGGGCGGCGCGGCGGCGGGCGACCCGGGCGCGCCGGGGCGCTCGCGCTGGGCCATCCATTCGCGGAGCGTGCGACCCGGGATGTACTCGAGCACGAGGTAGGGACATCCAAGGATCTCGTCGACCTCGTGGATGACGACGATGTTCTCGTGCCTGCAGCGCGCGGTGGCCCGCGCCTCGTCCAGGAAGCGCTCGATCCTGTGCCCTGTGTAACGGCGGAGGAGCTTGATCGCGACCAGGCGGCCGAGCTTCGTGTCGCGGGCCAGGTACACGACCCCCATGCCGCCCCGGCCCAGCTTGCGAATGATCTCGTAGTGCTTGAGGACGTCGCCGGCCTTCAGGTGCATGCGGCCCGCGATGGGCTCGGCCGGCGCCCCCGCATCGCCGGTCCGGAGAGGCACGGCGTCGCGCGCTTGCCCGCTGGATGTCAGGCTGGCCGGGACCTCGGCGAGCGTGCGCGCGGGCTCCTCACTGGAGGTCCCGAGCGCGCCCAGGTCGTCAGGGTGGATCGCCGCGTCCCGTCCCGAGGCGGTCAGGGCGCAGCCGGCGGCCTCCTCTCGCCTCGCCCCGGCCCCGCTCGGCGCGGCGTCCAGGATCAGGTCCTCCCGGCGGAGCCCGGCCACCTCGCAGGCGTCGAGCTCGCGCAGCAGATCGTCCGCCGTGCCGGCCCGCGCCGCGACATCCTCGATCGTCGCCCGTCGCAAGATGGCCCCGAGCGGGTGATCGAGGAGCGCCCGCGGGATCCGGCCGGGCTCGCCGCCTTCCGGCGTGAGAGCGTCCCCATCCGGAGACATTCCGCGAGCTGCCCGCCTGCCCGTGAGGCACTCGAGGAACACGAGCCCCCACGCGTACAGGTCCGAGCGCGCTATCGGCGCGAACCCCCGGCGCTGCTCGGGCGCCGCGTAGGCCTGCGCGCCGATGAGCTCGGTGCCGGAGGCGCGCGCTCCGTCCTCTTCGCCGGGCGCTCCGGCGGCGACCGCGGCAAAGCCGAAGCCGAACAGCAGCGCGCTCCGCTCTGCCCCCGAGGGCACGACCATCACGTGGGCCGGCCGGACGTCCCCGTGGACGATGCCCTGCCGGTGCGCGCAGGCCAGCGCGTCGAGGACCTGCCTCATCAGGCGTCGCGCCTCCTGCGGCTCGAGCGCGCCGCGGACCGACAGCAGCTCGGCCAGGCTCTGCCCGGGCGCGCGCTCGAACACGGTATAGAGCAGCCCCTCGTCCGTCTGTCCCGCGTCGATGAGCCGGACGATGCTGGGATGGCGGAGCCGCGCGCAGCGGCCCATCTCCCGCAGGAAGCCCGCGCGGCGGCGTCGCGCGATGCCCCCGGAGACCCCCTCCGGGAGGATGCGTACGACCTCGAGGACGACGGGCCGCCCACCCGCGATCTGCCGCCCGTGGTAGATCGCGGCGTGGGGTGTCTCCCAGGGCGGGGAGAGGATCTCGTAGCGGCCCTGGAACAACGTCCTTGGAGCGAGGGTCACCTGGTTCATCATGGCCCCCTCCGGTCCACCCGCTCGCCTCGGCCGAGGACGATGCGGAGCTCCTTGCCCCCTGAACTACCCATTCTCCCGTCCTCTCCCTTCTTTCTGCTCAAGGCTGCTCCCGGGCCGCCCCGCGGGCCTCCTCGACGCGGCGCAGGCAGGCTTCCAAGTCGGCCCGGGCCATGGCTTCGGGTACGCGAAGGAGCGCTGTCCTCCGATCGACGGGCATGCAGTAAGCTGTCGCGGTCCACAGCCGCGGATCACCGATGCCGCGGAGCGGCTCCAGATCGGTCCACACCCGCACGACCTTGTCGTCGGATGCGGTGACGATGCGCTTGCCATCGGGGCTGAAGCTCGCGTCATTGATCGCGGCTTCAGAGCCACGAAGGACCAGGGGTTCGCCTGTGCCGTCGGCGTTCCACACCCGCGCCATCGTGTCCTGTGATGCGGTGACGATGCGCTTGCCGTCAGGGCTGAACATCGCCGATTGCACCCAGTGCTCGTGACCGCGAAAGACGATGGGCGCGCCGGTGCCGTCGGCATTCCACACCCGAGCGGTCTTGTCGTAGGATGCGGTGACGATGCGCTTGCCGTCAGGGCTGAACGCCGCCCGACGGACGCGATTTCCGTGACCCCGAAGGACGATGGGCGCGCCGGTGCCGTCGGCGTTCCACACGCGCGCCGTCGTGTCCCAGGACCCGGTGACGATGCGCTTGCCGTCAGGGCTGAACGCCGCCGAAGCGACCTGCTCCTCGTGACCCCGAAGAACGATGGGCTCGCCCCTGCCGTCAGCGTTCCACACGCGCGCGGTCCCGTCCCAGGACGCGGTGACGATGCGCTCGCCGTCAGGGCTGAACGCCGCGGAAGAGACCACATCCTGGTGGCCGCGCAGGACCACGGGCTTGCCGGAGCCGTCGGTGTTCCACACTCGGGCGGTCTTGTCGTAGGACGCGGTGACGACGCGCCTGCCGTCGGGGCTGAACGCCGCGGAGCAGAGCCGACTCTCGTGGCCGCGCAGGACCACCGGCTTGCCGGAGCCGTCAGCGTTCCACACGCGCGCGGTCCTGTCCCAGGAAGCGGTGACGATGCGCTCGCCGTCAGGGCTGAACGCCGATGTATAGACCTGATCCTCGTGGCCACGAAGGGGGATGGGCTCGCTCGCGTCCTCGGCGCTCCACACGCGAGCGGTCCCGTCCCAGGAAGCGGTGACGATGCGCTCGCCACCGGGGCTGAACGCCGCGGAATTAACTCCACCGTCGTGACCACGGAGGGCCACGGACTGGCCCTTGCCGTCAGCGTTCCACACGCGAGCGGTCTCGTCGTGGGACGCGGTGACGATGCGCCTGCCGTCAGGGCTGAACGCCGCCGAAAAGACCCGATCCTCATGGCCGCGAAGGACCACGGGCTCGCCGGACCCGTCGGCGCTCCACACCCGGGCGGTCCTGTCCCAGGAGCCGGTGGCGATGCGCTTGCCGTCAGGGCTGAAGGTGGCCGAGACGACCCGATCCTGGTGGCCGCGCAGGAGTATGGGCTCGCCGGAGCCGTCGGCGTTCCACACCCGAGCGGTCCTGTCCCAGGAGCCGGTGGCGATGCGCTTGCCGTCGGGGCTGAACGTCGCAGACTCGATCCGATCCTCATGACCGCGAAGGACCACGGGCTCGCTGGAGCCGTCGGCGCTCCACACCCGCGCGGTCCTGTCCCAGGAGCCGGTGACGATGCGCTTGCCGTCGGGGCTGAACGTGGCTGAAGTCACCGGACCCTGGTGACCGCGCAGGACCATGGGCTCGCCGGAGCCGTCGGCGTTCCACACGCGAGCGGTCTTGTCGTAGGACGCGGTGACGATGCGCTTGCCGTCGGGGCTGAACGCCGCCGAAGAGACCCGATCCTTGTGGCCTCGAAGGACCACGGGCGCGCCTGTGCCGTCGGCATTCCACACCCGCGCGGTCCCGTCGGCGCAGGCCGTGACGATGCGCTTGGCGTCGCGGCGATAGGCTGCGTGGCTGACCAAGTCCGGGTGGCTGAGCACCGCGCGCGCGAGCCGTCTGTGCAGCGCCCAGCGCGCGAGGACGGCCCACCCTCGCGGTACGTCGGGCGGCTCGATCTCGCGCAAGATCGCCAGCACGGTCGTGGGATCGGCCTGCAGCTCACGCGCCGTCGCCATGCGGGTCGCGTTGCGCGCTTCCCGCGCTTCGGCCTGCCGGCGGGCCGCCTCCTGGTCGGCGCGCGCGGCTTCATGGTGAGCGTCTATCGCCAGGCACGACACGAGGAACGCGACCATGCCGAGCGTGGCGATCACGCCCATGACGAGCCACTGGCGCAGGCGCCGCGCGCGCTCGAGGAGGGCCACGACGGCCAGCAGGTAGCGCTCCTCGCGCTCGCTGAGCGCCACGCGAAGGTCGGCTCCCTGGGCGGCGCGACGGCGCTCGTACCACGCCCTGGCGTCCTCCGCCGCGCGATCTCGCCACAGCAGCCCCTCGGCTTCACCGCTTGCCTCCCACTGCTGGGCCGCGACGTGCAGCTGGGCCAGGAGCTGCGCGTCTTGTTCGCTCTCGGCGAGCCACAGCGCGAGCTTCGGCCACCTCTCGATCAAGGACTCGTGGATCAGCTCCACGGTCGTGCCCCCGCTATCTCCGCCTGCCTCTGCGCCCGCCGCGATGAGCAAGAGCCGCGCGCCGGCCAGGTGCTGGATCACCTGCGCGACGGACCCGGCGCCGTCTCCGGCGCCGCCCCGCGCGAGCTCGTGGAGCTCGTGCATTCCCACCACCGCGCGCGTGCGCTCGGGCGTGACCAGGCGCAATAGCACCGCGCGAGCCAGCCGCTGCTCGCGCAGCGGCAGCGCCGAGAGCACCGCGTCGGCGTGGGCGGACAGGGCGCCGGCGACGCCGCCGAGCCGCTCATAGCTGGCCCGCGTGAGGAGCCGGCGCCCGCGATCCCGCGCCTCCCAGAGCTTGCCGGCCGTGAACTGCAGGAGCGGCAAGGGGCTCCGCGTGCCCTCCAGCGTGCCCAGCATGTGCTCGACGATCTCCGCGGTCTCGAAGCGATACCCGACCGCCTCGAGCGGCCGCGTCAAGGCCTCGCGCAGGCCGTCGCGCCCGAGGGAAGGCAGGAACGAGAGCCCGCGGGTCACGTCGAGCATGAAGCCGCGGTGCTCGGCCAGGCTGTCGAGGAAATCCGAGCGGATGGCGAGCAGGACGCGCAGGGGCGACGACGCGTCGTCGGCCACGCCCTCCAGACACGCGACGAACGCCGCCCGCTCCTCGGGGGCGGCGCCGAGCGTGTAGAGCTCCTCGAACTGATCGATGAAGAGCAGGACGCGGTGCCCGGGCCCGTCACGGCGGCAGCGCGCGCGCAGCCGGGCGCCCAGAGAACCCGGCTCGTCGCGCAGGAGGGCGACGAGCCCGTCGTGGTTGGGGAGCTCGAGCCCGGGCGAGCCCGCCGTCGCGCTCGTCCTGCGCTCCGCCTCGCCGACCTGCACGAGCACATCGGCGAGCGCGTACAGCGGCCGGCGCCCCGGGCGGAGGATGAACGACTCGCCGCAGATCCCGGCCGCCTTCAGGGCCGGGATCACGCCCGCGCGCACGAACGACGACTTGCCCGCCCCGGAGGGCCCGGCGACGGCCAGGAGCTGCTGGGTGCGCAGCCTCGCCGCCATGGCGGCGATCTCGTGGTCGCGGCCGAAGAAGCGCGCGGCGTCGGCCTCCTGGAACGCGGACAGGCCGGCGAACGGGCTCTCGCCCTCGCCCAGGTCGAGCGACTTTCGGCCTGGCAGGAGCGCCTCGAGCTCGGCGAGGAGCTCCATGGCCGAGCCGATGCGCTTGGCCCTGTGCTTCTTCAGGCAGCGGTCGACGAGGGCGCCGAGCGCGCCCATCTCCGGATGCCGCTCGCTCAGGCTGGGCATCGGGACGTCGAGATCCGCGATGGCCGGGAGCCGCGCGACCGAGAACGGGTGCAGCGGATGCTTGCCCGTGAGCAGCTCGTAGAGGATGACGCCCACCGCCCAGAGGTCGGCGCGAGCATCGATGTCCATACCCAGCAATTGCTCGGGCGCCATGTAGCCAGGTGTGCCGACGACCGCGCTCTGCCGGTGCTGGCCAGCACCTCCGGCGAGCGCCGTCGGCGCGCTCGCGAGCGAGGGGACCACGCTCGCGTCGATCCGCTTGGCGAGGCCGAAATCGAGCACCTTGATGCAGCCCGCGTCGTCAACGCGGATGTTCTCCGGCTTGAGATCGCGGTGCACGATCCCGAGCTCGTGCGCGCAGACCAGCGCGCGAATCACCGGAATCATGAGCTCGACCACTTGGCCGGGCGACATCGGGCCGGGCGGCGTAGGAGCGAAGGGCGATCCCCGCGTGGCGGAGCGTTCGCGCTGGGCCATCCATTCGCGCAGCGAGCGACCCTTGATGTACTCGAGCACGAGGTAGGGGTATCCGCGGATCTCGTCGACCTCGTGGATGACGACGATGTTCTCGTGCCTGCAGCGCGCCGTGGCCCGCGCCTCGTCGAGGAAGCGCTCGATTCCCTGCCCGGTGTATCTGAGGAGGAGCTTGACCGCGACGAGGCGGCCGAGCTTCGTGTCGCGGGCCAGGTAAACGATCGACATGCCGCCCCGGCCCAGCTTGCGGATGATCTCGTAGTGCTTGAGGGCGTCGCCGGCCTTCAGGTGCACGCGGTCCGCGACGGGCTCCACCGGCGTCCCCGCATCACCGGTCCGGAGAGGCACGGTGTCGCGCGCTTGCCCGCTGGATGTCGGGCTGGCCGGGACCTCGGCGAGCGTGTATGTGCGCGCGGGCTCCGCGCCGGAGGTCCCGGGCGTGCCCAGGCCGTCCTGCTGAGTCGCGCCGTCTCGTTCCGACGCGGTCAGGGCGCGGCCGGAAGCCTCCTCCCTCTTCAGCTCCTCGCCGCTCGGCGTGTCGTCCAAAGTCAGGTCCTCCCTGCGGAGCCCGGCCACCTCGCAGGCGTCGAGCTCGGACAGCAGGCCGTCGGCCGTGGCGGCCCGCGCGGCGATGTCCTCGATCGTCGCGCGTCGCAAGAGGGACCCGAGCGGGTGATCGAGGAGGGCGCGAGGGATCCGGCCGGGCTCACCGCGCTCCGGCCGGGGAGCGTCCCCGTCCGGCGACAGGCCGCGACCCAGCCGCCTGCCCGTGAGGCACTCGAGGAACACGAGCCCCCACATGTACAGATCCGAGCGCGCGATCGGCGGAAATCCTCGGCGCTGCTCGGGCGCCGCGTAGAACTGCGAGCCGACGAACTCGGTGCCCGAGGCGTGCCCTTCGTCCCGTGTACCGGCGGCGAGCGCGGCGAAGCCGAAGCCGAACAGCAGCGCGCGCCGCTCTGCCCCGGAGGAGGCGATCATCACGTGGACCGGCCTGACGTCCCCGTGGACGATGCCCTGCCAGTGCGCGCAGCTCAGCGCGTCGAGGACCTGCCTCATCAGGCGTCGCGCCTCCTCTGGCTCGAGGGCGCCGCGGGCCGATAGCAGCTCGGCCAGGCTCTGCCCGGGTGCGCGCTCGAAGACGGCATAGAGCTGCCCCTCGTCCGTCTGCCCCGCGTCGATGGACCGGGCGATGCCAGGATGGCGGAGCCGCGCGCAGCGGCGCATCTCCAGCAGAAAGCGCGCGCGGCGGCGGCGCGCGACGTCGCCGGAGGCCCCCTCCGGGAGGAGGCGAATGACCTCGAGGACGACCGGCTGCCCATTCGCGAGCTGCCGCCCGTGGTAGATCGCGGCGTAGGGGGTCTCCCAGGGCGAGTAGAGGATCTCGTAGCGGTCCTGGAACAACGTCCTTGGAGCAAGGGTCACCTGGTTCATCATGGCCCCTCCGGTCGCGGCCGCCTCGCGTGGCAGTTGCGGGCGAAACGTCCTCATCCGGATCGATGTCGCCGACGCAGCGAGCCCGGTGGTCGAGCTTGCCCCGCGCCCGCGAAGAGAGCTCGATGAGGTGGCCGGCCCGGCTCTGGGGCAGCCAGCCTCGCTGCCCTACCGCTTCTTCTTCGGGCAGCCAACCTCGCTGCCCATCGCTTCTTCTATAGAGTCGTCTCCGCCCCTCGTCCGGCACAAGCGTGTATCCAGCGCACCTCACGGGCGCGCGTGCCGCCAGCCGCCCTGCCGGACGAGCATGGCATCAAGCCAGCTGGCGAAGGGAGCGAATGCAGAGGGCGCTCTGGAGCAGAGGGTGCCTGGGACAGCACGCGCGCGGCGCAGCGCAGCGGGCGCTCCGGCCTGGCCTTGTGGCCTCAGCCGCCGCAGGACCAGGCACGCTCGGCGTGCCCTGCCCGGCCCCCCGGACGTGCTGGGCTCTGACGGAGACGATGGGGAGGAAGGGGAGTCGCTGGGGTTTCCGCCGTGAGGGCGTAGGGCGGCGCGAGAGGGGAGGCGGAACGGGGAGGTCGCGATGGGGTGGGGCGGCCTCGCGAGGGGGGCGGGTCGGTCGGGACCGAAACGGGAGGCCTCGGAGGGCGAGGCGGGGTGGTCGCGACGTGGCGGAGCGGCCTCGCGAGGGGGGTCGGATCGGTCTGAAACCGAAACGGGCGGCCTCGGAGGGGGAGGCGGGGAGGTCGCGATGTGGCGGAGCGGCCTCGCGAGGGGGGCGGGTCAGGTCGAAACCGCAACGGGCGGCCTCGGAGGGGGCGCGACGAGGTCGCGACGTGGCAGCGTGGCATGGCGAGGGGGGCGGCGGAGCCGAGACCGGAATGGATGGCCACCGAAGGGCGGAAACAGCTCACCGCTGCTCCCGGGCCGCCGCGCGGGCCTCCTCGACGCGGCGCAGGCAGGCTTCCCGGTCGGCTCGGGCCATGGATTCGGGCATGCTAAGGAGCTCTATCCTCCGCTCGACGGGCATGCAGTAGGTGGTCGCGGTCCACTGCTTCGGGTCGTCGGCACCGCGGAGCGGATCGAGGTCGGTCCACACCCGCACGAGCTTGTCGTCGGACGCGGTGACGATGCGCTTGCCATCCGGACTGAAGGCCACAGCGTTGACCGGAGAGTCGGAGACGCTCAGGACCTGTGGCTCGCCCGAACCGTCGGCGTTCCAGACCCGCACGGTCTTGTCCTGGGACCCTGTGACGATGTGTTTCCCGTCGGGGCTGAACGCTGCCCCTATGGCCCAGTGCTCGTGGCCGCGCAGGACCAGGGGCTCGCCCGTGCCATCGGCATTCCATACCCGCGCGGTCTTGTCATAGGACGCGGTGACGATGCGCTTGCCGTCGGGACTGAACGCCGCCGAACGGACCCGGCCCTCATGGCCCCGAAGGATGATGGGCGCGCCGGTGCCGTCAGCGTTCCACACGCGTGCGGTCTTGTCCCAGGACGTGGTGACGATGCGCTTGCCGTCGGGGCTGAACGCGGCCGAAGTGACCCGATCGTCGTGACCCCGGAGGACCACGGGCGTGCCGGTGCCATAGGCGTTCCACACGCGCGCGGTCTTGTCCCAGGACGCGGTGACGATGCGCTTGCCGTCGGGGCTGAACGCCGCCGAGTAGACCTCGCTCTTGTGGCCGCGCAGGACCACGGGCGTGCCAGTGCCGTCGGCGCTCCACACGCGTGCGGTCTTGTCCCAGGACGCGGTGACGATGCGCTTGCCGTCGGGGCTGAACGCCGCCGAGAAGACCTCGCTCTTGTGACCGCGCAGGACCACGGGCGTGCCTGTGCCGTCGGCATTCCACACGCGCGCGGTCCTGTCCCAGGACGCGGTGACGATGCGCCTGCCGTCAGGGCTGAACGCTGCCCCCAGCACCCCCTTCCCGTGGTCCCGAAGGATGATGGGCGCGCCTGTGCCGTCAGCGTTCCACACGCGCGCGGTCTTGTCCCAGGACGCGGTGATGATGCGCTTACCGTCGGGGCCGAACGCCGCGGAAGCGATACCCTCCTCATGGCCCCGAAGGATGATGGGCGCGCCGGTGCCGTCAGCGTTCCACACGCGCGCGGTCTTGTCCCAGGACGCGGTGACGATGCGCTTGCCATCGGGGCTGAACGCGGCCGAATAGATCACCTCGTCGTGACCCCGGAGGACCAGGGGCGCGCCGGTGCCGTCGGCATTTTGTACCCACGCCGTCTGGTCCCAGGATGCGGTGACGACGCGCTTGCCATCGGGGCTGAACGCCGCAGAAGTGAGCCGGTCGTCGTGACCCCGGAGGACCACGGGTGCGCCCGTGCCATCGGCGTTCCACACACGCGCGGTCCTGTCGTGCGACGCGGTGACGACGCGCTTGCCGTCGGGGCTGAACGCGGCCGAATAGATCACCTCGTCGTGACCCCGGAGGACCACGGGCGTGCCAGTGCCATCGGCGTTCCACACGCGCACGGTCCTGTCGTGCGACGCGGTGACGATGCGCTTGCCGTCGGGGCTGAACGTGGCCGAAGCGACCCGATCGCCGTGACCACGAAGGACGATGGGCTCGCCCGTGCCATCGGCGTTCCACACACGCGCGGTCCTGTCGTGCGACGCGGTGACGACGCGCTTGCCGTCGGGGCTGAACGTGGCCGAAGCGACCCGATCGCCGTGACCACGAAGGACGATGGGCTCGCCCGTGCCATCGGCGTTCCACACACGTGCGGCCCCATCGGCGCAGGCCGTGACGATGCGCTCGCCGCCGGGGCTGTAGCGCGCGTGCATGACCCAGTCGGGATGGCTGAGCACCGCGCGAGCGATCCCGCTGTGCAGTGCCCAGTGCGCGAGAACAGACCACCCTCGCGGCACATTGGGCGGCTCGACTTCGCGCAGTATCGCGATCACGGTCGTGGGATCGGCTTGCCTCTCGCGGGCTGTGGCCATGCGGGTCGCGTTGCGCGCCTCTCGGGCTCCGGCCCGCGCACTGGCCGCTTCCTGATCGGCACGCCGGGCTTCCTGGCTGGCGTCTATCGCCAGGCGCGACACGACGAGCGCGACCGCGCCGAGCGTGACGAGCACGCCCATCAGGAACTGCTGGCGCAGGCGCTGGCGCCGCGCCCGCTCGGACAGGTCCACGACGGCGAGCAGAAAGCGCTCCTCGCGCCTGCTGAGCCCGACGCGCCCACCCGCTCCGCGGGCAGCGCGGCGGCGCTCGTGCCACGCCCTGGCGTCTTCCGCCGTGCGATCGCGCCAGAGCAGCCCCTCGGCCTGACCGCTCGCCTCCCACTGCTGAGCGGCGGAGCGCAGCCGCGCCAGGAACTGCGCATCTTGCTCGCTCTCGGCGAGCCACTGCCCGAGCTTCGGCCACCTCTCGATCAAGGACTCGTGGACCAGCTCCACCGTCGCGCGATCGCACGCACCGCCGGTCTCCTCGCCAGTTTCGATGAGCAGGAGCCGCGCGCCGGCCAGGCGCTGGACCACCTGCACGACCGCGTCGCCGGCATCACCTTCGCCGTCCTGGGCCAGCTCGCGGAGCTCGCCCAGGCTCACCACCGCGCGCGTGCGCTCGGGCGTGACCAGGCGCAAGAGCACCGCCCGGGCCAGGCGCTGCTCGCGAGATGGGAGCGCCGAGAGCACCGCGTTCGCGTGGGCGGACAGGGCGCCGGCGACGCCGCCGAGCTGGTCATAGCTGTCCCGCGTCAAGACCCGGCGCGCGCGATCCCGCGCCTCCCAGAGCTGAGCGGCCGTGAACTGCAAGAGCGGCAAGGGGCTCCGCGTGCTCTCGAGCGTGCTCAGCATGTGCTCGACCATCTCCGCCGTCTCGAAGCGATGAGCGGCCGCCTCGATCGGCCTCGTCAAGGCTTCGCGCAGGCCGCCTCGCCCCATCGGCGGAAGGAACCAGAGCCCGCCGGTCACGTCGTTCATGAAATGCTGATCCTCGGCCATCCGATCGAGGAAATCCGAGCGGATGGCGAGCAGGACGCGCAGGGGCGACGACGCGTCGTCGGCCGCAGCTTCCAGGCAAGCGACGAACGCCGCCCGCTCCTCGGGCGCGGCGCCGAGCGTGTAGAGCTCTTCAAACTGATCGACGAAGACCAGGATTCGGTGCCCGGGTCCCGCGCGGCGACAGCGCGCGCGCAGCCGAACACCGAGATAGCCCGGCTGGGAGCGCAGGGTGGCGAGCAGCTCTTCGTGATCGGGGAGCTCGGGCGGACCCGTCGCTGCGCTGCTCGTGGACTCCGCCCCGGCGACCTGCACGAGCACATCGATGAGCGAGGACAGGGGACGGCGCCCCGGGCGCAGAACGAACGCTTCCCAGCGCTCCTCGGATCCCTTCAAGGCCGGGATCACCCCCGCGCGCACGAACGACGACTTGCCCGCCCCGGAGGGCCCGGCGACAGCCAGGAGCGGCTGGTTGCGCAGCCGCGCCGTCGTGGCGGCGATCTCGCGATCGCGGCCGAAGAAGCGCGCCGCGTCCGCCTCCTGGAAGGCGGACAGGCCGGCAAATGGGCTCTCCTCCTCGCCGAGGTCGAGCGCCTGTCGACCGGGCAAGAGCGCCTCGAGCTCGGCAAGGAGCTCCAGGGCCGAGCCGACGCGCTCGGCCTTGCTCTTCTTCAGGCAACGGTCGACCAGGGCGCCAAGCGCACCCACATCCGGGCGCTTCTCGCTGAGGCGGGGCATCGGAACATCGAGGCTCGCAATGTCCGAGAACCGCGCGCGCGAGAACGGCTCCAGCGGGTGCTTCCCCGTGAGCAGCTCGTACAGCATGATGCCAACGGCCCACAGGTCAGCGCGATGATCGACGTCCCCGCCCAGCAGTTGCTCGGGGGACATGTACCGTGGCGTGCCGACAGCCGCGCTTCTCCGGCGCTGGCCAGCGCCTCCGGCGAGCGCCGCCCGGGCGCTCGTCATCGTCGAGACCACCTTGGCCTCGATCTGCTTGGCGATGCCGAAATCGACCACCTTGATGCATCCGGCGTCATCCAGGAGGATGTTCTCCGGCTTGAGATCGCGGTGCACGATCCCGTGCTCGTGCGCGCACACAAGCGCGCGAATCACCGGCGTCATGAGCTCGATCACGACGTTTGGCGCCTTCGGGCCGGGCGGCGTGTGGGCGCCGGGCGACCCGGACGCGCCGGGGTGCTCGCGCTGGGCCATCCACTCGCGCAGCGTGGGACCCTTGATGTACTCGAGCACGAGGTAGGGACATCCAATGATCTCGTCGACCTCGTGGATGACCACGATGTTGTCGTGCCTGCAGCGCGCCGTGGCCCGCGCCTCGGCCAGGAAGCGCTCGATCCTGTGCCCGCTGTATCTGAGCAGGAGCTTGAGCGCGACAAGTCGTCCGAGCTTCGTGTCGCGGGCCAAGTACACGACGCTCATGCCGCCCTGGTCCAGCTTGCGGATGATCTCGTAATGCTTGATGCGGTCGCCGGCCTCCAGAGGGATGACGCCCCTTGCGGGCCCAGCGGACGGTGGCGCAGGCGCCTCCTCCTGGCAGGGCTCAGCGTTGCCTGTTCGCTCCTCCGGCATCCACGCCGCTGCCAGTCCCGGTGGAAGCGCGGCGCTGCCCGCTCGCTCCTCTGTCCTTCTCGCTGCTCCGATCGCCAGCTCGTCCGGCTTCATCAGGTCTTCCCGGCGGAGCCCGCCCACATCGCAGGCGTCGACCTCGCGCAGCAGGCCGTCGGCCGTGACGTCCCGCGCCGCGATCTCCTTGACCGTCGCCCGTCGCAAGAGGGTGCCGAGCGGGTGATCGAGGAGCGCTCGAGGCATCCTCACGGGCTCACGGCCATCTCGCTGGAGAGACACTCCTTCCGGCGGCCCGCCGCCGCCTGCACGCCTGCCCGTGAGGCACTCGAGAAACATGCGACCCCAGGCGTACAGGTCCGAGCGCGCCGTCGGCGGGAACCCCCGGCGCTGCTCGGGCGCCAGGTAAGCCTGCGAGCCCACGAGCTCGCGGCCGGACACGGGCGCTTCCTCCTGGTCCGCTCGCGCGACGGCGGCGACCGCGCTGAAGCCGAAGCCGAGCACCAGGGCGCTCCGCTGCGCCTCCGAGGGCGCGACCATCACGTGGGCCGGCCTGAGGTCCCCGTGGACGACGCCCTGCCGGTGCGCGTAGCCCAGCGCGTCGAGGACCTGCCTCATCAGGTGCCGCGCCTCCGGCGGCTCGAGCGGGCCTTGGGCCGACAGCAGCTCGGCCAGGCTCTGCCCGGGCACGCGCTCGAAGACCGCATAGAGCTGACCCGCGTCGGCCTGCCCCGCGTCGATGGGCCGGACGATGCCGGGATGGTGAAGCCGCGCGCAGCAGCGCATCTCCCGCAGAAATCGCGCGCTGCGACGGCGCGCCAGATCCGCGGGGCCGTCGTCCCGGGGGAGGCGCATGATCTTGAGGACGACCGGCTGCCCGCTCGCGATCTGCCGCCCCTCGTAGACGAGGGCGAGCCTGCTCTCCCGGAGCAGCGAGAGGATCTCGTAGCAGCCCTGGAACACCGTCCTTGGAGCGAGGTTCTCCTGGTTCATCACAGCCCCTCCGGTCGCTGCCGCCTCGCGCGGTGGCCTCGGGCGAGCGGTCACGCACCGTCAGATCGACGCGTCACGTGGCGCGCGGAGCCGGACGCCCACGGCGGCCCGGCGCCGCGCCGAGGGGCGGGGGCGCGGTGCCCGCCTACTCGAGCCTGAATCGGAAGATGGCCGGCTGGGCCGTGCCTACCTGCGACGCCTCCACGTAGTTGGCCGGCGAGTGATCGCCCCACGAGAACGGCACCGGCACCCATCGGATGATGGGCAGCTGCTCCTTCACCCAGGCGAAGATGCCGACCGCCGCGCTCACGAGGAACGTGCGCGTCTGGCCCGCGATCTTGCCCTCGTACGTCCACCCCTGCCCCCTCGAGCGGTACGCCCTCCCGAAGTGCACGAAGTACCCCGTCGAGAGCGGCGGCAGGCGCGGCACGATGTCGTTGGCATAGACGAATCGAAACAGCCTGTCCCCGAAGAGCTCTTCGGCCCTGGCAGCGAAGCCCGCGTCGCCGAGCATCGGCTGCCCGAACGTGTAGACCCCGCGGAGCCGCTGCCGGATCTCCCCGTACTTGCTGTCCGTGAACAGGCGCGCGGCGATGAGGGCCGCCATCGCTGCGCCCAGGCTGTGACCGGTGATGAAGAGCGCCTCCAGCTTGCCCTGGGCCTCGGGCGCATGCCCGGCAGCAGGCGTCGACGCGGCGCTGGGGCGCGGGGAGACCTCGGTGCCCGGAAGGACATCACGGATGTACTCGCCGCGGAGCGCCGCGCCGAGGTGTTTGTCGATGATCGACCACATCACATCGACGTTGCGGGCGAAGCCGCCGTGGACGTGCCCGAGCGAGCAATATCGCTGCGACACGACGCTCGCGTCCGTGAGCCAGTTGAAGAGGTTCCCCGGCTCGGTCCCCTTGACGCACAGGATGAGAAGGCGCCTGCACCTGCTCTGGATGAAGCAGACGTCGCTCGCCACGAAGAGCGCATCGTTCCGCACGCTGATCCTCGCGAGGTCCCAGTCGCCGTAAACCGACATCGCCTTCTCCAGCGTGTCCAGATCCGAGTACATCCACGCCGATGCCAGGGACAGGACGAGCGTCGCCTCGGCGTCGGGCTCGCGCACCGCCCGATCCACCCGCAACATCCGCTGGATCGTGCCTTGTTCGGCGGATGGTTCGGCCTCGGCATCCGATCCGGGGGCCGCTGACGGCCCCGCTATCTCCAGACACGGCGTGGCAACGATGGAATCGGTCATGAGCCCTCCCGTCATCAAGCTGCCTGGCTCCCCAGGACGCCGCTTCGTGCGAGTCGGACAGGCAAGCACCCTGCCACGGATCCTGTGTGCGCGCTCGACGAGCCTACCGCCGGCAGGTCCTCGATGCCAACCTGCGCGCCTGCGCCTGCGCGCGTCAAGCGACCAGGGCGAACGGGGCGGCATGGACGAAGCCGCTTCGCGACCATGTCGAACGGAGCCGCTTCGCCGCGGCGAGCAACAGCCCCGCCGCGCTCTCTCCCCGGCCGGGCCGACCCATGCCGCTCAAGGCCTCGTAGGGTGTCTCGACGCGCCCAGCCTCGAGAGCAGCCTCAGGCTGCTCTTTCGCTGTATCACCGAGACTCTGTACGGGGCGGCGTCGGCGTGCTCGCGTGCGTCACGTAAAAGCCCGCGTCCTTCAGGCTCTCTATCATCATGGTGCTGATGCCGGTCACCTGTTGGATTTGCTCCCAGCTGCTGAACCCCCCGAGCTCCTCGCGCTTCTGAACGATGATCTGCGCGCCTTCCTCGCTCACCTGGCTCACCCGTTGAAACTCCTCCGTGCCCGCCTTGTTGATGTCGGTCGTGTCAGCCATTCGCGCCTCCGGGCAAGCTCTGTGACTGCGGTCCTTTGGCCCTTGCCCGCCCAGAGCCTGGTGCAGCGTGCTTGCGATGGGGAGGGGCCCCGCGGCGTCGAACAGCAGGACCTGACCGGGCAGCCGCTCGGCGCGGGGGCTGCAAGCGCCGGCGGCGACTCCAGGCGAGCGGCGCGTCGACCATCGGCTCGAGCTTGCTCGCACCTTCGAGGCCGGCGACAGGCCGAGCGGTCGACCGATCGCCTCGTGAACGCCACGAAGTTCACGGTCCCGCGCCGGATGTACTCTCGACTTGGACACAGCTCCCTGACACCGGGCAGCTTTGCCCAAGTCGAGACTAGAGCGACAAACGGGTTAAAACCGCCAAAAAAGAGCAGAATTTGAACCGCCCAGGCGCCAAGGACGCCAAGATAGAGTTCTGTTCTTGGCGTCCTTGGCGCCTTGGCGGTTCATTTCACGCTCGAACAACGTGATCGGTGTTCTAGTAGGATCGAGAGCGCACCACCGCTGCTGTCCGCGCGAGCCACTCCATGGGATCTCTCGCGTGGTAGGGGTGCTCCGACAGCTCGATGTCGTCGAGGAACTTGCGGTAGATGGTCGCCTGGCGGGCCGCGGCGACGGGCGCGAGCAGCTCGGCGGCGCGCTCGGGGTCGGAGCCCGGAATCGCGGCGCGCCACGCGCGGCTCCAGGAGCTCCGGAGCGGCTCGACGGCGCCGGGCGGGGCCCCGTCGAGGAACGCTGGCTGATCGAGCAGCGGATGCCCGACGCCGCTGTCGCCCCAGTCCAGCAGGACGGCCGACGTCGCGTCGCCGCGGGCGTTGCCCACGTGGAAGTCGCCGTGAACCAGCGTGTCGGGAAGCCCGGCCTCGGCGAGGCGAGCGAAGCGCTCGGGCAGGCCATCGACGAAGCTGTCGAGGATCGCCCGATCGCCGGCGGACAGCTCGGGCGTCCGACCCACCACGTCCGCGACGAGCCGGCTCAGGGCCGGCCCGCGCCAGTCCGGCAGCCCCAGCGAAAGGAGCTCGTCGACCTTCCGGCTCGCGTCGCGCTGCAGCCCGACGAGCAGCGAGACCAACCTCTCCCGGACGGGCAGCTCGGCCTCGTAGAGATCCTCGCCCGGGATCTCGAGCATCAGGAGCCGCCGGCCGTCGTGGCCGAGGAGGGCCGGCACGGGTCCGCCCGAGAGACGCGCGATCACGGCCCCCTCGTGCCCGAGGAAGGGAGGGACGTGCTTCAGCCAGACCGTCTGGTCGCCAGCACGGAGGCGCCACAGGCTCGATAGGTTCCACGACCGCACCTGCTCGGCGGGCGCCGTCCGCGCGAGGCCCCGATCCCGCAGGACGGCGTCCGCCCACGCGAGGTCGTCTGCAGGTCCGCCCGGCCGCGCCCACGGCTGCCGGAGCGGGTGGTCGTCGAGCGCCCCGCGCCAGGGCGCGACGCCGGGCGGCGGCGCGTCGATCTCCGCCTCCGCGAGGTAGGTGACCGCCCCGCCGTGGGGCGCCGGGAGCTCGGCGGCGAGCATCCGGAGGACCGTCACCTGGAGGCCGAAGCGCTCGCGGGCACCCTGGACGACCGCTTGCGCGTCCTGCCACCACGGCGTCGCGACCGGAAAGGGCGGCAGCGCGCCCAGGAGCTCACCCGCGGTGCTGACGAGGACGAGCCGGGCGAGGCGCGGCGGTTGAGTCGGCACTGGGCGATGATAGCGAAGGGCCGGTGCTGGTCGAGAGCTCAGATCTGTGGCGCCCGGAAGTGCTCCCATGACGCGAGAATCAATCGCCTTAGACTCCCGCTGGAAGCTCCGGAATCCCGAGCGCGCGACCCCACGGAAGGGATGGTCTGGTCCGATGGGCCCGCGTGCGCAGCGTGAGGCGCCGTGCCTGAGCCGCGAGGCCACCCGGGAGGCAAGGCTGCGCTGCGGGGTGGCGGGCGGACTGCATCGGCTTGCGAACTTTTCGTGACGGCACAAGGATGCCTCTTAAGCGTGGATTTCGCGCCCAGAAATCCGATCCGGGGCGTGAGAAATCCGGCGCTGTAAAAGGAACGCCTTGAAAGAAAGGCTCGGCGTGGCGACCCGTCCGGGTTGCTATGACCAAACGAAGGCACACGCCGAGCACCTCCAAGGTGCGCCGGCGCGAACTCGGGTTCAAGAGGAAAGGCGACGGGCGGCACCAGGAGCGAATCCGGCGGCCAAACCCTGCCATGATTCACATCGCGCCTACGGAGAAGAATCTGACGGGCATCGCAGGGCTTGCCCCATTCGGCGCCTTCATCCGGGAGCTTGGCGTCGACGCGGCCTTGAGCCGCAGGTTCTTCCGGCTGAAGTCGGGTCGCTCGGTTATCTACCCGATGGCCGCGCAGATGCGCCTGCTGATGGACGGCGCGCTCGCCGGCGAGGAGCGCGTCTTCGGCATCGAGGCGCTCGCCGTCGATCCGCTCTTCGTACGCCTCGCCGGCGGGGTCGTCCCGAGCATCGACACCGTCTACCGGGACCTGTGCCGCTTCGACGACGATGCGCTCGAGGCGCTGCACAGCATGGTCGTCGATCACGGGCTTGCCCTGGTTGCTCGCCGAAAGCACCGATTCGTGCATATCGACGTCGACACCACCGTGGAGCCGCTCTTCGGAATGCAGGAGGGGGCGCGGCCGGGCCCGAACCCGCGCTACCACGGCCGGCCGAGCTATCATCCGATCCTGGCGCGGATCGCCGAGGTTGACGCCATCGTCGGGGCCAAGCTGCGACCGGGCGACACGAGCTTCGGCGAAGCCGATGTGCCCTTCGTCGAGAAGTGCATTGATCGCGCGCGCGCCGCAGCTCCGAGTGCAGCCATCTACGTACGGATCGATGGCGCTGGGGATTGCAGCGCCTTGATGCACGCCGTTGCTGCGAAGGGATGCTTTTTCCTGACCAAGGCGCGGATGAGCCCCGATCTGGTGGGCAGGATCGCGTACGCCACCGGATGGCGGACCATCGACCGAGATGCCGACGGTCGTCCTCGACGGCAGGTGACCGAGGTGCTCTTCCGGCGCCGCGATTGGCCCGATGGGGTCCGCGTCATCGCCGTACGCACACGCGACCGGGAGAATGGCAAGCAGATCAACCTTTGGGAGGGGCTCGACTACACGGTGCAGGTCTTTTTGACCAACGAGCCGGTCGAAGCGCCGGAAGACGTCGCGGCGCGGTATGACCTGCGCGCGGGCATCGAGCCGCTCATTGGCGAGCTCAAGCACGGGTGGGGATGCGGTCGCGTGCCGAGCCACTGCTTCAACGCCAATCATGCCGCGCTGCTGCTGAAGCTGCTGACGGCCAACCTGATGCGCCGCTATGTGCTGGAGCACGTTCCGCACCTGGCGAGCTGGCGAACGCCGTGGCTGCGCCGCGCGCTGATCCTCGTTCCGGGAAGGTTGGCCCGGTCGGGTCGGGGCACGACCCTGCACGTGCCGACGTGCTCGCAGCTCGCCCGCTGGCTCAATTGAAAATGAAACCAGCCGAAATGATCGTGGGGGGTAAGGGGGGCGTGCGCCTTCGTGACGCTCTGGGCGTCAGCCAATTGTAGTTTAAACCGCACGCGCTTGGCCGAGCGCCGCTCGCACGGCGCCTTCGGCTCGCTCGTGCCCCCCTGGGCGCGAAATCCACGTTAAGCGGCGGTCGCGTCATGGGTACATTCGCACTCATGCTGTGAAGGGAGTGTCACCTGTTTTCGTTTGGGGAGGTAATTCGATGACTACCCGCTCATGTTACACAGCATTCCCTTTAGCGTCTACGCTGGATGCTGTCGTCGTTCGAACGTTGCTGGAGCACGCGACCTCGCCGGAGGAGCATGACAGCGATGCCACGTATCTCCTCGCCGCGGTTTCCGCATGGGCCTACGCGCGGGATTCGTTTGCGAAAGCGATTGTTCGGAAGTTTCAGCACAATTTCCACGTGGAATCATTCCGTATCACCAACGACGCGCTCCGAGTGGACGGAAATGCGCACTTGATTCGCAGCGATAATGGAAAACTCGCCATTCTCTGCTTTCAAGGAGCGGAATGGAGGACGCTTCTCGAGTGGACGTTCAACACCAGCGTGAACGCCAGCATGGTGCAGTTTATGGGCATCGGGCGCGTAAACGACGTGTTTTTTCGTAATGTTGATGTCATCAGGCCAGCGTTCCGCGAGGCCCTCGCACGGGCCTTGGGCGTTCCGCTCGAGCCTGAGGGTGGTATCGCGGAGTCTCCTTGTTGCAACCCGATTGAAAAATTGTACATCACGGGCCATGGCATCGGCGGCGGCATGGCCGCCGTCGCTACGGCGATGCTATGGAATGATCCGGACGAACGCTTGCGTGCTGCAATTCGACACACTTTCCATGGGGTGTACACGTTCGGCCAGCCGATGGTGGGCGACGGTACGTTCGCAACGAGCTGTCAGAAGCAGTTCGGTTCAAGGGTGTTTCGGCACGAGTATACGGGCGACATCATCCCGTCCCTGAGACCCTTCCTGTTGAAAGGAGATTCTGCTCTTCAGCGGATGAGCTCCATGTTTTCGGTTGATTTGTTAGTGCCATTTGGTAAGAAATACAGGTGTGGAGATCAGGGTTGGCTGCTCGAAGCAAGCGTCGCCTCGCCGGTAGGTCGGCTTTGGGCGCTCTCAATGATTCTGCCGGTGGTCAGCCTTGTGTACCCCATGATGGCCGTCGGCGGGCTCGCCATCTGGGGGGAGCAGCTACTCCTATTGATTGTGCGCGGGAATATTACTCTATTCCTGTTGCCCCACTCTCCGATCAATTATCTCAGGTGCTCCGGGTTGCACCGAGCGTCTGAGTCGCTTGTGGGCTGACCCAGTCAGGTAAGAGTGAGCCGCGACTACGAGGTGATGTGCACACGTCGAAGACCAACCGAGGGCGTGCATCAGGCGAGACGATGACTGTAAGGTGATACATTCCTCAAAGCGATGTGATCTCATCCGTGAACGCTCGTTTGTGGAGAAGTTCCGATGTCTATTCAGCCGAATTCATGTGATTCGATGAGTGGGTTGCCCTCTGTCGTCGTTAGTTCGGTGTTGGCCCGCGCGACCGAGCCGGAGGAGCATGATGAGGATGTTGCGTACCTCCTCGCCGCGGCTTGCGCGTGGGCCTACGCGCGGGATGAGTTCGAGCTCGTGATGCGGCAGAAGTTCAATCATGATTTTCATGTGGATCACTTCGCTATCGCTAACGATGCGCTCCTCGTGGACGCGAATGCGTACTTGATCCGCAGCGAAAATGGCGAATTCGGTGTCCTCTGCTTCCAAGGGACGGCGCCTAAGAACGTTACTCAATGGCTCTTGAACGCGAATACCCGCATGGTGCAGTTCGTGGACATCGGGCGCGTTCATGACGGATTTTATCGAAACGTAGAGATCGTCAGGCCGCGATTCCGCAAGGCTCTCGCGCGAGCCTTGGGCGTTCCGCTGGAATCAGAGGACCGTGCCCCCCAGCCTCCTTTCAGCCCTATCAAAAGGCTCTACATTACGGGACATAGCCTTGGCGGCGGTATGGCCGCGCTCGCCTCGGCGATGCTCTGGAACGACCACGACCAGCGGCTGCGAGACGCGATCCGGAGCACCCTTCATGGAGTGTATACTTTCGGGCAACCGATGGTGGGCGACCATGTGTTCGTTGAGACATGTGAGGAGCGGTTCGGTGCGAGGGTGTTCCGGCACGTCTACAAACATGACCTCGTCCCGCGCCTGCCGCCGCGAACAACCGGCTCGTTTGCGCACTTCGGGAAGGAGTATTACTGTGCAGAGCAAGGGTGGCTGCTCCGGCCGAAGGCTATCTCGCAGGTGTATACCGCTCTTCTGACCGTGCCGATCGGTGCCATTGCGTGGGGGCTCGAGCAATTCGCGTTTGCGCGCTGGGTCAGCCTCCCGTTCTCTATGTCCGATCACTCTCCGATTAACTATCTCTGGTGCTCTGGGCGTCACCGAGCTATTGAGCTGCTCGCGGGGTGAGGGGCGGGGCTGTGCCGCGCAGCCGCCGTGAGCGTTGTTGGGAGCCTAGATCCGTCATCCTTGACTTTGACCGCCTTCATCGGCAGTCTGCTGGCGCATCGAATGGCCATGTCAAGGTGACGGCTCAGGGCATTCTGCAAGTTTCAGTCTGTAATCTTCTGAGAGCCACGATTCTTCTTACTGAGAAAGGCTCTGAGGCGTCAAGGTTGCCAGGAGAGCATTGGGGGCGAGAAGCAACCAACGCCGCCGGTCGTCAGCGCATCATTCCCCCATCTCTTCTCCCTTTTGGCATCCTTGGCGTCTTCTCTGCGCCTTCATTCTTCTCGTCCGAGCAACGCTCTCGTCTAGAGCGGTTGCCCCGCGACGGCCGTCCTGACGGCGCGCTCCAGCGCCTCGCCGTCCTCGGGCGAGAGCGCCCGCATCGCGCCGGGGAACGCCGCCTCGAGATCCACGAGCACGTCGAGGGCCGCCTCCTCGTCGACGGCGGCCCGGTCGTGGCGCCCCACCTTCGACGCGGCGGACGAGAGGCGCGGGCCGTTCACGAGCCGCTCCCCCCAGCGGATCAGCGCGGCGAGGTCGACAGGGCGCTCCGGGTCCCACGGCGCGCTCTCGTCGAAGCGATCCTCGCGCATCTCGGCGATCTTGCGCTTCAAGGCCATGTAGGCCCCGGCCGGCATGCGGACGTCGGGCTTGGCCACCAGCCCCTCCGCGAGGTTCTCCGGGCCGAGGGGCGGCAGCCCCAGGGCGGACGCGACGCGCGACGGGAAGCGCTCGGGCACGGCGGCGATCTCCGCCTTGCGCCCCCGGGCGAGCAGCGGGGGCATCATGAACCCCGCCGCGGCGGCGACCGGGGCCGCCTCGCTCCAGGCCAGGAAGGCGTCCTCGCCGGCATCGACCGCGCGCAGCTCGAAGGGCGCCCACCGCAGGTCGGGCGCGTACCAGACCCCGGTCTGCACGGGGCTCACGCCGCCCGAGGGCACGTCCGGATGCGGGTAGCCGCCGCCGAAGAGCTCGCCGTAGAGGACGAGCCGCGCCGCGCCGACCGCGGCGTACGCCGCGCGGGCGGCGTCCCGGAGCGACGCGCGGAGCAGCTGCCAGCCGAAGAAGGGGTCCTCGTCCCGGAGCCACCCCTTGCGCTTGCCGAAATGGACGCCGGCCGCGTCCACGCCGATCACGAGCTGCGCGCCGTGGATCTTCTCGAGCGCGACCCAGGTCGGGGCCTCGCTCGCGCCGAGGCACGGCATCTTCGGGAAGGGAAGGAACTCCATTTCCGGCGACGATAGCGCCGACGGCGCGGCTTCCAGCGACGATAGCGCCGACGGCGCAGCCGCTCCTCGGACGCCGGGGTACCGGTCAAATTTTGACAGGGAGACGGGGAGGCATGGAGAAAAAACTCAGTAAATCTCCCCGCCTCCCTGTGATCTTTCTCGGCAAAATCGACCCCCACCGGCGCCGGGATGGTGCGTCGCGTCGTCCACCGCAGAGGAGCACGCCAATCCCCGCTCCGCCCGTGCTGCGATCCGCTGGCGCGGCCAGCGCGCGAGGCGCTTGACTTCCGGGAAAGTGTAGGAGTTCCTTAGCCGTCAGGGGGTCACCATGTCCGCTGAACCCAGCCGGGCGCCGCCTGCGCCTTGCTTTCGCCTCCTGCTGATCGAGGACAGCGCCATCGCTGCCTCGGTCGTGCAAAGCCACCTCGACGCCGTGCCGTGGCAGCGCGCCGAGCTCGCGCACGCGGAGACGCTCGCCGCCGGGCTCGCGCGCGTGAACGAGGGGTGGGATGTCGTCCTCCTCGACCTGTCCTTGCCCGATGGGGAAGGCATCGAGGTGGTCGAGCGGGTGCGTGCGGTCGACCCCCATGTGCCCATCGTGGTGCTGACGGGCCACGACGACGTCCGCCTCGCGGAGCGCGCGCTCGGCGCCTCGGTGCAGGATTACCTCGTGAAGCGGGGCCTCGACGCGGATTCATTGTGGCGAGCCATCCGCTATGCGGTCAGCCGCCAGCAGCTCCTGACGCAGCTCGCGCGGGCGATGGCGGAGGCCCGGGAGAACGAGGCCAACCTGCACCAGCTCATCGCCCGGAGCGCCGATGGGGTGATCGTGCTGGATCCCTCCGGGACGGTGCTCTTCGCGAACCCCGCTGCAGAGTCGCTGCTGGGCGACGGGCGCCCCGTCGCCGGGCGGGGCTGTCCGGCGGCGCTCTGCGCCGGCGAGACGAGCCTGGAGATCGGAGGGCAGCAGGTCGCCATCGACGTTCGCTGGGTCGACGTGGACTGGCAGGGGCGCCCCTCGCGCATGGCGCTCCTGCGCGACGTGACCGGGCGGCGCCGGGCCGAGGAGCTGAGGTCACGGCTCGAGCGCAGCGAGCGGCTCGCCGCGGTCGGCCAGCTGGCGGCGGGCGTGGCCCACGAGATCAACAATCCGCTCGCGTACGTGGTGGCCAACCTCGAGCTGCTCGCCCGCGAGGTGCGGCGGCTGGCGGACAAGGGCGTCGCCGCCGAGCACCTCGCCCAGCCGCTCGCGGACGCCCGCCACGGCGCGGCGCGTGTGATGGACATCGTCGGGGATCTCAGGGTGTTCGCGCGCGCGGAGGCGAACGAGGCGATCGGGCCGACCGACGTCAACGCGGTGATCGAGAGCGCGCTCAACATCGTGCATTCCCAGATGAAGCACCGCGCGCGGGTCGTGCGCGAGCTCGCCCCGGTGGCTCCCGTGAGCGGCGCGGAGGGGCGCCTGACGCAGGTGTTCGTCAACCTGCTCATCAACGCGGCGCAGTCGATCGGGGAGGGGCGGGTCGCCGACAACGTCGTCGAGGTGCGGACCCGCGATCAGGGCCGGGAGGTCGTCGCGGAGATCGTGGACTCTGGCTGCGGCGTGCCCGAAGAGCACATGCACAGGCTGTTCGAGCCGTTCTTCACCACGAAGCGCGCGGGGGAGGGGACGGGGCTCGGACTCGCGATCTGCCGCAACATCGTCGAGTCGTGCGGCGGCACGATCGGCGTCAGCAGCAAGGCCGGCGTCGGCACCTGCGTCCGCGTCCGGCTGCCCGCCTGGGCGAGCGCCGAGCGCACCCCTCGTCGCGCGCCGCCTGCGCCCGCGCGGGATGACGAGCCGACGCGGCGCGCCCGGATCCTGATCGTGGACGACGAGCCCCTCCTCCTGCGCGCGCTGCGTGGGCTCCTCGAGGCGTCGCACGAGGTCGTCTGCGTGCGCTCGGGCCGAGAGGCCCAGAGGACGCTCCGGCTGGACTCGGCCTTCGATGTCGTGCTCTGCGACATCGTGATGCAGGAGGGCACGGGGATAGAGCTCCACGAGTGGATCGAGGCGGAGCTGCCGGCGCTCGTCGACCGGGTGCTGTTCATGACCGGAGGGGGCACGAGCGAGGTGAGCAGGCGGTTCCTCTCGGCCCGCGCGGGGCGTGTGCTGCCGAAGCCGATCAACCCGGCGGAGCTGCTCCGGCGGATCGAGGCGCTGCTGCAGGCGAGAGCGGCAGAGCCCGAGAGGATGTAGCGACGAGCCCGGGGGCGGGAAGGTGGGAATCGGGGCCGGCCGGGAAGGGGGGAGTCGGACCCCGCCCCCCGGCGCGCTGTTGGCCGCGCGCCGCGCGCCGCGCGGCGCGGGCTCATGTCCCGCCGCAGGCCTCGTACTCCGCCTTGCACGCGTCCGCGCCCGCCTGCTGCACGCACGCCCTGCAGTCCGCCGCGATGCCCCGGCCGGCGCACTCCGTCTCGCACTCCTCGGCGCACACGCCCGTCGCGCAGACGCAGGCGATGAGCGCGTCCGTCTCGGCATCTTGCAGGGGATCCGTGTTTGGATCGCAGCCTTGCACGCACGCGCAGCAGATGCCGTCGCCAGGGCAGCAGCCGTCGCTGCGCCCGAGGGGACAGCGGCAGGCGCCGCCGCCTTGCTCCATGCACGGTCCGTAGCCGCTGCCGTCGGCGAGGCACGTGGCGACGCCCGGCGCGCTGACGGCGTGACAGGTGCAGGACATGGTCTCGCCAGGAACGCAGGTCGCGCCAGTGGCCGAGCTGGAGGTCGTCGAGCTTTCGCTGGTCGAGCTGGAGGCCGTCGAGCTTTCGCTGGTCGAGCTGGCGGTCGACCCGCCGCTCCCGGTCGGGTCGGGGTCGGTCGTCGTGGAGCCGCACGCGGTCGTGAGCGCAGCCGTGAACAAGCAGAGGAAAAGGATGTTTCGCATCGGCGCCCCCTATAGCGCGCCGCCCTCGCGGCCGTCGAGGGCCATCACGGCGCGCTCCCGTCCCGCGCCCTCCCCGGCACCGAGCCGCTCGCCGCGGCATCCCGTCATGGAGTCTGGTTCGTCAATGCCCTTTACATTACTTCACGAGCGCGTCATGGCGCGGAGCGCCCGGCGGGCGTGTCCTCAGCGCTGGAGTCCGTGGATCCCGGCGAACGGGCGCGTGCTCGGGCGCCCGGGTGGTCGGGGGCGGCCCCGCGTGAGAGAGCGTGCTTGCCTGACGAGCAGGATGCCCTATGTTCGCGCCTGCTCGCGTCCCCGCCGGGGGGTGCGTCGGCGCCGCGCCGCGTGCGCCGTGCGGGGAACGCGCTGCCTGAACCGTGCGATAGCAAGGAGATGAGAAGATGACGATCTCGATGTATCAAGCCTCGGTCCCGGTGCTCGTCAGGATGCTCGGCAACCTCTCGGCGATCCTCACCAAGGCGGCCGCGTATGCCGAGGCGAAGAAGATCGAGCCTCGCGTCCTGCTCGACGCGCGCCTCGCCCCGGACATGCTCTCGCTCACGCGCCAGGTGCAGATCGCCACCGACTCGGCCAAGGGCTGTGGAGCGCGGCTGGCGGCCGTGGACCTGCCGAAGTACGAGGACAACGAGGCCAGCTTCGACGAGCTACAGGCCCGCATCGCCAAGACCGTCGCGTTCCTGAAAAGCCTCCGGCCCGAGCAGATCGACGGCTCCGAGGACCGCGATGTCTCCATCCCGGCGCGCGACCAGACGCTGCAGTTCAAGGGCCTTGTTTACCTGCTGAACTTCGTGCTGCCCAACTTCTATTTCCACGTGACGACCGCCTACGCGATCTTGCGCCACAACGGGCTCGACATCGGCAAGATGGACTTCCTAGGCGCCCGCTGATCCGAGCGGCGGCCACCCGAGCGGCGGGCACCCGCTGCGGATACGGGCCCACCTCGACGTTTTCGGTGCTCAGCGCACTGGAGTGCGCTTCCGCGCCGAAAACGCCGATCTGGGCCCGTCTCCTGTGCGGGTGACCGCCGCTCGTCGTCGCTTCGGGGGCGGATTCAGAAGAGATGAAGATTTCTTTTTTTGCGGGCATGCCCTGACGCCGTGGCTGTCAGGGGGCTGACTACCGCGCGCGCCTTCGATCGTGTTGATGCGCTGGAAGCGGGCCGAGCCGCGTCGTGTCGACGAGGAGCGAGACGACGAGCGAGAAGAAGCGGCGGCGCGTCTCGAAGCTCGGGCTCAGGTCGGGGAGGAGGGCGCCTATCCGCCCTGCGCCGGCGTCGTGGAGGACGCGCTTGGCCATGTCGAGCGGCTCGATGTGGGCGGGGTAGAGGTCGTCCCCGGAGAGCTTTCTGATGAGGCCCACGTACTCGCCCACGAGCGGCGCGACGTCCGCCCGCGCGAGGGCGAGCGCGTCCACCGGGAGGGAGCTCGCCGTGAAGACGAAGTGGAGATCTTTGTCGTCGCAACCGGCGACGAGGGTGCAGGGCTCGCGCGAGGGCCAGGGCGGCTCGCCGGAGACGATATCGGCCGTGATCGTGCGCCACTCCTGCCTGCGGAGCGGCGACGCGCTCGACCAGAGGCGCTCTTCGATTCGGATGGCATGGACGGGCATAGGGGCTGAGCTCAGTGTAGCGCTCACGCGTCACAGTTGTAACGGCTCACGGTAGGGTACCGAGAAGTCAACATAACTCCATAATCTACGCATTGTCCACATTTGGCCCGGTGCGCGATCGCCGTCGAGACCGTCGAACGCCCCGGATAGAATTCCGTAGCAATCTCTGCTTCGTCATCCCCAACCACCGACGCGCAGCCGCTCGCTTCAACAGCTTGTTGGGCGGCGACGTCACGGAAGGACGCGCTTTGTGCACAGGTCGAGCGCTTCGGGGAACGACGACAAGGTCTGTTTGAGAGAATGACTCCGGGCGATGCACTCAAATGTCTCGTCGTGGAAGGCGCCAGCCGCCCGCATCGACGCCGCCCGAAGCAGTCTGCGCCGAGCCTGATGGGGCGCGGTGGACCGGGCCCACGCGGTGGTGGTAGGAGGAGATATGGCGACGAGGCGTGCAGCATGGATGTGCGCGGCGTGGATTTTCACAGCCGGTGGATGCACCACGCTCGTGGGGCTGGACGATAGCTACCACCTGGAAGGAGCGGGTGGCGAGGCCGGCGCGGGCGCTGGCGGCGAGGCCGGTACGGGTGGCGAGGCCGGCGCGGGGGCGGGCGGGGGCGAGGTCGTCGTCCCCACGGACGTCGAGCTGATCGACGACATGGAAGACGGCGACAGCGCCATCGATGAGGCCGGTGGCAGGGTCGGCTACTGGTACAGCTTCAATGATGGGACGGGCACGCAGACTCCCCCGGTCTACTCGGAAGAGAACCCCGTCGGGTTCATCCCGGAGACGCTCGCGGAGCCGCGCGGCGAGAGCACGATGGCGATGCACACGTTCGGATCCGGCTTCACCGAGTGGGGCGCGGGGTTCGGCTTCGCGCTGAACGGCCCCGACGGGGGCCGGCTCGCCTACGACGCGTCGGCGTACAGCGGCATCGTGTTCTGGGCCAAGCTCGGCGACGCGGGCGCGGCGACGACGATGAAGGTCAACATCACGGACAAGACCTCGGACCCCGCGGGCGGGATCTGCGATGAATCGGGAGAGGACGTGGCCAATCCGTGCTTCGACGACTGGTCAACCACCACGCACCTCGGCGCGGAGTGGGCCCCGGTCGTTATCCCCTTCGAGGAGTTCGCGCGCGGTGGTGAAGGCGCCGAGCCAACCGCCGAGCCCATCGACCTCACAGGGCTCTTCGCGATCGAGTTTGGGTTCACCCAAGGGGAAGATTTCGACGTCTATATCGACGACGTCGGGTTCTACCAATGATCGCGTGATGTGGGCCTCTCGGCGGCGTGCCCCCGCGAGCGCGGGCGCTCAGCGAAACGCGTCGAGGTGATCCCGGACCCACGTCGCGAAGGGCCGCGGCGGGCGGCCGAGGACCGCGGCGACGGCGTCCGTCGGCGCCGACGCGCGCCCGTCGCGCAGGAACGTGAGGCCCTGGACGACCGCCCCGACGAACACTTCCGGGGCGCCGGCCGCCCGCATCTTCGCCGTCGCATGCTCGACGGTGACGTCCTCGGCGGCGATCGGGCGCCCGAGCGCCTCGGCGAGGATCGCGATCTGCTCGTGCGCGTCGAGGCCGGCGGGCCCGGTGAGCGTATACGCCCGCCCGTCGTGATCGTTCGACGTGAGCGCCCGGGCGGCGACGGCCGCGACGTCGCGCGGGTCGACGATCGCGTGCTTCCCAGTGCCGGTCGAGATCTCGATCGGGGCGCCGGCGCGCACGTTGGGGGCCCACGCGAGCGCGTTCGAGTGGAATCCCGCCGGCCGGAGCAGCGTGAAGCGGCGCCGCGTCGCGATCACCGCTTCTTCTCCGGCCCGATGCCAGCTGGACGCGATGAGGTCCTCTTGCTCGGCGCCGTAAGCCGAGAGCTTGACGATCTGCTCGACCCGCGAGCGCACCACCGCCGCGGCCATCGCGCGGTCGTGATCGGCCACCGTCGGCCCCGGCGCCGTGAGCAAGAAGACGCGGTCGGCGCCTTCGAGCGAGCGCGCGAGCGATGGCGCATCCGTGAAGTCTCCGCAGGCCACCTCGACGTCGCTCCCCCAGAGCGCACGCGCGCGGGCGGGATCGCGGGTGAGCACCCGCACGTCGGCCCGGGCGGCGAGCAGCTGTGGGATCAGCGCGCGACCGATGGTGCCTGTCGCACCAGCAACAAGGATCATGAACACCTCCGTTTCGAGAGCGAAGCCTGCTGTCCCGGCGAGGCCGCCTCTTGGAGATTCCGGCACGAAGGTCGAGCGCTTCGGCGCGCGACGGCCGAGGCGGCCGAGGCCGGGCGCGCTACACTGCCGCCGTGCTTGCGCCGTTGCTCCCGCCCTCCCGCTCGGAGCGCCGCGACCTCTCGCCGCGCGCGCCGCTCCGTTCCTGGGTCTCCGACGTCCACGTGATGAGCGCCGTCCCCTCGCCGCCAGCGGGGTGGACGCGGCTGCCGAGCGGGACCACGTCGCTCGTCGCGTGCTGGACCGGCGGCGAGCCGGTCGTGGCCGCCGTGGGGCCGCTTCAGCGCGCCACGTTCAAGCCCTCGGGCGCGGTGCCTCTCTATGCTCGCCTCTCGTTCCACCCCGGGGGCGCCCGGCCCGCGCTCGGCGTCGCCGCCCACGAGCTCGTCGATCGCGTCGTCCCGCTCGACGACCTCTGGGGCGCACGCGCGCGCGAGCTCCGCCAAGCGCTCGCGCGCGCCGGCGGAGACCCGGCCGCGGCGGTGCGCCTGCTCGAGGACGCCCTCTGCCGCGCGGTCGACGCGAGCGTCGACGCCCCGGCGCGCCGGGCGCTCCTGCGCCGCGCCGTCGATGCCCTCGACGCCTCCGCGCAGGCACCCGACCCGGACGCCTCCATCCCCGCGCTCGCGCGGCGCCTCCGCGTCGCCGAGCGGACGCTGCGCGCGCTCTTCCACGAGGAGATCGGCATCTCGCCGAAGCGCTACGCCCGCATCGCGCGTATCCGTCGCGCCGCCGAGCGCCTCGCCACGACGAGCCTCGCGCGGCTCGCCCTCGAGACCGGCTTCTACGACCAGGCCCACCTCACGGCCGAGTTCCGGTCGCTGCTCGGGGTGACGCCGCGGGCCTACCTCGCCGGCGCGCGTCCGTCCGCGAGGCCCGAGTGCGGCGGCGCGACGGCGCGCGGGTGACCTCGGCGCCGGCAGCGCGCTTCTTTTCCGCAGGCGCGGCGCATCCCGGGGCTGCGCGCCCCCGGGATTATTCGAGGAGGTTGTCCCGCACCGGCATCCCCTTGCGGTGTTCTTCCTTGTCCACGTGCGGTGCGCGGGGCTTCACGCCGGCGTCAGGCTTGCCGCTCGGGACCATCATCGCCCCGCCGGCGCCGGCCTCCGCGGGGGCGCCGGCGTCGCGGACCAGGATGGCCTGGCCAGCCTCCCCGTCCGCTGGCGCCGTGGCATCCATCTCCTCGCCGGCGTCGGATGCGCCCCCGCTCACGGAGCCGCTGGTCGGGGCTGGCGCGCTCTGGCCGCTGCTCCCGCCGGCCGCGCCCCGCCGGTCAGGGCCGGTCCGCGCGTCGGGGCCGCTCGGCGACGCGCCCGGGTCGCTCGCGCCGCCCTTGCAGGCAAGGAACGCCCCGGCGGCCATGGCGATCGCGATCGACGCGCCTGCCTTGAGCCGCCTCTTCAGCCGCCGCAGCCCCACCTTCTTCGGATCAGCGAACATCCGGCGCCTCCGCGCTCTCCGCCTCGAGCCGCGGGCGGCGCCTCAGCTGGATGGTCCTCGTGTCCTCGCAGGCAGCCTGCGCTGGCAGCGCAACGACGGGCAACGCTTCGGGGGCCGGGGCGGGGTACCGGTTCCCGTCGGTTCCGCGGTACACCCCGAAGATCGATAGCGCGCTGTTGACGAGCTCGGCGAGCTCGAGCCGGCGCGGCATCACGTCCGTCATGTGGCAGACGAGGTACCAGGCACGGAACATCGCATAGAAGAAATCGTTCGGCGGGAGCTTGATGAGCCGCCTCACGAGCGGCAGCAGGGCAGGAATGGCGGCCGTGACCGCGAACACCTTGTGCAGGTTCTCGATCTGCCTCTTCTCGTCATCGGATGAGAAGCGCAGCACCGACTCGGTGTAATAGCTGTCGTCGATGAGGTCGAAGTCCCCGCTGAAATGGCCGTGCTCGACCGCGTACGCAGCGATGCCCGTCCCCGGGTAGGGCGTGCACAACGTGGCGGCGGCGTAGTCCACGTCGAGCTCGATGTTGAGCTCCAGCGTCGCCAGATCGTCGTCGAGCGTCCCGCCCGGGATGCCGAGGATGTTGTCGGCGAAGACCACGATCCCCGCGCGCTTGAGGAGGCGGATCCCGTGGACGAGCCGGTCCATCCGGATCTGGCGCCGCAGGACGCCGTTCGCGAGCTCGGGGTTCGCGGTCTCTATGCCGACGTTGACGGTGTAACAGCCAGACCAGGCGAGGAGATCCACCATCTCCTCGGTCATCATGTCGGCGCGCAGGTGGCAGTAATAAGGCAGCTTCACCTCGCGACGGTAGAGCTCTCCGAACTGCCTCAGCCACTCGGCGTCGTACACGAAGATGCTCTCGCGAAAGCCGACGAACTGGAGCGGGCCTTGCTTCATCACCTGGACGAGCTCGGCCACGACGTTCTCGGGGCTCCGGACGCGCACCTTCTTCCAGCTCGAGCCGTAGTGCTCGACCAGCGACGGGTTGAAGCAGTAGCTGCAGGGGAAGGGGCACCCCCGGTTGGTGGTGAACGACTTGAGGGGGCGCCGCCGCAGGCTGTCGTCGTACTCGTAGAGCAGATGCCGCGGAGGGAAGGGGATCGCGTCGAGGTCGCGGCGCAGCCCGCGCGCTGGATTCCTGTAGATCTTCCCCTCCGATTTGACCCAGAGGTCCCGGATACCGCGGTGATCGTCGCCTCGCGCCAGCGCGTCGCACAGCTCGACGGCGGCGTCCTCGCCCTCGCCCTGGCACACCACGTCGAGCCCCGGCGTCTGGATCACCTCCGGATAGTAGGTCGCGTGCGGCCCGCCCATCAGCGACACCACCTTCGGGTAATGCTGCTTGATGTGGTGATTGAGCCCGAGATAATAGCGATGGAGCCCCGTCGTCGCCCCGAAGGCGATGACGTCCGGCCCGTACCGCCGCACCTCGGCGAGGACATCGTTGCCGCGCGTGCCGATGAACCTGCACTCGTGGCCCGCTTGCTCCAGGCATCCCGCCACGTACAGGGCGCCGAGCGGCTCGGCCCCCTCTATCTCCTTGACGATGAAGAGAACCTTGACCCCCATCGGCCGCACCTCCGCGAGTGTCTGTCGATTCGAACGGCGCCTGGCGCGGCGATGGTGCCACGACCTCACGACGGAAGGAAGGCGCCTGCTCCTTCAGCGCGATCCCGACGTCTCGACGTCCAGGCATCGAAATCGTTGGTGGTTGAAGTATCTGCTCTCGGCAGTGATGTGCAGCGAGACGCCGCGCGCTGATACCGTCGGGGTTCAAAAAACGCGACAGCGGTAGATAAAATGGGTGGGTTGGTGGGTCGTTGGGGCACAAAAATGTTCGCGATCGACCTCTGCCGTGAGCCGGACGGGACAGGTTCTGGTACATCATATCAAATCGGCGCTGTTGAGTCGCAGCGTCGGGAACCCGTGCAGGTGCCGATCCATGTGGTCGGCGCTCGCACCAACTCGTGCCTTTCTTCGGGCGCGGCGTGGAGAACACGGTGAACCCCGAGCAACACACGCATCGCTGGCCTCTCGAGCTTTTCGGCTCACACCTCAGGTACGCTGCGCCGCTCCTGCTCGCGTTCGTCGCGGCTTGCAACGGCCAGATCGGCGGGCCCGGCCAGTCCACGGGGGCTGGCACAGGCCCCGGCGGGGACGAGCCTGGGATCGTCGAGCCCCCGGAAGACGTGCTGGATTCGGCGTTCTGCCAGACGCCGCAGCCCGGTACCGCGCCGCTCCGCCGTCTCAGCAATTACGAGTACGCCAACACGGTGAAGGATCTCTTCTCCGGCGTCCCGGGCGTGGCCTCCACCGTCGACAAGGTGGTCGCCACGTTCCCGAACGAGTCCGAGTCGCTCGGCTTCCGCAACAACGCGAGCTTCTTGACCGTCGGCTCGCTCGTCGCGCAGAAGTTCCTCGACGCCGCGGAGCAGGTCGCCGCTGTCGCGGCCCACGCTTCGGGCCTTGTCGACTGCGATCCGGAGGAGCTCGGTGAGCTCGAGTGCGCGCGCGACTTCATCCGCGCCTTCGGCGCCAAGGCGTACCGGCGGCCGCTCACGGAGGCCGAGGTCCAGAGTTACGAGGAGCGCTTCACCGCAGGATCGGACGGGTACACCTTCGACGACGGCATCGAGTGGGTCGTCTTCAGCATGCTGCAGTCGCCGAACGTGCTCTATCGCGTCGAGCTCGGCCAGGCGAGCACGGGTGACGTCACCGAGCCCACGCCGTACGAGATGGCCTCGCGGCTCTCGTACCTTGTCTGGCAGTCGCATCCGGACGAGGAGCTCACGCGGGCGGCGGAGGCGGACGAGCTCGGCACGCCAGAGCAGCTCGAAGCCCAGGTGCGGCGCATGCTGGCCGATCCCAAGGCCGAGCGCTTGCTCGAGTACTTCGACCAGTGGCTCGACACCGACATCCTGAGCAGCATGAACCGCGATCCGGCGGTGTATCCGGACCTCTCGCGCGACCTGCCCGCCTTGCTGCGAGCGGAGACGCGCACGTTCGTGAAGGACCTGTTCGCGAGCCCGAGCGGCTCGCTCGGCGACCTCTTCGCCGGCGACTACAGCTTCGTGAACGGCCCGCTCGCGCAGCACTACGGCGTGAGCGGGGTGAGCGGCGACGATTTCGTCAGGGTCGACATGCCTGGCCGCTCGGGCGTGCTGACCCAGGGCATGATGCTCACTCGCGACAAGGCGACCCGCACCTCCATCGTCCGCCGCGGCCTCAAGGTGCGCACCGATCTCCTGTGCCAGATCGTGCCCGCGCCGCCCAACAACGTGAAGCTCGATCTCGAGGGCCTGGGAGAGGGGCTCTCGCAGCGCGAGCGCCTCGAGCTCCACCGCACCGAGCCGAGCTGCGCGGGGTGCCACTCGCTGATGGATCCCATCGGCGTTGTGTTCGAGTCGTTCGACGCCGTGGGCCGCCCCCGCACCACGGACGAGGCCGGCAGGCCGATCGACACCTCGAGCGCCATCTCGAGCACGCGCGACGTCAACGGCCCTGTGGCGAACGCCGCCGAGCTGGGGCAGCGCCTCGCGCAGAGCGAGGAGGCGCGCGCCTGCTATGTGCTGCAAAACTTCCGCTTCTTCTACGGCCGCGACAAGACCGACGCCGATCGCTGCTCGATGGCGTCGCTCTCGCTCGCGTTCAAGGACAGCGGTTACAGCCTGTCCGAGCTCGTGGTCGCGCTCACGCAGACCGACGCCTTCCGCTACCGCCCCGTCATCGTCCCGGAGAAACAATGAAACCTCTGAGCCGCCGTACCTTCCTGCGTGGCGCATCCGGAGTTGCGCTCGCGCTCCCGTTCCTCGATGCGATGCGTTCGAGCCGCGCGCGAGCCCAGACGACGCCGTCCCCGCGCCGTATCATGTTCGTGTTCCAGGCGAACGGCGACGAGACGGAGAGGCGCTTCGACGCCCGCGGCGAGACGAGCTTTCAGCTCGGCGAGTTCCTCGCCCCGCTCGAGCCTTACCGCGAGGATCTCCTCTTTCTCAACAACCTGCACAAGCACTTCTACGATCTGCCGGAGTCCGAGCGGGCCGACAACCACCAGCAGGGCGGCAGCTCGCTCGCTCCGTGGAAGTCCGGCACCGGATCGTTCCCCATCGGCGGCACCGAGAGCACGATCGGTTACGTGGAGGGGCCGAGCGCCGACTACGAGATCGGCGGTCGCGTGCTGGAAGCCAACGAGAGCATCGCTCACCGGCACCTCGTGTACCGCGTCGGGGACAAGTGGAACGACATCTGGAACACGCACTCCCACGCGGGGCCCGCGGGCGAGCAGAACCCGATCCCGCCGGAGACCGACCCGTACGAGGCTTACGCCCGGATCTTCGCCTCCATGCCCGACGACGGGGGCGCGCAGCAAGAGGTGCTGAGGCGCCTGGCGAAGAAGCAGTCGGCCATCGATCTGGTGCGCGAAGAGGGGAACTCCCTCCTCACCCGGGTCGGCGCCGAGGACCGCGCCAAGATCCAGCAGCACCTCGACGCGATGCGCGACGTCGAGCGCGCGCTCCAGGCCGGCAACGGCGCGGCCGCGTGCGTGAAGACCCCGCTCGGCGAGCGGCTCAACCCGTACGCCGACGAGAACCACGCGATCATGGGCGAGCTGTTCTTCAAGATCAGCGCCCTCGCGTTCGCCTGCGATCTGACGCGCGTGGTGCATTTCAACTGGAGCGGCAACACCAGCAACCGCGTCTACTCGAACCTGGGTCTCAGCGACGGGCACCACGACATCTCGCACAACAGCGACGACGACTCGTTCGCCAAGGTGCGCAAGATCCACAGGCACCTCTGGGAGCAGAACACGAAGCTCTACGAGATCTTGAAGAACACGAGCGACGGCGACGGCACGCTCTGGGATCATACGCTCGTCGTGCACTGGAACGAGCTCGGGCAGGGCGACAGCCACAGCATCGAGGACAGCCTGGTCGTGTTCGCAGGCAAGGCTCACGACTACTTCCGGCGCGGGCGGCTGGTGGACTTCCGCGGCGATCGCTCCTTCGCCGACATGCTCGTGAGCTGCTTCCACTACATGGGCTTCGAAGACGTCAAGAGCTTCGGTGAGGGCGTCTTGAACACCGGGGGCGCCCTGCCGCTCACGTGAGCAGGCGCCGCCTCCCGCCGGCGGCGCGGAACGCAGCGCATGCGGCGCCCCGCCTGCGGGCGCGCTCCGTAGGCTTTTCCAGGTGAGCGCTCCTCCCGCGGGTGCTTCACTGGGCGGCATGTCGATCATCCAGCCTTGTTTCGATCGGTCGGTCGTCGTCCGTGGCGCCGACGCTGAGATCGTCGGCTCTCCCGCCGCGCGGATCCAGCTCCTCGCGGACAGCAGCGCGACGGGCGGAGCCCTCTCCACCGTGCGCCTGACGCTCGCGAAGGACGCGGACGGCGCGCGGCCTCATCGTCACGACGGCTCGGCCGAGATGTTCTACGTGCTCGACGGCGCCGTGCAGGTCCTCTCGGGGAGCGACGTCGTGACGGCCGAGAAGGGCGATCTCCTCGTGGTCCCTCCGCGGGTCGCCCACGCGTTCGCCGCCGCGCGCGGCAAGGGCGCAGAGCTCCTGGTCGTCATCACCCCCGGGGTCGAGCGCTTCGACTATTTCCGCAAGCTGACGCGCATCGCCCGCGGCGAGGAGCCGCCCGAGACCCTGCGCGACGTGCAGGAGCTCTACGATACGTACTTCCTGAGCAGCCCCGAATGGGAGGCGGCGCGCCGGTGAACGCGCTTCGAGGTCGCGCGGGCAGGCAGGGCGCCGCTCGCGGCCCGCGTCGCGTCGATGTATCCTGGGTGGAGCATGCCCTTCACCTTCCTGTGCATCGATCACGTGCAGCTGGCCATGCCGCCCGGGCAGGAGCCGCGCGCCGTGGCGTTCTACCGGGACGTGCTCGGGATGGAGCAGCTCCCCAAGCCCGAGCCGCTCGCGTCCCGCGGCGGCGCCTGGTTCCGCGCGGGCGGCGTCACGGTGCACCTCGGCGTCGAGCGCGACTTCCAGCCGGCGCGCAAGGCGCACCCCGGCTTCGCCGTGAGGGGCATCGACGAGATCGCGGCCGCGCTCCTGGCCGCGGGCCACGCCGTGCGCTGGAGCGACGAGCTGCCCGCCGTGCGGCGGTTCCACACCGACGATCCGTTCGGGAACCGCATCGAGATCATCGACGCTGAAGCGGGCTGAGCAGTACTCCACGTCGCCACCAGCGCATCGACCTACGCCGCGACCCGCTCCTGCGCGCCCAGCGCCTCACCCCTGAATCACGTCGTTCGCCTTAACACGACTTAACGGTGGGCGGCCTCGGCTCGCGCTATTCAGGGCCGCGGGGGAAAACATTGCTGTCAGGAGAATCCTTATGATCGAGAAGAGCACTCTGTCGATGCATGCCTGTTCTCTCCGTCCGTCACGCGCTGTCCTGCCGCGGATTGGCGCGGCGCTGTTGCTCCTCGGAGCCCTCGGCGCCGCCGCATGCACCGCCGATGCCGGCGTGGACGACGAGGAGAGCCTCGGGGTGGCGAGCCAGCGCGGAACTTACGATCTGACGAGCAGCTACACGGGCACCGTCGGTGACACCCGTGGCTGGCTCATCGAGTGGCAGGTCCCCCAGCTCCTGAACGCGTCCACGGCCTGGACCGCGGTTGGCCAGTGGTACTACAATCTGGAGTCTGGCATCTACCACAGCCCGGACGGGTGGTTCGTCTACTACTTCGGAGATGACAACGGCGTCACGGGGAATCATTCGAGCTGCAACACCCAGTGGGGCTCGGGTGGCACCTGCGGCGGCTCGCTTGGCAACCTGCAGCCCGGGCAGCAGGTCGTCTTCAAGTACGAGTGGTGCACGCCCGAGCGCGTCGCGAGCGTGACCGGCGCCCAGCTCTGCCTCTATGTCGACATGAAGGACGGCGCAGGCTGGCAGTTCCTCGCCCAGGACGCGCGCACCACCGTCGAGATGTATGCGCACGACATCGAGCATTTCGCCGACGTGGGCCCGCAGTATCCCCAGCCGCAGGTCTCCTGCCAGGCGCCCATCAAGATGCTTCGCCAGCAGGTGAAGACGACGGCGGGCGCCTGGCAGAACATGTCGGGCGCGAGCACCTGGTCGTTCCACGACGCCGCTCCTTACGTCTACCAGAACAAGAACCTCAGCGCGTCGCCGTCGACCTGGGAGGCCTGCACGTCGACCGTGCCCACGAGCAACTGCAGCGGCGTGCCCGCGTGGGCGTCGGCGCAGGTGTATACGCCCTCCACGCAGGTCACCAACGGCGGCCACCTCTGGTCGGCGACCCAGCAGATCTGGTGGTCGCACCCGGATTGCCCGCCGAGCAACCCGACGTCCTGGTGCCCGGCCGAGTGGGCCGACCTCGGGCCCTGTAACTGATCACAAAACCAACTCCCCACGAGGCGCGCTGGAGGCAACCCTCTTTTCGGCGTAGGATGCGCAGGGCACATGCGCATCCTCCTCGTGGGGCTCTTGCTCCTCGTGCTGGCGACCGGGCTCGCCATCCTCCACCGCCGGCGGAAGCGGCGCTCACGCGCGCGCCCGCGCGGCGATAGCACCGTGGTCATGTACACGGCGAGCTTCGAAGCCGTCCGGCGCGGGCAGCGGGTCTTGCTCCCGGAGCATGTCGTGCTCGCTGCGCTCTGCGATCGCCGGGTGGCAACGCTGGTCGCATCGGCCGGCGCGAGCGCCGCGTCCCTGCGGCGCGAGCTGACTCGACACCTCGCGGGGCCGCGCGAGGCACCCACGGACCTCGCCACGCTCGAGTTGTCGCCGGCCGCGAATGCCATCGTGGATCGCGCCTGGTCGAGGTCGGTGTCGTGGCGGGGCCCGTCGCCGATCGATCTGGTGGTCGTGGCGCAGTCGGCGGGGGAGCGCTGCTTCGCCGCCGCGCTGCTCACGAGGGCGTGTCCCGACCTCGACCAGGTGAGCCGGGAGCCGCCCCGCGCCCCGGAGCGCAGCAACCATGCAGGCGAGCTGGTCGAGATCGTGCTCTGGAACGACGACGTGACCAAGATGGAAGCCGTGGAGCGCTTGCTCGTCGACTGCTTCGGGATGGACGAGGTCGAGGCGACGCACTTCATGCTGACCGTGCACCTCGCGGGCTCCGCCGCAGCGGGCCCGTATCCGCCGGACGTCGCCGCCGCGCTCGTGGCGCGCGCGACGCAGGTCGCGCGCGAGCGCGGCATGCCGATCCGGATCACGCTCGGCCCGGCGGCCGAGGAGATGGGCTTCACCTGGGCGACCGAGCCCGCCCGGGCGGAGGAGGCGCGCGGCGGCGAGCTGCGCGCGCCGCGATCCTCCTGAGACGACGGCCGGCGCTGCCAGCGCCCGATCCAGCACGGCGGCCCCGCGGTGAGCTCGACGAGCTCGTCGTTCAGCCGGCAGCTCGGGGCGGCTCATGGTGTCGTCGGCCGGGAGGCGGCGCGCGCCGGGTCGCCTGCGTCAGGGCATCAGGGCGAAGCAGTAGATGCCGCCGTAGCCGCCGCCGCCGCCGACGGTGTTCGAGCCCTGCTGGGGGCCTCCTATGTCCACGATGGTGACCCCCGGCGCGCACCCCGGTGCATTGTGAGACGTTATCCAGTGGGACCCGCTCCCGCCCCCGCCCGGGCCGCCGCCGCCGCCCCGCGGCCACGAGTGTCCAAGCTGCGGTCCACCCTCGGCCCTGTCTCCCGTCTTGGCCGTCCAGTCCTTGCACGTCGCCGTGGCGCCCTGGAGCTGCCCCTGGGCGTTGGAGCCCGTCAGGGTGTCGTGGTTGTCGACCGCGGCTTGGTTCGGATCGGGCTGGTGGTTGGGGACGCCGTCCTCGTTCGGCAGATCGTTCATGATCGCCGCGTCGGCCCCGCTGGGACGCGTGTTGAGCAGCTCCTCCTTTTCGTTCGCGACCAGCCGGCCGAGCCGGTCGTACCAGGGCCCCTCGCCGATCCGGTCGATCGCGTTGACCTGCTTCCCGTCCTCGCCTGCCGTGGCGCTCAGGAACGCGCGCCACGTCTTGCCCCCTGCGCCCGGGAGGCTCTTCTCGGCGATCGTCGCGCAGATCTTGTCCGCGCCGCGGAGACCGGCGCCCGGCCCCGTCTCCCCGAAGCGGAGGTCGCCCCCGAAGCCGTCCTGGGAGCCCGACAGCTCCCGCATGGCGGCGAGGCTGGTCACGAAGAAGCTGAATCTCTCGGTCGTCCCGCCGCTCGCGGTGGATGAGGAAGTATCGCCGCTCGCGGTGGACGAGGAGGTATCGCCGCTCGCGGTGGATGAGGTGGTGTCGCCGCTCGCGGTGGACGAGGTGGTGTCGCCGCCGGAGGTGGATGAGGTGGTGCCGCCGCCGGAGGTGGACGAGGTGGTGCCGCCGCCGGAGGTGGATGCGGTGGTGCCGCCGCCGGAGGTGGTCGAGCCGTCGCTCGAGGTGTCCGCATCCGAGCCTGAACCGGAGCAGCCGACCACGTGCGAGAAGAGCGCGAGGGTCAGCGGCAGCAGCAAGTGGCGATAAGTGCGTGTCATGGTCTCCGTTTCCTTTCTCGTGTTAAGCAGGAGGGCAGCCGCGCCGCGGGGCGGCGAGGCTCACTGGCATGGGAGGGCGCGCGGCAGGTCCTGCCCTCGGGGCGCTGCGAGCTGTCGTCGCAGGAGGTGAGCCCCGCGATCACCACCGGTCGTTCGATCGGGGCCGAGATGACCCGATCGACACGGCCGCGCGCGATCGCCATGGAGCCCACCGCCTTGCGCCCTCCGAGCCCGACGTGTCGTTGCTGCCAGCCGCACCCCCGAGGTCGAGCAGGCGAGAGACAGGGGGATCACGGTCCCGCCGAGGGCGCCGGTGCCCCATCCGCCTGGCGGTGGGAATTTCTCAATTCGGCAAACTTTTTGCAACACCCAGATGACTATGTGTCAGCGCCGCGGGATCGGAGGTCAATCTTTTTCGCGGGCTCTTGGATGGGATGTTCCACCCAGAAGGTCGCGCTCTGTTGCGCGTGACGCCTTCTCCGCCACGAGCTCGCTCGCCGTCGGTCGGGCGGCATGGAGCTCCGAGCGGACCGCGCGCGGCGCGTGCTCCCGCCCCCCAGAGCCGCTTTCCGTCATGCAACGCGGTCGTCCCGATTCGCGCCATCTGGTAAATTTGGAGTCGAGATCGATTCTTGGCCCCCTTTTGAACTTACGGAGGTTTCATGTCTTTGGGTTCCCGCGCACTCCCGCCCACGCTTGCCGCCCTCGGTGTTGCCGCCCTCGTCTCGCTGCCCGGCCAGGCGCGCGCCGACGATCCTTTTGCCATGTCGGTTGGGATCTCCGTGTCGGTCTCCTTCGGCCAGAAGCTCGCCTTCGGTCTTGGCGGCGACCTCCGCGCGACGTTCCTCATGGAGGGCAGCATGGCCGGAGTGTTCGATTCGGGTCGCATGGGATTCGGTCCGTTCGTGCAGGCGACATGGCTCGACTTCTCTGCCGGCCGCTTCGCGATAGGCAGCCATGGCGGCGGCGATACCTCGGGCAACTCCGACCAGGCCGTCGCCTGCAGCATCGACGGTGAGCTCGGCTGGACGTACCGCACCCGCATCAGCGACGAGTTCCCGGCGCAGCACGGCCTCCACGTCGGCGCGATGGCCAGCCTGTTCGAGCCGGTGGTCGTCGATTTTTCGGCGCGCGCGGTCATTCCGCTGTCGGGCGAGCTGTTCGTCCCCGAGGGGATGTTTGGCATGGGCCTCCGCGCCAATCGGCCCTTCGGAGAGCGGTCGCATGTCATCGACGGCCGGCCGCTGCGCACGGCCGACGGGGTGGTGCTCCCGCCGGTGCTCGGGCTGGGCCCCGCTGCATCGCGCCCGGCGCGGCTCGATCGCGCGACCCGGGCGGCGCTCGCGGGGGCGTGGCTGGACAGCGCGCGGGCCGAGTGCGGCTCGATCCCGGCGTTCGTCGCCCTCGCGCGGGACCTCATGGCGGTGGGCGCGCCCGCGTCGCTCGTATCGCGGGCGCTCGCCGCGCTCGGCGATGAGGTCCGCCACACGGCGCGGTGCAGCGAGATCGCGAGCGCGCTCGCCGGGTGGCGCCTCAGGCCAGCGCTTCTCCCGCCTCCGGCGGCGCGCGACGCGGACCGCCAGGCGGCGCTCGTGCGGATGGCGCTCGAGGCGTGGCACGACGGCTGTCTTGGCGAGGGCACGGCGGCGGCCCGGGCGCGCCGGTCGCTCGCGGGGGCGAAGGACGCGGGCGTGCGCGCGGCGCTCGGCGAGATCGCGCGCGACGAGGCGCTGCACGCCGAGCTCGGGTGGCGCGTGCTCGCCTACTGCCTCTCCGAGGGCGGGCGCGAGGTGCGCGAGGCGGTCGGCGACGCGATGACGGGGCCGGCGCCGGCCCCGCCGGCGGACGACGCCGAGGTCGAGGGCGAGCGGAAGGAGGTGCAGGCCTTCGGCCGGCTCCCGCGCGCGGAGGCCGACGCGGCCTGGGACGAGACGTGGGCGGCGGCGCGGCGCGACGGGGAACGGATGCTCGTCGCCGCGTGAGCGGCCGCGGCGAGCGCGCCTGACGGCGAGCGCGCCTGAGGGAGAACCGCATCGGGCGGAATTTTCCACTTGCGCTGCTTGTGCACGCTTTCGTCTACTGGGACGATGCGCACGTGGACTCATCTCTCTTCAGTGCTGGTGATAACGATCCTTGCGGCCGTGCCGGGATGTGGAGATGACGGAGAGTCGTTCGAGGGCGTGGTCCTCGGCCTGACCGATCGGTACGTCACCGAGGGCGGCGAGATCACCGTGAGCCGGGACCTGTCGGAGTACGAGTCCGTCGAGGCCCAGGTGATCGCCGCGGATGGCGCGGTGCGGACCTTCCCGGGCGCGCTGTCGGCCGACGGCTCGCGCTGGGAGATCCCGTCGGTGCCCGAGGGCGAGTACTGGATCGTGACGACCGCCGCGCCGGACGAGCGCGCCACGAACGCGCCGAAGAGCCGCGCGATGCTGCAGGCGACGGCGCGCACCGTCGATTTCGGCCGCGCGTACTCCGGGCGGCCCGACAACAGCAACGCGACGCAGGACACCGAGGCTGCGCTCACCGCGGACGGGCTCAAGCCCTGGCACCAGTTCAGCCGCGACGCGGAGGGCGCGGTGGTCCAGCCGCTCCAGGACAGGATCGAGCTCTACAGCTTCAATGTCGACGCGATGGCCTCGCTCGTCCCGGAGGAGGGGACGAAAGGCGCGCCCGCCGACGGGGATACGGTCTGTTCGGGCAGGGCGTTCAACTGGCGGCAGAAGGTCTTCCCGGCGTCGCACGACGGCGGGCGGCCGCTGGTCGATGGCTCCCGGGGCGATGTGCTGCACGTCACCCAGCTCGTCGCGCACCAGGCCGGCTCGCCGCCGGAGCAGGCGGACCCGCACGATCCCTGGTCCTCGTTCACCTACGAGGCGGCGGAAGCATCGTTCTCGACGCGGGAGGTGAACATGCAAGACGGGCAGGCGATCGCCTTCGGCGGCTCGTTTGCGCCGCTCGAGCTGTCGAGCTTTGCTGCCGACCTCCGGATATCGCGGTTCATCGCGCAGGTGACGGCGAACGCGCCGGCCGTCCTCTCGAGCACGGTCACCTCGATGGTGGTGTACCAGGAGCCCGGCACCGGCGTGCCCCTCTATGGAAGCACACCCACGTTGCTCCAGGCGCAGGTCACGAGCGGCCAGGAGCCGGTCGACCCGACCTGCTTCTCGACGGACGACACGTGCGACCCCGAGCTCTGCCCGGATGGGTGCAATGCTGCCTTGACGACGTTCCACCCCGGCGACCACGCGGCGACGTACCAGTATGGCAACCCGTACGCCGAGAGAGGCATGGAGCTGCTCGACGTGAGGGTGACGTTCCGCACGCGGGTGATGCATCCCCTCGATGAGGTCCAGGAGAGCTTGCGCGGCTTCGTTGCGGTCGTCATGAGCGCCGAGGACGCGAACGGCGCGGCGGTGGAGCCGCTGCTCGGCTTGCCGCGGGACCCGCGGATCGACGGCGTGAGCCTGCCGGCGGACACGGTGACCGAGGGCGCCGGCGCGACACCGACCATCACCTTCGAGCCGCCGGATTTGGGCGAGCCGGACGGATACCGCGTCGTCGTCTTCCTTTACGATGACGTCAAGGATGCGGACGGTGCGGTGCTGAGCCAGCGCACCAGCGTGCTCAGCGTCGACACCACGGCGACCACGGTCAAGGTGCCGGAGGGCGTGCTCGAGAGCGGGCGGTACTACAGCGTGCAGATCACCGCGTACCTGGGCGAGCACACGCGACAGGCGCCTTTCAAGTACCGAGGAGCGACGCTGGCCCAGGCACAGACGTACACGGGCATGTTCACGCCCTGAGGGCGGGGGCTCGCTGCCGCGCACCAGGCCCAGGCACCGGCGATCGTGCCCGGGTTGGGGCCACACGGTCCCGACGCCCTGCGGGCTGGCGCAGCGGCCAGCCATCCCCTGCGGACACGGCCACGCCGCGAAGGGCACAGGCCGTCCCGTGGGGGCGAAACTTGCATCCCGCATGGCCTCGATGGATCGGAATCGACGTCACGCGAACGCGAGCGAGCTGAACAACCTGGTTCGGCGCAACATAGATACCCTGCTCGCCGTACGAGAGAAGATGGAACGTGGAAAGACCCATCGAGAGATGGTGGCAGACACGATCACCCGCTTCGCCGGGAGCATGACTTTCGTCTATATCCACGCTCTCCTGTTCGGCGGCTGGATCCTGTTGAACCTGGGCATCGTCCCCGGGATCAAGCCCTTCGACCCATTCCCGTTCGTGATGCTGGCGATGATCGCGTCGGTCGAGGCGATCTTCCTGTCGACCTTCGTGCTCATCAGCCAGAACCGGATGCAGGCGCTCGCGGACAAACGGGCTGATCTGGATCTCCAGATCAACCTCCTCGCCGAGCACGAGGTTACGCGCTTGATCGGCCTCGTGGACGACATCGCTCGTCATCTCGGTGTCACCAGCGGAGATGACGCAAACCTGGACGAATTGAAGAAGGATGTCCGACCCGAAGAGGTCATCGAGGAGATCGAGCGGGCGGCGCGCGACAGGCCCGGCACCTGAGGCCGCCTGAGCGCGCGAGGCCTGGATGAGCCCGGTGCGCAGCGTGGCGAGCCGAGCATGTCGAAGTTCAGCATCCCCTCGATCGAATCCTTCTCGGGCAGCATCGGGGGAGGGAAGTCCAGATGCCTCGGAGGCGTCGAGCCCCAGCTGGGGCGCCTGCGGGCTCGGCGCAGCTCAGCGCTTGCCCTTGGCGCCGCCTGCCTTTGCCGCGCCGCCGCTGCTCCCATGCGCGTTCGCCTTACCGCCGCCGCCATGGTCCTTGTCATGGATCATGACCTTGGTGCCGCCGCCGCCATGGTCCTTGTCGTGGATCATGACCTTGGTGCCGCCGCCGCCATGGTCCTTGTCATGGATCATGACCTTGACCTTGTTGCCGCCGCCATGGTCCTTGTCATGGATCATGACCTTGACCTTGTCGCCGCCGCGATCATGGTCATGCACCTTCACGTTCACGTCGGCGCGCGCGCCGGCGTGCAGGTCGATGTCAGGCCCATCAGTGAAGCTCTTCACGAGGATGTTGACCCGCGGCGCTCGCGCGGCCGTCGCGATGACGCGCACGCCGGGCCGATAGCCCCAGAGCGCCACGCGCGTCGTGCCGTGGAATCCGAGCGCGACCGTCAGTCGGAACGGGTTCACCACCGCCGCGAGCTTGCCCACGAAGTAGAATCCAGCAGAAGCCGGCGCGAGGACCAGCACCTCGGGTCGCTCGGCCACGAGACCCAGCTTGAGCGTTCGCCCCTCGATGGCGACCGGCTTGAGGTGAGCATCGAGCACATAGACGCGCACCTCTCCCGTGGCCTCGTTCGCGACCATCTCGAGCCGATCGTCGCCGACCACCTGGACGGAGCCGCCGTGGGGGCCCACCGTGACCTCGGACACCCTGCTCTCCGCGCTCACCCTGGCGCTCGCCACGAGCTCCGCCGTGCCGCCCGCGGGCACGTGCAGCACGCCGCTCCACGGCTTGCCCGAGATCGTGAGCGTGTAGCTGATCTCCGTCAGATCCGCCTCGAGCTTTGGCCCCTCCGCGACCAGGAGCCCCGTCCTCGCGTCGATCGCGAGCGGGATGGTCCGCGCCTCTCCGGACGGCAGCTTCCAGACGAGCGTGCCACCGACGTCCTCCTTGATGCGCACACCGGAGCTGGCGGTGATCGCTGCCTTCACCTGGCCGTCGCCGTCGATGCGCCAGGCGACATTCCCCTCGTCGTGCTCCTCGACCAGCGCCGCGGCGCCGAGCTCCTCGCTCAGGGCCATCTCCGCGCTGGCCGTCGCCGTGGCCTCGCCGCAGGCGGGCAGGAGCGCGAGCGTGAGAGCCACCAGCGCGATACGAGCCGTACGGATCATCGATTCCTCCGTTGCCATCCTGTGCCTCGCCGGCGAGTGCCGGCTCGGTCGTGGGATCCTCTCGACTTCCTGGAAGCAGTGCGCCCTCCGGGGCGCCGCGGCTCATCAATCTCGTGGTGGGGACGTGTGGGCACCTCCGGCGTATGTGGATCAGCGTCTCCAAGGAGGCGTTCCTGAGCTAGGCGCCGGGTCGGTGCACCGCCGGCCGCCCGGCGGCGCTGACGCGGCCGCGCCGCGCCATCCCGCGCGACCCAGGGGGCCGAGTCTCAAGTGGATATTTTCGAAATCGTTAAAGTTATACCCGGGCACTCGTTCGCACCAGGGACGTTCTTGGGCTTCTTCCCTGGTGCCGGCGAACGATCGGAAGAAACAACAACGATTTCGATTGGTTCCGGCTTGCGGCCGACCAGGTCCTCTTCCGGCATGGCCCAACGCGGGCCCAACCGGCCGTCTTCGGGTGCGTCCATGGTCACCGCGAGGGCGCGGGCAACGTCGCTCCGGGTCGCCACGTCGCAGGGGGGCGCGGCGGCGAGGGAGCCCTCGTCGCTCGCCGCTCCCGCTCCGTGTTCGCCGGACGCCGGACCACATCCTGCTGCCGAGCCGCCCTTGCCGCTCAGCTCGGGGAGCGCCTCGTCCAAGGGGGCGAAGTCGCCCAGGGCGAGCTCCGCGACCTTGCGCGCAGCACGCTTGTAGTTGTGGATCTGGTCGCTCGAGCTGTGTCCCGTCCGATCGGAGATCCACGTCTCCGCGCGGCCGACCGCGAGCTTGACCGTGATGAAGGTCGCGCGCGTGTCGTGCAAACGGATATTCAGCCTTGCATCCGTGGTCTCGAAGAGCTCAGGCCGATCGATTCCTGCGCGTCGGAGGTGATCTCTGAAGTTCTTCGCCCCGTTGTGCCCCGGCAAGGCGTTGCCCCACTTCCCCACGAAGACACGTGTATTGTCCGGGCAGAGCTCGCGCCACTTCCGGAGCGCGCGCGCTACGTCGGGCGAGAGGGCCCACGCGCGGGGATCGTCCGTCTTGTTCTCGTCGAGAACCACTGCGCCGCGCTCCAGATCGACATCGGACCATTCCAGCCTTCCGGCCTCGTCGGCTCGCATGCCTTCCCGATCGAGGAAGCCGTAGTAGATCCGGAAGCAAAGAGGGATCGCCTGGCACCGCATGAGGCGATGGTCCTCGTCGGGGTAGAGGTAGCCCTTTGCCTTCTCATCATCGTTTTTGGGGATCCATCCCCGCGGCAGAGGGTTGCTACCGATGACGCGCGCCGGGTAGGTCGCGAGCGCTAATATGCGATGGATGATTTGAGCGATCTTTTGACGCGTTCCGGACTGCAAGTGCCCTGGAAGCAATGACATCGCGTGATCGGCATGATCGAGTGTGAAGCGCGCGAGAGGAACAGGACCAAGCACCTCGAGCACGTGGGCCAGTCTCGATCTATAGTCATCCGCGCTGCGAATCGCCTTCACATGATCCGGATACTGCTCGGCGAGCTGTCCGGACAGAACTCGCTCGGAGAACTCCGCGAAGGTGGTCTCTCCGGTTGCGCGGGCACGCGCTTCGCCCCGGCACAGCTGGTCGATCGCGAGCCGGACATCACGGAGCGCATTGCCCTCGCGCGCGGCAGCCTGCTCCAGCAGCGGCATGCCGAGCACGATCTGGCCGGCTGCGAGCAGGCGCCCGGCGAGGTCGGCCAGCACCTCCAGGCGTGCGTTGGCTTCGTACTCGGTCCGGCACGTCGGCAAGCTGAACGTGGGTCGACCGGCGTCGCCGAGGCTAAGACGTGCGGTCCACCTCTTCCCGCGCAGCCGGACGGAGCCGGAGCCGTTGGTGCGCTTGTCTCCTGCTGGCCTGCCAGGCGCGCGAGCAGGCAGCTTCGGGCGCTCGATCGTGCCCGCGGAGCCCGGCGAGTCTGCGACGGGCGCAGCTAGCTCCGCCACCGGTGAGGAGCGCCCGCTAGACCGGCTCGAACGCAAACGCCGGTCGGTCGATGCCTGTGCAGGAAGGGATGAGGCGGGGGAGGAAGGCGAGCGCTTGGCGCGCGCCCGTCGCTGGGGTACGTCGGTCATGGGTCGGTCTCCGGTGAAAGCGGGGCTCGATCAAGGGCCCGTCCGGCGTTCCACCGCCGGGCGGGCCCGCTCTACTTCCGCGGCAGCCTAGCACGGCGTGTTCCTGCGGGAGGAGCGCTCGCCCGGTCGGTTTTCGGGCATGGGACAGATTCAAGGCCGACAGAGGCCAGCACAGCGGCAACCCGAGTGCGCTCATCCACCTCTGCGGTACGACGCGAGGCCGGCTCACCGGCCAGGGCGCGCAGGTACGCCACGAACGCCTCGCGCTCGACCAGACGCAGCTTGCCGAGCTTCGTGACCGGCAGGGGAAAGCCCGGCGCGCGGATCGTCTCGAGGAAGACGCGCGCCGGGATGCCGGTGACTGCCTCGACGTTCTTCTGCGAGAGCATCTCCGGCTGCGGCGCCGTGATCGTCAGCCCATCCAGCGGGATCGCGAGCGTTGCGGGTGCCGTCGTCATGGCTGACTGGTCGATCATCTTCGGGCTGGACCATCCGCCGGTGGGCGTCTCCAGGCTCTCTCTGTCGATGGCGCGCGTGCCGTTACCAGCCTGACGAAGAGCAAGCGGTGCCGATACACGCGCGAGAGCCGCTCGTGTCATGCCATACCTCCATCCGTGTTGCGTTCGTGAATAGGATCGGCGAGCGGCCACGATAGGCACGCACGGGAGACGCAAGCGGCGAAAGTCCAACGCGACGCCGCTTCATGTGCTCGACTGGCGCGCTTCCCGCCGGGCAGCGCTGCACCGCAGACGAGCATGCCGATCGCCCGGACGTGGGCTTGGCACCGCGCGCGTCCCGCGCTCCGCCGCCTCCCACGCGGCTCGCATGCTGCTTTCAAGTTTTCCTCCCCCCTCCATCGGCGGTCCCATTCGCTTCAGCGCCTCCAGGCGCGCAGCCTCCAGCCTCGACCGGCGCGGCGCCGTCCCCTGGCGCTTCTCCACGAGCTCACCGAGCACCTGCGCCGCGCGCTCCCACTGCTCCGCCGCCCCCGGCGCGTGCGCGATCCTTCGCACGGCGTTCCAGGGCGCTTCAAGCTGATCACACAGGTTGCCGATCTCGGGGTGCAGCCGTGCGATCGCGCGCAGGTGGCACCGGGTCTGCTTGTTCATCTGGAAACACTCTTCCAGGACGTGGCTCGGCGCGCGGACAACTCCGCACGCGAGCTCGTACCAGCGACGCGAGCTCATGCGTCTACAAAAGCACCGAACCACAAACCTGCCAGAGCGAAGCCTTAATTTTCCGTTCAACTTTAAAGAGCGTTAAAGCACAGTACAAGAGTCGGCTCCTGGCGAGGGCGACGGCATTAAAGTCTGATGTAGCGTGCGACCAAGAGAACGCCGGTCCTCACGTGCCACCGTGCCCTGACTGGCGTTCGCTGAGACCCGATCACGTGAGCTCGGTGTGCGGGGTGAGCCCTCCCGGCGATCCGACGGCCCGGCCATCGAGCGGGGCCAGATCGCCCGGCGCCGCGGCCGCGAGCCGCGCTGGCGTCCACCTGGGCGAGCTCCGCCTTGCGCCAGCCTCCCGCCTGGACGAGCTCCGCGGCCCCGTGCGCCGTGTTCGCGCCCTGCTGCGTGCTCGGCTCCAGGTCCAGGCCGGCCCGGCGTCCGCCGGGACGAGCTCACGCCGCACCCTTCGGGCCGCCGCCCCGCGGTCGTGCCCGCCGCGTGCCGCCCTTGCATACGTATGCGACAAAACGGAGGTCGGCGGCTCGCCGGAGCCCCTCAGCCGACCCCGCGCAAAATTACCAAATCGACCCCCTTCGCGCCCCCCCAAATCGGCCCCTCGGGCGCTCCCTCGAAGCCGTCTAACTGCGCGTCACCAGAGCGGTTTCCACACCTGACGAGATCCCGGTAACTCGCGACGAGATACCGGGTCGTCAGAATTACCATTTCGGGCCTCCTCACGGGCTCTCGTTCAGGCTCCGCCCCGAACCCGAAACACCGCAACAACGGAGGTTCGGATGTGGCAGGAGCAGCTACCCTCGCGCCGTCGGCGGCTCCAGACGCGCGGTCGTCAGGCCGCGCTGGAGGGCAACGCTGCTGCACGTGCGGCATCGTGCACAGCCCCAGGCGTTCGCCCGCCAGTGGTTCTGCCGGCTGTGATCGAAAAGCCTCAGATCGTGCGACACCGGCATAATATGGATCGCTGCAGATCCACCCGCAGGCCGACATTACTCAGAGCCGCCGAGCAAGTTCAACTGCACCATCCTGCGCGGACCGGGCGGAGGCTCTGATGGAGGAGGTGTTAAGGGCCACCGCGATCCGCAGGAAATTGACCCTCGCATCGTGACGTCGAAGCGGGACAGGGGCAGCCGACAAGTTCACCGGTGCGAGGGACGGGGGTAGGGAGCGTCCCCGAGCGGCACGGCGCAACGGCGAAGGCCCGGCCAACTTCTCGGCTGTCGCTCATGGATCCGTGAGCGACAGCCTTCGGTTCGTCTTCTGCGGCTTCTGCCACCGACTCTTCTTCGTCTGCCGTCGCTGCGATCGCGGGCAGCGCTACTGCGGCGAGGCGTGCGCCGAACAGGCCCGGCGGCGGGCGCTGCGGGCAGCTCGGTTGCGGTACCAGCGCTCCCCCGAGGGCCGCCTCGACCACCGCGACCACCAGCGCGCCTACCGCGAGCGCCACCGCCTGCGCGTGATGGATACGAGTTCCGAGATGTTGGCCCAGTGCGCAACCGTGCGCGTGCGGGCTGACGTCCTCGCGTCGAGCGAGGTCACCGACCCCAGCCCGCAGGAGACGATCGATGGACGAGCTGGTGATGACGGTCCGCGCGACGTCGCGGTGGACGCTGGGGCTGCCCAGGCGCCTTGCGCGTCAGCGCGGAGTGTTTATGGTACGATCATTCCAGAACGTTCGTTCCGGAACGGTGCGTCCACTTGCGCCCTTCCGACGACGACCAAACCGAGAACCAGCGCCGCCACCGCGGCGCGCCGAGGAGAACGCCATGTCCCGTTTCGCCGACAAAACCGCCCTCATCACCGGGGGTAGCTCCGGCATCGGCCTCGCCACCGCGCGCCTCCTGCTGCAGGAGGGCGGGCGCGTGGCCGTCACCGGGCGCGACCCGAACAGGCTCGAGGTGGCCGAGAAGGAGCTCGGGCCGCGGGCCCTCGTGCTCCGCTCCGACACCGGCGATCTGCCTGCCCTGCAAGCGCTCGCCCGCGACGTGGAGGCCAAGCTCGGCAAGCTGGACCTCGTGTTCCTGAACGCCGGCATTCCCGGCGAGTTCGCGCCCGTCGCGTCCTCGACCGAGGCCCTGTGGGATACGACGTTCCGGACCAACGCGAAGGGCGCGTTCTTCGCCGCGCAGGCGCTCACGCCGCTCGTGAAGAAGGGCGGGAGCATCGTGTTCAACACCTCCGTGGTGGACGTGAAGGGTATCCCCAGCACGTCCGTGTACTCCGCCTCCAAGGCGGCGCTGCGCTCGATCGTGCGCACGCTCGCGGCGGAGCTGATCCCGGAGGGCGTGCGGGTCAACGCCGTGAGCCCCGGTCCGATCACGACGCCGATCCTCTCGCGCTCCGGCCTGCCGGCCGAGGTCGTCGACTCCTTCACCAAGAACATGGCCGCAGCGAACCCGATGGGGCGGTTCGGCACGCCCGAAGAGGTGGCCAAGGCCGTGCTGTACCTCGCCGTCGACGCCACCTACACGACCGGGCTCGACCTGCCGGTCGACGGCGGGGCGACCCAGCTGTAACAATGGAGGCCGCATGGGCCGGCCCCGCGAGTTCACCGAGAGCGATGTGCTCGACCGCGCGCTCGAGACCTTCTGGGCGCGCGGCTACGAGGGCACGTCGGTGCAGGATCTCGTGGACGCGACCGGCCTCTCGCGGGCCAGCTTGTACGGCGCGTTCGGCGACAAGGACGCGCTCTTCGCGCGCGTCCTGGAGCGCTATTGCGCGCTTGCCGCTCAGGCCACGAACGAGCTGGACGAGGGCCCTTCGGTGCGCGCCGCCGTCGAGCGCTACCTGCTCAACAACCTCGACGCCGCCTTCGGTGCCGTTCGCGGCGAGCCGCGAGGCTGTTTCCTCCAGCTCGCGGCGGCCGAGTGTGGGCACACCCACCCCGAGGTCGTCGAGGCCGCCGCCGAAGCGGTGCGCCACTCCGAGCAACAGCTGCGCGCCGCCCTAGCGCGCGGCAAGAAGAGCGGGGAGCTCCCTGCATCCCTCGACGAGAAGGGTGTCGCGCGGCTGCTCGCCGTCACGCTGCAAGGCATGTCGCTCGCGGCCCGCAACGGCCGCACGCGTCAGGAGCTGCGCGAGGTGGTCCGGCAGGCGATGAAGCTGCTCTGATCGCGACCGCGGCCGTTGGCGGCAGGAGAGCCGAGGCGATGCGCCCGGATTGCCCCGGCGTCGAGCACCCGCGCGATTTCGCGCGCATCTTCCCGCGGTCAGATTTCTGCGGTGCCTTGGTCAGATTTCTGCGGATCTTCGAGGCCATCTACAAGGAGGTGGTTCCGGCTCCGACGGAGCCACGACGGGGCCAGCCGGCGGCTGGGGAGCGGAGGGAGCTGACGACGCGGACCCGCCCGCGACGAGGCGGAGCCAACCGCGGCCGCCGGGCAGTTGCCGGACGGGCCCGGTCAGCGTCGGCAGGGGGGAGCGCTTGCGGGACGGGCGGCGCCACGGCGGGCTCTGCCAGCGCGGCCCGGACCAGATCCTCGACCGACCTGAGCTCGGAAGCGAGCCCCACGGCTAGGCTGCGTCGCTGGTGGCTCGGACGGCGGGGGCTCCGACTCCGTCTTGCCCACGGGCGCCGTAGGGGCCAGCGGCGCAGCCGGCGCGCTACCGATGGCGCCGGTTGTAGCCTCCGCCTGTACGCGTGTGGCCCCGAGCTCTCTCAGTCAGGAAGGCCAGCCATCCTGTTGAGGATGCCGCTGTTGCAGCCCAGCGAAGGGCAGCCGAGCTGGCTCTGCATGCATGGCAGTTGGGTGATAATGAGAAGACCCTTGGTGTACTTCTCGTTTACGACGTCCAGTGGCCTGCTGTCCTTGACCTTACCAGACATCGCACTCCATGCGGACGAGAGAGACTTGTTCGACATGGCTCTCTTCAGTGTGGCCGCGTTCTGGTCCATCCACGCCAGATGGTCGCGAAGGTAGGCGACGCGACCATCAACGAAGTCCCGATGTGCCTTTTCGGTCTCGATGCCACATGCAGACTGTACCTTTAACTTCGCTGGCATCTTTGAGCGAAGCTCTTCGACCTCTTTCAAGATCCCTTCCAGGCAAGATCGTGATGCGTCGAACCCAACGGTGCGGTCGGAGCATCCCGCCCATCGAAAGTCTGCCGCGTCGACCTTCCTGGCGTGTGGCCACATGAACTGCGCCACCGCGCGGACCTCTTCCTTCTCAGTGAGGGCGCGTGGCGGTGGCAGTTGCGTCGGAGCCGCCGTGGTCGTGGCCTGCTGGGTACGCCCCGGCTGATCTTCCTTCTTGCCGCATGAAACGAGTATGGCGCTCCAGAGCGCGACGACTCCAGCGACGCAGATGGTGAACCGACGCCTGATGTTCCCCGAGCGCATGGGGTCGATCGTACGAGGGATGGCCCGGCCGAGTCCACTTCCGCGTCACCGGCGGGCGGCTCGTGCGGCATGTGCTGCCCTGGGTCCCCGCCCTTGGCGCGTACCCTCCCAGAAGGCGGTCCCCTCAGCCCCGCAATGATAACCGACAGGCGCGCCGTCCGCGGCGGCGGCCCGCCCAGGGCGTCGCGGCGAGTCGCGCTCGCTTGTGGTGCTGGCACGCGGGCGACGTCGTGCAGCCCAGGGCGCACCGCCGTCCGAGCGCTCTCACGGCCACGTGGACAGACCGCCAGTGACAGCAGGCTGCCGAACATGACAGCAGGCTGCCGAACACTGGCACCGCAGACAGCTGCGCAGTGGCCCACGCTCTGGACGGTACGACCCATGTCCATTGGGATGCCCTCCTCTAGGTTGCATTTGACGCCCAATCCTGCCATCAGAAGAATTGGTTGCATCGCCACGTTCTCCGGGCGATGACAAAGGGGGAAGTAACCGATGAGAACGGAATGCCGACGGGTCGCATCGGCGGCGATGTTCGCTCTCGTGCTCGGTGTTGCTTCGACGCAGGTAGAGGCATCGGAGCTGAGCGCCGGTGTAAGCCTCGGTTGGATCCAGGCTGGCACTGCGCCGCGCTTCGCGGTAGGCCCGCATGCTGGGGTATCGTGGCACCTTGAAAAGAACCTCCTGTTGAAGGTTCATGATCTGTGCAGCGTCGTGCCTCCAATCCAGATAGGTGGGCCCGGCGTTTACAATCACACCTCCGTTGCCCTTGGATATAGCTGGAAGGATGGCGACATTAACGTGGGCCCATCGGTTGCGCTCTATTTCATGCCAGCGTGCGGAAGCGCCTTGTGTGGACAGGTTGCCGGGATGGCGGTGGGCGGACATGCGCAAGCCAGCGCGTACTTTGCGGGGCCGCTGGGCATATCGGCGAGCGCCAACCTTGATTGGATCGATGGTAGAAGTCTTGTTCTAACAGGCTACGCATCCGTCGTTGTTGTTGCCGGCCCCGTGATGCGATGGAGTTCTAGATGAGCTCAAGAACGAGTCCGTTTCTCATTGCAGCTATCGCAGCCTGGGTGTTGGCGGCATGTAACTGGACGGTGGGAGACTGCTACCCTCGCGACGAATGGACCTCGGGCGCAGGTGCGGGACCAGGTTCGGAGCCCGTTCCGGTCTTCAGCTCCAGCGCATCCGGTGACTTCGGAAATGTGCCATCGGGAGAACGGCAAGGCGCCAGCGAGCAAAAGATCCAGTGCAACAAAACGGATGGCTCAGACGAAGAGGAAGAAGAGCGCCCGAAAGACAGCTCGGAGAGTCCGACAAACGGCACATGCTCAGGCCCCGGTGACACCGCTGGAGACGGCCAGATTTACGTATTCTGTAGCGACATTTGCAGTTCGAAGTGTCCGCCAGCCGGAGTGAACGGCTTCTCGCCAACCATCTTCAGTTTCGTTACGACGATCCCCGACGACGGAACAGGCGAATCGGGAGGCTGGCAAAAAGCCACCGTTATTCTGAAGGTCAAGCGGTGGGTTGAGATATATCCGGAGTTCTGGGAATGTCCACAGATGACGTTCGGGATGCCACTGCGAAACAGATCTCAGGGGCAGATTCCAGCAGACGAGGCCGCGCGCATCAGTGCCGACGTGGCGACCAAAGCTTCGCGTAAAATAATGAGGGCAAACCCCACTATTCCGCGAGGAATCTACTGTACCATGTTAAAGGATGAGATGGACATCAGCCTCCGCAAGCGCGTGGCTGGGTCCAGAGTCACACAGCCATGAAGCACGGGGTCGAGGAGTTGTTCAGCGTCGTATATCGCCACTACCCTCGGCGAGTTCCGTACGAGGATCTTGGTCGCGTGCAAACAGAAGAGGATCGACGGCTGGTGGACGCCCGTCGCCGAGCCGGCGCCGATTGCGAACAGTGGCTTGGCATGTTGCGGCGCCTGCGTGAGCAGTTCCCCGAGAACGAGGTCGACAATTTCTCAGCTCATCTCGCGATGGGAAGTCACGACAGCTGTTATTCCGGATCTCTCTATCTTCCGAAGGCCACCGGAGAACACCGACATGCAATCGAATTGAGGGTGAGCTTCCTGGTCCCTTATTACATCGTCTACAGCTCGCGCCTCGTCGATGATCTCGAGGGGATCGAGAGGAAGAAATCGCTCCGCGCGACGCCACCTCGTGCCGTCACCATCTTCGTCCATGACACGGCCTACATCCTGCCCGCCTGGGTTGGCAAGCTGATCAAGCTGGTCAAGCCCGAGCTTGTCGAACCACCTTCGATGGAAGACAAACCCACGCGGCAGGTCATCTCCTTTGAGCTATCGCCCGATGAGCAGCCGTACGCTGCAGGGATCGCCCAAGAGATCGAAGCGACATGGGGATACGAGCGCATGCCGCCGGAGGTCGGCAACGTGGTCGTGCCGGACGTGGCGACCAATCTACGACGTTTCGGAGAGGCCAGGCTATACGATTGCCTTTTTTCAGACGCATGGTAAGCCGGTGATGCTCTCAGCCTCGACACTCACCGACATCCCAAGCGATTTGGCAGAGCATGAAGCGCAGCGGACCGGGCTCGAACCCTCCACAGCGGGCCGAGCTCGCCGACGGGACCTTCGGCCTCCGCGCCCGGTTCTATCGAGCCGGATAGCTCGCTGCGGTAAGCTTCAATCCGGTTATTCAGGAAAGCGCAGTGTCTCGACCTTGATGCCGTCCTCCCCCGTGATCGTCTCGCCCGACCAGCCCCAGCTGATGCCGCCCTTGCCCGGCGGACCGAGCTCGTAGGTGACGCCCTCCAGCGTGAGCTGGTCCTCGTCGAGGTAGGCGATGCCGATCGAGTCGCCGCCGCGTCCGGGGCCGCCATAGCCGCCATCGCCCCCTCGGCCACCGTTGCCACCCTGACAGGACCACGTGCCGTCCCCCACGGCGCCGCCGAGTTCGCCTCGCCCGCCTTTGCCACCTTCCTCGGGCTCCCCGCCGTCGCCGCCCGGCCCCGCGTCGATGGTCGTGATGACGCTATCGCGCAGCGTCACCTTGGCATGAAGCGCGACGATGCCGATGGTCGGGTGCCCGTTTTCGCCCCCTCGGCCACCCCTGCCACCGCAGCCGCCAGCGCCGCCGGAACCGCCGCCGGCGCCTCCCTTGGTGGCCACGCCGCACACCGCGAGTTCGCCTCGACGGCCGCCGCCCCCGCCGCCTCCTTGACCCGGCATCCCCCTGCCGCCGTCGCTTGCCCACTCACCCACCCAGCCTGTCTCGGTGATGCGTCCGATGCCTTGACCCGCGGCGCCGACGGCGCCGATCATGCCGGAGAGCCCGGGGGATCCATTGCTGCACTGGGCGCCGGGCACGTCCCCGCCTCCTCCCCAGCCACCCTGCCTGGAGTTTGGCTCTGGCGTTGGCTCCCCGTCGTTCCCGTCCTCCGCGCCGTCGGGGAGCCCGTCGCCTCCCTTGCCGCCAACGCTCGGGATTCCACCGTCGCACGGATTCACCACCGCCGAGCCGCCGAGTACGGTATCCGCCGAGCACGCATCGTCACCATACAGGCCATCCGGTCCGTCCGCTGCACGATGTGGCCCGCGCCCCCCATCATGACCTGCCCAGCCGTACGACGTGCCAACCTCGCTGCGGATGAGCTCCACGACCGTGTCGGATTGCACGAGCATTCCGATCGGGCCGCCCGACTTGAACCGCATGTCGACGATCGTCGATACACCGTCCGCGGCTCCCGTATCTCCGGCGCTCGCCGGTACGACGAACAAGGCAATGCCGTCGATAGCTGAAATCTGAAGCAGCGAGCGCGTGTCGAGCATGCGATCCCAGTCGATGCAGCTGAAGCCGCCGATGAGATCCACGCCGGAAGGCAGCGTGAGGGGCCCGAAGAAGCCGTCCGCGCATGCGAACACGCGCCCTCGTCCGGTACGTGCGAGCTCCACGGCGCGCTGCAACGTGCGCACGGGCCGCTCCTTCGTACCCGGGTTCGTGTCGTCGCCGTCGCCCCAAACGCCGGCCACGAACACCCCGCAGCCATCCTCCCACACGTCCGCGGCGAGGCGCTCGAGACAGAACGACTCTGTCGGCGCGTCACCCTGACACGAGGAGGTGCCGTCGCAGCCCGTTCCGCCCGGCTCGTTGGGACCCGGTGCGGTGCCGCAGCCGGCCGCGACGAGGAGCAGCGCGGGGGACAGATAGATCGCTCTTGTGGTTCGCATCGTTCTCCCTCGATGTCGTGTCGTGCATGGGGGGACATTCACTGGGGCGGTGGGGGATCGGGGACGTCGAATTGACGGTAAGACATGGAGTCGCCTTGCACGCCCCTGCCGACGTGGTCATCAGGCGCGGCATTGCCGGCCAGTCCGCCGTCTCCACCTCTTCCGGCCTTCGCAGGCGCGTCCGGCCCGAAGCTCACGGAGGCAGCGATGGACGCCACGCCGTACGAAGGGCCACCGAGACCACCTCCGGCATCGCCTCCGCGACCGCCGTTGCCTCCACGGCCGCCGCTGCACGCAGGCCACATGTCGCCATAGCCGACCCCACCCCAACCGCCCTGAAGCCCAACGCCGCCTGGTTGGCCCGTTCCGCCGACCCCACCGCGGCCGCCGTTGCCCGCGAATACCTCCGTCCGATCGAGCGTCAGCGCGCTCCCCTGCAACGCAATGATGCCGATGCTCGCCCCGCCATAGCCGCCGCCCTTGCCTCCCTGGCCGCCGCAGCCCCCGCTTCCTCCCGAGCCGCCGGCCGCCCCGGCCTGAGGTCGGCCCGCCGGGCACGCCGTCATCTCGCCGCGCGATTTGCTGCCGCCACCGCCGCCGCCCCCCTGGCCGACGCCGCCCTTCTTCCCGTCCTCACCACGGACACCGATCCATCCATCGTCGCTGAGGAATCCTGGACCCAAGGCGCCACCCGCGCGCTCAGCGTGGGCGCCGGGTGCGCCATCGCCGCCGTCGGTGCATCTCGTGAGATCCGGGCCGAGCCCCGCATGGCCGTCAAGTTCCGAAGTCTCCGCGGGCACCGGCTGCCCCGCAGTGCCATCGCCCCCCGATTCAAGGTCGCCGTAGCCCCCAGGTCCGCCCGTCGACTCGATGCCGTCGTCGCACACCGTCACGACGGGAAGCGCGCCTTTCGCGAAGTCCGCGGTGCAGGCGTCCGCGCCGTCGTTCCCCTGCACGCCGTCGCTGGTCGGTTCGCTGCGCGCGTCCTCTCCCGGCTCCCCGTCCTTGCCGTTGCCCGCGATGATCTGGCTGTCCCGCACGATCGCCCGGGCCCCCGAGCTCAAGATCATCGCGATCGACGACTTACCATCGATCGCGGAAGCGTCGGCCGCCACAGCGCGCACGCCGACGATCAACGACGTCGCGTTGCCCCCCGCGATGCCTGCATCTTCACCCCCGAGGACCCGCACCGGAATCCTCGCAAGCGGTGCGATGACGGTCGACGCCTTCGGTCCGATGGCCGACCATTCATACGACCAATCGCCGCCGCCATCACAGAGTCGGCTGCCCCAGAGGTCGACCCCGGAAGGCAGCGTGACCCCCTCCTCGAACAACCCGCCGCACGCATACACGCGCCGGGTCGCTGCCTCGCCGTTGCCTCGTCCGCTCGCGGCGAGCCCGATCGCGTGTTGCAGGGTCTTCACCGGTGCGTCCTTCGTGCCAGGGCTCCTGTCGTCACCCGACAACGGGCTGACGAATACGCCGCACTCGTCCAGCGCCATTGTCGTCGCTGGGTCGCCGTCACAGAGAGTCGGCTCAGGCGCAGGGACGCACTCCATCACTTCCCAGCAATCGTCGCGGTACGAAGTGCAAGCCAGCAGCGTGCTGCTCGCTCCCCACGCACAGACCACGACAGCAACGGCGGCTGCCAATGCTCTTCGGCGTTCCCGTGGCCGCATCCCCTCGGTACCCGGCATGGTCACCACACCCCCTCGATCCTCACGCCCGTCTCGTGCCCGGTCACGACGGGCGATACATTGACCCGATCCTGCGCTGGCGTGCGCCCCAGGAAGGCGAAGTCGGTGAAGAAAGACGCGGCGGTGGCCGCGCCGATCACACCGCCGGTGATGACGAGGGCCGTACCCACCCGGTCGGACAGGTTGCGCGCGTCGCGCAGGCGCCGCAGCTCGCCGCACGGCGAGCGCTCTGGCGCTTGCCAGCACATGGATGAGCTCGAGCTTGGGTCGCTCATGAGCTGGTCACGCCGAGCGCTCATATCCTGGTCGAGCTTGCTGGCGCTGATCATGAGGATGGCGCCTGTCGATACGGTGCCCGTCGCGAGCGTGATTCCCACGACACGCAGCGTCCCCGGCCAGGAAGCCCACTGGCTGGGGGCCTGCGCGCGCGGAGCGGGAAAAGCGCGCACGGGGGTCGGCGTCGCGGTCGCGGTCCCCTTGGTGCCGCTCGCCTCCTTGGTGCCGCTCGCCGCCGCACACAGCAACGGCATCGTGAACTCGTGCTCCGCGCCTGCCACGGCGCGAAAGTAATGAAGCGCGTCCTTGCAGCCCGGTGCACGGCCCCGCACCATGTGTTGGCCTGGCTCGAAGAACAACGTGTAGGTCCGCGCGGTCCGGCCGATGCGCTTACCGTCGATGAGCACCTCGGCGTCGGGCGGATCGACGCCGAGCACGAGCCGCGCGACGTGCGGCGCTGCGTTGCGCTGCCCTGCCTCGAATCGCTGCTGGAGCGCTTCTGACAACGCTTCACGCTGTTCGAGGCTCCTGGCCAGGTGCTCGGCCGCATCACGGTACTTGTGCAGCGCAAGCTCGCAAAGGCCGAGCTCGCCGGCGAGCTCCGCGCGCTCCACCTCGGTGCTGGTCGCCGCGTCTGCGGCCTCGAAAGCCGCCTTGTAGGCAGCATATGCCTCGGTCCACAGCCCGGCCTTGCGCGCTCTCAGACCACGGCGAACATGCTCTTTCACCGTCGACCCGTCGCTCGGTCCCGCCTTCGGATGGATATCGTCCGCGCTGGACGAGTTCGTGAAGGCTGTTGCGGCCCCGAGCATGAGAAGAATCGAGAGGGAATGCGCAGTGGAACGCATTCAGCGACGGTACTGACGCCGGGTGCTCGGCGTCAACCGGCAGGAAACCGCCACGTTTCGACGGCTTTGGCGAGAATTGGCGGTCGGACGAGGGAATGCGTTCAACCGTCCGTCAGGCATGGCCGAACGTGGCCTCGATGCATGCAATTGAATACATTATCCCACCAAAGTTGGTCCTCGACTCATTTTTCTGAACCGTTTGGGCCGCCTCAGGTGTGCTGCTTACCGTGGCCAAGCCAGCGCCCGTCTCCCTCAGCTTCGAGCTCTTCCGGCGCCTGGCCAGGCGCCACGGTGTCCCGGCGCGAAACGCTGAGGATGTCGCCCAGGAAGCGCTGCTGCGGGGGTTGGATGCTGACAAGCGGATCGAACCGGGCGGCGACCCAGGGCCGTACCGCGTCACGATCGCCGTCAACCATGCGCGCAATCACGTCCGTGATGCACGCTGCCGCGGCGAGGTGCTGACGTCGTTCGATGAGTGCGAGATCCGAGATGAGTGCCCCACGCCGGAAGAGTTGCTCCGCAGACGGCAGCGGGAAAAGCTCGCCCGGCAGCTGCTCGACCAACTCGATCCCAAGGACCGGGATCTCGTGATCAAGCACGACCTCGAGGACATCCCGCTCGCCCAGATCGCCGCCGAGCAGGGGGTCCCGCTCGACACGGTCAAGACGAGACACCGGCGGGCGCATGAGGAACTCGAGGTGCAGGGCGGACGGTGGCGAGCGCGGCAGCGCTCTCACGGACGGGACGACAGCGCCTGCGTGCCGCTCGCGTGGGGGTTCCGCCGTCGCGCGTCGTGGGTGGCCTTGCTGCGCCGTCTGGGCATGAGGATCCTCGTTCAGGCCGCGCTCGTCCTGCTGACGGGCGCGCTCGTCTCCGCGGTGCCGACCTTGCACGACCTGGAATCGCGGATCAGGGCGGCGGCGGTCCGCGCCCCTGCCACCGCACCCGCGGTGCAGGACGCCGTGGTGCTCCCTGGGCGAGATGGCGCCCAGAGCGCCGCGGTGCCCGCCGGCGGCGACGGCGATCCCGATGCCGCGGCAACACCGCACGAGAGCTCGTCGCCGACGGAACACGGAAGCGCGCGTGGCGAGGCGATGGCGACCGGCACGCCCGCTCTCTCGAACTCGAGGACGACAAGTCATCGGGCCGCGCCTCCGACGAGCGCCGTTCGAAGGACCGCCAGCGAGGTCGAGAGGAGCCTGGTCAACCAGGCGCGGAGGGCCATCGAGGCCAACGACGTCATGGCCGACGTCGAGGCTCGGCGGCTGCTCGAGGCCCACGCGCGACAGTTCCCGCGAGGGCGGCTCGCCGCCGAGCGCGAAGAGCTGTTCAGGCAGCTTCGCTGAACCGTCGGCTACCCATCAACAGCTAGGCAGGCGGGGATAGCGGCGCTGCTTCCGCGCAGCGCAACGCCGAGATCCGCCTTGCGTCGGACAAGAACGCTCAGGTCAAGGAGGCGAAAGTTCATGGAAGACATGCTGGGGGCGATGTGGCTCGTGTCGCCGCTCGGGCTCGCGATGATCGCGTGCGTCGCGATCGGCTTCGCGGTCACCGCGCGCGAAGCGCTGGGACGAGAGCGCGGGCTTCGCGAGGCGCGCGAGCACGCGCACGATGACGAGGAGGGTGCGACCAGGCAAGGCTGGTCCCGAGGGAAAGGAGTGAGCGGAAGCTTCTGAAATCGGGTTTCGTCGTCCAGCGGGTGCGAATCCCGCCCGGCCAAGGTCACGCCCGACCAGCCGGAAGCCAGCCTTGCGACGGACCCCGTGAGGGGCTCGGCGATGCGTAGGCAGGCGAGCGAGCGAGCCGCAGCGTGCCAGCCACGAAATTCATCAACATCCGGGTGCCCAGGGCGTTCTCCTGCCTGAAGGCAACAGCGTCCTACCTCGCAAGGGCGGGAAGGGGGGACGCACCCGGCGGGGTAGCTGGCTGCGGCGCGCAGCAAGAGGACGGCCCAGGCACCTGGGAGGCCCTCGTCTCTCCACGAGAAACGCCGGTACGACGGGGAGCCGGTGATCCGTCCCCGGGGCGAGACACGCCGCGGATGCCCGTGTCTCGCAGCCGAGCCCAGCGGGCTCCGCAAGGAAATACGCATCCGCCTCGCGGTAGGCCCACAGCAAGGGGAACCGGAGCCGAAGCCGAAGGAGACGAGGGAGTCGGAGGGTCCCATACGAGCGACGACGCGGGCGAACGGAGGGCACCGGAGCCCGTCAAGCAAAGGGGACCCGTGTCGAGAGGAACTTCAGGAGGGAACCATGAGCGCTGCCACGACGGCGAACACCATGTCACCGGGACTGTTGAAGGTAAGGGAGAGAGCGGAGCGAGACCCGGAAGGGGTCCTCCTCGCGCTGGCGCACCTCATCGACGGGGAGGCGCTGCAGCGAGCGTACCGCAGCCTTCGTAAGGACGCTGCGGTGGGCGTGGATGGCATCACCAAGGAGCAGTACGGGCAGGACCTGGAGCGCAACGTCGGCGATCTGCACGCGCGGATGAAGTCGATGCGCTACCGGCACCAGCCCATCCGGCGGGTGCACATCCCGAAGGAACGGGGCAAGACGCGCCCGATCGGCATCCCGTGCACCGAGGACAAGATCGTCCAGGCCGCGGTGCGTGAAGTGCTGGAGGTCGTCTACGAGCCGGTCTTCCGAGACGTCTCGTACGGGTTTCGGCCCGGTCGCAGCGCGCACGGCGCGCTGCGAGCTCTGAACCGGATGCTGCTCGGCGGGGTGGAATGGATCCTGGAGGCGGACATTGAATCCTTCTTCGACAGCATCGACCGCAAGAAGCTGATGGAGATGCTCCAGGTCCGGGTCGCCGACAAGTCGCTGTTGCGGCTGGTCGGCAAGTGCTTGCATGTAGGGGTCCTCGACGGTGCGGAGTTTTCCGCGCCGGAGGATGGGACGGTGCAGGGCTCGGTCCTGTCGCCGATGCTGGGTAACGTCTACCTTCACCACGTGCTCGATCTGTGGATCGAGCGCGACGTCCAACCGCGGCTCGTGGGTAAGGCTACCCTGATCCGATACGCCGACGACTTCGTCATCGGCTTTGAGAGGGAGGACGAAGCGAAGCGGGTGATGGAGGTGCTACCGCGGCGCTTCGAGCGGTACGGACTGAAGCTGCATCCGGACAAGACCCGCCTTCTGCCCTTCGGGCGCCCGGACAACCCGGGACCTGGGGGTAAGGGTCCGGCGACCTTCGACTTCCTCGGCTTCACGCACTACTGGCGGCGAAGCCGATCGGGTCGATGGATGCCGAGCATGAAGACACGCAAGGCGCGCCTCCGACGGGCCATCACGGCCGTCGCCGACTTTTGCCGACGCCATCGGCACCGGCCGGTCAAGGAACAGCACGCCGCGCTCACACGGCGCATCGTCGGGCACCGCAATTACTTCGGCGTCAATGGAAACCTGCGGAGCATCGCGCTCCTGATCCGTGCGACCGAACGGGCATGGCACAAGTGGCTATGCCGGCGGAGCCAGCGTGCGCACCTGAACTGGAAGCGGTTTCAAGGACTGCTGCGGGATTTCCCGTTGCCTAGACCGCAGATCCGCGTCCAGCTCTGGACGTCTCCCTGAGCCCTCTCGGCGGAAGAGCCGGATGGTGGAAATCTCCTTGTCCGGATCTGGCGAGGGCCCCCGGGGTAGTTGACCGGGGGCTACTCTACCAGCCCTCACCGATGCGAAGGAGCAGCTGGCGGGGGAGCGAGACCGATACCAGCGCCTTCTGGACTGTCACGTCGACGCGGCGCTCGCAGAGTCGACAGTCGACCGCGCGCGCCCCGTCCCCTGGCCAGGAAGGGTCCTCGAGTCGTTCTGCGCGACGATGCCTTCGTGGAGGAGAAAGCTGGCCGAGAGCACCGGGTTGGAGCCGAGGGACGTGGAGCGGCTGCTGAGGAGCGAGCTTCCTATGACGCCCGGCCTTGCTCGGCAGTTGGATGCCTTCACTGGCACGCCTGCTCGGTACTGGGAGCGCCTCTGGCGGCTGCACGACGACCACCGGACGGACGCCGAGGAGACCGTGGCGATCCAGGTCGGCGAGCCCTTGACCAAGCGCGAGAGTTCGGCGCCGACGACTCCGCCCACGATACCTGCCCGCGCGCTCGACGTTCCTCCGCCTGTGGTGCCGTCTCCCGAGCTTGCGGCCAGGAGCCCGCGCGCGAAGCTCCCGCCGCCTCCGCAGCCGCGTCTTAGGTCGCCGCTCCCTGTCCGCGCCGCCACGGGGACAGAGCTCGTCCGGCGCGCTGCCACGCTGACGAGCTTCCCGGTACAGCGTGACGAAGGGGGGGCGACCTCCCGCAACGGGGCCGATTGGGAGGAAGCAGAGCGCTCTCCGCTAAACACGACACTTCCGGGAGTAGGGAGCCATGGATGAGCGCCGCCGCGCCTCGCAGCTACACGCCATCAGGAGCCTGCTGGCGACCATGCCACCGCTCCGGCAACTGAGCAGGTACGGCTGACGTCTTCCTTTGGTCGCGGACGCCTATGGGGAAGTCCGCGAGCCGGTGCCGCATGTGTGCGGAGACGCGGCATCATCAGATTACTGGCGATTGCCCACGGGGGAGAGTGGAGCCATGGGTCGTCCGTCGAATGAGGACGAGCGCGCCACCGCGTGTGCGCGCCTGTTTTGCCCGTCGGTGGTACGCGCCGTGCTGCGCTGGCTGGGGAGGCTGGGGGTCCCACGGTGCGATCGTACCGACGTTGCAGGCCAAGTCTGGCTCAACGCCTGGGAGAGCTGGCCCAGGTTCGATCCGAAGCGTGGTAGGCCGGAACGCTGGTTGAACGCAATCACCGTACACGTTACCTCGCACTATCACGAGCGTATGCAGCACCGCAGGGAGGAGCTAGTCGATTTCATCGATGTAGCCGATCCAGCACCGGATGCCGCTGCTGCGATGGAATCCGACAGCATCAGCTCGGACGTCATCGACGCGGTGAACGAGCTCGAGCCGCAGCTGCGCTTTGTTCTCGTGGCACACGATCTGGATGGGATCCCGATGGCCCGAGTGGGAGAAGATGCGGGGCTACCTATCTCTACGCTCTACAAGCGACGCACAAAGGCCCTCGGTGCGCTGCGCGACATCATGGGGCTTCGGGTAACCATGGAGGACTTCGGCCGGAGAGTGGGGCAGCAATGAGCATCAAAGGCCTGGTTGTGCACTTCCGGCGCGACTTGGACGACCATGAGGCCGAACGAACCATCGACGCTCTCATGATGTTCAAAGGGGTCATCAAGGTGTCACCTGTCGCAGCCGGTTACGAGGACGACCCAAACCGGCAGCGGGTCAAGCGAGAGCTGCGCGACAACATCCTCGTGCTTCTGGGCGAAGAATAGGCGTCGGGCTCGGATCGAGCACCGCCGAGCTGAGCTAGTTCCGCCTCGGACGGCAGCGGAAAGAAGTCGCCGGCGACGCAGCGCAGCACCAGGCTCTCGAGCCGATCCACGTCGTCGAGCCCGTAGTGCGTCGCGATCCGCACCGCTGCGAGCAGCGGCTTGCACGGGTAGTCCCGCATCATGACCGCCAGACTGCGCAGGGGGCGCAGCGACCGGCCGCGCCGCTTGAGCAGCGCGACCTACGCGATCACCTAGTACTACAGCCGTACTTAGTCCGAGGTGCGGCTGTAGGCATCAAAATCGTCGAAAAATCCCTGTCCGTCCGCCTGCCTACAGCCGCAGATGGCCCGCAAGTACGGCTGTAGTACTAGGAAGTAGTCCGGGTTGGGCTCCCGCCACGCCCCCTACGTTTTCTTCCGCCTCGCCACCTGGTACGACGGCGACGAGCACACGTGCTGCCGATTGCCAACGCGAGGATCAGGCTGGAACCGCCGACGGTAGACCCGGTACGGCCGTGCGCGATGCAGCCCCCAGCGTCGCACCTCGCCCCCTGTCGCGGCCCGCACGCTCCCCACCGACTCGATCCCGAACGCGCCGGCGGCGCGTTCGACGCGACCACCGTGAACCGGGGGGTGAACCGGCCTCGCGACCAGAGGTGGGTCAATTCTCGACTACCAAGCACGTACTGAGCCGCGGCGGCCTGGCCGTCCGCAGCCCCCTCGACAGCCCGTTCGATCCGAGGTTGTGAACGGACCGGTATGTGTCTGGTAGCCTCCCGATGACGCAGCCCGCGCCGTGTCACCCATGCGAGACGCGTCCGGCTGTGCGTCCGCCGCGCCCCCGGCCCGCGGAAAGGCGGCGACTACCGCCGGTGCTAGACGGAGCTCTCCTATGGCGTCGGACAGCATTTGAGCCTTGCGGCGCAGGGCCGATTCATGAGACTTTCCGTGGGGGAGGCTATAGAAGGCGACGATCTAGACAGACCTGGTCCGGCGGCTTCGGTTGACCAATCGACTGATAGCTAGGCGAATGAAAAGGCGAGCCCTCTGACTATGACACACCCGTTCGGCCCCGACAGCGCAGCGATTCGTCGCGGACTGCTGAAGCACCGATGCACCCATCTGAACCATGTCCTCACTGACGACATGCTTGTGGAGGTCTTGGCCAATCTCCGCAACGATTCTAGCCATAAGATTCATCCTCTTGGTCGCCTACTTTTGGCCACGGACGACAGCGTCTACAATCGCGACAGCCTCGACGCGCTGTCCAACACCAATTGGGCCATTCGAGCGCTTCTTGAGCTCAAATCTTCCGCAGTCGACTGGCTTCCAACACACCTCCGTACCCTTGCGTCGGAGCGGGACCATCAAAACTGCGCGGCGCAATTGGCAGAGATCCGCACTGCGGGCTACCTCGCTGAAGCCGGGGCGCGCGTGGAACGTATCCTTGGACGCACGGTGAGACCGGATTTTCGGGCCACATTTCTCGATGGCGAACAGCTTGTCGTAGAAGTCAAGGCTAAGCAAATGGACGGAGACGAAGCTCGACTGTTTGCTGAGTTCAATCGAGGTGAAATTCTCACACATACTCCGCGCCGCTACGATGGCGTAACGATATTAGAGCATGATGTCCAGCCCGCAGGAAGGCCGCGTCCCCACGAGAGTGGCTCTGGCGAGGTCGTGGCCCGCAAGTTTTCCCGCATCAAGGCCGACGCTGCCCAGGCATCGTCAACGTCGCCCTCCGTCCTCTGGATCGACCTACAGGATGACGACTGGCCCTTCATCGATTCCCAAGCAACCGAGCCCGTCTTTCTCGGTCCTATGAGCTGTTTCTGGTCCAATGGCTTCTGGCACGCATTTTACGGAAAGGTCGATACGCCCATCTTCGTTGGACACTGCGTGCATCCGCGCCCGCTGGAGGAAGTCCCAAGAATGGCCCATATGGGGATGTTCGCCGATACGGACGCTTGGGCAGCGGTTGTGCTTGCGCTGCCTAGATGCACCGTAGTGTTCGAGCACCCGAGCCCGCGCGTGCAGATCCCCCCCGGCGTACTGGAGTGCCTACATCGTCTGCCACGGTTCGATCTCAGGCGGAGCTATATGAACTGGCCGCCGGGCATTCGCTCAGTGGAATGCCGCATTGAGGATACCATCGCTATGCTCCTCGGCTTGGCTTCTGTTGCAAGGCACCAACTCGGATAGCGCCATGTCTTTTACCCTCATCTCATCGCCTACCTCGGTCCTGCTGACCGACGTGTGGGTGCGCGGCGCGCACCTACACGCGGCAGAAACCATCGTTGGGTTGGCCTGCGGAGCTCGTATTATCGTTGGTACGCACCATCTTCGTCAGCCGGATTTGTTGAGAGGGACCGAACTCGAGAGGAACTTCGAGGCGTGACATCCTCCTTTACAACTTCACGGGATCGCGATGCTTGGTCCGCAATCCGCGGATTTGTCTTTCAGGTCGATGTAACCCTCATGCGATGGTTGAATCTCGCCGAGGGCGAAATCCTTGAGCTCGAGCGTGGCGAGGACATCGATCGTATTACGAGTGCTCCCAACGAGGAGCGACTCGTTGAGCAGGTCAAGGCCGCGAATCAGGCCGTCTCTCTGCGAAATGAGCGGGCGCTCGAGGCGCTGGCAAATGCCATAGATCATTTGGTCTCGAACCCAAGTGTGAATATTATATTTCGGTTCACGACGACTGCCGCAGTTGCCCGTGAACAGGAGCACCCCGTTCGTAATGGCTTGCCCGGGATACACCTCTGGGAGAACATTCGCAGAGGGCTGGCCAACGACGACGTAGAGGCGCTCGATGCGGTGCGGATTCTCCTGGTCGGTGCACAACGTCCACGTAATATACCTAGCAAGATATGGGAGCAGGCGCAGCAGACGTTCTCAGATAGGTCCTCACTTCGCGATCTCGTCGCGCGCTTTGAGTGGGCGACTGGCGAACCTCCCACGGACATGCTGGCAAACGAGATACTCGATGTTCTCCAACAATCTGGGCGAGCTCCGTCGCGTGAGCGAGCGCAACGCTTATATGAGCAGCTCTTCGTGCGGACCTTTCGACTGCTCGCTCGTCCTGGGTTGAAGCAGCTCTCTCTCTCCGACTTGGAGGAAGAGGCTGCACGCGACGGCGTAGCCGATGCCGATCGGGCATTGGTGTTGACCCTGAGACTTGCTTTCGACCGTCTGCATGGTCGGCTTACCGAGGTCGAGCAGCACGTCAGGATCCTTGGCGAGCAGTCTCGCATCGCGATCGGCGACGGCCTACCTGAGCCATTGAGCTCACCGAACTTCTCAATGGAAGAGCTCGCCAAGGCAGTCGAATCTTCAGCAGGAGGACGTGTTGAGGTCCTCGCGCGACACGACGACCGCCTATTCCTATGGCTGCGGCGGGGCAAGCTAGAGCAGAAAGACGCAAAATTTATTATTCTCAAGGTTGCCTGCCTGCTTAGCGGTGTGCCGGGAACCCGTACGCTCGAGATCGGCTTCTCGGATACCTCATTGCTTCGTGGTTCACGAGGCGACGACCTACTGGGCGACTGGCGCGTCCGCGTCGACCTGGATGACGCTCGTCACATCGCAAAGAGTAGGGCCGTACCCCGCGACTTCTGGACGCGCACCGAAGTAATCTTGACGGCTGGCGACAATCTTCGCGTCGGAGAAAGGCGATTATCTGTCGAGGAGTGGGAGGTTGGCGCGTGAAGGCCGCGATCATCGGGGAATGTCCGCCGGGGCAATCACCGCAGGAACTGCGGGTCTTCGATGGCTGCGACCTCGCTGCGACCTTCTTGAGCAGTGCCATTCAAAAATACACGATCAGCGGGCGCTCCAGCCAGATTGACTATTGCGAGATCGCGTTGGTTGTCGACAAAAACCCGGGGTGCATCAAACAGTACGCGCGGGTTGAGTTTCTACTAACCAATAATGACGGCTCCTTGGTCACCGAATTCGTGGGCCGCGTTGATGGCATCAGGATTCGCACGTCAAAGGGCGATCCCGTTACCATTGAGTTTCGCGCCCGTGGACTGGCGGCGCCTCTCGTTGACAACGGGTTTCGAGGAGAAGTTGGCTCCACCGTCGACGCCGCGCTTGCCACCCTTGTCGCACCTGCCGGCCTACGGTCCCGCACCGATTTCCCTGATCAACCGCTCACGGCGTGGATAAATTCCGATTCTACTTTCGCTGCGGTCCGTTTGCTTGGAGTTAACCTCAGCGTGGATTTCGCGCCCAGGGGGGCACGAGCGAGCCGAAGGCGCCGTGCGAGCGGCGCTCGGCCAAGCGCGTGCGGTTTAAACTACAATTGGCTGACGCCCAGAGCGTCACGAAGGCGCACGCCCCCCTTACCCCCCACGATCATTTCGGCTGGTTTCATTTTCAATTGAGCCAGCGGGCGAGCTGCGAGCACGTCGGCACGTGCAGGGTCGTGCCCCGACCCGACCGGGCCAACCTTCCCGGAACGAGGATCAGCGCGCGGCGCAGCCACGGCGTTCGCCAGCTCGCCAGGTGCGGAACGTGCTCCAGCACATAGCGGCGCATCAGGTTGGCCGTCAGCAGCTTCAGCAGCAGCGCGGCATGATTGGCGTTGAAGCAGTGGCTCGGCACGCGACCGCATCCCCACCCGTGCTTGAGCTCGCCAATGAGCGGCTCGATGCCCGCGCGCAGGTCATACCGCGCCGCGACGTCTTCCGGCGCTTCGACCGGCTCGTTGGTCAAAAAGACCTGCACCGTGTAGTCGAGCCCCTCCCAAAGGTTGATCTGCTTGCCATTCTCCCGGTCGCGTGTGCGTACGGCGATGACGCGGACCCCATCGGGCCAATCGCGGCGCCGGAAGAGCACCTCGGTCACCTGCCGTCGAGGACGACCGTCGGCATCTCGGTCGATGGTCCGCCATCCGGTGGCGTACGCGATCCTGCCCACCAGATCGGGGCTCATCCGCGCCTTGGTCAGGAAAAAGCATCCCTTCGCAGCAACGGCGTGCATCAAGGCGCTGCAATCCCCAGCGCCATCGATCCGTACGTAGATGGCTGCACTCGGAGCTGCGGCGCGCGCGCGATCAATGCACTTCTCGACGAAGGGCACATCGGCTTCGCCGAAGCTCGTGTCGCCCGGTCGCAGCTTGGCCCCGACGATGGCGTCAACCTCGGCGATCCGCGCCAGGATCGGATGATAGCTCGGCCGGCCGTGGTAGCGCGGGTTCGGGCCCGGCCGCGCCCCCTCCTGCATTCCGAAGAGCGGCTCCACGGTGGTGTCGACGTCGATATGCACGAATCGGTGCTTTCGGCGAGCAACCAGGGCAAGCCCGTGATCGACGACCATGCTGTGCAGCGCCTCGAGCGCATCGTCGTCGAAGCGGCACAGGTCCCGGTAGACGGTGTCGATGCTCGGGACGACCCCGCCGGCGAGGCGTACGAAGAGCGGATCGACGGCGAGCGCCTCGATGCCGAAGACGCGCTCCTCGCCGGCGAGCGCGCCGTCCATCAGCAGGCGCATCTGCGCGGCCATCGGGTAGATAACCGAGCGACCCGACTTCAGCCGGAAGAACCTGCGGCTCAAGGCCGCGTCGACGCCAAGCTCCCGGATGAAGGCGCCGAATGGGGCAAGCCCTGCGATGCCCGTCAGATTCTTCTCCGTGGGCGCGATGTGAATCATGGCAGGGTTTGGCCGCCGGATTCGCTCCTGGTGCCGCCCGTCGCCTTTCCTCTTGAACCCGAGTTCGCGCCGGCGCACCTTGGAGGTGCTCGGCGTGTGCCTTCGTTTGGTCATAGCAACCCGGACGGGTCGCCACGCCGAGCCTTTCTTTCAAGGCGTTCCTTTTACAGCGCCGGATTTCTCACGCCCCGGATCGGATTTCTGGGCGCGAAATCCACGCTCAGTGCACTCGTCAAGACCCGCGGAGAAGACCTGCATCTAGTGTCGTACGCTACGATTCTGCGGATTCTAACCGGTCTTCCGCGTTCCCGGATTACCGATGGCGACTTTGAAACGGGATACATGACAGAGGGATTGCCTTTTGAGAGCGACTGAATATGAAGAAGCCGGAGCGCAAGCCAACCCTGGGTTGGTTCCGACGGCGGGGGTATGCCCCCACCGCGGCACCACCTATCGTTCGGCGGGCGGTTCTCGTCCAGAGGTCGAGAACGACCGTCGCAGTCCTTCCCTGCCCAATCGCGGGATCGTTGCTCCACACCTCCGGCAGTCGAACGACCGCAGAAATGCACGAAAAATAGCTGTTGCTACGACGTACCCAACGTGCGGGAAGTCGCGCCCGAGGCGCTATTGCGTTTGTCCCCGCAAGTCTGTGCTGTGCGTCTGCCCGGGAGCGCGCCCCTGATGCGCACCGTCCCGACCGAGAACCCGCTGGAGGACCTCTGGCGCCGGCTCAGGCGTTACTGCTACCCTGAGAACGTCCGGCGCCTGCTTCAGGAACGCCATTCGTCCACACCGCCGCCAACCGTGGTGGACACCATCACTGCAGCCGTGGTCCAGGCCGACGAGTATTTTCAAGCCGCGCGCTCGACAACGCTGCAAGTATCCCCACTCCTCTTATACTACGGAGCGACCAATCTGATGGCAGCATACCGCCTTTGCTCGTCACCCGTCGCCCATGCCTTGCATCATCATGGGATGACGCTTGGTCGCGAGACCGACGGGACAAGCATCGGCGACATCAAGATCGCGCCCGATCAGAGCCCGAATGGTGGTCTTCAGGCGTATCGTTTGGCGATCTCGCCCAGCGCGCCCTCACTTTCGTCGGCATGGTCATTGCGTGACATTTTTGGATCCATCCCTGATTTGCACGAGGATTTTCTCGACTGCTACCCGGCGGCGCTCCCGCTGCTGCTCCCGATCGAGGTCGTGAAGACACGATCGTCTCAGTTTGATCGCATCGCACGTCGTTCATTGGCGAAACACGGCGAAAGTGCTCCACTCGGCCGTGTTCCCGGGTTCGCCTCGTATTATCGCCCCGCTGAGTATACGGAAACTTACGTCATCTTGCGCCGAAAGTTGCGACCAGGAGCACCCATCAGCATCTCCTCGCTATCAGGACGGCAGTACCTTCCGATCGCGCGCCCCGAAGACCGGGGGCATGCGCCGCCCGTCGTCATCTTGTACCTGATGGGGTTGTTTGCGCTCGGAACATTGTCCCGATACCATGCGGACGTATGGTCGCCGTTCGTTCGCAACGACACTACCGGCGAGCGTTGGCTGGTCGAGAAATTTGTCGCTCTTGCCGCGCGACACATGCCAAATTTGGTGCTCGATATGCTTGTCGGTGAAAATCTAGTCTTCGTCGCCGCGCGTGAAGGAATCCGCGATGAATCGTCGCAGTTAACGGATGCCGATGTTCGAGAGCTAATCGAAAAGCGCCTCAAGGAGTCTCCAGTATGAGCGAGCCGTTGCTCACGATCGCCTTCCGGGTGGCAAAGATTGTCATGCGGATGCGGATGCGAAAGCCCGTGGCGGACTTGATCGCGAGTCTGCATAGCCCTCCAAGGGCCTTATTGGGTCAGCGCGCATGGGAAGCAAAGTCCCAAATTTTGGGGTACCTGCTTGTCGATCCCCGTGTCGAGTTGCCGGCGGGCTTCGCAGTCGAGCCTCTAACGTCCGACGAACGCGCCCTTCTGTCAGAAGCGCACGGGGTTATCATGCAAGTTAACCGCGCGTGCTTGGCGGCCGTGAGCGATGTCGCGCCGTACGCGGTGTCAGGTTGCGACCCATATGGACAGTTTGGGAGACTCGATGTGTCGCAATCGAGAGAATCGTTTTCGCCGGAGTTGCTTGCCTCGCTTCGAACGGCGATGGCAGCAACCCCAGCCGTCCAACTGTTCGGGCATTTTGGTGGTGAAATTCATGAGGAGGTGGTCAAGAAGGCAGGAGAGTACATCGAACGCCGGCTTCTCAGCCTGGACGTCGACTCGGTGCCACAGGATCTCTTAGAGCTCTTGCAGCCACCGATGAGACTCGGCGCGCAGGCAACAGCGAAGCTGGGTACCGCGGTGGCAGCTGTACGTAGCTCGATCCGTGTCGTGGATCAGCTTCTGTTTCAAGCATTTGTGCGAGATAGGCTGTTCTCTTTCGATGAGTCCAATGTGTTCGCCGTTCCATCTTGTAGGCAGCGTGGAGTAGGCATCGGCCATGTCATCGAGTCCACGCTTCCGCAAGGGCGGTCGCTGCCGCTGGACTCCGGGGAGGTGGTCGTGCTAGCAGGTAGCGTTGGCACTAACAAGGAAGGCAACCGCGCATTCTGCTCGGTTGGCAACATGGTGGTAAAGTTCTCTCAGGACGCTGGGCGTACGATGACTGTTCAACTGCGCGAGTTGGACGACCATGCCTGCGAGTTTCCTGAACTGGTGGCGAGTGCGCTTGCGCTGCAGGGCATCCCTGGGGAACTGTCTTGAGGCAGCACAGGATTCTTCGAACGTGAAATGGAAGGATAAGCGCGATAAACTCCTCGAACAGGCGCGCCGCCGCGGTGTTCGATGCGCTCATCGGCACCACCGACCGCCAGACTGCGGTCGAGGAGTCGGTGGCTGCCTCAGCTGGCGACAAGACGTACTCTGAGGTGGCCGCCGAACGAACCCATGGATCCGACCGCGCCTGCGGCGCGGCGGCTCATCGGCAGGGCGATAGCGGACCGCGCAGACGTGGCTCGGTCTCTGCGGAGCTCTGCATCTGTCCTATCCGGGCGCCTCGTCAAAGCGACCTGCTACGGTGGGCGCGACCTGGCTCGCGCCTCCAGTGCTGGCGCTAGGCCGAGCAGCCGACCGATCGCCTCGTGAACGACTCGAGCCGCAACGTGGTCCCCAAGGGCGACGGCGCAGCTCAGGGCGTTGGCGAGCGCTGCGAGCACGACGGCCCGAGGCGAGGGGTCGGCCAGCGGGAGCTCCCCGGGCCCCGGGCTCGCCGATTGGGCCCGGGTTGGGTCCATGTCTTCCGAGCGGGTGCGATCCGTCGTCACGCCCCTCGCAAATCCCGGTGGATCCGACGGATCGCACCGGTTCGCCACCGCAACTTCGTCCTTGGGCAACGAATTTGCCGTGGCGAACCGTCGCGATCCGTCGCTTCACCCGGGGTTTTGGGGGCACCAGACCACCGATCGCCCCCATTTGGAAGGCATGGACCCAGCGCGGGCCCAATCGGCGGGACCCGAGCCCGGTGAGCTTTTGATGATCAAGCCGTCCCCTCGGGCCGCTGTAGTCGCCTCTCTCTCCGAGACGCTTACCCGCGCCGTCGCGCTCGGAGATGAGATCGCAGCCCGCGTCGTCCACGAGGCGCTCGGTCGGCTGCTCGGGCTGTCGGCGATACCAGAGGGGCGAACGCGCTCCCGCCGGTAGCACGCGTAAGGCCTGCCGCTGCCGGGAGGTGGCCTTCGCGGATCCGCACCACATGGCCGATGAGTAGGCGCCTGCCGTTCCCGCCCCACGGGCCCGTCGAGTGGTGCGATCTGCTGAACCAGTTCCTGCTGACCACGCCCCGAGAGCGCCTCGTCATCCTCCTGGCTGACCAGCGTGCGCAGGTCAGCCAGGTCGCCCGGATCCCGAAGATGCCCATCGAAACCGCGTTCCCTCGGCTCCGCCTGGACCGCCAGTACCTCGCGCACGTGCTCAAGGGCTGGAGTCGCTTGCAGTAGACGCCGCTTTCCTGGCCGCTCAGGTGACAGAAGGTTCCTTACGCGTTTCCTCCCTCCTGAAAAAGTGACGCTATATCAACAGCTTACCCATGCAGCGAAGGAGCTGTCTTCACTCCACAGCCTGCGGGGCGTAAGCTCGCATGCTACACCATAATCCCGAGGAAAGCAGATGGCCGCATATCCAACAATAGAGCGTTTGTTCGCGAACAACCGGCGCCTTCTTGCCTCAATCGCAAAGGACGACCCTCACGGTTTCGCCCGATGGCGCGGGGAGCTCGTGATCTCGCAAGCTCTGAAGGCAGGCGTCGCCGGAGTCGATAAGCTCGTTCGTGACTCAGGTGGCAACTGCAGCAAGTTTATCAACCTGACGCACGAGGTAATGGTCGCCCTCTGCTTGCAAAGGCTCCCAGCGAATGTATCCATCCTCGACGATTGCGCCTTCGGCTCTGCACCAATCTACACTCCCGACATTGAAATCAGTACGATCGATGGGCGTGCGATCCTCGTCGAGGTGACTTGCCGTTCAAACGGCGCCACCGCGATGGACCTCCTCGTCCATGAGATGGTAAAAAATGGCCAATTCCCGTTCCGGATAAGTTATGCCCTGGGCCCTGCGCTGAGCTCCTCAGCGATCAGCCATGACGACCGGAAGATTCAGGAGGAAACCGCGCAAAGGGTAATCGAGTTGGCGACCCGCGAGTTCGCAAAGCTGTCAGCGACCCCAGCCCCCGGTCTGATCACCATCCGTGCCCCGGAGCAGGCACCAGAGATTACACTCGGAGCCGGGGTCGATGAAGCGTGGGATGCAGCGTGGGGGAGCGGAGACATCATCGCATGCTTTCGGTTTGAGCCTACCACGGCTGGCGAAGGCTATGCGTCCGGCGGCGTGACGTCGGCGCGCATTCTCCCGGACGACGAGCTGCGCTCGGCCTTCCTGCATGACATCAAACGGAAAGCCGTTCGCAGGGAAAATTTGCCTGCTGAAAAGCGCAAGTTGCCATTCGTCGTGGCGTACGTCTCCGAGGAATGGGCGCTCAGGCCAGGGATGACGAACTCAGCCTTGACTGGTCACAGAGCCTGGCTCAGCAGCGCAACGAACGCAGAACGGAAGAGCTGGGTTGCATCCTCGCGGGCTAAGCGAAAAAAGGAGGTGCAGGCGGCGATCGAGCGCGCGTACCAGAACGGATGGGGCTCGACACTCGACGACTGGGGCCACGGCTCGGAGGGACTCATGGCCTTCTACAAGGATGGACTCTATCTCGACGCTGTACACATGCATGATTTTGCCTGGGGCAGCAAGCTAACCGGAGTAGTAGTCCTGAGGAACAATGGAACGCATATCCAATGGATTCCCAACCCATTCTCCGAAGACGCCTCCACGACGTCATGGCTTCAGGAAGTCGGCCTTCCGCAGGGCAGAGACGGTGAAGAAGTCGTCTTTCCAGACGACGACCAGGACTCTTCGCATGTGGATGTCGATTGATCGCTGTCACAGCGTGGAGATTCCGCTGCTCATCGAGACCATGACCGCCGGCGGATACCGGATCCGGGCATGATCGCCCGCGGTCGGCTCGCCACCCTCCAGAAGATGACACGGCTGCTCAAGCCGGGTGCGGTCCTGTGTATCGCTGTGCTGGACATCCTCGCCTACTGCCGATGTAGGATCGCCTACTGATCGTTGACGTCGCTCGCCGGTCCTGGTACGTTCGACATGGGCTATGATACGCAAGGTCTACTTCTGGGCGATCGTGGTGCCGCTCTTGGTGCTCGGGTGGCTCGGATTGGGCGCATGCCGCGACATCGATGAGCAGCGCAACAAGGAGGTTCGCAAACGCCAGCATCGCAACCGCGTCGTGCTGGCCGAAATCGCGCGAATCGACGCCGCGTTTAAGGCCAGCCCTCCCAAGACTCTCGGCGAGGCCACAGACATTGTCGGCCAGACCGGCTGGTGCGGTCGGTTCAAGGCGTTCAACGAGTTTCCTACGGCTACCTGGAGCATCCGCTCCGAGATCCCTGAGGGTGACATGCGCGTGTGGCCAAACGGGGGCGAGTACGTGTGGGGCGAGGTTGTCAGGGCAAGCGTCGAGTCGTGCGATAGCGCCGCGAAAATCCGATCGCTGACGGTGGCGTCCCCCGAGAGCGTCCGACTACCGTAACTGCTCGAAGAGATTGCTCGCATAGCCGCACAGCGCACCACCTCGGCAATAGGCGCCGCCCGCTGCAACCGCATTTTAGGCGGGAGCCGGCTACGTGTGACGACCGAGCAGGGGTAAGCGCCCGGCCATCGCCATGGGCACGGCCCCTTGCGGCTCTCGCCGGGGTCGACGAGGCTGAGCGCGGGGCGGCGTCGGCCCACGACTCGGCGCGAGCACGCTCCATGATGGCCAGCTTCGCTGGGCAGGGCCCCTCGCCATCAAGAAGCATGCTCGGCAAGAGGGGCTTCGGCATCAACGAGAGTGCGCGGCAATACGCCCCGGTGCACAAGCTGACCGAGGCGGAGCGCCGGCGCATCGTCGAGACGGCCAACAGCCCCGAGTTTCGCAATCTCTCGCCCAAGCAGATCGTGCCCCGCCTGGCCGATCGCGGCGTGTATCTGGCTTCGGAGTCGAGCTTCTACCGCGTCCTGCGCGAGCAGGGGCTGCTGGCGCACCGCAATCCGGCTCGACCGGCGAGCGCCCATCGTCCCCGCGAGTTCGTTGCCAGAAGGCCCAATCAGGTGTGGTGCTGGGACATCACCTACCTGAGGAGCGCGGTGCGCGGCGCGTTCTACTTCCTGTACCTGATCGTGGACGTCGACAGCCGCAAGATCGTCGGCTGGTCGGTCGAGGCCGAGGAGTCGATGCTCGCTGCCGCTCGCCTGGTCGAGCAGACCTGCCGCCGCGAAGCCGTGGGCTCCGGCTGCCTCGTGCTGCACGCGGACAACGGCGGCCCGATGAAGGGCTCGACCATGCTCGCCACGCTGCAGCGCCTGGGCGTCGTGCCCTCCTTCAGCCGCCCTCGCGTCAGCGACGACAACCCCTACGACGAGGCCCTTTTCCGCACCCTCAAGTACCGCCCCGAGTACCCACGCCGCCCGTTTGCCACCGTGGAGCAGGCACGCCACCGGGTCGAGCGCTTCGTTGCCTGGTACAACGGCGAGCACCTGCACAGCAGCATCCGCTTCGTTACGCCCGACGACCGACACAAGGCGCGACGGCGCGCTGCTCGCCGCCCGCCATGCCCTCTACCAGCGGGCCCGCCGCAGGACGCCCTTGCGCTGGACTGGCCAGACTCGCAACTGGACACCGATCGGCCCCGTAACCCTCAACCCCCACGCTCACGAGGCTCAAGCACATCATGAGGATGTGACCAGATCAACGGCCAACTATCTTGACACCCCCCGCGAGCGCGCATGCATGGTCATGCGGCGCGCTCTACTGAATATAGTGGAGATCGGTGGCTACCCCTGCGTGAGCATCTGCTCGTAGCGCTCAAAGAACGCAGAGGAGAGCGGTTTTTGGGGATGTGACGGCGTACTTTCGACGAAGCTGTACCAGGCGCGTGCAGCCCTGAAGAGGCGAAGCGCCTGAGCACCGGCATGGCGCAGATCATCTATGCGGTATTGCGTGATGCGAGGCAACAGCACGAGAAACACTTCGATAGGGCTCAAATTCCTCATCTTGTCATAGAGATGATGGCCGCGCTTGAGGGCCCGAGCGACTGCCAATTCTAGTCCTTGCTCCAGCCGGGGGAGAGCGAACCGGACCAAGGCTGCAGCCACGTGCTCCGGCACTGCCGAATCCCATATAGGGCCCGTCGGGGAGGCCCCAACACGTCTGGCAGCGTCAATCTCGTGTAACAACGGCTCAAAATGTCCGAGCACGCCCGACCCTTCGAGCTCCGTGGATGCACGATAGAAATCCGCCGCTTCTTCGAGCTTAAGAATGCCGAATGGGAATGCCGAATACAGGTTGATCCTGTGGAGCTCCTCCAACGTAGCAGCGGTTTCGTTCGCGCCCGCTGCGTCGACATCAACCGTATTGACATAGCATTCCCAAGATTCCAGTGCAATATCGATCGCTCGTTGGGCATGTTCCTCCGATTTGGTTGTCTTGCTATGGCACCAGGTATCGACGCGCTCGATGTTCCTCCAGCAAAGAAAAGGGAACCTTGCAGGACGCACCAGGGCCCATAGACCGTCACTCTCACGCGAGGACAATGCGATATGTAAGTCGCTCGATGCTTGGAACCTCTCATCGACCAGGAAGTGTTTGAACATGGCCTTGTCCACGTGGCGCAGCATGGCGCGCGTGACGTCAATTACTCGCGCTATCAAGTGCGCGGACGATTGATCGTTGACGTCTATCGGAAACCCCCTGGTCGATATGTGTTGCCGCTGCTCTTCCTTCCATTCGGCATGAGCAAATGTGTTTCGTAGATACTTGAGCGCTAGATAGTCTTCTGCCGTATCTTGCTCGATCGCGACTCCATGTACGGCGAATCCTTCTACGAGCTTGCGAACTATATTCTTGTTTTCTGTTTTGCCAAAGTAGATCTTGGCAAAGCTTTCGTCTTCCCAAGTCTTAAAAACGGCCTCAATGCCGTCTACTGCCATGGTGACGATTGCTCGATAGATCGCAGAGTCGATCTTCCAGGGCGTCTCGGTGTGATTAGGGTTCGCCAGTAGAGCGTCTCTCGCGTCGAGCACGACCTGGATGTTGGCAGCAAGTGCATCAAGAAATCCTTCGCTTGAGGGGTCCTTTCGCTGAGTCACTGGGTTTTACCTCCTGTATCGTCGTTGTGTGCGCAAGCTCTTCCGGGAGAAGGAAATCCGAACGTTGCGGGAGCGTCAAGTTCCAATTGCGGGGCCTGCCCCGGGTTGACAGAATATTATTTTATGCGGTTCGACCACTCTCCTGAAAACGCGATGCATGCAACCGTGTATATCTCTGCAGATTCTGCGGCGGCGAGCCGGAAGGCTCCGGCGTCGCTCGACGCGAGCAGCGGGCTCGACTACCGGCGCGAGCTTGCTCGGCCCTTCGGAGCCATCGGCAACCCGAGCAGCCGACCGATCGCCTCGTGAACCAACCGGGCTGCCATGTCGTCCCCGAAGCCGACGGCGTGGCTCAGCGTGGTGGCAAGCTCGGCAACCACGGCAACCCGAGGCGAGGGGTCGGCCGGCGCCAGCGCCCCGGGCCCGGGGCTCGCCGGTTGGGCCCGGGCTGGGCCCACGCCTCCCGAGGGGCTGCGATCCGTCGTCACGCCCCCCAGAAACCGCGCCGGATCCCGCCGATCGCCCCGGTTCGCCACCGCAACCTCGTCCTTGGGCATCTTCCTTCCCTGGCCCACGGAGAGGGCGATGGCTCCTCCGAAGCTAATCCACCTGACCGTCATGGATTCCCGATTTTGTCTTGATCGCGAGGATTGCCCTCGGTACATTGGTCTGACCAACGGATAACATGACCAACGCCCCCCGCTTCCGGACGGTGTCCCGTTCGGCGATCTACGTCGACGTCGCCGACCAGATCCGCGACGCGATCCTCAATCGCTCGCTTTCGTCAGGCGAGCGCCTCCCGCCCGAGCGCGAGCTCGCTCAGCAGTTCGGGGTCAGCCGCGCGACGATCCGCGAGGCGCTCCGCCACCTCCAGGCGCAGGGGCTGCTCGCGTCGCGCGGCCGGACCTCACCGATGCAGGCCGCGAGCCCTGATGCGGCGGTCGACCGCTTCTGCGAGGCGCTCACCCACGTTGTCCAGCTCCGGAATGTGTCGCTCCCGGACCTCATCGAGCTGCGCGTCGCGATCGAGACCGCCGCGATGACCCGCTCGGCGGCCGCGCCGATCGCCGCTCACCTCGACGAGGCGCGCGCCGCGATCGAGGAGATGGAGCGGGAGCAGATCTCCCCTACCGAGTTCCACGACGTCGATATCGCATTTCACGTCGCGCTGGTCGCGGCCTCTGGCAACCAGGCGCTCGCCCTCGTGATGGTCGCGGTCAAGGACAGCATCCGGCTCCACCTCGAAGATGCGCTGCGGGCGCGCTCGTTCGCGGCGATCCGGCCGCGGGTGGTCGAGGAGCACCGGGCGCTCCTGCGCGCGATCGAGCGCGGTAACGTGAAGTCGGCAGCGACGCTCCTCAGGGCGCACCTCTCGGAGTTCTACGGCACATGAATCCCCTCGACGAACTTGCCCTCATCCTGGGCGATGGCCTGGTGACGGATCGTGACATCATGGAGGGCTATCGCCGCGATCAGGCCCTCTGGGCGCCCGGCGGCTGGCCCGTCGCGGTGGCGCGGCCTGCTTCGACCGCCGAGGTGCAGGCGCTGGCGCAATGGGCGACCCGGCACCGCACCGCGCTGGTGCCGCGCGGCGCCGGGACCGGGGTGGCCGGCGGGGCAACCGCCACCGACGGCTGCGTGGTGCTGAGCTTCGAGCGCATGAACCGGATCCTCGCGATCGACGACGCCGCGATGCTCGCCGTCGTCCAGCCGGGGGTGCTCAACGGAGAGCTCAAGGCCGCCGCGCACGAACGGGGGCTGTGGTACCCGCCCGATCCATCGAGTTACGCCGTCTCGAGCCTCGGCGGCAACGTGGCCACCAATGCGGGCGGCCTGTGCTGCGTGAAATACGGTGTCACGTCCGATTATGTGCTCGCCCTTGAGGCGGTCCTCGCCGACGGGACGCTGCTCCGCACCGGCGGCCGGAGCCGCAAGGACGTCGCCGGCTACGATCTGACTCGGCTCCTGGTCGGCTCCGAGGGCACCCTCGCGCTGATCACCGAGATCACGCTGCGCCTGCGGCGGCGGCCCCCGCCGGCGACCACGCTTGTCGCGACGTTCACCTCGCTGGAGGCCTCGGGCCGGGCGGTCGCGGCGATCGTCCGCTCGGTCGATGCGTCGATGCTCGAGATCATGGACCGCACGACCCTCCGCGCCGTCGAGCGTTTCCGCCCTCTCGGCCTCGACACCGAGGCTGCCGCGATGCTGATCGCGCAGAGCGACGCGCCCGGGTCCGCCGAGCTCTCCTGCATGCAGGCGGCCTGCGAGGCCGCCGGCGGGACGGTGATCGCCACCACCGAGGACGAGAGCGAGGGGCAGATGATGCTCACCGCGCGCCGCCTCGCGCTCACGGCGCTCGAGAAGCTCGGCACGGTGCTCGTCGACGACGTCGCCGTGCCGCTGCCGCAGCTGCCGGAGATGTTCCGTCGAATCGAGGCGATCGCCGCCGCGACGCAGACCACCATCGCGACGGTGGCGCACGCGGGCGACGGCAACCTTCACCCTCTCGTCGTGTTCGACGGAAACGACGCCGCGGCCGAGGCGCGCGCGGTCGCGGCCTTCAACGAGGTGATGGCGCAGGCGCTCGACCTAGGCGGCACGATCACCGGCGAGCACGGCGTCGGCACGCTCAAGCGCGGCCTCCTCATCCGCCAGCTCGGCGCGGCGTCGCTGGCGCTGCACCGCCGCATCAAGCACGCCTTCGATCCGGGCGGCCTCCTCAACCCCGGAAAGGTGATCGACAGCTGACGTGGCGTGACGTCCGCGCTGCGCGGCACCGCCTCGCGCGGCACCGCCTCGCGCGGCGCCGCCGCGATCAGAGCCCGGTGTAGATCGTCGCGAAGGAGGCTGCCTCGCCGCGGAGCAGCAGGCTGAGCCGCGGGTTCGGCACCTTGAAGGTGTGAATCTTGGCGTTCCGCACGTCGAGCACCGCGAAGGCGCCGCCCGGCGTGCTCTCCGCGAGCCCGTTCATCAGCAGGTTCAGCACGACCGAGACGCGCTTGGACGACAGCGGCTCGCCGCGGAAATACATCTTGATGACGTGGGGAGTGCCATCGATGACGAGCCCGAGCTCCGGATTGACGTTGATCTCGAGATCGCCCAGGCGGTACGTCGACGCCGGCGGCTCGAACCACGTCATCTTCGCCGAGGCGAGGAACTTGCGATATCCATTCACGACCGACGGGTAGATGCGGCGGCGCCGCTCGTCGTGCTGCGCGGCGAGGAAGCCGTCGAGCACGCTGGTGGGCTTTCCGCTCCTGTGCATGTCAACGATCGCCTCTCGCACCTGCCTGTAAAAGTCCGTGTAGAGCTCGTCCTTCCGTTCCTTGAACTCCCTGACGCCGGTCAGCTTGGGCGTCCCGGCCTTGAGAACGAAGTCGACAAAGTACGTGAGCGAGATCTTTTCCATGAAGTCTCCTGCAAAACGAAGCATTCGGGCGCGCCATCGACACGCGTCGTACGAGAGACACGCCGTCGCGCCGCGTCCTTGGTGTCTACCATGGATAGTCATCTTCGACCCGTCGGGAAAGGGATCGGTCGGACGGACATTGTCCCAACCTGTCGAGGGCGGACGGATGCGCCGCGAGTCGAAAAAGTATTGTGATTACAATACTTTATGTGGGTGATCGGGCGCGCTTCACCCGCCGGCGCGAGGCGCCTCCCGGCCGCGCGAGTGGCCATGACGAGAGGTGGCGCGCGCGGCGAAGGTAATCGACAGAATCCAGCTGTTGTCCAGGGGATCTCCTGTGGAGAACCCCTGTGGAGAACTGGAGAGGAGGGGGCGTGATCGAGGCGTGGACCCGGTCGGACATGGTCTGTCATAACCACGTGCTCCTTGGCGCTTGACGCTGCCCGCGGGCGGAGGATGGGGCCGGAACGCCCCCGGAGCATCTGGACTTCCCGCCCCCTCACGATGTGTTTGGCTCTGCGCTGAGCCTGTGTTTCGAGGTGGGCTCAGCGCGCGCGTGGTCGCGCCGTCGCGACGGAAGGATTCCTGCTCCGCTCTCCCTCGCCTCCGGCATTCCGCTTGCGTGCGGCGGTCGGCCGGCCAGACTACGCCGCCGTGCTGGCCATCGAAGCGTCCTCCGTGAGGAAGGTCTACCGCGGCTTCTTCCGCCGGAGCGGCGGGCAGACGGCGCTCGCAGGCCTCGACCTCGCCATCCAGCGCGGCGCCGCGTTCGGGCTCATCGGCCTCAACGGCGCGGGCAAGACGACGTTCATCAAGACGCTGCTCGGCGTGGTGCGCCCGACGAGCGGCGCCGTGCGCGTGCTCGGCGGCGAGCCGGAGGACCCGGGCGTGCGCGCCAGGATCGGGTACCTGCCGGAGCGGCTCTTCTTGCCCAGCGCGTTCACGCCGCGGCAGTTCCTCGCGAGCGTGGCCCGCATGAAGGGCCTCTCGCCAGGCGAGGGCGCGCTGCGCGCGCTGGCCGAGAGGGTAGGGCTCGGGGCCGACTCGGACCGCAAGATCGGCGGGTTCTCGAAGGGGATGCGGCAGCGCCTCGGGCTCGCCGCGGCCTTGCTCGGGCAGCCCGAGCTCCTCGTGCTCGACGAGCCGACCGACGGCGTCGACCCGCTCGGCCGTGCCGAGATCCGCAGGATCCTGGGCGAAGAGCGCGCGCGGGGGGCGACCTTGTTCCTGAACTCGCACCTCCTGTCGGAGACCGAGCGCATCTGCGACCGCATCGGCATCCTCGCGGGCGGGCGGCTCGTGCGCGAGGGCGCGCTCGTCGAGCTGTGCGGCAGCGAGACGGCGTACCGCGTGCGGTTCGCGGACGGCGTCGACGCGGCGAGGGTTGCCGCGCTCGGGTTCCGTCCGGTCGACGGGGAGGGCGGGTGGCGCCTGGAGGCCGAGAGCCCCGCGGCGCTCAACGAGGCGCTCGATCAGGCGCGGCGCGCCGGCGCCCTGCTCGTCGAGCTCTCGCGGGACCTGCGCGACCTGGAGGACGTGCTGGCGGAGGCGCTGGGCGCGGGCGGCGCTCGCGGAGGTGCGGCGTGAGGGCGGCGCTGAGCGTCGCCGGCGACCTCCTGCGCGAGGCCTCGTCGCGGAGGTGGTTCCTCGCCCTCGGGATCGGCGTCACGCTCGCGCTCGTGGTGATCGGGAGCGCGCTGCAGCTCGAGGTGGTGGACGGCGCGCTCGCGGCGACGCGGCTCTTCGGCAGGGAGGTCGGCCGCGGCGAGATCCGCTCGGTCGACGTCGCGCTCCGCTACGTGGGCCGCGCGCTGGCGTATGTGCTGTTTTACGGGGGGCTCGCGTTCGGGATCGTCTCCTGCGCCGATTTCGGCCCGAGCCTGCTGGCGCCAGGGCGCATCGAGCACCTGCTCTCGCTGCCCGTGCGGCGGTTCGAGCTCCTGCTCGGCACGTTCCTCGGCGTGCTCGCGCTCTCGCTCGTCAGCACGCTGTACGGCGCCGTCGGCATCACGGTCATCTTCGGGCTGAGGGCGGGCGTGTGGATGGCGAGCCCGATCGTGGCCGCGTTCCTCGCGAGCGCGACGTTCGCCGGCATCTACGGGGCGATGCTCACGGCCGCGGTGATGGTGCGGAGCGCCGCGCTGTCCGCGGCGGTGGGGATCGCGCTGTTCTTCCTCGGCATCATCGCGGGGTACCGCGAGCAGCTCGACTCGTTCTTCGAGCCCGGCCTGGCCCGCTGGGCCTTCCGCGCGGCGACGCTCGCGCTTCCGCGGGTGTCGGCGCTCGCCGACGCGTCGGCGGAGTTCGCGGTGGCGACGGCGATCAAGGGGGATGTGCTCGCCAGCCAGGTGGCAGGGCTGCTCATCTTCGGCCTGGCCGCGCTCGCGGTGGGCATCCACGTGTTCGAAGAGAAGGATTTCTAGGGTGGAGCGGCGATGCTCGACGAGGCGGTGAGCGATCGGAATCGGCGGCTCCCCGGCGCCTGGGCGGGGGTGACGACCCGATGAGACCGATGAAGAAGCGGGGCGTGTGGCTCGCGGCGGCGATGGTCCTCCTCGCGCTCGCCGCGTGGCTGATGTCGCGCGGGGACAAGGAGAAGCCCACTGTCCGGCCCCGGAAGATCGAGTTTCCGCGCTACCCGAAGCCGGCAGAGGTGGAGCGCGCCAGCCGTCGCCGCACGCTGCCGCCGCTGTCTGCCCCGCCGCCCGGCGTCGAAGCGCCGCAATGGAAGCGCGACCCGGTGCTGGCCGCCCTGCCCGCCGATCCGAAGCGCTCGGCCATGGTGTTCGAGATCGAGGCGCTCAAAGAGTCGCCGATCATGCAGATCTGGCTCGATTGCATGCTGGCGCGCGGCGACGAGCGCGCCGGCGTCGCGCGCTTGAAGGACCGATACGGGATCGATGTGCTGGAAGACGTGGAGCGCGTCGCCACGTCGAGCACGGGGCTCATGGTGCTCCAGGGGTCGTTCGAGGGCGCAAAGTTCGAGCGCGAGCGATGGACCACGAGGACGTACGGGGAGAAAGGCATCCTCTACGAGGAGAAGGATACGGGCAGGGTCGTCGCGACGTGGGGGCCTGACGTCCTGCTCGTGGACCCGCGCGCCGAAGCCGGCCTCGTCGAGGATGCGATCGATCGGCTCGAATCGACCGATCCCGCGCAGGGATCCATCCTCCAGGAACACCAGGCCTACAGCGATGTTTATGGAGTGCTCTCGCCCGACGATCTCTCGAGGATGCTGCCGTCGGACCAGGACAATCTCGCCGAGCGGATCCGAGAGACCGTAGAGCGGGTGGAGATCCACGTCGACGCTTCGGAGGATGTCGCCGTCGTCGCCGAGGTCGCCGGCCCCGCCGGCCAGGAGATGGAGGACCTGTCGAAGCTGTTCGGCGCTGCGCTCTCCATGGGGCGGCTCAACGCGAAGCGCGAAGACAACGACGAGCTCGCCGAGCTGCTCGACCACGCGAAGGTGGAGACGCAGACGCGGCGCCCTCCCTGGGCGAGCAAGCCGGAGGAGCAGCGCTTCTCGGTCGACGTGGCGCTGCCCGTCGAGCTGCTGAAGAACCTCGGCCCGTGTCGTCGAGACCGGCGCGATCCGGACGGCGACATCGAGGCCGAGCCCCAGCCAGCGCCGCCGCGGTGACGCGCGCCGCGCAATGCCTCGCGAGCCGCACATCCCTGGGCGACACCCTATCAGGGCCAGGATGGCCCTGGCGATGCGGTATCAGAGCGGCTGATACAGCTGGATCAGGTTCCCGCAGGTGTCCGAGAACACCGCGATCATGACCGGGCCCATCGGCGTGGGCTCCTGGGTGAACGCGACCTGGTGCTCCTTGAGGCGAGCGAACTCGGCCTTGAGGTCCGACACCTCGAACGCGGTGAGCGGGATGTTCTGCGCGAACATCGCTTGTTGAAATGTCTTCGCCGCCGGGTTGGCGTTCGGCTCCAGGACGAGCTCCAGGTCGTCGGGGCCCTCCGGCGAGACCACGGTGATCCACCGGTACTCCCCGACCGGGAAATCGCTCTTCTTCTTGAAGCCGAGCACCTCCGTGTAGAACTTGAGCGCGCGTGTCTGGTCCTCGACCATGATGCTGTTGAGCTTGATCCTCATCGATCGCCTCGCTGAGCTGACGGTTCGGGCCGACTCTGCCAGGGCCGCCCGGCTCACGCTTCTCGAAAACTGCGAAACGCGCCCGGCGGCAGCCGGCCCATCAGGGTGAGACAGCCGGGGACGAGCTCCCACGGGAGCCTCCCTGGCACCTGGACCATCGCGCGGACGCGGCGCCGGTACGCCGACGGCGGCACGCCGATCCGCTGCGCGAACAGCGCGCTGAAGCTGCCGAGGCTGGAGAACCCGACCTCCATGCACACGTCGGTCACCGAGTGATGTCCAGCCGCCAGGAGCTGCTTGGCCAGATCAAGGCGCCGCCGGATGCGGTACTGGTGCGGGGTCACGCCGAACACCGCCTCGAACTGCCGGATGAAGTGGTAGGGCGAGATCGCCACCTCCCGCGCCACGTCCTCGATCGAGAGCCTCGACTCGCGCACCTCGGAGAGCAGGTCTCGCGCCCGGCAGAGGTTCCTGAGCGCGTCGTGTCCGAGCAGCATCGCCGGCGACCAGGATAGAGCGTGGCGGCGGCGGGCTCAAGCGACCCCGCCGGAGGGGCGCGCGAGGCGGGGCCGGGGAAGACGAGGAACCAGGCCGACCGGGCCGCGCGCGCCACAGAGCGAGTGTCGGCCTTGGCTGAAATTGCAGCTTCATTGTCTTTTGGGACAGACGCGCCGTCTGGTACCCACTGGCGACGCGGCCGCGGGCCGTCTGCGGGCTCGGGCGCTACGCCGCCGTGACGGCGCTTCGTGAGATCCCGAGCCAGGCCCAAGCAAACCCGGGAGGAGCCAATGAATGCGATCGAGCTACCCGAGATTCCGGACAGCAACCTTTGCGCCGAGGCGACCGAGCACGCCAGGGCCGTCAGCGCCCCGTTCCTCTTCAACCATGTGGCGCGCACGTACGTCTTCGGCGACGCGCTGGGGCAGCTCCGGGGGCTGTCGTACGACCGTGAGCTGCTCTATCTGGCGTGTGTGTTCCACGACCTGGGCCTCACCGACTCGGCCCCCGTCGAGACGCGCTTCGAGGTCGAGGGGGCCGACGCGGCGAGGGCTTTCCTGGCCGCGCGCGGGGTCGGCGCGGGCGAGCAGGAGATCGTCTGGGATGCGATCGCCCTGCACACCACCGTCGTGATACCCCAGCGAAAGCGCCCCGAGATCGCCCTCTGCCAGATGGGCGCGGCCATCGACGTCGGTTACGCGCCCCGGACGCTCCTGCCCGATGGGCTCGTCGAGGAGGCGCTCGGGCGCTATCCGCGGCTCGGCTTCAAGGAGGCGATGACCTCCGCGCTCTGCGGGCTGCTCCGCCGAAACGAGGCGGCGGCCACCTCGTCGGTCGTGGCCGACGTCGGCGAGCGCAGGCTCGACGGGTTTCGACCCATCCATTTCTGCGACGTCATCGCGGGCGCGGCGTTCGACGAGTAGCGCTCGGAGGAGCCCAGAGAGCTTCAGAGAGCGAACAGAAAATCGACGAACGAGCGGATCGCGCCGTCGAGGCCGAGGTACTTCTTGCCGGCGGCGGGCTCGATGACGAAGTATTCGTCCTTGGCGTGGGCGCCGGAGCCGTGCCCGAGGCCGACGTGGCCGGCGGGGAGCTCGAGCGGCTTTCCAGTGAAGAGGTAGCCGGGCCAGGAGCCGCCGAGGCGCGGCCAGATCACCGGGTCGAGGCCCGCGGCCTTGTAGACGGCGAGCTCGGTCTGGATGGGCCGCGCCTCGAGCGCGGTGTCCGTCGGGTCGTAGCTTCCGATGTTCTTGATAACGATGTCCTTGTAGCCGCGCCTGTCGAGGTGCTTGCGCAGCTTGGCGAGCACGTCCTTGGCGGTCATGTCCGGCACCAGCCGGATATCCATCTTGGCGAAGGCGCGGTGCGGCAGGATGGTCTTCGAGCCCTCGCCGATGTAGCCGGCATAGAGGCCGTCGATGTTCACCGACGGGCGCGAGACGTACCGCTCGAGCATGGCGCGCTCGTCGAGGTCGTTCACCCACCTGTCGACCCCGAAGACCCTCTTCCAGTCGGCCTCGTCCCAGCGCGCCGCCAGGTCGTCGAGCAGCTTCTTTTGCTGGCTGGAGACCGGGCGAACGGCGTCGGTGAGCCCGTCGATCATCGGCTCGTTGCCGTCCGCCGAGACAAGCGTGCCGAGCGCCTGCACCAGCCGCCAGGCCGGGCTGTCGACGACCACCTTCATGCTGGAGTGGATCTCCCCGTCGCGCGGGCCGCGCCCCCACGCCTTGCCGCTCGCCTCCAGCTCGACGTAGACGATGCCCTTCGCGCCCAGGACGACGTTGATCGTGCCCGACAGCGATTGATCCGCCGCCGGCATCATCACGCCCTGGCACTTCTCGAGCGCCTTCATCACTTCATCGTTCCACACCACCTGCGAGAAATGCGGCGAGCCGAGCTCCTCTTCCCCCTCGGCGACCACCACCAGGTTGACCGGCAGCTTCAGGCCGGCGGCGCGCACCGCGTGCAGCGCGGCCAGGAACGCCCCCTGCGGTCCCTTCTGGTTGACCGCGCCGCGCCCCACGATGACCTTGCCGACGCCGGCCTTGTCGACCAGCTTGGCGGCGAAGGGCGGCGAGGACCACTCCTTCTCCTCCACCGGCTGTACGTCGTACATGAAGTAGAAGCCCATGGTCTGCTTCGCGCCGGCGTCGAGCGTCGCGAAGATGCCCGGGTGCCCGTCGGTCTTCATCTTCTTGACCGCTCCGAAGCCGGCTTCGCGCAGGAAATCCATCGTCAGGTCGCAGCACTCGGCGATGCCGACGTCCTGCGCCGAGATCGACGGCTGCTGGATCCAGCGCTGGATGCGCTCGATCGACTGCCTCCGCTGCTCGGTGATCTTGTCGTATACCGGGGAAAGGTCGACGGCCTTGCCACTCGCGCCCCTGGCGAGGCGGGGAAACGAGGCGAGCAGTCCGGAGGCCGCGGCGCCGGCGATGAAGGTGCGGCGATCGATGTCCAGCATGGCGCGCAGCTTAAAGCGCGTCGGCCGGGAACGGTCCTCCCCCCGCTTTCATGGACACCCTCGTTGCGCGGCGGGGATCAGCGTCTGATCTCTTCGTCCCCGTCTTCTGGAGGCGGAGGGCGCTCGCCCGCGGCGACCTGGAGCTCGCGGACGATCGAGAGGAGCGCTGGACAGCAGAAGCGCTCGACCACGGAGCCGTCGGGCGCGAGCTCGAAGCTCGGCGGGTCGCCGTGCACCGGGCAAGCCACGTCGGCGTACCTCGACTCGAGATCTTTCAGGACGCTCTCGTCGACCTCGCGGACCTCGCCGCTCGCAGCCGCCCCCTCGTTCCCGTAAGTTGACATGCGGCGCACGGTAGCAGGAACGGCGCCGCGCCTCTCACGGTGCCCGGGACCCAGGCGACCTCTGCCATCGATGCAGGGACGCCAGCGCCCACCGGCCTCGACCATCGAGGCGCCGCGACCAGAGCGGCTGCCCGAAATCAAGAGGACAAAATAGCAGCGCCGCCGGGCGCCTCGGGGGATTAGGCGGAGGCCGCCGGCGGAGCTGGTCCCCGACTAAGCATCCTCCGTACCAAGTACACCCTTCGGAAAATCCCCTACTTATGTCTCGGGCGCCGATCGGGCGGGTTTCGATTCTGCGAGGAGCCGGCTTGCACGGTTGCAGGATCGCGACGTCGCTCGCCCTCTTCCGTGACCGCCCCGTCGCCGGCTAGCGTCGGCGACATGAACCGCCTGCGCACCACCTCCGCCGTCACCCTGGCGCTGCCGCTGCTCGCGGCGTGCAGCGCCCCCGCGTCGAGGCCGCTGGACATGCCGGCCGCGTCCCCGGCCGCCGCGACCTCGCCCCACGCCGCGCCGGAGGCGCCCCTCGGGCCGGGGCGGCTTCGTTATCCGGCGCCCGCGAAGCGGCCCGTGGCGAGCGAGTACCATGGCACCCGGGTCGTCGACGACTACCAGTGGCTGGAGGACGCGAGCTCCCCCGAGGTGGAGCGCTGGGTCGCCGAGCAGAACCAGCTCTCGCGCGCCTACCTCGACGCCGTGCCGGCGCGCGGCGCCATCCGGGCGCGCGTGCAGGAGATCCTGTCGGCGACCTCCGCGAACCACTACGCGCTCGACGAGGCCGGCGGGCAGATCTTCGCGCTCAAGAACCAGCCGCCGAAGCAGCAGCCTTTCCTCGTCGTCCTGAGCTCCGTGAACGACCCCGCCTCCGCGCGGACCCTCGTCGATCCAGAGGTCATCGACCCGAAAGGGCACACGACCATCGACTGGTTCGTCCCTTCGCGCGACGGCAAGAAGGTGGCTGTCTCCCTGTCCGAAGGCGGCACCGAGAGCGGCACCGTGCGCGTCTACGACGTGGCGACAGGCAAGGAGACGGGCGACACCGTCCCTTACGCGAACAGCGGCACCGCGGGCGGCAGCCTGGCGTGGACAGGCGACGGCAAGGGGTTTTACTACACCAGGCACCCTCGGCCCGGGGAGCGCCCGCCAGAGGACATGGGCTTCTTTCAGCAGATCTATTTCCACAAGCTCGGTACGCCGGACAAGGACGACAAGTACGCGCTCGGCAAGGAATTCCCCCGCATCGCCGAGGTGGAGCTCACGACGAGCGAGAGCGGCAAGCTCGTGCTCGCCAGCGTGCAGAACGGGGATGGAGGCGAGTACTGGCACTATCTCCTCGACGCTTCGGGCAAGTGGACGCGCTTCGCCGACCTGCCCGACAAGGTCATCCGGGTCGTGTTCGGCGCCGACGACCGGCTCTACCTCCTGTCGCGCAAGGACGCGCCGCGCGGCAAGGTGCTGCGCCTCTCGCCGGGCAAGCTGGACCTCGCCAGGGCGGAGCTCGTCGTGCCCGAGAGCGAGGCGGTGATCCAGGACTTCTTGCCCACGACAGGGCGGCTCTACGTCCGCGATCTGCTCGGCGGCCCGTCGCAGGTCCGCGTCTTCGATCTGAAGGGCAAGGCGCTCGGGACGGTGCCGATCCCGCAGGTCTCCTCGGTGCGGCAGCTCGTGCGTACGCAAGGCGACGACATGCTCTTTCGCGGCGTGAGCTACACCGAGCCGGCGGCCTGGTTCGCGTACTCGGCCAGGGACGGCAAGGTGGCGAAGACGCCGCTCGCGATGACGGCCCCTGTCTCCTATGCCGACGTCGACGTCGCCCGGGAGGCGTGCACATCGAAGGATGGGACCAAGGTTCCCATGAGCATCCTGCGCCGGAAGGGCACACCCCTCGACGGGACCGCGCCGGCGCTCCTCACGGGATACGGCGGCTACGGCACGAGCATGGCTCCCGGGTTCAACCCCCTCTGGCGGCTGTGGTTCGACCAGGGAGGGGTGGTCGCGATCGCGAACCTGCGCGGCGGCGGCGAGTTCGGGGAGGCGTGGCACCGCGGCGGCAACCTCACGAGGAAGCAGAACGTCTTCGACGACTTCGCGGCGTGCGCGCAGCACCTCGTCGACGAGCGGATCACGAGCCCACAGCGGCTCGCCATCCTCGGCGGCTCGAACGGCGGTCTGCTGATGGGAGCGCAGCTCACGCAGCACCCGGAGATGGTCAAGGCGGTGGTGTCGCACGTCGGCATCTACGACATGCTCAGGGTGGAGCTCACGCCGAACGGGGCGTTCAACGTGACCGAGTTCGGCACGGTGAAGGATCCCGAGCAGTTCAAGGCGCTCTATGCCTACTCGCCGTATCACCACGTCAAGGAGGGCGCCGCGTATCCGGCGATCCTGTTCCTGACCGGCGCGAACGACCCGCGGGTGGATCCATGGCACTCGCGGAAGATGGCGGCGCGGCTGCAGGCGGCCTCGTCGGGCTCGGCGCCCATCCTGCTCCGGGCGAGCGGCTCGACGGGCCACGGGGCCGGGACGCCGCTCTCGGAGGAGATCGAGCAGCAAGCCGACGTGTTCGCGTTCCTCTTCAAGGAGCTCGGCCTCGGCGCCCCGCCCGCCAAGGAGGACGCGGCGCCGCGGTGATGGAAAATGATGAAAGGTGATGAAACGGCCGCGGCCGCGCCCCGGGCGGGGGCGGCCGCGGTTCGCTCGCTGCGCGTCTCCCTCTACCAGCTGGTGAAGTAGGCCCACGCCTCGTTTCCGGCGGAGGCCTGGAAGCAGTATCCGCCGTTCCGCTTCGCGGGCAGGGTGATGTTGCCGCCGTTGCACGTCACGCTCGTGCCGTTGACCGCGAACGTGCGGCCGCCCGCGAAGTTGCCGCAGTTGGCGCCGCTCAGGCTCGCCGTGGTCTCGAAGCAGCGCGCGCCGGTGCCGAGGTTGCCCGAGCTGTAGCTCGCGCTCGAGTACACGGTGGGGCCCGTGCACAGGCTGCTGCACGGCGCCGTCCCGGTGCTGGGCTGGCAGACGCCGGCCACGCAGCTCTGGCTCGTGCAGTCCGCGCCGGTGACGCACGCCTTGCCGTTCGCGCAGTCGGCCGTGCACGTGCCGCCGCAGTCGACGTCCGTCTCGGTGCCGTTCTTGACGCCGTCGGTGCAGGTCGGCGCGGTGCCGCCGTTGATCACGTTCACGCCGAGGCCCTGGAGCCACGTCGTCACCGGGTAGCGCGCCGCGGTGTCGAGCCGCGTGTGCCAGTTGGTCTGCGAGGGGGCCGGGCCGCTCCAGCCGGACGGGAACGTGTAATAGGCGTTGACGCCCACGACCACGAGGTCGGTCGCGCTCTGGCGATAGAGCGGGCCGCCCGAGTCGCCGGGGCACAGGCTGGCGTAGCTCGTGCTGCTGGCGTAGCCCGGCGTGAGCACGTACGCCGCCGCGACGTCGATGATGTCCTGGCCGGAGACGTAGGAGCCGGGGTGATTCAGGATCGAGGAGGCCGACGCGGTGAGCTCCTGGAGCTTGAAGAGACCGCCGCCCGAGCCGCTCGGGTCCTCGCAGCCGTAGCCGGTCGCCACGACGGGATCCCCCACCGCGACCGGCGCCCCGTCCACCACGGCCGCCGGGATCGTCGGCGAGAGCTCGTTGACGACGACGAGCGCGAGGTCGGGCGTGTGCCCCGGGTTCAGGACGTTGACCGCGCAATCGGTCGCTCCCCCCGCCAGCGCGGCGGCGCAGTCCGCGAGCCACTGCGGGTGGATGTACGTCTGCTCGATCGTCAGCTCGACGTAGGGCCAAATCGGGGGCGTGTTGGTGGCGCTGACCCAGTAGGAGCCGCCTGGCCCGTAGCTCGGGGACACGGTGGCGTTGTACTCGTCATCCACGCAGTGAGCGGCGGTGAGGAAGTGGCGCGGTCCGACCTTCGCCGCGGTGCATCCCGGGCCGAGGACCGTCGACGGATACTCCGATTCGAGCGCCGGTCGCCCCCCGATCAGCGCGTCATCCGCCGCGCCGATCTCCTCGGAGGTCTCGTCGTAGCCCTCCACGCTGCAGGCGACCAAGCATAATGAGAGCAAAGCATATACAGGTGCGCGCACTGGTTGCTTCTCCTGTCGCCCCGAGCGTCTCGACGCTTCGCGCCCCCCGCGTCGTATCGGTGCGACGGGGAGTGTTTATGGCGACGGTTGGCGCCCTTCCAACTCGAATGCATCATGGACCTCATGCAAGGCGTGCATGCCGTCGCCAGATCGCCACGACTGCGTCGCAGGAGCCAGGGGCCGGAGGCCAGCCGAAGGAGCGCCGCCCGCGCCCCCGCGGTTCGCCGCGCCGGCCATGGCGCCCCGGCGCCTCCACGGCCGCGATCCCGGGTCGGGCGGGGCGCGCCGTCCGCTCACGGCGGTGAATTATGAACCGATTAAGTTTTCTGCTCGCGCGCCGGCCTTGCGCTGCACGGGACGCGGCGCGGCCTGAACCTCACCTACCCGCCGTTCTCCATCTGGTTGACGGCGCCGTAGCCGGACGAGCGCTCACCGCCTGCGGGAGGGACCCTCTCCAGGGGGCAGCGCCGCCGGCCGATGCGCCGCTCCCCGTTCGCCTCGCTCGGGCGCGCGCGCCGCGACCGCCGCGCTCCGCTGCGCCGCCCCGCGGCGCGCGGCGAGGGCCCGGGTCAGCCCCTCGGCCAGCGTCGCCGCGGTGTCGAGGCCGCCGAGGTCGACGCCGAGCTCGACAAGCGTCTGCGCCAGCGCGGGCGAGACGCCCACCAGGGTGCAGGACGCGCCGAGGAGCCGCGCTGCGGACGCCGCCCCGACGAGCTGCGCGGCGGCCCGGGCGTCGAGCGCCGGCACGCCGGTGATGTCGAGCAGCACCTGCGCCGCCTGCTGCGCGGCGATCGCCTCGAGCAGGCGCTCGAGGAGCGCGCTGGCCCGCGCGTCGTCGATCATGCCCACGATGGGGAGGCAGAGCACGCCGTCCGCGACGCGGATCACCGGGACGCTCATCGCCTGGATCGCGTCCCGCTGCGCCGCGATCACCCGCACCGTCTCTTCGAGCTCCCGGTTCCGCGCCTCCAGCGACGCCTGGAGCGCCCGCTGCTCCTCGATCAGGGCCTCGTATTTGTGCTGGATATCGGCCGCCTCCGGGACGGCGAACTGGAACAGCACGCCCTCGAAGCCGTCCCGTGCGTCGGGCACCGGCACGCCGAAGGAGCAGACCCACACCGCTCCGCCCGCCTTGCCCGTGAGCTCATCGACGAGATCGGTGTCGTAGCTGATCGGCGGGATCGCGACCTCCTCGCCGCCAAAGAACCGCTCGACGTGCGGCATGATGCCGTTCTCGACGAGCTGCGGGTCCTCCAGCATGTTGTAGTTCATTTGCAAGAAAGCCTCGGCTGGGGCCCGCCAGAGCGCTTCCCAGCCGGGATTGACGGCGTGGGTCCTGCCGACGGAGTGGTGGATCGACACGCTGAAGCAGCGCGCCGCCATCAGCGCGCGCCATCTGCGTGCGTCCGCCCGCAGCGATTCCATTTCCTGCTCCATCGCCTCCAGGCGGCGAGCCAGCTGAGCGCTACCGTCGTCCCCCTCGTATCCCATATGCCCGAGTGTTCCCCGAGCGGCGCCGCGCTGTCCAGCGCCGCATCGGGCGAACGGGCGAACGCTGCGCGGCCGGCGGCAGCGAGGGCGGGTTCCTGTTGCGCGATCGCTGCCTCGTCCAGGGGCTCACCGCGAGCGGTGAACATCGGACCGGTCGCGGCGGAACCGTGCTGTCGTCGGAAGATGAAGGAGGACCGACAGGTACGCGAGCGTGCGCCCCGCGGCGCCTCACCTGCTGATCAGCCCTTCTCCGGCGAGGGGACGGCTGGCGAGGGCGCCATCGGTCTTTGCCAGCTTCGAGGAGGCACATGAAGGCGAGCGTGGACACGGAATACGGCCCACCGGACGTTCTTCAGCTCGAAGAGGTCGATATTCCTCCCGTCTTCATCTAGAGATCTCCGGGCAGACGACACCGTCTCCCGGACGGTTCACCTCGTGGAGAACGAACGATGACGACCCCCCGAGAGATCCTCGACTTCTACACGCGCCCTGCGGCGATGACGTCCGGCGGCGCGCACGCGCCCAGGTTCGACGAGCTGCCGGGCGACGTGGCCTCGCTCGTGCGCGTCGTACAGGGCCTCTTGCTGCACCTGCACTGGGCGCAGGCCTATGGCGTGGAGCTCTCGGACGAGCGCCGCGGCGAGTCTCACCTCCGCCCGACGGACCGGATGCTGGATCGCCTCTTCGCCCACGACGATCGGCCGCTCTCCGCCGCCCGGCCGCTCGACACGCGCCTCGTCGGCACCTGCCGTGACTTCACGGTGCTCCTGGTCGCCCTGCTGCGCGCCAAGGGGATCCCTGCCCGCGCCCGCTGCGGCTTCGGCGGCTATTTCCACGCCGTCGACCTCGTGGACCACTGGGTCTGCGAGTACTGGAACGCCGCCGAGGCGCGCTGGGTCCTCGTCGACGCGCAGATCGACGACGTTCAGCGGGCGGCGCTGAAGCCCGACTTCGATGTGCTCGACGTGCCGCGCCGCCGCTTCGTGATCGCGGGCGACGCCTGGGCGCAGTGCCGCGCCGGGGAGGCCGATCCGTCGAGGTTCGGTATGTTCGACATGCGCGGGTTCTGGTTCATCAGCGGCAACGTCCTGCGCGATTTCGCAGCGCTCAACAACATGGAGATGCTGCCGTGGGACGACTGGGGTGCGATGATCGGAATCGGACCCGACGAGCCGCTGCGGGACGACCAGCTCGCGCTGTTCGACCGGCTCGCCGCGATCACCCGAGCGCCCGACGCGCGCTTCGCCGAGCTGCGCCAGCTCTACGAGGGCGACGAGCGCCTGCGGGTGCCGGCGGTCGTCTTCAACGCCGTGCTCAACCGTCAGGATTCGCTCTAGAGCGGCGGTCACCCGCTTCGGATACGGGCCCACCTCGACGTTTTCGGTGCTCAGCGCACCGGAGTGCGCTTGCGCGCCGAAAACGCCGATCTGGGCCCGTCTCCTGTGCGGGAGACCGCCGCTCTGCTCGGCATGGGGCTGAGGTGGGCGGAAACCGGTACGGGCGCGCCGCGCTCGGGCTACCCGTGGCGGCTCGGAAAATCTCCCACGGCGGACTCGCGCGCCCTGACAGCGCTGCGGAAGGCGGCGTAGCTCCAGCTCAGATCGCTCACGCTGCACTCATACCCGTTGTCGCGATCGAACTGCTCGCTCAGCTGGAGGCGATCGGAGTGGTAGATCACCGCCTCCAGCATCCTGTCGCCCGCGTCGATCAGCTTCGCCGCGATGTCCGGATCGGCGGGATCGCTCACGCCCACCTGCGCGAAGAACTTCTGCGTCGTGGCGTTCACGACCACGGCGCCCGGGGAGCTCTTGATCTTCGCCGCGAGCATGAAGTAGAGCTCCGCGAAGTTGCACGTCGTGAGCGCCCACGGGTGACCGGCGTCCGGACCAGCATCCGACTGGTTGCCGTCGTACGTATCCTCCGGGTACCGCCCGATCATCGGCCCCCTGCTCCGAGGCAGCGCCCGATCGGCGTCGTTGATGCGGTACCGCAGGTCGCCCTGGACGAACGCCTCGCGCACCAGCGCAGCCGTCGAGAGCAGCACCGGGTCCGCGCAGCTCGTGGATCCGTAGACGACCGACATGACGACATCCACGTTGAGCGTCGCTCCCCTGCCATCGCTGGGTTTGCCGTTCGGTCCGGTGATGGACGCGTAGTACGGCTGCCCGTCGTAGGTGCCCTGGTGCGTCGCCATCTGGCTGCCCAGCCACTCTGCCGCCGCCCACATGTCGTTGGTGTACGGAGAGAGCCCGAGCTCGTCGGCGCGGCCGATCAGCGAGAGGAACGCCTTCCGCTGCACGGAGCGGGCATAGAAGCTGAATCCGGCCGTCTCCTCCCAGAGGTTGTGCGTCTGTTCCTTGTACGCCGAGAGGAGGTACCGGGTGTCCTTCTCGATGATGGACCTGGCCGTGGCGAGCGCCTGCAGCGACAGCCGATCCTCGATGGCGAGGAGCGACAGGATGCGGTGCGCCGGGCCATCCGTCTGCGAGGTCCAGTTGTCGCGCACGGTGCCGTCGATGTGGAAGCACGCCAGCGCGAACCTGCTCGCTCGCTCGGCGTTCTCCTGGCACAGCGCCGAGAACATCGTGTAATCCTCGCAGATGTTCCGCGCCATGAAGACCGGGTTGTCGAGCGCCTCCGGAATGCAGATGGCCGCGTCCCGGATCCAGTGGTGCACATAGTCCTGGTCGGTCTGACCCCTGTCGTCCGGCAGGGACGGGGACGCGAGCACGCACCCCTTGACGGACTGCATCGCGCCCTTGCTGAAGACCCAGGTCCCCGTCGCGAAGTTCCGCAGGAGGAGCACCTGCATGTACTTGCTGATCGCGTCGAACGATACGGACGAGACGTCGACGCTCGTGCTCAGGTAGTTGAATGAGCTGGCCATGAAACCCCCTCTCTCGTGGTTTGTTCGTTTATAGCGGGGTGCCGATCCGCGCGCTAGGCGTACGGCGGTCGCGCACCGCGTCACTCGGCCATGGGAGCGTCTCGGCGTTGTCGTCTGGTCTCCTCTGAGCATCGCGCTCCGCGAAGAGGCCCCGGCCGTCCGCCACACGGCGCCGCGTTCGCCGGGCGACCGCGGGCGACGCCGACCCCGGATGTTCGCCGTTGCGAACAATCCGCCCCGCCGTGCACAGTGGGCGCATGGTCGACCCGCTCTTCGACGATCTGCCCGCCCTGCTGTGCTTCGCGCGCGTCGTGGAGCGCCGCTCGTTCACCGCGGCCGCGGCGGAGCTCGGGGTGTCGAAGTCGATGGTGAGCACCCGGGTCGCGCGCCTGGAGGAGCGCCTCGGCGAGCGCCTGCTCGTGCGCACCACGCGCAAGCTCACCGTCACGGACGCCGGCATGAACCTGTATTCGCGCTGCGCGCGCGTGCTCGAGGAGGCCGCCGCCGCGGTCCGGGGCGCGTCCGACGCCGACCGGGGCCGCATCCGGCTCAACGCGCCGGTCAGCTTCGCGCAGATGTACCTGGCGGAGCCGCTCGCGCGGTTCCTCCGGGCGAGCCCGGGCGCGCACGTCGAGCTCATGCTGAACGACCGGCTCGTCGACCTGGTGGAGGAGCGCGTCGACCTGGCCATCCGGATCACGAAGCTCAAGGACTCGAGCCTCGTCGCGCGCCAGCTCGCCACGACGGCGCTGCACGTGGTCGGCGCGCCGGGCTACCTCGAGCGGCGGGGGCGGCCCGAGCAGCCGGGGGATCTCCTGCGCCACGACTGCCTGCGCTACCTCCACCTGCGCGTCGAGGACGAGTGGCGCTTCTACGGGGCCGGCGGGCGCATCTCCGTCCCCGTCTCCGGCCCGCTGACGGCGAGCAACGGGACGGCGCTCCGCGAGGCGGCCGTGTCCGGGATCGGCCTCGCGGTGCTGCCGCGCTTCATGGTCGACGAGGACCTCGCGGCCGGGCGCCTTGTCACGCTGCTCGACGCGTTCGCGCCCCGGCCCATGGGCATCTACGCGGTGCACGCGGCCGGCCGGCGCCCGCCCGCGCGGGTGCGGCGGCTCGTCGAGCACCTGGCGGCCGCGTTCCGCGGGATCTCGTGGGCGTAGCGGCAGATCGTTCTCCCCCGAGAACAATTCGTTCCCGGGCGCGCTCTACCGTGGCGCGGCGCCAGGGCTTACTCCTCGGGTCATGGAGGCATCACCCATGAACCGTGTCGACACGATCCTCTCCGTTCCCCGCTCGGCCGAGCTGGCCGCGCTGACGTTGCGCCTCGGGCTGGGCGCCGTGTTCCTGGCGCACGCGCTCGCCAAGCCGCTCGTGTACACGCTGCCGGGCACCGTCGCGTTCTTCGCGGCGAGCGGCTTTCCGGGCTGGACGGCGTATCCGGTGTTTCTCGCCGAGCTGCTCGGCGGCGCGGCGCTCCTCGCCGGGCTCAGGACTCGCCTGGTCTCGCTCTTGCTCCTGCCGGTGATGATCGGCGCGTTGCTCGTGCACCTGCCGAACGGCTGGATGTTCGCCGGTCAGGGGGGCGGCTGGGAGTACGTCGCCTTCCTGATGATCGCGCTCGGCGCGCAGGCCTTCCTCGGCGACGGCGCGTTCGCCGTGAGCCGGCTGCAGCGCAGCTAGCACCTCGCGCACGGTCGAGGAGGGCCGCGCCATCTGCGCGGCCGCTCGCGCCGCGTCACGGCAGGTTGGCGTCCATCCAGGCGAGTCGGGCCCGCAGGAAGTCGCGCATGCCCTGCAGCTGCCCCTCCCACGTCGGCGCGGTCGGGCCGCCGAGGAAGCCCTCGCTCGACTCGATGACGTCCGACACAGGCCACTTGGCGAAGTCGCGGACGACGGCCTGCGAGATCGGCGCGCTCAGCCCGTTCATGCGCTCCTCGATCGCGGCCTCGGACAGGTGCGTCTGGCGGAGCGCCGTGTAACGCGCCTTCACCTGCGCCATGAAGCTCGGATCCGCGGTGAGCTTCTGATACCAGTTGTTGACGTTTCTCGTGCCGCTGAAGCGCCAGCCGGTGTCGTCGCCCGATTGCGGCGTCGCGCTCTGGGCGCCCACGCCGCCGAGCGCGAAGTTGTAATCCCACAGCGGGCCGGCCTTGAGCTTCTGATCGCGATCCTTGAAGTAATAGGCGCTCCGCACGTAAGCGTCCACGTTGAGCGTCAGCTCGCTGATGATCAGGTAGTCGATGAACGACGGCACGTCGATGTACGACGAGTAATCGCCGATCGGCGTCTGATGGACGCTGTCGTGGAACTCCTGGATGTACTGCGTCAGCCAGGTCTTCTGCTCGTCGTTCAGGGGATCGGGATCCACGACCTCGAGATCGATCCAGCACGTGCCGCCCTCGTCGGGGCGGGGGCCGCCGAACCCGCCGAACGACGGGAGCGGATCCGAGCCGGTGCAGGCGAGCTTCGGCTCCTCGGCGGCCGCCTGGTCGAACTTGAAGATGTAGCCGCCGCTGATGTCCGGCAGTCCCCGGTCCGTCTCCTTGAGCTCCTTGAGATCGGTGCGGACCTTGTTGTTCTTGATGGTCTCCGAGACCCAGTAGATGCCCTGGTAATCCGCCTCGCCGATGGCGCGCGCGTCGTAGTTCAGATAGACCTCGGCGAACTCGACGCGCGGCGCCTGGAGGCCCATGTCGCGGCCCAGGGTGAACGTGAACGGATTCCGGATCAACGTGCGGTCGTAGTAGGGCGGGATCAGCGCCCAGTCCGAGTCGGCGGGCATGCCCAGCACGGGGTAGTCGAGGTCCTTGTCGTCGTTGTCCCACAGCTCGAGCTTGTACGGCGTTTGCGGGAAGTTCTGCGACGATTGACCGCGCACGTGATACCCGCCGCGCATCGCCATCGTGGGCAGCGAGGCGATCGACGCCACGCCGTCGACCGGCTCCCAGATCATCACCGCCGCGTCGAAGTAGACCTCCTTGTCGGTCGGCTTGCCCATGCCGTAACCGTCCACGATCACGATGGGAATATCGGACGTCGCGTCGATGGTGCGCGCGATGTAGAGGCCGGTGCTCACCGCGCCGGTCGCGGCGCCTCCCACGAACGCCTGAGCGCGGACCTGCGTCGTGGCGGTGAGGGGCACGGGCTCGCCCGTGTACAACGTGGAGGACGCTGTCGGCAGCAGCCCGTCCAGCGTGTAGCGGATCTCGGCCCCCTCGATCGCCGTGGACATGCCCACCTGGATCTGATCCCTGAACGTCTGGCTGGGCGTGGAGAACGACACATCCCCGATCAGGGACGGGGGCGGCGCCGCGTTGCCGTTGCCGTTGCCGTCGCCAGCCGGTGCCTGGCCGCAAGCGACGCTCAGAGAGATCAGGGCGAGCGAGATGGAACGGTGAAACCGGGCAAAGCGCCCTCGTTTGACCATGGTATGATTTTCCACTTCGACCTCATTCAGAGTTCAAGGATCCTCCATTCTACTGACACACAGGGCTGCCGCGCTATCCGTTTCGGGCGCGCGCACCGTTTGCACTCCTACGCCGTGATTGCGCGTCGGCCGGCGCGGGGCAGCGCCGGAGAGCCGGGGTTCAGGCGCGCTTGGCCTCTCGGGATCCGGGGCGGGCCGGCGGCACGAACGTTGATTGACCTCGTGGCCGCCGAGGACGCGCCCTGCGCGGCTGCGCTGGCCGGCAGGGCGCCGTCGAGGGACCTGCTGCAGCTCCACAGGGCGCCCGCGAGCGCCTGAGCGCGGGCGCGCCCGCGCCCGCGCCCGACGTCTGCTGGCTCAGTGCGATGTCGTGTACTTGAACTCGAGGATCGCCCCCGGGTTGTCCAGGACCGTCGTGACGCCGCCGGTCGGCCCGCTCGTGTTCCCCGTGGTGTCCGTGATGATGTAGAAGGTCTTGCGATCCGGGCTCATCGCGAGATCGCGGTACCGGTTCGTGGTCTGGAAGAGGACGACGGGCTCGCCCTCCACGGACTTCCCGTTCGGGCTCAGCTTCACCTGGTACACAGCGCCCTTCTTGAGGGAGGTCATCAGGAGAGAGTGCCCCCACCCGCGGATGCCGTGCCCGGCAGGGTAGTAGTGGAGCGAGGAGGGCGCGATCGTCGGCCAGCAGATGTACTGGCTGAACCCGCACGCCCAGTCGAAGAAGACGTAGTCGTTGGGGACGGTGTAGAAGGTGAGGAGCGGCTCCTTGAAGTCCGGATGGCTGAAGGCGCTCTCCAGCTGCCGCGGCACGGACGGGGGAGGAGCGAAGTCGCTCCAGGAGAGCTCGTTGCACGGCGTCGGGCTCGAGGCCGACCAGTTGTCGTACGTGTACGCCTGGTCGTCCTTGTAGCCGGCGACGTACGGCCAGCCATAGTTCTTGCCGGCCTGGATGAGGTTCAGCTCGTCGTCGCTCTTCGGCCCGTGCTCGTTCGCGTAGAGCTTGTCGCCCCGGCCGAACGTGAGGCCCTGCGCGTTGCGATGGCCGTACGAGTAGATATGGCTGCGGACCCCGTCGATCTTCGGGTTGTCCTTCGGGATCGAGCCATCGACGTTCAAGCGCAGGATCTTGCCGACGTATTTCGACCAGTCGTGCGCCGCGACCTCGGCCGCCGTGGGCAGCTCCTGCGCGCGGTTCGGGTTGCACATCCTGGCGAACTGATTGTTCCCCTGATCCCCGATGGTGTAATAGAGCTTCCCATCGGGGCCGAACAGGAGCCGCGCGGAGTTGTGATCGTCGCTCCCCGGCAGGCCCGTGATGACGTCGACAGGGCTCCCGAGGGTCTCGGTCGCCCGGTTGTACGTGTAGCGGCGGATCTTCGTCCTGCGGTCCACCGCTGGATCTGCCGCGACGTTGTAGGTGAAGGACACGTACACATAGTCCTTCCCTTTGTGCTTGAGCAGATCCGGGTGCAGCGCCAGGGCCAGCAGCCCGTCCTGACCTCCCGACTGGAACGCCTCCGGGATGGTGATAGCGGTCTTCTGAAGGCCGTCCTCCGGCCTCACGCGCACGACCCGCTTCGCGGTGCGCTCGGTCAGCCACAGGTAGCCGTCCGGCCCCCAGACGATCCGCATCGGAAACGAGAGATCCCGTACGATCTCGCGCGAGGTGAAGGTCGGCTCCTCGCCGGAGCACGCCTCGTCGCCATCGCCGAGATCCTCGGTAACACCGGCCTCGTCGGCCTCGTCGGCCTCCTCGGTGACGATGGCCTGAGCATCGGATTCGAGCGACTCGTCCACGTGACCCGCCTGATCACATCCGGTGAGGCTCCACGAAGCCGTGGTAAGCAAACCAACTTGAGCCAGAACGACAGCCAGGTTGCGTGAGATAAAGGGCGACATAGGACCACCTCCCTGTCTTGTTCAAGGGATTTCAAATATCGGTGCTGACCAGAGCCCACCGCGCCACGGCGTGGCGGACGCGTTGGGCAAATTTCGGCGTGCAACCGGGGATCGCATGAGATCCGGTAGTGCCCTCCCCGATTAGAGTAAGGTCTTTACTATAGCAAATCTGGAGCTCGTCTGCACTGACAACGTTGATTTGCGATACTGGTGGACGACATTGTGCGCGGACGAGCCACTGTGTCGTTCCTGGCGCAGACATGGCTGCTCCGGTCGGCTCGAAGCCCCAGCGCGAAGCGCGACCTGCGTTGCGGCGAGCCTCGGGGCGATCCTCCGTTGACAGCGCGTGGCGCCGCGGAGGTGCTCTTGCGAGACGAAGACGGGGACTGGTCAGTTTTGGACAGGGAGGCGGGGAGGCAGGGAGGCAGGGAGAAAGAAACTCAGTAAATCTCCCCGCCTCCCCGTCTCCGTGTGATCGTTCTCGGGCAAAGTCGACCACCGCCCGGAGACGAGCCTCCGGGGCGCCGAGGAGCGAGCCCTTCTCGCTCTCGTGGCGTCGCCTGCGCCTCGGCGGCCTTCGTGTCTGGGTCGCTGTGCCAGGGCGGCCGAACGCCGCAGCGCGGCCGCGCTCGCGATGCCGCGTGCCGTGCAACGCTCGAAGGAGCGCTGGATCTCGGTGGGATTACTTCGCCGGCGCCTGCTCTGCGGTCACGCTGAGCTTCTCGATCGAGCGCGGGGTCCCGAAGCCGGGCCCGCCGAGCGCGGTCTCGATCTTCAGATACTCACCCTGATGGCCGGAGGAACGCGCGGCGTCGAGGAGGACGTCATTGCGGTAGAGCGTCACGAGCAGCCCCGCCACGACCGACAGCGCCAGCGTCAGGCGCTGCGCCCGGCCCGTCTCGCGCGCGCGAGGCGCCGCGTAGGGCGACTCGTTGAACGACTCCGGCTCCCGCGCCGCCGGCATCCACGGCGGCGAGGTGGGCCGAGACGCCGCGAGCATCGCCGCGGGCGGCGCCTGCACCTCGGTCCGCGTCACGAGGTTGGGCGAGCTGTCGTCCAGCGCTCCCAGCGGCATCGTGTCGCCGAGCGACATCGGGGCGCCGAGCGGCATCGTGGAGGACATGTTCGACGCCACCGGCGTCGGATGGTCGGAGTCCATGTTCCGCCGCCCAGGGGCGCGCGGGGGCGGCGGAGGCGGGCCCCGACGCGCCGCGCTCGGCGGAGGACCCTGGACCTGCGCCGGCTCGGGCGACGTCGGCTCGATTCCCGCCACGACGCCGAGCGGCTGCCAGGCGGCCATCCCAGGGCGCCATATCTTCGTCGTCTCGTCGATCACGTCGAGACGGAACAGGTCGTCGAGCTTGTCCAACGTCAGCACCTTGATGTCGTCAGGCGCGATCGCGACATGCCAGAGACTCTCGCGATCATCGGTTGCCGGAACGGGCGGCGCCGGGCGCCTGGCCGGAAGGGGCGGCGGTTTCATACAAAGTCCTCCCTTGCGCCCACGAGGATGCCACGGCGCGCGCGCACCGTACACACCGACATGAGCCTCCGCGTGCTTTCGAGACGGTGCGGATTTTTGCAATGAGTGAGGTGTGAGCTGTAACGCTGTGACCCGTGGCGCTGGCGAGATCCTCGCCATGCCGGTATTCTCGCCGGCGATGGCGGCGGAGCATGGAGGCAGTCATGAACATCGCGGATGAGGCGATCGGGGCCGGCAACAGCGCTGGATCGTCCAGCTTCCGACGCTGGATGCGCGTGATGCCGGCGCTCCTCCTCGTCGCGGCCGCGGCGTTCGTGGCGGCATATTACGTCCCGCTCCACCGCGCTCACGTGCTCTTGCTGGAGGAGCAGCGGAAGTCGAACCAGAGGGGCAAAGAGCTCGAACAGACGCTGAGCCAGGTGCGCGGGGAGCTCCAGGCGAAGACGGCGCAGATCGAGAAGAGCGAGGCGGAGCGGCAGCAGACCGAGGCCGCGAAGAAATCGGGCGTCGATCGGGTCGAGCAGATCAAGGCGGAGCTCGCGGGGAAGCTCGACAAGCACGTCAAGAAAGGGGTCGCGGCGGTCGCGGTCGCGGAGGGACAGGCGTTCGTCGCGCTCTCGGAGAGCGCGGTGTTCCTCCCCAACACGGTCGACGTGAGCCCGCAGGGGCAAGCCCTCCTCTGCCAGGTGTCGGGGGCGCTGTCCGCGAGCGGCGGCGGCCAGGCGCCGCTGCGCGTCGGCGCGGTCAGCGGTCCTCCGGCCTCGGTCCCTGCGCCCTTGCAGGCCGCCTATCCGACGCCGTGGGAGCTCTCGGCGGTCCGGGCGGCGACCGTCACGCAGACCCTCCAGGACAAGTGCTCGGTGGCAGGGGCCCGGCTGTCGGCGGTCGGGCACGCCGAGCACGACCCCGCGGCCGCCGCGCTCGGGGAGACGAAGCTGCCTCCGGGGCGCGTCGAGATCTCCGTCGCGCTGCCGGGGGCCTCCCCCGCGGCGAAGTGACGGCCGCGGGGGCGCTCGACCTGCGCGTCGTCAGGCGCCCCCCAGGCTGGCCGCGATGATCCGGCGCAGCTCCTCCTCGACGAACCGCTGCTTCGACAGCACCGCCCGCACGCCGAGCCCGCGCAGCGCGGCCTCGCTCTGCTCCTGCGCCGCCGTCGTCAGCACGACGACCGGCACGCGGGCGAGCCCGGGCGAGCGCCTGAGCTCCGCCACCAGCTCCAGGCCGCTCATGTAGGGCATCTCCAGGTCGGTCAGCACCACGTCGGGCGGCGCCGCCCGCGCCCGCGCGAGCCCCTCCCGCCCGTCGGTCGCCTCCTCGACGCGCAGCCCGAGCGACCGCAGGATGCCGCAGAGCAGCTCCCGCGCGACGGGCGCGTCCTCCACGACCAGCGCGAGCGGCTCCCGCTTCTGCTCGGCGGCGGCGAAGGGCGCCTCCCGTGGCGCCTGCCGGGCGTACGCGAACAGCCGCTCCACGTCGAGGAGCAGCATCGCCTCGCCGTCCGCGGTCGGCGCCACCGCGCGCACGAGCGGCGAGGTGACGGGCATCTCCTCGGAGCGCACGAGCGCGACCAGCCGGGGGTTCTCGTAGCCGCCGACGCTCACCGCGAAGAGGCCCGCGGCGTGGTGCAGCACGAGCGCCGCGTCCCCGGGCTCGGGCTGGCCTCCGTCGCCGAGCACCGCCCCGAGCGCGTACAGCGGCGCGAGCTCGGCGCCGGCGCCGCTGGTCAGGCGCACGCGCGGCCCGTCGGGGGTGTGCAGGAGCTCCTCGTCCTCCAGCAGCACGACCGAGTGCACGGCGTGGGTCGGCACCGCGCACCGGAAGCGCCCGCTGGAGATGGGGACGACCTCCTCGCCGTGCAGGTTCTTCGGCACCACGAGCAGGATGGTCGTGCCGAGCCCGGGCTTCGAGTCGACCCGTACCTGCCCGCCCAGCGCGCCGATCTCGCGCGCCACGATGTCGAGCCCGACGCCCCGGCCCGAGATCGCGCCGACGCTGCGGCTCGTCGTGAGCCCGTGCGCGAACAGGTACGGGATGAGCTCGGCGTCGTCGAGGGACCAGGCGCCCGGGACCGAGGGCGCGAGCACCTCGCGCAGGCGGGCGAAGTCGACCCCGCCGCCGTCGTCCTTCACCTCGATCCGCACGGCGGCGTCGGTCTGGATGACGGTCACCGCCACCGTCCCGCGCGCGGGCTTGCCGCGGCGCGCCCGGACGTCCGCCGGCTCGATCCCGTGGTCGATGGCGTTGCGCACGAGGTGCAGCAGCGCCGGCTCGAGGCGGCGCTCCACGGCCGCGTCGAGCAGCCCCGTCCCCTCGACCCGCGCCTCGACGTCCTTGCCCAGCATGCGCGCGGCGCTCCGGGCGGCGAGCGACACCTGGTTCAGCAGGCGCTCGGTGCGCACGACCGACGCCCTACGGACCACCTCGTCGAGCTCGCCGAGCGCGCGCCCCGCCGCGAACTCGTTGCTGGACGAGTCCGCACGGACGGCGCCCAGGAGGCGCTCGATCTCGGCACCATAGCCGAGCGTCTTCGCGATGCGCTCTGCAAAGCGGTCCGGCGCGCCCCGGGGGTCGATCTCGACGAGCAGCGCGCGGAGCATGCGCTGGGACTCGCGGAGGCGCCGCTGGATGACCTCCCGCTCGCCGTGGAGCCGCTGGAGCTCCTGCAAGAGCGCCCCGACGGCCTCGACGTCGAGGGCCGCGCGGGCGGTCGGCTGGGCGGGGTCGGGCGGCGCGTCGGGCGGGTCCAGCCGCGGCGGCAGGACGCTCTCGTGCACGGACTCAGGCGGCGGCGCGAGCGGCGGCGCGAGCTCGCCGGCGGGCAGGCCGCTGCCGCCGAGCTCCGCGCGCGCCGCGCGGAGGGTCTCCTTCACGATCTCGAGCTCGGGCGCGGCGTCGCCGCGGGGGCTCGCCGACAGGAGCCCCAGCCCCTCCAGCGCGCCGAGGAGGCTGTCGCCGGTGAGCTGCGTGGGGCGCGCGCCGCCCCGCACCGCGTCGATGACGTCCTCCGCCAGCTCGGCCAGGTCGCCGCACGCGGCGAGCTCGAGCATGTGCGCCTCGCCCTTCAGCGTGTGCAGGAGCCGGCGCAGCACCTGCAGGTTGCCGCTCTGGCCCTGCTCGTAGCCGAGCCACAGGTCGGTCGCCTGGGCCACGCGGTCCGGCATGGTCCGGTGGAACGCGGCGACGAGATCAGCCCGGCTCCTCATCCGCGTCCGCCTCCGCGCTTTCGGGCTTGCCGGCCCTCGCCCCCAGCGGCTTGACCCGGAAGGCCTTCGCCGTCGTCTTGAGCACGTGCGACAGCTGGAGCAGCGACTCGGCCGAGCGCGTCGCGGCCACGCTGCTCGTCAGCGCGTCGTTCACCGCCCCGACGATGTCGACGATCGCCGTCTTGACCCGCGCCGTCCCCTCGCGCTGGTGGTCCACCGCGTCCGAGATCTGCGCGGCGGCCGCGGCCGTGTCGCGGGCCAGCTTGATCCCGTCCTCGGTCGCGAGCACGGACGCGTGGGAGGCCGCGTGCATGTTCGCCACCAGCTTCCGGATGTCGCGCACCGAGTCCATGACGTGCTCGGACAGGCGGCGCATCTCGGCGGCCACGAGCGAGAACCCGCGCCCCACCTCGCCGGCCTTCGTGCCCTCGAGCGCGGCGTTGAGCGCGAGCAGGTCCGACTTGTCGGCGATGCTCTGGATCAAGGACAGGATCTCGCCGATGCGGTCCGAGTGGGAGCTGACGAGGCGCGTCTGCTCCGCGGTGTGCTGGACGCTGACGAGGCTCCGCTGCGCCATCTCGTGCACGGTCGTCGCGTCCTTCGCGATGTGATCCGCGCTGGCGGTCAGGGCCTCGACGGTCCGCCGGATCTCCTCGAGCGCCGCGTTCTGCTGGCTCGCGCTCGTCTCCTGCTCGCGCACCGACGAGAACATGCCGGCGGCGGCCGACGCGACCTCCGCCGAGGTGTTGCCGATCCGCGAGGCGAGCTCCTGGAGGCTCGTCACCATGGAGCGGAACGCGGCGAACAGCTCCCCGTCGCCGGTGATCTTGCACGTGAAGTCGCCGCCAGCGACCCGCGCGGCCGTCTCCTGGAGCTCGCGCAGCTGGGTGTTCATCCGCTCGAACGCGCTGGCCATGTCCCCGAGCTCGTCGTCGGAGATCCTGAGGGACAGCCGGGCCGAGACGTCGCCGCGGGCGATCCGGTCCGCCGCCTCCTTGATGTGCGCCATCGAGCGCGTCATGCGCGCCGAGATGACCCAGGCGAGGCCCAGGCCGAGCAGCGCGATCCCCGCCGATTGCAGGGCGATGGTCTTGCGCGCGTCGGCGCGGCGCTCGGCGATCCGGTCGCTGCGCAGCCCGACGGCCAGCGTCCCGAGCTGGCGATCGCCGTTCCGCGACCGGATCGGGGCCTCGCTGACGACGACGCCGGCGTCGCCCCGGCCCCGCGCGCCCTCGGGCGCCTGCGCCGCGCCGATCGCGGCGATGCGCTGCCCCCCCGCGTCGTAGACGGACACCCAGCTCACCAGGGGATCGGTCATCGCGGTGCGCAGGGTGTCCGGGAAGGTCTCCGGCGGCTGCTCGAGGTCCATGGCCACGCCGATGGGCTCCTTCAGCATGGTGGCGAGGATCCCGGCGCGCTCGCGCAGCTCGGCCTCGCTCGCCCGCGCGGCGTGCTCGGGGATCAGCCACAGATCCAGCGCCGACAGCACGATGGCCACCGACGCGACGAGGGCGGCGATCTTCCAGCGGATAGAGCGAAAATTGAGCATGGCGGGTGAGGGACGGCGATGGCGGACGCGGAACGAGAAGCGCTGGCTGGGAGATGGGAGATCGCGAGTCGTGAGCCGTGAGCGGTGAAGTTGCGAGCGGCGATGCGCGGTGTCCGGTGGCGGACGTCGCGAGGGCCTCAGTCGACGATGCGGGCGAGCCGGAGGAGCTGCGGGTCGAAGCGGAGGCCGACGGCGTTGGCGTGCTTCACGTTCAGCAGGAGCTCGGGCTTGGCGCCCGAGAGCCCCACGGCGACGGCGCAGCCGCGCTTCGTGTCGTCGCCGTCGCCGCACACGACGATGCGGACGACGGCCCCCTCGCGCGACGGGATGTCCGGGATGGCCGCGGCGAGCCCGCGCGCCACATAGACCACCTCGGCGCCGGCCGCGCGCAGCGCCTCCTGCAGCTGGGCCCTCCCGCTGTACGTCACGCGCAGGACCGACGCCTGCCGCTTGGCCACGGTCGTCTTCGCGGCCAGCCTGGAGAGCACGGCCGCCATCGCGCTCGCGTCCTCTGCGCTCGCGCCCGACTCCGCCCCGACGACCGCGAGCACGGCCGTGCCCGCGCGGCTCGCGAACCCGCTCTCGTAGCCGATCGATCGCAGGAGGATGGCGCCCCGCAGCTCGTAGGGGACGGAGGCGGCAGAGCGGCTCTCGGTGCTCACGGTCGTGAGGAGCGCCGCGGCCATCAGCATTCGAATCGACGAGATCGGAGATACCATGTTCCGCTGGCGAGCTTCGTAGGAGCGCGGACGGATCCTCGATAAGCGTGGCATCAGGCGACCGCGGACCCCACGTCAACGTTCCTTGGCGGCGAGCCGCTTGACCAGGGCCGGCAGACGATCGAGGTGGCGCTTCGAGAGGACCGCGTCCGCCTGGACCTCCAGCTGCAGCTGTTCGAGCTCCCGCTCGGAGTGTCCGGACATCAGGATGACGCTGAGCTGCCCGAGCCGCTGGTTCTTCCGGAACAGGGTGAGCAGCCGGTCCCCACGGATGGTGGGCATGAAGACGTCCAGGACGACGACGCGCACCTGGTGCCGCACGATGGCCTGCGTCGCCCCGATGGGGGAGGGGAGCGCGAGCACCTGAAAACCGGCAGAGCGCAGCACGCGAGACACCTCTTCTCGGGCGATCTCGCTGTCGTCGATCACGAGCACAGGCGCGTTGGTCGGCGCGGTTGTCGGCGTGCTCGCCGGAGCGCTCGCCGGCGACCGCGACAGCGGGGCCCCGCTCGCCGGGGACGCCTCGACGGCCGAATCGAGCGGCGGTCTGGGTTTGGACGCAGGCGATCGGGAGCTCGGAACGCTCATGGGTTCGACCAGATGGCCTGAGCTTCGCGCGTCGCCGCCGAGGGCCGAGGCGCAGCGTCCGAAGCGTCGACAAGGTGGGCTGCGTCGAGGAAGGTCACCGCTCCCTCGCTGGTGTCGACGACGGCGTTCGGCGCAGGCTCCCCGAACACCTCGACCGCGGCGACACACCGCGTCTTGCCGGCGGGCAGTCCCAGGTAGCCGCGCGCAGCGCGGCAGACGACGATGCGGAGCGGGGTAGCCGCCGGCTCCGCGACGGCGGGTGACAGGATCACGATGATCCTCCCCCGGTCCTGGAGGATGCCCATCACCCGGGGGTCGGTGCGCGGCAGCGGCAAGGGGGCGCGCCACGCGATCACCTCTTCGACCTGCTGCGCCCTGAGCGCGAAGGTCACCGCGCCCATGTCGAAGAGCAGGAAATCGACAACGGCCCTCTCGCGCAGGCCCTTGTCCGGGGCGTCGTCGCGCAGATCGTGAACCTGGCTGATTGCTTCGGACAAGGTGTCCTCGATTTACCACAAGGGCAGACGCCGGGGTGGTGCATTCGTATCGGGCTGCACGGTGTCAGGAGATTTCTGACGTCGATTCTGCTGTCGCTGTCGTGTGTGCTCCTGCGTCTGCCTTCCCGCGCATGCCCCGGCGGCATCAGTAAGACGCCTCGACCGAGGCGCCCACGTAGGGGCGACCGGTGGTGATGATCAGCCGGTGCGAGGCGTAGGACGGCGGAGGGACCTTGTTGAACGTGAGGTTCTTGCCGAACACGGAGACCCAGACGCGATCGATCGGCGAGAAAGACACAGAGGCGTCGAGGTTGAACGCCGGGCGCGCCGTCAGCCGATCTCTGGGCGGCAGCTCGTCCGTGTCGTGGGCGGGCGCGTCCCTGGAGCCGTGGCTGTTCATGCCAGTCCGGAAGGTCGCGGCGAGCCCGGCGGTGAACCGGCTGGCGCTGTAGCTCAGGTGGCCTTTGACGAGGTGGATGGGGTAGTTGGCCCAGGTCTCGCCGTCCCAGTTGGTCAGGATGTTGAGGTCGCTCTCGGCGCCGAACGGCTTCGACACGCTGTACCAGAGGTCCCCCGCGAACCCGCCGCCGAGGTCGCCGATCGCGCCGATCTCGCCGCCGAGGGCGTCGACGTCCGCGGCGCTGTTCGAGAAGCTGCCCCACCAGCCGCCCGCGGACGGGTGCCTGGGGTTGTGGGCCACGTGCTCCTCGAAGTCCTCGGGCCGCACCTGATCCCACGACACCCAGCCAAGGGTATTCCTGTAGCGCTCATAGAAGACCGCGACGTCGAGGGCGAGGCGCTCGTCGAGCAGGCCCACGACATAGTCGAGCTCCACGAGGTGGGACGACTCCGGAACGAGCGAGGGCAGCGGCGCGATGGGCTCGTCCTCGAAGGCAGCGTTGAATTGCTCGAGCCAGTTGAAGTATGCGGCATCCGGGAAGCGGAAGCCCTTCTGGTAGGACAGCTTGACGTTCTGCGTGTCGCTGATGGCGTAGGCGGCCGCGACGCGGTAGGAGGGGCTGTTCACCGGCTCGGGCTCGCGCGAGAGGCCCCCGCGGAGGTTCAGCTCTCCAAACTCGGTGTGATCGAAGCGCAGGCCCGCGGAGACGGTGAGATCGTGGAAGGTGGCCGTGCTCTCGCCGAAGGCGGCGAGCTCGGTCCACGAGAAGCTCTCCGGGGACTCGAAGGCGGTCCCGTAGAGCCGTCCCCAGCGGGATCTCTGGCCGCTGAAGCGCTTGTGGCTCGCCGACGCGCCGATGGCGATCTGGCTGTTCGGCAGCGCCGTCGTCTTGTAGACCGCCTTGATGTCCCGGTGCTCCTCGCCGAGGCCCCCGACCGGCAGGAGCCCTCCGCCCGGGACCGGATTGGACGCCTTCGCCATCTCGTCTGCGACCCAGTCGGCCGGGACGAGGGCCGTCTCGAAGGCCGAGAAGGTCGGGACCAGCTCGATCTTGTGCTGCTCGGACAGGTGGACGTGGATCTCCGGCGTGACGGCGAACGTCCTCTGCCGCACATGGCCGGTGTTGCTGTCGGACCACTGGCCCGCGAGCTGCTCGCGGGTCATGGCCCTGTTCGGGGCGTTGCCCATCATCGACGTCTGCGCGTAGTCGAGCCGCAGATCGACGCTGACGGGGCTGCGCTCGGAGCCGTAGCGGAGGCGGCCGAAGCCCTTGTAGCTCGGCTCGCCGAGGGCGTCGACGCGCGTGTGGTGCAGGAAGGGAGACGTCGTGACGCCGGCGTAGCCCTTGCCATACAGCTCCGCCGTGTTTGGCCGGGGCGCCTGGGGCAGCTCTCCTTCGTTGTCGGCGTGGCCGAAGTAGAGGAAGAGATCGGCGTTGTGCTTCTCGCTGAGCAGGCCGCCGTAGCTGGCCTCCAGGGTGCGCGTGTCGCCGGAGGCATACGACGCCTTGCCCCAGAGCCCGGGGCGGGTGATCCCCGTCGGCCTGAGGACGTTGACGAAGCCGCTGATCGCGCCGGAGCCGTGGACGATGGCGCCGGGGCCGAGGATCACCTCGACCCGCTCGATGTCTCCGGTGAGGGGCACGGCCAGCGTGCTCCCGATGGCGCCGAAATGGGCGCGCATGTTCGTGTTCACGCCGTCGACCATGACGAGCGTCTTGGCGTTGTTGTCGATGAGCACGCCGCGCACGCCGATGAGGCGCGAGGTGCGCTCGTGCTCGCCGATCAGGACGCCGGGCTGGTGGGCTTGCAAGAGGTCGTCGAGGGAGCGCACGGCATAGAGCTTCAGCGTGCGCGCATCGTAGAGTCTCGCCTGACCGGTCGACGTCTTGCTCTCGGTCTCGAAGAAGCCAGTCGACGAGACCTTCACGTTGAGCAGCTCCTCGAGATCGAGCGAGAGGAACTGCCCCTGACCGCCGTCATCGCCGCTCGCCAGCGCCTCGCTCCCCGGGCTCTGCGCCCAGGCGGAGCCCGCCGCCCCGAGAGGGCACAGCAGCGAGCAGAGGAGCAAAGCCGACTTGCGCATGGATTTCCCCACGTTCGAGCGCCGGGCAGGGCGCACACGATCGGGGCGAGCCGACGTGCCGATGGCCCGAGGTCCTGGAGCCCGCCAGGATCGCCGGCCATGGCTGTGCGCGACGGCGCCGGCGTGCGCGCGCTGCCCGGTCTCCCCCCACGAATCTGCGACGGAACTGTTCGCTGACTTGCTGTATTGCGCGAACATCCCGATATTACACGAATGCCCGGATGCGTCAATGGCTGTCCTGAACGCTCGACGTGGAGGGCCGCGAGCCCGCCGGCGTGCTCTCCAGAGCGCATCTTGGGAGCGGGCGTTGCTCCAGGGCGCGACTCGATGGGAGGTCGATGTGAGAAGGTGTGGTGTTTCCTCGGGGGCTGGCCGCGTGGGTGGCTGGCGTCAGCGCCCGGCGATCCAGTAATGGAAGGCGTGGAATCCTGCGCCGCGGCGCAGGGTGATCGCGATCGGGGTCGGCGTCGAGAGGCGCGCGGCGGGGAGGGACAGCGCCCGCTCCACCCACGGTCCACGCGGCACGTCGACGGTGCCGATCTCCTCGCCCGCCACGGAGACGGCGAGCTCGGCGCCTTCGTCCGAGGCCACCCGGAGCACGAGGCGCGCCTCGGCGGGGGGCGCCGCGAGGCGGGCAACGAAGCGGTCGGCTGTCCGGTGCTGCCGGCCGCCGTCCGCGAGCTCCGGGCGCGTGGGGTCGAGCTCCCCCGGCGCGCTGCTCTCGGGCGCGGCGAGCGCGATCGCCATGTTGCGCTGGTCCGCGAGCGGATCGAGCGCGTAGGCGTGCGCCGCCTCGGACTCGAGGTCCGAGACGTCGAGCTCGTCGAGGATCCGCTCGCCGGGCACGGACCTCACCGGCAGCGCCCCTGAGCCGAGGAGGTCCCAGCGCGCCTCGTAGGCGACCATCGTGGTGCCGCCGAGGATGGCCTGATCCTCGACGGTGGCGTCGACAAGCTCGCGGCCCAGCACCGGCGCGCACGCCATCCAGTGCGGGTAGACGATGAAGTGGGTCGGCCGGCGCTCGGCGGGCAGCTTCTCGTAGTGCTCGAACCTGGAGCCGGCGCCGGCCACCCAGTAGCGCGCCTCGCCCTCGGTCGTCAGGCCCACGACGTCGAAGGTCCTGCGGCCGCTGAAGTAGGCGAGCGCGCCCGTGTCGTTGACGCCGATCCTGGCGTCCTCCGGCAGGTGCTTCGCGGCCCAGCGGCCGAGCCAGACCTGCTGCCGATCGATGGCGCGGGCGGAGTTGGCGAGGTCGCCGATGGCCCAGGGCAGCCGCGCGGCCAGGGCGCCGGCGAACGCGCCGGCGAGGAGGGGCGTCACATAGTGGAGCGAGGGCCGGAGCCGCTGGGCGGCGTCGCCGAGCTCGCGCGTGAGGCAGGCGGCCATGACGATCCACGCCGGCGCGAAGGGCCAGACGTACCGCACGCGGTTCCAGAGGAAGCTGAGGTACGTGCAGGGCAGCAGCGCCCCGAGCGCGAGGGCGCCCACGATCGCGGCGTGCGCGGGGCGGCCCCTCCGGTGCGCTGCCACGGCGAGCGCGACGGCGCCGAGGGCGATGACGGCGGCGGAGCCCTCGGGGAGGAAGACGGCCGTCCACTGGCCGCCGTCGATCACGTCGGTCACGAGCAGCCGGACGTTGTCGAGGAGCGCGGCCCTGAGCGTCGGCCCGTCGTAGTTGGGGTTGCCGATCAGCCACTTGACCGAGGTCGTCGAGGAGGTCGGGTGGCCCGCGAGCAGCAGGTTCAAGGCCGGGACGACGAGCGGACCGAGGAGCGGCGCGAGGGCGAGCAGGCGTCCGGCGGAGCGCGCGGAGTGCCAGAGAGCGCCGCCGCGGGAGGGCGACGGAGCGGGGAGAGGCGGCGCCGGGAGCGGTGCTGGAGGCGCGGAGCGTGACGCCGAGAAGGCGAGCGCGACCGCGGCGAGCAGGGAGGCGAGGGCGCCCTCCGGGCGAAGCAGGGGCGCGATGAAGCCGCAGAGCGCGAGGGAGCGGGCGATCGAGGCGGTGGGCGGCTGCGCGGGCGCGCTGGGCGGCTGCGCGGGCGCGCTGGCCGGCTGCGCGGGGGCGGCGCCGCCCGTGGCGGGATCCGGCGGAGCTGGCTCGCAGAGCGCCGCCGCCAGGCGCGCGGTGCGGGTGAGGATCCAGGCGAAGGCGACCGTCTCCATCCCGCTCCAGGCGAACCACGCGAACGCGGCGAACCCGGCGCACATCGCGCCCGCGCCGGCGGCGGCCGCGGGGCCGGCGAGGGGGCGCGCGAGGCGCGCGGTCTCGACGGCGAGCGCGGCGTGGAACACGAGCCCGAGCGCCCAGACCGCATAGACGAGCGAGAGATCGCGCAGGCCGAGCGCGTGGAAGGGGGCGAGCAGCACGGGCCAGAGCAGGCTCGTGGCGCCGCTCGAGTAGCCGTCGCCCGCCACGAAGCTGAAGAAGCCGCCCTCGGCGAGCCGCCGGGCGTATTGCATGTGGATGAACGCGTCGTCGAGCGGCAGGGCCGGGCCCCCGGCCTGCGCAAGGATCGCCCTGACGCAGAGCGCGCCGAGCGTGCCGCTCGCGGCGAGGGCGGGCGCATAGGGGAGGGCGCGCGCGCCGAGGGCGCGCAGCCGGGAGGGGGCCGGAGGAGCCGCCATGGGGCCCGACGCATACCACCGTGCCGCCCGGGGACAGCGATTTCCCGCGCCCGGTGGCCGGCGGATTTCCCGCGCGGGGGCGGCCGGCATTTGGTAGAGCGCCGGGGCTCCATGGTCTTCCAGCCGCGCCCGAACCACCCCTACGCCGACGCGCCTCGCTTCCCTGACGGCGACGACGTCTCCATCGACGCCTTGATCCCGGGCGCCGGCCCCGTCGAGATCGAGATCGGCCCTGGCCGCGGCGGCTTCCTGTTCGAGCGCGCGGCGGCGAGCCCCGAGGCGCGGCTGCTCGGGCTGGAGATCCGCCTGAAGTGGGCGGCGATCGTCGACGAGCGCCTGAGGAAAAGCGGCCTCGGCGGACGCGTGCGGGCGCTCAACGCCGACGCGCGCGAGGCGCTCGCGCGGCTCCGGCCGGACGCGTCGATCGCGCGGTTTTTCCTGCACTTCCCGGATCCGTGGTGGAAGAAGCGCCACGCGAAGCGCCTCGTGATGGGCCCGGCGCTGCTCGACAGCCTCGCGCGCTTGCTCGTGGACGGCGGCGAGCTCTTCGTGCAGACCGACGTCGAGGAGCGCGGCGCGCTCTACGCCGAGCAGATCGGCGCGCACCCCGCGTTCGAGCCGGCGGGCGACGCGCCCGGCTCTCCGCACCTCGCCGAGAACCCCTACGGCGCGCGGAGCCCCCGCGAGCACCACGCGATCGCCGACGGGCTGCCGGTGAGCCGGCTGCTCTACCGGAGGCGGCCGCGGGCGGCGGGCGGAGCGCTGCTGGATCCTGGCCGCGACGATGGTTGAGCCCGCTGGGCGCGGTGGATGAGGCGCGCGAGGCGGAAGGCGACAACGCTGCACGTCATGCCCTCGAACATCGAGTGCATCGCGGCCGCCGTCGCGATCCTCGCCCGGACATTCATCATGGCGCGCCTGCGGCGGGGCGATCTGTAGTCGGGTGATCAGAAGCTCCTGCGAAGCGCGCTGAGCTGGCCATTGCCGGTCGCGGCAGGGGGCCGAGGCTGCGCGGCGAGCAGAGCCCATCGTCGCATGTGCGCCGCCGACCCTCGTCGTGGGCCGACACCGCCGTGGTGACGCAACAGTGGGAGTTGCGCGCCTCGTTGTCGAGGACGCGGCCGGTCGGCCGTTATCGAGGCTCAGGTGTGTCCTGCTGAATACGGGCGATCTTTCATGGGGATGCGAGCGGCGAGAGAACGTGTCGTCCTGGGCTCTCCGTGGCTCCCCGAACAGAGGCTGACGCTATCGGGACTCGAGATGAAAGAAAGCTGAGCCGCGCGCGTCGTCTGCAGCGACAGCGGTCCGTGGGAGTCGTCGAAGCTGCCCAGAGCAAGCCTCGATGTTGGCACGACTCCACTTACCTCTTACACCTGGAGGACGGCATGCATCGTGCGCGCGTGAACATGTGGATCTTGGGTTGGCTGGCGGGCGTGGGCGTCTGTTCGGCACCGATGGTCGGATGTAGCAGCAGCGAGAGCACCCAGGAGGAGACGAGCGCCACGTCAGGCTCCACCACCACGAGCACGGCCAGCGCTACCGGCGGGGACGCGGGGAGTGGTGGAGACGTGCAGGGGGGCACGGGCGGGCTCGGGGGCGCCGGAGGGCAAGGCGGGAGCGGTGACGGCGGCGCGGGTGGCACCGGCGGCGCAGGCGGGCTCGGGGGCGCCGGGGGGCAAGGCGGGAGCGGTGACGGCGGCGCAGGTGGCACCGGCGGGGCGGGCGGGCTCGGGGGCGCCGGAGGGCAAGGCGGGAGCGGTGACGGCGGCGCGGGGGGGCAGGGTGGGGCCAGCGAACCTCCGTGTCCCCCGACCCAGACGTTCTGTGATCCCGCGTGCGTCGATACGCAGACGGACAGCATGAACTGTGGGGCTTGCGGCACCACGTGCAAAGCGGGCTCGACCTGCCATGCCGGCGCCTGCACATGCCCGCTGGCGGGGCAGACCTACTGCGATCCGCTCTGCGTCAACACGAAGCTCGATCAGTTCAACTGCGGCGCGTGCGGCAACACATGCGGCGGCGGCTCCTTCTGCACCGCCGGCGAGTGCACGTGCAATGCGGGGCTGGCGTACTGCGGTAGCCGATGCGTGAATCTCAGCAACGATGAGAGAAACTGCGGAGGATGCGGTACGGTCTGCAACGATGGACAGAACTGCATCACGGGTATCTGCCGCTAGGGGAGTGGAGGGCACGGAAGAGGGGGCTGCTCCGGCGCACGCTCACCACTCGGAGGTGTGATGAGCCTCGTACCGTTGGCTGCGCCGTCCGCGACCTCCCCGCGGCCTGGAAGATCGTATAGCCGTTCCAGCTCCGGTCCGGGTCATAGAGGGTGACCCCGGCATAGGCGTTAACCAAGCTTCCCGCCGCGTTCTCCTACATCCGAACGTTTACGTGGTCGTGGTCGTGGTCGTGGTCGTGGTCGTCAACGGTAGGCCGTGAACGACCACGACCACGACCACGTAAACGTTCACGCCGGGCGTCGCCGCGCAACGCTGCTGCGCAGCGAGCAGCCGACCAGCACCGGCGCTGGCCTGGGCGCACCGGGGACGTCGAGAGCGTCCTCCGGCCGCCGAGATCCGTGCGGAGGCGTGCGCCTCTCCAGGAAGGCGCGCGTCGCTCGCGGCGGCGGTGGCGTGGAGCGCGGGCGCTCCGTCCGCGAGGCGCGAGGCGCGAGGCCGAGCCGCGTCCTCCGGTGGGCTCGGGGGACCGACTGGGCCATACTCCTCCTCGAGAAGCAGGCGACATGGATTTCGACGTCGACTTTGCCATCGTGGGTTCCGGCTTCGGCGGCAGCGTCTCCGCGCTGCGCCTCACCGAGAAGGGCTACAGCGTCACCGTGCTCGAGTGCGGCAAGCGCTGGCGCAAGGAGGATTTCCCGAAGACCAACTGGAATGTACGGAAGTTCCTCTGGGCGCCCAGGCTGCTCTGTCACGGCATCCAGCGGCTGACGCTGCTCAGGGACACGCTCATCCTCTCGGGCGCGGGCGTGGGCGGCGGCTCGCTGGTCTACGCCAACACCTTGCTGGTGCCCCCGCCCGAGGCCTTCACCAGCCCCGGCTGGCCGGCCGGCACGAGCTGGCGCGACGAGCTGATGCCCTTCTACGAGCTCGCGAAGCGCATGCTCGGCGTGACAGCGAACCCGAAGCTGTGGCCGGCCGACCGGCAGCTCCGGCAGATCGCCGACGAGATGGGCCGGGGGGACACGTTCCACGTCGCCAGCGTGGGCGTCCTCTTCACGAAGGAGGGCGAGCAGGAAGGGCAGCGCGTGCCGGACCCGTTCTTCGGCGGCGAGGGCCCCGACCGCGCCACGTGCGTCCACTGCGGCGGCTGCATGGTGGGCTGCCGCTTCGGCGCCAAGAACACGCTCGACCTCAACTACCTTTATCTGGCCGAGAAGAAGGGCTGTACCATCCAGCCCGAGACGATGGTCACCGCCATCGACGCGCTCCCGGGCGGCGGCTACGAGCTCACCCTGGAGCGCTCCACCGCGCTGCTCAGGAAGCGCCGCCGCAGGCTTCGGGCGCGCGCGGTCGTGCTCAGCGCCGGCGTGCTGGGCACGGTGAAGCTCCTGCTGAAGGCGAGGGCCGAGGGCCGGTTACCCCATCTCTCCCCGCAGCTCGGCCATTACGTGCGCACCAACAGCGAGGTCATCCTCGGGGTGACGGCCAGCGACGATCGGATCGACTACTCCCGTGGCATCGCGATCACGAGCGGCATCTACCCCGACGCGCGCACGCACATCGAGCCGGTGCGGTACCCGGCCGGCTCCGACGTGATGGGCGCGCTGGGCACGGTGCTCACCGACGACGCGCCGGGCCTGCCGCGCTGGCTGCGCTGGCTGGGGCGGCGGCTGCTCCACCCCATCGATCTGATCTCCGGGCTCCTGCCGTTCAAATTCGCCAAACGCTCCACGATCCTCCTCGTGATGCAGACGCTGGACAATTACATGCAGCTCGTGTGGAAACGCGGCGGCATGACCACCCGCAGGCCGCCCGACCAGCCGAAGCCGCCGGCGTACATCCCCGTCGCCAACGAGGTCGGCAAGCGGCTCGCCGTGCTGATGGACGGCACCCCGCGCAACGCCATCAACGAAGCGGTGCTCAACGTGCCGACCACGGCGCATCTCCTCGGCGGCTGCGCCATCGCCGAGAGCCCCGAGCGCGGGGTGATCGACCATCGCAACCAGGTGTTCGGCCACGAGGGCCTCTATGTGATCGACGGCTCGATGGTGCCCTCGAATCTGGGCGTGAACCCGTCGCTCACCATCACCGCGATGGCCGAACGGGCGATGAGCAAGCTGCCAGCGAGGCGCGACAACCCCGCCTTCTCCGGGGCCGCGCGCTGAAGGAGCGTCGTACGCCTCTCACGGCAGCTCCGCGAGCGGGCCCTTCCTGTACGCCGTTTCATTTCCGAAGTGCTCGTCTTCGGAGCCGAACGCGCGCAGGATCGATGTGTAGACGTTGTGCATCGAGGCGTCGGTCTCGTACTCGGACTGGGTGGGATCCGCGCTCGCGCGCTTGTTGTAGTTGACGTGGCGGCCGCCCGGCCACCTGCCGCCAGCCTTGCCGGCGAGCAGGACGGGGATATCGCGGGGCGAGTGCCCGCCTCCGCACCCGAACTCGCTCGTGAAGAGCACGACGCTGTTGTCGAGCATCGTGCCGTCGCCCTCGGGGGTGCTCTTCAGCCCGTCGAGCAGGCGTGCGAAGAGCTCCATACGCCAGTTGCGGTTCGCGAGGATGGTCGCGCGCCAGTCCTCGAGCCTGTCGGGCTCCGCGCCGCTCGGGCCGACGTCGAGGCCGGCGTGGCCGAGGCTGTGGCCGAGGTCGGTGCTGTAGGGCTGGGGCAGCCAGCTGGTCAGGACGTCGGCGATCTGGAAGGTGGCCACGTGCGTGAGACCGCACCGGAACGCATGCAGGAGGACGTCGACCAGCAGGGGAGCGGCCTCCTTGATCCCCCCTCCCGTGTAGGATCCGTATCCCTGGTACACGGGCGCTCCGCCGACGTCCGGCTTCGTGCAGGCCGCCAGGTTGGCGATGCCCTCGAGCTTCTTCTCCAGGCTCCGGATGTGCTCGGCGTGCGCGTCGAGCAGGTGCCTGTCGGCCGCGCTCACGCGCCCCTTCAGGGCCGAGAGGTGCTCGCTCACGCCGTCGAGCACGCTCTTCCGGTGCGCGCGGAGCCGGAGCTGTTCGGGCGTCGGACCCGCCCCGGTCTCCGTGACATCCTGGAAGAGCCGGTCGAAGGCGCTCGTCGGGTCCTTCTCGCTGGACACCTGCTCGCCCGCCGCGTTGTAGAGCGGCTCTCCGTAGTTGTGTCCGTCGACCATGAGATCGATCGACGAGAACGGCGCCGGGCTCTCGCCGGCGAGCCGCTGCGCGATCACCTGATCGATCGATGGGCCGAGCGCCCTGGCGTCGTCGCCTCCCGAGGTCGTATCGGCGCAGGTGAGCACGGTCGCGTTGGAGCAGCCGTGGTGCCCGCCGTAGTCTCCCTGGAGCATCCCGGCGGCGTCGTCGACGCCGCGGAGCAGGGTGAGGTCGCCCTTGTGGGCCTCGAGCGGCGCCATCTCTTCGCCGAGGACCTCGAGCGCCGACCCCTCGCCGCCGGGCGCCCATAGGTCGAGCATGCTCCAGGCGCCCGGCTTCCAGGGATCCCCCTTCTCCCCGGAGGCGTGGCGAGACGTGATCGTGCCGCCGTGGCTGAAGAACACGATGAACCGCCTGGCCCTGCCGTTCGCGGCCCAGACGTCCCCATGGGTCGCCTCGAGGAACGGCAGGGCGACGCACAGACCGGTCGCGGTGCGGAGGAAATTCCTTCGGCTGAAAGCGGCGCGGCGCATGGGTTCACTCCTCCTTCTGGCGCAGGTGCAAGAAGGCATTGCTGGTCGTGAGGGAGAGGATGAGATCACGCATGCTGCCGCCGCTCTCGGGCGTCGGCGTGGCCGCCTCGATCGACGCGAGATCCTGGTCGATCGGGACGCGCCGGAGCGCCGTCTGGAAGAAGCGCTTCGTGAGGCAAGCGCGCGCCGCGGGGCTCGCCGCTAGGGCCGCCGACATCCCGACGCCGCCGTCGACCTCCACGCCATCTTCGTCCGGAGCGAGCGCAGGGAGGCTGCCGCGTGCGTCGATGTCGAGCTTGTAGGGTGCCTGCGCGTCTCCGCCCGCCTCCTGCGACTGCCATCGTCCGAGCGCGTCGTAATGCTCGAACGCGAAGCCGATCGGGTTGATGATCCTGTGGCAGCTCGCGCAGGTGCCGCTCGACGTCTTGGCCTCGACGTCCTGGCGGATCGTCCTGTGCACCACCTCGCCGTTCTCCTCGACGGCTCCGCCCTTGACCGGCACGTCGCTCGCGTTGGGGGGCGGCGGGCCGAGGGGGTGGCAGAGCACCTGCTCCAGGATGTACGCGCCGCGGCGGATCGGCGATTTGACCTCGATGCTGCCGAACACGCTCAGGAAGCCCGCCCGCGTGAAGATCCCCGCGCGCTGATCGCGGGGGAGGGAGACCCACGAGAACGTGCGCTCGTCGGCGGGGCCCTCCACCCCGTAGAGCGCGGCGAGGGGCCCGTTCACATAGGCGTCCGTCGTCGTGAGCAACGACTCGAACCTGCCGTCCCCCTCGAAGAGCGCGCGCTCCGCGAGGGCCTCGAGCTCGGTGCGCATGGCAGCGCGCAGCCCGGGTGAATCCTCGGGATAGATCTCGGGGCTCTTCGGCGCGCTCTCGAGCGAGGCGTGCTTGTTCGTGCCGTCGAGCTCCAGCCAATCCGCGAAGAAGCGCCTCGCCGTGGCGCGGGCGCGGTCGTTCGAGAGGAGCCGCTCCGCCTGGGCGCGCACGCCCTCCGCCGTGTCGAGCGCGCCCGACTCCGCGGCGTCGAGCAGCGCGTCGTCCGGCGTCGTGTTCCAGAGGAAATACGACAGGCGCGACGCCCGCTCCCAGCCCGTGAGCGTACGGACGCCGGAGGCGAGCGGCTCACTCCCGCCGCCGTCGCGGCCGAGCTCGACGAAGTAATAGACGTCGGGCGACTGGATCATGGTCTCGAGCACGACGAGGAGGGCGTCCTCGAACGACTGCTCTTTCCGCGCCCGGGCGTACTGGCCCTTGAGCATCGCGACCTCGGCCTCGTCGAGCGTGCGCCGGAAGGCGCGGCGCCCGAACGTCCGCACGAAGCTGTCCACACACGCCTCGTCGTCCGGGCCGCTCGTGTCGCACGGGAACACCCGTGTCCCCCACGACGCGCGCCGCGCGACGATCGCCTCCGCCGCGGCGTTGAGCTTGTCGACGGCGAGCAGCGAGGCGACCTCTCCCGCGTCCGGGTCGAGGTCGAGCTCGAGCCCCGGATCGCCGAACAGGTCGCGCATCGAGCTCGTGAACTGCTCCGGTGTCATCCGGCGCATCCCCGCTGGAGCGACGTCGACCAGCCCGCTCGCGCTCGGCGACCCGCCGCGGTCGCCTCCGAGGTCGCCGACGCAGCCCGAGAGCAGGTGGGACGCCGCGAGGACAACCGCGCCGGCGGCAGCCGTCGCGCGCCGCCCTGGCGCGGTGACTCTATCGAGGACGTCAAGGGGTCTCACGCGGCTGGGCTTCGTTCGCTTCATGGCTTCAGTCCTCGCGCTGTCGCTGAACACAGCGGGCTGGATCGCAGGGGCGTCAACTCGATTCTCCTGGGAATTATCGAGCCGCGCTGTGCTGCGTGTTCGCCGCCCGCCGGGGATCGGCATCGAGCGATCGCCGAACCGGGGCTTCTATCCATCGTGGATAATCAACCAGCTCATCGGCGGGAGCCAGCTCATAGGCCGCATGGAGCTCATGCACCCATTGCATATCCTACGTCATCGTCTCGAATGACGCGAAAGCGACATCGGGCGCGAGCCTGGATTACATCCTGCTACCTCAGGGGCGGAAGATGCGACAACAGCAATGTCCGGTCGCATGACAAAGTGCATCGGCGTGTCATCTTGCCTCACCGAGCCGAGAAGGGTTCGGAATGTGTAAAATTACAATGGAGCTTCTATGGCCCATATCGTGGAGAATTCTGTGAAGGTTCGAGCTTGCGTGACCGGATTGCTCCTCGCCGCCGGTTGCACCGGCGAGCTTGGCGGAACGACGTATGCCGACGGCGGTCCGGCGCCGCTCCCTCCGCCCGTCGTGAACATTCCGCCGATTCACGTCGATTGCAGCCACGTCGGAAGCGGCAAGGATTACCAGGTCGGCCCTGGCAAGGCGTTCGAGGCGATCGGCGACGTCCCGCTCGAATCGCTCGTCGCCGGCGACACGGTGCGCATCTTCTGGCGTGCCGAGGGGTACCACGAGAAGATCATGCTCGGGGGCCAGGGGACGGCCGAGCAGCCGATCCGGCTCTGTGGCGTTCCGGGGCCGAACGGCGAGCTGCCGGTGATCGACGGTGAGGACGCGACCACCCGGCCCGAGCTCGATTTCCCCTTCGACGGCCACCAGGTGCGGGGGGTCGTGATCGTGGGTCACAAACACGACGACGCGTACGAGCTCGAGCCCACCCACATCACGATCGAGGGGCTCGAGATCAAGAACGCAGCGCCCCCCCACGGGTTCACCGACAAGTCGGGGTCTCGGGCGACCTACGCGGACTTCGCGGCCGGCGTCTTCGTGGAGCGCGGCGATCACGTGACCATCCGCGCCTGCGAGGTGCACGACAACGCCAATGGCCTCTTCGTCGGCACGGCCGGCGGGGATATCCTGACAACGAACGTGCTCATCGAGTCGAACTACATCCACGACAACGGCCTCGATGATTACAACGAGCACAACGTCTACAACGAGGCCTCGAACGTCATCTACCAGTTCAACCGCTTCGGCCCCACGCGCGGCGGCCACGGCAACAACATCAAGGAGCGCTCGGCCGGCGTGGTGATCCGGTACAACTGGATCGAGGACGGTGCCCACCTGATCGATCTCGTGGACGCGCAGGAGGCGACGGACTCGGTCGCGTTGCCGTCGTTCCACGAGACGTTCATTTACGGCAACGTGCTCCTGCGCAACGGCTACGGCCCGTCCATGATCCACTATGGCGGGGACAGCGGGGAGACCGAGTACTACAGGAAGGGCACGCTCCACTTCTTCGCCAACACCGTCTTCGTCAACAACGACGACTACGAGGACTACGATCGCTCTTCGATGTTCGAGGCCTCGACCAACGACGAGCGGATCGACGCCCGCAACAACGTGTTCGCCAGCAGCCTGGAGCCGACCGAGCTCCGCGCGGTGACCTTCCTCGGGGACCGCGACGGTGTGGCCGCCGGGGCACTCACCCTGTCCGGGAACTGGGTGACGAACGGATGGCTGCCGTTCGATCCGGTCCGGGAGGTGGTGAAGGTGGTCGGGCGGGTGGACGGCCTGGACGCCTCGATCTTCGGCGTCGATCCGGCGTTCGCGTCGGAGGCAGACCACGACTTCATGCCGGCCGCGAGCGCGCCGCTCATCGGCGCTGGCGCCTCGCTCGACGGCCTCCCGCCGGTGGAGCACCAGTACACGCCGCACCAGCAGGCCAGGGCGCGCAACGACGGCGCGAGCTTCACGATCGGCGCGTTCGGGCGGTAGCCCTCGCCGCGCAGTCCTGCGCGGCGAGGCTCACCCCGCAGCCCGCGGGGTCGACTCCCACAACCAGGTCGGCTCGCCCGTAAGGGCTCACGCCTTGCAGAGGGCGGCGCATGCGCTGGATCGGATGCGCCTTGCCCCGCGCGAGGCGCAAAGGATGCGTGTCCTCGGCACGCTTTGCCGGAGAGATTGCGGTCACCCTGTCGCTCGTGGGCCTGCTCGCGGGGTGCGGCGCGGAAGAGCCGCCGCCGGACCTCCGGCAGCCGGCGGGCTGGGACGACGCGCTGCGGCTGGCGGATGCCGAGGATCACGACCCCGCGCCCGACGTCGTCGAGGTGCATCTCGAGGCCAAGGTGGCCGAGATCGAGGTGGTCCCAGGGCTCATGACCGAGGTCTGGACCTACAACGGGATGCTCCCCGGTCCGACGATCCGCGCGAAGAAGGGCGATCGCGTGGTGGTGAAGTTCGAGAACCACCTGCCCGAGGCGACGACGGTCCACTGGCATGGTCTGCGCGTGCCGGCGGCCATGGATGGGACGCAGCACGTGCAGAAACCTATCGAGCCGGGCGAGGGCTTCGAGTACTCCTTCACCGTGCCGGACGCGGGCACCTTCTGGTACCACCCGCACCTTCGCTCGAGCGCCCAGGTCGGCGCGGGCCTCTACGGCGCGTTCGTGGTCGAGGAGGCCGCGGAGGAGGCGCCGCTCGGCGACGAGCTGCTGCTCGTGATGAGCGACATCGGCATCGAGGAAGACGGCTCGCTCACCGCCGCCGACGAGAGCGGATGGTTCGGCGATTACTTCGGGCGCGAGGGATCGAGGGTCCTGGTCAACGGCAAGATCGTGCCGACGGTCGCGGCGCGGGAGGGCGTTCCGCAGCGCTGGCGGGTGGTCAACGCCGCGCGCAGCCGGTACTTCCGCTTCGCCGTGCCGGGCCAGCCGCTCGTGAGCATCGGTGGAGATGGGGGCCTCTCGGAGAGCCCGCTACCGGTGGACGAGGTGACGCTCGCCCCGGGGGAGCGCGCTGAGCTCTACCTGCTGCCCGTCGAGGGCCAGTCGGTGGTGATCCCGCTCCTGGACGCGAATCGATTCCACCTGCCGAGCGAGAACGATCCCAAGGACCTCATGCGCCTCGAGCTGGCCGACGAGCCTCCGGGGCGCGGCGCGCCGGCGCTTCCCGAGCGACTGGCAGAGATCGCCTCGATCGACACCACGGGCGCGCAGCGGCAGGCGGTGGAGTTCATGGAGCAGGGCGACGCCGACGGAGCGGTGCTCGGGATCAACGGCCAGACAGGCGGCTCTCTCATGTTCTCTGCGAAGACGAACACGGTCGAGATCTGGACGCTGACGAACACCACCAACTACGATCACCCGTTCCACCTGCACGGGTTCTTCTTTCAGGTGCTCGACATCGACGGCGCCGGGCCGCCCGTGCGCGCATGGCGCGATACCGTCAGCCTCGTGCCTGGAGAGACCGTGCGGATCGCGATTCCGTTCGACGACCGCGCCGGCATGTGGATGTTCCACTGTCACATCCTCGACCACGCGGATCTGGGGATGATGGCGATGCTCCACCTGATGCCGTGAACCGTCCCTCCGATGAGGTGCGAGGGCTGCAGGGCGTCAGACCCATGCCTGCGTCGAGGGATCCCAGCGCTTCCAGGTGCCTTTGTCGTCCATGTAGAGCTCGCTCTCCCCGGGGAGGGCGCGGAAGCGCGTGCTGCTGATCTTCAGATCGCCGATCCTCCCCGAGTAGTCGGTCTGCGCTTCGGCGCCCTTGATGCTCCGCATGTCGGCGACGAGCTCTTGCCCGCTGGCCTCGACCACCACATAGCCGTGGGCGTTGCTGTTGGCGTGGGCGAGGTGCGGGTTGATCTTCGTCTCGGCCGACGTGAGCAGCGAGTCGATGCTGAGGGCGAGCGCCGCGGCGCCCGGGAGCCCGCGCAGCGTCGGATCGCTCGCGACCTGGCTCGTCAGGATCTCGCGGAAGGACGCCGAGGAGACGGAACCGCCCACGAGCTCGACGATCTTCTTCGTGGGATCGCCGCTCGGGCCGGGCGTCCCAGCGTAGAAGGCGTGGACGTCGCCGGTGATCGCCACGACGCCCCCCAGCCCGACGAGCCTCTCGAGCAGCTCGTCCCGCTTGTTGCGGAAGCCGTCCCAGGCGTCGGTGGTCAGATAGAAGCTGCGCTTGAACTGGGCGGGGAGGGAATAGGGGCTGAGATCGACGGCGAGCTGGACGAGGCAGAACTCGTTGCCCCAGACCTTCCAGGTCGCCTTCGAGCCTTCCATGGTGTCGAGGAACCAGGCCTCCTGCTCGGCGCCCATCATGTCCTCGCTCGCGCCCTGCGTCTCCTTGTAGCGGATGGCAGCGTAGATATCGAAGGTGTCCTTGGCCGTGAAGTAGCGCGTACCGATCATGCCGTACGCGTTGATCTTCCCGAAATCCACGTAGGCGATGCCCCGCTCCAGGCCCGCTTCCGCGGGGTCGATGAGCGGGATCTGCATGTCCGCCGGCAGGCCCTCGTTGGCGGCGGCGACGATCTCGTTGATGAAGGCGACGCTGATCTTCCCCGTCACCTCGGCGGGATCGTAGCCCACGGCCTCCGCGGCCCCGATGAGGACCGGCGCATAGATGCCATCGCCGTAGGTCTCCACGTCCACGTAGGGCAGGGCGGCCGCGGGCACCTCCCCGAGCTCGGCCACGAGCTTCGGCTGATCGAGCGCGACCCTGCCGGGGAAAGCGTCCTCGGGGATGAGGTGATCCGGACGGTAGCTGCGCAGATCGGTCATCACCAGGTGGACGTGCCGGCCGAACACGAAGTCGCGGTAGATGTGGAATTCGTCCGGGAGCGAGGCGCCCGGGTCGAGCTCGACGTCGTCGCCGTAATCGACGGGCTGGTACTCGAACCAGGCCTGGTTCGCGGCCTTGCGGCGGTCCGCGTCGGTCTCGTCCTGCCGGCCGTCGAAATACGTGGCCGTGGCGCCGAAGCAGTCGTCCGAGAACTCGTGATCGTCCCACGTGGCGATCATGGGGAAGCTCTCGTGGACCTTCTGGAGGTTCGCGTCGGAGCGGTACGTCCTGTAGAGCTCGCGGTAGTTATCGAGCGATCTCGCCGCGTGGTAGGCGCCGTCGCCGTCACCGAGGGAGATGCTGCCGGCCACGTCGGTGAAGACGACGCGGCGCCCGCTCGTGCTCTGGAAGCTGGGATCGCCGTCCGTCTCGTAGATGTAATCGCCGAGGTGGACGAAGAAATCGAGCTCCTCCTGGGCGAGCGCCAGGTAGGGGTTGTAGTACCGCCCCACGTAATCCTGGCAAGACACGTAGGCGAAGCGGACCTTGACGTCGGCCCCCTCGGCCGGGGCGGTCTTGGTGCGCCCCACGCGAGATGCATAGCTGGTCTCGCCCTTCACGTAGATGAATCGGTAGTAGTAGACCGTGCCCGCCGCGAGGCCGCGGACCTTCACCTTCACGCAGTGATCGTGCCTCGCGAGCGCCTTCACCTTCGCCTGTCCGGCGTCGAGCGCCACCCGCTGCGCGAACCCGGCGTCGGTGGCGACCTCGACCTCGAGATCGAGATCCTCTGCGCCGTCCTGCACGCGGGTCCAGAGGACGACGCTGCCGGGGCGCGGATCGCCGGAGGCGACCGACTGGGGGAAGAACCCGGAGCCGTCTGCGAGCTCGCGCTCGTTATCGACCGGGTTGATCGTCTCGGGGTCGCCGCCGCAAGCCGGGACGACCAGCGCGCCGGCGGTGACGAGCGTGGCTCGGAGGAAATCTCTGCGCTTCAGCATCGGGCGACCAGGGAATCCTGGAACTTTCGCCGATGTCAATCTCCTCGTGGACCCAGCCGCTTCGCGCGCTGGCGGCCACGCCTGTAAAGCGCAAAGCGCGGCGCCCGGTGGGTGAGGTAAGTGGGCGTGCTTACGCGTTGACGAGCATGGCCGAGCACGGCCGAGCGTTGACGGGCGTGGTCAAACGTGACCAAACATGGTAGATAAGCTTTCGGGTGCTCGTGAGTCCTGTCCTAGGACCGCATTGGTCTTCAAGGGATAGATGAGCTAAGTTGAGCGTTTATCATGCGGCAGCGGGGCAGGACACCGGAGGGCGAGTCCGACATGAGGTCGGGGCACAGCGTCCCTGACCGTCCTGGCGCCGACCGCCGCGACTCGATCCCCCCGCCTCCATTCGGGCAGCCTTCCGGGCCCGGGCGTTCCGGCCCGTCCAGCGAGCGGTCGCCTGCTTCGAGGTCTGCTTCCTCGCGCAAGGTGCGGACCATCGACGTCCTCGTTCAGGGCGCGACCGTTGAGCTCTTCCACTTTTACGGCGTCGCCATAGCGCCTGCGGACCTCGGGGAGCGCCGCGACGAGGCGCTCGTCCACAGCGATCCTGCGAGCACGGTCGAGTTCTCTGCGCCCGGCTTCTCCGGCCTGCTGGCCTTGTCGGCGCACCCTGGCGTATTTCGCGCGATGACGGGGCTGCCGCCCACGCTCGATAGCGTCGACGACTGGATGCGCGAGGTCGTCAATCAGCTCATGGGAAAGGTGAAGAGCCGCCTCGCGCGGTTCCAGATAGCGCTTCACGCAGAGCTGCCGCAGCTGCGCCGCGCGACCGACGTGGCGCGCCGGTACCGGGGCAGCAAACAGCAGTTCTGCTATGCCTTCCGGACGTTGAAGGGCGAGGTGGTCGTCACGCTGGGCGGCGACTTCGACGAGAGCTCGCTGGTGTTCTCGAACTCGTCCCCGCTTCCGCTCGATGGCAAGGTGATCCTGTTCTGAGCCCTCTTGCGCGGCACAGCGCTGCCGCGGCGCCGCTGCCGGTGGCGGCAGGGGCGGCGGCAGGCGCTCCGGTCGCGGCGGGCGCCGGGGCGACGCCGGCGCCAGGGCTCTGCGCATGCGCGAGAGATGCCGTGGCGAGCACGGCTCCGATGGCTGCGCTCGAAGCGCGCGCGAGGCGCCGTGCCGGTGCTCGCCGCAGTGAACTCCGACCCATCATCATTGATTTCTCCCCGTTCGCAGAGCCTTCGTTGCGGCTCCAGCCGACGTCGCACGCGCTCTTGCGGACTAGCGAACTTCACGCGTAGCATACACAGCGACGAGAACGGGCGGGGAACTCGACGCGCTCCATCACGCTCGCACCACAGTTGGGTGAGAGATCACAACAGGAAAGAACGTGAATCAGGAGAGCACACATGGTGTGCGGACGAACGTCGATGATGACTCCACGTGTGCACGCGTCGATTGTCGTTTGCATCATCAGCATCATCAGCATCATCAGCGCCGCGCGCGGGGCTCAGCTCGCCCGGTGCTCGTGCTGAGCGCGCCGCGCGCGGGGACAGGCGTTCGCGCGAGATCCCTCGTCACGAAGCACACGAGATGCGTGCGGGCGCCGCGCCGCGCGGGCCACGCCGGAGGGACGGGGGCATGCCGACATTGCGTAGCGCTTCGATTCGACTGAAGCTGTGGTCGCTCGCCGGCGTCCCCGTCGCGGGGGCCCTGCTGCTGGCGGCGATGATCGTCGGCGACGCGCGGCAGCAGGCGGCGAGGGCGGCGGGGATAGGCTCCATCGAGGACCTCGCGCAGCTCTCCTCGATCATGGCGAAGCCGCTGCACGCTCTCCAGAAGGAGCGGGCGTGGACCGCGCTGGTCGAGGGGCTGGAGGCCCGGCCTCCGGAGACGATCGACGTCGAGGTCGAGCGGCGCGCCGCGCCGCCGCTCAATCGCGCGGCGGAGCTCCTGCGCGCCGGCGGCCACCTCCGGGACGCGCGGGCGGCGACCGACGAGAGCCTCGCCGAACTCGACGCGTTCCTGGCCGCGCGCGACCTCTCCGGGCTGCCGCGCCGGCTCGCCCGCGATCTCGCGGAGGCGCGCGCCAAGGTCGGCGAGCTCGGCGCGTTCCGGAGCCAGGCGGACGCGCAGACGGTGTCGCTCGACGGCGTGCTGAGGGTCTTCGGCGGCATCAACGTGAGCCTCATCCGGGCCAACGCCGGCCTCTCCGAGCTGAGCGACGAAGGCGAGCTCCTGCGCAGGATCCAGTCGATCGTCGCTGTCCACGAGTTCGCCGAGCGCGCCAGCCGCCAGCACGCGCTGCTCGCGCACGCCTTCGCGTCCACGCAGTTCGAGCCGGGCGCCTTCAAGACGCTCGTGACGCTGATGACGGAGGAGCAGCTCTATCACGAGGAGTTCATCGCCAACGCGTCGGAGGCGGCGCGGGCGCTCTACGACGCCGCCCGCTCCGACCCGCGCGTGCGGCGCGCCGACGAGCTGCGCGCCGCCGCGATCACGTCGACGGACGATGCGCTGGCGATCGATCACGACGCGTGGTTCGAGGCGCAGCAGGGGCGCGTCGACGGGCTCGCCGCGATCGAGGAGGAGGCGATCTCCGGGATGAGGCGCGCGGCGGCGGCCAGGGTCGCGGACACGCGGCGGACGGTGCGTGACGGCATCGCGGTCTCGGCGTTCGTGCTCCTCGTGTCGGTCGCGCTGGCGCTGGTGCTCGTGCGGGGGATCTCCCGATCGCTCGAGGTCCTCGGCGAGGCCGCGGCCCACGTCCGGCGGACGCGCGACTACACGACGCGCGCCCGCAAGACCGCCGACGACGAGTTCGGGGCGCTCACGGACGCCTTCAACGAGATGCTGGCGGGCATCCAGGCGCGCGACGAGGTCCTCGAGGGCCACCGGCAGAACCTCGAGGCCACTGTCGCGGAGCGGACCTCGGAGCTCGAGAAGCGCAACCGGGAGATGCGCCTCGTCCTCGACAACGTCGATCAGGCCCTCGTGACCATCCACAGGGACGGCACGATGGAGCCCGTGCACTCCGCCGCCTTCGAGCGCCTCTTCGGCGTACCGGCGCGCGATGAGCACTTCGCCGAGCGCATCGCCGGCCACGATCCGCGGGCCCGCGCGTTCCTCAGGATGGGGTGGGAGGCCGCCTGCGACGACTTCCTCCCGCTCGAGGTCGTCCTCGACCAGCTCCCGAAGACCCTGCACCGCGAGGGGCGCTACCTCGCGCTCGGCTTCAAGCCGATCCTGTCGGGAGAGGGCCAGTTCAGCGGGGCGCTGATGGTGATCACGGACGTCACGTCCACGATCGCCTCCGTGCGCGAGGCCGAGCAGCAGCACGAGTATATCCAGGTGTTCGAGCGGGCCGTGAAGGACCGGCTCGGCCTCGTCGGCTTCGTCAACGACACGACCAAGCTCGTCGACGCCGTGAGCGCGCGGTCGAGCGGCGAGGTGGACGAGGTGATGCGCCTCGTGCACACGATCAAGGGGAACGCCGGGCTCTGGGACGTGACGAGCGTGGCGAGGGTGGCGCACGAGATCGAGAGCTTCGTCGTCGAGGAGCGCGCGCTGCCGTCCGACGAGCAGATCGACGCGCTGAGGGACGTGTGGCTCGCGTTCGTGGGGCGCGTGAGCGTCCTGCTCGCGTCGACGGCGCAGTCCTCGCGCGCCGACGTCGGCCATGAAGAGGTCGATGCCCTGCTCGCCATGGTGCGCCAGCGCCGTGATCCGACCGAGATCGAGCGGGCCATCGCGGCTTTCCGCGACGAGCGGACCGAGGTGCGGTTCAGCCGGATGAAGGACCAGGCCGAGACGCTGGCCCGGAAGCTCGGCAAGCCGAAGCCCGACGTGCGCATCGACGCCGGGGGCGTCCGGCTGCCCGCGTCGCGGTTCGCCGGGATGTGGCAGGCGCTGGGCCACGTCGTGCGCAACGTGATGGACCACGGGATCGAGCGGCCGGAGGCGCGCGAGGCGGCGGGCAAGCCGTCGAGGGGCAAGCTCACGCTCAGCTCGCGGATGACGACGGACGAGATCGTCATCGAGATCGGCGACGACGGCGCGGGCATCGACTGGGAGCGCGTGCGCGAGAAGGCCGTGGCCGTCGGGTTGCCGGGCGCGACGCGGCGCGATCTCGAGGCCGCGCTGTTCTCGCCGGGCTTCAGCACGGCCGAGCAGGTCACGGACGTCTCCGGCCGCGGCGTCGGTCTCGGCGTCGCGCTCCACGAGTGCCGGCGGCTCGCGGGCCGGGTAGAGCTCGACACCGAGCGTGGCCAGGGGACGACCTTCCGCTTCCGGTTCCCCCGGGATCCGAGCGACGCCGTGGGGGTGTCGCTCACGACGGCCTCGCTGCCGCCTCCGAGCGGGCGGGGCTCGCTGGTACCTCCCCCTTCGCGGGGCGGATCGAGCCCGGGCATGGCGTCGGGGAGCGCGTGACACGGTGAGCACATCGACAATGCAGAGCGAGAGATCGAGGAGAGGGGAATGAACTCGGAGAGCTGGGACCGCATCCATGAGGAGCTCGCTTCGTCGTGCGTGCACCTATTTCGCGACAACGGCGTCGCGCTCCTGCGGCTGGACGACGCGGCGTCGGAGGCGACGCCGGGCAACGCGGTGGTCTCCTTCATCGGCTTCACGGGCGACCACCTTCGCGGGAGCCTGACGCTCGTCGCGCCCGTGGCGCTCATCATGCGCAGCCACCCGCTGCGAGAGCAGCGCGAGATCGACGAAGACATGGTGTGCGACTGGGCGAGCGAGCTCTCGAACCAGCTCCTCGGGCGGGTGAAGAACCGCCTGCGCCACCTCGGGCTGGTCATCGTGCTCTCGACGCCGAGCGCCGCGATCGGCGAGCACCTGCGCGCCAGGGAGGAGCAGAGCGAGGGCTTCCGGCGGCTCCTGTTCGCCGCGGGGCCCGACCGGCTCGCCGTGCTCTTCGACGCGCTCGCCCCCGACACCGCGCTGGAGCTTGAGGAAGTGAACATGCCCGATCCGCAGCCCGAGGGCGAAGTGCTGCTGTTCTGAGCCGGATGGCCGTACACACAAGAGGAGACACGTCACATGGCCAAGAAGATTCTTCTCGTCGAGGATTCGAGTACGGTCCGCCAGCAGGTCGGCATTCTCCTGTCGGGGGCGGGCTATGGCACGCTGGAAGCGGACAACGGCCGAGATGCGGTCGCCACGGTCGCCGCCCACAAGGATGACCTGGCCATGATCATCGCGGACGTGAACATGCCGGTGATGAACGGCATCGAGATGATCCAGAGCCTGCGGGACAAGGGGCTCGCGTCGGGCGTTCCGATCCTGATGCTCACCACCGAGGGGCAGCCGGAGCTCATCGAGAAGGCCCGGAAGGCCGGGGCGAAGGGGTGGATCATCAAGCCGTTCAAGCCGGATCTGTTGCTCGCCGCGGTGAAGAAGCTCGCCGGCGAGCCGTGAGCCTCGGGGCGCGAGCCGCGGCCATCCCCGCGACATCGGCCCGACCGAGGGGCGTCGCTCCCCGGTACAACGGAAAATCGGCGACTGCCGCCGGTGTTGGGCGGATCTACCCTGCGGCGCTGGACAGCGCTCGGTGCTTGCGGCGTAGCGCCGATCCGTGTGACTCTCCGTGCGGAAAGTCACCAAGGGCACCCGAATGGGCAGACCTGGTCCACCGGCTTCGGCTGACCTGTCGACTACTCGTCAGCCGGGCGAAGCTCCATGGGATTGTTTGATGTGGTCATCGCCCGAGCGGACTGCCCCGGTTGCGGGCATTCCCAAGAGTGGCGCATCCAGTACAAGTTCGGCCGTTGCAGGCAGCACGAGTACAGGCTCGGTGACGCGCTCTGCTGGTTCGATCCGCCCGGGCGTCCTGCGCCGCTCGAAGACGACGGCGAAAATGTCGGCGGACTCGTCGCCGTCTCCGGGCTCGTCGAGATCGGTTGTTCGAGGTGCGGCCAGGGAGAGGGCGCCGTTCTCCGCTTCGAGAACAATGTCGTTTCCAGCGTGGAGATCAGGTCCTTGGTGGGAGGCGACGAGTGCGCGCAGCTCGAGCGCCCGTCTGGATGGATGCGCTTCTGGTCACGCCGCGTGGCAGGCAGCAGGAACGAGGATCGCCTCGAGCTGAGCTGCCGCGGCGATCGATGGACCGTGGCAGTCGCTGACGGCGCCGGCGGGCTCGCGGGCGGTGCGGCCGCGGCGAGCACGGCGGCGGGCGCGATGGTAGCGCTCGGCGCGGAGAGGGAGCTCGATCCGGACTTCTGGTGCGAGAGCATCCGCCGACTCGACGGTGAGCTGGAAGCGGAGCCGAGGTGCGGCGAGACGACCCTCGTCGTCGTCCAGGTGAGCCAAGGCGAACTCTGGGGGGCCAGCGTGGGGGACTCGGGTGCGCTCGTCGTCGAGCCGGGCGGGCTGGTCGACCTGACTTCAGGGCAGATTCGGAAGCCGCTGGTCGGCAGCGGTGCGTGCAGCCCCGTCGGCATCCCCCGCCGGCCGCTCACGGGGCGCCTCCTGGTCGCAACCGACGGCCTCCTGAAGTACGCGTCGTGGGCGACCCTCGGCGCTCTCGCCCGCACAGGCGATGTGCAGACGGCGGTCGAGGCACTGATCCAGGCGGTGACTCTTCCATCGGGCAACCGGCCCGACGACGTCGCGGTGGTGCTCGGCGAGCGCGTCGGCTAACCTGCCGCTCTGCCGACGCCGCTTCGCGGCGCGGCAGAGCGGCAACTCGTTAGGGGGGACCTGGAGTGGCAACGGACGGAACGAACCATTGGGATGCGCTGCGCCGGGCCGACGAACTCGCGAAAAGAAACGAGTTTCGTGGCGCTGCTGCCGCATACCTCGAGGTCGCTCGCCAGTTTTTCGCCGAAGGCCAGCATCTCAAGGCGGCCGCCATCGCGAAGACCGTAGTTGCACTTGCCGGCAGCCGACCCGACGAGCTCCGGTCCGAACACATGTCGTCCCTTGAGCTGTGGCGAGATGCCGTCGAGGTTCTTGGCCTGCGTGACGAGGCCGCGCGTGCGACCGCGGAGCTCGAACGTCGTCAGCAACACAGGTGACTGGTCGACGTGTGGACGCCCCCTAACGAGCCGCTGAACCTGACACCGGGGCCGGGTCGAGGTTGTTTCGACTGACGTGCCTTTGGTACATCAGTCTGCCAGAGTCTATCCTTCGCGGTGAGCTTGCGGTATCGTTGGACCTCGGTGCAGTTAGCGCCGGTGTTGAGCGGAGAGGAAGAAGGAAAGATTCACAGGGAGGCGGGGAGGCGGGGAGGCGAGAGATGGGGATCAGTCGTTCGAACCATCAGGCTTGGCGGCGACTGCTTCGGGCGGCATCGATGCGGGGCGGCTGGTGGTGCCGGGGTGGTCGTCTTCAGTTCGACATCGGGAGAACCGGACAGCCTCCGCATCGCGGCGTACCAGTCGTCGGATCCCACGGCGGAGCACCGGCGTGTTGAAGTTGACGAGCAACCCGACGTCCAGGTCCATCAGCTTCAGGTATGTGAGCACCTGAGCTTCATGGACTGGCAGCAGGTGATCGACAGCCTTGAGCTCCAGTATGAGCTTTCCCTCGACGACAACGTCGAGTCGATAGCCACAGTCGAGCGTGGCTCCCTTGTAGGTTACTGGAATTTGCCTTTGCCTGGCGAAGCTCAAACCCATGAGCGGCAGCTCATGACACAAGCATTGTTCGTAGGCAGACTCCAGGAGCCCGGGACCGAGGTGACGGTGCACCTCGATGCACGCTCCAATGACTCGCTCGGACAGATCCCACAATCTCCTCGTTTCCCTGTCTCCCTGTACCAAGTCCATGCTCATGTCTATATGTCGACGCGAGGCCAGCTCTGGTTGCGCGAGATTGACATCGCCGGGAACCGCCCTGCGAACGGCCGACCTGAAAGCAGTCGACCCCAAGCGAGCAGGCTCGAAGGATGTTCCCCACCTCTTGCCTCTCCACGTTGGTCTCTCTCTCTCTCTCTCTCTCTCTCTCTCTCTTCCGCTGTCTCCCGCCCAACAAGCCGCTGGTGCCGACCGCGCTTCGCGCGGCGGCATACCGGCAAGACGTTCGGCCTCTCGAGCAGGAATGGGTCGATGCCTTACTACAGCGTGATTCTCGAAGGGAAGGGTATAAAGGTCCAGGGGGCAGACGGGGAACCACCGATCATTGGCTTCTTCGCGACGCGCGCGGTTCGAGCCCGCTCAGTGAAGCAAGCAGAGGAAATCGCCAAGGCGATGGTCCTCGCGGACTGGACCACTGGGGAGTATGCACTCTTGAATCAGGGTGGGGCACCGGTGCTGAAGGTGGAGAGCGTCAACGCCTTAAGTTGGTGGAGATTTCTGCGGTTCAAGAACACGGGGCACGCTTTCTTTAAAACAGTGGACGAGGACGATGCCGAATAAGCCGAACGGGAGCTTGACACGAGAGAGGTTGTCGTATTCCCTGTCCTGCTCGGAGAGCCCATGAAAAAAACGTGGAAGGATGCAGTCACCTTCATCACAGGCGGCGGCTCGGGGATCGGTCGAGCGCTCAGCCTGGAGCTCGCGCGGCGCGGCGCGCGCGTGACGGTGTCGGACGTGAACGGCGACGCCGCTGCGAAGGTGGCGGCCGAGGCTGGAAACGGCGCTTCGTCGCGCGCGCTCGACGTGCGTGATGAAGCGGGCATGCGCGAGGCCATCGAGGACACCGCTGCCCGTGGCGGGCGCCTCGACTTGCTCATCAACAATGCGGGGATCGGCGTTGCCGGCGAGGCGCACGAGATCCCGGTCCCGCACTGGAATCGCGTGCTCGACATCAACGTGCGCGGCGTGCTGCACGGCATCGTGGCGGGCTACCCGATCATGGTGCGCCAGAAGAGCGGCCATATCCTCAACGTGGCCTCGCTCGCCGGCCTGGGCCCAGCGCCGCTCTTCACGCCGTACGCGATGACCAAGCACGCCGTCGTCGGCCTCAGCACGAGCCTGCGAATCGAGGCGGCGGCCTACGGCGTCCACGTCAGCGTGCTCTGCCCGGCCGCGGTTGAGACCCCGATCCTGGACTCCGAGAATCCCCCCGATCTGCCGGCGGTCCCGTGGGTTCCGAACGCGCGACGGCTGCTCGAGGCCCTCGCCGGCCCGCCTTACCCGGCCGACGCGCTCGCGCGCGAGGCGCTCGATGCGGCGGCCGATGACGAGCCCGTCATCGTGCTGCCCTCGCGGGCACGCTTCCTCTGGCGCCTCGGCCGGATGTTTCCGGCGCTCGTCGAGAAGGGCGGCCGCGCCGAGATCGCCAAAGAGCGAGCGACACGACAGTGAGCGTTCGAGCGTGGGGGGGTGGTGCTCCACTCCTCGGCGCAGACGCTGAGCTCGCCATTCGAAAGGCTCCTTCAGAACTTCAGCATGTTTGAAACGCTCCGCGGCCCGTGAGCTTCATCGACGCCGTGCTCATCGGAGGGGCGCACTCGCGAGCGTCGGAGTTCCTCGGCGCGAGCTACGTCGAGCACCGCGACATCGACGCGAGCGGCCCCGCCGCGCTCGTCGAGTACGTGAAGGACGAGGGCATCAGCTACGTCAAGGTGCACCACGTCATCGCCGACGGGAACTTCGTCTTCACCCTGTCGGAAGGGAAGCGCAACAACGCCGCCTATGGCTTCTACGATCTGTTCCGCGTCGAGGGCGGCGACATCGTCGAGCACTGGGACTCGCGGCGCTCCGTGCCCAGCTCGACCATGAGCGGGCTCCCGATCTTCTAGAATACCGATCACGTTGAAACCCGGAGAATTTTCACAGGGAGGCGGGGAGACGGGGAGGAAGAAGACATGAATTTCTCCATCTTGCCGTCTCTCGCTCTCGCCTCCCCGCCTCCCCGCCTCCCTGTAAAATTCCTGCTTTTTCTCGTGGGTTCAACCCCGGTTGTCGCTGCAGCGCCGCGTCTCACCGCGGTCTCGACGCTCGACGAGCCTCTCGCTCGGCGCGGCGCCACCTCCTCTCGCTGCCTGACGGCGAACGTGCCAGTCGGGGCGGAAGCAGCGGCCTTCAGTCCGCGCTGGGCAGGAACGCCCCGTGGAAGGTCTGGGGCGAGGCGTGGAGCAGATGGACCCGCGCCGCTGGCCCATCGTCCAGGTGCGCAGCGTCCCAGACGTGGATGGCGCTCTTCCCGGCCTTCGCGTCGGTGACCAGGGCAAGCACGTGGCCGTCCCCCTCGGGGGCGCCGGGCGCGCGCGGCACGAAGACCGGCTCGGACGGGCGCTCGTGCTGCGCGATGCGCGCCAGGGTGATCGCGCCCGTGTCGACGTCGACGCGCGCGATGCCGTTTCCATTCGGGTCGTCGGCCCGCCCCTTCGTGGCGAGGAAGACGACGCCGTGCCGCTCCCCCTCGACCCGCGGGTCCGCGCGCGGGAATTCGCCGACGACGCCGCCGAGGTCCTCCACGAGCAGCTGCTCGCGGCTCGCGCGCACGCGGTGGCGCACGAGGACGCCGGCGTCGACGGAGGCGAGCTCGGGGCGATCCGGGTCCTTGCCGATCGCGCCGAGCGTGGCGAGCGTCCGGTAGCGGACGAGGTCGACGACGAGGTCCTCGCCGTCGTCGTAGGCGTTCGCGAAATGCCACTGGAAGAACGCGTCGACGCCGAAGCGGCGCACGCGGGAGACGTCGTCGATGTCGACGACGATCACCTCCGTGCCCCGGCCGGGCTCGAAGCGCACCCAGGACTCGAACCCTCCCCACTGGAGCATCGCGCGCCCCACCCGGATCATCGCGGGCGAGACGAAGAACACGAGGTTCCGGCGGGTGGCGCAGAAGTCGTGGAGCATCACCGGCGCCGAGAGCGGCACCGCGCCGAGCGAGCGCGCGCGCCCGTCGTCGTCGACCGCGTAGAGGTCGAGCTGGGTCTTGCGCCCGAAGCGGACGCCGAAGTTGTAGCTCGTCTTCCTGGCGGCAACCCGGTGCGGGTGGGCCGAGAAGGTGGGACCCAGCGCGCCGCCGAGATCGCTCTCGCCGAGCGTGTCGAGCGTCGCGGGATCGAGCTCCGTCGGCCTGCCGGCCTCCATGAGCGCGAACAGCCGGCCGCCGGCGATGAAGGCGCTCGTGTTCGCGACGTTCTTGCCCCTGCGCTTGCCCTGCAGCGCGTGGAGCACGCGCTTCGGCCAGGAAAGGGTCGAGCCGTAGAGGCGCCGCCCGGCCGCGAGCTCCTCCACCAGGCCGCGGCTGCGCACCAGGCGGTGCGCGCCCTCCGCCCGGCCGCCCGACAGCCGCACCGCGAGCACCCCTCCGTCGGCCTCGAAGGAGTGCGGCACGCGGACGCCGAAGAGGGTCGCGCGGGCCGGGCCCACCCGAAAGAGCGTGCCCTCGAGGCCTTCGGGCAGCGCCCCCTCGACCGCGAGCGGCGTGAAGCCGTACTCGGCCTCGAGGTCGAGCGGGTGATCGAAGGCGCGCGCTCCGCGAGCGGCGTCCGTAGAGACGCCCCCCGCGCCGGCGAAGGCGGCGTCGAGGGCGGCGTCGAAGTCGGGGGCGGACACGGCGATGGACATGGGACCTCCGGGCGGCCGATGTGATCGACGATCACATCGAGGTGCTGGTGATGTCATCATCGATTACATGGGCTGGCGTCGAAGCGGCCGGCCCACCGGCGCAGGCGCTCGTCAGTGCAGCCTGTCCTTGGCCTCGGCGAGCTCCTCGTTGATCCGGTCCACGAACGCGTCGAGGGTCATCGGGCCCTTGCTCGCGGCGGCGGCGGCCTCGATGGCCTGCGATGCGAGCGAGGTGAGGCGCTCGACGTAGGCGAGCTGGCCCTCGAGCTTCTCGTAGTCCCCGTCGACGAAGTACCCGCTGTCGTCCTTGACGTCGAGCTCGGGCGCATAGCGCTGCTTCACGTACCGCAGGATGGCGCACACGGCGACGTGCACCTTGGGGCCGGCGAACTGGGTCTTCGTCCAGTTGTAGCGGCTCCCCTCCTTGAAGAACTCGACCCCCGGGGCCTCTGGCAGGCTCGGGACGCTGACGCTGACGCGCGGCCCTCCGCCGCGCCCCGACTTGTCCTGCGCTGCGCGGGTGAGGTTGCGCGTGATGGCCGCGGACTCCGCCAGCGCCTGACGCATCATGTCCGCCATCTTCGGGTCGCTGAGCAGCGCGTGGTACGTGTGGTTGACGAAGGTGCCTTCACCGTCGAAGTGGAAGTGGAGAGGCTCGCATTCACGGTGGGGATAGAGCGTGATCCCCTCGAGACCCGAGCAGGTCACGCGCCGGTCTTCGATGAGCTCTTTCATGGTCTTGCTGGGCCAGCCGGCGGCCGCGGCCTTGGCGGCGAGATCCGCGACGAGCTCTGGGACGACGGTCGGGTCGCGGAGCTTGCCCGAGTACGCGATGGAGATGCCCATGGTGCCTCCTGAACGATCTCCCCTTACTCCAGCGCGGTCGTCGAGGCCAGCGCGCGCCGGGGAGGGAGCCTCGGCCGCGGCGACGATGACAGTGAAAGAGCCGCCGGAGCTCCGTCGCTCCGGCGACTCCGGGCCGCCTGGGACCGCCTGAACCCGGACGCCTGACCGCGAGGCCCGGGGCTCGACGCAGCTTTCACGTCTAGAGCGGATGTCCGCGCCCCGGTCCTCGCCGGGCTACTGGCAGGCTGTCGCGCCGAAGCAGACCGCCGGATCCGCCGCGAAGCGACGGAAGTTGTCCGCCTCCGGGTGGCCCGGGAACGGAACATAGTAGTAGACGGCCTTGTCGTCGAAGTCGCTGCCGTCGTAGTAGGTCTGCCACGTCAGCGCGTAAGCGACGCCGGCGCTCTTGGCGAGATCGAGGAGGTGGGTGTTGTACCAGTCCTCGGTGAGCGCGCCCTGCCCCGCGTCCGGAAACAGGCTCGTTACCTCGGCGGAAGAGAGCGTGACGGCGCCCGCCGAGCCGAGGCCGTAGTTGGCCAGGAACTCCGTCCGCAGGCCCTGATCGAACAGGGCGTCGTGCCACTTGCTCACGTGGTCTGCCGGGTAGAGCGCGAGCGACGCGCCCGCCGCGAGCTTGCTGACCCGGTGGAGGAGGTGCAGCCGGTAGGTGCCCGTCTCGGTGAGCGCGTGAGGCTTGCCCTTCGCCGCGCCGATCGCCGCGACGGCGCTCGCCATCGCCTTCATGTCCTCGAGATCTGCCGAGGACGCCGCGCGCTCGTACGGGTAATAGAGATCGATGCCGAGGATATCGATGAGATCGTCGCCAGGGTACGCCTCGAGGTAGTACTCCTCCAGCAGGGCGGACGGCGGCTGGGCGTCGTTCTCGAGCGCCGCGATCGCCTCCTGGGGCGGGCTCTCGTAGGCCGCGCCTAGCTCGGTGAGCTCCTCGATGAGGCGGGCCCGGAGCATGTCGCGAGAGAGGCTCTCCGGATCCCTGACCTTCGCCTCGGCGGGCGTCACCGAGCTGTCGCTCAGCTTTCGCACCTTGTCCGTCGAGTACGCGAAGATCACGTTCTCCATCCCCGGCTCGCTCCGGACGGCCTCGGCGAACGTGCGGTACGCGGCGCTGTAGGCGGCGGGGCCGGTGACGGCTCGATCGTCGTCGAGCAGGGCCTGGCAGTTCCAGTAGGGCTGACCCCACCAGAACCATCCGCCTGTGTGCTCGTGGAACGGACGGAGGACGATCGGCTTGCCGTCGAGCCCGTGCTCGCGGAAGAACTGGGCCACGTACTTCGCGTGGGCCACGAGCCAGTCGCGCGCCGAGATCCCGGCGTGGGTGCCCTGCTCGATCGGCACGTCGTTGGCGATCTTGCAGATGCACTTCAGGTTCTCGGGGATGTCCGCGCTGGAGCCGAGGGATCGCGAATAGTACGTCTCGGCGTAGAACGGGGTGCCTCCGCCCTGGGCGTGGATCGGGACGCTCTGGCCGTCGACCGTGATGGTCGCGAGCGGCGTCTCGATGGCGTCCGCGAAGTCCGAGGTGCTGACGTCGTAGTTGCACGGGGGCGTGTGCCAGTCGAAGGCCACCATCCCGCCCGGCTGCTCCAGCATGTACGCCGCGGCGTTGGCGGTGACGTCGCGGCGATTCCACGGGACCGGATCGAAGACCATCGCGTCGAGGGAGATGCCGATCAGCCCGGGGTTCTCTCCCACGGTGGCGCCGGCGTCCGACGACCAGCCCCGCTCGCCGCGGCTGGCGGCGCCCGCCATGCTCGAGAACCAGTCGTTGGTCGACACGAGCTGCTTGGTGCCCGGATCGTAGAGCCCCCACGTGATGGCGTTCTCGTAACCGAACCGGAACTTGCCGGCTCGAGACGACGTCCAGAGGTCCTCGAGGAGGTCGCCCCTCGGCGTGTCCGGAAACTCCGGTGTGTCGTCCGGCGTGCCTGTCGAGGTGCTCGACGACGCGCCTCCGGACGCGCTGGACGACCCGCCTCCCGAGGCGCTCGACGACGTGTCTCCGGATGTGCTTGACGGCCCGCCCCCCGAGCCTTCTGGCGGCGTGTCGTCGCTCGACGACCCGCAAGCGGCCGTCAAGCACAGGAGGAATGCGGCATGGAAGCGTGGGCTGAGCTGGATGAGATTCATGGGTTCTTCCCTGCGAACGGTGGCAGCGACGGGCGAAATAGAGCGTGTTAATCGGTTCAGTGTCAACGGCCACGTGCCGGGCGCGCCGCCGCCGCCGGTTTCGCGCCGGTTTCGCCGTGCGCGCCTCTGGCGTGACGCCGCAGCGCGTTGCGCGCTGGCGCCTGTCGATGTGCTGCGGGCGCGTGGCCTGCAGCCCGGCGTGGTACTGGTCCAATTTGAACAGGGAGACGGGGAGGCGGGGAGAAAAAACCTGGTAAATCTCCCCGCCTCCCCGTCTCCCTGTGATCTTTCTCGGGCAAAATCGACCACCGCCCCGGTGTGGTATTAACCGGTTCATTTGTCCATGGATCATGATCATGGAGCGCGCTTGAGCGCGCGGCCTCGGCGAGGACGCCAAGAAATCGGGGAGACAGGACGGCAGAGCGTCACGGCGACGCAGCCACCTCTCTCCTGGCGGCCTCGGCGTCGTGGTGGTCTCTATGCGATTGCCCCGGCGCGGCTTCCCGACGTGGAGGTAGAACTTTCTGCTCGCCATGTCCCCATCTACGTTCTTCTACCGAGACGATGCGCGCATTCAGTCGCCTGCACGACGATCTCCGCCGTCTTGTGGATGTCATCGATACGGAGGACGGTTGTGTACGACTTGGACGATCGGGTGGTGTGGTGATGATGTCATGGTGGTTGTCCTGATCGGCGCGCCCGGCCGCTCGAGGCGATCGGCGCACATGCCAGCTTGCGAACAACGTGGTAGTCTGCTCGGCTATGGACAACGCGCAGAGCGACGATATCGAGGAGGGCGACTGGGGACGACTTCACGTCACGCGCGCCTGCTGTGGTGCAGGCGTTTGCAGGAACTTCGCTCCAGAGCTCCTGGGCGAGGTCGCGCCCGCGCACTGGGAGGCCATGGACGGCGACGTCCGGCGCGGCGGCCCCGCCGTGCTCGCGGGCACCTATGATGAAGGGGCCTTCACCGGCATCCTGCGCCAGCCCCGGTGCCGGGCCGATCTCGAGGCGGCGCGCTCGGCTGTCGCCGCCTGCCCGGTCAACGCCTTGCGCCTGCGATCGTCGCCGTCCCGCGCGCGCGCCGGGCTGGGAGCGCTCGGCGCCCCGTTCCGCGCCTGGCCGCGCCGCATCGAAGAGGACGTCTGGGCCCTCGGCCATCCCGCGCGCGAAAACGCGGGCGCGACGGCGTACTTCATCGAGCGCCCCGCCGGCGGCGTGCTCGTCGACCTGCCGAGCCCGACCGAGGCCGTCTTCCGTTTCCTCGAAGCGCACGGCGGCGTGCGGTGGATCTTCCTCACCCACCGTGACCACACCGTGCACCACGCCGAGTTCGCGGCCCGCTTCCCCGGGTGTCGCCGCGTCCTCGGCGCCGCGGACGTGAGCCCGCGCGGCGACCGGCGCAATCCGGCCACGTCCGATGTGGAGATCAAGCTCAGGGACCGCCTCGAGCCCATGACCCTCGACGGCTCGCCGCTCGGCGACGGCGACCTCGCCGGCGCCGAGCTCGCCGTGCTCTCCCAGCCCGGCCACACCGCAGGCTCGATGTGCCTGCTGTACAGGGGCCGCTTCCTGTTCACCGGCGACCACCTCGCCTACTCGCGCCGCGTCGGCCAGATCGTGGCGTTCCGGCTCCAGTGCTGGAACGACTGGGAGCGACAGATCCGCTCCGTGCGCCGCCTGGTGGCGCTGGCGGGCGCCGGCCAGCTCCGCTTCGCGTGGCTCCTGCCTGGCCATGGCGAATGGCGCCGACTCGAAGGCGACGGCGGCGCTCCCCAGACGGCCGCCGAGCTCCGGCGCGCGCTCGCCTGGATGGAGCGGCAGGCGCCTGGCCACGTCCCTTTCTTCCGCTTCATCCCCTGGTTGCAGAGCCGCTCGTATCCCGGCACCCGCCTCGCGCGCGCGGTGCACGCGATCGGCGGAGAGGGCCCGGGGAGCGAGGCCTGGGTGCTGCCGCGCGCCGCCCGCCCGTACCTGCCCGATTACCGGCCAGAGAAGGCCGCCGCCGCGTGGCTGCGGGTGTCCCTGGTCGCGGTGACGGCGCTCGGCGCCGCGGCGGCCGCCGCCCAGCTCGCCGCGCGCGCGGCGGGGGCGGCCGCGAAGAGGCGGGCGTGAAGCGGCCTTGAGGGCGGCCGGCGCTCCGGTCTTCGCAGGGCCGGGGCGGGACCCGAGGCGCCGCCGCGCCGGCCTGCTCGCTCAGCCGGCCGCGCTGCCTCGGTCGTCCTGTCGCAGCAGATACGCTGTCTCGGGGTTCTCCCGGCGCCAGATCACGTTGTCCATGAAATAGTGGTGGATGTTCACGAACACGAAGACGGCTGCGAAGTACGGTGTCGGGCCCAGGTCGGACATCGCTTCGCCGTCGCTCGAGCTCAGCACCAGCGCGCTGTCGAGGAGCGCCGGCGCGCCGCGGAACACGACCCACCCGAGGCCGATGGCGGTCGCCGCCAGGATCCCGAGGCGCAGGCCGGTCGGCCGCCCGAACAGCGGCGGGCCCTCGGCGGCGCGCGCCTCGTTCCCCTTCAGGAGCCAGACGAAATACAGATATTGAACCGAGTGGAGCGCCGGGATCACGTAGACCATGAGCCGGTCGAGGCTCGAGTAGACCGTCCAGAGCCAGACCGTGATGAGGAAACCGGCCAGCGGCGCGAGCGGCGGCAGGCGCCGCTCCGTTCGCCACCTGCGCGCGATGACCCAGAGCAGCGCGAGCGCGCTGAGCCCGAAGGCGAGCCCGGTGACGGGCTCGAGCGCAGGCGGGTGCGCGAGCGACGTGTAGACGATGCCTTTCTCCTCGACCTCCCTGCCTGGATCCGCCGGGCTCGCCCACGCGTAAGCCCAGGCCGCGAAGCAGTGCACGAGGATCACCTTGCGCTCCAGGGGGTCGAACCGGAACCCACGCCGCGCCGAGAGCACCGTCAGGACGCCGAAGCCCTGCTTCACGTAGTGCCAGCCCACCAGGAGGAACATGAGCTGGATCATGAAGCCCATCGCCCGCGCCGAGCCGGTCGAGAGCGCCCCGATCGCCCACGCGAGCAGCGCGAGCGGGACCAGGAGACCGGCGACGATGTAGCGGGCTCGCTGCGCCGGGGCGAACGCGCCGCCGAACGCGCGGCGCGTCGCGTCCTTGTAGAACAACAGGTACGTCACCGCGAAGTGAGGATCGTTGATCAGGGACGCGGCGTGGAACGTCAGGAAGCCGATCGCGAGCTCCGCCGCGTCGAGCCCGACGGCCCTGCGGGCGAGCCACGCGAGCGGAAAGAGAACGAGCGTCGCGCCCCCGACGAGCAGGAACTCGATGAGATGGGCGCGAAGCGCGGCTCCGCGCGGCGTCGCGACCGGGACTGGCAGCGTCGCTCCCGCGCTGGTCATGCGCCGAAGCTACCACACAGGGGCGCCCCTCCGGCGCGCGCGCCGCGCGCTCGGCCGCCGGCGGCGCTGCCAAAATCCGTTGCCGTCGCGCCGCAGGCTCCGAGCCAATCTCTGACCGCCCCGGGCATCCAAGCCGCCATGTCCACCCCCTACCGCGACGGCGTGGAGACCCGAGGCTCGCCACGATCAGATCGCCGAGGGGCTCCCGGCCGTCAAGGAGAGGGTGGGGGAGCTCGAGGGCCTGAAGCAGAGCGAGCTCCGCCTCGAGGCCGAGCTTGATGCGATGCGATGTAGGCTCGAGGGGGTCGCGGGGCGCCGTGGCCTCCCTTTTCGTCATCAATAAATGACGAGATTTCTCGTCACAAATAAATGACAGATCGCTCGTCGCAAATAAATGAAAGATTCGATGTCGCGCTGCCGCCGGCCGCAGCGCGAGCGTTCGGCGCGAAGCGGGCGCCGCTCCTCGTCCAGGTCCAGCTGTGCTATTCCGCGATCATGCGGAGTCGATCATGAGCCTGGACGACCTGGTCGACGAAGTCCACGAGGACCCGCTCATCACGGGCGCGGTCCAGCGTGCGCTCGTCGCCTATGCCGTGATTCTCCCCGCCGATGTCCTCCGTGACGTCGAGATGCTCGCCACGAGGACGCTGTTCGTGCACCCGCTCGGGATCTCGTTCGTCGCCCGGCTCAGCCCCGGCGTCCGCGCCGAGGTGGACATGGACGACGATCTCGCCGAGCAGGCGCGGCAGGGGTTCGCGGTCGGCGAGATCATGATCTCGATGATGCGCGTGCTCCGCAGGCGGACGCGCGAGCGAGGCGAGCATCGCTTCTTGATGCCCGAGACGCCGATGCTCATGCTGCAAGCGTTCCTGGGCTACTTCAACCCGGACCCGGCGCTCTGGACGATGGGCGATGACGCCGTGCACGGCTCGCTGGACCGCCTCTGCGAGGCCATCGTCGGCCTGTTCTTCACGGGCCTCGTCGTCGATGTGCTGGAGAGCCCGTCGTCGCTCGACGACTGGGGGGAGACCGGCCGCGCGCTCTCCGCGGTGCTACCGGCCATGACCGCGGCGCTCCGTGGCGCCAGGGCCCGGCTGTCCAGGCGCGACCGGCACGCGCTGGAGACCTACGACGCCTGCGGCTGGGATCCTGCGCGGCTCGAGCGCCGGCTGGGCGGCGGCCCGGAGCCCGCCCGCCCGGCGTTCTTCGCCCTGGGCGCGGCGCTCGCCGCAGAGCTCCGCGCCTCGCCGGCGAGCTGACGCCGCGGCGCCGGCGTGGTCGTGCGTGGTCGTGAGAACGCGCTCCCTCGCCTCACTCCGCCCCGTCCGCTTGCCGCGCGGGCAGCCACATGCGCACCGTCGTGCCCTCGCCCAGCGCGCTCTCGATACGGATGCTGCCGTGGTGCTCCTCGATGAACCGGTGCGTCAGCGACAGCCCGAGCCCGGTCCCTTGCCCGGGCGGCTTCGTCGTGAAGAACGGCTCGAAGATGCGGCTCAGGTCCTCGGCGCGGATGCCGCAGCCGTGGTCGTGCACGTCGATCTCGACGCCGTGGATGTCGCCGCGCGGGAGCGGGCGAGCCTCGACCACCACGGCGCTGCCGTGCGGGCTGGCGTCGAGCGCATTGCCTATCACGTTGAGCAAGGCGGACTCGAGCTGCGATGCGTTGACGAGCACCTCGGGCAGCGCCGATGTGGTGCTGTCCGCCTCGAGGTGGACCCTGCGCTCGCGCGCCCGCGGCGCGGACAGGTCGACCGCGCGGCGGAGCGCCGCGCGCACGTCGCACGGCTCCCGGCCGATCGGCTTGCCGCGCGCGTACTCGAGCAGCGCCGTCACGAGATCCGAGCACCGGTTCGCCTGCCGCTCGATGGTGCCGAGCGCCTTCAGGATCGTGGCCTCGTCCGGCAGCCCGTGGCCCTTCCGGTGCCGCCTGAGCAGCAGCTGGGCGTTCATCAGGATGGCCGACACCGGGTTGTTCATCTCGTGAGACAGCCCCGCCACAAGGGTCCCTATCGCCGCCATCTTGCCCGCCTGGAGGAGCTCCTGCTGCGTCTCCGAGAGCCGCTCCAGCGCCGCGGCGAGCTCGCGGTTCTTCGCTGCGAGCTCCAGATAGGCGCGGTGCAGCCGCTCCGCGGCGCGGACTCGCGCCCTGAGCTCCAGGGGGTCGAACGGCTTGCTCATGTACTCGTCGGCGCCGACGTCGAGCCCCCCCACGGCCTCGGCGCCGCTCGCCCTGGCCGTCAAGAGGAGGACCGGGATGTCCCGGAGCGCGGGATCCCCCTTGAGCCGCCTGACCAGCTCGAATCCGTCCATCTCCGGCATCATCACGTCCGAGACGATGACATCGGGCCGCTTCGCCGCGATCGACTCGAGCGCTTCCCGGCCGTTCGTCGCCAGGACGATCTCGTGTCCGGCCGACAGGATGTCTGCCAGGTAAGATCTCATGTCCGGGTTGTCTTCCACCACGAGCACGCGCGGCCCCTCCGCGCCGTCGTCGCCGCGGGGCGCGCCTGCGGCGGGCAGCGGAGGCACCTCGAAGCCGCGGAGGTTGATCGACGACGGGGGGGGCTCGGAGGCGCCCGCGCCGTTGACCGACCTCGGCGGCTCCGGCGCGACGGGCGCCCGCCGCGCTGCCAGGAAATCCGCGGCGCGCGGGAGCCGCACGAAGAAGCGAGAGCCGACCCCGGGCTCGCTCTCCACGCCGACCGTGCCGCCCATGAGCTCCGTGAGCTCCTTGGCCAGCGACAGCCCGATCCCCGTCCCCTCGTGCTTTCGCGTCGCCGAGGCGTCGATCTGCTGAAACCGTTGAAAGAGCAGGTGTCTCCTGTCCTCCGGGATGCCAGGACCGGTGTCCTCGACCGAGAGCTCGAACAGGCCATCGAGCGCCCGCAGGTCGACGGTGACGCGCCCGCCAGGCGGGGTAAACTTCAGCGCGTTGCCCAGCAGGTTGAGCGCGATCTTCTCGAGCTTGCGCCGGTCGGCGGGGACCCTCCGCAGCTCGGGATCCAGGTGAATCGATAGATCGAGCCCACCGCGCGCCGCCGCCGGGCGAGCCTCCTCCACCATGTCCGACACCAGCTCTCCGACGTCGACGGCCTCCCAGTCGATCTGCATCTTGCCAGCCTCGATCTTCTGGTGATCGAGGACATCGTCGACCAGCCGGCGGAGCCGCCGCCCGCTGCGCTGGACGAGCTCGAGGTCGGCCCGCACCCGCGGCGAGAGCGGTTCGTCCCGGTTGGACAGGAGCGACTCGAGCGGTCCCAGGATGAGGGAGAGCGGCGTCCGGAGCTCGTGGCTCATCACCGTGAGGAACTCTCCCTTGGCGCAGGCGGCGGCGTCCGCCGCCTCCTTGGCCTTCTGGAGCTCTATCTCCATCCGTTTGCGCTCGGTGATGTCCGCGTAGATCCCGAGGATCCCCGTCACATCGCCCCGTTCGTCGCGGATGGGCACCTTGCTTGTGAGCAGGAACCGCTGCTCGCCGTCCGGGCGGAGCAGCGGCTCCTCGACGTCGAGCATCGGGGTGCCGCCCTCCATGACCTCCCGGTCGATGCGCACGAAGCACTCCGCGTTCTTGCTGCCCCACACGTCGAAATCGGTCTTGCCGACGAGGTTCTCCAGCACCTTCGTGTTGGTGTCGTTGAGGAAGTTCTGATTTCCCCCGAGAAACCGTCCATGACGGTCTTTCCAGAAGATGGCGTGGGGGACGTTGGCGATGACGTACTTGAGCACCGCCTGCTGCTGGTCGACGGGCTGCGGCGTCCATTCCTGCGCGGCGGTGCCAGTCGGGGCCTCGTCCGGCGGCGCCACACGGGGCGTCCTCGCGCGTGCTTCGCGCGTCCGACGGGCCGCGAGGAGCCTGCTCATCTTGGCGGAGAGGCGGTAGAGACGTCTCATCGTCGTATCGTCACAGGAGCATAAGGCGAGCGCGGGCGACATCAAACCTGCTGGGCACGGGAACGCCGCAGCAGAGCACGCACGGCCGTGAAAAATGACACCCGAGCAGGCTGGCGCGTCGGATCCGCCGCTCACCTCGCCGCCGGGCGCTGTGGTAGCGCCTGGTGTCGGTCCCGTCGAGCCCTCCCGGCGGCGCCGGCCTGCGCACGTCGCCGCCCTCGTCCCACCCGCCCTGAGCCGGCGCCCGCGCACGGCGGCGACGGGTCCTCTCCGTCAACCTCGATGGGGTCTCTCTGACGCTCCGGACGGGCCTTCGTCTCCTCGAGCGCGTGGGGGATCGATGCGGAGGGGTGAGCGCCGCGCTGCGGCGCGTGTGACAGACACGAAACAAAGGCGCGGTGCGTCACGAGGGCGCGTCAGGCCCGCAGGAACCGGGGGAAAGCGCTTTCATCGCCGGGTGAACGGGTCCGGCGCGCCGTTGCGCCGTGACCGAACCATTACCGCAGGCCGCTCACGACGGGTGTTATAGAGGCCGTGCTTGTCATTAGGAGGCAGCTCAGCATGATTGAGGATCCGCAGGTCATCCGCAGCGCCGGCCTCCAGCCGATCGGCATCTGGCGCAGCGGGCCCTGGCTCCCCGCGTTCACATCGACAGACTTGCGGGAGGCCGTCTCCTGCGTGCGAGAGCCGGTGCACGTGGTGCGTGAGACGCCGGATGGCCGCGTCGGCGTGTCCCGGGGCGGCGCTGTCCTCCGCGAGGATCAGGTCAATGGGGTCCCCACGTTCCCGCTCCTCGGCACGCTGCCCGCCCTGTACCCGGAGTGGCTCGGAGACCGCTCGTTCGTCGAGGTCCACGGCCTGCGCTTCCCCTACGTGGCGGGCGCGATGGCGAACGGCATCCACACGACGCGGCTCACGATCGCGATGGCCAGGGCAGGCATGATGGGGTTCTTCGGCGCCGCAGGCCTCGGGCTGCACCGGATCGAGCAGGCGATCGACGAGATCTCCGCGGCGCTCGGCGCGGACGGCCCCACCTGGGGGTGCAACCTCATCCACGCTCCGAACCAGCCCAGGCTGGAGAGCGACACGGTGGAGCTCTACCTGAAGAGGGGAGTCCGGCGGGCCGAGGCGGCCGCCTACATGGGCCTGAACCCGATGGTCGTGCGGTTCGCCTACAGCGGCGTCAAGCGCTTGCCCGACGGCCGCGTCGACCGGAAGAACCACCTGTTCGCGAAGATCTCGCGCCCGGAGGTCGCCGCGCGCTTCCTGTCGCCCGCGCCGGCCGAGATCCTCGATACCTGCGTTCGCAACGGGTGGCTCACCCGCGACGAGGCGGAGCTCGCGCGGAGCCTGCCGGTCGCCGAGGACATCACCGTGGAAGCGGACTCCGGCGGTCACACCGACAACCAGCCCCTCGTCGCGCTGTTCCCGGTGATCCTCGGCGTCCGCGACGAGCTCGCGGCGAAGTACGGGTATCACCGGCCGATCCGCGTCGGCGCCGCCGGCGGCCTCTCCACGCCGGAGTCGATCGCCGCCGCGTTCGCGCTCGGGGCCGCGTACGTGCTCACGGGCTCGGTCAACCAGTCGTGCATCGAGTCGGGCCTGTCCGACGAGGGCAAGAAGATGCTGGCCCAGGCCGATCTCCCGGACGTTGTGATGACGCCGGCCGCCGACATGTTCGAGCTCGGCGTGCAGGTCCAGGTGCTCAAGCGCGGCACGATGTTCGGTGTCCGCGCGCAGCGGCTCTACGACCTCTACGTCGCCCACGACTCCATCGAGTTGCTGCCCACGGACGTGCGCGCGCGCATCGAGAGGGAGCTGTTCCAGATGTCGTGCGACGAGGTGTGGGCGGGCTGCGAGCGGTTCTTCACGGAGCGCGACCCGGCGGAGCTCGAGCGCGCCGCGCGCGAGCCGAAGCACAAGATGGCGCTGATCTTCCGCTGGTATCTCGGCATGTCCAGCAAGTGGGCGATCGCCGGGGACCCGAAGCGCCGCGCCGATTACCAGATCTGGTGCGGCCCGGCCATGGGCGCGTTCAACCGCTGGGTCAAGGGGTCGTTCCTCGAGGACCCGGCGCGCCGCACGGCGGTCCAGGTCGCGCGCAACCTGCTCGAGGGCGCGGCCGTCGTCACGCGCGCGCAGCAGCTCCGGACGTACGGCGTCCCCGTGCCGAGCGCCGCATTCCACTTCACTCCTCGCCCGCTCGCCTGAGCGCCTGATCATCTGCCGAGGTCCTCATGCACCCTTCGTCTTCGCGTATCCCGTCCATCGCCGTCGTCGGCGTGAGCGCCATCTTCCCCGGCTCGCTCGACGCGCACGGCTTCTGGCGTGACATCCTGTCCGGGACAGACCTCATCACGGATGTCCCGAGCACCCACTGGCTGGTCGAGGACTACTATGATCCCGACCCGTCCGCCCCGGACAAGACGTATGCGAAGCGCGGCGCCTTTCTCAAGGACGTGCCGTTCGATCCGCTCGAGTGGGGCGTCCCGCCCTCGATCGTGCCGGCGACGGACACGACGCAGCTGCTCGCGCTGATCGTGGCGAAGCGGGTCCTGGAGGACGCGGCGCAGGGGCAGTTCGAGGCGATGAACCGCGAGCGGATGAGCGTGATCCTCGGCGTCACCTCCGCGCAGGAGCTGCTCGCGTCGATGGTGAGCCGGATCCAGCGGCCGGTGTGGGCGAAGGCGCTCCGGGACCTCGGGTATCCGGAGGACGAGGTGAAGCGCGCCTGCGACAAGATCGCAGGCAACTACGTGCCGTGGCAGGAGTCGAGCTTTCCGGGCCTGCTCGGGAACGTGGTGGCCGGGCGCATCGCGAACCGGCTCGACCTCGGCGGGACGAACTGCGTGACCGACGCGGCGTGCGCGTCGTCGCTGTCGGCGATGTCGATGGCGATCAACGAGCTGGCGCTCGGGCAGTCCGATCTCGTGATCGCGGGCGGCTGCGACACGATGAACGACGCGTTCATGTACATATGCTTCAGCAAGACGCCCGCGCTGTCCAAGTCGGGCGACTGCAGGCCGTTCTCCGACAAGGCCGACGGGACGCTGCTCGGCGAGGGTATCGGGATGGTGGCGCTCAAGCGGCTCGACGACGCCGAGCGCGACGGGGACCGGGTCTACGCGGTGATCCGCGGGATCGGCTCGTCCTCGGACGGGCGGAGCAAGAGCGTGTACGCGCCGGTGCCGGAAGGGCAGGCGAAGGCGATCCGCCGGACGTACGCCGCCGCGGGGTACGGCCCCGAGACCGTGGAGCTGATGGAGGCGCACGGCACCGGGACGAAGGCCGGCGACGCGGCCGAGTTCGAGGGCCTGCGCGCGATGTTCGACGCGTCGGGGCGCGAAGACCGCCAGTGGTGCGCGCTCGGCAGCGTGAAGTCGCAGATCGGCCACACCAAGGCGGCGGCCGGCGCGGCCGGCCTGTTCAAGGCGATCATGGCGCTGCACCACAAGGTGCTCCCGCCGACCATCAAGGTCGACAAGCCGAACCCCAAGCTCGACATAGAAAAGACCGCTTTCTATCTGAACACCCAGGCGCGGCCGTGGATCCGGCCGGGGGACCACCCGCGGCGGGCGTCGGTGAGCTCGTTCGGCTTCGGCGGCTCGAACTTCCACGTGGCGCTGGAGGAGTACACGGGCCCGGCGCCGAAGGCGTGGCGGGTGCGGGCCCTGCCGGCGGAGCTCTTCCTCCTGTCGGCGGACACGCCGGCGGCGCTCGCGGATCGCGCGCGGGCGCTGGCGAAGGAGGCGGAGGTGCCGGAGATCCTGCGCTTCCTGGCGCGGGAGTCGGTGCTCTCGTTCGACGCGTCGAGGCCGGCGCGGCTCGGGCTGTGCGCGACGGACGAGGCGGATCTCAGGAAGAAGCTCGAGCAGGTCGCGGCGCACCTCGCGGCGAGGCCGGAGCAGGCGCTCTCGGCGCCGCTCGTGCACTGCGCGAGCGGGGAGGCGCCGGGGCGGGTGGCGTTCCTGTTCCCGGGGCAGGGGAGCCAGTACGTCGGGATGGGCGCGGACGCGCTCATGACGTTCGACCCGGCCCGCGCGGCCTGGGACGCGGCGGCGGGCGTATCGATCGCGGACGCGCCGCTGCACGAGGTGGTGTTCCCGCGGCCGGTGTTCTCGGACGAGGACCGGGCGGCGCAGGAGGCGCGGCTCCGCGAGACGCGGTGGGCGCAGCCGGCGATCGGCGCGACGAGCCTCTCGCACCTCGCGCTGCTCGCGGCGCTCGGGGTGCGGGCCGAGGCGTTCGCGGGCCACAGCTTCGGTGAGATCACGGCGCTGCACGCGGCCGGGGCGCTGTCCGCGGCGGACCTCCTGCGCGTGGCGCGGCGGCGCGGCGAGCTGATGGGCGCGGCGTCGTCGGAGCGGGGCGCGATGATCGCGGTCCCGCGGGGGATCGACGAGGTGCGGGCGCTGGGCCTCGGCGGCGTGGTGATCGCGAACCACAACGGCCCGAAGCAGGTGGTGCTGTCGGGCTCGGTCGCGGCGATCGAGGCCGCGGAGGAGCGGCTGAAGGGCGCCGGGATCCAGGCGCGGCGCCTCGACGTGGCCGCGGCGTTCCACTCGCCGCTCGTGGCGGAGGCGAGCGCGCCGCTCCGCGAGTTCCTGGCGGGCATCGCGGTCGAGGCGCCGGCGGCGCCCGTGTACAGCAACGCGGAGATCGAGCCGTACGCGGGCGGCGGCGACGCGGCGCGCGACCGGCTGGCGCGGCAGCTCGCGGAGCCTGTGCGGTTCGTGGAGGAGATCGAGCGGATGTACGCGGACGGCGTGCGCACGTTCGTCGAGGTCGGGCCGGGCTCGGTGTTGACGAACCTGGTCGGCGACATCCTGAGCGGTCGGCCGCACCGGGCGGTGGCGCTCGACCGCAAGGGCAAGCACGGCGTGACGAGCCTGCTCGAGGCGGTGGCGCGGCTCGCCGTGGCCGGGGTGCCGCTGGACACGCGGGTCCTCTGGGAAGGCTTCGCGGCGCCGAGCGATCCGCGGGCGCTGCCGAAGCCGAAGCTGGCGCTGCAGATCAACGGGAGCAACTACGGCAAGCCGTACCCGCCGCAGGGGGGCGCGAAGGCGCTGCCGGCGGCGAGCCCGCCGCGGGCGGCGCAGAAGCCGGCGCCGGAGGCGGCGCGGGCGGTGGCGAGCGCGCCGCGGCCGGTGGTGAGCGCGTCGCAGGCGGTGGTGAGCGCGTCGCGGCCGGCAGTGAGCGCGTCGCAGGCGGCAGTGAGCGCGTCGCAGGCGGCAGTGAGCGCGCCGCGGCCGGTGGTGAGCGCGTCGCAGGCGGCAGTGAGCGCGTCGCGGCCGGCAGTGAGCGCGTCCGCGCCTGGGGTGAGCGCGTCGCAGCCGGCGGTGGGCGCGTCCGCGCCTGGGGTGAGCGCGTCGCAGCCGGCGGTGAGCGCGTCCGCGCCTGCGCTGGCGAGCGTGTCGGCGCCTGTGGTGAGCGCGCCGCGGCCGGCAGTGAGCTCGCCGGCGCCTGTGGTGAGCGCGCCGCGGCCGGCAGTGAGCTCGCCGGCGCCGGTGGTGAGCGCGTCGCGGCCGGCGGCGAGCGCGTCGTGGCTGGCCGCGTACCAGGAGGCGCAGCGCGCGACGGCGGAAGCCCACAGCGTGTACCAGCGCACGATGGCGGAGAGCCACATCGCCTTCCTTCAGGCCGCCGAGGCGTCCTTCGCAGGGCTTGCCGCGCTGGCGACCGGTGCTCCGTATCCCGTCGCTGCGACGACGGTGTCCGAGGTACGGCCTTCGCCGGTTCTCCTCGCTCCGGTGCACGTGGGGCCTGTCTCGGAGGCGTCCGTACGGCCTGCAGCGGCGCCGGCCGCGCGCCCCGGTGAGGGCAGGAGCACCGTGACCCTGGACGGCCTGAACGGGGCAGGTGGGGAGCTCCACACGGCCGTCGCGCTGCCGGCGCAGGCGGCGCCTGCCTTGGCAGCGAAGGTGGCAGCTGCAGCGCCTGCCGTGACAGCAAAAGCGGCCATGGCGGCGCCAGCTGCGCCTGTGAAGGCGGCGGCCGCTGCGCCGGCGGTGGCAGTGTCCACGGCCGTCACGGCGCCTGCGGTCGCCGCGGCGACGCAGGCGGCGGTCGCCGCTGCGCCGCGTGTCGATATCGAGCGCTTGGTCCTCGACGTCGTCGCGGACAAGACGGGGTACCCCGTCTCCATGCTCGGGCTGCAGATGGAGCTGGAGAGCGATCTCGGCATCGACAGCATCAAGCGGGTGGAGATCCTGTCCTCGGTCCGTGACCGCACGCCCGGGCTGTCGGAGGTCGATGCCTCGGCGCTGGCGCAGCTGCGCACGCTGGGGCAGGTCGTCGACCACCTCCGCGCCTCGCTGCCGGCCGCCGGGCCGGCCGCCAGCGCCAGTCCCGCTGTCGCCGCGCCCGCCGCGAAGGCGTCTGCCGTCGCGGCGCCTGCTGCCGCTTCCGTCGGGGCGCCAGGCGCGGCCGAGGTGGAGCGGGTGGTGATGGCGGTCGTCGCGGAGACGACGGGCTATCCGGCGGAGATGCTCGGGCTGCAGATGGAGCTGGAGAGCGATCTCGGCATCGACAGCATCAAGCGGGTGGAGATCCTGTCGGCGGTCCGTGACCGGACGCCGGGGCTGTCGGAGGTCGACGCGTCGGCGCTGGCGCAGCTGCGCACGCTGGGGCAGGTCGTCGATCACCTCCGCGCCTCGCTGCCTGCCGCCAGCGCCAGCCCGGCAGCCGCCGCGCCCGCCGTCGCCACCGCGCCTGCCACCGCTTCCGCCGCGCCTTCCGGCGCGTCCGGCGCAGCGCCAGGCGCGGCCGAGGTGGAGCGAGTCGTGATGGCGGTCGTCGCGGAGACGACGGGCTACCCGGCGGAGATGCTCGGGCTGCAGATGGAGCTGGAGAGCGATCTCGGCATCGACAGCATCAAGCGGGTGGAGATCCTGTCGGCGGTCCGCGACCGGACGCCGGGGCTGTCGGAGGTCGACGCGTCGGCGCTGGCGCAGCTGCGCACGCTGGGGCAGGTCGTCGACCATCTCCGCGCTTCGCTGCCGGCCGCCAGCGCCAGCCCGGCTGTCGCCGCGTCCGCCGTGAAGGCGTCTGCCGTCGCGGCGCCTGCTGCCGCTTCCGGCGCGGCGCCAGGCGCGGCCGAGGTGGAGCGTGTGGTGATGGCGGTCGTCGCGGAGACGACGGGCTACCCGGCGGAGATCCTCGGGCTGCAGATGGAGCTGGAGAGCGACCTCGGCATCGACAGCATCAAGCGGGTGGAGATCCTGTCGGCGGTCCGCGACCGGACGCCGGGGCTGTCGGAGGTCGACGCCTCGGCGCTGGCGCAGCTGCGCACGCTGGGGCAGGTCGTCGACCACCTCCGCGCCTCGCTGCCGGCCGCCAGCGCCAGCCCGGCAGTCGTCGCGCCCGCCGCCGCCACGGTGCCTGCCATCGCGGCGCCCGCCGCTGCTTCCGCATCGGCGCCCGCGGCGGCCGAGGTGGAGCGTGTGGTGATGGCGGTCGTCGCGGAGACGACGGGCTACCCGGCGGAGATGCTCGGGCTGCAGATGGAGCTGGAGAGCGACCTCGGCATCGACAGCATCAAGCGGGTGGAGATCCTGTCGGCGGTCCGCGACCGGACACCCGGCCTCGCGGAGGTCGACGCCTCGGCGCTGGCGCAGCTGCGCACGCTGGGGCAGGTCGTCGACCACCTCCGCGCGAGCCTCGGTTCCGCCGCTGTCGCCGCCGGCGCTGCCCCGGCGGAGCCCGCCGAGGAGCCGGCCTCCGCGCCCCTCGGCCGGTGGACGCTCGTCGAGGAGCCGGTGCCCGCGGCCGGCCTCGCGATGCCGGGCCTCTTCGACGCAGGCACCATCGTGGTCACCGGCCACGACGCGATCGGCCCCGCGCTCGTCGCGGCCCTCGCGGCGCGCGGGATCGCCGCCGAGTACGCCCCCGCCGTGCCCCGCGGCGCGCGCGGCGCCGTGTTCCTCGGCGGCCTGCGCGAGCTGGCCACGGCCGACGAGGCGCTCGCCGTCCACCGCGAGGCGTTCCTCGCTGCCCAGGCGATCGCGGCGAAGCCGGCCCTGTTCGTCACGGTCCAGGACACCGGCGGCGACTTCGGCATCGCGGGCTCGGACCGCGCCTGGGTCGGCGGGCTGCCGGGCCTCGTGAAGACCGCGGCGCTGGAGTGGGCCGAGGCGTCCTGCCGCGCGATCGACCTCGAGCGCGGCGGCCGCCCCGCCGCCGAGCTCGCGGAGGCCATCGCCTCGGAGCTCCTGTCCGGCGGCGTCGAGCTCGAGATCGGCCTGCGCGCGGACGGCCGGCGCACCGCGCCGCGCAGCGTCCGGCAGGACGCGCAGCCCGGGCCGCTCCCCCTCGGGCCGTCCGACGTGGTCGTGGCGAGCGGCGGCGCCCGCGGCGTCACCGCGGCGACGCTGATCGCGCTCGCCAGGGCCAGCCGCGCGCGGTTCGCGCTGCTCGGCCGCACCGCGCTCGAGGACGAGCCGGCTGCGTGCCGCGGCGTCGAGGGCGAGGCCGCGCTCAAGGCGGCGCTCGTCAAGGCGGCGACCTCCGAGGGCCAGCGGGTGACCCCGGCGGAGATCGGCAAGAGCGTCGCGAAGATCCTCGCGAACCGCGAGGTCCGCGCGACGCTCGACGCGATCCGCGCCGCCGGCGGCGAGGCCCTCTACGTCCCGGCCGACGTGAACGACGCGCGGGCGGTGGCCGCGGCGCTCGACGGCGTGCGCCGCGCCCTCGGCCCCGTCACGGCGATCGTCCACGGCGCGGGCGTGCTCGCCGACAAGCTCGTCGCCGAGAAGACGGTCGAGCAGTTCGAGCGCGTGTTCAGCACGAAGGTCGACGGCCTCCGGGCCCTGCTCGGCGCGACCGCGAGCGACCCGCTCAAGGCGATCGTCCTCTTCAGCTCGATCGCCGCGCGCGGCGGCAACAAGGGGCAGTGCGACTACGCGATGGCGAACGAGGTCCTGAACAAGGTCGCGGCCGCCGAGGCAACCCGCCGCCCCGGCTGCCGGGTGAAGTCGCTCGGCTGGGGCCCCTGGCAAGGCGGCATGGTGAACGCGGCGCTCGAGGCCCACTTCGCGCAGCTCGGCGTGCCGCTCATCCCGCTCGCCGCGGGCGCGAAGATGCTCCTCGACGAGCTGTGCGACGCCTCAGGCGATCGCGGCGCGCGCGGGCAAGGCGGCGCCCCGCCCGGCGCGGTCGAGCTCGTGCTCGGCGCGGAGCCGAAGGCGCTCGCGGCCCAGGGCCACGGCGGCCGGGTCGCGCTGGCCGTCCGCGCGGACCGCGCGACGCACCCCTACCTCGGCGATCACGCCATCAACGGCGTCCCCGTGGTGCCGGTGGTGATCGCGCTCGAGTGGTTCGCCCGCGCCGCGCGCGCGTGCCGGCCGGATCTCGTCGTGACCGAGCTCCGGGACGTGCGGGTCCTGCGCGGGATCAAGCTCGCCGCGTACGAGTCCGGCGGCGAGGTGTTCCGCGTCGACTGCCGCGAGGTGAGCAACGGCCACGGCGCGGTGCTCGCGGCGGAGCTGCGCGGGCCGCAGGGGGCGCTGCACTACGCGGCGACCATCCAGATGCAGCCGCCCGAGGGGCGCGTGGCCCCGAAGGGCCCGGCCGCGCCGGAGCTCGGCCCGTGGCCCTCCGGCGGCGAGCTGTACGACGGCCGCACGCTCTTCCACGGCCGCGACTTCCAGGTGATCCGGCGGCTCGACGGCGTGAGCCGCGACGGGATCGCGGGGACGGTCGTGGGCCTCCGCGAGGCCGGCTGGGTGGCCCAGCCGTGGAAGACCGATCCGGCGGCGCTCGACGGCGGGCTGCAGCTCGCGACGCTGTGGACGCAGCACGTGCTCGGCGGCGCGGCGCTCCCGATGTCCGTGGGCGCGCTGCACACCTTCGCCGAGGGGCCGTCCGACGGCCCGCTGCGCGCGGTGGTGCGCGGGCAGATCGTGGCCCGCGATCGCACGAAGGCCGACATCGCGTTCGTCGACGACCGCGGCTCGCTCGTCGCGGAGCTGCGCGACGTGCAGTACGTCCTGCGCCCCGACACGGCGCGCGGGCAGGCGTGATCGAGGCCAGCGTGTTCGAGCCCATCGCCATCGTCGGCCGCGGGTGCGTCCTCCCGGGCGCGCTCCACCCCGCGGCCCTCTGGGACAACGTGCTCGCCGGCAGGGACCTCCTGTCCGCCGCCCCCGACGGCCGCTGGCGCCTCTCGCGCGAGCGCGCGCTCGCGGGGCCTTCCGCGCGCGACGTGCGCGACGCGCAGGACCGCGCGTGGAGCGACCGCGGCGGCTACGTCGCCGGGTTCGACGAGCACTTCCGCCGCGTGCTCGCCAGGGACCCGTTCCCGCGGCGGGGCGGGCCGCCCGAGTCCCTGCTCGCGCTCGACCCGCTCTTCCAGTGGGTGCTCCACGCGGGCCGCGAGGCGCTGCGCGAGGCGGGGCACGAGGGCCGGTCCGACCGCGCGGGCGCGGTGTTCGGGAACCTCTCGTTCCCGTCGTCGGCGATGTCGGCGTGGGTCGAGTCGACGTGGCTCGGCGATCTCGCCGGCGTCCCGCGGCCCGATCCGCGCAACCGGTTCATGTCGGGGCTGCCCGCCCACCTGCTGGCCGACGTGCTCGGCCTCGGGGCCGGCGCGTTCGCGCTCGACGCCGCGTGCGCGTCGTCGCTGTACGCGATCGCGCTCGCCTGCGAGCGGCTGCACGATCGCGAGGCCGACCGGATGCTCGCAGGCGCGGTGTGCCGCTCGGACGATCTCTTCATCCACATCGGGTTCTGCGCGCTGTCGGCCATGAGCCGCAGCGGGCAGAGCCGCCCGTTCTCGTCGGAGGCCGACGGCCTGGTCCCGGCGGAGGGCGCGGCGTTCGTGGTCCTGGAGCGCCTGTCGGACGCGGAGGCCGCGGGCAGGCCGATCCTCGGCGTGATCCGCGGGGTCGGCCTGTCGAACGACGGCCGCGGCCGCGGCCTCCTCGCGCCCGCCGTCGAGGGCCAGCTGCGCGCGATGCGGGCCGCGTATGCGACGGCCGGCCTCGATCCTCGCGAGGTGTCGCTGCTCGAGTGCCACGCGACGGGCACGCCCCTCGGCGACGCGACCGAGATCGCGACCCTCAAGGAGGTGTTCGGCTCCCGCGAGGTCCCGCTCGGCTCGCTCAAGTCGAACCTCGGTCACCTCGTCACGACGGCCGGCGCGGCCGGGCTCCTCAAGCTGCTCGGCGCCATGGCGGCGGGCATCCGCCCGCCGACGCTGCACGCCGATCCGCTGAGCGAGGCGGTCGCCTCGAGCCCCTTCCGGGTGCTGCAGCGCGCCGAGCCGTGGGAGGGGCGTCGGCTCGCGGGCCTGTCGGCGTTCGGGTTCGGCGGGAACAACGCCCACCTCCTCGTGGAGGCGTACGAGCCGTCGTCGCCGAGGAGCCGAGCGGCCCACGCCGCGCCGCAGGTCGCTGCAGCGGCCTCGCGCCCTGTCGATGCCGCGCGCCCCGCGCCGGCAGGCCACCTGGCCGTGGTGGCCATGGGCCTGTGCGTCGGTGAGCTCAGCGGCGTCCGGGCCTTCGCCGAGCCGCTCCTCTCGGGCCGCGGCGCGGATCCTCGCCGCGCGGCCGTCGCGCTGCCCGCGGACCGGCTCCGGTTCCCGCCGCGCGATCTTCAGCAGGCGCTCGCCCAGCAGACGCTGCTGCTCGAGGCGGCGATCGAGGCCACCGAGGGGCTCGCGCTGCCGCGCGATCGCACCGCCGTGCTCATCGGCATGGGCGCCGACACCGAGGTGTGCAGGTACATGACGCGCTGGCGGCTCGCCGAGACGGCGCCGGCGCGGCTCGGTCCGTCGGCCGACGTCGGCGCGCTCCAGGACGCGATCATCCCTGCGCTGCAGGCGGCGGGCGTCGTCGGGAACATGCCGAACATCCCGGCGAACCGGCTGAACAGCCAGCTCGACGTCGGTGGACCGTCGTTCACGATCGCCGCCGAGGAGCTGTCGGGCCCCTGGGCGCTGCGCGTCGCGTCCCGCGCCCTGCGCGCCGGCGCGGTCGACGCGGCGATCGTCGGCGCGGTGGATCTCTCGTGCGAGCCCGCCCACGCGGCCGCGCTCGAGGCGCTCGGCGTCCGCCTGCCCCCCGGCGACGCCGCCGTGGTGCTCGTGCTCGAGCGCCTCGACGACGCCGTCCGGGAGCGGCACCCGGTCCTGGCGGTGGTCGTGGACGAGCCGGGCGACCCTGGCCTCGTGCTGTCGTCCACGGATCTCGCGCCGCGGTTCGGCCACGCGCACGCCGCGTCGGGGCTGCTGCACGTGGCCGCCGCGGTGCTCGCGTGCCGTCACGGCCGCAGGCTCGACGGGGCGCCGTGGTCCGACGAGATCCGGGTCGCCGAGGTCCGCTGCGCCGGCCTCGGCGGCGGCTCGCTGTCGGTCCGCATCGGGGCCGGCGGCCCTGCCGCGCCGCTCCCGCCGCCGCGATCGGCGGAGGGGCCGATGCTCACGCTCCCCGCCCACCCGCCGGCGATCGTCGTGCCCGGCGCGGCCTCCTGTTCATCCCCCGGAGACTCCATGGAACCTGCGCCGCCTCTGCCGTCCGCTCTCGACGACCTGCCGCCGCTGTACCCCGGGCCCACGGGGTTCTCTGCCGCCGACGCGGAGCGGGCGCCGTCCTGGGACGAGCCGCCGGCGGTCGAGCCGGCGGCGGTCGAGCCGGCGGTCGTCGCGGCCGTCGCCGCGAGCCTGGCAGAGGAGCCGCCGCCGGTCGGACCGGCGGTCGTCGCGGCCGCTGCCGTGGATATCCCGAGCGACGTGATCGCCGGCGCCGCGGCGTTCACCGTGCAGCTTGCGCAGATCCACAAGGAGTGGGCGGAGCAGCAGGCCCAGGTCCACCATCGGTTCCTTCAGATGCGGCAGCGCGCGCTGCACTCGCTCGTGCAGGCGTCGTCGGGCGCGGCCGCGGTGGTGGTCGAGGCCCCCTTGGCGCAGGCGCCCCACGCCGCGCCGGTCCGTACCGAGGCCCCGCGTCCGGTCGAGTCGCCGCCTCTCGCGCGCATCGAGGCGCTGCGCCCTGCCGCTGCGCCGCAGCCGATCGAGGCGCCGCGTCTCGTCCGCGCCGAACCGCCGCAGCCTGCCCGCGCCGAGCCGCCGCGCTCGTTCGAGCCGCGTGTCGTCGAGCCGCGCGTCGTCGAGCCGCCGCGCCCCGCCGCCGCGCCGCTGCCTGCGCCGCGCCCCGCCGCCCAGCCGGAGCTCCCCGCGGCGTCTTCCCTCGCGCCCCGCGGCCCCCGGTTCAGCCGCGAGCAGCTCGAGCACCTCGCCTCGGGCCGGATCTCCGACGTGTTCGGCCCGCTCTTCGCCCGGCAGGACGCCTATCGACGCCAGGTACGCATGCCCATGCCGCCGCTCCTGCTGGCCGATCGGGTCACCGGGATCGACGCCGAGCCCGGCTCGATGAAGCTCGGCACGATGTGGACCGAGACCGACGTGCGGTGGGATTCCTGGTACCTGCACGACGGCGCGATGCCGGCCGGCGTCATGATCGAGAGCGGCCAGGCCGACCTGCTGCTCATCAGCTGGCTCGGCGCGGACTTCGAGAACAAGGGCGAGCGCGTCTACCGCCTGCTCGGCTGCGAGCTCACCTTCTACGGCGGCCTGCCGCGCCCGGGCGACACGCTCGTCTACGACATCCACGTCGACGGGCACGCGAAGCACGGCGACGTCCGCCTGTTCTTCTTCCACTACGACTGCCGCATCGGCGGCGAGCTGCGCCTGAAGACGCGCAAGGGCCAGGCAGGCTTCTTCACCGACGAGGAGCTCGCGAGCTCCGGCGGCGTCCTCTGGGACGCGGACACCGCCGAGCATGCGAAGACCGCCCGCCTCGATCCGCCCCGGATCGCGTGCCAGAAGTCCGCGTTCGACCGGGCCGACCTCCTCGCGTTCGCGGCCGGCGACGGCGCGGCGGCGTTCGGCCCCGCCTTCGATCGTTTGAGCACCCACGTCAGGACGCCGCGGATCAGCGCGCCGCCGATGCTGTTCTTCGATCGCGTCGACGTGTTCGACCCGGCCGGCGGCCCGTGGAAGCGCGGCTATCTCCGGGCCACGCTGCCGATCACGAAGGACGGCTGGTATTTCGAGGGCCACTTCAAGGACGACCCCTGCATGCCGGGGACGCTCATGTTCGAGGGCTGCCTGCAGGCGCTCGCGTTCTACATGGCGGCCATGGGCTTCACGGTGGACGCGGACGGCTTCCGCTTCGAGCCCGTGCCGGAGATCCCCTACCTGCTCCGCTGCCGCGGCCAGGTGGTCCCGACGAGCCGCGTGCTCACCTACGAGGTGTTCGTCGAGGAGGTCCACGACGGCCCGTGCCCGACGGTGTTCGCCGATTTCCTGTGCACGGTCGACGGCCTCAAGGCGTTCCACGCCCGCCGCGTGGGCCTGCGCCTCAGCCCCGACTGGCCGCTGACGAGCGCCCCCGAGCTGCTCGACGGCCACGTCGAGCCGGTGCCGGTCGCGCGCGTCCCCTGGTCCGAGACGGGTGCGGCGCCGCCGGATGGCGCCGCTGCAGACGCCGGCGGCTTCCCGTTCGATTACCGGAGCCTGCTCTCGTGCGCCTGGGGCAGGCCGTCGGACGCGTTCGGGCCGCTCTACCGCAGGTTCGATGGGGGACAGCACGTCGCCCGGCTCCCGGGGCCGCCGTACCACTTCATGAGCCGGGTCCTGTCGGTCTCGCGCCCCATGGCGGCGATGAAGGCCGGCGCCGAGGTCGAGGTCGAGTACGACGTCCCGGAGGACGCGTGGTACTTCGACGAGAACGCGAGCCTCACGATGCCGTTCGCGGTGGTGCTCGAGGCCGCGCTCCAGACGTGCGGCTGGCTCGCGAGCTACGCCGGCTGCGCGCTCTCGAACGACGGCGCGCTGTACTTCCGCAACCTCGACGGCAAGGGCACGCTTCACGCCGAGGTCCTGCCGGCGCCGGCGCCGGCAGTGAGCGCGCTGCGCACCAGGTCGCGGCTCACGAACATGTCCCGCTCGGGCGGCATGATCATCCTCTCGTTCCGGGTCGAGTGCAGCCTCGGCGGCGCGCGGGTGTACGAGCTCGACACGGTGTTCGGCTTCTTCCCGAAGGCCGCGCTCGCGACGCAGATCGGGATCCCGCCGAGGCCCGAGGAGGTCGCCGCGCTCGATGAGCCGTCCGATTTCGACGTCGATCTCCGCAAGCGCCCCGCGCGGTACTGCGGCGGCAAGCTCGGGCTCGCGCGGCCGTCGCTGCTGATGATCGACCGGGTCGACGGCCTGTGGCAGGCCGGCGGCCGGAAGGGGCTCGGCCGGCTCCGCGCGCGGCGGGACGTCCACGCGTCGGAGTGGTTCTTCAAGGCCCATTTCCTGGGCGATCCCGTGCAGCCAGGCTCGCTCGGCATCGAGGCGATGCTGCAGACGATCCAGTTCTGGATGCTGCACCAGGACCTCCACGCGGGCCTGCGCGATCCGCGGTTCGAGCCCGTGATGACGGGGCACGAGCACTCCTGGCGGTACCGGGGCCAGGTGCTGCCGGCCAGCCGGCGGGTGACGGTCGACACCGACATCCTCGAGGTCGGCCGCGACGACCGCGGGCCCTACGTCATCGCCGAGTCCTACCTCTGGGTGGACGGCCTGCGCATCTACGGCGCGACGCTCGGCGTGCGGATCGTCGACGGCGCCTCGCCCCGGGCGCGGCGCGACGTCGGCTTCGACCCGCGCGCGAGCGCGCGCCGCCTCGCGTCGCTCCCCGGCGCCGTGGGCGGGAGCCCGCGCCTGCGCCCGCAGGAGTCGCCCGCGGCGAAGGCCGCGCCGGCGGCGCTCGACGACGCTGAAGAGGTGCTGGACCCGGACGGGTGGGTGGCGGACCATCGCCCCACGTGGACGCTCCCGGCGCTCCCCGGGATGAGCATGGTCGACCGGCTGGCCGGCGCAGCGTTGCGGGCGCGCCCGGGGAGCGTGGTCGTGGCCGTGGAGGACGTGGTGGTGCAGCGCTGGCTGCCCGTGCCGGGGCCGGTGCGCGTCAAGGCCGAGGCGACTGGCTCCGGCGACGTCCTCGATGTCCGGCTGCTCGCGTGGCGCGAGGCATCGAACCCGGCGCTCTCGCGGTTCGAGCCCGTGTGCACCGGCCGCGTTCGGGTGGCCCGTGACTACCCGCCCGCCCCGGCGCCGGAGCCGGCGCTCGACGCGCCTGAGGCGGACGATCCGTACGCGGCGGGGACGCTGTTCCACGGCCCTGCGTTCCAGTACCTGACCGCGCTCAGGCTCGGCGCGCGCGGCTCGTCGGCGGTGCTGGACCCCCGGAGGGGCTCGGTGCCCCCCGGGACGCTGCACCAGGGCATGCTCGACGCGCTGACCCACACCATCCCGCACGATCGGCTGTCGCTGTGGGATCCAGGGTGCCCGCCCGCCCAGATCGCGTTCCCGTCGCGCATCCCGTCGCTCCGCGTGTACGGGCCGGCGCCCGAGTCGCCGGTGCGCGTGGAGGTGCGTTACGAGGGCCGTGACGATCGCTTCGTCTCGTTCCGGGTGCAGGCCATCGCGCAGGCCGGGGCCGAGGTCGGGTCCGCGGCGGGAGAGCGCGTCTGGCTGGAGCTCCGGCTTGTCGAGGTGCTGCTCCCGCAGGGGCCGATCGGCGGCGCGCCGCCCGGGATCCGCCGGGCGTTCCTGCGCGATCGCGCGCCGGTCGACCTCGCCGTCTCGCGCGTCGACGCGGCGTCGGGCGAGGCGCGCTGCAGCCCCGCCGACGTGCGCACGATGGACTGGATGCCCGGCACCGTGGCGCAGCTCTACGCCGCGTCGGGTGACCTCGTCGAGGCGGCGGCGGTGAAGGATCACGTCGCGCGGCGCGCGGGCGTGCACCCGTCGACCGTGTCCCTCGCCGGCGTCTCGTCGGCGCAGCCGCTGACGCGCTGGCCGTTCACCGTGGCGCGCGAGGGCTCCGAGGTCGTGGTCCGCGACGCGGGCCCGCCCGTGATCGACATCGCGCCGGTCCGCCGCTACTGGGGCGCGGCCATGGGCATCGGCCGGTGGCCGGCGGAGGACCTGTACTTCGGGCTCATCGAGCGGTTCATCCGCCGGGTGCACGTCGTCGATCCCGCGGCGTTCAGCGCCGTGAAGGGCCGGAGCCTGCTCTACCTCGGCAACCACCAGGTCGGCGTGGAGTCGCTGCTGTTCGGCATCGCCGTGTCCGGCCTGACGGAGGTCTCGACGGTCACGCTGGCCAAGGCCGAGCACCGGACGACGTGGCTCGGCACGATGCTCGCGCACTGCTTCGCGTATCCGGGCGCGCGCGATCCGAAGGTGATCACGTACTTCGATCGCGAGGACAAGGCGTCGCTCGGGACCATCATCGCCGAGCTCGGGGCCGAGATGCAGGGGGCCGGAAAGGGCGTGATGGTGCACGTCGAGGGCACGCGATCGCTCGAGTGCCGCACGCCGGTGCGCAAGATGAGCGGCTCGTTCATCGACATGGCGCTCGCGGTGGGCGTCCCGGTGGTGCCTGTGCGCTTCTCCGGCGCGCTGCCGCCGGAGCCGCTCGAGCGGCGGCTCGAGTTCCCGCTCGGCATGGGCGTGCAGGACATCTGGATCGGCCGCCCGCTGCTGCCCGAGGAGCTCGCGGGGCTGACCTACAAGGACCGCAAGGACCTCGTGATCAGCGGCATCAACGGGCTCGGCCCGAGCAACGCGGTCGAGCAGCCGTTCCCCGGGGATCCCGCGTTCGCGGCGTCGGTGGACGCCTGGGTGGAGGAGGCGGGCGTCGCGCACGAGGACGCGACGGTCTTCCGGGTGCTGCAGGCGTGCGCCGACCCGACGCCGGAGACGGCCGCGATCCTGGAGGCCGCGCGCACGGGGCGGCTCGTCGCGCCCGACGCGCGGCGGGCGGACTGGCTGCGGAAGCTCGCGGCGCGGCTCCTCGGGAGGCGGCTCGGGGGGTGAGCCGCTGCTCGGTCCTAGGAACAAGCCGGCGCCGCGCGCGCAGCACGGCAGCCCTCTCGGCCCGCGCCGCGCGCCCGATGCCCCTCACCACCTGATCGCCGCCGGCTCCGCGACCCAGTTCAGGCTGCCCCCGTTGTAAGCCGGCTCCGGCCGCGTCAGCGCGTACGTCAGCACCACGCCTCCCGTCACCACCGCCGCAGCGCCCGTCCAGAACCACCACCGCGTCCACAGCGACGGCCGCACCTGGATCAGCTTGGCCGTCATATCCGCCCGCTGCCCCGCGTGCAGATCGAGCGTCGCCGCGTACGTCTCGAACCCGTCCCGCACCACCTCGATCCTGTACTTCCCCGGCGGTCGCTCGATGTCGATGGGGGCGAGCCCGGCCTCGCGGCCGTCCACACGGACGAGCGCCTGCGCCGGCTCTGCGCGCACGGCCACGCGTGCGGGCAGGATGTCGAGGTGCAGATCGAGCGTCGCCTTCTCCCCCGGCCGGTAGGTCTTCTGAACGAACGCATCCTGGCGACCTGGCCGCGCCGCGCGGAAGAGGTGGACCCCGGGATCGAGCTCGACGGTGAAGCTCTTCTCCACCGGCGCCGCCGCGCGCTCGGCAGAGCCGGGGAGCGTCACGAAGACCCGGGTCCCATCGTCCGTGGCCAGCCGGAGCGCGCGCCCGTCGACGGTCAGCGGGGTGCCCGGGGGATCCAGCGTGACCGCCACCCGGACCACGAGCTGATCCAGCTCGGCGACGAACGCCCTGGCGTCGTCGATCTGCGCGGCCGCGAGGCCCTCGGTGCCCGCCAGCACGCGGCGGAAGGTGCGGCGCGCGGCGACGTAGCGGCCCAGCGCGCGCTCGCAGAAGCCGATGTTGTACTGGACGATGGGCGCGTCCCGCGCTGCCGCCGCCTCCTCGAAGGCGGCGAGCGCCTCGCCCCACTGCGCGTCCTTCGAGCGCTGCACGCCGAGCAGGAACGCTGCCCTGCCGCGCGCGGTGCGCTCATCGACCGCCGGCGCCTCTGCCGGCGCCGCCGCCGGACCCGGCGCCTCGGCGCGTGCGCGCCCGGCCGTCGAGAGATCGAGCGCCGCCACGACCAAGCCACCGAGCATCCATCGCGTCCGCATCGTACCCCTCGTCCCTGGCCGTCTCTCCTCAGTCCGTCCCGGCGCAAGCGATCTCGCAGTGGGCGAGCGCGCAATCGAGCCCGGCCTTGTGGGTCGCCACCGCGTCCGGGAACATGGCGTCACACTCCAGGAGACAGGCCTGGTCCGCGACGTCGCACGGGACCTGGCAGTTGTCCAGCAACGCACACTCGATCTCATGCTGGCAAGCCGCCATCTCATCGGCGCAGTGCAGGTTCTGGCACTTGACGCAGGGGTCCAGCGGCTCGTTGCCGCAAGCGTCGTCGTCGAAGCAGAAGTACTGCATACACGCCATCCGGTGGCTGTAGGCGACGTAACCTGCGGTGTGCGCCTCGTAACACCCGCTCTCGCAGGGCGAGAAGGCCGCCTCCTCCGGGTCCTCGGCGCATGCCTTGACGCACGTGACAAGGTCCTGGCAATCCTGGTCGTCTTTGCACGCCTGGTAGGTCTCGCAGCAGCGCTCGTCCTCGCACTGATAGCAGGTGTTCGGATCCGTCGACGGCGAGCACGTCTGGTTGAAATCCGGGTCTGTCGGGGCGGGGATCTGACCGCAACCGGCGCACGCCGCGCCCGGCCCGGAGAGGCGGCAGTCGATGAATGCCTGTTTCGCGCTCTGGCCAAGAGAGCCGGTGACGGGCGGGCACGCCTGCTCGCACGCGATGTCCGCGTCTCCGCTCGGGCCCAGCGGACACGCGTCGAGGCAGTCGAGGTAGGCGGCGCAGCCCGGGTCGGCCGCGCAGGCGTTCACCTGGGACAAACACGCTGTCTGCTCGACGCACGTGCCGCACGCGCTCGCGCCGTACGTGGCCTCACCGCCGCCACCACCGCTGCCGCCGCCGGCGCCCGATCCCGTGCTCGCCGCCGCTCCCGGAGCTTCGGATGGGGAATCGCCGTCGCACGCGGGGGAGAGCGCCGCCGCGATGGCTACGGAGAGCGCGGCGAGCACTGGCCGGGTGACCCACGACATACAATCTCCTCGCGAGCGGCAGAGCGATGTTCGGGTAATTCGGGTGACTGGCGTGACTGGCGTGATTCGGGTGAAGCAGCGAAAGAACCCTCTTGGCCTCGCCGCTCCTCGATGATAGCGAGGAGACTACTCCTGGGTCCGGTCGGGCGGCAACGAGAAACGAGAAAGGCGAAAGGCCGCAGGTGGTCGAACCGACACGCGCGCTCTCGATCCTCTCCGTGCTCGCTGCGGCTGGGCTATCCGCCTCCTGCGGCGAGCGAGAGCGCCGGCAGCTCCTCGTCGTCGTGGACACCGACGCGCCGGTCGCCGCGCAGCTCCTGGCGGACCCCTCCATCTCTCCGGAGGCGGTCATCGATACGGTGCGCATCGACGGGTTCGACGAAGCGTGGCGCCCCGGCTGCATCGATGACGTCGACTGCACGGCGAACTTCGTCCTGCCGGACCCTTCGTCCTGGCCGTTCTCCTTCGGGGTGGCCGCGCCGGAGGAGGGGAGCGCCGTGCTCCGCCTGCGCATCCGGGCGTTCCGTGGCGCCGTCGCGACGCGGGGTAAGGACTCCATCGAGGGGAGGGTCTTCTCGACCATCGATCCTCCGACAGAGGGCGCCATCGACCGGCTGATCGAGGTCGCGCTCCCCGCGTCCGGCGTGGAGACGGTGCAACTCGTGCTCTCGGCCGATTGCCTGGGCGTGCCCGCGTCGCTGCGCAAGCCGCCGCACACGTGCATCGACGCCTCCAGGCGCGCGGCAGTCCCGTCGGATGGCGTCCTCGTCGGATCGGAGGCAGACATGGGCGCGACGCGCGCCGGCACGTGGTCGCGCGCGCGGGAGATCCCCTGCGGCGCCGCGCCCGAGGGCGCCGATGCCGGCTGCATCCCCGGCGGATTCAGCGTCCTCGGCCAGGCCGAGCTCGCCGGCGTCGACGAGCAGAGCTACGTCTCGGTCGTGCCGCCGCGGCCGGTGCATGTGGGCCCGTTCTTCATGGACAGGACGGAGTTCACGGTCGGTCGCTTCCGTGCGCTGCTGAACCAGGGGCTCCTCCACGCGGAAGGCGATGACCTCGCCGGGCCTGATCCGGGCAGGGCGGGGCTCGCAGACTGCCGCTGGCTGGGCGCCGCCGACGGCACGAACGATGGGTATCCCCTCAACTGCATCTCGTGGCGCCTCGCCCGGGAGGCGTGCAGAGCGAGCGGCGGTGATCTGCCGACGGAGGCGCAGTGGGAGCACGCCGCGCGGGGTCGAGGGCAGGGGCGGATCTATCCCTGGGGTGACGCGTCTCCCGCGTGCTGCACGGCGAGCGCCGGGCGGGGGACGCTGTGCCCTGGCGATCCGGGGCCGGAGGAGGTCGGCTCGCATCGGCCCTCGGTGGCGTGCGGCGGCCTGGGCGACAGCTCCAGGGATGGCGTCCTGGATCTCGGCGGGAGCCTGAGCGAGCTGTGCGCCGACAAGCTGGTTCCGTACGGAGAGGGCTGCTGGAGCGCGCCAGGGATCTTCGTCGAGCCCCGCTGCGACGATGACGGCATCAACGCCCATGCCGCCCGTGGCGGAGACTGGGCCAGCGGCCCCGCGAACACCCGGCCCGCGTTCCGGAGAGGTGATGTCCTGGACTCGCTGCACGGCTTCCGGTGCGTCTACGCGGGAGGTGCGCCGTGACGGCTCGTGGCCTGTCGGCGGCGCTCGCGGCCGCCGGGCTTCTGCTCCCGGCGCTCTCGGCGTGCGAGCCCGAGCCTCGCCAGTGGCTCGTCAGCGTCTCCACGGACGCACCGGCGCCCCGCTTCGGCGATCACCTGCTGCTCGAGGTGATGGGCGAGGGTGCGATCTGCACCGGATGCATGCGGCTCATCGGGGTGGATGGGCCGGACAGCCTGCCCGTCAGCTTCGGCGTGGTCCCGCGGGAGGAAGGCGCCGCCGTGCGGGTCCGCGCGCGGCTCTATCGGGCCGAGCAGGCGGGCCCCGACGGCCTCCCCCGCGGTCCGGCGCTGATCGACGCCGTGGCCAGGCTCCCGCCGCTCGACGGCGAGACGCGCGTGGCCCTCGATCTGTCCATGCGCTGCTTCGGCGTCCTGAGCCTCCCCGAGCAGCGCGCGACCTGCGATCCGGAGGCGGGCGTGCTCGCGCCGGAGCCGGTGCTCCCGCTGCTGTCCGAGGTCGAGGCCCGGCCAGAGCCCGGCTCCTGGCCGAGCGCGGCGCCGGTACCCTGCCAGGGGCCGGTGCCCGCGGGGATGGTGTGTGTGCCCGGAGGGGTCTTCCTTCTCGGGACGCCGCGACCCGGTTACACCGTCGATCTCGACGAGCTGAGCCAGCCCGAGCGCCTCGTGCAGCTCGGCGCGTTCGCCATCGACGCGGACGAGATGACCGTGGGCACCGTCCGGGAGCTCGTGGCGACAGGGCAGATCCGGTCAGAGCCCGTTGCCAGGGACCTCGACGCGCCGGGGTCGGACCTGGGCGCTTGCACGTACCTCGGCGCGTCCGACGGCGCGAACGACGCGCTGCCCGTCAACTGCGTCACCCACGCGCTGGCGGAGGAGGCCTGTTCCGCGCGGGGATTGCGGCTCCCCACCGAGGCTGAATGGGAGGTCGCGGCCGGCAACCTCGATGACGAGACGGCCTATCCCTGGGGCAACGGCGGGGATCTCTGCGCGATGGCGCTGCTCGGCAGGGGCCGGCGCAGCGGGGAGGTCGACAACGACGTGTTCGAGAACTCCGGCTGTCGCCCGCTCGACGCGCCGGTGCCCTGGGGGCCTGTCGCCGGAGGAGCCCCGAGCGACGTGACCGCCCTCGGCATCCGGAACCTCGCCGGGAGCATGTCCGAGTGGGTGGCCGACACCTTCGCTCCCTACGCCGCGCCTTGCTGGCAGTCGGGCGGGCCGCTCCTCGTCGATCCGGTGTGTCGCGAGCCCGCGCCCGGCGCGGCGCCGAGCTTCTCTTATCGCGGGAGCTCCTGGTCGGGTTACAAGCTGGGGGCCCGGGCCACGGCGCGCAGCCATGAGAGGGCGTCGGCGTTCAATCCGGCCACCGGCTTCCGCTGCGCGCAGTCGATGTGACCGCGCTGCCGCGGATCGGGGCCGGCCGGCGACCGCGAACCGCTGCGTCCGGCCGGGAACCACGGTACGCTGCCGCTCGTGTCGGACGATCTCCAGGGCTCCCTCCCGGCCGGCAAGATCATCGCCGGGCGCTTCCGGATCGAGCGCCTCATCGGCCGCGGCGGGATGGGCGAGGTCTACGCGGCCAGGAACGTCGGCACCGGGCGCGACGTCGCGCTCAAGATGATCCGCGGCGTCGTCGACGCCGCGCAGACCCGGCGCTTCCTCCGCGAGGCCAAGGCGGCGACCGCGATCCAGCACCCGAACGTGATCGAGGTGCTCGACGTCTTCGAGGAGGAGGACCACACGCCCGTGATGGTCATGGAGCTGCTCCGCGGCGAGCCGCTCTCCGGGCTGCGCAAGCGCAGGGGCGCCCTGCAGCTGTACGAGGCGGCGCGCCTGCTCGCGCCGGTCGCCTCTGCGCTCCGCGCCGCGCACGAGAAGGGGATCGTGCACCGCGACCTCAAGCCGGACAACATCTTCCTCTCGGAGCCGCAGGCCGGCGGGTGCGTGCCCAAGGTGCTCGACTTCGGGATCGCCAAGGTGCTCGACCCGACCTCCATCAGCTCGGAGACGCAGGGAGGCAACACGAGCACCGGCTCGATCCTCGGGACGCCTCACTACATGTCGTTCGAGCAGGCGATGAGCGAGAAGGACATCGATCATCGCGCGGACATCTGGGCGATGGGCGTCATCCTCTTCGAGGCGCTCACCGGCCGGAGGCCGCTCGAGTTCGAGAACCTCGGCGAGATGTACACGGCGTTCCTGCAGCGCGAGGTGCCGTCCATCCGCTCGGCCGTGCCCGACCTGCCCGCGGACGTCGCCGGGGTGCTCGACCGCTGCCTGCAGAAGCGGCGCGAGGATCGGCTCGACGATCTGGGGCCGCTCGTCGAGGTCCTCGGCCGCTACGCCGATCCCACGTCGGCGGGCGCGCTCGCTGGAGGCAAGGTCGTCGGCGCGCTCGCGCCGCTCGCCGCGTCTCCGAGCTCGGGAGCCGTCGCGGCGCCCCCGGCCCTCGCGGCCCCCGACGGGCGCGCGAGATTGCCGTCGAGGGCCGTCGCGGTCGCGGCGCTCCTCGTGGTGGCCTTCGTGGCCGCGTTCGCTGCGCTCCGCCGCTCGACGGCGGACGGGCCTGCCGCTCCGGTCCCCGCCTCGGCGGAAGCGGCGGTGCAGCCGCCGCCCGCGGCGGTCGCGGCGCCTCCAGCATCCATGGCGAGCTCGCCCACCGCGCCCCTCCCCTCTCGAGACGAGCCTGCTGTGGCAGACGTCTTGCCGTCCGCGGCGTCGTCGTCCAGGCGGCCCTCACCGAGAACGCTCTCTGGCACGCTGAAGGCGCCGGCGACACCGGCGACATCGGCCCCGCCGCCGTCGGCGCCGACGACGCAAGCGAGGGGGATCGTCGACCAACTCCCGTACTGACGGCGAGCGCGCACCGCGTTACCCTGCTGCCGGCCATGGAAGGTCAACGCATCGCCGGGAAGTACCGCCTTGCCCGGCTCCTCGGCAGGGGCGGGATGGGCTCGGTGTGGCTGGCAGAGCACCTGTCGCTGCGCACGCCGGTGGCCATCAAGCTCATCGACGTCGAGGCCGCGAAGAACGCGACCGCCCGGGCCCGCTTCGATCGTGAGGCGCAGATCGCGGCGCGGATCCGCAGCGCCCATGTGGTCAAGGTGCTCGACCATGGCCTCACCGACGATGGCTTGCCGTACATCGCGATGGAGTGTCTGGCAGGCGAGAGCCTGCGCGATCGCCTCTCCGCGCGCCGGCGCCTGACGCCGGCGGAGACGGCGAAGATCGTCTCTCACATCTGCCGCGCCCTCTCGCGCGCCCACGAGGTCGGGCTCGTCCATCGCGACATCAAGCCGGAGAACATCTTCATCGCGCGCGAGGATGATGGGGAGATCGTCAAGATCCTCGACTTCGGCGTGGCGAAGGTGACAGACGCGCTCGCCATCACCGGGATGGATCCCACGCGCACGGGGGCGCTCCTCGGGACGCCCTACTACATGAGCCCGGAGCAGGCGAAAGGCCTGAAGAGCGTCGATTACCGGTCCGATCTCTGGTCCCTGGGAGTCGTGGTCTTCGAGTGTCTCACGGGGGCGCGTCCCTTCACCGCCCCGGCGCTCGGGCCGCTCATCGCCAAGATCCTGGGGACGCCCCCGCCCGCGCTGTCCGCGGCGGCGCCGGGCGCTGGCATCCCGGTGGAGGTCGAGGCCTGGATGCGGAAGGCGCTCGCCGTCGAGCCGGACGCGCGCTTCGCCTCGGCCCGGGAGCTCTCCGAGGCGTTCATGGTGGCGTCGGGCGTGGCCGACTCGATGGATCGCGGCTCCTCCGCGGGCCTCCCGGACGGCAAGCCGCCCTCGGCCGTGCGGCCCCCTGACGGGGTGTGGGAGACGGCCGATACGGTGGCCTTGCCCTCGGGCGACGGGCGGGCGCCGGTCGCCGCTGCGCCGCAGCCCCCGGTCGCCGCTGCGCTGCAGCCCCCGGTCGCCCCCCTGTCGTCGGCGACAGGGCCGGGCGCGGTCGCGGCCGCGCGCCCTGTTGCGCCCGCGCGCGGCCTCGTCTGGGCGGTCGTCTTGCTGGCGATCGCGCTGCTCGCGGTGAGCGGCGTGCTCGCCGCGACGCTCCTGCACTGACGGCGATCCGCTGGATGCGGAGCGGCGTGCGACGGCGGCGGCGCGGCGCGCGTCAGCGGCCAGCGTGGCGCGTGGTGTGTGGTGCGCTGCCTTCGTGCTTGATCGCCCGGCGACGCGGGAGATACCCTGCGCGCATGCGCCGCCTCGTCCCGTGCGTCCTCCTTCTCTCGTCCTTCGCCCTTGCGTCGGGTTGCGCGACCTACACGCAGGATCTCGATCGCGCCCGCAGCCACTACGAGGCGAACCGGTTCGAGCAGGCGCTGGCGCTGTTCCGGGTGCTCGAGAACGATCAGGACTCGTTCTCGGTCCCGGAGCGGGCGCAGTACGCCTACCTCCGGGGCATGACGGACTACCGCCTGGCCGACCTGGCGCCGCAGGGCACCGGCGTCGCCGATCCGCGCAAGGGCTACCGCGACAACGCGCGCCACTGGCTCGGGCTCGCCGCGGCGACCGAGAAGCAGGCCCCCGGCGGCATCACCAGCGAGCAGAAGAACCGCCTGACCGAGACCCTCGCGGACCTCAACCGCGACGTGTACGGCGGCGCCGAGGCGCTGCCCGAGGGGGGCGCCGCGCCGCAGACCGACGCTCCCGCATCGCCCGAGGAGCCGCCGTCCGAGCCGTCGGCGCCCGCGCTCTGACCGCAGCGCGCAGGCGCCCTCGCACGTCGCGCCTCGCGAGCATCAAATTGGGTGCGAGCCTCCCGCGGCGTGCGCGCGCCCCCGCCGGTGCATCCGCCGTGGCGATCGGGCGTGCGCGCGTCCCTGCAGCGGGCCCAGAGCCGTGCGGCGTGCACAGCGTGCGAGCGGCCCATTGCGTTGGCGCGCTGGATGTCTGGAATGGAGCGGAAAGGGGCGGGGGTGCGCCGTATGTGGCGCAGGATCGAGGGTCGGCTAGGGGTCGCTCGCTACGACAACCGCCGGCGCAGGGATTCGATCTCGTCCTTCGCGGCGAGCTTGTGCTTCTTGAGCTGGGCAGCTTCCATTCTCTCCCCCGGTGTCAGGAACGCCCGTCGACCCAGCTGCCTGAGGCGTGAGTCGAGCTCGCGATGACGCGCTTCCACCATGCTCAGCCGCTGCTCCGGGCCGACTGCAGTCACCGCGCGAGGAGAGATGATCTGATGCTTCATGTGCCCACCTCCAAGGCCCCACAACGGGGCCGTGATGCCTTCGAGGGCCCACAACAGAGGCCCTCGTCCTGATCGTCGCTGGAGAGGAGACCGCCGCCGACCGTGCTACACGCCGAGACAGCGGCCTGATGAACGAATGCGAGATTACCGCAACATGGCGGATCCATGCAGGCTTTTTGTCGGGCGAGGCCATTCTGCAATTTCACAGAGCGGCCGTTGTAGCCAGGGATTGCCCTAAGGCGTACAGCAATCCACCGGTGTCCCGGACGGCCGGGCCGGACTCTCCGTCCATGCACGTTGCGGAACAACCTCGAGCGCGGGGCTATTCTTCCCCGGCAATGTCGCGTTCCAGCGCCACCTCGGTCGCCCTCCTGGCCCTTGCGGTCGTCCTGGGCGGATGCACTTCGCAGGCCACCGTGCCGGCGCGGGCGCGATCGCCGCAGCCGGCCTCGGCGCGCGCGCCGGTCGAGCTCGCGCCGGTCGTCGTGTCGCCTTACTCGGACGCCGAGCTCGCGGCGGAGTTCGAGCGGGCGCGCGCGCTGCTCCTGGCCGACAAGGCGCGTGAGGCGGCGCCCCTGTTCGAGCGGCTCGCCCGCCTCGCGCCGGGCGGCGAGGTCGCGCCGCCGAGCCTCTTCAACGCCGGCCTCGCGCACGAGGCGCTCGGCGACCGCGCGCTCGCGGCCGAGCGCTACCGCGAGGTCGCGCAGCGCTTCCCGGACCATGCGGTCGCGCGCGGCGCGCTCTTCCGGCTCTCGCGCGCGGCGGCCGCCCTCGAGCGGTGGCCCGAGCTCGTCGAGGTGTCGCGCCGCCTGCTCCGCCTCGGCGATCTGAGCGTGCTGGAGGCGATCGAGGCGCGCGGCGCGCTCGCGCTCGGCCTTGTCGAGCAGGATCTCGTGGAAGAGGCGGCGCGCCAGGTCGCGCTCGCGCGCGATCTCATCGAGGAGCACCGGCTGGGCGAGTCAGGCAAGCCGCCGATCGAGCTCGCGCAGGTGAGCTTCGCGCTCGGCGAGGTGCGGCGGCGCCGGAGCGAGGCGATCACCTTCGTGCCGGTGCCGGCGAGCTTCGCCGAGGCGCTCGAGCGCCGCTGCCAGGGCCTGCTCGACGCGCAGAGCGCCTACACCGAGGCCATGCGCAGCCTCGACGCCCACTGGTCGGCGATGGCGGGTTACCGCATCGGGCAGCTCTACAAGGAGCTCCACCGCGACGTGATGCAGGTCCCGCCGCCGCGGAGCGCCGACACCCCGAGGGAGAGGCAGCTGTTCGAGGGGGCGATGCGCCTGCGCTACCGCGTGCTCCTGGAGAAGGGGCAGAAGATGCTCGCTGGCACCGTGCGCCTCGGCGACCGTACGGGGGAGTCGTCGGCGTGGGTCCTCCGCGCCCGCGACGCGCAGCGCGAGATAGAGCTCGCGCTCGCCGACGAGCAGGCGGCCCTCGCGAGGCTCCCGTTCACCGAGGCCGAGCTCCTCGCGGCGCTCGACGCCCTGAAGACGGCGGCGCCGAAGCGGCCGTGAGCCCCGCCCGGGCGGCGGGGAAGGGGCCCGCGCGGCTCAGTTCAGCGTCGGCGCGCACCCGAAGAGCACGTCGAGCTCCGCGCGCACCTCGTGCTGCACCGTCGTGCAGGACGCGGGGCAGAGGATGATCTTCTTCGGGAGCGCCTCGTCGTCGTAATACCACCCCGGCCCCGTGCCGCAGTCCGCTGCGTCGTCCGCCTTCGGGACCTCCAGCGGGCTCGCGCCCTCGGGCGCGAACCTGACAGCGACCCGGCTCGTGTCGAGGACCGCGCCCGCGGGCGGCGCGGGGATGAGGAGCTCGCACGGGAGCGCCGACGCGCGGATCTCGGCCATCTTCGCCGAGAACGCCGTGATGTCCGCCGTGACGTCGAACGCGCGGGTCGTCCCGCCGGCGTCGGCGATCTGGTCCAGGTTGGTGAGCGTCGAGCCTTGCACCGCGATGACGTAGGTCTGGACGCCGTTGTAGCGGAGGGCCCGCTGCGCCATCTCCGCGGTGCTCGCGACGGTGTTTCCGGAGCAGCCCGAGGGATCGCCGTCGGTCGCGAGCACGACGATCACCTTGTGAGAAGGGTTCGCGTCCTTGTAGGCGGTCGCGTTCGTGAGCACCCCCTGGAGCGCCGGCCGCATGGGCGTCCCGCCGCCCGGCGAGGTGCTCTGGATGGAGGCGGTGAGCTCCTGCGTGTTCAGCGGCAGCTCGCCGATGGCGACCGCGAGCTCGTCATAGCTCGTGTGGTTGCAGTCGCTCTGCCCGTTGCTGCTCAGCGGGAAGTAGGTCAGTCCCACGTTCATCCCGGCCGAGGCGGCGTCGGTGACGAACGCCGAGAGCGCGTTCGTGACGCCGACCCATTTCGAGCCGAGCATGCTGCCGGATCGGTCGAGCAGGATGAGCATATCGAGCGGCAGGAGCGTGGCCTCCGCGCTCGCCTGGGCGCAGGAGGACCCCTCCCCGAGGCCGCCCTCGCCGGCGCCGCCGAGCCCTCCCCCCTCGCCGAGCGACGTGTCTCCGCTCGCGCTGCTCACGCCGAAGGCGCCGCCGTCGCCGCCGCTCGCGGCGTCATCCGGCCGGGGGATGCTCGCGGGCTTCTCGTCCTCGGTGGCCGCGCAGCCGCCCGACTGAGCCGCGATCCCGGCGGCGACGAGGATAGGGGCAAACACGAAAGGACGTCGGAAGGACATCTCTGCGCTCCTCTGGAAATGGGTGCGACGTGGGTCGGGGCCGCGGGGCTCCACGCGCGAAGTGGTCTGTCTATCGAGGGATGGCCGAGCTCCGAGACGATCTCGTCAGTGTATGCGTATCTCGATCGAGGCGCGATAGGGGCTCTCCGGTTTGTAAGCCTGGCTCGTGTCGCGCTGTCGTTGCTCTCTTGTCTTTCGCTGCTTGTCACGGCTCTCGTCGCTTGTCGCAGCTCTCGTTGCTCTCGTTGCTCTCGCAGGGTCTCGCGCGCTCGTCGGCGCGGCGGGGCTCGGTGTCTTCGCTCGTCGCTGATTGCGCCGACCGTTCCGGGTGCTCGCGCGCGGGAACATCATGTTTCCTTGCGCAGCCGCGAAGGACGCGTAATTCCCACGAGGTGCGTCACGCTTGCTGGAAAGAGGCGAACATGACTAGGTGGATTCCATGGGTACTTTCCGCTGTCGCCCTGACGGATCTCGGCTGTTCGACTGCGACATCCGCGGGCAGCTCGGGCCCGGCGGGGGCCGGCGGCGCCGCTGGGGCGGCTGTCTCGAGCGGAGGGGGCGGCGCAGGCGGGGACGGCGCGCCGTGCCGGATCGACTGCTCGCTCGTTCCGACCTCGCAATGCGTCGTGGCCGTGTGCAACGAGGCGACGCGCGATTGCGAGCTCGTCCCCAGCGCGGGCGGGGAGCCCTGTGACGACAGGGACGCCTGCACGGTCGGCGAGGTGTGCGAGGAGGGTGTCTGTCAGGGCGGGGCCCAGGAGGACTGCGGCCTCGCGCCGGACGCCTGTCACGTGGTCACGTGCGTCGACGCGGGCGGCGCTCCTCGCTGCGGCGTGGAGCCGAGGGCGAACGGGGCCCCGTGCGCGACGGAAGACCGCTGTCTCCTCGACGCGGCGTGCCTGGACGGCGCCTGCGTCGGGACCCCGCGGGACTGCTTCTTCTTCCACGTGCCGGACTCCTGTCATGTTGGTGCGTGCGACCCTGCCTCCGGTGCGTGCGAGGCGGTTCCGGGGAACGAGGGGGCGCCGTGCGCGGACTCCGGCGATCTCTGCATGGTCGGCAAGACCTGCCAGAGCGGCCGCTGCGAGGGGGGCGTCCCGAAGGACTGCAGCGCGCTGAGCGTCGGGTGCAACGATGGCGCCTGCGATCCGGGCTCTGGCAATTGCTATGCTGAGCCGATCGGACCGGGCGGCGCCTGCCTCTCTGGGACCGACGAGTGCAATCGTGGCGTCTGTGACGAGAGCGGCGCCTGTATTTCCATCCCCACCCCCGGAGAGCCGTGCCCCTCGCGGGCGATCGGTTGCACGCGCGGCGTCTGCAGCGAGTCCGGGGTGTGCACGGCGCGCCCGGTCCCCGATGGCGGGCTCTGCGTTGACAGCGACTCGTGCACCGTGGGGGAGTCCTGCCTGGCTGGCGTCTGTCAGGGCGGCGCCGCCGCGGCGGCGCCGGTGGTCTATTTCCGGGATACGTTCGAGAGCGACGCGGCCGGGTGGGAGCTCGGTCCGACCTGGCAGATCGGCGCGGCGAAGGCGTCAACCGGCCAGACCTACGGGCACGCCGATCCGGCGCTCGATCACACGGCGACGTCGGACAACGGGGTGGCCGGCGTGGTCATCGGAGGGAACGCGCCCGTCGGGGTCCACCCGTACTTCTACCTGACGAGCCCGGTCGTCAACGCCGATGTCGCGGGCGGCGTGTACCTGACGTTCTGGCGTCTCCTGAACAGCGATGAGACGCCCCACATGACGAACCGTGTCGAGGTCTACGACGGCGTCCGCTGGAAGGTGCTCTTCGAGTCGGGGGCGTACCCCGGCGTCCGCGACTCGGCCTGGACGAAGGTCGTCTATGATCTGACGCCCCACAAGAACGCCAGCCTGCGGGTCCGCTTCGGCTACGAGATCGGGCGGGAGTCCTTCGTCGACATCGTGTCGAGCTGGAACATCGACGATGTGGAGATCGCGAACGCGGCTTGCCCGTAGAGCGCGCGACGCGGGCGCGGGGAGCCACAGGGACCTTGCGCCCTCGGTGGCTCGACTCCGATGTTCGGCCGGGGCCCTTGGCTCACCGCTCCACGACGGCCGCGAGCGCCGCCGTGATCGCCCGGGAGACCTCGTCGACCGGGCCATCCCCGTCGATATGGATGATGCGGTCCCCCGGGACGAGCTCCTCCGCCCGGCGGTACGCCTCCGCGAGCCGCGCCTGCAGCTCTGTCTTCTCGAACAGCTCCTCCGCCCCCCCGCGGCCGCGGCGGCGCTTCTCGGCGACCTCGGGCGTCACGTCGATCACCACCGTGACGTCGGGCCTCAGGGCGTGGCGGTTGAGCTCACGGATCCATTCGATGATCCCCTCGGAGCGCCCCCCGTCCTCGCTCGCCGTCGTCGACTGGTAGGCCAGGCTCGACAGGTCGTAGCGATCCGAGATCACGACGTACCCGTCGCGGAGGAGGGGCTCGATCTCGGCGCCGAGGTGATCGAGGCGATCGGCCGAGAAGAGGAGCGCCATGATCTCCGCCTGGTGGGCGCCGGGGAGCGAGATCCGGTGGGTCAGGACCTGCCGGAGCAGCGCGCCCACCGGCCCGGCGCTCGGCTCTCGGGTGACGTGGACCAGGCGCCGCGCCGCCCTGAGGTGCGCCGCGTAGCGCTCGGCCTGCGTGCTCGTGCCGGCGCCGTCGATGCCCTCGAACACCACGAAGACGCCACGGCCCGCCTCGCCCGCCGGGCGCGACGCCGGGCTCTCTTGCTCGCCTCTCGTCTTCGGCATCTAGATCGCCTCCTCGCTCCCCTCCACGACGGGCGGCGCGTCCTCCCCGAGCACGACGTTGTCGATGAGCCGCGTCGTCCCGACGCGGACGGCGACCGCCAGCAGCGCCCGATCGCCGATCGCCGCTGCGTCGCTCCAGATCGCCAGGGACTCCGGATCGGCGAGGTCCACGTAATCGATGCTCGTCGCGACGGCCGCGAGGCGCGCGCGCGCGGGCTCGAGGAGCGCCGCGGCGCGCCGCTCGCCGCGGGCGAACGCGCGGCACGCGCCGGCGAGGGCGAGCGGGATGGCGCGCGCCGCGCTCCGCTGCTCGGGCGAAAGGTAGGCGTTCCGGGACGACATGGCGAGGCCGTCCGGCTCGCGCACCGTCGTCGCCCCGACGACCTCGACGGGAAGGAACAGGTCGGCGACGAGCCGCCGGATGACCTGGAGCTGCTGGTAGTCCTTCCGGCCGAAGACGGCGACGCACGGGCCGGCGAGCGACAGCAGCTTCGTCACCACGGTGGCGACGCCCTCGAAGTGCACGGGCCGATGGACGCCGCAGAGCGGGCCCGCGGTCGCGCCGACGCGCACGCGCGTCTCCTCGCCGGGCGGGTACATCGCGGCGACGTCCGGCGCGAACACGCCGTCGGCGCCGGCCTCCGCGCAGGCGGCGAGGTCTCGCTCGAGCGTCCGCGGGTAGCGCGCCAGGTCTTCGCCCACGCCGAACTGGGTCGGGTTGACGAAGACGGTCACGGCCACGAAGTCCGTCCTCCGCCGCGCCTCCGCGATCAAGGCGAGGTGGCCTGCATGGAGCGCGCCCATCGTCGGGACGAGGCCGACGCGGCGCCCTGCCGCACGAGCCCGCTCGCACGCCACCCTGAGGTCGCCAGGATGTCGCCAAAACTCCATAATGGAATCCTATCAGACGTACGGCAAAATCGGAGCTTCGATCATGGTCGACCCGCCGTCCAGCCCAGACAACGCCATCGCTCCCGACTCGGAAGACGCCATCGATTCAGCTCCGGCCGCCGGACCTGGATCGCGCCCGGGCGGCCCCTCCAGCACTCGGTCCGGGGGGAGCTCCGCCCCCTCCAGCGGCCCGGTGCCGATATCGGCCGCCCCGGGGGTGATCGCGATCGAGGGGGACCCGACGCACTACCTGAACCGCGAGCTCTCGTGGCTCGAGTTCAACGCGCGGGTGCTGGCGGAGGCCAGGTCGCACGAGGTGCCGCTGTTCGAGCGCCTCAAGTTCCTGAGCATCTTCTTCTCGAACCTCGACGAGTTCTTCATGGTGCGCGTCGCCGGCCTCCAGGCGCAGACGCAGCGCACGATCGCGGAGGTCCCGCCGGACGGGCTCACGCCCCACGAGCAGCTCGTGGCGATCAGCGCGCGCGTCCACGCGCTCGTCGATGACGCCTACCAGCTGTGGCACTCGGATCTGATCCCGGCGCTCCAGCGCGCCGGCATCGTGATCGTCCGGCCCGACGAGCTCGGCGCGACGGAGCTCAGCGCGCTCGACGATCGGTTCCGCACGGACATCTTCCCGATCCTCACGCCGATCGCGATCGACCCGGGGCACCCGTTCCCGCACCTGCGCAACAAGATGATCAACCTCGGGATCATGTTCTCCCGGGAGCATGAAGCGCAGGAGCCCGGCTTCGCGGTCATCCAGGTGCCGCCTGGGCTGAGCCGGCTGATGCGGGTGCGCGTGGAGGGCGCGGCGCGCGCGTTCGTCCTGCTCGAGGACGTGATCGCCCGGCACGTGAAGGATTTCTTCCCCTCGGGCAGGCTGCGCGGCACGTACCCCTTCCGCGTCACCCGGAACTGGGACCTCGAGATCGACGAGGAGGAGGGCGAGGACCTGCTGGAGACGATCCAGGCCGAGCTCCGCCGGCGCGATCGCGGCAACGCCGTGCGCCTGGAGATCGGCTTCGGCGAGGGCGCCGGCACCTCGGTCCAGCGGCTCTGTCGCGCGCTCAAGGTCGACGCGTCGCACGCCGTCTACCGGGTGCCGGGGCCGCTCCACATCGCCGACCTCATCGGCATCGTCGCGGACGACGAGCGCCGCGAGTACCGGGACGAGCCGTTCGCCCCGCAGGTCCCGCCGCTCTTCCGGGACGTCGAGGACATCTTCGCCGTCATCCGGGAGCAGGACGTGCTCCTGCACCACCCCTACGAGTCGTTCGATCCGGTCGCCGAGTTCGTCTCCCGCGCCGCCGACGACCCGAACGTGCTCGCGATCAAGCAGACGCTCTACCGGACCGGCGGCGACTCGCCGATCCTGAAGGCGCTCGCGCGCGCGGCCGAGAGCGGCAAGCAGGTGACGGCCATCGTCGAGCTGAAGGCGCGGTTCGACGAGGCGAGCAACATCCAGTGGGCGAGGACGCTCGAGCAGAGCGGCGTGCAGGTGATCTACGGCCTGCTCGGGCTGAAGACGCACGCGAAGGCGCTGCTCGTGGTGCGGCGCGAGAAGGACAAGCTGCGCCGCTACGTGCACCTGTCGACGGGCAACTACAACCCGCAGACCGCGCGGCTCTACACGGATATCGGCCTGTTCACGGCGAACCGGGAGATCGGCGAGGACATGACGTCGCTCTTCAACCTGCTGACCGGCTACAGCGCGCCGCCCAAGTGGAACCGCCTCCTCGTGGCGCCGCTCGGCCTGCACCAGGCGGTGCTGGGCCTCATCGCGCGTGAGGAGGCCCACGCGCGGGCCGGGCGCAAGGCGGAGATCGTGGCGCAGATGAACGCGCTCGTGGACGTCGACGTCATCGACGCGCTCTACTCGGCGTCGCAAGCCGGGGTCGACATCAAGCTCGCCGTGCGCGGCATCTGCTGCCTCCGGCCGGGGATCCCGGGCCTGTCGGAGCGGATCCAGGTGCGCGCGATCATCGATCGTTTCCTCGAGCACAAGCGCCTGTTCCGGTTCGCGAACGGCGGCAGCGAAGAGATCTACATGTCGAGCGCCGACTGGATGCCGCGCAACTTCCATCGCCGCGTCGAGCTGATGATCCCGATCATCGAGCCCGCCACCCGCGCGCGCGTGGAGGACATGCTGAACACCGTGATGTCCGACACGGCGAAGACCTGGGAGCTCGCGAGCGACGGCAGCTACCACAAGCTCCAGCAGCCCGCCGGCGCCCCCCTGCTTCGGTCGCAGCACCGCTTCATCGAGCTCGCGCGCGAGCGGGTGAAGCTCAGCGATCCGCTGGCGCGAGGCGGCGGGCGCTTCCACATCCTCCGCATGCCCGCGGGCGCGGACGACGGCGAGCCTCGCCACCGCAAGGGCGCCAAGAAGAAGAAGGGTCTGCTCTGATCGACGGCGCGCAGGAGAGGCGTCCCCGCGGCCTCGCGCGCGGGGCGGAGCATCGGGCCGCGGGAGCCCTTCAGAACTGCGTCTGCAACGCGGCGGAGCCGGGGCCGAGCGAGAGCGTGGTCTCGACAGAGGCCTTGGGCGCCGCGTCGCCGGCTGGCACCTTCTTCCCGCCGATGACCCAGAGCGGGATGCCCACGGCGATCATGAGGCCGCCCGCCACGGAGACGAGCGCGCCGGCGAGCTGACGGCGCCCATCGGTGCGCGTCTCGCAGATGCCCGTGAAGCCGCCGAAATCGCAGTAGATCTCGTATCGGTTGCTCGCCGACGCGAGCAGGCCGGTCCCGGTGAAGAACGCGATCGTGCCGCCGGCGGTGAGCGCGATGCCGCCCAGCATCAGGCCCGGGCTCTTCCGGCGCAGGGGAACCGGGGGCGGAGCAGGCGGGATCTCCGACGGGCTCACGGGGTAGCCCGGCGGGAGCGGAGGGTAAGCGCCGCCGTGAGGGTAAGCGCCGCCGTAAGGAGCGTAGCCGCCCGGGGGACCCGGGGGCGGATAGCCCGGCGAGGCGCCTGGCGGAGCCTGAGGGGCCTCCTGCGGCGGTGCCGGGTAGGGGACCGCAGGGTACGGCGGCGCGGAGGCAGCCGGCGGAGCGGGTTGCGGCGCCGCGGCGCCTGGCGGTGCAGCAGGCGCGCTGCCGGGCTGTTGCGTCGCAGCAGCCGGGGTCGGCGCGGCTGGCGGCGAGGCGGCCGGCGGCGCAGCGGCGGCGCCGGGCTGCTGCCGCGCGGGGCCCGGCGCCACGGGCGACCCTGCAGGAGGCTGTCGTTGCGGCGCTGGTTGCGCGCCCGCCGTCGCCGCGGCGAGGAGGCCGGACAGCGCGACGCCGAGCGGCAGGGCGAGCGCCCGCGCGCGGGTGCGCGGCGAGCAGCCCGGCGTTCGGGCGGCGTCGGGCGAAGCATTCAAGCGAAGCATCTCGGGCGTCCTTTCATCACGGCGGTTGCAATCACTCGTGTGGAAGCTCGGCAGGCTTCTGCGCCGGCTCCGGCGGAGGCGCCGCCTCCGCTGCCGGCGTCGCCCCCGCTGAAGGTGTCGCCACGGGCGGTGCGGCGGCCGGCTTCGGTGCGCTGGTGCGCTTCTTGGGCGGGGCGGCCGCGGCTGCTCCGGTGGCTGCTCCTTTCGGAGAGGCGCTGGCAGCGGTTCCCTCTGACGAGGCGCCGGCTTCAGCGCGCTGCGGGGCTGCAGCGCGCGCCGTCTCCGCTGCGGCAGGTTCGGCCGTGACGATCGTCGGCGGCGACGAGTCGACGGGTGGAGCCGGCAACTCGGCCGTCTCCGTCGGCGTGGCAGGGGACGCGGTGGACGGCTCCGCCGTGTGTGTCTTTGCCGGAGCGGCTTTCGCGGGTTCCGGCGCGGCGCGCTCCGGGGCGCGGGGGGACTGCGCGGCGAACACGATCACCGCGGCGAGCGCCACGAGGCCCAGGAAGACCAGGAGCACGCGATCTCGCTTTGGCTTCGTCTGTGTGCTTCCGCCGCGCGCTCGCGCGGGCTGCGCCTCGACGCTGCCTCTCCGATGGGATCGATCGCCGGCGCCGCGTGCCCGCGCGAGCTCCGCGGCGTCGCGCGGGTGCGCGGGCTCCGCGCTGCTCGGAGCAGCGGCGCCGCGCGCCCGCGCGCCGCGCGGGTCGTCGCCGCCTCGGCTCGCCGTCGGATCGACGCGCGCCCCCGCGGGGCCTCGTGCCGTCGCGCTGTCGCCCCGATCGCTTCGCGACGAGGGCCCCGCGCTCCCCGGATCCACGCCGGACGCCGTCCTCGACGCAGCGCTGCTCTGCGGCGCCTTGCGCCGGCTTTCTTTACGCTGGGCGCGTGAAAGCTTCTTCGTCACGCAGCGACCGTACCGAACAGCAGGCGGCCCGCCAAGGGGCCCGCGGCGCGCGTCGGCGTCCGACTCGTGCGGCGCGCGCAGGGGCCCGCGCATCCCGGGAGCCGCCGGCGCACGCCGAGCGCCCCGTCGAACGAGACGTGCGCGGACGGCCCCCGCAGCGCGCCGCGACCCACGAGCTCGTCGCGCGGGGCCAGGACACGCAGAGCACGGCCCCCGCCGGCGCAGCGAGATCGACGCGACCCATGCGACCGCCACGAACGATGCAGCGCCTCGGCGAGCGCAACGGATGGGACCGACGCAACCTACGTGAACGATGCGACCCACGCGGCGGACGCGTCGACGCAACCGACGGGAACCGACGGGAACCGACGGGAACCTACGGGAAGCGCCGCGAATCGACGCGAACGAACGGCTCGCTGGCGTATCCAACACGAACGGGTATCGTCCCGCTTGACATGGGTCGCCTCCTGGGTATCCTGCGCGTCCCCATCCCTCAGGGGGAAATCCGCGTCACTATGCCGACCATCAGCCAGCTCATCCGCCAAGGCCGCGAGGCCGCTCGTTACAAGACGGCCTCTCCTGCGCTCAAGTCCTGCCCGCAGCGGCGAGGCGTGTGCGTACGTGTTTACACCACGACGCCGAAGAAGCCCAACTCGGCGCTCCGCAAGGTCTGCCGCGTCAGGCTGAGCAACCAGATGGAAGTGACGAGCTACATCCCGGGCGAAGGCCACAACCTGCAGGAGCACTCGGTCGTCCTCATCCGCGGCGGCCGTGTCAAGGACCTGCCGGGCGTGCGTTACCACGTCGTCCGCGGCACGCTCGACGCGTCCGGCGCTGCCGGGCCGAGCTCCACCAACAAAGCGACCCGCAACCGCAAGCGCTCGAAGTACGGCGTGAAGCGCCCGAAGGCCTGACAGAGGAACGAAGATGCCCCGTCGTCGCGAAGTCCCGAAGCGGAAGATCATTCCGGACCCGAAGTACAAGGACAAGCTCGTCGCCAAGTTCACGAACTCCCTGATGCAGTCGGGCAAGAAGGCGACCGCCGAGGGGATCCTCTACGGCGCGTTCGACATCGTGCGCGACCGATTCAAGGAGGAGCCGATCGACGTCTTCCGCAAGGCGCTCGACAACGTGAAGCCGAAGCTCGAGGTGAAGAGCCGGCGCGTCGGCGGCGCGACCTACCAGGTCCCCGTCGAGGTCCGCCCCGAGCGCCGCGTCGCCCTCGCGATGCGGTGGCTCGTGACCTACTCGCGCGGCCGCGGCGAGAAGACGATGCGCGAGCGGCTCGCCGCCGAGCTCGTCGACGCGGCGCAGAACCGCGGCAACGCGGTCAAGAAGCGCGACGACACGCACAAGATGGCGGAGGCCAACAAGGCGTTCGCCCACTACCGCTGGTAGGTCAGCGAGGCCAGCGCGGATCCCGGATCTGCGCTGGTTCGTCATTTCAGGTCCCATCCCCAGGCGAGGAGACGCGTAGAGCGAGATGGCACAGCTGACATAAGGATCGGGTTACAGAGCCGGTCCTCTCGAGGGAGCGCGACAGCGCCCGCCCTCGCGGGACCTAGAAAAGCTGCTGCTGTACCCCGACACCCTCTCCAGGTTTCAAGTGCCCGCCACAACGGAGGCGGGCCGGGCTGGAGAGGGTGTTTTGCATCCTGAGTCCGGAACCCTCACCCCACGCATCACACGACGGAGAAGGAAAAGTGGCACGCGAGTACAGCCTGGAACGGACGCGCAACATCGGGATCATGGCCCACATCGATGCGGGCAAGACCACGGTCACCGAGCGCATCCTTTATTACTCGGGTGTCAACTACAAGATCGGCGAGGTCCACGAGGGCGCAGCCACGATGGACTGGATGGTCCAGGAGCAGGAGCGCGGCATCACCATCACGTCCGCCGCGACGAACTGCTTCTGGGCGCCGGAGCAGGGCCCCGAGAAGGGCGTCTCTCACCGGATCAACATCATCGACACGCCCGGTCACGTCGACTTCACCATCGAGGTCGAGCGGAGCCTCCGCGTGCTCGACGGCGCGGTGGCGGTGTTCGACGGCGGCAACGGCGTCGAGCCGCAGAGCGAGACGGTGTGGCGGCAGGCGGACAAGTACGGCGTCCCGCGCATCGCGTTCATCAACAAGATGGACAAGGTCGGCGCCGACTTCGACATGTGCGTCGACTCCATCCGCGAGCGCCTCGGCGCGAACCCGGTGGCGATCCACTACCCGCTCGGCGCGGAGGACTCGTTCCGCGGCGTGATCGACCTCGTGACCCTCCGGGCCGCCGTGTTCGACGAGGAGACGAAGGGCCAGCGCTACGACTGGCAGGAGATCCCGGGCGACCTGCTGCCGCGGTGCAAGGAGCTCCGCGAGAAGCTCATCGAGGCGTGCGCCGACGCGAGCGACAAGGTGATGGAGAAGTTCATCGCCGGCGAGGTCGATCAGATCACCGAGCAGGAGATCCACGCGGCCATCCGCGCGGGCACCCTCGGCTTCAAGATCGTCCCGGTCCTGTGCGGCTCTGCGTTCAAGAACAAAGGGGTCCAGCTCCTGCTCGACAGCGTCGTGAACTACCTGCCGTCGCCGGTCGACATCCCGGCCGTCGAGGGGACGCTGCCCGACAAGAAGGACAAGGTCGTCTCGCGCAAGGCGAGCGATGAAGAGCCGTTCGCGGCGCTGGCGTTCAAGGTCATGAACGACCAGTTCGGCAACCTCACCTTCTTCCGTGTCTACTCCGGCACGACGAAGAGCGGCGTCAGCGTGCTCAACTCGACGCGCGGCAAGCGGGAGCGCTTCGGGCGCATCCTCCGCATGCACGCGAACAAGCGCGAGGAGATCGACGTCTGCTACGCGGGCAACATCTACGCTGCCGTGGGGCTCCGCGACACCCGCACCGGGGACACTCTCTGCGAGGAGAAGAACCCGATCGTGCTGGAGCGGATGGAGTTCCCCGACCCCGTGATCTCGATCGCCATCGAGCCGAAGACCAAGGCCGATCTCGACAAGCTCGGGCTCAGCCTGCAGAAGCTCGCCTACGAGGATCCCTCGTTCCGCACCTTCACGAACGAGGACACGGGTCAGACGATCATCGCCGGGATGGGCGAGCTCCACCTCGAGATCATCGTCGACCGCCTGAAGCGCGAGTTCAAGGTGGACGCCAACGTCGGCAAGCCCGAGGTGGCCTACAAGGAGACCATCTCGAAGAAGGCGACCGACGTGGAGGGGCGCTTCGTCCGGCAGTCGGGCGGACACGGCCAGTTCGGTCACGTGAGGATCGACATCGAGCCGGCCGAGCGCGGCGCGGGCTTCGTGTTCGAGAACGACATCGTCGGCGGCATCATCCCGAAGGAGTTCATCCCCTCGATCGAGAAGGGTATCCGGGACGCGATGGGCCGCGGCGTGCTCGCGGGCTACCCCGTCGTCGACATCAAGGTGCGGCTCCACTTCGGCAGCTACCACGAGGTCGACTCCTCCGGGCCCGCGTTCGAGGTCGCCGCGTCCATGGCCTTCCAGGACGGCGCCAAGAAGGCGGGGCTCGTGCTCCTCGAGCCGATGATGGCCGTCGAGGTCGTGTCGCCCGAGAACTACCTCGGGGACGTCATCGGAGACCTCAACTCGCGGCGTGGCCGCATCCTCGATATGGGGCAACGCGCGAACACCCGGGTGATCCGCGCGGAGGTCCCGCTCTCAACCATGTTCGGTTACGCGACCGACGTCCGTTCCAAGACGCAAGGCCGCGCGACCCATTCGATGCAGTTCTCTCATTACGCACCGGTTCCAGCAGCGATCCAGGAAGAGATCGTCGCCAAGCAGCGAGGTTAAAAAGACGCCATGGCCAAGGAGAAATTCACTCGTACGAAGCCGCACGTGAACGTGGGCACCATCGGTCACATCGACCACGGCAAGACCACGCTCACGGCGGCGCTCGTCAAGGTGCAGTCGAAGCGCAACCTGGCGAAGGCGATCTCGTACGCCGACATCGCGAAGGGCGGGACGGTCCGTGACGAGACCAAGACGGTGACCATCGCGGCGGCGCACGTCGAGTACGAGTCGGCGAACCGCCACTACGCGCACGTCGACTGCCCCGGGCACGCCGACTACATCAAGAACATGATCACCGGCGCGGCGCAGATGGACGGGGCGATCCTCGTCGTGTCGTCGCTCGACAGCGTGATGCCGCAGACGCGCGAGCACGTGCTGCTCGCCCGGCAGGTCGGCCTGAACCACATCGTCGTGTTCCTCAACAAGTGCGACGCGGTGGACGACCCGGAGATGCTCGACCTGGTCGAGATGGAGGTCCGCGAGCTGCTGTCGAAGTACAAGTTCGACGGCGACAACGCGCCGGTGGTCCGGGGCGCGTCGCTGCCGGCGCTGCAGGGCGACCCGAAGTGGGAGGAGACGATCCAGCAGCTCCTCAGCGCGCTGGACAGCTACATCCCCGAGCCGGTGCGCGACATCGACAAGCCGTTCCTGATGGCGATCGAGGACGTGTTCTCGATCAAGGGCCGCGGCACGGTGGCCACGGGCCGCATCGAGCGCGGCGTGATCAAGGTCGGCGACGAGGTGCAGATCATCGGCTTCAAGGACACGAAGAAGTCGGTCGTGACCGGCGTCGAGATGTTCCGCAAGCTGCTCGATCAGGGGCAGGCGGGCGACAACGTCGGGTGTCTGCTCCGCGGCGTGGAGAAGGAAGAGATCGAGCGCGGCCAGGTGCTGGCGAAGCCCGGGTCGATCACGCCACACACGAAGTTCACCGGTGAGGTGTACGTCCTCAAGAAGGAGGAGGGCGGGCGCCACACGCCGTTCTTCACCAACTACCGGCCGCAGTTCTACATCCGGACGACGGACGTGACCGGCACGGTGAACCTCCCCGAGGGGGTGAAGATGGTGATGCCGGGCGACAACATCACGATGACGATCGAGCTCATCGCGCCGGTCGCGCTGGAGGAGCAGATGCGCTTCGCCATCCGCGAGGGCGGCAAGACGGTGGGCGCCGGCGTCGTCACCAAGATCCTCGCGTAGGAAGAGCACCATGCCTGATACAACCAAGATCCGGATTCGCCTCAAGGCCTTCGACCACCAGCTGCTCGACAAGTCGACGAGCGATATCGTCGAGACGGCGAAGCGGACCGGGGCGCACGTCGCGGGGCCCATTCCGCTGCCCACCGAGATCCGCCGCTACACGGTTCTTCGGGGGCCCCACGTCGACAAGAAGTCGCGCGAGCAGTTCGAGATCCGGACGCACAAGCGGCTTCTCGACATCATCGAGCCGACTCAGCAGACCCTCGACGCGCTGATGAAGCTCGACCTTTCGGCCGGCGTCGACGTCGAGATCAAGAGCTAGGAGTCCAGGTACCATGAAGGTTACCGTTTACAACCTCAAGCGGGAGCAGGTCGGCGAACTCGACCTCTCGGACGAGGTCTTCGGGACCGAGGTGAAAGAGCACCTCTTCTATGAGGTCGTGAAGGCGCAGCTCGCGTCCCGCCGCTCGGGCACCAAGGCCACCAAGGAGCGGAGCGCGGTCGCCGGCTCCACGAAGAAGCTCTATCGCCAGAAGGGCACCGGCCGCGCTCGCCAGGGCTCGATCCGCGCCCCGCACCACGCGGGCGGCGGCATGGCGCACGCCCTGGAGCCGAAGGACTGGTCGTACCGTCCGCCGCGCAAGGTGCGGATCGGCGCCCTGAAGAGCGCTCTCTCGCTCTTCGCGAAGGAGGGGCGGCTCATCGTGCTCGACAGCCTGGAGGTCTCCGAGATCAAGACCAAGGCGATCGCTGCCACGCTGACGACCCTGCAGGCGGACCGGAAGTCGCTGGTCGTCGACACGGCCGGCAACGAGAAGCTGGTGAAGAGCCTCCGCAACCTGGAGAACCACCAGTACCTGCCGCCGGAAGGGGTCAACGTCTACGACCTCCTCAGGCACGACCACCTCATCGTCTCGAGGGACGCCGCCAAGGCGCTCGAGGCGCGTTGCCTTCGCTAGTCAGGGGAGTCCGACATGCAGCCCGAGCAGATCATCCGCCGGCCAATCATCCTCACGGAGAAGTCGAGCCGGCTCCGCGACCAAGGCAACAAGGTCATCTTTGAGGTCCGCCGCGAGGCGAACAAGATCCAGATCAAGGACGCCATCCAGACGCTCTTCAAGGTGGGCGTCGTGGACGTCAACACGCTGATCATGCGCGGCAAGGACAAGCGCATGGGGCGCGGCTACGCGAAGCTGCGCAATTGGAAGAAGGCGATCGTCACCCTCAAGGAGGGTGACGAGATCCAGTTCTTCGACGAGAAGGCGGAATAGCGATGGGAATCAGATCCTTCAAGCCGACCTCGCCGGCGCGGCGTTACTACTCGGTCAGCGACTTCAAGGAGATCACGAAGGTCGAGCCCGAGCGGTCGCTGCTGGAGCAGCAGACGTCCACCGGCGGCCGGAACAACAACGGCCGGATCACGTCGCGGTTCCGCGGCGGTGGTCACAAGCAGCGCTACCGGATCATCGATTTCCGGCGCGACAAGATCGGCGTCCCGGCGAAGGTCGCCGCGATCGAGTACGACCCGAACCGGACGGCGCGCATCGCGCTCCTTCACTACGTGGACGGCGAGAAGCGCTACATCCTGGCGCCCGACGGACTCGCGGTCGGGGCGACGCTGCTCGCGAGCCGGAACGCGGACATCAAGCCTGGCAACAGCCTGACGCTCCGCTACATCCCGCCCGGCACCTCGATCCACAACGTCGAGGTCAAGAAGGGCAAGGGCGGTCAGCTCGTGCGCTCGGCCGGCGTCGCTGCGCAGCTCATGGCGAAGGACGGCGACTATGCGCAGGTCCGCCTCCCGAGCGGTGAGATCCGCAAGGTGCACCTCGATTGCCGCGCCACGATCGGGCAGGTGTCGAACTCCGAGCACGCGAACATCAGCCTCGGCAAGGCGGGGCGCTCGCGCTGGCTCGGGCGCCGGCCGCACAACCGCGGTGTCACGATGAACCCCGTCGATCACCCGATGGGCGGCGGTGAGGGCCGGACGAGCGGCGGGCGCCACCCGTGCTCGCCGTGGGGTCAGCTCTCCAAGGGCCTCAAGACGCGGAACAACAAGCGCACCGACGGCATGATCGTCCGGCGGCGCGGGACCAAGGGTTAGTCATGCCGAGGAGCATCAAGAAAGGGCCCTTCATTGACGGTCACCTGCTGGAGAAGATCCAGGCGGCCCAGGCGACCAATGCCAAGAAGGTGATCAAGACGTGGTCGCGCCGCTCGACGATCCTGCCCGAGTCGGTCGGTCTGACCTTCGCCGTGCACAACGGGAGGAAGTTCGTTCCCGTGTTCGTGACGGAGAACATGGTCGGCCACAAGCTGGGTGAGTTCGCCCCGACGCGCACGTTCCACGGCCACTCCGGGGACAAGAAGTCCAAGGTTGCCAAGGGCGGCCCGGGCGGTCGCTGATCGCTCCGCGTCAACCGCGAGCGCATCGACATGAAGCGGGCAGGGTCGCAGCAGCGACCCTGCCCGTTTCTTTTTGCGCCGCTACGGTCTGAGCGCCGCGAGCACGGCGTCCGCATCGCCGTGCGGGTGAGCCCCGTGCGTTAGAAGGTGCCGCGTAGACCGGTGAAACCCGGGCCGACGAGCAGCTGCGTCGAGGCCGTGGCGCTCTGCGAGCCGCCGGTGCCGCCTCCGGTGAAGCTCAGGATGAGCAGGGTCGTGCCCGTGACGAGCCCGAGCGCGCCGACCACGACGCCGATATTCGCGACCGTCTTCTGGGTCTTGCCGGCGTCGACGTCGTCCTGGCGATCGGCGGGGCAGGGGCCCCTGCAGGTCTCGGTGAGATCGCTGTAGGTGCTGTTCGCCATCAGCCCGGCGACGGTGAACATCGCGAGCCCCGCCACACCCACGCCGCCAGCGGCGTAGGCGTAAGGCCGCAGGTACGCACGCGGCGAGGGCGCCTCCGAAAAGGGCGGGCTCGGGCCCTCGTCGAGGAGCGCCGGAGAGCCGGAGGCGGCCTCGGTCGGGCCGCTCGGCTCGGCGTCGAGCGCGACGGTCTTCGCTTCCCCCGCCGAGAGATCGAGGGTCTGCGGCGTCGAGGTGAGCTTCGTGCGCAGGACGATGTCGGTCTTGCCGGGCTTGACCGGGAACGGCTTGCCCCACCGCTCGCGCGGGACGTTCTTGCCGGCCACCGCGAGCGAGGTCGCCGCGTCCGGATGCGCGACAGTGACCGTGACGAGGGCGATCTTGCGCGCGATCTCGTCGCGCTCGAGCTGCGCCGTCTGCTCCGTCTGGGCATAGCGCGGCTCGTCCTTCGCCCGGGACGCGGCCTCCGCCGCGACCTGATCGAACTCGAGGTACGCCTCGATGTGATCGCCCAGATCCGCGAGGCAGCGCGCGATGTAGAGGTGGGAGTTCGGGCTCGGCACGGTGGCGTACGAGGCCCGGAACTGCTCGAGCGCCAGCGCGTAGCGCTTGCTCTCGTAGAGGGCAGCGCCCTTCTTGAAGTGGTTCTGCGCCTTCTCCACCGCGTCCGGCGCGGGCGTCGCCGCGGCGCCGTCCGCGGCGGCCGCGGGCCCGGGGAGCGTGCACAAGCACACGCAAGATGCCGCACCGAAGAGCAGCGCACGGAGCCAGGGTCGAGATCGCACGGTGTTCAGATACCCGATGGGTTGTACTTCTTCTTGGGGCTGGGTTTGCCGGTCGTCGCTGGCTTGGGCGCAGGCTTCGCCGGCGTGGACGTCGTCCGGGGGCGCGTGGTCGACGGTGGGCGCGACGCCTGCGGCGCGGCGACGGGCTGCGCCGCCGCGGCCGCGGGTGCCTTGACCGTCGGGGGAGGCGTCGGCTCCGCCGCGGGAGGCGTCGGCGAGGGCGCCGGTGCTGCCTCGGGAGGCGTCGCCGACGCCTCGGGAGCGGGCGGCGACGCCGGCTGCGCCGTCTGAGGAGGCTCCACCGGCGAAACGGGCGGAGTCGGGACGGCGTCCGCGGTGGCGGTGGTGTCGGCCGCCGTGGCCGCGGGCAACGCATCGACGCGCGCCTTGCCGACCTCCGGACGCGAGCGCTCGTCGCCGCCGCGCACGACCAGCGCGACGGCCCCGAGCGCCACGCAGAACATCGCCGCGCCGGCCACGATCAGCTGGAGCCGCTTGCGTCGCTGCCCGGTCTCGAACGATCGGTCGACCGCCGTGACCTCGCCGACGTCGTTGGCGAGGCTCCGCGAGCCGCGCCTCGCGAGGCGTTCGCTGAGCGCCGCGGCCCGGGACGCGGGAGGATCCGCCGCCGCGAGCACCTTCGTGGCGGGCACGCCGGCCGCCGGGAGGATCCGCTTGGCGGATGGGCCGAGCGGCTTGCCCTCCCGGGCGGCGGGCCGCGGGCTCACCGGCTCGGCCGGCTCGCCGTCGGGCTGCAGCGCGGGCGCGATGATGAGCCGCGGCGGCGCCTCGGCGGGCTGCGCCGGCGCGGCGATCTCTTCGAACGAGATCGGCTCCAGGCTGACCGGCGGCTCCTCCTCCGCGATCGGTGATGCGGCCCCTCTGCTGGACGCCGGACCGGCGCCAGCCGGCGCCTGTGCTGCAGGGGGAGGCGCGGCGACGGGACCGCCCTCGTGCGAGCCCGCGCCGACGTCGGCCAGCGCAGCGTGGCCCTCCAGAGAGGCCCCGGGCCGGCGCTCCGAGTTCACGGCGGCGCCTGCGTCGACGGCCGCGATCGCGTCGCGGAGCTCCTGCGCGCGCTTCGACTGGATCTCGCCGATCGCCTGCCGCACGAAGGCCGCCACGTCCTCGTCGGTCGTGGGCTCGCCGAGCGTCGACGCGACCTGATCGATGGCCCGCTGCATCTCCGCGCACGTCGAGAAGCGGCTCTCGGGGTCCTTCTCGAGCGCCTTGAGGATGATCCTGTCGAGCTCGGGGTGGATCGCGCCGTTCAGCTCCCGCGGGGGGAGCGGGTTCTTGATGGTGATGTTCTCGATGGTCGCGAGGTCGGTCTCGGCGCGGAAGGGGTGCAGCCCCGTCGTGAGCACGTACAGCAGCGCGCCGAGCGAGAAGATGTCGCTCCGGCGATCGATGGGGAGCCCGCCGAGCTGCTCCGGCGAGAGGTACGGCGTCTTCCCCTTGACGATGCCGCCGGCGCGCGTGACGTGCAGGCGCCCCTTGGACTTCGCCACGCCGAAGTCGACGATCTTCACGAACCCGGCGGTCGAGATGAGCACGTTCGCCGGCGAGATGTCCCGGTGGACGAGGTCGAGCAGCACGCCGCTGTCGTCGCGGAGCTCGTGCGCGTTGTGGAGCCCCGCGCAGATCTGCGAGGCGATGCGGAGCACGATCCGCTGCGGGATGCCGCCGAGCCGCTTCGCGGCCTTCTGCAGCGTGCCGGCCGTCTCGCCGTCGACCCACTCCATCACGATGTAGAGGACGTCGTCCTCCTCGCCGAGGTCGAGGATCTCGACCACGTTGGGGTGCCTGATCCGCGCCGCGACCCGCGCCTCGTCGAGGAACATCGACTCGAAGTCGGGGTCGTCGGAGACGTCGGGCAGCATCGTCTTGATGGCGACGATCTTCCTGAAGCCGCGGGTGCCCTGCAGGCGCGCGGCCCAGACGGCCGCCATGCCGCCCTTGGCGACCGGCATGAGGATCTCGTAGCGGCCGAGGGTGCTCCCCGGGCCCAGCTGGTCCACGGCCGACGCCACGCGACCCCACAGCTTCGTCTGGCCCTGGACTCCGGTCGGCGTGGGGATCGTCCTGGTGGAGGTCGATGCCGGACCGTTGCCGCGCGCGCTCTCCTGCGTCGCAGGCGCCCCGCCCGGAAGCGCGGCCGCCACGGGCGGGGGCGGCGGGGTCTTCGCGGGGACAGGGATCGCAGGCGCGGTGGTCGACGCGGGCGCAACGGGGGGCAGCGGCTGAGAAGGCTCGGGCGACGCAGCCGGCGCGGGCGCCGCCGGCGGGAGGGGCGCCGACGGTGTCACCGGCGCGCGGCTCATCGTCTTCGCCGGCGGCGGCGGGGGCGTGGCGGCCGCGCGTGGCGCCGGCGTCACGGCGGGCACCACGGGCGTGCGGCGCGTGGCAGCGGCCGGCGGCGCCAGCGGCGGCACAGGTACCCGAGGCGTCGGAGGGCTCGGCGCGAGCGCTGGCCCGACAGCCGCGGGCGCTGCAGCGGCGACCTTGCCGTGCGCCTCGGGCTGCGCCGGCGACGCCGCGCGAGCCGGCGGCGGTGGGCGTGGCGGCCTCGGGGACGGCCCTCCCGGGGCCGGCGCCGGCGGCTTCGGGACCGTCCCCTCGGCCGGCGTCGGCGTCGCCCGCGCCGCGAGGGCGTCGCCCGGATCGCCCGGGCGCGGCGCGGCCGGCCGCGCGGGCGGCTGCTCCTTCGCCGTGGTCGCCCCCGTCGCAGCGGCGCGCTCGGGGCTCGCACCGGCGGCGGCGCGGTCCTCCGTGCCCTGGCCCGACAGCTCGATCCGCGGAAGGGTCGCTGCGGGACGCCGCGGCCCGGGCAGGTCGCGGGCCGGGACGTCCTCCACCGAGCCCCACTCGGTGTCGATGCTGGCGTGCGCCGCATCGGCGCCCGCAGGCCCGGCGCCGTTCGACGCGCCTGCGCCGACCGCCGGCTTGGCCGCCAGGCCGTTCTTCGGCGCGGCGGCGTCCTTCGCCGCCGTCGGGCGAACCTGGCTCGCGGCGAGCGCGCCCGCCGCGGCCACCGGCGGCGCGCCCGGTGTCGCGCCGCGCGCGCCCGCCGCGGCCACCGGCGGCGCGCCCGGTGTCGCGCCGCGCGCGCGCGGCGTCGGCGCGGTGATGGCCTGGCGCGGGCCGTCGCCGCGGGGGGAGAGCGCGCCGTCGGCCGCGGGGATCGCCACGCCCACCAGCGTCATGCCCCGCGCGCGCGGCGGCGGCCGCGACCCGTCCGCGCCGGCGGGGCTCGCCATGGCGGCCGCGATCATCGTCCTGCGCGGCTCGATCGTCTTGCCGGCCAGCCTGCTCACCGCCGCCGCCACGTCCTCGTCCCCTGCGATCCGCCCCGCTCCCGCGGCCTCCAGCGCCGCGAGCATCGCCGAGGCGCTCTCGAAGCGGCGCGCCGGATCGCGCTCCAGCGCCGTCTGGACGACATCGACGACCTCGGCCGGGACGGCGCCCCCGGCGAGCCCCGCGAGCGGCGGGATCGGCGCCGACTGCACCTTCTGGATGACCGCGGCCTCCAGCTTCGACGAGAACAGCCGCTGCCGCGCGAGCAGCTCCCAGAGGATCACGCCGACCGAGAAGAGATCCGCGCGCGGATCGAGCGGGGCCTCCGCGTGCGCTGCCATCGCCTTGACCCGCTCGGGCGCGGCATAGGCGAGCCGATCGGGGTTCCTCGTCCCCATGGGCGCGAGCCCGGCGATCGCCCGCGCGACGCCGAGCCCGCCGACCCGGGTGACGCCGTCGATGCCGACGGAGACGTGGGTCGGGTTCAGCTCGCCGTGAACGAGCGGCGCCGGCTGGGCCGCGTGCGCGGACGCGAGCGCGCGCAGCGCGTCGATCGCGATCCGGAGGGACACCGGCGGCGGCAGCCCCTCGGCGCCGGCCAAAGGCACAAGCGCGCCCAGCGGCTCGCCCTCCACGTACTCCGAGACGATGAAGACCTCGCCGTCGGCGGTGCGGGCGTCGAGCACCGAGAGCACGTTGGGGAAGCGGACCTGCTGCGCCATCCCGGCCTCGCGGAGGATGCTGTCGGCGGTCTCGGCCTTCTTCGTGAGGTGCCGGTAGATGCGCAGGATCGTGACCGGCGGCGCGCTCTTCGCCTCGCCCTCGTCGGAGGACGCCCGCGCGAGCCACGTGGAGCCGATGCCGCCACCGGAGAGCTCTCTCAGCAGCTCATAGTTGCCGAGTCGCGAAGCAGAGCCCGCACCGGGCGGCCTGTCGAGCGCCATGGGTCTCGCATGCTATCAGGACGTCAGAAGCTGGATCCAGCGTTCACGGCCGACGACTCGGCGAGTTTGGGCGTGTCCGGAGCGCCCTGTCAGGTGCGGCTCGCATGGGATCCAAGCGGGCGCTGGACGGTCGGGCCAGCGCCGCGCGTGCGGCAAAGCGCCACGGCCCGCGAGATCTGGCCGGCGTGTGGGCGCTCCGCGCGCGGCCGGACACACGCCCGCGACGAGCCGCAGGGCCGCGTGGAGAGGACGCTCCTCGCAGGGCGCGCCACCGCAGCGCGATCACGTCCGGAGCGAGGGGCGCGGGCCCCGCCGCTCACACACAGGTGCCGGGGTGTGGGGAGCTCGGTGCGGGCCGTCCAGGCTCGGCGAGCTCAGGGGCGCGACACGCTGGACACGCGGAGCGCGACGGGGTGAACGGTCAGCGTCACGAACCTGGTTCGGCGCTCGTGGCTCGAGAAGGCGCTCGCGGCCACGGGGATCCCGTGCCGGAGCGCCACGGCGACGTGGGGGCCCGGATCGACCCGGATCGCCCGCGACGGCTGCGCCACCTCGCCGTCGAGCAGCAGGGTCACGCCGTCGGTCGCGCCGGCGAGGTTCAGCACGATCCTCGGCATCCGTCCCCCGAGGTCCTCGAGGCGCGCGTCGATCTCGGCGAGCACCGCCGGCGACGCCTTCCGCGCGTCCGCGTCCGCGCCGAGGATCGCGCGCGCGTTGTGGTACGTCCGCTCGGCCGTGCGCAGCCGGCCGAGCCGCTCGTGGCAGAGGCCGATGTGGTACGTCACGTTCGCCGTCGGCCGCCGGCGGGCGATCGCCTCGAACCTGTCGAGCGCGTCGGCCCAGCGCCCCGCGATCTCGAGCGACAATCCCTGCGCGAACTGGAGCCTCAGCGCGCGCGTCGCGCTGTCGTCCTGCGCGTGCAGCCAGGATGGCGAGAGCAGCGCCCAGCAAACGAGCCCGAGCGCAGCGGCGCGCCGCCAGCGGCGTCTGCGAAGAGCGGTGATCGGTGCGGCGCTGGTCATCAGAACCCGGGGCTCGTGATGCGGCGTCGAGATGGCCCGCGCGGTGCTTGCCAGCGCGGGGGCTTGTCCTCGGAGGCCGATCCGAGCTCGTCGCTGCCCGGGTCCTTCGAGGCGCGCTCGGGCGAGCCCGGCGCGCGGTCGTGGCTCGCCGCGTTCCGTGGCGGCGCGCCGCTGCGCGTCGCCTCGGGCGCGCCGGCGCCGCGCCGCCAGGCGGCGCCGCTGTCGGCGAAGGCCGTGGCCAGCACAGGGCGCAGGCTCTCGCGCGCCGCGCTCTCGGGCCCCGCGTCCGCCTGCTCCCGCAGCGCGGCCGAGCAGAGAGTCGCCGCGAGCGCGGCCGCGCCCGCGAGCCGGATCGCCAGGATCGTCCTTGCGCGGCGCGCCGCGTCCTGCGGGGCGGCGGCGCCCTGCGTGCGCCCGATCGTCGTCGCCTCCCGCCATCCAGGCGCCCGCGGCGCCCGGGTCCAGAGCCGCTCGAGCGCGCGAACGGCGAGCCTCGGGGGCGCGGCGAGCGCGCCGCGGGCTCGCGTCATCTCCCCGGGCCGCGAGCCAGAGGCCGGCGGCGAGAGGACCACGATCGGCGCGGGCGCGCTCGCGCCGAGATCGTCGAGCGCGGCCTTTAGATCCGCGCGCAGCGAGGCCGCGTCCGGGTAGCGCCGCGCCGGGTCCTTCTCGAGGCATCGGCCGGCGATCTTGCGGAGGCGCGGCGGGATCGAGGCCGGCAGCGGCGCGGGCTCGGTCTCGAGGATGCGCCGGAGGACCGCGTGGTGGTTGCCTCCCGTGAACGGCTGCGCGCCGCTGAGCGCCTCGTAGAGCATGACGCCCACGGCCCAGAGATCGGCGCGCGCGTCGATGGTGCGCTTGCCGAGCGCCTGCTCCGGGCTCATGTACGAGGGCGTCCCGAGCAGCTGTCCGTCGATGGTGATGGCGTCGCCCGCGCCCGTGAGCTGGCTGATGCCGAAGTCGACGATCTTCGGCACGATCCCCTCGCCGGGGACCGTCGCCATCATGATGTTCTCCGGCTTGATGTCGCGGTGGACGACGCCCTCGGCGTGGGCGGCCGAGAGCCCGCAGCACACCTCGATGAGGACGGGCACCACCTCCTCGGGCGGCAGCGGCCGGTTCGGCTGGAGGCGGTCGGCGAACGGCGAGCCGCGCAGGAGCTCCAGGGCCAGGAACAGGTAGCCCTCGTCCTGGAGCTCGCCGGCGTCGACGACGCCGACGATGTTCCGGTGCTGGAACTTGCCGATGATCTTCGCCTCCCGGATGAACCGCCCGACGACCTGCTCGTCCCGGAGCGCCGGGGACAGCTTGAGCGCCACGTCCCGGCCGATGAGCTCGTGGCGCGCCCACCACACGCTCGACATCCCACCCGCGCCGATCTGCCGGATCAGCCGGAAGCGACCTCCTGCAACGTCCCCGGCATGAAGCATGTGCCCCCTTCGCCCATCGCGCGTGAGAAGCCTTCACGCCGATCGAGCGACGAGACCGAAAAGCACGAGCAAGGCCACCGGGCCGGCCGTCCGCCGTCGGCGTCGAACGGGCGCCGGAGGCGGGGCCGCTCGTCAGGGGCGATAGCGCTCCAGGATGTCGTTCGAGAGCTTCACGCCGAGCTCCTGGTAGCCGCGGAAGGTCAGGTGGACGCCGTCGCGCGACGCGCGCGGCGGGCGCTCGCGGTACCAGGCCTCGATCGAGCCCCTTCCGCCCATCGCCTCGTACGTGTCCCAGAACGCGCAGCCGCCCTCGCGCGCGGCGTCGCGCAGGACGTCTCGGACGACGGGCGTGCGCTCCGGCGCGTCCCTCCGGTCCGTCGGCGCGAGCACCAGGCAGTCGACGTCGGGCTCCACCCTGCGGGCGCGGGCGAGCAGCTCGGCGAGCTGCTTCGCGTAGAGGGACGGATCCGCGGTGACGTCGCCCGCTTCGTTCGTGCCGTACTCGATCACGACGAGCTCCGGCGAGCGCCGCGCGAGCTCGGCGGCCCAGCCGAGCTCGCTCCACCGGAGCGGCGTCGCCAGGCGGGCGCCGTTGATGCCGAGCGTGTCGAGCACCACCCCGGCCCCGGCCTCCGGATCGCGCTCGACGACCAGCCCGCACAGCTCGGCCCCGCCCGACGGCGCGACGCCGAGCTTCACCGCGCCCGCGCTCGCCAGCCGCGCGTGCTGCAGCGCGCCGGGGGCCTCGCCCGCGGCCGCGCGGAGCACCTCGCTCGGGCCGCCCTCGATCGTCACCGCGACCTCGTCGCTCGGCGCGCTCGGGCGGAAGCACACATCCCAGAGCAGCCGCGCGGGGGGCCGCGCCGAGGTGAGCGCGATCTCCGCGCGCACCGGGGCCGTCTGCGCGCCGAAGAGGATGCCCCCGAGCCCGAAGACGCCGTCGTCGGCCGGCGTGGAGCCGCCCGGAGACCTCGGGCGGGTCCGCCACTTGCCGTCGGCCGTGAGCCGCGCGCCGTCGTGGCGGTAGGCGGCGTAGCCGAGGTGCACGAAGCCGAGCCCGCCGTCGCCGAAGCGCCGCTGCAGGGCGGCGCGGACCGCGCCGCTCCAGAAGTCCGCTGCGGCGTGCGAGTCGCCGAGCCAGGCGATGCGCACGTGATCCCGGCGGCGACCCTGCTCGAGCGCGCGGAGCGCCGCGAAGAAGTGGGCGTACACCCCGTCCTCCGGGCGCAGCAGATCCAGCTCCGGCGGGCGCGCCGGCGCGGCCTCCGCGGGGCGCGGCGCGGCGGTCTCCAGGGCGGGGGCCTCTGCGAGGCGCGGCGCGGGCGCTGGCGCGGGCGGCGCGGATCCCACCTCGGGCGCGGGCGGCGCGACGTGCTCGCGCGTCGCGCTGCAGCCGAGCGCAGCGGTCGCGAGCAGCGCCGCGAGGGCGCGCCGCGACGCCCCGGTGAAGGGCCGCGCCGGCGCGCGCCGCCGCGGGGCGCTGCAGGGCGCCGCGCGGCGCTCCGGGATCTCCGCGCGGGCTGCGGAGCGGGCTGCGCCGCTCACGACAGCGGATCCTCGACGTCGAGCTCGGCGTCCGCGCTGACCTCGATCTCCTGGCGCTCGCGCCGCTCGCGGACGCGCTCCTGGACGGCGCCGACGAGCACGTCGACGTACGACTCGAAGGGCGGGCACGCGATCCCCGCGGCCGTGAGCACGAGATCCGCGTTCCGTGCGTCGTAGCGCACAGGGGTCATCAGCTGCTCGACGAACGCGCGCGGGCTGCGGACGAAGCGCTCGATCCCGGGCGTACGGAGCAGCGCCTTGGCGAGGTTCGACGGGATGTGACCGCGCGCAGCGCGGCGGCCGCTCGCCCGCGCGATGAGATCGAAGACCCGCCGCGCCGACAGCGGGTGCGGGTCGGCGATGTGGAGCGTGCGACCCGGCGCGAGGCGGTTCAGGCCGATCGCGTGGGACGCGCGGACGACGTGATCGATCGGGACGATGTTGAGCGGCACGTCGCCGCGGCCGGGCATCGGGATCGCCATGTCGGCCGGCGCCGCCATGATGAGCAGCACCAGGAGGTACAGGCCGTCGAGCCGGTCGATCTCCCCGGTCGTCGCGTCGCCCACCACCGTGGTCGGCCGGACGACCGCCGCCGGCACGTGGCGCATCGCCCGCCGCACGAGCACCTCCGCGCGCATCCGCGTCTCCTCGACGGGGTTGCGGAACGCCTGGCCGGCCTCGAGATCGTCCTCGTACACCGTCCCCGTCCGGTCCCCTGCGACGAACGCGGTCGATTGATGGACGAGGCACTGGAGCGAGGTGCAGGCGCGGGCGAGCTCGATCACCTCGGCCGTCCCGACGACGTTCACGGCGTGGGCGGTGCTCTGGTCGGCCCCGGCGTGGCCCACGTGCGCGAGGTGATGGATCCGGTCGACCTCGCGGGCCAGCTGCCGGAACTCGGCGCCCGACAGCCCGAGATCCATCGCCGCGACGTCCCCCTCGAGCAGCACGAGGCGCTCGCGGTCCGCCGCCGGCAGCGCGTCGCGCTCCGCGCTCGCCTGCGCTGACGACTTCGCGAGCACGACGGCGACCACGAGCGTGCGCGGCTCCGACGCGAGGATGTGCTGCAGCATCTTCCGCGCGATGAACTTGGGGAAGCCGGTGATGAGCACCACGCTGTCGTAGCCGGGGCGAGGCATCGGCTGGAGCTTACCGCAGCGGTGCGCCTGCTCCGCAGCTTTCCGCTGACGCCGCCTCGCAGCAGCGCAGGGGTGATGCGGGCAGCTGCCACGCCGCGCGCCGCTGTCCGGCCGGGGCGTGCACCCGCGGCTGCAGCCAACGGCTTTCCCTGTCCGCGACGGCGGCCCGACGGTTCCTCGGCCGGTCGATGCAATGTGCCCGGGAGTCGCCTCCTCGCGCACGAGCATCCTCGCGCACGAGCAGCTCGGCGGCGAGGACCTCGCGCGCGTCGCCCGGCGCGCGCGCTGCGATTTTGCAGGTTCGTGGTCGACCGCGGCGAGAAGGCGCTACCGTTCGGGTCGTGATCGTGCGATCGACCTCTGCCGTGCGCCGCGGCGCTGCGGCGCTCCTGGCCATCGCCCTCGGCCTGAGCGCGGGCGCCCTGGGCTGCAAATCGCCTGGCGCGCCGTCCGACGCCGGCGCCGCGGCCTTGAGCCCCGTGCCCGCGCCGGCGGGGCTCATCGCCGAGGCGTTCCTCCCGACGCCGGACGCCACGTGGGCCAAGGCGCGCGCCCTCGTCGGCGGCTCGGCGGCGCTCCTCCCGAGCAGCGCCGGCGCCCTTGCCGCGTCGCTGTTCGGCCTGCCCATCACCGTCGCGTCCGAGATCGACGGCGCGGTGCCGGTGCTCGGCGCGGCCGTGGAGGCCGCGGATGGGGCGCGCCCGCGGGCCGCGCTCGGCATCCACGTGAAGGACGGGGGGCGCTTCATCGACCAGCTCACGCGAGGCGAGGGGGCGCGCTTCCGCGCGAAGCCCGACGCGGCGACCGCCATCGCGCTGCTCGAGCCGCTCCAGGGGGCGAGCCCGGTGGCCCTCGGCGTCCTCGGCAACTACCTGCTCGTCGCGGAGACGCCGGGGGACCTGATCTCCCTGGGCCCCTACGTCGCGCGGACGATGCCGCAAGCGCAGGTGCCGAAGGAGGATCTCGCGGTCGAGCTCCCGAGGGCCGCGCTCGAGGGCCCGGTGCTCAAGGCGGCGCGGAGCGCCTGGGACAAGGCGCGCGGCCCCGACGGCGCGCCGCGCGCCACCGCGGTGCCGCTCGGCCCGATGATCGAGGGCGCGCTCGCGATGCTCGGCGATCTCGAGCGAGCGCGCCTCACGCTGGTGCTGGACGAGGACGCGCACCTGCGCGTCTCCGGAACGCCGAAGGCAGGGGGCGGCCCGGCGTCGAAGGCGTCGGCCGATCTCGCCGTCGGCGACGTGAAGCCGCTGCTCGATCTGCCCGCCGACTCGCTCGTCGGGATCCTCGTCCGCGATCGGGCCGCGACGCGCGCCGACAACGTGCCCAGGCTCGTCGACGCCCTCGCTGGGCTCGTCGAGGGCGACCTCCCGGCCGCGGAGCGGGAGCGGCTCGGCGCCGCGATCCGCGCGGCGTCGGACGCGCGCGGCGACTGGTTCGCCGGCGGGCTCCGCTTCGACGGCGCGGGTCCCACGGCGTTCGTGCGCGCCGCCGTGGGCGACCGGGCCAAGCTCGAGGCCTCCATCCAGGATCTGCTCGGGACCGCGGAGCTCCCGCCGTTCAAGGCCGCGCTGCAGCGCGAGGGGCTCCGGGTCTCCGCGGGCAAGGCGGCGCTTCCGCTGCTCGACGGCGACGTGCGGCGGGTGCGGTTCGAGCGGACCGCCGGCACGAGCGCGCCCGCCGGCGCCGGAGGGGCGCAGGCACGCAAGGGGCCGCAGGGCGCGGGGCCGCAGGGCGGGAAGGGCGGGCCCGCCGCGCAGGGAGCGGCGCTTCCGCCGTCGTCGATCGAGCTGCTCTACCTGGTCCGCGACGACGGCCTCTTCGCGGCCGTCGGCAACGATCCGGGCGCGGGGCTCCGCGGCGTGGTCGCCGCGCTCCAGGGAGAGCGCCTCGGCGAGGTCCCGTCCATGAAGAAGGCGCTGGCGCCGCTCGGCTCGGACATCGCGTTCGCGCTGATGGTCGAGCCGCTGCGGCTCGTCGCGAGCCGCCTTGGCCAGCCGGGCGCGGGCGACACCGCGCCCATTGTGATCGCCGCCGGCGCCGCGCCCGAGAGCGCCGGCTCACCCGCCGCGTTCTGGGCGCGCGCCGACATCGCCGCCGCGGCGCTCCGGGAGCTCGCCCGGCTCGGAGGCGCCTTTTGACGAGCGCGGCACGCGCGCGAGCGCTCGTCATCGGCGGGCTCCAGGCGTTCCTGCTCGCGCTCCCCGCGGGGTGCACGACGAAGGGAGGCGCGGACTGGGTCCACGACGGCTCGAGCGAGCCGCAGATCGCGCGCGGAGGCGGCGGGTGGCTCCACGAGCCCTCCCCGGACGACGGCGATCGCGACCGGGGCGCCAGCGCCGCTGTCGACGGCGCGCAGGACGAGGCGCCCGGCGCGGCGCAGACCGATCTGGGCGGCGCCGCGGGCGAGGGCGACCCCGTGATCCTCGTGCGCGAGCACGGCCGGCCCGCGCGCGCGACGCCGGCGCCGCAGGCCGCGCCGGCGCCACAGGTGGCGCCGGGGCTCGCGCCCGGGATGTTCCGGAACACCTACTACGACTTCCCGAGCGAGGGCGGAGGGCCGAAGGATGCGGTCCTCTACGACGCCGCCTGCGCGGCGCTCGCGAGCGTCCCGCGCGCGTTCCACGACCAGGTCTGCGTCCAGGGCAGCGGCCGGCTCGCTTCGGGTGACACGGTAAGCTTCGCGCGGCGCGGCTGCGCATGCGCCGATGTCTGCCCGCGCACCGGCCAGCAGGTCTGCTTCGAGCGGCTCGATCCGCGGCGGTTCCCGTATGGCCGCGGCGCGACCGGGCGCCCGATCACGCCGCTGCGCACGGTCGCGGTCGACTCGAGCGTCATTCCGCTCGGCACGTCCCTCTTCGTGCCCGAGCTCGTCGGGCTGCCGCTCCCGGGCGGGGGCCGACACGACGGCTGCTTCGTCGCCGAGGATCGCGGCATCAAGGTCGTCGGACGGCAGATCGACGTCTTCACCGGCGATCCTGCGGTCACCGCGCGCCTCAACGCGATCTTTGCCTCCAACCGCGGCGTGCGTGTGATGCTCGAGGACGCCCGGTGCCGCGCGCTCGGGCGCCCTGCCGGGCCGTCCTAGCTCCGCGCACCGGCGGTCCCGCCGGGGATCTCCGGAAGCGGATTCGAGCACGCCGTGGACCTCGCGCATCGAGCCGCCCTCCGCCCATCGGTGTTCCGAGCCCCCAGCGCGGATGGTCATCACGTGCCGGGCACGCGGCTCGGCGGCTCTGGCGGCGGTGGTGCGCCGGCGGACTTCCGTCTCGGCCGCCAGCGGCAGGGCCCCCAGCGCTGCCCTTCGAGACGAGCCGAGCCATGGCGCGCCGCCCTCCGCGGCGCGTGTTCCTCTGCTCCTGATCAAACCGCGCCGTGCGCGGCTTCGCTACGTCGCTGTCTCAGCGCAGCCGCAGCGCCGCCAGCGCCACGCCGCACAAGACCCCCCAGCACGAAGAGCACCGCGCCGATCAGCGCCAGGCGCGAGCTGCGCCGCTCGGTCTCGCCCTTGTCCGGCACCGCGCTGACCCATGCCTCGTCGTCCGCCTCCTGCGTGGTGGCTCGCTCCTCGGCGGCCCACTGCTCCACCTGGCTCGCCAGCCGCACGAGCAGCGCCTCCATCCGGGGGTCCTCGACCCCGTAGATCTCCATGACCCGGCGGGCACGCTTCTCCGCATGCCGCTGCTTCTCCGCCTCAGGCGTCGTCGCGCACCACACCGGATCCATCCACGGATCGAGCGAGGCTGCCGGGTCCGCCAGCAGCCGGGCGCGGATATACTTCGGTGTGTTCATGGGCGGTCCTCCTCCACACGGCGTCTGCGACGCAAAATCCCAGCAGAGCCCAGCACTTCCCGGCGCGCCGGCGCTCTCCGACGGACTGCCGGGCGCGGCGCTGCCGCCGTCGCCGGCCGTGCCCGGAGTGAACTGTACCGCCGGCGCGTCGCCCGGGGCCGCCGCATGGGCGATGCCTGCTGCGCGGCCGCCTCGACCGCCAGCGCCGGGGCCTCCGTCTCCACGACCGCCTCGACCACCATCGCAGCCAGGAATTGAGCCCCGTCCTCGCACGTCGTCACGCCGGGGTCGCCGCCTCGCACGAAGCCCCCGATCACCTCGACCCCCACCCCGATCGTCACGCTCTCCGCGAACGTGCCGTTCGCGCACGCAAGCACCCGCTTGCCGTTCGCGTTGGCGATCGCTTCCCCGAGCGACGCGCAGGGCCTCGCCCTGGTGCCGTATCGGCCGGCGGCCACCCCTCGTCATCCCGGCCGGCTCGCCGCCCGTGCGGCGCTCCCTCGCATCCCTGGGCCGGACTTCCGGCGGGCGGAACGAGCTACCGTGCCAGCGTCGCCCTGCACCCGCCCGGCGCCAGGAAACGGTAAGGTGCACTGCCGGCTCGCCGAAATCCGGAACCTCGTGCGGGCGGGGAGGTGATACGATTTCCCGCCTTCCGGTGGCCGAATGACCTCACGTGGCGTCCTCCCCGAGTCCGTCATCCCTCCGCCCTCGGAAGTCACGGACGCGCCGGACGAGAAGCAGCGGGCGCGCGCCCGCCTCGGGATGACCGTCAAGAACAAGTGGCGGATCGACTCGCTCCTCGGCGTGGGCGGCATGGCCTCCGTGTACGCCGCAACGCACCACCGGAACGGCTCGCGCGCCGCGCTGAAGATCCTGCACGCCGAGTTCGCGCGCGACGTCGGCATCCGCGAGCGGTTCCTGCGCGAGGGCTACGTCGCCAACAAGATCGATCACCCCGGCCGGGTCGCGATCCTCGACGACGACATCACCGAGCAGGACGAGCCGTTCCTCGTGATGGAGCTGCTCGACGGGGAGACCGTCCAGCAGCTCTGGAAGCGCAAGAGCCGGAAGCTCCCCGTCGCCGAGGCGCTCTGGATCGCGGGGGAGGTGCTCCTCACGCTCGAGAGCTTCCACGCGGAGGGCATCGTCCACCGCGACCTGAAGCCCGCGAACATCTTCATCACGAAGGACAACGTGGTGAAGCTGCTCGACTTCGGCGTGGCGAGGATGCGCGGCGCGCCCGGCGACAAGACGAAGGCGGGCACGGCGCTCGGTACCCCGTCGTTCATGGCGCCCGAGCAGGCGATGGGCCTCACCGAGGGGGTCGACGGGCGGGCGGATCTCTTCTCGATCGGCGCGACCCTGTACGCCGTGCTCAGCGGGCAGCGCCTCCACCAGGGGCGCTCGGACAACGAGGCGTTCATCCTCGCCGCGACGACGCCGGCGCCGTCGCTCGCGCGGATCGCGCCCGAGCTGCCCGCCTCGGTCATCGGCCTCGTCGACAAGGCGCTCGCCTGGGACAAGCGCAACCGCTTCGAGTCGGCCGCGCAGATGCGGCAGGAGGTGCTGCGCGTCCTCGAGGAGGTCGGCGCGTCCGTGCCCCGCCGCTCCTCGCCGACGAGCACGAGGCGCCCCCCGCCGGACGACTCGCCCACGGCCGTCGGGATGCGGGCGGCGGAGGAGCCCGCGCCTCAGGACGAGCCGGGCGAGGCGGAGCCGGACGACCCTGCGGTCACGCGGCTGACCGAGGTGTTCCGCCGCATGGAGCGGCTGCTCCCGGCGGTGCGTCACTACGGCTTTCGCCATCCGGACGCGGACAACAAGCTCCGCGCGACCTTCCAGGCGATCGTGGAGGCGCTGCGCGCTGACGGGACCCTCGTCCACTGGACGCTGACGCCGTACGCCTTCGAACATCGCCGGCGGACGGTGTGGGAGCCGCAGCACCCGCTCGACCTCGTCCCGTACAACCTCTTCGCGGCCGGCGTGCGGCGCGTCCAGCTGCTCCCCGGCATCACGGAGGACGAGCTGCGCGCCCTCTGCGAGGTGCTGCTGCTCGATCCGCTGCGCGACCTCGCCCCCGAGGACGACGTCGCGGCCGCCCTGTGGGAGCGCCGCCTCGAGCACGTGCGCTACGACGTGGTGAGCGTCTTCGTCGAGGGGGACGCGGCCGACCGCGAGCAGTTCTGGCACGAGGCCGACGACCTCGAGGGCATGGCCCGGCGCGCCGCCGAGGAGAAGGCGAACCGCGCCGAGGCGGCCGCGATGGTCATCGACACCGACGCCGCCGCGCTGCGGGCCGCGCGCCGCGCCGCGAGCGCGCTCGCGCTCGACCCGGTCGCGCAGCGCGCGCTCGGCACGCAGCTCGTCATGAGCCCGGATCGCTGGAGCGAGCGCTTCGTCGAGGTCGTGGCCGACGCCTTCCTGAACGCCAGGCGGTACAAGGACGTCGAGCTCGTGACCGAGCCGATGGCCGCCTCGGCGCGCGATCTCATCCTGGCGCGCCGCTTCGAGGTGCTCTTCGGGATGCACGACGCGATCGAGAAGGCCCTCGACGCGCTCGCGCCCAAGCAGCAGGGGGGCGCGCTCGCGACGGAGCTCGCCCGGGGGATGTTCCCGCCCGACACGATGCGGCTGCTCCTCCGCGAGGCGACGCGCGTCGTCATGACGGCCGCCCCCGGCGGCGCGGCGCAGCCCGCCCCCGTCGACCTCGATCTGGTCGCGCAGCGGCTCGCGCCCATCCTGCACAAGCTCGGCAGCGAGACCCTGCCCGTCGCGATGGAGGTCGTGGGGCACACCGGCCACGAGGCGCTGCGCCGCGCGCTGCTCGGCCACGTCGAGCGGACGCTGCCCGGGCACGAGGAGGGGGTCGTGGACGCGCTCATGACGCTGGATCTCGACGTGGCCCGCCCGATCCTCAAGATGTTCGCCGCGTCGCGGACGCAGGGCGCCCTGGGCGCGCTGAAGCGGCTCTCCGGGTGCGCGAACGCGGCGCTCCGCTGCGAGGCGATCGCGCACCTCGCGACGAGCCCCGAGCAGATCCGGGACGAGCTGCTCTCGCTCGCCGAGTCGGCGCCGCCCGACGTGCGCGTCGCGGCGCTCCGCACGCTGGCGCACCACCAGGTCCGCGCGGCCGGCCCGCTGCTCGTCCGCCGCGTGCAGGACAGCTCGTTCCACCAGCTCACGCTCGACGAGCGGCGCGAGTTCCTCGGCGCGCTCTACACGCTCAACCCGGCGCGCGGCGAGTCGGTCGCCGTCGAGCTGCTCCAGCGGCACGGCCTCCTCGCGGACGACGCAGCGGAGCAGACACGCTGCCTCTCGGCGGAGCTGCTCGGCCGCGAGGCGCGCTCGCAGGAGGCGCTCGACGCGGCGCTCGCCGCCACGAAGCGGCGGCCCTGGAACAGCCAGGCGCTGCGCGACGCCGCGGGCGCCGCCGCCGAGGCCATCGCCGCGCGCCTCGGCAAGCGGATCTCGACCGCCGGGGAGGTCCCGTGATGGCGCCCCAGGTCGACGTCATCAGCCAGAACGTGTCGGAGAACATCCGCCGCGAGCAGGCGCGCGATCTCGCCGCCAGCGTCGTGCAGGCCCTCTTCCGGCTGGTGAAGCTCTCGACGCTGCACGCGATCGACAACCAGGCCATGGTGCGGCAGGTCGAGGAGACGGTCTCGCTGGTCCAGGACTTCGGCCAGCGCTCCGGCCACAACGTCTCGATCCTGTTCACCCGCGGCTCGGTGTTCGTCTCCGGGCAGCTCCTCAAGGCGAACCGCGCCGTCTACGAGGGCGCGCTCGAGCTCGGCGAGGTCCTGAGCCGCTGCGGCTACTCCGAGATCGGCGTCGCCAAGGACGTCCGCGCGAGCGATCTCTACGCGCTGGCCTCCGCGCTCGCCGAGGCCCTCCGCAGCAGCAAGCCGGCGCTCGCCGACCGCCCGGCGCCGCGCGTCCGCCTGCGCGCCGTGGACGAGGCCGTGCTCCGCCGCGAGGTGGCGATCGATCGCGAGGGCGACGAGACCTCCGCGATCGTGCGCACCTACGCGACGGCGATCGTGATGATCCGCCGGTTCTACGACGACCTGCGGCACGGCCGGTACACCCTGCGGCAGGGCGTCAAGCGCATCACCCAGCGCCTCGTCGACCTGTCTTCGAACGAGACGCCGGCCTTCCTGGGCGTCACCGCGCTGCGCAACCAGAACCACGACGACGCCGGGCGCGCCGTGAACACCGCGATCCTGAGCCTCGCGATGGCGCGGCAGATCACGAGCGACGTCGTCCTGCTCCAGCGGCTCTCGATGGCGGCGCTGCTCTTCGACATCGCCCGGCCGCGCCTCACGGGCGCCGCGACGAGCGGCTCCGGCGGGCTCGTCCCGCAGCTGAGCGAGCAGCAGGAGGCGGACGTCCCGGCGGGCACGGCGGTCGTGCTGACCGCGCTCGGCCTTGTGAACGAGCCCAGCGTGATGCGCACCGTCGTGGCCTACGAGGCGCACTGGGTGCGCCGCCAGCCGGCGCTCGGGCCTGTCTACCGCGGCCTCCGCCAGCCGACGCTCCAGGCGCGGATCCTCGCGACCGCCCGCGCCTTCAACGACCTCCTGACGGCGGCCCCGGGCCAGGCGCCGCTCTCCGCCGACGAGGCCATCGCCAAGCTCGAGCAGGAGGCGGCCGATCCGGCGGACCGCACGGTGCTGCGGCTACTCGTGGGCGCGCTCGGCATCTTTCCGACCGGCACCCTCGTGGAGCTCTCGACCGGGGAGGTCGCGCTCGTCGTGCAGACGCCGGCGCACCCGGCCCGGTACTCGCAGCCGCGCGTCCGGCTGGTCCTCGACGCCTCCGGCGGCCCCATCCCGCGCGCGCTCGAGGTCGATCTCGCCGAGCGGCCTCGTCAGGGCGAGCCGCCGCGGCACATCCGCCGGATCGTCGCGACGAGCGACGACCCCGCCGCCGCGTCGATGCGCGCCCACGCGGCGATCCAGGAGGCGCCGCAGGTGTCGCTCCGCTCGCCGGCGCTCGCGGCGGAGTCGCCGCCGATCCGCACCGCGCCGGCGTCGCCGCTCGGCAACCTGCGCATGCCGCCGCAGCAGCAGATCACGCGGCCCTCGTCGCCCACGCTGCCGATGACCAACGCGCCGGCGAGCCGGAGGACGCAGCCGCGGGCCAGCGACGCCGCCCGCGGGCCGGCCTCGCCGCCCGAGGCCACGTTCGGGGGGCTGCCCGGCGACGGCGCGGACGCCAGGATGCTCGCGGATCTGCCGCCTGCGCCGTCCGGCAGGCTCTCTCCGACCTTGCGGCCAGGGCGCACGACGGCGCGCTGGCCCGATCCACCGCATCTGGAGCCCGCCTCGGTGGCGGACCCGCACTCGCCCGCCCCGGGCGCTCATGGAGAGGAGTCGTGGTCGGTGCAGACAGACAGCGATCCGGACGAGGTCCCCGAGGAGAGCGCGCGGCCGCCTTCGGTGCGAACCCGCGGCTGGGGAGATCCGCCGCAGCGGCGCGAGCGCAACCCGGTGTCTGATCTGCCGCCATCGGCGATGGCTGGTCCGATCGCCGTGCTCTCGTTGCCGGGCGACCCGCCGACCGCGGAGGGCACGCTCGCGCGCACGCCGCTCGTCCACCTCCTCGTGTACATGCTCGACCGGCGCCTCACCGGCACGACGTGCTTCATCAACCCCGAGGGCGTCCGCCACGGCATCTTCTTCAGCGACGGCGTGCCGGCCAAGATCTGGACCGGGACGATCATCGCCCCGCTCGATCGGGTGATCCTCGATCTCGGCCTCCTGGACGAGGCGACGCTCCGGGAGACGCTCCGGGACATCACCAAGCGACGGGTGCTGCATGGCCGGCTGCTCGTCTCCCGGGGCCTGCTCGACAGGGAGACGGTGTTCGGCGTGCTGCGCGAGCAGCTCGTGCGCAAGCTGGTCGCGCTCTACGATCTCCCGCCCGAGACGCGTTACGCCTACTACGACGCCCAGAACCTGCTGTCGTCCTACGGCGGTCCGGATCTCATCGGGTGCGAGCCCCTCGCGGTGATCATGGCGGGCGTCCGGCTCCACGCCGACGATCCGCTGATCGACACGACCCTGGACCGGATCCAGAACCGGCAGCTCGGGCTCCACGTCGAGGCCGAGATGAAGCGGTTCCAGCTCCATCGCGACGAGGCGGCCATCGTGGATCTCCTGCGGATGCGGCGCATGACGCTGGCCGAGTTGCTCGCCTCGGGGGTCGCGCAGGAACGCGTGGTGCGCCTGATGATCTATGCGCTCGCGATCACGCGGCACCTCGATCTCGGCGCGCCGGGCCGGCGCCCTGTCGGGGTCGGCGGTCCCGCCGGGCCCGGCCGGGAGCGGGCCGCCGGCACGCCAGCGGCCGACGCGGCGCCAGCGCCCCAGCGCGAGCCGTCCGGCGCGGCGGCGCGCTCGCCGCGCCCTGCCGCGGGCTCGACGATGCCTGGTCCACGCCCGGCGCGCGGCGAGGCCGACGGCCGCGCACCGCTGCGGCAGCCCGACGACGTCGCGGCGCCGTCCAGCAGGCGCGCCGGGGCCCCGGTCGCTCCGCGCCGCTCCACGGCGCCGCCTCCGGCCGCGGCGCCGGAGGCGGCGTCCTGGAGCGGCGCGCCGACCCCGAGCCCGGCGGCGCCCTTCGACCCGCGCGCGTCCGGTGGTGATCCGGGCGGCGGTTACCGCGGCGTGGACCCCAAGGCGCTGAGGCCGCCTCCTGCGCCGACCTTCACCAGCGCCCGCGTTCAGCCGCCGCCCCAGCAGGCGCCCACCGTCAAGATGGCGGCGGTCGGCCCGGAGGTCAGGGCCGCGCGCGGGGCAGGGCGCGCCGAGGCGGCGTCGCCCGTGCCGCCGGCGCGCGCCGCGGAGCCGGCCAAGCCGCAGGGACCGGCGGCGCTCGCGCCCGATCTCCCGCCGCTGCCGCGCGCCGCGCCGAACCCCGAGCTCGCCGCGCGCCGCGCCGAGATCGAGGCGCGCGCCGCGTCGATCGACGGCGAGAGCTTCTTCGAGATGCTCGGCGTCGCGGAGGACGCCCCTCCGGAGCGCGTCCAGAGCGCCTATTTCGCGCTCGCCAAGCGGTGGCACCCCGACCGGACGCCGGCGGAGCTCCAGGACGTCAAGCCGCTCGTCGCGCGCGTGTTCGCCCGCATCAGCGAGGCCTACCAGACGCTGAGCGATCCGAAGCGGCGCGCCGAGTACCAGAGCGCGCCGAAGGAGGCCCCGCCCCCCGCCGAGGACGAGCAGAAGATCGCCCGCGCCGTCGACGCCGCGCTCGAGTTCCAGAAGGCCGAGATCCTGCTCAAGAAGAACGACCTCGCGGGCGCCGAGGCCCGCGCGCGGCGCGCGCTCAACGCCGACCCGGAGCAGCCCGAGTACATGACGTTGCTCGTCTGGATCCAGGCGCAGCGGCGCGGCGACCCGCCTGTGCTCGCGGAGGGGGCCACGAGCGCGCACTACGACGACCTGATCCAGACGCTGGATGCCGTCCTGGAGAGGGAGCCTCGCTACGAGCGGGCGCTCTTCTACCGCGGCATGCTCCTCAAGCGCTCGGGGAGGATCGACAAGGCGATCGGCGATTTCCGCCTGGCGGCGGAGCTCAACCCGAAGAACCTCGACGCCATCCGCGAGGTCCGCTTGCAGGAGATGCGGAGCCGCACGACCACCGATCCGACGCCCGCGGGCGGCCTCCTCGGCAAGTTCTGGAAGCGCTGACGCGCGTCAGCGCGCTGCCGCGGGCACCGCGCCGAGCGACCGCAGCGCGCGGCAGACCGTCTCGTCGCGGCAGGGCCCTATCCGCCCGGCGTGCGCCGGCCAGGGCACGTCGCGCACGCGGTGCAGATCGCGCACGTCGGGGCCTCGCCACGGGCCTAGCGCCCGGTCCACGCGCGCCTCGCGCTCGCTCGTCGCCGGCAGCGAGAGCTGCACCTGCGGCACGATGCCCACCTTCTGCACCGGCGCGCCGTCGGGGAGCGCGTAGAGGAGCGTCGTGAGCCGCAGCACGCCGACGTGGGCGTCGTCGTCGAGGTACTCCTGAGCGCACCCCTTGCCGTACGTCCGATCGCCGATGATCACGCCGCGCCGGTAGCTGCCGATCGCGCCGGCGATCATCTCCGCCGCGCTCGCGGAGTCGCCGTCGACGAGCACCGCGAGCGGCCCGCTCCACCCGCGCTCCTCCGGGACGTCGGGCGAGCGCTCCACCTCGACGCCGCCGTCGCGGCGCCGCATCGGGAACAGCGGTACACCCGGCAGGAACAGCGCCAGCGCGGCGATCGCGCCGTCGGTCGAGCCGCCGCCGTTGGCGCGCACGTCCAGCATCACGCCCCGCGTGTCGCCCTGCGCGCGCGCGCGGAGGAGCGCCGCCGCGACCCGATCCCCGAGGTCGTCGGGCACGTCGGGGATGGCGATCACCGCGACCTTGCCGTCCCCGTAGCGCACAAGATCGAGCGGCAGCTCGGAGGGCGCCGCCTCGGGCGGCTGGGGTCCGACCGGTTGCGGCGCCACGGTCAGCTCGAGCGGCGCCGCGGCCCCGCGCCGCAGCAGCGCCACGCGGGCGGTCGTCCCGGGGTGCACGTCGGACAGCACGGCGAGCTGCTCGGCCTGCTCGACGCTCATGCCGGAGATCGGCAGATCCTGGATCCGGATCACCACGTCTCCGTCCTCGAGCGGCGCGAGCGCGCCGCGGTCGATGCGCACCCCGATCGCGGTGCGCGTCATCTCCTGCCAGAGCCGGGCCGGCGGGTGCGCCTCGAGGTCGAGATCGTAGATGGAGACCTCCTCCTCGAGCGGCGCCCAGGCGCCGTGCGCGTCCAGCTGGGGCACGTAGGCGCGGACCGCGGCGGCGATCACCGTGCGCGCCCAGCCGTCCTCGCTCATCGAGGGCGCGGCGCGCTCGCGCACGGCGTCGGCGTACCGGGCGAGCGGCTCCCCGAGGTGCGCGCGCAGCCCGCCGACCTCCCGGCCGAGCTTGCGCGCGAGGTCCCGGGCGCTGCGCGTCACCTCGCCGTCCTCGAACGGCGCCGACGAGACCAGCTCCCACGCCGCGGCGTGGGTCGCAGGCGGGCTGGCCAGGCCGCGCCGGTAGCCCTCGTCGAAGAGCCTATCGAGCTCGCGCGACCAGCGGGTGAGCTCCTGGCCGACGCGCAGCGCCGCCGCGCACGGCCCGCTGCCAACGGGCGCCTGCAGCTCGTCCAGGAGCGCGGCGGCCTCCCGCCGCAGCGAGGCGCCCACGGGCGCGTCGGGGGCGACCGACCACAGCCCGTGCGGATCCAGCCAGTCGGAGGTCGCTTCGGCAAACTTTGCGGGATCGACGCGGAGCGGCGGAGCGGCCAGCGTGGTGCGGGCCTGGGCGACGATGGCGCGGGCCTGCTCGCAGTCGAGCGACGTCGGCGCTCCGCTCGGCACCGCCATGCCGCGGTCGAGGGCGTTCGGGTCACATCCGACGCCGTCGATCTCCTCGTCGTCCGGCGCGACGGTGTGGAGCAAGGGCTGCGCGAGCCCGCGCCGCGCCCTCGCGAGGGGGATCTCCGCCTCGCGCGAGAGCAGGGCGAGCGTCGCCAGGCTTGCGGCGATGCACGCGACGGAGCCCGCGACGCGCGTCCTCACTGCTCCCCGGATATCACGATGCGGCGCGCGGGGGCAGGGGCGACCGCGGCGGCGTGCGCGCGGAGAGCGAGCGCGCGCGCCGCGCGGGCGGCGCCGTCGCCCGCGGCCTGGGGACACTGCGCGCACCTCGTCCGCCTCGTTCGCCGCTCGTGCGCCGTGGATCTGGGCTCAGCGCTGCGCATCCGTGCTCCTCCGCTTTCCCGCAAAGCTTTCGCTTCCGTCGGTGGATCCGAACACGTTGCGCATTCCAGCGCAAAAAAAGGCGATTTCCTAGGGTTTATCCCGGCATCACGCCTGCATCTGCCCCGGTGCCGCCCGCCGGCTCGCAGGGGCTCGCAAGCCCTCCTTGATCGGCGCGCGCGGTGGAGAGCGGAGAGATCATGAGCGCCACCTGGGATCGTGCGGCATTCTCGGCTTATCGTACAGAGCTCGCGAACTACGCCACCCTGAGCCCGGACGCCGAGCGGGAGCTCGCGCTCCGCTGGCGAGCAGGTGACCGGGACGCTGGCCGGCGCCTCATCGAGGCGTGCCTGCCCTTCGTGATGACGATCGCGCTCGAGTACCGCCGCTGGGGGCTGCCGATGGAGGACATCGTGCAGGAGGGGAACATCGGCCTCCTGAAGGCCGCGGAGCGCTTCGATCCGGACCGCGGCTGCCGCCTGGCGACCTACGCGGCCTACTGGATCCGGGCGGAGATCCGCGAGCACGTGGCGCGGGGGTACCGGATCGTGCGCCTCGGGTCGTCGAAGAGCGAGCGGCGCGCGCTGCGCATCTACCGCAAGACGCACGAGAAGGACCCGGCGGTGCTCGCGGAGCTGAGCGGCCTGTCGGAGGAGCGGGCGGCCGAGCTGCTGCCGCTGCTCATGGCGCGCGACGTCAGCCTGGAGCGCTCTCCGACCGAGGACGGCATAGCTCCGGTGGAGCGGCTCGCGTCGAGCGGGCACACGCCGGAGGAGGAGGCCTGCGCCGCCGACGAGCGCGCGCAGCTCTCGCGCGCGCTGCTCCAGGTCGTGAACGAGCTGTCGCCCCGCGAGCGCTCCATCATGAACCAGCGCTGGCTGACGGACAGCCCCGTGACGCTCGAGCAGCTCGGCGCCGACTTCGGCGTCAGCAAGGAGCGCGTGCGGCAGATCGAGGAGCGCGCGAAGAAGCGGATGCGCGCGCGCATCGAGGAGATCACCCGCGAGCCGATGGCCAAGAGCGCCTGAGGCGCCTGTGGCAGCGAGACGCGGCGCGCTCCAGCGCCGCGTCTGGCCGCGCGCTGCTCCTTGCCGCCTCGAGCCGGAGGCGGCGCCCTAGATCTCGATGACCGTGCCTTCGCGCGCGGCGATGGTGTTCGGGAAGAGCTCGCGGGCGCGCATCTCCTTCTCGCGCACCATCGCGTCGGTCTGGTTGGGGTCGTGGTGGTGCAGGACGAGCTGCTTGGCGCCCGCCGCCTTCGCGAGCTCGCAGCCCGCGACGAACGTGGCGTGACCCCAGCCCGTCTTCGGGCCGCCGCCCACCTCGCCCGCATACTCCTCGGGCGTGTACATCGCGTCGAAGATCAGCACGTCGGCGCCCATCGCGAGCTTCTTCAGCTTCGGATCCACGATCGCGTAGTGCTCGGAGTCGGTGATGTACACGACGACCTTGCCCTCGTGTTCGACGCGGTACGCGTAGACGCCGTTCGGGTGGTTGCCGCGCGCGTTGGTCACGCGAACATCGTCGTTCGGGCCGATCGTGACCACCTCGCCCTCGTAGAGGTCGCGGAAGGTCATCGCCGCGCCCATCTCCGTGAGGTGCACCGGGAAGCTCGGGTAGTCCATCTGCCCGGCGAGCGTCTCCTCGAGCGTCCGGGAGACGTTGAGGCCACCGTAGAGATGGATCTTGTTCCCGCGCACGAACGCCGGCGTGAAGAACGGGAAGCCCTGGATGTGATCCCAGTGCACATGACTGAAGAACATCCAGGCTTCGAAGGGCATCTCCTTGACCAGATCCTGGCCGAGGAGACGGAGCCCCGTCCCGCCATCGAGGATGACCAGCGTTTCACCGGCACGGATCTCATAGCAGCTCGTGTTGCCGCCAACTTCGACCGTGCCTGCACCGGGCGTGGGGATGCTTCCGCGAACCCCCCACATCTTGATCCGCATCCTGCCTCGCTCGCTGAACCCCGCCCGTTTCAAGGTAGAGCTATTAGATTCCGAGCGCGGGCAGCGTCAAGCCGCCTGGTGCACCGGGAGCAAGGAAGGTCGCAGACGTGGAGACCTGGCCGGGGGAGCAGGGCCAAGGCGCCAATGTAGTCAGAGGATAGGTCGCGGCCCGGCGGCAGGCCGCGCCCGCCTCTGGAGGGCGGGAGCGCGCGGCGGCTGGGCGGAGGCGCGGGCGGCGGGGAAGAGGCGGTGGCGGCAGGGCAGAGGCGAGGCGGTGGCGGCGGGGCAGAGGCGGTGGCGGCGGGGCGGGGGCGCAGGTGGCGGCCCCAGGTCGGCCCGAGGGCGGCGCAGGCATGCAGCGGCACGGCCCGCGGACGGCGGCGGGAGGGCAGGACGATCGAGCGCAGCGGGCACGCGAAGGCCGCGGCCGATGGGCTATGGTCGGTCGCATGCCGCTCCACGCGGACGCCATCGTCGTCCTCGGCTGCAGGGTGTTTCCGTCGGGACGCCCAGCGGCCCCCGGCGCGCGCCGCGCGGCGCGCGCCGCAGAGGCCTACCGCGACGGCGTCGCGCCGTGGGTGATCGCCAGCGGCGGGCGCCGCTGGGGCGCGCAGATCGAGGCGCGCGTGCTCTCCGCCGAGCTGCGGCGCGCCGGCGTCCCGGAGCACGCGATCCTGCAGGATCTCTGGTCGCTGACGACGCACGAGAACGCGATCTTCAGCGCGGCCCTCCTGCGCCGCGTGGGCGCGCGGCGCGCGGCGATCGTCACCTGCTCCTGGCACATGGCCAGGGCTCTCCAGAACTTCCACGACGTCGGGATCGACGCTTGCGGGCTGCCGGCGTCGCGCGTGGGCGAGCCGGTGGTTGCGCGCGCGTGGCAGCGCGGTCACGAGGTGATCTCGATGTGGCTCGACGCGCGCGCGATGCGCCGCAGGCGGATCCTCAGCGAGAGCGCCGCCTGGCTGCTCGACACCGCTCGTCAGGGTGAACCGTGATCATGCCGAGAAGGCGCTCCTCTCCTCTCCTCGTCCTCGCGTTGCTCCTCTCCCTCTCCGCCTGCACCGGTGAGCCGGCGCCGGGCGCCGCGCCCGACGCGGGGAGCTCCGCGGCGGCGCCGGCCGCCAGCGCCGGGGCAGCGGAGCGGCGGGGCGCCCTCCTCGCGGCCGAGCAGCGCCGCGCCGCCCTGGAGGTGAGCCCCGCGGACCAGCAGAGCCGCGACGTCGGCGTGCGGCGCGCCGCCGCGCGGGCCCTCGCGCGCATCGGCGGAGAAGCGGCGTGGCCTGGGCTCGCGCGGGCCCTCGCCGACGAGGACGACGAGGTCGTCGCGTGGGCCGCCTACGGCCTCGGGTTCTCGTGCAAGGAGCGCGAGGCCGAGACGGTCTCCGCGCTCGTCGCGCGCGCCCTCGCCCGCGACGCTCGCCCGAGCCCCGCGGGCGCGGCGAGCGCCGCTGCGCCCGCGGCGGCGTCGAGCGGCGGCGCGCCCGCGGCGGCGTCGAGCGGCGGCGCGCCCGCGGCGGCGCCGAGCGGCGGCGCGCCCGCGGCGGCGCCGAGCGGCGGCGCGCCCGCGGCGGCGCCGCTGCTCGACGCGGGCGGCGCGATCGCCCGCGCCATCGGGCGGTGCGGCGCGGAGGCGTCGGAGCCGACGCTGGTCGCGTGGCTCGACGGCCCGCGCGAGCGCGCGATCCACGCGGCGTACGCGCTCGGCGATCTCGCCGCGATCAAGCTCAAGCTGCGCGAGGAGACGCTCGTCGCGCTGCTCAACCTCGCCTCGGGGAGCGCGGCGAGCCCGCCGGTACCCGAGGCGCTCTACCCGATCGGGCGGCTCGAGCACGTCCCGCTCACGGTCATCCCCCGCATCCGCGACGTCGCGACCGCGCGGCTCGCGGAGGCCTCCGACGCGCGGCTCTTCGCGGTGCGCGCGCTCGGCCGGGCAGGGGAAGCGGCCGCCTCCGAGCTCACGCGCGTGCTCTCCGCGAAGGGCGTGTTCACCGCGAGCGAGCGCGCCGAGGCCGCGCGCGCCCTCAAGCGGCTCGGCCCGCCGGGCCAGCGCGCCCTCGCCGACGCGGTCGCCGCGCTCGCCCCGAGCGCGGACCCGATCGCGCTCACGGGCCTCGTGAGCGAGGACTTCGGCGTGCTGCTCACCGCGCTCGACGCGCTCGGATCTGCGGGCGCCGCGCGCAAGGCGCTCCGCGATCTCGCCGCCCTCCCGCCGCCGCCGAGCGCGCCCGCGGCGATCCTCCGCCGCGTCGCGTGGCTCCGCTGCGGCGCCGCCAGGCTCCTCGCGGGCGGGGACTACCGCGATCCGCTGCTCCTCGGCTGTGACGTCACGGCGCCGGCGGAGCCGGGGAGCAAGCCGGACGCAGGCGCGCCGGTGCGCGGCTCGATCGGCGCCCGGGCGGTCGTCGAGGTGATCGGCCGCGACGCCATCACGGGCGCGCGGCTCGCCGCGTTCCGCGCGTACGCCGCGTCGGGCGAGCTGCGCGCGCGGGAGGCCGCGATCGAGCTCATCGCCGCGCATGAAGAGATCGCCGGCGCGCCCGACCTGCTCGCGAAGGCGCTCGCCGCGGAGGAGCCGGGCCTCGTCGCCGCCGCGGCGGAGGTCATCGCGCGGCAGCCGCAGCGCGCGTCGGAGGCGCCGGGGCAGGGGAAGCGCAAGCGCAGGAAGCGGAGCGACGAGAAGGACGCTCCCGCTGCGGTGACGTCGCCGGCGATCGAGGGCGCGCTGCTCTCGATCCTCGACCGCCCGGGTGCGCGCGACGATCCGGAGCTGATCGGCGCGGTCGTCGACGCGGTCGGGGCGCTGGCGCTCAAGCCGGCGGAGGCTCGCCTGGAGCAGCTCTGCCGATCGAGCCACCCCACGACGCGGGCGCGCGCCGGAACGGCGCTCGGCGTGCTCAGGGGCCGCAAGATCGCGTGCGACGCCGGTCTGCCGGGGGACGCGGGCGGGGCGGGGCGGCCGGCCGTCGCGCCGCCGGTCGGCGAGGTGCCGGCCGAGGCCTCCGCGCTCGTGCGCGCGCCCGCTGCGCTGATCTTCGACACGGACGCCGGCGAGCTCACGATGACGCTCGACCCTGCGCTCGCGCCGGTCGCGGTGACCCGCTTCGTCGACCTCGCGCGCTCCGGTTATTACGACGGCAAGATCGTCCACCGCGTGGTGCCCGGCTTCGTCACCCAGTTCGGCGCGCCGTTCGGCGACGGCGCCGGAGGTCCGCCCGGCAGGCCGGCGCTGCGCTGCGAGACGTCGCCGGTCGCGTTCGAGCCGCTCCGGGTCGGCGTCGCGCTCGCCGGCCGCGACACCGGATCGAGCCAGCTCTTCGTGATGCACGCGCGCGCGCCGCACCTCGACGGCCAGTACGCGGCCGTCGGCGTCGCCGCCGGGCCGTGGGCTGCGCTCGCGGATGGGGACGTCATCCGGAGCGTGAAGGTGCGGGACTGATCGCGGTCGGCGCGCTGCGCGCGCGTCCTGTGACGACCTCGGGCGCGCGGCGCCTGTGTGGCGTGCGCGCGGCGCGCGGCGCCTGTGTGGCGTGCGCGCGGCGCACGGCGCCTGTGTGGCGTGCGCGCGGCGCACGACGCGCCTCACGCGGTGCGCTTCAAGGAGTGTGCGACATGCGCCACGCATCGCTCGTGTGCGGAGCGTGACGCGCGTGCGCGTGCAAACGTGAACGGCCGTGCCGCGGCGTGGCCCTTCCATGTCGGTTGACAACCGCCCCCGACCGGCGCTCTACAGTTTAGCGTGGTCATTGCCTCCTTTCTGGCTGTCGCGGTGCTCGTGTACACCTACTTCGGGTACCCGATCGTTATCGGCATCCTGGCGCGCCTCTGGCCTGCGCAGCGGAAGGAGGATCCGGACTACGTCCCCACGGTGACGGCGTGCATTCCCGTCTTCAATGCGTCGTCGTATCTCCCGGCGAAGGTCGAGAGCCTCCTCGCGCTCGACTATCCGAAGGACAAGCTGGAGGTCCTGCTCTTCTCGGACGGCTCCACGGACGACACAGTGCTCGTCGCGCGACAGCTGGCCGAGCGCGATCCTCGGGTGAAGGTGATCGTCAGCGAGGCGCGCCGTGGCAAGCCGATCGGCGTGAACAAGATGCTCGAGGTCGCGACGGGCGAGGTGCTGTTGATGACGGACATCCGCCAGCCGCTCGTGCCCGGAGCGCTGCGCGCGCTCGTGCGGCTCCTGGCCGATCCGAACGCGGGCTGCGTCTCTGGCAACCTGGTGCTGAAGGGGTCGGCGGGGTCGGGGGCTTACTGGCGTTACGAGAACTGGATTCGCCTCCAGGAGGGTCGGTTCAGGAGCATGGTGGGCGTGACCGGTCCCATCTATGCGATCCGCCGCGCCGACATGAGCCAGCTCCCGGAGGGCGTCATCCTCGACGACATGTGGGTGCCGATGCGGCTCCGCCTCGAGGGGCGCTCGATCCTGTTTGCACCCGACGCGATCGCGTACGACGACGCGTTCGGCGACGAGCGCGAGTTCGGCCGCAAGGTGCGCACGCTGGCCGGCAATTATCAGCTCTTTTCGCTGCTCCCGGCGCTCCTCGTCCCGTTCAGGAACCCGTCCTGGTTCGAGATCTTCTCGCACAAGCTGCTCCGCCTCGTGTGCCCCTGGGCGCTCGCCGCGCTGCTGATCACGTCGACGGTCGCGTGGACGGGCGCCGAGATGAGCGGCGACGCCTCGTGGACGCTCTACGCGGCGCGCGCGCTGTTCGGCGGGCAGGTGGCCTTCTACCTGCTCGCGGCGCTCGGGGGCGCTGCGGGCAAGCTCGGCGCGCTCGCGCGGACGTTCGTGGTCCTGAACGCGGCGGCGGTGGTCGGCCTCTGGCGATACCTCCGCGGCTCGCAGAAGGTCACCTGGTAGCGCGGGGGCGCGCCGGGGTTACGGCTCCAGCAGGCCCACGAGCTCGTGAACGGCGCGATGCGACCGCCTGAGGGAGAGCGACTCCGGGAGAAGCTGCTCTAGCCCGTCGGGCGGCCGCGACTGGAACCTGACCGGCGCGGGGAGGACGTCGAGCCCTGCGCGCTCGAACATGCGGATGGCGCGCGGCATGTGGAGCGCGCTTGTCACGACCACGACGGCGTCGGCCGACAGGCCGCGGGCGATCCGCGTGGACTGGAGGGCGTTCTCTCGGGTATCGCGCGACTCGGTCTCCAGGATGATCTTCTTCCTGGGAACGCCGAGCTCCACGAGCAGATCGGCCATGGCGCTGGCGAGCTCGGTGGGCGCGCTCCTGAGGTCCTTCCCCGAGACGATGATGTGGTCGAAGCCGTACTCGCGGTAGACGCGCACGGCGGCGAGGCCGCGCTCGAGGCCCTCCGCCGACTGCCGTTCCATGGGCGGCTCGCCGAACTCGTCGGCGTCGATGCCGGCGGTGAGGATGACGAGGACCCGCCGCTCGGGTGAGCTTCCGGCGAGATCCGCGTGCAGGTCCCTCGGCGCCGTGCTGATCCGGCGCGCGAGCGTGCTGGAGAGCCAGGGTGTGGAGAGGAGCCACAGCGCGAGCCAAGCGCTCCACGCGAGCGCCCGCCCGATCTTCGCCCCGCGTGCTCGGAAGCTCCAGTCGCTGCCGGAGAGCGCGAGGCCGACGCCGGCGGCGACGAGGAGCACGAGGAGGGGATCGACGAGGCGGGAGATGGGCAAGGCGAGGCTCGCCGTGAGGCGCCGGGTACGCCCGATCTATGCAGGCGCCGGGGAGGTGATTCGAGCGAAAAAGGGGCCGTCTCCAGGTGAACGGCGGGACGGAATCGATCGGGGATCGCCCGCCTCGAGGCGACGCGTGCTCGCGGCGGCTCGTGGTGGAGCGAGGTTCAATGCCGCCGGTGTGTGCGCCGGCGCCTGGCTGCGGCCGCGAGGGCGAGCCCCGCGAGGCCCGCGGGGAGCCACCCGTTCGGGGCGTTGCCGGGCATCCTGCAGCCGCAGCCGCCGTCGTCGCCGGAGCGGCCCACGTTGCCGCCGGTCGAGCTGTCGCCGCCGGTGCCGTTGCCGCTGCTGTCGCTTCCGCCGGCGCCGTTGCCGCTGCTGGCGTTGACGGGCGGCTCTCCCAGATCGAGCGGCGCTTCCGCGTCATCGGCCGCGACGAGGATGGGCGGCGCCTCGCCGGTCTCCTCGTAGATGGCCAGGAGATCGTCTCCCGTCTCGTCCGTGCTGTTCGCGGACTGCAGGAACTCGATGTACTCCTTCGTCATCGACTGGTAGTACACGCGCGCCGAGAGCGTCTGTCTGCCGAAGGCGTCGGCCGGGACGGTGAGCGTGAAGCGCGCCTCGTCGTAGTTGCGGTATCCGCCGTTCCCATCGGTGAAGTCGACCTCCTGGGTCGGCTGGGTGGTCCGCGACGGGACGAAGCCCTTCGGCGGGATGCGCGTGTCGGAGATGATCATGTCGTGGCGCGCGAGGTGCTCCTCCTTCTCGCCCACGCCCGCCTCGCTGTTCCACTTCCCGTGCACGGCCCGGTACTCGTGCGTGGGCGGCTCGTGCTGGATCTCCCCGGTGTCGGCGTCGTAGCCGCCGAGCAGCGGCCGTTCGACGCCGTTCTCGTCGACGAGGAACACGGCGATCCAGGCGCGCCGGCTCTCCGCATAGCCCGTCGGGAACTTGTGACCGGTGAGGTTCTCGACCCGGACGGTGACGGCGATCTCCTCTCCTGGCGCGGCCTCCTGCGGGGCCTCGACGAGCGTGACCGAGGCGGCCGAGGCGAGGCTCTTGAGCGTACTGTCGAGCGCGAGCTGGAAGGAGTCGGCGTAGTCCGCGGCGCGCGCCGGGTCGGCCGCCATGACGGCCTGGATGCCCCAGTGGTTGCCGCCGACGAGGATGTGCGTGCGCGGATCGGTTCGAATCGGCCCGCGATCACCGACAGGCACCTCGCCGGTCCTCCTCTGCATATGACAATCGACGCAGCCTTGAGCGCTCGATCCGCCATTGCGAAAGTCGCTGGAAGCCCACTCCTCGTAGGTCGTGTCGAGCGGAAACTCGACGTTGGTATCGTTTCCGTCCGCGTCCTTCAGCTTGATCTCCGGATTGGTGACCTGATGGCATTGGCCACAAAACGCGGATTCGGCGAGCTCGGGCGTCCGTTCTCCAGTGTGAGATTCAGAGACGACGTCCTCATAGGGGCCAGACACCATGGGCGTGGCTGTGAATCCGGCAACCGCGGGCGTGACGTCGAACACGAGCTGAGCATTGCCGATGATGTACCCGTCGTCAGCGCCTGGCGTCGTCAGCGCGCGATGACAAGCGCTGCAGCTGACCCCCTGGCCGTCGATGATCTTGCCGTCGACCGACGCCTCGGGGTCGAATCCAGAGCCGTCCGGGGGCGTCGCCCTCCCGTTCAGGAACCCGATGGGGGAGTGGCATCGCAGGCAGAAGGTCCCGACCCCCGGCGCGTCCTGGTTGGCGACCGCAAGAGCGGCCTTGAAGACGGGGTCGCGCCATGCATTGGCCATCATGGTGCCTGCCCACGTGTCGGTGGGCATGTAATCCTGGTGCTCCTGGATCTCTGCTCGATGGCAGCCGGCGCAGCGCTCCGCGGTGCCCAGGTTGTTTGGCTGTGGCATCTCGTCGGGGCCCGTGCCCTGGAGGTCATCGATTCCAGCTGCTGCCTCGTGGCTCAGCAACCCGAGCGCGAGCGCCCAACCTACCGCCAGTCTCCGCGTCTTCTGCATGGCTCGAATCCAGATCTGGTAAGCTGCTCTTCGGAAAAATGGGGACCAACGACGGACGGCCGCGCTGGTCCCTGCGGACCACGTGCCAATCTATTCCGGATCGATCCGGAAGATGCTGCCTCCATAGGAGACGATGTACAGCTCGCCGGCAGCGTCCTCGCCGAACGAAGCCAGGCCCTGGATGGTGCTCTCAGAGGCGAGGTCCTGGCTCAGCGAGCTCCTCGGCGTGGCGACGCCGTCCTTCCAGGTGAGCATCCAGACCCGGTCCGTTTCAAAGTCGCCGAACAGGTACTTCCCACGAAGCGCCGGGATCCTGCTCCCACGATAGACATAGCCGCCTGTCACCGAGCCATCGCCGCTGTCGTGGTCATATGCCACGACGGGCCGTGTGATCGTCGGCGAGTCGCAGCTGGTCGCCTCGTCGTCCTTGAGGCACGTACCCCCCTCGGTGACGCTCCATCCGTAGTTCTTGTTGCCCTGTCCGCGCGGCTCGATGTTGATCTCCTCGAAGAGGCGCCCACCGACATCCCCGATGTAGAGATCGCCTCTGCAGCGGTCGAAGCTGAACCGCCACGGGTTGCGCAGTCCGTAGTCCCACACGTACGGGTCTCCGCCGCGGACATTCCCAGCCGGCGCCGTCGGGTGATTCTCGACGTCTACGCGAAGTATCTTGGCGTATTTCACCTCGATGTTTTGCCCGTTGTTGTTCGGGTCCGGGTCGGAGGTATCCCCGCCGCCGTCCCCCACGCCGATATAGAGCATCCCATCGGGGCCGAACGCGAGCATCCCGCCATTGTGGTTGCCTCGCAGCACCGGTATCGAGAAGAGCTCGGTCGCCTGCGGGTCGGCTCGATCCGGATTGCTCGCTGAACGCTTGTACTCCCGGAGGACCAGCGTTCGTGACCTTGTATTGTAGTAAACGAAGAACCTTCCGTTGCTCGCATACTGCGGGTGGAACGCGAGTCCGAGGAGCCCTCGCTCGTCCTCATCGTACTCACTCCCCTGGACGTCCGCGGTGATGTCGAGGAACGGAGCGCTCTGCAGCTCCCCTCCGTTGATGAGGCGGATGGTTCCGCCCTGCTGCACGACGTAGAGCCGGCTGGGATCTTCGGGCTCGCTCGTCACGAACAAGGGCTGATTCAGGCCGCGTGCTACCTCGGTGAGGCGGAGCGGCGGTACGGTCCCGCCCGGCTCGTCGCACTCGATCGTCCCGCTCCCTCCCACGCCGGTTCCGCTCGCTGGGCCGGCTCCCGCTCCGCTGGTCGGGTCGGTGCCCGAGCTGGTCGAGTTGGCGCCCGAGCTGGTCGAGTTGGCGCCCGAGCTGGTCGAGTTGGTGCCCGAGCTGGTTCCGCTGCTCGTCGGAGTGCCCGCCGAGGTGCTGCCGCCGGTGCCCGTCGTACCGGGACCGGAGCCTCCCCCGCCGCCGCCTCCTGCTCCCGAGTCGCTGCCGCCGCAGCCATTCAGCATGAAGCCGATCCCGACGACGGCGGCTGCGATGGGCATGAAAGACAAACGGAAACGCTTCTGGTCTATCATGCAGTAGGACACTATCCGAACAGCGCGCCCCTTGGTATAACTTTCCACCGCTCGGCGACGTCGGTATCTTGCGGCAGGCGCCCTGGATCGGCGGGGATGACTACAATGCAAGACTCTTCCCTACTGCTGGTTGAAATTCTGTCGCGCCGGATTCCGCCGGTGGCGCGTTCCTGGCTGGAGCGCGTCGAGACATTGACTGGGACCGGTGCGCGCCTTGGTGCACCGGTGAGCGAGGCGTCGACCTGGTTCGATCGCGATCGCTTCCTAGCGACGTTCACTGCGGCGGTACGGGTGCTCGGCAAGGAGCCGCTCGGGCTTCGCGCCGAGGAGCGGGATGAGCTGGCTGCTGCCGGGATCGCCGGGGCGATCGAAGGGCGAGGGTTGGATGAGCTCGGCCGGGTAACGATGCTCGTGCAGGTTTCGAGGCGCCTTCCCGCACCGGAGCTCGAATTGCTGCTTCGGGTTTGCTACGAGCAGGGAGATGGACGGGAGCGGCAGGCGCTCTTGCGGGCACTGCCGTTCTTGGTCGAGGCGGAGCGCTTCGTTCCGCTGGCCGTCGAGGCGTGCCGCACCAACGAACTGCCCGTCTTCGAGGCGATAACCTGCGAGAATCCCTACCCAGCGGCTTATTTTCCCGATCTCAACTTCAACCAGATGGTCCTCAAGGCGATGTTCATCGGCGTGGCGCTCGCCCGGATTGTAGGGCTCGATCGGCGGCGCTCGAGCGAGCTCGCCAGGATGGCGGAGGACTTCGCGAGCGAACGGAGGGCGGCTGGCCGGAGCGTTCCGGCCGACATCGGCCTGCTCTCCCTGGACCATGAGCGCGAGCGCGCGACGCGGATCCCCGAGTGAAGCGGCGCGATGCGGAGGGACCATTGAAACTATTCGATCCTCACATCCACATGACATCGCGGACGACCGACGACTACCAGGCGATGGCTGCGGCCGGCGTCGTCGCGATCCTCGAGCCGGCGTTCTGGCTCGGCCAACCGAGGACCCATGTCGGCACCTTCGAGGACTACTTCACGTCCCTGCTAGGCTGGGAGCGCTTCCGGGCCAGCCAGTTCGGTATCCGCCACCTCTGCACGCTGGGGCTCAACCCGAAGGAGGCCAACAACCCCCGCGTAGCGCAAGGCGTGATCGAGCTCCTGCCGCGCTATCTCGACAAGGAGGGCGTCGTCGCCGTCGGCGAGATCGGGTTCGACGACATGACGCCGGAGGAAGAGAAGTATTTTGCCCAGCAGGTCGAGCTCGCTCGAGACCACGATCTCCCGATCCTTGTACACACGCCGCACCGCGACAAGAAGCGCGGCACGGAGCGGACGCTCGCGCTGGTGCGGGAGCTTTGGTTCCCTGAAGAGCGCGTGCTCATCGATCACAACAACGAGGAGACGCTGCCGCTCGTGCTCGCGACCGGCTGCTGGGCCGGTCACTCCATCTATCCAAATACCAAGATGGACGAGGATCGGATGGTCGCGCTGGTCAAGACCTATGGCGCCGAGCGGATCCTGATCAACAGCGCGGCGGACTGGGGCGTGAGCGATCCGCTCAAGGTCCCGAAGACGGCGGCGCGAATGCGCGAGAACGGGATCGCGGACGAGGCGATCGAGCGAATCGTCTGGAAGAACCCCCTCGCCTTCTTCTCCCAGAGCGGCCGGCTCGATCTCGCGGAGTTCGGCGAGGCGCCGGCGGTGGATCAGCGCGCCCTGTTCGAGGGGAACTCGGTGCTGCGCGGTCAGGCCCCCGTCGTGAAAGGCTGATCGAGAGCGCGCATGCACCGCACCGTCGTCCTCAATGTCGTCGGGCTCACCGGCGAGCTCCTCGGCGACGCCACGCCGAACCTGAAGCGGCTCGCTCGGGAAGGGGCGATGCGCCCGCTCCAGACCGTGCTGCCAGCGGTCACGTGCACGGTCCAGTCGACCTTCACGACAGGGCTCCTCCCGAGCGGGCACGGCTGCGTCGCGAACGGCTGGTACTTCCGTGACATCGCCGAGGTGAACCTCTGGCGCCAGGCGAACCAGCTGGTGACAGGGGAGAAAATCTGGGAGGCCGCGCGTCGGCGCGATCCGACGTTCACCTGTGCCAAGCTGTTCTGGTGGTACAATATGTACAGCTCGGCGGATTATGCGGTGACGCCGCGGCCGATCTACTGGGCGGACGGGCTCAAGCTGCCGGATATTTACACCGAGCCGGCGTCGTTGCGCGATGAGCTCGTCGTCCGGCTGGGTGAGTTTCCGCTCTTCAATTTCTGGGGTCCGAACGCGGACATCCGATCGACGGAGTGGATTGCACGGTGCGCGCGCCATGTGTACGACACGCGCCGACCAACGTTGACGCTGGTCTACCTCCCGCACCTCGACTACAACCTGCAGCGGCTAGGGCCGGATCATCCGGCGATCAAGGATGACCTTCGCGCGGTGGACGCCGTGTGCGGGGAGCTGATCGACCATGTGCGCAAGGACGGGGCACGGGTGATCGTCCTGTCCGAGTACGGCATCACGCGCGTGTCCGGCGTGGTGCACATCAACCGTGCGCTCCGAGAGCAGGACCTTCTTCGCGTCCGGAACGAGCGTGGTCTCGAGAAGCTCGACGCCGGCGCGTCCGAGGCGTTCGCAGTGGCGGATCATCAGATAGCGCATGTATATGTGCGTCGCCCGGAGCGTATTCAAGAGGTGAAGGCGCTTCTTGAGAGGCTCCCCGGAGTTGAGGTCGTCCTCGACGCGGAAGGCAAGCGTTCCGCCGGGCTCGAACATGCGCGATCGGGGGAGCTCATCGCGATCTCACGAGCGGACCGGTGGTTTAGCTACTACTACTGGCTCGATGACGACAGTGCCCCAGAGTTTGCCAGGACTGTCGATATTCATCGCAAGCCTGGGTACGATCCTGTGGAGTTATTTGCTGATCCCAAGCTGCGCGCCTTGCCCGTCCGTATTGCTTGGAGGCTTCTCAAGAAGAAGCTTGGGTTTCGCTATCTCATGGACGTGATCCCGCTAGACGCCGCGCTGGTAAATGGATCGCACGGTCGTTTGACCGAGCGATCGGAGCAGGGGCCGCTCATTTTGTCTACTTGTGACTCGATGCTGCCAGACGAACGCGTGCACGCTGTCGACGTCAGCAAAATTGTGTTGGACCACATTTTTGACTGACGCAGCTTGGACTGTTTGTGTGATGAGCCGTGCTCGGTTTGCTCGAGGCGCGATGCTAAAATCCAAGCTTTGCTATAAAGACGGTTTCGTGGTCGCTCCTCAGTGTGCCAGAGTCGAACATGATTGTTCGAGAGAACGATCCGGCGATGATAGTCTCAGCGCTCGGGTCCGTCCTTGCCGCGATTCCGAATGACGGTCCGCCGCTCGGGTAGGATTCCTTCCAGAGCGTCTTTCCTGACGAGTCCAGCTTGAGCACCCAGGGGGACGGAAGCTCGGCGTGCTCCAGTATCTCGTTGTCCACTCTCAGCTCGCCGCTGAAATCGCCGGTGACAACGATATTGTTAAGAGCGTCTGTGCTGATGTCGGCTGTCGCGTTGTGGATGGTTCCTTCGAAATCCCGACTCCATCGGTGCTCTCCGGATGTGTTGAATTGGGCGACGAAGACTGCTGTGTGTTCTGCGGATGCGCCGAGGGTCTTGCCGATTTCGAACTCGATGCTCTCGTCGTAATTGCCCGTGGCAGAAATGTTGCCGAGGGCGTCGACGTCCAGAGCAGAGGGGTAACCATTGTGGAAGCCGCGCGCCCACGTCGGGTTACCGTCGCTGTCGAGCTTTGCCAGGAACATTCCCGCACCGTCAAGCTCCGGCGAATCGCCAAAGCTGATCGAATTTTGGTGATTCCCCGTGATGACGATGTTGTTGCTGCGATCGATGGCGGTGTCTATGAGCATGTCGTCGCCGGAGCTGCCGAATCTCCGTGCCCATCCACCCTGCTCGACGCTCGCGGAGCCTGTGCTCCCGTCGAGCTTTGCGATGTACATGTCCAGCGTGTTCGCTGGAGCGGAGGTGAGGATCGCATCATCGAACTCGATCTTCCCCCTGAACGTTCCTGAGAGCAGCGCGTCGCCGTGTTGTGTGCTATTGATCTTGGGGCGAACGATCCTGGCGAATTGGTCGAAGATGCGCTCATTGACGGGGTTCGCCGGAAAACCGCGGCTCCAGATGTGGGCCCCTTTGTCGTCGAATTTCGCTACAAAGAGGCCTGGTCCTACATCGCTGCCGCCGAAGTTGATCGTGCCGCTGCTGACGCCAGTCAAGAAGATGTTGCCTGAGGCGTCTGTGCTGACGGACGTCGCTTCCTGGGCCGCAGCATCCCCGAATCTGTGACTCCAGAGGTGATTCCCGGATTTGTCGAATGCTGCGACGAATATGTCGGACCCGCCAGCGCTCGTGAGTGGTTCAGCACCGAGATGTACGGGCTCCGAGAAGCCGCCGGCTGCGATGATATTGCCCTCTCTGTCGATTGCTATCGAGTGGGCTATTGCATCGCTGCCGAACGTCTGTGCCCACAAGATGCAGTCGAGTCCGTCGCAGTTTTCGTCGTCGTCAGACGCGCAGAGCTCTTGGGCTGGCAATCTTTCGTCCTTGCATGCGCTCCACGTGGTCCCATTCTCGTCGCATGTTCGTGTCCCAGATTTGCACAGGCCGATGTCTGCGGTGCCTTGTGGGCCGCTGTAGCAATTTTCTGCCATGTTCGGCTTACACACGCTCGCGCTGTCATTCCCGCCTGTGTTCTGGTCTTCTGGCGCGGGAGAGTCCTCAAATTCGCCGAGCCCGAGGACGAGCGCGCATCCGGGGCCTGCGAGGATGAACGCAAGAAGGCATGCCTGAATGGTCCGCGCGCTGCGTAACATCATGACTCGCATCTCCAGTAACCCGAGCTGTTGTTGCCGTCTCTTCGATGAGGATATCGGCTGAGATGCTGGCTCACCTGCCAGTCTTCACGTCCCCCTCACCACCCTCTGCATCGCCAGCGTCAGCGGGAATCCCATCATCGCCAGCGCCGCCGCGCCGCCGGCGCCCGGCGCTCCGCTCTTCGCGATGAGCACCGCGTCCAGCAGCGATATCCCCGCGATGAGCGTCACCACGGCGCGCGGGATCCGGTCCTTCCGCGTCCCCCGCAGCAACCTCACCGCGTGGATCACGCAGCCAGCGAGCGCCCCGTACGCGATCGTCCCCATCATCCCGGTGAGCGGCGCGCCGAGCGTCGCCAGGAACGGGACCGCCATGAAGCCGAGCGCCCACAGGCTGCGCACCGCCAGCAGGTTCTCCTGCTTCGCGATCGCGGTCAGCCCGATCAGATAGAACAGCAGCGCCGCGCCCCCGCCGATCACCGCGCTCCCGAGCTGCCCGCCCGCCGCGAGCGCGGCGCTCACATAGACCAGCACGCGGCATGCTCCCATCAACGCGGGGCTCAGCGGGTTCCCCTTGTGCCAGGCATCGTAAAGGACGATCGCCCCGGCGAGCAGCGCGCTCGCCAGGGCGGGCGCCATCCCTCGGTTCGCCACATAGGCATGGCCGCCCACGATCAGCACCCCCGCCCCGAGCAGGCCGTAACCGACCGCGAACACTTCCCGAGCGCTCACCAGGCCGGATGGGATCGGCCGCTCGGGCCGCTCGCGCGCGTCGATCTCCCGGTCGAACGCGTCGTTGAGGAACATGCCGCCCACGTACATCAGCGACACCGCAAACCCCACCAGCGCCACCTCGGACGCCCGCGGCCCGGACCCCGACAGGGCCATGCCACAGAGCACGTTCGTCCACACCGTGGGCAGGTTCGAGACGCGGCCGAGCCGCAGATACACCCGTGCGCGCGAGCTCATCGCTCTGCCCCCGCTCCGCGGTCCACTCGGCCACCGGAGTTCGCGCCGACTCCGGAGTCCGCTCGCCCACCGGAGCTCGCCCCGACTTCGTGGCCGCCCCCGCCAACGCCCCGGCCCTCGCCGACGTCGGCGCCCACGCTCCCGTTACCCACCATCCGCTCCTCCACCCAGCGGAGCTCCCTCGCCACCGCCTCGACAAGCCCGCCGCGGCGCTGGTCCTCCGGCAGTACATCCCAGGTGTAGGTCTCTACCTCGAGGTGCTGCGTCGCAGGCGAGTCTCGCAGGTGCGACAGCAGCGTTGCCAGCTCCGGCTGCGTCGTCGCGAGCGTGCCCTCGAGCTCCCGGAAGATCGGCACATGGAAGTGGACGCGCCACTCCTCCGGCTGCGCTCCGGGCGGCGCCGCCTTCGCGCCCTCGAGCGACGCCAGCGCCTCGGGCAGATCCAGGTAGCGAACGAGCTCGCCCCCGCCTTCGCGTCGCTCGACCACCTGGTGCAGGTAGACGACGTCCTCCGCATACGCGCGCAGCCTCGCCATCGTCGCCGGCTCGCGCTCCGCCACGCGCGCGCGCAGCCCGGCGCTGAGCTGCACCTTGTGCACGCCGATCCCCGCCGCGCGGAGCGCCGCGAGCGACGCGGGGGCGTCCTCGAACTCCACCGCCATGTGGCACGCGTCGAAGCAGAGGCCGAGGTGGCTCCGGAGCGCCTCCTCGGCGTCCGGCAGGCTCATCCCGGCCAGCGCCGACAGCTCGCGGGCGCGCTCCGGCGCGAACACGTGATCGGTGAAGAAGCCGATCGCCTCGGGCGTCGTCTCGAGGAAGCAGCACGGCTCCGGCTCGAGGGCCAGCGCGATGTGCTTGCCCGTGCGGCGGCGGATCTCGACGAGGTGCGCCGCGTGCTCGACCAGCCGCCGCGCCATCGCCGCCGCGTCGCCCGGCGTGCGCACCCGCGGCCTGAACGCGCCGGGCACCGTGCTGACGCTGCCCATCAGGCCCTCGTTCGCCGGCAGCAGCTCGGCGAGGAGCGTCGCCAGGAGATTGCTGTACGCGAGCCGCTCCTCGTCGAGCCAGTCGGGCAGGTACACGCGCTCCTTCACCGCCGCGCCGTGGAACCGGCCGTAGGGAAAGCCGTTCAGCGTGAACACGTACAGGCCGTTCCGCTCGAGAAAATCGCGGAACGCGTCGAGCTCCGCCGGCTCGGCGAGCTCCGCCGCCGCCCTCGCCGAGAGCCGCAGCCCCACCCCGCACCGGCGGCGCGCGCTCGGCCCGACGCCATCCGCCCCTCTGCCGCCTTGTCCGCGCAGCGCCCCTTCCTCCCCGCCGGTCGCGCGCGACCAGATCGCGAGCAGGTGTGTCTCGAGGCTCTGCTTCACCTCCGACCACGTCTCACCCGCGTGGATGTTCGTGCAGTACGTGAGGTGCGGCGCGCCCGCGCACGCGAGCCTCATGATTGCGCCGCTCCCGTGGCCACGCCCGCCGCTCCCATGGCCGTGCCCGCCGCTCCGGTGGCCACACCCGCCGCTCCGGTGGCCACGCCCGCCGCTCCCGTGGCCGTGCCCGCCGTTCCCGTAGCCGCGCCCGCCGCGCCGGTCGCCGCGAGCGCGCCCCGCCTCGCGGCGCGCTCGCGCAGGCGCGCGATCGCCGCGACGATGTGCCGCTCCTCCATCGCGTGCACCTCGCGGGCGCGCCCCACGTCCTCGAGCAACGTCACCGTGAGCTCCCCGCCGAGGTGCTCGCGGAACTCGTCCAGCCCATCGAGCACGCAGAGCCGCTCGCCCCGCTCGCCCCGCTCGCCCCGCTCGCACGTGCGCGTCAGCGCGAGCGCGTCGTCCCACAGCGTGAAGCCGAGCGCCTCGAGCGCCGCCACCACCGCGGCCGCCGTCGCCTGGCTGCACAGGCCGGCCAGCTCGGCGTACAGGGTGTCGATCGCGATCCCGATCGCGACCGCCTCTCCGTGGCGGAGCCTGTGCTTCGTGAGCGACTCCAGCTTGTGCGCAGCCCAGTGCCCGAAGTCGAGGGGCCGCGCGCTCCCGAGCTCGAACGGGTCGCCCGCGCTCGCGATGTGCTGGAGGTGGATCTCCGCCGAGCGGCGCACGAGCTGCGCGAGCGGCGCGAGCGACCCCGACGCGAGCGCGGGCGCGTGCTCGGACAGCCACGAGAACAGCCTCGCGTCCCGGATCAGCGCGACCTTCACCGCCTCCGCCATCCCCGCCACCTTGTCGCGCAAGGGCAGCGTCTCCAGAAAGCGCGGATCGATGAGCACCGCGAACGGCGGGGCGAACGTGCCGAGCAGGTTCTTCTTCCCGAACGCGTTGACGCCATTCTTCACGCCGACGCCGGAGTCGGCCTGCGCGAGCACCGTGGTCGGGATCCGCACGACCCGGACGCCTCGGTGCACCGTCGCCGCCGCGTAGCCGACCATGTCGAGCACCGCGCCGCCTCCGACGATCATCACGAACGACTGCCGATCCATCCCCAGCGCGTCGAGCCTCGCCTGCAGCGCGGCCGTCGCCGCGCCGTCGTTCTTCGCCGCCTCGCCGCCGGGGACCACGATCGGCTCGGCCGCGAGCGTGAGCAGGTCCGGGCGCGCACCCACGTACCGCGCGATGTCGTCCGCCAGAGACGGCCACGCCGCCGCGACGCCGCCGTCGATCACCGGCAGCACGCGGTGGCGCCGGCGCGGCTCCTTCGCGGCGATGGCGGCCGCGAGGTCGGCGTTGCTCGGCGAGAAGACGCCCTCCGTGAAGTAGACGGGGTACTCGAAGGGGACCGCGATCCGTTGCAGATGAAGCAGCATCAAAGCCGACTTTCGAGAGAGGTCATCGGCCCGTCAAGTTGGTTCCTCGCGAGGATCCCGCGTCTTGCCGCGGTACGAAAACTTCCCCTTGGCGGCGGACGGCCTTCCTGCAATGCTGGCGCCGCTCGGTGAATCGCGCCGCCGTACGGCCGAGTTCACCTCGTGGCCCCGTGATCGCCGCTTGATCGCAACCCCGTACCGCCTGACATCCTCCTCAATGCAGACGCCCATGGAAGGCACAACCCGTCCCTCGAAACGGTCCTTCATGCGAGGAGTGCTTCTGACGGCAGCGGCAGGGCTCGCCCTCGCCGCGTTCTCCGCCGGGTGCGCGCCCACGTACGTGTACAATCCGGCGAACTACGCGAAGGAGTACGACCCGCGTAAGCACGAATACACGATCGGGGTAGGGGACCAGATCCGGATCAACGTCTGGCGCATGGCCGACCTGTCGAGCGACGCGCTCGTCCGGGCCGATGGCGTCATCACGATGCCGCTCATCGGCGACGTCTACGTGGCCGGCAGGACCCCGACCCAGGTGCGCGAGGAGCTGAAGAAGCGGCTCGCCGAGTTCGTGAAGGACGAGACGGCCGTGATCACCGTCGCCGTGACCGGGATCAACAGCTACCGGTTCGTGGTCAGCGGCAACGTCGCGCGCGCCGGCATCTTCGCCTCCAACTACTTCGTCTCCGTCTCGGAGGCGCTCGCGCTGGCCGGCGGTCCAAACCAGTTCGCCTCGACGGATCAGATCCTGCTCATCCGCATGGATAGCCCGGGCAAATTCCGGCACATCCCCATCAACTACGACGAAATCGCCTCGCGCAAGCGGCCCGAGCAGGACCTCGTGCTCAAGGCCGGCGATACCGTCTTCGTGCCCTGATCGTGGCCGGCTCCTCCGCGCTTGCTCGAAAGGCCGTCCTCGGCGCGGTCTGGACGATCGCGACGGGGCTCGGCTCGCGCGTGCTCGGCCTGATAGGCACCCTCGTGCTCACCCGGTTCATCGCGCCGGATGTGTACGGCGAGGTCTCGGCAGCGTCCGTCGTGATCATGACGGCGCACTTCATGTCGAGCCTCGGGACCGGCCAGTTCATCGCGTCGAGGCCCAACCTCGACCGTCAGATGGTCTTCAACGCGACCGTCTATTTCCACGTCGCGGGCCTCCTCGCCATCGCCGCCGTCTACCTCCTCCGGGAGCCGATCGCGGTGCACCTCGTCGGCGCGCCCGGGATGCTCCAGTTCATGCCGGGGCTCATCCTCGCGATGTTCATCGATCGGATCTGGTACGTCCCCGATCGCCTGCTCATCCGCGAGATGCGCTTCCGCAGCGTCAGCCTCCGGAACGCCGCCGGCGAGCTCACCTACACCGCGGCGTCCGTCTCCCTCGCCATGCTCGGCTGGGGAGGAAACGCCATCGTGGTCGCGACGCTCCTGCGCGCTGTCGTGCGCGTGGTGACCACGGTCCCGGCGGTGAAGCTCTCCGAGTGGCTGACGCCGAGCCCGCTGTCGGGCGAGAAGGCGCGCGAGCTGTTCGCCTTCGGCATCCCGCTCAACTTCGGGTCGCTGGCGAACTTCGGGGCCTCCAAGTGGGACAACCTCGTCATGATCCGCCTGTTCGGGGAGCAGGTCGGCGGGCTCTACAACCTCGCGTGGAACCTCGCCGACATCCCGGCCTCCCAGGTCGGCGAGCGCATCGGCGACGTGCTCGTCCCGTCGTTCGCGAAGCTCGAACCGGAGCAGCGCAAGGCGGCGCTCGTCCGCGCGCTCACGCTGCTCGCGCTCCTCATCTTCCCGCTCGCCGTGGGCCTCGGCGCGGTCGCCCCGACGATCCTGAACGACACCTTCTTCAACGAGGCATGGGAGCCGGCCGGCCCGCTCCTCGCCGTGCTGTCCGCGCTCGGCGTCACGCGCCCGATCGGCTGGGTCTTGTCCTCGTACATGCAGGTCTACGGCCGGACGCGGACGATCATGGTCCTTGAGTGGCTCAAGGTGGCCGCGATCGTCGGCAGCATCGCGCTGCTCGGGACGATCGGCGGCGTCCTCTGGGCCTGCGCCGGCGTCGGCGTCGCGTTCGGGGTGCACGCCCTGGCGAGCCTCTGGGTGGTCAAGCGCGCCGATGGCGTCCCGTACATGCGGCTCCTGCGCCCGCTGGTCCGCCCGCTCCTCGCGTGCCTGCCCATGGTCGTCGCGGTGCTCGCCGTCCGCTACGGCATGCGGTCGCTCCACGGCCTGCCCCGCGGGTGCCGCCTTGGCGCCGAGGTGGTGGTCGGCGGGCTCGCCTTCGTCGCTTCCGCGCTCGTCATCGCGCGGCAGGCATCACGGGACTTCCTCCAGCTCGCCCGCGAGGCGGTCCGCCGCCGCCGTTAAGGCGTTTCCTGAATGTCACCGATCCGGAGTGACCAGCGAAGCGCGCGCAGCGAGCGTGACGAGAGCAATACGCGTGACGAGCGTGACGAGCGCAACGCGCGTGAGCGAGCGCAACATGCGTAGCGTGCGTAGCGAGCGCAACGAGCTCAACAAGCGCACGGCGCGCAGCGCAGCGCAACGAGGAGCACCTCTCCCCGCGCAATCGTTGAGGTCCCACGCGACACTCGAGCGAAATTTAGGGGCCTGTGGTAGCGTCGGGCCCCTCTCTTCGAAACTGGGTCGGGATCCGCGTGGCGGCTCCCCTCCACCACTGGAGATAAAAGGAAATGGCAGAGACGCATCCCGCTGCGGTCGAGAGCCTCCTGGCCAAGATCAACTCTCGCGAAGCCCAGGTGGGCATCATCGGCATGGGTTATGTCGGCCTGCCGCTGGCGCTCACGTTCATCGAGAAGGGCTTCCGCGTGCTGGGCTTCGACGTGGACCCCGAGAAGGTCACCGCGCTCAGCGAGGGGAAGAGCTACATCAAGCACCTCGATCCCGCGCGCGTCGCGGCTGCCGCCAAGACCGGCCTGTTCGAGGCGACGGCCGACTTCTCGCGGCTCAACGAGCCCGACGCCATCCTCATCTGCGTCCCCACCCCGCTGACGGCGCAGCGGGAGCCCGACATGAGCTACGTCGTCGGCTCGGCCCAGAAGATCAAGGAGCGGCTGCGGAAGGGCCAGCTCGTCGTGCTCGAGTCCACCACGTACCCGGGCACGACCGATGAGCTCGTGAAGGGCATCCTCGAGCAATCGGGCCTGCGCATGGGCCAGGATTTCTACCTCGCCTTCTCGCCCGAGCGCGAGGATCCGGGCAACCGCGATCACAGCACCGCGACCATCCCGAAGGTCGTCGGCGGCGTCGATCGCGCGTCGCTGGCCCTCTCGGTGGCGCTCTACTCGCAGGCGATCGCGCGCACCGTGTCCGTCTCCTCCGCGCGCGCGGCCGAGGCCGCGAAGCTCACCGAGAACATCTTCCGGGCCATCAACATCGCCCTCGTGAACGAGCTCAAGGTCGTCTACGACGCCATGGGCATCGACGTCTGGGAGGTGCTCGACGCCGCGTCGACCAAGCCGTTCGGCTTCATGCGGTTCAACCCCGGCCCGGGCTGGGGCGGCCACTGCATCCCGCTCGATCCGTTCTACCTCGCGTGGAAGGCGCGCGAGTACGGCGTGTCCACCAAGTTCATCGAGCTCGCCGGCGAGGTGAACGTCGAGATGCCGCACTACGTCGTCAACAAGCTCCAGCTCGCGCTGAACGAGCGCGGCAAGGCGCTGAAGGGCACGAAGGTCCTGCTCCTCGGCGTCGCCTACAAGAAGGACATCGACGACCCGCGCGAGAGCCCCGCGTTCGAGATCATCGAGCTCCTGCGCAGGCTCGGCGCCGTGCTGAGCTTCCACGACCCGCACGTGCCCAAGCTGCCGCGCATGCGCACCTGGCCGCATCTGCCGGAGCTCTCGTCCATCCCCCTCAACGAGGACACGCTCAAGAGCCACGACGCGGTCATGTTGGTCACCGACCACTCCGTGGTCGACTACGATCTGGTGCTGAACCACGCCGCCCTGATCGTCGACGCCCGCGGCGTCTACCGCGCGGCGAACCCCAAGGTCGTCAAGGCCTGACGGAGGGCGCCCCGAGCGGCGCGGGCAGGCTCGCACGCGGGCGCGCGGTCCTGGTGACCGGGCATCCAGCGGCGGCGTCCTTGCCCGCCGTCGCTGACCCGGTGGCGTGTCGCTCAATTCCCGCGCTGTGGGCGGCGCGCCGCGGCGATGCCCGCGTGCTGCCCACGCCACCGCGCGGGCGCGTCAAGGTCGAGCTCCTGGGTGACTCCTCGACAACCGCCGGGGCTCCGCGTGTCCTCGCGACATCGTAGCCGCGTCACCTGGTGTCCGCGTATCCTCGCAACCACGTATCCCTGTAACCCGTAACCCTGTAACCCGTAACCGGTAACCGGATGCGGCGCGGCACTTGCCGAGTTCGCGAAATCGCGAGCATCCCCTTGATGTCAGGGCGCCGGTTCGGTACCCATCAAAGACGGTCCATGTCCACGCCGCCGCCCATGGTCGGGCCAGGTCGAACGATGTCGCCTGCAGATGACAGCCTGGGCCCTGCGCCATCGAGCTCGGATTGGAAGGGCCACCTGGAGATCCGGCTCGGCGATCTCCCGGGGACGCGACGGCCGCTGACGGAGTCCCACATCGTCATCGGCAGAGCGCCGGGCGTGCAGCTCACGCTCGACCACTACACCGTCTCCCGGCGCCACGCGGAGCTCTTCTGCGATCCGTTCGGCCGGTGGTGGATCCGCGACCTCGGCAGCACCAACGGGACGCTCGTCAACGACGAGCGGATCAACGAGAAGGTGCTGAAGCCGGGCGATCGCATCGGGATCGGCGACTACATCCTCGAGTTCCAGCTCACGGCGCGGGCCCCTCGCGTGCCGATCGACCCGGGCGGCCTCCATTTCGAGGAGGACAAACCGACCGCGATCCGCAAGCTCGGCGAGCTCGACCCGCCGCGGATCGCGGCGAAGCACCTGTTCACCCTGATGGACCTGTCGCGGCGGCTCCTCAGCATCGAGGACGCGACGGATCGGTTCGACGCGCTCTGCCAGCTGATGGTCCGCGAGGACTTCCACGGCAGCATGGCGCTCGCGCTGCGGCTCCGGCAGAACGGCGCGCTGACGATCCTGTCCGGGCCGCACCGCCCCTTCCAGTCGCTCCGGCGCGAGGACTCCGTCGCCCCGCCGTACATCTCGCGCCGCGTGCTCGCGGCGGTGCAGGACACGCGCGAGCCGGTGCTCGCCGGCAACCTGGTGAGCGACAGCGCCACGGTCGAGCTCACGATGTCGCGCGACGTCATGGCCCTCTGGGTCGTGGCCTGTCCGCTGCGCGTCGAGGAGCAGATGATGAACCTGCTCTACGTGACCCTGCCGCCCGACTTCGGCAGCGTCGAGTGGCTCGGGCTCATCGCGCTCGCGGCGGAGGTCTATCAGCAGGCCGAGTCGGCCTGGGAGGCGCGGCGCCACGCGCAGGCGCACGCGGCGATCGAGCGGGAGCTCGAGATGGCGCACCAGATCCAGCGGACCTTCGTCCCGAAGCGGCTGGAGTTCAAGGCGCTGGACGTGGCGCTCGGCTTCGAGCCGTGCCGGTGGGTCGGGGGCGACTACGTGGACATCGTCCCGATGCCGGACGGCCGCCTCATGCTCGCCGTGGCGGACGTCTGCGGCAAGGGGCTCCAGGCCGCGCTCATCGGCTCGAGCGTCCACACGATGGTGCGCGCGACGGTCGACGCCGGCCGCGGGATCACGGGCATGATGGACCGGCTGAACGCCTACCTCTGCGAGTACCTGCCGGAGCACTCGTTCGTCACGATGGTGGCCGTCGCCCTCGACCCCGCGACGGGCCGCATGGAGTGCGTCAACGCAGGGCACCCGCCGGCGCTGGTGGCGACCGCGGAGGGCGGCCTGCGGCACCTCCAGGCGGCCGTCAACCCGGCGCTCGGGGTCGGCCCGGTGCCGATGGAGGCGCACCAGAGCGTGCTCGCGCCGGGCGAGGTGCTCGCGATGTACACCGACGGGCTCACCGAGCTGCGCAACTCGTCGAAGCAGATGCTCGGCCTGCACGCGCTCGGCACGGGCTTCGCCAAGCTCTGCGCGACGAGCGCTGGCCGCCCGGTCGCGTCGATCGCCGACAAGCTCACGCACATGCTCGAGGAGTTCCGCGGCGACCAGCTGCCCGAGGACGACAGGGCCTTCCTCCTCGCGCGGCGCACCTGAGCGCGCCGCCTTCGGCAGCCCGGCGGAGCCCCTGAGCGCGCCGAGGGCGGGGTTCCGGCCTCCCCTGGGGAGCGCGCCCGCGCCCCGTCGCGCTCAGCGAGCGGCGTCGCCCGCGCCAGCAGACGCCGGCGACTCGCCCTCCAGCGGCTCGCTCGGCGTCGGCTCTCGGCGCTGCGTACCGGAAGGGCCTGCAGAGCCGAAGGGCTGGGTCATCGAGATGCGCGAGCCCGGCGCCATCCGCCGCGGGAACGCGCCCGACACGGACAGGAGGAGCGTGTTCCGGACGACGCGCGTGTCGGGGAGCTCCGCCGTCCTCGCCTCGGTGCGCTGGTTCGCGTGCTGGTACCGGAGCGCGAGCGCGAAGTCGGGGATGACGATGACGGGGCTGTAGAGCAGCCCAACGTCGGTGAGCACCGCGAGCGTCGTCGGCCCCGTGTCGAGATCACCCGCCGCGTTCGTCTCGAGAGGTTGCGCGAGCTGCGCGCTGGCCGAGCCCTCGACCGACAGGTGCCAGGCGGCGTGGATGGGCACCGCGGCGCGGAGCGTCAGCATGTGGGAGAGCTGGATCTGCTGCAGGAAGACGTTCGGCGTGGCCGCATAGGTGTACGCGAGCTCGGCCGCGTCGCCCCGCTCGTGCAAGTAGCGCAGCGCCGCGAGCCCGGTCGGGCGCGCGAGCGACCCGGCGCCGCCCGCCAGGTCCGTCGCGACGACCCCGCCGACGTCGACCTGGCTCGAGAAGCGACGCCCGAGGTCGTGCTGCCAGCTCGCCACGAGCGTGCTGAGGAGCTGGTCGCGCGACGCGTACGTGTCTTCGGTCGCGGGATCGGTGTCGGTGACCGGAACGTTGTCGAAATGGGTGTAGCCGACCGAGAGCGCGAGGGCCGCGACGTCGTGACGGAAGCTTCGGTTCGCGTTCAGCGTGTTCGTCACGCTGTACGTGCGCTGCGGGCGATCCAGGAGCGGGTTGTAGACGGCGAACGCCGCCGCCTGCCCGAGCGACCAGACCGGCGAGGGCTGGAACGAGAACCCCTCGTTGAACGACCCCTGCACGAAGTTCGTCGTCCCGCCAGCGGTGCCCTGGAGCGTCGTGGTCCCCGGCGTCTGCTCGAGCTGGAACGTGTTGAGCTGGCCTTGCGACCCGGACGCCCCGAGCGTCAGCGACGTCCTCGGCGACGTGACGAAGCGGCCGGACCACACGGCCACGTTCGAGTACGAGCTCGCCTCCGCGTGTCGGAAGAAGAAGCTCGTCGAGAACGTGTAGGACAGCGTCTGTGCGGTCCGCGGCGTCGTGTAGGTGAAGATCAGGCCGGGGCTCGCGGTCCCGAAGCCGTCGGCGTCGGGACCGGGCCCGGCCGGGGGCTCGGCCGCGGAGGTCACGTTGTCGGTGACGCCGATCGACCCGGTGAAGACGCCGTGGAGGGTTGCGTCCTGCGCCCGGGCGTCGTGGTGGGTGAGGATCGCGCAGCCGAAGGCCGCGACCGCAATACCTCGTCCGGAGCGCATGAGGGCTGCAAGGTAACAATGGAGCCGGCGCTCGGCTACGCCTCCCCGACCTTTCGGTGCGAGGAGGCGGGCGCCGCGCGCCGGCCGTTCAGGCGTCGAGCAGGACGACACCGAGGATGGGCGCCGGTCGGAGCTGCTCGATGGCCTGGCGGATCGCCTTGCGGGTCGACTTCTTGACAAGCGAGGTCAGGACCACGCCGTCCACCGAGTCGCCGATGACGTTCAGGTCCATGCTGCCGAGCACCGGCGGCGTGTCGATGATGATGTAGGAGTAGCCCGCGCGCTTGAGGCTCTCGATCGCGGTCGAGAACGCCACCCCGTCGAAGATCGGCGGCCGCTCCGTGCGGGGATCGACGGCCAGGATGTGGACGGGCGTCTGGAGGGCGAGCCTCGCGTCGGGCGACCTGCCGCCGATCGGCGCGGCGTTCCTGTCCGACGATGCCTCGCCGCCCTCGTCGCCGGGCGCCACGGCGGGCGCCGCCTGATCGACGACGACCCAGGGCGCGAACCGGTCGTTGACATGGCGCTGGAGCTGCTCCGTGAAGCAGCTCGGGGGCTCGAACCGCAGCGCCTTCGCGATGCCGGGCTTGCGGATGTTCGCCTCGACGAGGAGGATCTTCCCGCGGACGGTCTCGCGGAGCGCGAGCGCGAGGTTGATGGCGCAGGACGTCTTGCCCTCGCCGGGCCCCGCGCTCGTCACGGCGATGGTGATCCCCGAGCCCGTCGGCAGCTTGCGCCGGAGCGTCCGGTACGCGTCGGCCTGGGGCGAGTAGGGCGCGCGGAGCATCACGATGTTCGGATCCACGGCGTCCGGCATCGGCACGGGGCGCACGGTGATCTCGCCCGGGCCGCGCAGCGACTCCTCCGGGAGCAGCCCGGCGTTCTCCGGTGTCGTGGGCAGGGAGCGCAGCTGCTCGATGTGCAGCGACGGCGGCTCCTCGAACGTCGGATCCAGCGACTGCAGCTTCGCGTCCACGGCCTGGTGCGCCGGGGTCGACACCACGCGGTTGAAGATCAGGGAGGGCGGCGAGCTGAACGTGCTGGTGAGCGAGCGCTCGATCGGCCTCTCGGGCGGCGGCTGCTGCGGCGGCTGCTGCTGATGTGGTTGCGGCACCTCGCGCACGGTCACCTCGCGCGTCGCGGGCGGCACCACGCGATCGAAGACGAGCGAAGGAGGCGAGGTGAACGCGCCGCTGAACGATCGCTCGAGCGGCGGCGCTCCCCCGGGGGGCGCCGCCGCGTCCCGGACCCCCACGTCGCGCGCCGGCGGGGCGATGACCCGGTCGATCGGCACCGGCAGCGCCGGCGAGCTGCCCGGCCTCCCGCCGCTCGACACGAGCCCGGGGCTGCTCAGCGTCGCGCTCAGATCGACGACGCGCGCGATCGCCGGGGATGAGCCTTGCCGGTCGGGGCCGGGCGGCAGCGCCGGCGCGGGCATGCCGAGCACCGTCGCGGTACCCGGATGCGCGCGGTGCTCGCCGTGGTCCGCCGCAGGACCCCCGAGGAAGAGCGCCGTCGCCGGCGACGGCCCCCTGAGCGGCTGCGGCGCGCCGGGGTGAGCGCCCGGCGCCTGCGCGGCGCCGAGGCGCAGCCCCATCGCCTGCGGGTGCTGCGGCGAAGGGGGGAGATCTTGCCGGATGGTCGGCGAGTCGAACGCGGCGCTCGGGTCGTCCTGGCTGGAGCTCGGGCGCTCCGCCGCGACCACGTCCTCCGCGTCGTTCGCGAGGCGCAGGACGCGGGCGATCATCTCCTCGCGCACGTCCGGATCCGGCGCGATCGAGCGCCAGTTGCCGACCACGTTGCGGAGCCGGCGCGCCTCGATGACGAGGGCGCGGACCCGCGCGGTCTGCTCCGCGCGACTCAGGAAGTCGCAGACCTGATCGAGCGCCCGCTCGAGGGAAGCGACCGGCGGCGGCTTTCCCGGCTCAGCTCCGCCTGCCTCAGCCACGGCGCCCTCGGGGCGCGCGCGCGGCGGGCGGTACGACGACGAGCACCGGAGCGAGCGCCATTCGATCGATATCTTCCATGTCGTAAACCCGATCGTCGAACACGATGCCACGCGCCGCGGCGGCCGCGATGCCGGCCGCAACGGACAAGAACAGCCCGCCGATGGCGATGATCAACCGCGACGGGCTCGACGGCGCGCTCGGCCGGTACGCCGGGTCGAGCACCTCGATCTGCGCCGAGTAGCCGCCCTGCTCCGAGCTCGCTGCGATCTCGGCGCGGAACGACTTGCCCTCGAGGTCGGAGAGGCGCTGCTGCGCGCGCGCCTTCTCGCGGGTGAGCCGCGACCAGTCGGTCTCGGTGTTGATGATCTGCTTCGCCGCCTCGCTCGCGTCGGCCGCGTTGCCCTTCTTCGCGCCCCTGCGCACCGCGATCTCCCGCTCGAGAGCCGCGAGCTGGGACTTGATCTTCGCCTTCTCGGCCTCGTCGGTCGCGGGGACCTCCACCACCGGCTCCGGCGGCAGGACGAGCGCCTGCTCGGCGCGCCGCAGCGCCGCCTCGGCGTTGGTCACGCGGGCCGCCGCCGCCCGGACGTCGGGGTGCTGCTCGGTGAAGCGGGACTGCTTGTCGGCCAGATCCCGCCGCGCGGTGGCGAGCTCCTGCTCGGCCTGATCCCGCTGCCGGGTGAGCGCGGGGGAGGGCACCCCGGCGGCGCTCACCGCCGGTTGCTCCGGCTTGCCGGTGAGCCGGCTGCGCAGGCGGGGCACCTGCCGCTCGAGCGCCTCGAGGGTCGGGTCGGTCCCGGTGGCGCGCCGCTCCCGCTCGCGGATGGCGGCGCCGCCCTGCGAGCCGCCGGGGGTGGACTGCTCGGTGGCGAACTCGGGGTGCTCTGCCAGGAAGGCCGCGAGCTCGGTCTCGGCCTTCTCGACGTCCTGCTCGGCGCGCTTCAGCTCGGCGTCGAGGAACTCGTTCGTCAGCTTCGCCTGCGACCTGCGCATGCGCGTCGTCTCCTCGACGAGGATGTCCGCGAGCCGCTGCGTCACCTCCTGCGCCTGCTCGCGCGTCTCCCCTTCGGCCGAGATCGCGAAGGTGTCCTGCGAGCGGGCCTTGAAGGTGATCTTGGCGCGGAGCCGATCGACAGCGTCGACCATGCCCCGCTTCTCGAGGACGTCGGGGAAGAGGTTGAACTCGGTCACGACCTTCTCGAGGTTGGAGCGCGCGAGCAGCGTCTCCTTGAGGCGCGCGGAGAGGGTGCGGAGCGGGTCGGGCCCGTCCGGCCCGAGGTACGTCGCCTTGACGCCCTCGCGGTAGAAGATCACGGTCTCGGAGCGGTACGCGGGCTTCCTCGACTGCACGACGAGCACCGTGAACCCGAGCCCCGCGATCGCCACCAGCACCGCCACGTACCAGTGCGCCAGCGTCCGGTTGATCATCGCGCTGACGCTGGGCGGCTGCGGACCTGCAGGCCGCGCCGATGCGTCGGCGGGAATCGCCCCGAGCGCCTCCTGGGGCGGGGTAGGCCCGGAGGGCTGCTGGTTCATCTTCTTGTCCATGGTCCCCGCTCCTCGAAGGTTGCCTTGCTCCGCCCGGCCCGGAGGACGCGCACCCCGGTCTGGCAGGCTGGTTGGCTATGGTAGACGTGCGACGCCCGAGCGCCAGCTTGTTGCACTCGGCTGTGCCCGCCGCGTGCCCGCCGCGCGCAACCCCACGCCTAACACGCCTCCGGTACGCGCAGCACGCGCAGCGCGCGCAACCAGCGCCGCGGCGACGGGTGGGCGCCGTCCGGGCGACTCCAGCCGCTCAGCAACGTCCGCGCGACACCTGCCGCGCGGCGCTGCCACCGCGGCCGTCGTCGACGGGTGGGCCGGGGGGCCGGGGTGGCGGCGCGCGCGCCGCCACCGAGCGTCACGTGGGGAACACCCGATCGAGGCGCAGCAGGCGGAAGATCGCGCGCGGCTGATCCCTCAGCCCGACGATGCGCACCTGGCCGCCGTTGGCCCGTACCCGCTTGAACAGCGAGACGATGACGCCGACGCCCGAGCTGTCGATCAGCCGGAGGGACGAGAGCTCGAGCGTGATGTTCTGCCGGTTCTCGGCCACCAGCTCGTCCACCAATGTCCTGAACTCCGGTGCGGTCACTGCGTCGAGGGTCCCCTCGAACTGCACGACCGTCTCACTGCCGTTATCGGTCCGCGTATAGCTCATTGGATTTTGATTCCCCCTGCGGCGCGGGTCGCGCCCGAACGGGAGACGCTCCGCATTCGAAAACTGCTTGTCCGATGCCCTGTCGCCCCGGCGAAATCGGCGTCGGAATGCTCTTGTTCGCTGCTGCCTTCACCCTCGTCGCCGGCAATACACGAGCTGCCCTCCCTCCGCTTCACCAGACGAAGGACATTCGGGCTGCCGGGACAGTAGTCGACCTCATCCATGAATGACTTGATGATGAAGAGCCCCATCCCGGACTCGGGGAGGTCGTCGATGGGAGGGTTGTCGATGGCCGCGGGATCGAAGCTGCAGCCCGTGTCCATCAAGCGAATGATAATGCCGTCCGCGTCGGACTCGATCTCGATGTCGACGTCGCCCGGCGGGCCAGCGCGGTATCCGTGAATCGCGATGTTGTTGAACGCCTCGCCGAACGCCGAGACGGTCTGGTCCTCGAAATCCTCCTGGGTGAGGCCGGGCGACCCGCCCTCGACCCTCCCAGGCGCGGCCATCTTGCATGCGGCCGCCACCACGCGGAGGGCGAGGTGGCGATAGGTCAACGAACCTGGTACGCGGAGTCGGATCACGCCCAAACCTCCATCCGAGCTTGTACCCTACCACGTTCTCGACTATGGGAGCCACAAGGTAAACAGTGACACCTGGCGTTCGTGTAGCGAAACGTGCGATCGACATCGCGGGCTCGCTCGTGGGTCTCACGCTGACCCTCCCGCTCTACCCTCTCATCGGCGCGGCTATCTACCTCGAGTCGCCCGGGCCGATCTTCTACATGCAGCGCCGTGCCGGGATGCTCATCGGCACGGAAGTGCGGGACGGCGTGGCCTACCCGCGATTCGTCGAATTCCACATGCGCAAGTTCCGTTCCATGCGCGTGGATGCCGAGAAGTTGACGGGGGCCGTGCTCGCCCAGCAGGACGACCCGCGCATCACCCGGGTCGGCCGCTTCCTGCGCAAGACGCGCCTCGACGAGATCCCGCAGTTCTGGAGCGTGCTCATGGGGGACATGAGCATCGTGGGGCCGCGCCCCGAGCGCCCCGAGCTGCTCGTCAACCTCGCGCTCGCCATTCCGTTCTTCGAGGAGCGGATGCGCGACATCAAGCCGGGCATCACGGGGCTCGCGCAGGTGTCGCTCGGGTATACCGGGCGCGCCCCGGCGGAGAGCGAGGTCGCCGCGTTCGAGGCGACGCTGACGAACCCGTTCGGCCTCGAGGAGGCGGAGGGCGCCGAGGCCGACGACATGCGGATGAAGCTGCTCTTCGACCTCGCGTACGCCGCGTCGCTCGAGAAGCTCTCGACGTTCCTGCAGATGGAGCTCTCGATCATCGTGAAGACGCCGCTCGTGATGGTCCTCGGCCTGGGGCGCTGAGCGGGCGCCGCGCCTCCGGAACGCCGACGCGGGCGTCGCGGCCGCGATCGCTCCGCGCGTCATGGCGCTCTCTCTGCAGAACCGGGGCAGCTCCGCGCGGCTGCGCTAGGCCCTCTTGCTCAGCAAGAAGATCACGAACACCAGGCCGAGGTCGGCCAGGATGAGCCGGTAGAGGTCGCGTTTCTCGAACTGGATCGAGAAGCTCGGATCGACGCTCCTGATGGCGCAATACAGCGACCCCGCCAGGCCGAAGTAGATCCAGAGCACGTAGTGGTAGGTGAACGAGAGGAAGAAGATCCCGACCATCATCCCGCAGAACCCGGCCATGATCGCCATGGCCCAGGCGCGGATCGTCGCGAACTGTGCGCCGTGCTCGTACCGCTTGAGCGCGACCAGCGAGATCTTGAGGGTGAGGTAGATCATCGCCGACCACGCGAACATCCCGAGCGGGCCGAGCTCCGAGAGCGCGAGGAGGTACGCGTTGTGCGCGGTGAGCCAGTGGTGCTCCGTGAACTGGCGGAAGCCCGCGCCCATCAGCGGGAACATCCGGTAGATGTTCAGCCCCTCGCCCAGGATCTCCGTGCGCTCGCCCGCCGACTCGTCGGCCTCGTCGCCGCCGCGGCCGCCGAGCATCATGAGCGGCGCCGCGCAGATCGCGCCGAAGATCGCGCCGCGGATGCCGTACTTCTTGACGAAGTAGACGCCCAGCACCGTCGCGAAGACGAGCTGGCCGCCCCGGGACTGCGTGAGGATGATCGCGGTCGCGATCAAGAGGAGCGAGCCGAAGACCAGGAGCGCGCGCATGAAGGAGCGCTTCTGCTCGAACATCGCGAAGCTGAACGGCAGCACGATGCCCGACGTGAGCGCGAGCTCGTTCGGATCCTGGAGCACGCCGCGCCAGCGCACGCGGCCGTTGATCGTCGACGTCTTGAAGAGGCCGACGCGCTCGCACAGGTACTCGACCTCGGGATCGGCGCCCGGCCCCTCGCGGCAGTCCACGCGCAGCTCGCACGAGCGGCCGTCGGGGATGCCGGCCTCGCCGCGCGAGCCGCCGATGGTCTGCGTCATCGCCAGGCACTGGAACGAGGAGAACCCCTGGTGCACGGCGACGCCCGCCACGAAGAGGCCCATGATGAGCACCGTGGTGGCGAGCTTCTGGAAGCCCTTGAAGCCGTCGGTGCTGTGCCCGATCAGGAAGAAGAGCACGAACGTCACGCTGATCGAGACGAAGCCCTCCGAGAACTCGGCGGGGTTCCGGAAGCCGAGCGTGAACACGCACCAGAAGTAGACGACGATGGCCCACCGGAGCTGCGGGGTCGCCTTCAGCCTGACCTTGCCCATGGCGAGGTCGAGGCCCATGCCCATGAAGGCGAGGCCGAGCCAGAGGTACAGGAACGGCAGGTTCTCGAAGCGCTCGTCCCATTCCTGGGGCCTGCCGTAGATGAAGATGATGAGAAGGATGACCCCGGGGAGCGCGAGCATGTCGAGGGTCCTCGGCGAAGACGCCGTTCGGGTGGTGGGGGACGTTCCGGAGGATCGCGGCTCGCGTCAAGCGACTTGCGCTCGCTCCCTCCGGCGCGGTTGCAGGGCCCTCGACGCTAGGTGCTGAGGCCCACGCGGCGCACGGCCTGGTTCAGGAACGGGACGAACTCGTCCGCCGCCCTCGCATTGCCCGCGCTCGAGGGGTGGTTGTCGGTGTTGCCCTCCGAGCCGTGGAGGGAGAAGTTGGACTCGCCCTTGTTCGTGAGCACGTCGTAGTAGTCGAAGACGACGACGTTCCTCTCCGGATAGCCGCTGAGCCAGCCGTCGGGCGACTTGACCCAGTTGTTGAACGAACGGGCGAGATCCGCCTGGCGCTGCGCGATCTCGGCGTCGGAGGGCTTCCCGAGGAGCCGCTTGGCGGTCCACTTCCAGGCGGGCTCCTTCGAGCGTTTGAGGATGTTGGCGGGGGCGGTGATGTAGACGAACAGCGTGTCCTTCCGCTTCGCGAGGTCGGGCAGGATCGACGTCAGCGTGGCCTTCGCGTTCCAGACGGTGAGCTCCGGGCCGGCCGGGTTGCCGGGGGCGGAGCCCTCGCCGACGAAGCGGTTGTTGGGATAACAGGACTTGAAGACGACGATCCGGTTCACCACGCCGTCCGGGTGCATCTGGTCGTTCAGCGCGACCCGGAGCACCTTGTCCATCTTGTCGCGGAACTTGGGCGCCCAGTCGAAGAGGTCGGTGTTCTCGCCGATCTCGCTGCCGTAGGAGGCCTCGTGGACGCGGTAACCCTGATCCGTGAGCTTCTTCTTGAGCCCACCTCCGTTCGGGTGCGCCTCGTAGACGCACGACGCCTTCTCCTTCTCGGCGCCCGGCTCCGTGAGGAGCTGGCCGCCGCACGAGTGATGGATGAACAGGAGATCCAGCGGGGTATCGGGCCGGGTGCTCGCGAAGCCCGACAGATCGAGCGAGCCTGCCTTCGCGATGGGGCCGGTCGCGGCCGGCGCCGTGCCCTCGATGGGGATGAACAGGGCGCCCAGCGCGACGAGGAATGTGCCGGCAGAGACGAGTCGCTTCTTGCTCATGGCATCTCCGTACAGGACGTGGGCAAGGAGGATGGATTATTGCAGCGCGCCACGCCGAGGACAAGCGGGCGCGGATGGCGCCATCGTCACGTTTGCCGTTTGCCGCTTGCCGCTTGCCGCTCGCGACACGGCGCTCAGAAGGCGAGGACACCGCCCTCGTCGGCTTTGGCGGCCGAGCCGGCGCGGATCGTGATCTCGTCTCCGTCGGCCGCGGGCTTCCTGATCACGTCGTAGGATGCGCCGGGGGAGAGGCCCGTGACGACGTGCTTCGCCACGCCGGGGAGCGTGGTGAACTGCACCTCGGACACTGCGCCCAGCTCGACAGGGAACAGGACCAGCGTGCCCTTCACCGCCGCGCCCACGAACGGCGTCCCGCGCTTCGTGCGCACGAGCGCCACCGGATCCGCCGTCGCGTTGCCGGCCGCTCCCTGGAGCACGTGCAGGAAGCGCGCGTCCTTCGGCATCGGGGCCGGCGGCTCGACCCGCAGGGTCGCGAGCATCGGCTCGTTCTCGGCAGGCTTGGTGTCCCAGGTGCCCGTCGGCTTGTACGGCTCGGCCACGACGACGGCGCTCTCCGGCAGGACCGTGGTCACGAAGAGCTTTTGCCCCTTCGCGGTCGTGGCCGTCGCGAGCTTCCCCGCGACCTGCGCCGCGCTCGGCGTTTGCACGAAGAAGCGCTTGAAGCGCCCGTCCTTGCCCGTCGCGGCGCGGTCGTAGAGGACGAGGTGGTCCGGCTTGAGCCACACGAGCGCGCGGCTGACGTGCGTGACGTCGCGGATGTTCTCGTACTCGGAGTTGTAGAGCGGGGTCGCGTCGCCGAGGACGTAGACGTAGTCCTGCGCGAAGCTCTTCGCGAGGACCCTGGGATCCCCCGTGTGCACGAGCGGCCACTGGGACCCGCGCCGCCAGAGCTCGCCGCGGTTCGGGTCGTCGTAGCGGCGGTTCTTGTCGTTCTCGACCGCGAGGGTGTTGTGCTGCTCGGAGCTCGCCATGAAGGCGCCGTACCCGACGCGCTCCTTCGTGAGCCACTCGCCGCCACGGTAGAAGCCGAAGCTGAGGCCGTCGCCGTGCTGGTGGTCGATCTGCTCCCAGCCGAGCTGGAATTGGAGCCACGTGGCCTCGGGCCCCCAGCTCGTCCTCGCGAAGACCTGGCCGAGGCCGGGGCCGTAGTGCGTGAGCGGGATGGAGGGGCGCGGGTCGGTCGGGGTGACCGCCGGGTCGAGCAGGAGGAAGTACAGGATCGAGTGGCGCTTGTGGGTCTGGCCGAGCTGCGAGCGGGCGCGCCGCGCGAGGGCCGCGGCGCCGCCAGGGCCGGCGTGGATGGCCATCCAGCGGAGCGCGTTCAGGCGCTCGGCGTTGCCGCTGTTCTCGGCGTGGAGGCCGAGCGCCGCGAACGGGTCGATGTGATCCGTGTACTCGTAGCGCTCCCCGTCGCCCGTCCACGCGGCCTCGTGGGTCGGCCCGAGCCGGCCCGCCGGCGTGGCGGGGCTCAGGCTGTGGAGGTGGGCCGGGATGAACTCGTGCCAGAACGGGTTGCCGTCGAGGTGCACCTGCGGGCCCCACTTCGCCGGATCGGCCTCGCCGGCCGTCTGGATGGCGAGCAGCGTCTCGCTCACGTAGGCCAGCGTCGCGGGGCCGTACTGGAAGCCCTCCGGCGGCGCGCCGCCGCGCGCGTCGTTCCGCAGGACGCTGTCGGTCATGTAGAGCCACGCCCCGGTGACGTTGGCGAAGTAGTCCCTGAGCCGCGGGTAGGTGCCGCTCGGCTTCGGATCCGGCGGATCGTCGGCCTCGTCGAACGCGAGCGACAGGAGCGTCAGGTTGCGCATGTGCGACGTGAAGTAGTTGTTCACGGCGTACCTGCGCTTCCTCGGCTCCTTCAGCATCGCCGGGTCGTTCAGCTTGCCCACGGGCTCGGGGTGATCGTGGCTCGTTGTCGACGACTGCAGCTGCTCCTCCGCCCAGCGGAGGAAGACGGGCCGTATCGCCGCCTTGTCCTGGGCCGAGAGGTACCCGTAGATCCAGTCGACCGTGAGGCCGAACGACTCTCCGGCCCAGCGGGCGCGGTCGCCGGTCGAGAACCTGCGGACGAAGGGATCCTGCGGATCCCCCTTGTTCACGCGATCGACGATGGTGAGAAGGATCTTGCGCGCGCGGGCGGCGTAGTCGTTGCGGGCCGCCTCGTCGCCCGAGACGAGCGACATGAAGGCGAACAGCTCCGCGTGCGCCTCGCAGTAGATGCGGGCGTGGGTGCAGTCGCCCTCGGAGGGGATGTTGCCCTTGTCCATCGCCGCCGCGGCCTCGGCCGTCACGGCGGCGAGCTCCTTGAACAGGGGGTTCGCCTGCGTGGCGCGCGCCCGGAGCTTCGGCAGATCGGCCGCGCGCACCCAGAGCCGCGGGTGCCCCTTGGTCGGCGTGGCCGGCGGCGCGGGCGGCCCCTCGAAGCGCGGCGCCGCGGCCGCGAGGGCCGCGGTCGCGGACTGGGTGCCCTCGCCGCTGTGGACCGCCGGCGGCCCCGGGGTCTGCCGCCGCTCGCAGCCGGCGAGGAGACCCGCGAGGCCGAGCGCCAGCCCGAGCGACGCGAGCGGCCGCCAGCCCGTCATGTCGCGCGTTCCTTGAGGTACGTGAACGTCCGCTGGAGGCCCTCCTCCGTGGAGACCAGCTGCTTCCACCCGAGCGCCTTCAGCTTCGTGTTGTCGAACCGGTTCCCCTTCCACGAGGTCGCGCTCTTGTAGGGCGTGAAGATGGCCGGCAGCTGCCCCTTCGAGTAGGCGTGGTAGCGCTCGACGAGCTTCGATATCCCGGTGAGGGCGAAGTAGGGCACCGTGAGCGAGCGGATCGGCTTCACCTCGCGCTTGTAGCGGGCGAGGTAGACGTCGGCCGTGGGCAGGTCGTCGTCGTGGACGTTGTAGACCTGCCCCCGCGCGACGTCGCTCCGGCCGGCGACGGCGATCGCCTCGGCGCAGTTGTCGACGTACGAGAGCGGGAGGATGTTGCGGCCGCCGAGGTGCAGGAACACGCCGAAGAGGCTCATCCCGACGCGGCTGGAGAAGGCGTTGCCGCCGGGGCCGTAGATGACGCCGGGGCGGAGCACCGTCAGCGGGAAGCCGTAGCGCGCCTGGTACTCCCAGAAGAGCTTCTCCTGCCGGAGCTTCGCCTGCGAGTAGAGATCGCGCTGCGCGGGCCGCGCCTCCAGGGGCGTGTTCTCGTCGACGATGTACCCCCGCGGGAGATCGGCGACGCCGTAGACGCCGAAGGAGCTGACCAGGACGACACGCGGCGATCGGCCGGTGTGGACGAGCGCCTCGAGCAGGTTCTTCGAGGCGACGACGGTGCTCAAAAACATGTCCGCGGGCGCGCCGCCCATGGCCGCGGCCACGTGGTAGACGACGTCCACGCCCTCGACAGCGCGCTCGGCGGCCTCCTTCGTGGCGAGGGAGCCCACCGCGATGTCGAGGGGGACGCCCCGCCGCTTCTCGATCTCTTCGAGCCGCGAGCGGTTGCTCGCGGGGCGGACGAGGCAGCGGAGGTCGGTCTCGCCATGGGCGAGCAGCCGGTCGACGAGGGCCGACCCAAGGAAGCCGTTCGAGCCGGTGACAAGGACTTTCATGTGCGCGCCTTCTCCTGCGGGACCTGCCGGAAGATCTCATCCATCATCCACGCGACCCGGATCATGTCCCGGTACGAGATGGGCAACTCCGCGCCCCGCGTGATGCTGTCGTAGAAGAGGCCGATCAGGCGGTTCAGCCCCGAGAAGAAGTGGAAGTCGCTGCGGGCGAACCGCACCACGTTCTTGCCCCCCTCGCGGAGGTACGAGAGGGCCTGATCGAAGGCCGGGACGACGCGCCCGATGGCGCTCGGGAGCTTCGGCGACGCGTCGAGGGTGACCGTGCGGCTCGTGAAGTCGACGTGGAGCGTGTTCTTCGTGCCGTAGACGCGGAGGAAGTGCCCGGGCGGCCGCGCGTGCGACGAGAAGGTCCCGTAGGCGCTGACGCGCGCGCCCTGCACCGTGACGCGCAGCTCGTCGAGCATGTCGTCGCGCGAGTCGCCGAACCGCTTCTCCCTGAGCGCGTAGGCGGTCGCGGTGACCTTCGGCTGCTCGTCGTCCACGAACTCGACGATCTTGTTCAGCAGGTGATCGACGTTGTTGTGGAACAGCTTGCCCGGGAGGCGATGGACCCAGTGCGAGCCGTCACCGAGCAGCGCCGCGCCGAAGGGGCCGGCGAGGTTGTAGCCGAAGCAGCTCTCCACGTGGACGGGATCGCCGAGCACGCCGTCGCCGACGAGCCTGCGCATCTCGACGGCCGGGGGATCGAACTGGTACTCCCAGCCGACGGTCATCTTCTTCCCGGCGGCGGTGCAGAGCTCGATGAGGCGCCGCACGTCCGCGAGGTTCAGCGCAGTCGGCTTCTCCACGTAGACGTGGGCGCCCGCCTCGATGGCTCGCCGGGCGAGGAACAGGTGCGACTGCGGAGGGGTGGTGATGTGGACGACGTCGGGCTTCTCGACGTCCAGCAGGCGGTCGAACGAGTCGTAGTGGCTCGCGATGCCGTAGCGCACCGCGATCTGTTCGGCCATCAGGAGCTCCAGGTCGCATACGGCGACGACCCGAGCCCGCTCCGGCATCTTCTGGATCTCTTCTATGTGGCCGTCGGCGATCTTGCCGCAGCCGACGATCGCGATTTTGAGGGTCATGCGGCGGCGGAGCGTACCGCAACGTGGCAGCCGAGAGCTAGGCTCTCCGCCGGCCCGCCGAACAGCGTGGACGCGTCCATGCTCCTCCACGCGCATTCACGCGCGTGGAGGAGCTTGATGACGGTCGCGGCGGCCTCGGGTAGGCTGCGCGGCGCAGCATAAAGAAGGGTGGTGATTCGTGCGCGTGCTCCATGTTCTTCATACGTCGCTGCCTGTCATTGCGGGGTACACGATCCGCAGCGACTACATCATCAAGCATCAGGCCGAGCACGGGATGCGGCCGGCGGTGGTGACGTCGGCGCAGCAAGGGTCCGGGGATGCGCTGAAGGACGAGATCGGCGGCATCTCGTACTGGCGGACGCGCGAGCCGACCGGCAAGAAGCTGCCGCTGGTCAGGGAGCTCTCGCTCGTGCGGGCGCTGGAGGCGCGCGTCGAGGACGCGATCCGGGAGTTCCAGCCCGATCTCGTGCACGCGCACTCGCCGATGCTCGTCGGGCTTCCGGCGCTCGCGGCGGCGCGCCGCTTCGGGCTGCCGCTCGTCTACGAGGTGCGCGATCTCTGGGAGAACGCCTCCGTCGACCGGGGCAAATTCAAAGAGGACTCGGCGCCTTACAAGATCGCGGCCGGCCTCGAGACGATCGTCTACAAGTACGCTGACGCGACGGTCACGATCTGCGAGGCCCTGAAGAACGCCGTCGCGCCGCGGGTGCGCAGCACGGACGCGCTCCACGTCGTGGGCAACGGCGTCGACTCGGACAAGTTCGCGCCGCGGGAGGCTCCTCCCGGCGCCTGGGAGCGCTTCGGGCTCGCCGGAAAGAAGCTCATCGGCTACGTCGGTACCTTCCAGCCGTACGAGGGGCTCCAGACGCTCATCGCGGCGATCGGCGACATCGCGCGGGAGATCCCGGACGCGCACGTCGTGATCACCGGGGCCGGCGGCCAGGAGATGGAGCTCAAGGCGTTCGCCCGCGAGCGAGGGGTGGAGTCCAAGGTGACCTTCACCGGGCGGGTGCCGCACGACGAGGTGTTCAACATCTACGCGATGGCGAGCCTGCTCGTGTATCCCCGCATCCGGACCCGGACGACCGAGCTCACGACGCCGCTGAAGCCGCTCGAGGCGATGTCGATGGCCCGGCCCGTGATGGTGAGCGACGTCGCGGCCATGGGGGAGCTCGTCCGTTATGGCGAGACCGGGTTCGTCTTCAAGGCGGGCGACAGCGCCGACCTCACGAAGCGGTGTGTGGAGGCCCTCAAGGACCCGGCGCGCCTCGATCAGGTCGGCAAGAACGCGCGGGCGTGGATCCTCAAGGAGCGGCAGTGGCCCACGCTGCTCTCGCGGTACGAGACCATCTACGAGCAGGCCATCGCCGTGCGGCGCGGACAGGGCAAGTCGCGCGTCGGCGAGCCGCGCGCGGCGTGAAGGGCGGCGACGCCAGCCCGAGCTTCCCACGGCCGACGGCCAGCGTCGCTGCCGCGTGAGCGTCGCGATCCCTAGGCGCGTCCGTGCGCGATCCGGGGTATGATCGCGCCGCCCCATCCCGCCCCTTCGGGAACTGGCAGGAGGTCTCTCAACGTGTTCGAGATCAAAGTCGACCGGATCATCGCCATGGTGGATTTCGTCCTTGAGGGGCGTGTCCGCCTCGAGGAGATGGAGAACTTCGTCAGCGAGCTGAGGAAGGCGTGCGAGAGCCTCCAGGGCCGGGAGATCAAGATCAAGGCCGATGTCCGCGGGTTCAGGCCGATGTCCCCCGATGTGGCGGAGAAGATCCGCGCCGTCCAGGAGTTCGGCTTGGAACTCGGGGTGATGCGCGTCGCCGAGATCATCGAGAGCGACATCGTCGCGCTCCAGCTGAACCGCGTGGCGCGCGAGAGCGGCACGGACAAGGTCCTCCGGCGCTTCTGGGACGAGGACGCAGCCCACGAGTGGCTCCTCCACGGCGATCCTGAATAGCGCTGAGGCGCGGGCGACGCGTCGCTAGAAGAGGGGCGGCGGGTCGCAGGGGTGCGGGGGGCGGTATCGCTTCAGGATCTCGGCCACGGCGTCGAGCGGGAGGGCGGGCGCGTGGTGGCCGCTGTGGCCGGTCATGTCGACGCCGCCGAACATGGCGTTGAGGATCGCCTCCTCCACGACGTCGACTGTGGCCTCGTAGAGGGCGTCGATCTCGGTGTCGAGGACGAGCTCGGCCATGTGCCGGCCCGGCGCGAGGGGGTGCACGCTGAGCGAGCGGCTGGAGCGGGGGGCGCTCCACTGCTCCGTGGGGACGCGAGGCACCCGGTTCGCGGTGCTCCACGCGAGGACGATCTCGCCCGAGTTGTTGGCCGCGTAGCCGCCGGTCCGGCCGATCGCGAGCGCGGCGCGCCGCGCGAGGCGCGCGAGCTGACGATGGATGAGCGGGGCGTCGGTGGCGACGAGCACGATGATCGAGCCGGCGGGGCCCCGCCGCGGGACGTGGTTGAAGCGATCGCTGATGAGCCGCCCGACCGGGACCCCATCGACGCGGAGCAGCTCGCGATCGCCGAAGTTCGACAGCACGAGCGCCCCGACGACGGCGTCGACCCCGCCGACAGGGACCGACCGGCTCGAGGTGCCGATCCCGCCCGCGAAGTGGAACGTCTGCATGCCCGTGCCGGCGCCGACGCACCCCTCTGCCACGGGGCCGCTCCGGGCCCCGTCGATCGCCTCGTCGACGTCGGCCTGCGTCACGTGGCGCCCCACGGCGTCGTTGAGGAAGCTGTCGTCGCACTCGGCGACGACCGGGATCACGACATCGTAGTCCTTGCCGATCTTGGGATGGCGGCGCGAGAGCCACGCGACGGTCGCGTCGAGGACGCGGCCGACGCAGAGCGTGCTGCAGAGCAGGATCGGCGTCTCACAGAGGCCCCACTCGTTGATCTGCGAGAGGCCGGTCACCTCGCCTGCGCCGTTGAGCACATAGCTCGCGGTGAACACCCGATCCAGGAAGACGTCACCGTCGGCCGGGACGACCGCGGTGACGCCCGTGCGCACGGGGCCGAGGCCGGGGACGAGCTCGCCTTCGCCCTGGATCTTGGTGACGTGGTGGACCCGCACCCCGGCGACGTCCGTGATGGCGTTGTCCGGACCCGTCGGAAAGCGGCCGATCGCGACGCCGAGATCGCGCAGCCGAGGGCGCCTGAGCGCGGCCGAGGGCGCGCTCATGGGCCGGCGACCTCGCCGTTCGCGGCGGAGACCGCGTCGGAGAGGGGCGCGTGCTCCGCCGGGAGCGGCGCGTGCTCCGCCGGGAGCGGCGCGGGCCCGGCGTGCGCAGGGCAGGGCGCGGCCAGCAGGCCCGGGTCGGCGGCCGGCGAGGCGGCCGCCGCGCTCGCGGAGGGCGCGGCGGCGCCCGCCGCAGGCGCCGCCGCGGTGAACGCGGGCCGCGGCGTCGCGGCGGCCCGGGCGTCGCGGTGGCGCTTGAGGCAGCCGGCCAGGATCTCGCCGATCAGCATCCGGTAATCCATCCCCGCCACCTTCGCGATCACGCAGAGATCGCTGAAGTCGGGCGTCAGCCCGGGCAGCGGGTTGATCTCGATGACGTACACCCTGCCGTCCTTCGTCATGCGCAGATCGACCCTGGCCACGTCGCGGCACCCGAGGGCCGCGAACGTGTCGCGCACGACCTTCTCGACGCGGCGGAGCTCCGACGGCGTGAGCTGCGCGGGGCACTCGAAGCGCACGCGCGGCGTGTCCGACTGCTTCTCGTCGTAGCCGTAGACGGGGTAGGCGGGCGGGTCGACGAAGACGACTTCCATCGGCGGCAGCACCTTCGGCCGCCGCTCGCCGAGCAGGCCGACGGTGAACTCGCGGCCCGTGATGTACTCCTCGATGAGGGCCGGCTGGTGGTAGCGATCGACCAGCTGCTTCGCCGCGGCGCGCGCGGCGGCCTCGTCCTTGACGACGGACGCGGAGGTGATCCCCTTCGAGGTCCCCTCGGCGTTGGGCTTCACGATCACCGGGTAGCGGAACGGCTTCAGCTTCTCGCGCCCGGTCGTGACCACCTGCCACTCGGCCGTCTCGATGCCGGCCGCGCGCAGGATCTGCTTCGTGAGGCCCTTGTCGAGCGCGAGCGAGAGCGTGGTCGCGTCCGAGCCGCTGTAGGGGATGCCGAGCAGCTCGCAGAGCGCCGGCACCTGCGCCTCGCGGCCGCGGCCGCGGAGCCCCTCGGCGATGTTGAAGACGACGTCGACCCCGGAAGCCGCGAGCGCGCGCGGCAGGTCCGGCGTCGCCTCGAGCGGGACCACGGTGTGGCCGTAGCTCTCGATGGCGCTCGTGATCGCCTGGATCGTGCGCGGCGAGTCGAACTCGGCCTCCAGGTCGTGCATCGTGCCGGGGCCCGCCTTGTCGGCCGCGGCCGTGTCGCTCCGCTTCATGTTGTAGGTGAACCCGACGCGGAGCGCGGTGCGCTTCGCCCGGCGCTGCTGGTTGCTCTCCAGGAGCGGCAGGAGCCCCCGCCGCTTGCAGGCGCTCCTCACGATGGCCCGGATGACGCCGTCGAAGTCGACGCCGCGCTGCGCCGCCGCGACGAAGACGCTGGCGCCCGGCTGGAGGGTGGGCAGCCCGTCGACCTCGAGGAAGTGGACGTCGTGGCCCTGGCTGCGCGAGGGGGACGGCGAGACCCGGAACTCGCAGCGGGCGTGATCCTTGAGGTCCAGGGCGCGCACGACGCGCGCCGTGAGCGACCGGATGCGCTCGATCGTGGCCGGGGGCAGCTGCGCGGGCCGGCGCGTGACCTGCTCGGGCTTCGCGTGCTTCAGGTTGAAGTCGTACACGTTGTAGCTGCCCGGCACCTCGGGATCGATCACGAACTCGATCGGGGTGAGGACGCCCTCGGGGATGCCGGTGCCGCTCGATCGCGCGCCGTTCGTGTCCTTGAGGCCGTCGACGAAGGCGCACGCGACGTCGATGCCGGCGATGTAGTGCTCGACGAGCAGGCCCGCCTCGAAGCGCGCGAGCTGCCGCTCGACGACCTCGGCGAGGTGGTGCGCGTCCTCGCAGACGCTCCACTCCCGGAAGATGCCCTTGGAGGAGCCCTCGAAATTCGGCTTCACGATGACGGGGAAGCTCACGTCGTCGAGCGCGCCGCTCTCCAGGGTGGTCCGGTTGACGAGGCGGGCGCGCGGGGTGGCGACGCCGTAGCTCGCGAGGACGCGCTTCGTGAGCGACTTGTCGAGCGCGACGTTCAGCGTGTAGGCGTCGGAGCCTGTGTACGGGATGCCGAGCTCGTCGAACAGTGACGGATAGAAGGCCTCGCGCGTCTTGCCCTTGTGGCCCTCGGCCGTGTTGAAGATGAGATCCGGCTGGAGCGCCTCGAGCCGGGCGAGGACCCGGGAGGCCGGCCCGCTGACCTCGATCCGCTCCACCTCGTGCCCGGCCCGCTCGAGCGCGCCGGCGATGGCGGCGATCGTCTCCGGGCTGTCGAACTCGGCTTCCTCGGCGGAGCTCGTGATCTTCAGGTTGTGCGTCAGCGCGATGCGCATGGTCTCTCCTGGGCCGGTCGTCCGGGCCGCTGCTCCCCCGGTGCTCTGCCGGAGGCGCACGGACGTGCGAGGTTACGGCCAGCGGGCGTGATTTGCCGCGGAAAAAACGGGAAGCGCCGAAGGGGGCTCCGGGGCTCGGCGGGCTCCCGCTCGCGCGGAGGTCGTGCTAGCGACCCCGTGTGGATCGTTTCGCCGCACACGACGCCGACCGCTCTCCGCCGCCCGAGCCTGGCCTCCCTCACGAGGAGCTGAACGAGCCGCAGGCGCGCGCGGCCAGCCACGCGGCGGGGCCGCTCCTCATCTTCGCGGGCGCGGGGAGCGGCAAGACCCGGGTCATCGTGTACCGGATCGCGAACCTCATCGTCACGCACCGTGTCCCGCCCTACCGGATCCTGGCGGTGACGTTCACGAACAAGGCGGCGACCGAGATGAAGCGCCGGCTGGAGGGGCTCATCGGGGCCGACATCGTGAAGGACCTCTGGGTGGGCACGTTCCACGCGGTGTGCGCGCGCCTGTTGCGCCGGCACCACGAGGCGGCCGGGCTCGACAAGAACTTCATCATTTACGACGACGACGATCAGCGGGCGGTCATGAACCGCGTGCTCAAGGAGCTCAACCTCGACGATCGGCGCTATCCGCCCCGCCAGGTGCTCTCGCGCATCCACGCGGAGAAGCAGGAGGGGCGGGGGCCCGCCGAGTTCGAGCGCAAGGGCTACTTCGACGACGCGATCGCGCGGTGCTTCGAGGCGTACGAGCGGCACCTCAAGGCGGCGAGCGCGGTGGACTTCGACGACCTCCTGCTCTCCGTGCTGCGCATCGCGGAGGACCCGACGAGCTTCGCCGGCGAGGACCTCCGGGGGCGCTTCCGCCACGTGCTCGTGGACGAGTTCCAGGACGTGAACCAGGTGCAGTACCGGCTCGTCCGGGCGTTCTGCAAGAGCCACGACAACCTCTGCGTCGTCGGCGACGACGACCAGAGCATCTACCGCTGGCGCGGCGCCGACGTCCGGATCGTCCGCGGCTTCCGGCGCGATTTTCCGCACGCGACGGTGGTGAAGCTCGAGCAGAACTACCGCTCGATCGGGCACGTCGTGCGGGGCGCGCTCGGCGTGATCCGGCACGCGTCGGATCGCGAGCCGAAGGAGCTCTGGACGGCGAACCAGGACGGCACGCCGATCGACGTGGTGGCGGCGGACAGCGAGCACGACGAGGCGGCGTGGGTGGTCGAGGGCGTCCGCGAGCTCATCGCGCAGGGCGTCTCGCCGAACGAGATCGCGGTGTTCTACCGGATCCACGCGCAGTCGCGCGTGCTGGAGGAGGTGCTGCGCGAGGCGCGCATCCCGTACCAGATCATCGGGGGCACGCGCTTCTTCGAGCGGGCGGAGGTGAAGAACCTGCTCTCGTACCTGCGCGTCATCGCGAACCCCAAGAGCGACGTGGATCTCAACCGCATCATCAACGTGCCCGCCCGCAAGATCGGCCAGAGCACGGTCGACAAGCTCATCCAGGCGGCGGACCTGCTGGGCGTGTCGCTGTTCGAGGCGATCGATCCGCTCCTGGAGGGGAGGGTGCCGCCGTCGGCGATGCCGGGGGGCCAGCTGCCGCCGCTCGCGCCGGCGGCGAAGCGCAGCCTGCTCGGCTTCCGCGATCTGATCCTCGGGCTCATGACCGAGGCGAAGAGCGCGTCGCCGAGCGCGCTGGCGGAGGAGGTGCTCGCGCGGTCGGGCTACGCCAAGGCGCTCGAGCAGGAGGACAGCGTCGAGTCGGAGGCGCGGCTCCAGAACTTGCGCGAGCTCGTGCAGTCGCTCGTCGACTACGAGCAGGAGGCGACCGCCGCGGGCGACGAGGCGACGCTCGCGGGCTACCTCGAGCGGGTGAGCCTGGTGTCGGACGTCGACGCGCTCGCGGACGTGCCCAAGGTCGCGATGATGACGATCCACGCCGCGAAGGGGCTGGAGTTCCACGCGGTGTTCCTGACGGGCATGGAGGAGGATCTGTTCCCGTTCCGGAGCCAGGATCCGAACCGCAAGGGCGACATCGAGGAGGAGCGCCGGCTGGCCTACGTCGCGATCACGCGGGCGCGCGAGCGGCTCTGGATCACGCACGCGGCGCGGCGGGCGATCTTCGGCCAGACGCGCTACGGCTTGCCGAGCCGCTTCCTCGCGGATCTGCCGCCGGCCTCGGTGCGTCCGATCGCGACGCCCGCCAGCATGATGGCGCAGCGCCGGGTCGAGGGCGGGTTCGGCGGGGGCGGCGGGTACGCCGCGTCCGGGCTCCGTTTCGGCGGCCCGGAGCGCTCGTGGGAGGGCCGCGAGCGGAGGCCCGGGGCGCAGGCGCAGGGTGACGAGCGGTTCGCAGGGGCGCGGTTCTCGCGGGAGGGCGAGCCGGCGAGGGGGGCGATGGCGCGCGGCATGGACGTCCCCGACCGGGCGCCGGGCGAGCGGTATGTCGAGCGGGAGGCCGTCGACCCGGGCGCCGAGGGCGGCGAGGGGCTCGCGCTGCGGCGCGGGATGCGGGTGTACCACGAGCGGTTCGGGCCGGGCGTGGTCGAGAGCGTGGATCCCGGGGCGGATCCGATCGCGACGGTGAAGTTCTCCGGGTGGGGGAAGAAGCGGATCAAGGTGGCGTTCCTGCGCGCCGGGCCGTGAGAAGGGCGGGTAGCTGGTCGCGCGTTCGCCAGGGACGATTCCGGCTGCGCGAGGCACGTGGCGGAGGTCGGGTGAGCGTCGGAACATCGCCTCGACCACCGAATGAACGGTTGTCCGGACAGCTCCCATCCACGCTGGTACAGAGTCCCCGCGGACGGCGAGGAAATAGCGAGTCTCGACCTAGAGCCACACCTCGCCCAGCAGCGGCAGCACACCCAATCTCACGTCGCGTGACGCCCGGCCGAGGCGCTCCGCCAGGCGCTCTCCCTGCATCGCTGGGAGCGCGACGGCGGGGCGATCGAGGGGCAGAAAGAAATTGTCCCAGTGCGAGAAGAGCACCGCGCGCGGCGACAGGGCGCGCGCGACGCGCTCGGGGAAATTGCGCGAGGCGGTCCAGCCGGCCACGCAGAGCAGGAGCAGGTCGGGCTCCCTGCAATCGAGGCCCGCCTCGACGAGCTCCGCGCTGCCCAGGTGGACGATGCGCCGGCCCGCGACCCGGATCTCCACCGCAAAGACGGCGCCGCACCGGTAACGCTCGGCCCGGAGCGGGACCTGGTCGCAATCGGAGATGTCGCCGGGGAAGGGGACCCGGCCGAGCAGCAGGCGGGAGTGAGCGCTCGGGAAGAAGCGCAGCTGGAACGGGCCGACCTCGGCGACCACGGGCTCGCCGCCCGGCGCGCGCTCGACGTCGCGCACGCGCGCCGCGGGGACGCCGGAAGCGCGGCAGAGCGCCGCCGCGGAGCGCGAGCCGAAGACCGTGGCCCCGGTGCGAAGAGCGATGTCCGGGATGTCGAGCGCGTGATCGAAATGGGTGTGGCCCGCGATGACGGCGTCGGCGCGTGGCGCGTGGCGCGCGATGGCGTCCACGTCGGGGACAAGCTGGCCAACCACGCAATGGAGGAGCGAAGCGCGCGTGAGATACGGATCGATGAGCACCACCGCGCCGGCGTGCTCGATGGCGAACCCCGCCGTGCCCAGCCATCGCACCCGGACCGCGCCCGCCGGCGCGAGCGACCGCGGAGAGAACGTGTCGGCGATCATCGGTGCGGGCACCGGCGCGGGCTCGTCCGGCCGGCAGATGGGGTGAGTCGGTGCGGCGTGCTCATCGAGATCGAGACCGGATCGAGATCGAACCGTACGCAAGTGTCCGTGTTTCGGGCGACCGAAGCTCGTCCGCTCGGTTACGATTGTCCGTCGTGGCAGACCGAACGCGCGCCGGCACGATCGCCGCCCTCGCCGCGCTGTACTTCGCCCAGGGCATCCCGTTCGGCTTCCAGGCGACGGCGCTCCCCGTCTTCCTGCGGGCGAGCGGCGTCTCGCTCTCCGGCGTGGGCTTCGCCGGAGCGCTCGCGATCCCGTGGGCGGCAAAGGCGCTGTGGGCGCCGCTCGTCGACCGCTACGGCTGGGAGCGGATCGGCAGGCGCCGCTCGTGGATCCTGCCGCTCGGGGTGCTGCTCGCGCTCACGTGCGCGGCCGCCGCGTTCGTCCCGCCGTCGCGCCACCTCGGCGCCCTGCTCGCGCTGGTCTTCCTGATGAACCTGCTCGCGGCCACCCAGGACATCGCGGTCGACGGGCTCGCGATCGACCTGCTCGGGCGCGGCGAGCTCGGCCTGGCGAACGCCGCGCAGGTGGTCGGCTACAAGGTCGGCATGCTCGCCGCCGGCGGGCTGCTCGTCTGGGCGAGCGCCTGGATCGGCTGGAGCGGTCAGTTCGGGGCGATGGCCGTGCTCGTCTTCCTCTCGGCGCTGGCCTCGCTCGCGCTGCGCGAGCCTCCCGCGAGCGAGGTCGAGGCGCACGCGCGCCGGTCGCTCCGCGAGGTGCTCGCGACGGTCCTCGCCGCCCTGCGGGCGCCCGGCGCGCTCTGGGTCGTCGCGTTCCTCGGGACCTACAAGCTCGGCGAGGCGATGGTCGACATGATGTTCAAGCCGTTCCTCGTCGACGCCGGCTTCCTGCCGCACCAGATCGGCCTCTGGGTCGGCACGTACGGCCTCGTCGCGTCGATCGCCGGCTCGCTCGCGGGAGGCCTCCTGTCGCATCGGATCCCGCTGCTCGCCGCCGTCGGGGTGACCTCGGCGCTGCGCACCGTCGCGATGGCGGGCGAGTGGACCCTCGCCGCGGCGGGGGCGCCCACCGCGAATGCCGTCGTCGCGGTCACCGTGGCCGAGCACCTCTTCGGCGGCGCCCTCACGACCGCGGTGTTCGCTTTCATGATGTCGCGTGTCCGGCGTTCGGTCGGCGCGACGCACTACACGCTGCTGGCCAGCGTGGAGGTGCTCGGCAAATCACCCGCGGTGTGGCTCTCGGGCGCGCTCGCCCAGCGGCTCGGCTATGCAGGCCTGTTCGCCCTGGGGACCGTGATCTCGGTTGTCTTTCTCGGGCTGCTCTTGCCGCTGCGCGAGCGGAGAGCGGGCGAGGGGTGAGCGGGCTCCGCCGTCCCATTTTGCCCCAGTGCCCCATTTCGCCCCAGTTCCGTGACGTGGCGAAATTGAATCGTAGAGGCAAGTAGGGCGCCGAAGACGCCGAAGACGCCGAAGACGCCGAAGACGCCGAAGACGCCGAAACGCCGAGGGAAAGAGGAGAGATGGAGAATTTTTGCTCTCTCCTCTTCCCTCGGCGCCAACGGTGCCCACGATGGCTCTTTTTCTCACGAGCTCAGGAGGACAGCATTCTTCGTCGCGGCGCTGGCTGGTGCGAAAGACCATGATCCGCGCGCCCACTTCATGATATAACCAGACAGCGCTACGGCTGACCGCTGCAAGAATCGCTCGTGACCGCGCTCGCCCGACTTCGTCCATCGATCGCCCGGCCGGAGACGACCCTCATTCCCCCAGGGGGGTGAGGTCCTCCTGGGGGCCAGGGAGCTCGAGGTCGGCCACGATCCGGGAGGCGAGCGCCTGGTAACGGCCGTGCCGTCGTGCCGCACGCGCTGGTTGATGAATGACGCCTTCAGCGCTCCGCCTTCGGGCAAATGGAGCACCATCTCAGCATCGCCCGATTTGTAAATAGTATTTTAAAAGTCCACAGCGTGCGGCAGCTCGCCGCACTGCGCGGCGCCGCCATGCCGTCGCCGCGACGAGGAGCTCTCCCATGAGAACCGCCTATCTGTCGATCTCTGCCTCTGCGCTCGCGCTCGCCTCGATGATTTCCGGCTGCATGGCGACAGCCGAGCCACGCGACGATAACGAAGACGCCATCGGCGAGGGCGCGGCGGCGCTCCTCTCCTGCTCGGTGCTCCCCTCCGGCAACATCGTCACGAACGGCAGCTTCGAATCGCCGAACGTGTCGTCCGGCACGTCGTCGATATACAACGGCTCGATCACCGGCTGGCAGGCCGCCTATGGCCAGATCCAGATCCATGACCACTCGAACGGCATGAGCCCCGCGCACGGCAGCCAGCACGTCGAGCTGGACGCCACGGACTCGAGCGGCATCTATCAGAACCTCACGACCGTGCCGGGAGCGACCTACCAGCTCCGGTTCGCCTTCGCCGCGCGCCCCGGCACCAACGCGAGCCAGAACGTGCTCGGCGTCGTCTGGGGCGGCCAGCAGGTGGCCACGCTCACGACCGCCAGCTCCGCATGGGTCAATTACACCTATACCCTCGTGGCCTCCGGCACGACGACGCGCCTCCAGTTCAACGATCTGGGCATCTCGAACGGCCAGGGGACGCTCCTCGATAATGTCACCGTGGTCGCCGCCGATACGGACCAGGACGGGGTGTTCGATTCATGCGACAACTGCCCGGCGCAGGCCAACCCCTCCCAGGCCGACGCAGACGCCGACGGCATCGGCGACGCCTGCGAGCCCCCCCCGCCGGCCGAGCCCCTGTGCGTGGTCGTGCAGCGCGGCACCTACGGGAGCGTGCAGGATGCGCATATCCAGCCCGGCGTCTCGTGGCCGTACGGCGATTACCCGTATGTCGTCATGAACACGTTCCCCGAGGGCGTGCAGCTGGGCGTGCTGGCCTTCGATCTGTCGTTCATCCCGGCGGGCTCCGACGTCGAGTCCGCGACCCTCTCGCTGTCTCACACGTGGAAGGAGAGCGCGAGCACCATCGAGCTGCACCGCGTGAACGGCCCCTGGCAGGAGTCGACCGTGCACGCCGGCAACTTCCCCGGGTACAACGCGGCCGTCGAGGCCTCGATCGCCACCGTCGCCCAGGCGAGCGCCGTCGTGACCACCAACGTGGCGGCCCTCGTGCAGTCCTGGGTGGATGGTTCCCCGAACTACGGCGTCGCGCTCCACGATGTGAACGGTCGGACCGACATCCGATCGAGCGAGCAAACGAACGTCGCCCCCCGGCCGAAGCTCGAGGTCTGCTACACGCCGGCCCAGTAGCGGGATCTGGCCGAGGTGCGGAGGGGCACGCCGGGGCACGAGCCCTCGGGCGTCCCGGGCGATCTCGGGATGTCGCCACGTCGCGCCTCCTTCGTCACCTCGGCCACGCTCGTTTGCCGAGAACCTGACGCCGCGCTCCGCCTTTGATAGCAAGCGGAGCCGCGGTGATCTCGCGCAGGAAGCTCCTCCTCGGTCTCGCCGGCGCTGCCGGCGCAGCCGCCCTCTCACGGGCGCTCGCCCCGGGCTCCCCGCGCGAGATCGCGGCGCGGCGCGCCCTCAAGCTCCCGATCGCGCCGAGCGGGTGGCCCTTTCCAGGGGCCCGCGTCGTCGCCCCCTCCGCCGTCTTTCCGCCGGATTTCGGGGTCCGCCGCGTCTACCTCGACGCCGGACATGGCGCCCCTGGCAACTCCGGCAACCTCTCCTGCTTCTGCGTCGACGAGCAGGACTTCACCCTCGCCGCGGCGCGCGCCCTCGCCGAGCGGCTCGTCGCCACGGGGCGCTTCGAGGCGCGCGTGGGCAGGACCGGCGATCGGCCGTTGCCCTACGCGGAGCGCGTCGAGGACGCCGCCCGGTGGGGCGCCGACGCCTTCGTCAGCCTGCACTCGGACGTGCGCGGCAGGACCGAGACGTGGTCGCCCGGCCAGGGCCGCCAGTGCCCGCTCAGCCTCGCCGCGCCGGGGTTCGCCGTCCTGTGGTCCGACGAAGGCGAGCCTGCCCTCTGCGCCCTCCGGCTCGCGCTCGCGCGCGGCTTCGCGAGGCGCATGGAAGAAGCAGGCCTGTTGCCCTACGACGGCGCCGCGTACAGCGGCCTGTACGAGCCGGACACCGCCCAGCCCGGCGTCTTCCTCGACCGGCGCCCCCCGGGACAGCGCATCTTCGTGCTGCGCCGCCCCTCCATGCCCTCCATCCTCGTCGAGACCCACCACGCGCTCGACGCCCGCGAGGCGACCCGCTGGACGGAGCCCGCCACGCTCGACGCCTTCGCCGCCGCTGCGGCCGCCGCGCTGGCCGATGCGCTCGGCGCTGCGGGTGCGCCGGCCAGCGCGCTCGGCGGCGCCGGCGCGCCGGCCTCCCCGCCGCCCACCTGAGGCGCGTCAGGATGCCCGCGCGTGCGGCATCTCCTCGGGCGCCTCCAGGCGGATCGAGCGGAGCCGCAGGCAGAGCGCGAGCGCCTCGTCGAGCGTGTTCACCAGGTAGAACTCGAGCGAGCTCCTCACCTCGGCCGGCAGATCGTCGAGATCCGCCTCGTTGTCCGCCGGCAGCAGGATCTCGAAGATCCCCGCGCGGTGCGCCCCCAGCACCTTCTCCTTGATCCCCCCGATCGGCAGCACCGTCCCGCGAAGCGTGATCTCCCCCGTCATCGCGATGTCGCTCCTGACCGGCCTGCCCGACAGGGCGCTCACCAGCGCCACCGCCATCGTCACGCCCGCGCTCGGCCCGTCCTTCGGCACCGCCCCCGCCGGAACGTGGATGTGAACGTCCCGCCGCTGCAGCCGATCGGACGGCACGCCGAGCTCCGCCGCGTGCGCGCGCGCATAGCTCAGCGCCGCGCGGCCGCTCTCCTTCATGACGTCGCCCAGCTGCCCCGTGAGGACGAAATCGCCCTTGCCGGGCATCACGCTCGCCTCGACGTGCATGATGTCGCCACCCATCTGCGTGTAATACATGCCGGTCGCGACCCCCGGCTGATCGTATTGCAGCCTCCGCTCAAGGCGCATCTTCGCTCGGCCGAGCAATTCCTTCACGTCTTCATCGGCGCCCACCACAGCCCGCTCGATCTCGCCGCCTGCGATCCTGCGCGCGGCCTTCCGCGCCAGCGCGCCGAGCGTCCGTTCCAGCTGGCGTACGCCCGCCTCGCGCGTGTATCCGCTGATGATCCCGCCGAGCGCCGTGCCCGTCACGCGCAGCTGCTCCTCGCGCAGCCCGCACTCCTTCCGTTGCCGGGGGAGCAGGTACTTCCGGGCGATCTCGTGCTTCTCCTGCTCCGTGTATCCGGCGAACAGCGCGGGCTCCATCCGGTCGAACAGGGGAGGGGGGATCGTCTCCCGGAAGTTCGCCGTGCAGATGAACAGCACCTCGGACAGGTCGAACGGCAGGCCGAGGTAGTGGTCGACGAAGCCGTCGTTCTGCGCCGGATCCAGCACCTCGAGCAGCGCCGCGCCGGGATCGCCCTGGTAGGAGGCGCCGAGCTTGTCGACCTCGTCGAGGACGATCACAGGGTTCTTCGAGCCCACCCGCTTGATGCCCTGGAGGATGCGGCCGGGCATCGCGCCCACGTACGTGCGCCGGTGGCCGCGGATGTCCGCCTCGTCGCGCGCCCCGCCCAGCGAGACGCGGACGTACTTGCGCCCGAGCGCCCGCGCGATCGACTCCGCGATGGACGTCTTGCCGGTCCCGGGCGGACCGAGGAAGAGCAGGATCGGCCCGCGGGAGATCGCGCGGCTCCGCTCGCCTTCGCTCCTCGCCTGCTCCAGGCGCAGCTTCCGGACGGCCAGGAACTCGAGGACCCGGTCCTTCACGTCGCCCAGGCCGTAGTGATCCTCGTCGAGGATCGCCCGCGCCCCATCGAGGTCGACGTGGTCGTCGGTCCGCTGGTTCCAGGGCAGATCCGCCACCCACTCGAGCCACGTCATGAGGACCTGCGCCTCGGGCGACGTCTCCCGCCCCATGCGCCGCAGCCGCGCGAGATCGCGCCGGGCCTCCTGCAGGATCTCCGGCGGCAGGTTGGCCCGCTGCAGCTTGTGCTCCAGACGTGCCGCTGCGTTCTCGTCGTCTTCCTCGCCGAGCTCCTTCTGGATCGCGCGCAGCTGCTCGCGCAGGTAGATCTCCCGCTGCCGCTCGCCGAGCTCCTCCTCGACGGTCGTCCTGATCTTCTCCTGGGTCTCGACGATGCCGATCTGCCGGTAGAGGTGCAGCGCGAGGCTGCGCATCCGCTCTTCCGTCGAGAGGATCTCGAGCAGCGCCTGCTTCTCGGGGGTCGGGAGGTCCAGGTAGAAAGCGATGTGGTTCACGAGCTCGGCCGGGCCGTACATGCTGCCGACGAACTGCTTGAGCACGTCCTCCGGCGCGCCGCGGTGCCGGCCGTACTCGACGGCGCGCTCGCGCACCTCGCGGGAGAGCGCCTCGAGGGCGCCGTCCTCCTCTGGACGGAGGGGTAGATCGGCGAGCTCGATGACGGGGGCTCGGATCACGCCGTCGACCTCGGTGTAGCGGGGCGCGGCCGCTCGCCGCTCGCAATAGAGCACGAGCTGAAGGCCCGACCCGAACCGCTGCACCTGGGTGATGCGGGCGATCACGCCGATCGAGAAGAGGCCGCCCGCGGTGGGCTCCTCGGCGGCGTCGCGCTGGGCGACCGCGAAGATGCGCTTGTCTTCTCCCTCGACCCGGAGGGCGGCCTCCACCGCGCGGAGCGTCTTCAGCCGTCCGACCGTGATGGGCGTCGCTATCCCAGGGAAGAGGACGGTGTCGCGCAACGAGAGCACGGGCAACGATCGGCGCTCGGGCATGACCGGCCTTTGTGCGAACGTCATGCCATGGAGGACCGTACCGAAAACTCCTTTCGGCGCGGAAGCATCGAGAATCGTGGTCAGCCGAGCGCGGAGCGGTGGTAGGGTCGGCTCGCGATGCCCGCGGACACCTTCACGTTTCAGGCGGACGACGGCCGAGAGCTCTTCGTGTACCGCTGGCTCCCGGACGCGGGGGCGCGCGGCGTCGTCCACGTCGCGCATGGCATGTCGGAGCACGCGGGCCGCTATGCGCGCCTCGCGCAGGCGCTCTGCGCCGCCGGGTGGGCCGTCTACGCGAACGACCACCGCGGCCACGGCGCGACGGCGCGCGGGAGCGACGAGCTCGGCTTCTTCGCGAGCCAGGGCGGCTTCCAGCGGGTCGTCCGCGATCTCGCGCAGCTCCTCGCGCGCGCGCGCGGCGAGCACCCCGGCCTGCCGGTCGTCCTCTTCGGCCACAGCATGGGCGCCGCCCTCGCGCAGGAGATCCTGATCGAGCACGGCGGCTCGATCGACGGCGCGGTGCTCTCCGGCGCCGCGGGCAAGGCGAACGCGCTCGTGGACGCGGGCCGGCTCGTGGCCCGCGCGGAGCGGAGGCGGCTGGGCGAGCGCGGCAAGAGCCAGCTCCTCCAGACGATGAGCTTCGACAGCTTCAACAAGGTGTTCGCGCCGACGCGCACGCCCTTCGACTGGCTCTCTCGCGATCGCGCCGAGGTCGACGTGTACATGGCCGATCCCCGCTGCGGCTTCCCCGCGACGACCTCGCTCTGGGTCGACCTGCTCGACGGGATGGCGGCGCTGGCGCGCCCCGAGCGGCTGTCGCGCATCCCGAAGGACCTGCCCCTCTATGTCTTCTCCGGCTCTCGCGATCCGGTCGGCGGGCTGCTCAAGGGCGTCACCCAGATGATCGAGGCGTACCGCGCCGCCGGCCTCCGCAGGGTGGCGCAGCGGTTCTACCCCGGCGGGCGCCACGAGATGCTGAACGAGATCAACCGCGAGGAGGTCGTGCGGGACCTGCTCGCGTGGCTCGCCGCCGAGGTGGCGAGCGAGGCGAGAGCTCCGGAGAGGCCCGCGCAATCGGGCGCCGGGCCGCGCGCCGGCGCCGCGCCCGGCTGACGGCGGGGGCCGGCATGGGCAGCAAGGGGCGGCCGTACCGCACGCTCACGATCGATGGCTTCGAGGTGCTCGTCGGCCGCGGCGACGACGACAACGACGCGCTGACCTTCGAGATCGCCGAGCCGCACGATCTCTGGCTGCACGTGGCCGGCGGTACGCCGGGCAGCCACGTGATCGTGCGCAACCCCGAGCGCGTGGAGGTCCCGCGCGAGGTGGTCGAGCGCGCGGCGGCGGCGGCGGCGTGGTACTCGAAGGCGAGGAGCGCCGCCAAGGTGGAGGTCCACGTCTGCCGCGCGGCCGACGTGAGCAAGCCGCGGGGCGCGCCCGCGGGGCTCGTGCAGCTCGCGCGGTGGAAGAGCGTGCGCGTGCGGCCGGAGATCCCCGGGCGCGATCCGGGGTAAGCGAGCGTCGGCGAGCGCCGGCGCGCGTCGTGCAGCGGTCCCTGTTCGCCAGGCGCTCGCGAACAGCTAGACTGTGGCCGTGCAGCTTCGTATCGAAGGGGATCGATTGACGCTCACCCTGGAAGGCGCCGAGCGGCTGTGGGCCGTGAGGCTCCGGCCCATCGTGGTTCCCCGCGAGCACGTGGCGCGGGCGGAGGCGGCGCTGCCGCCCTCCACATGGAAGGAGATCCGCGCGCCCGGGACGGCCCTGCCGGGGGTGATCAAGGCGGGGACGTACTTCACCGCGCGCGGCAAGGAGTTCTGGTACTGGGTGCGGAGCCGGAAGGAGCACCCGCTGACCATCGAGCTCGAGGGGGAGTGGTATCGGCGGCTCGTCCTCACCATCGACGATGCTGCCGGCTGGGCAGAGCGGATCAACGCCTGGGCCAGCGGCTGAGTCATCCGAGCCCGAGGGCCGAGGCGGCGCACCGCCCGCGAGCGGCGGCAGGGTGACGGCGAGCCGCCCCCTGGTGGCGAGCCGCCCCTTGGCCGCGAAGGAGGAGCTCGGGCTCCCAGGATCCGGCGCGGATCGCGGTCCGGGAGCGTCCGTGCGATTTGTGACGGCCGGCAGGGGCGCAGCGCAACCTGAGGGAGACGAGCTCCCTTCCCATCACCCGCAGAGGACCCATGACTCACGCGTATCGACTCGCTTCCTTCTCGATTCTCGGCTTGCTGGTCGCTTGCAGCTCGACGGATCCCGATGCCTCGTCGGGCGCAGGCGCGGCCTCTGGAGCAGCCACCGGCGGCAGCAGCGGAAGCACGGCCACGGGCGACGCCACGACGAGCGGCGCCGGTACGGGCGACGCCGGCGCGGGCGGCGCCGGTACGGGCGATGCCGGCGCGGGCGGCGCCGGCACGGGGGGAACCGGGGGCTCCGGCGGGGCCGGCGGAGCGGCGACGCCGGCGGATGCCGCGGCCATGGTCCCCGACATGGGTATCGGGACCAACATCGGCAACACGCTGGAGAACACCACCGCCTGGGAGACGGGCTGGGGCCAGCCGCTGATCACGAAGACGTTCATCGACGGCATGGCCAGCCACGGCATCAAGACGGTGCGCGTGCCCGTGGCCTGGGACACCTACGCAGCCAACGGCACGATCGACGCCACCAAGATGGCCCGAGTCAAGGAGGTGGTGGGCTGGATCGAGGCCGCCGGAATGTACTCGATCGTGAATATCCACTGGGACGGGGGCTGGATCTACAACGAGGACAACGCCGATAAATACAAGCTCACCGACGCCGTCAAGACCAGGTTCGCGTCCTACTGGACCCAGATCGCCACGGCCTTCAGCGACGTCGGCCACAAGCTGATCCTCGAGGGCATGAACGAGGAGGGGAACTACTGGGTCAACGGCGTTCACGACGGCGGGACGCCGGACTACGCCGCCCTGAACGAGATGAACCAGCTCTTCGTCACCACCGTGCGCGAGCAGGGCGGCTACAACGCGAGCCGCGCCCTGCTCATCGCCGGCTTCGTGACGGACGTCGACAGGACCTGTGTGAGCGATTTCAAGGTGCCGACCGATCCGGCCGGCACGAAGAGCCTCTTCCTCTCGATCCACTACTACACGCCCTACACCTTCTGCGGCCTCGACACGGTGGAGAGCTGGGGCTCTCCCAAGACGACGTGGGGCTCGGAGCCCGAGAAGGCGGAGCTGAAGAGCAAGTTCGACACGCTCGGCGCGTTCAGCGCGCAGCGGAGCATCCCGATCATCCTCGGCGAGTTCGGCGTCACGCTGGGCACGAATTACCCCCGTGAGCCCGCGTCGCGGACGCTGTGGATGCGGTCGGTGGTGGAGGCGGCGAAGTCGCGCGGCGTCGTCCCCGTGCTGTGGGACACGGGGACGGACATCAAGCGCACGGACGGCTCGTTCTCGACGGAGTGGCAAGCTGTCGTGAGCGCCGTCAACCGGTAGTCGGCGCTCCGGCGGCGCGGAGGGCGCGCCGCCGGCCGTCGCTTGGTTCGGCCACCGCGAAGCTGGACGGTGGCGCGAAACCACCGAGCGTTGCCCGCGTACCTGGGGTGGCTGGACGAGATGGATCGGTCCAGGCCACATCAAGGAGAGGGGCATGTCATCGACACGCAACGTCGGGATGGCGAGATTTTCTGCGTCCACCGTGCTGTTCTTCGCCGCGGGGGCCTTCGCCGCGTGCGCCGTCCCCGAAGGCGCCGAGCCGTCGGGCGATGAGGAGGGCGCAGGGCCCTCCGGCGATCCAGGTGAGCTGCAGGCCGCGGCCGAATCGACGGCCGAGGCCGACAGCGAGCTCAAGGTGAACGACTGCGTGAACCCGCACCCGTTCGCCGGCTGTAACGACGCGGCCGTCCAGAGCTGCGTTTGCGCGGCGGACCCGTTCTGTTGCAACACCCAGTGGGACTCGCTCTGCGCCGCAGAGGTGACGAGCCTCCACTGCGTGCCGCCGTCCGCGGCCGTCATCGGGCGCCTGCAGTGCGCCGCGCCGGACGGCGCGGGGACCGTCACGAGCGCGCTCGCGTTCGCGCCGCTCAGCATTCCCGGCCTCGGGAGCGGCGTGACGGACGCGAACGGCGATTTCAGGATCCCCATCTCGTCGACCGCGAGCGCGAGCGTGCACCTCGACGTGACGTTCGACGGCGTCGTGAGCTCGAGCGGCGTGACGACGCCGCTCACGATCATGGACGACCTGCACGCCCCGCGCGGCCAGGGGGTCGACGTCGCCGGCAGCCCGCGCTCGAGCGGCGATCTCGACGTGGATGTGGTCACGCTGAGCGGCGTCGACTGCGAGCTCTGGCGGCTCGGCGTCGATACCCTGCGCGACTTCCACGCTGCCCGCGGGGCCCAGCCGCCCGCGCACGCGCTGCGCATGCTGCGCTGGAGCGGGGTCTACGTGGGCACGCCCTTCACGTTCTACGATTACATCAACATTCGCACGGACTTCCTCACGAGCACCTGGGGGAGCACGGCCGCGGGGCGCCGGAGGGTCATCACCCACGAGTTCGGGCACAGCGTGCGGCACGTCGCCGACGGCGATCTGAACCACTGGAATGGTGACGACGTGGCCTATGTCTATGGACGCTCTCACGACGGCTCCGAGATCGCCAACCCGGGGTACGCCTTCAACGAGGGCTTCGCGAACTACTGGGAGCAAGCCCGCGTCGGCGCGCGCGGACGCCTCTGCGGCGGCGGGGCCGCGTGCCCGTCGACCCAGTACCGGGACTGGAACGAGAAGCGCATCGCCAACGCGCTGCTCGATCTCTCCGATGTCGTGGGCGACGGCGCGATGATCCAGGTGCTGGAGGCGAACCCAGGTGCGATCCACAGCCTTTACGAGTTCCAGGCGCGCCTCCACGTGCAGAACCCCGCCGTCCCGGCCCCCGCCGCGGTGCCGGCCTGCCCGCCCGGCTTCAGCGATGACGGCGCGACGTGCTCCTCCACGGTGGCAAAACCGAGCTACGGGCGCGGCGTCGGCACGGCGCCGACGCTCTGCGGCGCGGGCCAGCAATACGACGCGGGTCTCTGCTATCCGGCCTGCGCGTCGGGCTACTACGGGGTCGGCCCGGTGTGCTGGCAGAGCTGCCCGTCCGGGTACTCGGACGACGGCCTCACGTGCCGGCGCGACGCGCAGATCATCAACGCCAACAACTCCGCGTGCCCCTGGTATGACGCGTGCGGCCTGACCTTCGCCAAGGGCTGCTCCACGTGCCCGACGGGGTATACCAACGACGGCTGCACGTGCCGGCGCGACGCGCACATCTTCGCCAAGAGCTCTTACGGGCGCGGCGCCGGCTCCGTGCCGACGAGCTGCGGCGCGGGCCAGCAATACGACGCGGGTCTCTGCTATCCGGCCTGCGCCTCCGGCTACAGCGGCGCGGGCCCCGTGTGCTGGGGGAGCTGCCCGGTCGGCTACATCGACTTCGGCGCGACGTGCACGAAGGTCATTTCGAAGTGATCGGCGGGCCGTTTGCCTCCTCGAGGAGGGCGGGCCTCGTTGCACCCCGCCCACCCGCGCGGTAGGCCGAGGAGCACCACGCCGCTCCGCGGCAGGCGGAGCACCGAAGAGGCGCTCCCCTGCACCACGAGCAGGGTACGAGCCGCCCTCGTCGGCCCCGCGCGGCGCCTCGTCTGTTCGGGTCGGGCGCCGGACACACGCCGACCGGAGCGAGCTCGTCACGCGGCTGCTCCCGGCAGCCCCGAGCGACGCGGACGCGGGCGACGTGCGCCCCCTCGCCGTCGGCTCCCTCATCCCCGAGGAGGGACGCGCCCTCGCGCTGGCCTTCCTCGGCGCGAGGCCCTCGCCTTCGATCGTGCCGCGGAGCACTTCGCCGCCGCGCTCGAGGCGGCGCCGGCAGGCGAGGGCGAGGCGCACGGAACAGGACGACCGGCGGCTCGTCGCCGGCGCTCCGAGGGGCTCCTCGACGCTGATTGACAATGCCCCGGCGGCTCCCGCATCCTGGCCATCCCGCGACCCCCCCGAGGCTTTGAGCCGCAGGAGATGCCATGAGCACCGTCCTCCACCGTCTGGAACAGTGGGCTAACGAATCTCCTGACGCGCCGGCCCAGCGCTTCAAATCTCAAGGCGAGTGGAAGACGCTGACCGCGCGCGAGTACCGTGACCGGGTCCACCACATCGCGCTGTTCCTCGAGTCCAAGGGCTTCGACGCGAGCCAGGTCGGCGCGATCCTCTCGTACAACTGCCCGCAGTGGGTCCACGTCGACCTGGCGGCGTTGCTCGTCGGGGGCAAGTCGGCGGGCCTCTACCCGAACTCCACCGCGAAAGACATCCAGTACATCCTGAACCACACCGAGGCGACGCTGCTCTCGGTGCAAAACAAGGAGTACTTTCAGAAGATCTCCGGGGAGAAGGGCGAGTATTCCGCCCCTGACAGCGTGAAGTGGATCCTCGTCTTCGATGGCGACACATCGATCTCTCCCAAGGCGATCTCGTACGAACAGGCCCTGGCCGAGGGCCGCGCGCTCGCGGGGCAGCCGGGCGCGAAGACGTTCGCCGACTACCTCGCGAAGATCGACCCCAGGGCCGGCGCGTTCCTTATCTACACCTCGGGTACGACGGGCAACCCCAAGGGGGCCATGCTGTCGCACGACAACCTGGCTTACACGGCCGACATGGCCGTGAAGTACTGGAACCTGCCGTTCGCGCGGGGCACGATGTTCTCGTTCCTCCCGCTCTGTCACATCGCCGAGAAGCTGCAGTGCGTCGGGGCCGGCCTTACCCAGCGCTACACCGTCAACTTCTGCTCGAAGTTCGAGAACGTCTCGAGCGAGCTCCCCGAGGTGCAGCCCACGCTGCTGCTCTGCGTGCCGCGGCTCTGGGAGAAGATGATGGAAGGCGTGATGGCGAAGGTGCGCGGCGGCAAGGGCGCCAAGAAGAAGCTGGCCGAGTGGGCGCTCGCCGTGGGCGCCCGCGTGGCCCAGGCGAAGTACGCGCAGCGCGCGCCGAGCGCGCTCGACGCGTTGCAGCTCGCGCTCGCCGACAAGCTCGTGCTGGGCAAGGTGCGCGCGGCGCTCGGCCTGGGCAAGGCCGAGGTGCTCGCCTCGGGCGCGGCGGCGCTCGCGCCGCACATCTCGACGTGGTTCCGCGCGCTGGGCCTCGAGATCCTCGAGGACTTCGGCCAGACCGAGTCGACAGGCGTCATCTGCATGACCGAGCCGGGCATCGAGGGCGCGGGCACCGTGGGCAAGCCCGTGCCGGGCGTCGAGTTCAAGCTGGCCGAGGACGGCGAGATCCTGACGCGCGGCCGGCACGTGTTCGTCGGCTATTACAAGGACAAGGCGGCGACGGAGGCCACGCTCGAGGACGGCTGGCTGCACACAGGCGATCTCGGCGAGTGGAACGAGCGCGGGCAGCTCAAGATCCGGGGCCGCAAGAAGGAGATCCTCAAGACCTCGGGCGGCAAGATGATCGCGCCGCTACCGATCGAGGAGAGGCTCAAGGCGGCGGAGATCATCAGCCAGGTGTGCATGGTGGGCGACGGCCGCAAGTACATCTCGGCGCTGATCACGCTGACCGAGGGCAAGCTCGCCGAGCTGAAGGAGCGGGGCGCCCTGGGCGGCGACGCCGCGATCACGAGCCCCGAGGTCGTCGGCCAGGTGAAGGCGCACGTCGACGCCCTGAACGCGGAGCTCGCCAGCTTCGAGCAGATCAAGCGGTTCACGGTCCTCGGCCGCGAGTTCTCGGTGCAGGACGGCGAGATGACGCCGACGCTCAAGATGAAGCGCAACGTGATCGAGCAGCGCTTCCGTGGGACCATCGACGAGATGTATCCCGCCGAGTGAGCGGGGGCCGCGGAGCCCGGAGCGCTGGGGGGCGCCTGCTCGATACGAGATCGTCTGGCTGTGCTCGTATCCGGAGCGGGTGAGCGCAGCTCGTCAAGTGGGAGGGAAAAGGCATGAGTCAGTCAAGAAGCCACCTCGTCCTCGTGCCCGGCTTTGCGGGCTTCGATATCCTGGGCTCGGTCTCCTATTACTACGGCGTCACGGAGGTGCTCCGGAAGGCCGCTGCCGGGGCGTATCGGGCCCCGCTCTCGGTGCATTGCTTTGCGAACCTGCCCACGGCGAGCGTGGACACGCGCGCGCATGGGCTCCTTCACTGGCTCGCGGATCGCTTCAGAAAGGGGGTGTTCTACGGGGGCGTGGGCACCGACCAGCGGGACTGCCTCCATCTCGTCGGCCACTCGACGGGCGGTAGGGACATCAAGACGCTCATGCTCTTGCTCCTGGCCGCGACCGAGCAGGACCGGTCGGTCTACGGCGTCCCGGCGCAGACCCTCCTCGAGAGCATCTGCTCGATCCAGTTCCTCTCGACGCCGCACCGCGGGACGAACCTCGCCCACGTCTTCCGCCGGTGGAGGCCTGGCGTCATGTCCACGGCCGGAGTCGCCCACGGTCTGCTCAGCCTGGCTGGCCAAAGGTACTCGAGCGTCACGGCCCGCCTCGCAAGGAGCGCCCTGCGGACGCTCGGCCAGTCGGATGGCATCGCCCGCGCCGCGCTCGACACGATCGATCGCTTCCACGCCGCGAAGCGCGACGGCCTCTCCATGGCCGAGGCGCGCAGCGAGTACTTCAACGTGCTCTGCTGGTTGCTTAACGTCGCGGAGGACACCGATGCCTTCGACGATCTCGATCCGCTGTCGTCCTCAGGCACGCCGCGGCGCGCCGGGGGCCACTCCCGACGTCGCCTGGCCGTGAGCAGCGTCGCCGCCTGGCGGCGCGAGCTCGCCGTCTGCGCCGAGAGCGCGAAGAAGACAGGGAAAGCCGGGCTGCTCGGGGCCGAGGTCGAGGAGGACCTGAGCGACTACTACAGGCAGAAGGGCATCGCGCTCCGGTCGATCGTCACCAGGGCGAAGCGCGATCCCGGCGGGTCGTTCCTGGGCGTCTTCAGCCTCCTTTACGGCATCACGGCCGACGTGATGGGGCGTCCGAAGGTGGTCGAGGCCCTCGGGCCCTCCTGCGCCGTCCCCTGGCTCGATGACCCGAGCCGGAGCGAGCAGCTCACGCCCGAGATGAACGACGGGATCGTCAACTCCGTATCGATGGTCTACCCGGACGCGGCGCATAGCATCCTTGTCGACGCCGACCACGCGGATGTCATGGGCCATTATCGGTTCATCGATCCGGAGGACGGCGACGGGGCCGATCCGACCTACGGCGGGTACGACCTGCTCCAGTCCCGCTCCGGCTTCGATCAGAGCCAGTTCGAGAAGCTCTGGAACAGCATCGGGGAGTTCGCGATGGCGAGCGACAGGTGCACGACCGCTTCGCGCCGCAGGCCGGCTGTCGTCCCTGCGGAGGCGCCGGCGGTGTCCCCGGCCTCGGCGGCGGCGGCGTCCCCGGCCTCGGCGGCGGCGTCCCCGGCCTCGGCGCCGGCGGTGACCCATTTCCGCGCCGAGCCGTCGGACCCGGAGGGCGGCGCGTAGTCGCCCCCCGGCGACGGGGGACGCCCAGGCCGCCTTCGTGAATCAGGCCTTCGCGAGGTAGGCTTCGAGCTCGTCGGCGCCGCCGACGTACTTGCCGTCGACGAAGACCTGCGGGGTCGTGCCCTTGCCGCTCACCGCGCGCAGGCGGCGCGGCGAGGCCGCCACCTCGTCATAAGGGATCTTCCGCGCGTCGAGGAGCTGCTTCGCCTTGGTACAGTAGCCACACCCCGGCTTCGTGAACAGCAGCACGTCGTGCGGCGCCTTCGACGACGGAGCCAGGTACTTCAGCATCGTGTCGGCGTCCGACACATCGAATGGATCGCCCGCGACCTCGGGCTCGATGAACATCTTCTTGATCACGCCGTCGTCGACCAGCATCGAGTAGCGCCACGAGCGCTTGCCGAAGCCGAGGTTCGCCTTGTCGACGAGCATGCCCATCTTCTCGGAGAACTCCCCGTTCCCGTCGGGCAGGAACAGGACCTTGTCCGCCTCCTGCGCCTTGCACCACTCATCCATCACGAACGCGTCGTTCACGGACACGCACGCGATCGTGTCCACCCCGCGCCGCTTGAACTCGTCCGCGAGCTCGTTGTAGCGCGGCACATGGCTGCTCGAGCAGGTCGGCGTGAAGGCGCCCGGCAGCGCGAACACCACCACCTTCTTGCCAGCGAACACGTCCTTGGTGGCCACGTCCTTCCATTGACCGTCGACACGGGTGCGAAACGTGACATCCGGAACGCGCTGCCCTTCGAGGTTCTTCAGCATGACTGTCGTGCTCCTTGCGTGCTCTTCTCGTCGCCATCGGCGACGGCAACCTTGTCCAGCGTCGTGCGGCGCTCCACGCGGCGCTCTCGGGCCGGCGAGAACTTAGCCCCGAGCCTCGACGCCGGCCAGCGTGATGGCGAGCCCGACCGAGGGCCGCGCCGCAATGGCGAGCTCGACCGAGGGCCGCGCCGCAATGGCGAGCTCGACCGAGGGCGCGCCGCAATGGCGAGCCCGACCGAGGGCAGCGCCGCAATGGCGAGCCCGACCGAGGGCAGCGCCGCGAAGGCAGCCCGCCTGGGCGGCGGCGGCCGCGCCGGAGGAGGCGCCCCGCTGGGCAGCCCGAGCGCCGCTGTGGGGGGGCGAGGCCTCAGCCGCTCCGCGCCAGATCCACCGCGCGCCAGAGGTACCAGCTTGCCACCGTGCGGTACGGCTTCCACCGCGCGCCGCGCTTCTCGAGGTCCGCGCGCGCCGGCGGCTCGGGTCGCTTGAACGCGATCCCGAAACCCTTGCGGATGCCGTAGTCGTCCACGGGCAGCACGTCCGGGCGGCCGAGGCGGAACATGAGGAGCATCTCCACCGTCCACCGGCCGATGCCGCGCACCCGCGTGAGGCGCTCGATGATCGCCTCGTCCTCCATGCCGTGGACCTCCGCGAGCGTGGGGAGCTCGCCGTCCTCCGTCTTCCGCGCGAGGTCGCGCAGCGCGAGGAGCTTCGCCTGCGAGAGGCCGGCGCCGCGGAGCTCCTCGTCGGAGGCGCGCAGGAGCTGCGCCGGCGTGGGGCCCTCGTGCGCTCGCGGGAAGAGCGCGCGCACGCGCGCGAAGATGGTCGCGGCGGCCTTCCCGGTGAGCTGCTGGTAGACGATCGACTCCGCGAGCGCGAGGAAGAGGCTCGACGTCCTGTCGATCCGCATGGCGAACGGCCCGACCGCGTCGATGACGCGCGCGAGCGCCGCGTCGGACGCGCGCAGGTGATCGACGGCGGCGCCCGGATCGAAGCCGAAGTCGCCGCCGGGCGCGGCCTCCGGAGCGCCGCGCGCCTGGCCGCTCTCGATCGCGAGGAGGCGGAGCTTCGTCGTGACGCCGCCGTTCGCGGAGAAGCCGCCGGCCTTGCCGCCGGCGGCGAGCACGCGGTGGCACGGCACGATGATGGCGAACGGGTTCCGCCCGAGCGCCTGCCCCACGGCGCGCGCCGAGCCGCTCGCCCCGAGGCGCGCCGCGACCTCGCCGTAGGTCAGCGTCGCGCCCGGCGGGATGGTGCGCGCGACCTCGTAGACGCGGCGGTGGAACGGCGGCACCCGATCCATGTCGAGCGCGACGGCGGACAGGTCGCTCGCCTCGCCGCGCAGGAGCGCGACGATCGCGTCGACCGCGCGCTGCACCTCGGGCGGCGGCGCCGCCGCCCGGGCGCCCGGGAGGCGCTGGAGCAGGCGCGATCGCGTCTCGGGCTCGCGCGCCTCGGGGAGCTGCAAGGCGGCGACGCCGCGCTCGCCCCACGCGATGCCGCAGCGGCCGATCGCCGTGTCGAACAGGAGGAATCCGTGTGCCGTTGCTGTCATGGAGATGCTCGCGGGCAGGCAGGGCGCCCGCGTCCGGCGGCCATCCTAGGAGCGCGCGGCGAGGCGATCTTGGAAGATCTTGCGATCCCCCCTCGCCGCCTTCCGGAAGCCGCGGGGCGAGACGCCGGCCGCGCGGTGGAAGGTGCGGACGAAGTTGGAGAGGTCGCCGAACCCGACGTCGAGCGCGATGTCGGTGATCGACCGGGCCTCGTCGGCGAGGAGGCGCGCGGCGCGGCGCAGGCGGGCGCGGACCAGGTACTGGTGCGGGGTCACGCCAAGGACCTTCCCGAAGACCCGCAGGAAGTGGAACGGGCTGAGCCCCACCTCCCGCGCCGCGCCCTCGAGGTCGATCGGCTCGTGCGCGTGCTCGTCCAGCCAGAGCGCCGCCTCGACGGCGCGGCGGCGGTCGCGCGCCCCGATGTCCCGCGGCCTTCGCTGCCGGCCGGAGGCGACCTCGACGAAGCGGGCGGCGAGGAGCACCCCCACCTCGTCGACGCCGATGTCGCTCCTGCCCTCGGCGGCCGCCTGCGCGAGCTCGCCGAGCACCATCAGCTCGGGCAGCGGCGGCAGGCCGCCGGCCCGGAACGCGCCGCCGCCGTCGCCGAGCGCCTCGACGAGCGCCGGCGCGAGCTGGAGCGACAGGCACTCGTCGCCGACGACGTGCTCGTGCGAGCACGTGTACTCGTCGCCGGGGTGGCCGACCAGGAGCGACCCGGCCACGAGCTCGAACGCCTCCCCCCGGACGCGGTAGCTGAAGCTGCCCTTGCGCACGTAGGAGACGGAGAAGCCCCGGTGGAGCTCGGCGAACGGCGCGTCCTCAGGTCCAGAGCTGCACCGGTAGTCGACCACCGAGATGGCCTCGCCCCGCATCAGCGTCGTGACCTCCATGGGTCACCGAATGTATCTGCGGTGGCGAGGCCGAGCAACGCGCCCAGCGCTCGCCCTACGCCGCCGCCGCGCGGCGGCCGTGCCAGGTGTGCGTTCATGGCGTTGGCTCCTTGGGCGTCTTGCCTGCGAGCCGCAGCCGCCGTGAGCCGATTGCACCCGCGTCGTCCGGTTCGGCCCGCCGCTCCGGGCCGACGCGCTCCGTCGAGGGGGCCTCCTTCACTCCAAGGCCTGGCCTCCGCGGGGCGTTCGGCGATGCCCCACGCGCAACCACGGCCGAACCCGGGCGACGCAGGCGCTAGAGCGACAAACGGGTTGGAACTGCCTGAAAAGCGCAGAATTTGAACGCCAAGACGCCATGAGACGCCAAGGTATTTGTACTTCTTATGGCGTCTTTTGGCGACTTGGCGGTTCGTTTCTCGCTTGAAAACGCGATCGGTATTCTAAGGCAGGGTGTCCTCGCGGGCGATCGACGACGCGCGGAAGCGGGCCACCTGCGCGTCCACCTCGGTCTGCGACAGGATGGCATCCTTGGCGAAATAGACCCAGTCGACGTCCTCGGCGTACGTCCGTGGCTCGGTCTGCCCAGCGGCGAGCTCGTCGAACCACAGATTGAAGTCGAGGTGCTGGTTCGTCTCGGGGACGTACGTCGCACCGTGCGTGCAGAGCAGCGTGCCTTCGATGTAGTAGCGGATGTCGGACTCGGTGATCTGGATGAGGAGCCTCTTCCAGCCGGACTGGTCCCCGGCCGCAGGGTTCGACTGCGTGTTCTCCAGCGTGGCCGTCTCCCACGAGGTCAGCCACAGCGTGCTGGTGTCTTCCTGACCCCACCCGCCGTTGGGCATGTACTCGAAATCCTGCTCCGAATAGCCGGGATCGGTCTCGGGGTCGTTGATCCACGGGCTGATCGCGAAGAACGTCTCGACCGGCTTGTCGGCGAGGTGCCGGGTCCCGGTCAGAGGCGTGTTGCTGAATTTTACCCGAGCGGAGTACGTCCCCAGGCGGAACTTGTCGTCGTTCGATTGAAGCTCTGCGTGCGAGGTGCTCTCGCCGGAGCCGCGTGTGGTCGCCTCGAGCCGTAGCAGTCTGTTCGAGGCGAGATCGGGATCATCGATGAACGACACATTCGACGGCAGCCATCGGGCGCCGTCGACCCCGGGCGCTCCGTCTTCCGCGCGGACCCACCACCAGCTCGTGAGATCGTCGTCGGTGATGCCGGTGTAGGTGAAGTCGTCGAAGAGCTCGGCCGACACGGTGACGTGGCCACCGCCGCCTCCGTCACCGCCACCTCCGTCACCGCCGGCGCCGTCACCGCCGGCGCCGCCACCGCCGGCGCCGTCACCGCCGGCGCCGGCGCCGCTGTTCCCGTCGCTGCCGCCATGACCGCCGTTGCCCCCGGCGTCGCCGCTGCCACCGTCACCGCCGTTGCCCCCGGCGCTTCCGGCACCGCTGTCGTTGGCGGCGGTGTCATTCGAGCAAGCCACCAACACTTGCGCCGCGAGAAGCATCATGCCCGCACGGCGGATGCAGCGCACGCCGCGAAGCGCCCCGTCCTTCGAAGCAACGACGCCCTGAGATTCGCGATGCGTTTTCATCAAGACTGATCCATTCCAGATCGAGCGCCTGGCCGCACGCAGTGAGACGTCTGGTGAGGGGCCAGATACCACATCTTCCTGTTCCTCGAAGGAGAGCGAATTGGGTCTACGAGATGGAATGCCCCTTCGGTGGGCGTGGCGTCTGCGGGCCGGGCGCCGCCGCGGGCGACGGCTCCGCAGCCGGGTGGAGCGGGAGCGGGGCCGCCGACCCGACGGGGGCTCGCTTCGTCTGCGCGACGGTCGCCTCGGGGCGCCGGGCGGCGCCGCGCCGATCGCGCGCCTCGACGTCTTGATCGGACCGGTTGAGCGTCACCTCGGTCGGATCGGCCGCCGCGACGGCGCTCGGGGCGGCCATCGCGATCTCGGCGGGAGCCTGCCACGCGGGCGGTGCGCCCGGCACCTCGACGCCGACGACGACGCGCACCGCCGCGAGCGCTGCTTCCTCCGCGAGCGGGAAGCTGCGTCGCCAGACCAGCGAGCACGACTGCCTGTCGCCGTCGATGTGCAGCGTGTCCAGCACCAGATCGAGCGGCTGCCCCTCCGTGACGCCGAACGCCGAGAGGCCATGCACGCGCGCGAGGGCGCGCGCCCCGGGGAGCCGCGTCCGCAGCGCCGGGAGCGTCGGGTGGAGCCCCGCGAGCACGAGCCACTCGTCGCCGACCAGGGCTTCGACGCGCTGATCGGGAGGGGCCGCCTGGAAATAGCTCCAGTCGAAATCGTCGGGGATCTCGAGGAGGGGCCCCTCGAGCGCCTTGTGGGGCGTACGCCCGAGCAGCCGCCTGCGCGACGGCCACACGCTCCCGATCGGCGCGAAGCCCGCCGGGTGGTCGCGCCGCGAGGGATCCAGCACGGCGGGGCGATCGGTGCCGAACGGGTTGTCGGCCATGCCGATCCCCCCGAACGCGCGCTCGTAGGCGAGCGGGACCGCCTTCTCCGCGCCGCCGGGCTCGATCGAGAGCGCCTTGTCGAGGATCGGGCGCTCGCCGGCGAAGAGCGCGAGGCGCACGGAGAAGGGCGCCGCAGGCGGGCCCGGCGGCGCGTGCGCGTGGCCCGTGAAGAACACGTCGATGCGCGCGAGGTAGGGCGCGAGGTCGCTCGTCAACCGGACGCTGCGGCCCGGGTTGTTGTGATGGTGGATGTCGGCGTCGATGATCGGCTGCGGCTCGACCGGGACCATCGGCGCGCCGTCGACGAAGGCGAAGGTCGCCTTGGCGATCACCGTGAGGTGGAGCCGCCCGCGCGCGCGCCACAGGACCCCCGCTGCTGCCGTTCCGGAAGGCGCCGCGGGCGCGCTGGGAGTGGGCGAGGCATCCGATGTCACCGTTCCATGAGAGCACCGGGGCTTCACGAGGGTCAAGCCCGCCCCGCAACGACACCGGAGCGTCGTCGCGGGGTTCAGCCGACCGCCCGGGGAGCGTTCGCTCGTGGGGCGGCCTCGGGCTGCCGTCGGTGGTTCGAACGAATGAAATCGATGAGCTAGAGACGATACCCCGGATCGCCTGGCAGCTTGCCGTCGACGCGAAGAATTTTGACGTCCTTCCCAGCCGCGGATGCGCGAACGAATCCGATGGCCCCGTCCACCCTGCCCACGATCCACAGGACCGCAGCCGCATCCGGGACGTGCTTCGGCGGACCGGCTTGTCCACGAATCTTGCGATCGATCCAGTAGAGGCCAATTTGCTCGGGCGACATGCCGAGGACCGCCTTGTCGAAGCCGATGCGCTCCGGAGAACCCCTGGGATACGTGATAGGGACCAGCGGCTTCCCGTTGGCTACGACCGGGCTGCCCATGTAGGCGCGCTTCAGATCGCCAAACGAGATCTCGTTCGTGGGGAAGCTCTTCGAGACGACGATCGCCAGAGGTCCCACGTTCTCCGCGCCGTACGACTCGGCCAGCGTCACCGAGGTGATCGCCGCGAATGCGAATGCGCATGATATCAAGAGGGTTCTTCGATCGATCATCCTAGAAACTCCACGCGACCTGCGCGACCAGCTGATCCATGTCGGGGCTCTTCTTTTTCAGGTAGGGCATCCATACATGCACGCCGACGAGCTTCAGGACGACGTTGTCCGTGGGGCGGATGTTCAAGCCGCCGACGGCAGCGGCCCCCTCATACACGGGGCTGGACTTGCCGAGGCGGTCGTACTCGAGGCCGAACCAGGGCATGATACCGTACCAGGGCAATCGATAGCCCGTTTGAAAGTAAGCGCCCCAGGTGCGGTTGTCGGGAGCCCATGTCCCCGGGATGATCCCAGCCGGCCGATAGTCGTCGTCGTAGCGTACGTCATGCATGATGTACTCGGACTGGAACAGGAACTCGCCCCAGGTGTACTTGAGATCGGCGGCCAGGCCGAGCTCGTCGTACCTCGCGGTGACGGGGAACTTGGTGACAAACGCGCCGTCCTCCAGCGCTGCGACCTGCCCGGCGTCGGTGTAGCGGCCCTTGTAGCCCGATGTGCCGACCGTGACGGTGCCGTATGGAGTGTCTTGCTGAAGCCAGAGGCGCCAGCCAACGGCCTTGTTCTTGTCCAGATCCATGTAGCTGTCGACCGGGCCGCGGCCGTTTGAAACGGTGAGGTGGTAGCCCACCTGTGTGTCGCTGATGCCATGGCTGCCATACGCTTCGATGCCGGTCTGTCGTTGCGGCAGCCACTCGGCGCCGATGATATAGGGTCGCGTGTTGCTCAGGATGACCGGTGACCCGTGGTCGACGTTCCAGATCCCATAGGGGGTGAGCCACTGTCCGGCCCGGATGTTGAAGAGCGGATGGGCTGCGTATTCGAGCCACGCGCGCTCGATGATCACCCCACCCACCTTCTTCGTCCTGGAAAAGTCGGTGTAGTCCGGAAAGTCGGCGCTGACGCGGGTGTTCTGGAACGTCGCCGGATCGAACATGACCGCCCCGTCGGGCAGGTAAGTGAAGCGGACCTCGATCAAGGAGCGGAACTTCTTGCCCAGATTCGAGTCGAGGTAGACGTTCAGATTGCCGACGTAGAAGCTCGGATTCGGGCCCACTCCGGTCGAGGCGCCCGATGTCTTCGCGTCGCTGAGCAGCGCGGAGAACGTGAAATCAGCAAAGCCATAGATGCTGATCTTGGTCGCTTCGTCGGTCAGGTCCTCCGCGATCGCCTCGGCGGCCGGCGCGTAAGCATCCGCTCCTCCGCCGGCCTGCGGGGCAGCGCTGGCGTCGACCGTGCCGGCAGCCCCTGTCCCTGGTTGAGGTGCCACGGCGCCCGGGGCCGGGCTGGCCGCCAGGGCAGGCGCGTTCGCTGCGCCCGGCTGCGCGCTCGTGCCGGGTTGAGCCGGAGAGGCTGGCTCCGAAGGTGGAGCCGCACCGGACGCGTCCGGCGCCGGAGCCGGTCCGGAGGGGGCTGCTGGACCAGCCGTCTCCGCAGGCGTCGGAGCTGCTTGAGCCGCCGCGAACGACGACCCGAGCAGCAGCGCGGAGGACATGGCCAAGATAACGTGAATGGGCACGCCACGGAAAGCAACGGATCGCGTTCTCAATTGATGCAGCTCCCTTCCGCGACGCACTGGTACTGGGCAACACCATAGGCGGTAAAGTCGCAGCATACGGTGCCGGCGAAGCAGTTGTCCGGCGAGAGCGTGCAGCCTTGAACCTGGCACTTCTGCGTCACGGCGGTATTGCAGTACGTGGCCTCGGTCCCTGCACACTCCGCGTCGCTGGCGCAAGGTTTTCCCGCGCCGACGGGCGGTCGGCGACAGTAGGATGGGGTGACCGTGAGATCGCACATGTGTCCGCCCGCGCAGTCGGCGGAGCTCGTGCATCCTTGGCTGGTGCAGTAGCCAGCGGTCCCCGAGACGGCGTGGCAGTGATTGTACGTTGCGTCCGGACAAGGCGTCGTTGCGGTATCGCATGCTGCGTCCAGGCCGGCGGGGGCCGCCGTGCATGGCGCCCCGGCGGACGCCCTGCTGAACCCCGTCGCGCATTCGCATGCCCCTGTCGCTCCAGTCACTTCGTTCTCGCCACAGGCATTGCAGGGGGCCGCGGCGTCAGCGCGGCCATATCCGGCTTTGCAGACACAGCCAGTGGCCCCGGCCTCCTCGTTTTCGAGGCAGCGCACGCAGCCCTTCTTCGTCGCGGCATAGCCCTCGGCGCAGACGCAGAGCGCCGAGTATTCGGAGTTGGCCTTCAGGGTCTGGCCGGGCCCACACGGCTGATCACTGTCGTAGACGCAGCCAATGATCGGGAAAGTGACGGCAGTTGCCATCAGGAAGACTCGGCCCCATCGCCGTGACGCCGACGCTGGAGATTCATGTGGCAGTCTCGCGCACATTATGCTCGTTCCTTGTCGTTGGGTGAGTGGGGACACGGACCCGCTTGAGTCCGATCGCAGCACGCTCAAGTGGCGCTCATGGATTGTGCATGGCCGTGATGGCTCATGGATCCCCCGTCGAGCTCAGCCAACCGCAAATTTGCGTTAAAAGCAATGCTTTCTCGCCCCCCCCAATCGACGTTGGCTCCGCGGAGGCAAGGAATCCTGGCGGAGTGGTGTGACCAACAGATCTGTGTGAGTGTCACGCCTGCGATGTCGCTCCGAGGCTTCGCAGCGCCGCTCGAAGCGGCGGACCTTCCTCCGGATCGTGAGCTTTTGCCCCGCGCCCTATCGGGGCACGCGCAGCGCCGTCACACCCTCGATTCGGGGCGGGAGCTCGGGCCCGCTCTGAGCCGTGCCCGGCGCATCGCCGGCGCCGCGCCGCTCGGCCCCGCAGGCTGTGGAGTGAAGGCGGCAGGCCCTCCGGGGGGCGGGGGCCTCAGGCTGCGCCCTCGAAGCCGGGCAGGGGATCGTAGTCCTGATCGGGGTCGTCCTCCTCGCCGGGCTCGGCGCAGACCGGCTCGTCGCCGTCCTCTCCCGTGCTGCCGGTGTCGTCGAGCAGCCCATCGAACGGCCCGGGGAGCGGCTCGTCCTCGTCCGCCTCGAGCAGCGCGTCCATGCCCTCCACCTCGCCGGTCTCCAGGTAACGCTCCCACGCGTCCGGGTGATCCCGGGCGCAGAGCGCCGAGAGCGCGGCGACGCCCAGGCGCACGATCGGCTTGCCATCCGTGCTGCTGCGGGGCCGCGCCCTCAGATCGCGCGGGGCGTACACCGTGAGCTCCAGGGGCGCCGCGTCCGCCACGTGGTAGTGGACGTACTCCCGGAGCTCTCCGCCCTTCTGGAGGGTCACGCGCTCGCGGTCGAACGTCCAGCCGAGCGCCCGCACGTGCCGCTCCAGCGCCTCCTCGTCGGCCGGGAACACGTGCAGATCGACGTCGCTACCGCGGCGGATATGGCCGGTGGAGACCGAGCCGATGAGCCGCGGCGAGAACGGCGCGAGCGCGCGCATGGCCTCCAGCGCCACGATGCGCAGCGCGAAGAGCCGGCGCGTCCGCTGGCTCCCCTCGGCGCGCTCGGCGAAGAGGAGCAGCGCCTCGCGGATCTCGCCGTTGGAGGGCAGGTCCGCGGGCCGGTAGCGCGCCCGCCGCCCCTCCACCGCGCCGAGGATCCGCTTCGCGGCCATGCGCTTCGCGGTGAAGTACTGGTCCACGCCCTCCTCGTACATGAGGCGCGCGGCCTCCGCGGCGATGCGGGCCCGCAGCCCGCCGAAGCGCTCGGCGCTCATCTCGCCACCCGCGCCACCCGCGCCGCGCGCGTCGCCGGCGCCGCCGCCGCGGCGACCGCCGGCTCGAGGGCCTGCCGCAGCCGGAGCATCGCGCCGCCGACCACCTGGCCGCCCCGCGGCGCCCCGAACAGGCGCTTCTGCACGACCTGCTGCGCCACGCCGAGGCGGCGCGCGATCTCGCCCTGCGACAGGCCGTCGAAGAAATAGGCCTCGACGACCTCCCGCTGCTTCGCCGTCAGCGCGGTCTCGACAGCGTCCCGCACCGCGGCGCAGAGCCGCTCTCGCCCGGGCGGCTCGGCCTCGCCGCCCCAGAGCCGGCGATCGTCGCCCCAGCGGTCGACGTCGTCGCAGAGGACCTCACGGCGGATCTTGCGCTCAGGCGAGCGGCTCCTTTCGCAGGTCATCGGAAGGGGCGGGCTCGCCGCCGATCGACAGGAGGGTCCAGTCTGCGCCGTCGAGCAGGAGCTCCACGGCGGCCTCGGGGCGGAGCACGGTCGCCTCGGGCGAGCGGCCGCCGACGTCCCAGCGGCGGAGCCGCGTGAGATCCGCGAGCGCCTTCGTGCGCCGCAGGCGCCGCCTGGTCGCGCCGGGCGCGCGCAGCAGGTGGAGGTGGTGCCGCACGAGCCAGACCACCCGCGGGCACACGAGCTCCGCGAGCACGTCGGCCCCCTCCTCGGCGTGGTCCGCGCAGGCGAACGCCTTGCCGACGTCGTGGAGCAGGGCCGCGGCCCAGAGCGAGCGATCCGCGGTCTCGCGGCGGGCCAGGTCGAATACCTGCAGGGAATGGAAGAGCGCGTTGCCCTCGGGGTGCCAGCGCGGATCCTGCGGCACGCGGTCGAGGGCGAGGAGGAGATCGAGGAGGTCCTGGTGCATCGACGGGAGGGCGGTCAGGCCGCCCGCGGGCTGCGGGCGAGCGGTGCCCCTTCACCCTGGGGCGCAGTCACACCCACCGGGAGGCCGCGCTCGCCGGGCGAGCCGAAGCATAGCGCGGGCGCACCTGCGCCAGGAGTCAGGGAGTGAACAGGGTGGCCGATCGCTTCTTCGGCGCGGTCGGCGGGTGCGCGGCCGTCTCCTGGGTCTGACGTGCGCATGCAGCCTCCAGGCGGACCAGCCGGAGCACGGTGCCCCCGACGATGATCTGGCCGTTTTGCGGGAGCAAGGCGCTCGTGATGCGCTGATCGTCGATCTTGGTCCCGTGCGTGCTTCCCTGGTCGATCACGCGCACCTCCTCCGCTCCGACGACGATCGTCGCGTGCTTTCGCGACACCTTCGGATCATCGAGGCGGATGAAGCAGTCGGGCTCTCGCCCTACCCTGAACTCTCCAGGGTGGAGCACGAACCGCCGACCTTCGAGAGGCCCGTTGCACACGAAGAGCTCGTAGGTGATCGCGGCGTTCCCGCCCGACGCCGGGATCGTGGGCCGGAGCGGGGCCTTGGCGATGCGCAGCCGCCCCTCGTACTTCTGCGTCCACATCTGCGGGGTTTGCCGGCCTCCCTCGGCCTTGATGCTCGCTTGCACGTACTCGCAGAGCTCGTGGACATCGACGTATCCGTCTCGGTCCAGATCGGCTGTGCCGGTCGACAGGCCCTCGACGAGGTGGCGCGTGAAGATCGACTGCGAGGGCACCCCCACGGGCTGGTCGGCCTGCCATGCCAGCTGGACCGACGTCGTGGCGGAGATCACGACGCGACCCGAGCCGTCTCCCATGAACGTCCCGGCGATGTCGACGCTGTCCTGCTCGCTCTTGGCGGAGTTCTCGTACGCGCCGCTGTAGCAGCAGTCGAGGATCAGGACGATGCGCTTCGCGGGGCACTGATCGATCTGGCGGCTGATCCATGCCGCGTCGACCGAGGTCGCGCTGAAGAGCTCTTTCTCCGTGTCGCGCGCGGCGAGGTGGAGGTGACCCCAGTCGTCCTTCAGGCCATGACCGGAGTAGTAGAGGACGAGCAGATCCTCCGGATGGCGACGATGGAAGAGCGCGCCGATGGCCTTCCGGACCTCGAGCTGGCTGCCATCGACGCAGAGCTGGACGCGGAAATCGCCGATGTCCGGGCTCTCCAGCGTGTCGGCGAGCTTCGATGCGTCGAGGGCGGGCGCCTGAAGCGAGCGCAACTTGTCGTCCGAATACATTCCGTTCGCGATGATGAGCGCGATGCGGTCCCGTCCGCCCAGCACAGGATCTCTGTCCAGGGCTGTCATTTGATTGCGCTGATGCGGCGCGCGAGGTCGAGCACTTCCTTCTCCCCGAGCGGCTTGTCCGAGGTGAACTCGACCTCCAGACCGTTCTTCCCCCGGATGCGAATGCGGCGCTTCGGCGCGCGGACGACCCACTCATTGACGAGCTGAATCACCTGGGGAAGCACCGCGGGGAGCGCGGCGACCGCGATCGCGCCGACGGTGAAGGCGTCTCCCTTTGCGTTCTTCGGGAGGCGCCCTTCGACGACGCGGGCCGGGGTCGCGCCTGCGGTGCCGACGTCGCGCATCAAGCTCTCGAGCATCGCGTCCAGCTGGTCCGCCTCGACCTCGGCGTCGTGAAAATTGAATTGCATGTCCATTGGCCATGCACCTCCTCGCTGTTACGAGTCGCCGAGGAGCGTATCAGCGCTCGCCGGTAGGTGCCAGCCGTGCGGGGGAGTCGCGTGGTGCGCGCGGCGCTGTCTCGACCTGCGGAGCGCGCCTGAGGGCTGCTTCGCGATCGTCCAGCCCATCTCATGTCCATGCTGATTCCCACGTGAGAGGCCTTGGCGGATCCGTGCAGGTCGGCCAGCCGCGAAGGTGCTCCTTGCGCGTCGTCGTGACTGCAAAGACACACGAGGCGGAAGTGACGGGAACATACTGCGGTGCGAGCTATCCTGCCCCTCGTGCTCTCCCTCGCTCGCCCCTCGGATGCCGTGATCCACGCCTTCCTCGCTCGCCAGGCGGATCGGCCGCTCTCCTACGCGGAGGTCGGCTGCACCGGTGCCGGCGACGGCCGCCCGCGGCCGCCTGCCGGCTTCAACGTCGACCACCACCGCGTGGTGCTCGGCCGGGGCGCCGCGCTCTTCGACCGCGCTGTCGAGGCGATGCGGTGCTGGGCACAGTTCCGGCTCGGCTGGGTCGAGCTCTGCTCTCCCGACGCTCCCCTCCAGACCGGCGTCACCGTGGCGATCCTCGTCCGCGTGCTCGGGATTCACTGGCTCAACGCGTGCCGGATCGTTTCCACGGTCGATGAGACGAGCGGCCCTGTGCGCCGGTTCGGCTTCGCCTACGGGACGCTCGAGGAGCACGGCGAGCGCGGCGAGGAGCGCTTTCTCGTCGAGCACGACGAGCATTCCGGCGAGGTCGCCTACGACATCTTCGCCGTCTCCCGGCCGAACCACCTCCTCGCCCGGCTGGGCTTTCCCTACGCGCGCCGGGTCCAGGCGCGGTTCGCCCGCGACTCCATGCGCGCCATGTGCAGCGCCGTGACCTCGCAGCCGTGAGGCGCGCCGGGAGCGGAGCGGTCCCCGTGACGGGACCCGCGCGCCGAGCGCCCCCTCACCACATCACGCGAGGGCCCGCACGGCCATCCGCCGGCACCCGGAATCGCATCCTCCGCAGCGCCCTGAAGCTCCACAGCACCCGGATCCGCCTTCGCAGAGTTCCCCGGGAGCAGGTCGATGCGCGGGTGGGGCTGCGCGTCGGCTCCTGAAAGTGAAAAATCATACAAAAGTGGCTGCGGCGCCTCATCCGGAAGTAATCCAGCGTGCAGATCTGCCTGCGCCGCCTCATCCGGAAGTAAGCCATCATGCAAATGTGCCTGCGCGCGTGCCTCCCGATGAAATGCATCATACAGACCTGCCTGCGGCGGCTCGCTCAGGTACGCGGGCGCATGCGACTCTGCATGATACCTCACCAGATTACAGACGATGACCGGCCGCTTTCGCTCGTGATGACCGCTTCTTATGGTCCGCGATATGGCGAGAACGAAAAGCCGACAAGAGAGCGCCCCGCCGGCGGATGCCGCGGGAGACGAGCAGACCCGGAGCTACGAGACCCTTTACAGACAATACCTGCCGATGGCAGCGGAGATCCCGGAGGCCGAGGTGCAGGCGTGCCGCGCCGACCCGCGCATCGTGCTGGTCAATGTGAAGCGCGGCGTCGCGGCGGTGTGCGGCACGAGGAAGCAATCCCAGGCCGTGAGCGAGCACCTGCCCAGGATCCCTCTGAAAGAGGTGCTGCAGCTGCCGGACATCGCCAGGGCGCTCCTCTTCGCCTCGCGCGAAGCGCTGCCGCGCACGGCGAGCCCGAGGGAGATAGAGCGGGCGCTGCAGGAGGTCAGCGGCCCGCGCGAGGAGCTGCTGACGCAGGCGGAGCTCTTCGCCCGGCGCGGCCTGCTCGACAAGGATCGGGTCGCGCAGATCCGATCCGGCACCGGCAAGTACGATATGGCCCGGGACGGGATGGAGCTCGCGGCGCTGTTCATGCGGCACGCGAGCGCCCTGAAGGGGCTGCACCCGTTCACGCGGGAGGAGATCGAGAAGCTCGGGCGCACGAGCGAGTGGCTGCTCGAGAACCTGACCCCGGCCGGCGCGCGGGTCGAGGTGAAGAAGAAGGAGAGATCGTCCGCCGAGGACGCGCGAGATCGGTTGTGGACCCTGATCGTGCAGCGTCACCTGCACCTCCGGAGGATCGGGTACTATTTCCACGGCGACGACTTCGAGCAGATCACGCCGCGCCTGCTCGCGCGGGCGCAACCGGCTCAAGGCGGCGGACAGCAGCAGGACCCGGAAGAGCCCGCCCCGATCGACGGCGACGAGGTTGAGCAAGGCACGGTCGAAGACGAGACCGTGCAGCAGGGGAATCCCTAGCCTCGACTCGGTGTCGACGGCGTACCCCGCCGGTCACGCCCGCTGCTTCGACGTAGGCGCTGAGGGCATGGCCCCGCCGGTCATGCCCTCTCCTTCACGAACTTCACAAGATCCGACAGGCTCGCTCCCGTCGCGTCGGCGCTCACGCCCAGCTCCTCGGCCGGCAGGCCCAGGCGGTTGACCCAGAACGTGGGATAGCCGAACCACCGGGCCCCGGCGGCGTCCCAGCCGGCGTACGCGACGAACGCGATCTCCTCGCGCGTGAGGCCGAACGCGTCGAGCGCCATCCGGTACGCGCGAGGATCCGGCTTGTACGTCCTCGCCCGGTCCGTGCTGAGCATGTGCTCGAACAGGCCCCCCAGACCGGAGCTCTCGATGGCGGCCCCGAGCATCTTCGGGGTGAAGTTCGACAGGAACGAGAGCCGGATCCCCGCGCCCCTCAGCGCCCCGAGCGCCGGCAGCACGTCAGGCCACGCCCGGAGATCGAGGTACGCGCCGAGGAGCCGCCCCCGCTTCTCCTCCCCGAGATCGAGCGCCAGCGCGCGCTCGGCGAACACCAGCGCATCCGCCGTCACCTGCCAGAAGTCGGCATACTCGTGGGAGGCGGCCCGGAGCCACGTGTACTCGAATTGCCGGGTGCGCCACGCCTCGTTCAGCAATGCCCCCTTGCCCGGGCAGAGCTCCTCCGTGAGCGCGGCGATCGGCCGCGGATCGAAGATCGGAAAGGCGTCGAAGGCGACCGCCTTGATCCTCGACCCCGCCGCGGGTCGCGGCGGCGCCGGCCCATGCTGCGCGGCACAGGAGGTGTTCGCGGCCGGGGCAGAGCCCAGGAAGCCCGCCGCGGCCGTGCCGGTCACGCGGTGGAGAAACTCACGACGATTCGTCAACATGCCAGCCTCCATCCGATCATCCGATGTGAAACACACGACCTGCGAGAGCGCGAGAGCGCGAGAGCGCGAGAACGCGAGTACCGAGCGCCCGATCGCCCGAGTGCGAGAGTGCGCGGGGTCGCGGGTGCGCGAACGCACGCTGGAGAGCATGCGCGGTCCGCCGTTGCCGGGGGATCCACCATCGACGTAGACTCGGCATGCACCTTTGCATGGCGCGGAGCGCTCTCCGGCAGCAGCGCCCCGCGCCCCGGAGCCATGCTCGACTGGGACGATCTGCGCTACTTCCTCGCCGTCGCGCGGCACGGCAACCTCTCCGCCGCCGCGCGCGCGCTGAAGGTCACCCAGCCGACCGTGGGGCGGCGCGTCGCGGCGTTCGAGCGGCGCCTCGGGGCGAGGCTCTTCCAGCGCTCGCCGTCGGGGTTCACGCTCTCGGCCGCGGGCGAGAGCGTGCTCGGCCACGCCGAGCGCATGGAGCAGGACGCGCTCGCGGCCGAGCGCGCCGCCGCCGGGCGCGACGCAGGCCTGAGAGGCCACCTCCGCATCACCGCGTCCGAGTGGCTCGCCACGCGCGTCCTCGGGCCGCTGCTCGTCCCGTTCCTCGGGCGCCACCCCGCCATCTCCGTCGATCTCATCGCGGACGCGCGGTGGCTGAGCCTGCCGCGGCGGGAAGCGGACATCGCCCTTCGCCCCGCCGCGTTCGAGCACCACGAGGTCTTCCAGCGCGAGGTCGCGCGGATCGCGTTCGGCCTCTATGCATCGGAGGACTACCTCGCCGAGCACGGCCCGCCGGACTGGGGCCGGCAGTGCGAGGGCCACGCCCTCGTCACCATGAACGACGATCCTCCGGCGATCGCCGACCTGTCGTGGGTGCGCGCCGTCGCCGCGAAGGCCCGCGTCGCCGCGCGCACCAACGGCCGCGAGCCCCAGGCGACGATGGGGGCCGCCGGCGTCGGGCTCGTCTGCCTGCCCCGCTACCTCGGCGACGCGACCGCCGGCCTCCGCCTGCTCTCGCCGCCCTCGCCGCCGCCAGGGCGCAAGCTGTGGCTCGGGGTGCACCGCGATACGCGCGGGGTGCCGCGCGTGAAGGCGCTCGTCGCGTTCGTCGTCGACGCCCTCGGGCCGCTCCGGAGCGCCCTCGACCCCGGCGCGCGGCCGCGCGCGTCAGGCGGCGAGCGCCCCCGCTACCGGCCCTGATCGCGCTGACACGCCCTGAGCTGCTCGAACGGCGCGTCGCACGTCTGGGGCAGGAAATCGGTCCTGCACTCCCGATCGCGCCCGCTCAGGCAATCGAAGAGCGACGCGATCGACGGCGCGAGGAACTCGCAGGGGATCCGGTCCGCGGAGACGATGGTCTCGCCCATGCAATCGAAGAAAGGAGCGGTCTGCGCGTTGCAGGGGCGCTGCTCGGAGAGCAGGTCGGCGCAGCGCTCGTGACACCGGAGCTCCGGACACGTGACGCCGTCGAAGAGCGAGCAGAAGAAATCGCACGAGGCCTTCTGCTCTTCGATGGAGGGCCGGCCGGAGCTCGCCGACTGCGACCCCTCGGCCGCGCCAGCGCCCCCGGCGCCGTCGGAGCTCTCGGGGAGCCCGTCGACGACGACGGCCCCGCCGCAAGCGCCCGCCCCCGAGAGCACGACGACTGAAGCCAGGAAAGCGAAGAGCAGCGTCGTTCTCATCAGGGCATCTTCATCTTAAGCGCGGCAGGCACGGCAGGGGCGCGCGTCGGGCGTCCCGCGCGCCCCCCGCCGCTCACTCCACCGCCTGCGATTGCTCGATCGCGTCCTCGCGGCGCTCCCGGCGGTTGCACGCGAGCACCTTCTTGCGGACGCGCACCGCGTCGGGCGTGACCTCGACGAGCTCGTCGCCGTCGATCCACTCCATCGCCGTCTCGATCGTGAGCAGCCGCGGGCTGGCCAGGAGGACGTTCTCGTCCTTGCCGTGGTTGCGCACGTTCGACAGCTTCTTCTCCTTGATGACGTTGACGTCGGTGTCGTTCGGCCGGTTGTGCTCGCCGATGATCATCCCCTCGTAGACCTCGACGCCGGGGACGATGAAGAACATGCCGCGCGGCTGCAGGTGGTGCAGCGCGTACGGGGTCGCCACGCCGACGCGATCGGCGACGATGGCGCCGGTCGGGCGGCGCATCATCGGGCCGCCCCAGGGCGCCCAGCCGTCGAACATCGTGTTGAGCAGGCCCGTCCCGCGCGTCGCCGTCAGGAACTCGCCGCGGAAGCCGATGAGCCCGCGCGAGGGCACCCGGAACTCGAGGCGGGCGCGGCCGAAGCCGGGGTTCGTCATCTTCACCATCCGGCCGCGCCGGGAGCTGAGGCGCTCGGTCACGATGCCGACGTAGGTGTCCGGCACGTCCACGACCACGAGCTCGAGCGGCTCCATCACCTCGCCGTCGATCTCGCGCGTCACCACCTCGGGGTTCGAGAGCTGCATCTCGTACCCCTCGCGCCGCATCGTCTCGACCAGGATGGCGAGCTGGAGCTCGCCGCGGCCGAGCACCACGAACGTGTCGGGCACCTCGGTCGGCTCCACCCGGATCGCGAGGTTCTTCATCGCCTCGCGCTCGAGCCGCTCCTTCAGGTGACGGCTCGTCAGGAATTTCGACTGCTTGCACTTGCCGGCGAACGTCGACGTGTTGACGCCGATCTTCATCTTGATCGTCGGCTCCTCGACGACGATCCGCGGCAGCGCCTCGGGGTGCGCCGGATCCGTGATCGTGTCGCCGATCGTGACCGCGTCGATCCCGGCGATCGCGATCACCTCGCCCGCGACGGCGCTCTCGACGGCGACGCGCTTCAGCCCCTCGTAGGCGTAGAGCATCTTCACGTAGCCGCGCGACTGCCCGCCCTCGGCGAGGAGCGCGACGTCGGCGCCGGACCGGGCGGTGCCGCGGACCACGCGGCCGACCGCGAGCCGGCCCACGTACTCGTCGTGCGTCGTGTTGCAGACGATGACCTGGAGCGGACCGTCGGGGTCGCCCGAGGGGCCGGGGACCCGCTCGAGGATGGTCTCGAAGAGCGGCTCGAGGTCCTTCGCCTCGTGCTCGAGCTCTCGCTTCGCCTGGCCGAACTTCGCGATCGCGTAGAGCGTCGAGAAGTCCATCTGCGCGTCGCTCGCCTCGAGGTCGCAGAAGAGGTCGAACACCTCGGAGAGCACCTCGTGGGCGCGCGCGTCGCTCCGGTCGATCTTGTTGATGACCACGATGACCGGGAAGCCGCGCTGGAGGCACTTCGAGAGCACGAAGCGCGTCTGCGGCAGCGGGCCCTCGGCGGCGTCGACGAGGAGGAGCGCCCCGTCGGCCATCATGAGCGTGCGCTCGACCTCGCCGCCGAAGTCGGAGTGGCCGGGCGTGTCGACGATGTTGATCTTGACCCCGCGGTACCGGATGCTCGTGTTCTTCGCGAGGATGGTGATGCCGCGCTCCCGCTCGAGGTCGTTCGAGTCCATGACCCGCTCGGCCACGACCTCGTTCTCTCGGAAGGCGCCCGACTGGCGGAGCATGTGATCGACGAGGGTCGTCTTCCCGTGGTCGACGTGGGCGACGATGGCGATATTGCGGAGATCGTTACGGGGCATATACGGCGGCGGCCGTGTAGCACGCGACCCACGGAGGAGCGAGCCCATCCTCGCTAGAGCCCGAACGTTCGGCCTGCACGGCAGCGGCGCGGCAGCCGCGCAGGGAGGCGCTCGGATGGAGAGCGCGAGGCGCGCGCGTGGCGCGGGCGAGCCCTCGCCGGGCGGGCGAGGGGAGCGGTAGCGATTGACAGCCGAAGGCGCGCGGCCATAGGGTGCGCGCCGCGCTGGTGCCCGGGCGTTCGCCTGGGCCGAAGAGGGAACCCGGTGAAATTCCGGGGCTGCCCCGCAGCGGTAAGCGAGAACGACCTCCACCCCAAGCACTGGCCCGACGAGGGCTGGGAAGCGGTGGACAGTAGGGAGCCGGCCAGGCCGGAGCGCTCGCGAGCCCGAAGACCTGCCAGCGCCCGGCGGCGGGAGACATCCGGCGCCGGTTCGACCTGGGAGCCTCGAGGGAGGCGGTGAGGTCCGAGCCGGTGCAGCTCTGCCTCTGCCACGTCCCGGATACCGAACCGCCCCCGCGTCGCCTTCCGGTCGCCCGCGGGGGCGAGAGGTCGGTCCAGCGCACCGTGCGATGGCCAGCCATTTCGTCCTCGCGGAGCTCGACGCGAGCGGCCCGAAGCCGCTCCGCGCGATTGCAGCGAAGGAGGACACGAATGCTGCGCGAGACGGTCACGACGAGCCACGGGCACCGCCATCCATTTCATCTGCTCGCCGCGTTATCCATGGTGCTGGCCGCCGCGCGGCCCGCGCGCGCCGAGGGCGACACCCCCGAGGCGCCCGCTGCCCCGCCGGAGGCCGCCGCTGCAGAGCCCTCCGGTGAGGGCACGCCCGCGGGCGACGCCGCGGCGCCGGCGGGCAGCGCGGGCACGCCCGCGGGCGACGCCGCGGCGCCGGCGGGCAGCGCGGGCGCGCCCGAGGGCGACGCCGCGATCGAGGTCACGATCCAGGCGGAGAGGCCGGGCAGCGAGGCCGCGTCGCGCGTCTCCGTCGGACACCGGGAGCTCGAGCTCAGGCCGAGGCTGCGGCCGGGCGACATCCTCGAGTCGGTCCCCGGGCTCTTCGCCGTGCAGCACGCGGGCGGCGGCAAGGCGAACCAGTACTTCCTCCGCGGGTTCGACGCGGACCACGGGACCGACGTCGCCTTCTTCGTCGACGGCGTGCCCGTCAACATGGTCAGCCACGGCCACGGGCACGGCTTCACCGATCTCTACTTCATGATCCCGGAGCTCGTGACAGGGCTCGACGGCTACAAGGGGCCTTATTACGCCGGCATCGGCGACTTCGGTACGGCGGGCGCCGTCAACCTGCGCTTCGCCGAGAAGCTCGAGGAGAGCTACGCGCAGGTCAGCCTGGGGCAGTACGGTATCCAGCGCGGCCTCGTCATCGCCTCGCCGGATCTCGGCGACGCGTGGCGCGCTGTGGCCGCGGCGGAGATCTACCGGAACGACGGGCCGTTCCTGAGCCCGGAGCGGCTCAAGCGCTTCAATGTGTACCTGCGGGCCACGCACGATCTCGGCGACACCGGGAAGGTCCAGATGACATGGATGTCGTATGGATCGACCTGGCACGGCTCCGGCCAGATCCCCGCGCGCGCCGTCTGCGGCGAGGGCGAGCAGGGCGGGCTGAACCCGCCGCCGTCGGCGTTCGGACAGCCGTGCATCGACCATTTCGGCGCCGTGGATCCGACCGAGGGCGGGGCGACCGAGCGGCACATGGCGTCCCTCGCCTACTCGACGGCGTGGCGGGACGCCGATCTGAGCGCGCTGGCCTACCTCGTTCGCTACCGCTTCACGCTGTACTCGAACTTCACGTTCTTCAGCGAGGACGCCGTCCACGGCGACCAGATCGAGCAGAACGACGACCGCACCGTCGGGGGCGCCGATCTCCGGTTCCGCAGGCAATACGAGATCGGCGGGGCGAGGTTCACGACCTCGCTCGGCGCGCAGATCCGCGCGGACGCGATCGACAAATCCCTCCACCACGACGAGGCGCGCGAGCGGATCGAGGAGAAGAGCAGGACCCACGTCGACGAGAGCCAGATCGGCGTCTACGTCGAGCAGGACGCCCGGCTCCGGCGCTGGCTCCGCGTCGTGCTCGGGGCGCGTGGGCAGTGGATCGACGTCAACGTGGACGACCCGGGCGAGGACCTCGAGAGGACGGGGAACAGAGCGAGCGGCACCCGGGGGCAGATGCAGCTGCTCCCGAAGCTCACGGCGATCGTGTCGCCCGTCGAGGGGCTCGATCTCTTCGCCCACTTCGGGCGGGGCTTCCACTCGAACGACGCGCAGGGCGCGGTGCTGGGCGAGGGGGCGGCGACGCTGATCACGCCCGCGACGGGCTACGAGGTCGGCGTGCGGGTCGCGCCCTTGCGCGGGCTGTCGCTGAGCGGGGCCGGGTTCCTCCTCGACGTGGACTCGGAGCTTGTGTGGAGCGGCGACGCGGGCGCGACCGAGGCGTCGGGGCAGACGCGGCGCTACGGGATCGAGATCGGCGGGCGCTACCGCCTCGGGAGCTGGCTGTTCGCGGACGTGGACGCGACCTTCACCCGCGCGCGCTTCCGCGAGAACGCCGGCAACGCGAGCGCGGTCGCCCTCGCGCCGACCCGGACGCTGACCGCGGGCGTCGGCGTCCGCCCGACGTTCGGCGCGTTCACGCCGTTCGCGGCGCTGCGGGTCAAGGCGATCGGCGCGCGGCCCGCGACCGAGGACGAGTCGCTCACCGCCGAGGGGTTCACGGTCGTCGACGCCAACGCCGGGCTGCGGTGGAAGCACGTCGAGGTGGCCGTGGACATCCAGAACCTCTTCGACACGACGTGGCGCGAGGTCCAGTTCGCGAGCGAGTCGCGGCTGCCGTACGAGCCGGCCCCGGTCACCGGGATCCACTACTCGCCGGGGTGGCCGTTCACGGCGATCGGGCGGGCGACGCTTTACTGGGAGTAGGCGCATCGCCGCCTGAAGCGGTGTCGACTCCGACGGTCCGCGCCGTCCCCGCCGCGCGTTCCACTCCACTCATGCCGGGTGGTCCGCAGGAATGCGCGACAACCCTGCTCTCGACCCATCCACGGCGCCGTCATGGCCCCTCCACGCTGCGGCTGGCCGGGGAGCTGGGGCGCCGTAGCGCTCGTCAATCGCGGTGTCCTCGAGGTCGGGTGGCTCGCGCTGGACACGCTCGATGGCTCCACAATCGATGAGTCCGCCTTGGCACGCTCGAGCCGCTCCAGCGGGTCGCGGCGGCCCTGCGCCGCCACCGGCGGACGCTCTCGGCGCCGGCTCATGGGGTCATTGCTGTGCTCGTCACTCGCCGCTGCCGGCCGCCGCGATGACGGCTCGCGGACGCGGAGAGCAGGACAGGAAGGGAGAGCACGGCGTGGCGAACGTGTAACCATGCTGTAGGCTGTGCCGCATGGATCCGACAGGGCTCGGCGCCGATCTGCAGTTCCGCATGCTGGTCGAAGGCGTGAAGGACTACGCCATCTTCATGCTGGACACCGAGGGTCGCGTGATCACGTGGAACGCAGGCGCCGAGCAGATCAAAGGATACTCCGCGCAAGAGGTGATCGGCACGCACTTCTCGCGATTCTATCCGGCCGAGGCGATCGAGCGGAAGTGGCCACAGACAGAGCTCGCCGAGGCGCGGCGCGTAGGCCGCTTCGAGGACGAAGGCTGGCGCGTGCGCAAGGACGGCTCGATGTTCTGGGCGAACGTCATCATCACGGCCCTCTACGGCCCCGACGGCGAGCTGCGCGGCTTCGCCAAGATCACGCGCGATCTGACCGAGCGCAAGCGCCAGGAAGAGTCGCTGCGGCACAGCGAGGAGCGCTTCCGCACGCTGGTCGAAGGCGTGAAGGATTACGCCATCTTCATGCTCGACCCCGAGGGCCGGGTGGCCACGTGGAACGCCGGCGCGGAGCGGATCAAGGGATACTCCGCGCAAGAGGTGATCGGCACGCACTTCTCGCGCTTCTATCCGGCCGAGGCGATCGCGCGCGGCCGGCCAGAGACGGTGCTCGCCGAAGCGCGGCGCGAAGGCAGCTTCGAGGACGAAGGCTGGCGCGTGCGCAAGGACGGCTCGTCGTTCTGGGCGAGCGTCCTCGTCACGGCCATCCGCGGCCCGAACGGCGAGCTGCGCGGCTTCACCAAGATCACGCGCGACCTGAGCGAGCGCAAGCGCCTGGAACAGATGGAGTCCAACGCGCGCCAGATGGAGGAGTTCGTGGCGATGCTGGCGCACGAGCTGCGCAATCCGCTGGCGCCGATCGCCAACGCGACAAGCGTCCTCAAGCTCGAAGGCAAGGACAACGCCCAGGTCGTCTGGGCGGCCGGCCTGATGGAACGACAGCTCGGTCAGCTCGTGCGGCTCGTCGACGATCTGCTCGACGTGAGCCGCATCACGCGCGGCAAGATCGCCCTCGAGTCCAAGCGCATCGATCTCGCCGACGTGGTGGCGCGCGCGGCGGAAGCGTCCCGGACCTGGATCGACGCGCGCGAGCAGGTCCTCGAGGTGCAGCTGCCCGCCGAGCCGCTCGCCATCGTCCAGGGCGACCTGGCGCGGCTCACGCAGGTGGTGAGCAACCTGCTGCACAACGCGGCGAAGTTCACGCCGCCCCGCGGCTCGATCCGGGTCACCGTGGAGGCGGACGGCGCGCACGCGACGCTCCGTGTCCGCGACAACGGCGCGGGGATATCGCCCGAGCTGCTGCCGCAGGTGTTCGACCTGTTCACGCAGGGGGATCGCGGCCTCGATCGCTCCGAGGGCGGGCTGGGCCTCGGGTTGACGATCGTGCGCCGGCTGGTCGAGCTGCACGGCGGGACGGTCCAGGCGCTCAGCGAGGGGCCCGGCCGCGGCAGCGAGTTCATCGTGCGATTGCCGCGGCGGACGCGCCCTCTCGCGCCGCCGACGGTGGGCGCGCCCGCAGCGCAAGCGGGGCGCAAGCTGCGCGTCCTCGTCGTCGACGACAACCGAGACTCGGCCGAGAGCATGGCGCTGCTGCTGAAGCGCATGGGCCACGACGTGCACGCCGTGTTCGACGGTCCTTCAGCGCTCGATCTCGCGGCGCAGCTCCAGCCGGACGTCGTGCTGCTCGATATCGGCATGCCGGGCATGACAGGCTATGACGTCGCGCGCGCGCTGCGTCGCATTCCGGGCCTCGCGGGCATATCGCTGTTGGCGATGACCGGTTACGGCCAGGAAGCGGACCGCCGCATGAGCCGGGAGGCCGGGTTCGACGTGCACCTGGTCAAGCCGATCCGCGCGGACGTGCTGAGACAGCACCTGGCGGACATCTCCGCTCGTCCTGGCGCCGGCTGAGCGCCTCATCCCGTCACGCGCCCCCGAGGCGAGGGCGATTCCGCCGTGGCGTCGGCAGGCACCATCCGAGCGGTTCTTCGCCCGCTGTAAGCTGCGCCCGGCCGCCCCGTTGCGGAGAGGTGCGCCGCGGCCATCTCGCCGAGGCCTCCTCAACGAGGGCTCCCATGCCGTTCTCTGTCCACACGACCCACGCCGCGGCGCGCTGGCGCCTGTCCACGGCGTCCGCCCCGCTCTTCCTGGCGCTCTTTTCGCTCCTCCTCGTGGGCTGCGGCCCCCGCCTCGTCCCGTTCACGCACGAGCTCCGGGTGCAGCACGACCTGAGCGACAGCGACGTGAAGAACCTCCAATTCTACGTCTCGCACCAGATCGCGCTGCGCCGCGAGCTCACGGCCGAGAGCTCGCAGGTGACGAGCAGCCACAAGCTCCTGCTCGTCTCCGGGAAGGTCATCGAGGAGGTCGTCGTCGAGGAGCGCACGCCCGGCGTCGTGGTCGCCGCCCGCGGCGGCGCCCTGTCGGTGAGCTTCGAGCCCGGCGCGTCGCTCACGTTCTCCGCAGGCCCCGAGCCCTTCGCCTCCTCGCCGCTCGCGCCGCCCGCGCCGTCGTTCCCGGGCTTCGCGACCCCGCCCGACCCGTTCCCCGGCAACGCGGAGCCGCTCCTCGCCAGCCCGAGCGCGGCCGGCGACGGCGGCGGCCCCGGCGGCAACTACTGGCTCGCGGCCGGGCCAGGCCGCGAGATCCGTTACCAGGGCAAGGTGTTCTCGGCGATCGAGGACAGCCTGCGGGCGCACCTCCTGATCGACGCCGACGCGCTCGACGAGGTCGTCGAGCGCCGCACCGTCCTCCCGGGCGTCCGCCTCCCCGGCCGCTGACGCGCGGAGGCGCGCCCCGCCGTGAGCCCGGGCGCCGTTGCGAGGGCGCGCGCCCTGCGCTTCCATGCCGCCCGCCTCGTGACCACGCCGCCGCCGCTCCCGACCGCCGTGCTCCGCGCCCCGCGCGTTCGCGCAGAGCTCGTCGCGACCGGCTGGGAGCTGTTCTCGGCGCTCCTGTTCCTCTCCGCCGTCGTTCCCGCCGCCCTCACGACGCCGTGGCCGGCGATCCTGCTGCTCGCCTCCCTGGCCGCCTCGGCCGCGCTCTCGGGCGCGCTGACCCGCGGCGGCGACCGTGGCTTCGCCGTCGCCGCGGCGATCCGCACCCTCTCGTGGCCGCTCGCGGTCTTGCCGCTCGCGTTCCGAGGCGTCCCGACCGCGCCCCCCTCCTGGCCAGGGCCGCTCGGGATCGGCCGCGCGACGCCGCCGTCGTGGCTCGGCCTCCTGGTGACCGCGGTCGCCTTCGGCGTCATGGCGGGCGGCATGCGCCGCGCGATCTACCGCGCCCTGCTCCGCGAAGGCGCCGTCGAGGGCGGCGCCGGAGACGCCGCCTCGGCGCGCGCCCTCGCCGCGGCGCTCCGGCCGAGGCTCGCGGAGTCGGCGGCGACCGCGGGCATCGTCGGCGGGCACGTCATGCTGCTCTTCTGCGTCGCGTTCCTCCGCACCCAGAGCCAGGTCGTGTTCCAGGCGTGGTTCGAGGTCGTCCCCCTCCTCGCCCTCTCCGGCACCCTCGGCTTCACCCTGGCCGTGCGCCCCGCCACGCGCCCGACCGTGGCCGCCCTCGCGGCCGGCCCTTCCGGCGACCGCGCCCTGCTCGGCCGCGGCCTCGCCAGCGCCGAGCGGCTCCCCGACGTGCTCGCCTCCTTGAACTTCGCGCTGTGGCTCGGGTGCACCGCGATCGGCATGGCCTACGTGCGCGTCAGCGCCACCTCCAGCGTCGCCGACGCGCTCATGCAGCTCGGCTTCGGCGCCCTCTTCGCCTTCGGCGTCTCGTTCTACCAGCGCGCCTGGCACAAGGACTCCGTCGCCCGCGCGGTGGACCTCCTGCGCGCCTGGACGGGCGCGCCCGAGCACGGCGGCGCGCCCCCGATGCCCCTCCGGCGGCGCATGCTCCGCGACTTCGGGCTGCCCCTCCTGTTCACGGGGCTGCTCTCGCTCTTCTCCTCGATCGGCCTCTACCGCGCGCTCGCCACCGGCTCCTCCTTCGACGAGGACTTCAACGCCATCGCCGCGCTCTTCGCCTCGCTGTCCCTCCTCGTGCTCGCCGCCCTCGGCGTGGTCGCGCGGGCGGCGCGCGAGCTCTCCCGGCCGATGGCGCGGCTCGCCCGCGCCGCCGACGAGGTCGCGCGCGGCGAGCTCGACGCCGCCGTGCCGCGGCTGTCGGGGCCGAAGGAGGTCGTGGGCCTCGGCGAGAGCGTCGAGCGCATGCGGCAGGCCCTGTCCCGGACGATCGCCGAGCTCGAGGCCGAGCGCGCCGGCCTCGAGGAGAACGTCGCCGCGCGCACCGCCGAGCTCACGCGCGCCCTGTCCGAGCTGAAGCGGGCGCAGGCCGCGCTCATCCAGGGCGAGCGGCTCGCCTCCATCGGCGAGCTCGTGGCCGGCGTGGCGCACGAGATCTACAACCCGCTGAACGCCATCGCCGGCGCCGCCCAGCCGATCGAGGAGCGCGCCGCGGAGCTCCGCGCCGTCCTCGACGCGTACCGCGAGGCGGAGCGCGATCTCCCGGAAGACCGCCGCCGCGCGCTCGAGGCGCTCCGCGAGCGCCTCCAGACCGAGGCGGCGCTCGACGATCTCGTCGGCATCTCGACCCTCGTCCACCGCGCTGTCGAGCGCAGCGTCCGCATCGTCACGAACCTGAAGAGCTTCTCGCGCGTCTCGGGGGAGCCGCTGCCGGTCGACCTGCACGCGGGGCTCGAGGAGACGCTGCTCCTGCTCGGCCCGCGGCTCCGGCAGGCCCGCATCGAGGTGATCAGGCGCTACGGCGAGCTGCCGCCCGTCACCTGCCGGGGCGGCGAGATCAACCAGGTGTTCATGAACCTCCTCGTCAACGCCATCCAGGCGCTCGAGGCGCCGCCGGCGCCCGCCGCGCCGGCCGAGGAGGGGGCCTCCGGCGGCGGCGCGGCGCCGCGGACGCCCGGCGCGCCGGCGATCTGCGTCGAGACCTGGATCGACGAGGACATGGCGGCCGTCGCCATCTCGGACAGCGGGCCGGGCGTCCCGCCGGACCTCGCGCAGCGCATCTTCGATCCGTTCTTCACCACGAAGCCGCGAGGGCAGGGGACCGGCCTCGGGCTGTCGATCTCGACCGACATCGTCCGCAGGCACGGCGGCACGCTCGCCCTCGCGCCGGCAGAGGACGGGCGCGGCGCAGGCCCGCGCCCGTCCTCTGCCGGCGCGAAAGCCTCGTTCCACGGCGCGCGCTTCGTCTGTCGCTTACCCCTCGATCCTCGCCCAGCGAGCGCCCGTCCGCAAGGCGATGCCCCCCCGCCCGCACGGCCGCCCGCGGAGGCGTGCCCGCCCGCACGGCCGCCCGCAGAGGCGTGCCCGCCCGTACGACCTGTCGCGCAGGCTTGACGCGCGCGCCATCGGCGCCGGTCTCCCACCCCACCTCCAAACGGAGCGCGAAGAGATTCATCGCCACCCGACCGCGGGCCCGTAGACCAGCTGTTTCAAACCGGATACGTTCAGCGAGCGATCCGACTCACCGCACAGCGCAATAAGGCCCTGAGAGACGCGAACGGCTCATCTGGGGAAGCGCTGAGGAGAAACGAAGGCACCATGGAGCGCGCGATTCAGCGACCGGCAGGTCCCAAGGCTTCGAGCACCGATCCGTTGATCGGCAAGGTCGTGGCCGGCAGGTACCGGCTCGAGGCACGGCTTGGCGAAGGCGGCATGGGCGTCGTTTATCGCGCTCGCCACGTGCTGATCGACCGGGTCGTCGCCCTGAAGCTCATCCGGCCCGATCTCCGCGGAGAGACCCACCTCCGCGCGTGGATGCTGCGCGAGGCGCGCGCCGCAAACCGCGTTGATCACGCCCACATCATCGATATCCACGACATCGGCGAGACCGAGGAGGGCGAGCTCTATCTCGTCATGGAATACCTCGTCGGCACGCCGCTCTCGGCGGAGCTCGCGCGCGGCCCGATGCCGATCGCGCGATCGGTGGACATCCTCGAGCAGATGTGCGCCGCGCTCGCGCGCGCCCACGACCTCGGCGTCGTGCACCGCGACCTGAAGAGCGACAACATCCTGCTCACCCACCGCGGCGGCCGGAAGGATTTCGTCAAGATCCTCGACTTCGGCCTCGCCGCCATCGCGCGCGACCCGCGCCTCGCCCCGAAGGGCGCGGTCTTCGGGACGCCCGAGTACATGTCGCCCGAGCAGGCGCGCGGCGAGGAGGCGACGGCGCAGTCCGACCTCTACGCGCTCGGCGTGCTCTTCTTCGAGATGCTGACCGGGCAGCTCCCCTTCCGCGCGAACGACCGGGACACGCTCCTCGAGATGCAGCGGACCCACGCGCCGCCGCGGCCCCGCTCGATCCGCCCCGACGCGCACTCGCAGGGCGAGGCGATCGTGCTGCGCCTGCTCGAGAAGGACATCCGCAAGCGCTACCGCGACGCCCACCACCTCCAGGAGGAGCTGAAGGCGCTCCAGCGCGGGCTCCCGGCCCACGCGTGGGAGGTCGAGGGGAGCGACGGCGTGCCGGTGCCGCCGCCGCCGCCGCCGCCGCAGAGCGCCGGCGTCATCGAGTGGGCGAGCCGGGCGGCCCTGTTCTCGCGCATGGTCTCCCGCGCCTACCCGTCAGGGCAGGTGCCGCAGGAGGTCCAGAACGGCCTTGCGCAGGCCTGGGACCTCGCCGCCCGCGCCAACAAGCTCGAGGGCGAGGTCGCGAGCCTCACCCGCAAGCTCGAGGCGCTCGAGCGCCGCGGCCGCGCGCTGCGCGCCGAGATCGGCCGCAAGGTCGAGGAGCTCGCGCACGAGGAGTCGCGCGTGATGCGCGAGGCGATGGCCGACGGCGAGGACGTCGAGAAGGTCCGCGTCGAGCTCGCCGCCGCCGAGAAGCTCGCGCTGTCCGCGCGCCAGCTGGCGGACGGGGCGGCCCGCCAGGGCAACCACGATCCGCTCGTCTACGAGCGCGCGGGCGCGGCCGGCGCGACAGCGCAGGCGAAGCGCGAGCAGCTCGGGCGTTACGAGCACAAGAAGAACACGCGCGAGGCGAACGCGCGCGACCTGCGCCGCCAGATCGACGAGCTCCGCGCCCAGCTCGCCCGCTACGCCGAGGCCCTGGAGGAGGACCTGGCGCAGGGGCGCGAGCGCGTCGCGGCGCGCACGCGCGAGGGGCTCGCCTACGAGAAGTCGTTCAGCGAGGCCTCGAACCTGCTGCTGAGCCACCTCCGCAACAAGCCGGAGTGTCGCGATCTCGTGGCGGAGCTCCTCACGTCCCACGCCAGCCCTGGCGCGGACTCGGGCTCGGATCAGCGGCTCTCCGGCTCGGATCGGCGGCTGAACAACGCGACCGAGCGCAACTGAACACGGCCGAGCACAGCTGAACACGATCGAGCGCGGCTGAAAGCGTCCGAGCGCAGCTGAATGCGACCGAACGCGACAGCGTGTGACGGCGTTCGGTCGTCAGCGCTCGTTTCTTTTCCCACCATCGTACGTAATCTCCCATCATCGTACGTAATTTCCCTAAGTTATCTCCTGACGTCGCGCAGCTGACAGGCCTTCTCGTCGTGGGCGCGCATCGCGCCCTCTCGACGGCGTCTCTGGTGCATGGTAGCTAGCGCGCGCCTCGGGGGTCCGGTCACGGTGGAGGCATGCCTGGCAGCACTGGGCACTCCGTCACCCTCCGGTCGTCGAGGGACGAGGCTGTGCTGAAGCGTCGGCGTTAGAGCAAGAGCCCATCCGGCAGCGCGCCGGTCCCCTTCCCCTTTACGCAGGCGGCCAACCCCTCGGAACCACGAAGCAGCGGGCGGCGATGGCGCCGTCTTCTGCCTCTGATTTTGCGATGGAGGCACACCGTCCATGAACGTTCTCCGGTCCCACAAGGCCTGGCTCGCACCGCTGCTGGCCGGGCTCGCTGCGCTTGCCCTGCTGCTCAGCGGCGGGCTCGCCAGCGCCAGTGAATCCGATCTGATCCTCCCCGACCTAGGCACCCAGTCCTTCGGCGGCGTCGACGGCCGCACGCTCCTCATGGGCGGCATCGGCGTCTGCGCGCTCGGGTTCGTGTTCGGGCTCGTCACCTTCTCGCAGCTGAACAAGCTGCCGGTCCACCGCGCGATGCGGGAGATCTCGGAGCTCATCTACGAGACCTGCAAGACGTACCTGGTCACGCAGTTCAAGTTCATCCTGATGCTCGAGATCCTGATCGGCGCGGTCATGGTTCTCTACTTCGGCGTGCTGCGTCACATGGATGCCGCGAAGGTCGTGGTCATCCTGCTGGCCAGCCTGGTCGGCATCGCTGGAAGCTGCGGCGTCGCCTGGTTCGGCATGCGCATCAACACGTTCGCGAACTCGCGCGCCGCGTTCGCGAGCCTCAAGGGCAAGCCGTTCCCGACGTACGCGATCCCGCTCAAGGCCGGGATGAGCATCGGCGCGGTCCTCATCAGCACCGAGCTCATGCTCATGCTGATGATCCTGCTCTTCATCCCCGCCGACTACGCCGGCCCGTGCTTCATCGGCTTCGCCATCGGCGAGTCGCTCGGCGCCTCCGCGCTCCGCATCGCGGGCGGCATCTTCACGAAGATCGCCGACATCGGCTCCGACCTGATGAAGATCGTCTTCAACATCAAGGAAGACGACGCGCGCAACCCGGGCGTCATCGCCGACTGCACCGGCGACAACGCCGGCGACTCGGTCGGCCCGAGCGCCGACGGCTTCGAGACCTACGGCGTGACCGGCGTCGCCCTCATCTCGTTCATCCTCCTCGCCGTCCCCGACCACGCCGTCCAGGTCCAGCTGCTCGTCTGGATCTTCGTGATGCGCATCGTGATGGTCCTCGCGAGCATCGGCTCTTACCTCCTCAACGAGGCGATCGCGAAGGGGTCCTACGCCGACGCCGACAAGATGAACTTCGAGGCCCCCCTGACGCGCCTCGTCTGGCTGACCTCGATCGTGTCGGTCGCGCTCACCTACGCCGTGTCGGCGTTCATGATCCCGAACCTCGGCGGCGATACGACGCTCTGGTGGAAGCTCTCGTCGATCATCACCTGCGGCACCCTGGCGGGCGCCATCATCCCGGAGATGATCAAGATCTTCACCTCGACCGAGTCGCGCCACGTCCGCGAGGTCGTGACCGCGTCGCGCGAGGGCGGCGCCTCGCTGAACGTCCTGTCGGGCCTGACGGCCGGCAACTTCAGCGCGTACTGGATGGGCATCGTCCTCGTCGTGCTGATGGGCATCTCGTACTACTTCTCCGCCCAGGGCCTCGGGCAGCTCATGATCGCCGAGAGCGTGTTCGCCTTCGGCCTCGTGGCGTTCGGCTTCCTCGGCATGGGCCCGGTGACCATCGCGGTCGACTCCTACGGCCCGGTGACCGACAACGCGCAGTCGGTCTACGAGCTCTCGCTCATCGAGAACGTCCCGAACGTCGAGGCTGAGCTGAAGAAGGATTTCGGGTTCACCCCGAACTTCGACAAGGCGAAGCATTACCTCGAGGAGAACGACGGCGCGGGCAACACCTTCAAGGCGACGGCCAAGCCGGTGCTCATCGGGACGGCGGTCGTCGGATCGACGACGCTGATCTTCTCCATCATCGTCGTGCTCACGAACAAGCTGACGTCGAACGTGGACAAGCTCTCGCTGCTCCACCCGCCGTTCCTGCTCGGCCTCGTGACGGGCGGCGCGATCATCTACTGGTTCACCGGCGCGTCGACCCAGGCGGTCTCGACCGGCGCTTACCGCGCTGTCGAGTTCATCAAGGCGAACATCCGCCTCGAGGGCGTGGAGAAGGCCTCGATCACCGACAGCAAGAAGGTGGTCGAGATCTGCACGCAGTACGCGCAGCGGGGGATGTTCAACATCTTCCTCGGCGTCTTCTTCTCGACGCTCGCCTTCGCCTGCCTCGAGCCGTTCTTCTTCATCGGCTACCTCATCAGCATCGCGCTCTTCGGGCTCTATCAGGCGATCTTCATGGCGAACGCCGGCGGCGCCTGGGACAACGCGAAGAAGCTCGTCGAGGTGGAGCTGAAGGAGAAGGGCACGCCGCTCCACGCGGCGACGGTCGTCGGCGACACCGTGGGCGACCCCTTCAAGGACACCTCGTCCGTCGCGATGAACCCCATCATCAAGTTCACGACGCTGTTCGGCCTCCTTGCGGTCGAGCTGGCGATCGAGATCGACCGCGGGACGAGCCTCGTGCTCGCGGGCATCTTCTTCGTGCTCTCGATGGTGTTCGTGTACCGCTCCTTCTACGGGATGCGGATCAAGTCGGACGAGAAGACGACCGCCGCTGCCGGCGCCCGCGCCACGGCCTGAGCCGGGCGTCTCCTCTCGCGCTCGGCGCTCCCTGCGCCCCGGCGCTCCCCTCACACACGCTGACCTCCCCCGCCGCCCGACGCCGCTCCGCGGTCGACGGCGCGCGGGGGGAGGGCCTTGCGCTCAGCGCGCCCGCACTATAGTGACCCTTCATGCGAGCGCTCTGCCCCACCTGCGGCTTCCATCACGAGGTAGTCCGGGTCCTCGAAGACGGACACGGCGAGCAGCGCAAGGACGTCTATCAGGTAGAGCCGCTCCTCGGCTGTGAGCGCACCTGGATCTCGGACAAGGAGCTGCTCGAAGCGCGCGCGCGCTTCGGTCAAGACGTCGTCGTGCCCGACGAGGACGACGAGTAGCGCAGCGACGACGGGCGCGCGGTGACGACAACCGCGCGGTGATGACGGGCGCGCGGTGATGGCGAGCCGCGCGGCGGCGCTGGTCCTCCGAGGGCATCTTCGCCGTGGCGTCCGCGCGTGGTCGCCGGTCGTGTGGTGCTCATGACACGCCTGCTCGAGGGTCGGGCGGTCTCTGACAACAACTCGTCGCGTGAGGGGCATTGGGGCGCCACCGTCGCCAGGCATCGTCTGCGGCCATTACCCGGCGGAGACGAGGAAATGATGACGAGGCGGACCCTGAGGACGGCGTTGCTTCTGGTGCTCGCAGGCGGCCTTGCCGCGATCGGGAGCGGTTGCGGCGAGGATGGCGCGAAGGGCGCGCCCGGTGAACAGGGCGCACCGGGCAAGGACGGCACGAACGGTGAGCAGGGGAAGCCCGGTGAGCAGGGGGAGCCTGGGGCGCCCGGTGAGCCTGGGGCGCCGGGGGAGCCTGGAGCACCCGGTGAGCCTGGGGCACCCGGTGAGCCTGGGGCGCCAGGTGAGCCCGGGGCGCCCGGTGAGCCTGGGGCGCCTGGTGAACCCGGAGCACCCGGCGAGCCCGGTGCGCCCGGCGACGACGCGCCGGTGTGGAGCAGCGCCGGGAACCTCGCGGACTACGTGAGGGAGCGCGTCGCGCTGTTCGCCACCGGCACCTTGCCCGAGGGCGAGCAGTTCCCGCTCCGCGCGGCCGCGACCGACACCATCCGTGCGCTCGCCGGCGTGCGCTCCGACATCGTTGTGACATGGCTCGATCCGCTGACCTTCAGCACCGCGCCGGACGCGCCCCGCTTCGGCGCCAACAACGATTACACAGCGTTCTTCGGCGAAGGGTGGGCCGCCACCGCGGGGGACGCGCCGCAGTGGAACGGCTCCGCCATGGCCGGGTGGCTCTGGGTCAACCACGAGTACGTCTCCGGGCGAAGCCCGACGGTCAGCTCCGCGCCGACGGGGCAGCACCTCACGCTGGCCCGACACCTGCGCAAGCTCGGCGTCCTCACGAACGACGTCGAGTCGAACGTCTGGTCGCAGGCGGACGTCGACACCTATATCCGCTGGGAAAAGAAGGAGGTCGGCGGCTCCTGGCTCCGGACCGTGCAGGACCCGGCGACGGGCGCGTGGTCGGTCGACCGGAGCGCGACCGCCGTCCGCTACGACGCGACGAGCAAGACGCTGAGCCGCCTCGCGGGGCACGAGCTCTCGAGCCCGGGCCACGACGACGCGACCGGCGCGGCGCTCGCTGGCGGGCTCGTGGCCGGCATCATGGGCGACTGCGCCGGCGGGCAGACGCCGTGGGGCACGGTGATCACCGCCGAGGAGAACGTGCAGGACTACTACGGTGATCTCGAGGCGAGCTGGTCGGGAGATCAGCGGTTCCTCGCCGGCCGGGGCTTCGACCCGGGCGCGCCCGTGAGCCCGGTCTTCGAGGCGAGCACCAGCGCGGAGTTCGGGCGCATCTCCGATCCGAACGGCCGGCAGCCGCGCGACCACTACGGCTACCTCACCGAGATCGATCCGGGGCAGCCCGCGGGCGAGTACGACGGCAAGACGCAGCCGGGCACGGGCCACAAGAAGTTCGGCTTCATGGGCCGCGCCCGCTGGGAGGCCGCGACGTTCGCTGTCGACGACGCGTGGAGGCTCGTGCCGGGCCGGCCGATCGTGGTCTACGGGACCGACGATCGCCGCGGCGGCCGCATCTACAAGTACGTGACCAGCGGCAACTACACGGCCGGGATGACGCGGGCGGCGATCCGCGCGCTGCTCGACGAGGGCAAGCTCTACGCGGCGCACATGGCAGGGCTCGACAACACGACCGGCAACACCCTTGTCGCGACCCACGCGGCCCCGACCGAGGCGGCCCCGGGCACGGGGCAGTGGATCGAGCTCTCCGTCGACAGCGCCGCCCTCGCGCCGAACGCGGCCGCGCTCGGCGCGCCGGCCAAGACCGTCGGCGACGCGCTGCGCGACGTGAACTGGAACCGGATCGGCGGCTTCCAGACCGATTACGACGTCTGGCGCGCGCTGTTCACGGCGAGCAACAAGGTCGGGATCATGGAGCTGAACCGGCCCGAGGACATCGAGTGGAACCCGCGCGACCCGAGCGGCAAGCCGCGCATCTACGTGGCGTTCACCAACCACACAGGGCAAACGTCGCTCGATCAGGGCGGCGCTGTCCACGATCCGGCGACCCACGCGACCCAGTCCCCGAAGCGCGCGGACGCGGTGGGCTCGATCTTCTCGCTGGAGGAGTCCGACCCCGAGAACCCGGGCGCGTCGACCGAGTTCCTGTACTTCGAGGTGTGGCACGGCTCGAAGGGGCAGGGTGACTTCGACGCCTCCTGCCCTGACAACCTGCTCCTCGACCGCGATGGCGGCGTGTGGTTCGGCACCGACGGCAACTTCGGCGTGGCCTCCCACGCGGACGCCTTCTACTACCTCGATCTCGACCCCGCCCACCGCGCGGGCCAGCCGGGCGTGACCCAGCCGAGCTTCGGCAAGGCGTTCCGCGTCGTGGCGCTGCCGAGCGACGCGGAGGCGACCGGCCCGTCCTTCACGCCCGACATGGGCACGATCTTCATGTCGGTGCAGCACCCCGGCGAGAACGCCTACAGCACGTGGCCGAAGGGTGACGCCTCCCTGTCGAGCGTGATCGCGGTCACCTTCCTGCCCGAGTGATCTCCGCCATGCCCGCTCGCCGCGCGCGCCTGCTGTCCGCGCCCCTGGCCTTCGCGGCGCTGTCCGCCGTCCTCGCCGCGGGCGCGCGCTGCGGCGGGGGCGGCTACGACCCGCTCGCCACCGCGGCCGCGCGCGCCGGTGACGCGGGCAACCCCGAGGCGTCGATCCCGCCGATGTGTTACGCGACCACGGCCAGCGGCGCGAACGGCTGCTGGACGTGCCACACGATCGGGATCGGACCGAACACGCTCGCCGATCACGAGCTCCAGCGCGAAACCACCTTCTCGGACGCCGCCCGGAAGAACCCCTGGACGAACCTGCTCGAGGACCTCTCGGCCGCCGCCGCCCGGACGAGCGACGCGGAGATCCTCGAGTACATCCGGGAGGACAACTACGCGCCGCTGCGCGAGGCGCTCGCCGCGCGCCGAGATTACCCGGGCTACGTGCCGGATCTCGACCTCGGGGCCGGGCTCGACGAGGAGGGCTTCGCGCGCGACGGGAGCGGCTTCCGCGCGGTCCGCTACAAGCCGTTCCCCGGCAGCTTCTGGCCCACGAACGGCAGCGCCGGCGACGTGTTCCTCCGGCTGCCTGCCGCGTTCCGCGAGGACGCCTCGGGCGCGCCGTCGCGCGAGGTGTACAAGCTGAACCTCGCGCTGCTCGAGGCGGCGATCGCGTCGCCGTCGCCCCTGGCGAGGGAGGGCGCGGCCGGCCCCGCTGACGCGGCCGCCGGGCGGGAGGTGGAGCCGGTGAGCGAGCTCCTCGCCGGCGTCGATCTCGACGGCGACGGCGCGCTCGAGCCCGCGGTGACGCGGATCATCCGCCTGCCCGCGCGGTACGCCGGCGGGGCGGCCGGTATCCCGGTGCGGACGTGGCTCTACCCGCGCGGGGCGGAGCTCCTGCACTCGGTGCGGTACCTCGACCCGGATCGCCCGGCGCTGCTCGCCGCGCGGATGAAGGAGCTGCGCTACGCGCGCAAGGTCGACGAGCCGGACGACTGGGCCATCGCGCGCGCGTACGAGCGCGAGGCGGAAGAGAAGGACGAGGGGCAGCCGCCGTTCCACCCGGGCGGGCCGGAGGTCGGCCTGCGCAACGCGTTCGGCTGGCAGATCCAGGCGTTCATCGAGGACGAGCAGGGCCGGCTGCGGCTGCAGACGGCGGAGGAGCACCGGGCGTGCATGGGCTGCCACGGCGCGGTGGGGGTGACGGTCGATCACACCTTCTCGCTGGCGCGCAAGGTGCCCGGCGCCGCCGGATGGCGGCACCAGGACCTGCGCGGCATGCCCGACGTGCCGCAGGCCGGCCACGCGGAGCCGGAGGTGCTGACCTACCTGCGCCGCGCCCGCGGGGCCGACGACTACCGCGGGAACGCGGAGATGCTCGCCCGCTTCTTCCCGGGCGGCGCGCTCGATGAGGCGGAGGTGCGGCGCGGCGCGCCCGGCGGCGACCGCGATCTCGCGTACCTCGTGGCGCCGTCGCGCGAGCGGGCCCTCCTGCTGGACAAGGCCTACCGCGCCCTGGTGCGAGCGCAGCGCTTCGAGGCGGGGCGGGATGTGGCGCTCGGGCCCGCGACGGGGATCCTGCGCGTCGTGGAGGGCGAGTCGACGGGCCTCGGCGAGGCGCAGCGCGTGTACCTCGACGGCAGGGTCCACCTCGCCTGGTGAGGCCTGGGGCGCGGGCGCGAAGAGGGCGGAGCGACGCGCAGCGGGAAGGCGAAAAACCGCCAAGGCGCCAAGGCGCCAAGGCGCAAAAAAGAGAGAAGAATGAGTGAGCGCTGCTGGGCGCACGGCGACGCGCCGAAGCACGGAAATGTGCTGTCCGTGCAAGACGACGCCCGGAGCTGAGAGAGGCTCTATCTCTCTCCTTGCGCCTTTGCGCCTTTGCGCCTTTGCGCCTTTGCGCCTTTGCGCCTTTGCGCCTTGGCGTTTTTTTCTTCTTCTCTTCTCGGGTTGGCTCGTTCGTTTCTTTATAAGCTTTCGTAACTGCTCATCTTTTAGATCGTTGTCCCACCTCCGGCGAGCGCTCCCACCCCGGCGCGCTATGGTGGCGCCCCTTTGTCGAGCCGGTGACCCCTTGAGCCTTGCTTCCGCCCCTCTCGCCGCGGACAGCACGCGGTCCGAGCTGCGCGTCCTGGCGCGCCTTGCGCTGCCGATCGCGGTGGCGCAGGCGGGGCTCATCGCGATGGCGCTCGTCGACGTCGCGATCGTGGGGCGCGTCTCGGTGAACGAGCTCGCCTCCTGCGCGATGGGGAGGACCCTCGTCCACACGAGCAACGCGCTCGGGACCGGCGTCTCGGCCGCTGTCGATCCGCTCGCGTCGCAGGCGATCGGCGCTGGTCGCCCGGGGCTGGCGTGGGCGGCGCTGCGCGCGACCCTGCGCGCGAGCCTGCCCGTCAGCGCCGTCGCGTTCGGGGCCGCGCTCGCGGCGACCTTCGCGCTCGCGCCCATGGGCGTCGATCCGGCGCTCGTCCCCGGCGTGCGCCGGTACATCCTCGGCCACGCGCTGTGGATCTTCCTCTGGCCGGTGTTCCTCGCCGGGAAAAACTTCCTCCAGGCCCACGGCGCGACGCGCCCCGCGCTCGTCGCCGTCATCGCGGCGAACGCGGTCAACGTCGTGGCCTGCAACCTGATGGTCCGCGGCGACGAGGCGCTGCGCTGGGTGGGCCTTCCGCCGCTCGGCCTGCCGCAGCTCGGCGCGCTCGGCGCGGGGCTCGCTGCGAGCCTCGCCAGCGCGGTGCTGTCGTCGATCGTGCTCTTCTCCGCGCGGCGCCGGCGCGCGGCGCCCCGCGAGGAGGAGGGCACGGTGCCGGTGGCGGCGGTCTATCGGCTCGGCGTGCCGATAGGGCTGCAGCTCCTCGCCGAGGTCGGCGTGTTCGGGATGACGGCGCTGCTCGCCGGGCGGCTCGGCGCGACCGTGGTCTCGGCGCACCAGATCGCCATCGGGCTCGCCTCCTTCACGTTCATGGGCGCCATCGGCGTCGGCGGCGCCACCGCCGTCCGCGTGGGGCACGCGGTCGGCGCGGGCCGGTCGCCGCTGCGCCCCGGCGTGCTCGGACTCCTGCTCGGCGCCGGCCTCATGTGCGTGAGCGCCTCGACGTACGCCGCCTTCCCTCGCGCCCTCATCGGCGCGTTCACCCCGGACGCCGACGTCCTCGCCATCGGCGTCCCGCTGCTCCGCATCGCCGCGCTCTTCCAGCTGTTCGACGGGGTCCAGGCGGTCGCCGCCGGCGCGCTGCGCGGGGCGGGCGACGTGCGGTTCCCGTTCTGGGCCAACCTCGGAGCCCACTGGGCCTTCGGCCTGCCGCTGTCGATCGGGCTCGCCTTCGGGCTCGACCTCGGCGTCCGCGGGCTCTGGTTCGGGCTCACCGCAGGGCTCATCGCCGTCGCGGTGGGGCTCTCGGCGCGCTTCGTCCGGCTGGCCCGCGCGCCGGTGACGCGGGCGCTGCCGCACGCCGGGTGACGTGCGCGCTCCGTTGGTTGGCTGGGCGCGCGGCGCCGGCGCCTCGGGCGAGGCGCCCGGCCGGCCCGCGCCCGCTCAGTTGGGGGCGAGCGGCCCCGGCGTCTCGGGGGGCTGGTCGGCGAGCGGCCGGTTGCGCCCGTCGACGCGGAGCACGCGCGGCGTGTGCCGCCGCGCCTCGGCGTCGTCCATGTCCGCGAACGTCGCGATGATCACGAGGTCGCCGGGCTGATTGAGGTGCGCCGCCGCGCCGTTGATGCACACGACGCCCGAGCCGCGCGCCCCCGCCAGCGCATACGTGGTGAGCCGGGAGCCGCGCGTCACGTTCCAGATGTCGACCGCCTCGTACGGCAGGATGTCGGCGGCCTCCAGGAGGTCGGCGTCGATCGTGACGCTGCCCTCGTAGTGCAGATCCGCGTCGGTCACGGTCGCGCGGTGGATCTTGCTCTTGAACATCCGTCGGTTCATGCGTGATGCCCTCTGCCCTTCCCGACCAGGGACGGCGGCGCGCGCCGCAGGCCCGCGGGCGAGGCGGGCCTCCCCCGCCAGGGAAAGGACGGGCTACCTCATGCGCGCAGGCGTCGGTCAGTCAAGGAACAATCGCTGCCGCAGGAGCCGGCCACCTGCCAGGTGGACGGCGTTCTCATCGGGCAGCGGGTCGTCTGGGCCCGGCAGCGCGTCGGGGTGGCCGACCACGAGGACGACCTCGCAGGGGCCCTCGGCGACGTCCCGGAACAGCTCCTCGCGCGTGCCCGAGATGCGCCCGCCGCCGGCGCCGTCCAGCGCGACCTGCACGGACCACGGGCGCGCGCTCCCGCCCTGCACAAGGAAGGCCCTTACCGCGACCGGCGCTGGCACGCGCGTGCCGGGCGAGAGCGCCATCGTGAGCCTTTCGCCCCTGCCGACGTGGCGCGGGGTGCCCAGCCCGCGGTCGCCCTGCTGTTGGCCGTCGCCGAGGGTCGTCGCGAGCGTGTAGTCGGGGAGCGGGGCGGCGCCCGGCGCGAACGGCGCGGGCCGCAGCGCGAGCAGCGACACGAGCGCCGCCGACACGACCCAGCCGACCACGCCCACGGCCGCCCGGGCCCGCGCCGCCGGAGCCGTCCGCCGCGCGGTCCGCCGCTCGACCGCCAGCTCGGGGTACGGCAGGCCCTTGCGCGGCGGCCTGGCGATGGCGTCCGCGCCGTCCTGCGCGCGCTGGGCAGGCTGCCCAGGCGCCGCGCTCGAGCGCGGATCCCCCGGCGGCTCCGATGTCCCGGGCGGCACCGATTCGCCGTCGATCGCGCGACACACCGGCGCGTCCGTGGTGGACGGCGCGCTCGTCCCGCTGAGCGAGTCGGCGTCCGCGCCCAGCGGCGAGGCGTCGGCGACGTCGCTCGCCTCCTCCGCGTCGCAGTCCCACTCCTCGGGGCACCGGAAGCGGATCCCGGACTTCCGATCGACCGCTGGACGCGCCAGCGGAGACGGCGCGGGCGCACCGCCGCGCGGCTCCCGGAGCTGGGCGAGGAGCTGGTCGGCGAGCCGGGCGCGCGTCTCGTCGTCGAGGGGCGGCCGGACTTCGCGCGCCTCGCGCTCGGCGCTCGAGCGCGCCGCGGTGTCCGCGGCGTCTCCCGGAGCGTTCTGCGCGTCCTCCGGGCGCGTCTCTTCGGCGAGCCTGCGCCAGCGCGGATCGGTCGTCGGATCCCGCTGTGCGATGCGCGTGAGGGCGCGCAGCAGCTCGTCGTCGTCCATCAACAGCTCCCCGCGTCGAGCCGCGCGGTACCGCGCTCGAACCGCCGGCACCGGCTCAGGAGCGCCGGCGCAGCAGGGGGGACCGGGAGGGGAGGGCGCCGCTCGCCGAGCGTCAGGGTAGTCACCCCGTCGCTCAGATTCGCCTCGTGGATCAGCGCGAGCGGCCGCTCGGGCATCTGATTCCCTTCCCCTGGGGATCGAAGAACCCCAGTTTGCTATTCACGTTATCCGGTTCTCACCGCGCCCGTCAATGGAGCTCGGGCGCTCCCGGGGGCCTTCTGCTCTCAGCGCTTCTCGGCGTGATTGTGAACGTAAACATGGTCGATGACGACACGCGATCGCGTTGCGGACGGCGCTGAAATTTTCTCACCATCACGTCTATTTTTTCGGTTTGGCCGCGTTGGTCGCGTTGGTCGCCCTGGCTGCGGTTGCATCGGTTGCGCTGGACGCCTCGGCCGCCTTGGTTGCGTCGGCCGTCAAGACGCGCACGGTGTCACCGACAATCTCCAGCGCTGCTGGTTTTCCGCCGTAATGCGATGCCATGCCGACGTCGATCCGCCAGATCTTGTCGCCGCAGGCCGACGTGACGCCTTGCCTCTGGACCGTGTGGCCGACGACCATGCGCTTCGCGGACATCGCCGCGAGGGTCTGGTCCAGCGCCGCGCAGGGGGGCGACCCCGGGCTCGGCGGCGGCTCGATTGAGTAGAGGCGCGCCCACACCGGGCTGTCCTCGGCCGCGATCACGGCCGGCGTGGAGGGGCTCTTGCCCTCCATCCACGCGCGCACCTCGCGGTTGATCCGCGCGATGCCGTAGCGCGTGTGGGCCGGGAGCACGCCGCCGTGCGTGAAGACGGTGTCTCCGACCGCGATGATCACGTCGCGCGCCGCGAGCTTCTTGGCGTAGGGACCGCCGGGGACGAACGCGGCGGCGCGGGCTCGCGCGGGGGGCGGCACAGGCGTGAGGCGAGGGCCCGACGTGTCGAGCCCCGGCACGTCCTCGAAGTCCTTGAAGCCGCCCTCGGTGACGTAGCGGAAATCGAGCTGGACGTTCATCACCTCGTGGTTGCCGTTCAGCGCGTACACGGCGCCGCCGGAGGCGCGCGCCTCGACGGCGAGGCGATCGAAGAGGTCGACGATCTCCTGCTCGCCGTCGCCGCGGTCGATCTCGTCGCCCGTCTGCACGAGCACGAGCTTGCCGCCGATCCAGCGATCCGCGCCGTCGATCGCGCCCGCGATCCGCAGGGCCGCGCGCGTCGCCGCGAGGTCGCCGTGGACGTCGCCGATGGCGACCACGCGTTCGGCGGCCGGGTAGGCGTAGGAGCGATCCGCGTCGGGCGGCGGCGAGGCCGTGGCTTCGGCGGAGCGCGAGGGCGGAGACGAGGCGGCGGCGGCCGGGCCGTGCGCCGTCGAGGCGGGTCGGTCGGCGTCGCAGCCCGCGGCGAGCAGTACGGCGAGCAGCGCGGTGAAGCGGGGAGCGGCTGACATCGGACGCGATCCTCCGGGGGATGATCGGGGGTGTACCATGGCGAGCGGTGGACGCGCCGCGGCGGCGCCTCGACGCGCGCGATCAGGCCGGGAGCTTGGCGGAGAGGAAGGACTTCAGCTTGATCAGGTTCTTCGCGTCACGGCTGAAGCTCGGAGCGGTGTAGCTCGACGCCCAGCCGGTGATCTCGTGCATGAACGAGGTGCGGACCTGCTCGTCGCCGAGGATGTCGTCGACGGTGCGGCCGCGCGCGGCGCCCTTCTCCAGCGAGCGCACGTAGCCCTTGAGCCGGGCGTAGTCGCCGCCGAGCAGCTCGGCGATGAGCTCCGCGTCGCGGGCGAGCCGCGCGAGGGCTGGCGCCTGGTCGCGCAGCTCCGGGCTCTCCGCAGCGGCGAAGGACGCGGCGACGCGCAGCACGAAGGCGTCGTCGAGGAAGCCGAGATCCTCGATGCCGTCCGGGATGAGGTCGAGCGACTTGAAGAGGTAGTTGAGGCCCCCCGCGAGCGAGCGGCGCGTGGCCTCCGGGCTGTCCGGCGAGGCGAGCAGGCCCGCAAGATCCGTGGCGTCCGAGGCGAGGCTGCGCAGCCACTCGGGGAACGTGTCGAGACAGCGGTCGTCGAGATCGGTCATGGGATCCTCCCGGCGGGAGCCGGAGGGTAGTCCGACCGGCGCGGCGCCGTCCATGCCATCCATGCAGGCGAAGGCGCTCGGCGCCGCTTCGGGCGCGGGCGCCGGGCGCTGCGACCGGGACGTCCTTGGCAGCGCGAGCGCACGTCGCCGGCGCGAGCGCGCGTCGATCGGGGCTGCCGCGGGAGAGCGCGCGCACCGCGCGGCGCGCGCTCTCTCCCGCGGCAGCCCCGCGATCATTGGTGCGTAAACCCGTACCCGACGAGCTCCGTGACGCTCGAGCTCGCGCGCACGCTCACCTGGATGCGCTCCGACGCGCTCTTCGAGGCCTCGGCCGCCCCGGCGACGCAAGCGAGCGCGTGAGCTCCCACGTCGCCCACGAGCCGCGGGAGCGCGGCGCCGACCTGGACCACCGTCTGGGCGTCGCCGAGGAGCCGGTGGCCGAGCGCCTTCTGGGCGTGCAGCAATGCCGGCAGGTTGGCCTGCAGCGTCGCCGCGAGCCGCGCGGCCATCTCGCCGCCCTGCACCACGCGCGTCTGGACCAGCGTGGGCGTGCAGGCCGCGTGGACGGCCGCGTACGCGCGGCAGCTCGCCTCGCACTCGGCGTCGCCGCTCGGGGGCCACTCGATCCAGGAGCACTGCGGCGCCTGCCAGGTGCCCGCGCAGCGCTCGTGGCACGTGTCGTCGCAGCCGCCGTCGCACTTGCCGTCGCACTGCCCCACGCAGCGGCCCTGCGCGTCGTAGGCGGAGCACTGCCCCCCCCAGCACTGCCCGGTGCAGCGCCCGTCGCACGGCCCGTAGCAGCGGCCCCGGCAGTAGCCGGAGAGCTGCGTGGGCTCGCAGTACACCACGATATCCTCTGGGGTCAGCTCCACGTTGCACGAGCCGCTGCACCGCGCGCCGCTCGGCTCGCAGTCCGGCTGCATCAGCGTGACCCCCACCCCGGCGTCCTGGAGGAAGATGGCGTCGAGCGCCGCCGAGACCGGGCCGCAGGCGCCGCTGGCCTGGCCCCCCACCTCGTCGCGCGGCGCCATCTGCGCGGGGGGTATCCCGAGATCCGCGCCCATCCGGCGGCACGCGTCGGCCACCTGCGCCTCGATGACGACCGACACGACCGCCATGTCCTTGGCGGCCTGCACGAACGTCCTCACCTTCGCGTTCGCCCGGGCGTCCGCGGTGAGCTGGGCCCCGAGGACGTCGCCCGGGCTGCGCAGCTCGGGGCAGGAGGCCTCGCCGGCGCCCTCGACGTGCGCGAGGTTCGCGGCGAGCTGGGCCCGGAGGACGTCGCCCTGGCAGCGCAGATCGGGGCAGGAGGCATCGGCGGCGCCCTCGACGTGCGGGAGCTCGGCGCAGCTCGGGCCGGCGATGGACGCGAAGAGCGCGAGGGCGAGAAGCCCTTGCGCCGGCCGAGCGACTTCCCTGCGCATGCGTGGCGTTTACCACGATCGCGCGGGCGGCGCGCGGCGGCCTCCGGCTACGGGCGCGCGCCGCCGGCCGCGCTCGCGCTCTTCGCATCCATCGCCGGCCGCCAGCCGAGGATGCGCAGCGCGTTCTGCGAGAAGATCTTCACGACGTCCTCGCGCGACATGCCGCGCTGCCTGAGCCGCGCGGCGAGCGACGGCAGCGCCGACGCGTCGCCGAGCCCCCTCGGCGGGACGATGCCGCCGTCGAAATCCGAGCCGATCGCGACGTGATCGACGCCGGCCACGCGGACCATGTGATCGACCTGCGCGACCACGTCGTCGACGTCCGCCTCGTTCGTGCCGTTCACGAAGGGGGCGTGGAAGTTGAGCCCCGCGACCCCGCCGCTCCGCGCGATGAGCCGCAGCTGCTCGTCCGTCAGGTTGCGCGGCCGGTTCGCCACAGCGCGCGCGTTCGAGTGGGTCGCGACGATCGGCGCGCCGTGCGCCGCGGCGATCGGGACGAGATCCGCGAACGCGGCGTCTGAGATGTGCGAGACGTCGATCAGGGCGCCCTGCTCGTAGACGCGCTCGCAGAACCGCTTGCCGAGCTCGGTCAGCCCGTACGCCGCCGGCTCGCCGGTCGCGGACGACGAGAGCCGCGAGTTCTTCGCGTGGTTCGGGCTGATGAGCCGCACGCCGCGCGCGATGAAGCGGTCGATCTGCGCGATGTCCGCCGCGAACGCGCCGGCCCCCTCGATCGAGAGGAAGGTGCTGATCTTCCCCGGCTCGGCCCGCGCCGCGCCGAGCGGGAGGAACACCGGGTTCGCGGCGATGATCGCCTCGATCGTCGCGAGGACCGCGCTGGCGTCCTCGATCTGCGGGCCCTCGGGGCGCGCCTGGTCGGGCAGGTAGATCGGCAGCACGATGCCGAGGTAGTGGCCCGCGACGAGCGTCTCCCTGCGGGCGTGGCCTTCGCCGAGGCGCCTGTCGCGCCCCTTGAAGTGGACCTGCCAGGGCACGTCGACGTGCAGATCGACGACCGGCACGGGGGGCTCCGCGGGCGGGTCGCCGAGCGTGGGCTGCGGCGCGCCCAGGGCGCCGGCGGCGCAGGTGACGGCGAGCAGGGCGCGGATGCGGGCGCTTCCGTTCATGCGCTCACCGGCTCACCAGCACGCCGAGCGCGAAGCCGACCCCGAGGCACACGAGCCCGATGAGCCCCACGAGCCACCAGGCAGCGCCCTCGGAGCCACCGCCCTCGGCAGCCAGGGGGACGTCCACGACCCGCACGTCGTAGTGCCCGCCCGTGAGCGTCGGCACGCCGGCGGGCTGCTGCGCGCTGATGTGGGTTGGCCTGGCCGAGAAGGTCGCCGTGGGCGCCACCGACGGGGACGCCTGGATAGGCGGCGCTGACATGCGCGGCGGGGGCACCGTCGGGATCCTGGACCCGACCGGCGGCACGCTCTGCACCGGCTGCGTCACGTTCTGCGGCGGCAGCGCCATGTTCTGCGGCGGCAGCGCCATGTTCTGCGGCGGCAGCGCCATGTTCTGCGGCGGCAGCGCCATGTTCTGCGGCGGCAGCGCCATGTTCTGCGGCGGCAGCGTCGCGCTCGGGAGCGGCTGCGGCGGCGGCAGCGAGGGCAGCTGGTGCGTCAGCGCGGGCGACGCCGGCGCATCGGGCCGCGCGCTGGGCGTCGTGATGCCCGTGCGATGCGCGATGGCGCCCAGCGTCTGCGCCATCTCCTCGGCCGTCTGGAAGCGCCCCGCCACGTCCTTGGAGAGGGCGCGCTGGAAGAAGAGGCCCCAGGCCGCGAGGTGGGGCGCGACCTGCTCGATCGGGCGCACCTCCTTCGCGAGCACGGCGGTGAGCCGCGCGAACTCGTTCTCGGCAGGAAACGGCTGCGTCGCCGTGAGCATCTCGTAGAAGATGATGCCGACGCTCCAGAGATCGGCGCGCGCGTCGACGCCCTGCGCGTTCTTGATCTGCTCGGGGCTCATGTAGCCGGGCGTCCCGAGGAGCGTGCCAGCGCGGGTCTTCAGGCCCATTCCGCCGGCCGCGTCCATCACCTTCGCGATGCCGAAGTCGAGCACCTTCACGCGGAAGCCCCCGCGCGGATCGCGGATGAGGAACAGGTTCTCCGGCTTCAGATCGCGGTGGATCACCCTGTGGCTGTGCGCCGCCATGAGCGCCTGGAGCACCTCGTGGATGATCGGCACGGCCTGCTGCGGCGGGATCGGGTTGCCCGCGTCGATGTAGGCGGAGAGCGGGACGCCCTGCAGGAGCTCCATGACGAGGTAGGGCGTGCCGTCCTCGGCGCGGGTCGCCTCGAAGACCGAGGCGATGTTCTGGTGGGCGAATCCCCTCGTCGCCTCGGCCTCGGCGAAGAACCGGTGGAGGACCTGCTCCTCCTGCGTGAACTCGGGGTGGAGCACCTTGATCGCCCGCTTGCCCTCGCCGCGCAGGCTCTCGGCCTCGTAGACCGCGCCCATGCCCCCCTCGCCGAGGAGACGCACGATCCGGAAGCGCCCGTTGAGCACGGCGCCCACGAGCTGATGGGAAGGGCTCGATGGGTCGATCACACGCGGACTCTACCAAAGCTTCACCGCGGCCCGCTCGCCGAAACCTCGGCGGCGCGCGGCTTCCGCCGGCGCTTCGGCGCGCGGCTTCCGCCGGCGCTTCGGCGCGCGGCTTCCGCCAGCGCGGGTCAGGGCGCGGCGTTCGCCACGGCCGAGCGCGCGGCCGGGCTCGCGGGGAGCGGCGTCCGCAGGGCCTCGCCCGGCTGAGCGCCGGCGTAGAGGAGCTCGTAGACGGCGAGGCTCGTCATCACGCGCTTCGTGTAGAGCCGCGTCTCCTCGTACGGGATGCGCTCGACCCACAGGTCGAAGCTCTGCGAGGGGCGCTCCGCGATCCATCGCTTCGGCGCGCCGCCCCCCGCGTTGTAGGCGGGGATCGCCAGCAGCGGGTTGTCCGAGAACTGGCCGCGCAGCTCCGAGAGGTAACGGCAGCCGAGCGCGATGTTGACCTCGGGGCGCTTCAGCGCGTCGGCGCTCCACGGCAGCCCGAGCGGCTTGGCCACCCGCTTCGCGGTCGGCACGATGAGCTGCATCAGCCCGAACGCTTGAGCCGGCGAGGCCACCCTCGGGTCGAAGGCCGACTCCTCGCGCATGATCGCGTAGGCGAGGGCCTCTGGGATCCCGCTCCGCTTGGTCTCCGCGGTGACGACGTCCACGAAGGGGCGCGGAAAGGCGAGCTCCCACGCGCCGCGCCAGCGCCCGACCGGGTAGTGATCGACCCACTCGCCCGCGAGCTCGACGGCCGTCGGCGCCGCCATGGCGGTGCGCAGGATGCTGTACGACTGCGGCAGCGCGCCCGCGCGCGCCAGCAGGAACGCCGAGGCCCACATCACCTCGCGCGGCGCCGTCTTGCCCCCGACGCCGAGCAGGTCGAGCTCGCGCCGCGCGAGCCTCGCTTCCCCCTGGCGCGCGAGCTCGACCGCGCGCGTGAAGGCGGGCTGCGCGAAGAGCGGGCTCCTGAGCTCGGTGTACGGCGCGCTCGCGTCGCGCTCCAGGGCCGCAGACAGGGCGCGCTGGGCGGCGGCCGGGTCCACGTCGGCGAGCCGCGCGTGGGAGAGCGCCATGTAGAAAGAGAGCGGGTAGTCGCGGATCACCTGCTCGAGCAGCGCCTTCCCCTTGTCGGGCGAGCCCGTCTCGATGTGGGCGCGCCCGAGGTAATAGGGGAGCCTGCCGGCGGCGTGGTACGCGCGCTCGTGCGGGAACCGCTCGAGCGCGCGCTCGAGCGGCCTGACCGCGCCCGCCCAGTCGCCGCGCTCCATCTCGAAGAGCGCGAGCTCGAACAGGCCGTCGGCGACCATGTCGCCCGACGGGTAGTCGTCGGGCATGGCGGTGAGCAGCTGCACGAACTGCGCCTGGTCCCCGAGCCCGAGCAGCGCGCGCGCGCCGAGGTAGCGCGCGTCGTCCGCGAGCCGGTGATCCGGGTATTCCTTCTCGAGCAGCGCGAAGCGCGCGGCCGCCTCGGCGTGCCGATCGACGCGGAGCGACGCGCGCCCGGCGTTGTAGAGGGTCTCGGGCCGCCGCGGGGCGGGCGGTCCGCTCGCGGGGGCGGGCGCCACGGCTGCGGCGGCGGGCGCGCTCGCACCTGCGGCGGCGGGCGCGACGCCTGCGGCGGCGGGCGCCGCGCTTGCGGCGGCGGGCGCAGCCGGCCCGCAGCGCTCGATCGCCGTGCCGAAGAGGTCGGCGGCCTCGGCCCGCCGCCGGAGGCGCCCGAGCGCCTCGCCGCGCGCGGCGAACGCGTCGCAGGCGAAGGCCGAGGGCGCCTGCGCCTCGGGGAGGGCGATCAGCGCGTCGGTGACGGCGAGCGCTTCTTTGTCCTGGCGCGAGGCGAGCAAGGCGCGCGCGCGGGCCAGCAGATCGGCGGGGCCCAGATCGAGGAACGGCTTGCGCTGCGCGAACGGCAGCGTCGACAGGGCCTGGTCCTGGATCTCCTTCGCCTCCCCGGCGCCGGCGCCGCCCGGCGCCTCGTCGATGACGCGCCGGGCGACGCGGACCGCCTCCTCGGCGTGCTCTTCGCTCGGGTGGCGGAGCAGCGCGCGCGCGAAGCGGAGCGCCTCGGGCACCCACGTCGACGCCGGCAAGCTGCGGGAGAGGTACGCGCGCCAGCGCGCGGCCGCGCCCTCGATGTCGCCCTTGTCGGCGAGCGCGCCGGCGACGACCCGATCGAGCTCGTCGGCGATCGCGACGTCCGACGCGACGGCGCGCGCGCGCTCGAGCGCCGCGTCAGGCTGCCCCGCCCTGGCGAGGAGATCGGCCGCCGCGAACCTCGCGTGATCCGCGAGCGGCCCGCCCGCCGCCGCGGCGGCGTCGTACTCCTTCGCGGCGCCCAGGGGATCGCCCGCGAGGGCGCGCAGCCGCCCGAGCTGGTAGCGGAACGCCGCCGCGTCCGCGGGCGACAGGGGCGCCGAGAGCGCCTGGGCCATCGCCGCGGCCGCGCCTGCGTACGCCTCCTGCTCGACGAGCTTCTGCACCTGCGCGAGCCGCGGGTCGTCGAGCACGAGGGTGAGGCGCTCGGGGTCGAACGCCGGCGCCTCGCCCGGCGTGCCCGGGACGACGGGCCCCGGCGGCGCTGCGCTCGGCGAGGCCACCGGCTGCGGGCAGAGCGGCGGGCAGGCCGTCGCCCCACGCTTCGCGGCGGGCGCGCCGGCGCACGAGGCGCCGAGCGAGGCGGTCAGCGCGAGCGTGGTGGCCAGCACGAGCGCGGCGGCCCCGGAGCGGGCATCCAGCCTGAACATGCCTGCACCATACTCCGGATCGCGCGGTCGCACAGCGTATCGAGGCGAGCGGCGCGCCGGGGAGCCGCCGGAGCGCCCTCTCGTGAGCTGGCGCGCCGGCGTTCGGACGTGAGAAAAGTGGGCGTGGCGGGCGCGGCGTTACTGGGCCGCGTCGCAGGCGAGGTAGACCCGGATGGCCTCGATCGTGTCGTCGGAGAGCTTCGAGCCGATGGGCATCCCGTCCCCGCCATTCGCTCCGCCGATCCGGATCTCCGCGAGGATCTCCGCCGCCTCGGCCCTGACGCTGGCGGCGTCGTCGACGTTGACGTCTTCCGGAGCGCCGATGCGCGACGCGCCCTCCGAGCTCGACAAATGACAGGGCGCGCACTGGGTCTGGAGCGCCTGGTAGCCCGTATCCGCCTGCGCGGCCGAGTCCGGCGGACATTCACCGAGCGGCGATCCCCCGGAGGTGTCGCCCCCGCCGTCATCACCGCCGCAACCTTGGAGAGCGCCAATGACGAAGGGCGCGAAGCAGAGCAAAAGCATCGTACGAACGGGCATCAAAGCACCTCAACAGCTTGTTAGGGGAAGGGGAGCGAGCCGGAGTCGAGCCTCCAGCCATGCAGGCCGGCCGGGCGCTGCGCGCCGATGGTGCCTGGGGTGGCGCACCGGGTCAACAAAGACGGATCGGTGTGAACGGAAAGAAACCGGGGTCGTCCGAGGGGGGCAACCTTGTACAAGTGCGAGGCGCCGCGGGTCGCCCGAGGGGGCAACCTTGTACAAGTTCGAGGCGCCATGGGGATCCATGCATCGACGATGAGGCAGCCTTCGCTCCACGGCCTGTGGGTCTCCCGCTCGCCGATGCGCCGCTCTTTCGCGAGCGGCGTCCTCGCGTCGCTCGCAGAGCGACCGGGCGCAGTATCCGGGAGGTCACGGGCTGGTGCTCGAGCCGATCTCGAACGCGCGCGCTGACGCGGCGCTCGCGCTGGGCAGCTCGAACCAAAAGAGGCTCCCTTTGCCCACGACCGTGCGGAGCCCCACGCGGCCGCCGTGCGCCTCGGTCAAGCGTTTGACGGTGGCGAGTCCCAGGCCGAGGCCCGGCACTCGAGCGCCTTGCGCTCGGACATGGGGCTCGAACACCATCTGCTCGAGGGCCGGCGCGATGCCGGGCCCGGTGTCCTCCACCTCGATCCGCACAGCATCTCTCTCGTCGAGCACCCGGATCACGACGCGACAGACCGCCGCGTCGCCGAGGTACTTGAGCGCGTTGCGGATCAGGTTGGCGAGGATGCTGGTCAGCACGCCGGGGCTCGCGGCCACCGCGCACGGAGCGAAGGGCTCGACGCAGAGCTCCGCGCCGAGCTCTGCCGCGTCAGGGACGAGCTCGGCCATGAGATCGTCGACGACGGGGCGCACCTCGGCGCGCGCGCCTGGCTCCGGCCTCGCGCCCGCGCGAGCGAACTCCAGGAGTCCGTCGGTCATGCGCTTGACTCGCATGATGGCCTGCCGGCCCCGTTCGAGCGCCTTGCGCGCCGGTTCTCCCTCACCGTACCGCCGCAGGGCGAGGTCGAGCGCGAGCGCAACCGCGCCGAGGGGGCTCAGCACGTCGTGCGCGACCCGGCCGGCGAACTGCTCGAGCTCATCCGCTCGACGCTCCAGGAGCACGCCCTGCTGCCAGAGCAGCCTCACATGGCGCCGGATCTGCACGGCGGCCGCCGCGCAGGCCAGCACCGCGAACGTCACGCTCGCCGTGTTGAGCACGAGCGCGATCCCACGAGAGCGGACACGGTTGGCTGCGATCTCGATCGCCAGATGACGTGCCTGCCGCGCGTTGAGCTCGATGCTGTCCATCACAGCCTCGCTCGTCGAATTGAAGTCCACCCGCAGCGCGCCGTCCACGAGCTTGTTGGCCTCGTCCGGATGGCCGTTCGCCACCAGCGAGAGGGCCCGATCGGTGTCCAGATCGAGCTTGCCGAGCGCCTGCGCGACGGTCTGCCATTGCTTGAGCTCGCCCGGATAGACGGGCATGCCGAGGTAGGCGTCGATGCTCCGGGATAGATTGTCGCGCGCCTCGTCGAGCTCGTGGCGGTCGCGCGGGCGGCCTAGCGCGGCGTCGTTGACAAGGTCGCTCAGGAGCGCCTGGGTATGCCTCAGCTCGGCGCGCGCGGCCGCCAGGGCCATGATGCTCGGCGTGGCGTTCTCCGCCAAGCTCATGGCCGCCGCGTCGATCTCGGTGGCCCGGTGCTCTGCGTAGCCAGCGGAGATCACGAAGCTCGCGATAGCCACGAAGAACGCCGCAAACAGCGGCAGCAGGATAGACGGCAGCCGATCGAGCATAAGAGAAGACTTCGACCTCGCCGCGTCCTTCCGCCCTCTCATCTCCATTCCGGGATGCTGTTACGCCGTCCGCCCCAGCGCAACGCGGGAAGCGCGCCGGAGCCGCGCAGGATCGCCCTCGCTGCATCAGCGAATGTCGTCTAGGCTCGTGTCGAGGGATATGTCCCCTCGGCTCGTGTCGAGGGATGATAAACCGACCACGTTCACGATTACGTTGGTGAGCGCTGGGGGGTCGGGCTTGGTGCTCCGAGCGCGACCGAACGAGCTTGATGAACACCGAAGAGGCCCCCGGAGAGGGTGTCCGTGGAACGGCGCGGGGGACGGACCGTTGTCTGAGCCCGATCGACGTCCTCTCTCCGGCGTGCGCAGCGCGCCGGAGAGAGGACGTCGATCGGGCGAGTTCGGTGGGGCCCCCGCGCCGTTCCACGGACACCCTCTCCGGGGGCCGGGCGACCGGGACCAGCGCCTCTCCAGGGGCCGAGCGGCGCAGCGCTAGCTCGCCCGCCGTCGCTCCAGGTGCGTCTTCATCGCCTTGAGATCCCCGTGCACCGCCTTCTTGAAGCTGCCGATGAACAGCCGCCCCACCGTCTCCATGAACCAGCCCATCCCGGCGATCTCGCCCTCCATCTTGAGCAGCGTGCCGGCGCCCTCGGGCTCGAAGACATACCGGAAGCGGTAGGCCCCCCGCCCCGTGGTGCCCTTCTGCCCGTCGACGAAGAGGTCCAGACGCTTGCCAGGCTCCGCTGCCGTCACCTCGAACAGCTCGGTCGATTCCTTGCCGAACATCTTGCGGGTCTCACGCCACATCGCGCCCTTGCCGACGACGGCGCCCGTGAGCTTCTCTGCACGCACGAAATTGGGCATCCAGTCGCCGAACGAATCGATGTCGGTCGCGAGCCGGAAGACGTCCTCGGGCGAGGCATCGAAGCGCTCTTCAATGGTGAACAGGAGCGGCATCTCGTTCTTCTCCCAGGTTGGCCCGCGCGCCGTGCCATCGTGCCGGAACCGCTCCTTCTCCGTCAACGAGCGCGTCGGGCGCGCGCCGCCGCCGAGACGCCGGCGCTGCGCCTTCTCCCGTCGTTCTCGTCGTCCTCTTCGTCCCCGTCGTCCGTCCGAGTCGCGCGGCCCGGATCCGGCGTCGCGAGCTCAGCCCTTCTTGCCGGGCGGCAGCAGCATGCCCCGGTTGCCCGTCGCCCCCTGCATCGGGCGGTGAAGGACGATCTTTCGCCCCGCCTCGCGCCCGTGCGCGTGCGCCGCCGTCCGCTGGTTGCCCGCGTGGCGCAGGTGCTGCACGTGCGGGTGGCGCGTCCGATAGTAGCCGTCCAGATCGGCGTCCCTCACCCAGACGAGCCCCTGCTCCGCGGACACCTTCCGCTCCGTGTTCAGCTTCTCGAGGAACCCGAGCATCACCCCGGCCTGGTAGGTCCGCCGGTCCTTGTTGCCCTTCACCTCGTGGGTCCGCTTGTGCTCGCGCCACAGCTGCTCGGCCGTGTGGTGCAGGAACGCGTGCACGTAGGCCGCCATCTCCAGGTTCGCCGGCGTCCCGCAGATCTCGAGGACGCTGCCCCGCTTGCCCTCGAGCGGCACGTAGACAGGCACCCAGATCGCCTCGACGAAGAAGTGCTTCCCGAGGATGCCGCCGACGATCCGCTCGGTCTCGCCCACGCGCCCGCTCGGCGCGCCGAGGTGGCGGAAGCCGTACTGCCGCGCGGCGCGCGCCTTCGCGACGTCGAGGTTGTACTTCAGCATCAGCCGCTGCGCGGCGCTCATCGCCGCCTGCGCCTCGTTCGCGTTCGGGCTGTCGGCGAGCGCGAGCAGCCGCGCGATGCGATCGAGGATCCGGGCGTCCACGCTCGCCTCCGACGCGTCCCCGTCGCCGCGCGCGGCCGGATCCGCCGGCGAGCGCCCCGCGGCCGGCATCCCGGCCGCCGTCCCGTCGATGCCGAGGCGCGTGCACACCTCGCGGAACGCCGGCCCGTGCGCCGCCTCGTCCCTGACGCCCAGCACCTCGTGCACGTACTGGTGCGCCATCTCGTGCTTCAGCACCTCGATCACGACGCCCCACGGCTGCGTCAGGACGAGCGGCCGCGAGATCTCGATCGCGCGCGCCTCCGAGACCCATCGCCCGAGCCGGCTCGCGGCGTCGGACAGCTCGATGGACGCAGACCGCAGCTTTCGCCGGAAATGCGTGTAGTTCAGGCTCTGGTACGCCGCCATGAGCTCGCGCACGAGCGCGGCCTCCAGCTCGGCGCTGAGCCTGGCCGCCGCCTCGAGCGGCGGCTCGGGCGCCGGCGCGCCCGGTGTCGGCCGCGGCTCGGGCTGCGCGGCGGCCTCGGTCGACGCGGGTTCGGCCGGCGGCGCCGCGGCCCCGGGGGCCTGCTGCGCGCCGCGGATCCCGTTCAGGAAGAGCTGCTCCGCCATGCGAACGCCTCCATGGCACGCCTCGCGCGGCGGTCGAAGGGTTTTCTCGTCCCCCCGGGCGGGCAATCCCGGCCGGCGCCGTCACCCCGATGCCACCGAGCCGACTCAGAAACGTTCCCGGTACGCCACGTCCTCGGTAAACTCGCGCGCCTCCGTGCTCCGCTCCAAGGCGCTCAACGATCCCCCGTCGGTCGAGGCCGACGCCGCAAGCCGCTCGTCTCGCGGCCTCGCCCGCGATCTGGGCGCAGATCGCGCCGCGGCGCGCGCGCGGCTGCGCGCCGTCGCCCGCGTCCGCCGCCGTTACGGCCGCCTGTTCCTCGCGCTCCCGCTGCTCCTCATCGTGGTGGCGGACGTCCACATCCGCGGCGATCGCCTGCTCGATCTGGGCGGGAAGCACATCGCGAGCTACGTCGGCGCGATGGTCGAGAGCGCCGCGCTCTGGGGGCTCCTGCTCTTCGCGGCCTCGTCGCGGCGGGGCGCGTCGCGGTGGCTCGCGGCGCTGCTCTTCGTGGCGCTCGCGACGCTGTCGCTCGGCGGCCAGCTCTACTTCCACCGCCAGTACGCGACGTACCTCAACCTCGACGCAACGCTCTTCGGGACCTCGCTCTCGGCCAGCCTCTTCGGCCAGCTCCGGGCCGACGGCGAGAACTTCCTCCGCTCGGTCCTCCCGCCGCTCCTGCTCGCGATCGCGCTCGTGTGGCTGGGCCGGCGGATCGTGCGGCCCGGCCGCACGGCGTGGGCCCGCGCCGCCCGCCTCGCCGCGCCCGCGGTCGTGGTGGCCGCGTTCGTCCTGCCGTGCTCCTACCGCACGGTGCAGGCCTCCACGCCCGACGTCATCTACTTCCACGCGATCGGCGGCCTGCTCAAGGAGCTCGCCGGCGTCCAGACCACGGCGCAGGTGCGCCCCGGGCTCCGCACGCCGCCCTCGCTGCCGCCGGTCACCCCGAAGCAGGGCCCGCCGCGCAACGTCCTCTTCATCCTGACCGAGAGCGTGCGCGCCGACGCGACGTGCTCGGCGCGCGCGCCCGTCGGCGTCGGCGTCCCTGCCGGCGAGGCGCCCGTCGCGTGCCCCGGCACGCCGCGCATCGACGCGGCGGTCCCCGATCGGCTCCCGCTCACGCAGATGCGCTCGAACGCCTCGACGACGGCGATCGGGCTCGCGGTGCTCTGGTCCGGCCTCCAGCCGACAGCGACCCGCGAGGCGCTCCACACGGCGCCGCTCGTCTTCGACTACGCGCACGCCGCCGGCTTCGACAGCGCCTACTGGACGAGCCACCACATGATGTTCGCCAACTCGCGCCTCTACGTGCAGGACCTGCCGGTCTCGCACCAGTGCGGCGCGACCGAGCTCGATCCGCTCGCCGACATCGATCTCGGGGCCGACGACCGGCTGCTGTCGGCGCACGTCCAGTCCGAGGTGCTCTCGCTGCGCGAGCCGTTCCTCGCGGTCGCTCACTTCGGGAACACCCACGTCCCCTACCTCGTCGACCCGGAGGACGCGCCGTTCCAGCCCGCCCTCGAGAGCAAGGCGCCGGACGACAACGAGGCGTACCGCAACTTCTACAGGAACGCGGTCCACCGTCAGGACGCGGCCATCGCGGAGCTCATCCGCTTCGTCCGCAGCTCTCCGGTCGGCGAGCGCACGGTCATCGTCTTCACGTCGGACCACGGCGAGGCGTTCCGGGAGCACGGCCAGCTCGGCCACACGGGCTCGATCCTCGACGAGGAGATCCGGGTGCCCGGATGGGTCGACGCGCCGCCGGGCACCCTGACGGCCGCGGAGGAGGGCGCGCTGCGCGCGGCCCGGGACGAGCCCGTCTTCCACACCGATGTCACGCCGACCGTGCTCGACCTGATGGGCCTCTGGGAGGAGCCGGCGCTCGCGGAGTACCGGGCGGCGATGGTCGGGCACAGCCTGCTGCGGCCGTCGCCGGGGCCGGCGGCGCTGGCGCTCACGAACTGCACAGGGATCTGGGGCTGCGCGTTCAAGAACTGGGGGATGATGCGCGGCAACATGAAGCTCGAATCCCGCGCCTGGGACACTGCCTGGCACTGCTACGACGTGCTCGCCGACCCCCGCGAGCAGCGCGACCTCGGGCCGGCCGCCTGCGGCGACCTGCCCCGGCTCGCGGACGCCCTCTACGGCGGCCCCGCCGGCAGCGTCGACGTCCCCGCCCACCTCCGCGACCTCGCGGCGGTGCCTCGCCACGACTGATCCGGATGACCCAGGACATCGACCGAGAGGGCGGCGCGCTCGCCGAGCCGCCCGCGTCCCCCGCCATCAGCCTGCCCGCGCACGCGGACGATCGCCCCGCGCGCGCCGACGCTCGCGACCTCGCCCGCGCCCGCCCGCGCGCCGCGCGGAAGGCCGCGCTCCGCCGCGGCCGGCTGATCAGCGTTGCTCTCCTGGCCTCGCCGGCGCTCTGGCTCCTTGTCCTCGACGTGCTGCGCCGGGCCCGCCACATGACCACGTTCGATCGGCCGCACGCCGCGGGGTACGCCGCGACCGTGGCGGCGTCGCTGGGGTTCTGGGGCCTCTTGCTCTACGTCGCCTCGGGCCGCCGCGGCGCGGCGCGCGGCGCCGTGGGCGCGCTGTTCGTCGCGCTCTTCACGCTCGCGTGCGGCGTCCAGGGGGGCTTCCACGCCCTCTACAACATCTACTGTTCGATCGACTCCCAGATCCACTCCCAGTCGATCCCCTGGTCGATCGTGGGCACGCTCCCGCTCGGGCACCCGAGCGTGATCGCCCACTTCGCCGTCGCGCTCGGGTTCGCCCTTGGGGCGCTCCGGCTCTCCCGCCGGCTCGTGCGCCCCCGGCGGCTCCGGCGGCGCCTCGCCGCCGCGGTCGTGCCGCTCGCGCTGGCCGGCGTGGCGATGATCCCGGTGAGCTACCGGGTGATCCAGTCGTCGTCGGCCGACATGATCTACTTCCACGGCATCACCGCCCTGGTGAAGGAGCACCTCGGCATCACGAACGACTCGCCGGATCTGCGGGTGCAGCGCCGCCACCCGGAGCGCGTGCCGCGGCTCTCGGCGCGGCCTGCGCGGCCGCGGAACGTGGTGCTCATCCTGCAGGAGAGCCAGCGGGCGGACGTGACGTGCGTCGCGTACGACCCGGCCTGCGACAAGGCGACTCCGTTCTCCAACGCCGCCGCGCCCCGCCGCATGCCGCTCCTGCAGATGCGCGCTCACGACTCGACGACGGCCATCTCCATCTCGAACATCTGGTCCGGCGTCCCTCCGACGGAGAGCCTCGCTGTGCTTGGCTCTGCCCCCCTGCTCTGGGATTACGCCCATGCGGCCGGGTGGGACACCGCGTACTGGACGAGCCAGAACCTCATGTTCGGGAACGCTCGGCTCTATGTGCAGGATATCCCGGTCTCGCACAGGGCGGTCGCGACCCAGCTCGATCCGGGCGCCGACCTCGATTACGGCGCCTATGATCGGCAGCTCACGGATCGGGTGATCGAGGAGTGGGACGAGCTCGTCGAGCCGTTCTTCGCGGTCGTCCATTACTCGAACGTCCATTTCCCGTACGTGAGCGATCCGCTCCATTCACCGTTTCAACCAAGCGAGCTGACCAAGGCGCCCGAGAAGAACGAGCACTTCAAGAACTACTACAAGAACGTCGTTTACCTGTCGGACATGGCGGTCGGCCGGCTCATCGAGCACATCCGCGGGGCGCCGAGCGGCGAGCGCACGGTCATCGTGTACACGTCGGATCATGGCGAGTCGTTCCGGGAGCACTGGCAGCTCGGCCACACGAGCTCGCTCTGGGACGAGGAGATCCTCGTCCCGACGTGGGTCGACGCGCCGGAGGGGACGCTCGCGCCGGAGGAGCGGGCGAGCATCGAAAGCGCGAAGGACACGTTCGTGTGGCACCTCGACCTGGCGCCGACGTTCCTCGATCTGATGGGCCTCTGGGACGAGCCGGGCCTCGATCCGTTCCGCCGGCGGATGATCGGGCATCCGTTGACGCGGCCGGAGCGCACGGTCGCGCCGATGCCGCTCACGAACTGCACGTGGGTGTGGGGCTGCGCGTTCCGCAACTGGGGGATGATGCAGGGGCCGATGAAGATCGAGGCGCGCGAGTGGGACGGCGAGTACCATTGCTTCAACGTGCTCGACGACCCGCTGGAGCTCACCAACCTGGGCGAGCAGGCGTGCGCGCCGCTGCCCGACCTTGCGCGGGGGCTCTTCCACGAGATGCCGAACGTCACGCCGCCGGGGAGGCCGAAGGTCGACTGGGGCGGGTGAGCCTTCCGGTGAGCGCTCGCTGCGCCTGGGCGTGCGCGTCTCTGCGGCTGTCGAACGCCCTCGCGGACGAAATCGCGCTTGCTCTGCGGGATGTCACGCAGCTTTCACTGAAAGCTCACCTCATCTCCCGAATGGGAATGGGGAGATCGCGTGAGGGATCCGCACGTGGGGATCCTGCCGTACTCTTCTGAAAGCACCGACATCACCGTGCAGAGGGCCTGAACCCCATCGCCGCCGCGGAAATCGTTCGGCCCTGTTGACTGTAAGCTAAAAAACCAATATCTGGATTCCTCTCTTTTGCAAAGCGAGGAAAACATGGTGCGGAGAAATCTGCTGGGTGGGTTGTTCGGGCTGACATGCGTTGTGGTGGTGGGTAGCGCCTCGTGCGCCGTTGACGCCGAGGTGGGGGATGCGCCTCTCGGTACGGAGGTCGTCGATGCCACGGCCCCGCGGTCGAGCCAGCACGCGATGATGCCGCCGGGGCTGCGGGCCGCCTACATCGCTGCCGTGCAGGCAGGGGCCTCGGAGGCATACCGCGCGGAGCAAGGGGGAGCGGCGGTCCGGGCGCAGAACCCGGCGCAGCGGTTCAGCGCGGAGCTCACCACGTCGGGGGTGACGATCGCGCCGAGCGAGGGGCAGGGCGACTGGCGCTGGTCGGTCGCCACTGTGGGTTATGGCTGCGGCGGCGCGCTCGATCCCGTGCAGGCCACGGCGCCCACGACCGCCGAGGGGCGCATCGAGTACCGGCGCGGGGACCTCGTGGAGTGGTACGTCAACGGGCCGCTGGGACTGGAGCAGGGCTTCACGCTGGCCTCGGCGCCCGCGTGCAGGGCCGCGGGCGGTGGGCCGGTGACCGTCGCGCTGGAGGCCCACAGCTCGCTGGAGGCGGCCCTCGCCGAGGGCGGGGACGCCGTCGAATGGCGGGACGCCGAGGGGCAGGCGGTGGTGCGCTACACGGACCTGCACGTGGTCGATGCGATGGGGAAGGTGCTGCCAGCCAAGCTGGCCGTGAATGCGGGCCAGGTGTCGCTCCAGGTCGACGACACCGGGGCGGTGTATCCGGTGGTCGTCGACCCGCTCGTCTGGACGGAGGAGGAGAAGCTGCTGCCCGGGGACGGGACAGCCAACAGCCTCTTCGGCAGATCGGTCGCAATCAGCGGCGATACGGCTGTCGTGGGTGCCTACTACACGACGACGACGGTCGGCGGGAGCCTGAGAAACAATGGCGGGGTCTACGTCTTCACCCGCTCCGGCTCCACCTGGACCCAGCAGGCCAGGCTCACGTGCCCCGATCCAGGCATGGATGGATGCGGGTGGCTTGGCTACTCCGTCGCGATCAGCGGGGGTACCATCGCCGCCGCGGCGCCCGCCAAGAGCGGCTCGGGCGGCGCCTCCTCCGTCGGCGCGGTCTACGTCTTCGTCGGCTCGGGTTCCAGCTGGACCCTGGAGCAGAAGCTCTACGCCAGCGACGCTGTTGCAAGCGACTCCTTTGGCTGGTCGGTCGCGCTGGACGGAGACACCCTCGTTGCCAGCAGTCATTACCATGACCATTCGGTCCCCAACGACGGCGCAGCCTGGGTATTCACCCGCTCCGGGTCCACCTGGACCGAGCAGCAAGAGCTCATCCCCGACGATGCCGCCCAGTACGACGAGTTCGGCTGGTCGGTCTCGATCAGCGGGGATAGCATCGTCGTCGGCTCGCCCCAGGATGACGCCCCGTCCTCCAACCAGGGTTCTGCCTACGTCTTCGTTCGTTCTGGCTCCAGCTGGACGCAGCAGGCAAAGCTCGTGAAGTTTGGGACGGGCTCGGGGACGTTCTTCGGCGAGAGCGTGGCGATCAACGGAGACACCGTGCTCGTGGGGGCCTCTAACTACTGGAATCCGTCGAACAGCTCGGGCGCTGCTTACGTTTTCGTTCGTTCTGGCTCCAGCTGGACCGGGCAGCAGGTGCTCGCCCCCACGGGGGCGGCTTCCTATGACGCCTTCGGGATCTCCGTCGCGATCCAGGGCGACAGGGCCGTCATCGGCGCCACGGGCGGCGATGCTGCCAGTGTCTCCGACACGGGGGCGGCGTACGTCTTCGAGCGCTCCGGGTCCACCTGGACGCAGCAGCAAGAGCTCTTTGCCTCCGACGGAGCCAGCTACGACAACTTCGGCAATGCGGTCGCGCTCGACGGGGATACCGTCGTGGTGGGCGCGCCCTCTGACGACGATTTCGGGAGCGCGTCGGGCTCGGCGTACGTCTTCGTGCTCGAGGACATCTGACCCTCTCCGGCCGTCCGGCCGAGCCGCGCGCGGGCCGGTGAGCCCGCGCTCGGCGCTCAGCCCTCCTCCAGCAGCGCCGCCTGCACGGCCCGGAAGCGCGCGGTCTGCGCCGCGCCCTTGCGCCAGGCCAGGTGGATGGTGTTCCTGGCGCCCCGGCGCCCCTTGGCCGGCCGCGGCCCCACCGCGACGACCTGCTTCGCCGCGACCGCCTCGGCGATGAAGTAGTTCGGCAGGACGGCGATCCCGACGCCCGCGATCACGAGCGCCAGCATCTCGTCCAGGCTCGTGATGCGGCAGGCGATCTTCGGGGGCAGCGGGGCCTTCTTGCCGAACGAGGCCCGCCACCACGCGGCGTGCATCGCGAGATCCGCGTCGAAGACCACGAACCTGTGCTCTGCGAGCTCCCGCGCCGTCTCCGGGCGGCCGCGCGCTCCGAGGATCGCAGGCGACGCGACCGCCGAGAACTCCTCGACGTAGACGGGCCGCGCCTCGAGCCCCGGGGTGTCCTCGGCGCTCACGAGCAGGCTCAGATCGTCGTCCCCCGCGAGCAGGCGCCGCGCGAGCACCGAGGGCACGTCGAAGCGCACGTCGATGACGAGCTCGGGGTGCTCGCGGAGGAGCCGAGCGAGCCGGGGCCGCAGCCACATGCGGGAGAACGGGCCCGGCCCGCCGATGCGCACGGCCCCGCGGACCTCGCGGTGGTCGTCCGACGCCGCGGCGAGCGCGTCGTCGATGCGCGCGAACGCCTCGCGCAGCGCGCCGACCAGGCCCTCGCCCGCCGGCAGGAGCCGCGCGTTGCGCCCGACCCGCTCGAACAGCGGGACGCCGAGCTGCGCCTCCAGCGTCTTGATCTGGTGGCTCACGGCCGACGGCGTGACGCGGCGGCGCCTCGCCGCCTCGGCGAAGGTGGGCGCGACGCCGGCCTCGAGCAGGGTCCGGAGCAGCTCGTAATTGATGAGCATGGCTCATCTATAGCGTGAGATCATCTCGCTGGTTTGCATCGTCTCGAGGGCCTAGGTTCATCCCGTCACCGCGGGCCCGAGCGCCTCGGGCGCGAGGGGCGCGACCGCAACGGGCGCAGAGGCGCCCAGAGGAGCGAGACGCCATGAACGCGAGGGTTCTCTTGATCGTCACCAGCCATGCACGCCTCGGCGAGACCGGGCAACCGACCGGGTTCTGGCTCGAGGAGCTCGCCGCGCCGTACCGCGCGTTCATAGAGGCCGGGGCGGACGTCGACATCGCGTCGCCTCAGGGCGGCAAGCCGCCGGCCGACCCGAAGAGCGCCGAGGATCCGTCCGACGCCGTGCGCGCGTTTCTCGAGGACGAGCGGGCGAAGGCGAAGCTCTCGTCGACGCTCCGCATCGACGGGATCGCCGGTGACCACGACGCGTACTTCGTCGTCGGTGGCCACGGCGTGATGTGGGATCTCGCCGAGGACGCCGCCACGGCGAGGCTGCTCGGCCGCGCGTTCGATCAGGGCAAGGTGGTCGCCGCCGTGTGCCACGGCCCCGGCGCGCTCGTGAACGTCCGGCTCGCGAGCGGCGAGCCCCTCGTGAAGGGGCGTCGCGTGAGCGCCTTCTCGGACGAGGAGGAGCAGGCCGTGGGCCTCGCGGCCGTCGTCCCGTTCGCCCTCGAATCGCGACTGCGCTCCCTGGGCGCGCGCTACGAGCGAGGGCCGGTGTGGAAGCCGTTCGCCGTCCGGGATGGCCGGCTCGTCACCGGGCAGAACCCTGCGTCGTCGGCGCGGGTCGCGCAGGAGACGCTCGCGGCGCTCGCCGAGCAGGAGCCGAGGGAGAGCGCGCGCTGAGCGAGCGCCGCGCTGGGCCGAGGCCCAGCGCCCGAGGGGAAGGGGTCGGGGTCGCAGGCCGGCGGGGAGGCGGAGGCCGCCTCGGTCACAGGTCGCGGAGGTCGAGCGACCCGATGAAGTCGGACTTGCCGACGTCGAGCCCGTTGTGCCGCAGGATCGAGTACGCGGTGGTGGCGTGGAAGTAGAAGTTGGGGAGCGCGAACTGGAACACGAAGTCCGGGGCCTTCATGCCCTTGCCCGGCAGGAAGAAGAGCGGGATCGTGCGGTCCTCCGCGCCCTTCAGCTGCTCCGGCTTCAGCGCCTTCAGCTGCTCGATCGTCTTGCCGATGCGCGCGCGCAGCTCCGCGATCGTCTCGTTGCCCGTCTCGAGCTGCGGCAGCTCGGCGCCGGTGAGGAGCGCGCCCAGCCGCAGGGGCCAGGCGATGATGTTCTGGATCTGACGCCTAAGGGGCCACTGATCGGGCGCGAGGCGCGCGGCGAGGAGCACCTCCGGATCGAACTTCTTCTGCTGTGCGTAGGCCTCCGCCTTGTCGAGCCAGACCAGGACCTGGCCGAGCATGCGAGTCATCTGGGGGAACGAGCTGTCGTAAAGGCTCATGATCTTCTCCTCGTCAGCAGGAACAGCCGGCGCTTCTGGTCCACCCGCAGCCTCCGCGCGTCAACTCCGCGCGCGCGCCGGCCTCGGTCCACGCCGCGCGGTCGCCTGGAGCGGCAGCCGAGCCCGGTTGTGCGCTTCGAGGACGAGTGACGCGCCCGGCGGAGCCTCAGGCGGCGGCGGGGTTCACCGGGGCTCCGCAGGCCGCCCGGGCGCCGATCAGTCGACCTGGTGGAACACGCCCGCTGGATCGAGGGTCCACAGCTTCGCGCTCTCCCCGCCGCCGTCCGACGTCCGGACATAGATCAGCCGGATGCCCTTCTGCTCCAGCTCGGCGAGGATCGCGGGATCCAGGCCGGGCTCGAGGCGGGGCTCGAAGATGAAATCTTCCGAGAAGTTGTGGTGCTGCGGGTGGTACGTCTGCGCGTGGTAGCCCTTGAGCACGATCGGAGCGCTCGTCAGCCCCTCGATGCGCGTCCCCACCCACTTGTGGAGCGGCGCCGTGTACCCCGCCGTGGGGCCCGTGGGGCCCGGCGGCCAGTAGAACAAGGTCTCCACCGCGACGCCGGACGTCCATGAGAGCGAGCGCTCCTGGAGCAGCGCGCCCGCCATCGCGGGGCCGTCCGCGGGGCAGGCGTCGAGCTGTACCACCTCCGAGGACACGTCGAGCGGCGTGCCGTCCCAGTCGAGCGCCGGCACGGGCGTGGCGTAGGCGGCGCTCAGCATCATCCCGACGTCGCGCAGCGCGACCAGCGGGCCCAGCGACGGCGGCAGGAGCTCGGGCACCGGGGAGGCGGCGAGCGAATACGTGATCGCCGAGGCCCCGGCGCCGTCCACGAAGGAGTCCGTGGTCGTCTCGCTATCGTACGCGTGGGACGCGGCCGGCCACCCAGCGGGGCTCCCCGAGAGCGTCGCCACCGATCCACCGGAGAGGTAGTCGAGCCGCGCGTCCTCGAAGAGCGCGCCGGCGAGCGCCGCCGGCGTGAGGAACCCGCTCTTCGCCGAGAGCGTCGCGCGCACCTTGAGCCGGTGGTTCGCGAACACGTCGCCGAACTCGCCCTGGAAGGTGCAGACCTCCCGGGGCTCGTCGAGCAGGAACGGCGTGAGGCTCGGCGTCGTGTCCGGGAGCGCGACCTCGCGCACCTGCTTCACGACGAGGTTCCCAGGCTTCATCTTCTTGAACTCGTAATCGAGCAGGAACGACTTCCTGCCGGGGTTCAGCTCGCTGAACCGCGCCTCGACGCGGCCGAGCAGGGCGGCGAGCGCCTGGTAATCGTCCTCCCATCGCATCACGTGGCCGCCGAGCGGGACGAGCGTCGAGCCGGACAGGAGGTAAATGGAGGTCTCCTGGTCGAAGAGGCTCGCGGTCACGACCTCCGGCTGCGCTCCGCCTTCCGGGTTGGTGACGGACGTCGCCCCGAGCTGCGTCACGATCTGGATCTGGTCATTGACCAGCTCGCGCCGCGTGAGCGTCGCGACGCCGTTCGCCATCTCGTCCTCGTCAGGATAGGAGTGATGGACGAGGACGCCCATGCCGACCTCCGCCTCGTCCACGCCGTGGAGGAGCCGGGCGAGGAAGGCGTTGTCGTTGTAGAAGCTCGCGTACACCTTGCGGATCGCGCGGAATACGCCGCGCTCGCCGGCCTCGCCGGGGTCGCACAGGCTCGGCCCGTCCTGGTCCGCGTCCCGATCGTCGGCCAGGCAGCCGCTGTAGCTGTCGTAGAGGCCCGCGCCCGTGAAGACGGCGCTGTCCTCCACGTTGGTCGAGCTCCGGAACCGGATCTTCTTCGTGGGCGTGAAGCCCTCGAGCGCCGCCTCGATCGCCTGCCGCTGCCCCGCCGAGAAGGCGGTCTCCCCGGTGATCCGCGCGCGGATGGCCGCGAGATCGGCCTTGAGCGCCAGCATGTCGGGCGGGTAGCTGTGGCCTGCGAGGCGCTCCGCGATCTCGGCGCGCAGCGTGCGGCCGCCGGGCATGACCTGATCGAGGAAATCGTCCCAGAGATCGAACGACAGCGCGACCGCGACATCGGAGCTCTCCGGGATGGCGTCCCGCAGCAGGCCATAGTTCGCGGCCTTGCCCCCGAAATGGACGATCTCCGCGGGGCCGAGATCCTCGGTGGACCCGGCGTAGGCGCCGAGGCGCTCCTTGGGCTGGATTCCGAGCTTGCCGGGCCGCTTCAGCGCGAGGAGCTGCTCCCTGTCCGCCGGCGCGATCCCTCCGGCCTCGAAGAGCGCGGCGCGGCAGATGGCCCCGTACTGCAGCGAGGCCCGCAGCGCGACCTCCTCGCCGTCGAGCGCCTTCGCCGCCTCCGCGGCGACCGGATCGCCGAGGTAGACGAACGGGATGCCGAACGAGGTCGCGAGGAGGGCGGTGTGCGCGTTCGGCGTCGCGGGTGACAGCGAGACGATGCCCGCCACATAAGGCACCTCCGCAGGGATGGAGTCGGTGAGCAGGATGTCCTCGGCCCGGAGCTCGCCGCTCGCATACGCGGCGTCGATCGCGTCCGGCGGGACATAGCGGAGCCGGCCCACGGCCCAGCCCGTCGCATAACACGCGTCGCCGTCCAGCCACCGCTCGACCGAGCTCACCGGGAACCCGCTCGCCTCGAAGAACGCGCTGTTCTCCGCGGCCGACGCCGATTGCTCGTACGTCGGGAAATAGAAGGGCTTCGCCCCCTGGGGCGCGATGACACTGTCCTTCACGAGCTCCAGGACGACGCGCGCCACCTCGGGATCGTAGGCGTCCTGGCGGACCAGCTGGATGCCGTACTCCGGCACGCTCTCCGGGGTCGGCGGGAAGAGCACGGCGCCGAGGATGGCCTTCTGCCCCTCCTCGTGCAGCGAGACCTGGTCGAACTCGGACTGCGACATGTCGAAGAACGGGTCGAGCCGCGTCGTGGCGAACTCGCCGTGGAACGGGAACTTGTTGCTGTCCTGGTAATAGACCTTGGTGGGATCGTGCATCAGCACGGTGAACTTCACCCAGCCCGGCGGCTGGAAGGTCGCGGGCCAGGCGGCGAAGGGCTCGAAGGGGAAGGTGATCTGGTTCTTCCAGTCCTCCGATGGAGTGATGTCGATCGGGTAGGTGTCGACGGGCCATGAAGCGCCGCCTCCGGCGCTCCCGCCATTCCCCCCGCCGTCGCCGCCCGCGCCTCCTTCGCCGCCGGTGGCGCCCCCGCTGCTCGTGGCGCCGCTGCCACCCGTCGCCTCTGACGAGTCCTCTCCGCAGGCGGCGAGCGTCCCCGCGCCGAGGAGCGCGAGCGCAAGGCAAGCCGGTCGACCGATTCGCTGAAGTCTCATGAACAACATCGCGGTACAACTGCCGTGCCACCGTGCGATGAGCGGCGCCTCGGGGCTGCGCGGCGGGGCGTCGCTGTCGCGCGCGTGGCGCACGCAGGCACAGCCGTACGGCCGCGGCGCGGCCGCTCGCGCTGGCGCTGCTCGCGGCCACCCTGCCGATTTTTCTTGGGGTTTCAACCGGTTCGGCGTTCTACGATGCCGCCATGACCGAGCGGAGAGCGGCGCTGATCGTCAACCCTGCTGCGGGCCATGCGGGTGATGTGGTCGAGTCGCTGCCTGCCCGGCTCCAGCGCGAGCTCACGCTGAGCGTCTACGAGACGAGCGCGGATCGCTCTGCCGCCGCCTGCGCCGATGCAGCGCGCCGCGAAGGCGCTTCCCTGGTGATCGCGGCGGGCGGCGACGGGACGATCTCCAGCGTGGCGTCCGCGCTCCTCGGGACCGATGCGTGCCTGGGCATCCTGCCGCTCGGAACAGCGAACTCGATCGCGCACTCCCTGGGAATCCCCGACGACCTGGAGGGCGCGATCGAGGTGCTCGTGCACGGCGAGCCGACGCGCATCGACGCCGCCCGCGCCAATGGGAAGACCATGATCCTGCTCTCGGCGGTCGGGCTGCACGCCGACACGGTCGGCGAGACCCCGCAGGACGAGAAGCAGCGCTGGGGTGTGCTCGCGTACATCCGCACCGGGCTCAAGAAGCTGATGAGCCTCGAGCCGTTCGCGGTCGAGATCGAGACGGAGGACCAGCGGATCCACTGCCGTGCGGTCGCGGTGACCGTCGCGAACATGGCGCCTCCGCGCACGGTGCTGGCGCAGGGGCCGCCCGTCCTGTCCCCCGACGACGGGCGGCTCGACCTCACCATCGTGTCGGCCACGACGCTGGTCGAGGCGGTCGCGACCGGGCTGCACCTCCTGAGGACCGCGATCGACGGCGAGCCGGCCGAGCGCGACAACGTCGGTTTCCTCGCCGCCCGGCGGGTCAGCATCACCACCGAGCCGCCCCAGAACGTGCTCATCGACGGCGAGGAGTCCGGGACGACTCCGCTCGTGGTGGAGTGCCTCCCGCGCGCCCTGATGGTCATGGCGCCCCTCCGCGAGGAGGCGCGTGAGGCGCCGCCCGCCGCGGACGTCGAGGTGAAGCTCGCGGGGTTGCCCGAGCTCGAGGTCGAGCCGAAGCGGTGAAGCGCGCTCGGGCCACGAAGGCCCGGGGAAGATCCAGACGACCGGGGCCGGATCGTGGTCGTGGTCGTTTACGTTTACGTGGTCGTTTACGTGGTCGTGGTCGTGGTCGTTTACGTGGTCGTGGTCGTGGTCGTGGTCGTTCACGGCCTATCGTTGACGACCACGACCACGACCACGACCACGACCACGACCACGACCACGACCACGACCACGACCACGACTACGACCACGTTCTGGGGTTGCGGCGGCGCGGCGAGCAGCATCGTGACGGACTCGTCAGGGAGGAATCGAAGCCGCCCGGCGTAAGGAAACGTGGTTCTGCCGCGGCAGGGCTCGATTCTTGACCTTTCATCGGGAGTGCAGAGGAATGCGAACGACGTTCTGGGCTGGGGTGGTGGGCGCGTGCGTGGCTTGCGGCCTCTCGGGGCTGGGCTGCGGGGGAGACGACGACGGGGCGACGCCGAGCGGCTCGACGGGTTCGACGGAGGGCGGGGGCTCCGGGGCTGCGTCCTGCTCCGGACTCGACACGTCGGCGCTCGTCAGCGAGCTCTCGCCAGCGGAGGTCGAGCAGGCGTGCAAGGGGTATCGCCGCTGCAGCGCCGAGGAGGTGACCGTCGAGTACGTGTGCCTCATGCAGGGCGTGCTCGGCGCGGCGTACGGGGACGACCCCGGGACCAACGACGCCGAGCTGCAGGCGAAGTGCTCCGAGCTGGTCGAGGGGTGCATGGCCGACCCGAGCCAGGCAGAGCAGCTGATAGAGCAGGCCCTCGTGGAGGTCGAAGCAGAGCCCTGCGGCCAGCCGAGGCAGTGCACGGCCACCATCGCGGAGATCGACGCCTGCGCCGCCGAGATGCGAGCGTACACGCGCGGTGTGCTCCCCGCGTGCAGCGCGCTCACCATGGCTTTCTACGAGCAAACCGACAGGGGCGACACTCTGCTCGACGGGGCTTGCGGCAAGCTCGGCGTTGGCTGCTTCCAGCTCTTCACGACGCCAAGCGACGGGTGATCGGAGGCGGACCCGGCGCGCCTCGGGCCGCCTGCTCCCCGCTCCGGCACCGAACGCCGCGCTGGCTCGCGGCTAAGCGCCAGCCGCGCTGCCGACCGCGCCTTTCCCCGGCCATCCCGGCGTGATAGACGGGATGGACGGGACCGACGGGAGCGACGTGCGGCATGAGGCTGACCGAGCGAGCCATCGAGCTGCCGGCGCTCGCGAGCGCCCACTCCCATGCTTTCCAGCGCGGGATGCGCGGTGAGGCGCAGCGGCCGGGGCCGTCGGGGGCGGACGACTTCTGGTCGTGGCGCAGCGCCATGTACGCGCTCGCCGAGTCGCTCACGCCGGAGTCCATTCATGCGATCTCGAAGGTGGCCTATCGCGAGCTCCGCGCCGCGGGCGTGCGCACGGTGGGCGAGTTTCATTACGTGCACCACCAGCCGGGCGGCGCGCCCTACGCGGATCGCACGGTCCTCGCGGACGCGGTGATCGAGGCCGCGCGCGAGGAGGGCCTCCGGATCGCGCTCCTCCGGGTCGTTTACTCGCGCGCGGGCGCGGGCAGGGCGCCCGAGGGGGCGCAGCGGCGGTTCTCGGACGCCTCGCTCGACGCGGCGCTCGCGGACGTCGAGGCGCTCCGGGCGCGCTACGCGGGCCGCGAGGACGTGCGCGTCGGCGTGGCGCCCCACAGCGTGCGCGCCGTGCCCCCGGCGTGGCTCGGCGAGATCGCGCGCTACGCCGCGGAGCGCGGGCTCATGGTGCACATGCACGTGGCCGAGCAGCCGGCCGAGATCGAGGCGTGCCTCGCCGAGACGGGCCGGCGGCCGGTGGAGCTCCTCGCCGAGCGCGGGGTCCTCAGCGAGCGCTTCGTCGCGGTGCACGCGACGCACCTCGCGCCGCACGAGCCGGCGCTGCTCGGCGCGGCGAGGGCGTTCGCGTGCCTGTGCCCGACGACCGAGCGCGACCTCGGCGACGGATTGCCCGACGTCGGCGCGCTGCGCGCGGCGGGCGCCCGGCTGTGCGTCGGGATCGACAGCCACGTGATCACCGATCCGTTCGAGGACGTGCGCGGCGTCGAGCTGGGCGAGCGGCTGCGGACGGGCCGGCGCGTGACGCTGCGGGGCGAGGGCGGGGCGACGCCGGCCGAGGCGCTCTGGGAGATCGGCTCGCAGCGGGGGGCGGAAGCGTGCGGGTTCGCGGATCCCGGCGGCAGCATCTCGGTGCGCCGGGACGCGCCGACGCTCGCGCTGGTGCGGGAGGAGCGGCTGCTCGACGCGGTGGTGTACAGCGGGAGCCCTTCGATCGTGGAGGGGAGCCCCGCGCCCTCGGGCCCGCCTGCGCATTGATGGATCGACACGATGCGCCGGCGCGCCTCGGCGCCGGGGGATCGAGGCGGGCCCGGGCCGAGCGGGCGAGCGTGAAGCGCGCTCACACGTGGTGTGTGGCGTGGTTTGTGAGGAGCCGTTCCCTGCGTCTCGCCTGCGTCATGCATGGGACACGAACGGCGAAGCAAGGAATGGCTCGACTGGATGCCCCTGGCGGCGCTGCTGCCGATCGGCGTCGTCTTGCTCCTGAGCCTCCACGAGATCCAGGACGTCCATCGCAGGAACATCGCGGCGACGCTGCAGGCGGTGCTCTCGACGACCCGCGAAGGGCTCTTGACGTGGGCGCGGCAGGCGAAGGGCGCCGCGGGGTTCTGGGCGAACGAGCCGAGGATACAGCGCGCGGTCGCGGCCCAGGTCGAGGTGCGCCGCAGCGATCGCTCGCTCCGCGATAGCCCGTACCTCCAGGATCTGCGGCTGGAGCTGGAGAACGTCGTTGAACGGGAACAGTTCCTCGGCTTCGACGTCATCGCGCTGGATGGCACCCACATCGCCTCGGATCGCGATGAGCTCCTCGCCACCAAGACGCTGAGCGTCCACGACCCGGACACCATCGCCGCGGCCCTGCGCGGCTCGACGGTCATGGGTACTCCCTTCGCCATGCGGTCTACCGTCATCGGAAGGGTCACCCCCGTCCTCCTGGTCGCGGCGCCGGTGCGCTCCGTCGCCGGAGAAGGGGAGATCATCGCGGCGCTCGCCTTCCGCATCGATCCCGGGAAGGAGCTGACGCAGATCGCCCATCGCGGACAGGTCGGCGCGTCAGGGGAGACCTACGCGTTCGACAGGCACGGTCGTGCCGTCACGGAGCTCAGGTTCGCCCAGAACCTCCGCGACATGGGCATCCTGGCGGCCGGCGAGCGCACGAGCCTCAACGTGGAGATACGCGATCCCGGGGGCGAGGTGCCGGACGGCTCCGGGCGCCTCTTGCCCCGTGCGGAGCAGCCGCTCACGCGCATGGCGACCAGCGCCATCGCGGGGATCGCCGGGGTCGATGTCGAGGGATACCGCGATTATCGCGGCGTCCCGGTCGTCGGCTCGTGGCTGTGGGATCAGGAGCTCGAGCTCGGCCTCGCGACCGAGATCGACAAGGACGATGCCTATGGCGTGTATGTCGTGACGCGCCGTGTGGTCCTCACGGCCTGCGGCGTGATGATGCTCGCCACGCTCGTCCTGACGATCCTGCTGCAGCGGCGCGCGAAGGACCTGGCCACCGGCGTGCGGCGCGAACAGGCGCTGCGCAGGGAGCTCGAGGATCGCGTCCGTCGCCTGGAGTGCGCGGAGACGGAGCTGAAAGAGGCCATTCGCGTCCGCGAGGAGTTCCTGCGGTTCGCCTCGCACGAGCTGCGCACGCCGCTGACGAGCCTGCGGCTCCTGTACGAGCACATGCTGCGATCGCGATCGCAGCCGCTCATGGTGACGCTGGGCTCGAAGGACATCAGCCGCTTCTTGAAGGTGTCGTCGCGAGAGCTCGCCCGGATCACGCAGGTCATCAACAACATGTTCGTCGTCGCGAGCTTCGCGACCGGCCCGCCGGCGCTGAACCTGCAGAGGACGGAGCTCAACGAGATCGCGCGCAGGACCGCCCGGCAGGTGGCAGAGCAGATCGAGGCCGACGGGTGTTCCCTGGAGCTCCAGCTCGACCGATCCGTGTTTGGCTACTGGGACGACGCGCGCATCGAGCAGGTCATCACGAACCTGCTGTCGAACGCGTCACGGCACGGCGCTGGACAGCCGATCACGCTGTCGGTCGTCCGGCAGGCCGGCTTCGCGGTGATCTCCGTGCACGATCGCGGCCTCGGCATCACGCCGGAGCAGCGGGACAGGCTCTTCGAGCCGTTCCGGTGGACACCGGAGGCGCACAGCGGGCTCGGCGTCGGGCTCTACGTCTGCAGGTTGATCGTGTGGGCGCACGGCGGGGAGATCCTTGTCGACAGCGAGCCAGGCCAGGGCACGACGTTCCGCGTCCGGCTGCCGCTGCCTCCGGAGATCGAGGGAGGCGACGCCGCCATGGTGCCCGAGAGCGAGCGGAAGGCGGCGGAGGAGCGGAGCAACGGAGGGACGGGGTAACGGAGTAACGAGTAACGGAGCAGGGAAGCAGCGGCCGCTCATCCCATCGCGCCCGCGATGAGCTGCGCCGCCCTCAGGACGAGCGCCACGGCCGCCCCGACAGCCCACGCACGCGCGAGCCACCACTGCACCTCGGCGCCGTTGATCCACGGCGGCACCCACGCCGGCGGCGCCAGCAGATCGGCGACGGTGAGGACCCGCTCGCGCTCCTGCGCCGCGCGGTAGCCGCCCTCGCCGCCGCGGACGTGCTCCTCCGCCCGCACGAGGGCGAAGAGCCGCGCGCCGCGCCCCTCGGGGAGCAGCGCCGCGCCCGCGCGCAGCGCCTCCGGGGTCGCGGGCAGCTCGACGGACCGGCCGCGCTGCGTGAGGCGGAGCGCGCCGTCCCCCGCGCGCTCGACCCGCCCGCGGACCCAGCCCTCGGAGCGCTCGCCGCCCAGCACCGACGAGAGCGGCGCGAGCTCGGGATCCGGCCCCAGCCGGGGCGCGCGCTGCCCCGAGAAGACGCGCGCGGCGAAGAGCCAGAGGGCGATCGGGAGCGCCGACAGGAACGGATTCAGATCGAGCAGGCTGGCCACGCCCGCCACCCCGTCGAGCACCGGCAGGGCGAGCACGCCCGCGCCGGCGAACGCGCCCACGGCGATCGTGGCGCCGAAGCCGCCGACGACGCCGAGGGCGACATTGCCGATCGCGACGACGCCGACGGCGACGTTGCCGATCGCGATGAAGCCGCGCGCGACGTTGCCGATCGCGATGAAGCCCGTGACGACGTTGCCGAACACGAGGAACCCGTTCGCGATGTTGCCGGCGTCGACCCAGCGCGCCCGCTCTGCGGCGCTCGCGCCACCTTCACCCCGGAGCGGCCAGCTCATTCCGTCACCTCGAACGCGGTGCGGCCGACGAGCTGGCCGTCCTCGGTCTCGACATCCACCGTCCAGTGTCCTGCTAGGCGGCGCGGCAGGCTCCCGCCCACGAGCTGCGATTTCAGCCGCACCGCGCCCTCCGGGCCGGGCACGCGCAGCGTCTCCTCCGGCGCGCGGAGGACCTCGCGCCCCTCGCGCCGCCAGACGTGGAGGAGGCGATCGCCGTCGCCGCCCGGCACCACCACGTCGGTCACCGCGCGGAGCTCGCGGATCACGGAAAAATGAAGCGATTTCACGGACATGGCGAGCCGCCCATCCGGGAGCACCGAGGGGCCCACGGCCGCGGAGGACAGGTGCATGGGGACCGGGGGGATGAGCTCGCGTGTCCCGTAGGCGAGCCCGACCCCGGCGGCCATCGCGACGACGAGGAACACGACGCCCATCCGGCTCCAGAGGGCCCCGAACGGCAGGTGCAGCGTGCAGAAGCCGAGCACGGACACGAGGGCGGCGGAGAGCAGCGTGTACAGCGTGCGGGTGTCGGGGAGGAGCGCGGGGATGACGAGGTTCAGGCACGCGAACAGCGTCACCCCGTAGAACACCGAGGCGAGGGTCTTCCAGCGCATGAGCACGCGGTCGAAGACGAGATCGAGCGTCGAGAGCACGGCGCAGGCGGCGAGGAGGAGGACGAACCACCGGTTCGGCGCGTCCAGGCTGGCGCTCTTCCAGTAGAACGGGAGGAGGAAGAAGAGCATGCCCTGATAGAGGTTCTTCAGGACATAGGTCATCACGAGGAAGCGCAGCCGGGCGCCGCGCCACGCCGTCGCGAAGTCCTGGCGGGCGCCGGTGCCGAAGAGCCGGAAGAAGAGGAGCACGAGCAGCCAGGCGACGCTGACCGTGACCGCGAGGAAGCGGGCGTGCTGGAACCCCTTCTGCGCGAAGGTCACCACGAAGGCGCCGAGGCTGAGCGCATACGCGGTGTGCAGCCACCAGAGCTTCTTGTGATGGCGCTTGAGGAAGGCGCGGGCGGACGACCTGAGGTCCCCGGGCTTGTCCTCGTCCTCGGCGTTCAGGTCGACGTAGGACCCCTTGGGCTCTGCCTTGACGGTCGGCGCGTTGTCCTCGTCCGCCGCCGTGCCGCGCGCTGGCCGCTCGGGCATCTTGAGCGTGCGGTCGTCGTGCTCCCCGCCCGGGGTGCTGGCCCTGGGCGGCATGCGCAGGGTGGCCTCGTCGCCGGCCTGGGCGCCGGCCCTGGAGGGCATGCGCAGGGTGGCCTCGTCGCCGGCCTGGGCGCCGGCCCTGGAGGGCATGCGCAAGGTGACCTCGTCGATAGCGCCTCGGTCGCGGTCTCCGGGCGCAGCGGCGCCGCCGGCCGCGGTGGGCCGGGCCTGCTTGGCTGCGGCGGGCGGGGCAGGTTCTGGCGCGCGATCGGGCTCGTCGCCCGGCATGTACATGATCGTGGGCGCCTCCCCGAACGCCTCGGGGACGCGCGTCTTGTGGACCCGCGTGGTGGCGCTGGAAGGCGGCGACGGCAGCGATGGCGCGTTCGCGTCGGCCCCGGGGGCCGGGGCGTCAGGGGAGCGCGGCGCGTGCTGTTTCATGTCCGGGCCGCAGCGTACCCGACGGGCGGTCCACCTTCGAGCGCCGCACGGGTTCCGCCCGCCAGAAATCCGGACTTTCGCTCCGGTCGGGCGAACGTTCGTGCACGTGCCGCCCGTTCGCCCGTTCCACCGATCGCGCCGCCGCCCGCCGCGAGCCGCCTGACACCGCGCCCTGCCAACCGAGGTTCCGGGAAAGCGCCGTTCACTCGTCCTGGGCTCCGATGAGCCGGAGCCCCCTCAGCCCGTGAACGCCTATGTTTTCTCGCGGTTGGCCGGAACGACGATGCTCAAGGCCCAGCGCTCATTCCATCGAGAACTTCACGTTGGCCTTCCCGCTGCTTTGATATCCTTCCACGGACATCGAGACCTCGTACAAGCTCCCCATGCTCATCCCCGCCTTCTGCCATGCGTCGAAGTGGTTGGCGACGGTGACGGTTCCGCTCGTGCGTTTCTGCGTGCGAACGCTCCAGAACTGATAGAACGTCTTGTTGCCTTCGATGGAAGGCTGGTTGACACGCTGGGTCCGATAGATGTCATAGGTGCCTCCGTCGCTGTTGACGGTGCCCATTTTTCCTTCTCCGCCCGGCGGACGCCAGTTGCCCCAGCTGTCGACGATGTAATACTCGACGAGCGGGTTTTTCGTCCACCCATAGATAGTCAGGTAGGAATTCCCGTTCGGCTGGTAGTCGGCGTCGTAGGTGACGACCAGGTCCTTGGTTCCGGGCCTGATGCCTTTACGACCCAACAGGTTGTTGATGTTGCTCCAGTCTACGCTGAAGCCCTCATTCGTGTTGACCAGGCAGCCGCTTCCGTTGTCCTTCCAGTACTCGTAGGTGTACCCGCAGTGCTGGCCGGTTTTGTTGTCGCAGATCTTCGCGTCGCCTTCCGTGCACGCCACGGGCGTGCTGCCGGTTCCGGTCGAGGCCGTGGTGCTCGCGGTGGAGCTGCTCGTGGTGGAGCTACTCGTGGTGGAGCTGCTCGTGGTGGAGCTGCTTGTGGTGGAGCTGCTTGTGGTGGAGCTGCTCGTCGTCGTGCTGCCAGAGCCCCCGACCCCGTCCGAGCCCCCGGTCCCGCTCGTGGTCGACCCGCTCGTGGTGGTGCTGCTCGTGGTCCCGCTCGTCGTCGACCCGCCCGCGCCCCCCGTGCTGCCGGTGGTGCCGGTGGTGGCAGTGGTGGCGGTGGTGCCGGTGGTGGCGGTGGTGCCGGTGGTGCCCGCGGTCACGCCGCCCGTCCCAGACGAGCTGCCACCCGCTCCGGTCTCTGCAGAGGAGTCGTCGTCCGGCCCCGCGCAGCCCACGGCAACCAAACCCACGATGATAGTAAAATGTTTTAACAAAGTTAAATTCACGGCTCCTCCTTGGCGAAGTGATTCAATTCCCCGCAGCCGCTCTCGTGATCATGGCTAGCACCAGGGCTCGGTGGCGACAACGGTCTGTAGAGTCATTCCAGCCGTTGGTCCAAGGCCCGCCCTCAGGCTCGACCCGGCCTAGCCGCGGACGAGGTCGCACAAGCGCCCCCGGTACGGTGGGCTTGCGAACAGCTGCCGAGGCAAGCGCTTTCCCCGTCACCCTGGATCCTTGACGCGCTGGATCCCTGACGCACCGAGCCGCGTGAAACAGCGCAAGAGAACTACATGAAGGCGGGAAGATGGGGTCGGCTCGGGTCCCATCTTCCACGCTCCGCGCCGTCATGCTCTCATGTCGCCGTTCTCGGGAAGACGCTGCCTGTTCGTCGCCTTGTCCGGCCGGACAGGTCATCGACCACCTGAGAGAGCTGTTGAGACCTCTCACCATAGAGCGACCGGGAGGCGCCGGAGCTCGGGGACAGCCCATGATGACCAGGACGTCGAGAACCTCGTCCATCCTCGCGATCGCCCTTGTCCTCGTATCGGGCTGCGGTCGTGACTCGGCAGCTCCCTCGGACGAGGCCGGGTCGCACGGTGGAAGCGGCGGCGCGCCCTCGACCGGAGCGGGAGGAGAGGCGGGTTCGAGCAGCAGCGCGCTGGCGGGCTCCGGCGGGGCAGGGGCGGTGAGCGCGGCTTCGACCAGCGGCGGCTCGTCGGGCGCGAGCGGGGGCGCGCCGAGCGAGCCGCGCCCCACGGTGACCGCCGCCCCGGGCACGGAGCTCGTCACGGTCGACACGGGCGTGGCGCACCAGTCCTTCGAGGGCTGGGGCACGAGCCTGTGCTGGTGGGCAGATCACGTGGGCGGATGGCAGGAAGCCAAGCGCAACGCCGTGGTCGAGGCGGTCGTCGATCCGGTGAATGGGCTCGGCTATAACGTGTTCCGCTACAACATCGGCGGCGGGGAGAACCCGTCCCACGAGCACATGAAGGAGCATCGCGAGATGCCGGGGTTCCAGAGCGCCGACGGGACCTTCACGTGGGCGAACGACGCCAGGCAGCGCGCCGTCCTCCTGCGCATCGCGGAGCGCGGAGCGGATCTGATCTTCGAGGCGTTCTCCAACTCTCCCCCTTACTGGATGACGAACAGCGGTTGCGCCTCGGGCAGCAGCAACGGCAAAGACAACCTCAAAGCGGACCATTACGACGACTTCGCCCACTACCTCACGGAGGTCGTCCGTCACTACAGGGACGAGTTCGGGATCACCTTTCGCACGCTGGAGCCGCTGAACGAGCCCTTCGCCGACTGGTGGAAATCGAACGGCTCCCAGGAAGGCTGCCACTTCGACCGGGCGAGTCAGGAGAAGATCATCCAGGAGGTGGCCAGGCAGCTGACCAGCAAGGGCCTCGGCGAGACGGTGGTCAGCGCGTCGGACGAGAACAGCATGGATGACGCCGTCCGGAACATCGGCGCCTTCGGCGCGGAGACGAACGCGGCGTTCCAGCAGCTCAACGTCCACTCGTACGCCGGCAGCCAGCGCGACCAGCTCCGGCAGCTCGCGACGAGGCTCGGCAAGCGGCTGTGGCAATCGGAGTCGGGACCGCTCGGGCAGAGCATCAGCGACGACACGGACGCGGCGCTGTTCATGGCCGAGCGCATCATCAAAGATCTGCGCGAGCTGAAGCCGGAGGCCTGGGTGGACTGGCAGTCGGGCGATCCGTCGCGCAGCTGGGCGAGCTTCACGCTGAACGACAGCGAGCAGTCCTACGCGCCCCTCAAGCGCTTTTACATGCATGCCGGCTTCAGCCGTTACATCCGGCCCGGCGCGCGCTTCGTCGACGTCGATAGCGAGGACATGGTGGCCGCGGTCAGCGCCGACGGGAGCTCTCTCTCGCTCGTGGTCCGCAACGGGGATCGCGACGCGAGCCGCGGCTACACGCTCGATCTCACCCGGCTCCCCGCGGTCGGTCCCGCCGCGGAAGTGCACCGCACCTCGCGCACGGAGGACCTCGATCGGCTCCCCGACATGGCGATCGAAGGCTATCGCCTGGTGGTCACGGTCCCGGCCTTTTCCATCACCACCTTCGTCATCCCGATGCCCTGATTTTCCCTGGAGCGACAGCCATCATCGAGCGTCGGAGCACCCGCTTCACGGGTCTGTGCATCGGCGCGTTGCGCGGGACGGTCGACGACTCCGCCCCGATCCCGGTCGACGAGCTCCCTGTCACCCCCGAGATGCCCGATCCGCTCACGATGGTCGAAGGGAGCAAGGTCAGCACGGCGGAGCAGTGGCGGGCTCGCCGCAAGGAGATGATGCAGATCCTGGAGGACTACACGTACGGGCGCATGCCCCCGCCGCCGGGCGACGTGACGGCCGTGCCAGGTAGCTGAGGCTGCCGGTCTGAACCGTTACCCAAGTTCACCGGTCCGTAACATCAATCGACCGGATAGCCCCGCCACATCCAGCGCAGCGTGTCGGGGAGCGTCTGCCTGAGCACTCTCCCGTCGCAGTGGCTGGCGCCCTTCGCGTAGACGAAGCGGTAATGATACCCCTTCTCCTTGAGGATCGCCGCCACGCGCTGGTTCGCCATCCGCCAGTTGTGGTGGCTGGCTTCATCGCGGTCGCTGCCGAGGTCGTTCTCGCCGACCTCCAGGAAGATGCGCAGCGGCTTGCGCGGGCTGTCGCGGATGAGCCCCTCCGTGTACTCCCAGGCGCCGTCGGGATACTCGGCCTCGGTGGGCGCGACGGGGTTCTGCTGGTCGACGAACGTGCCGGAGTAGGTGACGATCTTCCGGTAGGTGTCGTGGCCGAACCAGCCCATGGTCAGCGCCGCCGCCCCGCCCGAGCTGCATCCGTAACTGGCGCGGCCGTCCGGGTTGCTCGTGAACTTCAGGTTGGGGTACGCGGCGTGGACGGCTTGGTTGTTCTTGACCGCCTCAAGGAGCTCCGTATCGACGAACCTCTGATAGGCATCCGACATGGTGTCGTATTCGAGCCCCCGCTCGCTGCCGTACGAGTCGCCCCCTCCGCTCGCGGCGAAGATGGCGATGACGCTCGGGAAACGGTTGTTCGGGTCCGCGACGAAGTTGTTGATCGTGTTGATGATCTCGTCCCTGTTGGTCGCGTCCTGGACGACCATGAACGGCGCCTCCGCGCCGTCGACGTACGTCGCGGGGATCGCGACCTCCACGTGGCGGTTGAAATCCCTCTTGGCGTTGTCGTTCAAGGTCGAATCGTGGCCGGTGAAGATTTCGCTCTCCCGGGACGACAGGGAGAACGTGAACGTCCGCCCCTGGGGAACGCCGCCCATCCTCCTGATCTCCGGGGCGTCCTGGTAGTTAGGCCCGATCTCGAAATCGCCGTCGCCTTCGGTGCCGACCGTATCGACCGTCCCGCCCTGTCCTCCCCCGCCGTTCGGGTTCGGGTCGTCTGTGCCGCCCGTGCCCGAGGTGCTGCTGTCGCTGCTGCTCGAAGAACTGCTGCTGCTGCTCGAGGAGCTGCTGCTGCTCGAAGAGCTGCTGCTGCTCGAAGAGCTGCTGCTTCCTTTTCCTCCGCTGCCCCCCGAGCCGTCGGCGGCTTCGTTGTCGGACCCGCAAGCAACGATTGAAAGCGCGACAAGGAGAGAGATACTGCATGTGCTCGAGCGGGTCATGGATCCTCCTGGAATTGGTTTGCGTTACGCTGCGAAGCAATGATTCTCGTCGACGGGTCGACTCGCCGAGCTCGTCAAGACGCTCGCCCTCGGCGTGTGCGGCACCGACGTCGGGCCGGGGCGCTCGCGCGCCGGTCGGCGGACGTGAAGCCGATCGTGACGTTCGTGTGAGCGCGCAGGCGCCGCGAGGCCGCGCGGGTGACCGTCGACGAGCTACTCGGTGGTGAACCGGAAGACGGCCGTCTGCGCGTAGCGCTGGCCGGGCTTGAGGATGACCTCGTTCTTCCAGGCCGGGACGTTGATCGAGTTCGGGAACTTCTGCGGCTCGAGGCACAGGCCGCTGTACTGGTTGTAGACCGCGCCGCCCTTGCCCTTGGCCGATCCGTCGAGGTAGTTGCCGGTATAGAACTGGAGCCCCGGCTGATCGGCCTCGATCGTCAGCACCCGACCGGTCTTCGGATCCTTGACCCGAGCCGCCTCGCGGAGCTTGTGCGGGTCGCCGCTGACGACCATGTTGTGGTCGTATCCGACCGGCTTGCCGCCCATGGCTTCCAGGTCCTTGCCGATCGGCTTGGCGGCGGTGAAATCGAGCGGCGTCCCCTTCACCGGCTTGATCTGGCCCGAGGGGACGCCGGTGGCGTCCGGCGGGGTGTAGCTGTCGGCGTGCAGCGTCAGCTCCTGGTCGGCGACGGAGCCCGAGCCGTGCCCTCCCAGGTTGAAGTAGCTGTGGTGGGCCATGTTGACGATCGTGGTCTTGTCGGTCGTGGCCGACATCTCGACCCTGAGCTCGTTTTTGTTGGTGAGCGTGTAGGTCGTGGTCGCGTTGACCGTGCCGGGGTAGCCTTCTTCCCCGTCCTTCGATACGTACGTGAGCTTGATGGACGGGCCATCCGGCGTCTCGGTCGCTTCCGCGTCCCAGACGACCTTGTCCCAGCCTTTCTTGCCGCCGTGCAGCGTGTGGGCGCCGTTGTTCGCGGAGAGCTTGTAGGTCTTGCCATCGAGCTGGAACTGCGCGTTCTTGATGCGGTTGGCCACGCGGCCGACCGTCGCCCCGAAGTACGGGCTGCTCTTCAGGTACCCGTCGAAGTTGTCGTGGCCGAGGACGATGTCGCCCATCTTCCCTGTCTTGTCGGGGACGTGGAGCTCGGTCACCGTCGCGCCGTAGGTCATCACCTTCGCGACCAGGCCGTTCGCGTTCGTGAGCGTGTAGAGGATGACCTCTTTGCCATCGGCGTTGCCGAAGGGCGCCTTGGAGACGGAAGCGGGCTTTGCGTTCATGGTTTCACCACCAGGGGGCTCGGGCTTGGCGGCCGGGGCCGCCGGAGAGGCGTCCGGCGCGGGGGCCGCCGCCGGCGCGGGCGGCGCCGCCGCAGGGGGCGTGTCGACGGTCTGCGCGCCGCCGCATGCGCCGGCGAGGCACGCCGTCATCGTCAATCCGAACCACGATCTCGTCCTATCTATCGCCATGCTGTTCCCTCCGCCAGGATTGTCTCACCTGGATCGGCTCCACCTGAGCAAGCCCAGCGCGGGTGAGCCCCCGCGATCTCGCCATGGCTTGCATTCACGACACCCGGTTGGAGTCGGCGCAGAGATCGATCCCGATACAAAGGATCAAGAGTCCGGTGCGCACGACGGCTACCCGGGACAAAGCGGAACGATACCCGGAGACGAAATTGTGAACGTTCACATTGCCCATGTCAACTCAAATGAACCGGCGCGAGGCGAGCCTCGATCTCGAAATTGGAATCCACATCGAACAATACCGTGGCCCTGCGCCCGCCCTCTTGACGCGCCGCTCCGGAGGAGACTTGCCAGCCATCCGACGTCGAGCTTGGCCGTGGACCGACGGATCATCGCTGACATCAAAAAAAATGTGAGCGATCACAATCGCATGGCTCTGGCCGGTCGAGACGAGCGCGCCGGCGTTCATTCACTCCTGGTACGCGCTCCAGCCGACCTCGTTGCCCTTCGTGCCGACCTGCATGTCTTCTGGACATCACCGTTCCTGGCGCTCGAGCGCAGATCTGGAGCGCCCATCCCGGGTCGCCGCGTCCGCGGCGCCGCCGCCGCGGTGGTACGTCCCGCGAACCAGATCCCAGAGCGGGAAGGTGACGTTGAAGTTCCACTGCCGCATCAACGACGGCCGGTGGTGCGCGCTGTGGTGACGCCGGAGCCGCGCCACGAGGCGGCTGCGGCCTATCCTGCTGTCCGGCGGGAGGTGGTACGAGAGATGGAGACACTCGTACAGCACCATGTACGCCATGCACGTCGCCACGAAGAGCGACGCGAGGTTGCTTTGACCGGCCGCGCCGAGCGCCAGCGCGAGCGGCAGCGTCAGCGCGAAGACTCCCGCGATGCCGTAGGAAGGGATCAGAACGAAGCCGAGCTCGCGCGGTGTGCGGATCGCCATGTCGCTCTCGACGAACACGCGGTGGTGCACCGGCGTGTGCCGGTCGTAGAAAGCCTCGAGGAAGCGCCGCCTCCGGTGGAGCAGACCCCGATGCGCCCGCCACTCGACGGCGTTGCAAAAGACGAAGAAAAGCGGGATCGCGGCGAGCTCCCACGCCCGTAGGCCTCGCAACCGCGTGAGCGAGAGCGCCGCGAGCCCACAGCCGAGGCCGACCGTGCTCGCGAGGTGGAGCCAGGGAGAGTACCACCGTGGCATCGACATCACCCGGCGCCGCCGGAGCTCGGCCCGGCCCGGGTCGTCGAGCGGGGCAGGGTCGGGCGAGCCGCCGTGTCCAGCCGCGCTCACCGGCGCGCCTCGCGGCCGGTGTCGAACGCCCTGTCCCAGAGCGCGGAGCTCACCCCGAAGCGCGCGCGCGGCGCGGCGTGGTGCCGGAGGTGGTGGCGGCGTTGCGCTGGAAGAGGGTGCTCCGCCTCGCCGAGCAGGTGCGCCGCGAGGTGGGAGAGCTCATAGAGAAAATAGCCGGCGACGAGCCCGGCCCAGAGCGGCGCGGCGCGGGAGACCCCGGCGGCCGCCGCGGTCGCGCAGAAGCCGGCGGAGAAGGCCCCGAGCGTGGCAGCGGGGGGTTTGACGATCGGCGTTCGGTGCGGGTCGTCGTGGTGCGCGAGGTGGATACGGGCGCCGACGAAGGCGAGCGGGTGCTCCGCCGGCAGGTGGAAGAGGAAGCGGTGGAGCAGGTACTCAATCAAGGTCCAGCCCGCGAGCCCAGCCGCCCAGAGGAGCCCTCCGGCGAGCGCGCCGACTCCGCTCCACACGACGATCCCCAGAAGGGTCACCTCGGCTATCGCGACGACGGCGAGCCGCCGCGCGTCGGCGGGGTCCTGGAACATGGCGCCGCGCGGGGTCGACATGCGGTCTGCTCCTCACATGAAGATGCCATCGACGAGGGTCCAGGGCTCGCGCGTGAGGACGCGCCGGGCGAAGTCGAGGAGGACCGCGTTGAAGTCGCTCCGCGGATAACGCGCGAAGCCGTCGCGCACCGACGCGGCGTCGAGGTCGTAGCGGCGCACACCGAGGGAGTGGTCCATCCACACCGACTGCCGGAACGCCGTCGATTCAGGGCATAACGCCGGTGTCGGGCGGAGGCGATGGTTGTAGAGGAGGCACTCGTCGGCCACGCGCAGGTCGTACGGGGAGAGCTCGAACGAGCTCGCGGCGAAGGCGCGGTGGAACAGCGAGCGGCTGCGCTGCATGTAGTCTCCGCCCTGCTCGCCCGGGCACAGCAGCCCGAGATCGTGAATCATCGCCAGCGCGTAGAGCAGGTCGGGATCGGCCTTCTGGCGGCGGCGCTCGAGGAGCAGCGTCGTGAAGTGGAATACGCGAAGACAGTGGTTGCGCAGCCCGTCGCGGCGGTAGGGGCAGAGCTCGTCGAAGAGCTCCTGCGCGCGTGCCCCGAGCGCCGGACGCGCTCCGAGGCGATGCGAAGGCGCGGCGTCCGGCGTCGGCATGAGCTCGGCCATGATGAGATCCTAACACGGGTCGCGCCGGCGCTGGCGCGCCGATCGTCGCCCGTGTCAGAGACTCCAGCGTCCGATGCCCGGCGGTTCCACATCGTGGGTAACCACCTCCAGCGTGGGCTGGTCCTCGTCGAGGTAGGCAACGCCGATCGCGTCGTCGCTGCGATGGGACGCTGTGGTACTCCTGTCCGCCGGGGAGGCTACTATGGCGCCAGTTCCGCGTTGGTTGCTCCGGGCATTCATCCCGCTCTGGATGTTTCTCGCTTGCGTGCTCGCGTCGGGCGGGTGCCAGTGCGTCTTCGGTGAGCCGCTGCCGGAGCCGCCTGGCCTCGTCGCCTGCCGGACACAGCGCGCGCACAGCCCTGCCACGTCCCGCCCCGCGCCAGAGGTAGAGACCGTCGCCGCCGGCTCCATCCCGGGGACGTTCTCCACCACGAGCACCGGCGAGTCGGTGTACACCATGGACCTGGCCACCCCGCCCTCGCGTGCGGGCATGGGGCCTGGGCTCCAGATCGTCTACCGCAGCGACGGCGGCGACGGCGTGCTCGGCAACGGTTTCTCCCTCACCGGGCTGTCCGCGATCACACCATGTCCGAAGAGCCTCGCGCAAGACGGGGAGATCCGCGGCGTGCGCTACGACGGAGACGACGGGCTCTGCCTCGACGGCCAGCGCCTCGTGCCCGTGGGGCAGGCGCCGGCGACCATCGAGTACCGGACGTTTCCGGATACCTTCGTCAAGGTGGTCGGTCACTATCCGCCGGACGGTGGTGGGCACGTCGAGGCGCTCTTCTTCGAGGCGTATCTGCCCTCCGGCCGCGTCGTGGAGTACGGGCGTACCGAGGGCAGCAAGCCGCTCGCGCGAGGTGGCGTGCCGCGCGCGTGGCTCGCGAGCGAGGCCCGTGACGGCCGCGGCAACGCCATGACGTACGCGTACTGCCTCGCAGAGGCCGAAGATGGCCATGCGGCCGAAGTTGCGGTCGACGAGATTCGCTACACGAGCTTCGAGGGCGCGCCGTCGCTCGAGCCTTCCCGGGCGGTGCGCTTCGTGTATGGGACCAAGGACTCGGCCGCGGTTCGCACGGCTACTCGGGCGGCGTGGCGCTCCAGCGCTCGCTTCGCCTGGAGGAGATCCAGATGCTCGGTCCGGGCGACGCGCTGGTCCGGAGCTACGGTTTCCGCTACGAGCTGAGCCCGACGACGAGCCGGACCCTCCTCACCCAGGTCGAGGAGTGCGCGAGCGACGGGGTCTGCAAGCCCCCGACACGGTTTCAGTACAGCCGCGGAAAGCCCGGATTCGAGCGGCTCACGACGGACATCGACAAGCCGGTCTCCGAGAAGGCGAGCCCGATGGTGTTCGACATCGACGCCGACGGCCTCGACGATCTCGTGATTCCGGACATCGTCGCAGGGCCCAGCACGCCGTCGCATCCGATCACCGCGTGGCGGGTGGCGCGCAACCTCGGGCCCCGCGCGTCGCCGTCCTTTCTCGCGTCGCCGGAGCTCGCCTTCCTCGAGGATTGGCTGTTCGTCGCCGATCCGGATGGACCGTCCGACCCGGCCCTTCTTCAGCCCGAGCTCGGGACGGTCCTCGATTACAACGACGATGGGCAGATGGACGTCTTTCTCCACGACGTCTTCGACACCAAGACCACATGGCACGTGCTCCTGTCCCAGTCGGACCGGACCTTCGCGCTCCATGACACGGGCATCCGCCGGCCGTTCCCGCTCGGGGTCACGCCTGCGCCGCCGAGTCTGAGGCGCGCCGGCGCCTCGGTGCACCTTGCCGATCTCGACGGCGACTCGGTGCCGGATCTGATCCAGTGTCAGGACCACGCCGAGGAGCTGGTGCCGGACCCGCTCTCCGCCGTGTGGACCGTCCACCTCTGGAGGCCCGCGCGCGGCGCGACGCCCGCGGGATTCGACCCCACGGGCGAGTCGATCGAGCTGCTCACCGGCTATCCCTGCGCACTGGAGCTCCACACGCTCGACGTCGACGCCGACAGCAAGATCGATCTCATCGTGCCCTCCGTGAGGTTGTTTGGTGACGGGACGGCGCTCATCAAAGATAGCTACGAGGCGATCATGCGCCGGGGCGAGGGACGCTGGGGGGTCATCGACACCAAGCTCCCTGTCGTGCCGCGCGGGGGCCGCGTCGTCTTTCTCGACGTCAACGGCGACGGCCTTCCCGATGCCGTCGAATCCGGCTTTAGCGGCCAGCTCACCACCTACCTCAACACGGGGTCGACGTTCGTGATATCGCCGTTCCGGACCGTCGACGCGTTCAGCTTCGGCGATCTGCTGGGGGTCCAGGACCAGGACGCGCTTTTCCGCCTGGCGGTGCCGCTCGACTTCAACGGCGATGGACGGCAGGATCTCCTCATGCCCGTCCCACCAGGCATGCTGCTGAGTGGCTCCAATGTCCTCCCCTCCTGGGCCGTCCTGCAAGCGACGGGCGACCTGGCGGGGCCGCCGTTCAAGCTCGTCGACGCAGGGGTTCCTTTCGAGGCCAAGCTCGGTGACGCGATCACGCTCGCCGATCCGCACGGGCCGCGCACCGGCGATCTCAACGGGGACGGGGCCCAGGACGTGATCCTGCCCCTCGGCGGCGTGTTCAACGTCTTCCAGAACCTCTCGGCCGACCAGGATCTCCTGGTCGCGGTCTCTGACGGGATGAACGCGCACGAGCCGACCGAGCCGGGCTTCGTGCCCAACGTGAGCATCTCGTACGGCCACCTGACCGATGCGCCGGTCACGAGCGGAGGCGCGGAAGAGGATCCGGACCGGAGGAGCGCGCTCTACGTCGCGCGGTCCAGCGCGGCGGACGACTGCGGCTATCCGCGGCGCTGCGTCGTGGGCCCTCGCCGGGTGGTCAGCGCGTACGCGCTCAACAACGGCGCGGATCGAGCGAGGCGCTTCGAGGTCGGCTACCGCGACGGACGCTACCACCGGCTGGGCCGCGGATTTCTCGGGTTCGGCGAGCGGATCGTCACCGATCTGGATACGGGTGCCGTGACGATCGACGTCTACGACCACGTCACCTTCGACGACGAGCTGCAGATCTTTCCCTTCGCGGGGAGCGTCCAGCGGACGTGGCACGGCGCTCCGGGGCTCGCGAGCCAGCCCAGACCGGAGCAGATCGAGCTCTCGTTCAGCGACGTGACGCGGACGCTCGTGCCGACCAACGACGGCGCCACGTACTTCACGCTGCCCACCGAGCGCCGGGTGAGGCGAGCGCAAGGGGTCTATCCGCCCCCGAGCGGCGCGACGCCCTCCGTCGAGGCGTACGTCCGGGAGATCGGGCGAGGCGGCGACGGCGCGATGCTGCTGCGCGATTCGGTATCGAAGGTGACGGACTTCGACACGTTCGGCAACGTGCGCGCCGAGGAGGTCTCGACGGAGGGCGTCGAGCTGACGCTCGAGGTCACGCGGACGTTCAAGAACGACACAGAGCGCTGGGTCCTCGGCCAGCTGGAGACGCAGAAGGAGTGCAGCGCGGCGGCGGGGATGTCGCAGTGCAGGACCCTCAAGCGAACGAACACGATCCACGGCGAGGTGGAGACCGAGTCCACCGAGAGCGATGATGGCCTGCCGGACACGAAGCTGACGCTCACCTATGCGCGCGACGACTTCGGGAACATCACCGGCGTCACGGCGGAGGACGCCTTCGGGCACAAGCGCACATCCAGCGTGGACTTCGACGAGGAGGGCATCTTCCCCGAGAATCACGTGAACGCGGCCGGGCATGCCACGCTCGTGGACTTCGACGACGCGCTCGGCGTGCTCCTCAAGCAGGTCGATCCGAATCAGCTCGTGACGACGTGGGCGCACGACGGTTTCGGGCGGCTCGGCATCGAGAGGCGCCCGGATGGCACGACGACGACGGTCGCGCTCTCCCGCACCAAGGACGGCGGCCCGGCGCAGGATGCGTGGCGGGTGAGGCAGCAGAGCATCACGACCGGCGGGGCCGACGATACGGTGGAGTTCGACAGCCTCGGTCGCTCGATTCGGTGGCTGGGATACGGGCCCGAACCGGAACCGTCGGAGGGCTCGGGCGATGCGAAGCGCATCATGCAGGAAGTCGTGTACGACGCGCTGGGCGAGCACATCGCGCGGCGCTCGGTGCCGGTCAGGGAGGACACGCCCGAGCGCGCGAACGACGCGCTCGGTCGACCCCGCTCGCGCGTGGACCAGGACGGCGCCGAGCGCCTGACGACCACGTGGACCTGGGACACCGCGGCGCACGGCGTCGGCAAGCTCCACACGCTCGCGAGCCCCGACGGAGAGAAAACGTACCGGTACACCGGCCGCGGCCAGCTCGACACGATCGCGCTCCGCATCGACGGCGAGCACTCTCCCCTGGAGGCCAGGCTGGGCTACGACGAGCTCGGCCGCGTCGAGACGGTCGCGTACCCGGCGCCGGCCGGCGCGACGCCGTTCGTCGTGGCGCACGGCCACGACGCGCACGGCCACGTGATCGCCGTGCGCGACAGCGGAACGAACCTCGCCTACTGGCGCTTGACGGACGTGGACGATGCGGGGCGCTTCCGGGAGGAGGTGTTCGGCAACGGCGCCGTCACGGAGCGGAGCTACTTCGCGGACAAGCAGCGCCTGAGGCACATGGCGACGCAGAGCGGCGCGGGGGAGGTGCAAGACCTGGACTATGGGTTCGACGATCTCCTGAATCTCACGCGCCGCACCGATGCGCTCCAGCCCGAGAACACGACGGAGCGCTTCCGGTACGATTCGCTCCATCGGCTGACGTGCGCGTACTTCGGCGATATCGAGAGCTCGGCGGCGCCCTGCGCGCTCCGCTACGACTACCGCCCGAACGGCAATCTCACCTTCAAGTCGGACGTCGGTGATCTCTCGTATGACGACCCGCTGCACCCACATGCGATCACCGGCGCGGGTACGGACACCTTCGCGCATGACGCTGTCGGTAATCAGACGGCGCGGCCCGGCGGCACCACGGTGCGCTATACGCCGTTCGATCTGCCGGAGCGCATCACGCAGGGCGCGAGCACCATCACGTTCGGCTACGACGGCGACCAGCAGCGGATCCGCAAGACCACGCCGGAAAAGGAGACGCTCTACTTCGGCGATCTGTACGAGCGGGTCACCGATGCGGCGTCAGGCACCGTGCAGCATCGGTATCACGTCCACTCGCCGGAGCGCGTGGTGGCGATCGTGACCCGGGGAGGAGCGGACGACGGCACCCGTTACGTGCATGTCGACCATCTCGGCTCGGTCGATGCGGTCACCGACGAGGACGGCGACGTGATCGAGCGGCGGAGCTACGACCCGTTCGGGCAGCGCAGGAACCCCGTGTGGGCAGAGCGCCCGCCGGCGTCGTTCCCGAGCGAGACGACGCAGGGGTTCACCGGGCACGAGAGCGACGACGACCTCGGGCTCGTGAACATGAAGGGCAGGATCTACGATCCCAGGATCGGGCGGTTCTTGACGACCGACCCGATCGTTTCGATTCCGTCCTTCGGGCAGAGTTGGAATCCGTACAGCTACGTGCTCAACAGCCCGCTCAACTTCGTGGATCCGAGCGGGTTCGAACCGGATCCCCCGGTTCCAGCCGATCCGGAGTATACCACGGATCCCGAAGTACAGCGCATCATCGAGTCCGGTTGCATGGGCCTCGAATGCCTCAAGACGGTTCCCAACCTGGTAGAAGGTCCGCGGGAAGCTGCGGAGGTCGGCGCGGCGGCCCCGCCTGTCGATGTCAGCACGACCGGAAACTCGTCCGGCTATGTGCCCCAGCCAATGACCACGGCGCCGATCGAGTGGTCGCAGAACCCCTATGTCCAGATCGAGGGAGGGTTCGTCGCCGGGTTGCTGCTCGGGTCCGTTCCTTTCGCCGGCGTGGGTCACGAGCTGCTGGACGCCGGGGGCGTGCTCTCCCACGGAACACCAGAAGCCAGGATGGGCATGGCCATCGGACAGATCGTCGGGGGAATCGCCCTCACGCTCGGGGGCTTGACGGGGGAGGTCTTCGGAGGCGTCACGAGCGCCACCGGCATCGGCGCGGCGATCGGTGTGCCCGCGATCGCGGTGTTGACCACGCTGGTCGTTGGCGGCGTCGGCAACATCGCGGCGGGGATCCAGGGACTGACGCAGGCGCTTATGTCGAGCGGGTCGGGCAGCACGGGCCCGCAGGGCGCACCGCCCACGGCAAGGGGCGGCGCGCCAGGAAGCCGACCTGCACAGCCATTCACGAAGGCTGGGAAGGACGAAATTTGGAGGCAGAACGCGGAAAAGCATCAGGGAGTAAACAGATGCGACAACTGTGGTGCCGACGTCGTCAAACCTCAGCAACACACGAAAGCTGTGAGCCCGCCCCATAACGAAGGACATGTCGATCACGTAACCTCCCGAGTAAATGGAGGCTCCGGCACCACCGAGAACGGACAACCCCTATGCCGACACTGCAATCTGGAGAAGGGACCTAAATGAATCTCATGAGATTCGAAGAAGATCCGCACCTTGGTGTCATCACGACGGCGCCGGTTGTAGCAGGGGCCCCGATCCTGATGATCTCTCATGACGCCGACGATGGTGGATGGCAATTTTTATGTGGAAGCACCACCGACCCGGGTGATGGTCGTATCGTCCATCTGGAAGAGATTATTGCGATGGATCCGACGGTAGAGGAGGTGGCCGACCTGCCCTTGGGGTGGGTAGCCTTTCGGAGCAAGGTGGGAGGAGCATGGACTCGAGAGCCTCAATAGGTGGGCCCGGGGCCAAGCAGTGCATGGTCGGGTTCTGATGCGTGCCTCCAAGCGTTCCCTGATAATCTCGTCGAGCAATGCACTCGGGCGAGACATCGCGTGGGCGTGCGACGAGCTCAGCCGACTGAGGGAAAACTTGGAGCAAGGCGAGCAAGATGGCATGTTTGAGTTTGAAGAAGTGTGACTTGGGCAGTCGGCGCATCCGGCGAGAGTACCATTGTGCCCGATGTCTTGACGGTCGAGTCTTACGGCGGAGCGTGTTGCGACGGATGCGCAACACGTCGTGGGACGCACTGAACCTCTTGGTCATGGCAGCTCTCGCGGTCTCCTGCTCCAAGATCGTGCCTTCGGCGAGGCCCACCGCCCCGCATCACCGACTGAACGTCGAAGAGTGGCGAGTCGCACAAGCGCTGTGCGATGTCTATGTTCCCGACGTGCAGGCCGGCAACACCGTCGCACTCGGCGGGGCACGTGTTCCGTTTGCCATCTATATCGCATCCATGCACGAACACCTCCACTACGCATATGAGGAGGAGTTGGCGGCCGCGCGCGAAGCATACCCCGCGCTCCGCGGCGCGACCGATCTCGCGGTGCGAGTCGAGATCGTCATAAATCAGGCGGATGGCAGCCTCGCGAAGCTGGGGGTCGTCAAGTCCAGCGGATCCGTCGTCTTCGACGTGGTCGCGCTCGCTGCATTGCGACGCGCCGTTCCCTTCGACGCACCGCCACCTTCGCTCGCATCGCCCGGCGGGAAAGTCTATGTGCACTGGATATTTCACGCCGACCCGTTCGAGGCATGTGCGCCCCGCCATGCGGTGCCCTTCGTGCTCGCCCATGAGCGTTCCTCGAAGATCGCCACGGCCTCATGCATGGGACGCTTGTCGTCGCTGGATGTCGATCCACGCGTACGCACTCCAGCAGTCCGATGGCAGAATCCCCGAAAAACGTCTAACTGTAAAGCCAAGGCTCTCTCGTTGAACCCTTGACCGATGACCGCACCTATTCGCGGAAGCGAAGCGTCTTGACGGCGATGCCGTCCTCCCCGGCGATCTCTTCGCCAGACCAATCCCAGCTCACGCCGCCCTTGCCCGGCGGTCCCAGTTCATACGTGACGCCCTCGAGCGTGAGCTGGTCCTCGTCGAGGTAGGCGATGCCGATCGAGTCGCCGCCGCGCCCCGGGCCGCCGTAGCCGCCGTCGCCTCCTCGGCCTCCCTCGCCGCCGCCACACGACCAGGTGCCGTCCCCCACGGCCCCGCCCGGTGCACCTCGGCCGCCGTCGCCGCCTCGCTCGGGCGGCCCGCCGTCACCACCTCCCCCGGCGTTGTCCGTCGTGAGCAGGCTGTCGCGCACGGTCAGCTTGGCGTGAAGCACGGCGATGGCGATGCTTGGCCGGCCGTTCCCGCCCGGTTGGCCGCCTCGACCTCCGCAGCCCCCCGCGCCGCCCGAACCGCCCGCTGCGCCCCCCTTGGAGGCCACGTCGCACACAGCGAGCCCGCCGCGACGCCCGCCTCCCCCGCCGCCGCCCTGGCCCGGCATGCCGCGGCCCCCCTCGGCTGCCTTGTCGCCCTCCCATCCGGTCTCCGTGAGCCGCCCGATGCCCTCGCCAGCTGCGCCGGCCGCGCCCCACGTGCCGCTTTTCCCGGAGAAGCCGCTGGCGCAAGCACCGTCTTCGCGGTTGCCGAGTCCTCCTTGCCCCTCGTGGCCGGGGTTCGGCGCGGGTACGGGCTCGCCGGCCTCTCCATCTCCAGCGCCGTCGGCGCGCCCGTCGCCTCCCTTGCCGCCGACGCTCGGGAGGCCGCCCTCGCACGGGTTCACCACCGCGGGTCCGCCGGCGACGGTGGCTGCCGAGCACGCATCCCCCCCGTAGATTCCGTGCCGCCCGTCAGGGGCTTGATTCAACCCGGGCCACCTCTCGCCATGGCCGCCGCCAACTCCGTAGGATCCGTGGATCGCGCCCCGGGTGAACTCGACCGCGGAGCCCGAACGAACGAGCATCCCGATATGGGTTCCGCCGGAGATGTCGACGTGGTCGATCGTCGAGACGCCATCGGCCGCCCCGGTGTCGCCGGCGCCCGCCGGCTCGACCGTCAGAACAATGGGAGATGGGCGCTCCCGGATGGTGATGCCGGTCGTGACACTCTCTTTGAAGCGTTCGAATGTCTGGCAATGAAGGCCTCCGTAGAGGTCCACGCCAGAGGGTAGGATGACGGACTCTTCAAAGACGTCGCTGCACACGAACACCCTTCCTCGACCGATGCGCGCCAGGGCAATCGCGCGCCGGAGAGAGCCAACCGGCCTGGCCTTGGTGCCTGGATTCGCGTCATCGCCGCCAAAGAAAAAAGTGTTGACGAATATGCCGCAGCCGTCGTCGAACCGATCGGCCGCAAGGTGCTCGAGGCAGAGGGCTTCCGGCGGTGCTTCGTCCTGGCACGACGATGTGAGCGCACACGGCGGATCATCGGCGCCGATGGGGCCTGGCGCGCTCTCGCAGCCAACCGTGGCGAGAGAGAGGGCGAGGGGCAAGACCATCGTGTCTTTTGACATCATCGGTATTCCTCGACGGCGGCGCCGCGGTGAGCGACTCAACGGGGCGGCTCGTTTGCCGCACCGAAACGATAGAGTTGACCTCGTGGGCCGCGCGCGCCGCTGCCCACCTCCTCATTGACATCGGCGTTGCCTGCGGGGCCGCCTTCTCCAGCTCCTCCAACCTCGAAGGTCGTGCCGGGCAGGATGGTCAGATGGGGGACCACGTACGCGATGCCGACGGCAGCGCCGCCGAGCCCGCCGCCCGCATCACCTCCGCGGCCGCCGTCGCCGCCGAGGCCACCAGCACATGCCTCCCACATGTTCGTGTTAGTGAAGCCCTTCCCCCCGTGGCCGCCGAACCGCCCAACGCCGCCTGGTTGACCAGTTCCGCCGACCCCGCCATTGCCGCCGTTGCCTGCGACAACCTTCGTGGCGTCGAGTTCTAGCTCCGAGTCCTCCAGTGCAACGATGGCGATGCTCGCTCCGCCATAGCCGCCGCCCCGGCCTCCCTGGCCGCCGCAACCCCCGCTCCCCCCCGAGCCGCCGGCCGCACCGCTTTGAGGGCGGCCTCCAGGGCACGCAACCATGGGCCCACGCGATTTGCTGCCGCCGCCGCCGCCCCCCCCTTGGCCGGGGCCGCCCTTCTTTCCATCCTCACCCCGGACACCCACCCATCCGTGGATGTCGAGGTAGCCTTCACCTGCCGCGCTGTCAGCGCGGCCACCGCTGGCACCGGGCGCACCGTCTCCCCCTTTCGTGCACGGATCGCTGCCCGCGCCGAGCCCCGCAATCGCGTAGCCTTGCGGATTTTCCGCAGGCTCCGGCTTTCCTGGCATGCCATCGCGGCCGACGTCGAGTCCGCCGTCGCCGCCGTATCCGCCCGTCGACTCGCTCCCATCGTCGCACATGGTCACGACGGGCAGGGCGCCCACGGCGGCGTCCGCGGTACATGCGTCCGCGCCGTGGTTCCCCTGCTCGCCGTCCTTCGCGCGGACGCTGAGCGCGTCCTTGCCCGCCTCCCCGTCCTTGCCGTTGCCCGCGATGACATCGCTCGACGCCACCCTCGCCTTGGCACCCGGACTCAAGATCATCGCGATCGACGACTTCCCGTCGCTCGCGGAGGCGTCGGCCGCCACGGCGCGCACGCCGAAGATCACAGAGGTCGCGTCGTCCCCTGCGATGACCGCGTCGGTTCCCCCGAGGACCCGCAGCGGGATCCCCTCCGCCGGAGCGATGATCGTCGGGTGATCCGGCCCGCCGAACGACCCCTCGTACGACCACCCGCCGTCTTCGCAGCGCCGCCCGCCCCAGAGATCGACGCCCGAGGGCAACGCGAGCGCCTCCTCGAACCTCCCGCCGCAAGCGTACACGCGCCGGGTCGCTGCCTCCCCGTGGCCTCGCCCGTGCGCGGCGAGCCCGACCGCGTGTTGCAAGGTCTTCACGGGCGCATCCTTCGTGCCGGGGTGCTTGTCGTCACCGTTCTCGCTGACGAACACGCCGCATTTGTCGAGCGCTGGCGCTGTGCTGGGCTCTCCCGCGCACGGGTCGAGCGGAGGCTCCGGCTCGGGAGCACACGCCAGCTTTTCCGAGCAATCATCGGAATAGCCAGCGCAAGCCGTCAGCGTACCGGCTCCCCACAAGCAGACTGCGAGGGCGATGACCGACCTCACGGCGCCTCGGCCTGTCAGCGCTCCCATTCTCTCGGCCGCCCTCGTGCTCACCATTTCCCCTCGATTCGCGCGCCGAGTTCGCTTCCATTCGCCACGGGCGAGACATTGACTCGATCCCCAGCCGGTTTGACGCCCAGGAACGAGAAGTCCGTGAGGAATGACGCGGCGGTCATGGCCCCGAGGACACCGCCCGTGATCACCGCGGCCAGCCCGGCGCGGCCGTACGTGTTGCGCGCGTCCTGAAGGCGCGCCAGCTCGCCACACGGCGAGTTTCGAGGCGCGTGCCAGCACATCGACGCGCTCGATGACGGCTCGGCCTGGAGCAGGTCACGCCGGGCGCTCAGGTCGTCATCGAGTTTGCCCGCCCGAACGATGAGGATGGTGCCCACCGTCACGCCAGCCGTCGTGACGGCGATCCCCGTGATGCGCAGCGTCCCCGGCCAGGAGGCCCACGGGCTGGGAGCCTGCGCGCGTGCGGCGGGCAACCTGCGCGCTGAGGCCGGCGCCGCTGTCGCGGTCTCCTTGGCGCGACTCGCCTCCCTTGCGCTGCTCGCCTCCTTGGCGCTGCTCGCCGCCGCACGGGGCAGCTGCATCGTGATCTCGTGCTCCGCGCCTGCCACACCGAGGAACGAATGGAGCGCCTCCTCACGGCCCGGCGCGCGGGCCCGCACCATGTGTTTGCCCGGCTCGAAGAAGCGCGTGTACGTCCGTGCAACCTGGTCGATGCGCTCGCCGTCGATGAACACCTCGGCGTCGGGCGGATCGATCCCGAGCACGAGCGTCGCGATGTGCTTCGCTGCCTCGCGCTGTCCTGCCTCGAACCGCCGCCGGAGCGCGTCCGGCAGCGCTTCACGCTGTTCCAGGCTCCTGGAGAGGTGCTCGGCCGCGTCGCGGTACCTGCGCAGCGCGACCTCGCAAAGGCCGAGCTCACCGGCGACCTCCGCGCGCTCTCGCTCGGTGCTGGTCGTCGGGTCTGCGGCGTCGAAAGCAGCCTTGTAGGCAGCGTGCGCCTCGACCCACTGTCCGGCATTGCGCGCCCTCTGACCACGGCGAACATGGTCCTTCACCGATGAACTGCCGCTCGGTTTCGCCTTCGCTTGAATGTCGTCCGCGCTGGCCGAGCGCGTGAGTCCTGTCGCGACCCCGAGCGCAAGAAAGATCGAGAGCGAATGCGCGATGCAACGCATCCAGTCACGCTAGTGATGCCGTCCTCTTGGCGTCAACCGACAGAAATCGCCAGATTGGATCCGTTTTGGTGAGAATTTTTGGTCGGTTGATTGAATGCGCTCAGCCGCTGGTCAGCGATGGCTGAGTGTGGTTAATCATGCTACGTTGTGCCACAATGCCCGACCGAAATTGCTGGTCGGTTCATTTCTTTGAAGCCTTTCGACCGGCTCAAGTGTGCTGCCTACCGTGGACAAGCCTGCGACCGTCTCCCCCGGCTTCGAGCTCTTCCGGCGCCTCGCGCGGCGCCACGGCGTGCCGGAGCGAAACGCCGAGGATGTCGCCCAGGAAGCGCTGCTGCGGGGGCTGGAGGCCGACAAGCGGCTCGACCCGGGGGGAGACCCGGCCCCGTACCGCGTCACGATCGCCGTCAACCAGGCGCGCAACCACGTCCGTGACGCGCGCTGCCGCGGCGAGGTGCTGACGTCGTTCGAGGAGTGCGAGATCCGAGACGAGTACCCCACGCCGGAAGAGCTGCTCCGGAGACGGCAGCAGGAAGAGTTCACGCGGCAGCTGATAGACCAGCTCGATCCAAAGTACCGGGATCTCGTCATCAAGCATGATCTCCAGGAGGTCCCGCTCGCCGAGATCGCCGCCGAGCAGGGACTCCCGCTGGCCACGGTGAAGACGCGACACTGGCGGGCGCACAAGGAGCTCCGGGTGCAGCGGGAGCGGTGGCAGGCGCAGGAGCGCTCTCACGGCAGGGACGATCGCGCCTTCCTGTCGCTCGCGCTGGGTTTCCGCCGTCACGCGTCGTGGGTGGCCTCGCTGCGCCATCTGGGCATGAGGATCGTCGTTCAGTCGGCGCTCGTCCTGCTGACCGGCGCGATCGTCTCCGCTGTGCCGCCCCTGGCCGACCTGGACTCGTGGCTCGGGGCGGCGGCGGTCCGCGTCCCTGTCACCCTGCCTGAAGCGAAGGATGCTGTGACGTCCCCTGCGCGAGACGGCGCGCACGGCGCCGCGATTCCCGCCGCGCCTATCGCGCACGAGAGCTCGTCGGTCAGGGATCAAGGAGGCGCACGCGCGCAGGCGGCGGCGAGCAGCTCGCCCGCTCCCTCGACCAGGACCAACGGCCGGCCCGCATCTCCGGCGAGGGCCATTCGACCGACCGTCATCAGCGAGCACGAGAGGAGCCTGATCGACCAGGCCCGGAGGGCTATCGAGGCCGGCAACGCCATGGCCGACGTCGAGGCGCTCCAGCTGCTGCACGCCCACGCACGGGAGTTCCCCGATGGGCTGCTCGCCGCCGAGCGCGAGGCAATGCTCCGACAGCTGCGCTGAGCCCTCGGCCGTGCTCTGACAGCAAGCAGACGGGGACGCTTGGGATGTCTTCGGACAGCACAAGGCTTCGATCCGCCTTGTTCCCGACAAGAACGGTCACGTCCAGGAAACGAAACCCGATGACTACGATGGAGGATCTGCTCGGTGCGATGTGGCTCATTTCGCCGCTCGGGCTCGCGATGATAGCCTGCGTCGCGATCGGCTTCGCGGTCACCGCGCGTGAAGCGCTGGGACGCGAGCGCGGGCTCCGCGAGACGCGCGAGCACGCGCAGAATGATGAGGCGGCAGCCCTCACCGAGGCGAAGGAGCAGGCAGCGGCGGAGCGGGATCGATACCGGCGCCTGCTGGACTGTCACATCGATGCGGCGCTCGCAGAGCTGACAGACGTCCGCGCGCGCCCCGTCCCCAGGCCAGGCAGGGTCCTCGAGTCGTTCTGCGCGACGAACCCTTCGTGGAGGAGAAACCTGGCCGAGAGCACGGGGCTATCGTCGAGGGAGGTGGAGAGGTTGCTGAGGAGCGACCTTCCCATGACGCCCGGCCTTGCCCGGCAGCTGGAGACGTTCACCGGCACGCCTGCTCGGTACTGGGAGCGCCTGTGGCGGCTGCACGACGACTACCGGACCGACGCAGAGGAGACCGCGGTGATCCAGGTGGGCGAGCCCATCACCAGGCGCGAGAGCTCGGCGCGTCCCGCGTCGGCATCGTCACCGGCGCCGAGCTCGGTGCCGCCGCCTCCGCCCACGATGCCTCCTCGCGCGCTCGACGTTCCTCCGCCCGTCGTGCCGTCTCCCGAGCTCGCTGCCAGGAGCCCGCGGGCGAAGCTCCCGCCGCCACCGGTGCCGCGGCTTCGATCGCCGCTCCCTGTCCGCGTCCCCGCAGGGGCGGAGCTCGCCGGGCGAGCTGCGACGTTGACGAGCCTCCCACTGCAGCGTGACGAAGCGGGGGCGAGCTCCGCCGACGCGTCCGATTGGGAGGATGCAGAGCGCTCTCCGCTGAACATGACACTTCCGGGAGTAGGGAGCCATGGGTGAGCGCCGCCGTGCCTCGGACGCGGTGGACCTGGACATGCGCCCCGAGGCGCGCGTTGCATTCGATGCCATCGTGCAGCAAAGGCCCATGATCAGGGACAGGCTGCGCCGGCTCCAGGTTCCAGAGTGCGACCGAGACGACGTGATGCAGGATATCCTGCTCTCGGTATGGAGGACAGTCGAGGCAGGAAGGGTCCCTGCGCGCGAGCAGCTGTCGATGAAGCAGGCCACGAGACGCTGGCTGGATGTGGTCGTGTGGCACCATACGACGCACTACAGGGAGTTCCAGCGTCGGTGGGAGAAAGGCCGCGATTCGTATGCGCATGCGGCGATCGATGACCCTATGCCGTCGCCGTTCGGGCAGGTGGAGGCGCGGCTCAGCCTCCGCCACCTGCGCCGCATCGATCCTGCGCTGCGCGACGTCTTGGTGGACGCCGCTCTGGGCCACACCGCGGAGGAGATAGCGGCCGAGCTCGGTCAGGACCCCAGCACGATCCAGGAGCATCTGGCGCGCGGAAGAGAGCAGCTCCGGAGGACGCTGCGCTCGACCGCAGCGCGCCGCTCCCAGAATTCGTGCTCGCTGCCCTGGGGGACGGCCTCGGTCACTCGAGATCTGGCCGCGCCCTGCCCATGCCGATGGCCCACGCCATCGTGTAACGCGCGTTGATCTCGCACCGCGGGTTCCAGCGCAGCGCGCCGCGCTCGTCCTCCCAGCGGAAGGCGTCGATCCCGAACGGCCCGAAATAGCCCGCGCCGGCGAGCGCCTGCCCCGCCTCCAGCGCGGCCTCGACGAGCCCCCGGCGCTCGCCGTCGCCGAGGTCGCCCTCGCCGGCCAGGGCGGCCCCGAGGTACGCCCCGTTCGCGTCGCAGCGCTGGATGCACGCGTCTCCGAGGTGCACCGCGCCGCCGCGGGCGACGTGCCCGTGCAGCGAGAAGTCGCCGCGGCGCTCGACCCAGGGCTCGACCTGCAGGCCGCTGTCCGGCGACGCAGGGTCGAGCGACGCGACGGCCCAGGGCCGCGCGTCGGGCAGCAGGGCGCCGCGGGCGACACGGCGCCGGCCGCGCCCGGCGAACCCGAACGGCCGCTTGAGCAGCCAGTGGCCCGTCGGCGTGGGCTCCGCGATCGCGGCCTCGAGCTCGGCCAGCGAGGCGACGTAGCGCGCGCCGGGCAGCGTCTGGCCGAGGTCCGCGCAGAACCTCCGGTGGTTGACGCGCCGGAGCACGTCGAGCGGCGGCGCCTCCACGAGGGCGACGCCGGCGCGGCCGAGGAGGCGAAGGGCCCGGGGCGTGGGGCACCACGCGCGGCCGACGAGCGGCGTTCCAGGAGGCGCTGGCGGCACGAGGGGCGAGGGGAGCTCGGGGCTCAGCACGACGTCGCCGGGGCGCAGCAGGGCCGAGACCCGGACGGCGAGCTCGGGCGCCCGGCCGGCGACCGCGGCGCGCGGGGTGTACCCCGCGGGGCGCGCCAGCTCCTCGTCGGCGTCGAAGTTCAGGACCCAGGCGCTCGCTCGGTCCATGAGGCCAGCGCGTCGAGGAACGGCTCGGAGAGGCCGGAGCGGCTGCGGTCGCGGCGGTTCATCGGCTCGCCCCGCATCAGCAGCGGCGAGAGGGGCGGCGGGATGTGGCGGACCCACGCTTCGAAATCGCTCGCACCGGGCGGCGGCGCAGCATCATCCGGCCCGCGCGGCGCGGCTTCACCCGCGGCGGCCGGATGGCCTGCGGCAGACGTGGAAGGCGCCGCCTGGCCAGCGGTCCCGCTCGCCTGCGTGAAGCGGCGGAACCAGCGGACCCCGAAGCGCACGTGCGGGATCTCTTCCGCGCCGACCTGCTCCGTGAGCGCGGCGCCCTCGAGGTCGCCGATGGCGCGGAAGCGCTCGGCGAAGCGCGCGGTGTGGTCGAGGTTGCCCCCCTCGAGGCCCATGCCCATCACAGCCACGAACTGCGCGGGCGACGCGGCGGCGGGCACCCGCGTCCAGAACCAGTCGCGCACAGGGAAGTCGCCGAAGCGGTGGCCGATCGCGGCGAGGTACGCGGCGTAGAGCCGCATGTGGCGCACCTCGTCGAGGGCGATCCGGACGAGGCCGCCGCGGAAGGCGCGCGGCGTCTCGGGGAAGGCGAGCAGCGCCCAGGCCATGAGCTCCGCCGCCTGGAGCTCGTGGTGAAGGAACGCATGGAAGAGCTGCGCGCGGCGCGCCGGGTTGCGCAGCGCCTCGGGCCCCGGGCTCTTCTGCGCGCGCTCCGAGATGCGCAGCGCGGCGGGCCGTCCAGGTCGCTCGAGGCGCCGCGGCGGGGCCGGCGCGGCGCCCGGCGCCGACAGCTTGGCATCCGACTCCCAGAGGGAGGGCACGGGCGGCGGAGCGAGCTTGTGCTCGAGGTCCGTCGAGAGGACGTAATCCCAGGCCCAGCGCTCGACGGTGCCGGGCGGGGGCGCGTCGCTGGGCGGTGCGGGGGGAGACGGCATGGCGGCAGGAGAGGCGGGCCGCTCTCGTACCACAGCGCCGGCGCGCCCGCGCGCCCTCGTGGCCAGCGCTGCGGAGCCCGCGCGGTCGCCCTGTCACGATGACAAAGGTCCCGGCGCCTCACCGACAATTTGCCCGGAAATCCCCGGGAATAGACCAGAACGACGAGTTTTGCGCCGAGATGACCGCTCGAGAAGCGTGGCTTACGCCTTGCTCTGAGACACGGCATGAAGGCGGAGCGGCGTTCCCAGGCGGTCGACAGGAAGCGCGAGGATCAGACGGTGCTCGTCATCGGGGGCAGCGGCGGCATGTCGAGCCGCTACCGCGATGTGGTCGAGAAGCACGGCTGGTCGCTGCGCCATTACGAGAACCGCGTGCCGCCGGGCGCGCGCCACGGCGTGGGGAGGATCGCGCTCATCGTGATCATGGTGACGATGGTCTCGCACGCGCTGCGCGATCAGATGCAGACCCTCGCGGCGGACGGGGCGCCCGTCGTGTACCTGCGCAGCGCCTCCGTCTCGGCGCTGCGGGCCGCGCTCGAGCAGCGGGCCGCCTGACGAGGGGCATCGCGCGCCGGGACGAGCAGGCACTCCGTGTCACGTAGCCGCTCCATCGAGGCTCACTTCCGCCGCGTGGCGACGCGGAGCTGTCTCGCGGTCCACGCCTCACCCGGCGCGGACCTGGGGCGCGCGTCGCGCTGCGTGTTCTCCTCCGCGTCGAGCGCCTCGCGTAGCCGGAACAGCGCGTCGAATGCGGCCGTGTCCCTCGTGGTCAGCGACCGGGTGACGGGGCTGTCGATCGACGTGTGCAGGAGCCACCAGAAATCCGCATCGCCGAGGGTCGCGAAGATCTTGATGACGTCGAGCGACGAGGCGCGCCCCTGGGAAAGGAAGAACTGCAACGCAAAACGGGCCTCGCTCCTGGCGTCGACGGTGGAATATCGCCGCGTGGGGAGGATGTGCCCCTCGGGCGGGGGAGGTTCGAGGGCACGGATCCCCCAGTCATCGCCGAGATCGACGACGGCGACGTTGACAGGGCTGTCGCTCTCGTTCACGACGTGGACGAACAGCCAGTTGTCAGGCTCGATGACGCACGCGTCGCCGTCCGGCTTGATCACGGTCCCGCCCTCGGGCGGCCTGCTCTCCGACCACCCCTGCGGCGGGGCGAGGAGCTCGATGCGGATACGGTCCTTGAGCCCCGAGGTCGGATCGGCGACCTTCAGGATGGCCTGATACCGGAGGAGATGGATCAGCCGATCGACGACGACCTTGGCGGCATCCGGTGCGCCGATCGCCACCGTCCCCACATTCCGGATGGGCTCTCCCGACGGGTCCCAGATCTCGTAGCGACGATCCTTGTCGAGAGCGACCTGGTAGTGCGGTGTCCCGCCGGAGACGAGCTCGAGGAACCCTCGCCCTCTCGTCTTGATCTCCGCGCCCACGGCGTCGAGCGCCTGATCCTGATCGATCTCCGGCGGCAGGTCGTTCCGGTGAAAGAGGTTGACCGCTCGCCGCAGCTCGATGGATCCCAGGTCCTCGAGGAGCGCGGGCGCGCCAAGCGCTACAGCATCGATCGCGGCGCCCTCCTCCAGCGACGCCCAGCTCTCCACGGCCATCACCTTGAAGACGGTGGCAACTCCCGCGCGCAGGTTGACCTGCGTGAAGTCCGTGGTCCCCGGGGGGTAGATCCCGAATTTCGCGCCCACGGGGGTGCCCGTCACGAGACCGGCGCTCAGCTTCAGGTTCCGGTTCGGAGCGTCGATCTCGTCGACCCTCGCCGTGTGCACGACCGGCCGCAGCTCGGCCCCGAGGACCTGCCGCTCCTCCTGACCCAGGAGCTGGGGAGTCTGCGACGGATACTTGCTGTGCACGCTCGCGAGCACGCCCTCGTAGAGCGCCTTCCAGGTCTGGTCCTTGCTGAGCCCCTCGAGCGCCTCGAGGAACGCCGCGGTCAGCACGCCCGTCGACTGGCCACCTTCCGAGCGCACCTCGAGCGCGGTCTCCACGTCGCGGCACGCCGCGAGGAGCACGTAGTCCCTGGCCTCGGGGAGCCAGGTCGTGGCGATCGCCGCGCGCCGCCCGCTGCCCGTCGCTGCGAGCCGCGTCCATGCGGCGAACAGCTCGTCGTCGGGGGCTACGCCGTCCGTCGGGCGCTCCGCGGTGTCGAGCGTGGGATCCGTGCCCTCGCGGGCGCCCGTCGCGCAGCGCGTCGCGATGCTGACTCCACGCGTCGCGCCGCCGGAGTGGCAGCTGTCGAGCACGATGGTCACGGTCGCCTGGTTGTTCCTCGTGAGCTGGTCGAGGTAATACGCGAGGTCGAGGTCGCGCAGGTAGCGCGAGCCGTCGCCGATGTCCGTCGGCACGAGCGTCTCGTCAAACCCGCCGGGCTTCAGGTCGGTGAACTTCGTGAGCACGCGGCCGCCGTGGCCGGAGTAGTGAATGTACACGTGGTCGCCCGGCTGCGTACGGGCGAGCAGCCCATCCAGCGCCGCCTTCATGTTCTTGTAGGTAGGCCAAGCGCTCTCCGGCCCGCCGGGCACCTCGTCCCCGACGTTTGACGAAAGGAGCGTCCTGATGTCGTGCGGCATGGTCACCCGTGCGCGCAGGGCCTTCTCGACGCGGTCGACGTCGCTCACGCAGCCGCGCAGCGACAAGTACGTCGCGCCGTTCGGGAGAGAGTTCCGAAAATAGAAGTCGATGCCGATGAGCAACGCCCGGAACGTCGGGCTCGACGTCCGTGGTTCGCTCATCCTCGCGTCGTGGGGGCCGGAGCTGCGTTGGTCGTTCATGAGGTTTCTCGAACGGGTGGGTTATCGATGTCGGGCTTCGGCGCAGATCACCTGGGATAGGCGATCTTGATGAAGTCGATGTCCTGCTGCGACAGCCCGGTGTTCGACCTGGTTCCCACGCCGTTGCGAGTGAGGGTCGCGGGGAAGGCGTAGAGCATGATCGAGTCCGGATCGAACCGCGTCCCGATCAGCTGGTTTGCCGAGTATTTGGCGATGACGTTGCGGTAGGTCGTCGCCCGGGGCCAATAGTTCGGCGGGCCGGAGAAGTACCTGTAGACGGCCTCCTCGTTCCACTGGATGCCGCCCTGCGGGTTCTGGTGCTCGTGGATGGCGCCGAGCGCGTGGCCGAACTCGTGGAGCGTGACGCGCGAGTACTCCTCGTCGTCGGTGTCGTCGCGCAGCCACCCGAAGTTCATCGTCGGCTGGTGGAGCGGAAAATACTCCTGCACCAGCGCGTCCGTGCCGATCGCCGACCATGAGCCCGAGTCGGCATAAAAGGAGATCCGGATCTCCGCGAACTCCGACTCGCCGAAGTCGAATTGGATGTTCGCGTGCTGCGTCCACTCCATCGCACATTGAGCGAGCTTTGCCTGCATCGTGGGCGTACCGTCGAGGAAGCGGAACCTCAGGCGCTTGCCGGGGCGCCACCGCTTTTGCGCGATGAGCGCGATGCGCTCCGCCGGCGGGAGGTTCGGATCGTTCACGTCGATGTTCGGGTCGACGTCGTTCGACGGATTCTCCTGCACGGCGATCCGCCTCGCGGTCTCTTCCAGCGCGAGCGGCAGTATCCGATCGTGGCAGATGTGGATCGGTTCTTCTCTCGTTTCCATGGGCGTTCGTCTACCCTTCTTGGAGGGCGGGCGCGTGGCGGTCGTACAGCGCGACACCCTTCGGACCATCATTTCGGACCGCGTACGGCACGGGTCAAGGGAGGCTCGTCGCCAATCTCGTTATCGCCGTCGAGCTTGGCGAGATGATCGCGCTTCGACCATTTAGATCTAGGCGCGCTACTCTCCTCTCGCTGTCAGGAAACTCCATGCCTCGTCCTCGTAGCCGGGAGGCGCGCCGGACTCGAGGTATTTGATGTAGGCCATCGCCGCCTCCCCTCGGATGTCGCTCTTGGCGCGGGCACGGAGCGCCCTGCCCAGGTAAAGAAACGCGGCGGGGTTGCTGGGATCCTGCTGCGTCACCCAGCGCAGCTCGCTCACGGCGCGGTCCAGGTCACGCCCGCTCCTGAAGAGCACGCGGCCAAGGTGATAGTGCGCCGCGGTCGACAGCTTCCCCTCCTTTTCCTGGATGAACGCTTCGAGCGCCTCGATGCTGTCCTTGTAGTCCTCAAGCGTGGAGTAGGCGATCCCACGCCACAGGAGTTGGTTGGGTACGTCAGCGCGCTCGAGCACGGCGAGCGCACGGCGGGCCGGCTCGCGATCGAGGTGCGTGAGGCACGCGCGGGCGCTGTCCAGGAGCCTGTCGTCGAACGCGATCTCCTCCATTCCCTCTCCGGTGATGTCCACGTTGAGGGTCGCCGGGATCATCCCGAACAGCTCTCGCCACGTCAGCGCGGTCGGCTGGGCTGCTCTCAGCACCTTGACCATCTCGTAGGTCAAGAGACCGTGAACCGCGTCACCGGAGCCGGGCGGCGACAGGGGCATGCGCTTCTCGACCATCGGCCAGTCGTCGCTCGTGCTTGCCATGTTGATGGATCCATTGAGCGCGGTCAGCCTGCCGACGCGGGGGGGAACCTCGAAGCCCCGGGGCCCGATCAGGACGCGTCGAAGCGGGACCGGCCGCGGATCCGCCTCGACGTACCTCGCCCCTTCAGCGGATGTCCTGCTCGTCCAGCCGGCGTCCATGATGGTGACGAGCCGCGCCGAGCCCCGAGCGGCGAGCTCGTCGAGCTCGCGCAGCGCGATGTCGAGCACGCCTTCGCTCCGCCCGTCCGCGCTCACGATCGTCGGATCACCTTTCGCGTTGAAGGAGCCGTTGCCGGCAAAATAGAAGAGCGCGGCAGCGTCCTCCGGCCTCGCGGCGAGGTCCTTGAACGCCGCGACGATCGCGGCGTGGCTCGCGGCGCCGTCGAGGAGCAAGCACACGTTCTCCGACAGGAACCCGTACCGATCGATGAGCACCTGAACCAGCGCGTGCGCGTCGTTGACCGCGCCCCGCGGGCGGGGCACGCCCGGATGGCCATACGCGTCGATTCCGACGATGACAGCGAAGCGGTTGCCTTGCTCGAGCCGCGTGATGAGCGTGGTCACGTCCTTTGCCAGCGGCGCCTGCTCCGTCGGGGTAAAGGCGCCGAGGTATCCATGGAGCGAGCCGGCCGCGGCCTCCCGCTGTCCAGCGCCGATCTGGGCGACGCCGACCGCCATGAGCGCCTCCGGCTCGGTGGGGGCGCGCGCGCTCGCCGACGCCGCCAGCGCCTCCGCTGCCCGAACGTACGCTCCTTGCTCGAGGAAGCCGCGACCGGCGGCGTAGTGCAGCTCGGGCGGCGGCGCGGGGAACGTGCGAAGGACCGCAGCGTAGCGCGCCTCGAGCTCGTGGCGCGCGAACCCGTCGAAGCGTCGGCGCCGGCTCAGCTCGAAGAGGGTGAGATGGTCAATGCTCACCGGAGCGAGGCGGTAGGACAGAGGTCCTGTCCCGCTCAGGTGCGGATCTTGCTGACGCTTGCTCCAACGGGTGTGCATGGTCGCCGCGATTCTGTCCCTGAGCTCTTCCAGCGTGGTGCTAGGTAGCGCCGTCTTGAGCTGCTCGACCAGCGCCCATGAAAAGAGCCCGCGGCGGCCGTAGCGCTCATCGATGGGCACGGTGATGGCATACTGTCCGGCGCCGGCTCCGAACAGGGCGGCGTAGGATGCACCGCGGGCGAGCTCGAACAGCTTCGGCGATATGTTCGTGTCCATGATGAGCATCTTGCGCCGTGAGCGGATGCGCTGGAGGCTCCTGTGAACCTCGTCCTGCGCGATCGACGCGTCGGGGGGCCCGGCGTCCGCTGCTGCGCCGCCGCTGCTGACGCGGTAGGGAAGGATCATGGAGGCTCCGGCGGGCGAGGGGCCGCTCATGCCGCTGTAGAAGACGACCACCGCGTCATCCTCGGCCGCTGAATCGACGAGCTTCTCCAGCGCGCTCAGGATGCCGTCTCGCGTTGCCTGGGGGCCGCAGAGCAAGGTCGCGTCGCCGGCGGCGAAGCCCCACCGGTCGATCAAGACCTCGCGGAGCGAGCGCGCGTCTTTCTCCTCCGCCACGTCCTCGCTCGTTCCCCGAGCATCGTGGTTCACGCCGATCAGCAGCGCGCGCCGGGTGCCCGTGCTCGCGCGGCGCTCCGGATTCGTCAAGAGATCGCGCGCAAAGGTCGCTCGCGGGTCGTCGGGGGCCTCTGCGAGGAAGAGCTCGAGAGCTTGCCTTGCCGCGCCCTCGCCGTGCGCCTTCGCGAGCGCGAGGCCCAGGTAGTACGCCGACTCGACGGCGCCCTCTCCGCCCTGGCTCACCACGGCCTGGAAGATCGGGATGGCGCGGTCGACGTCCCCGGCATCGAGGCGCGCGAGGCCGAGGTCCACCGTGTTTTCGACGAAGAGCGCGCTGGCCAGGTCCATACTGACCCGATCGGCCAGGAGCCGCGCGATGTCGGCGAGATGGCGGCCGAGCACCAGCCGCTCCTCGATGTCGAGCGTCGACCTCCAGGCGAGTGGCAGGCTGTTGTCGAAGCCGTTTCCGCTGATCCAGGGGTGTTGAGGCGCGGGCTCCGTGGCCTCCGTCACGTTCTTGCTCACGTAATCGTAGAGGCTGCTCACGGTCACCTTGCCGGTGTCGTCCTCGGCGGCCTCGCCGCGCAGCCCTTTGAGGAGAAAGTACGTGAAGACGCCGTGGCCGCCGTCCCACTGCGCGCCTTCTTGCGCCGTCTCGTTCGCTCGCGTGGACGAGATCGTCGCGATCCCCGCCTGTGCCTTGCTGAGCGCCTCCGCCTGCTGGTTCATCACGTCGCCCGCGTTGACGCTCCGCGCCCGCGTCGAGCCGCCGATCGGCGAGCCGTGGCAGGTATCGACCAGGATGAGCCCTCGCTCGGCCAGCACGTAGTCGTTCAGGGCGTTCTGCACCTCCCGCATCGGCAGGGCCGTGGACCCGACGTCTCTGGGGTCGGTGTCCCATGTGATCAGATAGAAGATGTTGCCTCGGGCCCCTACGTCCGGCTGGCCGTGGCACGCGAAGTAGAGAACGATGATATCGTCCCTGGCAGTTTTCTTGAGGAAGCTCCGGAGCGCCCAGGTGATCCTGCCTGTCGTCGCCTGCTCATCGAGCAGGAGCTGGACATTGGCGCTCTTGAAGCCGCAGCTCGTCCTGAGGAGCTTGTCCAGGTCCTCCGCGTCGCGAGCCGCGTATCTCAAGTTGAGGCCCGCATCTTTGTACCTGGATATCCCCACGATCACGGCCCACTTCTCCGCGTAGTTGCCATAGAAGGAAGGGCTGATCGGCCGCACGTTTCGTCCGCTCGGAGGCTCGTTCGCGTCGCTTTCCTTGGGATCCGCCATTGTTCCGCTCTCCAGCCTCCGCCGTGCGGAGGGGTGCTCGTCTTCCCATGACCCTGCGTGGCAGCCCGGGACGGGCAGGCTCTGAGCGCGGCTTCATCAATCTTGTCTTCATCGTCACAGGCGCCGGCGTCAAAGGCGTAGCGCTGATCCGCGCGGCCTCCGCGCTCGCGCTCTTGCCGTCCACCGGCCGCCGACGTGGGAGATCGATGACGAAGAAGGAGAATCTCCACGGGTCAGGCGTCGGTCACGACCATCTTCGATGGTCCTCGGGACGAGGAGCCATTCACGGCCGACGTCCTCTATCGTTTATCCACGCATCGAAGAGGCCCGCCTCCATGCCGCGGTCAGCCTGCGGCGCTGCAGCTCGCCCGGCCCGGAACCGGAAGAGGAGCGGGGCTGCGAGGTGCAGCGGCGAGGGGCGGCGATAGAGGCCGATCGGGGATTCTCGCCGCGCGTTCGGAGGTTGCGTGGCCATGCAGCCTCCGATGACCCGGCGCCCGCGCGCGTCGCGCTCCACCGCGGCCTCGCGCAGCTTGCTCCGCCGCGCCGTCGCGCTGCGCCGGGATCGAGGAGCGCGCGCCACCGCACGTCCAGCCGGCTCACGGCCGGCGTCCCGGCGTGAGCGACCGCCAGGTCCGCCGCGCGGCGCTCGGGGTCGCCCGGCGGCAGCGCCCGGCGAGTTCTCCGCGGTCGTCCGTCACAGGACGGGGTGCGCGCTGCGAGCTCGCCGAGGGGCGTGACGCGCCGTGGCGCCCTCAGCGCACGCCGACGAGGCGCTGCATGAGCCGCTGGAACTCGGGGACCGAGAGGTCGATGTGCTCGACGACGCGGCCGTAGAGCGTGGCCGTGGGCACGTTGCGGCCGTTGAACTCCTTCTCGAGCTCGGAGAGCTTCCAGAGGATGATGCGCTCGGCGCGGGTCAGGCCGTCGCGCACGTCCGGGAGCTCGTCGAGAGGGGATCGCCTCGGGGGCATGGTCGGGCTCCGATCTAGGCTTCGTGGGGCGGGCTCACTGCACGACGCCGAGCACGCGCTGCTGGCGCGCGAGCTCCGCCGCGTTCTTGAGCGCCTCGAACAGCTCGCGCGACGCCGGCAGCCCCCGGATGACGAGCTCCGGGTCGCTCGCGTCCTTCGTGAACACGCGGATCTCGGCGACGTCGAGCAGCCGCTGCATGAACGTCTGCCGGAGGTCGATGTCGAGGACCCGCCAGAGCTGCAGGGTCTCGATCCGGCGCGTGAGCAGGCCGGCCTCGTAGTCGATCGTGCGATCGGTGATCTTGTAGCGGAGGCTCTTGCGCTTCCAGTGCAGGATGCCGAGCCAGATGAGGCCCACCAGCACGAGCGAGAGCACGCCCGCCGCCAGGTAGGACCAGAACCACGCCTTCCAGCTCGGAGTCCCCTCGAAGAGGACGCGCGCCGCGCCCGGCGCGGGGGCGAGCGCGCCGCCGGCGTGGGCGAGCGGGGCGGCGGGGGCCGCGGCCACCGGCGCTCGCTCGTCGAGCATGCTGCCGCAGAATCGGCACTTGATCGCGGCGTCCTGGATCTGCTCCGCGCAGAAGGGGCAGGGCTTCACCCCGACGATTGTAGTCTACATCCCGGGCGTGAGATCCACGGCAACCATCAAGCCTCGCGCCGCGTTCTCCTACATCCGAACATTTACGCGGTCGTGGTCGTGGTCGTGGTCGTGGTCGTGGTCGTTCACGGCCTACCGTTGACGACCACGACCACGACCACGACCACGTTCACGGCCTACCGTTGACGACCACGACCACGTTCACGGCCTACCGTTGACGACCACGACCACGTTCACGGCCTACCGTTGACGACCACGACCACGTTCACGGCCTACCGTTGACGACCACGACCACGTTCACGGCCTACCGTTGACGACCACGACCACGTTCACGGCCTACCGTTGACGACCACGACCACGTTCACGGCCTACCGTTGACGACCACGACCACGACCACGACCACGTTCACGGCCTACCGTTGACGACCACGACCACGTTCACGACCACGTAAACGTTCACGTTGCCTCCCGGCCCCCGGCGGCGAGAGCCGCCTTGCCCGCGCGCCCCAGCCTCCGGATCGCGGCCTCCCGCCGCTGCGCCTCGCCCCTGTCGGCCGCCGCCTCGACGTGGACCACCGCGAGCGGCCCCCGTCCGCGAGTGTACCGCGCCCCGCGCCCCGCCGCGTGCTGCGCCACGCGCGCCTCCACGTCGCGGGCGATCCCCGTGTAGAACGACCCGTCGCCGCAGCGCAGGATGTAGACGTGCCAGGCCGCGGTCACTCCTTCGGCCCCTCGTTGTAGCCGCGCGGCCGGTACTTCGGGTCCACTCCTCCGTGCGTTGCGCCGTTGTCGAGCGTGTCGATCGCGAGGTACGCGAGCCACGTCCCGGGGTGCTCCTCCGCGAGCCGCCGGAGCTCCGCGTCGTGCGCCGTGAGCCGCTGCTCGTCGTGCAGGCACTGCAGCGCGAGCGCGATCAGGCTCAGCTCGTTCGGGCCGAGCTCCATGCCGCGCTGGTAATGCGGGAAGGCCTCGTCGGGGCGGTGCATCCGGCACAGCGTGTCGCCCGTGTACACGTGCGCCATCGGCCACGTCGGGGCGAGATCCATCGCGATCTTGCTCTCGGAGAGGCGGGTCTCCAGGTCGCCGCGGGCGCCCTTCATCACCGAGTAGTTGAGGTGCGCCTTGGCGCTGTTCGGGACCGCCTCCTTCGTCGCCGCCCAGAAATCGAGGTCGTTGCGGTAGTCCATCGCGTGCCGGTAGGCCTGCGCGCACTGGAAGCCGAAGAAGAGCACGAACAGCGCCGGCGTCACCCACGCCCTCCACGACCAGCGCGCGCGCGGCGTGAGGGTCGAGCCCGCGAGCGCCTCGTGGAGCCACGAGAAGGCGACGGCGAGGACGAGCGACGAGCCGATGGCCGGGAAGTACCAGAAGCGCTCGGCGCGCACCGTCGGCAGGACGACCGGGATGTTCGAGTGGGGGAAGTAGCTGACCACGACCCAGGTCAGCCCGATTGCCGCGATGCACAGCCCCGCGTAGCCGCGGCGCAGCGGCACCCAGGCGCTCCGGTCCGCCGTCGCAGGGCAGGGCAGGGGGCGCGCGCCCTCGACAAGCAGCCCGAGCCCGAGGAGAAACGCGGGCAGGAACGGCAGCGGCCAGAGCACGAGCGGCAGCGCCCGGAGCAGCGGCACGCGCCCCGCCGGGCGGAGCACGTGCCAGTCGTACGCGGCGAGCGCCGCCGCCGCGATCGCGAGGAGCGCCCCCGCGAGGAGCAGCGGCCACCTCCGCGACGTCGCCTGGCCGCCGTCGACGAGGAAGGCGGCGCGCACCGAGCGCCGCTCGCGCCGCTCCAGGTGCTCGCGGCGGAGGGCCGCGATCCAGAGCGCGAGCGAGCCGAGCGGGGGCAGCACCATCATCGCTGCGCCGGCGACGCTGCCGAAGAAGACGAGCCTGTCCGGCACCGGCTCCTGCGGGTACGAGTAGTCGCCGCTCAGCGTCCACGGGAACACGATCTGGGTGAGGCCCCGCCAGTAGACGCGCAGCGCGCCGGCGATCCGGTGCGGCATGTCCGCGGCGCCGAGCGGGTTGTTGAGCGGATCGCGCGGCAGGGGCGCCTGGTGGAACCAGACGAGCGCCTCGTGGAGCGCGCGCTTCACGAGCGGCGCGCCCTCGGGGAGCGGCGCGGCGAGCTCGGCCGGCATGGGCGCGGGGAACCAGCGCCGCCGGAGCTCGACGTAGAGCACGAACGCCGCGCCCGCGGCGAGCAGCGCGAGCAGCGCCCGGACGAACCGCGCCGGCCGCGTGGGGTGGGTGAGCGGCGCGGCGATCAGCGCGGCGAACGGGACGAGCGGCACGCAGACGAGCGCGCTCTCCTTGGAGAAGAGGCCGAAGAGCACGGCCGCGAACACGCCGAACGGCATCGCCCACGCGGGCAGCGCGAGGGCGGCGAGGGCGGCGATCGCCCCCATGCCCCCGAGCACGTCGGCGATGCCCACGATGCCGCTCACCGCCTCGGTGAGCACCGCGCTGCCGACGAAGAGGAGCCCGGTGAGGTAGGCGAGCCCGCGCCGCCGCGTGAGCCAGAACGTGACGCACGTGAGCAGCGCGCCGTTCACGGCGTGGAAGAGGACGTTGTAGAAGTGGTGGAAGAACGGCTGCTTCGTGACAGCCCAGATCGTGCGCCAGAGGAAGTTCGGCAGCGGGCGGTAGGAGCCGACGCTCCGGTCGGGCGGCAGCCCCCAGAAATCGCGGTGGATCGCGTCGAGGAAGCCGATCCCGCCCTTCGCGTTCACGTACGGGTTGGCGAGGAGCGCCTCCTGCTCGTCGAAGATGTAGTTCGTCGACGGGGCGCGCGTGAAGAGGATGACGGCGATCAGCGCGAGCGGCGCGATCGCGGACAGGAAGGTCGGGTCGAGCGCGAGGAAGTAGTCGCGCACGCGCCGCGCGGCGTCCCCGAGGAAGGACGGCTCGGCGGGCGGCCCTGCAGACGGCGGCATCCCGGAGGACGGCGGCGGCCCTGCCGACGGCGGCATCCCGGAGGACGGCGGCCCGTACGGCGTCGTCGTGTCGTCGTCGAGCGCGTCGGGCATGAGCTCCGGCACGTCGTGCTCGGCGGAAGGGGACGGGGGCGGATAGGTCACGCCGCGCCCTCTCAGCCCTTCGCGTCCGGTGGGGCGCTCGGCGCGCCGTCCGGCTCGGGGACGGACCAGATGTCGCCCCAGAGCGGCTGCCCGCCGTCGATGCCGTAGACCGCGCCCGTGATGAAGTCGTTCTGGTCGCTGGCCAGGAAGACGATGAGCCGCGAGACCTCCTCGGGGGTGGCGAGGCGCTTGAGCGGGGTGGCGCGCCGCGCGAGCTCGAGCAGCTCGTCGCCGTACTGCGACGTGCCGCTCGACCGGATGTTGCTGCCGGGCGCGACCGCGTTGACGCGGATGCCGAGCGCCGCCCACTCGACGGCGAGCGAGCGGGTCAGGTTCTCCACGCCGGCGCGCGCGGCGCCCGTGTGCGCCATGCCCGGGAAGCCGCGGCTCACCGACGCGGTGACGTTCACGATCCGGCCGCGGCGCGCCGGGAGCATCGCGCGCCTCGCGACCTCGCGCGTCATGTAGAAGGTGCCGTTCAGGTTGTTGCGCACGACCGCCTCCCAGCCCTTCGGCGTCATGTCCATGGCCGGACTCGGGAACTGGCCGCCGGCATTGTTCACGAGGACGTCGACGCGGCCGAATTTCCCGAGGACCTGGCCCACGAAGGCGGCGATCTGCTCCGGCTCGCGGATATCGCACGGCGCGGCGAGCACGTCGTCGCCGGAGACGCCGTCGCCCGCGAGCGTCTTCGCCGCGGCCTCGAGCTTGTCGGCCCGGCGGCCGCAGAGGGCGACCTTCGCGCCGAGGTAAGCGAGCTCACGCGCGCACGCGAGGCCGATGCCGCTGCCCCCGCCGGTGACGATCGCTACCTGGTGTCCGAAGAGTCCTGGGGCGAAGATCGAGCGCACCTGGGTCACGCCCCGCGTTTACAACGGCTCAGCGGGCGCCGCCACACGCCGGGCGATCCGGGGTGGCTCCGGCGTCCCAGGCAGAAAGGCCCCGGCGTTCGAGGGCGGGCCGGCACCGGGTCGTCCCCTGGCAGGCCGCGGTGCTCACGCATCTCCGCGCCGCCTCGATCGCGTGGGCTCGTTTCCTCGGCGCAATCCAGCGGTGTTTGCGAGCAGCGAGTCGAGCACCTGTTGCGCGCGCTCACGCGCGACCGGCACGTGGACACCGCGACCGTGCGCCGCGAGACCGTCGCCCACCCAGACGCGGGTCTCGCCCTCTCGCGTGAGCTCTTTGACGTGCGCCACGTTGATCAGCCAGTTGCGATGCACACGCACGAAGGACCGCCCGAAGGACGACTCGATCGCCGCCAGCGAGAGGTCGATGTCGAAGACGCCGTGGGAGGTGTGCACCTGCGTCAAGCGCTCCGCGGCCTCGAACGCCCAGACCTCGTCTCGGTCGAACAGCACGAGACCCTTGTTTCGCCGCGCGGCGATCCGCAGCGGACCCGCGCGCTCCGGCCGCGGGTCACGCGCCCGCAGCCTCTTCAGACACTGCTCGACACGCTGCTCGGTGAAGGGCTTCAGGAGGTAGTCGGAGACGCCGAGATCGTAGGCTTCGAGCGCATGCGTGTGGAACGCGGTCGCGAGCACGAGCAGCGGAGCGCCCTGCAGCGCCGCGAGCTCGCGCGCGATGTCGAGCCCCTCGTTGCGACCGCCGGAGAGGCGCACGTCGAGGAACACCGCATCGAAGGCGCGGCGCCCCTCTCCGAGGAGGATCTCCCGTGCTTCTCCCGCGGACGATACGGCGCCGGCGACCTGCGCGAGGTTCGAGCCGTCGAGGAGCTCGACGAGGTAGTCGCGCGCTGCCCACTCGTCCTCGACGACGAGCGTGCGCAGCTTCGCGTCGCTCTCCGTGCTCACGCCGTTGCTCCTCGAGTCATCAGCACCTCGACGACTGCAGCGGTTCCTTCGCTCGACGACGAGAGGCGCAGCGCTGATCCAGGGCACCTCAGCTCGAGTCGTCGACGCACGGTGTGGAGGCCGAGCGCGCCAGAGCGCGGCTCGTTCGCCGGGAGACCGGGCCCGTTGTCCGTCACGGTGCATACGAGCTTCGATGAAGCGCCAGCCTCATGGAGCGCCGCCCGCACGGTCACCCGTCCGCCGCCCGCGCGACACAGCGCGCCGTGCTGGACCGCGTTCTCCACCAGGGGTTGCAGCAAGAGCCGCGGCAGCAGCACGCCGCCGACGTCGGCCGGAATGTCCCAGTCGAAGCGCAGGGCGTCACGGTGGCGTGACTCGAGGATCTCCGCATAGCGCCTGAGCCACGTGATCTCCTGGTCGAGCGGCTGCATCTCGTCCTCACCTTGCAGCGAGCCCCGGAGCAGGTCTCCGAGTGACCCGATCAAGCGCCGCGCCTCGCGCGGATCCTGCACCACGAGCCCCGCGATGGTGTTGAGCGTGTTGAGGAGGAAGTGCGGCTCGAGCTGTGAGCGCAAGCGCGCGAGCTCCGCCGAGACCCGGAGTTGCTCCGCCTCGAGGCGGAGCTTCTCCGTCTCGAGCGCGCGGCGCTGGGCTCGTTCGGTCACGTGCGGGGACACGAAGACGAGCCCCCAGACGCCGGCGAGCACGAGGCCCATCATGGCGCCGAAGCCCGCGACGAGTGGCGGGGAGAGCGGCCCCTTCTCGTCGAGCTCGAAGCCGAGGAGCCCCTCGAAGACGAGCACGAACGCGAGCGCGAACAGGGCCCCGACGACGACCGCCCCGAGGAGGCTCACGACGAGCAACCTCGTCGGGCTCAAACCGCGCTCGACGCCGCGCTCGAAGGCGACGGCGAGGGCGAGCAGCACCACCGGCGCCGCGACCAGCCAGAGCGAGAAGCTGATGACGATGCTCACGAGGTCCTCTCCGCCGCCGAGATCAGGGGCGGTCTGGAGCACCCCGACGCCGATGGCCGAGGCCATGCCGAGGAGCCAGCGTCGCCGGGTGTGGAGCGTCAGCGGCGCACCCGAAGCAGAGCCTTCCATGAAGGAAAGCTACCATTCGGGGACATGGTCTACAACGTTCGCCGCTCGCGCGACGACGGGAAGAAGAACCGCAATCGAGCGCTCACCGGCTCGTGCGCGCGGAGCGACGGCTCGTCGGAACCAACACCCGGCTCGTCGGAAGTGTACGGCAGCGCCGCGCGCCAGATGGGAGAGCTGAGAAACCTAGCCAGCTCATCAATCCCACTCGCTCAGACGGACGAACCATGACCCAACACACATTCCGCAGAGAGCGCGAGCCGTCCGGCGGCTCGCGTCCAGGCCGGCTCGTGACCCGCCCTTGGTGCTGGGCCGCAGTCGTGCTGATGGCGACGAGCGCCTGTGGCACGAGCAGCACGAGCAGAGAGGACCTCACGGGAGAGCAGCTCTTCAGCACGCCCTTCCCGCGATCCAACGGCCGCTCGTGCGCCACCTGCCACGTACCGGAGGACAACTTCACGCTCACACCCGCCCACGTGGCGCGGCTGCTGGAGGCGAACCCGGACGACCCGCTGTTCAGCGCGATCGACGCCGACGACCCCACGGCCGAAAAACTCACGTTCGAACACCTGAAAAAGGGACTCGTGCGCGTGTGGCTCACGTTGCCCGACAACGTGGACCTGATAGACGATGATGGCGACGTGATCACCCCCAGCGATCGCAAGCTCTTCGTGTGGCGCGGGGTGCCCTCCATCGCTGACTCCGCGTTGACTGCGCCTTTCCAGCTGGATGGACGCGTGGAGACGCTCGAAGATCAAGCCCAGGGAGCCATCACCGGGCACAGCGAGAGCGGTAAAGCTCCCCGGGGCGAGCTCGAGCGCATCGCCGCGTTCGAGCGCGATGTCTTCTCCTCGGACCGGGCGCGCAGCGTCGCGGAGTATCTCGCCGGCGGCGGCGACCCGGAGAGCGCGCCCGACGTGGAGGACGGGCTCGAGCTCACTCCGACGGAGGAGCGGGGACGAGAGGTTTACAAGGCCATATGCGCGGCATGCCATGGGGGCGGCAACCGGGCGACCATCGTGGATCGGGAGATTCACGATCTGGCCTTCCCGGCCATCAAGCCCGACGGAACCGTGCTTTATGAAGTGCCAGCTACAGATCCTCCGACCCCGGTGCTCGTCGCTCAACCCAGGAACGAATTTCTGAACATTGGGTCAGCATACGAAACATTCATGGGTCAGCTGGACCCTGATTCGCATGTCTTTACAAGGGATGTGAGCTTTCCACGTTACCGGTATCGCTTCTACACGGACGATTCTCGAAGAGAGATCGCCGCGGACCTGCCTCCGACTGCCCCGCCGGGCTTCGATGACGATCTGGACGGCGATGGCGACCCCGCGGGCTTCAATGACGATCCGGACAGCGACGGCAACCCCGTCGCGGGGCCGAACTTCGGGCTACAACTTTTTTCTGCCGATCCGGGTCGCTCCATGATCACCGGAAGCCTCAACGACTTTGAGTCATTCGACGTGCCGACATTGCGTGGAATAGGGAAAACTGCACCCTACTTCCACGACAATGCCGCGGACACCCTGGAAAGGGTCGTTGAAGTCTACAGCGACCACCTGCTCAGCAGATTCCCATCTCTCACGCTACCTGGGGAGAAGGAGCCGGACGATGATGGTGATATCGGCCCTCCCGAGGCCATGACCGCCGATCAGAAGAGCGACCTGGTGGCCTTTCTGAAGCGGCTGTAAGAGCGAGCCGACGCGAGCGGATCGTCAGACTGGCCGGATCCAGCCAGTTTCAGTCAAAACCGGCCGCCACCACCCGCCGACTGGCCGCCGCCACCCGCCGACTGGCCGCCGCCATCCGCTGACTGGCCGCCACCACCCTCCGACTGGCCGCCGCCACCCGCTGACTGGCCGCCGCCACCCTCCGACTGGCCGCCGCCATCCGCCGACTGGCCACCACCGCCCTCCAACCGACCACCAGTGCCTTCCGACGGGCCACCACGGCCGCCACCACCGCCCGCGATGTGGCAGCGAGCGGGCACTTTCGTGGAGATCACCTCATAGCAGCACGCGCCATCTCGCCGCTTCGCGTCGCTCTCTACCGACAGGATCAAGTCAGAGCAACGTTCCTTGATCAGGTTGAGCTCCTCCCGCGCCTGGTCGCGGTCCAGGCACGCCCCGAGCTCCTCGGGCCACTCGAAGCAGCGGATGTCGTTCCCGGCGCAGCCCGGCGCCGCGATGAGGGGCGCGGCTGCGGTTGACGGACCGGCGCTCAGCAGGAGACCGGCAAGGAGCGTTCGTCGAAAGGATCGGTCGAGCAGCATGAGGTGCACCTCCAGCCCATACCCCGCCGCCTCATCAGCACAGCGGCAAGCTCGAAACAGGGTGCCTCGTGCGGGCTGCCATCGCAACCATGGATCACCCGCCGCGGCCGAGGGCCGCAGGACGTCTCGCCGGAGCTCCGCTCGCCCTCGGTATCGGGCGTGAGCGCGGCGCTCTGCTGCTCGCGCAGGTCTGAGCCGGCGAGATGGCCGGGCGCCGCCCATCGCCCCCGGCTTTGTCCGGCTGGAGCGCGCAGGGGGAGTCAAGCATGGAAGAGGACGCGCGCGCCGCTTGACGATCCACGCTCCGGATCGAATGGCAAGAGGGGAGGGGATCACCGATGTCGATCGAGCTCAACCACACCATCGTCCCCGCGCACGACAAGGAGGCTGCCGCGCAGTTCTTCGCGCGCATGTTCGGACTCGCGGTGGACACCCCGTTCGGGCCGTTCTCCCCCGTGCGCATCAACGGCGGGCTCACGCTCGACTTCGCCGACCGGGAGACGTTCGAGCCGCACCACTACGCGTTCTTCGTGGACGACGCGGAGTTCGACCGGATCTTCGAGCGCGTCCAGCGCGCCGGCATCCCCTTCAGCGCCGATCCGCACGCGAAGGAGATGGGCCGGATCAACCACCGGAAGGGCGGCCGCGGCTTCTACTTCCGCGATCTCGACGGGCACATCCTCGAGGTGATGACGCGCGCGTGAGCTCGGCTTCGCGCCGCGGGCCCGCTCATTCGCGCGGCCGCAGCGTCTTCATGAGGCCGTCGATCATCGGCTGGAGGCCGAACTCGAACACGCGATCGAGGTTGAAATCGTACCCGCCCGAGAGCTCGTTCAGCAGCCTGGCGAAGCTCGGATATGGCCCCGACGTCGCGATCGCCAGGAACGCGGCCCCCTGCGATTCGTTCCACTGCGCTTCGGTCATCCCCGTGGTCGCCTCGGCCTCGCGCTCCGACTCTAGGTTCACGGCGACGCCGCGAACGTAGCTGTAGAGCGTCATGTGCGCCTCGATCCGGGTCACCGCGTCGAGCCCGGGGGCTTCCATGGCTCGCAGGATCCACTCGGCGTGCGCGATCACGTTGCGCAGCGCGACCGGCCGCGCGAGCGGCATCACGTGCGCGAGCCACCCGTGCCGCCGGTACAGCGCCCACTGCGCGCGGGCCGCGCGGATCAGGGCCTCGCGCAGATCGCGAGGAGGCGACCTCGGCAGCGGGTGTTCGCCGAACACCTCGTCGATCATGAGGAGCACGAGCGCGTCTTTCCCCTCCACATACCGGTAGAGCGACATCGTCGGCACGCCGAGCTTCGCGGCGACACCGCGCATGGAGAGGGCGTCGAGCCCCTCGTCGTCGGCGAGCAGGATGGCGATCTGCACGATCCGCTCGCGCGTCAGGGCGCCGCCTCGTTCGGACGGCTCGCGTGCCGCGCGATCGCCCTCGGCCACCACGTGGCCCGAGCGCGGGATCGATCGGATGAGCCCCTCGTGGCGCAGGGTCGACAGCGCCTTGGTGGCGGTGGCGTGCGCGACGCCGAAGGAGCGGACGATCTGGCGCGTCGATGGGATGCGATCGCCCGCACGGAGGCGCCCGGACGCGATGCGCGCGCGCAATTCGTTCACGATCTGCACGTAGGGCGGTCCGTCGCCCGACTTGCGACGGTTCGTCGACGCACCGCGCTTCACCGGAGGCATGGTGACTGTACTAGCACAGATGTTCCGTTGAAAGAGCGCGCGATGCCGCCGGGATAGAGCGCGCAGCCGCAGCTGTTCTAGCCTAGAATCTTAGGCCATGGCGCCCTAGGGGGGCTGCCGGGCGCCTCCGTCGTCGCCATGCTCGTGCGTACGTCGTACGCGACAGGTTGCGTACGTCGTACGCAACCTTCCCCCCGAGGTCCCCATGTCGAACGGCACCGTCCTCGTCTCCGGCGCAGGCATCGCAGGCCCCGCGCTCGCTTACTGGCTCTCGCGTCGCGGGTTCACCCCCACCGTGGTGGAGCGCGCCCCCGCCCTGCGGGCAGGAGGCAACGCCGTGGACTTCCGCGGGCCGACGCACCTGCGCGTCCTCGGCGAGATGGGGGTGCTCGACGCGATTCGACAGCATCAGACCCACATGCGGGATCTCGCCATGGTGGACGAGGCCGGCCGGCGAATCGTCACGCTCCCCGCGGCGTTCGCGAGCGGCGACGTCGAGATCGAGCGCGGCGATCTCAGCCGCATCCTCCACGACGCCGCGAAGGACGCGGCCGAGTTCGTGTTCGACGACAGCATCGCCTCGCTCACCGAGACGCCCGGCGGCGTCGACGTCACGTTCGAGCGCGGCCGGCCGCGGCGCTTCGACCTGGTCGTGGGCGCCGACGGGCTGCACTCCCGCGTGCGCGCGCTCGCGTTCGGCGACGAGTCGAGGTTCCTGCGCTTCCACGGCCATTATGTGGCGACGTTCGCCGCGCCGAACCACCTCGGCCTCGATCACCAGGGCCTCATCTTCAGCGAGCCGGGGCGGGCCGCCAGCATCACGAGCGCCCGCCGCCCCGAGGAGGCAACGGCGCTCCTGATGTTCGCCTCCAGGCCGCTCGACCACGATCCGCGCGAGGTCGCGCAGCACAAGGCGATCCTGGCCGAGCGGTTTGCGGGGATGGGGTGGGAGGTGCCGCGTCTGCTCGAGGCGATGAGGCAGAGTCCGAGTCTGTATTTCGACGCCGTGGGGCGGATCGACATGGATAGCTATTCCCGCGGTCGCGTCGTGCTCCTGGGCGACGCCGGCTACGGCGGCACCCTCGGCGGACAGGGGACCGGCCTCGCCGTGGTCTGCGCGTACGTGCTCGCGGGTGAGCTCGCCGTCGCGAAGGGAGATCATCGCGCCGCGTTCCAGCGCTACGAGGCGCGGATCCGTCGGTATGCCCGGCGCTGCCAGCAGGGGGCGAAGCACGTCGGCTCGTTCTACGCACCGCCGACCCGCGTGCAGCTCGCGCTGCGCAACACGATGTACCGGGCGCTCACCTCGCGCCCGCTCTCCCGCTGGTTCGAGAAGATGGTCACGAGCGCCGCCAGCGACCTCGTGCTCCCCGCGTACCCGGCGTTACCTCCTCGAGGTGCTGACGCGCGCGTGAGACACCTCGGCGTGGACGCGCTCACCGCAGTACTTCCCCCGAGGGCCGCCGCTCAGCGCGCGTCGATGACGTCGAGGCCGCCTGGGAGGACGACGAAAAAGACGCTCTCCTCCTCGGCGTATCCGTCGTGGCGCTCGCCCGGCGCCGTCCAGAGGTAGTCGCCTGGCGAGAGCACCCGCTCGCCGATCCGAAGCCTCCCCGAGACGAGGTATGTCTCTTCGCCGCCGGGGTGGTCGTGGCGCCGCGCGTGCGCCCCCTTCTCCATGCGAACGAGCACCGTGAGCCCGTTGCCGCCGTCGTGGCGGCGCAGGAAGCTGAACTGGATGCCGGGCGCGACGGTCTCGAAGGGCTGATCTTGCTGAGGGCGGAAGGTCGTCGTGTTCATGAATCCACTATGATCGTCGTATCGGCATGTGAGAAACTCATGTTTCGCATGGCTTCATGAGGGCAGCTCATGTCCCAGATGCTCGAGATCCGCCACCTCCGCCTCGTCCGCGCCATCGCCGAAGAGGGCGGGCCCACGCGCGCCGCGGCGCGCCTTCACCTGACGCAGTCCGCCGTGAGCCATCAGCTCGCCGAGCTCGAAGGCCGCCTCGGGGTCGTCCTGTTCACGCGCGTCCGACGCCAGCTCAAGCTCACCCCGGCCGGCGCGCGGCTGCTCGACGCCGCGCGCACGATGCTCGTCGATCTGGCGCGTATCGAGGGGGACCTGCAGTACGCCGGATCGCGCAGGCACGAGGTGTTCCGCATCGCCGTCGAGTGCTTCACCACGTACTACTGGCTCCCACCGGTCCTCTCGGCGCTCGCGAAGGACCATCCGCACGTCGACGTGCGCATCGTGCTCGAGGCGCGGCGCGAGCCCGTCGCCGCGCTCCTCCGCGGCGAGATCGAGCTCGCCGTCGTGAGCTCGCCGGTGCGTGATCGCGCGCTCGTCGTCGAGCCGCTCTTCGAGGACGAGTGGACGGTCATCGTCTCACCATCGCACCCGCTCGCCGCGCGTCCGTACGTCACCGCGATCGAGCTCGGTCAGGAGAAGCTCCTCACCCACGACGCCCCGCGGAGCGACGTCGAGCGACTTCGCGAGCTCATCGCCAGCGAGCGCGCGCCGATGCCGCTCGCCGCGCGCATCCCGCTCACCGACGCGCTCGTGGATCTGGTCAAGGCCGGCCTCGGCGTCGGGCTCGTCTCCCGGTGGGCCGTCGCGCCGGACATCGCGCGCGGCGAGGTCGCTGCGCGCCGCCTCACCCGCGAGGGCCTCCCGGAGCAGTGGGCGGCCGTCTACAGGCGCGACGCGGCTGCGCGCTTTCCGCTCGCGCGCTTCGTCGAGCTCCTCCGCGCGCCGTCTTCCCTCATCACCCCTTCACGCGCGCGCCGGCGACGGTCCCGTTGACGATGGCCTGTCTTTCCCAAGGGGCGTCAGGCCGTCGACGAGGACTGAGCCGGCGCGCCCACCGATGTTCCAGCGTGCTCACCCACCCGAGGGCCGCCGCGCTGGAAGAGCACCGGTCCTGCGCCGCAAGGCGCTCGGGACGCTGCATAGCCGCGCGGGCTGACTCAACCCTTGCGCGCCACGCGGATCGCCTCCGCGAGGCCGGCGGCGGTGAGCTCGGGGTCCTTCAGGAGCGTCGCCGCCCAGGTCGCGAGCTCGCCGATCGTCCGGAAGACGTTCGGCGCCCGCCCCGTGGTCAGCGCCATCATGATGGAGCGGACCGAGGAGGCGATGAACCCCTCCGACTCGACGAGCGTTGCCGTGCCCCTGAGGTGCCGGGAAGGGGAGCGCGCCGCCCGCTGCATCGCGGCCCGGCTCGCCTCGTCCGGCGGTCCGGTGAGATGACGGGGGAGGACGACGACGAAGACCGCGCCGTCCGGCTGGCTCGCCGACCAGCGGGCGAAGTGCTCCCGCGAGCGATCGATCCCGGCCGCGCTGGCCTTGTCCCGCCAGACCAGCAGCATGAGCCGCCGCCACACCGCCACCACGTATCCGTCCGTGCGCTCGAGCAGCTCGGCCGTCATCGGAGGAGGACGGGCCGTTATCATCGTGAAGGATTGTCCTTCCGCCGGGGGGATGGTCGTCAAGCCCATGACGCTCCTCCGACGCTTGCAGCCGCCACTTCGGTTCGCCGCGTCACACTTCCTCGCGCGGCGATCCGGCTTCTTCGCCTACGCGCTCCGGGGTTCGAGGAGAAGCTGCGCGACGGCCAGAAGCCCCTCCCCGGGGGTCGCCGGTAGTCGGAAAAGGAGACGATCGAGCAGGCGTCATGATCCGCCTCACCCCTTGTTTCCCGCTCGCCGCTCGAACCGCAGCCTGAGCACCTCGTCCTCGAGCTCGTTCGCGATCGCCATCGCCCGCCGCCTCGCCTCCGCGCCCTCCTCGCCGGCCACGATTCGCGCCAGCATGTTCAGCGCCATCGCGCGCATCCGCATGAGCCCGCCGTCCCCCGCGTGCCGGCACGCCTCGCGCGCGAGCGCCGCGCCTTCCTCGGGGAAACCCTGCTTCCACCGCGCATACGCCAGCCCGTTCGCCCGTCGCGCCCGCGCGAAGGCCGGACCGTCCTCCGGGATGCGCCGGTAAAGCGCCTCGGCAGCCGCCGGATCCGGCTGCTTGCCGCCCCAGGAGCGGTTCCGCTCGAAGGCGCGTTGATCGATCCACCGGGCGAACAGGCAGGCTCGGTCGTGGGCGGGCATCGGCAGCTCGAAGAGCGGCTCGATCTCGTCGAGCAGGCCGGCCACGCGCGCGACGTCATCACGGCTCGCCAGGAAGGCCTCCGTGAGCAGAGCCTCCACCCGCGCCTCGGGCGGGGCCTTTCCGAGCAGCGGCCGGATGCGGGCGAGGTGCGCCTTTCCGGCCTCGCGGTCGTCGCCGCGCAGCGCGCAGGTGGCGTGGGCGAGGGCGAGGAAGACGTGGGAGGTCGGATCCTCGCTCACCGGCGGTCGATCCCAGAGGCGCAAGAGGTCCTGGGCGAGGGGCAGGGGCAGGTCGGTGAACCGCGAGTGATAGGCGCCCATCCAGCGGGCACGCTCGGTGAGCGCGTCCGGCAAGCCGAAGGCCGCGAGCGCGCGCGCCCCCCAGGTCCCGCCGTCCCGCTGGCCACGCGTCCGCAGCCGGCGCAGGGCGCGCTCGATCGAGGTGACGTCGTCCTCGTAGCCACGCAGGGAGGAGAGCCGCTCGGCGACCGCGGTCAACGAGCCGTGCTGCGCGACGAGCCAGGCGACGTAATCCTCCCAGGAAAAGCCCGCGGGAGCGGCCTGTCCGGTTTCGTGTCCGGGCATTTTCTGAGGGCGGATCGTATCAAGGTTCAGCAGAAAGGAGGACGGACATGGGAAAGGATCCTGCATTTTTCCTGGTGATCGATCTGGAGGCGACATGTGACGAGGAGGGCCGCATCCCCGAGCGCATCATGGAGATCATCGAGATCGGCGCGGTCCTCGTGGACGGCGCGACGCTCGAGCCCGTGAGCGAGCTCGCCACCTTCGTGCGCCCGGTCATCCGGCCGAAGCTCACGGAGTTCTGCACGAAGCTCACCACGATCACGCAAGCAGACGTCGATTCCGCGCCCACGTTCCCCGAAGCCATCGGGGCGCTCGGGCGCTTCGTCGGCCAGCGAGAGGCGCTCTTCTGCTCGTGGGGCGATTACGACCGCAAGCAGTTCGAGATCGACGCGGCCCGCTGGGGCGTGCCCCTGCCGCTGCAGGGGCACATGAACATCAAGAAGCGCTTCTCGGCGGCGCTCGGGGTGACCCAGCGCTACGGCATGGCGAGCGCGCTCGAGCGGCTCGGACTCCCGCTCCACGGGACACACCACCGCGGGATCGACGACGCGCGCAACATCGCACGAATCCTGCCTTACGCGATCGGCCGCGTGCCGATCCCGGCGGCACGGCCCGCGGGGTGAGCGCCTGTCCGGATGCACATGCGTGAGTTGCTCCACGACGAAGCGGGTGCGGTGGAAGGCCTCGAGGAGGTCAGCGCGCTCGATCCAAACGACGAAGTCGCGTGAAGCGCTGAAGCGGGTCTACGCGGCTTTCGCCGGCTTCGGGTTCAGCTCGAGGAAGCGGCGCTGGTAGGCGTAGGAGCGAAAGCGAATCTTCAGCGGCGGCTTGTTGTTGCTCTCGATCTCGACCTTCGCGCCGTCGTCGTGCTCGGCGCAGTGCGGGATGCGCAGCGTGTAGGTCGTGCCGCCGCCGGTGCGCACAGCGATGCTCCCGAGCGCGAGCCCGGCCGCGGCGACGGCCGCGTTGGTCCCTGTCTCACCGTCATGCGCCTTCGCCTCGATGCCGCGGGTCGCCGGCTTCGCGCACACGCAGCAGCCTTCCGGCCAGCGGATCGTCTCGCTCGTCACCGGCACCGGAAAGCCCGGCTCCGGATGGACGTAGTCGCCGGCGAGCACGGTGAGGACGCGCTTGTCGACGAGGTACGCGGCCTGGCACTTGTCGCAGAACGCCGGGTCGTCGGTATGGTTGAGCTCGATCTCCGTGAGCGTCGCCTGGCAGCGCGGGCACGTCGCCGTGCCGGCCAGGTCCTTGGCGGCCAGGAGCGACCCGAGCGCGAACACCGCGAGCCCGAGGCCGCCGACGAGACAGAGCAGCCACAGCGGACCGGAGCGGCCGATCATCGCGTTGAAACAGAGGAACGAGAGCCCGGCGAGCACCGCCGTGATGACGGCGTACTTGATGGTGGAGCCGGTGTTGCGGGTCACGGTGGACGTCATGAGCGCGACCTTAGCGCCGGTCGACCCTCGAGCGCGCGCCGAACGCTGTCGGGGAAAGAGGGTAGAGGGTAGGAGGGTAGCGCGTCCAAACGCCATTCGGCGGTCCAGTACCATCCTGCCCCACGTGCCCGTGGACGTGATGCCCGGACCGCGACTCCGTCGGGTACTTCATCCGGTAGGCCACCTCACCGCTCCGCAGCGTGCAGGCGATCTCAGCAAAGCCCGGGCGCCGGCGGACGGCCCCAGGGCGCCCGTCCCCGGCCGCGGTGGGCGCCGCGGTGGCCGATGAGCGTGGGAGACGTGCGAGACGTGCGAGACGAACGATGTGCGATGAGCTGCGCCCGGCACCCAACACCCACCCGCACGCGAGATCAAGAGCCGCACAAAAAGCTCATGCCGCAAAAAAAGGATCTAGACAGGCGACGCGAAGACTCGTTATCTTGAAAAATGGTCCCGTGCGCATTCTGCATCAAATCTCGTCAGGCACTCCCGCGTACCTGATCCGATCCTGTTCATCCCTCGGCCCCCGCGAAGGGTCGGAGAGGGCCGCTGGGCCCGCTGGGCGTCGTGGCGCGCCACCGCCGAACGCGCGGCGCGAGGCACGCGAGAATCCGCGGACCGCGCGCCGCACACTGGCCATCGAACTCGACGCGACATCGACGCGGCAGACCGCGCTCTTCTCTGCCTTCCTCCCCACGGGGCGCGAGACGACGCGCGACGACGCGAGACGACGCGAGACGACGCGAGACGACGCGAGACGACGAAAAACGTCACCGCACGACCCAAAATTGTCACTTCGCAACTCGATGCATTTTTCTCGTCCGCCTTCAAAAAGATCTGGACATCTTCATCTCTGAGTTGCTAACTTAAACACTGTCACCTTGCGCATCCGCTCTCCGATCGAAGCAAAAGCACCCGCGTACTTGATCCGATCCTGATCAGCCTGCGGGGGCTCATTCCGACCGGAGCCCGCGAAACCGACCTCGCCTGACCCGTGTGTCATGGTGCCTGCTATTCGGATGACGCTCCAGCAATGGTTCACCCGTGAGGACCTCAAGGAGCTACCAATGAAGCAGATCGTAATCGCATCTTCTGCCGCGCTCGCCACGCTGTTCATCACCGCCACCAGCCTCGCCAACACCACCGCTCCGTCTCCCACGTGCACCGTGATCAAGCGGGGTGTCCTGGGTGACATCTACAACGCGGAGATCTGGAGCCTCGCCCCGAGCTACCACGTCCCGTCCCCCTTCGAGGTCAACACCGGGTACTCCAGCTCGGTCGGAGAGAAGCGCGCCCTGTTCCGCTTCGATCTGAGCCCCATCCCCGCCGGCTCTCTCGTCACGTCGGCCAAATTTTACGCCCTGTCGTACACGAGCACGGCGAAGACCGTGTACGTCCACCAGGTGCTCGCCCCCTGGAGCGAGGCGCTCGTCACGTGGAACAACTTCGGCGGCATGGATCCCGCCGCGTTCACCTCGTTCGTGCCCAACGTCACGGGGTGGACCACCGTCGACCTCACCGGGATGGTGCAGAGCTGGGTGAGCGGGACGGCGCCGAGCTACGGGATCCTCCTCGAGGAGGGCGCCAGCGGGAAGACGTCGTACAAGGGCAGCGCCCACACCGACCTGAGTTACCGGCCTCTCCTCGAGGTCTGTTACACGGTGCCGAAGGGCTCGATCGGCGACAAGGTGTGGTTCGACGCGAACGCGGACGGCATCGAGGACGCCTCCGAGCTCGGCATCTCCGGCGTCGTCGTCGACCTCTTCGGCGACACAAACTGCGACGGTGTCGCCGAGGGCGCCGCGCTCCAGACGACCGTGACCGGCGCGAACGGCATCTATCGCTTCTCCGAGCTCAACGCGGGCTGTTACGTCGTCGACGTCGACGACACGACGCTCCCGCTCGGCCACCTCCTGACAAGCGACGACGAGCCGATCGGCGTGTCCCTCGGCGTGGGTGAGAACGTCGCCAACGCCGACTTCGGCTACGTGACCTACTCGTCGATCGGCGACACGGTCTGGCTCGACAGCGACGCCGACGGGCTCTACGAGCCGGAGACCGGCGAGCTCGGCGTCAACGGCGTCCGTGTCGAGCTGTTCCAGGGGACCCAGCTGCTCGACTTCACCATCACCGGCACCAGCCCCTACACCGGCCAGCCCGGCTTCTACCTCTTCGACACGCTCCCGGCGGGCACCTACTCGGTGGTCATCACGCCCGACAACTTCATGGCGAGCGGCCCGCTCGCCGGACAGGAGCCGACGGCCGACCCCGATGGCGGGCTCGACAACGTGGGCGTGGTCTCGCTCGGCTGGGCACAAGACCTCCTCGACGCGGACTTCGGCTACCAGCTCTCCTGCGGCAACGGCGTCTGCGGCGGCGACGAGAGCTGTTCCACCTGTGCCGTCGACTGCGGCGTCTGCCCGCCCCAGTGCGGCAACGGCACCTGCGAGGCCGGCGAGGACTGCGGGAGCTGCAGCGCCGACTGCGACGTGTGCCCGCCCGCCTGCGGCGACGGCACCTGCAACGGCAGCGAGAGCTGCGGCACCTGCGCGGCCGACTGCGGCGCCTGCCCGCCGGTCTGCGGCAACGGCACCTGCGAGGCCGGCGAGGACTGCGGCACCTGCTCGGACGACTGCGGCGCCTGCCCCGCGGTCTGCGGCAACAACGTCTGCGAGAACGGCGAGGACTGCGCGACCTGCACCGGCGACTGCGGCGCTTGCCCCGCGGTCCCCGGCAACGGCGTCTGCGAGGCCGGCGAGAACTGCTTCGAGGTCCCGAGCGACTGCGGCATCTGCCCGCCGGTCTGCGGCGACAAGGTCTGCGCGGTGGGTGAGACCTGCTCGAGCTGCGCGGCCGACTGCGGCGAGTGCCCGCCGGTCTGCGGCGATGGCGTCTGCAAGGCCGGCTCCGAGGACTGCTCGAGCTGCGCGGCCGACTGCGGCGTCTGCCAGAGCGCCTCTCCCGGCACGGGCACCCCCGGTTACTGGAAGAACCACGAGAGCGCGTGGAAGGTCTCGCAGCTGACCATCGGCGGCAAGACGTACACGAAGGCCCAGCTCCTCGACATCATCAGCCGTCCGACGAAGGGCGACGTCACCTACATCATCGCGAAGCACCTCATCGTCGCCAAGCTCAACGTCGGTATCGGCAACCAGTCGAGCTGCATCGAGGACACCATCGCCGCGGCCGACGCCTGGCTCAAGAAGAACCCGCTCGGCAGCAACGTGAAGGAGGGAGGCAAGAACTCGCCCTGGTCGGTCGGCGAGCCGCTCGCCACGAAGCTCGACGACTACAACAACGGCCTCCTCTGCGCGCCGCACCGTGACTGACCGATGATCGGCCGATAACCGGTAATCGGCCAGCAAGACGAGAGCTCCCCGAGGCCAGCGCCCGCCCCGAGCGAACCACCTCAAGCGCGACCTGCGCTGGCCCCTCCCCCCTCTCCAGGCTCGCCTCGATCCCCAGGGCCGTTCTGGCCGTTCCGTGGTCAACCTCTCTACAGCCAACAGTGCGCAGGCGGATCGCCGCCCTGGACGCGCGGCACCCGACGGCTCCCGCTGCGCGTGGAACGACCCCGCGCGCGGCTCCGGAAGTCAATCTCCTCGTCGTTGCCGTCCACCGTACAGCCATGCTGGACGCGCTGGTTGAGCCGGAGAACCCTGCGCGATCTGCATCCCTCCCGGAAAAGTGACGCTGTATCAGCAACTTATCCGTGCATCGGGGGTAACGTTCACTCCACGGCCTGCGGGGCGAGCGCCGCGCTGCAACGGAGAGTCTTCGTCTGCGCCACCGTTCTGTCACGAGCGCGGGGCACGCTGCAGGAACATGCTGATCGATCCACCAGCCACAGTGGGACGACACACCGTGACCCTGTACCTCGGGCCCGCGGAGGACGAAGGCCCCGAGGCCAGCGAGTCGCTTGGCGAAGCCATCTGGTTCGACCGCCGGGATCCACGATCCATTCGCCGCGCTCAGGAGATCATCCAGGATCGGCTGGGACTCTCGGCCGCGCCGACGCTGTGCGACGAGCCTTCACCCGGACTCGGGGCAGCGCTGGGCCGGATCCACGCGGCCCTCGTCAGCGTGATCGAGCGCTGGCATCGGCGCAACGCCGGCGAGAATCATCTTGAGCTCGAGCCTCGAAGGACGGGATCCAGCCGCAAGGCATCCCCGTCCTGTTAGGGCGTTTCGGCAAACGCGCGCAACCCAGGCGGACAGCTGTCGAATTGACCATGGACAGGTAGTGTCGGGATCGCTACGGCGATAGTGGCGTATTCATGCCTCGCGCGGCCGGCGCGGGGACGATTCGGCGCTCGGCTCGCGGCGCGAGGAGCGCTGGCCGCTCCGCGCGCTCGCTCCTACAAGCGCTCGATGAGGAAGCTCCGGGTCTTGTCGTCGAAGTTCTGGGGCGCGAGGTTCGCGTCCGTCGTGAAGACGCGCCACTCGCCCGAGTAGCGCCAGAGCCCGTTGTAGAGCGTCAGCCTGAAGCCCGAGGGGACGCGGACGGAGCTGGCCCTCTGGTCCCATGGGGTGCTGTAAAAGAGGGAGGAGCCGACGCCGTACACGACCGAGGCGCCCGAGAAGTTGGCGTTCTCGTAGAAGGTGACCACGTCCGGCTGCGGGTCCGAGGCGTGCGCGACGACGATGCTCGAGATGGTGTTGTCGAAGCCCGCGGCCACGAGATTTGTGTCCGAGGTGAAGACGCGCGCCTCGCCCCCGAAGTCGCCGTGCATGAAGGCCGTGACCCGGAGCCCGGCGGGGACCCTGATGGCGCTCACGCGGTTGTCTCCGATGATCGTCATGTTCGGCAGGTCGTAGCGACCGATCCCGAAGCCCTGCGAGACGCCGGAGAAGTTCGAGAGATCGTGGAGCACCACCTGGCCGCTGGGGTGGACGGTGGGGCCGCCGGCGATCGTGGCGTCGATCCAAGCGCGGTGGCGCGCGACGTCGACGCCGAGCTGCCTCGCGTGCAGGTTCGTGCCGTCCTGCCCGTTCGAGGCCGTGAACACGGCGACCTGACGTCCGTCGACGAACCATGGGCCACCGGAGTCGCCGCTCCAGCCCGCGCCCGTCACGCCCGTCGCAATGAGCTCCTCGGCGGAGTACCAGCCGTCGATGTGGATGGTCGCCTTCTTGAGCGACGGCGCCATCACCAGCGGCGTGCCCTCGCTCCCCCAGCCGTAGGCCGTGGCGTCCCTGCCGGTCGCGACCGACGTCGCCTGGGCCAGCTGGACGAACGGTCCATCGGCGTTCTCGGTCAGGTGGAGCAGCGCGATGTCGGCGTCGGCCGAGTGCACCTCGACGGCGTCGACAGCGATGCGCTGGCCCTCGCGGTACGTGTTGCTGCCGACGCGCACCGCCGACGTCTCGCCCTCGTCCGCGATGCAGTGCTGCGCGGTGAGCACCCAGCGCGCCGCGACGAGGGTGCCGGTGCACTGGTAGAAGTCGCCGGTGCTCCCGCGCACGTCGAAGACCTGGACGGCCCAGGGGCTCGCCTCGGCGACCTGGCCGCCGATGATCGCGGACGAATGCGACTCGAACGCCTCGAGCGGCTCGTCCGACGCGCCTTCAATCGAGCAGCCCGTGGAGAGGCCGAGCGCGGCGCCAGCGCACACCGCGAGACCAAGCTTATGACCAAGTTCTCTCTTCTTCATTCTGCCTCCACATCATGATTCTGTTCAGACGATCGTTCGCGCCGACGGAGTCCGCCTCCGCCAGGAGCCAGCGTTCGTCAGCAATCAACGTGACGGGGCCTGTGATTGCGGCGCGCCAGGCTCGGCGACGGCGTCTCCGAGCAGACCCATGGGGCACCTGGCTGAAACCGGTGAAGGGACGGCCGGAGCGGCAGGCCCGAAGGCGGGCGTACGAAATCCGCCCGCGACGGCTCAAAAATCACGTCCAGAGTATGCTGCGCTACTCCGAGCGGCGCCAGGCGACGATCTGGAACAGCCGCGTTCGAGGCGTGGAACGAGGCGGCATCCCGCTGTTCGCACCGAATTGCATTTTTATGCTGGGCACGCCGACTCGGTCAGCGCCGTCCACGGCCGATGGGGATCCCCTTTCACGTCGCCTCAAGGCGCCGGGCGTTGATGAATTCGATCGACGCCGCCCTCGATACGCGGCACGTTCACCGACCGTCGTTTCGGCCCGTCCTCCGGATCCCATGACCCCGAAAACGAGTGGCTTATGAGGCTGAGGACCGGCGTGCAGCAGGCCGTAGACTGCTCGGCTGCAACTCCGATCACGAGCGACGCGACGTCCCCGAAAGCGAAGGAGATCTCATGAAGAGAGCGACCAATCGTCCTGCAGCGGGCCTCGGACCGAGCTTGCCGGGGGTGGTCTTGCTGTGCGCCCTCCTCGCAGGGTGCGGTGACGACGAGATGAAGTCGAGCTCCTCATCCATGTCTTCAGGCGCCGGAGGCAGCGGCGGCGGAGGCACGAGCGGCGGAAGCGGTGGCGGAGCAGGAGGCGGCGACGCGCCAAGCGCCAAGGGCTACCCCGATCGCTTCACCGTCGGCGCGCCCGGCGTGGGCACCTACGCCCAATCCGATCCAGAGCTCCCGGTGCCGCCCGGGTACACGGAAGTGTGGCCGAGCGACGACCAGAGCAAAGAGTGGGATCTGTACGATTGCGACGGCACTGTCAACCTGGACCACATGTATTTCCACGCGTTCATTTACATCGGCACCGGCTGCCACGGCACGGTCAACATCACCAACTCGATCATCGCGCCGCCGCCCGGCTCCACGAACCGCAGCATCCTGGTCAACGCCGACGAGTCCGCGCCGCTCACCTTGAACATCAGCGATACGACCATTCGCCCCGAGCCGGTCGGCCTCGGAGGTACGAACGCCGCCCTCACCGAGCATGCCGTGAACGCCTGCGCGACGTGCACCATCCGCTTGACCCGGGTGGATGTGGCCAATACCGGCGGCATGTGCCTTTGCAGCCAAAACACGATCGTCGAGCAGAGCTGGTTGCACGACAACTACATCGCGCACCTGGCGGACCCCTCGCTCGCGCATACGGGCGGCATCTTCCCGTACGGGGGCAGCGGGCCGCTCGAGATCAGCCACAACCGACTCGAGCCCGGCGTCGACGCCGCCACGGGCAACGAAGTGCCGAACTATTGGCAAGCCATCACTGCCGTGCTCTTCACCCAGGGCGTCGACGGCTCGACGCTGCAGAACTACGATGTCCACGACAACTTCGTCTCGCTCGGCGCCTACGACTTCTACCCCGAGAACGGCAAGGACATGATCCTGCGCAACAACGTCTTCGGCCCGAGCCACTGGGGCTACACGACGTCGTGCGCGACGTGTACGTACGCTGATTGGTCCAACAACGTGGTCGGTGACATCGACGGCAACCCCACGAACGAGGTCGTCCCCCAGCCTTGACCTCAGGGCTGCCTCATCGTCGACGTATGGATAATTGATGACGCGCGGGAGTCCGGCGCAGGGCGGGGGAGCCGAAATGCGATCCTCGCACGACTCACCCCTGCGCTCGGCTGCGCGGTGCTACTGGAAGGTCACCGAGAGCGTCGGACGCCTCGCGGCATTGGCCACCTCGCTCGAGCAGATGCGCAGATCCTTGCCGGTCGCGGCGTTGGCGAGCACGAGGCCTTGATTGGCGGCGCTGCTCCGGACCCACCTCTGCACGCTGCCGGGGTCGAGCGCGATGGATTTGCGCTGATAGCCGCTGGCGTCGATGTTCAGGAACTGAAAGGTCGGCCCCTGCACGTCGCCCGAGCCGATGCCCGGCGCGGTCCAGTTGCTGCCCGCGCCCCCGCTGGTGAAGCCCAGCGTCGCGGAGCTGTAGCTCCACGGCGTCTTCATGAAGTTGCCGTTCAGGGCTTGCGGCCCAACCCAGCTCTCGAAGGTCACGTCGAGCGTGGCGGCCGTCACCGTGGCGGTTGTGGGGATCTGCGATACGTCGAAGCGAATGATCGCCTTGGTGGTGTAGCTGCGCGTGTCGGCGAGGAGCACGTCGTTGGTCTTGTAGAGCGTGCCGACAGGGTTGCTGGACGAGTAATTCAAACTGGAGATGCTCAGATCTTGCACGCCGGTGTAGCCATTGACGCCCTGCGTGAAGGTCAACGTCTGCGCTGTGCCGCTGGGCGTCGTCGGCTGCGTCGGCTCGGTCGGCGTCGACGGCGTCGGCTGCGTCGGCTCGGTGGGCGGCGGCGGTGTGGTCGGCGTCGACGTCGGAGGCGTCGAGGAGCCCGCCGTGACAGCGCCGGTGGCGCTGACCTTGAAGCTCAAGGTCTTGCTGGCGCCCGACACCTGCAGCGCGCCGCCCGCGCTCACGCGGATGCGCCATTTTCCGCCGGAGGCGACGGCCGTGACCGCATATCCGGAGCTGGAGGGCGCAACGTCGACCAGCACGTGCTCGGCTGCCGTTTGCGAGACCAGGTACTCCGCGCTCGACACGGCGCCGGTCGCGGCCTGATCGGCCGAGAACAGCACGACCTGATTCTGCGGCGCCGAGAGCTCGACGCCCACCACGTTGCCGGCGATGACGTTGCCGTCCGCGGACGACAGCCGCGTTTGCTCGCCGAGCGCCGCGCCCGCCGAGACGACGGTCAGCCACTGCTGCGCCGCCGCGCGCACCGGAGCGTGCACCTCGAGCCGCGCCGTCGAAGCCGGCAGAGTCGTCGTCGTCGTGCTCGCGCTCCTCGGCAGCAGCGTGCGCACGCTTCCGACCAGCGTCGCACCCACCACGACGTCGAAGCGCTTCTGTGTCGCATCGGCGGTGGTCACCTGACGCGGCGCCACGGGCGTGTGAAAGCTCATCCACTGGTCGGCGCTGGCCTTCGCCACCGTCGTGCGGTCGAACAGCACGAAGCTGCCTGGACGGAAGAACACCACGTCGCGCGTGAACTGCGAGACCGGCTTGACCGTGGCGCTGCCATACTGGTCTCCGAGGCCCGTGGCGCGCGCGCGCACGAACGCGCCGCGGTCCTCGTACCGCTCTACATGGGCGTTCGAATCGACCGGTGAGAGCGCATTTTGTCCGGGGTTGTACCGGTTCGTGGCGTCGTCGACGAAGAAGGTATTGTACAGCCGGCGCTGGCTCTTGCCGTAGCTGTCGTCGTTCACCATGGTCTCGCAGGCGTTGCCGCAGTTCTGGGGCAGCCAGCCGGTAGCGTTCATCAGCACCGGCTGATCGCCGACCACCACGCTCAGACCGCCGGCGTTGAACATCTGCTCACCGGAGTAGGCGGCGTTGATGTACGCGCCGCCAGACAGCGCCCCCCACACGGCCGTCTTGTCCCAGGACGAGCGCATGCCGACGTGGCCAGGGCCGGCCGCAAAGTGCGACAAGCCGCTCGACTGGTACCCGCTCTTGGCGGCGCCCGTATCGCCATACAAGAACTTGGACCACGGCGCCGAGTCGTCGCCCGCTGCCGCGATCACGTCGGCGGCGAAGCCGCGCGCGACGGCGGCCGAGGTGTCACCCTGCTGCTCGAGCATGGTCGCCAGACCGAGGAACAGCGCCGCGGAAGGGCGCATGTCGATGCCCGCGCGAATCGTGCCCTGGTCGTCCATGTGCTTGAGCGAGGGCCACGTGAAGTACCGGGCATAGGTCGCCTCCTCACGGGCCAGCGGCAGCTCCTTCCACCAGTCGAGGCCGGTCGCCGTCTTGGTCGCCCACAGCGCCTCGACCATGTACATGACGGCCCTGCCGCCGTAGCCCCAGCCCTCCGGCCAGCCTCCGCCGCCCATCATGCTCGTGAACTTCGGCTTCACGAGCTGTCCCCACATGCGCGTCACGACGTCGTTCCAGTACGCGCTGGCCTTGGCGTTCTCGCCCTCGGTCGCCAGCGCCGCCGTGGTCTTGGCCAGATAGTAGCCGGCGAAGTAGTTGCCGATCGGGTCGTTCTTGATCAACCCGCTCTCGTCGTACCAATCGATCCACGCGTTCATCGAAGCTATCAGGCGCGTCTTGGTCGCCGCAGGCATCGCCGGGTAGAGCCAGTCGTAGCCGAACGCCATACCGACCACGTAGTTTCGGATGCCGTAACCCTGGTCCGTCGACGGCTTCTGCCCCCCGGACGCGACCGGGGTGCTCATGGCCTCCAGCAGGCGAACGCCGGCCTCACCGTAGCGGGCCTGCGCGGCCGTGTCGGTCGTCACGCGATAGCAGATGCCCAGCGCGCGCACGACCGGGGGATACTCGTCACCTTGATAGCCTTGCCCGACGTTCGGGTAGCCCGGGTAGGTACTGCCGCTCGGCGGGTGCATCGTGCCGGTCGTGTAATCGTCGCAGCGCTTCTTCAACGCCGTCCACGCGGCGTCGCCGGCCGCGGCGCGCGCCTTCAGGCGCGCGATGACGGAGTCGGTCAAAATGAGCCGCGCGGCGGGGCGCGCTACCAGCATTTCCTCGCTCGCGCCCACGTCTTCTTCGGCCAGTTCAGCCGGTTCGTCCGAATCGGGGCCGCCCAGGCAGCCGAGCACGCCGGAGATTCCGGCCAAGAAGGTCAAGGCAAGGAAGCGGCTGATTTTACGCATTGAGTCTCCTTTGACTGAAGGCACACACGTGCCCCGTCGCAGACTTGCTTCGTCTGTGGGGTTACCCGTTCAGCGACTGACTTCGAATCGGGGCCTGGGCGGCCCCTCCGCAGTCACGTCCTTATCGAGCGGCGCTCGACGATCGACATCGCCACGAGCGCGGCGATGAGCTCCCCGGCGGCAAACGACCGCGACCCGAAGCCTCGAGAAATCGAATGCATGGCTCTTTCTCCCCCGGCGTCGTCGAACCGCTGTGGTGGACAGGACCGTGACGGGCGAAGGCACCAGGGGGCAGAAGAGGAGCCTCCCGCTGCATGCCTTCGCGCCGCGAACCATCGGTGCAGACCATCCAGCACCAGAGGGTGCGGATACCGGCGCTCTCGTACAACGACTTATTCTCGGATCGATACGTCCGGTCAAGACGAAACACTTTCGAAGATCAAACGACCGCCCAATTAGGTCGCATACTTCGGTCGTTCTTCACATCAAGGTTGCAAATTTCGATGCAGAGCTGACGTGATCAGCTCGCCCGCCGATGTGAAGTAAGGTGTAGAGAAGCGGTCGTTCGCTCGCTTGGATGTATGGATGTAGACGAAATCCGCAGAAATGTTGGTGAGCACCCAGCGTGACTTGGTTATCCATGCCAGCCAACGATCTTTATTTGCCTGACCCCGCATTGGCTGGCTGGGCGGCGGCTCCCGCGACGCGATGGAGGTCGCGCGCTTCGTTGGCGGCACCGCTACGCCGCAAGCAAGAAGCCGCTCGCAGTCCTGATCGAGCGCTGCGCCGAGGGGTAGCTACCCGGGTCGCGGCTGGCCAGGGCCGCTGGAGCGCCGCTCGCCGTGACCTTCGTCAACGATGGGGCGAGGCGGGCAGACCGTGCCCGGGGAGGGACACCCCAGGCCTCGCCTCGATCGCGTGCTCGGATCGTTACGTGACAGATGCCGACCCGGGGTGGGCCCTGGGAGGACGCGCCGGCTACGGCGCCGCGACCACCGTGCGCGACTCCTTCGCCTGGATCACGTCGGGGAGCAGGAACGGCACCAGGTGCGTCTGGTTCTTTCGCCAGAGCTCCGCCTGATCGCGGAAATGTGGGCTCTCGGCGTCCCAGACATTGCCTCCGGGAAGGGCGTTCCACGCCTTCGGCCCCGCCGGGTCGAGCTCCACGACGAGCCGTTGCGACGGGCCGTGGACGTACCGGAAATCCGGTGACTCGTCGAGCGCCCACGAGAGGCGGTAATCCGAGGAGTCCACCGCGAACTCGTCGCCGCCGCGCGGAAAGCCGCCGCTCCAGAGGGGATCGCTCGGCGGAGGGATGCTGAGGCTGCTGAAGAACGGGACGAGCGCGTCGAAGGTGACCGTGTGAAAGGCGCCCCAGCGGGGCGCCGCAGCCCCGGAGCCGCCCTGTCGATCGAGCCAGGCGAGGGCGTCGAGCAGGGCGCGCAGCACGCGCTCGTCCCTGGACTCGACCGCTGGCGTGCCCATGTCGTCCCACAGCGCGCTGTCCTGCACGGCCGGATCGAAGGTGGCGAGCTGCTCCCGATCGGCGGAGAACAGATGGAGGAGCGCCTTCGCCGAGAGCTCCCGGGAGAACGACGAGAAGCCCACCTGGCCGAGCTCGTCGCCCAGCACCCGGCGCACCACCCGGACGAGCCAGAGGTTGAAGACCAAGGTCGCCTCCGAGGCGCGGGCGTCGAGCGCGCCGGGGCCATCGCCCTCGTCCGCGAGCGGCATGGCGGTATCGAGATCGATGCCGGCGGCCGCCTTGTAGTCCGCCTCCTTGCCCCAGCCGTCGAGGAGCGCCCGCAGGGCGGCGAGGCGCTGCGGGTCGTATGCGGCGTCCGCGACGATCGCGGTCAGATCGGGGTGAGTACCGGGCGTCGCGCGCTCCTCCTCGGCGCGGTCCATGGCGCGGAGGAGGTGAGGCACGAGCCTCGCGCCGAGCGCCGACTTGATGTCGCCCTGGATCGCCGCGCAATCCTCCGGCGACAGAGGTCCCTCGTGGGCGTCGATCCGCTCCTGGATGCGGCCCTCGCGAAACCCGATGTCGAAGCTGCAACCCAGGTACATGGGGGTACCGTCGGGGAGCGCGCCGTTCGATGGATCGTTGTCCAGGGAGTCCCCGATGGGGTCGTTGTTCGCCGTGGCGATGTATCCCGCCGGCGGGTTCTTTGCCCGGGGGATGAGGTGCTCGGGGAGCGTCCCGGTCCACTCCGCGGTCCCGTCGCCGGGGAGCACCATGCACGGCAGGACGCCCGTATAGGTGGCCGCGTCCCAGGCGAACGCCTCAGGAGATCGCGTCGGGATCGCCGCGTGCGTCGTCCAGAGGATGTCGCCCGCTGTGTCGCCCATCACCCAGTTCTGCGCGCCGACGCTGAACTTCGAGAGCGACTCCTGCGCGTCATCGACCGAGCGAGCGCGCAGCAGGCCGAAGATGGCCTCCAGCTCCTTCGTCGGCCCGAGCCCCGTCCAGCGGACGCTGAGCGCCCCCACGGCCGGGTCCGGATCCACCACCGCGTGCTCGACGATGGTCGGCAGGAGCGGGCCGTGATGGGGCACGATCGGGACACGGTAGGTATAGGGCTCCCTGCCAGCGATCGCGATGACCTCCTCGACCGTCTGGAGGGGCACTGGATTGCCCTTGAAGAGCACGGCCTTGCCGTCGGGCGTGAGCTTCTCGGCATAGACATCGGTGACATCGTACATCGCGACCGTCGCTCCCCACCCGACGTGCTCGTTGTGGCCCAGGATGATCCCCGGAATCCCGGGGAAGGTGACGCCCCCGACGTGAACATCGCGGCTCGCGTTTTTGCCCTCGGGCGCGGTGACATGGATCGAGACGGCATACCAGACGGCCGGCGCGCTCAGCGACAGGTGGGGATCGCTGGCCACGAGCGCGTGCCCCGTCGCGCTCCGGCTCGCGTGGATGGCCCAGTTGTTCGAGCCGAAGCCCTCCGGGGCGACCTTGCTCCTGGCGCGCTGGACCGCGCTCAGGTAGCCGGTCAGCGACGAAATGAGCTTCGCGCGGCCCGGCGCGGCGCGGCCCGGTCGTCGCGCGCGAGGCGCTCTCTTCGCCGCCTTGTCCTCCGCCTTCTGCGCCTTCTCCCGCGCCGGGGAGGCGGGGTAGCCGCTGCTGGTCACCGCGGGCTCGGAGGGGGCGAACCTCAAAAAGTCCCGCTCGAAGCCGGCGCGCTTCTGCGCGAGCGGATCGGCGCTGCTCGACGCGAACGTCGTCCGGGCGGCGTCGAAGAGCTGTTGCATGGTGATGTCCAGCTCGGCGTCGAACGACAGGAGGTAGCTCTGGAAGCGGCTGATCACGAGCGAGTCGACGCTGCTCCAGTCGGTGAACGCCTTGGCGGGTATCCCCGTCGCGCCTTCGGGGAGGCGGATGTCCCCGGAGCGGATCTTCCTGAACACCTGGGTCACCCCGTCCGCGTACGCGTCGAGCATCTGGCGGAGCTCCCCCTCGGGGAGCGCGTCGTACTGGGCCCTGGCGATCCGACCGAGCCCGACATGGCGGAGAGCGATGTCCTGATCGATGGTGGAAGGATCGAGGTCGCCGAAGAGCTCTGCGAGCCTCCCCTCGGCGGTGCGCCGCAAGATCTCGAGCTGAAGCGCGCGGTCGCGCGCCGTCAGATACCCTTCGACGCGCATCGCGTCCACGAGGTTTTCGGCATAGATATGGGGCCTACCGTCCCTGTCCTGGACGACATCGACCGCAGAGAGCAGGCCGCCGATGGTGAGCCGCCCGTCGACGGGCAGATCCGGCCGATCGCCGAGTGGACCGAACGTCGCGGAGGGGGGCGGGCTGCCGTCGGGCGCGCCCGTGTCGGGCGCGCTGCTGCCGGAACCAGGGTCGTCCGAGCACCCGAGCATGCCCGTGAGCCCGGTGACCAAGGCGAGGACGCAGTGTGCCGAAGAGAATGACAGTCGCATGAACGCTCCTTGATAGGATGGAAGCGAGCCACCCCGGCGGTGTCGTCGCGCGACGCGGTGGCCGGAACAGCACGTCGTCAAGCGAGGTAGGGTTCGTAGCTCCTTTCGCGGCAGCATGGGCCAGGGCACGACCGGCAAGAGGGAGCGTGCCTTGGCGCCGTGTCTGGGCCAGCATGACACGCAGACGCCACCGCGGCCCGCGCCGGACCGCCCCCGCGCCGAGCTGTCTGAATCTTACCTTGGTCCCCCGGGTCGCCGAGGAGGCCAGCCGGCCCGAAGCGCTCGATCCCCACCAGCAGCGGAAAGAGGGCTCGATCCAGGGAGATGCCCGCCTCCGCGAGCAGCGCCTGATCGCGCTGCGGCTGATTCACGGGCGCGATCAGATCGACCGTGGCTCCGTGGAGCTCGCGGAGCTTCTCTTTTGTGATCCGTGTATTTTGCACAAATTTCCTTGACGCTTCGGCGGGGGCGATTATATGCATGTTACACATATATGAAACGCCGTCGAACAAAACGTGACTCCTTGCCAAGCGCCCGGACCCTCCGCTCGTGAAGGATCCGGCTGCCCGGAGGTCTCATGCCTGCTTCAATACGTTCGCGCTCCGTCGCCCGAGCCTCGCAGTCCGCCCTCGCCCTCACCCTCGCCCTCGCCCTGCCAGGCGTCGCCTCGTTCACCGGCTGCTCCGGGGGCGACGAGCCCACGGAGCCCCAGGTTACCGGGAGCAGCCCCACCTTCCACAAAGACGTCGAGCCCATCCTGCAGAGGAGCTGCATGGGCTGCCACTCCGCGGGCAATATCGCGCCCTTCAGCCTTACCGCGTACGACGACGCCAGGGCTGTCGCGGCGCTCATGGTCCAGACGACCAAGGCGGGCACGATGCCGCCCTTCGCCGTGCGTGACACGGACGAGTGCTCGACCCGTCACGCGTGGAAGGGCGACATCCGCCTCTCCGACGAGGAGATCAGCACGCTGGAGGCCTGGAGCAAGGCCGGCACCCCCAAGGGTGATCCGAAGGACGCGCCCGCCGCGTTCGCGCCGAAGAGCCCCGGCCTGCCGGGCATGACCCTCGAGGTTCATCCGAACGAGCCCTACGTCACCTCCGGTGAGCAGGACGAGTTCCGCTGCTTCATGATCGATCCCGGGCTCACCGAGGACCAGTACCTCAATGGTTTACAGATGGTGCCCGGCAACCACAAGGTCGTTCACCATGGGATAATCTCCATCGATCCGGAGGGGAAGTCCGCGAGCCTGGCGGGCCCCGACGGAAGCTTTCCGTGTGGCGCTGGCGAGGTCCCGAATGGCGTCGAGATTGGATCGCTCCAGATGCTCACAGCCTGGGCTCCCGGCGCCGACCCGGTCGATCTCCCCGAGGGGGTGGGCCAGCTGATCCCGAAGGGGTCGCTCCTCATGATGCAGATCCACTACCACCCCGCCGGCACGACGGCCGACCCGGACCTGACGCGCATCCAGCTCAGGCTCACCAAGGAGAAGCCGAAGTACGGCTTCCTGTACCACCTGATCGGCAACTTCGATGATCCGGTCGGCCAGCTTGGCTTCGGGCTGCTGCCGGGTCCGGGCGACAAGAACGGCGTCGAGTTCCTGATCCCCGCGGACAGCAAGAGCCACGTCGAGACGGAGCAGCTCACGATCCCGGCCCCGGACTCGCCCGCAGCGCAAGAGATGCCGTTCCCGCCGGGCACGCGCATCTATGGCGACTTTCTGCACATGCACTACCTGGGCTTCGACGAGAAGGTGACGGTCACGCGGGCGAACGGCTCACCCGATCAACCCAAGGAGGAGTGCCTGGCGCACGCGCCGAAGTGGGAGTTCTCCTGGCAGCGCTCGTATTCATACGACGCGCCCATCGAGATGCTCCCGACGCTCGAGCCGGGCGATGTGCTCCAGATCCGGTGCACGTACAATAACTCGACGGAGAACCCATACGTGGTCAAGGCGCTCAAGGAGGCGAATATGATCTCGACGATCGACGTGGCCTACGGCGAGGGGAGCACGTTCGACGAGATGTGCGTCGCCGGGCTGTCGCTCGTGTACCCGATGCCCTGAGTCGTCGCTGGCCATGGGGCGGCCCCGATCGCGGATCAGGCGACGGAGGACGCCGGCCGGCGGCCAAGCGCATTCCCGGGTGCGGCGCCGAAGCGCGTCGCCACCAGGTAGTCGCACCAGCGCTCCACGCTGGTGTGGATCGGCGGCATCACCAGACCGACCGCGCGGGCGTGGGCGTCGGCCGCGCTCGTGTCATACGCATCCTCGGCGAGGAACGACAGGCTCTCTCGCGTCACCCCGGTGAGCGCCTCCGGCAACAGGCGCACCAGGCCGAGGGGCAGCACCCACGCCGGGGGGCTGCGCCTCAGGTGGGCGGCGATGCCGCGGACCAGCGCGGGCAGCCGCGGAGTCGCCTGGTCGAGGACGCAGAGGTCCTGTTCCGCGGTCTCCGGGCGCTCGGGCACGCTCGCCAGGAAGCGCGCCAGGTAGTCGACCGTCACCAGCGGCAGGAAGGTGCGCTCGCTGCCGGCCAGGGCCGGCAGGCGGCCCCGCCAGAGCTGCTCGACCATCTCGCCGACGCCCGTGAGCTGCGTGGTCTCGCCGGTGGGCGAGTCGCCGATGACGCTGCTCGGATGCACGGCCGTCCAGCGCAGCCCGCGCTCGGCCGCGAAGCGGCGCACGGCGAGGAACGACTCGTGCTTCGACCCCTCGTACGCGCCGTGCTGGCGGTAGAGCCGGTCCCACGCTCGCTGCGTCAGCACGCTCTCCGCGCCCGGCCGGGCGCTCGCGTGCATCATGCGGTAGCCGCCGAGGTAGACGAAGCGCCGCAGGTGGGGCCGCCCGAGCGCCCACTCGGCCGCGTGCAGCGAGCCCTCGACATTGCAGCGCCGCGCCTCCTGCACGCCGAGCCCGAAGGCGAAGCGCGCCGCCAGGTGATAGACGTCGCGCACCTGATCGAAGCGCTCGGACAGACCGAGCGACGCCGCCTCGACGTCGCCCTCGACCACCAGGAGCCGCCGCGAATCGCCGCCGTGCGCGTCGACGAACGCGGAAAGCTCGGCGGCCCGCTGCCGCGCCCGGCGCACCGGCGCTGCCACGGACTTCGTCCGGGTCAGCTCGGCCAGCAGCCAGCGCCCGATGAATCCCGTACCCCCCGTCACCATGACCTCGGCGTCGCATGCTCTCATAGGCCGCCCAGCATGCGTCGCTGGACCCATGAGGAAAATGGGATGTATCTCATGCCAGGCATGAGCGAGATCGATATACGGACCATCAACCTGAACCTCCTCCCCGCCCTCGAGGCGCTGCTCGTCGAGGGCAGCGTCAGCGCCGCGGCGCGCCGCGCCCACGTCAGCCAGTCGGCGATGAGCCACTCCCTCGCGCGCCTGCGCGAGCTCTTCGGCGATCCCCTCCTCGTCCCCCTCGGCCGCGGTCTCACCCCCACGCCGCGCGCGCTCCAGCTCCGCGCGGCCCTGCCCGCCGCCTTCGAGCACCTCCGCCGCGCCCTCGCTTCCCCCGAGCCCTTCGATCCGCGCACCTCGGCGCGCACCTTCCGCGTCGCCACCGTCGACTACTTCGAGCTCACGACGCTGCCCGACGTGCTCGACCACCTGGGCGAACACGCCCCCTTCGTCCGCCTGGAGATCGAGCGCTTCTCCCCTGACGTCACCCCCGCGCTGGTCCGCGGCGACATCGATCTGGCCCTGTTCGGCGCCTCGCAGCCGGTGCCGGCCGCCGGCCTCCGCCGCGCCCCGCTCTACCAGGAACCCTTCGCCGTCATGGCCCGCAAAGGCCACCCGGCGATCAAGCGCCGCCTCGATCTCGACACCTATGTCGCCCTCGGCCACGTCCTCGTCAGCGTCGAGGGCCACCGCGACGGCGCCGTCGACCGCGCCCTGGCCCGCCTCGGCAAGACCAGGCGGGTGGCCCTGCGCCTGCCTCACTTCATGTCCGCGCCCCTCGCCGTGCGCAGCTCCGACCTCCTCTGCACGATCGCGAGCAGCGTCGCCCAGCGCGCCCGCGAGCTCTTCGGGCTTCGGGTGTTCGCGCCCCCCTTCGAGCTGCCCGCCGCCCAGGTCGTCGCCGTGTGGTCGCAGCGCCACGACGACGACCCGGCGCAGCGCTGGTTCCGCGACCTCTTCTTCTCGGGCCGCGCCCTCTCGCCGCGCCTGCGGGCGCTGGTCCGAAGGGGTGCGGCTTGATCCGGGGATGTCCGGCGGTGTCCCCATGAGGCAGCCGCGCCGTGTCACCCAGGCAAGACGCGGCGCGACACCTCCGGCTGTGCGTCCGCCGCGCCCCTTTGGGCGCCCCCGACCGCCCATCGACCGGAGCTTCTGTCAAGAGTTCCCCGCCAACGACCAGCAATCGACACAAACCACAAAAGTACGGATCCACCGATCCGCCTACAAAGACCAGCAGATCCAACGAGTTCACCGGGCTGTGTAGTATTGTCTGCGCCACGCTGGCATGTACGGTGCCTGAGACCGATCCATCGTGCGCGTCATTCAACCCAGTGTTCACTTTCTCTGCACCACCGCGGTGATCCTCGCTGTCTGGCCCGCGACCGCGGCAAACGACTCTTTCGGCGCCATCGCCTACTCCACGACCAGCAACCGCGCCGCCACCGCCCAGTCCTGGACGTCGAGCGATGAGGCCGGCCGGCTGGCCCTCGCCGATTGCAACCGCGGGTCGCCCGCGAAGGACTGCTTCATCGCAGCGGCCTTTCAGAACGCCTGCGGCGCGCTGGCCATCGACGACCATGGCACCTGGGGCGCATGGTGGAAGAGCCAGAGCGAGCCCGGCGGCGCCGGTGTCTCCGCGGCGCTCGGGGTTGGTCGAAGCCGCGCGCGGGAGCAGTGCCGCCGCTACGCCGCCGGGCACGCCGCGGAATGCCGTGTAGTCGCCGAGCTCTGCGCCGTGGCCTTCCACCCCTGAACGGGGCGGCTTCGTGCCCATTCGGGACATCGACCCACGAGGAAGGACTCGATGATCATGAAAAGGCTCTTCATCACTGCGGCGCTCATCGGCCTCTCGACGGCGTACGCGTCGCCGACGTTCGCCAACATCAAGTTCTGCAACCGCTCCGACCGGCCCGTCAATGCGGCGTTCGCCATGCGGATCAACCTGAGCTCGGCCCCCAATCCGTGGGTGACGCGCGGGTGGTGGTCCATCGCGCCCGGGCAGTGCAAGGTCGTATCCAGCGAACAGCTCTACGCTTCCACGGACTACGGCTACTTCGCCGAGCGCGCGGATGGGACGAAGCACTGGCCTGCCACCGGCGGGGACTTCCAGGTCAACATGCGCGGCCTGTGCGTGCAGGCAGGCCGGTTCGTGATCGTCGATTACGAAAGGTGGCCGGAGTGCAAAGAGCCCCCGAGACGGCAGGTGACCTTCAAGTTGTTCTCGGTCGGTGAGAACTGGGAGAACTACATCGTGAACTTCGATTGACCGAATCGGTGTCCGCCGGACGAGCCGGCTCGGTCGGGCGCGGGGCGCGGACAAAGAGCAACTTGGGGTTGCTTCGTGATCGGGTCCTCGACCATTTCTAGAACAATGATCGCGTCGTTCGAGGCGTGGCGTGGCCACGAATCACGCGCGGGAGACGGCGCTGTGGCTGCGTCTCCTTATCCCTCGGCCCCCCGGACGCGCGTCGTCGCTCGCTCGCGGCATGAATGCGGCGTCTGCCTCGAGCATCAGAGGCGGCATGGCAAGACCGTTCGAGTCCATCGGTTCGACTTCCGGGCTTCACCGGCGTGCCTCCGCCGCCCTGCTCCTCGCCGCCTTCGGCCCCACGAATGAATGCGGTCCGAGCGCGCCCGGCAGCAGCAGCAGCGGCGGCGCCGCGGGCGCCGGCGGGTACAGCTCCGCAAGCACAGGAGACGGCGGCGGCTCCGCAAGCCACGGCGGCGGCGGCTCCGCTGCCACGGGCAGCGGCGGCTCCGCAGGCCACGGCGGCGGCTCCGCAGGCCACGGCGGCGGCTCCGCTGCCACGGGCAGCGGCGGCTCCGCAGGCCACGGCGGCGGCGGCTCCGCTGCCACGGGCAGCGGCGGCTCCGCAGGCCACGGCGGCGGCGGCTCCGCTGCCACGGGCAGCGGCGGCTCCGCAGGCCACGGCGGCGGCGACGAGAGCACCTCGACCGGGAGCAGCGGCTCGCCGGCAACATGCGTGCCGGGATCCATCGTCGCGTGCTACTCCGGCCCCGAGGGGACCAACGGCGTCGGGCGCTGTACGGCCGGGACGCAGACCTGTCGTCCTGACGGCTTCGGCTACGGGCCCTGCACGGGTGAGATCACCCCTGCTGCGGAGGTCTGCGCCACGCCGCAGGACGAGAGCTGCGACGGCGACCCCCGTTGCCCGCAACCGGCCGCCTGGGCGCGCGGGTTCGGCATCGAGCCCACCACTCCCACATCGACAATCGACGTCGACGCCATGGGGAATTACTACATCCTCGGCGCCTTCAAAGGAACGGTCGACTTCGGCGCCGGCCCTCTGACCAGCGCCGGTGGCAGCGACATCTTCCTCCTCAAGCTCGACCCCTCGGGCGCGCCGCTCTGGAGCAAGCGCTTCGGCACCCCCTTGCGCGAGACAGGAGATGCCCTGGCCATCGACGGAAACGGCAACGTCCTGATCGCCGGCAACTACGAGGACGACTTCACTGGCATTGGCATGGACCTCGGCTTCGGCGGGTGCGCCCTGCCGGCTCCGCCCGATCGTTCCGCGCAATTCGTGGCCAAGCTCGACCCCGACGGCAATCACATCTGGAGCGATGGATTCAGCTTCTGGCCTTCGCATCCTACCTGGGCGACGAAGGTGGCCATCGATGCTCTCGGCGACGCGTACCTCGCCATCGGGTTGGAGGACGCGACAGCGGTGGTGAAGCTGGACGCGATGGGCAATGTCCTCTGGAGGCGTAGCACTCCGGGCAGCCCGAGCTTCCACATGAACCTCGCGCTCGACAGCGCCGGCAACGTGGTGACAGTGAATAAAGCAGGTGTCGATGGCGACTACCTTGTCCTCTACACGTACGTCTCAAAGCTCTCTCCGGATGGAGATTTGCTCTGGTCCCGGAGATTGGACGACTACGCCTTCCGTGGCAAGGTGGCGGTCAACTCGGCGGGAGAGATCCTCGTGTTGGCCGAGGGGGTTCTCATCAAGCTGGATCAGGACGGCGAGGAGGTGTTCACCCAGCCCGTCCGCCACATCGGCGACATCGCGATCGACCCCGCGGACAACATCTTCCTCGGCGGGCGTGGGCTCACGATGCTCGACCCGAGCGGCACCGAGCTCTGGACGCGCGACTTCGCGGCCTCAGTAGCGGACATAGCCATCTCCCCGAACGGCGCGGTCGCCGTCACCGGCGTTGCGAGTGGCCCTGCGGACTTCGGGACCGGCCCGATCGAGTATACAGAAGGCTGGGATATCTATGCTGCCACGTTCAATCCGCCGGCGAGCGGCGACAGCGGTGAGGGAGGAGGCAGCGGCGGCAGCGAGGGCGCCGGCGGCGGCGGAGACCCGTCCGAGACGTGCGTGCCGGGCTCGGTCATCGCGTGCTACTCCGGCCCTGCCGGGACCAGGGGCGTCGGACCTTGCGCTGCGGGGACGCAGACCTGCCGGCCCAACGGCCTTGGCTTCGGCGCCTGCGTGGGCGAGGTGACGCCTGCCGACGAGTTCTGCTCCACGCCGGAGGACGAGAACTGCGACGGCGACCCCCATTGCCCCATGCTGTCGTGGGCGCGCGGGTTCGGCAGCACCGGCGCCGACCAGGGCCTGAACATCGCGAGCGATGCCGCAGGCAACTACTATGTCGCCGGCACCTTCACAGGAACCGTCGACTTCGGCGCGGGCCCTCTGACCTCCCCGCCCGGAAGCCACTTCCTGCTCAAGCTCGATCCATCGGGCGCGCCGCTCTGGAGCGAACGCCTGCCCAGCGGCCACCCGCTCGTCATGGCCGTCGATGGCAACGGCGACCTCCTGCTCGCCGGCACATACTCGGGTGGCGTCGCCAGGGTGTTGAACCAGTGCCTCTCCCCCCTCGATCTGGACTACAATACCGTAGGCTTCGTGGTCAAGCTCGACCGCGATGGCAAGGGCATCTGGAGTCAAGCGCCCATCTACACGTCGGACGCGATCGAAAGCTACAGCGTTCCCGAGCGTATCGCCGTCGATGCGCTCGGCAACACCTACCTGGTCTACGTCGACCTTTGGGCGAACGGTGCCTACCTGTCGAAGCTCAGCCCTGGCGGCGATGTCCTCTGGAAACACAGGATCACGCCCCCTCCCGGCGAGGAGCACTATTTCACTTCCCTGGAATACCACGCTGATCTCGCGATCGACAGCGCGGGCAACGCGCTGACCGTGACCGCACCGCAGGCCGACGCAGGGTATCTCACGGTCAGCAAGTTCGACCCGACCGGCGCCGTGCTCTGGAGCCGCCCGTTCGCGCCGGATCCGTCGATCCCCCCTGGCGGCGCGTGGAAGGCGGACTGGTCGGTGGCCGTCAATGCGGCTGACGAGGTCTTCGTGGCCGGCACCACGGACGGGACCGTCGATCTCGGCGGCGGCGTGCTTCCCGCCGGCCCCGTGCTCCTCAAGCTGGACGCCGCGGGTGCCCACGTGTTCAGCGACTCGATCCCCTTCGGCGACGCGCTCGCGCTCGACTCCGCTGGTAACATCGTCGTCGCCGGAGACGGGCTCGCCAAGCTCGACCCGAGCGGCGCCGAGCTCTGGACCCTCGGCTTCGGCGCCAGCGCACATGGCATCACGATCTCGCCGAGCGGCGTGATCGCCCTCACAGGGGCTGCGAGCGCGGCGGTCGACTTCGGGACCGGCCCCATCCACCACGCCGGCGGCTCCGACATCTTCGTCGCGACGTTCAATCCCTGAAAGCCATGGGGGGAAGGGCGCCATGTCGAGGCGCCGCGAGCGCGGCGCTACGCGCGGGCGAGGGTCCCGTCCGCGCCGAGGACGTCGGTCAGAACTGCTTGAAGAACTTCCACGACTCGATGGGAATCCAGTTCGGATTGCCGTCGATGTTCGTGTGCCCGCCGCCGAAGGTGCACACCCGCGTCGGATGTTCCGGATCGCAATCCTGGAAATCGAAGCAGCTGTACGCGCCGTTTGAAGTCGGGATGTTGTTCGGGATCGTGCAGCCGTTGTCTTCGGCTTTTTCGAGGGCGATGAACTTGGACCCTTTCTTTTGACCTTCGTTGTTCACCCAGGGGCAAGTCCCGTCGCTCATGCCCGTCGTGTGCATCCAAGCAATGGGCTTATGTGTCTTTTCAGGCAACCAGATGTTGTAGTTGGCCGGGGCGATGCCCACGGCCGCACGGATCTCCGCTTGATGGTTCGTCGACAGCGAATAGGTGATCATCCCTCCGAAGCTGAAGCCGGTCGCGAACACGCGGGTCGTGTCGTAGCAGACACTTTCATTCATGAGCGCCATGATGTCGTCGAACAGCGCGTGGTCCTTCTCCTGCCACGTTGCACCGTCCGAGGAGGGGGCCACGAAGATGGCTTGCTCTCCGTCGGCCTCCAGCTGCGGTTTGAGAAAGTAGAAGTCTTGCCCCTTGACGTCTTGGTAGCGGCTGCCGATCCAATGCGAGGTGTAGAACAGCCGGTAGGGCTTGTTCATGTCGTAGTTGCGGGGCATATCGACGTAGTACACGCGATTTTGGCCCGAACTCGAGATCGTATACTCCTTGCTCGTCAGCGTGGTTGCCTTGCCGCACCCCGCGCTTTTCACAGGCGCGTTCCCCAGGGGAATGGCTCCTTCGGGCCAGCCGCCCGTGCCGGTACCGCCGCTGCCGGTCGGCTCAGCCCCGCCACTCCCGCCGCTGTTGTCACCGCCAGTCCCGGCCGCGGTGGTGCTGCTGGAGGTCGCAACGCCGCTGCCGCTCGTGCTGCTGCTCGTGCTGCCGCTAGAGGTCGCAACGCTGCTACCGCTCGTGCTACTGACGGAACCGGTCGCCGTCGCTCCGCCCCCTCCGTCGTTGTTCGAGTCGGACTCGGCGGAGGCGCACGAAATCGCGACCCAACTCGCAAGGGTGACACAAAAGGCGAGTCGGCTGAACGTTTGAACTTGCATCACAGGTCTCCTACGTGCCGGAATCAGGTGAAAAGGAAACAAAACGTTTCGAGCGTATCAAGGGCGACTCGCCACGCTCACCTCAGGTGACAGAGCGTTCCTTACGGGATCCGCCTCCCTGGATTGGATCGCTCTTGGCAAAACGTCGAGCACCATCGATCAGCAATCGCTTCCGCGACGACCCAGCGAACAGGATCGGTGTAAAAATCGATCAAATGGATCAGATTGACGAAGAGCTCGGTACTCAGGAGGACCCGAGCAGACCGAAACAAAAGGATGACCCTCGACTGGAATGTGAACGCTCACATTGCCGGTGTCAATTCCAATCGACCGGCCCTCGGGGATCTTCGGGCCCGAGGCAGGACATGGCTGGCAGGGCTCCTTCGGAGCGCCGCGTTAAGAGGGGTGGGCGCCGGACTGCCCGACCACAATCGTACTGCCAGCGTGTCATGTTGCCGCGGCCGATGCGGAAACCGTGCCGCCATGGTCACTGAGCCCCGGAACATCGTCCGCTTCCTCTGCGCGCTCGGCGAGCCGACCGATGCTCCAGCACGCTCCCCCAGCGTCCACGCGGCGACCACCGTACTGGAAAAGCATTGTTGTGCGCCGCAAGGCGCTCGGTGACGCCGTATAGCGTCTCGCGACGCGCCTCCCGGGGCTCGCCCTACCACGGATCAGCCCGCCCTTGCGCTCCGAGGCGCCCGATGGTGCGGCGACCTTGCAGGAAAGCTCCAGTCTTACAGGGTGAGAGACGCTCGAATCTCCCGGTATCGGTTCCGCTCAGGGTTGCATCGGCACTGAATATTTCCTGCGTGACTGCGTGCTTCTGCTGCGTTCGCCGTCCTCGCGGTCATCGGCTGCTCCACGCGGCCGCAAACCCGACGAGACGACGTCGCTTCGCTCACCTTGGCCCTTGACCCGCCGCGATTGGAGCCACGTGGCCGACGCCAACAGCTGCCTGTTCATGCAGGGCGGGGCCTACGACGAGGCGCACGATCGGGTGGTGGTGCTCAACGGTCTCGCGGCCGACCACGTCGGCGCCGACCGCTCGCGGAGCACGAGCACGCGTCGCCGTGGTCGTCGGGCGCCACGTACACGCTCGCGGGGGGCGCGCGCGGGCCGCCGACGTCGTTGCCGCCGCCGCTGCCACGGTTGCCGGCGCCGCCGTTGCCCCACCATCCGATGCGAGACGGCACATCGATGCCTCGACAGCGCTACATGCAACTGCACCATGCCCCTGCTTCCTGGCGCGGCTCGCTACTGGCCACCGCCGGAGTGCGCCCATGCATGCAGGCAAGAATCTCAGTTCATAAGGCTTCAATCATGGCCGCAACGTAAAGAACGTGTTCCCAGCCAACGTACGAAATCTCGCGAATCTGGGCCCTGGGCTTCCAGTCCCTGCGGCTCTCCACCCGAACAAGCCTGTTGAACTTGGGTCCCGGATGGCGACCCGCAACCGAGCCACATCAATCGCATTCTGTATAAAATTTCGAAAATCCGACTGCATTCGATCGTTGTCGTTGTTCGCGATATTGACCATCTGCTGCAGCCGACGACGAACCCCCTGATCGTGGTTCGGATAATCGGAGAACCCATCAAACTGATTGGCGGCGCGAATGATGTCGATCAAATTTCTCGCCCCGGGCGCCCCGAACTGAGAAGGATCGCTCGCCAATCGATTCTCCAGAACCCGTTGCATCCACCCCATACTGTCCAATGTGTCTGCTGCCAGGTAGTCTGCGTGGGAAGGACCGCGGGCCTCCGACATCAACAGTCTGGCGACAGCTCCAGCTTCAGTGGCAGGATCCGGCAATTCTATCGCAGCGTCGACCACAACCCTCAGTGTCGCCTGGATTCCGGACCGTGTCTCCACAGTCACCGTTACAGGGCCGCTACCTGATGTTGTAGCAAGGGCTTTGAGGTAAAACGAAAAATTGCCAACGGCGCGTATGCGAGGTGTGCCGTCGACGCTAATTACATCAGGATCACTGCTCGTTATTCTGGGAACACCATCCGGGCGTGGAACATCGGCGATCCCGAGGCTGGCCGAAGAGTTCCCTTCGGTGCTCGATATGTGAATCGTCACAGCCGTAACATCTGTTCCATGTCGCCGAAAACGCATATATCACCTTCATATAGCGCAAGGCTCAAATCGACGCTTTGCGTCTGCATCACTCTCCAGACCTGTGCAAGGCCAGGGGCTCGCCGGAAACATGACCGTCCGTAGCGCAAGCGCCCGATCAACGCCAGCGTGATCGTCGGCGCAGCGCCGGTTCCCTCTCCCCCCTTCGCAACGAAGGAGGAAGCTCGAGCGCCGCGTCGGGAGGTGGACGAGCTCGCCCTCGAAGGAGGCGACCTCGTCGCTCCACAGCGCTCGGCGGCGGCGGAAGTCGACGCCGTGGTTAATCGCCTCGTCCTCGTTCCAGCCGACGCCGATGCCGAAGCCGAAGCGACCGCCCGAGACGAGATCGAGCGTGGCGACCTCCTTCGCCGTGACGATCGGGTCGCGCCGGGCGACGAGGCAGATGCCGGTGCCGAGGCGGATGCGCGAGGTCACGGCGGCCGCCGCCGAGAGCGCGACGAAGGGATCGAGCGTGCGCCTGTAGTCGTCGGGGAGCTCGCCACCGGCGGGGTGAGGCGTGCGTCGGCTCGCCGGGATGTGGGTGTGCTCGGGGAGGTAGCGCGAGTCGAAGCCGCGCGCCTCCACGGCGCGCGCCAGCTCTACGATGCCGATACCGCGATCGATCACGAAGTGGGTAATGCGCGCAGCGCATAGGCTCTCTTACCACGTCGCCGTAGCGCACAGCGCAGGAGAGGACGCGGCGCTCCTACGGCGCTCGCCGAGGGGCTCCGCTTCAATCCTCTAGCGCGCTCTAAGCCCCAGGCATCTTGAGGCCGCGCTCGTCCATCACGGCTTTGTTGCGCGCCTCGCTCTTCGCGTACGCCGGGCGGGCTTTGACCCGCTCGGCGTATCCGGTGAAGCTCGGGCGCGGCTCGAGCATCTTGAAGTCGAGCATGTACGCGATGGTGCCGCCGAAGATGACGTCGGCCATCGAGAACTCCTTGCCGAGGACGAAGTCACGGCCAGCGATGGCCGATTCCATCGTCGCGAGCATGTCGTCGTAGTTGCCCCAACCGGCGGAGCCGGCGCGGAACTCCCAGTTGCCGGCCTTGGCCATCGAGCCGGGCTCGATGACCGAGGGGGCGAAGAGCGACCAGCGAAAATAGGTGCCGCGCGCCGCGTCGTCGAGCTTCGGCGCGAGGCGGCCCGGGGCATAACGATCCGCGAGATAGAGGCCGATCGCCGCGGATTCGGTGACGACGGTGCCGCCGTCGACGAGCAAGGGCAGCTTGCCCATCGGATTGAGCTTCGTGACGTCCTCCTTCTTCTGGTCGCCGGCCATGATGTCGACGAACTTGAGCTCGTACTCGACGCCGACTTCCTCGAGCATCCACACAGTGTTGGCGGCGCGCGAAAACGGGTGGTGGTAAAGAACGATGGCCATGGTGGTGTCTCTTTCTCCGTTCGTTTCCGCCGGTCGGTCGGCGGCGCGGCGGAGGCTACCAGAAGCCCACCCCGTTGGGCGCGGCGCCAGGTGCGGCAGATTTGAAATCCTCTGCCCGCCGCGTTCATGGCTCACGCCTCGGCGCGTGGCGACCTCGACCGCTACCCGGCGATGATCACCGGCTCGAGCCGCGGCCACACGAACGAGAGCGCGGAGGCGCCGCGTCGGCGCCTCCAAAGCTCGTCCAGCGGGCCGGGCACGCGGGCCTGCGCGAGCTCTGGGCTTGGGGAGCTCGCCGTGACCGAGCCGTCGCTTCGGGCGGCCGTGATCGCCTGGCTCGCCAGCACCCTGAGCCACGCCGTCGCCTCGGGGATGAGGTGGCTGCCCGGGTCGTTCACGAAGCGATCGGCCGGCTGCTCGGGCTGCCGGTGGCACCGGAGGGGTGAGCAAGCTTGGGCCGAACGTCGAGCCCGCCGCTCGCGTCGACTCGCTGCCGGAGCAGATGTGGAGGCTTATCGCGCATCAGAGCTCCGCGACCCCTGCGGCGCCTCACGACGTCTCCCCCGGCGCCACGCGACCAGGCCAAGGCCGAGCAGCGCGGCGAAGTCCCAGCGTTCCGACGAATCACGACCGACACTGCAGGAACAACCCGAACTGCCCTGGTCCGTGGTGCCACCATCCGCGCCCCCCGATCCACCGGAGCTGCCCTCGGACGCGCCGCCCGTCGCACCGTTGCCAGTCGCACCGCTGCCGGTCGAGCCGCTGCCGGTCGAGCCGCTGCCGGTCGAGCCGCTGCCGGTCGAGCTGCTGGCGGTCGAACCGCTGCCAGCCGATCCGACGCTATCCGAAGACGAGACGCTATCGCACAGCGTGCCAGCTCCAGGAGGGGGCGAGCATTCGCCGGTGTCCGGGATGTTTTGGCCCGCCGTCCCCGTGAGACGGAAGTAGATGCCGTACCTGTCTGCGTACCGCTGATAGTGCGGAGTGAACGTCAACGTGCTATTGGAATCTGTGTTCCGCAGCGTGAATTCCGCCTTGCCCGGGGTTTGAACCAAGTTGTTCGCGATGTCGGCGATCCACTCGTTGATCGTGATGCCGTTGTTGATGCCGATGGTGTCTTTGATGACGACACCAGCCGGAATGGTAGCCTTCTCGGATGCCCACTGGGGCTCCGACAGCATCCTCTCCGTCCCGAGGCCGGCGCTCAAGACGACCGGTCCGTAGACGAACGCCACCGCGTTGGGGTTGTCGGGGAGCCTCGACACCTTCACCTCCATTGGCAGCGTGAGCTCCACCTTGTCTCCGGGCTTCCAGGTGCGACCTACCGTGAGGTAGCCGTTCGCCTCCGTCGCGTCGCATGCCTGACCGTTGACCGTGATCGTCACGGGCTGGCACCGAGCAACCCAGGAGGGCTTTCTGAAGTTGATCGTGACCGCATCGGCCGGGGCAGCGGTAATCTCGAAAACCGCCTTGTCGGAGAGCGGGAAATTCGAGGTCTGTTTCAACGACAGACCCCGCGCGGACCAGGACAACGTCGAGCTGAGGAACATGTTGACGTACAGATCCGTGTCGTCATGGAAGTACAAGCTGTCATTGAGCTTGGTGTAGTTCTCCATGCCGGTTCCGTTGCAGCACCAGAAAGTGTCCTCCGGTTTGCCGAACACCTTGAAGTACCCTGTTCCCATCGGCTTGAAGTAGGTCGTCATTCCGTTCGTCGGATTGACGGCAGACATGATTTCGTTGAGATGGGTCTGCTCGTAGTAGTCGGCGTACTTGACGTCCCCCGTGGCTTTGAAGAGCCCTCTCGAGAGCTTCAGCATGTTGTACGCGTTGCACGTCTCGTTGTTGACATTGTCCCGTTGCGCGTCCAGCTTCCCGGGCTCGTGAAAGTGCTCGAGCTGGCTATTCCCACCGGTGACATAGGTGTGATCCCTCAGCACGATGGTCCAGAACTTTTCTGCCGCGGAGTAGTAGAAGTTCTCCGCTTCGCCCAGCGTCCGATAGCGGTTCAGGGCACCGATGAACTTGGGGATCTGCGTATTGGCGTGCTTGCCTGGCAGGATGTTGTTGCCTTGAGAAATCGGAGTGAAGAGCGAGTCCTCGTCGAAGATGTGGGCTGCCGCCAGGTGATTGGCTTTGTTCGTCAGCCTGTACAGATCGTACAGGCAGTCGTTCATGCCGCCGTACTCGACGCCCAGGACCTTCTTTCGAAGGTCCGCGTTCCAGGTTGAGCTGCGATTGTACGTCCAGTCCCCCAGCTTGCTCGCGATTTCGAGGGCTGTCGCATTTCCTTCGAACTTGTAGACGTCGATGAGGCCCGCGATGATCTTGTGCATCGTGTACCATGGCGCCCAGCTGGAGCCGCTGGCCTTCCCCTCGACGACGTCGAAGTGCGTCTCCGGCGACGCGAACAGGTATCCTTTGGGACTCGCGTCTTGAAATGATTTCAACTGGCTGATCGTGTGGTCGATCTTCTGCGCGATGGCGGCGCTTCGCTCCGCGTCGGAGCCGTTCAGCTGTTTGTACGCTTGCGCCATGGCGGACATGTAGTGGCCTATCGTGTGCCCGCGCAGAAGGCTCCAGCCACCCTCCCACCCGCCGTAGAGAGTGAGGCCGGGCGAATTCCCAGGGTCCTTTCCTTGCGACACCGCCTTGAAGCCCGCCAGAAGTCGGTTGGGGTCGAGGCTCATGATGTACGCGATCTCTTTCGAAGAGATGTTCTGGTAGTACGCGTCGGTCACGCTCACCTCGTCCAGCTCGAACTCCTGCAGCTTCTCGACGGGGTCCGCGGCGGACGCCACCCCTGGAGCGAGGGCTCCAAACAGGAGCGAAACGGTCAACGCGGTGACGCCCGAGAGCGAGCGCCGGCACTGCAGGATTCTCTTGCTCATGATAGATCCTTTCAGATCTCGGATGCGTTGTATCCAGGAAGCTCAAAGCGAGACTGCGCCGCGCCACACAGCGACGAGGTCTCCTCTTTGTCCACTCAGCAGCCGTCGCACCATCGCGATCAAGCGCTGCTCAGACCGCTCTTCGGAGTTGGTGAATCAACCATGTGATCGATGCCGATGGGCTGCGTGCTGACGAGGAACGCCGCGCCGCGGGCGAAGAACGTGCCCGCGAGCGTCACCAGGAACGGGGGCAAAGGAAACCGATGGATCAGGTGCCCCGTCATCGCGCAGAACGAGACAGACACCGCGAGGCGTCGTGATCCGGCCACGTCGCCAGCACAGCCGGATCTTTGAAGAATCATCTCCGGTGAACAGCACTCGAGATGTCACGACAGCCGCCGAACAAGCGCGGTATGCCGTGTTCTCTGGTGGAGCCCCCTCGGCCCGATGCCAATCCCCATCGTTCAGCGATCGCTTCCGCGACGACCGAGCGAACAGAGCTGGTGCAAAAAATCGATCAGACGACGAATGCCTCGGTACGCATGGCGACCCGAGCAAGTCGCAGCAACAGGGATACCCTTCGGCGGGAATGTGAACGATCACATGGCTACCGTCAATGCCAAACGACGGGTCTGTAAGTGCCTCGATCCCGAGGGATCAGGAGGCTGGCGGGCTCCTCCGGAGCGCCGCGGCTAGAGGCAATGCCGGTCAGTTGAGCGCTTCGCGGACCGGTGGCGCCCAGTAATTTCGCGCACTTGCGCGGGCGCCGGCCGCCAGCGGCCGCCTTGACTGACCGGTATTGCGGCTAGAGGGGCGGACGCCTTACCGCGATCATCGCCGGCCCCATCGACGAGCTCGAAGCCGATCGGCGCATCGGCGGCTGGCGCGCGGCGCGGCGCGTGGCGACCGCATCGCCAGCTCGAGGTCGCGCCGCCGCGCGCCGGTGTTGCGGCGCTACGGCGCCTGCGTGACCGCGGCCCGATGCCCGTCCTTCTCGACGCGGCGCTCCGGGAGGAGACCTGTCTGCCCTCGGAGCGCGAGGGCGGTCGTTTCGAGTTGACGGTCGATTTGTGAACGTTCACATTTGTCTCCGAGGCGCTGTCCAGGACCAGGTCGTCATGCTGAGGCAGGAGCAGCGGCGGAGGCCCGGCCGAGCCCGTGTTTCACGTCTTCCTCCTCGGGCGATCGAACATGGCCGGGTACCCCAGAACCGCGAACGCGGACGAGACCGAGAGTTCCCGCATCAAGTTCCTCGGCTTCGATGATTGCGCGGGGACCGGGCGCGTCGAGGGCCAGTGGGGCATCGCCGCCCCGCCGCTCCACGAATGCTGGAACAGAGCGATCGGGCCCGGCGATGATTTCGCCAAGACGATCCGCTTCTGCGCAGCCCCGGTGCCGCCTGGGGCCGCTGCGAGCGCGCCTGGGGCCGCTGCGAGCGCCTGGGGCCGCTGCGAGCGCCTGGGGCCGCTGCGAGCGCGCAATGGCGACGCAGCGCGGCCGAGGCGACGGGTGAGAGGAGCAGGCCGTTTTCCTAGAGGTCGATGACGACCTTGCCCTTCACGTGCCGGCCGGCCTGGAGCTCGACCGCGGCGCGGATTTGCTCGACCGGGAAGCTTGCGGCAATGGGTACCCGGAGTCGGCCGGTCGCAATCAGGCGAGCGAGCTTTTCCAGGGCGCCGGGGGCGGCGTTGGCGCCGTTGGTTGGTGTGATCCCGTCGACCTGGGCGGCGATGGTCGTGATGCGCGTGTCAGGGACGCCGAGCGCTCTTGCGGCGTGCGCCGTCTCCGTTCCATGAAGGTCGATCGCAGCGGTGATACCGCGGGGAGCGAGGGCACGGACCCGGTCCGCCAGGCCGTCGCCGTAGGCGACCGGCTCGGCTCCGAGAGCGCGCAGGAAATCGGCCGATGTCGCCGATCCCGTCCCGATCACGCGCGCCCCTGCGATCCGGGCCATCTGGACGACGAATACCCCGACTCCGCCCGCCGCGCCGCCGATCAACACGGTGTCGTCCGGCCCAAGTTCGACAACGGCCAGGGCGGCGGACGCCGTGCGTCCGGCGATCGTGAGGGTGGCGGCGGTGCGGTCGTCGACGCCGTCGGGGGTGTGATGGGCCTCGTTCGCCGCGATGCCCCCGGTCGGGTCGACCACCACGAAGTCGGCGACCGCGCGGGACAGGGCGCCGCCGAACACCCGGTCGCCAGGTGCGAAGCCGGTCACCCCGTCACCGACCTGGTCGACGACTCCCGCGTAGTCGGTCCCGAACCCGGCCGGCAGGCTCAAGCCGAACCGGACGGCGGTGTCCGCATCAGCGGTCATGAACCAGTCCATCGGGTTCAGCCCGGCCGCGGTGACCCGAACACGGACCTGTCCCGGTCCGGCCTGCGGAGCTGGAACCTCACGGATCTCCAGGACTTCGGGGCCGCCGAAGGAATCGAGCCGGACCGCCCGGCTCCCGCTCGTCGACAGCTGATCGCTCAGTTTCTGCATGCTCTCCTGTCCCCTGTCCCCTTGGAACGACGGAACGCACTGAAACGGACTATGCTCCGTTTCCATGGATGACCGCAACACAAAAAACGGAGCGCGCTCCGTTTTGACGGAGGCGGAGAGCCGCGCACCACGGGCGGACGCAGCCCGCAACCGCGATCAGTTGCTCGCGGTGGCGACCCGCGTGTTCGCGTCGGCTGACACCGAGCCGTCGATGCGTGCGATCGCCCGCGAGGCCGGGGTCGGCATCGCCACGCTCTACCGGCACTTCCCCACCAGAGAGTCGCTGGTCGATGCGGTCTACCGGAGCCAGGTCGTGCGGCTGACGACCGGCGCCCGCGAGCTGCTCGACCGACTGCCGCCGGCCGCGGCGATGCGGCGCTGGATGGACCTGTTCGGCGACTGGATCGCGACCAAGAACGGCATGCTCGACACGCTGCTGGCGATGATCGAGACAGGCGAGATCGCCCACGACCAGACCCGAATCGAGCTGCTCGCGGCCATCACCACGATGCTCGACGCCGGCCGCGCGGTGGGTGACCTCCGCCGAGACGTCACCGCCGAAGACATCGCCGCGAGTCTCATTGGCATCTTCACGGTGGCCCCCAAGCCCCAGCGAGGAGCTCTTGCCAGTCGCCTGTTGGACCTCCTCATGGATGGACTGCGGCCTCCAGTGATCAGTCGCAGCCTCTTGGCCAGATAGGGGTGAAAGCTAGTCGAGCCCGTAGGATCGCAATCAGCTGCGCGGACCGACGACGACGGCGTCCACGTCGGTCACGGGCCCGCCCACGGCTGGCGCCCACGCAGCTCGCGCGCGTCGAGCTCGCCGGCGTCGAGCAGGCCGGAGGCAGCGTCGTGGATCTGATACGCCATCTTCGCGCCGCCGAGCGGCTGGCTTTCGACGAATATGCAGCGCAGCTCGCCTGGGGCGAAGCCGCACTGGTGCTGGATCGCGCGCAGCAAGCCATCGCGGTGCAGGTGGCCGTCGCCGAAGTTCCAGCCGAGCGCGAGGCCGCCGACGAGCTCGCCGTCGAGGTACTCGTACTCGTGGAGCGGGCCCTCGATCGCCTTCGGCACCAGGACCGGCAGCGCGCGGCCCTGGAGGTGCATGAGGCGGAACGCGAGCACCTTGCCGACGAGGCCGACCGACGTGGCGTGGTCGTAGAACCGGCCGAGCTGGTCGTAGATCCACGGCGCGGCCTTCACGAGCCGGTCGAGCTTGCGGTAGCTGTCGCCGCGGAACAGCCACACGCTATAGGGCCAGTTTCCGGCGTAGTACCGCATCGCGAGCAGGAACGAGATCCGCCCTGGCGCGATGTTGCCGAGGAGCGGAACAGCGACGAGCATGATCGCGAGGAGCGCGCCGAGCAGCGGCGGGCCGACGTCGAACGGGTACGCGCCGGGGTGGGCCCAGAACAGCGCGAACACGCCGTAGACCACCATCAGGTTCCACTCGATCGGCGCGCCCATCGGCACATTGCTCGTGATGAAGGCGTGGAGCGCGAGCGCCATCGCGATGCCGACGGCGATCGTCGTCTGGCCGGTCGAGCGCGCGAGCACGATGGGCACGCCGAGCTCGAGCGCGGTGCCGGCGTGGCTCATCGCGATCGCGAGCCGCGACGGGCGCAGGTCGTCCGGATAGCGGACGTACATGCGCCGCCGCAGCCATGCGAAGCGGGCGAACGGGCTATTGCTCGTCATCACGCACACGACGGTCGGGAAGTGGTGGTTGAGCTTCGAGACGCCGGCCCAGAGCCAGAGCGCGAGCTGGACCGCCTTTGCGCCGCCGATCCAGTCGGCGGTGGCCGCGAACACGACGACGGTGGTCCAGTAGTGTTCGGCGCGCAGCGCGAGGAAGATGGTGCGATCGGCGACGGCGAGGACCGGCACGAGCGCGGCGATCGGCACGAGGTGCGAGGCGCCGGGCGCGGGGGCGAGCAGCGCGCGCACGAGCAGGGCGAGCAGCGCGAGGTAGAGCGCGACGTCGAGCGGGGTGCGCCGCGTGCCGCCGAGGAGCGGCGCGCGCGCGAACAGCGCGAGCTTCGTGGTGCCGGGGCGGAGGAAGTGGAGGGCGCCGCCGACGGGCGGGGCGTAGCGTCCGCTGAGCGGACCGAACCCGCAGCCGAAGCCCAGGCCCTCGAACAGCATGCTCCACAGGATCGCCTTCTGGAACGCGAGCGGGTGCAGCCACCAGTCGCCGATCGTCGAGAGGCCGCCGAGGCTCGGCGAGGTGCTGCAGAACAGGACCCAGGCGCCGGCATAGAGGGCGAGCTTGACCGCGTGGAGCACGTAGACGGCGAGCGGCGCGCCGGAGCCCTGCAGCGCCCACGCCTCGCAGACCATCTGTCCGCCTGTGGTTGCGCGTGTTTGCACACACGCCCTAGGCGTGGCGCGCGCCGCGCGAGAGCCTTCGGTGTTCGTATGTTCGCGGTGCCGCTACGGCGCGTGCACGACCCCGGGGCGAGCCTCGCACCCCAGCGAGGTCATTCACCCCCCCCTTCTTCCTCCGCGGATCTCGTAAGCGCCCATATCGGGAGCGGCCCCCGAGACGCGCGGATTTCCATCCAGGTCCGTCTTCGGCAAAGAGCTGGTGAAGAGCCGAGCTCAGCGAGCTTGCGCGCAGCGCGCTTGTCGTGGTGGATCCGACCGCTCGACTTGTGCCCGGTCCCACGGAGATCCAGGGCTCCGTGCGGCTGTTCACGATTCACGTCGATCACTACGGCGCCCCGATCGAGGTCGGACGGATCTCGAGGAGCGGCGACGTGGCGTATCGGATGAAGTATCCGACACGGGGAGGCGACGCATCGGAACAAGCATCAAAGGTGACAGCGGGCCAGTACGCGCTGAGATCGCCTCAGCCCGCTGCGCGGCCCGCCCGCTCGGCAAACGGATTGCAATCCCGATCGTCAAGAATCGCTGTTCTGTGGGCTGGTCCACCATAAGAACCGTGGTATTTCTCCCCAATCCCGGATACGACCTCGACATGTCCTTCAGGAGTGGGGAATCCATGGAGGTTTCAGGGGTCACGCTGGACGTCCTCGTCCACCAAGGGATCGAAACGGCTCTGTATCGAGGTCGTCGTCGAGGCGACGGCGCGCCCGTCGCCGTTAAGCTCACACAGAGCGATTACCCTACCTTCCGCCAGCTCGCCCGGCTCCGGCGAGAGCACGCGATCTTGGGCGATCTCTCCATGTCGGGCGTGCCGCGGGCGCTCGACCTCCTCCCGCATGGCCGCGGCCTCGCGCTCGTGCTCGAGGACCTCGGCCCGACAAGCCTCGCCGATTTGATCGCGAGGCGCGGGCGGCTCGAGGCGAAGACGACGCTGCGCATCGTGGCGCCGCTCGTGGGCACGCTCGACGCGCTCCACCGGCGTCATATCATCCACAAGGACATCAAGCCGCGCAACGTGATGATCGACGAGGGGACGCTCTCGCCGCGCCTGATCGATTTCGGCATCGCCGCCCGCCTGGCCCAGGAGACGCAGGAGGCTTCGGCGATGGAGGGGCTGGAGGGGACGCCTGCGTACATCGCGCCGGAGCAGACGGGTCGGATGAATCGACCTGTCGACCGGCGCTCGGATCTGTATGCGCTCGGCGTGACGATCTACCACATGCTGACCGGGGCCACGCCGTTCCAGGCCGCGGACGCGACGGAGGCGATTCACGCGCACCTGACGCGGGTGCCGGCGCCGCCGCACGCGGTCGTCAAGGACGTGCCGCGCGGCCTGTCCGACGTCGTGATGAGGCTGCTGGCGAAGGCCCCGGAAGATCGCTACCAGAGCGCGAGGGGCCTCCTTTCGGATCTGGAAGAGTGCCAGCGGCGGCTCGATGCGAGCGGGACCGTGGAGCCGTTCCCGCTGGGTCGGGACGACCTGGTGGAGGACGTCGTGTTGCCCGATCGGCTCGTGGGTCGCGAGGCCGAGCTCGGCGCGCTCAAGGCCGCGCTCGATCGAGCGCGATCCGGCGCGGCCACCCTTTCGCTCGTGATGGGCCCGCCCGGCATCGGCAAGTCGGCGCTCGTGCGCGAGCTCTGTGCGACGGAGGCGCGCGAAGCGTACTTCGCCCCCGGCAAATTCGACGCGATGGCGAGGAGCATGCCGCTCTCGGCCTTCTCGCAGGTGATCCGCGCGCTCGTGCGGCAAGCGTTGGCCGAGCCGCCCGACACCCTCCTGGCGAAGAAGCACGCCATCCAGGCCGCGCTCGGCCAGTACGGGCGGGTCGTGACCGACCTCTGCCCGGATCTCGAGCTCGTGATCGGGCCGCAGCCGGAGCTGCCGGCGACCAGTGCGAGCGAGGCGAAGAACCGCCTGGCGCTCCTGATCCGGCGCTTCCTGTCCGTCTTTTCGCGTGAGGACGCCCCGCTGGTCGTGTTCTTCGACGACCTGCAGTGGGCGGACCTGGCGTCGCTCGACCTGCTCGGCCGCCTGCTCATGGATATGGATGCGCACCACCTGTGCGTGGTCGGCGCCTACCGCGACGAGGAGGTGGACGCCGCGCACCCGCTCACCGCGACGATAGGCACGCTGCGCGAGGCGGGGATCGAGCCAATCAAGCTCACGCTGGGGCCGCTGCCGCCCGCGGCGGTGACGGCGATCGTGGCCGAGGCGCTGCACGCGGACCGCGAGCGAGCCGAGCCGCTCGCGGCCCTGATCCGGGACAAGACGCACTCGAATCCGCTCTTCCTCGGCCAGTTCTTGCGTGAGCTCGAGAGCGACGGGCAGCTCCGCTTCGACCCCGAGGCGCGCGGGTTCGTCTGGGACCTCACGCGCGTCAAGGGCGCGATAGTCACCGACAACGTGCTCGCGCTGATGGCGCGCAAGGTCGAGCGGCTCGCGCCCGCGACGCGACGCGCCCTGATGTGCGCGTCGTGCATCGGCCCGTCGTTCGAGCTCCGCACGCTCGCGACGATCGTCGAGAAATCGCCCGGGGCCGTCGCCGCGGATCTGCGGGAGGCGCTGCGCGAGGGGCTGGTCCAGCCGCTCGGCGGCAACTACCGGCTCCTCGAAGGGGCCGGGGACGCGCTCGAGCCGATGGACGTCGCGGTCCCGTACCGCTTCCTGCACGACCGCGTGAAGGAGGCCTGCTACGCGCTCGTGCCCGAGGCGGAGCGGCCGGCGGTGCACCTCGCCATCGGTCGGCTGCTCGTGGCGCGGGGCGGGGGGGTCCGGGGCACAGCCGGCTTGCCCGGCGGCGCCCCGGATGTCAGCGGTGCCCGGGGCACAGCCGGCTTGCCCGGCGGCGCCCCGGATGTCAGCGGTGCCCGGGGCACAGCCGGCTTGCCCGGCGGCGCCCCGGATGTCAGCGGTGCCCGGGGCACAGCCGGCTTGTCCGGCGGCGCCCCGGATGTGAGCGGGCAGGTGCCGGACGAGGACCTGCTCGAGGTCGTGCGCCACCTGAACCTGGGCGCGCGGGAAATCACGGATGAGACCGAGCGCATGGACGTCGCACGGCTCGATCTGCGCGCCGGCCGGCGGGCCATGGCCGCCACGGCCTTCGAGGCGGCGGCGAGCCTCTTCGCGGCGGGCCGGGCGCTCGCGTCGGAGAAGGGGTTTTCGCGCGATCACAAGGCGTGCTTCGCGCTCTGGCTGGAGGGGGCCGAGGCCGAATACCTCATCGGCGCGTTCGAGGAGGAGGAGGCGCTCACGGCCACCGCGCTCGCGCGGGCGGAGAGCGCGACCGAGCGCGCGAGCGTGCACAGCGTCCGAGCCCGGGCCCTGACCACGCGGGGTCGGTTTGCCGAGGCGGTGCGCGCGGGGCTCTCAGGGCTCGCGGAGCTCGGCGTGACGATGCCCGAGGATCCGGCTGCGCAGCAGGCGGCCTTCATGGAAGGCGTGGGGGACGTGGATCGATTGCTCGCGGGCCGCTCCATCGAGGCGCTCGCCCACGCTCCGGTGACCGAGGATCCGGAGGATCGGCAGATCTTCACGCTGATGGCGGAGATCTGGCTGCCCGTGTACTTCGTGAGCAAGGCGCTGTTCGGGCTGGTGATCGTCGAGCAAGTGCGCCGCTCGCTCGCGCGTGGCCAGTCCGAGACCAGCGCGCTTCCGTACGCAGGCTACAGCCTCATCCTATGCGTGATGATGGGGCGGCACGCCGAGGGGCACGCGTTCGGCCGGGTCGCGGTCTCGCTGTGTGAGCGATGGAAGAGCCCGACCATCGCCGCGCGCGTGCACGTCACGTGGGCCACCGCGCTCTACGTGTGCGAGCCGCTCCGCAACGCGGTCGATCATGCGATACGGTCGCGAGACGCCGCGCTGGAGGCCGGGGACAACCTCTACCTCGCCATCAACCTGGGCTACTGCCTGCTGCAGTGGCTCATCGGCGCGGGCGTTCCGCTCGAGGAGGTCAAGGCCGAGGCCGACCGGTCCGCCGTCCTGGCGCGACGAACGAAGGACCCGGTCGCGATCGCGGCCGTCACCGTGTCGCGGCAGCTCGTCGCCTGTCTGACCGGACAAACCCGGGGCCGGACGAGCCTGGACAGCGACGGCGTGGTGCTCAGCGAGGCGCTCGCGACGCTCAACGAGAAGGAGCACGCGATCGCCTTCTATTACAAGCATGTATACCTGCTCTTCCTGCACGTGCTCTACGGCGAGCACGAAGCCGCGCTCGAGGCGGCTGCGGACGCGGCGCGGTTCGCCGAGGACGTGAAGGGCATCTACTGGCCGGTGAACGCGGCCTTCCTCGAGGCCTTGGCGCGGGCTGGGCTCGCGCGCGAGGCCGCGGATCGCGAGGCGCGGAAGGAGCACGAGGCCGCCATCATGCCGCTGAGGGTCCAGCTCGAGGCGCTCGCCCGGAGCTGTCCGAGCAACTTCCAGCACAAGGTCGCGCTCCTCGACGCGGAGCTCTGCGTGCTGCGGGGCGAGCGCTGGGAGGCGATGGAGCAGTACGACCACGCCGTCGAGCTGGCGCGCGAGAACGAGTACGCGCAGGAGGAGGCGATCGCGAACGAGCGGTGCGGCCGGTACCTGCTCTCCCTCGGCCGCGAACGCGCCGCCCAGGGGTACCTCTCCGACGCCTTCCGTGGTTACTTGCACTGGGGCGCGACAGCCAAGGCCGAGGCGCTTCTCTTCGAGTTCCCCAGCCTCTCCGCGCGTATCAGCAAGCGCGACGCCAGCTCGCAGAGCGGCACGCCGGAGTCGGCGACGTCCCAGACGACGCTCCTCGGTCGGACGACGGTGGGGAGCCTGCGCGACGCCGCGCTCGTGCTGCGCGCGGTGCAGATGATCGCAGGCGAGGTCGTGCTCTCCGGGGTGGTGAGCCGCCTCATGCAGATCGTGCTCGAGAACTCGGGGGCGGAGCGAGGCATCCTGCTCCTCTCGCGTGACGACCGGCTCTTCGTCGAAGCGGCCTTCCAGGCCTCGCCCGAGTCGATCGAGGTGGGGCAGAGGCGGCGGCTCGAGGACGAGCCGGAGCTCGCGCAGCAGGCGGTGCTCTACGCATGGCGCACGCGCGAGGCGCTGGTGCTCGACGACGCACCGGGCGACTCGCGCTTCGCGTCGGACCCGTACCTCGCGAAGCGGAGAACGCGCTCGATCCTCTGCATGCCGGTGAGCAGCCAGGGGCGCACGGCGGGGATGCTGTATCTCGAGAACAACGCGACCGCGGGGGTGTTCACCGCGGTGCGGGTGGAGCTCCTCGGGCTCCTCTCGTCGCAGGCATCGATCACCATCGAGAATGCGCTGCTTCTCGAGCGAATCCAGGAGGCGAACGAGGAAGCCCGCCTCGCGAACGCCCGGCTCGAGCAGGAAGTCGAGCAGCGGACACGCGAGCTCGAGCTCTCGAACGCCGAGCTCGCGCGCGAGCTCGAAGACCGGACGCGCGGCGAGGCGGAGCGCGCCGCGCTCCGGGAGCAGGTGGTGGAGGCGCAGAAGGCCCGACTCCTGGAGCTCATGGCGCCGCTGATGCCGATCAGCGAGGACGTGCTGGTGATGCCGATCATCGGCACGGTGGAGGCGGAGCGGGCGGCGCAGATCATGGAGGTGGCGCTCGCGGGAGCGCAGCAGACCGGCGCGCGGGCGCTGATCCTGGACATCACCGGGATGCGGTACGTGGACACGGACGTCGTGGGCGCGCTCGTGTCGGTGGCGAACGCGCTGCGTCTGCTCGGCACCGAGCCGCTGTTCACCGGCATACGACCCGAGGTGGCGCGGACGATGGTGGAGCTCGGCGTGGATCTCCAGGCGATGACGACGCTGTCGACGCTTCGGGCGGGTATCGCGCGCGCGCTTTCGGGGTCGGCGCCGTCTCCTTCCTGGAAGGTACCGGCCACCGCGAGCCGACGCGCGCTTCGCGCTTGACTACGCTCGTCGAGCACGACGACGAGCGGCTCACGGGGCCGCCTCCATCACGGCGCGCAGCTTCTGCTCCGGGGTCCAGTCCCCGGGACGGCGATTGGCGGCAGGGGGGGCGGCGCGGAGCGGCGAGCGTCGTCGGACATGGCCGCGAGGCTACGAGCATCGCGAAGCCAGCGCGAGAGCGTCGTCTGATGCACCCCCGTCTCAGCCGACAGCGCCACCGCCGTAGGTCCTCCTGGGACGAGGAGCCGTTGGACGATTCTTCTTTTGAAGGATTCTGAGTACTCTCTCACCTCAAAGCCTGTCTCCGCTCCCCGAAACCGGTGACCTGATGCTGTCGCCCCAGAGGTTGACGCCCAGGATCCACGCCCAGTCCGAGAGGGGGATCTCGCCGACCTGCCCGCCCGCGCACACGCCTGCGTTGTTCACGACGAGATCGACGCCGCCGAGGGCGCGATCCGCCTCGCCCACGAGCTCCGCCACGTCGTCGCTCCGGCTCACGTCGCAGCGGACCGTGTGCGCCTCGCCTCCGGCGCTGGCGACGAGGCGCGCGGTCTCCTGGGAGCCTTCGTCGTTGAGGTCGGCGAGGAGCAGCTTCGCGCGACGACTCGCGAGCTCGAGGGCGAGCGCTCGGCCGAGGCCCGAGGCCGCGCCCGTGATGACGACGCGGGGGTGCTTGGGGAGGGGCATGGTGAACCCGCATATCACGGATGCTCTCGGCTCCGCGAGGAGCACCGCACGTGTCGTGCAGCGCGAACATAACGAAGCCTGCTTGTCGGAGCGAAGCCTGCTTGTCAGAGCGAAGCCTGCTTGTCAGAGCGAAGCCTGATTGTGACGCCCCTCTCACCAAGGCACCGCGGCTCGTGCGCCCCCGGTGGTGCCGCGGGGCACCACCGGACATGGAGGCGCGCCCCTCCAGCCCGCGTCCCTGGCGCCGAGCAGCTGCCAGGATCTCGGCTGAAGCAACCTCTCCCGCTCCCCCCGCTCCCCTCGTTGGCCCTGGTACGGCTCATGCGAGTGTCCGCCTGGTCTCGGCACGAAAGACGCCGCGCGAGGCTCGCTGAAACAATCAAGGAGATACGATGCTGCCCACGAACACGACCCACACCCGCTCCCTCGTCATGTCGCTCACGATGGCCGCCGGCCTGGCCGTCACCGCGTTCGCGTCCCCTGCGGCTGCCGGGCCGCTGCCGACGCTCTCCGGCTGGGGCGTGCGCGATTACGGCAGCTTCATGGGCTCGGTGAGCCAGCAGGCCGACGGCTCGCTCAGGGGGCATTTCACGATCGTCATCCACAAACCTGGTGAAGACCCCGTCACCTGCCGCTACCTGCGCTTCCGCCCCAACGTCGTGAGCGGCGCGAGCTGGAACTTCGACGGTTATGGCACGTGCTGGAGCTCGGGCGGCACGTTCGCCGCGGCGAACCGCTTCGTGCTCATCGACTACGGCAGCCCGGGCGCGGGCGTCGACTACGTCGACGTGAACTACTACGGCGCGGTCGGCGTCTCGATCCCCGGCGGCTATTTCAACGACGGCGACGTCGTCTACACGCCTTGAGACCAGCCGCGATCGAGCGGGCGTGTCAGACCGCGCTGGCGCTCACCGCGCCGTCGCTTCGAGCTCGCCGAGGACGAAGACCGCCGCGACCGCCGGCTCGAAGAGCTCGGCGCGCACGGCGCGGTAGTGCGGGTCGGCGAAGAACCGCTCCTGCGCCGCGCGGTCGGGGAACAGGAGGGTGAAGACGCGGTTGATCCGCTCATCCCCCTTCAGCACGCGCGCCACGACGAAATCGTGGCCGAACGCGCCGCCGTGGGACAGCAGGATCGGCATCATGCCGGCGCGGTAGCGGGCGTAGGACGTCTCGTCCGCCAGCTGGAGCCCCATCAGGAGCACGTGCTGCCGGCCGTCAGCGCCCATGGGAATAGCCTCCATCGACGTCGAGCGTCGTGCCTGTCACGAAGCCGGCCCTGGCCAGGAACAGCGCCGCTTCCGTCGTATCCCGCACCTCGCCGACGCGCTGCAGCGGGTGGATCGAGGCCAGCGAGTCCGCGTCTTCGCCGATGAGCGGCGTGCGGATGACGCCGGGCGCCAGCGTGTTCACGCGGATGTTGTGGGCGGCGAGCTCGGCGGCCAGCGAGACGGTGAGCGCGTGGACGCCGCCCTTGCTGGCCATGGCGGCCGCGGCCGGCATCCGCGCCATGGCCTGCTGCACGAGCACCGTGCCGACATTGATGATCGAGCCCCCGCCGCCCTCGATCATCAGCGGCACCGCCGCCTGCGTCATCAGGAACGTCCCTTTCACGTTGGTGGTGAAGAACCGCTCCAGGTCCTCCTCCGTGCTCTCGAGGAACGGCTTCACGCCGAAGATCCCGGCGTTGTTGATCAGCACGTCGACGCCGCCGAACCGCTCGAGCGCGGCCGCGGCGACGGCCCGCGCCGTGGCGCGGTCACCGACGTGGCCCGGCACGGCGACGACGCGCGCCCCGCCGTCGAGGCTCCGCCGCGCCTGCTCGAGCTTCTCCGGGTCGCGGCCGTTCATGACGACGCTCGATCCCTCGGCCAGGAAGCGCCTTGCGAGGTCGAGACCGATACCGCTGCTGGCGCCCGTGATGATGACGCGATCGATTCTGGTGGACATGGAGTGTCGCTCCTTTCGCACCGACAACCTAGGACCACCCCTCGAACCGAGAAAGTGGTATGTTTCTATCAACTTCATAACTCCAGGTTCTGATCCTGCGGGGCACCGCCATGACCTACGATCAGCTCGTCGCCTTCCTCGCCGTCGCGGGCGAGGGCACGTTCAGCGCCGCGTCCGCGCGGCTGCACAAGTCCCAGCCGGCCGTGAGCAAGCTGGTGCGCAACCTCGAGCGCGAGCTGGGGGTCGAGCTGTTCGATCGCCGGGAGTACCGCGCCACGCTCACCGACGCCGGCCGCCTGTTCCACGAGCGCGCCGCGGCCGTCATCGAGGGCACCGAGGCGCTGCGCAGCTTCGGCATGCGCCTCTCGGGCAAGGCGGAGCCGATCGTGCGGCTCGCCGTCGAAGCGGTGACGCCGCTCGGCCCCATCATGGACATCTTCCGGGGGCTGCAGGCGCGTTATCCCCTGGTGCGCATCGAGCTCGGCACCGAGCGGCTGGCGGGCGCCGCCGACGCGCTGCGCGAGGACCGCGCCGATCTCGCGGTCGCCACGAAGCTCGGGATCGACGGCTCAGCGGTGGAGACGGCGCGCTTCTGCGATGTGCGGGTGATCCCTGTGGCGCGCTTCGATCACCCGTTGGCCACCTGCGGCGCGCCGATCCCGCCCGCGCTGCTGCGGGCGCACGCGCAGATCATCCTGCGCGACAGCGCGCGGGGGAGCGCCTCGCCGTCCCTGAACGTGCTGGAGGGCGGCCTGCGCTGGACGGTCACCGACGTCGCGGCGAAGAAGGAGGTCATCCTCGCGGGCATGGGCTGGGGCGGGCTGCCCGAGCACGTGGCCGCCGGCGCGCTGGCGGCGGGTGAGCTCGTGGCGCTGCAGGTCCCCGAGTTCGTGGCCGACACCATGGAGCTCTTCGTGATCCGCCGCCGCGACCGCCCGCACGGCGTCGTCGCGCAGGCGCTCTGGGAGGAGCTCGGGCGCTGCGGCCACGGCGCCGGGGCGCCGGCGGCGGCCGGGAAGGCCCCGCGCCGCCGGAGGAGGGGTTGAGGGCCGCGCCGGCCGGAGCTGCGGCGGCGGAGCGCGCTCGCCAGGCTGGTCGGCGCCATGCCCGTGAGCGCCGGCCGACTGGCACGCTTCTCCTCGATCACGCCTCTCCACGACAGATCGCTCGGAGGATCTCGCGCGTGTGTCCGCGCAGCCATGCATGCGCCTTGTCGCCCTCGCAGCGCTGGTGCCACAGCTGAACGATCCTGAGCTCCGGCGCGTCGAGCGGCAGCGGACGGGTGCCGAGGCCCAGCGCCCGCACGATGGGACCGCAGACGCGCGCCGGCAGCGCGACGACGAGATCGCTCTCGTGGGCGAAATGGATGGCCGCCGCGCACGTGGGAGCCGCCGCGACGACGCGCCGCCGCAGCCCCAGGGCCTCGAGCGCGTCGTCGATCGGATCGCGCAGGCGGCCACGGCGCGAGACGATGACGTGGAGCGCCTCGGCGTAGCGCCTGGCGGTGAGCCGGCCGCGCGCGAGCGGGTGAGCCCGGCGGAGGGCGACGACGACGCGATCTTCGCCGACGAGCTCCCCGCGGATCTCGGGGAGCGCGGGCTCCGTCGAGCCGATCTCGAGATCCACGCGCCCTTGGCGCAGGTCGTCCGTATCTCCCGCGGGCTCGGCCAGGAGCCGGACCTTCACGAGAGGGGCCTGCTCCTGCGCAGCTCGCAAGAGCCGCGCGCCGAGCGCCGTCGTGAGGGCGTCGTGGCAGCGGACGGTGAAGGTCCGCTCGAGCCTCGCCAGGTCGAGCTCCCGCTCGGGCGCGAACACCGCGTGCGCTCGCTGGACGATGGCCTGGACCTCCTGTCGCAGGGCCAGCGCGCGGGGCGTGAGCGCCATCGTCCGGCCGGCGCGCACCAGGATCGGGTCCCCCGTGGCGTCCCGGATGCGCCCCAGCGTCCGGCTCATCGCGGGCTGGGACAGATGCAAGCGGGCCGCCGCAGCGCTGACGCTCCTCTCCTCGAGCAACGCGTCCAGCGCCGGCAACAGGTTCAGGTCGATATGCATGGAGGTAATTCTTCCTCATATCAACTATGCATTGGACGGCATGAGTCGTCCAGGGTTTATTCCTCCGCGCGGTGGTTCAGCGGTTCAGCGGTTCACGAGCACGCGCGAGCCGCTCGCCCGAGGAGGATTCATGTCGATTCATTCGGATCATTCCGAGCAGATGAACAACGATGCGATGTGGCGAGGCCGGGGCGCGGGCCGCGCGGAGGACGAGTCCCTGCTGCCCGCGGTCGTCGCGGCGCTCTCCGTGGCAGGCGAGCGGCTCGTCGGTCGCTTCTCGACAGAGCCGCGCCCGAGGAGCCGAGAGGACATCTTCGCCGCGCTCGGCGCCAACGATGCGGTCTCCCTCGACGCGCTTCGCGAGCCGTTGTCGCGCGCTCGCCCGGAGGCCCGGTGGGTCGAGGACGAGCTCGAGTGCGGGCCCCTCCCGCCAGGGGAGTGGTGGGTCACCGACACCGTCGAGGGGAACATCAACCACGTTCACGGGATGGTGGACTGGTGCGTCACGGCGACCCTCGTCCGCGACAACGAGCCGGTCCTGACAGCGGTGCACCTGCCCTTGACCGGCGACACGTACACCGCCCGGAAGGGCGCCGGCGCGACCCTCGGGACCAGGAGAATTCGAGCGTCGGCGAAGACGGAGCTCGGCGCTGCCTTCGTCGGGACCGGCCAGGCGAGGCCGGGCGAGGACGAGGAGACGTACCGGCGGATTGGCATGTCCGTCACCGCGATGCTCCGGAGCGCGCTCGTCCTGCGCGTCTCGGTCCCGGCCACCCTCCAGCTCATTCAGGTGGCGGCCGGCCGGATGGACGTCTTCTGGCAGTACAGCCAGATCCGCTCCGGGCTCCTCGCGGGGGCGCTGCTCGTCGAGGAGGCCGGGGGCGTGGTCACGGACACACGCGGGGAGCGCTGGAGCCTGGCCAGCGAGGACTTCCTGGCCGCGGCGCCCGGGCTCCACGCCGGCGCGGCCTTCGTCCTGTCGACCATCCGATGAGGGGAGGGGGCTGAACATGGATCACGTCATGGGAAACATTGGAATCCTCGGCTCGGGCCGCGTCGCCACCGTCCTCGCCAACAAGCTCGCTGGCGCCGGGCACGCCGTCACGATCGGCGCCAGAGACCCGGCGCAAGCCGCTGTGAAATGGTCGGGGGCGCGCGTCGAGCTCAGGGATCATGCGGAGACCGCGCGCCTGGCCGCGATCGTCATCAACGCCACTCCGGGGGACACGAGCGTGGAGCGGCTCGGCGCCCTCCGCGACGCGCTGAAGGGAAAGATCCTCGTCGACGTCTCCAACGCGACGCTGCGCGGCCGAGACGGCCTTCCTGGCAGCCTGCTTTACCCGAACGGCAGCGTCGCCGAGCGCCTGCAGGCTGCGCTGCCCGAGACGGCCGTGGTCAAGACGCTGAACACCATGCTGTTCACCGTCATGGCGGATCCCACGAGCCTGCGCGCCGCCCCGACCGCGTTCCTCTCCGGCAACGACGAGGGCGCGAAGGCGGTCGTCGGACGGTTGCTCGGCGATCTGGGCTGGCCGTCCGACTGGATCGAAGATCTCGGAGACATCGAGACCGCTCGCGGCCCCGAGGCGGTCGCCTTGCTCGTCCCCTCCGTGCTGCGAAGGCGAGGGCTCGCGCCGTTCGCCATCGCGCTCGCCCGGTAAAGGGCGACGGGATGGCAATGCGGCTCTCGTACCTGTTCTGGGGCACGATGCCCGACGAGCAGCTGCGCGCGGCCGCGCAGGCGGGGGAGGACCACCTGGCGCCGCGGCGTCGCGTGATGAGGGCGAGGCCCAACAGGGTGACGATGAGCTCGAGGTACGCGGACCTGCCGCCAGCGCGGTGAACGCTGCATTGTGCGTCGCTGCTTGTGTCGTCGGTCCCGTCATTTCTGCTGCTGTCGGCGGCAACGCTGGAGGTGCCGCCGCCCCCGCCGTTCGCTGCTCGGCCACCCGCGCCCGGCTCTGCGCCGCCGTTTCCGCCCGCGCCCGGCTCCGGGCCGCCGTTTGCGCCCACCCCCGGATCCATACCGCCATTTCCGCCCGCGCCCGGCTCCACACTGCCGCCTCCGCCCGTACCGAGCCCGGAGCCGCCGCTTCCACCCGCGCCGCCGCCTGCGCCGGGTCCGGGCGAGGGCTCCCAGCTGAGCAGCCGCGAGACGACGCGCCGCGTGCGCGCAGCAGGGCCGAGCTTGTAATAGCTCAGGAGGAACCGGCCATCCTCGCCGCGGGCCAGCATCGGCGCATTGCAATCGTCATCGACGAGCAGCGCCTCCACGCCCAGCGTCCCATCGGGGGCCACGGCGCGGATCCGGAGCCGGTGCGTCTCCGCCTCTTCCCACACCACCTGGTAGCTCGCGCCGTCCCAGGCCACGGCCGCCGCGTCACCAGCGCTGGTCGGCGAGATCAGGAACGCTTCGCCCCGCCAGCCGCCCGTGCCGTAGATTCGACCGTGCACCGGCCCATCACCGCCCTCCGGCCAGCCATCGGCGGACTCCGTCCAGACAACGAGCGTGTCCGTGCCGTCCGTCGCCCCGGCGATGGCGGCCGATGCGCTCGACAGCAGGAAGCTCTCCCCGACGTCTCCCTTGCGGCTCACGGGGACGAGACGCAGGCCCGCATTCCAGCAGGCCACCAGGTAGTCCTGCCCGGCGTGGAGCGGCATCGCGCGTGACTCCGCCCCGACCGAGGGCACGATGGGGAACACCGGGCCAGCGCTCCCCGAAGCGTCGAGCAGACGGCCCGACGCGGTGTACACGAAGGGCTCCTCCGCGGTCCTCTCCACGAAGGTCACCAGATAACCGTCGCCGTTGCCGGCGACCGACGATGTCGCCGACAGGTGGAGCGACGAGATATCGATGCTCTCCCCGAGCGCGCCGTCGCCCGACACCCGCCGCAGGTGATCCCCGCCGGCGCCGATCGCGCTCCAGGTGAGCTCCGACGCGCCCTCGCCGTTCGAGGCCAGGTCGATCGCGAAGGCGCTGCTCGCGAGCTCGATCCCGACCGGGGTGACAACCTCGCCCGCCGCGCTCACGCGCACCGCGCGCGCGGTCGTCCGCTCCCCGTCCAGGTCCGGCTCGTCGGTCCAGGCGACGAGGTAGCTCTCGCCGGTCCAGACCACGCGCGGGGTACCTTGCCTGCTCGGCAGGGGGCTGAGCCCGAGCCGGCCCGCGGCCAGCGCGAGATCCGGGCCGATCAGGCTGCCCTCGATGCCCTGGCCGTGGAACGCGAGCAGGAAGCGCGAGCCGTTCCACGCGAGCGAGCTCCGGTCGGAATCCCAGACGGAGCCAGGCGACCCGTCCGCGAGCCTCACGTCGTCGGTCCCCTGCACGACGCCGTCGGCCGAGACGCGGGCCCCGTACATCGCGCGACCGTCCCGCTCGTCGGCCCACGCCACGAGATAGCTGCTGCCGTCGAACGCCGCGGCGGGGGCCCCTGTGCCCGGGCTCGGCCGCGAGATCGGGAAGTCCCTTGCCGTGAGCGTGCCGTCTGCGCGCAGCACCGCGCCCCGGATCGTGCTCGTGGGATCGTCCCGGACCCACGTGGCCAGGAAGCTCGTCCCGCCGGACGCGAGCGCGACCAGCCGCGCGTTGTCCGGGCCCTCCGAGATCGGAACGCCGCCGGCGTCGAGCGCCGTCCCGTCGCTGGTCACCCGCGCCGCGCGGATGGCGCGCGCGCCGCCGCCGGCGACGTCCTCGTCCCAGGCCACGACGGAGACGTCCGCGCCGGCGCCGACCGCCGGGCGCGACGCGCGGCCGCTCGTGGAGAGGACGCGCTCGGCGCCGGGAACGGCGCTGCCGCTCGGGTCGATCAGGGTCGCGCGGACGTCGTCGGCCCCATCGTCGGCGAGGCTGAGCCAGGCGGCCACGAAGCGCTCCCCGTTCCATTCGACCGAGGGATACACGCCCTCGTCCGCCGTCGAGATCGCGAAGCTCGCTGACCCTTCGAGCGCGCCGTCGGGTCGCATCACGCGGCCGCGGATGGTGATCCGGTCGTCGTCGCCGTACTGGCTCCAGGCGACGAGGTAGCGGCCTGCTCCGTACGCCACGCTGGGCAGGTACTGCCCGGCGGACGCCTCGCCCAGATCCAGCCAGTCGAGATCGAGCACGTCCCCGTGCGCGCCGACGCGGACCGCGCGGATGCGCGACAGATCCTCGAAGACGACGACGTAGCTCGTCCCGTCGGTCGCGATCTCCGGATTGACCCCGACGTCTTGCTGGACGGACACGGGCGGCTCCGTCCCGATCTCCGGGCCCACCTCGGGATCGAGCAGCGCCGGATAGCCGCTCTCCTCGACGACCGAGGCGGGCACGCGCAGCTCGATGTGGCCGTCCGCCCAGCGGGCGGGCACCGGCGCGCGGCGGCCCGACGCGTCGATCCACGCGCCGTGGCCGTACACGAACCGCTGCCCCGGCGCGTCGCCGAGGACGAGGCCGCGGGCGTCGCTCGCGACCGACGGCGCGGCGTCCGCGGCGCCGAGCCGGGCGCTCACGCGCACGACGAGATCGCCGCGCCCCCCGGGCCGCTCGGGGAACCGGAACGCCTGCTCGGCGTTCGCCTCGTGGTTCTTCCATAGCTCGCTGCAGGTCGCGAACGCGCGCTCCGCGCCGCCGTCCGCCGCGATGCGCGCGCGGCCCTCGCCGTCCACGCACTCGTAGCCGGCGCGGGCGATCGATCGCGTCGTCAGCGTGAGCGCGCCTCCTGGCCGGAGCTCGCCGGGCGCGCCCTCGAGGGGAGGCCCGCGGAGCGCGCGGCGTCGCGCCGAAAGCTCGGCGGCGGAGCGCGCCTCGACGAGCGCCTGGAGCTGCCTCGCTCGCCCCCTGCGTGCCGCCCTCGCCGAGGGCTTCGCGCGGATCCGCGCCGCGCCGCCCTCGACGTCGATCCGATGGGCGGCGCCCTCGGCGGAGAGCCCTCGTCGCGTGGATCGAAACCTCGCCCGCGCCCTGCTCACGATCCGCTCCAGCTCGACCGGCGCCGCGCCGCTCGGCCGGAGCGCGCGCGCCGCGGGCCGCTCGGCACGACCATTCCCCGCCGCCTGCGGTCCAGGCGCGCTGCAGGCCGAGGCGCACCCCGCCATCAACAACAACAATGCTCGACTCGAAGCCAGCGTCATAAGGCACCTCCTGACAGCCTTGGCAGCCAACGCGCATCGCGCCGTTCTCTGATGGATGAGCCAGCGGGACGGTAACAGCGCGCGTGCGCTCACGTCGATCGCCGACCACGACGAGGTCATGCGATGACTCCGATATTACGACCGGACTACAGCGGGGTGCAGGTTCGTGCGCTAAGGGCTCAGCCGCGTCGTTCGGCTCGCTGCGGCGTACCGTCGTACGCCTCACTCGCCTGCCTGGCGTCTGAGCCCTTATCACACGAACCTGCACCCCGCTTCCGATCGCGGAGCCAGCGAGATCCGGAGGATGCTGTGCGCTCGACAGGGGCAGGGGCGTGAAGATCGCTGGCAGGCGGCGGGCCAGATCGAGCCGGCCCGCCGCGCTCACTGCGCTCTCACTGGAGAATGGCCGGGGACGGATTCCCGGTATAGACCTGCGAGCAGCGGGGCTTCTTGACGTCGGATGGGCAGCGGAGCCCCTGGTAGAAGCTCAGCGTGTTCGCCAGGGGAGCGTAGCCGCTCGGGACCTGGAGCTTCGACACCGAGCCGAAGTAGGCGAGGCACGCGTCGCGCCACCAGCGCGCCTCGTAGTGCTGGATCTGGAGGAAGTCGCTCACGTCACCGAAGCGCTTGCCATCGATACGGCCCTCGACGGACTTCCATGTCTCTCGCATCACCCCCACCTCATCGACGCCCTGGCTGTAACGATGGACGAGCTCCTCCCAGACCGTCCTCCCCGACTTCGCCTTGTCTTGCCAGCCGACGCGGTGGAAGAAGAGCAGGAGATCGTCCGGCACCGTGTCCCGGCTCCCGAACTTCTGTCCTACCTGCGCAGCGTACTGGGCGACAGCGTTGCTGCCCGACGAGGTGCGGTTGAAGCCGATGCTGTTCGCGTCCGCCTTGTGATAGTAGACCGGGTTCCACTCGGCGCGGCTCAGGCTGTTCAGCCACGGCCCCGGCCCGTAGTGATGGTCGTTGCCCATGATGTGGACGAGGCCGAGGGGCGTCATGTAGTCGACGAGCGCCTTGCGGGACTCCATCATGATCTGAACGACCGGCTCGACGACGACGGGGTCGTTCGAGAAGGTCTGCCGGACCCACTCCTCTGCGATGGCCTCCGAGGAGAGGTCCGGGTTCCACGCCAGGCGCCCGAACACGTACCAGTTCGCCTGGTTCATCTGTGATCCAGTCCAGTTCGCGTCGTCACCCACGTTGGCGACGCCCGAGATCGCGGTGGTCGTATACTTGTGGAGGGTGCCGTCGATGACCCGCGCCACGGTCGAGCCCTCGCCCGCCGCGTAGGTGTCCGCCTTGAGGACCTCCTCGTAGAGCGGGCCGAGGTAGGCGAGGTGCGTGTCCTCGCCGAGGTACTCCTTCGTGATCTGGAGCTCGAGGGCGAGGGGCGTCTTCGGCATGGCCCCGAACAGCGGATGGAACGGCTCCCGGGGCTGGAAATCGAGCGGGCCGTTCTTGGCCTGCACGAGGACGTTGCTCTTGAATTTGCCGTCCAGAGGCTTGAACTCCTCGTAGGCCTGCTTGATGCGGTCCGGAGGGCTGGTGTCCGAGTAGACGAAGGCGCGCCATATCACGATGCCGTCATGCGGCGCGAGGGCGTCGGCGAGCATGTTGGCGCCGTCGGCGTGGGTCCGACCGTAATCTTGCGGCCCCGGCTGCCCCTCGGAGTTGGCCTTCACAAGGAAACCCCCGAAGTCGGGGATCTGCTGGTAGATCTCGTTGACCTTGTTCGTCCACCATTGCTTGACGCTGGAGTTGGTCGGATCGGCCGTGCTCAGGTTGCCGATCTCGACCGGCGCGCTGAAGCGGGCCGTGAGGTAGACCTTGATGCCATAAGGGCGGAAGACGTCGGCGAGCGCCTTGACCTTCGTGAGGTACGAGGGCGTCAGGACCTGCGCGTTGGCGTTCACGTTCGTCAGCACCGTCCCGTTGATACCGATGGAGGCGTTGGCCCTCGCGTAGTCCTTGTAACGGGGAGAGATCGTGCCGGGCAGCGCGCTCCAGTCCCAGATGGATCGGCCCGCGTAGCCGCGCTCCACGCTGCGATCGAGGTTGTCCCAGTGGTTCAGGATGCGGTGGCCGATCTTCGGAGAGCCGGTGAGCGACAGCTTGTCGAGGGAGCTGTGGCTCTGGACGTGCCGGAGGAGCGCGAAGGTGCCATAGAGCACGCCCACATCGGTGTTGCCTGCCACGGCGATCACCGGCTGGCCCCCGACGTCGGCGGCCTCGACGAGGTAGCCCTCGGGGCCCAGGGCTCCGAGGCGCGATGCGAGCGGCAGGCCCTTGATCGCGTCCGAGGTGGCCGTCCCGATCACCACGGCGCCCGGTCCCTCGACGGCCGCGCCGGTCTCGACGGCTCCGCCCGTCAATCCGCTCAGCCCTTTGACGAGCTCGGCCTGGGCGACGTCGAGGCTCGCGCCGGTCCCCGACTTGACCACGCGCTTGAAGGCCGCCTGATACTCCGCGAGGCGCCCCGGAATCGGCACCTTCGCGTACCTGAGCCAGAGGTCTGCGCCCGTCTCGTCCGGCAGGGCGTTCGGCACGGGGTACTCCTCGTCGGAGCCCGGCATGCCGCCCGTGCTCCCGGTCGATGCGCCCGTGTCCACGCCACCCTGGCCGACCGAGGCGCCGCCGCCCGTACCGCTGTTCGCGCTGCCGTTCGCGCCGCCCGTGCCGGTGACCCCGCTGGGGCTCCCCGACGAGCTGGAGCCGCCGCTGCCCGTCACCTCGTTCGGCTCATCGGTGCCGCTCGAGGAGCAGGCGCCCGTGAGCGCCGCGCTCAAGAGCCCGACGACGAGGAGCGGTACCCTCAGGATCTTCATCGAGTGAGGCCGTCTGGTGGGCGGTCGACCCGCGCAACGTGACATCTTGTTTTCCGAAGGAGGCGCCATCTGAATCAGCCTTTCCATGGAAGGTGGCTTGGGAAATAGAGTGAGCAAACCGGTTCACCGATCTCGAGGGTGAATCTCGACGCCCGTCAAGGGCTAAACGCGCCGTGAAAGACCGCAGAGCACCGCGGCTCCGCCATGCCTGCCCCACCTCGTCAGAGGTCGCTCCTTGTACGGTCGTGCGCGAAGTGTTCAGCGCTCCTGCATCTGGGCGGGGCCAGGGCAAAAACCGTCAGAAATGCGGGCTGAAGCGGCCAATCCCCGTGATCGAGGCGCCTTCCCCTGGGAATGCTCACCCGATCGCGCTGCGGTCCAGTATCTCCGACACCGACGTGCTCAGGCGCGACGGGGCGAGGGCCGATCCGGCCAGGTGGATGAAGTGGACGGCGCCGACGCTCGAGTGACCGCCGCCGGCCGGGCTCGCTTCCAGAGGCCCGGCGTGGCGCCGCATCGTGGATCGGCGCCGGGCCGCGCGGTGGCTGTGTTATGCCATCGTGGTGTCCAGCGCCGCTGATCCCTCGGCTCCTCCGCCGCCGCCCGCCTTCGATGCCAATGACTACAGCTGGCTCGTCGGCTTCGACGGTGACTGGCGCGACACCTGGTGGAACCGCGATTTCGTCGAGCTCATCGCCCGCCGGCTCCGGCTCGACGAGGTGCGCGCGGCGGTCGACGTCGGCTGCGGCGTAGGGCACTGGGGTCGCACCCTCCTGCCCGTGCTGCACGGCGATGCCACCCTGGTGGGCGTCGATCGTGAACCGTCGTTCGTCGCGCGCGCCGCCGCCGAGGCCGAGGCGTGCGGGGTCGCGGCGCGCACGTCGTACCGGGAGGGCCTCGCCGAGGCCCTCCCGCTGCCCGACGCGAGCGTCGACCTCGCCACGTGCCAGACGGTCCTGATGCACGTCGCCGACCCGCTGCGGGTGCTGCGCGAGATGCGCCGCGTCCTGCGCCCCGGCGGCCTCCTGCTGGCGGTCGAGCCGAACAACTTCGCCGAGAAGGCCACCGCCCTGGTCACCGCGCCCGGCCTGTCGCGCGCCGACCGGCTCGCGCTGCTCGAGCTCGAGGCCATCTGCCAGGACGGCAAGCGCGCGCTGGGACAGGGGGACAGCTCCGTGGGCGAGCGGCTGCCAGGGCTGCTCCGAGAGGCAGGGCTCGGCGATCTCCAGGTGTGCCAGTCGGACAAGTGCGCCGCGCTGATCCCGCCGTACGAGACGCCCGCGGAGCGCGCGGAGCTATGCCAGGTGCTGGCGTGGATCGACGGCGGCATCTGGCTCGGAACGGGCGGCACCCGCGATCAAGCCCACGCCTGGTATCTGGCCGGCGGCGGCGATCCGGCGCAGTTCGAGCGGCTGTGGGCGATCGCCATGCAGGAGGCGCGCGCGGGGAAGCAGGCCGCGCTCGCACGCACGCTCGACGGGGCGCGCGGGGTGACGTTCTATCTGGTGTCGGGGCGCAAGCCGGCGTGACGCCCAACCTCGGAACGGCGTAGTTCGACGATGGCGCTCGCCCAGGCAGCCTGAGCGACGACGGCACGATCCGGAGGACCGACGCAGGGGGAGATCGCTGCCCGGAGCGCTCGCTCCTTGCAGCTGCGTTTCCGAGTCGCTCTTGCTTTCTCATGGTGCCCCGCCCCACCGCGGGGTATCCGCATGTGAGTAGCTGTCCGACGAGCACCGTGGTTGCCATGCATGGGATCGGCAAGGTCCGCGAGGCGTTCATGATCAGGCGCACGCTGGCCGGGAATATTGAGCTCTACCAATAGAACGAGGGTTCGCAGGCGTCTCATCGGTGCATGTATCCACCTTGAGCAGAAGCCCGCGACTCAGCTTTTTCGATCACGGAGAACCTTATGCGTACCACTCACTTGCTTGGCTACATCTCGGCTGCGTTCGCGTTCGGTCTGCTTGCGTGTGCCGTCGAGCCCATCGACGAAGAGGAGCTCGACACGCTGGACGGCGCACTGGACAGCGCCGACGGCTCGGTGTCGGCGGATATCGCGATTCAGTCGGACTGGGGGAGCGGCTACTGCGCGAACGTGACCGTGAAGAACAAGTCCCGCTCCCCGGCCACCACCGGCTGGAACGTGGGCGTCAGGCTCAACGGCGCGACCCTGGCCAATTCGTGGAATGTGAACGTCACGCAGTCGAGCGGGCAGTTCACCGCCACGAACGTGAGCCACAACGGAGCGATCGCGCAGAACGGCTCGACGGCGTGGGGGTTCTGCGCAAACGGCAGCGGGCGGCCCGCTGTCGCGTCGGTCACCGGCAGCGGAGGGACGGTCGGCACGGGCGCGTCCTCCTCGTCGAGCAGCAGCGCGAGCTCGTCGTCGAGCAGCAGCTCGTCGTCGAGCAGCAGCTCGTCGTCGAGCAGCAGCTCGTCGTCGAGCAGCAGCGCGAGCTCGTCGTCGAGCAGCAGCTCCTCGTCGAGCAGCAGCTCGGGGGCAGGCGGCTCGGGCGGGGCAGGGGGCTCCGGCGGTGCGGGCGGCTCCGGTGCGGGCGGCTCCGGCGGCTCGGGCGGCTCAGGCGGTGCCGGAGGGAGCACGGGCGCGGTCGAAGACAGCGGCGCGAGCTGCCCCAAGCCGACGTTGCCTGCCGCCTCGTCTCTCCCGGTGTTCGACACGCATCACGATCCGTTCCTGAGCTTGAGCGGCTCACGCATCACGAAGAAGTCGGAGTGGGCGTGCCGGCGCGCGGAGATCAAGTCGCAGGTCGAGACGTATGAGTCCGGATCGAAGCCCGTGGTGTCCAAGGACAATGTCACGGGGCAGTTCTCGGCGAACAAGCTGACGGTCAACGTCAACGACGCAGGGAAGAGCGCCTCCTTCTCCATCAACATCAGCCGGCCTGCCGGGGCGCCTGCCGGTCCGATCCCGCTCGTCATCGGCATCGGCGGTTCGAATCTGGACAACACCGTGTTCAGCCAGAACGGCGTCGCGATGGCGACCTTCGACAACAACGCGATGGGCGCCCAGAGCGGCGCCGGCTCGCGCGGGACGGGTACGTTCTACAACCTCTACGGCAGCAACCACTCGGCCAGCTCGATGATCGCGTGGGCCTGGGGCGTGAGCCGGATCATCGACGCTCTGGAGAAGACCCCGGGCGCCAACATCGACCCGAAGCGCATCGCCGTGACGGGTTGCTCGCGCAACGGCAAGGGGGCCCTCACGGTGGGCGCGTTCGACGAGCGCATCGTGCTGACGATCCCCCAGGAGTCGGGCGCCGGGGGCTCGGCGAGCTGGCGCGTCTCTCAGGCGGGCGCGAGCGCCGGGGAGAACGTGCAGACGCTGTCCAACGCGGCCAACGAGCAGCCGTGGTTCCGCGCGAACTTCGGCTCGACCTTCGGCAACCGGGTGACGTCGTTGCCGTTCGATCATCACATGGTCATGGGGCTCGTCGCGCCGCGCGCCCTGCTCGTCATCGACAACAGGATCGACTGGCTCGGCATCAACAGCACCTTCACGGCGGGGTCCATCGCCCAGCAGATCTGGAAGGGGCTCGGGGTGCAGGACAAGATGGGCTACTGGCAGACCACCGGCCATTCCCACTGCGCGTTCCCCTCCTCGCAGAGGGCGGCCCTCGAGGCGTACGTGAAGAAGTTCCTCGTCGGCGGCGGCACCGCGGACACCAACCTGCTCAAGGGCGACGGGGCGACGGCCGATCTGGCCAAGTGGATGAAGTGGACCGCGCCGACCCTCCAGTAACCGCGCAGGCCGAAGGGGCGGCGTCGGTACTACGCGCTCGCGCGGGCTCCTCCCTGGCCCGGGCGCCCGCCGCTCAGCCGCTGTCCGAGGAGCTGCTTCGCGCGCTCCGCGAGCCGCAGCTCCTCCTGCCGGACCTCGCTGAAGAAGGAGGCGAGCTCTTGATCACCCTGCTTCTTCGCATCCTGGATGTACTGTGAGTGGGTCTCCGCGCCCTTGAGCACATGGTAGAGCACGCTGACCAGGTTGTAGTCCTTGTCGGGGACCACGCTGCTCTCGCTGCGGCCCTCCTGTAGGCCGGCGCCCTGCTGCCCCTGCGCTCCCGGTCCCTGCTTCTGCTCGGTCGCCATATCGAACCTCCTCGACTCCCCCCACCGGGGCCGGGCAATGCAAGCGGGAGACCGCGCAGCGGGAAGCCCCTGTGTCGAGGGCTCTGCGCGAGCGGCGCGGTCGCTCCGCCCCGCCCGTCGCGTTCCGCGACAGCAGCCAGACGTTCGCGCAGGATCGCACCACCCTGCGCGCGCACCCCCTCACGCGGAGATGGCCGCGGGCGCGCTCGACGCAGCCCGCGCCAGGCCACCGCAACAGGCGCTGCTCAGCTCGCAGGACACGCTCCCTGTGGCGCCTGCGGCGCTGACCAGGCGGCCTCACAGAAGGCTCCTCCTCTCCCGCATTGTTGTCGCGATCGCTTGTCGCCAGGGTTGTTCTCTCCGCTGTGGTCGGATCCTCCGGTGTGTCGTCGGCTGCCGAGACTGCCCATCGCGGGCACGTGGTGATCGCCCCCACGGCAGCAAGAACTCGGGCGGCTCGAGGCCGTGATGAGCTGATACGCTGCGCCTCACGCACCAGCTCGTCCCTCCGAGCCCTCGCCCCATCCTTCCATGAAATCACGTTCTCGCGGCTTTCCTCTCTCTCTTCACACCCTCGCTCCGGCGCTCGCGTGCGTCGCGCTCGCCGTCGCGGCGTGCGGCACGGACGCCCCCGGGCCGAGCGAGCCGCGGGACACCGGCGTCCATCCTCGGCTCCTCGCGCGCCCGGAGCACCGCGATCTGCTGCGCTCGCGGGTCGATCGCGAGCCCTACGCCTCGATCCTCGCCACCCTGAAGCGCCGCGCCGACCGTCCCTACGAGGAGGAGCCCGACCCCGCTTCATGGGACTACAAGACGAACGGCAACAACGCCTCGACGGCGCAGGCGAATGCCCTCCTCGCCTGGGCGTTCGAGGACCGGGCGGCGGCCGACAAGGCGCGCGAGTTCCTGCGCCGCCTGGAGACCAACTGGGACACGAACACGGTCCTCGACATGAACATCCGGATGGCGAAGGTCCTCATGGGGTACACGAACGCGTGGGACCTCCTGAGCGCCACGCCGTGGTTCCCCGCCGAGGAGTCCGCCCAGGCCGAGAGTAAGATCACCGACATCACCGGTCAGTTTTTTGCCAAATACCTGGAGCAGGATTTCTATCGAGATCTCCTGCTGCGCCCGGCGCAGAACAACCATCCGATCCGGACCGCCGACGCGATCGGTTATGTGGCGCTCGCGTTCCCCGAGCACCCGGCGGCCTCGACCTGGTGGAACTGGTCGATCTCGGAGCTCGACTACCTCTGGGGCCCGGAAGGCCAGTACGTGCAGCCCGACGGCGGGGCGTCCGAAGGCCCGTATTACTCCGGCTTCGCCTGGGGGCCCACGGCGGCGTTCTTCATCGCCCTCGACAACGCGCTCGAGGGCGAAGTCGCCTTCACGCGCGACTGCCGCACCCGCTCCGACCAGGACCCGTGGGCCGGACATGACTGCGTCGAGGGCGAGCAGGGCGCGCTGGAGGTCCCGCTGCGCGGCGGGCTCTTCACCAAGGCCGTCGACTGGTCGCTCTCGCTGCGCCTCCCCTGGGGCACCCGGCCCCCGGTCGACGACGGCGTCTTCACCCCGTTCAACGGGGGCCCGCTGCTCACCTCCTTCGGCGGAGGTGGGGAGTACCTCTGGGACTGGGAGCAGAACCGCGGCGACCCCCAGGCCATGGAGTTCGGCAGCGACCTCATCGCCCATCATCTGCTCTACCTCGACGACGCCGTGGCTCCCGAGGCGCCGCGCTTCCTCACGCGCTTCTTCCCCGACGCCGGCAACGCGGTGTTCCGCTCGGACTGGAGCGACGAAGCGCGCTGGCTCCTGCTCCTCGCGGAGCACGGCTCGGCGCGCAAGGCGATCCACGACCACGTGGACGGCACGTCGTTCTCCCTCGCGGCCTACGGGGAGTACCTGTTGATCGACGCGGGCTACTACAAGCCCGATTCGCTCGACAACGCCAAGACCAGCCAGTCGCCGTCGCACAACGTGATCCTCATCGACGGCCGATCCGCGCCCGACAAGGGGCTCTTCGACGACTTCGGCGACGCGGACGCCTTCCTCCGGAACACCCACGACGGCGACGCCGTCGATTATGCGGAGGCGCACCAGGACTACCAGGACACGCACGTCGAGCGATCCGTGGCCTTCGTCGACGGCCGCTACTTCGTGGTCGGCGACCGCCTCTCGACGTCGCACCCGGCGGCCCGCAAGCACGCGTGGCGGCTGCACGGCTACGCGGGGCTCACGTCCGGCGGCACCTTCGAGCTGCTCCCCGACGGCGGCCGATGGGAGCGGGCGCGGGCGGGCGTCGAGGCGCGCGTGCAGTCGACGTCGCCGGGGCTCGCGGTCGTGGAGCCGCCGTACACTCCGCTCACGGTGCCCCACGTCCACGAGTTCGAGGAGGACCGCAAGGCCGCCGACCACGCCGTCATCGACGCGACGGTGGAGGCCGAGGCGCCGGGGTTCCTGGCGGTGCTCCTGCCCTACAAGGTCGGCGTGGACGCGGGCCCCGACGCGCCGCTCCAGGCGGCGCCGATCGCGGCGGAGCCCGGCGTCGTCGCGTGGCAGATCGAGAGCGACGGCGGGACCGACGTGGCGGTGCTGCGGGGCAAGGGAGCCCCGGAGGCGCTGGAGCTGCCCGGGGGGCAGGTCCTCGAGACCGACGCCGAGCTCGTCGTGCTGCGGATCGAGGGCGAGCGGCCGTTCGCGCTGATGGCTCGGGGCACGAGGGTGGTCCTCGATGGGAAACCCCGGGTCACCTCGCCCGACGCGCGCGGCATCGCCGTGGAGGAGTGAGATGCCCCGTCGCGAACGTGGACCTAAACGTGGACGTGAACGTGGTCGTGGTCGTGGTCGTGGTCGTCGACGACAAGATCGTGGACGTGCACGTTCTGCCGATCCCTCGGTTCACGACGACGGCCACGACCACGTTCACGACCACGACCACGTTCACGACCACGACCACGACCACGACCACGACCACGTTCACGACCACGTTCACGACCACGTTCACGGCCACGACCAGATGCAGCCGAGCGCTCGCACTCCCATATCGCGCTGGTCGTCGCGCCTCCGCGCGGTGCTCGTCGCCGTCGCGGCGAGCGCCGCCGCGGCCGGAGGGTGCACGGGGGACCCGAGCGCCGGGCAGCCGGCCAGCTCCGGGGCGGAGTGCACGCCGACGTTACCGTCGGCGGACGACGCGTTTGCGCGCGAGCGCGCGCCCGACTCCGAGAGCATCGCGCTGGCGCGCGCCATCGCCGACCGCTGGATCGCCGAGCACCCGGCGGAGGCGCTCCCGTGGGACTGGGGCGAGGGCACGGTCATGCTCTCGCTGGTCGAGCTGTACCGCGTCACGCAGCGCTCCCCCTACCGGGACTACTACCGGCGCTACATCGACCACCACCTCGAGTACGGCTACGAGATCACGACGAGCGATCGCTGCCCGCCGGCGCTCGCCGCGCTCGAGCTCCACGAGGAAACGTGCGCGGCCCCCTATGCGAAGGTGGTCGACGACGTGCTCCGCTACCTCTACGAGGAAGCCCGCCGGACGGAGCAGGGCGGCATCAGCCACCTCGGCGTTTCGCCGCTGTTCGAGCCCACCCTCTGGATCGACTCGCTGTTCATGTTCGGCAACGTGCTCGTCCGCGCGGGCGAGCGCTCGGGCGAGGCGCGCCCGCTCGACGAATTCTCGAATCAATTCCAGATCTTCGCGACGCTCCTCCAGGACGAGCCCGGGCTCTTCCGGCACGCGTACGACTGGCCGGCGCCGCAGGATCCGGACGTGTACTGGGCGCGCGGCAACGCCTGGGTCACGGCGGCCGGCTACGAGTACCTCCGCGTGCGCGCGGCGCGCGGGGAGCGCGACGACGCCGTGGCCGGGGCGCTCGAGCGGCAGGTCGCGGCGGTCCTGGACGCGCAGGACCAGGACAGCGGCCTGTGGTGGACCGTCATGAACCGCCCGGGGGAGATCTACCTGGAGACGAGCGCGACGGCCCTCTTCGCCGTCGGGCTCGCGCGCGGGCTGCGCCACGGCTTCCTCGACGCCTCGGTGCGCCCCGCCATCGACCGCGCCATGGCGGGCGTGCGCTCGCGCATCGAGGAGGACGGCTCCGGGCGGCCGATCGTGACCGGAACCTCGGGGCCCACGACGGTGGGAAAGATCGAGGATTACGCGGCGGTCGAGCTCCGCGACGACCTCTCGTACGGCGTCGGGGCCGTGATCCTGGCGCTCGTCGAAACGTCCGGGCTGTAGCGCAGCCAACACCGCGCTCGTCGTGGCCTCGGCGCGCGACCGCCGCGCTCCTGCGCTGCGGTTGCCTTGTTGCTGCGCTTCGCCTACGCCTCAGCGCGCTCGCCGGCCTTCGCAGCGTGATGGCCGGAGCGACGAGCGCGGCGCACCCTGGTGCGTCACGCGTGGGTCAGGTGAACCGGGCTCGCGCGCGCCGCGGCCGTCCCCGTGGACGGCGCGCAGGCCACCGCCGAGGACCCTCATGTCTGCACTCGTGAAGCTCGACGCGATCACCAAGGTCTACTGGATGGGCGAGGTGGAGGTGCAGGCGCTCCGCGGCGTGTCGCTGGAGCTCTCGCGGGGCGAGATGGTCGCCATCATGGGCGCCTCGGGGTCGGGCAAATCGACGACCCTGAACGTCATCGGCACGCTGGACCGCCCCACCGGCGGCCGTTACCTCCTCGACGACGAGCCGGTCGAGGAGCTCGACGAGGTCGAGCTGGCCCAGCTCCGCAACCGCAAGATCGGGTTCGTCTTCCAGTCGTTCAACCTCCTTCCGCGCGACACCGCCCTCGCGAACGTCGAGCTGCCCATGGTCTACGCCGGCGTCCGACCGACCGACCGGCGGGCGCGGGCCGCGCGGGCGCTCGCGCGCGTCGGCCTCGACGACCGGGCGCACCACCTGCCGAACCAGCTGTCCGGCGGCCAGCAGCAGCGCGTGGCGATCGCCCGCGCGATCGTCAACGAGCCGCCGCTCCTCCTTGCGGACGAGCCGACCGGCGCGCTCGACTCCGCCACCACCCGGCAGGTCATGGAGCTCTTCTGCGCGCTGCACGCGCAGGGGATGACGGTCGTCGTCGTCACCCACGACCGCTCGATCGCCGACTACGCCACCCGCGTCGTCACCTTCAGGGACGGCGCCATCGTCGAGGACACCGGCCCTCGCGGCCGTCGCGTGGACGTCTCGCCGCCGGTTCCTGGACCAACGTCGTCGGTTCCTGGACCAACATCATCGGTTCCTGGACCAACGTCATCGGTTCCTGGACCAGCGTCGTCGCCTCCCGGAGGCCTCTCGTGAGCGCCCGGCGTCGGCGGCGCCTCTGGCCGTGGCTCGTCGGGGCGCTGGCGCTCGCCGGGGGCGGGGCCGTCGTCCTCGCGAAGGCCGGCTCCGGCCCCGCGCCCATCGACCCCGCGCTCGTCGTGACCGCGAAGCGCGGCGACCTCGCCGTCGAGATCCTCGAGACCGGGCGCATCGAGGCCCGCGAGCAGGTCGAGCTCAAGTCGAAGGTCGCGGGCCAGGTCGCCCAGGTGCTCGCGGACGAGGGCGCCCGGGTCCAGAAGGACCAGCTGCTGCTCGTGCTCGACCCGACCGACTACGAGCGCGAGGTCGCTCGCGCCGAGGCCGAGCTCGCCCGGGCCAGGGCCGCCGCGGGCTTCGCCAAGCGCGTCGTCGCGCAGCGGACCGCCGGCGTCGAGGCCAGCGTCGTCCCCGCGCAGGAGCTCGACGTGGCCAAGCACGACCTCACCGAGAAGACCGTCGCCATCCGGCTCGCCGAGGTCGCGCTCAGCGCCGCCAGGGACCAGCTCCGGTACACGAAGATCTCCTCGCCCCTCGACGGCACCGTCATCCAGCGCAACATCGAGCCCGGCGAGGTCGTCACGCCGGGGGTGCAGTCGACCTTCAACGGAAAGGCGCTGCTCACCGTGGCCGATCTCTCGACGCTCGTGGTGAAGGTCGACCTCAACCAGATCGACGTGGCCAAGGTCGCGCTCGGCCAGACGGCGACGCTGACGCTCGACGCGCTCCCCGGCAAGACGTACGCGGCCAGGGTCACCAAGATCGCGCCCGCCTCGGTGAAGCTCGAGGGCCGCGAGGTCGACGTCTTCCCGGTCGAGGCCGAGCTCACCCAGATCGACGGCCTCATCAAGCCCGGCATGACCGCCGACGTGCGCATCCGGCTCGACAGCCGGCCGGGCGTTGTCTCGCTGCCCATCGAGGCCGTCGCCGACGAGGGGGGCAAGCAGCTCGTCACGCGCGTGGTCGACGGCCCCGACGGCAAGCAGACGACCGAGAAGGTCGAGGTCGCGCTCGGCGCGCGCAACGATCGCGACGTCGAGATCGTGAACGGCGTCCCGGAGGGGGCCCGTGTGCTCATCAACCCGCCCTCGGCGGCAGCGAACGAGACGAAGATGTGAGGTGGTCCGCCTACCTCGCGATCGCCGCGAAGGCCCTCTCGGCGCACAAGCTGCGGTCGCTCCTGACCGTGCTCAGCATCACCCTGGGCGCCTTCGCCATCGTGCTCATGACCTCGCTCGCGGAGGGCGGCCTGCTCACGCTGGGCCGCGGCATCGAGCAGCTCGGCGGGGCGCGGCTCATCCTCGTCGCCCCGAAGGCGCCGGAGCGCGCCGAGCGGAAGAAGACCATGTACGTCACCGGCTTCACCCGCCGGGATCGCGATCGGCTCGCGCGCGGCGTCCCCCACGTCGCCGAGCACACGATGTACGCCATGCTCGGCTCGCGCGACGTCACCTCCGACGAGGGCAAGGAGGATCGCACCGACTTCGTCGCGGCCGACAGCGGCTTCCTCGACGCCTTCCGGATGCACGTCGCGCGCGGCCGGACGTTCTCCGACGAGGAGGATCGCCGCCGGGCCCGGGTCTGCGTCGCCGGCCCGAAGCTCGCGGCGCGGCTCTGGCGCGGCGACCCGATCGGCCGGTGGGTGACGGTCGGGACCCTGCGCTGCCGGGTCATCGGCGTGCTCGCCGACGCCGATCGGATGGGCGTGAACTTCGGCTTCAGCTGGGTCGACCTGCTCGTCGCCCCGTTCGACACGGCGGCGGACGTCGAGAAGGCGGTGGGCACCTCGGCGCTGCTCGTCATCAAGACCGACGACGTCCGCAACAACGACCCGGTGAAGCGCATCATCAACGCGCTCCTCGTCGACCGCCACCACGGCGTCGACGACTTCACCCTCCTCGATTTCAGCAGCATCATGCAGAAATTCGAGGCCGTGTTCGCCACGATGAAGGCGATCGTCGGCCTCATCGCGGGCGTCGCGCTGCTCATCGGCGGCGTGGGCGTGATGAACATGATGCTCGTGAGCGTGTCCGAGCGCGTGCGCGAGATCGGCATCCGCAAGGCGCTCGGCGCGTCGCCGCGCGACATCAGCGCGCAGTTCCTGGCCGAGGCGGCGCTGCTCTCGGGCTTCGGCGGCCTGCTCGGGGTCGTCGGCGGCGCCGCCGCGGCCGAGCTCGCCTCGTCGATCATCCTCCGCTTCACGCCGAGCTGGGTCGGCGCGGTCTCCACGCCGGCCGTCGTCGCGGCGCTGCTCGTCTCCTCCGGCGTGGGCGTTGTCTTCGGGTGGCTGCCTGCCCAGCGCGCGGGCCGGCTCGACCCCGTGGCGGCGATGCGGCGATGAGGCTCGACGATCTCCTCCACTCGACGCGCGCCGTGGTCGCCGACCGGACCCGGGCTGCGCTCACGCTGCTCGGCATCATCATCGGCACCGGCTCGATCGTACTGCTCGCCTCGCTCCTCGCGGGCGGCGAGGAGGCGCTCCTCCGGGCAGGCCAGCAGGCCGTGGAGGCCGACCTCATCCAGGTCCACCCCGCGGAGGTGAGCGTCGGCGACCGGCGCCGCACCCGGCGCGATCTCTCGCGGGACGACGCCAGCGCGCTCGCCGCGTCGCGCGCCCTCGGCGGCGCCTCCGCCCTGAGCGAGTCGGTGCGCCCGACCGAGGCCCGCGCCGGCGGCAAGAAGAAGCGGATCTCCCTCGTCAGCGCCGTGCCGGCGGCACCGGCCCTCTACGACCTGGAGCTCGCGGCGGGCCGCTTCCTCGTCGAGGCGGATCTCACGGCCCGGCGGCGCGTGTGCGTCGTCGGCCACGAGGTCTGGGCCGAGCTCTTCGGCGGCCCTCCGGCGCGGGCCGCGCAGGCCGAGCCCCTCCACATGACGGCCGACGGGCACGTGTGGACGGTCGTCGGCGTGCTCCAGGACCGGCCGATCCTCGGCTCCACGGACGACACGAACATCTGGAACCGCAAGGTCCTCGTCCCGCAGACCACCTACGACGCGCTCTACGCGCCGTCGCACAAGACCGACCGCCTGTACGTCCGGCAGGATCCGCTCGTCACCGTCCGGACGCCGCTCGCCGCGCTCCGCGGCGTCATCGACGCGACGCTCCAGCGCCGCCACCACGGGGTCAAGAACTTCAGGATCGAGGACAAGGACAGCCACGGCCAGGAGCAGCTCGTCATCGACATCATCAAGATGCTGCTGCTCAGCACCGGCGTGGTCGCGCTGATCGTGGGGGGCATCAACATCATGAACATCATGCTGGTGACCGTGACCGAGCGGACGCGGGAGATCGGCATCCGCCGCGCGGTCGGGGCCTCGCCGCGCGCGATCCTGCTGCAGTTCCTGTGCGAGGCGGCGGCCGTCTCGCTGCTCGGCGGCGTGCTCGGCGTGCTCTCGGGGCTGGCCCTCTCCTGGCTCGCCGGCGCGCTGCTCGCGCAGGTGGTCGGCCGCTGGGCGTTCCAGGTCGAGCCCTGGTCGCTCTTCCTCGGCCTCGGCCTCTCGGTCACGATCGGCGTGGTCTTCGGCTTCTACCCGGCCTGGCGCGCCTCGCGGCTCGACCCGATCGAGGCCCTCCGCTCGGAGTAGCGCCAGCCGGCGGCGCGACGCCGGCTCGGTCAACGCCGGTCAACCGCGGATGAACACCCAGACCGCATCGTCCTGCTGTCGCGGGGCCGCCCTGTAGAACAGCGAGACGTCGACGTGCCGTGTCTTGTGAGGGAAGTGGAACACGAAGCCGAAGGTGGCTTTGAGCTCGCGCCGCTCGACCCCGTCCAGAAAGCGCCCGTGGAACTTCTTCACCCGGCTGCAGGGGGCGATGTCGGTGAAGAAGTTCTTTCCTATGACGTCCTGACGATTCCGGCGCGCCTGACGTTCCTCGTAGAGGTTGTAGGAGAGCACCGTGCCCTCGCGATCCAGCCGGATGATCCCGAAGGGCTGCGCGTCCAGGCCGCGTTCATCCAGGTTGAACACCCCGATATCGAACTCGAACTCACCGGCTGAGGACTGCTCCTCCGAATCCATCCGAAAACCTCCCGACGTGCGCTGCCCCCGACAGACGCTCGCCAGGGTAGGGGACGCCGCGGAGCGCGACAATCCGGCGCGACCTCATCGTGGCGTCGGGCAGGGGAGGGGGCCGCCCTGGGTCGAGCGGCCCGGCCCGCGCGCTCGCCGCGATCTCGCCTCGCGCGCGGCGCGGCGCGGGCGTGCCCGCGTGGACCTCGGCTCGCCGTCCTTCGCGCCGGTAGGACCGAGGGGGTCGCGGCGGCGTCGGTGGAGCGGGCGTTCCTGGGCGATCGCGCGCGCTGCGTGGGTCGAATGAACCGGCGCGGATTCTGCGCGCTCAGCGCAGCAAAAGCACCGCGCGCGAGCGCGGGGGGAGGCGACGCGGGGCATCGCCTCTCCGGTACGCGTGATGCATCTGGTTGGAGCGTGACGTCTCGAATGTCTAGCCTGGCGGCATTGAGTTCTTGAGTACTGGTCTGTGTCGAGTCAGGTCGCAGCGGGAGTTCGATCGATGCGTTCTACGATCTGATGGGCATCTCGCGCGGCGCGGCGGCGGAGGAGGTCCGCCTGCATGAGCAGCTGTTCGACATGTAGAGGAACACCATGACCGGCCTGTACGAGCTTCTTGCGAGAGAAGAGCTTCTCCTGCTCTTCGCCGTCATCCTGCTCGGGCTGATGCTTGGGCGGCTGGAATATCGCGGCTTGCGGCTCGGGACGGCCGGCGTCCTGTTCGCGGGTTTGGGGCTCAGCGCCTGGCTGCACCCTCTGGGAGAGCTGGAGCTGGCGCCGCAGATCAAGGAGCTCGGCCTGCTGCTGTTCGTGTACTGTGTCGGCCTCACCAGCGGTCCCGGCTTCTTCGCCGCGTGGCGCAGCCGCGGTTTGGGGATGAACCTGGCGTGCGCCGCGGCGCTCGCCTGGGGGGCGCTGCTCGCGTGTGTCGCAGGCTGGCTCTTCGGGTTGAACCGCGCGCAGATCGCCGGCCTGTTCTGCGGGGCCCTGACCAATACACCGGCGCTCGGCGCCGTCAGCAGCCGGCTCTCCGGCACCGCGCTCGAGGCGATCCCCGCGCTCGCCTACTCGCTGACCTACCCGGCGGGCGTGCTGGGGGCGCTCCTGCTCGGACGTGGCTTCGCGAAGCGGCGCCGCGACGAGCTCGCCCGCGAGGTCGCGCGGCAAGCCGCGTCGCGCGTCGCGATCGAGTCGAGGAGCGTCGAGGTCACGAACCCCCGCGTGCTGGGACATTCGATCAGGGAGCTGCGCGTGCGCGACGAGTTCGGCGTCGTTGTCTCCCGCCTTCGGCGTGGTGAGGTCGACTCGGTCCCGAACAAGTATACGGTGCTTCACGCGGGTGACGTGATCACGGTGGTCGGCACCCTTCCGTCGATTCAATCCGCCATCGAGTTCTTCGGGAGGGTCTCGAGCGAGCGTCTGGAGCTGCGCCGCGACAGAGTCGACATGCGCCGGGTCCTGGTCTCGAAGCGCGAGCTCGTCGGGCTCACGCTGGGGGAGCTCGACCTCGCGCGCCGTTTCAACGCCCAGGTGACGCGCCTGCGCCGGGCCGACCTCGACTTGATCCCCTCCGACGAGCTCCGCCTGGAGCTGGGGGACCGCCTTCGCGTCGTGGCGCCCGTCGAGCGCCTGGGCGAGCTCAGCCGCTTCCTCGGCGACTCGGAGCGCGAGATCGATGTCGATTACGTCGCGTTGGCGGTGGGCCTCTGCGTCGGCCTGCTGTTGGCGCGGGTGCCCATCCCTCTCTTCGGGACGTCCGTTACGCTGGGGACCGCCGGAGGGCCGCTCGTGGCCGCGCTGATCTTCGGTCGCCTGGGGCGGACCGGCAAGCTGATGTGGGTGCTGCCTTACGAGGCGAACCTGAGCCTGCGAGAGATAGGACTGCTCCTGTTCCTGGCGGGGGTCGGCGTGAACGCGGGGGGCAAGCTCGCGGGGTTGATGAACCGGGAGGGCCTGGCCATCCTCGCGATCGGCGCCTGCGTCACCGTGACGACCAGCGCGCTGGCGTTGGCCCTGATGCGGCGCTGGGGCGGGGCGGGCGTCGTGGCGGCGCTCGGAGGCGCGAGCGGCCTGCAGACCCAGCCGGCCACGCTGGCGGCGGCCTTCGAGCTGTCCCAGCGCTCCGAGGAGACGTACGTCGCGTACGCGCTTGTGTATCCGCTGGCGATGATCGGCAAGATCCTCATTGCGCAGCTGCTCGCCGTGTTGGCCTGAGGCCGTCCCTCGACGACGAGCAGCGCGGCTCCCGAGGACGGCGTCGCGCGGCGAGGCGCCGGGCAGCTCCTCACGTCGTCGCGGCGGCCTCGGCCGTTCCGCCGCCGTCCGCGCTCTCCTCGGGATCTCGCTTCGCGTGCGGGAAGCGGTCCATGCGGCTGAGCACGGGGAAGCCGAGGGCCCACAGCGCGGCGACCACGACGGTGGCGCTGCCGCCGAGGAGGATGGCCGGGAGCAGGCCGAGCCAGCTGGCGGTGAGGCCGGACTCGAACTCGCCGAGCTCGTTGGAGGCGCCGATGAACACCGCGTTGACGGCGCTCACCCGCCCTCGGATGGAGTCCGGCGTCTCGAACTGCACGAGGATGTGACGGATATAGACGCTCACCATGTCGCCTGCGCCGACGAGGAACAGGGCGATGAGCGCGACGGTGAAGCTCCGGGTCTGCCCGAGGCCGATGGTGGCGAGCCCGAACACGGCGACGCCGCCGAACATCCAGCGGCCCACCTGGCGCGTGATCGGCCGGAAGGCGAGGACGCCGGCGGTGATCGCGGCGCCCGCGGCCGGCGCCGTGCGGAGCAGGCCGAGGCCGGTCGGGCCGGCGTGGAGCACGTCGCGCGCATACGCGGGCAGGAGCGCGACCGCGCCGCCGAACAGCACCGCGAACAGGTCGAGCGAGATCGCGCCGAGCACCGCCGGCTTCGACCAGACGAAGCGCAGCCCCTCCAGCACCGCGCTCCACGACGTCGGCTCGGCGCGCCTCGCCTGCTGGGCCGCGCGCACGAGGCTCATGAGCGCGAGAGAGACGAGGAGCAGCGCCCCGACGATCGAGTACACGACCTTCGACCCGGCGAGGTAGAGGAGCCCGCCGAGCGTCGGCCCGACGATGACCGCGACATGGAAGCTCGATGAGCTGAGCGCGACTGCCTTGCTGAAGCTCTCCTGCGGCACCAGGTTCATCAGGATCGCCTGCTGCGCCGGCATCATGAAGGCGCGCGCGCTGCCGAACAGCACGAGCACCGCGAACACGGGCCACACCACGGTCAGGCCAGACACCGTGAACGCGAGCAGCAGGAGGGAGCAGACCAGCTCCACGCCGAGGCCGAGCGTGATGATGCGGCGCCGGTCGAACCGATCCGCCGCCTGGCCGGCGAAGAGGATCAGCGCGAAGAAGGGCGCGAACTGCGCGAGGCCGATGAGGCCCAGATCGAAGACATCGCCGGTCAGCGCGTAGACCTGCCAGCCGATCGCGACGCTCTGCATCTGCACCGCGACCGCGGAGAGCAGCCTCGCCGCGAGGTAGAACGCGAAGCTCCGGTGGCGCAGCACGCCGAGCCCGGTGAGGTTGTTGGAAGACATCTCGGCGCCTGCGGCGGCCCTGTTGGGGCTATGTGGACTCTCGCTCATGTATGATGAGCACTAGGGCATGTCGCGACCGAGTCCAGGAGCCGCGCCGCCGTTGCCGGCACACCCGGCGTGTGCGACGGGCGATTCGCCATGAACCGCAACATCCGTACCAAGGTCCCCGCGCGCGCGGCGGCCGCCGGAGCGGCGCGCGCCAGGCGCGATCAGGCCGCAAGCGGGCGGAGGGATCGCGGTCGCTGCTGCTCCAGCAGCAGCCGGTGGTGCTCCGCTGCGCCGCCACGAGCAACGCAGGCCGCGAGCGCGTCAGCCCTGCGCGAGCCGGGCGAGCGCCTCGCCGGTGACGCGGTGGACGGTCCACTCGTCCATGGGCTTGGCGCCGAGCTTCCGGTAAAAGCCGAGCGCCGGCTCGTTCCAGTCGAGCACGGACCACTCGAAGCGCCCGCAGCCGCGCTCCACCGCGAGCTTCGCGAGGTGCACGAGCAAGGCCTTGCCGTGGCCCGCTCCGCGGTGCTCGGGGAGCACGAAGAGGTCCTCGAGGTAGATCCCGGGCTTGCCGAGGAAGGTGGAGAAGCTCTGGAAGAAGAGCGCGAATCCCACCGGGGTCCCCTCCGCTTCGGCAAGGACGACCTCGGCTGCCGGCCTCGGGCCGAAGAGGTGCGCTTCGAGCTCTCTCTCCTCGAAGGTGACCTCGTGCGCGAGCCGCTCGTACTCGGCGAGCATCCGGATGAGGCGGGCGATGGTGGGAATGTCGGCGGCGGTGGCGGGGCGGATCATGGCGTCTCTCCGGCGCGTCATACCGCATCGTCGCGCAGCGGTGGAGGGAGTAGGCTCCCCGCCTGCATGACCATGAAGACGCCGCCCTCCGCCGCCGGCCCGCGCTGGCTCTACCTGCACGGCTTCGCCTCGGGCCCGAGCTCGACCAAGGGCGTCCAGGTCGCCGCGCACTTCGGGCGGCGCGGGGTCGCCGTCGAGCGGCTCAACCTGCGGATACCCTCGCTCGAGCGTCTGCGCCTCAGCGCGATGATCGACGCCGTGAAGCAAGCGCTCGGCGGAGAGCGCGAGCGGGCCGTGGTGATGGGATCGAGCCTCGGTGGCCTCACCGCGTGCCGCGTCGCCGAGGAGGACGCGCGGGTGTGCGCGCTGGTGCTGCTCGCGCCGGCGTTCCGGATCATGGAGCGATGGCGGCAGCGGCTCGGCGAGGAGGGCTTCCAGGCGTGGAAGGAGCGGGGGTGGCTCGAGGTCGACGACTACGCGGAGAAGAAGCGAGCCCGGGTGGACTTCGGCTTCGCCGTCGACGCGGCCGAGGTCGATGACCGCTCGGGCGGCTGGCCGGACGTGCGGGTACCGACGCTGATCGTCCACGGCCGGAGCGATGACGTGGTGGACATCGAGCTCTCGCGGACGTTCGCCGCGGGGAAGCGGCATGTCCGGCTCATCGAGGTGGATGACGGCCACGAGCTCGTCGCCTCGATCCCGCGCATCCTCCACGAGGCGGACGAGTTCCTGCGCCATTTCGTCGGCGGCTGACGAACACGCGTTGTCACCAGGACCGCGAACTCTGAGCGTGTGTTCAGTACACTCTGCCCGATACGCCGGTCGGACCGTCCCCTCACCGACCGACTGGCATTCTATGCGAAAAGGGCACAGCTATCAAGAGCGAAGAGCGTCGCTTACAGATCGCGTGTGATCGGCCGCGGATCGGCCGCGGTCGAGCGATCGGAGGAGCGAATGGCGACAGCGACGGCCACCGGGCGCACCGCGCCCATCAACGACATCGAGATGTACTACGAGCTTCGCGGCGAAGGGCCGCCGCTCGTGCTGCTCCACGGCTTCACCGGGGCGAGCGGCGACTGGGCTCACGTGTTCGACCCCGCGGAGCTCGGGAGTGGACACACGGTCATCGCCCCCGATCTGCGCGGCCACGGCCGCTCGACCAACCCGGCGGGCTCCCTGACCATCCGTCAGTGCGCCTCCGACGTCTTCGCCCTCCTCGATCACCTCGGGGTGAAGGCGTTCCGGGCCATCGGCCTCAGCTTCGGCGCCAAGTGCCTCCTGCACCTGGCCACGCAGCAGCCGGACCGCGTGGAGTCGATGGTCCTCGTGTCCGCGACACCATACTTCCCCGAGCAGGCCAGGGCGATCATGCGCCTCGTCTCCGACGAGGGCCGCTCGGAGGAGGAATGGCGGGACATGAGGAGCCGCCACGCGCTCGGCGACGCGCAGATCCGAGCGCTGTGGAATCAGCCGCGCCGCTTCGCGGCCAGCCACGACGACATGAGCTTCACGCCCCCCCACCTGTCGACCATCACGGCGCGCACGATGATCGTGAGCGGCGACCGCGATCCCCTCTACCCGGCCGAGATCGCCCTGGAGATGTACCGCGCCATCCCGCGCTCCTGCCTGTGGCTCCTGCCGAACGGCGGACACGGCCCCATCTTCGGGGAGTGGAAGGAGCCGTTCGCCCGCGCGGCGCTGGCGTTCCTGCGCGCTGATCCGGGCGAGCAGGCCGTGACCCCGGCCTGACGAGGGAGCCGCGCGGCGCGCGGCGTCACTGCGCGCCCTCGGCGCGCTCCTCCACCGGCGCCTGCGCGCCGAGCTTCGGCAGCCGGACGCTCAGCGTCTTCATCTCTCCCGGCTCCACGTTGACCATCAGCGTCTTGGGCGCATGCCCAGGAGCGGACAGCACGAATCGGTGTCCCTCACCCACCGTGAGCCCCTCGATCCTCGTGCGATTGCCCTTCCAGAGCTTCCCGTCGACGAAGACGCTGGCCGGCGGATCGACCCAGAGCACCACCGTCGCCGTGAGCCTGTCGAGATCGGCCACGACCTCCTTGAAGCGCACCTCATCGCTCAGCTTCACGGCCGTGCGGTACGGCTTGTATCCGTCTTTGGTGAGCTTGATGTGGAGCTCACGCCCGAGCGGAAGCTCGCGGAGCTTGGCCGGCGTGGCGACGGGGTGACGCTCGCCGTTCACCCAGATGGCGCAGCCCTCGGGCTTGCTCGTGATCTCCAGCGAGCCCTTCGCCTCGACCGGCGCGGGCGGCTCCTGACGGCTCGCCTGGGCGTCGTGGACCATCGTCATGAACTCGGCGTGCCGCTCCGAGAGCTGGCCCTGCATGTAGAGGAACCCAGGCACGAGCGCGAGCGCGCTGGCGGCCGGGATGAGCGCCGCAACACCTCCCTTGCCCGCGAGCGGCGGCGGGCTGCTCAAGGTCGTCGGGCTCGTGCTCGTCGGGACGCCGCTCTGCGAGACGGTCGCGCCGCCGCTCATCTCCAGCGACCAGCGCTGCTGCTGCGCCGCGATCACGTCGATGAGCTGCCTGACGCCGAGGAGCGCCTCCTTGTGCCGAGCGAGCTTGTCCTGGAAGAGCGACTCCATCCATGCCGTGAGGCCCATCGGCGAGACGGGGATGCGCTCGCCGCGGATGAGCTCCTCGATCGCCGCGTGCATCTCGCGGGCAGACTGGTAGCGATCCTCGCGCCGCTTCTCGAGCGCGCGCAGGACGATCTTCTCCAGCCCCTTCGGGTAGCCGGGCTTGATGGAGCTCGGGAGGGGATACTCCGACCCGTGGATCTGGAGGAGCGTCCGCATCTGGGTACCGCCCTTGAACAGCCGTTTGCCCGTCGTCATCTCGAACAGGACCACGCCGGCGGCGAAGATGTCCGCGCGATGGTCGATGCGATCCCCCGCCACGTGCTCCGGGGCCATGTAGGCGAACTTGCCCATCAGCACGTTCTCTTTCTGCTCCTCGACGTCGCCGAGCCCGCTCCGCGCGATGCCGAAGTCGACGATCTTCACGTCGCCCGTGTAGCTCACGACCACATTGCGCGGTGAGATGTCCCTGTGCACGATGCCGAGCGGCGTACCGTCGAGGCCGCGCTTGTCGTGGATGTACGCGAGCCCCGCGCAGACGCCGAGGATGACGCTGAGCGCGTGCTCGAGCGGGATCCCTCCCGGTTCGCGCTCCGCCGCCTCGCGCACGATCGAGCCGACGTCCTCGCCGTGGATGTGCTCCATCGCGATGAAATACGTCCTGTCCACCTGCCCGGCGTCGAACGTCTGGACGACGTTGGGATGCGAGAGCGTCGCCGCGACGCGCGCCTCGTGGAGCAGCATGTCGATCAACGACGGATCCTGGTTCATCGAGGGCAGGATGCGCTTGATCACGACGAGCTTCTCGAAGCCGAAGGACGAGCGATGGAGCGCGAGGAAGATCTCCGCCATGCCCCCTGACGAGAGCTTCGACAGGAGCGTGTATTTGCCGAACTGTTTCGGCAAGAGCTCAGGTGCGTTTCCGGCCGTGCTCGGCGGCGCGCCGCCCGCGGCCGACGCGGTACGCTCTTGCATGAGACATTCTCCTGGTTCCATGGACGCCACTGTAAGGCCAGCGCAAAGGGGCCTCGCGAGGAGCGCTCTCGTGCGAGTCTTACCATGGAGCGGTCATGAGATCTCAGCTTTTTTGAATGCGTCCGCCTGAAATGGCGGAGCGCGGAGCCGCGCGCGCAACGCAATCTCCGGAAACATGAGCGATACATGTTCGTTCCGACGCTCGGCTAATGTCTCCCTCCTCGCCCATGGAGGGAGAACAATGGCGCAGGTTTCCTCCGAGCTCCTGGCACCGACCCGCCGGTTGACGCGCCTGTACGTCAGCGCGCTCGGCGCCGTGGCGCTCTTGTCGGTCGTGGCGCAGCTCCTCGTGCAGCACGCGTTGAACCAGCAGACGAGCGACGCGCACATCGTCAACGTGGCCGGACGCCAGCGAATGCTCAGCCAGCGGCTCAGCAAGGCCGCGCTGACGTTCCAGGTGACGACCGACCCCGCCGAGCGCAAGGGCCGCGCCGACGAGCTGGCGCAGGCGATGGCGCTCTGGGAGCGGTCGCATCGCGCGCTCCAGCACGGCGATCCCGGGATGGGATTGCCTGGGAAGAACACGCCGGAGGTGACCCGTATGTTCCAGGCGATAGAGCCATTGCACCAGAGCATGCTCCGGGACGCGAAGGATCTCCTCGCCGCGGTCGGCGCCGGCGGTGAAAAGCCGGTGGAGGCGGCCGCCATCCAGCCGATCGTCGCGGCGATCCTGGCGGCGGAGCCGGGCTTCCTGATCGGGATGGACCGGGTCGTCTCTCAGTATGCCCATGAGGCGACCGCGCGGATCGAGCGGCTCCGGCTCGTCGAGCTGATCCTGCTGTGTGTGACGCTGGGGGTCCTCTTCCTCGAGGGGCTCTATATCTTCCGCCCGGCAGTGCGCGAGATCCGAAGGACGATCAGCCACCTCATCCAGGCCAGGGGGCACCTCGACAACACGGTTCAGGCGCTCCGGGCGATCGCTGGTATCGGGCACCCGTGATGCACGTCGGCGCTCCGTGACCGCCTGTCCGACCTGCGCCGCCGCCGGGTGGCGTTCAGAGGGCGAAGGCGGCGGTCACAGCCAGCCGCAGCCGCCGTCGAAGTCGAGGGGCGGCGTGGGCTCCGTGGACGACTGCGATTCACGACAGGCATCCTCGATGTTCTGTCGCAACGTCAACATCAGGTTGTTGTCGTCCTGGATGTCCGTGTCCGGGTACTTCCCGAGCCACGCCGCGATCGGCGCCTTCATCATCTCGATGACCCCGAGCGAGCGCCGGCAGTCGCCCGCCTGGTAGAAGTCGAGCGCGCCGCGCAGCGCCAGGTACATGTTCAGCATCATGTACGGCTTGCCCGAGCCGCCGTCGGAGATGTTCCACCACCTCGAGTCGGGGTTCTGCCCGGGAGGCAGCGCGTTGAGCAGCGTGGTGTCGACGTTCTGCCCGGCTCCGTCCTTCGCCGACGTCCAGCCTGCCGTCACCTGGAAGGCGGCCTTGTCCGGCCCGATGTCGTCGGCGAGGGAGGCGTCGGCGAGGAGCTCCACGAACAGACCACCACCGCCGCCGCGGCGGCTGCCGCCCACGTCGGTCGCGCCGTCGCGCTGGCCGATGAACAGCGCCGGCATCTCCAGGGTCGCTCCCGTGGAGCTGGCGGTCGCCCGCTTCGTCCCGTAGATGCGCCCCACCTTGTAGCCGGCGGACGGGGTCACCTCCAGGCTGAAGGCCGTCGCCAGCGGGAAGAGCGTGGTCTTCCCCTCCTCCGAGAGCAGACCGCCGAGGTCGCCCGCGGTCAGCGCGTACGCGTACGTGCCCGCGCCCATCGAGCCCAGCGCCGACGGGATCCTCACCAGGAAGCGCTCGCCCACGCCGATCACGCCGAACGCCGTGCCGTTCTCCACAAGCGCCTCGCCGAGACCGAGGATGCGGTCGGGGTCCGTGATACCGCTCGTCGCGTGCCCGCTCGTCAGCAGGAGCACGCGGTGCGCGCCCTCGAAGCCGGCCGCGTCGCCCTCCTCGAACGCGTTCTCGGCGGCGGCGATCCCCTCGTACAGGCCGACGAGCTCGCCGGTGCCGTCGCCGAGGCGCTCGTCGGCGACGAGGCTCGTGAGCTCCGCCGACCCCGGCGCTGCGAGGAAGGCGCGGCGCTCGACCCTCTCGCCATAGCGGATGACGCTGACGCGGTCCTCGGGACGCAGGCTGGCGAGCAGCCCTCCCATCCCCGCGTCGAGCGCGTCCTCATCGATGCCGGCGAAGCTGCTGCTCTCGACGGCGATCGCCAGGTGAACCGGCGGCCTCTCCAGCGTCGAGGGGTCGACCGCGGTGTTCATCGCGACGAAGGCCATTGTCCAGTTGCCCCCGTTGAAGCGCGGCGCCACCGCGAGGAACGGGTGAACGCAGACGTCCTTGCCGCAGTCGGCGTCGGGCAGGTCGATCGCGTGCTCGGCGAAGAACCCGACGGGGTCCAGCGTGTCGAGCGTGGGCACCTTCCCCGCCTTCACGATCGCGCGGAACTGGGAGATGTCCTGCGCCCCGCCCTGGGCCACGTTGACCGAGCCTGTGGGGGCTTCGCTGCCCGCGCCGTCGTCGCTCTGGGTGGAGCAACCGACGGCGGCGGCGCAGAGACCGAGTGAGATCAGCTTCCTCTTCGACAGCATGTGACTCCTCCTCATTCGTAAGCAATCAACAGGTCCGCGGACGCGTTGGGCGTCTGGTAGCCCGCGTCGCACTCGTCACGCCCGGCGAGCACGCGCTCGGCGCGGCCCACCCGCACGCGGAAATTCGGCCCTTCGAGGGCGTCTCCAGGGCTCAGCAGGGTCTTCGCGCCGCCGCTCTGCACCGCCACCACCGCGTCGGTGACGTAGGCGCCGCAGTCCAGCCGGTCGCCCTCGCACCCGGTCGCCTCGATCGAGGCAGCGAGGCCTGCGATCTGGAGGTCGACGACGTTGTGATAGACCTCGATCCGCTTCGTCGAGTCGACGGCCGAGACCTCGAGGTGGTCGCCCTCGTCGGACCATTGCACCGCTTCGCCCGCCGAGAACGGGAAGTCTTCGATCGGAATGCACAGATAGTAAGTCCGAGGGGTGAAGCTCGGGTCCGGCTCGCCGCCGCCCTCGCCGCCGGTGCCCATTCCACCCTCGCCGCCGGTGCCGCCAGAACCCGCGTCGTCAGCGCCACCGACGTCGGCTCCGCCAGCGCCAGCGCCGTCAGCGCCACCGACGTCGGCTCCGCCAGCGCCCGCACCCGCGCCGTCAGCGCCGCCGGCGCCGGCTCCGCCCGCACCCGCGCCGCCGGTTCCCACGCCGCCCGCGCCATCACCGGGGCCGAGCCTCGGATAGATCATGGCCAATTCGATGCAGCCGTCCGACAATGCATCGATGTTCGCGATCTCGCCGACCACCGGCTTCGGCCAGGGGGCGGCCCACTGGAAGGACGATTGAGGCGCGCCAGCGCACACCGAGGGCCCGACGTTCGTCTGCAGCGCGCCCGTCTTCACCTGTCCGGGCGCCACCACCGACTGCGGCTTCAGCGCGACGCGCCCCGCCACCGTCTCCGTGTCCTCCCAGAAATCGCTGTTGTCGCTCACGTTCTGCGGAATCGTGACGGTTTGCAGGTCGGACCACCATGCCATCACAGGCCGCAGTCCATCCGTCTCGAGCAGCACCACCTCGCAACGCCCATCCGAGGTGGGCGCCGTATCCTCGAAGTTGCCTGCGGCGAGGTGGGCCTCGGTCCGGTTGAGCGGGAGCGTGTCCTGCGGGTCCAGCCGATACGTGATCCCGAGGTTGAACGCGCTCGGCCCGAACATGCGTGTCGGATCGCCGGAGGTGACGGCGGCGCAATCGAGCGACGCGTCCACCCAGCGCACGCGAACGTCCACGGTCCCGGGCGTGACATTGATGAGATAGGCGTCCGTGGAATAGCCGGCGGGTGCGGGGGTGCCGGTCGCGACACAGGCGAAGGCGGCCGCCCCCAGGATCGCGCGCTCGAGCACCCAGGCGGTGCGCGAGCCTTCCTCGGCGCTCCGGGCGGGGAGCTCCGGGCTGGAAGCGGCGCGCGCCGAGAGGCGCCATGCCGGGACGAGGACCACGAGCGCGGCCAGGTCCGTCGGATCTTGCCAGATACGCCACCTGATCCCCGCGAGGCCGACGAGCCCCACGAGGAGCTGCGCGGCTGCGGCCGACAGCTTGATCGCCGCGAACGGCGCGGCCACCGCGGCGAACGCCAGCGCTCGCCCGCGCGACGTGCGCGCGCCCACGAGCGCGGCTGCGAGGACGGGGGCGACCACGAGGCCGGCGAGGTCGCTGAGCTTGCCAGTGAGGGCGCCAGGCAAGAGCCCGGCGCCTTTCAGGAGGTGGTCGTTGACCACCAGGAGCGCCAGGGCGCCAAGGAAGAGGGGGTGGCGGAGGAGCGCGAATCGAGGCGACACAGATCGCCGTGACCGTGACATCAACGTCAGAGCATCCGCGGGGCCGCCGGCGTTTCGCCGTGATGAGTTCAGCATCGCCGCGAGCCGATAGCAGCGTGCGTGCCACTCGGACGCGCTTTGCTCGCCGAGGTTGTTCCGGACCCGGCGTGCTACAGCTCGCCCTCGCCCTCGCGCCTCTGCGAGCCGGCGTCTCTCCTGTCCGGCTCGTCCCGGCTTTGTTCGGAGCTCTGCGCGCGCAATGCGATCCTGCCTGTTACCGTCCGCCTTCTCTTTTCTCGCGTCCCTCTCCGGGTGTGGCCCTGTCGACCGTGAGCGGTCGATCCCCGCAGAAGCCAGCGATTGTCCCACGCTGTTCGGCGAGGACTTCACCGAGACCCGCGCCGTCGACATCGGCGACGCGTCGTCCGGGACGTTCGTGCCCTACGCCGACGGCTCCAGCGTGAAGCTGATCCTCGGCAATCAGGGCTCGATGATGATCACGCCCTGGGTCCAGGTGGAGGGTCTGCCCGGCGACGCGGAGGAGACGTGCCATGTGGTGCGCCTCGCGAACGCGTTCGAGGGCCCGCTCGCCGACGATCCCGAGGGGATCGCCGCCGCGCAGTTCAACATCCAGTTCATCAAGACCGGCTCTTTCCTGGTCTCGGACGGCGCGCTCTACCACCCTTTCGCGTGGGACCGCGAGGCCCTCGAAGGTCAGAAGCTGGAGCTCGCGGTGACCGTGCGCGGCGACGGATACGAGGGCACGAAGAGCGTGAGCATCGTGCTGGAGTGAAGAACCCTGCCAAGGGTCGTTTTGGAGGCGGCGCGGAGGTGGCGACCTGGCGGAAGGGTCGTTTTGAAGGCGGCGTGAAGGTGGAGATCTGGCGGAAAGGTCGTTTTGGAGGCGGCGCGGAGGAGGCGACCTGGCGGAAGGGTCGTTTTGAAGGCGGCGTGAAGGAGGCGATCTGGCGGAAAGGTCGTTTTGGAGGCGGCGCGGAGGTGGCGATCTGGCGGAAGGGTCGTTTTGGAGGCGGCGCGGAGGTGGCGACCCGTCCAAACCGTCGTTTTTTGACCAGCGCCCAGGTGGCGATCTCTCCAGGATCCCGTTTGGGAGGCGATGTCCAGGTCAGGATCTGGGCGCTACTGTAAAATTACGCCAATCCTCTGTCGCCGACGTCCGCTCTGACGTGTCACGAGCGCGGGCCGCGGAGGCGACCTTTCGAGACGGAGCGCTCAAGCTTGCTCGCACGCGCCTCCAGTGGCACCGGCAGCCCGAGCAGCCCGTCCAATCGCCGTAAATTCTTCTTCGGTCGGCGCGGTGCTACCGCGCGGCGCACCGTGCCGCGACGTAGCGGCCGTTCGGGTCCGCGTCGACGAAAAAGGTGCCCACGTCGGAGAGCTCGAAGGCGACCGAGGTCGGGTCGATCGCCGTGATGGTGAGCCTGCCGAATCCCGTGTTGCCGCCGCCGCTGACGGCCCCCGTGCTGCTGCAGTCCGCGCGAGAGGACGTCCCGAAGATCGTGAGATCTCCGCTCGCCGTGTCCACCTCGCCCACGGCGAGCATCGACTCGGGCATGCGGAGCTCCAGGTCCCACCAGTCGCTGCAGGGCTCGTACGTGGGGTTCGCGTCGGGATCGCTGCAGGACAGGGCCAGGGTGGCGATCCGGAGGGTCACGGTCGAGTCGCCGAAGACGATCGCGCTCACCCGGCGCCCACCGCCGCCCGAGGTCGTCGGCGACGGCGCGACCGAGCTCGTCGTCGAGACCGGGCCATCCGGGTCGTCCGGGCTGCCCTGGCCGCTGGTGCTGCCCTGGCCGCTGGTGCTGCCCGCGCCGCCAGCCCCGTCTCCTCCGCCGTCCATGACCACCGCGCCGCCGCACGCGCTTTGGACGAGCAGCGCGAGCGAGCCTACCGCCACTGAGATGCATCGAGGTGAGCGCTTCATCGTGGTATCGTATCGCCCTCTGGCCGGCGATCGCAGACGAGGGCAAGCCTCCGTCGATGGACCGGCCGGGGGGCACCTGTGCTACCATCGACCACAGCAGGCTCGGATGGCAGCGCGCCCCGTGGCCGGGCGTGAAGCGCGGAGCTCTCATGAAGCCACCTGTCGTCGAAGGAGACGTGATCGCCGGCAAGTACCGGGTCGATCGCGTCGTGGGCCGAGGCGGCATGGGCATTGTGGTCGCCGCCAGCCACCTGTTCCTTCCGCAGCGTGTCGCGATCAAGCTCCTTCTCAGCACGGAGAGCGCGGCGCTCGTGCAGCGGTTTCTCCGCGAGGCGCGCGCGGTGGTTCGCCTCAAGGGCGAGCACATCGTGCGGGTGTTCGACGTCGGCGAGCTCGGCTCGGGCATCCCGTACATCGTGATGGAGTATCTGGAGGGCCAAGATCTCTCCGATGTGCTCCGCGCCCGCGGCACGCTCAGCGTCGTGGACGCTGTCGACTACGTCATGCAGGCCTGCCTGGCGATGGCCGAGGCGCACGCCGCGGGCATCGTGCACCGCGATCTCAAGCCGGCGAACCTCTTCCTCACGACGACGCCCGGCGGGGCGACGCTCATCAAGGTCCTCGACTTCGGGGTCTCGAAGGAGGTGCCGGGCAGCACCGAGGGCGTCGGCGCGTCGTTGACGCAGACGCGGGAGATGCTCGGCTCGCCCATCTACATGTCCCCGGAGCAGATGCGGTCGTCGCGCTCGGTCGACGCCCGCTCCGACGTGTGGGCGCTCGGCGCGCTCCTCTACCGCCTCCTGGTGGGGCAGCCGCCGTTCGATGCCCCGGCGCTCGCCGAGCTCGTGCTCCAGGTCGCGAGCGCCGAGCCCATCCCGCCCACCGCGCTCAGGAGCGACATCCCGCCGGCGCTCGAGGCCGCGATCCTCCACTGCCTCCAGAAGGATCCGGCCCGGCGGCCGCAGACCGTGGCCGAGCTGGCGCGCGCGCTGGTCCCCTTCGCGCCGGTGGGCGGGCAAGAGCGCGCGGAGCGCGCCGCGCGGATCCTCGGGGCAGGGACGCAATCGGTGCCGCCGACGACCGGTTCCGTGCCGGCGCCGCGGGCCGTGCCGGCCAGCGGCCCTCCGAGCGCTCTGTCCGGCACGATGGCGAGCCTCCTGCCCACCACGCGCGGGCTCACGCGAACGCCCGCGCAGCCTGGGTCGCGCAGGGTCCTCGGGGTGGCGCTCGGGGCGGTCGTGATCGCCGTGCTCGCGCTCGCCCTCTGGGGCGCGGTGGCGTTGCCCGGCAGAGCGCCGGAGGCGACGGCGCTGCAGACCGCGGCGGCCTCTCGGGACGAACCGGTGTCGGGGCGCGCGAGGCAGGACACCGGGGCGCGGGGCGCGGACCCGCTGATCGCGCCGGAGCCGCCGGCGGTCCGTGATGCTTTGCCGCCGCAGCAGCCGTCTGTCTCCCCGGTCGTCGCGCCGGCCACCGATGCGGCGCCCTCCGGGTCGGCGCTTCAGGGCCGGCGCGCGCCCCCGGCGACGAGCGCGTCGGCAACGCCGAAGGCGCCGTCGGCGCCCGGAGGGACGAATCCCTTGGAACTACCTATCCAATGAGACAGGAATCTCCGGCCTCCGACCGGCGGTATATCGCATTCCAGCCGGATGCAGGCGAGGCGCCGGTGCGTTCGCGCCGCCCGGCGACGGGGCTCGCGCCAGCAGTCGCCATCGTGGTGTTGACCACGGCCGGCGGCGCGGCCGCGCAGCCACCCCAGCCCGCGCCGGCGGAGGCTCCTGCGCCGACCGCCCCCGTGCCGACCGCGCCCGCGCCGACCGCCCCCGCGCCGAGCGTGGCCCCTGCTGCCCCCGTCGCCGAGCGGCTGAGCGGTGAGGCCAGGGCCGATTACGAGTCCGGCAAGGCGCTCTTCCGCAACGGCGACTTCGCCAACGCCTTCCTCGAGTTCCAGAGCGCGTACGAGAGCTCGAAGGACGCGCGCCTCCTCTGGAACATGATCGCCTGCACGTCGAAGATGCACCGGTACAGCCAGCTCCTCGCGCTCGTGGAGAGGTTGAAGCAGGAGGACCGCGGCGTCCTGCTTCCGGAAGACTGGGCGACGATCGCCGAGGTCGAGCGGAACGCTCGCGCCCTCGTCGGTCACCTGGACATCGCCGTGAGCGAGCGGGACGCGGAGGTGACGATCGACGGCCAGCCGATCGGGAAGACGCCGCTCCCGGGCAAGGTGATCGTCGACGCCGGCACGAGGCGAATCCGTGTCTTCAAGCCGGGGTTCAAGGAGCATCTCCGCGTGGAGAGCGTGGCCCCTGGCGCCCAGCTGGCGCTCGACGTCCGGCTGGCGCGGCCGATGAACGGCGGCAGGCTCTCCATCCTTGCCTCTCCGGGCGATCGCCTTGCGCTCGACGGCGAGTTCCTGGGCGAAGGGCAGTGGGAGGGCATCGTGCCGAGCGGCCGCCACGTGGTGAGGGTGACGGCGCCGGGGAAGGTGCCCTACCAGGCCCGGATCCTGATTCGGGACGAGGCGCTGAGCAGCGTCAGCGTCGGCCTGGTGCCGGCCGAGAAGCACGGCGGGACGCCGCCGTGGGTATGGATCGCCGGCGCCGGGGCGGTCGTCGCGGCGGTCCTGTCGGCCGGCCTCCTCCTCGCGCACGATCCCGATGCCGCGCAGGTGGGGACGGCCGAGCAATCCATGGGAGCGCCCCGTCCTACCGGGTTCGGAGGCCGCTGGTAGGGGGCCTGTCGTGGTCCGTGGCGCTGGGCTGGAGGCGGCGGGGCGGAGCTCGTGTTCGGCGCAGGAGCGGCTGAGCTTCGTGCGCCGGTGTCGGTTCGCCGGGTCGGCATAGCCGTCGTGCCCCTCGGCTCGTCACACCCCCACAAGCGGTCCTGTGCAGTAGTCCGGGTCGCCGAACGTGTCGGCCTCGACGCCCATCGCATGGAGCAGCGACAGGAGCAGATCGTTGTGCGCGACCTCCTTCTTCTGGACGACGTATCGGCCCGTCTTGAAGTGGCCTCCCGCGCTCCCGGCGACGACATAAGGGATGTTCTTGCGCAGGTGATTGCCGTCCGCGTGCTCGTTGGTCCAGAAGATCACCGTGTTGTCGAAGACCGTGCCGTCGCCCTCCGGCATGCTCTTCAGTTTGGCGATCAGGTACGCGAGCTGCTCGGCGTAGAAGCGGCTGATCCTGGTGAGCCGCCCGCGGTTCACCTGATCGGCGTAGCCGTTGTGCGCCATCGGGTGGTGGCCCTCGGTGATGTCCGGCCCGAGGAAGCTCAGCACCTTGGTCGTCGCGGAGTTCGTGAAGTGCAGGCTCGCGACCCGCGTCAGATCGCAGGCGAGGGACATCGCGATGAGATCCAGCTGGAGCCGGCAGAGCTCCGGCATGCTGGCGACCTTGTCGACGTCGAGATCCGGCGTCAGCGTCGGCGCGACGCACGCCGGGGAGGCCGGCGCCGAGCCGCGATCGAGGCGCGACGCGATGTCCTCCACCGACGCGAGGTGCCCGTCGAGCTTCAGCCGATCCGCGGCGCCCAGCCGCTTGCGCAGCCGGTCGTAGTCCGAGGCCACCTTGCCGAGCACCGCCCTGCGCTGCTCGGTCTTCCGCATCGCGTCCGCGGGCGCGACCGACAGGTCGGAGAAGAGCCTGTCGAACGCGGCGTACGGGCTGTTCTCCGGCGGCAGCGGCTGCGCCGGCCCGCGGTACGCGAGGCGCGCGCCCACGGTCGCCCCGTAGACGAGCACGCCGAGCTCGAGCGAGAGGAACTTGGTCTTCGTGCCGATGTGGTTCGCGATCTCCTGGTCGACCGAGATGCCGTCGGCCCAGCCGCACGACAGCCCGGCGTCGCCCGGGAAGTCGCCCTCCTGCATCGCGCGCGCCGTCAGGCACTGCCCCGTGCCCTTCTGGTGCGCGTCGCCCGGCCCCGTCAGCGCCGACAGCGCGCTCACGTTGCCGAGCACCAGCAGATCCCTGTTGTGATCCTTGAGCGGCGCGAGGATGGGCGACAGCTCCTCGCCGTTCTGGAACGTCGAGGACGACGGCCAGAAGTCCGGCGGGACGGTGCCGTTCGGCGTGTAGAGCACGATGAACCGCTTCGGGAACTCGACCCCGAACGCGGCTCGCCCCGTCTGCTCCGACGCCGGCGCGAGCCGCTTCGAGCAGCCCATCGCCTCGAGGAACGGCAGCGTGAGCGCCGCGCCGCCGAGGCCCCTGAGCACGGCGCGGCGGCTGAGTCGGAACGGCTTCATCACGGCTCTCCTTCCGGGGCGCTCTCCGAGGCGCCCCTTGCGTCGTCTCCCACGTCGCCTCCCACATCGATCTCGCGCCGGTAGCGGAACGCGTCGGTCTGGGTGAGCGCCACGAGAAGCGCCCTGATGTTGTAGCGGGACGCCTCGAACGCCTCCGTCGCCTGCGAGAGGCTGCACGCGTCCTCGCGCTGCTCGGCGCGGCCGTAGCCGAAGCGGAACCACTGCTTCACGACGCACGCGCGCACCTGCTCGCTCTCCGCGAGCCGGTGCGCGAGCTCGACCGCGCCGTCGAACGGCCCGTCGGTGTCGGTCTGCGTGAGCTCGCCGCTGGCGTCGACAGGGATGCCGTTCTCGGCGTCCCGCCAGCGGCCGAGCGCGTCGTAGTGCTCGAAGCCGAACCCGATCGGGTCGAGCAGCGTGTGGCAGCTCCTGCAGCCCGGGTCGGACACGTGCTGCGAGAACTGCTCGCGCGTCGTCTTCGTCCGGTCGACCATCGGCGGCTCCGGGACCACGTCCGGCGGCGGCGGCGGGATCTGGCAGAGCAGGCTCTGGCGCACGAACCGGCCGCGGTGGACCGGCGAGGACCGGTTCGGCTTCGCGTAGAGCGAGAGCAGCCCGGCGTGCGTCAGGAAGCCGGCCCGCTGCGACGGATCGAGCTCCACCCGCTCGAACGCCTCGCCCTTCGGGCCTCCCTTGATGCCGTAGAGCTCGGCGAGCTCCCGGTTCATCATAGAATACGACGCCGTGAACAGCGTGCTCACGCTCGCGTCCTCCTCGAAGATCGCGTGATCCAGGAACGCCTCGGTCTCGGCCTGGAACAGCGGCAGGAGCTCGTCCCGGTACTCGGGGTAGAGCTCCGGGTCCCTCCCGCCCGCGGCGATCTCGTCGATCTTCGAGAGCCCGAGCCACTGGCGGTGGAAGTTCTTCACGGCCTCGCGCGCCCGCGGATCGCCCAGCATGCGCCGCGCCTGCGCCTCGATCTCCGCGGCGGTGCCGAGCGTCCCCTTCTCGGCGGCCGCGAAGAGCGCGTCGTCGGGCATCGTGCCCCAGAGCAGGTACGAGAGCCGCGAGGCGATCTCGTACGAGGTCAGCGGCACGACGTCGCTCTCCACCGGATCCGGCATGCCGAGCTCGACGCGGTAGAGGAAGTGCGGCGACTGGAGCATCGCCTGGACGACGAGCGAGAGGCCGGTCGACGCGTCGTCGGGCGTGTCCCCGAGGCCGAGCCCGCGGTCGAAGAGCGCCGCGAGCTCGGCGATCTCGTCCTCGGCGAGGGGCCGGCGGAACGCCCGCTTGCCGAGCGACGCGATGAGCGCCGCGATCTCGCCGCGGCACGCGGCGCCCGCCGCGGCCTCACGGCACGCGGGCGCCTCGCCGATCAGCTTGCCCGCCGCGCGCGTCGCGATGCCCTCGGCGGCGGTCATGTACTGCTCCGCGAGCAGCGGGCTCACCACGAGCGCCGCCGCCTGGTTGTTGAAGCCGAGCGACTCCTCCTCGGGCACGAAGGCCCTCGCAGGGCGGCTGTCGTCGCCGAGGAGATCAAGTATCGTATTGTCGTACTCCACCCGTGTCATGCGGCGGAGCGGCGACTCGCCTGGCTCGATCGAGGCGCAGAGCGGGGTCGTCGCCTCGCCGCCCTCGTCGTTCGCGGGGAGATCGCCGAACTGCCCTGTGCAGGAGGCGAGGAGGAGCAGGCCGATGGGCCAGCGGAGAGCTCTTGGTTCAGCCATGGTGCCTCTTCGACGAGCGCGAGCGCGAGCACGGGACGGTGCGCTCCCCTCCGTGCAGCGTGCGCGGCGCGGCCGTGTGCGCGGCGCGCCAACTCGCCATCCTCGAGGCAGCGTATGGCAAACCGTCGCTCCCGGATAGGAGCCGCGCTCGGAGCGGCCGAATCAAGTGGGAGCACGGGGCCGATGTGATCATCCCGTGCGCGCGTGTCTTACGGCGTTGCCGCGGACTCCGGCCTTCGAAGGCGGCTCGACCTGCGGTGTGCGGAGCGACTATGCTCGCGCCCAATGCAAAGGCGAACGCTCGCCTGTCCTGTCTCTCCTCGGGGGTCGCGGCGCCGCGCGCGCCGCTCTTCTGCGGCCGCGCTGCTCGGCGCGGCGCTCTCGACGCTGTCGGCGCTCCTGGCGTTGTCGGCGCCAGGCTCCGCGCTCGCCGATCCCGGCGCGGCGTCCAGCGCCGATCGCCCTCCGCGCGATGAGGGCGTCCGGCCGCCCGCCGCGGGGACCGCGCTCTTCAGCGCGGGTGTCGATCTCGAGATCGCAGGTCGTACGCTGTCCTATAGCGATCTGCTCTCCGACAACCTCCGCACCTACGAGGTGCTGGGCGTGCCCATGCCGTCCCTCCGGGGCGAGCTGTACCCGTTCGCGCGAAGCGCCGTCCCGGTGCTCCGCGACCTCGGTGTCGAGCTCTCGTACGCTCGCGCGCTCGGCCTCGACTCGGAGGGCGCCGGGGGAGCGAGCGTGTCGACCTCGTGGAGCCGGCTCCACGCCGGCCTCCGGGGCCGTTACCGCCTCGCCGGGCAGGACGGGCCGGTCCTGTTCGCGGGCGGCGGACTCCGCTGGACCGACTTCGATATCGAGTCGACGGGCGACGCGTCGCGCGACGCCGCGTCGGTGTCGTACCTCGCCTTGCGCGTCGGCGTGGACGGGCGATTGCCAGTCGGCCCGGTCGCGCTGGAGGCCGGGGGAGGGGTTCAGGCGCCCCTCTCGATGGGGGCCCTCGCGTCTCATTTTCGCGCGCCGAGCGCCGGAGGCGTCGATTTCCGGATCGCGGTCGCCGCCCCGCTCGCGCCGGGGCTCGAGGCGCGCGCCGGCGCGTCGTACGCGCGGTTCTTCTACGACTTCGACTCCGAGCCAGAGGACACGTACATCGCGGGCGGTGCGCTCGATCAGCTCTTCAGCGTTCACCTGGGGGTGGCTTATTATGGGGAGTGAGGTGCGCTCGGCGCGCGCGGCGCGCGCCGTGTCTGACCGTCGCCGTGGGCGCTTCACGGCGGCGGCGCTCGTCGCGCCGGCCTTGTCGCTGCTCGCGGGGTGTCCGGGGACGATCGACGACCAGGAGCGGTTCGGCCGGCGGGACGGCGGCCCGCAGCCCGCGTGCGCCGACGTGCCCGCGGTGTTCGCCGAGCGGTGCGGCGGCGCGAACTGCCACGGACCGGGCGAGCCCGCGGCTGGCCTCGACCTCGTCACGCTCGGCGTCGGCGATCGCGTCGCCGGCCGCCAGGCCACGAGCTGCGCCGGCGTGCTCGCCGACCCGGACCGGCCGGAGGAGAGCGCGCTCTACGTGCGGCTCACCGACGCGCCCTCGTGCGGCGCGCGTATGCCGCTCGGCGGGGCCCCGTACTCGTCCGAGGAGATCGCGTGTGTCGCCGCCTGGATCGCGGAGCTCACGCCGGCCTCGTGCAGCGGCCTCGACTGCGGCTGCCCCGGGTGCGTATGCGCGCCCGGCGCGCAGGAGGCGTGTTACACGGGCCCGGAGGGGACGAGCGGCGTCGGGCGCTGCGCGGCCGGCACGCGCGTCTGCAACGCCGAGGGCACGTCGTGGGGCCCGTGCATGGGGGAGGTCGTGCCCGCGTTCGACGCGTGCGACACGCCCGAGGACGAGGACTGCGACGGCGCGACGCCCGCCTGCGAGGACGTGTGGAGCCGCGGCTTCGGCGACGCGAGCGGCCAGTACGCCCGATCCGTCGCGTTCGACGCGGACGGCAACGTGATCGTGGCCGGCCAGCTGGAGGGGACCGTCGATTTCGGCGGCGGCCCGCTCACCGCCATCGGCACGGACGCCTTCGTGGCGAAGTTCGACGGGTTCGGCACGCACCTCTGGAGCAAGGTGTTCCCGGGCGAGGGCAACCAGTTCGCGATGGCGCTCGCGGTCGACGCGGCGGGCAGCGTGATCGTGGCGGGCCGCGCCTTCGGCCGCGTCGATCTCGGCGGCGGGGAGCTCGCGTCGCACGGGAGCGACGATGTCTTCGTCGTCAAGCTGGGCGGCGACGGCGAGCACATCTGGAGCAAGATCTTCGGCGGATCCGGCGCGGAGCGCTGCGACCGCATCGCCGTCGACGCGGCGGGCAACGTCCTCGTGGCGGGCGGCTACAACGGCACCGTCGACTTCGGCGCCGGCGAGCTCACGAGCGCGGGCCAGCGCGACGCCTTCGTGCTGCGCCTCGCCTCGGAGGATGGCCGGACGCTCCTCGCCGTGCGCGCCGGCGGCGAAGGCGACGACTACGCCCATGGGATCGCGGCCGACGCCGACGGCAACCTGCTCGTCGCGGGTTATTTCGAGGGATCCATCGATCTCGGCGGCGCGCCGCTCGAGAGCGCCGGCCTCTCCGACATCTTCCTCGCCAAGCTCCGTCCTTCCGGCGACCACGTCTGGAGCGCCCGGTTCGGCGGCGCCGAGGCCGACGAGGCGCACGACGTCGCGGTCCACCAGGCGACCGGCGACGTGGCGCTCACGGGCACGTTCGCGTCGACCATCGACCTCGGCGGCGATCCGCTGGTGAGCGCCGGCGGGCGGGATCTGTTCGTCGCCAGGTTCTCCGGCGCCGGAGCGCACCTCATGAGCCGGCGCTTCGGCGACGCCGAGGACCAGCTGCTCACCGATTTCGAGACCGGGGCGCGCGCGAGCGTCGCGGTGGACTCCGCCGGCAATCTCCTGCTCGCGGGGCCGCTGTTCGGCTCGGCGGACTTCGGCGGAGGGCCGCTGACGAGCCGAGGAAAGACCGATGTCTATCTTGTCAAGCTCGGCGCCTCCGGCGGCCACGTGTTCAGCAAGCTGTTCGGCGACGTCCAGACGCAGGTCGGCCTCGACGTGGCGGCAGGCTCAGGCGCGAGCGTGCTGATCGCCGGCCGTTTCTACGGCGCCATCAACTTCGGTCAAGGATTGCTCTCGAGCGCAGGCCAGGGCGACGCGTTCGTCGCGAAGCTCTCTTTATAAATACCGTTCTCGTTGCAAATGTCGCGCTCGGCGGCGCTGGGCGCCATTTGCCCACCTTTTCTGCCGAGGTCACCTACAGCCCGTGGCAATTTGCCTCGCTGGGGCAGCGTGGCTGTTCTCTCATTGCTCGCCTGGGCGCGTTACTCCCATTTCTCGCCCCGTTTCCAGCTTTCTCGGAGTGGCATGTTCTCTGCTCGACATCGCTCGACCGCGCGGCGAGATGCTCCCCTGATCGGAGGATTTCCGTCGAGCCGAGCGGGCCAGTCCGAAGGAGCAGAGGTATGCGCGTCCTGCTTATCACCAAGATCTTTCCGAACGCGACAAACCCGGTACAGGCGCCGTTCAACCGGCGGCAGTTTTCCGCGCTCTCGAGGTATTGTGACATCGACATCTTTGCGACGATCCCCTGGTTTCCCTTGGCTTCCAGGTTTTCTCGGTGGTCGATGTCCGCGGACGCGCCTCGCGAGGACGTGATCGAGGGATTGCCGGTACGCCACCCGCGATTCCTCTACGTGCCCAAGGTGGCGCCCTACCTCAATGGCCCGCTCTATGCGGCGTCCATGCTCTTCGAGCTGGCGCGCCACCGCCCGGCGCCGGACGTCATCGTCGGCTCGTTCGCCTATCCGGACGGATTCGCCGCGGTGTGCCTCGCGGAGCTGCTCGGCGTCCCGGCGGTCGTCAAGGTGCACGGCTCGGACGTCGACGTGCTCTCGGGGCAACCGGCGGTCAGGCCTTCGCTCGAGTGGGGTCTCCAGCGCGCGACCCGCGTCGTCGCCGTGAGCAAGCAGCTGGCCGAGGGGGTCCACGCGCTCGGCGTCCCGCGCGACCGCATCGATGTCGTCATGAACGGCGTCGATCGCGGCATGTTCCACCCCCGCGACCGGCGCGAGGCCCGCGCCGCCCTGGGCCGCCCCGCGGAGCGCCGGCTGCTGCTCTACGTCGGCCACCTTCTCCGGGACAAGGGCGCGCTCGACGCGATCGCCGCGTTCGAGCGCATCGCCGCCGCGCACCCCGACATCGACCTCGCGCTGGTCGGGAGCGGCGCGGACGAGCAGGCCTGCAGGTCCGCGGCGGAGCGGCTCGGCGGGCGCGTCCTGATGACCGGTCGCCTGCCGCACGACGAGGTGGCGCGCTGGGTCGCCGCTTGCGATGCGCTGGTCCTGCCGAGCCATCACGAGGGCACGCCCAACGTCGTGATCGAGTCGCTCGCGTCGGGCCGCCGGGTGGTCGCGACGCGGGTCGGGGGCATCCCCGACGTGATCAGCCGCCCCGAGCTCGGCGAGCTCGTCTCGCCCGGCGATCTCCCCGCCCTGGCCGGCGCCATGGCGCGCGCGGCGCACGCGCCCTACGATCCCGAGCGGATCTCGGCGCTCTCCGGGTGCAAGGGGTGGGACGAGAGCGCTCGAGCTCTCCACGACACGCTCGTCCTGGCGCGGAGCGAGCGGCGCTCGCCGGCGCTCGCGGCTGCGCCGCTGCGCGTGCCCGTGATCGACAAACGCCCCGCGCTCCAGGCGGACGCGCAACCCCCTGCGTCCGTGCGATGGGCGCCGCCCCCCTCGCGGCGGTTCCCCGACGGCGCGCAGCTCGGGGTGAGCCAGGCCTGAAGGGCCGCGCAGGCCCTGCGCTGGCCGCTCGCCCCGGCCCCGCCTCAGGCCACGGGTACGGCCTTTTCTGGCCGCAGGCGCACGGTGGGGCCGGGATCCGGGGGCGGCGGCTCGGCGCGCGGCATCGCGGCGCGCGCCGTCCAGAAGCTCCTTGCGTCGTCCGGCGTCCACGACGGCGTCGGCTCGCATGCGTCGAGCGCCGCGAGCAGCTCGCGCGCGCTCTGGTAACGGTCGCCTGGTCGCTTGGCGAGGCACCGCATCACCACGTCTTCCAGCTCCGACGACAGCGGCCAGGGCGCGCGCAGCGACGGCGGGATCGGCGGCATCGTCAGGTGCGAGTAGACGAGCTTGCCGAAGGTCCGGCCGTCGAAGGGGGCCACGCCCGTCAGCAGGTAATAGAGCGTGACCCCGAGCGAGTAGATGTCGCTCCGGGCGTCCACGGCGCCGGCCGAGATCATCTCCGGGGACATGTACGTCGGCGTTCCCTTGATGACGCCGACGTCCGTCATGCTCGCGTCTCCCTCCAGGCTCACCTGCTTCGCGATCCCGAAGTCGAGCACCTTGAGCACGTCCTGATCGTCGCCCACGCGCGTGATGTAGAGGTTGTGGGGCTTGATGTCGCGGTGGATGACGCCCGCGTCGTGCGCCTCCGCGAGCGAGAGGCAGGCCTGCCGCGCGAAGTGGACGACCCGGGAGGGCGGCATCGGGCCGTGATCGCGCACCAAGGTGGCCAGGTCGGCGCCGGCCAGGTGCTCCATCGCGATGTAGAAGATGCCGTCGCTGCTCGCGCCGAAATCGAAGATCCGGATCGTGTGCGGCGACGTGAGCCGGCTCGTCGCGCGCGCCTCGCGCTCGAAGCTGCGCACGTCGCCCTCGGACTTGCTCTCGCTGCGGAGCAGCTTCAGCGCCACGTCGCGGCGGAGCGACTCGTCCCAGGCGAGCCACACCTCGTTCTGCCCGCCCCGACCGACCGGCGCCACGAGCCGGTAGCGGCCGAGCTTGCGGGCCTCGTAGACCTGCTGGCGCGCCGACCAGAGGCCGTGGCTCGCCGCCGACACCAGGATCGCGGTGGCGAGCACGAAGATGTAGTTGCAGGCGAAGATCACGAGCGACCGAGGCGACGTCCACTGCGCCGCGAGCGCCGGGTCGAGGGACGCCCCCGCGCCCATGATGATGGGGAAGCTGAGCGCCACCGGGATCGTCATCCGGAGCGACCGCGAGAAGTGCGTCGGCAGGATCGTCGCGTCGACGAGCATCACGATCGACAGCCCGTGCATGTAGTTCCAGGTCAGATCCCCGAACTCCAGCGCCATCACGGAGATGAGCCCCCCCGTGCTCCAGACCGCGAAGACGTGCGCCGCGTCGAGGAGCTCTGCCGAGGTCTGCTCGCGCCGGGCGAGGAGGTACAGCCAGAGCAGGATGACCTCGCCGAGCAGCCGGTAGAGCAGCAGCCGGGCGACCGAGGCGCTCGGAAACACCGCGAGCACCACGAAGACGTCGAGCGCCGCGAACGTGGGCCAGGTCACGAGCGCCGTGGGGAGGCCCCGCGCCATCGCGCGGCGCTCGTCCGCCGAGCTGGCGCCTCGAGGTCCCTGGGATCCCGTCGAATGGAAGCTGCTCGAGGCGGTCATGGTGCGGCGTAGGCCGTATCGCAGGCCATTGGAGCCCTGCGCTGGCGCGGAGTCAAAGCGCGCGTCGCCTGCCTGGAGGAGTGAGAAATGACGCAACGCACGTGTCGCACGCAACGTACGTGTGGCGCGCATCGCGCGCATCGCACACGTCGTACGCGTTGCCCACGTCGTACGCACCACGCGAGCGCCGTCCGGGCGCGGCGAGCGCGCCTCCGGGGTTCCGCCGGCGGGGCGTCCGTTGTAGACGCGCTCCGCGCTCGCTCCGAGACCCCCGCAATCGCGGCGATCTCGGCGGCGATCCGCGGGGAAATGGGATGGAGCAGAGACGCGCGCTCGTGATCATCGCTGTCCGCAATGGCGTGCTCGCCGGCGCGGCCCCCGTGCGGGCGGCAACGGGCCCGCGCGCGATCCCGGGACCTGTCCTCTCGCGCGCGCGCGGCCGCGGCGCGCCGGTGCGCTGACGACCCGTGGCCAAGATCGGCTACTACGTCCACGGGCGCGGGCGCGGGCACGCGAGCCGCGCACTCCCGATCCTGGGAGCCCTCCGCGAGCGCGGCCACGAGCTCCGGATCTACGGCGGCGGCCAGGCGGCGGACCTGCTCGGCGCGCTCCCGGAGCACCGCCTCGTGCGGCCGATCCACCGCGGGCTCGCGGGCGTGATCGAGCTCCCGCGCCGCCTGGCGAAGGAGATCGTCGAGCAGGCGGGCTTCCGGCCCGACGCCATCGTGAGCGACGGCGACGTCCCGTCGCTGCTCGCCGCGCGCGCGCTCGGCATCCCCGCCGTCGCGCTCGGCCACGATCTCGTCTTCTCGCGCTGCCGCCTGCCCGAGGGGCTGCCGAGGCTGCGGGTGCTCGCGTGCCGGCGCACGACCTGGGCCTCCAGCCGGGCGCGCCGCGCGGTCGCCGTCCACTTCCTGCCGATCGAGCCGGAGACGCCGGGCACCCTCGTCGCGCGGCCCGAGCGCCGGCTCGCCCCCGCGCGCGCCGGCGAGCCCGGGGCCGTCGTCTGCTACTTCAGCGAGTGCGACGCGCGCCGGGTGCTCGAGCTCGTCGCGCGCGACGGCCGGCGCGTGGTCGCGTTCGGCGACGCGGGCCTCGACGTGCCCGGCGTCGAGGCGCGCCCCTTCGATCCGGGCGCGTTCCTCGCTCACCTCGAGGGCGCGTCGGCGGTCGTGACCACCGCCGGCAGCAACGTCCTCGCCGAGTGCGTGCTCGCCGGCAAGCCCGTGCTCGCGCTCTACGACGACCGCCACAACGAGCAGACGCTCAACGCGCTGCTCGCCGAGCGGGCCGGCGTCGCCGTCGCGAGCTCGCTCGCGGCGCTCTCGCCGGCCGTCGTGGGGCGCTTCTTCGATCGCTGCCGCGCCGCCGACTTCGCTCGCGTCGACCTGGAGCGCGCGCTGCCGAGCGCGCCTTCCGCCGTGCTCGCTTTGCTGGACGAGGCGTGCGCGGGCGCCTCGCGATGAGGTGCATCGCGACGTTCGCACCTCGCGCCATGGCCGAAGTCAACACAAGCGGCATAGGGTTTGCTAATTACGCCCACCGCCGACAGGCCGATCGGCCGACGAGGAACGGCTGCTGTGCCGAGCAACAGGCCGCGCTCGCGGCCGCAGCGCGACACAGCTGTCGCAGGCGCGACACGAACGCCCTACCGCCCGTCACGCTGCGCGCCTCGGTCGGCCATCGACCACGGTTCGCGCCGCTTCTCCAGGAGCAACGAAGATGACGATGGATGCAATTCTGCCGCTCAGCGACCACCGGAGCGATCGCGCGCCGCACGAGGCGATCGCGCCGGCGCGCCACACGCCGTCGACGGGACCCGCGCGGGGAGGGCACGCCTCCGTCAGGGCACAAGCGGCCATTCCAGAGAATCCCTTCGCTGCCCTCTCCGGCGCCAACGGGCGGCCGCTCAAGGTCGCCATCCTCAGCGATTTCACGCGCATTCCTTACGCGAACGGCGCGGTCTTCCAGACGCGCGCCCTGTATCGCGCGCTCAACACCTGTGGTCACCAGGCAACACTGATCGGACCTCGGGATCCGGATGCCTCGGCCGATGAGGTCCCTCCCGGGACCGTCGCCTTGCCGAGCCTGCCGCTGCGCACCTACCCGGGGGTGCACCTGCCGATCCCCGTGGGATCCTCGGTGCTCGATCCGATGCGGTGGGATTTTGACATCTGCTTTGCGCAGACCACGACGCTGCTCATCGAGTTCGGCATCTGGCTGCGCAAGATGCGTGGCGTCCCGCTGCTCTGCGTGAACACGACGCACCTCGCGGCTGCGTACGACGTGCTCCTGCCGGAGCGGGTCTCCCGGATCGGCGCGGTCCACACGGTGCTCCACAAGACGCTCCGCGCGCCGATGGAGCGGCTGTTCGTGGACCTGTACAACCAGGGAGACGGCCTCGTCGTGCTGAGCGAGGGCCTGCGCGATTACTGGCGCGAACGGGGCGTGACGGTGCCGATCCACGTCATCCCGCGGATGGTCCCCGAGGACGTGTTCGAGCGCCCGCTCGGCCCCGACCCGTACGTGCAGCTGCTCGAGGAGCGCGGGCTCGACACGCGCGGCCCGCGCCTCGTCTGCGCGGGCCGCCACACCCGGGAGAAGTCGCAGCACCGGCTGATCCGCATCTTCGCCGAGCACATCGCCCCGCACGAGCCGCAGGCGACGCTCACGCTCGTCGGCGACGGGCCGGACAGCGCGGCGTACGCGGCGCTCGCGCGCGAGCTGGGCGTCGCGCGCCGGGTCATCTTCACGGGCGAGGTGCCGTACAGCCAGATCTCGGACTACTACCGGCACGCGAACCTCTTCCTGCACTCCTCGCTGAGCGAGACGTTCGGAAACGTGCTCAGCGAGGCGCTGTGGTGCGGCTCCCCGACGGTCGCGTTCGCCGACGGCATGGGCGTGAGCTCGCAGATCCAGAGCGGCCACAACGGCCTGCTGATCGACCCGGGCCGCGGGCCGATCGCCGAGGAGAGCGCGAACGCCGCGTTCGGCAAGGCCGTGATCGCGCTCGCGCGCGACCCGCTCGCCGCCGCGCGGCTCGGGAGCGCGGCCGCGCAGCGGGCGCGCGAGCGGTCCTCGCCCCTCGTCGTGCAGCGGATGCTCGCGAACGCGTTCGCGAACGCGCGCGAGCACGCGCGGCAATCCAACCTGCGCCCGCTCGTCGACGGGCCGAAGGCGCTCCAGTGGCTGGAGACTTTCCGGCACTTCCGCACCTGGATGGGCTTCACCGGCGGCCTCTTCGCGTTCGGCCACCTGCGCCCCGCGGCGGCGCCGCGGCCCAAGGGCATCCAGCCGTCCTTCTGCGCCTAGCGCGCGTGGTAAGACCGGCCCGAAGCCGGCCCGCACGCGGCCGCTTCGAGGTGTTCCCGGTTTCGAGGTGTCCTTCGAATGCTCCTCAGGATGATCGGTGCGCTCGTCGATTTCAGCGGGCGCCGTCCCTGGCTCGTCATCGCGCTCGCCCTCCTCTCCATGGCAGGGCTATGGGGGTACGCGTCGCGGCTCGAGCTGCGCACGGAGCTCCGGGAGCTCTTGCCGCGCGACAGCCCGGCGTTCCAGGCCTACGAGCGTCAGGCCCGGCGCGTGGACGGCGGAGCGCAGCTCATCGTCATCGCCGAGTCGCCGGATCGCGGCGCGAACGAGCGGTTCATCGACGCGCTCGCGGAGCAGCTGAACGAGCCGCTCCGGAAGCGCGCGGCCTGCGCCGCGGCGTGCGGCGACGACGCCTGCCGGGCGGCGTGCGGGCCGCCGGGGCTCATCCGCTACGTGGAGTCCGGCACGAAGGAGGTCCGCAGCTTCTTCGACGCGAACAAGTGGCTCTACGCGAGCGTCCGCGAGCTCGAGGCGGCGGACGAGGCGATCGAGCTGGAGCTCGCGCTGCGGAGCGGCCTCATCGAGGATCTGGAGGCTGGCGGGGCATCTGGGAGTGAGGCGGGCGCGGCGGCGGCGCCGGCGCCAGCGAAGAAGGGGCTGTCGCTCGACGAGACGTGGCAGGAGCTCCAGCGGCGCCTGAAGAAGATCGACGAGTTCCCGAGCGGCTACTTCGCCACGCCCGACGGGCGCATGGTCGCGCTCCGCATCGTCTCGCGCAGCGCCGGGATGGGCGATCGCCGCGCGGCGGAGCTCCTCGACCAGGTGACCGCGCTCGTCTCGCGCCTCGATCCTGCGGCGTTCCACCCGGCCATGCAGGTCGGGTACGCGGGCGACATCCCGAACGCCATCGCCGAGCAGAAGTCGCTCGTGAGCGAGGCGGTGTGGGCCACCGTCATCGCGCTCGTGCTGATCGTCGGCGGGGTGATGATCTACTACCGCTCGCCCTGGTCGCTCGTGGTGATCATGCTCCCCACGGCCCTCGGCGCCAGCGCGGGGTACGCGTTCGCGACCCTGACCTACGGCTACGTCAACACGGTCGGCGCCTTCCTCGGGGCGATCATCGTCGGCAACGGGGTCAATTACCCGATCGTGCTCCTGTCGAGGTACCGCGATTTCCGCGCGCGCGGCATGCCCGCGGACGAGGCGCGGCGCGAGGCGGTCATCAACGCGTTCCGCGCCGAGCTCGTCGGGGCCAGCGTGGCGGCCATCGCCTACGGATCGCTCACGATCACGCACTTCCGCGGCTTCAGCCAGTTCGGCACGATCGGCTTCGTCGGGATGTTCATGGTGTGGGCGTCCATCGTGCCGCTCGTGCCCGCGACGCTCGTCGCGATCGAGCGCATCCAGGCGAGGCTCCCGCGCTGGATGCGCGATCCGGCGCCGCGCGTCTCGGACGAGGGCACCTCCGGGCCCGGCGCGCGGGCGCTCTCGCGCGTGACGTCGCGGTGGCCGTTCGCGTTCCTCGCGGTCGCGCCGGTCATCGTCGCGCTCGCGGCGTGGAAGCTCCCCGCGTACATCCGGGACCCCTGGGAGTACAACTTCGCGCGCCTCGGCTCGAAGAGCTCGCGGGAGAAGGGCGCGGGGAGCTGGTCGCTCAAGGCGTCCGAGGTCTTCGGCGGGAAGATGAACGTCGCCGGCGCGATGATGCTCGCGGACACCCCCGAGCAGGTGCCGGCCATCAAGGCGCAGATCCTGGCGAACGACGCGAAGGATCCGCAGGGCCAGCTCGTGGCCGACGTCGCGACGATCGCCGACGCCCTCCCCGGCACGGCCGAGGAGCAGCAGCGGAAGATCGAGATCCTGGAGCGCATCCGGGGCCGGCTGACCCCGCGGGTGCTGAAGGCGCTGCGCCCCGAGGAGCGCGAGCGCGTCCTCGCCATGAAGCCGCCGGAGTCGCTGCGCGTCATCGGCCCCAAGGACCTGCCCGACCTCATCCGCCGCAGGTTCGAGGAGAACAACGGCGTCGTGGGGACGGTGTTCTACGTGAAGTACAAGAACAACGTCTCGTTCTCGAACGGCAGGAACCTCCTGCGGATGGCCGACACGACCGGCAACGTGGTCCTCCCTGACGGGACCCACGTCGTCACGGCGAGCAGGCCGACGGTCTTCGCCGAGATGATCCGGTCGATGGAACGCGACGGCCCGCTGGCGACGGCGGCCTCGCTCCTCGCGGTCACGGCCGTCGTGGTGCTCGCGACGGGCAGCATCGCGGGCGCGCTCGCGGTGCTCCTGGCCCTCGTGCTCGGCGTGCTCGGGACGGCCACCGCGATGGCGATACACGACGTCAAGATCAACTTCCTGAACTTCATCGCGCTCCCGATCACGTTCGGCATCGGCTGCGAGTACCCGTTCAACGTCTTCGATCGCGCGCGGCTGCTCGGCGGCGACGTGTCGCTCGCGCTCAAGCGCTCGTCCGGCCCCGTGGCCCTCTGCAGCTACACGACCGTGCTGGGCTACGGGTCGCTCATCTTCGCCGACAACCAGGCGCTGAACTCGTTCGGCTGGGTCGCGGTCAGCGGCGAGATCGCGTGCGTGGCGTGCGCGCTCCTGTTCCTCCCGGCGCTGCTCCACGTCATGAACCGCTCTGCGCGGATGCGGCGCTCGTGGAAGGGCGGCCTCCTCCTGCGCGGGAGCAACCACTCGTGAAGATCCTCGACGTCGCGGAGTTCTTTTCGTCCCGCGGGGGCGGCGTGCGGTCGTACCTGGAGGAGCTCGTGCGCCAGGGGAGCCGGCGCGGCCACGAGATCGTCGTCGTGGCGCCCGGGCCGCGCGACGAGGTCGTGCCGCTCGAGCGGGGCCGCATCGTGCGGGTGGCGGGCCCGCCGATGCCGTACGACCCGACCTACCACGCGCTCCTCCGGCTCGGCGCGGCGCGGGCGATCATCCGCCGCGAGGCGCCGGACGTGGTCCAGGCGAGCGCGCCGTACACGGCCGCGCTCGTCGCGGCGAGCGCCCGCGAGGTCCCGCTCCGCACATTCGTGTACCACTCGGATCAGATCAGCACCTACGCGGCGCCGCTGCTCGACCGGGTGCGCCCGCGCGCGGTCGCCCGGGCGCTCGAGGGCGCGCTGTTCGCCTGGCCGCGCGCGCTGTCGCGGCGGTTCGACGCGACGATCGCCCCCGGGACGTTCATCGCGGAGCAGCTCCGCAGCCACGGCTGCGAGCGCGTCCACCGCGTCACCTTCGGCGTGAAGCGCGGCGACTTCGGCCCCTCCCGCGCGGACGCGGCGCTGCGCCGCAGCCTGCTCGGCCGGTTCGCGGACGAGCCGTCGGCCGCGCTGCTGCTCGTCGCGTGCCGGCTCGCCGTCGAGAAGCGGGTCGCGCTCGTGATCGACGCGGTGCGAGAGCTCGCCGCGCGGCGCCCGGTCGCGCTCGCGGTGCTGGGCGACGGGCCCGAGCGGGCGCGGCTCGAGCGCCGCGCGGCCGCCCTGCCGCAGGTGACCTTCCTCGGCTTCGCCAAGGACCGCGCCACCTACGCGGCGCTGCACGCCAGCGCCGACGTCTTCGTCCACGGGGGCGCCGCGGAGACGTTCGGCTTCGTGCTAGGCGAGGCGCTGTGCTCGGGCCTGCCGCTCGTCGTCCCGGCCGCCGGCGCCGCGCTGGATTTCGTGCAGCCCGGCGCCGCCGAGGTGTACGCGCCGCGCGCCTCGCCCGGCGAGGTGGCCGCCGCCATCGAGCGGGTGCTCGCGCGCCCGCGGGAGGAGCGCGTCGCGGCGGCGCGGGCCGCGGGGGAGCGGCTGCCCACGAGCGACGAGCACTTCGACGCGCTGTTCGCGCTCTACGCGGACCTGCTCGAGCGCGGGGTGCGCAGCGAGGGCTGACGTCGTGGACGCCAGCTTGCCCGCGAGAGGATCGATCGTGCACCCCTTCCTGCTGATCTCCCCCGCCTTCGCTCCCCAGACGAGCGTCGGCGCCTTCCGCTGGGTGAAGCTCGCGCGGCACCTGCCGCGCCACGGCTTCCGCCCCGCCGTCCTGTCGGGGACCTTCCCCGAGGATCCGCGCGACGACGGGCTGCTCGCCGCGCTGCCGCCCGAGGTCGAGGTCTTCGACGAGTACCTCGATCCGGCCGTCCTCGCCGTGGGCGCCGCGCTGCGCGCCCTCCGCGCGCGGGCGCCGCTCCCCGCGGGGCGCGCGGGGCCGCTCGTCGGGCTCCGCCCGTTCCAGGCGATCACCGACCGCTGGATCGCGCACGCCCCGCGCGGGGCGCGCGCGGCGGTGGCCCTGGCCCGCCGCACCGGCGCGCGGGCCGTCGTGGTGAGCGCCGGCCCGTACTCGGCCTGCCCGGTCGGCCTCCACGTGAAGCGGGCGCTCGGCGTGCCGCTCGTCCTCGACATGCGCGACCCGTACTCGCTGCACGAGACGGGGAACGGGCCGCCGTCGGGCCTGGCCGAGCGGGCCCGGCGCGCCATCGTCCCGCGCCTGGAGCGCCGCTGGCTCGAGGGCGCCGACCACGTGATCTTCAACACGCGGGCCGCGCTCGAGGCCTACCGCGCGCGCTTCCCCGAGCTCACGTCGAAGTCCTCGTTCGTGCGCAACCACTTCGATCTCGCGCTGTACGCGCCCGCGCCCGCGCCCGAGCCGCCCCGCCGCTTCGTCGTGCTCCACCTCGGCACGATCCGCGAGGAGGCCTCTGCCGACCAGATAGGCGCCGCGCTGCGGCGGTTCATCGATCGCGAGCGGCTCGCGCCCGACGACGTCGTTCTCCGGCAGATCGGCCGGATATCCGATCACGATCGCGCCTGCTTCGAGCGCATGGGGCTCACGCCGTACATCGAGGCGCTCCCCCCGGTCCCGCAGCGCGACGTGCTCGGCGAGCTCAGGCGGGCGCACGTCCTGCTCGCGATGCTCAGCCCCCATGTCGTGCTTCGCGTCTCGGCCAAGACCTACGACTACGCCGCGTCGGGGATGCCCGTCGTCAGCGTGACCGCGAACCGCGAGGTCGAAGAGCTCCTCTCGTACCGGAGCGACAACGCGCGCGTCGCGCCGGACGACGCCGACGGCATCGCCGCCGCGCTCGCGCGCCACCTCGCGCGCTTCCGGGAGACGGGCGCGCTTCCGGTCCCGGCGCCTCCGCCCGCCGAGCTGTCGTCCGAGGCGGCCGCGGCCAGCATCGCCGCGATCCTGGACCGCGTCATCGCCGACTCGCCCTCCGCCCATCCCGCCCGCCAGCCCCCTTGAAAGCGGTAGGCCGGCGGGGAGGGCGCCCGTCGCGCAACCAGCGTCGACCCCGCCCAACCGTCAGGCACTAGACTGGCGCGCGCCGCGCCGCCTTCGCGGCGCCATCCCCCTTCCTCGGAGCTGTGCATGCGCTTTCTCCACCCCGAGCATGACGAGAGCCTGGAGCTCGCCCTCGAAGACGTGTTCCTGACCCCCGGCTACTTCGCTGGCGGCTCCCGCCTGGAGACCGACCTGCGCCCGGCGGACTTCCCTGGCGGCTCGCACCCGATCGTCTCGGCGAACATGAACGCGGTCACCGGCAAGCGGATGGCGGAGACGATGGCCCGCTTCGGCGGCCTCGGCGTGCTCCCGCAGGACATGGATCTCGACACCGTCGAGCGCATCGTCCGCCACATCAAGCGCGCCGACCCGCGTTACGACACGCCCCTCTCGGTCTCCCCGCGGGCGACGCTCCGCGACGTGCACGGCATCATCCGCAAGCGATCGCACGACATGGTGGTCGTGGTCGACGACGAGCGGCGGCCGATCGGCATCGTCACCCACGCCGACCTGCGCGACCGGGACCAGTACACGCCCGCGTCCGCGCTCATGTCGTCGCGCCTCATCACCATCCCGGTCGGCACGCCGAACCGGACCGCCTTCCTGCTGATGGAGGACGCCCGCGTGAAGGCGGTCCCCGTGCTCGACGGGGACGGGCGGCTCCACGGCGTGCTGACGCGCGACGACGCCGTTCGCCTCGAGCTGCTGAAGCCGACGCTCGACGGCGGCGGCGAGCTCATGGTCGCGGCGGCGATCGGGATCTCCGCGCAGGCGGCCCAGAGCGCCGCGCGCCTGATCGAGATCGGCGTCTCCGCGATCGTGCTCGACACCGCGCACGGCCACCAGCGCCGGATGATCGAGGCGATCCGCGCGGTGCGGAGCGCCGTCGGCGACGCCGTCCCGCTCGTGGCCGGCAACGTCTGCACGGCGGAGGGCACGCGGGCTCTCATCGAGGCGGGCGCCGGCATCGTGAAGGTGAACGTCGGCCCCGGCGCGATGTGCACGACGCGCATGCAGACCGGCGCCGGCCGGCCGACGTTCTCCTCGGTGCTCGCGTGCGCCCGCGAGGCGCGCCGCCACGGCAAGCGCGTCTGGGCCGACGGCGGCGTCCGTCACCCGCGCGACGTGGCGCTCTACCTCGCCGCCGGCGCCTCGCGTGTCATGGTCGGGACGACGCTCGCCGGCACGTACGAGAGCCCAGGCGACGTCATGGAGGACCGCGACGGGCTGCTCTACAAGGAGAACTACGGCATGGCGAGCGCCCGCGCGGTCAGCGAGCGCACCGCCGACCTCGACGCGTTCGAGCGCGCCAAGAAGGCCTTCTTCCGCGAGGGCATCTCGACGTCACGGATCTACATCCACGAGGGGCGCGAGAGCGTCGGCGCCATCCTGATCGAGATGATCACCGGCGTGCAGTCGGCGTGCACCTACGCCGGCGCGGCGAACCTGGACGAGCTCCACGACAAGGCCGCCATCGGGGTGCAGACGCTGGCGGGCTACGGCGAGGGCAAGCCGCACGGAATCGAACGGCGTTGATCGAACGGCGTTGATCGAGCGGTGCTGATCGGACGTCGCGGCGAGCGCGACACGCGGCCGCGCTCTCCGGCGGTGGCTCTGGGCGCGACACCGCGCGCGACGCGGCGCGCGACACGCTCACCGCGCCATGCTTCTCATGCGCGCGAGCCGCGGCGCGGGATGACGGAAAGGTGACGTGACTTCCACCCGGGCAGCGACGAACCTCCGGCTGCTTACCGTCGAGGTCCTCCATGCCGAACGCACCCGCTCCACGCTTTTTCGCCGCGCGCCGCGCCATTCGCCGGTTCGTCGGCCGCACCTGGTTGTCTGTGTTCGGCTGGCGCGTGGACGGCATCACGGAGCTCCCGTCGAAGGCGGTGATCATCGCGGCGCCCCACACCTCGAACTGGGATTTCCCGTTCACGCTCGCGGTCAGCTACGTGCTCGACCTCGAGTTCTCCTGGCTCGGCAAGCACACCCTCTTCGAGCCGCCGTTCGGCTTCTTCTTCAAGTGGCTTGGCGGCGTCCCCGTCGACCGCCGCGACAGGAACAACCTCGTCGCGGCCGTGGTCGACGTGCTGAAGGAGCGCGACGAGCTCATCCTGGTCATCGCGCCCGAGGGCACGCGCTCGCGCACGAAGCGCTGGAAGACGGGCTTCTACTACGTCGCGCTCGGCGCCGGCGTCCCGATCCTCCTCGGATACCTCGACTTTCCCCGGAAGCGAGGCGGGATCCTCCACGTGTTCCACCCGACGGGCGACATCGAGGCCGACATGGCGGCGATCCGCCATCACTACGATGGCATCGAAGGAAAGCACCCGGAGCGGATGAGCGAGATCACGCTCGGCGCCAGGGGTGCTCCGGCGAACGGGGCCGTGCAGCACCCCTGAGCTCGGGTCGAGGGCGCGCGATCCGCCTATCCGCGCGCCCCGGGGGCGCTCGTCAGCGCGGGGACGGCGCGCGAACCGACGAGGCGGGCCCCGCCGTGATCCTCGTCGTCAGCACGCCAGCGAGCGCCCATTCGAACGCGGAGCGGTCGGTGTACACGTTGAAGCGGCCGCCCGTGGCGAGGTTGGCGACCGTGACGCCCATGGCGACGAGCCCCGGCCGCACGAGGATATGGACCTCCCTCAGCTTGCCGGGGTTCCGCAGGTGCCACGCCGTGAGCCTGGCCCGGACGTCGCTGTCATAGCCGGTGCCGAGCTCGAAATCGTCGAACACGACCGGGTGCACGCCCGCCTCGACGAGGGTCTCCAGGTGCCTGATCGCCGGCTCGATGAGATCGAGCGACGCGTACCCCTCGAGGCGCCTCGTCACGACGTCGGATGCGGGCGTTCGAATATCGAGGACTCCGCGCCCGGTCGACCAGCGGTCGCCCCGCGCTCCGAGCCGTGTGTGTGCCAAATCCATCTCGATTTCGAGACTTTAGTCTATGGGCGGCGCTCCGCCATGCGATCCGTCCGATCCGCACCGTTCCCCGACGCTGGGGGCCTGGACTGCCTCGCGGACGGCGCCTCGCCGGCCGGGCGCGCGAGGCGGCGGGACGCGCGAGGCGGCGGGACGCGCGAGGCGGCGGGACGCGCGAGGCGGCGGCGTGTCGAGCACGTCCGGCGGGCCAGGCCGCCTCCTGCTGCGTCGAGCGCCGTCGGCGTGGCCGAAAGCGGCTATGATGCCGCGGCTGTTTCGGCCGCCGGCCGGTGCTGGCGGTTCGCGAGGCGTCTTCGCCCGCAGCAGAGGGACGAAGGAGGAGCTACCGAGATGAGAGGACATGTTTCCAGGGTGCTGCGGCTCGCTGTCGTGGCGTTTGCGTGCGCGCTGATGGCGGGCTGCGGCGGCCCGCTGCGCTACACGCCGCAGGGCATGGGGAAGGCGCCGGGCGCGGACGCCGTGATCATCGCCGACGTCAATTTCGACGCGGCCATGACCCGCCTCGACATCAACGCGAAGGACCTCCCGCCGCCCGATCGCCTCGACTCGAGCAGCACCGCCTACGTCGTCTGGGCGCGCCCGGACAGCGACTCGCCCTGGCAGCGGATCGGCGCGCTCAACTTCGACCCCGATGCCCGCACCGGCAAGCTCAAGGACGTGAGCGTGCCGCTCACCCGGTTCGAGCTCGTCATCAGTCTCGAGAAGACCGCGAATCCCGAGTCGCCGTCCTCGGAGCTCATCTTCAAGCAGGACGTCGAGTACTGACGAGACGGCGTTCGCCGCCGCACTGATAGCCAGGAGTACGGTGAGGGTGCGCGGCGGATGCCTGGCGGCGTACCGGATGCTGCCTGGCGAGGCATCCGGCGATACCTCGCCGGGTATCGCCGGATACCTGCCAAGGTATCGCCGGATACCTCGCGGGGCAGTGAAGGAACGTCGGTCTGGGGTCAACGGACGGCAGCGCCGGCGTGGGAGGACGCCTCACCCGCCGGGCCATTGCCATGTGCTAGATCTGGACGGCGGGGGCCGCCTGGGCAAGCCCGCGGCGCTATCAGATCGGCTCGGGCGCCTGCTCAGCCTTCGGCGCCTCGGGCTTCTTCCCCTTGCGCGCGTGCTTGGTCATCGCCCGGAAGTCGGTCGAGGACCGGCGCCAGGATCGCGCGGAAGCTCGCGTTCTGGCGGGCGATCGTGCGCGCCAGGTCGAGCGCGGCGAGGCCCGGGGCGATGACCAGCTCGGCGGCGGCGAGGACGTCATCGTCGAGGTGGCGCGCCAGGTCCTCGAGCGCATCGGCGCCCTTCTGCTGAGCCTGGGCACGCTTCAGCCGCCGCTCGAGCAGCGCACCTCGACCCGCTCGGGATCGTCGCCGTCGTCCTGGTTCCCGAGCACGTGGAACGACCTGGCGAGCGCGCTCTCCTTGATCAGCGTGCGGGATGCCTGCCGGAAGTCCAGGAGCGCCTCCAGCCAACCGTGCTTGCGCTCACCGAAACGACAGAGTCGTCTCAGCCCTCCGACCCGCAGGTCGCGCCGAGGCTGGCGATGGCGACGATGTCCAGCAGCCCGTGAGTCGACTGTCGACGTCTGCTCGGTCCGCACTATCTTCTCGAGTGCGTGCGCCTGCTTTCGAGGCAAATACGGTCATGCGACAGAGGGCGATCATGGCGAAGAAGTGCGTTGTTCGACGTTCGTGGTACCTTGCGTTGGCGCTCGTAGCGTTGCCTGCAACCGCACATGCAGAAATCCGGGAGGGTGAGTCGCGGATGGAAAGCGTGGTCGCCGAGGAGAGCACGGATGCTGCTTCCACCAGGAGCACCGGCGCATCTCTTGAGCGAGATAGCAACGCTCGGAAGGTGACGAAGTGCGCAGCGGCAATCACGGTTGTGGTTGTCAGCGTGGCGGTTCCTGTGGCGAAGGTCGTGAAGCTCCGTCAGTTCGTGATTGCTGTCGGTGGGGTGCGCGAGGCAGCCAGATTGCTGGTCGGTGCGACCACTTTCGCAGAGAAGGCACGCGTCATCGGTGGCGCGATCGGTGCCGGAGCAGCAGAAATCCTGAGCATCGACGCCATCATCACCAACTGTTAGGAGGCGAAGTTGAACATCGTCATCGTGTACGCTGCAATGCTATCGATAGGTATCGCAGCCGCCGCGGTCGCGGTATCGCACTACGTTGTCGTGGCGTGGCGAAACCGGGAGGCCGATGGGCGTGTTCTCGCCGGGGTCCTCGAAGCTCGTCGGCGAGGTGTCCTGGAACCGCTGCCCGACAGTAGTCGGGGCTTGGACCTCGGGCTGCTGTTGAGCGCGTTTGGGTTTGCATTCGCCTGTGACGCACTGGTGTCCGCGACGGGTGGGGCGTTCACCCTGCGAGGTGTCGGAGGTCGAGCCGTGGCGGCTGCGCTGGTGGCAGTGGCGGTACACTACGCGATCGCCCGGGTTGGACGCGTGCAGCGGCGTCCGGTCTGGTCTCGCTCACAATGGCTGTGCTGGCTCGTCGCCGTGGCCTTGGGACTGCTCGGCGGGGCCGCCGCGACGGCATCGCCTCACGTGATGGCAGCCCAGCCGATTGCGCCGTGAGAAGATGGGCCGATTCGGCCTTGCTCGCCCGACGGCAGGCCGTCAGGTTCCGGGAGAGGGCGAAACGGCATCGGCTACTCCCGCTCGAACGCGGCGGTTTGAAACTTCAGTGTCTTCGTGTTCTCGCTCACGGTGCGAACGGCGGCCTCCTTGATCCCTTCGGGCACGCGGACTCGCATCTCCAGTGTCACCTCGACCTCCGCGTCGGGGAGGGTCGACAGGTGCTCTAGGACCTCGACAACGACGCGACCGGCGTCCTTCACGACCCGCGTCGGATCGATCTTCACGGATCCCACGAAGGCATTCGGCGGCAGCTTCGGCGCCGGTGGAACCGGCATCTTCGGAGAGAGCGGCGCTCCGTCTCCAGGCTCGGGCGCCTGCCCGCTGTCATGCCGGCCTCCTGTCGCGGAGGGGCCTTGCTCTCGCTCCCGTTGAGCGCGGGCGACGGCCGGCTTCACCACCAGCGTCGTGCGATCGACGACGGCGACGGCTCCCTCGGCGACGCGCAGCCCGCTGTACCGCTTCTTCCCCTCGTCGAACGCCGCGGCGACCGCGAACGTGTCGTCCGCCGCAATTACCGAGGCGCCATCTTGCACGGCGGTCTCCAGGACGGCTCGGTTCGTAATGCGCGGCAGATAGAGGTAGCGAGCAAACCACTCGGCAAGTTGGCCCACCGTGACGTGGTCTCGTTCGGCCCACAGGTGCTTGTCGAGCAGACCGCGTAGCTCGACTCCGTTCAACTTGGTGCGGAGCACCCACTCTTTCTCGAAGCAGGCGCTTGCGCGCTCGGCGAGCGAGCCGCCCTCGCGGACCTTGAAGTCCTCCCACTCGATCTCGGACGTCGGGTCCGCCTGCCGCGGAGCGAGCCCCCATGCGTAGGTGGCCTGGAGACGAACGTCGATCGTGCTGTCGAACTCCTTCACCTTGGTCGCGACCTGGTTCTCCTGGAACTTGTCGAGGTTGAGGGGCGTCGCTTCGTTCTGGATCGACTTCCACGCGAGGTAGTGGGCGGCGGCGTTGAGGACGCCGTCGAGGTCCTTCAAGTCGGGAGCGAGGAAGAGGAGGCAGTTCCGTTCGAGCCTCGGCCCGGTGCCCTTGCTCTCCAAGATAGACCTGGCGGTCGCGACGGCCGCACTCGCATCGTCCTTGCCGGTCTGGCCCTTTTTATGGGGCTGCTTCGGCGAGAGGATCACCAAACGGGCCGACGACTCGTCGGCAACGTCGGCGCTCGTTTCCGGGCATGTGTGGACGGCGGCGAAGAGGCCGCGCTTCTTCGCGTCACGCTGGATGCGGGAGACGATCTCGGCATAGAGCGTCTCCGGATCGCGAAGGTTTGTGCTCGCCCGGTCCTCGGCGAGCCGGTTCAGGTTTGCCTTCGTCGAGATCCAGTAGCGGTTGCCGTCCTGGTGTATGTACTTCGCGCGGTCGCTGATCCGGCGAAGGGCGTCGCCGAACGTCGCGATGGCTTCGCCTGGCTGTACACAGCCGAGTCGCACGCGCCGATCGTCGATGCCGGGGTTCTTGTGGTCGGCGCCGGGCGCGGTTCCCATGTAGAGGGTGCGCGCGACCCGACGGCAGGCCGAGACCTTCCCGAGGTTCGGGGACGCGCGATCGAGTTCGAGTGGCAGCGAGTGCTCGCCGTCGACGTCCTGCGAGATGATCGGCTCCCAGACGTCGGGGAGGTAGCGGGTCAGTTCGGAGCGAACGGCGCCGTCGTAGATCGGAACGCTCGACGGCATGATCATCAGGCTCGCGTCCTGGCTCTCCCAGAGGCGATGCACCACCTTGGCGAGCAGACGCAGGACGCCACGGGTCCGCTGGAATTTGTCCAGCGTCGACCAGTCGTCGTAAAGGCGCCGGAACAGCTCCGGGTGGATCGGGTAGGCGTTCGTGAGGTCCCGCTCGTACGCCTTCTCCCCGCAGCCGAGCGGGAAGTCGTCCGCCGAGTCCTTGTACATCTTCACGAACGCCCGGACGACGGCCTCGCGAGCCGTGATGTTCTCCTTCCCCTCGATGGGCTCGAAGAGGCGGCGCCGAACGATCTCGAAACCCTCGTCGGCGCTTGCAGGTCGCCAGGGCTTGCCGACGCGCGTGAAGACGTTCTTCAGCGTCTCCAACGCAAGCTCCCCGTTCTCGCCGCCGATCTCGATCTTCGATGCCGGGATGGACGCCACTACCAGCGTCTTCTCGGCTGCCTTCGCCGCCTCGGTGAGCGCCTGGGCGAACGACGTCTGCGCCTCGAAGTCACCCGACGGAAGATCCCGCTTTCCGACGACCTGCCGCGCGTAGGCGACCCATTCGTCGATGAGGACGAGGGCGGGGCCGTACTTGCGGAACAAGTCGACGAGCACCTTCGAGCCGGGGCTCGTCGCCTTCGCGTCCGACTCGGCGACGAGCTTGTACGCCTCTTTGCCCTTCCCGCCGGCCGCGTTACCGAGCTGCCAGGCAAGCTCGCCCCAAATTGTCCTGACGACGACCCCGTCCGGCTTCTTGCTCTCCTCGCTCGGAGAGAGCGCCGTGCCGACGAGAACGGCGCGACGGGCTCTCGGCAAATCTTTAAGCTTCGCCTCGGCGAGGACCTCATCGACGCCGGGGAGCTTCCCCTTTGGAGCACCGAAGAGGTGGAAGAGCGCCAGCATCGAGTGGGTCTTGCCGCCGCCGAAGTTCGTCTGAAGCTCGACGACGGGATCTCCGCCCGTCCCCGCGATTCTCTGAAGAGCGCCGACCAGGAGGTCCTTAAGGCCGGCCGTCAGGTAGGTTCGGCGGAAGAACTCAACAGGCTCGCGGTACTCCTCACTCCCCTCGCCGCGATGGACCTGCGCAAGATCGGCTGCGAACTCCGCCTGCATGTACCGGCCGGAGGCCACGTCGCGATGGGGCGTGACGATCTCGCGCCAGGGTTTGAGCCCGGCTTTCGTCGCCATCTCGATCGCGAGCGGGCTCGTTGCCTCGATCGACTTATGCTCCGCGAGGACGACCTGTTGTAGCTCGCGCTTCAACTTGCCGCACTCCTCCGCCTGCGCGCTCGCGTGGATCGCTTCGAGGAGCCGCTGCGCCGTGTCGATCGAGCGGTAGGCGTCGTCGTTCGTGAACGCCTCGTCATGCGCGTGCTTGTTGCGAACGTCCTTCAATTCAATGGCATAGTTCCTGTCCACCTGCTGTAGTGACGACTTGAAGACGTCGTTCCAGAACTCGTGGCCGATCGCTTTGAGGAGCGCCTGCGTATCCCAGTTCGGCGAACCGTCCCGGCCCGTCTGCAAGCTCAGACGGTATCGCGCCTCGTCCTGCCACTTCGTCCCGAGCTTCGAGCGCATCTCGCGTTCGACAAAGGGCCTAAGGCCCTCCCGCACGTGGTCGAGCGCCTTCCGCACACGATCGCGAGTCGACATCATGCGTCGTCATCTCCTTGGAAGAGGCGAGTTTGCGCCTTGGGTGCCTTCTTGGTCTTTGCCGCCTTCTTCCCGCCCTCGCTCGGCGCAGCGGGGAGCGGCCCGTCGCCCAGGGTGGCCGAGAGCTTCTCCAGCTCCGGCCATGCGAGGATCAGACCGTTGTATGCGCGCGCGTCCTCCGACCATTTCTTGCGCTCGCACGTGTTGTAGAGGCGGTACGCGAGCTCGCGCGTCGCATCCGCCGCCGACCCAAGCTTCTTCAGCAGCCGCGCTGCCGCCTCCTCGCCCTCGTCTTCGAGGACCCGGATCATGTGCTGGGTGAACTCCCAGATGGTTGGGCGCTCGTCCTTCGTGGGGTCGTAGTCGAGCGGGCGCATCTCCGGCCGCTTGAGTATCCGCACCTTGCCCGCAGCGCTGTGACAGATACCCGCTTCGACGACGCCGCTGACCGAGACGTTCCTCGCCTTCGCGAGCGTCTCGGCTTCGCCGAACGAACCGGCTGCCCACCCGTGCTGCTCGTACCAGGTGATCGCAAAGCGCGTGTCGGCGTCGAAGTCACCTTCACCGGACGCGAGGTACTCGTCGAGGACCTCGTTGATGAGCTGGAGCGCCGCCCGGACGGTCATCGGAGAACCATCGGCTTCGAGTACCGCTTTGTGCCGTGAGAAGATCGCCATGCCCGGACCGATCGACGCCTGCGCGACGTCGACGGGAGCGATATTGCCCTGCTGAAGCTTCTTCAGAGCATCCGGAAGCTCCTTGCGGAGCATCCGACGGAACTCGCCTCGCGTCGTCGAAGCTCCTTCTTGGGGACGCGACCGGCAAACAAGGACGATTGAGGACGCGAGCGCATTGCGCCGGGCCTCGCGAAGTCCACCCGGCTGCTCGGTACGGACCGGCCACGTGCCATCAACCTGAAACCCAGCTCCCAGCAGAGCGGACAGCATCTTGTCCCAGCCGGAAGACGCGACTGCCGCACCGGTTGAGGAGGTATCATCGCTCTCCACTTCCTGCTGCTTGAAGGCGTAGTAGATCGCGATAGGGCAGTCGCTCGTCGCGTGCTGGCGAAGCACCGTGAACGCCCGCTGCAGCCCGTTCTCGAAGAACCTCGTGGCAGCCTCCCTGTCGCCGTTGAATCGCCCCGGTTCAGCGATCAGCTCGTCGGTCTTCGGCGTAAGCACTGTATGGAACACGTCGCCCCAGAATGAGGAGAGGGAGCGCCTGAGCCACACGTAGAAGAAGTCCGAAAGGTTGGCGTAGCCGATGTTGTCGTAGTATGGCGGATCACTCTGAACGATCGCGACATCGCCGGCTGCGAACGCTTGGCTGACGTCTGCTTGGCGAGCCACGCCGGGGGTCACGCTGAGGACGAGCCCCTCCAGCGCTTCGGCTGCCTGAGCGACTCCGACGAGCCAATTGCCTGACGAGTCGCTGAACGGATTCGCCTCCGCGTAGTCCCAGACCATTGAGAGCGTCGGCAAGCCGAACGTGCTCACCATGATCTCCTTGTTCACGTACCACGAGCAGAGTGTCGACCAGTAGTTCGCAGCCTTATCCACCGCGAAAGCGAGATACGTGGCAAGGGCCCGTGCATACTCCTCGGATGCGCCTGCGGCCCGTGCCTCACGGGCGACCTCTCCGGTTAGGCGTGAGAAGCACGAGAGCGCCACGAGTTGGCGCTTAGAGAAGAGGGCGCCGTAGCTCCGCATCCCATAGCGCTGGACTCGGAAGCCGAGGGCCTCGTGCGGAAGGTCCGCATTGGGCTCCCAATACGTTTCCTTAGCGCACAGCGCCGCCTGCTCGGCGCGCTCGTCTGGCGCGAGATACACCCGCTTCTTGGCCCCCTCGACCACCTGAGCGACAAGCTGAGCGCCCATCCGTCCAGCACTCGCCTCGGCACGCACGTGATCGAGCGGGATGGTCGCGCCGCAGGCAATGCACTTCGCGCCTCGGCGGTCAACGGTTCCGCCTTCAGGGGACGACTTGCCGTCAATCCGGAACATGATGCGTCGCGGGGAGCGACTCAGAGTCGCGACGACACCGTCGCCCTTGCCCGAGAGCCTAAAGGACTTGAGCAGAGGCGCGTGAACGCCGCACGCTGGGTTGGGACAGGCCACGGTTCGCGCCCAGATCCATGCGATCACCTTCGCCTTACCACCGCCATGCTCCTTTGGAAGCTGCGCGTCGGGATACAAGTGGCCAATCTGCTTCTTGGCCTGCTCGCGCATCCAAGCTCCGTAGTAACGGACGTCTTCTGCGAGTCCTTCGGCTCCCCGCCATGTGCGGAGCTTGCCATTCGCCCGAGCTTCGGGATTCACCGGTGCAATGCCTGCGAACTTCGGTGGGATCTCGATTAGCGCCTTGTTGATCATCACGGCGACGGGATTGAGGTCACTGGCAATGGCACGGAGCCCAAGGCGCTGCGCTTCGAGCGGTATCGAGCCTCCGCCAGCGAACGGGTCATGAACGGGCGGCAGCTCGGTCGCGAGATACTCGTTCACGACGCTCGGCTTCACGCCCTCCTTCAAGACAGCCTTGGCCTTCGGCGAGTTCGACGAGCGCGCATGGCTCCGAGCGATTTCGAGGCGTGCCGCGTTGATGATCTCCTCGTCGCTCGAATTCTCCCACTGGACGAGGTCTTCGATCAGCCGGAAGAGGCGCTGCCGCTCGTGGTTCTGAGTTTCCTCGGTGGGGAACAGCTCTGGCCACGACGACGGGTCATCGACGAGCTGCGCGAACAGCACGGCTCGTGCAGCTGCCAGCGGACGACGAGCCCACCACAGGTGGAGGGTCGAGGGATGCCCGTGTCGGATCGACTTCTCGCGAGCCGAGGCAGCGTTGATCGCCTCTAGCGGCAGCGCGACCTCGATGAGCTTCTTCCTGTACGTCGTTCTCATCGCGGGGGGCCTCCGGCGGCGAGGATCTGAGACAGCGCGTAAGTGGCGTTCGTCTGGGCGAAGCCGGGCTGCCCGAAGTCGAAGTGGGTCACGTAGAGAGGTGATCGAGCGACGCCGTTCTCGATGAGGACGACGGCGAGCCGGAAGCGGTCCGGCGCGTTAAGCGCGCAGAGGATCTGACTGCGCTGAAGGCAGACGTCTTCGCTACCAGCGAGGCGTCCCTTGACCTCGATGAAGAACAGGTTTCCTGTCCGGAGGTCCTTCGACTCGATGTCGTAGCCGAGGCCGGGTTCGAGGTGCACGTCGCGGGGCTCGCGTCCGAGCGCACGTTCGGCGGCCATGACCGCCTCCATGGCGAGGCGCTCCGTCAGCTCGCGATCAGCGTCGGTCTCGATCGGCTTGGCCGGTCCCCCTCCGATCCCGAGCTTGGCCAGAAGACCTCGCGGCACGACGAGAGCCCCACCCTTCAAGAGCGGGGGCTGTACCATGAACGCGCGCTCCGCTTGGAGCTGCGCCATCCGGGTCTTCAACCGATCACCAAGGCGATTCGCGCGCTCTTCGGCGACCTGCGCGGGCAACTTGGTCTTCTTCCCCGCGCGTTCCTTCACTCGCAGTTCCTCGGATCGCGCATCCCAGAACCGGATCTCCTTCATCAGACGAGACTTCACCTCCGCCTCGACCTTCGCGATGAGTGGTAGCCGGTGGCGCTTCACGTCTTCGAGGTGCCGGGGCGCGATGTTCTGGATGGCGAAGCTCATGACCAGCGCTTCCCAGTCCTGCTTGAGCCAAGCCGTCTCGATCTCGCTGGCGAGCGCCGTTCGCTCGGCCTCCGACGCGCCCCGGTAGTCGAGGTACGGCGCGGCGCCGGCATGACGGAAGATGCCGTCTGGCATCGCTTCGACGAACTCCAACCTCTGCGAGACAACGTTGTATGTGCCATGCCGCCCCTTGCGCCCGTCTTGGACCGCGTGCTCCAACGTGAACAGGAGACGGGGCACGACGCCTCCATCTGCGTCGTCGACAAGGACCGTCCCTCGCTTGAGGACGTCGACGTGCTCGTCGAGCGTGCAGGAGATCGTGGCCTCAAGGAGCGGACTGCCGGGACATATCAGGTGCGCACGCGGCTGCTCGTCGACGTGCTTCTTGTCGAATGTCACGCGCTCGTACCGAGCCTGCACGGGAGCGCCCGTGCCAACGAGTCGATCCCGCTCCCGGATCTTCACGGGCACGTGGGTGATCTCGAAGCGCCCCTCTTCGCGGCGGTGCATCGTCCCACCCAACCTGCGAAACGCCTCCGCGAAGAGGCTCTGGATGAAGTGCGGCTGCAGGCGACGGGCGTACGCCCGCTCCATGTCCTCGCGGATCGACATCACCTTCGAGATGTCCATCTCGTTGAGAACGAGGGCGCGGCGCTCCATGACCGTGAGAATGTGCTGGTGGTCGACGGCGCCGTCGGTCTGGCGGAGCAGCTCGGCCTTCCGCGCCGGGTCGGCACCGTAGCGGATCGCCTCCATAAGCAGCTCTCGAAGCGGCTTCTTGTCGAAGAGCTGCCCGAGGACGTCGAAGACCTTCCCCCCGAGGGCGTCGCGTTCGGCCTCCAGCTTGGTCAAGAGGCGAATGTACACGTCGCCCTCGCGCGTCTCCTTCGCGACGAGGTTCCAAAGGTGGCAGACCTCGCGCTGGCCGATGCGGTGGATGCGGCCGAAGCGCTGTTCGAGGCGGTTCGGGTTCCACGGGAGGTCGTAGTTCACCATCAGGTGGGCGCGCTGGAGGTTCACGCCTTCGCCCGCCGCGTCGTTGGCGACGAGGACGAGCACCGTCGGATCGTTCATGAACGCCTCGACGACGCGACGTCGATCATCACGGGTGACCCCGCCGTGGATCTCGACCACGGCCTCGGGCCGGCCGAGCCGCGTGCGGATCCGCCGCGCGAGGTACATCAACGTGTCCTTGAATTCGGTGAAGACGACGAGCTTCCGCCGGTGCCCCTGCTCGTCGAGCATCAGCGGGTCATCGAGGATGCGGCTCAACTCCTGCCATTTCGTGTCCTCGCCCGACGAATGGGCGTTCTTAGCGAGCTGTTCGAGGTCCTTGAGCCGGACGATCTCCGCCTGTAGCTCCTCGACCGTGCGCGCGGCCGTCGCGTGGTCGATGACCTTCTGCTCGACGTCCTCGCGCTCGTCCTGCGGCGCTTCGTCGTAAAGCTCGTCGATGTCCTCCTCGTTGAGCTGCGGGCCTCCGTCGCCCGAGAGCAAACCGCCTGCCTTCTTCCCCCGGAGCACGAGCTTCTCGTCGCGGAGCCGAGCTTCAAGCCGCTCACGGCGTCGTTGGATCGACCTGAAGATCGCCTCCGGCGATGAGGCGAGCCGCCGCTGGAGGGTCATGAGGGCGAAGCCGATGTTGACCTTTCGGGATGCCTCCTTGTCACCGAAACGCTCGGCGCGGTTCATCTCCGTCCGGACGTACTCGGTGACCTCGGCGTAGAGGTGGGCCTCCTCGGACGACAGCTCGTACTGCGCGGTGTACGACTTGCGCTCGGGGAAGAGCTTCGAGCCGTCGAAGCGCAGGAGGTCCTCCTTCACGAGGCGCCGCATCAAGTCGGACGGATCGCCCGTGTGCTCTCCTTCCCGGAACCTGCCCGCGAACCGGTCGCCGTCGAGGAGGGCAAGGAAGATGTGGAAGTCCTCGTCGTTCCCATTGTGCGGCGTCGCCGTCATCAGCAGGAGGTTCCGCGTGTGCTGGCCGACGACCTCGCCGAGCTGGTAGCGCTTCGTGTACTTGATCTCGTCGCCGAAGACGTGCCCGCTCATCCGGTGGGCCTCGTCGCAGACGACGAGGTCCCACTCGGGGGCGACCTTGAGCCGCTCCTTAACGTCGACATTGCGGCTAAGTTGATCGAGCCGCGCGATGAGGAGGTTCTTCGACTCGAACGGATTCGCCGTCCGTGCGGCGGCGATCATGTCACGCGTGAGTATCTCGAACTCCAGACTGAACTTCTCCGCCAGCTCGTCCTGCCACTGCTCCGTCAGGCTTCCGGGCGAGATGATGAGGCAGCGTTCGAGGTCCCCCCGGATCATCAGTTCCTTGATGAGGAGCCCGGCCATGATGGTCTTGCCGGCGCCCGGATCGTCGGCGAGGAGGAAGCGCATCGGCTGTCGCGGCAGCATCTCCTCGTACACGGCGCTGATCTGATGGGGCAGTGGTTCGATCGTCGACGAGGTGATCGCGACGTACGGGTCGAAGAGCCACGCCAGCTCGATCCTCCGCGCCTCGGAGACGAGCCGGAACAGGTTGCCATCAGCGTCGAAGGACCAAGGCCGTGTGCCTTCGACAAGTTCGAGCGACGGTTCGTCGTCGCGGGAGACGATGCGCGTGTGAAGAGCCCCGCGCGCATCGGCGAAGATGAGCTCGGCCGTGTTCGAGCCGTGGAACTCGATCGACCTCACCGTGGCGATGCCGTCGACGGCGAGCCCCCAGACCCGTGCCCCCTTCTGGAGCTGCTCCAGCTTCACCCGAGCGCCTCCCCCCGCCGCCGAGCGACCTGCGGCTCCTGCCCGAGAAGGGCGCGCCGATGCAACGGGTTGCGCGACAAGTTCCGGGACATTCGGCCGCCGAAGGTACCCCATGTGGCGCGGAGCTTGCGAAGAAATCACCGCGCAGCCGCTCCTGGACTCGATCCGCTAGGCGGATCCGCCCGACGCTACGGGCATGGCGGGCTGGTGGAGCAGCCTGACGCCGTTCGAGCCCACGACGACGATGACGTGGACGGCTCCTCGCCGTGGGGGGGCGCGCGACGGCGCTGGCGACCATCGGATGCGTGTCACGGAGGAGAGCCTCGACGGCACGTACCGAGAGAACAGCGAACCCCGTCGGGATCTGCCCGCGTGCGAAAACGCGGGCTTCCTCGATGTCGAGGTTGAGGTCGGACGAGCGCTCCAGGGATCGCCGCCGTCATCTCGCGTGCGATCGGGTCACGGGTGTCGAGCAGGAGGGGCGACGAGTTCGTCGGGGTCAGCACCGTCAGCCGCCTTGCCAACGGTGGGCATGACTGAGGTCGACGTTTGCTCGCGCTGGATGGACGCGCGCCTCGATGTCTCGCCGCCTGCTCATGGCCTTTGACCTCCGAGAAGTTGGCGAGCTCGCGGCGATCGGCGGGAACCGACGGATCGTTGAGCTGCACGAGGGCTTGCGCTTGAACTCGAACGTCCCCCACGACCGCCAAGCTCAACGCTGAGCTGGAAGCGGCGCAACGGACCCTGCGGCAGTACCAGGATGCCCAAGAAGCTGCCGACGCTACAGCGGTACTCGGCGGCCTCCGCGACGCGCTCCAGATCGTCGCCGAGTTCGAATTCTGGACTACCCAGCAGACGCGAGAGGTCCTGACGAAGTTCTTCCCAAAGATTGGGTTGGTCCTCCCCGGGGGGGCGACGGCGGCTACGGAGGCGAGGGCGGCTACGGCGGCCCCGGGCGCGGCGGCGACGCCTACGTCGACGAGGACCGGCTCACGCTCGAGGGCGTCACCTACGAGCTCGGTCCGCCGGGCAAGGGCGGCATCAGCTGGAACCACGATGGCAGCACGACGTCTGGCGAGGACGCCATTGCCGTAGGGACGCTTCGTTCTGCTGAATAGCTGGGTTCAGGCGCGCAGCAGGACGCTTCAGTCGGGCGGTCTTCCATTCACATCGGCGCGCTACGACGGTTGATGCGCTGGCAGCGTCGCGGGGGATGGCCCCCGCCGGAGCCGCGGCAGACACCTGGCCCGACGGCGGTGGGGGCCCGCCCGGGCAAGCCCGCGGCGCCCTCAGAACGGCTCGGGCCTGGGCGCCTCGGCCTTGGGTGGCTCAGGCTCAGCCTTCGACGCCTCGGGCTTCTTCCCCTTGCGCGCCTGCTTGGTCATGGCGCGGAAGTCGTCGAGGACCGGCGCCAGGATGGCGCGGAAGGTCGCGTTCTGGCGGGCGATCGTGCGCGCCAGGTCGAGCGCGGCGAGGCCGGGGCCGATGACGGTCTCGGCGGTGGCGAGGACGTCGTCGTCGAGGTGGCGTGCCAGGTCCTCGAGCGCGTCGGCGACCTTCTGCTGGGCCAGGGCGCGCTTCAGGCGCCGCTCGAGCAGCTCCACCTCGAACCGCTCGGGGTCATCGCCGTCGTCCTGGTCACCGAGCACGTGGAACGATCTCGCGAGCGGGCTGTCCTTGCCGTCCTTGGGGCGCAAGAGCGCGAACAGCTTGGCGAGCGGAGGCCCCAGCACGCCGAGGCTGCGGCCGACGCTACGCGTGCGCCGGCCCTCCTCGAGCCGCTCCAGACCAGGCCAGAGCGCCTGGATGGCCTCGATGTGCTGGAGCGTCTTCTCGACGCGCTCCTCGATCTGGGCGGCCGAGAGCTGATCGACGTCCGTGGGGTCTTGCACAGGTTGCTTGGGCATGAACCGACCTCCTTGACAAGGTCGCGCGCCGTCGACCGGCGCGCGACCCAGCCGGGTAAACTACGTGGAGGTCGGTGCCGGAGGCAATCCGTTCGACGCGGCGGAGATTTGCTCGACGGGCGCCGCTCTCCTGGGCTCGCCGGGTATCCTCCGGTACCTACTCGCTCCGCACCTTGGGGATCGTCAAGTAGACCGGGTCGACGTCTTCCTCGAACTCGTCGTACTCGCGTGGATCGCTCTTGTGCTGGAGCTGCATGTGTACCGCGCGCGCCACCTCTTGCGCGCGCGCGGGCGGCGCCTCGGCGCCGTCCCACGCCTCGCAGAGCGCGCGCAAGGTCTCAAGACGTTGAATCAGCGTGGCAAAATAGGCGCGCCCTTCGGCGTTCTTGCTGCGGGCGGTCCGGAACAAAGCCAGCATGTTGTCGAGGTGACCGACCGCGGGGAACCGGAGATCCGCGGGCGGGATCTTCGCCACCATCCTGGGTGACCCGAGATACTGGCACCACCCGATGGCCACGCCGAACGCAAACGGGTGCGGTCGCGCCGCCAGCTCCGCTTCGGTAGGCGGCGGGCGTGAGTCCGGGTTCTCGGGCTCGGGCAGCACCTCCGGCGGGGCTTCCAGCTCGTCCCAGCCCTCGGGCGGCTCGGGGAAGCCGAACGCGGCGAGTAGGCTCCGCGCGGCTTGCCGGATCGCGGCCGGGACCTCGGGCGACGGCGTCCACGTCTCGCACAGGGCGCGGAGCGTCCGCACGTGCGCCGTGACCTCATGGATCGGCTTCCCGTCCCCGATCGTCACCCGCGATTCCTCACCGTTCAGCGCGATGAACCGATCGAGGAGCCCGAGGAACTCCTCCCGGCTCGGCGAGGCACCGAGGCTTTGCGCCACCCGCGGCGCGGCGAGCGCGCCCGCGCAGTTCACCATCTGCACCATGCACTGAGCCCATTCTTTGGACTGCGCCTGCGCTCCGGTCGACTCATCCATGGCCAGACCTTCCACCTTCCTAGTTCGCCCTGCAGAGCTTGACCCATGGGACGAGGTGGCTGCCGATCCTGGGGCGAAACGTGATCGCCGCGCCGACGATATCGCCGTCGTTCCCTACGTAGCAGGTGTAGGTGCACCATCCGCTGGTGATGAGGTTTCCGAGACCCCACGTATCCGGGCATGGCTTGCACTTGCCGTCTCCGCAGGCGTCGAGGATGCAGACCTTTGCGAAGTCGCATGCGACGTTGGAGTTGCACAAGAACGGCGGGTCCATGCATGCGACGTTGACCGGGTACCCGTACGAGAGCGTCGTCGGATCCAGCGAGGCAATCCATTGCTCCGCCAGCTCCCAGGCGAGCGGCGCGTTCTCCTCGATGAGGCGCAGCAGCGTTTCTTCGTCGATGGCTTCAGGATCGACGATCTGGGATTCCGTCAGCCCGCTGAGGGCGTACGCCGCGTACCCGGTTTTCGCTTGGGTGAGCGCGAGCTCTACCGGGTCCGCCCTTCGCGCGGCCTCGATCGCTTCTTGCTCCTCGGGCGTGAATCCGCCGCTCCCCCCTGCGCCGCCGCCCGCGGGCGTGGGCAGCGGGTCGTCGGGTGCGGGCAGCGGGTCGTCGGGCGTGGGCAGCGGGTCGTCGGGTGCGGGCTCGGTGTCCTCGGCTCCGCCCTCGCCTCCTTGCCTGAGGTGGATGGTGCAGGCCGGGACCATCAGCGTGCCGGAGGCGGCGACGAGGAGCAACGCGCCGGCTTTCGCCAGGATGTTCTTCGACATGATCAACCCCTCCGAGAGCGTATTTCGGACCAGCGCGCACGGAAATAACTGACAGGGAACCGGGCGTCAATCGTGTGGCTCACTGCGCTCGAGGACGACCGGCCCCAGCGTTGTGGCGAACGTTGGAATCATCGCCAGGTTCAAGCCCCTCCAGAGGCGGCGTCGGGCAGGGCCTGAGCGCACGCTTGCCCTTCCGTCCGACCGAAGGTGGCGGCCGTCCGGACGCGCCGCCGTGCGGTCGCAAGTAGGCTGCGGATCGGGCATCCGCGCCGGGCGCGGGCTCGCGTCGCCGTGGGGGACGGCCAGCGGTCCAGGATCGTCGGGCCCCCGCGATGCTGTCGAGGCGTGATGGCCGCCCATCCCATCGAGGCGAGCGCCGCCCGTCGTACCCCGGCGCGACGTTTCGGCGCCGCCTCCGTGAATTCCATGAATGCCCGCGACGTCCGGTGCATCGAAGCGCGGGTAGTGAAGATTCTCCTCCTGTCGCAGTGGTATCACCCCGAGCCGGTCGCGCGCCCCCATCTGCTCGCAGAGGCGCTGGCCGAGCGCGGGCACCAGGTGACGGTGGTGACCGCGTTCCCGAACTACCCGCATGGCCGCACCTACCCGGGCTACCGACAGCGCCTCTGGGACGTGGAGCACGCGAGCGGCGCCAGGGTGATACGCCTCCCGAGCTACCCGGATCACAGCCGATCGCGCGTCCGGCGGACGCTCAACTACGCGAGCTTCGCCGCCTCGACAGCGCTGCTCGGGGCCGCCCTCTCCGGGCCGGCGGACGTCGCCTGGGTCCACAATCCCCCACCGAGCCACGCCATCGCCGCCTCCTGGCTCGCCGCGCTCCGCCGGATACCGTGGGTCTATGAGGTCCAGGATCTTTGGCCCGAGACCGCTGCAGCCTCGGGCATGCTCGATAACAGGCTCGTGTTCGCTGGCATCGATCGCGTGAACCGCGCCCTCTTCCGGCGCGCCGCGGCGATCACCGTCATCAGCCCGGGGCTCGAGCGCGAGCTCTCCCACAGAGGCGTCTCGACAGACAAGGTGCACCTGATCCCGAACTGGGCCGACGATCGGATATACAGGCCGGTGGAGCCCGACCCGCAGCTCGCGGCGGAGCACGGGTTGTCAGGGCGGTTCGTCGTCCTCTTCGCCGGCAACATGGGCCCTGCCCAGGCCCTCTCCAGCGTGCTCGACGCCGCCGATCGGCTGCGCGACCTCACCGACGTGCGGTTCGTGATGGTCGGGGACGGGAACGACGCGCCCAGGCTGCGGCGCGAGGCTGCGGCGCGGGCCCTCTCGAACGTCGTCTTCATCGGCCAGCAACCCCACGAGCGCATGCCGCATTTCTTCGCGCTGGCCGACGTGGCGCTCTCGCACCTCCGGCGCGATCCGCGCTTCGAGATCACGATCCCCTCGAAGATCCCGGCCTACATGGCCGCCGCCAGGCCGGTGCTCGTCGCGGCGGGCGGGGATCCGGCGGATCTGGTGCGCAGCAGCGGGGCGGGGCTTGCCTGCGAGCCCGAGAACCCGGCGGCGCTTGCGGACGCCGTGCGGCGGTTGCACGGCATGACGCCGGAGGCGCGGCGCGCGATGGGGGAGGCCGGCCGGCTCTATTTCCTTCGCTGGTTCACGCGCGAGCCGCTCGTGCGTCGTTATGAGGAGATCTTCGCGCGCGCAGCGCGGTGAAGCGTCGTCATGGAGACGCCGGCGCCCTCGGGCACCGGCGCAGGGCTGGGGATATCGAAGCACGCAATGCACCGGCGCATTGCGGTGAGCAACGTCTCATGGGCGAGGCGACAGACACAACGGTGGGCACCATGCAAGGTTACAAGGACCGGAGGATCATCGTGACCGGAGGGGCGGGCGCGATCGGCGGCTCGCTCACGGCGGCCCTGGCCGACGCGGGCGCGGAGGTGATCGTGGTGGACGACCTCTCTTCCTCATCCCGCTGGGGCATCCCGGCGCGGCGCAACGTGCGCTTCGTGGAGGGGAGCGTCGTCGATGACGGCTTGCTCGCGGCGGTGTTCCGGGAGCAGCCCTCGCATGTCTTCCACCTCGCCGCGCTGTTCGCGAACCAGAACTCGGTGGACAACCCGGAGCGCGATCTCGAGGTCAACGGCCTCGGCACCTTGCGGGTGCTGCAGCACGCGCAGCGCAGCGGGGCCCAGCGCGTCGTCTTCGCCTCGTCCGGGTGCGCGCCCTACGGCAGCGACCCGCCGCGGCCCGTCCACGAGGAGCACCTCGCGCTCGATGTCCACACGCCTTACCAGGCGACCAAGCTGCTCGGCGAGCTCTATTGCAATTACTTTTGCGATCATTCGGCCGGCCACGAAGGGCTGAGCACCGTGCGGGTGCGCCCCTTCAACTCGTATGGTCCGGGCGAGGTCCCTGGCCGATACCGCAATGTGATCCCCAACTTCGTCTACTGGGCCCTGCGCGGCGAGCCGCTGCCGATCACCGGGACGGGAGAGGAGACCCGCTCGTTCACCTACGTGGGCGACATCGTCGATGGGTTTCTCCGGGCGGGCGCCGCGCCGGCCGCCTCGGGCGAGGCGTTCAACCTGGCGTCTGGCGAGGAGATCGCCATCATCGACGTCGCGAAAGCCATCAATGAAATGACGGGCAACCGCGCCGGCGTCCGGTTCGTCGCGCGCCGAGCGTGGGATACGCAGCGCCGTCGGGTCGCGTCCACCGACAAGGCCCGTCGCGTCCTGGGCTTCGAGGCGCGCACGGGCCTGCGCGAGGGGCTCGCGCGCACCGTGGCGTGGTTCCGCGAGCGCTGGGACCAGATCGAGGCCGAGGCGCGCTTCTAGGGACATGCGCGTCGCGCTCTGGGGCCCCCTCCCGCCGCCCGCCGGCGGAATCACGCGGTGGATGCGCAATTACCTCGACGCGGCGGCAGCGGCGGGCATCGAGGCGGACGTCATCGACACCTCGCCACGAGGCGCCTCGATCGATCCGACGAGCAGGCTTCGCCCCGCGCGCGTGGTCCGCGCGGGCGAAGCGCTGGCTGCGCTTCACCGGCTGCTCGCGCGACGCCGGCCGGATGTCGTCCATCTGTGCACCACCCTGTTCTGGGCGACCGCGCGCGACGGCCTCGCGGTGGAGCTGTGTCGTCGCGCGGGTGTGCCCGCCGTGCTCCACCTGCGCTTGTCACCGCAGATCATCGCCTGGCATCGGGCCCTGCCGTGGCCGGCTCGGCAGGCCGTGCGCGCCGTGCTGGGCCGCGCTGCAGCCGTCATCACGCTCTCGGAGGAGCTGCGGTGTTACGTGCAGGCCTTGGTTCCAGGGAGCCATGTCGTCCGGATCGCCAACCCGGTCGATACCGACGGCTTCCACCCCGCAGCCGCGCCGCGCTCGCCCGGCCAGCCGCTGCGGGTGCTCTTCGCGGGGCTCGTCACGCCGCAGAAGGGGGTCCTCGAGCTCGCGCGGGCCGTGCTGGCGGTCGAGGGCCTGACCCTCGCGCTGGTGGGGCCTCGCGACGCAGGCGGCGCTGCCGGCCCGTCCCGCCGCCTCGACGAGGTGCTCGCGGAGCTCGAGCGGCAGGGCCGCCTGAGCCTGCTCGGCGAGATGCCCGAAGACGCGATGCCCGCGGTCTACCGCGGCGCGGACGTCTTCTGTCTACCGAGCCATGGCGAGGGCCTGCCCAACGCGTTGCTGGAGGCGATGGCCAGCGGCCTGCCCTGCGTCGTCACGCCGGTCGGCGCAGTGCCGGAGGTGATCCAGGGCGAGGGCGGTCGGGTGGCCCTCCTGGTGGCGCCGAGAGACGAGGAGGCGCTGCGGGGTGCGCTCCGCTCCCTGCGCGACGACCCTTCCCTGCGGGCGCAGCTCGGCGAGGCGGCGCGCCGGCGCGCCGTGCACCGCTATGCGAGCGGGACGATCATGGCGGAGTACGCGGCGCTGTATGCGCAGCTCGCAGCGGGCTTCTGAGCCCTAGTTCGCAGCCGCCGGCCGTTCGGCCGGAGAGTAGCGGAGCACCATCACGGTGACGTCATCACGAAGCCGCTGCCCCGCCATGGGGCCCACGAGGCCCTTCACGATGGTGCTCGGCGACAACCCTTGCGCCGCGAGCGCGTGGAACCGCTCTGCCAGCCCCTGGGTCTCCAGCATTCCGCCTGCGGGGGTGACAGACTCCGTGAGCCCATCGGTGTACAGCAGCATCGTGTCTCCGGCGCCGATCTCTATCACGTCGTCCCGGAGCAGCGCGGTGATGTCGTCCTCGATCCCGATCCACATCCCGCTGGTCTCGACGAGCTCCACCGTGTTGGAGAGCGCCCTGTGGATCAAGATGTCCAGGTGGAGGCCTGCGTAGCGGACCGCGCCGCGGCCGAGCTCCAGCGCGACGATCGTCATGTACTGATCGGGGCTCACGCGGAGCAGGTTCTCCCGGACCGCGCGGTTCGCCCGGCTCAGCACGACTGCAGGGGTGAGAGGCTCGCCGTCGCGCGGTGACGTCGTCAGGATGGTCCGTACGGCGGTCTGGACCATCATCATCGTCAGGCCGGCGGTGATCCCATGGCCGGATACATCGCCGATGAGGACCCAGCTGCTCCCGGCCGTCTGGACCACGTCGTAGTAGTCGCCGCCGACGCTCTCGGCCGGCGTCATCAGGGCGGCCATGTCGTAGTCCTTCAGACGACTTTGCTGCGGAAGGAGCACTGTCTGTATCTTGCGCGCGAGATCCATCTCGCTCCACAGCTCCGCGACCAGGCGCCTGAGCTCGGCGGTGCGCTCGGCGACGAGCGCTTCGAGGTTCTCGTTCGCCCGCCGGAGCTCCTGCGATGCGGCCTCCAGCCGCCCGTAGAGCATCGCGTTCTCGAGGGACACGGCGGCTTGCGTCGCGAGAAATTGCAAGAGCCCGCACCGCGCAGGGCTGAACGCCTCCGCGGTGATGCGGTTCTCCAGGTACAGGACGCCGGTGACCTTTCCGCCCTGGAGCATCGGAGCGCACATCACCGACTTGGGCCGAGCCTGCGTGAAGTACCGGTCAGAGGCGAAGCGCATGTCACGGTGCGCGTCCGTGAGGACGGTCAGCTCGCCCGTGCGCGCCACGTAGCGCACGAGCGACTCCGGGACCTCCGAGCCGCCCCGCAGCGCACGGGCGTCGAGCTTTATCGTATCGGGATCGATGGTCATGCTCGCCTCCAGGGTGAGCACCCCGGCGCGATCGAGGATCAAGCACCCCCGCTGGGCTCCGGCGTTCTCGAGCAGCGTCCGCATCAGCCGCTCGAGCAGCCGATCGATGACGAGCTCCGTGGAGATCGCCTCGGTCGCGCGGATGGCCGCCGTGAGGTCGAGGCTCTCGCCTGGACGAAGCGTGCTGGAGGTCTGGCCGGTCGTCTGGCTTGTCGTCCTTGGCAGGCTCGCTGCCGTTTCGTCTGCTGGATTGAGGGGGGATGCGCGCGCCGCGCTGCTCCGGAGCACGTGAGCGTATTTCGACTTCAGCTCCTCGACCTTGCACGTCCCACCCCAGCGCTGGTACACGTAGATCGCTTCGGCCAGGTAGGCGCCCGCTACCTTGCTCCTGCGCTCGTCCAGGTGAAATCGGCCAGCCAGCTCGTTGCCAATGGCCTCGGCGTGCGCGAAGCCGTGCTCCTGGGCGAGGGCTATCGCGCGATCGTACAGATCCAGCGCGCCTTCGGTGCGCCGCTCGATCCGCGAGAGCTCCGCCTGCGCCAGCGCGGCGCGGTGCGCGAAGTTGGCGGGCGAGGACAGCGCCCAGGCTTCGAGCGTGGCAGCGTCGGCACGCAGGCGATCCAGGAGTCCGGCGCGCTCTTCCGGAGCCGCCGTGCGGGTCAGCTCGGCCAGGATCAGCGCCCGATAGAAGACGTGCTCGGCGTGATAGAAGAAGCCAGGGACCAGCTTGCAGCTGTCGCTGGTGGCCAGGGCATCCCGGAAGCGGCCAGCGAGATACTGGGCGGTCGTCTTCGCGACCCCGTAAATCGCCAGCGTCGGCAGCGGCGCAGAGGCCATGAAGGCGCTCTCGTCGAAATCCGCGCTCTCCAGGGTTGCGGGGTGTCGAGTCTGGCCAGTCAGCGCCCGGATGGCCTGTTGGGCGACCTTGCAGATGCCCTGGTTGACGACGTCACCCGTCCTGTCCGCGAGGTCGCGGGCGGTCGAGAGGCTGTCCTCCAGGTCGTGCAAGCTCTCGCCGGCATACATGCGATAGTACAGGATGAACGCAGCGCAGTAAGACGCGTAGATCTGGTCGCCCATCTCGAGGCTGATCCTCAGCCCTGACCGCAACACCTCCAGGCTGTGCGATATGTGTTGACGCCAGTGGGCGATGAAGACCCCGAACAGGAAATGAACCTGGCCCTTGCTGGCCGGACTGCCGCCGCGGGTCGCTAGCTCCAGGCCCAGCCGGCCGAAGCGAAACGCGTGCTCCCGGCTGCCCGTGATGGCGAGGTGGACGATCGCGTACTGCGCATAGAAGAAGCCCGCGAGCGGCGCCGTGCCCCGACGGAGCAGCTGGACTCCCTTGAGCACGAGCAGGAAATGAAGCTCTGGAACGGCCTGGAACGCTGCCGGAATGCTGGTGGCCAGGGTGTGGAGCACCGCGAGCTCGCGGGCGTCGCTCATCACCGACACCGTCTCCAGAGACTCGATCTCCGACTCCGCTATCGCAGATTGATACGCTCCGAACTCGGCGCCGATCGCCGCGCCGAGAGCCGCCTTGTCTTCTAGAGGAGGCAACTCCAGATCCAGGAGCCTCAGCGCGTCGATGCCCTTCGTGCACGCGACGTCGAGCCTGCCCGTGTTGGTGAGCAGGAGCACCTCGAGGTTGCGCCCCATGACCCGATCCACCACCGACCGCGCGTTCCGCTCCACGACCTGGAGCAGCCCGAACGCGGAGTCGAGGTTCCCGGTCAGGTACTCGCACTCCGCCATGGTCAGGTGAGCGGCGCAGACGACCTCGTACTCTTCAATCCACCCCGTCTCCCCGAGCACGTCGAGCGCCGCCCTCAGGTAGTGCGCCGCCGCGTCGGGCGCCGCGCGAGCGCGCGCCTTGCGGCCGGCGTTCAAATTCAAGCGCGCGAGCCCGCGCCGCTCGGCCGGCTCGACGATCAGGCGCGCGCCGCGGTTCAAGTGATCCACGATCGCGAACAGCTCACGATCGCCCGGATCTGCGCCGCCGCGCTCCCGCAGCAGCCGACCGACGCGCAGGTGGATGGCGTCCCGCTCCTCCGGGCCGAACAGCGAGTAGGCCGCCTGCTGGACGCGATCGTGCGAGAAGCGGAACGCGGCGTCGAGCGCGCCGTCGCCCCTCCCGGTCGCGTCGTGATGAGCCTCGGCCCTGTAGCGGTATTTGCCGTCCAGCGAGGCGATGAACCCTTGGCGCAGCGCCTCCCAGAGGTGGTCCGCCACGTCGCTGTGGGAGCGCTGAGACACGACGGCCAGCGTGGCCATGTCGAAGTTATGCCCCACGCACGCGGCGAAGCGCAGCACGTCCTGGCTCGACTGCGGCAATCGCCGCAGCTCGGACACCATGAAATCGATCACGTTGTCCGTCGCCAGCCGTTCCCACACCCGCGCCGTGTCCCACCTCCAGGCGAGGTCCGCGTGGTCGAAGCGCAGCAGGCCGTCTCGGTGCAGCGCGGTCAAGAACTGCGCGAGGAAGAAGGGGTTTCCGCGGGTCTTCTCGAACAAGGCAGCGCTGAGCCCGCTCACCGCCTCGAAGCCGCACCCGAGCGTGTCGCTGAGGAGGTGCGCGATGTGCGGCTGGCCGAGCGGGCCGAGCGTGATCTCACGCCTCCGGACGCCGGCCTGGCGCAGCTCCTGGAGCAACAGAGACAGCGGGTGCGCGGCGTCGATCTCGAGCTCCCGGTAAGCTCCGATCACGAGCACGTGGCGCGCGCCGGCGGCCGTCAGCACGTGCTGCAAGAGGCGGGTCGAGCTGGCGTCCGCCCACTGCAGGTCATCCAGGAAGAGCACCAGCGGGTGCTCTTCAGCCGCCAGCGCACCTAGAAAGCTCAAGAAGACATGTTCGAAGCGGCGCTGCGACTCGGTCGGCCCCAGCGCTGGCACGGGGGGGTGCTCGCCGACGACGTGCTTCAGCTCGGGGATCAGATCGGTGAGGAGACCCGCGTTCGGGCCGACCGCCTCGAGGATTTCACGCCGCCGCTGCTCGAGCACGCCCGGGGGCTCCGCGAGCACGGACCGGACGAGAGCACGGCAAGCGTGGGCGATCGGGCCGTAGGGGACGCTCCGCGCCAGGGAGTCGAACTTTCCTGCGCCGAAGTACGCCCGGCCGAGGATGTGCTGGTGCAGCTCCTCGACGAGCGCGGATTTCCCGACGCCCGCCTGTCCGGACAGGAGGACGAGCTCGCTCCTGCCCTGCTTGGCGCGGCCGAAGCCCTCCAAAAGCGCATCGAGGTCGCGCTCCCGGCCATAGAGCTTCTCGGGGATCGAGAGCTCATCGGATCTGTCGCGCTGGCCCAGACCGAAGACCTCCGCCGCGCCAGCCCGCTTCACCTGATCCAGAATGCGCTGCAGATCGTGCTGCAATCCAGCTGCGGTCTGGTAGCGCTGCTCCACGGTATTGCTGAGCAGCTTGAGGATCACGTCCGACAGGACCGGCGGCAGGTCCGGCCTGGATGCCACGGGCGCCCGGGGGCTGCGAGCGATGTGGCTGTGCACCAGCTCCAGCGGATCGCTGGCGTCGAAGGGCAGCGCGCCGGTGAAGAGCTCGTACAGGGTGACCCCGAGCGAATACAGATCGGCTCGAAAGTCCACGCTCCGGTTCATCCGCCCCGTCTGCTCGGGCGCGATGTATGCCAGCGTGCCTTCCAGCTGCGTGACCCCCGAGAGCGCGTCGACCTTCTGGGAGAGGCGCGTCGCGATCCCGAAGTCGACGAGCACGAGCGAGCTCGGGCCGTCCGTGACGAAGAAGTGATGAGGCTTGATGTCCTTGTGAATGACGTGCCTGCGGTGGACCGCCGCGAGCGTTCGCGCCATGGCCAGCGCCAGCTCGAGCGAGCGCGGCAGATCCAGGCGGCCCGATCGGATCAGCTTGTCGACGGACGCGTCGCCCGCGTCCTCCATGACCAGGGCGAGGCCGTGCCCGTGCCGCTCCAGCCCGATGGCCTTGACGACCTCGGGCGTGTCGAGCCACGTCAACACGTCATATTCATGGCGGAGGCGCGCCAGCTCGAGCGCCGTCGGCCGCTCGCTCCTGAGCAGCTTGACCAGCACCGATGCCCCGTCGATCGTGCGGTAGCCGCGGTAAACCTCGGAGCTCTGGGTCTCGCGCACCTTCGCGTTCAGGGTGTACCGGTCGGGCAAGGTGCTCATGGTGGATTCATGGGGATCGGTCTCGTTCCAGGAGCTGGGCTGCGCGCGCTGATGGTCTGGTCACCCCAGATCATTGCACCTTTGTCTTCTTCAGGGTGCGCGCCAGCGCCGACATGCAGTTGCGGTGCGCTCGCTGCCAGTCGTTGTCGCGGAAGACGACGACCACGCCGAGGCTGGTCTGATCCAGCAGTTTTATCAGATCCACCAGGGGCTTCACCGTGGCCGAGTTCATGTACTCGAGCCTGGTCAGATCCACCGTGACGACCGTGTTCTTGGTCTTCCCGGTCCAGTCCTCGAAGAGAGGATTGAGGAACATGGCGGGGCTGCGGATGTCGCTGACGCCCGACCACTCGATTCGCGACGAGTCCGCGGCCACCGAGATGCGTACTTTCAGCCCGTCGCGCTCAAATGTCGACTCGGTCATGGATTCTCCTGGTGGCTGTCACGGTGACCGTCTCGTCTGCGTACGTCGCGTCGAGCGCAAAGCCGCCTTCCATCGCGATCCTGTAGATGCCTACGTTGGCGCCGTCGCGCGGGCTGGCGAGCAGCTCGTGGAGCTGCTCGATGTAGAGCTCCGTCTTGTCCGGGGCGCTGCGCAGGGACTCTATCCGGCAGAGCAGTCGATTGACCGAGCCGCGATCGGTGCAGCCGTTGGTCGTGACGAGTTCGATCCTGTCCTCGGTCATGCTGAGCGTGAAGCGAATGGCGCGCGCTGCGGGGACTTCCTCGCCGTACTTGATGGCGTTCTCCAGCAGCTCGCAGGCCACCATCTCTGCCGCGTCCACGAGCGCGCTCGGGTACTTCGCGAGGGCTTTGCGTACCGAGGCTCGGGTCGCGCGTAGATTGCTCCATACAGGGCGGAGCGAGGTGCTCAGCAGTGGTTGCATCGCCTACGCCTGCGTGGATCGAGGCCGGTGGTGGGCAGGAGAGCGCACATGGGTTCCGCCAGCGGTGACAGCTCGAGGGAGAGTCAAATCCAGCGCGGCTCGGAGGAGCAAGGTGGTATCCCGAACGGATGCAGAAGAAGGAATGAAATCCAGAACGGCCTGGAGATGTCAAGCATCTGCCGGGCGCGATGCCCGGCAGTGAGAGGGCCGCCTCACACCGGCATGTGGCGTGCAGTGCGCCCGCGCCCGGTCGTGCTCGCGGGCGCCTCGTCTCCTGGTCGACGCTAAAGCTCATGCGGCGGCTGGGCCGCATACCTGACGGCGAGCTGTCCGCCGTCATGGGCGTGGCCGAGGACCCGGCGCGCTTCGAGCGCCGCGCGTCGAAATAGGGGCTCTCCCGATCCGTTTGGCTGCTGGCGTCCTCTCGATTCCATATCAGTCTAGAGCGACGATGATCGACCGCCTGCGCGTCCGTCGGGCTCGAATCGAGCCTTGAAGGGACGTCGCCGTTCCCGCCGGAAGCGGAGGAATCGAGGTGTCAGTGCGAGCGGACCCCTTCAGAAGCGCTCCGTTCACGAAGGCCCTGTCGCCGCTCGTCATCGCTGCTGCGTTGACCGCGGTCGACTGCGATCGTCCCCGGCAGGCGCCGGGGCCGGAGGCCGGCGACGGCGGGCGCGGTGGGAGCGGCGGAGGCGGCGAGGACGGCGCGGGCGGGGCCGGGGGGGACGGAGCGCCTTGCGCCACGGCCGCGGACTGTCCCGGCGTCGACGGCGCGTGTCAGCGGCGCACCTGCGAAGGAGGCCGGTGCGGCCTCGACGCCGCGCCGCGGGGAAAGCCCGTGGGCGAGCAGGTCCTGGGCGACTGCAAGGCGCGCGTTTGCGATGGGCATGGCGCCGTGATCGAGCTCGATGACGACCAAGACGCCTTCTCCGACGGAGACCCGTGCTCGGCCGACGTCTGCGTCGCCGGGGCGCCGAAGAACCTTCCGGCGCCGGCGACGACGGAGTGCAGCGGACCCGACGCGACCGGAGCGCGCTATTGCGATGGGAACGGCGCCTGTGTCGAGTGCCTCGTCGCCGGCGATTGCCTGAGCAACGTCTGCGTCGAGAACCGCTGTGTCGCGCCCGATTGCGGCGATGGCGCGACGAACGGCGCCGAGACCGGCGTCGACTGCGGCGGCTCGGATTGCGTGCCGTGCGCGGATCTCGAGGCCTGCCTCACCGGCGCGGACTGCCGGAGCGGGATCTGCGAGGACGGCAGGTGCCGCGCGTCGTCGTGCACCGATGGCGCGACGAACGGGGCGGAGACCGACGTCGACTGCGGCGGACCGGCGTGCTCGCCTTGCGCCACCGGCAAGGCGTGCGCCGCGGACGGCGACTGCCTGGGCGGCCGCTGTTCAGGGACGACGTGCCTCCCGTCGTGCACCGACGTCGCCCGGAACGGCGCGGAGACCGACATCGACTGCGGCGGCCCCGCGTGCGTCGGGTGCGCCGCCGGCATGCGCTGCGCCCTCGGGCGCGACTGCCTGAGCCACGTGTGCAGCTCGGCAGGCACCTGCGCCGCGCCGGTCTGCGGCGACGGCGTGGTCAACACCGCCGCCGAGGCGTGTGATGACGGCAATACGAGCAACACGGACGCGTGCCTCACCACGTGCGTCGCCGCCTCGTGCGGGGACGGGTTCGTCCGCGCGGGCGTCGAGGCGTGCGATGACGGCAACGCGAACAGCACCGACGCCTGCCCCACGAGCTGCGCGCGCGCCGTGTGCGGCGACGGGTTCGTCCGCGCCGGCGTCGAGGCGTGTGACGACGGGAACCGGAACGCGGGCGACGGGTGCAGCCCAGGGTGCCTCCTCGAGGGCTGCGGCGACGGCGCGATCCAGGCCGGCGAGGAGTGCGACGACGGAAACACGAGCAGCACCGACGCCTGCCCCATCACCTGTCGCGCCGCGAGGTGCGGCGACGGCTTCGTGCGGGACGGCGTCGAGGGCTGCGACGACGCCAACACGTCGAGCGGTGACGGCTGCAGCGCGGGCTGCGTCGTGGAAGCCAGGTACACCTGCCGGGGCACGCCGAGCGTGTGCTCGTACTCGAAGGAGCGCAACTGCGGCGACGCGGAGGACGACGACCTCGATCGCGAGACGGACTGCGCCGACCCGGACTGCGCGCTCGGATGCGACAATGCCGTCGGCGCGTGCTCGCCCGGGCAGGTGCTGTGGGTGCAGTCGTCCATGGACATACCCAAGACCGTCACGGATCGCGCTGTCGCTGCCAGCGTCCTCCCGATCGTCTCGAGGGGCACGATCCGGCGCGTGACGCTCGAGCTCGATATCGCCCATTCGTTCGACGGAGATCTCGATATCTCGCTCACCTCTCCGTCGGGTACGACGGTCGATGTGTCGAGCGACAATGGCGGCTCCGGCGACAACTACCGGAAGACCGTCTTCGACATGGGCTGCGCGACCGCGGTCACGGGAGCGATGGCGCCGTTCCGCGGCTGCTTCCGCCCGGAGGCGTCGTTCGCGGCCTTCCTCTCGGGGCCGGCGAACGGCACGTGGACGCTCCGGGTCGGGGACGACGCCGGGTCCGACTCCGGCACGCTGACCGCGTGGTCCCTCGCGCTCTGCATCGAGCCGTGATCGCAGGGCGGCGCCGCCGCGCGCGGGCCGCCCGCCGAGCGCGCCGCGAGGGCTGCGACGAGGGCAGGCGCGGCCGCGCCCGGCCGGCCCGATCGGCCGCGCTCGCCTGGCGTGGTCTCCCGTACCGGCGGCCTTCGATCCATGCGAGGGTGCGCCCGTGCCCTGGGTCCGCGCATCGCTTCGAGGTCAAACGGTCTATGCTCGCGCCGACGCCGCCGGCGCCTTTGTCGCGGAGGAGGGCGGTGGCGTCGAGATCCGCTACAAGCCGCACGACGGCCGCAGATACAAGGCGCGCGCCGAGAACCTGACCGTGGTCGACCCGAAGGTCTTGCCCGACGAGACCTGTGGGCCTGCGGAAGCGGTCGTGAAGGCGCGCGCCGGCGAGCAGCCCGAGGGGGGCGCGGCCGCCCCGGCGCCGGCCGGGCGCGCGCAGCGCAAGGCGCCGGCGCGGGGGGAGTCCGGCGCGGCGCCCGTCCCGGAAGGGGCCGTCATCGTCTACGCGGACGGGGCGTGCTCGGGGAACCCGGGGCCCGCGGGGCTCGGCGTGGTGATTATCGACGGCGGCCGGCGGATCGAGCGCAGCGAGTTCCTCGGCACCGCGACCAACAACATCGCCGAGCTGACGGCGATCCTCCGCTCGCTCGAGGAGGTGGAGGAGCCGGGGCGGCCCATCGTCATCCACACGGACAGCCAGTACTCGATCGGCGTGCTCCAGAAGGGGTGGAAGGCGAAGGCGAACGCCGAGCTCATCGCCTCGCTGCGCGAGGCGCTCGCCGCGCGGCCGCGCGCGCGCCTCGTGTATGTGCCGGGGCACGCGGGCGTGCTGCTCAACGAGCGCGCCGACGCGCTCGCGCGCGAGGCCGTCCGCGAGCGCGCGTCCCGTCGGACGGTGTACCCCGGCTCCGGCTGAGTCCGGGGCGCGCGGGGCCGGAAACGCGTGGAACCGCCTGGGGCCCAGTGGTAGAGGCGCGCGATGCGTGTTCCGCTCCGCCTCGCGCTCGCCGGGCTCGTCGCCGCCGCCGCCTTCGCCTCGCCGCTCGCCCACGCGGTCGTGAGCGAGCGGATCGTCGCCGTCATCGGCGATCGCGCCATCCTGCTCTCGGATCTGCGGCAGCGGGCTCGCCCCTTCCTGCTGCAGATCCAGGCCCGGGTCCCGCCGGGCGCGCAGCAGGCGGCGGCCGAGTCGCAGGTCTTCCGCGATCTCCTCCAGAAGATGGTGGACGAGGAGCTCGAGGGGCAGGCCGCCGAGAAGGCCAATATCCGCGTGACCTCCGAGGAGATCGAGAACGCCTTCCGGAACATCGCGGCGGCGGAGCAAGTGACGGTCGAGGAGCTGTTCCGGATGGCGCGGGCGAGCTCGGGGCTCACCGATCAGGAGTACCGCGACGAGATCCGCCGGCAGATCCTCGAGGGGAAGATGCTGCAGCTCCGGGTGAAGGGCCGGGTGCGCATCACCGAGCAGGACGTGCGGTCCGCCTTCGATCGGCTGGTGCGCGAGGAGCGCCGGCGGCGCGACTACCACCCGGCGTGGATCGTCCTGCGCGTCCTGCCCGGCTCGAGCGCCGAGGCGGTCGAGGAGCGCCGCGCGCTCGCCGCGGCGCTCGCGGAGCGCGCGCGCGGCGGCGAGGATTTCGCGGCGCTCGCGCGGCAGTTCTCGGACGACACAGCGACCCGCGAGGAGGGCGGCGACCTCGGGGTCCGCGCGCCGCAGGGGACGCAGGCCGCGGCGACCGGCCAGCGCGAGGTGATGGCCCCGGAGCTCGAGGCCGCGCTGATGGCGATCGAGCCGGGCGGCGTGACCGCGCCGATGCGCGCGGGCGACGCGTTCGTGGTCATGAAGCTCCTGAGCCGCCAGCCGTCCCGCTTCACGACGCTCGAGGCGGCTCGCCCGGAGGTCTTCCAGCGGCTGCAGGCGGAGATCATGACGAAGGCCAAGCAGAAGTGGCTCGACGATCTGAAGCGCGGGACGCACGTCGAGGTCCGGCTCTGACGCGCAAGGGCGCGCGGGCCGCGACGGGCGGGGCGCGCGCGGGCGGCGCGAGCGGCGAGGGAGACGCGGCCGTCCCCGAGTGCACCGCGTGCGGCACCTGCTGCTTCTCGACCCTGCCGGAGTACGTCCGGGTCTTCGGCTGCGACCACGATCGCATGGACGATCGCGCGCGAGGGCTCACGCGCTTCATCGGCAACCGCTGCTACATGCGCATCGAGGACGGCCGCTGCGCCGCGCTCACGCTGGACGCGGAGCGCGGCCGCTTCCTGTGCTCGATCTACGAGGTGCGGCCCGACTGCTGCCGCGCGCTCGAGCGCGGCAGCGGCCAGTGCCTCGGCGAGCTGAACGAGAAGCGGGAGCGGCCGCTTCTCGCGCTCGAGGCGCTCCGCCGCCGCGCGGGCGGCGAGGGCGGCGACGGCGTTGCGGTCTCCGCGGGCGGCGCGAGCGGCGAGGGAGACGCGGCGGGCGCCTGCGGCACGAACGGCGCGGGGACAGCCGGCGGCGCCGTGTAGGCGTGGCCGGCGCCGCGGTCAGGGCGACGCGTCCCTGTCCTCCACCGGCGGCGCGCCCGCGTCGATCGCGCTGCGATCGATCCGCATGCTCACGTCGAGCGTGACCGTCTGCCCCTCGGAGACGGTGATCGTGCGCTTCTCCTCGGGCGCGTTCGGGTGCCGGAACGTGACGTAGTGCCGTCCGGCCTGGAGCGGGATCGCCCGCGCCATCGGCGTCACGTCGATGAGCTCCCCGTCGATGACGACCTCCGCCCACGGCCTGGCGAGGACCTTCAGGTAGCCGCGCTCCTCCGAGCGCTCGCCGGGCTGCCGGACCTCGGCGCTGGGCGGCTCCGCGGCGTCGTGCTGGCGGAGGCTGAGCTCGATGAGCGCGCCGCCCGCGACGACCAGCGCGAAGATGCCGACGAGCCGGCCCACGTCGGGCGCGAGCGACGGCGCGCTGCGCTGCGCTGCGGCGGCGCGCGCGGAAGGCGCCTGCGCGGGCGGCAGCTCGTCGCCGCCGAGCTTGGCCGCCGCGAGGGCGCTCGCGATGAGCGCGCGCGGCTGCGGATGACCGCGCTCCGCGAGCTCCTCGGCCAGGGCGTCCGCGACGGCGCGGCCGTTGTCGTAGCGCTGCTCCGGCTCTTTCTCGAGGCACCGGAGCACCACGCGCTCCAGGCCGCGCGACACGTCGGGCACGAGCCCCCGCAGCGGCTGCGGCGGCGCGTTGCGGATCCGGTGCGCGACGGCCCTGCCCTCGGCCCACCGGTCCTCCTCGCGCTCGCGCGGCGCGCCGGGCGCGGCCGATGCGCGGTTCGACGCGTGATTTGAAGCACGGCTTGCTTCCTCCGGCCCCCCCTTCGGCTCGTCGAACGGGCGCACCCCGGTGAGCATCTCGAACAGCACCACGCCCAGCGCGAACACGTCCGCCTGAGACCCGGGCTCCGCCCCGAGGATCTGCTCGGGCGCCATGTAGTCGGGCCGCGCGAACGTGTCGCTGCCCTCGAACGGCTCCGGCAGCGAGGGTTGCCGGCCGTCGGACGCCGCCGCGAACTCGAGGATCTTCACGCCGCCCGCGGGCGTGACGATGACGCGCTCGGGGCGCAGCTCGCGGTGCACGACGCCCCGCTCGTGCGCGTGCCCGAGGCCGCGCGCGATCTCCAGCGCGATGGCCGCTGCGGCGCCCTCGTCGAGGCGGCCGGCACGCGCGCACAGGGCCGCGAGGGTCGGCCCCGAGAGCGGCTCCAGCACGAGCCATATCCGGTCCTCGTCGCGCTGGAAGTCGTGGATGTCGATGATGTTCGGGTGCCGGATGCGCGCGAGGATCTTCGCCTCGCGCTCGAGGCCGGCCGCGAACGCGCTCGCGGCCGACACCGTGGGCTTGAGCGTCTTGATCAGCGCCGCCCGGCCGAGCCCCGCGTGCTCGGCCCGGTACGTCACGGTGAGCGCCCGCGACGAGACGGCCTCGCGCAGGATGTACGGGCCGAGCTGCCTCTGGTCGGCGCCCACTTACCGCTGTCGGACGCGGAGCGTGCGCCCCGTCATCGCCGCGGGCTGCGGGAGGCCGAGGATCTCGAGCATCGTCGGCGCCACGTCGCAGATGCGGCCGCCGGACCGGAGCACGACGCCGGGGTCGTTCTTGTTCAGGTAGTAGAGCGGCACCGGGTTGAGCGTGTGGGCGGTGTGCGGGTTGCCGTGCTCGTCCTTCATCTGCTCGCAGTTGCCGTGGTCCGCGGTGATGATCAGCGCGCCGCCGGCCTCGCGCACGGCGTCCCCGATGGCGCCGAGCCCCTTGTCGACCGCCTCGTTGGCGTGGATGGCGGCCTCGAGGATGCCGGTGTGCCCGACCATGTCCGGGTTCGCGAAGTTCACGAGGATGAAGTCGTACTTGCCGCTCTTGATCGCGGCCACGACCTCGCTCGCGACGCCCGCCGCGCTCATCTCCGGCTTCTTGTCGTAGGTGGCGACGTCGCGCGGCGAGGGCACGAGCTTCCTGTCCTCGCCCGGGAACGTCTCCTCGCGGCCGCCGTTGAAGAAGTACGTGACGTGCGCATACTTCTCGGTCTCCGCGCACCGGAGCTGCGTGAGCCCGGCGCGGGCGATCATCTCGGGGAACGACTCGGTCACCTCGTCCTTCGGGAACGCGACCGGCAGCTTCAGCGCCGCGTCGTACTCGGTCATGCCGCTGTAACAGTGCTCCTGGAAGGCGAAGACCGGCTTGCCCCGGTCCGAGAGGAGCTCCAGCACCTCGGCCGGCAGGTTCCGCCGCGTGAGCATCGCCGAGATCTCGCGCATGCGGTCGGGCCTGAAGTTGACGGAGAGGCCGACCTCCTCTCCCTGCCACTCCCAGCGGGGCTCCTGCGAGGCGAAGTCGGCCACGAAGTCGCCCTTGATGCCGCTGTAGTCGCCGATGCGGACGGGCTCGACGAACTCGTCCGTCTTCCCGGCCGCGTACGACTGCTGGATCGCGTCGAACGCCGTGTCGGCCCGCGGCGCCTCGCCGCGCACGATCGCGGTGTAGGCCTTCATGACGCGGTCCCAGCGCTTGTCGCGGTCCATGGCGTAGTACCGGCCCGAGATGGTGCCGATGACGCCGATGCCCTGGAGCGCCTCCTCGATCTTCTCGACGTAGCCCCACGCGCTCTTCGGCGGCGTGTCGCGGCCGTCGAGGAACGCGTGCAGGACGAGGGGCACCTCGTGGAACTTCGCGAGCTTGATCAGCGCGAGGAAGTGGTCGAGCGACGAGTGGACGCCGCCGTCGGAGACGAGCCCGAAGAGGTGCACCCGGCACTTGCGGTCCTGCGCGACGCGGAACGTCCGGTCGATGATCTCGTTCGAGCCGAGCTTGTTCTCGGCGATCGCGACGTCGATGCGCGAGATGTCCATCAGCGCGATCCTCCCCGCGCCGAAGTTCAGGTGGCCGACCTCGCTGTTGCCCATCTGCCCCACCGGGAGCCCGACGTCCGGGCCGCTCGTCCCGATCAGCGTCTTCTCGGAGTCGCGCTTGATCGCCTCGAGGTTCGGCATCGCCGCGAGGGCGATCGCGTTCTGGTCCTTTTCTTCGCGCTCGCCGAATCCATCGAGGATGCAGAGGACGAGCGGACGGGGGCGTTGCGTGGGGGAGGGGGCTGCTTCGCTCATGGCGGCGGAATCTACAACGAACCCGCGGCGATCGGAGGGGGGCTGCTCACGGAATTTCGCCGGGCGAGCCGCCGCGCGCGGCGTGCATGCTAACATCCGACCATGTCCGACTGCGCCCGTCGCGCCACGTACCAGGATGTGCTTGACACGCCGCCGAACCAGGTGGCGGAGGTCCTGAACGGCGTCCTCCACGCGACGCCGCGCCCTTCCGTGTTCTCCCGCAACGTGACGTCGGTGCTCGCGGGGGAGCTTTACCTGCCATTTCGCCGCGGCATCAAGGGGCCTGGCCGGTGGGCGCTGCTTGTCGAGCCCGAGCTGCACCTCGGCACCGATCCGGACATCGTGATCCCCGACATCGCCGCGTGGCGCCGCGACCGGATGCCGCAGATCCCGATGCGGAACGCGGCGATCTTCCTCGCGCCCGACTGGGTGTGCGAGGTGATCTCGCCGTCCACCGAGGCGCTCGATCGCCGCGACAAGATGGAGATCTATGCGCGCGAGCTCGTGGCGCACTACTGGCTGATCGACCCGCGGCTCCGGCTCCTGGAGGTCTACCGCATCGACGGTGGGCGGTTCGTGCGCGTGGGGGCGTGGGAGGGTGACGTCACCGTGCGCGCGGCGCCGTTCGACGCCGTGGAGATCGAGCTCGGCGTTCTTTGGCAGGAATAGCGCAGGAATAGCGCAGGAATAGCGCAGGAATAGCGCAGGAACAGCGCAGGATCTGTCGTCTCCGGCCGGCGTCGGGCCGCGCGCCCTCGGGGGCTCGAGCGGCGCACGCGCCGGGCAAGGCGCGTGCGCTCACGATCGGCGTCGCGACGGGCCGGAGCGCCCGGGTGCTCTGGGTGCTCCGAGAGCGCCGCGTGGCGGTGACCCTCGAGCGGCAGGTCGCGGCCTCTGCTCGATCAGCTCTGCGTGGTTCGGGGCAGGACGCTGTGTGCCCTCATTGCGCGCTTGCACCGTGAGAGATCCGGTTGTCTTGCATGATCCGCTCTCTCCCTCTCTCGTCACACCTCGCGTAGTGCGCCGACGGGATACTCGGCCGATGGGGACCTTTATCGTGATTGTCACCCCGCGAGAGGGGAAGCGACAGCCGTCCGCTGGATGCGGCCGGGGCGTGCGGCTTGCATGGACGTCGGGGACGCACGGCCATGTTCGGCGCTCATCATGAGCAGCCGTCGCACGGGGGGATGAACATGAAGCGCATCAACATCATCGGCATGCTGGCCGCGATGCTCGCATGCCTCGGGGTAGCGCAGCTCGCCTCGGCCGCAACCACGACGCCCGTCGAGGAGCTCGTCCTCGTCGCGGAAACACGAGCTCCCGTAGCAGCGGATGCACCCGACGCTCGTCCTGCACGCCAGTGGCCCTGGTATGGTCACTGGTACAGGCCCTGGCACGGGCACTGGCATGGCCATTGGCACGGGTACTGGCATGGTCATTGGCACGGGTACTGGCATGGTCATTGGCACGGGTACTGGCATGGTCATTGGCACGGGTACTGGCATCGTCCTTGGCACGGTCATTGGCATGGTCTCTGGTACGGGTACTGACGGTGACATGGCCTGTGGCGGTCCGATGGGGGCCTCGCACCCTCGGCCGGCGGACGCCTGACGGGGGCAGGACGAAGCGCTGGGGGCGCTGGCATGGCGGCGCCGCGAGGCAGGAGAGCGCGGGACGAGCGGCCCCCATCCCGCCTCGCTCTCGTCGGTCAGGATCGCGAGCGGGCGCTACCGGAGGGAGCTGCATGGAGGGAAAACGGAACAGCCGGAGCCACGCCGCGGCCCTGGTCGCCGTCGTGGGCCATCTAGGCCTCGTCGTCACGGGGGCTCTCCAGATCTATCCCGAGGGAGACGGTTGGCTGGCGCGGGCGCTCGCGTATTACGGCGCGCTCTCCGGGGCCGAGAGCGGCTATGCCTTCTTTGCTGACAGCATCACCCCGCTGCCGAGGGCCAGCTTTCACGTCTCGGACGCCGGCGGCGCGACCATCACCGACGCCCTCGAGTCGGGCGCCAGCCGCGAGACGGAGATCCGGATCCTGAACCTCATCACGCCTTTCTTGAACGTGGAGGACCCGACGATCCAGCGCTCGATCGCCGCCTCGTGGGCGGGCAAGGTGCTGGCGAGACACCCCGCGGCCGAGAGCGTCCTCGTCCGACTCGAGACGTACGATCTGCCGTCGATGCGGGAGTACCGGGAGGGGAAGAGGTCCAGCTGGAACCTGCAGTACGAGGCGAAGTTCATGATCCGCTCGAGGCTCCGGACCTCTCGAGAGGCGAGCGGGGGTGCGCGGTGAAGGACCCTTCGAGCTGCGTCCGCGAGCCGGCCGAAGGCAGCGAGCCTGCGCGCGTCCTCCGCTCGATCGAGCGCTTCGCGCTGGCGCCGGCCTCGGCGGCGCCGCTCGCGGCCCTCCGCATCGGGCTCGCGGCCGTGCTCTTGCTTCAAGCGGCGCTCGTCGCGCCCGCGCTCTTCGAGCTCTACGGGCGGTCCGGGATCCTCCAGGGGCCTCTGCGCGACGTGTTCGCGAGGACCGAGCTGCCTCGCATCGGCTGGGCGGTGGAGCTGCTCGCCCCGCTCGGGATCGGGGAGGATCCGGTCATCCTGGGCACGGGGGTGATCTACGTCGTTGCCCTTGCCGCGCTCCTGGTCGGTTGGTGCACAAGGGCCGCGGCCTTCCTGGCGTGGCTCACCCACCTGATGCTGGTGACGACGGCGAGCTCCACCGTCTATGGCGTGGACAGCTTCGCCAGCATCTTTCTCTTCTATCTCCTCTGGGTGCCCTCGGAGGCCGCCTTCTCGATGGATCGCCGGCTCGGGCGCGTGCAGGGAGGGCCCACGCCGGCGGCCCGGCTTGGGCTGCGCGTGGTGCAGCTGCATCTCTCGTTCGCTTACCTGGTCAGCGGGCTGGGAAAGGCCGCGGGCGAGCCGTGGTGGGACGGCGAGGCGATCTGGCGTTCGGTCATGTTGCCGGAATACCGGCAGTTCGACCTCTCGTGGCTCGCCCACGCCCCCTGGCTCGCGGCGGTCGCCGGGTGGACGGTGCTGCTCGTGGAGATCGGCTATGGCTTCCTGATCTGGCCGCGCCGCACGCGGCTGCCCTGGGTCGTCGCCACCGTGGCGCTGCACGCCGGGATCGCCTTGTTCATGGGGCTCCTCGTGTTCGGCGCCCTCATGGCGGCGCTCACCATCGCCGCGTTCGCGGTGCCGAGCGAGCCCCCCGGGCCTGCAGCTCCGGCTGGCGCGGCGCCGGGGCGGTCCGCGCGTCCCCCCTTCTGGCGAACGGCGCCCCCGGATAAGCTGTCGCAGGTTCGATCATGTCGCGCACGGCCATCCCGACCTGGTGCATCGCTGTGGTGCTGGTGAGGCACCGGAGCCGGTTCCTCCTCGTGCACGAGCGCAAGCACGACCAGCGCTGGTATCTGCCGGCGGGCCGCGTCGAGCCGGGGGAGACGTTCGCGGAGGCGGCGCGGCGCGAGGCGCTGGAGGAAACCGGCGTGCCGGTGGAGCTGGAGGGCATCCTGCGCATCGAGCACAGCCCGGGCCCCCTGCAGGCGCGCTTCCGGGTGATCTTCCTCGCGCGCCCTCGGGACGCCACGCCCCCGAAGAGCCAGCCGGACGAGCACTCGCTCGAGGCGCGCTGGGTCACGCTGGAGGAGATCGCGGCCTTGCCGCTGCGCGGCCCCGACGTGGAGCTCTATTGCGGCGACGTGCTGGCCGGAGCGCAGGTCTTCCCGCTGTCGCTGCTCGGGGCCGAGGGGGAGCCGCTCCTCGTGAGCGGCCGCTGAGGCGGCGCCTCTCGGGCCATGGCGATCCTGCCCGCCGCGCGGCGGCTCGTGCCTACAGCTTCAGCTTCATCCCCTCGTGGCTCGCCACGAAGCCGAGCCGCTCGTAGAAGCGGTGCGCGCGCAGCCGCGCCTTGTTCGAGGTGAGCTGCACCCGGAAGCACCCCCGCCGCCGCGCCTCGTCGATGGCCCATCGCATCATCGCCTCGCCGATCCCGCGGCCCCGCAGGCCCGGGTCCACGATGACGTTCTCGATCTGCGCCACGCGTGCTCCGCGGTTCGCCACGTACTGGATGATGGTCAGGTGGAACGCGCCGGCGACGCGCCCCTCGACCTCCGCGACCAGCAGCGCGTTGTTCGGATCTTCCGCGATGGCGGCGAGCGCCTCGCCGTAGCGCGGATCGAGCGGCGGGCCGGGGTGGTCCGTCTTCGCGTTGCCCTCGTCCGGGATCGAGAAGAGATGGACGATCACGGGCAGGTCCGCCTCGGTGGCGCGGCGGACGACGGGTACGAGCTGCGGCTGGCTCATGCACGCATCCTGCCACAACGCATGGCCGTCCCGGGCTTCGTGCGTCGTCCGCTCGCGCTGGCCGCGCCCCCCGCCGACCACAGGCGCGCAGGCGCCTCCGCTGCGTGCGAACACGTAAGCGGGGAAGCAAGGGAATCAGAGAAGCACGGAAGCGCGGAAGCACGGAATCATGGAATCATGGACGCAAAGAGGCAGGGAAGCAGAGGCGCAGAGAAACAGACGATCAGGAAAGCAGAGATGCTGAGAAGCAGCGGCGCGGGGAGCGGGAAATGTGAATGAAAAGAACTGCAGGAGTTCTTCCTTTTCAGGCCCGTAGGATTCGCCTTCATGCCCGAGTGTGATCTAGACACAAGCGATCAAGCCGTGCAGAGTCGACACACCATCATGTCGACCCGGAGGACCGTGTAGATGCGCGTAGTCAACACAGCCGACATCCTCGCGATCGAGCCTCTCAAGGCGGATGAGCGCACCCTGCTGGGGCTATTCAAGGATATCCGGAAACACTCGGAGCTCTCGGCTTACCTGCCGGAAGCTTGCCGCCTCTCCTTGAGATGGATCCGCCTCCTCGAAGGTCAGCCGCTCAAGCCTCGTTCGCTTCCCGGCAAAGGCATGCTCGTCATCACAGAAGGCGCAGGCGAGGTCATCGGGGACTCGCGCCGGGGCGTTCGGGCGGGAGACGTCGTGATGGTCCCTCCCGGCGGGCTGCAGGGGCTCGTGGGCGGCGCGCCGGACGGGCTCTCCGCTCTATCCGTCCATTTCGAGGAGTTCGATGAAAGCGAGGCTCGCTGGGACACGCGGTGTCTGTGCGCGGCGCTCGGACGGGAGGACAGCGCGGAGGAGGGGGCCCCGGATCGCGCCGTGTCCCCGGTGGATCTCCTCGTCGAGGAGAACGAGGTCCACGCGCGGGAGTTCGCGGGCAGCCCCTTGATGCAGCTCATCCGGTCCGAGCGCGCCCTCCGGGACGACGTGAAGCGGCGGATGCTCGGCGCGCTCCAGATCTGGTCGAACGCGTTCCAGAAGGTCCTGTGCGCCAGGGTCGTCTTCGAGTCGCACCCTGGGGCCATCGCGATCGCCGAGCGCCACCTCGCCGACGAGGTCGGGCACAACCGGAGGCTCTCCCGGATGCACGATCCGCGGAGCTCGCCGTCCTGGGACCGCGGTATCGCCGCGGCGTCGTCCTGGTTCATCGAGCGGATGGGCTCGGCGTCCACCGAGGAGCGGACGGTCCTCGTCCACTTCGTCATCGAGCGCTGCGCCGACGTGCTGCTCACGGCGGCCCAGCAGATCTTCCCCGACTCGGACTACTTCGCGACGCACGCCGAGGTGGACGCCGAGCACTTCAAGCTCGGGCACAGCCTTCTGAAGGGCTTCCCCGGCCTCGACCTCGGCCCGCTGCGGGGCGCGCTCACCGAGGGCTGGCAGATGATGAACCTGATCTGCCAGCGCATCAGCGACATCGCTGCGGGGGACGGCGACGCGGCCACCGAGATGCCGGCGGGCGGCGCGAGCCCCGGCGAGCTCGCCCGCGATCCTCGGCGCGAGCTGACGGCCGTGCTGGATGGCCTCTACGGCGGTGTGATGTGAACCGCTGAAACGCCGAGGGAGAGGGAGAGCCCTTCGCTCTCTCCTCTCCCTCTCGCTGCTGGCGCGCGTTCCGCTGCTGGCGCGCGTGCTCTTCGTGGCGCGCGGCGCGCCGCGCGTCCGGCGCTAGCTCGAGGCCTTCACCACGTCGGTGATGCCCTGCACGCTCTTCGCGCTCTTCGCGAGCATCTCCTTCTCTTCTGCGGTCAGCGGCAGCTCGACGATCTTCTCGATGCCCTTGCCGCCGAGGATGACCGGCACGCCCATGAAGATGTCCTTGTACCCGTACTCGCCGTCCAGGTAGGCCGCGACGGGGAGCAGCCGCTTCTGGTCGAGCAGGTAGCTCTCCGCCATCGCGACGGCGCTCGAGGCGGGCGCGTAGTAGGCGCTCGTCCCCATGAGCTGGACGATCTCGCCGCCGCCCTTGCGGGTCCTCGCGATGAGGGCGTCGAGCTTCTCCTTGCTGATGAGCTCGGTCGCGCGCACGCCGTTGATCGTGCACGCCGACGGGATGGGCACCATGTCGTCGCCGTGGCCGCCGAGGACCATCGCGCGCACGTCCTTCACGGAGACGTTCGCCTCGCGCGCCAGGAACAGCTGGAAGCGCGCGCTGTCGAGCACGCCCGCCATGCCGAGCACGCGCTCGCGCGGGAAGCCGGTGCGGCGCTTGAACTCGTAGACCATCGCGTCGATCGGGTTCGAGATGACGATCACCAGCGCGTTCGGGCAGTGCTCCTTCGCGCCGTCGGCCACGCTGCGGATGATCGGCAGGTTCGTCGCGACCAGGTCGTCACGGCTCTGGCCCGGCTTGCGCGGGATGCCGGCGGTGACGATGAGGACGTCGGCCCCTGCACAGTCCGCCCAGCTCGAGGTGCCCTTGATCGAGGCGTCGTAGCCCAGGACGGCGCCGTTCTGCTCGAGGTCGAGCGCCTTGCCTTTCGCGAAGTCCGTCTTCTGGGGGATGTCGAACAGCACGACGTCCCCGAGCTCCTTGCGCGCGATGAGGGCCGCGAGCTCCCCGCCGATGTTGCCGGCGCCGATAAGGGCGATCTTTCTTCGGTTTGCCATGGGCGGCCCTATTACCACCCCCCCGGCCGGAGACCAACGGGGCTCCAGGGCGGGCGCGGGGGAGGGAACTCGGCCGGCGCCTGCGAAACCTGTCGACTCGGCCCGCGAGCCCGGGTAAGCCGCGCCCCATGGTCACCGAGGACGATCTGCGCACCGCGCTCGGCAGGGTGCTCGAGCGCACCTCGCTCGCGGGCCCCTTCGCCCGCTACGAGGGCAAGGTGCGGGACTGCTACACGACGCCGGACGGCCGCCGCCTGCTCGTCGTCACCGACCGCATCAGCGCCTTCGATCGCGTGCTCGGCACGCTGCCGCTGAAGGGCCAGGTGCTGAACCGGCTGTCCGCCTTCTGGTTCGAGCGCACGCGGAGCGTCGCGCCGAACCACATGATCTCCCAGCCCGACCCGAACGTCCTCGAGGCGATCGAGTGTGTGCCCCTGCCGGTCGAGATGGTGGTGCGCGCCTACGTGACGGGCGTGACCTCGACAAGCATCTGGACGCACTACGCGCGCGGCGAGCGCGTCTTCTGCGGCCACCGGCTCCCCGACGGCCTGCGGAAGAACGAGCGCCTGCCACAGCCCATCCTGACGCCGAGCACCAAGGCGCCGAAGGGCGGGCACGATCTCTCCGCCTCGCGCGAGGAGATCCTCGCCCTCGGCACCATCGCGCCGCGCGACTTCGACGCCGCCGCCGAGATGGCCCTCGCGCTCTTCGATCACGGCGCCCGCGCGTGCGCGGAGCAGGGGCTCATCCTCGTCGACACCAAGTACGAGTTCGGCAAGGACCGGGACGGGAACATCGTCGTCATCGACGAGATCCACACCCCCGACTCGTCCCGCTTCTGGTTCGCCTCGTCCTACGGCGAGCGCTTCTCGGCCGGCGAGGACCCGGAGTCCTTCGACAAGGAGTACGTGCGCCGCTGGCTCGCCGCGCGCGGCTTCCAGGGCGACGGGCCGATCCCCTCGATCCCGGACGAGATCCGGATCGAGGCGTCCCGCCGCTACATCGAGGCGTTCGAGCGGATCACCGGGGCGGCGTTCGTCCCCGACCTCGAGGACCCGGCGGTGCGCATCCCGCGCAACCTGGGGCCTCGCTCGGCAGCGCGCCCGACCTCGAGCAGCGGCTGAAGAAGATGGCGGACGAGATGCTCGCCAACACCGTCATCGAGGCTTACGAGGTCACGATCGCGCCGTAGCTCTGGCCCCGCGGGGCCGGCGGCTCAGGCCTCGGGCGCGACGAGCTTCTTCGCCCAGAGGATGGCGTCCTTGCGGGCGCGGCCGACGACGAGGTGCCGCGCCAGCACGGCCGAGCGGCGGAAGCCGTTCGCGAGGAGGGCGGCGCACAGCTCCTGGTCGTCCGCAGGGGCGAAGGTGAACGTGCTCACGGCCTTCTCCTCGACGAGGCGGTCGCAGAGCGCGCCGATGGCGGCTGTCGTGGCGAGCCGCTCCGACTCGTGGCGCGGCGAGCTCAGGAGCTCCAGGAACGAGTTGCCGAAGCACGACTGCATCTCCCACGCGGCGTGCAGCGTGAAGCCGCCCCGCGCGGACAGCACGTAGCCCGTCCGCACCGCGTCGCGCCCGAACGGCTCGAAGCCCGTCAGCGCCCGCCCTGCCCGCTGCGCGGCCGAGGCCGCGCGCCGCAGCTCGGCGCCGCTCGCGGGCGCGATCTTGATCGCGGGCAGCGGCCGCGCCTCGGCCTCCCGGAGCAGCCGCCGCGCGCGGGCGATCGTGCGCTCCGCGAGCAGGACCGCCGGCGAGGCCGCGACGTCGTCGCCCTCGCCGCCCTCCTCGCCGTCGCCGCTCGCGCGCAGCCGCGACGTCATCTCGGACACGACCGCCCCGAGGATCCAGGCGTCGCTGCGCTTGTAGAAGCCGGGGATCGACCCCTCCCGCGTGAACCCGAGGCGGATCCACGTCGGCACCTCGTCGCGCTCGACCAGCGTGAAGATCTTCTCGACCCCCTCGCGCTTGGCGGTCGACAGGACGAAGCTCCGCTTGGACGGCGTAGGCCCCGCGCGGAAGTCGACGATGCGGAGCGTCCGGTGCCGTCGATTGACCAGGAGACAGAGCGAGACGGAGTCGTTCCGGAACAGGAGCTCGTCGACACCGCTGCTCGCCGTCGAAGACAAGTTTGTCGCTGCCATACCCCCTCGCGCTCGGCGCAGACGTGACGCCTCGGCTCAGACGTTCATTGCAGAATTGCAAATTGCAGATCTGCAATGCCCCGTAGCAGCCGAGGCCGACAGCGTCAACGATGTCGGCGGGATCGCGGTGAGGAGGGGGTCAGGGGGTCGCGGCGAGCCGGCTTGCGTCGGTCGGCTTGACCCCGAGGGCCACGAGCGCCTCCTGGAGCCGGGAGCGCTGGAGGGAGATGCGGGTCGGCATCCCTCCGGAGATCTTGAAGGTCTCGAGGAAGTTCACCCCGCTGTCGAACCGGGCGGCGAAGGTGATGCTGTCGTTGTCGACGACGACGGAGATGGGCGCGCGCTCCTGTCCGATGAGGAGGAGCAGGGTCTTGTCGTAGGCCCCGCCCCGCTGGGAGGCGTCGACGAGGACGAGGCCCGGCTCGACGCGCTCGTAGCGGAGCGCGATCCGGCGGGTCTCGGCTTCCATGGTGGCGAGCTCGGCGCCGGCCTGGTCGATGGGGGTCCAGAGCGACGGGTCGGAGAGGCCTGACGCGAGGTGCCTGACGATGAGGCCGAAGAGGGCCTGATCGCGGGGGCGGGCGCGGAGCGCGCGGTCCATGCGGGTGGCGGCCGGGCCCGGGACGCCGATGCGGGTGTCGATGGCGCGGGCGTCGTCGTCGCAGCCGGGGTAGGGCTCGACGCCGCCGCGCATCCACTTCGCGCCGCTGGCGAGGCCGTCGAAGTCGACGTGGCAGACGAGGGTGTCGACGCGCCCGGCGCGGGCGACGAGCTCCGGCGTGATCATCTCGGGGCAGGCGCCGTGCTCGGCCTTGGTCGACAGGACGAAGCGGGGATCGCCGGCGAAGCGCGCGTGGTGGGCGCTGTCGTGGTGATCGACCCACGCGGCGAGCCGCGGCCCGAGGTCCTGGATGAGGGGGAGAGTGACCGTCTCGAAGCTCTTGCCCCCCGCCTCCGAGGCGAAGGCGATATCGAGGACGGCGACGTTGCCGCGCAGATCGCGGGCGCGGGGGAGCTTGCGGGGGGAGGCGAAGGCGAGATCGAATCCGTGCATGGCGTGGCTTCCCGGGGAGGCAGGTACCGTCCAGCCGGGCGACCCGGCGCGTGCCGCGTCGGGCGCCCTGCTCCATACACCCGAAACGCTCGAAGCGCTGCGGTGGAGGACCTTTCTCGGGCGAGGCCTGAATGATCCGCTAGGATGATCCGACCAACGGCAGGGGCGGCTCGGCGTGCCGGGCGGCCCTGCAGTGCGCCGCCGCGCAGAGCAGGCCGGCGGTTCCAGGGAGACTCGACAGGTGGAGACCGCGCTCGGGCTCGCCGCGCGAGCCGGGCTGCCGGCCTGTGTCGGAGGAAGTGGATGAGAAGCAACGTTCTGGGACTCGGTCTTCTGGCTCTTGGGGGGGTGCTCTGCGCGGGGCTCCCGGGCGCGCCGGCCGTCTCCGAGGCGAGGGCAGAGCCCGCCCAGGTGGTGGTCTCGGCCGCGCAGGTGACGGGGGCGGCCGCACAGGCGACCGCGACGGTCGGGCAGGCGGTGTCGGGGCCGGCGTGCAAGCTGAAGGGGACGGCGCCGGTGGCCAAGGGCGCCCGGCTGCATGACGCGCCGAGCGGCGGGCGGGCGGTCGCGAGCTTCACCGGCGCGCTGGTCCCGATGACGCTGAGCGCGATCCCGGCGGATCCGGCGGCGGGCCGCGCGCGGCTGAGCACGTCGGACAGCTCGCCTGCGCTGCGGATCGACGGTTATATCCCGCCCTCGGACGTCGCGGTGTTCACGACGCGCGACATCCCGGTGATCGCCGGGCACGTGTGGATCTCGAGCGCGCAGAAGGTGAAGCTCGTCGCGGCCACGGGTGATTCGCTGCGCGCGGAGCTCTTGATCTCCGGGTCCGAGGGGCAGACGGCGAAGGCCTCGGCGCCCTGCGACGCCTTCGCGCTGCAGCGCGGCGCCTCCATGAAGATGGAGATCCCCGGCAGCGCGCGCGGCTACCTGATGAAGACGTCGACGATCGAGCTCTTCGATCGCGCTGGCGGCGACGTGATCTTCACGCTGAAGATGCTGGAGGGGGCGGCCCAGCTCTTCTGGAGCACCGAGGCGAAGCCCGGCTTCGTCCACATCATGTCGCGGGGCGACCTCACGATCGACGCCTGGGCGCGCCTCAAGGATCTCGAGCCGCTGAAGAAGGGCGAGATGATGGACCAGTACATCCCGCCGACGACCGCGGTGGCCGGCGCGCAGCTCGCGCTCGACAAGGCGCCGCCGATCGTGAAGGCGACGAGGGCCATCCCGGTGCGCGCGCGGCGCGACGAGAAGGAGAGGCCGATCGGCGAGATCGAGGCCGGCGCGGAGATCTACCTGCTCGAGACGGTGGCAGGCTGGACCAACGTGCTCCCGAAGGCGCTCGGGATGACGCCGCCGGACGAGGGCGGCTTCTGGATCCCCGCCTCGGAGACGCCGAAGTAGCGAGGGCGCGCGGGCCCGCTGGGCGGGGCGGGCACGCCCGGACGACGCGCCGCAGCGCCGGTCCGGGCGTGCGCGGCGCTGTGCTCGAGGCGTCAACTCTCGAGGGGTCTCGCCGCGCCGGGCGATTAGGATGGCGCGCATGTCCAGATCGCCGTTTCGTTTCCGGCGGCCTCGCCTTGGCGCCGCGGCCGGGCTGATCGCAGCCTCCGCCGCCGTCGGTGGCAGCGCCGCCGCGCAGGTCGCGCCCGTGGTGCTCCCTCACGCGGCGGGCCAGCAGGCGCTCGCTGTCCGCATCGATGCGGGCGGGGTCACTGCCCGCGCCTGTCCAGCCGCGGCGGCGTGCGCGCCCGACGGCGGCAAGGTCCTCGCCGTGCCTTCCGAGGTGGCGCCGCTGCTCGGCGGCGCGCGCGTCGTGCCGGTCACCCTGGCCGACGGCAAGCACCTCGCCAAGATCGAGGTGCCGGCCGCAGGAAAGCCGGCGGGCGCCGGCGCGCCGGAAGGCGCGGGCGGCAGCTGGGTGATGCTGCTCGCGGCGCCGCTCGCGGGGAAGGGGACGGAGCCGCTGGTGCTCTGGAGCGGCTGGACCGGCGTCGCGACCGGGGAGCACGGCGAGGGGCGGAGCGACGCCGTGGTCGTGGAGCCGCTCGGCAGCGGCAACCGCGTGCTCGTCGGGCAGCTGCGAGACGACGTGACCCTCTGCGGGCGGCCGGCGCTTGTCGGCGCGAGCGAGGTCGATCCCCGGACGATGATGCTCCTGAAGGGGGCCAGCTTCCAGAACCTCCCGGCGGAGGAGCGGCGCGCCGCGGGCAAGGTGGTCGCCGAGCGCCGCGACGCCGACGCGCCGGCGGCTACCTTCCGGCTGCTGCGCCCGACCGCCGCGTCGAGCGCGGTCGGCAAGCGCTTCGCGGAGATCGCCGACGGCGACCCGAAGACCGCGTGGTCCGAGGGCAAGGTGGGCGCGGGCCGGGGCGAGTTCGTGTCGTTCTCGTCGGCGGACGAGGTCGGGATCACGGGCCTCGGCCTGCGTATCAAGCCGTCCGACGGCGTCGAGGGCGGCGCCGCGCCGCGCACGCTCTTCGTGGCGACGCCCGATAGGCTCTTCCAGGTGAGCCTGCCCGAGGACGCGTGGCTCAAGGAGTCCGCCGGCTACGAGGTGAAGCTCCCCGAGGAGATCAAGGCCTCGTGCATCGCCGTCGTGCTCGACGACGCGTACGCGCCGGCGGGGGCCGGGGGCCGCGGCGCGCCCTCCGCTCCGGAGGTGCGGGTCACGATCGCCGAGGTCACGGCGCGCACGGCGTTCGACGGGCAGAACCCGGCGGCGCTCGTGGGCGCGCTCGCGGGCGGCGGCGAGCGATCCAGGGCGGCGGCGGCGCTGCTCGCGCGCGGAGGACCGGAGGCGGTCGAGGCGGCGATCGCCGGCTATGACAGGCTCGACCCCGCGGGCAGGCAGCTCGCCCGGGGCGTGATCGACACGGCGCCATGCGCGGTGCAGATCCCGTTCCTCACCGCGCGGCTGGCGTCCGGCGCGGCGTCGGCGGCGCAGCTCGCACCCGGCGCGGCATCCGCGGGGCGCGCGTCCGGGTTGGCATCGGCGCCGGGGCGCGCCCCTCGCGCCGCGCCGCCAGAGCCGGATCCGGAGCTCCACCACGCGCGCGATCGCATCCGCCGTTGCGGGCGCGCGGCCGCGCCGGCGCTCGCGGAGATCGTGAAGGCGGGCGCGCCCGCGGCCAGGGTGGCGGCGGCCCGGGAGCTCGCGCTCGTTGCGCCGGCCGAGGCGATCCCGGCGCTGCTCGACGCCCTCGCCGGGGCGCGCGGCGCGGCGCGGAGGGAGCTCCGCGCCGCGCTCGCGCTCGCGGCGCGGAGCGAGCGGGCCGCTTCCGTGGTCGAGGAGGAGGTGCAGCTCGAGCGGCTCCGCGCCCGGCCGGAGGACGCGCAGCTCGATCTGTTGCGCGCGCTCGGGCCCGCGCTCGGGCGGGTGAAGGGCGGCGGCGCGGCGTTCCAGGCGCTCGCTTCGGCGGGCGGCGCTCCCTTCAATCGGCGCTACCTGCTGCAAGCGCCGGCCGCGGCGCTCGCGCGCGTGGGCGAGGCGCCGGCGGAGGCGTACCTCCGAGCGTCGCTCCGGAAGGACGCGGACGCGCACGTGCGCCTCCGCGCGGCCGAGGTCGCGGCGGACGTGCCGGCGCTCGCGCCGGACCTGCTCGCGGCGGCCTCCGATCCGGACGCGCGCGTGCGCGAGGCGGCGATCGTGGCGCTCGCGCGCGCGGCCTCTGCCGGCGCGAAGCTGCCTGCTGGCGCGGGCGAGGCGCTCGCGGCGCGGCTCACCTCGGACCCGTGGACGTTCATCCGGGGCGGCGCTGCGCTCGCGATCGGCGCGATGCCGGCGACGACGGCGGGCGACCGGGCGCTCGTCGGGGCGCTCGCCGACAGCTCGCCCGAGGTGCGCCGGCACGCGCTCGACGGCCTCGGCGCGCACCGCGCGACCGCGCACATCGAGGCCGTGCGCGACCGGGCGGAGGACAAGGAGGAGGACGTCGAGGTGCGCGCGCGGGCGATCCTCGCGCTCGGAGCGATGTGCGACGCGAGCTCGGTCGACCTGTGGACGCGGCTCGCGCACCGCGCGAAGTCGCCGATCGGCGAGCACGATCAGCGGCTCGGCTCGGCGGCGCTCGCGGCGCTCGGGTCGGTGCACCCTGCGGATCTGCCCGCGCGCCTCAAGCCGCTCCTCGACAAGGACACGCCGCACGGCCTGCGCGAGGCGGCGAGGGCCGCGCTCTCCGCGCCGCCGCAATGCCGCCGCCGCTGACGCGGCAGGCCGGCCTCCGCGCGCGCCGGTCGCGCGCTAGGCAAGGTCGCTGCCGAAGCAGCTCGCGCGCCTCGACTTCTGGGGTAGCCCCTTCCGACCACGGCTGTTCCATCGAGAGAGCGCTAGCGCTCACCTCACGCCGCGGCCTGCCCGCCGCGGCAGCACGGCGCGCGCGCGCGCGAGCCACTCGCCGAGCGACGTGGCGTCCGGGGGGACCGCGTCGAGGTCGGCGTCCTCCGTCACGCGCACCATGGCGGCGCCGTCGCCCGGCATCATGCCCTTCGCCGCGAGCATCGCCTGCGCCCTGAGGGGCGACATCTCCTCGGTCGCCTTCTCGCCGAGCAGCGCGAGGATCCAGCCTCCGAGCGCCGGCGCGGCCACGCCGCCGATCACGTCGGGCGGCGAGGACAGGGCCGACGAGACGCGCCGGATGCCCTCCGCGATCGCCTCGCGGCGCGCCGGATCGCGGTCGATGTCGCGGGCGAACGCGAGGATCTCGCACCCCGCCTCCTGCGCGTCGAGCGCCGCGCCCAGCACGTGGTGCGTGTCCTCGTGGGCCGCGCCGCGCGCCTGGTACTTCCGGATGCTCTTCCACTCGCGGGCGCCGCCGACGACCCATCCGCTCGGCTGGACGCGCGAGAGCAGCGTGAAGAGCACGCCGGGGTGCTTGTCCGACTGGTAGGCGGGCGCCCCGGCGCGGCTGCCCAGCTCGCTCTCGCCCTCGCCGACAAGGAAGACCCGGATCCGCTCGGGCGCCTTCATCACGGCCGCGGCCCTCCTCCGAGGAGCGGCGCCTCGTCACCGCCGTTGGCGTAGCTCAGCCAGAGCTCCCCCAGCGCGTACACCCTCGCCCGATCCTCGAAGCCCGGCGTCTCAAGGATGCGCGTGGCCCTCATTCCGTGCTCGCCCGCGCGGGTGACGACCGTGACCTCCTCCGGCTGCAGCTCGTTCACGACGAGCGGGCTGTGCGTCGCGAGGAGGACCTGGGTCTTCTCGGAGACGAGGCGCAGCGCGCGCATCACGTCGGCGATGCGCGCGGGGTGCAGCCCGTGCTCGGGCTCCTCGACGAGGAGCAGGGGCGTCGGATCGAGGTGCGGCAGCGCCGCGAAGGCGAGGTAGTACAGCATGCCCTCGCTCATCAGCGACGCCGGCACGACGGCGCCGCCCTCGAGCTTCACGCCGATGGCCTTCGACGTGGAGCTCGGGTTGGCGAGGTGGAGGCTCTTCACGCTGGGGAACAGGCGGGTGAGCTCCTCGTTCAGATCGACGTACGCCGACAGGTCGCGGCTGATGACGGCGTCGTAGACGGCCGGCAGGCCGGTGCCGCGCTCGTCGGCGAAGCAGAGCGGGTGCCCGTCGGGGATGAGCGGGTGCGGGGCCCGCAACGCGTCGGGATCGAGGCGGAGCATCTGGGCCCCGCGCAGCGCCTGGACGATGTCCATGGCAGGGCGCTCGGGGCTGGGCCCGCCGCCCGCGTCGTCGTCCCCGTCTGCGTCGTCGAGCAGGGAGGGGGGCTCGAGGTCCCTGGGGAACGACATCGACCGGACCCGCCCCCCGGCGTCGAGCTCCACGCGCCACGTCGTGCTCGCCGCCGACACCTCGAACACGGCGCCGCCCGAGGCCTTGCTCGTGGGGCCGGCGCGCCCGAGCGTGTCCGGCGACGGCGCACCGAGCGCCCGCTCGAGGACGGAGGAGAGCGTGCGGAGCGCCCGCAGCACCGTGCTCTTGCCGCTGTCGTTGGGCCCGATGAGCGCATGCAGCGGCGTCAGCTCCAGCGTCGCGTCCTGGACGCAGCCGTAGCCCTGGATGCGGAGCTGCTCGACGTAGGGTCGGTCCATCGAGGTAGACGCCAGCATAGCCGCTCGCTCGGCAGCAAGGAACTTGGCCCGCCCTCGCCAGCCCCTCTACGCCGCGGTCATGCGCCGCCTCCCGTCGATCGCGCTCGTCGTCCTCATCGCGCTCGCCGTCCCCGTGGCGAGCGGCCTCGGCGAGCGGCACGCCAGCGCCAGCGTCGCCTATGAGTCGCCTTACACCTTCGAGCAGACCTTCGGCACGGCGCTGCGCCTCGTGCGCGTCGATCTCGGCTTCAAGATCGTCGAGAAGGACGTCTCCAATGGTTACCTGCTCTTCGAGTACCGGAGCCCGGAGAGCGGCGGCAGGGCGACGCAGGGGGCGATCGAGGTCGTGGACGGCCGCGCCGGGGTGCACGTCGCCGTGCAGCTCCCGGCGATGCCGCAGTACCACGAGCAGGTGCTCCTCGACGGGCTCGTGAAGAAGCTCGCCACCGAGCACGGCGACCCGCCGAAGAAGGCGCCCGCAGGCGGGGGCGCCCCTCCCCCTGACGCGGGCGCCCCTCCCCCTGACGCGGGCGCGCCCTAGCCGCGCCGCACGTACTCGAAGTCGACGGGCTTGCCCTTGAGCCCCTTCGCCGGCGCCGCGATCCAGTTCGCCATCTGCTTCGGATCGAACACCGGCTTCTCCATCAGGCTCTTCACGTAGGCCTCGTCGCTCGCGGTCGGCACCCACGCGTCGCGCCGGCGCTCCCACTCCTCCTTCGAGAGCGGGTTGCCGTCGACGTCGAAGTGGAGCCCCGCGTAGATCCCCGAGCTCCGATGGAAGCGCCGGCTCGGCAGGCTCAGCCTGAACGACACGCCCGACGCCTCGATCACCCGGTTCATCTTGTCGATCCCGCGCTGCGAGTCGGCCACGTACTCGTCGCGCAGCACCTCGTTCATCGCGTTCCTCAGCGGCACCTCCTCACGCCGCCAGCCGGTCACCGCGCCGCCCCCGGCGGCGGGCGCCTGCGGCACGTCGATCACGTACACGCCGTCGAGCGCCCGGTGGTCGTCGTACGACGCCTCCTTCGCGCGGCCCTTCACGCTCGAGGCGAAGAACGACGCCGCGTTCGACGAGATCTCCCCGCCGAAGAGGTCCAGCGACAGCGAGTACCAGAGGTTCAGGTACTTCTGCATCGTCGGCAGATCGATGCCGCCCTCGGCGCGCGCATCCTCGTTCCTGTTGCGCTTCATCAGCTCGCAGGTGCGCTCGACGATGCGGAGCAGGCCCGTCTCGCCGACGAACATGTGGTGCGCCTCCTCGGTCAGCATGAAGCGCGTCGTGCGCGACAGCGGATCGAAGCCGCTCTCCGCGAGCGCGAGCAGCTGGTACTTGCCGTCGCGATCCGTGAAGTAGGTGAACATGAAGAACGAGAGCCAGTTCGTGCACGGCTCGTTGAAGGCGCCCAGGATCCTCGGCTTGTCCGGGTCGCCGCTGCGCCGCTCCAGGAGCGCCTCCGCCTCCTCCCGGCCGTCGCGGCCGAAGTGGCTGTGCAGGAGGTACACCATCGCCCAGAGGTGCCGCCCCTCCTCGACGTTCACCTGGAACAGGTTCCGCAGGTCGTAGACGCTCGGGCAGCTCTGGCCGAGCAGCCGCTGCTGCTCCACGCTCGCGGGCTCCGTGTCTCCCTGCGTCACCACCAGCCGCCGCAGCATGTTCCGGAGCTCCCCCGGCACCTCTTGCCACGCCGGCTCGCCCAGGTGGTCGCCGAAGCCGATCGTCCGGTCCGCCACCCGATCCGCGAGGAAGATGCCCCAGCGGTACTCCGGCATCTTCACGTAGTCGAAATGCGCCCACCCCTCGTGGTCGACGCTGATCGCCGTGCGCAGGTAGATGTCGTCTGCCTGAAAGCCCTCGGGCCCCGTCTCCCGCCACCAGTCCAGGAACTTCGGCTGCCACGCCTCGAGCGCGCGCTGCAGCTTCCTGTCCGACCCGAGGTCGACGTTGTTCGGGATCCTCTCCGAGTTGACCACCGCGCTCATGTACGCCTCCAGTCGAATTCGGGGCGCTCTGGCCGCCCGTACACCGTCAGCGCGCCCCGCTGGCCCACCGCGTTGGGGCGCTGGAAGATCCAGTTCTGCCAGGCCGACAGCCGCGAGAAGATCTTCGTCTCCATCGTCTCCGGCCCGCAGAAGCGCAGGCTCGCCTCCATCCCGGTGAGCGCGTCGGGCGACAGGCTCACCCGCTCCTCGATCGCGAGCCGCACCTCGTCGTCCCAGTCCATCGCGTCCGGAGCGAAGGTGCAGAGGCCCTCCTCCAGCGCCTCCTCGGCGGACAGGAGGCCCGTCCTCTCCTTCAGCGCTGCCACGCGCTCCGGCGCGCCGAGGAAGCGCGACGCGAGCCGCGTCAGGCCGTTCGACATGACGAGCGGCCCGAAGTTCAGCGAGCTCAGCGCAATTGACGCGGGCGACGCGGGCGCCCCTGCCTGCCCCGCGTCTCCTCCGCCGTCCAGCATGTAGGAGCGGTCCGCCGCGAGGGCGAGCTCGAATAAGCTCCCCGCGAAGCAGGAGCCTGGCTCGATCAGCGCGAACACGCTGCGCGCCGTGAGGTCGAGCCGCTTGAGCACGCGCCGCATGTGGAGCAGCACCTCCTTCACGAACCAGTCGTCGCGGCTCGCCCACAGCGCCTCGTCCGCGGCCCGCACCGCGGCGGGAGAGCCGGACGTCCGCAGGAGCACGAGGCCCACCGTCGGGTGGTTGAAGCGGAGGTCGAGCAGCGCGTCGTCGAGCTCGCGGAATGCGCGGAGCGCCCACAGGTCCGCGCCCGCCCGGCGCATCCCCGCGGCGTCCGTCGACACCTCGCGCCCTTCGCCGTCCGGCCCGAGCACGCGGATCTCCGCGGTCCTCGCGGCGCGGTCGACCCTCATCGACACGTGGCGGTAGTCGCAGGTGGACACGTCGCCCGCCGTGGCGCGCCGCGCCTCGAGCGGCGGGAGCCTCACCCCGGGCCCCGCCCTGTCCGGCGTCGCCGCCGCGAGCTCGGCGGCGCGCTGGGCCACCGCCTGCTCGAAGCGGCTCTTCGGGATCGAGCGATCGACGAGGCCCCACTGCTCCGCGCGCTTGCCGCGCACCCCCTCGGCCAGCGTCGAGAACACGTCCGCGAGGTCGCGCCGCACCTTGCGCTTGTCCACGAGCCGCGTGAGCCCCCCGGTCCCCGGGAGCACGGCGAGCAGCGGCGTCTCCGGGAACGAGACGGCGCTGCTCCCGTCGTCGGAGAGGAAGATCTCCTCGCACGCCAGCGCGAGCTCGTAGCCGCCGCCCGAGGCGACGCCGTTCAGCGCCGCGAGGTAGCGCTGCCCGCTCTCGGAGCACGCCTCCTCGAGCGCGAGGCGCGTCTCGTTCGTGAACTTGCAGAAGTTGACCTTGAACGCGTGCGTCGACGACCCGAGCATGTAGATGTTCGCGCCCGCGCAGAAGATCCGCGGCTGCGCGCTCGTCACGACGACCGCCTTCACCTCGGGGTGCTCGAAGCGCAGCCGCTGCACGATGTCGGCGAGCTCGATGTCGACCGCGATGTCGTAGCTGTTGAGCTTCAGCTGGTAGCCGGGCCGCGCCGCCGCGTCCTCGTCGACGTCCATCGCCACGCGCGCGATCGCCCCCTCGAACGAGAGCTTCCAGTGCCTGTAACGACCTGGCTCCGTCTCGAAGCGGAGGGGCGCGTCCTCGCCGGACGAGCCGTCTTCCCGGGCCCTGGTCTGCGGCGCCGGCGCCGCGGAAGGAGGAGAGGTGGTCGCTTCCATACCCGACGAGCCCACCACCGCGCCGGGGTTCAGTCAAGCAGTATAGTTCTTGTTGGTCCGGCTTTCATGAAATATAGTGCATCGACGAGATGGCGTCCCGTCAGACATCGCGCAGGGCGCGGGCAGGTCAGGGGCCGGAGGCCGGCGCGGCGGGCGCCGCGGACGGCGCGGACGGCGCGCCGCCGATCCTCGCGCGCCTCGGCGGTCGGCTCCGGCTGCGGCGGACGGAGCTCGCGCTCACCTTGCGTGAGCTCGCCGGGCTCGCCGGCGTGAGCGAGCGCTTCCTGGTGCTGCTCGAGAGCGGGCGGGCGAACGTTTCCGTGGTGCGGCTCGAGGACATCGGCCGCGCGCTGGGCACCTCGGCCGCCGCGCTGCTCTCGGCCGGCGAGCTCGGCGAGGAGGCGCCGCCGCGCGGCCGGTCGGCCGGCGAGGCGGGGGGAGGGGCGGGCGCGCCCCTCGTCGCGCTGCTCGGCCTGCGCGGGGCCGGCAAGACCACGATCGGCGGCCGCGCCGCGGCGCGGCTCGGCGTGCCCTTCCTCGAGCTCGACGGCCTCGTGGCCTCGCGCGCGGGGATGAGCCTCGCCGCCCTGTTCGAGATCCACGGAAACGCCTACTACCGGCGGCTGGAGCGCGAGGAGCTCGCGCGGCTCGAAGGCACGCGCGCCCACGGGATCGTGGCCACGGGCGGCGGCCTGGTGACCGATCCGGCGACCTTCGAGCGGCTGAGGCGCTGTGCGGTGACGGTGTGGCTCCGGGCGACACCCGAGGACCACTGGCGCCGCGTGGTCGAGCAGGGGGACGCGCGCCCCATGGCCAACCGGGCCGACGCCATGAAGGAGCTCCGGGCGCTCTTCCAGGCGCGGCGCGCGCTCTATGAGCAGGCCGACTTCGCGGTGGACACGTCGGCGCTCGGTCTCGCGCGCTCTGTCGATCGCGTGGTCAAGATCGCGCGCGAAGCTGGTAGAAGGAACGCGACGCGCTCGCCTTGAGTCGGGGGCGCGCTCCCCCTCCTCCCCATGTCCATGCCGCGCCTCAAAATTCTCTTCGTGGTGTCCGAGTGCGTTCCCTTCAGCAAGACAGGTGGTCTAGCCGACGTGGCGGGCGCGCTGCCGATCGCGCTCGCCGCGGCCGGTCACGACGTGCGCGTCGTGATGCCGGCGTACCGTGTCGCCAAGCGCTACCTCGCCCGCCAGATCGCGCTCGCCGAGCAGCGGCCCGCGGGCAGCGAGGCCGTCGCGGCGCCGGCCGTCGCCGCTGCGGCCGCCGGTAACGGGCTCGCCGCCTCAGCGGCTGACGCGGTTCCATCGGCCGGCGCCGCCCCGGCGGCCGATGCCGTCCCGGCGGCCGACGCCGTCCCGGCGGCCGACGCCGCTCCGGTGGCCGACGCGGCCCGAGGCGGAGACGGCGAGCCTCCGGCGGAGCGCTTCGTGCCGCACCGGCTACCGCTCTCGCTCGGCGTGCCCCTCGGCGGCGGCGAGGCGTGGACCGCCGTCTGGGAGACGCGCCTCGATCCCGGGACGCCCGGCGCGCCTGCGCCCCGCGTGTACCTGCTCGAGCACGACGTGCTCTACGATCGCGACGGCATCTACGGCGACCCGCACGGCGAGTTCGGCGACAACCTCGCCCGCTACGCGCTCCTGTCGCGCGGCGCGCTGCAGCTCTGCCACGCGCTCGAGTTCTGGCCGGACATCGTCCACGTCCACGACTGGCAGTCGGCGCTCGTCCCGCTCTACCTCAACGTCCTCGAGCACCGGTCGCCGCTCGCGCGCGCCGCGTCCGTGCTGACCATCCACAACCTCGGCTACCAGGGCTGGTTCAACAAGGGACAGCTCCCCACGACCGGGCTCGGGTGGGATCAGTTCCACAGGTTCTGCCTGGAGGCGTACGACAGCATCAACCTGCTCAAGGGCGGCATCTACAACGCCACGCTCGTCTCCACGGTCTCCCCCAGGTACGCGCAGGAGATCCAGACGTGGGAGGGCGGGGAGGGGCTCGACGGCGTGCTGCGGGATCGCGGCACCGACGTGATCGGGATCCTCAACGGCATCGACGATTCCATCTGGAACCCCGCGACCGATCCCCACATCGCGGCGCCGTTCTCCGCCGAGGATCTCGGCAACAAGCGCCTCTGCAAGGCGGCGCTCCAGCGAGAGATGGGGCTCGAGGAGCGCCCCGACGTCCCGCTCCTCGGGCTCATCAGCCGCCTGGCGACCCAGAAGGGGATCGACATCCTCGCGGGCGCGCTCGATCACATCCTCTCGCTCGACGTCCAGCTCATCGTCCTGGGCTCCGGCGAGCGCTGGGCGGAGGACCTCTTCTCGCGGATCTCCGGCGCGAGCGACCGCTTCCGCGTCTACGTCGGCATGAACGAGGGGCTCGCCCACCGCATCGAGGCGGGCGCCGACCTCTTCCTGATGCCGTCGCGCTACGAGCCCTGCGGGCTGAACCAGATGTACAGCCAGCGCTACGGGACGCTGCCGGTCGTGCGCGCGGTCGGCGGCCTCGACGACACGGTCGAGAACAACGTCACCGGCTTCAAGTTCGAGGAGATGTCGTCGAGCGCGCTCGGGAACACCGTCGCGTGGGCGGTGCACCTCTACCGCGCCGACCCGGCCTACTTCCGGTCGATGCAGCTGCGGGCGATGAAGAAGAACTTCGGCTGGGCGCAAGCCGCGCGGCAGTACGAGGCCCTCTACCGCCTCGCGATCGCCCGCCGCACAGGCCGCCCGTTCTGATCGCGCCCGCGCCTCCGGCGGAGGCGCTGCGCGATCGGCCCGTGCCTCCCTCGTGGGAGGAGCGCGCCCCCCTCGCGGGGAGCGCGCCCGGGCGCGTCACTCCTTCTCGGGCTCAGGGGCGGCCGGCGCGGCCGGCGCGGCCGGCGCGGCAGGCTGCACGGCCCCGGTGGCCTCGCGCGTCGCCGCCTGGCTCTTCGCCATGAGCGAGCGGGAGAGCGCGCGGTGCTTCCCCTCGATCACCGACACGAAGCTCGTGACGACCGGCAGGAACAGGGCAGGGGAGGTGATCCCCTTGTCCGTCAGCTTGGGCTCCGCCGCCTTCACGTCGCGGATGAAGCCGGCGACCGCGGGCTCCATGATCTTGGCCCACGGGTCGGTCTGGTGGGTCGAGCCGTACTCCTTGAGCGCGGCCGCGGACGCCTCCAGCTTCTGGAGCGCGGTCTTCTCCGCCGCGGGATCGACGTTCTTGCTGGCGAGGATCAGCATGAGCGCGCGCGCGTCCTCGAGCGCCGTGATCGCCTCCTTCTGTCCCTCCTCCGCCTTCGCGAGGTCGGGCAGGTGGGACGAGTGCCACGCGGACACCGCGAGGCCGAGCTTGTCGGAGTGCGCGTCGAGCTTCTGGAAGTCGGCGACGAGCTTCGCGTGGAGCTCCTTGCCCTTCGCGAAGCTGTCCTTCTTGTACTCCTCGCGCTGGTAGTAGTTGGCCGCCGCGGCGATGTTCTTCGCCAGCTCCGTCGCGAACGGCGCGTACTCCGCGAGCGCGGCGTCGACGTCCGCCATGGCCGGCTCCTTGAGGCTGAGGGCGACGGTGCAGGCGCGCGCGTTGCGCTCGTGCGGCGCGCGCGCGCTGAAGTTGATCGGCCGGCGCTCATCCACCTTGCCGGGCGGCGCCGTCGGGCCCTTGGCGACGGGGGCGCCGGTGCCTCCCGGCGCCGCGGCGGTGCCGGGCAGGCCTGTCGTCTTCGGCGCGGCGGCGGCGCCGGGCGCCTTCGCGGGGAGCGGGCCCTTCGCGGCGTCTCCGGCCTTCGCCTGATCGTCGTTGCCGAAGCTCGGGATCTTCTTCTCGCTGGGCTCGTCCTTGCCGAGGCTCGCGAGGTACGCGTCGCGGGCCTGCTTCAGCGAGAGCGTCCCGAAGTAGCAGACGTCGACGCGGTACTCCTTCATCGACTGCGGGTCGACCTTCGCCATCGGCGACACGGGCGTCCGCAGGCTCGCCTTTCCCTTGTTCGCGTTCGCCGCCGCGGAGCTTGCCGGCTCCGGCTGGGGAGGAGGCGGGTCCTCCTTGCAGCCGGCAGCACCGCTGGCGACGAGCACGAGCGCGATAGAACAGAGAGACCTGACGGAAATCATTCGGTGTGCCTCCTCGGCTGGCGCAGGAACGGGCGCATCATGCCTAAGCCGGCGGCGCTTGCAACACCCGGCCAGGGGCGAGAACTTGCGGCCCTGGTCGGGAAAACCCCGCCCTCGGCCCAAAACACGCGACGCCGCCCGGTTCTTCCGGGCCTCCGCCGGGGCCGTCCTCGCCGGGCCTCCGCTGTGGCTGACGAAACGTTCCGGGTCTAATGTCCGCCGCGTGAAGCTGCGAACCTTGACCCTGGACGAGCTGACCATCGACGACGAGCGCTCCTTCCGCCACGTCGCGCTCTACGACGATCTGAAGCAGGCACTCCGGCGCGACGGGTACCGCTTTCGCGTGCCCGAGGGCGATGCGAGCTGGGATCGCGTCGTCTTCTTGAACCTGACGTTCTGGAGCCAGAGCGAGCAAGGCGACCTGATCGCCGGCGATCACCTCGCCGCCGACGTCGTCGCGCACGTCGCGTGGCACCACCTCGCCCACCGCGCGCTCACGGCCGCGGGCGGCGGCGCTCCGCCCAGCGCGGAGTCGCTCCTGCTCGCCGAGGCCATCGCCAGCGCGTTCGATCTGTACCTCGTCGGGCGCCTCCTTGGGCACGCTCCCAGCTCCGACTTCCTGGCCACGCAGGTGCCCGCGATGGCCGAGGCGGCCGAGGCGGCCGGCCTCTCCGACGCCGGGTTCGAGGCGCTCCTGGAGGGCGTGTCCGCGGACCCGGAGCGCGCCTTCGAGGACCTCCGCGCCCTGCTGTTCGACGTCACCACGGCGCTCGTGCGCTGCGATCGCCTGAGCCGCGCCGCGGAGATCCTCGCCGGCTTCGACGCCCACCGGTTCGCGCCGCTCCTCCACCACTACGAGCTGTCGAACTGGATCCTGTCGACCCGCGCCTCCGGGTCCGCCCCCGCCCCCGATCCGGTCGCGCGGGCCGTCGACGCGGCGCTGCGGAGCGCGCCGGTCTCGCTGGAGTGGTTGGAGCAACGCTGGGTGCGCCCGCCCGCGCCCCTGCCCGCGCTCGCCGGCGAGCCCTCCGCCTAGGCAAATCCAGCGGGATCCGGCGGAATCCCGCGGCCCCCGAGCCGGGCGGAGCGGGCGGGCCCGAGGACGACCGCCCTGGTCACCTGTGAAGAAGATTGCGCGTGCTGGCGAGCTGCGCGATTCTCTTCTCAAGGTGCAACTCGCCTGCTCTCTCTGCAGGACCTACGTGGAGATCGGTGTAGGACGCGAGATGCGTCCGTCCTTGCCGTTTGTCTGCAAGACGTGTCGCGCGAAGAGCAAGCAGTCCGCGTCCGAAAGGGGTGAGCCACGGTCTTCCCCCTCGGGCGTTCCGAGCTCCGCGAACGGACGCGACCGGCGGGAGCCATCGAGCGAGCCCGAGCGCGTGAAGCCTTCCTCCGGGCGCCGCTCGGAGACGGGGGCCGGGCTGTCGAGCGATGTGCTGGACGCCGAGACGACGCTCCCGGGCGCTGACATCCAGCGCCGGCTGGAGACCGCGGGCGACACGGAGCGGCGCGCAGCGCCGGCGCCGGCCGCGCGCAGGCGAGGGCTCACGCTCGCGGAGCGGATCGCCCAGCAGGAGCTGGACGCCGCGCCCGAGTCCAGCCCGAGGGCGCACCCGCTGGATGCGTTCGACGCGGCGGCCGAGGCCTCGCTCGAGCACGCCGTCGTGACGCCGGACGGCGGGCTGGGCCGGCGCGAGGTCCCGGCGCGGCATCGCACGTTCGCCGGCCTCTCCTGGGACGACGCGCCCCGCGCCGTGGCGGCGCCGGCCGGCCGGAGCCCGTCCGCGCTCCCTCCCGCGGACTCGGATCCCGTCTCGATCCAGGACCTCGCGCAGATGCTCTCCCCGGGGATCGAGCCGCCCTCGCTCTCGTTCGGCTCGCACGCCATCGAGGAGGAGCGCGCGAGCCAGCCCGCGCCTCCGCTCGAGCCCGCCGCCGCACCCCGCGCGACCCCGCGCACGCCGGTCCCGGCGCGACCGCCTGCGCGGCGCGAGCAGCGCGTCACGGCGGCGCTCGCGCGTCCGCGGACCGCCGCTGTCCCGCGCGCTGGCGGCTCCTCGCGGCCCATCGCGCCGCCGTCGGAGATGCCGCCGGCGCCGCTCTCCGAGATACCGTCGGCGCCGCTGTCCATCGACGAGGGCCGGCCGTCGTCGCACCGCTCGTCGCCCGAGCTCCGGCTCCAGGACGTGCAGGCCATGGCGGCGCTCGCCCCGCAGCCCATGCCGTCCGCGCGGCGCGCCCGGTCCGGCCCGAGCGCCGCGCAGCCCGCCGACGCCTCTCCAGCGGACCTCGCCTTGCTGGGTTCGCTCGCCCCGTCGCCGGCCGCGAGCTCGCCGCGCGCCGCCGAGGAGCAGCGGCGAGACCGCGCCAGGTCCAAGGCGGCCGAGGCGCAGGGCGCCGCGGGAGGGCAGCGGGATCAGGGGAGCGACGAGCGGCCGTCGCACGAGCCCCTCGCGCTCACGAACCTCTCTCCGCGGTCGACCGCCCACGCGGCGGGCGACTGGCACAGCCAGGCCGAGCCTCGCGGGCGCGCCGAGCGCAAGGAGACCTCGGGCCTGATCGATCTGCGCAGCATGGCGCCGCCGCCCGGCGCGGAGGGCGAAGCGCGCCGCAACGACGACCGGGCCGATGACGAGATCCTGAGCATCAACGGCGGGCTGTTCGACGACGCCGCCGCTGGGCGGAGCTTGGACCCCTCGTTCCCCTCGCAGCCCGTCGAGCCCGAGCTCCCTGCCGTCGAGGGACACACGTCGTCCGGGGAAGAGACGCCGGTGCGCACCTCGATCACGGCCGGCTCCCTCGTGTCCGAGAAGCTGCGCGCCCTCTCGACGCCGGCATCGCGCCAGAACCTGGCGCTCGCCGGCTGGGTGACCGTCGTCTTCATCGTGTTCGGCGCTGCGCTCTACCTCGCGCAGGCTCACGGCCGCTCGTCCAGCGCCGTGGCGACCCAGAACGCCCCCGCAGGCAGCAGTGGCGCGCTCGAAGCGGCGCCGCATCCGTCGATGGCCGCGACGGCTCCCGCTGGCCAGACCGCCGACCGGGAGCCGTCTCTGGATGACGAGCCGGCCGCGGATCCGCCGTCCGCCGCTCCCGGCCCTGCGGAGCAGGCGCTGGCCGCCTCCGCCGGTCCGGCCGGCGAGCCAGCTGCACCCCCGCAGCCCGTGCAGGCAGGGGCTGCTCCTGGGGCGGCACCCGAGCCCACCGCCGCGCCAGCAGCGACCGCCGCCGCACCAGCGGCGACCACCGCGCCGGCGGCGACCGCCGCGCCGGCGGCGAGCGCCGCGCCAGCGGCCACCGCTGCGCCGGCGGCGACCTCCGCGCCGCGAGCCAGCGAGAAGCGTGATGGTTCCGAGCGCCCTGCCCGGGCCACGGCGCCGAGCGAGCCCGAGCGCGCCAAGCCGACGGGCAAGCAGCCGCCGCCGGGCGCGCCGCTCCTTCCCGCGAAGGACGAGCCAGCGCGCTTCGATCAGAGCGCGGCGTCCAGCGTCCTCGCGTCCGCGGCGGCGGCCGCCGCCGGCTGCACCGGCGAGGGCCTCACCGGCACGGCTCGCGTGGCCGTCACCTTCGCGCCCACGGGGAAGGCCATGTCGGCGCGCGTGGAGGGGGGCGACCTGGTCGGGACCGCCACCGCCGGGTGCATCGCCGCTGCATTCCGCGACGTCGCGGTGCCGCCTTTCGAAGGAATTCCGGTCACCGTCATGAAGCAGGTGAAGATCCGCTGACGACGGGTCGAAAGCTTTCTATCCTCCCGCCGCTGTGCTGGTCGCGCTTCGGGTCAAGAACTTCATCCTGATGGACGCCCTCGAGCTCCGGCTCGAACCTGGGTTCAACGTGCTCACCGGCGAGACGGGCGCGGGCAAGTCCATCGTCGTGGGCGCGCTCTCGCTGGTCCTCGGCGGCCGCGCGAGCGCCGAGCAGGTCCGCCCCGGCGCGGACGAGGCCGAGATCGAGGCGCTCTTCGACGTGCGCGGCTCCGATCGCGCGATGGCGATGCTCGACGCCGCAGGCATCGCGAGCGAGGGCGAGCTCGTGGTCCGCCGCGTGGTCCAGGCGACCGGCCGCTCGCGCGCCTACCTGAACGGCCGCCTCTGCACCGCGGGCGAGCTCCAGGCGCTCGCCCCGGAGCTCGCCGACGTCGCCTCGCAGCACGAGAGCGTGGCGCTGACCGATCCGTCGACGCACCTCGGCTACCTCGATCGCTTCGGCCGCCTCGTGCCTGCGCGCAGCGAGCTCGCGGCGGACGTCAGCGCGCTCGAGGCGCTCACCGCCGAGCTCAGGGCCGCCCGCGAGCTCGAGCGCGGCCGCGGCGAGCGCGAGGCGTTCCTCTCCTTCCAGCTCCAGGCCATCGACGCGCTGTCGCCGCGCCCCGGCGAGCTCGCCGATCTCGCGGCCGAGCGCAACCGGCTCCGCCACGCGGGCCGCCTGCACGACATCACGCGGCGCGCAGCGTCCCGCCTCGATCAAGGGGACGACGCGATGTGCGACGACCTCGCGCGCCTCGCCTCGGAGCTCCGGGCCGCGGCGGAGATCGATCCTGCGCTCGACGATGTCGCCCGCGCGGTCGACGGCTGCTGGACGGAGCTCAGCGAGGCGGCCCGCCAGATCGCCCGTTACGCCGAGCGCGCGGAGGCCGACCCGGATCGCCTCTCCGAGATCGAGGATCGCATGTACCGCCTCGAGGGCCTGCTCCGGCAGCACGGCCCCACGCTCGACGACGTGCTCGCCGCGCGGGCGCGCCTCTCGGCCGAGCTGGAGCGCCTCACGGGGGTCGAGAGCCACGTCGCGGAGCTCGAGCGGCGGCGCGACGCCTTGCTCGCCGTCGCCGCCGAGCGCGCCCGCAAGCTCTCGGCGAAGCGGCGGAAGGCCGGCGAGAAGCTCGGCGCCGCGATCTCCACGGAGCTCGCCGATCTCGGCATGGGCGGGGCGCGGGTCGTCGTGGACATCGAGCCGCACGGCGGCGACCGCGCCGAGCTGGTCGTCGACGGCGCCCGCCTCGGCCAGGACGGCATCGACCGCGTCGAGTTCCTCATCTCGCCCAACAAGGGGATCGAGCCTCGCCCCCTGCGCCGCATCGCCTCGGGCGGCGAGCTCTCGCGCGCCCTGCTCGCCCTGAAGCGGGTGCTCGCGGAGTGCGGGCCCGCCGGCCTCTACGTCTTCGACGAGGTCGACAGCGGCGTCGGCGGCGCCGTCGCCGACAAGATCGGGCGCGCGATCGGCGACGTGGCGCGCCACCACCAGGTGCTCTGCATCACCCACCTCGCGCCCATCGCGGCGTTCGCCGGCGCTCACTTCGTCGTCGCCAAGGAGAACGCGGGCGGCATCGCCAAGAGCTCGGTCACGCGCGTCGACAAGAAGGACCGCATCGCCGAGGTGGCGCGGATGCTGTCGGGGGCGAAGGTCACCGGCGCGTCCATCCGGGCCGCGACGGAGCTCATCGAAGCCGCGCGCCTCTGAGCGGCGGTCACCCGCTTCGGATACGGGTCCATCTCGACGTTTTCGGTGCTCAGCTCCCTTTCGTGCGCTTGCGCGCCGAAAACGCCGATCTGGACCCGTCTCCTGTGCGGGTGACCGCCGCTCTGCGACGGCCTACCCGAGGCGGGGGACCGCCGCTCTGCGGCGGCCTACCCGAGGCGGGTCGCGTGGCGCGGATCAGCTACGCGCGAGCGCGTAGTCGTTCAGATCGACGCGGATCAGGTCCTTGAGCCAGGGGTGCACCGTGATCGCGGTGCGGTAGAGCCCCTGGGCCATGCGCCGGTAGCTCGTGTGCCCCTGCTTCGCCGAGCGGAGCTCGATGACGTGGAAGAGCTCGCGCAGGTTCAGCGTCCAGAGGGTCCTCACGCGGAAGCCGAGCGGCACCGCGTACTGCGACTCGAGGGGGTAGCGCTCCTCCATCGCGTTCCACGCGTCGCGCGCGGCGAGCATCGCGTCCTGATACGCCTCGGCGTGGCCGAGCTCCGAGAGGGCCTGCGGCGTCTCGAAGCCGAGCCTGCAGGTGAGCCGCTGCGTCGCGGGCGTCAGCATCCGGTGGCGCTGCAGGTCGCGGTACGCGCCGTAGTCGAGCATCAGCTCGAAGGTCATGCTCGACGCCTCGAACGCGCGCGGCGGCGCGTCGTACGGGCCGCGCTTCTCGCACGCGGCCTTCGCGATCCCGATGAGCTCCGGCAATGTCGCGCGGCGGAGCGCGTCGCTCAGGTTGTAGGCGTGCACGCCCGGATCGCTGCCGTCGTACGCGAGCGCGAGCGCGACGCGCTCCAGCGCGTCCTTGTCGTAGCGCACCAGCCGGACGGGCTGGTTGATCACCATCGTCGCGCTCACGCCCTCCTCCGGCGGCGTGTAGACCCGCTTCATCGCCGCGGCGACCGTGGCCTGCAGCGTCTGCCGGAGCTCGTTCGGCGCGGCGTACTTCACGAGCGTCGGTGTCACGGCCAGCGCCGCCGTGTGCATGTCGCGGGCGACCCTGCGCACCTCCTCGAGCGGGTGCGACAGCATCTTCGTGAGCAGGATCTCGAGGGCCCTCGCGTTCGCGGTGAGGCCGATGTTCGTCCGCGTCCCCGCCGGCAGGAGGCCGCGCAGGAGATCGCACGCCTGCGCGCGCAGCGCCCCCTTGTAGGCCGCGTCCGACATCTTCTCGGGCTTCGGCGAGCGCGCGCCGAGCCGCTCGGTCACCCTGGGGACGAGGTCGAGGTAGGTCGCGAAGAGCCGCTCGCTGGACGCCTTGTATTTCGCGGCGTGCTCGGCGTCGAGCTCCGGCAGATCGATGAACGAGTGCTGATCGAAGACCACGTAGCGCGTGCTCTTCTCCGTGTACGAGCCGAGCCGCAGGTCCTCGATCACCTTGGAGGCGACGATGCTGACGTTCTCGATCGCGAGGTGCACGACGGCGTGCTCGGCGACCGACGCGTGGCCGTAGCCCACGACCCATTTCTCGTGGAAGCTCCGCGCCTTGTCCGACGCGAACGCGAGGCCCCGGCGCGGCCGGCCGTCGGCCTCCGGGGCGACGTCGAGCTCCTCGTCGCCGAGCAGGCGCGCCAGGTTGGTGCGCAGATCGTCCCGGCTGCGCGAGTAGTACGCGAACAGGACGGCGATGACTTCTTCCGGCAGACCCGACAGCGAGAAGACGTCGGCCGTCGGGCTCGACACATACGGCGCGATGCGGGCACGCGACGCTTCGTCCAAGGCCATGCCCCTGCTTCTACTCCCAATCGCCGGCCGGACGGTCGACAAAACTCGGTCCTGATCGACAGATCCGGCCCACGTCAGCTCACCGCCGCGTCGGCCCTCGTGGCCGGGGCTGGCCGGCGCGCGTGGTCCGGGCGCGGCGCGCAATTGACGTCGAGCGCGTCGAGCGCGTCGAGCGCGTCGAGCGCGCTCTGCGTCAGAGCGCTCGCGCCGCGGAGACGGCGAACGGATCGGCGAAGATCTCGCTGTTCGCGAGCGGCCGGCTGCGACGGGTCAGCACCTCGCAGCCGTTCCTCGTCACGACGATGGTGTGCTCGAACTGCGCCGACAGCGAGCGATCGGCCGTCAGCGCGGTCCACTTGTCTTCCTGGATCTCGACCTCGTAGGTGCCGAGGTTGATCATCGGCTCGATCGTGAAGCACATGCCGGCGCGGAGGCGGGCGCCGCTGCCGTACTTGCCCACGTGCGAGACCTGCGGCGCCTCGTGGAAGCGCCGCCCGATGCCGTGCCCGACGAAGGCCCGCACCACCGAGCAGCCCTCGCCCTCGGCGAATTCCTGGATGGCGGCCCCGATGTCGCCGAGGCGCGCGCCGTCCCGGACCTGGGCGATGCCGAGCTGCAGGCTGCGCCGGGACACCTCGGTCACGTGCTTCGCCTCGGCCGATGGCTTGCCGATGTAGAAGGTCGCGGACGTGTCACCGTAAAAGCCGTTGTAGATCGTGGTGACGTCCACGTTGATGATGTCTCCCGGAACGAGGACGCGGTCGCACGGGATGCCGTGGCAGACCACCTCGTTGATCGAGGTGCAGACGCTCTTCGGGAACCCGTGGTAGTTGAGCGGCGCGGGGTAGCCGCCGCGGCGGATCGTGTCCTCGTGGACGAAGGTGTTGATGTCCTCGGTGGTGATGCCGGCGCGGATCATTTCGCCGACGCCGAGGAGCGTCTCCGCAGCCATCTGCGAGGCTGTGCGGAGGGCGTCGACTTCCTTGACCGTCTTGATGCTCACGTTGCTCACGGCGCAGACAGCTCCCCGAGGACGACGGCCTCCTTGACGGCCGCGGCGACCTCCGCTGTATCAGGTGAAAGGTGCCAGTGGATCTCCGGCTCGCCAGCCTCGCCGGCGAAGCGCCGGATGAAGGCGATGAAGGTGAGCCCGCGGAGCCGCGCGTCGATCGCCTTCGCGACGCCGAACGCGCGGCTCTGCGGCCGGATGTGGAGCTCGAACGTCCGGTCCGGCGCCCGGGGTGTGGTCAGCGGAGGGTAGCCGACCTGGATCCCGAGGTGGTAGGTGCTCTGCTCGCCGATCGAGTCGACGGTCACCGTGTTGACGCGGACCCGCGCGACAACGTCTGCCGTCTGCGCCCTCTCGCGGAGGAACGGGTCCGATCTGGGCGAGGGGCCGTCCAGCGAGAAGCCCACGGCGGCAGGCTCGATGTTGTCGTCGAAGACCTCGCGCGCGCGCCCCTCCCATGCGGGCAGGCCGGCCTCTGGATCGACGGACGCCGCGGGGCGCTCGTGATCGGCGACGCAGCCGCCGGCGGGGCCAAGGGCCGCCAGCGCGGCGAGCGCAAGGCGCAAAGGTGCAGCACCGGCGGCAGGGATCATCCTTGGGGCCAGAGCTCGTAGCACGTCGGCCGTTCCCTGTCAGGACCCGGCACACACCGGCCACACGCGCTGCCGAGGCTGTTTTGCCCTCGTCGCGATCCGATTCGCGATCCGCCTTGCGCTCGCTCTCCATCGATCCGGCCGAGCGATCGTCCAACGGCGGTCGACCCCGCTCGGTGCGGAGAACCTATTCTCCTGTCCTACCGCAGGTGCTAGCGTTCTCCGGCTTGCCGGGCTGGGTTTCCTGGCTTTTGCGATTGCACAGAGCGCAGGGACAGGGCCTGCGCCGGCTGGAGGAGGAACATGAAAGCGAAGAGGCTCCTGGGAGCGGCGCTGGCTCTGGGGCTGGGCCTTACGGCGATCACGAGTGCGACCGTGGCGGCTGCCCAGCAGAAGCCGGGGAAGAGCGGGGCGCCCGCCGCCGCTCCTGCCAAGCCGGCCGATACGCCGGTGACGAAGAAGACGATCGCGCTGACGCCTCCGGGCATCGCCTGGGGCATGACCACCAAGCAGGTGGCGGCGGTCATCGACAAGATGCTCGATGAGGCGTACGTGCCGCGTTACAAGGCGATCTCGCCCGGCGTGAAGATGCGGGCGCTCGACGCGGAGCTCGCCGAGGAGAAGAGCGCGTTCCGCCGCAGCCGCATCGACTTTGGCAGTTTGCCGACCGGCATCGACGGGACGCCGCTCAAGGGCGAGTACACCTACCTCAACAAGGAATCGATGATGACGCTGACCCGCGACAGCGGGAAGCGGTACTTCTTCTTCATCCAGGACAAGCTCTGGAAGATCATCGACGAGCACCCGCTGGGCGAGAAGGCCGCCCGCGGGAAGGACTATGCGTCCGCCGTGGTCAAGCTCGCGACGGCGTTCGGGGTGCCTGGCCGCGTGACGCCGCCTGCTCCGGACAAGGGCCGCTACGTCAACGAGGTCGACTGGAAGGACGCCGCCACGCGCTTCCGCGCGATCGAGCGGAGCGACTCCGAGATCGCGTTCGCCTACGAGGACCTCGTGACGCTTGGCAGCCTCGAGTCGCTTCGCCCCAACAAGCCGGCCGACACGAACGCCATCGACCCGGCCGTCGCCTCCGCCGTCCGCAAGGAAGAGCCCCCTCCCGGCCCGCCCCCCTCCGCCGACAAGCCCGGCAAAAAGAAGTAGCTCTCCCTCCCGGTCCCGGTAGTCCAGCTGAGGCGGTCACCCGCACAGGAGACGGGCCCAGATCGGCGTTTTCGGCGCGCAAGCGCACTCCAGTGCGCTGAGCACCGAAAACGTCGAGATGGGCCCGTCTCCGCAGCGGGTGCCCGCCTCAAGCGAGGGAGGCGCCGTCGGGGACACGCATGCCGTTGGTCACGACGACCCGTGCGGACGGCGCGACCGCGAGAACCGCTGGCTCGATCACCGCGCGCGCGGTGAGCATGGCCCCGGGGCAGCCCGAGCACGCGCCGGCCAGGTGGAGCGTCAGGTGATCGGGCTCGACGGCCACGATGTAGAGCTCACCGCCGTCGGCTCGGACGAGCGGCGCGATCACCTCGCGGCAAACCTTGAGAAGCTGATCGATGGAAGCCGGCATGGGGGTGAGCTCGGCAGCCTAGCACGGTAGCGCTCGATAAGGAGATCTCCCCCAGGCCCGCCGCCGGCCGTCACAGCACCCGGGCCGCAGGCCGGGGGGCCGCCCTGGAGCTCGCGCTCAGAGCGTCGAGACGAGCGCGGCGACGCCGGCGTCCGCGGCGAGCTCCGGAGCGCGCTGCGCCGCAGCGCCGAAGGTGCGGCCGGCGATCTCCACCGTACCGCTCCAGGGGCCCGAGGCGGTCTTCGCCGGCAGGTCCAGCTTCTCGAGCGCCTCGGTGTTGACGTCGGGCGTCACCGGTCCGCCGTACGCCTTCGCGCCCTTCCACGCGAAGACGTAGAGCAGCGGCGTCGACTTCAACCCGTCGCGCTTGGCGAGCTCGGCGATGTCGCGCTTGGCCGCCTCCTGCAGCCGGTACGCGTAGGCGCGGAACGACCAGCCCGTGACGAAGAGGCCCTGGAGCTCGCCGCCGGTCCGCGTGACCGGGTGCACGGCGACCCACTGGAGATCGGGGCCGTTCCTGACCCCGCGCATCTCCTGCATCTCCCCGAACGCCTCGACGACGCCGCTGCCCGGCGCCAGCACCTTCCTGAGCTCGGGGAACGAGGCCAGGACGGACCTGTTCGCGAGCATGTCCGGATCGGCCTCGCTGCGCAGCACCGTGCCGCTCGGATCGGCGAAAGAGAAGAAGGTGCTCTTGGCGAACTCGAGCTCCTTCACCGAGGCGCGCGCCCCCGCGATCGCCTTCTGGAGCCCGAGCAGGTTCGCGCCCGGGTCGGTGTCCACCAGCGCAGCGAGCTTCTGCGAGCCCGCGGGGAGGCCGGTCCGCACCTGGCCGACGTCCTCCGCGACCAGCGGCGCGAGCTTGGCGCAGAGCTCCGCGGCGTGCTTCTGGGACGTCTTGCCGTCCTCCTGACACGCGCTCCCGAGGGCGGCGGCCAGCGCACAGGCGAGCACGGCGGGCTTGCTTTCGCTTCGGGCGAAGGTGGAAGAGCGCATCATCGAGAACGACTCTCCGAGGCGAGCGGAGTTCCGGCGGCCGGGACCATCGCGCCTCACAGGGTTTCCGGGGTTACAAAGATGATCTCGACCCGGGCGTTGCGGGCGCGCTCGCTGCCCCCCGGATCGACGACCGGGGACGCGGATCCCGCGAGGAACGGCGCGATGGACGGGCTCGCGGGCGCCCCCGCGGCGGCCGTTCCTCGCGCCGGGCCCAGGGCGCGGACGACGGCATCGGCCCGCGCCGACCATGCAGGCTCTTCCCTGGCGCTGAGCTCCCGGTCCGTGTGCACGACGACGGCCACGGGAAAGGAGGGGTGCGCCGTGGCGACCAGCGCAAGGTCGTGGAGGCGCGCCTCGCCGGCCTTCGTGAGGGCGTTGCCGGCGAACAGCCCGCGAAGCGTGACGACGATGCCGCGATCGTCGCGGACGGGCGACCAGGTGCCTGCGGCCGACAGCTCTGCGAGGAGCGCATCACCAGCGCCAGGCGCGCGGGTCACCGGCGTGGCGGCGCGGCGCGCGGCCGTCAGCGCGGCGAGGCAGCCCGCACGGGCGCGGGAAGCCTGGTCGATCGGCGCCGGGATCGCGCGGGTGGAGCCGCTCGCCTCCGCGAGCTCCGCGTCGAGCTTCTTGATCGCGGCGGTCGCTCCCTCGAGCTGCGCCGCGAGCTCGGCGCTGCCGGGCTGGGCGCCAGCGGGGCTCACGGTCGCGGGCTGGGTGCCAGCGGGGCTCGCGGCAACGGGCTGAGCGCCAGCGGGGCTCGCGGCAGCGGGCTGGGCGCCAGCTGGGCCGGCGCTTGCGGGCTGCGCGCTGTCCGGCGGCGCCGGCGCGATCAGGAGGCGCGCCGCGCCGCACAGCAGGCGGGCCTGGAGCGCGAGCGAGCGCGCTGCGGCGAGGCGCGCCTTCTCGCGATCCGCGTCGGCCTTGCCCGACGGGACCACGGGCTGCGCGTCACGGGCGACCTTGGTCCGCATGTCGAGCGCGTCGACCTCGGCCGCGACGCGCGACTGCTCGGCCTCGAGGCCCGCGAGCGACGCCTCGCCGGCGGAGCGCTGCGCCTTCGCCTCGGTCTCGGCCGCCTCGGCCCGAGCCACCCGCGAGAGCGCTTGCGCGTGCGCGTGCGCCGCGATGGCCTGCTCGCCCAGGATCTGCGCCCCGGATCGATCCTCGCTCTCGAGCGCGGCGAGCGCGTCGCCGCGGAGCTTCTCCGCCCGCGCGAACGCGCCCGGCGCGTACCGCTTCGACTCGGCGGCGACCGCCCCCGCGCGGACATGATCGAGCTCATCGAGCACCGCTGGCCGCGGGATCGGCGCGCACGCGCCGAGGAGCATCCCCGCGATGGCGACCCCTGCGAGGCGACGCGCGCTCAAGGCCTGCCCTCCTGGCCCGCGGGAGCCGTCGCCTTGGCGGCGCCGCCCTTGGGCCCGGCGCCTGGCGCCGCGGCGGCGGCCCGCTCGGCCTCCCGCGTCGCCGGCCTCGCCTCCTTGGGCGTCGCGCCTCTCTTGCCGGCCTCGATCCGCTGCGCTTCGACGTCCGCCGCCGTCCTTGTCGCCTCGCGCGCCTCGGCCTCGATCCGATCGAGCTCCGCCGCGGCGCGGCCTCGCCGCGCCTGCGTCTCTTCGAGCAGCGCGCGCGCCCGCTCGAGCTTCGTCTCGACCTCGCGCGCGCGCTTCGCGGCCTCCACGGCCGTCGCCTCCGCCGCAGCGGCGCGCAGCAGCGTCCTCGCCGTCTCCGCCCACTCGAGGGCCACCGCGTCGAGCTGCCGCGCGTGCGCCGCGTCGCCCGCAGCGCGCGCGCCCTGGGCGCGCTGGAGCGCGCGCTTCGCCTGCGCCACCGGCTCGGCCACGACCCTCGCGGCGCTCGGCGAAGGCCCGCTCGCTGCGATCGGCTCGACGGGCGGCGCCCCGACAGCGCCCTTCTCGCCGTCGGCGGCCTTCTCGCCGGCGACGGCTGCGGGCGGGGGCGCGACGCGGCCCTCGATCTCGCGGAGGATCTGCGCCGCCTTGGCGCCGTCGCCGGGGGGCGGCGCGGGCACGGCGGCGAGCGGCTTCTCTCCTCCGCCGTGCGCCAGGGCGTCGGCGCTGCCGAGCGTGGCCGCGAGGGCGAGGAGCAGCGCCTGGCTCGACCGGCGCTGCCGCGCGTCACAGGGCATGGGGCGGGAACGCACGTCCGCCAGGTAGCAAACAGGGCTTCCGCGAGCAAGCGCAGCGGCGCAGGGGCTGCAGTGACGCGCGCGTGGCCGACGCGGGCAGCTCGCGTCACTCCGGAAGGAAGTTGCGGATGGCCCAGTCGATCTGCTGCTGATGCCGCTCGACCAGCGCCTTCGCGCCGCCCGCCTCGTGGAGGAAGACGCGATCGTCGTTGACGAAGACGGTGAGGTAATAAAGGTGCGCTTCCTTCCCCTCGTCGTGCCCGAAGCGCAGCTGGACGCCCGGCTGGCCGTTCCGGGCCTTCACGTCGGTCTTGCCGAGCAGCGCGTAGCCGCCGCCCTCGCGCAGCCGCTTCTCGATCACGCGGGACCAGAAGGCGAGGTCGCCCTTCGGATCGTTCTCGAACGCGCGGATCCCGATCACCAGCCCTTCGGCGGTGGTCGCGCGGTACTCGTCGTCGCCGTAGCGATCGCCGAGGTCGACGAACCCCGGCGGGGTCGCCGGGACGAAGGGCCGGCCGCAGCCGATCAGCGCCGCCGCTCCGGCGAGCGAGGCGAGGAGGACGAAGGCGTGGCGGAGGGAGTGGTTCATCGGAGGGGCCCGGTTCACAGGTTGAGGAGCCGCGAGAGGCCGAGCTCGTTGAGCCAGTCGATGGGGAGCCGCGGTCCCGACGGGGCGAGGGTCTCCGTCGAGCGCGGCTGGAAGGTCACGGTGAGGGTCGAGAACGCGACCCGATCGCGCAGGAACTTGAGCCGCCCCTCGAGGCGCTCGAGCTCGCTGGACACGCGCGCGAGCTCGCGCTCCAGCTGGATCGACTCCTCGACCTTGGCGGCCTTCTCGAGGAGCTTCTCCAGGCGATCGCGCACGGCACGCGCGTTCCGGATGCGGATGCCGAGATCGAGGAACTCCTCGGTCACGTCCTCGGCGACCACGTTGCGCTGGAGGATGTCGCCGAGCCCCTCCAGGCGCTTCAGCGCCTCGTCGAACCGGGCGGCGGGGATGCGGATCGTGATCGTTCGATCGTCGCGGCGGGCGAGGAAGCCGCCGAGATCCCGCGCGAGCGCCTCGACCTTGCCGAGCGACGCGCCCACCTCGAACACCGCCATCGCGATGTCCGCCGTGTAGACGAGGAGGGGCGCGCGCGCCGCGCTCACCTCGCCGGCGGCCTGGGGCGCGCCCTGCGGTGCGGCGCCGGACGAGGTCGGCGCCGGCTGCGGCGTAGCGGCGGTCGGCGCCGGCCTCGCCGCCGGGGGCTGAGCGCCGCCGCCGGGCGCCGGCGGCGGCGCAGCCTTGGCGAAATCCCCCGCCGCCGACACCTCGGCGTCGTACGACTCCTCGCGCACCGACCCCGAGCGCGTCGACGCGCCGGTCGTCTGCATGACGCCAGGAGGCATCCCTGCCACCGGGGCCGGCGCCGCTCCGTACGACGGCGAGCTGGAGGCGTCGCGCGCCGCCGAAGGGGCGGAGCTGCAGGCGGCGGGGCCGGCGAGCGAGGCAAGGAGAGCCCAGACGGGCAGCGTTCTTCGCATGGTTCCTCGGAGCATGGAGCCGGTGGCAGGCGCTCAACGCGCCGCTTCGGCCGACCTTACACCAGGAGCGCCTCCGGGCGTCGCCTACGCCGCCCCGGGCACGCGGCGGAGCTGGCGCGCCCAGTACGAGACGCCCGCGGCCGCGCCCGCGATCGCCGACGCGGCGAGCATCGCGGTCAGCGCCGAGGGGAGCGCGATCGCGGCGAAGACCGCCGCGAACTGCACCGCCGTGGCGAGCTTGCCAGGGATGTTGGCGCTCGCCGCCGACAGGCGCGCGCCCTGGAAGCGGCGGCTCACCGCGATCCAGAGCGCGAGCGGTAGCTCGAGGAGCTCGCGGGCGAGCAGCGCCGGGATGCCCCAGAGAGGGAGCGCGCCGCTCTCGAGGAGCGTGCCCACCACCGCGAGCGCGAACACCTTGTCCGCGATCGGGTCGACGATCGCCCCGGTGGGCGTCACCTGACCGGAGCGGCGGGCCAGCCAGCCGTCGAGCACGTCCGTCAGGCCTGCGCAGCAGAGGACGGTGAGGGCGAGCGCAGGCTGCGTGGCCACGATCGGGAACAGCGCCGCCAGCGGCAGCCGGGCCAAGCTCAGGAGGTTCGGCGGAAGCGCGAGATCGCGCGGAGACAGGGGCGACATGCGAGGAACTCCACGCGCCGCATGCGACGCAGAAGCCGGGGCCCTGACCCGCGTCGAGCGCGGTCGAGCCCGCCTTAACCCAGTCGAGCGCGGCCCTGCCCGCCGCGCCCCGGCCGGCAGCCGCGCCGGTCCGCTTACCGCGAGGCGCCGCCGAGGATCAGCTGGCCACGCGCACCGTGAGCACGGGGATGTTGCTCTTCCGGATCACCTGCTCGGCGACGCTCCCGAGGAAGAGGTGCGTGATCCCCCGGCGGCCGTGCGTGCCCATGACGATCATCGCCGCCCCCTGCTCCTCGGCGGCGGCGAGGATCTCGGTCGCAGGGTCGCCCTCGCGCAGCGCCGTCGAGAGCCCCCCTGTCTGCGCCGACAGCTGCTGGACCGCGCGCGACGCGGCGGCGCTCACCTCGGCGTGGAACCCGGGCATCAGCGCCGGCTCGAGCCCGGGGTACGTGTAGACCGGGAGCTGATAGACGTGCAGCAGCACGACCCGGTGCCCGAGCCTCGCGCCCAGATCCCTCGCGAGCTCGATGGCCTTCATCGAGGCCGCCTCGAAGTCGACGGGCACCAGTATCACGTTCGCGCCTTCCTTCATCGCGCTCTCCTCGCACGCGGGACGGGTGTCCCATCGAACTTCGACCGTCGCTGACCTCCGGGACGCTTTCGCCGCTGGCGGAGGCGCGTCGCGCGCATCTTGGATCCAAAAATTGACCACTCCCAGGAGAAATCGTTCCGCCGAGGCCGCGCTGACGCCCTGGGCGGTATGCAGCGCGCTGGGGCGCTCGGGCCGATCCGCCCGGATTCCAGCGGCAAATCAGGCGTCACGCGGGTGCGCCGCGGCGAGCACGGCAGCGCAGGAGCGCGGCCGCGATCACCTGGCGGACTGCTGGGGCCGCATGCGCGCGCGATCGAGCGCGATGTCGAGATCGACCTCGTCGGCAGGGGCGGGCGCCGCGGGGGCAGGCTCGTCGCCGGCGCGCGCGCGCCGCTGCTCCGCGGCGCGCTGGCTCTGCCGCGCGCGCTCGAGGGCGCTCTGGTTCGCGCGCACGAGCGAGGACAGCAGCGAGCACTGCGCCCTCCGCCGCGCCACGTAGGCGGCGTCGCGCGCGGAGGGCGAGCGCGGGCTCCTCCGCTCCTCGCGCTCGGCGATCGCGAGCGCCTGCTCGGCCTGCTTCAGCTCGGCGATCGCGAGCGGGGAGAGCGGGTTGTCCCGCGCCTGCACGACGGCGGCGCGCGCCGTGACGAGCTCGGGAGGCGGCCCGGCCGCGCTCCGAGCGCAGCCGGCGAGCGAGAGCGCCAGCGCGAGCGGGACCACGGCGCGCGCGCGGCCCGTCACTCGGCCCGCCCCGCGAGCGTGCTCGCCTCGTCCAGCGTGCGGCCCGCGGCGTCGCGGAGCCCCGCCTCCCTCACCATGAGCGTCGAGAGCTCCGCGTCGACCTCGGCCCTCCGCAGCAGCCAGCGGGCTCCTTCCTTGTCGCCCACCGACAGCCGCCGCCTCGCCTGGGCGAGCTCGCTCTTCGCCAGCGCGAGGTGCATCGCCGAGCGCCGGTCCGCGCCCGCGCCCTCCCGCTCCGCCGCGCGGATCGCCGAGAGCGCGTGGGAGAGCTCGGGCGGCGCCGCCGGCGATCGAAGGACGGCACATCCGGCGAGCTCCAGGGCGGCGAGCACGAGCGCGGCTTTGGCGAACATTTGCGTGGATTCCCGATCTCACAGCGCCAGGTGGCACCGTTGTGCACCGTGGCGCATCTCGGGCGCCTTTGTGCATCGACCAGGCCAGCGCGCTCCCCTGCGCGCGAGCTTCTCGCTCCAGCGGGGGCGTTCCGCTCCGTGGCCCGAATGCATGCCGCGGCCCTCGTGCCGTTTCCGGCGCTCGCGCAAAGGATTGCGTGATCCCGCATCGCCTTACGGCGCCTCCGACGGCACGCGCCCCTCGCGCCGCGCGATACCCCGGTCGCGTGCAACAGCGCTTGCGGCAAGTTGTCAGGAGAGTGAACTCCCGGCCTCGACCATCCCACCGATCCGATGACCGAGGGAAGCCTCCAGGGACAGGCAGACGGCGGCCAGGGACACAGAGATCGCAACCAGGGACATGGGCAAGCGCCGGGCGCGGGCCGAGGTGCTCCTGCAAGGGACAGGGAGGCTGCGTATCAGGGACGTGCGGTGAAGCGTCAGGGACCCACATGCGTGCCGCGAGGGACAGGGGGCGACGCGCCAGGGACACCCCGGCGCATCGTCCTCTGTCCCTGGAGCCGTTCTGTCCAGGCACGCCACGTGTATCCCTGTGGCCGTGTCGCGAAGCTCCCGAGCCTCGCGCGCTTCGATAAGGGCCCTGCGCCTCTCGGGGCGCACGAGCTCGGGAGTGACGCGTCGAGGTCCTTGTGAAGGGGAGCCCGGTTCACGGCTCTCCGGAATGGATGCCCGGGATTGCCGCTCCGGACAGGGGGTCCGGCGCCGCAACCCAGGGGAGGTCGAGATGGCGAAGAAGAAGAGCGATATCGAGCAGTGGTCGGACGTCGTCCAGCAGATGAGCGCCGGCAATCTCCCGGCGATCACGGTGCCCTTGCACGTGCTCCTCGGGGAGGCGGTCGACGTGGCGAAGTTCTGCGACAAGTACTGGAAGACACAGGTCGATGCCCAGAAGCGGGTGACCCGCCTGGGCCTCGAGTCGGCGGTCCCGAAGGACGGCAAGAAGGGGGACGCCGCGCGCCTCGGGCCGAGGACGGCAGAAGAGATCCTCTCGCTGCAGCGCGCCACGCAGGAGGCGCAGACGCGGTATCTCCTGACCGTCGAGAAGAACAAGAGCCCTCGCGAGCGCGGGAAGTTCTTGCTGGGGGAGATCTCGGCGACGCTGACCTTCTATTTCGACGACGGCGTGGACGACGCGAAGGACGAGATGCTGGCCCGCATCGACGCGGCGCACGCGGAGGATCCCGACACGGCCGACGCCCTGGCGAGCGCGCTGGACGACTACGCGCTGCTCGGGGAGAAGCACCGCGACGCGCTCGACGGGCTCGGCGGCTTCGAGCCGGCTCACCTCGACGAGGCGCGCGCCGTGGCGGCCGAGCTGCGGAGCCGGCCGGCGCAGGCGGAGGCGATCTCCAGGCAGGCACAGGAGGCGCTGCTGCTCCGCAACAAGCTGGCGACGCTGCTGGTCGAGCGCATGGGCCTCGTGCGGAACGCGGCGCGCTTCGTGTTCCGTGGCCAGCCGGAGATCGTGCGCGATGTGACGAGCGCGTACGAGCGCCGCAAGCGCGCAGCGGCCCGGCGGGCCAAGGCGACGGCAGCACCCTCGCCCGCAGCACCCGCGCCGGCGACGCCTTCGCCAGCGGCGCCAGCGATGCCCCTGGAGGGCTGAGCGACAGGCGAGGGGGCTCGCCTCGCCGCGGCAAGCGATCCAGAGCGCGATCGCAGCCCGAGACACAGGCGTCGAGCGACGGTGCCCGCAGGGAAGCTCAGCGGAAGCGCTGAGCTTCCCTGGGCGGACCCCGGATGGTACGCTGCGGTCATGAGCGCGCTGCGAGCCAAAGTGCACGGCGGCCGGCTGATCCTCGACGAGCCGACGAGCTTTGCCGAGGGGACCGTGATCGAGCTCGTGGTGGCCGACAACGACGACCTGGACGGAGAAGAGCGGGCTCGCCTCGACGAGGTGCTCGAGGTGTCGCTGGCGAGCGCGCGCGAAGGCACGGTCGATGCGGACGAGTTTCTGGCGGAGATCGCGCGCCTCGAGCCGGCGCGCGAATGAAGCGAGCCCGCATCCGGCTCACCAGAGAAGCCGTCCGCCAGGCGAGGGAAGCGGCCGCATGGTGGATCGAGAACCGACCTGCCGCTCCTTCCCTGTTCCGCGAGGAGCTCGCGGCCCTGCTCAGCCTGCTCAGGACAGCGCCCGAGGCCGGAGCACCGCACGCGCACCGGCGGATCAAAGGCGTTCGCCGCGCTCCACTCCCGACATCGCGTTACCTGGTCCACTACGTCGTCGACCGCGAGAGCGGAGAGGTCCTTGTGCTGGCCGTCTGGAGCGCCCTGCGCGGGCGGCCGCCGCAGCTCTCGCTGGAGTGAGCGGAAGCCGGGTGGACTCGTGCACGTAGGCGCGACGCTCGACGTCCGTTTTCTCCCGGAGCCGTAGCGCCGGGATAGCCACGGTGGCGCACCTCCGCGTCGACGCGACGCTCCGAGCGAGAGGACGTGAGCCCGCAGGCGCCTCTGCCAGCCTCCGCGAATAAACGCCCCGCGCCGGCCGTCTTCCGTCCGCCGGCTTCTTTCTCAGCGCTCGCAGCTTCCGCTACTCTGGCAATCGCTGTGCCGCCCGTCGACCCCAACCTCCGCACCACGATCGTCCACGCGTTCGCCGTCACGGTGGCGGATCCGTCCAGCCTGGTGCGCACCACGTCGCGCGGCGGGACCGACGACCCCGCGAGGAGCAGCAGCCGCGGCCCGTCGATCCTCCCCGAGGTCGGCCAGATCGTCGGCGGGCTCTACCGCCTCGGGCGCCTCCTTGGGCAGGGCATGTTCGGCAAGGTCTACGTCGCCCAGCGGATCGACGTCCCCGAGCACCAGGTCGCCCTCAAGCTCATGCCCCGCTCGCTGTACGCGATGCGGAACGTCGAGCGAGAGCTCGTCATGCTCGCGACCGTCGGGCACCCGCACGTCGTCCAGCTGAAGGACCACGGCATGAACGCCGACTACGTGTGGCTCACCATGCCGGTCTACGAGGGCGAGACCCTCGCCCAGCGGCTCGAGCGCAGCCCCCTCGGCCTGCGCGAGGCGCACGACATCTTCCTCGCCGTCGCGCGCGGGCTCGAGGCGCTCCACGCCGCCGGGCTCCGGCACCAGGACGTCAAGCCCGACAACATCTTCCTCGCCAGGTTCGCAGGCCGCGTCCACCCCATCCTGCTCGACCTGGGCGTGGCCGCGGAGCGGGAGGCCTCCTTCTGTGCCGGCACCGCGCTCTACGCCTCGCCCGAGCAGCTCCGGGCGCTGAACGGCTTCCCCGGCGCCGTGCCGCTCTCGGAGAAGATGGACACGTACGGGCTCGCCACGACCCTGCTCTACTCGCTCGTGAACCCCAGGGACTTCCCGGGCGAGTCCGCGCAGAGCCGCACCGAGCTCGCCGAGGCGCACGACGTCCGCGCCGACAAGCCGCTCGCCGACAACGCGCTGCCAGACCTCACCGGGCGTCCGCGCGAGATGTTCCAGGCCGCGCTCAGGCGATGGCTCGCGATCGATCCGAACGAGCGGCCGTCGATGACCCAGCTCGCCGAGGAGCTCGACGTGCTGCTCGAGCCGGAGCGCGAGGCGGAGCGCGACGCGGAGCGGCTGCGGATCAAGCAGAAGACGTCCTACCTGCGCGCGCGGATCGCGGCCGGCGCGATGACCCTCGTGGGCTGCGCGGTCGTGCTGCTCGGCTTCTCGAAGCGCGAGACCCTGCGGCTCGCGAACGAGCTCGAGCAGGCCCGCCAGCGGGGCGCCGAGTCGTTCGACAAGCTCGATACCTGCGTTGCCAGCCACCAGATCGCCCAGTCCGAGGCGATCGCGTGCCGCGGCGCCCGCGAGCAGGATCGCGCGGATTTCAACGCGACGCTGGCCACCCTCCAGAAGAGCGGCTCCACGTCGGAGGCGGAGCACGCCCGCGAGATCCAGGCGCTGCACGCGACCCAGGCGGCGCGCCTCAAGACGTGCGAGGACAGCGCGGCGGCCGCGCAGAAGGCGGCCATGGCCGAACACGAGCGGCTCGCCGAGGTCGAGAAGGCGCGCGCCGCCGTCACCGCCGAGCGCGACGAGGCCAGGGCGCTCGCCGACCAGCGCTCGGCGGACCTCGCCAACGCGGCGCAGCTGCGGGCCGCGTGCGACGCGGAGCGCGCCAGCTGTTTTGCGGAGCGCGATCGCCTGAAGGCCGACCCGTACGAGCCGGACGAGCCCGCCGCCCCGCCGCCTGCGCACGCGTCGCCCGCCGCGAGCGGCGCGCCGCCGCAGGCGCCGCAAGCGCCGCAGCCGGCGAACACGGGCGCTTCCCCCGCCCCCGGCGCTCCGGCGCCGGCGGCCCCAGCAACCCCGGCGGCCCCAGCGACGTCCACCGCGGCTCCTCCTTGAGCGCCGTCGCTGGAAGCGCCGGGAGGCGGCGCACGTCGCTGCCGCCAGGCCACCTCTGCTTGTGGCGATCGCCCGGGGAGGCTATCCGTAGGTCCAGGGAAGGCGAGGGCCATGGGTGACATTTCTCGACGTGAAATGCTGCGTCGGTTGAGCGCGGCGGGCCTCGTCCTCGGGGGCGCGGGCGGGCTCGCGGCGGCCCGGTGGGACCGCGGCGGCAGCGCCGCCGCCGCAGCCGAGCGCCAGCAGACGCGGGACTACCGGCTCCGCGACGCTCCTGCCGACCTGCCGCAGCTCGTCGTCGCCCGCGCCGGCGCCGAGCTGCTCGCCGGGGGCGCCCCGGACCCGGCCGCCCTGGTCCGGAAGGCGGTCGACGCCCTCGGCGGGATGCGGCGCTTCATCTCGCGCGGGGACGTCGTGGTCGTGAAGCCGAACATCGGCTGGGATCGCACGCCGATCCACGCGGCCAACACGAACCCCAAGGTCGTGGCCGAGGTGGTGCGCCTCGCCTACGACGCCGGCGCCAAGACCGTCATCGTGACGGACGCCTCGTGCAACGAGCCGAACCGCTGCTTCCAGCGCTCCGGCATCTGGAAGGCCGCCTACGACGTCGGCGCGGAGGTCGTCATCCCCGCGGCGCACCGCTTCCGCGGCATGCGCCTGAAGGGCGAGGTGCTCGACGACTGGCCCGTCTACACGCCGCTCGTCAACGCGGACAAGGTCATCAACGTCCCGATCGCGAAGCACCACAACCTGTCCAGGTACACCGCGGCGATGAAGAACTGGTACGGGGCGCTCGGCGGCCGGCGCAACCGCCTCCACCAGAACATCGACGTGTCGATCGCCGATCTCGCGACGTTCATCCAGCCGACGCTCACCATCGTGGACGCCGTCCGCGTCCTCATGCGCAACGGGCCGCAGGGCGGGAACGTCGCCGACGCGAAGGACATGCACACAGTGATCGCGACGACCGACCAGGTCGCCGCCGACGCGTACGGCTGCCAGCTCATCGGCCGCAAGCCGGAGGAGATCCCGTACCTGAAGATGGGCCACGAGCGGGGCCTGGGCACGATGCACTGGCAGAACCTGCGGCTCGCCGAGGTGTAGTACTCATGGCAAACCTCGATCCGACGCCGGCTGCGCCGGCGCACCGTGAACCGGCGGCAGGAGCGGGCGCGGCGCCCGCGAAGGCGAGCGCGGCGCCGCCCGCCGCGTCCGCGAAGGAGGCCCGCTGGGGCGCGCTGTTGCGCATGGCGCGCAAGGTCGGCTCGATCGTCCGGCCCGCCCCGAAGCGCCGGCCCGGCTCGGGGCTGCCGGCGCGCAAGGTGATCCAGGTGCTCGTCTGGGTGCGCCGCGCCGTGCAGGCGGGCTGCCTCGGGCTGTTCCTCTACTTCCTGTTCCAGACGGGCTTCCGCGGCTCGTTCGCCTCCGCCGAGGCGCGCGTGCGCCTGCCGCTCCCCGTCGAGGGCTTCCTCCTCGCCGACCCGTTCGTCGGCGCGATGACCCTGCTCTCGACGCACACCGTCTACCGCGGCCTGCTCTGGTCGCTCGGGATCCTCGCGCTGACGCTCGTCTTCGGGCGCGTGTTCTGCGGCTGGATCTGCCCCTTCGGCACCCTCCACCATTTCTTCGGGTGGATCTTCCCGTCGCGCTACGGCAAGGGCGGCAAGCGCGTCGAGGCGAACAAGACGTACACGCGGCAGCGGGTGAAGTACTACCTGATGTACGCCTTCCTCGCGGCGAGCGTGGCCGGCAGCGCGATCGGGGGGCTGTTCGATCCGATCTGCGTGGCGGTCCGGGCGATCGGGCTCGCCGTCATCCCGGCCGCGCAGTACGTCGCCAGCGTGGTGACCGGCTCCGCGGCCGGGACCGGGAGCCGATCGGTGCAGCTCGCCGCGGACCACACGCAGGACTTCCTCGCGGCGAGCGTGTGGCAGACGAAGCAGTTCTACTTCCACCAGACGTGGTTCGTCGGGATCCTGTTCGTCGCGATCCTCTTCATGAACCGGTTCATCCCGCGGTTCTGGTGCCGCGTGCTCTGCCCGCTCGGCGCGTTCCTCGGCGTGTTCGCGCGCTTCGCGCTCTTCGGGATGCAGAAGGATCACGCGAAGTGCACCGACTGCAACCTGTGCCTCGTGCACTGCCAGGGCGCCGACTCGCCCCAGGGCGGGGTGAAGTGGCGGCAGGACGAGTGCCACATGTGCCTCAACTGCGAGAGCGCCTGCCCCGAGGACGTCATCAAGTTCCGCTTCCTGCCGAACCGGAAGAGCGCCCTCGTGACGCCCGACACGGGCCGCCGCACCGCCCTCGCGACCGCCGCGGCCGGCGCGGTGATCATCCCGACGGCGCGCATCGCCGACGTGCTCGACGCGAACTATGACCACCGCGTGATCCGGCCGCCGGGCTCGGTCGAGGAGCGCGAGTTCCTGGAGCGGTGCATCCGGTGCGCCGAGTGCATGAAGGTCTGCCCCAACAACGCGATCCACCCCGCGTTCTTCGAGGCGGGCATCGAGGGGCTCTGGACGCCGATCGTCATCCCGCGCATCGGGTACTGCGAGCACTCCTGCGTCCTCTGCGGCGACGTCTGCCCGACCGGAGCGATCCAGAAGATCACCGAGGAGCAGAAGATGGGCATCGGCCAGAAGCCGATCTCGATCGGCACCGCGTTCTACGATCAGGGGCGCTGCCTGCCGTGGTCGATGAGCGTGCCGTGCATCGTCTGCGAGGAGTTCTGCCCGACGTCGCCCAAGGCGATCTGGGTCGAGGAGGTCGACATCCCGAAGCGCGAGCCGGTGGCGGCCGAGAGCGGCAAGGAGCCGCCGATGAAGATGGTCCACGTGCAGCGTCCGCACGTCGATCCGTCGCTGTGCATCGGCTGCGGCGCGTGCGAGAAGGTCTGTCCGGTTCAGGACAAGCCCGCGGTCTACGTGACCAGCGTCGGCGAGACCCGCTCGAAGACGAACGTCATCCTTCTCGAGGACACGGACTACAACAAGGCGTCTTGACCGCGCACGCCGGCTCCGCGCGGCGGGACCACGACAGGAGGCAGCTCGGGTGCGCACGCTTCGCTTCTACGGAACCTTCTCGCTCGCCGCGCTGTGCGCGCTCGCCGGCTGCGGCGAGCCGTTCACGGCGGCCGGCGCGGACGCCACGTCCACGTCGTCGAGCGGCGGCGAGGGCGGCGCCGGCGGCGCCGGCGGCGCCGGCGGCGATGGGGGCGGGGGCAGCGGGGGAGGCGGGGGCCCGGCTTCGTCGTCCGCCGCGTCGGGCGGGGGCGGCGCGGGCGGGTGCGGCGCGTGCAAGGACGGGGAGTTCTGCACGGCCAGCGAGACGTGCGTCTCCTGCGCGGCCCGCGGCGGCGTGCTGTCGTTCGGCGCGCTCTCGGAGGTCGAGGTGGCGGGGGCGATGCCCGCGTTCCCGCGCGTGCGCGCCGAGGCCGGAGAGGGCGAGGCGACGCTCCGGCTCGTCTACACGGCCAAGTTCGGATCGGACGACACGAAGATCGCCACGGCCACCGGGCGGCCCTGGACGGCTGGCGAGGCCGTCTCGAGCTTCGTGGTCGACGATGCGGGCCAGGAGTCGGGTCCGCTCCTCCTGCCCCTGGACGCGCCCTCGCCGGTCGAAGGCTTCCCTGCGGGCTCGCTGCTCTTCGATCGCCTCCCCACCGAGCCGGGCAGCCTCCCGCAGCTGCTCGTCGCGGATGGGATCGAGGCGACGCAGGCGAACGCGCTCCCTGCGCTCAACCCGGACGGGGGGAGCCGCTCCGTGGCGGTCGCCCACGGGCTTCGGCCCTCCTACCGGTACTGGTTCATGAGCAGGCACCAGGAGGGCGGCGGGACCACGAGCCGGCTCGTCACGAAGCGCGCAGAGGACGCGGAGGTGCAGGCGCTCGACATCCACCTGCCAGGCGACTGCCCGGCGCAGGGAGACGACCTCGCCCCGTGGGTGACGCCCGACGGCAGCCTGCTCTTCTTCCAGGCGCCCTACAGCGCGCGCGGCGAGTGCGAGGCGGCGTCGGTGCTGCGGAGCTTCTATGTGGCGCTCGGGGACGACGGGCTGCCCGTGGACGCTCAGCCGGCGAGGATGCTGCTGCCGAACCTGGCCCCGACCGTCGCCGTCATGACCCCGTCGCTCTCTCCGGACGAGTGCACGCTCTACCTGGCGTCCAACAAGGACGGGCAGCAGAAGCTCTACTCCGCCTCTCGGCGGTAGCCGGCGCGACGCGTCGGGATCGAGGGTGGGAGGCCTTCAGCGTCGCCCGGCCCGAGGTGGGCCTACCGGGGCGCGGGGAGGCGGGGGCTCACTGCGCGCGGAAGCCCTCGGCAGGGCGGAGGCGCGCGGCGTAGAGGCTGGGCACGATCGTGGCGGCGAGGCAGATGAGGATGGCGATGCAGCCCGTGATGATGAACTCCTGCGGGCGCGCCTGGACGGGCAGGTGGGAGATGAAATAGACCTTCGGGTCGAGCGGGAAGCCGTACACAAGGAGCCCCTTGCACACGGCCACGCCGAGCAGGAGGCCCAGCGTGGTGCCCGCGACGCCGATGATCCCGCCCTGGTAGAGGAAGATGCGCAGGACGGCGGCGTCCGTGGCCCCCATCGCCTTGAGGACCGCGATCTCCTTCTTCTTGTCGAGGACCACCATGATGAGGGTCGCGATCACCGTGAACGCGGCGACCACGATGATGAGCGCCAGCACCGCGCTCATGCCGATCTGCTGGATGCGCAGCGCCGTGAAGAGCCCGTGGTTCAGCTCCTCCCAGTCCATCGTGTAATAGAGCCCGCTGCCGAGGAGCTTGCTGATCTCGCGCGCGATGCCGCTCGCGTTGTCGATGTCGTCGACCTTCATCTCGACGCCGGTCACCGTGTCGCCCTGGTCGTAGAACGCCTGCGTCTCGTAGAGATCGGCGTACGCCAGCTTGGTGTCGTACTGCTCGAAGCCGGCCTCGAAGATCGCGATGACCCGGAATCGCTTGGCGACAGGCGGCTTGATGGCGCCGTTCGCGAACGAGAAGCCGATCGTGGGCGAGGTGACCGTGACGCACTGGCCGAGCTCGAGCGACAGATTCTTGGCCAGCGCGGCGCCGATCACGATGCCCGGCATCCTGGCGATCTGCTCCTTGTCGGCGCAGGGGTCCGGATCGACCTCGGGCGGCAGCTCGTCGTCATCGGGGAGGACGCTCCCATAGCCGCCCTGCGGCTCGATCGCGCCCCGCGGGGCCCCCTCGGCGATCGCGACCTCGGCCTCCTCGTCCCTGGCGTCCGGCGCGCCGTCGGCCTCGGCCGCGGGCGACGTCGGGGGCGCGAGCGCGGCGTCGCGCGCGGCCGCGGCGCGCTCGTCCTCGCGGATCCGCGCCTCGTAGGCCTTCAGCAGATCGATCTCGGCGCCCGCGTCCGGCGCGGGCGCGTCCGGCGCGAGCGCGCCCCGCGCCCCCGCGTCCGGCTCCAGGACGGGGACGTCGGGCAACGACGGCACGGCGCGCTCGGCGGGCTTCGAGCCAGGGCGACGCAGCCCGGCGAGATCGCCGCCCGGGAGGATGTGACGGGGCAGGTCGAGCACGGCCGTGGAGGCGCCCTCGGCCCCCACGCCGAGGCTCCTGGCCGGGTCGACCCCCTTGACCAGGACGCCGGTCGCCGTCGCGTCGCCGTGCGTCAGCATCATGGGGTTGATGCTGAACGGCGCGACGCCGATGACGCCGGGGACCTTGGAGACCTGCTCCATGATCGTGCGGTACTCACGGAAGTCCGTCGAGTACTTGATCACCAGGACGTGCGCGTTGACGCCCAGGACCTTCTCGCGGAACTCCGCCTGAAAGCCCCCGGTCACGCTCATCACGGTCGCGAGCGCCGCGACCCCGAGCGCGACCCCGAGGATCGCGAACGTGGTGCCGACCGAGATGAACGCCCGCTTCTTGGAGCCGAGATATCGCAGCGCGACCTCGATAGGGTAGCTCATCGCGGTGCCCTCCTAGCAGAACGCGGCGCGCGCGGCACGCTGGGCCGCCATGGTCGGCGACGGGCCGACCCGCGGTCGACGCGCACTCACCGCGGCCTTTCGCGCGCGGGGTCCGCATGATCTCGCTTCCCGGACCGAACGCCTGCTAGAATCCAATCCTGTCGCAGCTGCCGGCATGTGGCGTGCACTTCTGCCCGCGAGCCTTTCATGAGCGCCACCAAAAACGAGCACCACACCGCGCGCAGCAGGGTCTTCAACGCCGAGGAAGGCGCGCTCGAGGAGGCACCGCCGTCGCGCCCCACGAGCGCGGCTGGCGGGGCTCGCTCGTCCGGTGTCGCGGCCGCGTTCGCGCCGTCCTCCATGGAGCCGAGCGGCGCCGATGACGACGTGCCGGTGGAGGTCGAGCTCCGCCCCTCGTCGAGGCCCTCCAGGGCGGGGTGGGTCGAGGGGCCCGCGAGCGAGGTGCCGCCGAGCTTCCGGGCTCCGCCGAGCTTCCGGGCGCCGCCGCCGCTGCGCCAGATGGCCCCGCGGCTCGGGCGGCAGAGCGAGCCGGACGCCGACGAGATCAGCGGGCGAACGAGCCCGGTGCCGATCAGCGAAGGGGAGCCTTCCCTGGAGATCCCGCCGCCGGACGAGGTCGAGCCGCGCGAGCGGCGGCCGCCGGGCGCCAAGGACCCTTACATCGGGACGACCTTCGATCACCGGTACAAGATCGAGCGGCTGCTCGGCGAGGGCGGGATGGGGTTCGTCTACCTCGCCCGCCACAAGGTCATCGACAAGCGCGTCGCGGTGAAGGTGCTCCGCGCGGAGCTCGCGCGGGACCGCGAGATCTTCGAGCGCTTCGTGCAGGAGGCCCGCTCCGCGTCGAGCATCGGCAACCCGCACATCGTGGACATCTCCGATTTCGGCGACCTGCCGGACGGCTCCACGTACTTCGTCATGGAGTACCTGGAAGGCGTGAGCCTGGCGCAGCTCATCGACTCGCCGAACGACCTGCCGATGGAGCGCATCTGCCACATCGCGCTGCAGCTGTCCGCGGGGCTCGCCGCCGCGCACGACGCCGGCATCATCCACCGCGATCTCAAGCCGGACAACGTCTTCGTGGTCGCCCGCGGCAGCGATCCGAACTTCGTGAAGATCCTCGACTTCGGGATCGCGAAGGTGTCGACGAGCACGACGACCAAGCTGACGCGCGCCGGCGCGGTGTTCGGGACGCCGCACTACATGTCCCCGGAGCAGGCCGCGGGGGCGCCCATCGATCACCGGACCGACATCTATTCGCTCGGCGTGATGCTCTATGAGCTCGTGAGCCGCCAGCTCCCGTTCAACGCCGACAACTTCATGGGGATCCTGACGCAGCACATGTACAAGGCGCCGGTCCCCATCCGCGCGCTCGTCGGCGGCCCCGACTGCCCGCCCGGGCTCGAGGCGGTGATCCTGAAGTGCCTCTCCAAGAAGCCGGAGTCGCGCTACCAGACCATGGGCGATCTCCACGCCGACCTCGAGCAGGTGAAGTGCGGGGGCGTGCCTGGCGCGGTCGCCGAGATGATGGCGCGCTCGGGCGGCTTCAACGTGCCGCACGATTACTTCAAGACCTCGAAGGTGATCGTCCCCGCGACGCCGCCGTCGCCCCCGCGCTCGCACTGGCCCCGCTACGTGTGGGTGGCCGGGGCGGCGGCCGCGGTGGGGATCGTGACGGCGATCTTCGTCATCGGCGCGAGCGGGTCTGCCAGGGACAACGCCCAGAAGGCGCAGAAGCCGCCGGTCGAGGCGCCCGCCAAGCCGGCGCCCCCCGAGCCGCCGCCGGTGCAGAAGATGGCGGTCGCGCTGGCCGCGGTGCCGGAGACGGCGGTCGGCTACCGCAACGGCGTGGAGCTGAAGCTGCCGGCGAGCATCGACGTGGAGCAGGGGCAGACGGTCACGATCGACATCCGGGCCGAGGGGTACCAGACGAGCACGGTGGTGCTCGACGGCACCGAGCCGAGCAAGCTCGTGAAGCTCGAGGCCGACGAGAAGAGCGGTCCGAAGGCGAGGCCCGGGGCGGGCCGGCCGCCGGCGGTGCCGGCGACCCGGACCCCCAAGAACCCGGATGTCCGGGACCCCTGGGCTCACCCGAAGAGGTGAGCGCGCGCTCGGCGGGGGCCCTGCTCGCCGTGGCCCGTGATAAGCCGCAGGCGTGACCCCGATCGATCACCTCATCGACGCCGTCCCCGAGGACGTGCTCGGCATCTGTCGCCGCCTCCGCGAGCGCGGCAAGCGCGGCTGGATCGTGGGCGGCTGCGTGCGCGACCTGCTCCGCGGGCAGGACGCCAAGGACTGGGACGTCGCGACCGACGCGCGGCCGGAAGAGGTCGTGGCCGCGTTCCGGAAGGTGATCCCGACCGGGATCCAGCACGGGACGGTGACCGTCCTCGTGCGCGGCGTGCCGTACGAGGTCACGACCCTGCGCGGCGACGGGACCTACAGCGACGGCAGGCGGCCGGATCGGGTCGAGTTCGTGGACGACATCACCGCCGATCTCGCGCGGCGGGACTTCACCATGAACGCCATCGCGATCGATCCGGTGGACGGGCACCTCATCGATCCGTTCGGCGGGCGGAGCGATCTCGAGGCGAAGATCATCCGCGCGGTCGGGGATCCGGGCGCGCGGTTCGCCGAGGACGGGCTGCGGGTGCTGCGCGCGGCGCGCTTCGCCGCGACGCTGGAGGGCACGCTGGACCCCGAGACCGAGCGCGCCATGGGCACCGCGCGGTCGCACCAGACGTTCCGCTGCGTGAGCGCGGAGCGGGTGCGCGACGAGTGGCTGAAGGCGATGCGCGCGCGCCGCCCGAGCGTGGCGTTCGAGATCATGCGCCGGACGGAGCTGCTGGCGATCACCTGCCCGGAGATGATCGAGTCGGTCGGGTGCGAGCAGAACCGATGGCACGCCTACGACGTGTGGGGGCACGCGATGGCCTGCCTCGACGCGTGCAAGCCCGAGCCGATCCTCCGCGTGGCGGCGCTGATGCACGACATCGGGAAGCCGAGGACGCGCGAGTTCTCCGAGAAGACGAAGGACTATACGTTCTATGAGCACGAGCGGGTCGGGGCCGAGATGGCCGACCCGATCCTCACGCGGCTCCGCTTCTCGAACGACGAGCGCGCGCGGATCGTGGCGCTCATTCGACACCACCTGATCTGCTACGACGACACCTGGACGGACGCAGCGGTGCGCCGCTGGCTCCGCCGGGTGACCCCGGCCCTGGCGCCGGATCTCTACGAGATCGGCTTCGCCGACGCGCTCGGCAAGGGGCGCGAGGCGACCGAGGACATCGCCACGATAGGGCGGCTCCGGGAGCGCGTGGACGCGCTGCTCGCGGCCGGCGCGGCGCTCTCCGCCAAGGATCTCGCCGTGAACGGCAATCGATTGATGAAGGAGCTCGGCATTCCGCCGAGCCGGCTCGTCGGCGAGCTCCTGGAGCGCCTCGTCGAGCTCGTCACCGAAGAGCCCGAGGCGAACACGCCCGAGCGCCTGCTCGCGGCGGCGCGCGAACTCGTCGCCTCGAAGAGCGCAGTCTAGCGCCCCCCGCCGTCGCAAAGGTGCGAGTCCCGCCGCGGAGCGGACGAGGGGAGCCGCCAGGATCGCTGTGCGCCGCGCTCGCCGCGTGTGCCCGAGGGTGGTCTCGCCGGGCTGCCCCGGGCCGCCTCGTCGGGCGTCGCTCCCATTCACCCGCCCTCGGCCATCTCCTCGCTCCTTTGGTGAGCCTGTCCCAGAGGGCGAGTCGAATGGTCGTGGACAAGGTCCCTGGACCGACAACGGTGGTCGGTTGTCTACCTCCTGTCGGGCTAGATTATTTCATGTCGATCGCGTCCATCGGGACGTGAGTCTGGTAACATCCGTCGCTGCGCATTGTCGCGTTCCCCGATTTGGAGGTCAATTTGAAGCTCTCGACGAAGACGCTTGTTGGGCTGGTTGGTCTGGGTTTGCTTGCGGCCGCGGCGGCCATCGGCGGGTGCTCCGGCGGGGGTGGTGAGGCGAGCCCCGGCAACAGCGGCTCTGGGAGCGGCAGCGGCAGCGGCGGCAGCGGCGGCAGCGGCGAGACGTCCGGGAGCGGGTTCGGGAACGGCGGTGAGTTCGATGTCGGCTCAGGGACCGGGGACAAGGACGCGGGGCTCAACGAGGACACGGCGTGCATCGCGACCCGATTGCAGGCCGATTACCAGCAGCGCCCGGCCGACATCATCTTCATCATCGACAACTCGGGGAGCATGACGGACGAGATCAACAGCGTCCAACGGAACATCAACCAGAACTTCGCCTCGATCATCGCGGCGAGCAAGATCGATTACCGCGTCATCATGCTCTCGAAGCACGGCAGCTCGGACGTCGAGCAGTCGGTCTGCATCGAGGCGCCGCTCGGCAGCGGGAGCTGCTCGCCGGTCCCGCAGAACCCGAACAGCAACCCGCCGCACTTCTACCAGTACAGCCTGGAGATCGGCAGCCTCGACTCGCTCTGTCTGGCGATCGACACGCTGAATGGGGCGATCCCGCCCAAGGGAGAGGCCACGTCGCCCGGGTGGTCGCAGTGGCTGCGGACGGACTCGCTGAAGGTGTTCGTCGAGATCACCGATGACGGCGTCAACTGCACGACGAAGTCGCTCGGCGCGGACAAGGCGCTCTTCGAGGAGGGGGCTGACATCACGCTCTTCGACGTCGACGATGACGAGCCCGCGAACAAGAACGTCGCCGGCGGCACCAAATCGGCAGAGGCCTTCGACGCGGCCCTGACGGCGATCGCGCCGGAACTTTTCGGCTCGAAGGACGCGCGCAACTACAAGTTCTTCAGCTTCGTGGGCATCAAGGAGAACACCCCGCCGACGGCCCCCTGGCCGCCGGAGGCGCCCGCCACCTGGGAGCAGTGCCGGCCAGACTCGGTCGATCCCGGGACGACCTATCAGGTCCTCAGCGTCATGACCGGCGGGCTGAGATACCCGATCCAGCAGCACGCCACCTACGATGCGGTGTTCCAGGCCATCGCAGACAGCGTGATCTCGGGCGCCAAGCTGTCGTGTGAAATCGAGGTGCCCAAGGCGCCGGATGGGCACTCGATCGACCTGAAGACGGTGCAGATCGAGTTCACGCCGAGCAACGGCGGGCAGAAGAAGACCTTCTCGCAGGTGAAGAACCTCGAGGAGTGCGCGGGGACGTCCTCGTCCTTCTATATCGAGGAGGGGATCATCAAGCTGTGCGAGGACACGTGCGCCATGGCGGCGCAGGACAACACAGCGGGCATGGAGCTGCTCTACGGCTGTTCGGTCAACCCGAACTGAGCGAGGAGGCGCTCCCGGGCGCGACGCCCCGGGAGCGCCGCCACCTCGGGGCGTCCGGCCGAGCGAGCCCTCTCCGTGGAGGGATCGCGGGAGCCGGGCGCCCGCACCTGCTACCCTGCGCGAAAGGCAGATGCGGGTCGATGTGGCGTGCCGTGCCGGCCACGGCGGGAGCGAAGAGCCCGAGACGGTCACCCTGGGGGAGCGCCGCGTGCGGGTGACGGAGATCCTCGACCGGTGGCCCGGGGGCGATCACCTCTACTTCAAGGTGCGCGGGGACGACGGCGCACGGTACATCCTGCGGCGGGATTTCGAGATCCTCGTCTGGGAGCTCGAGGTCTACGAGGCCGCCGAGGAGGAGAGGGGGACCGGTCAGGGGTAGACAGGCCGGCCGCGCACGAAGGCGCGCTGGACGGTCGCGTCGGACGCGAAGACGAGGTGGTTCAGCGTCTCGGCCTCGCCGATCACGTGCTCGGGGAAACGGACGGCGATGAAGTCCGCCTCCTTGCCGACGTCGAGGCTGCCGACGACGCGGCCCAGGCCGACGGCGTCGGCGGTGCCCTGCGTGGCCATGACGAAGAGATCGGCGGGGGTCAGGCGGTCGCCGAGGCAGAGGGCGTTGTCGAACGCGCTCGACATGCTGCGGCGCATGTCGAAGCTGCGGCCGGCGCCGACGTCGCTGCCCAGCCCGACAGGGACCCCGCGCGCGCGCGGGTCGGAGAGGCGCATGCGGCCGCTGCCCAAAAAGAAGTTCGAGTCGGGGCAGTGGACGACCGACGAGCCCGTCTCCGCGAGGCGGTCCCACTCGCGCGGCGAGAGGTGAATGGCATGCGCGAGCAGGGCGCGCCCGGTGAGCAGGCCGACGCGGTCGTAGACGTCGACGTAGTCGCGCGCCCAGGGGTGCGCGCGCAACGTGGCCTCGCCCTCGGCCGGGTTCTCGGCGACGTGCGTCTGCACGAGGAGGCCGTGATCGCGGGCGAGCCGCGCGGCCGCCTCCATCAAGGGACGGGAGCAGCTCGGGGCAAAGCGGGGGGTGATCGCGAACTCGAGGAGGCCGCCGCCCTCGCCGTGCCAGCGCTGCACGAGATCCCGGGCGGCGGGGATGGCCTCGTCGCGAGGGACGCGGAGCGCCTCCGGGCAGCTCTGGTCCATGAGCGTGAGGCCGGCGATGCCGCGCAAGCCGGCGGCCAAGAGGGCGCGGAACAGCCGGTCGGTCGCGCCGGCGCACGAGCTGGAGAAGACGACGCAGGTGGTCGTGCCCGACGCGAGCAGCCGACCCGTGAACTCGCCGGCGACGCGCGTGGCATAGGCCTCGTCGCGGAAGCGGGCCTCCTCGGGGAAGACCGACCGCTCCAGCCAGTCGAGCAGCGGGCCGCTGGCGCTGCCGATGACGCGCGTCTGCGGGAAATGGACGTGCGCGTCGATGAAGCCAGGCATCAACACCGCAGGCCGCAGGTCCAGCACCGGCCCGCGGAACGCGCCCGGGGCGAACGGCGCTGCCTGGGCGATCCGACCGTCGCTGCCGACCACGAGCAGCGCGTCGTCGATGGTCCGGACCTGAGCGCCGTCCGGCGACGCGGGGATCGGGGTGAGCAGGCGACCGCGGTAGGCGCGCGGCGACTCCGGCGAGCGCGCGCTCATCGGATGGCGATCTCGCTCCGGCGGGCCCAGCCCATGAGCAGGTCGCCCCCGCCGTTCTTCATGACGAGGGCCCACGCGCCCGCCTCGCGCACGATCATCACGATCTCGCCGGCGGCGATGGAGCCGACCCGGGCGCCGTCCGCCCGCGGCTCGTCGAGCAGCGTGATGCCGCGCGAGGCGATGCCCGCCTGGAGGCGCCCAGGCGCGCCCGGGTCCTCCTCGTCATCGAGGGCAGGGCCGTCGTCGTGAGGTGATGGCCGCTCGTCGGAGCCTGGATCCTCGTCGAACGGGAAGCGAGGGTGGATCTGCGCGCCCCGATCCGCCGAGGGACGCCCGTCGAGGACGTGCGCGAACCGGCCAGCGCTCTGCACCGGCGAGCGATCGCCGGCGACCGCCCGAAACACGACAGGCGCCATCGGGAGCAGCACGACGGCGGCGGCGGCGAGGAGCACGAGCCCGGTCAGCCGATCGAGCTGGCGCGCGCGCGGCGGGGCCGGCGCGGCGCCCGGCGGCTCCGCCCGGGCAGCGAGGCGTGTGCCGGCGTGCTCGGCGCGCACGTCGCGGGGGCCAGGCGAGGCACCCTGTCCGGCGGGGGGGTGGTCCATCAGCGCAGAGGATACGCGCTGCGGCGAGCGCGGTCGACTGCGCGGCGAGCGCGAGCGGCCGCGCGCTCGTGTGCGCGGCGGCGAGCGCGTCAGCGGAGCTCGCGCGGCAGCGGGGCGGCGGCAGGGTCGCCGGTGACGGCGCGCTCCGCGGGGACGCCGATCGTGGCGCCGTGGTCCGCGCAGCAGCGGAAGCCCTGCTGGTAGAACATGTGGTTCTCGTCGTGCGAGCGGGTCGAGGGGCGGCAGCGCGTGCGGACAGGGCCCCAGTAGCCGCCCTTCAGGATGGAGGGGCGCTCGCCCTCGCGGACGGAACGGGTCCACTCATCGATGTTGCCGGTCATGTCGTAGACGCCGAAGGGGCTCCGGCAGCGGGGCTGGACGCCCGACGCCATGCCCTGCCAGAGCCGGTCCATCTCGGCCATGGCCGCGGGGCCGCCCCGCGGGCGCAGCGCGGTCTCGATGTACGGGCGCCATGCCTGATCGACGACGCACGCCTCAGGCTCGCGGATGTAACCGTAGGGGTAGGGGCGCGCCTCCTCGCCCTCGCAGGCGAAGGTCCACTCGGCCTCGTCGCAGAGGCGCTTGCCCTCCTCGGCGCAGAGCTCGTTCGCCTCGTAGAACGAGACGAGGATGAAAGGATAGACGCCCTTCTGGTTGGGGTACTCGTAGCGATCCATGCAGAAGTGCATCGGCTTCGTGTCGAGGTCCTTCGACATCGAGAGCCACTTCTCGCGATCGAACTCCGCGCACCGCTCGGGGTAGTCCCTGCTGATCCAGTGCTTGCAGGTGGTCCGCTGCATCTCGTCGATGGAGCGCAGGTCGCCCTGGGCCTTCGGCGCCGGGTCGAGCTTCATGAGGCCGGAGACCTCGACCATGCCCGTCGGGCAGGCGCCGCGGGTGCCCTCGATCTGGTCGGTGGCCTCGCGCGACTCGGCAGGCGACGAGGCGATCTGCCAGTGGCGATCGCGCACGAGGCGCCACTCGAACCGGAGGCGCCGCGGCAGCGAGCCCGTGATGGCGCCCGCGCCGAGCGTCAGCGGCACGGACGGCGCATCCGCGAGCCGCACCACGAGCAGCGCGAGCGACGCGAGGGCCACCGCGAAGCCGACGGCGACGGCGGCGCGCAGCGCCCTCGCGCGCGGGGGCGCGGGCTTCCGCGTCGAAGGGGCGAACCTGTGCATGATCCCTCGCAGTAAACTCTACTGCGAGGGAGACTCGAAGGCAGACAACTTTTCGCGGAGCCGCCCGAGGTCGGCCTCGAAGCGCCGCTCGGCGGACAGGTCGCGGGTCTCGCGGGGATCGCTCCCGAGATCGAACAGGAGCAGGCGGTCTTGTTTCGCCCGCTTCTTTCGCTCGATCACGAGGAGCTTGAGCTGCCCGTCGACGACCGCGGCGCGGCGGGCCGTGCGAGCGAACACCGGTCCCCGGGGCGCGCGCTCGGCGCCCGTGGCGATGGCGGTCAGGGAGGCGCCTTCGACGGCCGTGGCCTCCGCGCCGCCGATGTCGAGGACGGTGGGCGCGATGTCGACCGTGCTCACGGGATGCGGATAACGGCCCGGCGCGGCGCCGGGGAGGGCGATGACGAGGGGGACGCGGATCGCCTCCTCGTAGAGCTCGACGCCGTGCCCGACGGGGCCGTGCTCGCCGAGCCCCTCTCCCTGCGAGCCGTGGACGATGACCGCCGTGCGGCCGGCGCGGGGGCCCCTCGCCACGGCGTCGAGCAGGGCGCCGAGCTGCCGGTCGACGTAGGCGATCTCGCCGTCGTAGGCGGCGGTCCTGCCGGAGCCGAAGCGGATGCCGGGGTGGGCGACGTAGCGCTCGTGGGCGTCGAAGAGGTGGAGCCAGAGGAAGATCGGCTGGGTGCGCTGGGCATACCCCTCGAGGAGCTCGATGGCCTTCTCGACCGCGAGGTGGCCTGTCGCCTCGCGCTCCGGGTGGGCGTCGCCGTAGACGGTCTCGAAGCGGTCGAACCCTTGATCGAAGCCGCGCTCCTGGCTGATCCACGTGAACGAGCTGACCGCGGCGGTGAGGTAGCCGGCGCGCTTCATGCGCTCCGCGAGGGTGTCGTTCTCGGGCAGCAGCGTCGGCCACTCGCGGCGGTCGCGCGCCGCCCGGTTGAGGCGGCGGCCGGTGACGAGCGGCGAGATGGCCCGCTGCGTCTCGCTCGAGGCGGCGTAGGCGCGCTCGAACAGCACGCCGCGGGCCGCGAGCTCGGCGAGCCGCGGGCTGGTGTCGCGGCCGTAGCCGTAGGCCGACGTGTGGTCGGCGCGGACCGTGTCGAGCGTGATGAGGAGGACGTCGGGGCGCATCGGCGCGGCGGCGGGCGCGGGGGAGGCAGGCGTGGCCCCGGCGGGGGAGATGGTCTTCGTCAGGACGGCCGGGATGACCGCGCCGCCCTCGTCGCGCGCGGCAGGCGCCGACGCGGCGCGCACGTGCGCGGCCGTCGTGGCGCCGGCGGGAGCGGCCGGCGGGGCGCCGGCAGGAGCGGTCGACGCGGCGCTGGAAGCGGCGGCAGGCTTGGCGCCGGCAGCCGCGGTCGTGAGGGCGCCGGCAGGCGAGCCCGCGACGGCCCTGGCGGGCAGGGGGGCGGCGCCCTCGTGGGCTCCGTCGCTGCAGTCCTGATCGATGCCGTCGCCCGGCGTTTCCCGCGCGCCGTGATACCGGGTGGGGTCGCCCTCGTCGCAGTCGAGGCCGCCGAAGTGCGAGCCCATCCCGTCGCCGTCGCGGTCGGTCCACTGCTCGAGCGCGCTGAAGAGGGTGGCCGCGAGGCCGCCGCCGGCGCGCACGGCCTGGCCGAGCGGGGGGAACGACTCGATCCGGGCGGTCGCGGTCATGAGGACCAGGGCGGCGAGCGGGACGCCCGCGATGCCGGCGAGGCGGCCGACGGCCGCGCTGAGGTCGACGCTCGAGACGAGCGCGGTCGCCACGAGCGCGATGGCGCCGTCAACGATGGCGGCGCGCACGGCGGCCCCGGCGTCGCCGCTCGTGTTGCCCGCGTGGGCGGCGAGCGGAGCCAAGGCGGCGACGAGGGGGACGACGCCGATGGCCGTGCCGGCGACGGCGAGCAGCCACGGCTTCACGCCGCGGGCGGCGAGGCGATCGCCGAGCGCGACGAGGCGCTGGGTGACGAGCGCCGCCGCCGCGACGCCGGCGAGGCCGAGGACGCCGAAGGTCGCGCCGGCGAGGCCTCGGTGGTGGGTCGTCGCCTTGAGGAGGGCGGCGAGCGCGGCGAGCACCGGGAAGGCGACGCCGATCCAGAGCGCGACGCGGAGGACGGCGAGCCGCTCGCCGCCCGCGCCGACGATGCCGCGGAAGCCGCGGCCGGCGGCGCGCGAGAGGATGAGCGCGAGCGTGACGAGCGGGAGCAGGACGGCGGTGCCGACGAGGAGCCCGTCGAGGAAGGAGGCGCCGGCGCGGGCGGTGCGCAGCGCGGTCGGCACGGCGGAGAGCGAGGCGACGCCGAGGCCGAGCACGCAGGCCTCACCGAGGCGGGTGGTCCAGGCGCTGCGGCGCGGCGGCGGAGGGGCCGACCGCCCCGGCGGGGGGAGGGACCGCCCCGGCGGCGCGCTCTGCCGGGCGGGCGGACCGCTCTGCGATCGCGGCGGGACGCTGTCATGAGAGCCGGCGGCGCTCGGCGGCGGCGGGGGACCTGGTTCGGCGGTGATCATGGGCACGCAGGGGGGAGGGCCGCGCGGGCGCCTCGCGAGGGCCGGTCGCGCCTGGCTGCGAGGTCGTGCGCCCTGGAGAACGGGGCCTACCATCGGTGTACCGGGCCGCAAAGTATCCTGCGGGAGCGGACGAGCCCGGGGCGCCGGCAGCCGGAATTTGAACGTGCCGGCGCCGCGCCCCTCCCGGGCTCGTCAGGCCTGGGGCCGAGCCGACGCGGCGCCCGGACGCCCGCTCATCGGCAGTCCGCTGGACCAGCCCCTCGCCATGCCCTGGACCATGGCCCCGTAGTCGGTCGCCTTGCTCCTGCGATCCCTCGCCTCGCAGAGCGCAGGATCGGTCGCGAACAGCGAGCGCGCGAGGTCGCGGGCGCCCGCGTTGATCGCGGCGTTCTTGGCGTGGCGGCGCTTCGTGAAGGCGGTGAACGCCTCCTCGAGGGAGGCCGCGCTGCTCAGACAGTCGGCCAGGTGCCACGCGTCTTCGAGGGCCTGACTGGCGCCTTGGCCCGACGTGGGCAGCGCCGCGTGCGCGGCGTCGCCGATCAGCAAGACGTTGTCTCGATGCCACGTGTCGATGGGATCGTGATCGTGGACGTAGACCTTGTTCATGCGCTCGGAGGGCGTCTCCTCTATCAATTCCGGTATCGGGCTCGGCCACCCGCGGAAGAGGGCGCGGAGCTCGGCCCGGTAATCTGCTGGCTCCTTGCCCCGAGCCTCAGGGCAGGCCGCGGCGCCGGCCCAGTACGCCTTCGACCGAGATACGGGCACGACGCCGAAGCGCACGCCGACACCCCAGCAGTCCATCACCTCGATCTGCGATTCCGAGAACACCGCGCGATCGCTCTCGAATGTGCCAAGCCAGTTGACGAAGCCCTGGTATCTCGGGCGATTGTCGCCGTGCACGAACGCCCTCGCGACCGATCTCATCCGCCCGTCTGCTCCGAGGATCACGTCCGCCGTGACGGTCGCTCCGTTCGCGAAGTGAACGCTCGCCGGGCCGGCGGCCGAGGGCTCGATGCGATCGGCGGCGTGCCCGTACCGCACGCGGACACCCAGCCCGTCGGCGCGGGACAGCAGCGCCGCCTGGAGCTCTCTCCTCAGCACCGAGAGGCTCGGCGACCCCATGAGCTCGTCCAGCTTCCGGATGTCCAGCGCGCCGAGCTCCTCGCCGGTCCACGAGACCCTCCGCATCCGGGTCGGGCGCCCGGCCAGCCCGGCTACGGAGTCCAGGAGCCCGAGCTCCTGGAGCACGAACGAGGCGTTTGGCCAGCAGACGATCCCCGCGCCGATGTCCGTCGGCGCAGCGTGCCTCTCGAAAACCTCCACGTCGAACCCCCGTCCGGCGAGGGAGATCGCCGCGCCCAGCCCGGCGATCCCGCCTCCAAGAATGGCTATCCTCAACATGAACCTTTCCGTGCTCTCTCGCGGCCTACCTGCGACCACGACCCTTCCAACGACGTTGCCGGGATTCCCTACCACGTGTCCGGCGCGCTGCACGCGTCACCGAGGCCTTCGTCCTCGGTGACGCGTCGTGCTCGGTCGCCCAGGCCCTCGGCTCGTGGAGGCGGCTCCCATCCGAGCCGCCGCCCCCCGACCTCGACCCCGCCTGGTCCGGACGGCGCAACGGCGGACACCGTCGGAGACGTGCGCCGGCGCCGCCGCGACACCGGTTCTCCTTGCCCAGGCCCCCCCGGCGACTTGTATCCTCGCCCGGACGCTGCCCTTGCTTCATCAGCCGCCCTGTCCTTCATCCCATCCAAGGAGCTCTTCATGACGCTGCTGCGACGTAGCGCTTCCGTCTCCGCGCTGATCTTGCTCGCCTTGTCCGCCTGCGGAGGCGACGATGCGGTGAGCGAGACCGGGCTGTCGTGCGGTCCAGGCACGAAGGCGGCCGGCGGCGTGTGCGTGCCTTCGGCGCCGAGCCCCGGTGTCGTCTGCGGCGAGGGCACCGAGGATGTCGACGGCGCGTGCGTGCCTACGGCGACGAGCCCCGGTGTCGTCTGCGGCGAGGGCACCGAGGACGTCGGCGGAGAATGCGTCCCAACCGCGCTCCAGCCCGGGCATTTCCTGAGCCCGCTGGTGCAGCTCCAGAGCTTGCATGACGTGGGGAGCCACACGGATGAGGTCCGCGTCCGCGACGATAGCTTGCTCCTCAATTGCAGCTACACGTTCAACGTCATCCAGGCGGAGGACCCCGCCGACATGGAGGTGCTCGCGGGGGGGCTCAAGCACACCATCCCCGGCGATTCCCGCACGCCCGGCTGCAAGCACCTGGCGTGGGACGACGATCTCGTCTTCACCACGCACCTCGGCAACATCCGGAACCCGGCGTTCCTCAGCGGCTGGGACATCAGCGATCCCGAGGCCCCGGTGCAGCTCCCCGTCCTGCAGGAGGAGGGGATCAGCTACGAGGGCGTCGACGTCGCGAACCACAACGTCTTCGTGGGGCTGCACGGAGATGGCCTCGGCGTCTACCGCTACGACAGCGCGGTCGGGTTCACGCGGGTCGGCAGCCTGGGTGGATTCACCAATGCATGGGGGGTCGCGGCGCGCGACAACCATGTCTTCGTCGCCGACGGCGTGGACGGGCTCGTCACGGTCGACGCGACGGACCCGACGGCGCCGGTCGAGCTCGGGCGCGTGGCCACCGGGGGCCAGGCGAAGGGCGTCGTCGTGGACGGCGACTTCGCTTATGTGGCGGCGGGCTCTGCGGGCGTCGCCGTCGTCGACATCTCCGACCTCGCGAGCCCGGTCGTCGTCGGTCGCGCCGAGATGCCCGGGACCCCGCTCCGACTGGCCTACTCCGAGCGCCGCCTCTTCGTCGCCGCGTGGAACGACGTGCGCGTGTACGACGTGTCCACGCCCGCCGCCCCGACCTTCATCGCGGCAGTGCGCATCCCGAGGGCGTTCGAGTACGAGGATCCGGAGCGCGAGCTCCCCACGATGCGCACCTTCGGCGTCGCCGCCCGGGGTCAGGACGTGTTCATCGGCACCTGGGAGAACCCCTATTCTTACCGCCTCGAGCCGGACCGCCTCGCCCCCAACATCCGTCTCCCGGAATCCGCTGCGCGGATCGATTTCGGCCCGGTCGCGGTCGGGGACACGAAGACGCTCCCGCTCGAGGTCACGAACCAGGGGACGGCGCCGCTCACGCTGGTGGACAGCTGGGTCAGCGGCTCCGCGTTCAGCGTCGAGCCGCGCCAGGCGCGGATCGCGCCCGGCGAGAAGATCGAGCTCAACGTGACGTACCTCGCCTCGGAGGCGGACCAGGAGATCGGCTATCTCCACATCGCCTCGGACGACCCTGCGGCCCCGGTGCGGAAGACCTACCTCGTCGGTAACGCGCCCGGCGTGAGCGTCGGCGCGCCCCTGCCCGCGACCAGGGGCACGATGCTGGACGGCACGACATGGACCTCGGAGGAGTCGGCAGGGGGCGTGCTTCTGCTCACCTACTTTGCCACCTTCTGTCCGGTCTGCGCCAACCACCTGCCGGACACCGAGGAGCGCTTCTGGCGCAAATACAAGGACCGGGGGCTGCAGGTCGTGGCCCTCAACCCGAGGGAGCCGGTCGATCAGATCGGCCAGGTGCAGGCGTACTGCGACAACATCAAGGTCAGCTTCCCGGTCGGGCTCGAGGAGACCGCGAGCACGTACGGCGCCGTGACGTCCAATTTCCCCGGCCCCAACCCGTTTCCGGTCGACGTGATCGTCGGCAAGGACGGCATCGTCCGGTATGTCACGCACGAGTATGATCCTGATGCGATGACGGCGGTCATCGAGCAGGCGCTGGCCGAATGATGAGGCGCGCCCTGCTCCTGGTCGTCGCGCTGATTGCGTCCGCTTGCGGCGGAGGCGGCGGCTCGACCAGCGGGGCGGGGGACGCCGGCGGCGGCGCAGCGACGGGCGGCGGCGCCGGAGGCGGCGCAGCGACGGGCGGCGGCGCCGGAGGCGGCGGCGCAGCGACCAGCGGTGGTGGCGACGCCGGCGGCGCAGCGACGGGCGGCGGCGGCTCCGGCGCAGGCGGCGCGCCAGCGGGTCCAGGCGTGACCGGCGTGCTCGCGGACGAGGCGGGACAGCCCATCGGCGGAGCCACCGTGCTGTTTTGCAATACCTCGGTCTGCTACTCGGACCGATCGAGGGCGGATGGTCGCTTCACCTTCGTCTGCGACGCGGAGCCGCCGGTCGACTTCGTGGTGAAGTCGATGGAGGACGCGGGGACGACGCCGCGCCGGGGGACGACCATGTTCCCGCTGCGCTTCACCGGCGCGGTCACCGTCGACGCGGGATCGCTCTTCGTGCCGCACCTGCCCGCGGGCGCCGTCCTTGGTCCGAGCAGCGACGATCCGCAGGTCCTGGAGGTCGGCGATGGCCTTCAGCTCACCGTGAGCCGCGCCGCGCTCGCCGCGCCGCTCGGCGAGGCCCTCCACGACATCGCGGCCCGGAGGATCCCGCCGGAGCGCGTGCCGCCGCTCCCCGATCTCGGCGGGGAGGAGATCGTGGCGGTCTACGCGCTCTACCCGTTCGCGACGACCAGCGACTCGCCCGTCGGCGTCCAGGCCCCCTCGGACCTGGCGCCTGGAACACCCGTGAAGTTCCGGACCATGAGCGAGTACGACGGCAAGCTCTCGGCGCCGGCCGCAGGAGTGGCCGACGGCGCGGTCGTCAAGACGGCGCCGCTCTCCGGGATCGACGAGCTCACCTGGATCGTGATCTCCAGGTAGCGATCATCGCACCCCTGTTCCTCACGTCAGGACCGGCTTGATGTCGACGACCGGTGTGCCGTCGACGGCTTCGATGGGCCCGATGCGCAGGCGGTCGCCGTCGATGGCACGGACGAAGGCGGGATGAAGGCCGAGAGGGTTCGGCCTGTCCGGAGATCGCGTCGCGAAGACGCCCGTGAGCGGATTGCGCGCGTCGGACCGCGGGTGGACTCGGAGGACGTCGCGGCGCGCCTGGTGAAACCACGTGATGACGATGATCTCGTCGCCGACGGCGAGGCCCAGCAGCCCTTCCGCCGCCCACGGGTACACCTCGAGCCAGGCATCCGGCGCTCCCTCCGATCCTTGTCTGGGCGCCTCGCTGCGCTCTTTGAGCAAGGACCGGATCACGCCGATCGGGCGCAGCTGCGCGCCGTCCAGCGCCGCCTCGAACTCCATCGCGCTCATGGAGGGTAAGGGGACGCCAGACGATGTGCTGGTGTCAACGGCGAATCGTCACGCGTGCTCGGTTGACCCTCAAATGACCCTCAGCTGACCGACGACCGACGCTCCTTGCGCGACGCAAGCTGCCGCCAGAGGGGTCTTCCAAGCACCAACAAATATTCCACGTCTCTTATCTCGTCTGCCACATGACGGACGTGATGCGGCGCCGGCCCGAGCGCGCAGAGATCGTCGACAACGTGCTCTCTATCCTTCAGGTTCTACCGAGGCGCCGGCGAGAGCCGGTATCCCGCGCCGGCCTTCGGGCCGCTGTTCACCGTCGCGATGCCGGCGCTGGCCGCCAGCGAGGGCACGAGGACCCTCCAGCGGAGGCGCCGCCCGCGGATGGCGGTGGAGAGCGCGGAGGCCTCGGAGGTTCGCTGATCCGAGGAAGCTCGGGCCATGGCGGCTGAAGCGGCGGCTCAAGGCGCGCGGAACCCGCTTGACGCTCGTCGCACCCGCAAGCTATGTTCCCCGCATGTCCCGCGCGCTCCCCGCGTCCTGCGCTCGCTGCTGTTCCGAGGCCTTCGTCCTCGGCGGCGCGTCGTGCTCGGCCGTCGAGGTGGGTTCGTGCGTGGCAGGGCTGCGCTGGTGGCGCTGGTGCTGTACCACGGCGGGCCCTTATCCCGGGTAAAGCGCCTCCCTGCGGGGAGGACGACCTGAAGGAAAGAAGAAAGAGGGCCCGCCGGAACAACGGTGGGCCTTTTCGCTTTTGTCCGCTATGCAGTGCGCCGCGGCGCGACGCCCGAGTCCCGAGGATCAGTGTCTGCCAGAACAGCCGTGAACATGAGGAGAGAACCATGATGCATGCAGTCATCGATGCGCTCTGCGCCGGCGTGGACCTCTCCACGGAGCAGACCGAGGCGCTGTTCCGCGACCTGATCGCCGGTGCGCTGACGGAGATCGAGCTCTCCGCGCTGTTCGTCGCGCTCAAGGCGAAGGGCGAGACCCCCGCCGAGATCGCGGGCGCGGCGCGCGCGCTCCGGGGGATGTCGGTGCCGTTCGCGCGGCCGACCTATGCCTATGCCGACTGCTGCGGCACCGGCGGAGACGGGCAGTCCACCGTCAACGTGTCGACGGCCGTCGCCTTCGTCGCGGCCGAAGCAGGCCTGCCGGTCGCCAAGCACGGCAACCGCTCGGTCTCCTCCCAGTGCGGGTCGGCCGACGCGCTCGAGGCGCTGGGCGCCCGGCTCGACCCGCCGGCCGAGGTCTCGCGCCGCGCCCTCGACGAGGTCGGCTTCTGCTTCCTCTTCGCGCCGCAGTACCACGCCGGGCTCCGCCACGCGATGCCCGTGCGCCGCGCCCTCAAGGTGCGCACGATCATGAACCTGCTCGGCCCCCTCGTGAACCCGAGCGCGCCGCCGATCCAGGTGATGGGCATCTACGATCCGGAGCTCGTCACCCACGCCGCGCGCACGCTCGGCATGCTCGGGTGCCAGGCCGCGCTCGTCGTCCACGGCGGGGGGCTCGACGAGGTCGCCCTGCACGCCCCGACGCGCGCGGCCCGGCTCCGCGATGGGGTCGTCGAGGAGCTCACGATCGACCCGGCCGACGCGGGGGTCGCGCCGGCGCCGATCGACGCGCTCCGGGGCGCCGGCCCGGCGGCGAACGCGGCGTGGCTCCGCGACCTGCTCGCCGGGCGCGGGGCGCCCGCGCACCGCGACGCCGTCGCGATCAACGCCGGCGCGCTGCTCTGGATCGCCGGGCGCGCGGAGGGGCTGCGGGAAGGGACGGCCCTGGCGCTCGACGTGCTGGGCTCCGGGCGCGCGGCGGAGCGGCTCACGCGCTTCGTGGCGCTGAGCCGGGACGGGGCCCAGGAAGCGCGGAAGGAGGCGAAACATGGCTGAGCAGGGCAATGTGCTCGCGCGCATCGTGGCGCGGAAGCGGGCGGACGTGGCGGAGCGCGAGCGGCGGACCCCGCTCGCCAGCCTTCGGGCGAGCGCGCCGCCCACCTCGCGGAGCCTCCGGCGCGCGCTCTCCGCGCCGGGCGCGCGGTTCGTTCTGGAGTGCAAGAAGGCCTCCCCGTCCGAGGGCCTCATCCGGCCGGATTTCGACCCGCACGCCGTCGCCGCCGCATACTACGGCGTCGCCGACGCGGTGAGCGTGCTGACCGACGAGCCCTTCTTCCAGGGCAGCTTCGAGATCCTCCAGGCCGTGCGCGCGGTCGTGGACGTCCCGATCCTCTGCAAGGACTTCGTCGTGACGCCCTACCAGGTGATCGAGGCGCGGGCGCACGGCGCGGACGCGATCCTGCTCATGCTGTCGGTGCTGGACGACGCGACCGCGCTCCTGTGCCTGGGCGCCGCCGAGGCGCTCGGCATGGACTGCCTCGTCGAGGTTCACGACGAGGCGGAGCTCGAGCGCGCGCTCGCGCTGCCCGCGCCCGTGATCGGCATCAACAACCGCGATCTCAAGTCGCTCAAGGTCGATCTCGCCGTCTCGGAGCGGCTCGCCCCGCGCGTGCCGCGCGATCGGATCGTCATCGCCGAGTCGGGCGTCGAGTCGCGCGCCCACGTGGAGCGGCTCGCGCCCTCGGTGGACGGGTTCCTCGTCGGCACGTCGCTCATGCGCAGCCCCGACATCGCGGACGCCGCGCGCGCGCTGGTGACCGGCAGGGTGAAGATCTGCGGCCTGACCCGGCCCGGGGACGCGCGCGAGGCGGAGCGGCTCGGGGCCCGCTTCGGCGGCCTCGTCTTCGCCGAGACCTCGCCGCGGCGGGTGACGCGCGAGCAGGCCGAGATCGTGGTCGCCACAGCCGCGGGGCTGCCCTTCGTCGGTGTTTTCCTCAATCAATCCGTGGATTTCGTCGCCGATACGGCGCGGGCGATCGGGCTGCGCGCCGTGCAGCTCCACGGCGACGAGGACGCGGCGTTCATCGAGGCGCTGCGGCGCGCGCTCCCCGAGGGGTGCGAGGTCTGGAAGGCGGTCCCGATGGCGCCGTCCGGGGAGGCAGCCAGCGCGGCCGGCGAGGTGGGCGCTGGCGCGGAGGTCGAGCGCAGCGCCGATCGGCTGGTCTTCGACACGCGCACGGCGGAGGCGCGGGGAGGCACGGGGCGGACGTTCGCCTGGAGCGCGATCGACGGCCACCCGGCGCGCGCCCGGAGCCTGCTCGCGGGCGGGCTGAACCCGGACAACATCGCCGCGGCGCGCCGGGTGGGGACGTGGGGGCTCGACGTCGCGTCGGGCGTCGAGCGCGCGCCCGGCGAGAAGTGCGCCGACCTGCTCGTGCGCCTGTTCGACAGCGCGCGCGGCCCGTCGCGCCACGACATTGACCCCGCGGCCCCGGCGGACCGCGCCTCCCCCTGACGGCACCTCTCACGACCCACAACGCACAACCGACGATCGAGGCAATCACCATGCAGCAAAGCGGCCGCTTCGGCGCCTTTGGCGGCGCCTATGTCCCGGAGATCCTCGTGCCCGCGCTCGAGCAGCTCGAGCGCGCGTACCTGGAGGCGCGCGGCGATCCGTCGTTCGCGGCGGAGTTCGACGGGCTGCTGACGACCTACGCGGGGCGCCCGACGCCGCTCACCCTGTGCCGGAACCTGACCGGCGACCCGCGCGTGAAGCTGTACCTCAAGCGCGAGGACCTGCTCCACGGCGGCGCGCACAAGACGAACCAGGCGCTCGGCCAGGGGCTGCTCGCGCGGCGCATGGGCAAGCGGCGGCTCATCGCCGAGACGGGGGCCGGCCAGCACGGCGTCGCGACCGCCATGATCGGGGCCCTGCTCGGCATGCCGACGCGCATCTACATGGGCGCGAAGGACGTCGAGCGGCAGCGGCTCAACGTCTTCCGGATGCGCCTCATGGGGGCCGAGGTGGTGCCCGTGACCTCGGGCTCGCAGACGCTGAAGGACGCCCTCAACGAGGCGCTGCGCTACTGGACCGAGAGCTACGAGGACACGCATTACCTGATCGGGACGGTCGCCGGGCCTCACCCGTTCCCCACGATCGTGCGCGATTTCCAGTGGGTGATCGGCCGCGAGGCGCGTGCCCAGATCCTGCAGGCCGAGGGGCGCTTGCCCGACGCGGTGGTCGCGTGCGTGGGCGGCGGCAGCAACGCCATGGGGATCTTCTCCGAGTTCATCCCGGACAAGGACGTGGCGCTCGTCGGCGTCGAGCCCGCCGGCCACGGCCTGTCGACCGACAAGCACGGGGCGACGCTCCTCAAGGGCCGCCCGGGGGTGCTGCACGGGTCGGAGACCTACATCCTCCAGGACGAGCAGGGGCAGGTCGCCGAGACGCATTCGGTCTCGGCGGGGCTCGACTACCCCGGCGTCGGGCCGGAGCACGCGCACCTCATGACGTCGGGCCGAGCGACGTACGTCGCGGCGACGGACGACGAGGCGCTCGACGCGTTCCAGCGGCTCTCGCGGAGCGAGGGGATCATCCCGGCGTTCGAGTCGGCGCACGCGATCGCGCACGCGCTGAAGATGGTGGCGGAGGCGGCGCAGGCAGGGCGCGAGGCGGTGCTCGTCGTGAACCTGTCGGGCCGCGGAGACAAGGACATGGAGCAGGCGCAGAGGCTGCTCGATCCCGGGAGGTCGACATGAGTCGGGAGACGGTGACGACGCGCTACGATCGCGCATTCGAGCGGCTGCGGCAGCGGGGCGAGGGGGCGTTCATCCCCTTCCTGATGCTGGGGGATCCCGACCTCGCCACGAGCGCGCGGCTGCTGCGCGCGGCGGTGGAGGGCGGCGCAGACGCGATCGAGGTCGGGATCCCGTTCTCGGATCCGATCGCGGACGGCCCGACGGTCCAGGCCGCCGCCGTGCGGGCGCTCGAGGCCGGCGTGAGGCCGTCCGACTGCATCGAGCTCCTGGCGCGCTTCCGGGCGGAGGCGCCGGAGGTGCCGATCGGCATCCTGACGTACGCGAACCTCGTGAAGCACCGCGATCTGGCGGGCTTCTACGCGTCGGTGGCCGCGGCCGGGGTCGACAGCGTGCTCGTCGCCGACGTGCCGGTGAAGGAGTCGGATCCGTACGTGGCGGCGGCGCGCGCCGTGGGGGTGGCGCCGGTGCTGATCGCGCCGCTCAACGCCTCGGAGGCCACGCTGCAGCGGCTCGCGGAGCGGTGCGACGCGTACACCTACTGCGTCACGCGCAAGGGCGTGACGGGGGCGGACGAGCAGCTGCGCCTCGGCCACGGGGCGCTCTTCGAGACGCTGCGCCGGTTCGGTGCGCCGCCCGCGATCCTGGGGTTCGGCATCTCGAAGCCCGAGCACGTGCGCGACGCCCTCGCCGCCGGGGCGTTCGGCGTGGTCAGCGGGTCCGCGGTCGTCCAGCGGGTCTCGGCGAACGTCGGTGATCCCGAGGCCGCCGCGCGCGCCGTCGCGAGCTTCGTGCGCGAGATGAAGGCGGCGACGGCGCGCTGAGCGCGGGGCCGGCGGCGGTCCGAGGCCGCGAGTCGACCGGCCGCCGTCCGAGAGGGCAACCGGGGGCTCGCCAGGGGCGCCGACGCCGATCGTGCGGCGTCGGCGCGCGGCCCGGCGGCATGGGACGATGTCGTTCCACCCGTCGAGCCGGTCGGGTTCACGGCGGAGCGCCGTCGCTACAGCGCCATGCGTGGCTCGCCTTTCGGGCGGCGAGCCGAGCTCACAGGCACGTGGCGTCGCAGAGTATCTCCGAGAGCGCGATGCAGCTCTCGTCCCACCCGATCGTGCAGCAGAAGCTGTCTCCGTCCTCCCCGCATACGGTCTCGACGCAGCTGTTGCAGGACGGGTCGAGCGGCTCGCCCATCTCGCAGAGGTCGTGGGCGCACCCGCAGGCCCGCCCGCAGGCGGCGGTGAGGCCGGCGACGCAGTGGGTGTCCCAGTTGCTCATGCAGCACGCCGGGTCCTCCGCGCACAGCTCGGTCACGCACGGGTCGCAGCCCATGAGCAGGGGAGCGCCTTCCTCGCAGAGGTCGTGGCTGCACTCGGCCGGCGGGCACGCGCCGCAGTCGGTGGCGCACGCCTGACAGTTCTCCCTGCCGGGCTCGCACACGCCGTCACCGCAGACCGGCGGGATCGGAGGGCACACGCCGCAGTCGGTGGCGCACGAATCGCACGTCTCGCTGGCGTCACACCGCAGGTCGCCGCACTCCGCCGCCCCGCCCTCTCCACCGCCGCCTGCGGCGCCGCCGCCGCCCGTCGACGCGCTGCTCACCGAGCCGCCGCCTGCGGCGTCGCCGCCGCCCGTCGAGGCGCTGCTCACCGAGCCGCCGCCTGCGGCATCGCCGCCGCCCGTCGAGGCGCTGCTCGTCGAGGCGCTGCTCGTCGAGCCGCCGCCGCCGGCATCGCCGCCGCCCGTCGAAGCGCTGCTCGTCGAGGCGCTGCTCGTCGAAGCGCTGCTCGTCGAGGCGCTGCTCGTCGAGGCGCCGCCGCCGCCGGCATCGCCGCCGCCCGTCGAGGCGCTGCTCGTCGCGCCGCCTTGCCCGTCCGCTCCGCCGCCGCCTGCGGCATCGCCGCCAGCCGAGGCGCTGCTCGTCGCGCCGCCTTGCCCGCCCGCTCCGCCGCCGCCAGTGGCATCGCCGCCAGCCGAGCCGCCTTGCCCGCCCTCTCCGCCGCTGCCCGCCGATCCGCCGGCCGCACCGTGCCCGCCTTGCCCGCCGGACCCGCCGGAGCCGGACGTGCTCGCCGCGCTGCTCGGCGCGGCGCTCTCGTCGTCGCCGCAGCCGGCGATCGTGAGGGTCGATGTCAGGGCGAGCAGAGCACATATCCGGAGTGAACGGTTCATCAGGGGAGCCTCGTTATCATCATGCGGTTGGGAGCCGCCTCGCGCGCGACGCGGCCTGTCAAAAGAGCCCTACGGAGAAGTGGAGTGCACCGTCGATCTCGTCCAGCTCGTCGCGCGGATCCAGGTTGAAGCCGTAGTCGAAGGCGAGGGGACCGATGGGCGTGTTCACCCGCAGGCCGGCGCCGATCCCGTAACGCAAGAGCCGCGGATCGAGGTTGACGTTCTTCGCCCTGATCCAGAGGTTGCCCGCGTCGAGGAAGAGCCCGAGCTGGAGCAGGTCGGTCAGCGGAATGCGCAGCTCGGCGCGGGGGTTCACCATCACCGTCCCGCCGCGCGGGATATCGTCGGTCGAGACCTTCGCGTCCCCGCCCAGCGCCTTTTTCGCCTCCTCGAGCCCGTCCTCAGGATAGAGCGACTCGGCCAGATGGGAACGGAGCGAGTCGACGCCGCCGAGGAAGAACAGGCGATCCGGGTACGTCCCGCTCTGGGCCACGAGCGGCTGAATATACCCTCCGGACAGGCTCAGGGCGAGGGTGAGCCGCGACCGCGGCGCGAGGGGGATATACCCCGACACACGGCCCGTGAATCGCAGAAAGTGGCTCTCGGGGAAGCTCGATTGGGTCCGGACCGAGGCGAAGGCGTTGAAGGCGTCGACGTGCTCGACGCCGCCGGAGAGGAGGAAGCCCCGGGTCGCGGCGAAGGGGGTATCCCGCGTGTCCCAGGACGCGTCGAGCCGCTGCGCCAGGGCGATCGTGTCGCCCTCGGGCATGCGCAGCTGATCGAGGATATCCCGCTTGTCGGCGCCGACCGCGCCCGGGAAGAATCCGACTTTGTTCAGCTCGGTCGACAGGGCGAGCTGCGTCGTCACGGCGCGCCGCGGGCGGTAGGTGATCGCGGGGATGATCGCCGTCTTCGTGACGCCGAAATCCAGCTGGTTGTCGCGCACGTGGATGCCCGCGAGCGACATGCTGACGAGCGGACCGAGGCCGATGTCCGGGAGCGCGACCGAGACCGCGATGCGGCGCTCCAGCTGGTCGTCGACCTGGAGCTCCTCGTAGTGGCGGCTCGCCGCCTTGTCCACGATCATGAACTCGAACAGGTAGCTGAGCTGGACGCCCATCGTGAGGCCGATGGCGAGGCCGCCGATGTTGCGGTGTCCGTACTCGAAGGCGAGGCGCGCGCCCTCGCCGGTCGAGAACCCGATCTGCGGGTTGAGGTACTGCGGCAGCTGCTCGACCACGTGGATGACGACCCGCTTGTTCTTCTGCGGGACTTCGGGATCCTCGAGCGAGATCGACACGCTGGAGAAGGGGCCGAGCGTGGCGATGCGCTCCTCGCTCAGGCGGGCCTGCGACTGGCGGAACGGCGCGCCCTCGCGGAGCAGCACGCGGCGGAGGATCAGCTGCTCGTCGGTCCGGACGGCGCCCTTGACGACGATGCCGGTGACGAACACCCGATCTCGCTCCGAGACGATGAAGCGCGCGCGGGCGCGCGTGCGGTCGGGCGAGGGCTCGATGGCCGTGCGGACCTCGGCGAACGCGTAGCCCAGGTCGCGGTAAGCATCCATGATGCGCAGCCGCGCGGCGTCGAGGGCCAGCGTCGAGAGGGGCTGTCCGACCTTCAGATCGGCGAGGTCGCTGAGCCAGCGCTCGCTGAACGGCCGCGCCTCGGCGCAGAGGGCGCGGTCGCGCTCGCTCAGGCCGGTCTGGCCGCAGAAGCCCTTGTTCCCCTCGAAGGCGAGATCGTAGAGCTGGGTCTGCGGGCCGGGATGGACCGGAATGCGGAGCGTCACCTCGGGGGCGCACGCGATGTGCCGGGCGGCGTCGGGGCGGCACGTGAGGGCGGCGGGGACGGGCGGCTCGGGGAGGGGGAGCCCTTGCGCGTCGGTGAGGCACTGGGCCGTGACGCGCTCGGCGACCGGCTCGGGGACGCAGGCGCCCGGCGGGGAGCGGCGCGAGCAGGTGGCGCGGAGCACGGAGACAGGGCCGACGACCGCGTTCAGGTAGCCCTTGCTGAAGTAGAGATCGCGGAGGTGCTTGAGGGCGCGCTCGTAGGTCTCCTGCGCGTACGTCATCGAGGGGATGAGCTCGACGGGCCGAGCCCGGCCGCCGGCGCCGCGGGTCGGGCCGAAGAGGTCCGAGATGCCTCGCGGGTCGGGCATCGAGAAGGCGTCGGCGCCGGGCAGGTCCTCCTCGAGGAAGCTCTCGATCTCGCGGCCGAGGTCGTCCGGGCCGAGGTCGCCCGTGAGGCAAGGGAAGACGCGCTTCGTGACCCGCACCTGGTCGTGCTCGCGGACGGTGAAGGTCAGGTAACGGACCGCATCGTCGGGCTTGCCGCCCAGCGAGGGGGTGACCTCGGCGTCGAGGAAGCCGCGCGCGACGTAGAACGCGCGGAGCCGATCGGTGAGATCGTTCGTCTTCGTCTCGGTCGTCTCGCCGAGATGGAGCGCGGCCTCAAGGGCGTCGTCGTCGAAGGCGCGGTTGCCGTCGAAGACCGGGACGATGCGCGCGCCGGGCTCGAGGTAGACGTAGAGGTAGTTGTGCGGGCCGACCGCGAGCACGCGGTGGGAGACCTCGGCCTCGTGAAAGCCGCTCCGGCGGAGCAGCTCGGCCATCTCGCGGTCGGCCACGGCGAGGGCGGGCTCGTCGACGCGGGCGCCGACGCCGAGGCCGTAGCTCTGCTTGAGCGAGCCGAGCTCCCGGTCCGCGCGCGGCGCCACGACGAAGACGCGCTCGGAGACCACGCGCGGAGCGCCGGCCTCGATGTCGAGGGCGAGGACGACCTGGGAGGGCTCGTCGGTGTCGACGGCGCGGATCGTGACGGCGGTCGCGGGGTAGCCGTGAAGCGCGTAGAACGCGCGGATGCGGGGGCTGATCTCGGCCAGCGTGGCCGCGGTGATCTCGCCGCCCTCGGCGATGCCGGCGGCCTCGAGGGTGTCCTGCCGGTCGAGCGCGCCGCCGGTGATCTGGATGGTGGCGATGCTCCTGCGGGGGACGACGACGATCCGGAGCGCGGCGCCGTCCGGCACGAGGTACGCCTCGGCCGACGCGCGGGCGAAGTTGCCGGAGGCGAGCAGCTCGCGCATGGCGCGGCGCGCGGCGTCGGGGCTGAGCGGCTCGCCGAGGTCGACGCTCGTGACCGGCGAGACGATCTGCCATCGATCGCCCTGCGCCGTGACATCGATGCGGACGATCGGCTTGCCGACGAGCTCTCCGAGGGCCAGCGGCTGGCCGAGCGACGGCACGTCGGTGGCCTGCGTGCCGGCCTCGCCCGAGGGCACGGCCCGTGCCGAAGGGTTGACAGCGTCGACAGGGGCGACGCTGGCCTGACCGGGGTTGAGGTTGGGCTGACCGGGGTTGAGGTTGGGCTGACCGGGGTTGAGGTTGGCCTGAGCCGGACGTGCGGACGTCGGGGCGGCGTGCGCCGGGACGGCGAGCGCGCCGAGCGGCAAAAGGCCGAGCAGAAGGGGAATGAGGGTGGAACGGAAGCGAGCCATCAGGCGCGGAGCGCCGGGGGACGAAACTGAAATGAACCCGCGCCGGCGTGCACGACGGACGCAGCGTAGCCCGGTTGGGCGCTGGATGGGCAAGAGGCCGCCCGCGAGGCGGCGATGTGCGAGACGCGGGGCTCCCGGCGGGCGAAGCTCGTGCTAGCGTCGCCGCCCGTGCGAGGCACCGGATGAAGGACCTGGCGATGCTCGTCGGCGCCGTGGCGCATGACGCCAAGGTGGTGACGCTGTGGGAGAGCCTGCGCGAGCACTTCCGCGAACATGGAATCCTGATTGATTTCGCGCTGTTCTCTACCTACGAGCGCCAGGTCGAGTCGCTGATCCGCGGGCACATCGACGTGGCCTGGAACAGCGCCGTCGCGCACGTGCGGGTGAAGCGGCAGACCGAGGGGCGGTCCCGCTCGCTGGCGATGCGCGAGATCGATCGCGACTTCCACAGCAAGCTGCTCGTCCGCCGCGACGCCGCCGTCGGGGCGCTCAGCGACCTGGAGGGCAAGGCGCTCGCGGTCGGGAGCGTCGACTCGGCGCACGCGCGCATCCTGCCGCTCCACTTCCTCCGGCAGGCGGGGGTGGCTGTGGAGAAGATCCAGCTCATGCCGTTCGAGGTGGACGTCGGCAAGCACGGCGACACCGCGACGAGCGAGGTCCAGGCGCTCGCGGCGCTGCACGAGGGCAAGGCGCAGGCGGCGGCGGTCGGGGACGCGGTGTGGCTCGCCGAGCAGGCGAACGGCCACATCGACCTCCGCCGGGTCGACGTCCTCTGGACCACGCCGGCCTACGATTTCGCGATGTTCGACGCGCTGCCGGCGCTGCCCGAGGCGAAGGCCGAGGCGTTCCAGCGCGCGCTGCTCGGCATGACCTGGAAGAACCCGAAGCACCGGCGCATCTTCGAGCTCATGGGCCACAAGCAGTGGGTCTCCGGCCGCGACGACCGGTACGGCGCCCTCGACGCGGCGCTCGCCGCGGCCACCTGACGGCCGCGGAGCGAGCGCCGCGCGAGCGTCGTTCGAGCTCGATCCGCGGCTCGAGCGTCACTCGAACTCGAGCCGCCACCTCAGGTCGGCGCCCACGTTGCCGAGCGGCGAGCTCGAGGCGTCGCTCGAGTTGTCGTACGACCCCTGGAGGCTCATCCGGTCGCTGAGCTTCACCTCGACGCCCGCGCGCACCTGGCTGCCCTGCGAGAGCCCCGTCGTCACGTTGGCGCGCACCGCGTCCGTGATGCGCTTGCCGATCGTCACCGTCGGCTCCGGGGCGCCGTTCTTGGACGAGTAGCCGGTGCCGAAGCGGAACTCGTCGATGAGGGGGACCATCGTCTTCACCGCCTTGTCGGCGCCCGTCAGCGACGAGAGCGCCTCGAGGCCCATGGTCTCGCCGAGCGACGACACGGCGCCCTGGTTGAGCTCGGCGCGCGTCATGCCGAGCGTCAGCAGCAGGACGATGTCCTCCTGGCTGAGCGGCGGATCGCTCGTCAGGTTGAGCTGGAGGTTGTCGGCGTCGCCCTGGGCGTGCAGCTTGATGCGCCAGAGCCCGCTGGAGTTCGCGCTGCTGCCCGCGGCCGCGGCCGTCGGCGCCGCGGGCTCCGCGCCCGACGTCGCGTCCGCCGCGGCGGTGCTCGTCGACGTGTAGCGGCGGTACTCGCTCTCGGCGCGCACGTCGACCTTGGGCGCGATGCGGAACGGATCGTCGAAGCGGACGTAGCCGTCCCGAACCTCGAACTCGGTGCTCCGCAGCATGAGCTTCGAGTCGGGCAGGATGCGCAGCGTGCCGCGCGCGCCGAAGCGCTGGTTCGTGCCCGAGAGCGCGAGCCCGGGCTGCGAGACCTCGAGCCGCATGTCGGCCAGATCGTTCGAGAAGCGGAGCGGGTTGGGCGAGGCGACGGTGACGTCGAACCGGACAACGTCGTCGGCGGGGTCGTAGGTCTGCACCGCCGTCCGCTGGCGCCCCGTGAGATCGCCGAGGTCCATGCTCATCAGGATGGGGCGCGTGTAGCTGAAGGACGTGAGCGTGATCTTCCCCTCGACCCGCGGCAGGTTCTTCTCCCCCGACGCGTCGTCCTCGACGCCGGGCCGGAAGCTCGCCGTCAGGTTGGCGTTCGCGGTGAGGTTCACCCCCTCCGCGACCGGCAGCTTCACGCCGGTCGCCACGATGGAGGCCTGCGCCGTGCCGAGGGTCAGGCCGCGCACCGGCATGTGCCCCACCGCGCTCACCGTGCCCGTGCCGACCCGCGCGCTGGCCCGGGTGAGGCGCACCTGGTCGCCGCCGATCGCGATCTCCACGTCGATGTCGTCGAGCGACACCGGCAGGCCGACCACGTCGAGCTCTCCCTCCTTGAGCGTCGCCGAGCCCGTGTAGCTCAGCCCCTGGAGCGGCCCGGCCACATGGACCTCGGCCTGCACCGTGCCCCGCGCGCGCCGGATCTGCGGGATGTCGGCGCTGAGCCGCGACAGGTTGGTCGGGCTGACCCGGATCGCCACGTCGAGGTCCGGCGCCGTGAACACCCGCTTGACCTCGCCGGACGCCGTGAACGCGGCGGACAGGCGCGAGGCGGTGTGCGCCTCGAGGTGGAGCTCCGGCACCTTCAGCGTGTTGCCCGCGAGGCGGATCGGGCCGCTCGGGCTCGTGAGGTGGACCCCCTGGCCCTCCCGCTCGAGCTTGAGCGCGTCGACCGTGAGCGTGAGCGCCGCCTGCCGGAAATCGGCCAGGGGGAGCCGCTCGATGTCGAGCGACCCGGTCATCGTGCCCTTCGGCGCTACCGCGAGCGCGGCGCCCGGGATCACGTTCGCGAGCGTGCCCAGGTCGAGCGCGTCCATGCGCACGTCCCCGTCCACGATCTTGCGCCGCTGGCGCGTGACGCGGAGCCCCTTCAGCGCGACCTGCCCGCCGAACAGCGCGCCGTTCGCGACGATGGATCCGTCGGGGAGGTCGCGGTCGTACTCCGCCGGGTCGAACGGCGCGCCCTGGGGGTTGCCGCAGATCGGCGTCCTGCCGAGGATCTTCGGCGCCTTGTCGTTCGGCACGATCGTGAGCTCGACCCGCGAGGGCGGCAGGCTCGCGTGCGTGCGGCGGATGCCCACGCGCGAGACGTGGACGTCCGCGAAGCCGGAGAGCCTGCTCACGGTGCCGCCCAGGCTGGCGACGACCGACACCGAGCCGTCGAACTGCGAGGCCGCCGCCCCGAGCCCGTCGATCCGCGAGAGCGGGAGGCCGCTCGCGATGACGCTCCCCTTCAGCGCGCCGCCGTGCGCCACGGAGGCGCTCGCCAGCACGGAGCCCGTGCCCTTGCGCAGCGACGCCGAGCGGACGTCGAGCCGCATGCCGTCGGCGCCGGCGGCCTGGTCGTCCCAGATCATGTCGAGGTCGACCTCGCCCTCGTCGAAGCGCTCGTCGAGCAGCTCGATGCCGGTGAGCCGCATGCCCGCGTTCACGGCGAGGTAGCCGCCGCCGCAGCGGTCCTCGGGGCCGCCGAGCGCGAAGCGGGCGCGGGCCGTCCCGCTGGCGGTCGCCTTGTAGGCGGCGAACCGCGGATCCTTGTCGAGGCGGAGCACCTCGAGGAGGTCGCGCGCGGCGAGGTGCGGCGCCTCGCGCGTGTCGACGGTCGCGTCCACGACGACGATCCCCGACGAGCTGTCGAGCGGACGGCCCTTGGGCAGGTTGCCGGCCGGATCGAAATCGACCTTGATCGACGGGATCCGGACGCGGCTCGCCCCGTGCCGGACCCGCGCGTTCTCGAGCGTCAGGGCGAGCGGCTCGAACGCGACCGGCGAGGGCTCGAGGTCGCCGATGGGGAAGCCGCCGAACACGAACTTCTCGATGCCGACCTCGCCTGTGAGCAACGGGCGCGCGTACGAGCCGTGCATCGCGGCCTTCAGCGTGGCGACGCCGGCGAGCTCGAGCGCCGCGAGCGGGGAGACCTCGGCGAGGTCCACGCGCGAGCCCGGGTGGACCTCGACCCCGAGCTGGTCGTTGAAGCCGAGCGAGACGGTGGCCCTGAGGTGCGAGCTCGGCGTGTCGACCGAGAAGCCCGAGAGCACGACGGCGTTCGGCCGCACCTGGAAGGAGCCGCGGACCGTGCCCTCCTTGACGCCCATCAGGCGCTTGCGGGCAGGGTCCTTCGTCGGGTGATCGAAGATCTCGAAGCCGTGCGTCTGCACGGCGAGCGGGCCCTCGAGGGAGAGCGGGGACAGCGTGCCGCCGAAGCGATCGAACCTCCCCTCGCGCAGCGTCCACGCGACGTGCGCCTGCGGGTGGACCGCGAGGTCGCGGAGCAGGCCGGGCAGCTCGATGTTGGCGAGGTCGATCGGCCCGGCCTGGAGCGGCACGCCCTTCTCGAACGGCTTGATCTCCGCGCTCGAGATCTTCAGGGTGCCGTCGGCCCAGGCGACGTCGGCGTCGGAGAGCTGCACGGCGTCCGGGGTCGTCGAGACCCTGCCCGCGAGGCGCGTGACGAAGACCCTGCCGTCGAGGCCCGGCCGGTCGAGCAGGAGCGTGCCCTTGACGCGGGGGAGCGCCAGGCCGAGCGGCGCGGACGCCGCGTCGTACTCCGCGTCGACGTCGAGCGAGACCGAGCCGGACGCGGGCGGCAGGCTCAGGAAGCGGTGCACGATCGGCACGGGGAGGCGCGCCCGCACGCGGCCCTCGATCCGGTGGGGCATGCCGTCGCCGAGGCCGACGGCGCGGAGGGCGCCGAGCTCGAGCTCCACCCGGCGCCAGTCGCCGTCCTGGAGCGCGCAGGACGGCGCGGTGCCGGGATCCGGGTCGAAGTCGGCGGCGCCCTCCAGGATCAGCCGGCGGACGAGCGCGCGGCCCGGCTCGACGCGGACGCGCGTGTCGAAGCGGCAGACGACGTCCTCGTCGACGCTGTCCTCCTCGGCCTCGCGGCCGGGCGCGGGGTGCGTGCGGACGACCGAGACGAGGCCGGAGCGCATCGCGATCTCGAACGCGTCCGACGGCTCGGCGGAGACGTCGACGTCGACCTCGGTGGCCTGGACGCGAACGTTGTCGATCGTCAGGTCGAGCCGCGCGTCGGTGATGGCCACCGAGGAGAGCGGCGCGCGGCCGAGGCCCCCCCCGCCGCCCCCGCCGGTGCTCGGGAGGGTGAGGTTCCGGAGCTCCCCGTCCTTCACCACCGCGCGGACGCGGGGGCCGATGATCTCGACGTCCCCGGCGTCGATGTGCCCCGCGAGCAGCGAGAACAGGCGCGGGCGGATGGCCACGCGCTCGAGCTCGAGGAACGGCGCGCCGCCGTCCGAGGAGTCGACGACGAGCCGGTTCAGGCCGACCATGAGGGGCCAGGCCTGGACGCGCACGTCGTAGCGGGCCGTGATGCCGAGCTCGCGCTCGAGCAGCGCGGCCGTCTCGCGCGCCGCCCAGGCCCGCACCGTCTCGGTGCGCACGAGGAGGCCGAGCGCGAGCGGGATCGCGCCGATCACCGCGAACACGACGCACAAAAAGCGCACGGCGAGGCGCCCCCAGTCCCTGCGGGCGCTCGGCGGGGAGCCCTTTCTCCTCGTGCCGTGCATCGGGCGCAGCTTAGCTGAAGAGCGGTCGGACGCTTACGTGGGTGGGGTGATCCTGTGCGAGGAAAATACCGGTGCGTGCGCGTCGCACCCGACCGGAATCGTGCTCCAGGGTGGAACGCCGCGGGGGCGCCGTGCAGGGCGGCGTGCGAGGCAGGCCGGGTCAGCCCGCGGTGAGCTTGCGGTAGCGGAGCTTGCGGGGCTCGGCCGCGTCGGCGCCGAGGCGGCGCTTCAGGTCGGCCTCGTAGTCGGCGTAGTTGCCCTCGAACCAGACGACCTTGCTGTCGCCCTCGAAGGCGAGGATGTGGGTCGCGATCCGGTCGAGGAACCAGCGATCGTGGCTGATGACCACGGCGCAGCCGGCGAAGTTGAGCAGCGCCTCCTCGAGCGAGCGGAGCGTGTCGACGTCGAGGTCGTTGGTGGGCTCGTCGAGCAGGAGGACGTTGCCGCCGCGGCGGAGCAGCTTGGCGAGGTGGAGGCGGTTGCGCTCGCCGCCGGAGAGATCGCGGACCTTCTTCTGCTGGTCGCTGCCGGCGAAGTTGAAGCTCGCGACGTACGCGCGCGAGTTGACCTCGCGCTTGCCGACGAGGAGGCGATCCTCGCCGCCGGAGATCTCCTGCCAGACGTTGTTGTTCGGGTTGAGCGCGTCGCGCGACTGGTCGACGTACGCGAGCTCCACGGTCTCGCCGAGCTTGAGCGCGCCGCCGTCGGGCTTCTCGAGGCCCATGATCATGCGGAAGAGCGTGGTCTTGCCGGCGCCGTTCGGCCCGATGATGCCGACGATGCCGCCGCGCGGGAGCGAGAAGCTGAGGTCGTCGATGAGGACGCGATCGCCGAAGCCCTTGCGGAGGTGCTCGGCCTCGACGACCACGTTCCCGAGCCGCTGGCCGGCGGGGATGTGGATCTCGTTCTCCTCGACCTTCTTCGACTTGTCCTCGGCGAGCAGCGTCTCGTAGGCGGCGAGGCGGGCCTTGCTCTTGGCCTGGCGGGCGCGCGGGGCCAGGCGGACCCACTCGAGCTCGCGCTCCAGGGTGCGCTTGCGCGCGCTCTCCTGCTTCTGCTCGAGCTCGAGGCGCTTCTTCTTCTGCTCGAGCCAGCCGGTGTAGTTGCCCTCGTACGGGATGCCGGCGCCGCGGTCGAGCTCGAGGATCCAGCCGGCGACGTTGTCGAGGAAGTACCGGTCGTGGGTGACCGCGACGACGGTGCCGGGGTAGTCGTGGAGGAAGCGCTCGAGCCAGGCGACGCTCTCGGCGTCGAGGTGGTTGGTCGGCTCGTCGAGCAGCAGGATGTCCGGCTTCTCGAGGAGGAGCCGGCAGAGGGCGACGCGCCGGCGCTCGCCGCCGGAGAGCTTGGTGACGTCGGCGTCGGGCGGCGGCAGCCGGAGGGCGTCCATGGCGCGCTCGACGACGCGGTCGATCTCCCAGCCGTTCGCGGCCTCGATCTTGTCCTGGAGGGCGGCGTACTCCTCGAGGAGCGCCTCCATGTCGGGGGGCGACTCGCCGAGCTTCGCGCCGATCTCCTCGAAGCGCTGGACGAGGGAGCGGACGTCGTGGACCGCCATCTCGACGTGCTCCTGCACGGTCTTGCCGGCCTCGAGCTGCGGCTCCTGGGCGAGGTAGCCGATGCGGATGCCGTCGGCGGGCTTCGCTTCGCCGAGGTACTCCTTGTCGACGCCCGCCATGATGCGCAGCAGGGTGCTCTTGCCGGCGCCGTTCGAGCCGAGGACGCCGATCTTCGCGCCCGGGTAGAAGGAGAGCCACAGGCCCTTCAGCACCTCCTTGTTCGGGGGGTGCACCTTCCGGACATCCTGCATCGTGAAGATGAATTGAGGGGCCACGTCTTCGCCTGCCTGTGCGTGCCCGGCGCGCCGTGGGGCTCCGCTCGGCCTTCGAGCGGGCGCGGCGCTGGCCGGGCTGGGGGGAGAGGCCGTATGCGAGATCGCCGGCTGACGGTCAAGAGGGCGTCGAGGCGGCTGTAGGCGGGCGCGCAGGGCGCGCGTCGGGACGGACGCGGGCGGGCGGAGCTAGAGCACCAATCATGTTGAAACCCGGAGAATTTTCACAGGGAGGCGAGGAGGCGGGGAGGAAGAAAAAATGAATTTCTCCCGCTTGCTGTCTCTCGCTCCCCGCCTCCTCGCCTCCCTGTGAAATTCCCGCTTTTTCTCGTGGTTTCAGCCCGTTTGTCGCTCTAGGCGCGCCGTGCGCCGCGCCCGAACGCCTGCTTGAGGGCGGCGAGATCCTCGCGGCCGACCTCGCGCGTGGCGACGAGCACGGCGACGTACACGAGGGCGACGAGGATCGCCTCGCCGAGCACGGCGATCTTGCCGAGCCACGGGAGCTGCGTGCCCACGGCGATCGCGGCGAGCAGCGCGGCGCCGACGCGGAGCGCCGTGCGGGCGGGGACGAAGCCGCCGGCGGCGCGGTGGAGCAGGACGCCGCCGGCGACCGCGGCGGTAGCGAGCGCGAGCGACGTGGCGACGGCGGAGCGCACGAGCATGTCGGGGCCGAACGCGGCGCGCGGGACGGCGATCGAGCAGCCGGTGGCGACGAGGAGGACGGTGGCGGCGGTGAGGGCGGCGGCCGCGCGCTCCCGGTGCAGGCTGGTGAGCGCGGCCGAGGCGACGCCCAGGACGGCGAACGCGCCCATGCCGAGGGAGAGGACGCGGAGCGTGTCGCCGCCGCGGCTCCAGATCTCGACAGGGAAGGCGAAGCGCAGGACGTGCGGGGCGAGGCCCGAGATCGGGGCGCAGAGGAGCCCGGTGAGCAGGAACGAGAGGCGGACGCCGGTCATGGCGTAGCGGCGGACGGCGGCGCGGTCGTTCTCGGCGTGCGCGCGGGCGAGCATCGGGAAGAGGATGAACGTGACCGAGAGGAGCAGCTGGTACGGCAGGAACGCGAAGAGCTGCGCGCCGCGGTAGACGCCGATGAGGTCGTCCGCGGCGTTGGCGCCGAGCGCGAGCCCGCTCGTTGCCTGCCCGAGGAAGCGGCGGAGGAGGAAGAAGTCGGTCTGGAGCAGGAGGTTCAGGAACGTCTGCGAGACGGCGAGCGGCAGGAGGAAGGCGGCGTGCTGGCGGATCGAGGGGCCGGCGCTGCCGCGGCGGCCGAGGCCGGTCCTGGTGAGCGCGAGGGGGACGATGACGGTGGCGGCGGCGACGAAGCCGGTGATCGCGCCGAGGACGCCGCTCTGGCCGGCGCGGAGGAAGAGGAAGGCAAAGCCGGCGATGCTCGCGGTGCGGAGCGCGCCGTAGCCGACGTCGAAGGCGGCCTGCGTGAGGAAGCGCCGCTGGCCGTTGAGCGCGCCGACGAGCGGGGCGTAGAGGCCGTAGAGGAGCACGACGGCGGCGGCGAGGCGCAGCGGGCCGGCGACGTGCGGGGCCTCGGAGAAGTCGGCGATGGCGCCGGCGAGGAGCGCGAAGCCGGCGGAGACGACGACGGCGAGGACGGCGTGCAGGGCGAGCGTGCGGCGGAAGGCGGCGGCGACGTCCTCTTCCGCGACGCTGGAGACGGCGCGCGAGACGCCCTGGATGCCCGTCGCGACGATGACGTTGTTGACGACGCCGACGCCCGCGAGGACGACGGAGACCGCGCCGTAGCCGTCGGTGCCGAGCAGGCGGGGGAGGATGAGCTGCTGGACGAAGCCGAACAGGATGAAGGAGACCTTGGCGCCGGCGATGGCGAGGCCGCCGCGGCCGGCGGAGCGGGCGGCGGAGGGGGAGGGGGCGGTCGGGGCGGAAGGGGAGGGAGAGGAAGCGGCAGGCGCCGGGGCGGCCTGCGTAGGGTCCGCGGCGGTTCGCGAGGGATCCGGGGCGGAGTGCGGGGGATCCGAGGGCGCCGGAGCGTCCGGCGGCGGCGGGAAGGGCACGGCGGCGCGCTGCACGGCGGCGTTGTCGCAGAAGCACGCCGGGCGGGCAATCTCGCGCGGAGCGGGCGACCACACCGGGGCGTCACGTAAACTTCAGCGGCGGTGCGGATTCGCTTGACGGGAAGGCCTCGCCGACTATCCTCGCGCCCGTCTCCAACGCATTCCAGCTTAGCTCAGTTGGTAGAGCAGGCGGCTGTTAACCGCCGGGTCGCTGGTTCGAGTCCAGCAGCTGGAGCTATTTCGCCGAGGCGACCCGGTCTGGGCGCCAGGCCGACAAGGGGCCTTGCCAGAAAACCTGGCAAGGCCTCTTTGTTTTTTCCGCAGATCACGCAGCGCGCACGCGGAACCCAGGAGAGCGCTCAGAGCAAGACGGGGCGCGTGACGAGCCACAAGGTTCGGCCCACGGAGAGCCGAGACCGAGCGGTGCTCTTGAGTTCACGGTGAACGGCTCCGCGCTCTGGGGTTCACAGCTCCTCCTCCTCTCCTTGCCGGTCGCGCCCGCACACCGGAAGATAGAGAGGGAGGCCGCGATGAAGAAGCACACCATGACGCTGCTGGGAGGGACGCGCGGCGAGCTTCGCGTTCCGGCAGACGTGCTTCTCGAGACGGTCGGCGCGCTGCTCGAGGGTGCCCGCCAGGCGACGCGCTTCGTCGTCGAGGGCGAGAGCACGCGCAAGGGGCCGCGACCCGTGTGGCTCGATGTGGCTTGTCGCGTGGAAATCACGGGGCTGACCGCTGGTTCCGCCGTCGTGGCGCTCGAGGCTCCGACGCTGGCCGACGTGGCGCCCGAGCGCTTTGGAGGCGCGCATCGAGTCTCGCTGTTCGTCGAGGCGCAGCGGCTGATCGAGACGAGCAGCTCGGCCGTGGACATCTTCGCGGGGGTGCTCGCGAGCGTCGTGAAGGGCGACCGAGATCGCGTGCTCGCCGACCGCGCGCTGCTCGACACCTGCGTCCGGTTCGCTCGGGCTGCGCGTGACGGCTTTCATGGCGTACAGCTCGAAGGCGTCGCTGGGCTCGACGCGCCCCTCGTCGTGCGACGCGACGACGTGGGCAAGATCGAGCTCCTTCGCGACGAGACCCCGGATCCCAAGGCCGTGCGTGTGACCGGCACGCTGGACACGATCTCCGCGACGAAGTCGGACGTCATGCTCACGCTGGCTGATGGCACTGCCGTGGCTGCCCGGCTCGACGCCCGCGACAACGAGCAGCTCAAGACCCTGTTCGGCTCGCGGGTGGTGGTTTCGGGCATGGCCCAGTTCCGTCCGTCCGGCAAGCTCCTGGTCATCGACGTCGAGTATCTCGGCCCCGCGCGCGCTGGTGACGCCGTGTTCGAGAGCGCGCCAAAAGCCACAGCCAGGAAGCCCGTGGCCTCCTGGGTGCCGCAGGACGAGGCCACTGGCGTGTCGGCGTTCTTCGGCACATGGCCGGGGGACGAGACCGACGAGGAGCTGCTCGGCGCGCTCGAGGCGATCCGGTGAGCCAGCGGATCTACCTGCTCGACACGAGCGTGATTCTCCCGCTGGTGCGCGGTAACGCGCTGGGTCGGTACATCGACGAGCGCTTCGGTCTGCGGTCCGCTGCGCAACGTCCGCTCGTGTCCGTGGTCAGCCTCGGCGAGGTGCGCGCGCTCGCGCTGCGCAACGCCTGGGGCGACGCCAAGCTCCAGGCGCTCTCGAATGCGCTCGGCAGCCTGGTAGTCGTGGACATCAATCATCCAGCCGTCCTCGAGGCGTACGTGCAGCTCGACCTGGTCTCGCAGCGCCATCCGGACGGCGCCCGCAACATGGGAAAGAACGATCTGTGGATCGCGGCCTGCGCCAAGGCTGCCGGCGCGACGCTGCTCACCACGGACGACGACTTCTCCCACCTGATCCCCGAGCACCTCGATGGCGAGGTCATCGCTCCCACGATGGCATCGCGCCACGAGGGCGAATAGGACACCCCTCCCGTACGACGGAAGCGCTCGCGGGATCGCGGCAACGTCCGACAGCCTCGTGCTCGGCGCCACGAACCACGAGCTCTTGCGGCGCGCTTCGCACGTCGGGGCGCGATCGTACACCCCCGGTGCGTCGATGGACAGGCACGCTGCTGCTGTGCACGCCGGCTCATAAATTGGCGAATTTATTGTGACTTCAGCCCGTTCGGTGCACTGGTTCACCCTCGACGCCGAGCGCATTATAGTGCCGCACGTGGCCCGGCAGCCAACGAGCGAGCAGGGCCGCTCCTACCTCTTCCGTGAGCTCAAGCTCTTCCAGGAGTCCAAGATGACCGTGAAAGCCTTTGGTGCCCATGCCGCCGACAAGCCGCTCGAGGCGCTCGACATCTTTCGTCGCGCCCCAGGCGACCACGATGTGCAGATCGACATCGCCTACTGCGGCGTCTGCCACTCCGACTTGCACACCGTCCGAGGTGAATGGGCGGGCACGCTTTATCCGTGCGTTCCTGGGCACGAGATCGTGGGGCGGGTGTCCGCCGTGGGGGCCCAGGTATCTCGCTTCAAGAAGGGCGAGCTGGTCGGCGTCGGTTGCATCGTCGACAGCTGCGGTCGCTGCGCGTCCTGCGCCGAACACCTCGAGCAGTACTGCGAGAGGGGCATGACGCTCACCTACAACTCTCCGACCCCGGACGCCCCCGGGCACACGCTGGGCGGCTACTCCCAGCGGATCGTCGTCAACGACAAGCACGTGGTGAAGATCACCCATCGCGAGGATCAGCTGGCGGCCGTGGCCCCGCTGCTCTGCGCCGGCATCACCACCTATTCGCCGCTTCGGCACTGGAACGCCGGGCCCGGCAAGAAGATCGGCGTGGTGGGCATCGGCGGGCTCGGCCACATGGGCGTCAAGCTCGCCCACGCGATGGGCGCGCATACCGTCGCGTTCACGACGTCAGAGTCGAAGCGGCAAGACGCCAAGGCCCTCGGCGCGGACGAGGTCGTTGTGTCGCGCAACGCGAACGAGATGGACCGCCACGCCGACAGCTTCGACATGATCTTGAACACGGTCGCGGTGAGCCATGACCTCGACGCCTTCACGAGGCTGCTCAGGCGGGACGGCGCCCTGGTGCTCGTGGGCGTGCCGAAGGACGCCCACCCGTCGCCCAACGTCTTCAACCTCGTGCTCAAGCGCAGGACGATCGCCGGGTCGACGATCGGCGGCATCGCCGAGACGCAGGAGATGCTCGATTTCTGCGCGGAGAAGGGGATCGTCTCCGACATCGAGGTGATTCCGATCCAGCGGATCGAGCAGGCGTACGAGCGCATGCTCAAGGGCGACGTCAAGTATCGCTTCGTCATCGACACCGCCAGCTTGGCCGCCGCGCCACAGCGGTAAGGCCGACTGTCCAGCGGTGCGGACAACTTCGTCGCGAGGGAGGACGCTCAGTGAAGCCCTACGTCATCGTTCATATGTCCACGAGCATCGATGGTCGAACGCTGCCCAGCCGATGGCGCCCGGAACGTCAGAATCCGGCGCCGTTCTACGACCGCCTGCACGAAGAGCTCGGCGGCGACGCGTGGATCGTCGGACGGATCACGGGACAGGAGTTCGCCAAGAAAGACGCCTACGCGGCACACACGAACGAGACGTTTCCGCGTGAGCCCTGGCTTGCGCGGCGCGACGCGAAGGCCTTCGCCGTCGTGATCGACGCCCGCGGGAAGATCGCGTGGGGGCGCTCTGACATCGGCGGAGATCCCATCGTGGTCATCCTCACCGAGCAAGTCTCCGACGCGCACCTCGCGGGGCTGCGCGCCGACGGCGTGTCTTACCTCTTCGCTGGCGAGACCGAGCTGGACATCCACCTCGCGCTCGAAGCGCTGAACCGCGAGCTCGGCGTGAAGCGACTGCTGCTCGAGGGGGGCGGGGTCACCAATGGCATCCTCCTTCGAGCCGGCGTCGTCGATGAGGTGAGCCTCCTCGTGTGTCCTTCCGTCGACGGGGCACCCGGCGCTCCGTGCCTGTTCGATGCGGCTCGCGAGGAAGACGGACAGCGCGCGCCGGTGCGAGGTATCGAGTTGACGCACAGCCAGGTGTTCGAAGGCGGCGTGGTGTGGCTTCGGTACCGGATCGAACGCTGACCAGCGCGGACTCGGCAGGGAGGCCCTGGCTGAGCTGGAGCCCCCCGAACCCGGGCCTCGGCTGCGTTCGTTCTTCGCTCACGCCCGGCCTGACGCACGAGCCGGGCGAAACGGATCGTCGAGACTGAGGGGCGGCATTAGCCCCTTCGCCTCTTCCGTGGCTCGCGGCGCTGCCCATCACGCCCGTTCCGCGCCACCGCCTCTTCCCCGCCTGCCACGACCTCCCGCACGCTGTCGCGCAACCAGCGGTGAGCGGGGTCTGCGTCCAGCCTGGGGTGCCACAGCAACGAGACGGTGATCTCCGGCGCAGCGAAGGGCAGCGCGAAGCTGAACAGGCCGTCTCGCAGGCTCCTTGTGTGGTGCTCCGGAACGGTGGCGATCAGATCGGTCGCGCGCGCCAGGGCGATCGCAGTCGCGAACCCGCCGACGATGGTCACCACCTCGCGCGCCAGACCGAGCGCGGCCAGGTTCTCGTCGATGCGCCCCTTGGCTACGCCGCGCCGTGAGAACACGACGTGGCGTCCGGCGGCGTAGCTCGCGGGCGTGATCTTCGCCCGGCTGATGGGGTGGTCGCTGCGCACGACGCCGATGAAGCGGTCGCGGAACAGCGCCTGGGTGCGCAGCTCGGGGCTTGTGTCTTCGTCGACGACGCCCGTCTCCAGGTCGACCGCACCAGAGCGCAGCGGCCCGCTGTCCTTGTCGGGCTTGGCCACGAAGCGCAGCCGGACGCCTGGCGCCTGGGCGCCGGTGCGCTCGATCAAGGCTGGACCGAAGCTCTCGACGAAGCCCTCGCTGGTGCGCAGCGTGAAGGTGCGCGCCAGGCGCTTCAGGTCGAGCTTCTCGGCAGGGCGCAGGACGGCCTCGACGCCCTGCACAAGGTGGCTCACGCGCTCGCGCAGCTCCAGCGCGCGCGGAGTCGGCACCAGGCCGCGCCCAGCGCGCACCAGCAGCGGGTCGCCCAGGGTCTCCCGCAGGCGCGCGAGCGCACGGCTCATCGCCGAGGGGCTCAGGCGCAGGCGTCGGGCCGCGCCGGTGACGCTGCCTTCCGTGAGCAGCACGTCGAGCGTCACGAGCAGGTTCAGGTCGGGCAGCGCCATGCCACCAGGCTAGCAGAGGTCTGGGTGAACCATCGCGTCAAACGCAAAGGTATATTGCATCCGTTGCGCGTTCCGCAATCCGTGGCGGCGTCCTAGCTTGGACGTCGAAGCGCGGATCACGTCGATTCGAGCCGAGCCGGAGGCCACCCATGACCGAGAACGCCCTTGAACTGTTCATCCATCGCACCCGCGCCAGCTGGGGACCGCTCAGCAGTGAGCTGGTCGCCAGCTGTCGCCATCACCTGGAACAGCTGGCGAAGGCGCACGCCTCCGAGCCCTGGCTCGCGGCGCTGCACGAGGAGGCGCCCGCGTCCAGGGAGCTCTACCGGGATGCGAAGGACGGCTTCGTGCTTCAGGCCCACACCGAGCAGGCCGGGCTCTACCGCCCGCCGCACGACCACGGTCGCAGCTGGGTGATCTACGCCCTTCAGCGCGGAGAGATCGCGATGTCGACCTACGCTCGCGTCGAGACCGGAGCCGGCGTCCAGCTGGTCAAGCGTGACGAGACGCTGTTGCGCGCCGGGCAGGCGCAGCTGTTCTTGCCGGGGGACATTCACGACACGCGCAGCGTTGCCGGCCCGGCGCTGCTGTTCCGTTTCACCGAGCGCGATCTCAAACAGGAAGATCAGGTCGCGCGGCGCGTGACCCGCTTTGTCGAGCGCCACGGCGTCTGGACGGTGGGAACATGATGGCGCTGCGCACCTCGATCGCGGGTGCGCCCCTGCCGAGCGAGGCGCCCGATCAGGCGGCTTCCAGTGTGCGCGGCCCGGCGCGCGCGGAGGCGATTGCGTGCGTGCTCGCGGCCATGGTGCTCGTTGTGCTCTCCGCAGGCATCGCCAACGTGGCGCTGCCCGTGCTGGCGCACGCGTTCCAGGTGACGCCCGCCGTGTCGGTGCGCGTCGTCAGCGCCTACCAGCTCGGGCTGGTGATGGCGCTGTTGCCGTGCGCCGCGCTGGGCGAGCGCCTGGGCTATCGCGCCGTGTTCACGGCGGGCGTCGGGCTGTTCACGGGCGCGTCGTTGCTGTGTGCGCTGGCACCATCGCTCCACTGGCTGGTCGCTGCGCGCTTTTTGCAGGGGCTCGGGGGCGCCGCCGTGATGGCGCTCGGGGTGGCGCTGCTGCGCTTCGTGGTTCCGCAGGCGCAGCTGGCAGCCGCCATCGGCTGGAACGCGCTCGCCGTGGCGCTGTCCTCTGCCGCAGCGCCCACGGTCGGCGCCGTGCTGCTCTCCAGCGCGAGCTGGCCCTGGCTGTTCGCCGTCAATCTTCCGCTCGGCGTGGCGGTGCTTCTCGCCACGCGCGGCCTCCCCGACGTCCCCGGCGCGGCGCGAGCGCTGGACGCGACAAGCATGGCGCTGAACGCGGGCGCCTTCGGCGCGCTGATCGCGGGCGCGGAGCAGCTGCCGGTAAAGCCAGCGCTCGGGGCCGGCTTGCTTGCCGCGTCCGTCCTGAGCGCGGCGCTGTTGCTCCGCCGCGAGCTGCCGAAGGAGGCGCCCCTGGTGCCGCTCGACCTGCTGCGCAGCCGTTCGTTTCGCATCTCCGTGATCGCGTCGGTCGCGTGCTTCGCGGGACAGGCCTCGGCGCTTGTCGCGCTGCCCTTCTATCTGCGGCACGGCTTCGGCCAAGAGGCCCTGACCACCGGACTGCTGATCACGCCCTGGCCGCTGAGCGTGGCCATCGTGGCGCCCGTCGCGGGCCGGCTCGCCAACCGCATCTCCACGGCCTGGCTGTGCGCGACGGGCGCGGTGTGTCTCGCGCTGGGGCTCGCTGCGCTCGCGCTGATGCCGGCGCACGGCAGCGCGCTGGCGCTGGTGCCGTTCGTGGCGCTCTGCGGCGCCGGCTTTGGCCTGTTCCAGGTGCCGAACAACCGCAACATGTTCCTCGCGGCGCCGCGCGCGCGGAGCGCCGCCGCGGGCGGCATGCAGGGCACCGCGCGGCTGGCCGGCCAGACGGCGGGCGCTGTCGTCATGACCTTGCTCTTCACGCTCACGCCGCTCGACGCCGCGCCGCGCATCGGCCTCGGTATCGGCGCCCTGCTGACGCTGGGCGCCGGGACCGTCAGCACGCTGCGCGCTGGCTCGCACCGCGGCCATGACGGTGGGGGGATGGGCACATGAACAGCGCTCGAGCAGAGAGCGCCGCGGGCGAGCAGGAGCGCGCGACGAGGGCGCTCCGGTCGCGGCGCGCGACGATCCCCCGCGTCCCGTCGACGGTGCCTATGTCGATCGAGCCAGCGCCAGCGCGTCGGGGCCGGCCGGAAAACGGAGCTTCCCCGTCGCGTCGTTCGCGGCGCGCCACACGACCTCGGCCACGTCGGACTCCCTCGTCACCGCGGACGGCTGCCCGAGAGAGGCGAAGATGCGCTGTGCGAAGGGCGCGTACGCCTCGGGGATCAGCCCCTGCATGCGGGCCCCCCCGTTGCTCGTGAAGCTCGTGCTCGGGCCATAGCCCGGCTCGACGAGCTTCACGCGCACATTGAACTCCTCGAGCTCGAACGCGAGCGACGCGGTGAACCCTTCGATGGCCACCTTGCTCGCCGTGTACACGGCCACCAGCGGCATGGGCGCCAGCGTCGCGCTCGAGGTCACGTTCACGATCACCCCCGACCTGCGCGCGCGGAGCTGGGGCAGCACGGCCTGCGTCATCGCCATCACGCCGAAGGTGTTGGTCTCGAACACGTCGCGCACCGTGGTCATCGGCGTGACCTCGAAGGCGCCCATGAGCCCGATACCCGCGTTGTTGACGAGCACGTCGATGGGCCCGCTCGCCTCGAGCGCGGCCGCGATGCTCTCGGGCTTCGTCACATCGAGCGCGACCACGCGCAGCCGGTCCGAGCGGCTCAGGACGCCCTCGCGCGGCGTGCGCATGGTCGCGACCACGTTCCACCCCTGCGCGTGGAAATGGCGCGCCGTCTCGAGGCCATAGCCAGAAGAACAACCCGTGATGAGCACCGTCTTCATCGCATCACCTCCCCGCGAGACTCGCCATGAAATCCAACCGTCGCCTTCATATCGACCCCTCTGCCGCGGCGCGCGCGGCGTTGATGAGGGTAAAGTAGTCGCGGCACGTCGGACGATCTATGATGTACAGTCCGTATTTCGTTTGCTAGAGTCCGGACGTGAGCGACCCTTTCTCCGAAATCATCGCGCTGCTCCAGCCGCGCGCCGTGTTCTCGAAGGTCATCAGCGGAGCCGGCCGCTGGGGTGTTCGCTACTCGGATTTCGGCCAACCGAGCTTCTCTGCCGTGCTCGAGGGCAGCTGCCGTCTCGCTGTCGACGGTCAGCGCGCCGTCACGCTGGAGGCAGGTGATTTCGTGCTCCTGCCGGCGACGCCGGGCTTCACGCTGTCGGGCTTCGATCCGGTGAAGCCAGAGCGCATCGACCCCAAGATCGCGCCCGCGCCGACGGGCGAAGTCCGCCACGGCACGCGCGGCGGACGCCCCGACGCGCGGCTGCTCGGCGGCTATTTCGTCTTCGACACGCCGGACGCGGCCCTCATGGTGTCGCTGCTGCCGGCGCTCGTGCACGTGCGCGGCGTCGAGCGGCTCTCGGTGCTTGTGCGGCTCGTCGGCGAGGAGTCGAACGAGCAGAAGGCGGGTCGCGACCTCGTGCTCACGCGGCTCGTGGAGGTGATGCTCATCGAGGCGCTGCGGTCGACCTCAGGTGACGACGCGCCTCCCGGGCTCCTGCGCGGGCTGGCCGATGCGCGGCTCGCGCCGGCGATACGACACATGCACGGCCAGCTCTCGCGCTCGTGGACGATGGCCGAGCTCGCGAAGACGGCGGCGCTCTCGCGCTCGACGTTCTTCGAGCGCTTCACCCGCACCGTCGGCCTGCCGCCGATGGAATACCTGCTCGCTCTGCGCATGGCCGTCGCGAGGGATCTGCTCCGCCGCCACGACCTCGGGATCGCCGAGGTCGCCGAGCGCGTCGGCTACGGCTCGGCGAGCACCTTCAGCACGGCGTTCAGCCGACACGTGGGCCAGCCTCCGAGTCACTACGCGCGCGGGCTAGCCGCTGCTCGAGCCGTCAGCGTCGGGGACGCTTGAATCTCTCGCGCGAGCGCTCGACTTCTCCTCGGATGACGCAGCCCTCGACGTGATCGTTCACCAGCCCCATCGCCTGCATGAACGCGTACACCGTCGTGGGGCCGACGAACTTCCAGCCGAGCTTCTTCAGGTCCTTCGAGAGGGCGACCGACTCCGGCGAGGTCGATACGGTCTGCGGGGGCGCGAGCCGCTCCGCTCGGGGCTCGTAGCGCCAGAGGAACGCCGCCAGCGAGCCCTCTCGCTCGACGAGCTCTCTGGCGCATCGCGCGTTGTGGATGACGGCCTCGATCTTGCCGCGGTGGCGGATGATCCGCGCGTCTCCGAGGAGCCGCTCGACGTCCCGCCCGGTGAAGCGAGCGACCTTGTCGAAGTCGAAGCCGTGGAACACCGCGCGGAAGCTCTCACGCTTGGCGAGGATGGTGCGCCAGCTCAACCCGGACTGGAAGCCCTCGAGGCTCAGCTTCTCGAACAGGCGGCGATCGTCGCCGACAGGAAACCCCCACTCCTGATCGTGATAGTCGATGAACTCCGGCGCTGCGCCGGACCAGCGGCAACGCGCTCGGCCGTCGGGCCCCACGATCGTCGCGGCGCTCATGGCGCGTCGCCTCGCAGGAACCCGAGCCGCTCGTCGACTCGAACGATCTGAGCGCGCGTCGTCGGGTTGCTCACAGCGTCGCCTCGCCGGATGGCCGCTGTCGCAGCCGCGGAGAGTCGATCTCGTAGGACGGTCGTCCTGGGCTGTCAAGCGTCGCTGCGCCCGCCCTCGCGTGAACGTCGCTGGACGCTGGTGATGACGGTGATCCCGGGAGTCTTTCCATCAATAGCGTGCTATGTATCCGGGCGACGCGAGCTACTCCGCCGAACGGACCAGCCAGTACCAGTGCGATCTGATCACGCGCCGGCGGCTCGCCCTGGCGTCGCGCAGCTCGAAGCGAGGAGCGAACGTCGTCTCCACGGCGGCGGCGTCGAGCGGGATGCCGGCCGGCGCCGCGTCCAGCGCCCAGATCAGGTGGGTGCCGCCCGGCGCGAGGAGGCGGGAGATCTCCGATACATAGAGGCCCTGCTGGGTCGCGTCGAGGCAATGGAAGCAGCCGACGTCGAACGACAGATCGAAGGGGCCGGTGAGCGCGTCCAGCTTCGTCACGTCGCCGACGAGGAAGTCCGGCCGGACCTCGTCCGCGGCCACGCGGGCGCGCGCCTTGGCGATGGCGACCGGGGAGAAATCGACGCCGGTGACGCGGAGCCCCTGCTGGGCGACGTAGCGCGAGAAGCGGCCGACGCCGCACCCGAGATCGAGCACGCCGTTCGGCGCTCCTCGGCGCACGAGCGCGGCGATCTCAGGAGGGATCCGAATATCTCCCCACAGGGTGAGGGGGCGGCGATAGGCGCGGTCGAAGTAGGCGCTGGTCGTGGATGACATGCGGTCTTCCGGGGTTCGGGTTGCTGTTGCCTTCGGAACATCACCCATGTATATCGCATGCTATGAAAGTCAAGGGAGGCCCCGCGTGGGCGCCCGAGTCCGTGCCCACCTTCTGGGTCAACCACGCCTCGCGGTTGATCATGCGCCATTTCGAGGAGCAGCTCCGCCCTCTCGGGTTCGGGATGGCCTACCTCCCGGTGATCATCGCCCTCGAGGAGAACGGTCCTCTCCTGCAAAGGGATCTCCTCGAGCGCGCCCACGTCGAGCAGCCGACGATGGCGGCGCTCCTCGGCCGGATGGAGCGCGACGGGCTGATCGTGCGCGCGCCCGACCCTGTCGACGGCCGCGCACGTCGGGTGTCGCTCACGGCCAAGGCCAAGGCCCGCCTTCCCGCGGTGATGAGCGCGATGCAGCGGGTGGTCGAGCGCGCGATGTCGGGCGTGAGCGAGCGGGAGCGCGCCGCGCTGATGGCGACGTTGCGAAGGGTGGTCGAGAACCTCGACGACCCTTCCGCGGGCTGAAGCGCCAGGCGCCGTCTAGAGGGACAAACGGGGTGAAACTGCCTGAAAAGCGCAGAATTTTGAACGCCAAGGCGCCATGAGACGCCAAGGTATTTTGTTGTTCTTATGGCGTCTTGTGGCGCCTTGGCGGTTCATTTCTCGCCTGAGCAACGTGATAGGTATTCTAGTCGCGATCGGTCGGCGCGCCGCCCGGGAAGTAGTGGCGGTAGGGTCGGCCGCCCTCCACAGCGCGATCGACGGACGGGCGCTCACGCAGGCGGCGGTAGTAGGCGCGGAGGTTCGGGTGGCCGTCGAAGGGGTGGACCCAGTCGGCGTAGAACAGCGACGGGGCGGCGGCGCAGTCGGCGAGGGTGAAGGCCTCGCCTGTCGCCCAGGTGCGGCCGGCGAGCTCACCGTCGAGCCAGGCGTAGACCTTGTCCAGGGTGGCGCGGGCCAGAACCTCCCCGTACTCGTCGCGCGGGTTGGACTGCATCTCGCGGATGCGGTTGTTCACGATCACCTGCATCGTATTCATGACGTAGTTGTCGAAGATGCGGTCGAATTTCCGCACCTGGAGCGCGGCGGTCGGATCGGGCGGGATCAGGCGGGCAGGGTCCGGATGAGCCTGGTCGAGCCACTCGACCACGATGGTCGCCTCCCACAGGCTGAGGTCGCCGACCCTGAGCACGGGGAACTTGCCGAGCGGCCAGATCGCCGCCAGCTCCGCGCCGGCCTGCGGATTGGAAGGCTCCAGCACACGCAGCTCGAAAGGGACGTCCTTTTCGTAGAAGGCGATGAAGGCCTTCTGGGAGTAGGATGAGAAGGGGTGGGCGTAGAGGATCGGCGTCGTCATGGCGGCCTCGCTGCTTCGCGTGTCTTCAAGCGGTTCGTGTCTGCTAGCAATCATGATCCGGCGACACCGTCGAGCCTTCCGTCGGAGCGCCCGAAATTGCCGCAAGATCAACCTGAACGGTGTTCTGGCCGGGTCTCTTCGCGCCCCTCGCCAGCTCTTCGCCGAGCGCGTCCAGCATCTGGAGCCAGCTCGGGTGCGCGCCGGTCCGGCGAGCGAGCGCCTCGCTCACGTTCTGCTCGAGCCTCACGAGCGTCCGCCCGTTTCGCTCGGTGAAGGTGATCGACACGAGCGTCTCCTCCGGCCAGTCCCGATCGTGGCCCTGGCTCTCGGACGAGGCGGGATTCCCGTTCGCGTCAGCGATGCGCATGGTGAACGCGATCCGCTCCGGCCGCACGACCTCGCGATAGACACCGATGGTCCAGCAGTCGCCGAACTGCGGGTTGTGGATGCACGAGTGGAAGCCTCCTCCCGGCCGGATGTCGATCCGCGCGAAGCGGAGGGTGCACCCCCGCGGCGCGAACCAGCGCGCGAGCAGGTCGGGGTTCGTCCACGCATCGAACACCACGTCCCGCGGAAAATCGAACGTGCGCTCGATGAGGACCGTGGGCTCATGAGGGACTCGAGCAGATTGCATGATGACGTGATCACCCTTTCTTCGGCGGATGCAGCTCGTGCAGGAGGTCGTCCAGTCGGTCGAACGCGTCCTCCCAGTGTTGCCGGTACTGCTCGACCCAGGTCGCCACCTCGCGCATCGGCGCGGGGTTGAGCTGGCAAACGTGCTGCCGCCCGTCGCGCCGCTTCTCGATCAGGCCCGCTCGTTCCAGGGTTGCCAGGTGCTTGGAGATGGCCTGTTGCGAGATCTGAAACGGCTGCGCCAGCTCGTGCACCGACGCAGGCCCCGTCTTGAGCCGCACGAGGATCGCGCGCCGGGTGGCGTCGCTCAGGGCGGCCAGCGTCGTGCTCAGCGAATCCACAACCATATGGTTGTGGATCGATGCCCGGAAGTCAAGCGAAGGTCGAAGTGCAATCAATTGGTTGCACTTCGTGGCGCGGCCCTTTATTGTGCATCCAGGAGGTTGCACATGGCATCGACGGACAGGATCGAGAAGCGGGTCACGCTGCGCGCGCCCGTGTCACGCGTGTGGCGAGCGATCGCCGACGCCCGGGAGTTCGGGCGCTGGTTCGGCGTCGAGCTGGTGGGGGAGTTCGCCGCCGGCAAGACGCTCACCGGCATCTTCGATGAGGAGCTCAATGAAGCCGCCATCATCGACTACCAGAAGAGCCGCGGTCTCCGGCCTTCGAAGGTGAAGCTCCCCGAGAAGGGCGCTGTGTTCTGCACGGTGGAGCGCATCGAACCGGAGCGGTACTTCAGCTTTCGCTGGATCCCGTATGGCATCGACGCCGAGGCCGACCTGGACAACGAGCCGACGACGCTCGTCGAGTTCCGCCTCGAGGGGGTCGCTGAAGGCACGCTGCTCACCATCGTGGAGTCCGGCTTCGACCGTGTGCCAGCGCATCGACGCGAGCGCGCGTTCCGCATGAACGAGGGGGGATGGGCCGCTCAGGCCGAGAACATCGCGAAGTATGTCGAAGGCGTGTGAACCGGCGGTCGCTGATGTCTTCTTCGCCCTCGGCGACGGGACGCGGCTATCGGTGGTGACCAGGCTCGGGGCCGGAGGGGCGCTGTCGGCGACCGCGCTCTCCGACGGAGCGAAGGTGACGCGACAGGCGATCGTGAAGCACCTTCGGGTGCTCGAGGGCGCGGGCCTCGTGACGCACGAGCGGCGCGGGCGCGAGGTCCTCTACGCCCTCGAGCCGCGGCGGATCGAGGATGCCCGCGTGTTCCTCGACGGGATCTCCGCAGGCTGGGATCGCGCGCTCGAGCGCCTGCGTCGGATGGTCGAGGAGCCTCCGTCGCCTCCGCGGAAACGGGAAATGCCATAAGGAAGCGGCTTATTGGCGAAGTCCTGACTGAAGCTCCGCGAGGTGCCGGGCCAGCGTTGACCATCTTGCGAACGGTTCGTATAGTTCCCCGCGTGCGTCATGTGACCCAGCCGCCCGCGCTCGACGAGGCCGGCCTCGAAAGGGCGCTGGAGCGGCTGCGGCGCACGGTGCGGCAGCGCGGCCTGAAGGGGTCGTCGGTCCGCGACGCCATCGCGCGCGCGGCGCTCCTGCGGCGAGGCCACTTCTCGGTCGACGACCTGCTGAAGGAGCTCCGCGAGAGCGGCGTCGTCGATGCCCACCCCGCCACGGTCTACCGGGTCCTACCGCTCCTGGTCGAAGCGGGGCTCCTCCAGATGACGCTCGTGTCGAAGGGCGACGGCGCGCGGTACGAGCGAGCGTTCGAGCGTGAACATCACGACCATCTGATCTGCACACGCTGCGGCAAGGTCGTGGAGTTCGAGTTCGAGGCGATCGAGGTTCTTCAGCGCGATGTCGCGGAGAGATTCGGCTTCCGCTTGACGGGCCACGTCCACGAGCTGCTCGGGATCTGCAAGGACTGCAGCGCTGCCGGCGTCGAGCGCTGACGCGCGCGAGGCGCCGTGCCGGCGCTGCAGCGCGACCGGATCAGCGGCGTGCCCGACCGCGAGGCAGGCGGCGTACGTGAGCAGCGACCCGCACACCACCACCAGGTAGCCAGGCCACTCGATCCAGCCGGCGCTCAGGGCGACGAACGCGCCGACGAAGCCGAACATCGCCGCGCATCCGGCCACGGCGACCCACCGGCCAAAACGCCCCATGGCCGCGCACGCGAGCGCCCGGACCCGCGCGCTGAACGTCCCCCAGGGCCCGCCCAGCGGACGAGCCGTCGAGGACGCGCGCGCGAGCGCCCGGGCCCTCACGCGACACCTCGCCTCACGACGTTCATCACCTCGGTCGTCCTCCGCGCGTGGAGCTCCGCGGCGGCCTCTCCGAGCACGACCCACAGCGCCTCCAGGCTGAAATCGTCGAGCCGCACGGAGACGGGGCCGAGGTGAATCGAGATACCCCCGCAGTCCAGGCACCGCTGGACGTGCGCGACACCGTTGTATGCGAGGGTTTCGTGATGACAGTCCTTCGGGTTTGACAAGTCGACCTCCCGAGCGAGACGGTAACGCGAATGATTATCATTTTCAATAGAATCGCGCAGGGGTCGACTGGCGGATGGCCTCGTGACGGGGATCCGGCCGTGAAAGAGGGTCTTCGCTGCTCCTCGCTGAATTTTCAGGCTGAATCCGCGCTCCTGGAGCGCGGCGAATCGCCGCTGCTGCGCGCCGCGGCGACGAACTCCTCCACGAAGGGCGACGCCGGTCGGGCGGAGAGCTCCTCCCAGGTGCCGGCCTGCGTCACGCGCCCTGCCTCGAGGACGGCGATGCGATCTCCCAGGAGCCGCGCGTCCGTCGCGTCGTGCGTGACGACGACGGTGGGCAGGGCGAGCGTTCGCAGGTAGTCCGAGAGGAACGCCCGGACCTCGCGGCGCGAGTGGACGTCGAGCGCGGCGAGCGGCTCGTCGAGGAGCAGCGCCCGCGGGCCCACGGAGAGCGCGCGCGCGAGCGCCACGCGCTGCTTCTCGCCTCCGGAGAGCGCCTGCGTCTGCCGGCGGGCGTGCGCGGCGATGCCGAGCTCGTCGAGCATGGCGTCGACGACCTCGGCGTCGGCCGCGCGCCGCCGCCGTGAGGGAGCGCTCCTCACCGCGAACTCGACGTTCTCGCGGACGCTGAGGTGCGGGAACAGCGCGTAGTCCTGGGGCACATAGCCGATCCCGCGCTGCTCGACGGGCACGTCGATCCCGGCCGCCGTGTCGAGGAGCACGGCATCGCCGACCTCCACGCGCCCTCGCTCCACGGGCAAGACGCCGAGGAGGAGCGAGAGCAAGGTCGTCTTCCCGGCGCCGTTCGGCCCCACCAGGACGAGCGAGCCGTCGCCGGTGTCGAGCTCGGCGTCGATGCGCAGGCGCCCGACGCGCGCGGTCACGCGGGCGCGGAGGCGCTCCGCGGCCATCACGGCGCCGCCTCGGGGCGCTCGGTGGAGCGCCGCAGCACGGCCCGCACGAACAGGAGCAGCGTGAACGCCACGACGACGAGGACCATCGACAGCGCCTGCGCGGCGCGCAGCTCGGACTCGAGCGCCGTGTAGATGGCGAGCGGCAGCGTCTGCGTCCGCCCCTCCAGGTTGCCGGCGAACATGAGCGTCGCGCCGAACTCGCCGAGGGAGCGGGCCCAGCTCATCGCGGCCCCCGCGGCGAGCCCAGGGGCCGAGAGCGGCAGCGCCACGCGGAAGAACACCCGGAGCGGCGACGCGCCGAAGGTCCGCGCGACCACGAGGAGCCTCGGGTCGACCCTTCGAAACGCGCTGGTCGCCGCCTGCACGAAGAACGGCGCCGAGACGAACACCTCGGCGACGACGACCGCCGTCGTCGTGAACGAAACGGACCACCCCGCGGGGTAGAGCCATCCGGCGAGGAGCCCGCGGCGGCCGAACGCGAGCAGCAGCGCGACGCCCGCGACAGCGGGCGGGATGACGATGGGCAGCTGCACCACCGCCTCGACCGCGCGCGAGAGCCGCCCGCGCGAGCGCGCGAGCGTCCAGGCGAGCGGCGTCCCCAGGACGACCACGACGGCGAGGCTCGCGGTGGTCGTCAGGAGGCTCAGGCGCAGCGCGGGCCACACGAGGGGGTGGCGGAGCCCCTGCTCGACGTCCCCCGCCGTGGCCATCGCGAACAAGGCCAGGATCGGGACGGCCAGGAAGGCCACGAGGACCGCGCCGACCGTGGCCAGGGCGACCCGCTCCGCGCGGAGGCGCCCGCTCACCGAAGCGCGCCGCTCCCGGAAGGCACGAGGAACCCGGCGCGCCACAGCGCCGTCCGGCCGGCCTCCGACGTCACGAGGTCGACCCACGCGCGCGCGAGCCCGGGGTGCGCGGCGCCGGACACGACGGCGATCGGGTACTCGGCGATGACGTTGACCTCGGGCGGGATCGCCACGACGACCACGCCGTCCTGCGCCGCCTGCGCGTCCGTCCGGTAGACGACGCCCGCCTGCGCTTCCCCGAGGCGCACCTTGGCGAGCACCTGCCGCACGTTGGGCTCGCGCGAGGCGACCTTGGACTCCACGCGCGCGCGGAAATCCGCGCCAAGGGAGGCCGACGCGCGATCGAGGATCTGCTGCGTATAACGGCCGATCGGGACCTCGGGCGTGCCGATGACGATGCGCGCCGCGGCGGGGAGGTCGGCGAGCCCCCGGACGGTCGCGGCGCTCTCGCTCGCGACGACGAGGACGGGCTCGTTGCGCGCGAAGACGACGGGGCCCGCGGCACGCTGGGATTTCACGAGCTCGTCCATGTGGCGCTGATCCGCCGAGGCGAACACGTCGGCCGCGGCGCCGTGCTCGAGCTGCGTGCGGAGCTCCTGCGTGCCGGCGAAGTTGAACGTGACCTCGACGCCCGGATAGGAGCGCTTGAAGTCCTCTCCCAGCGCGGTGAACACGTCCCGGAGGGAGGCGGCGGCGAAGACGACGAGCTTGTCCTCTCGCTGGGCGGACGCCGGCTCCGAGCGCTCGCAGCCGCCGAGGACGGCGAGGCACGCCGCGAGGATCAGCAGGGGGAGGGCTCGCAACAGCTGTCGTCGGGGGTACTTCATCCGGGAGACTCCTGGGGTCCGTCGTTCCATGGCTCGGGTCGCGCGGTCATGCCGCTCGCACCTCGGCGACCCGCTCGCCCGCCCGGCGAGCGTCGTAGGCGAGCGCCGAGAGCTCGCGGCGGAACTCCCCTGAGACGAGGACGTCGAGCAGGCGCTGCACCCTGCCGTCGTCGAGCCCCTCGCGCGGGACCGCGAGATCGTAACGCTCCTCGGCCAGGGGCACGAAGCCGAGCCCGAACGCCATCGCCGCGTCGCGCGTCGCGACGCCGGTGTCCGCCGCGCCCATCGCCACGGCGCGCGCGACGTCGAGGTGGCCGGCGACCCGCAGGTGCGGCTTGCGGGCGAGCTCGAGCGGCAGCCCGTGGCCGCGCACCTCGCGCTCGAGGAGCCGCTGGGCGCCGGCGCCCGCCTCGCGGCCGGCGAGGCGCAGGCCGGGGAGGCCGAGGTCGGCCGCGCCGCGGATGCGGTCCGCGTCCTCGCGGCGAACGATGAGGCCCGCCTCCCAGCGCGCCAGCGTGATGAGGACGATCGGCTCGGCGTGCCCGAGCCGGCGGACGTCGGCGACGTTCGCCTCGCCGGTGCGCGCGTCGACGAGGTGCACGCCCGCGACGTGGGTCCGCTGCCGGGCCAGCGCCTGGAGGGCCGCGGTGCTCGAGCGGGGGAACCAGAGGAACCGCCCCGGCCCGGGCCTCGTGTTGAGGCGGTCGGCGAGCAGCCCGAGGCCGGCCGCGCAGCCCATCATGACGACGTTCTCCTCGACCTCGGCGAGCGCCCGGAGGGGCTCGACGACGGCCCTCCCGCGCCGCTCGCCGGTCACGATGCCGTCCGCCGCCATCCGCACCGCGTCCCGCTCGAGCGGGTAGGAGACCCAGCGGTCCGCGATGCGCGCGACCGCAGCGCGGCCCAGCGCCGCCGGAGCGTCGGTCTCGGTCGCGAGATCCGCCGCCGCGCTCGGCTCCCCGAAGAGGTCCTCGACCGAGCAGTCGAGGGCGCTCGCGAGGCGCAGCGCGACGTCGACCGCCGGGGTCGCGCGGCCCGCCTCGATGGCGCCCACGCTCTGCCTCGTGAGGCGGGCGCGCTCGGCGAGCGCCACCTGGGACAGCCCGCGCGCCTCGCGCCGCTCGCGAAGCCGGTTCGCCGCTCGGTCCGTCATGACGCACACTCTTTACACCGAGGAACGCTTGCTTGTCATCCGCTGGCGGCCTCCAGGCGCTCCTCGTCCCCCGACAGGTCGAGCCTTGACAGGACGAGCCGCCCTGCTCGTCGCGCGTTGTCCTGCCACGCTCCCGCTCGCCGCCGGAGCGCGTCCTGCCGTGCTGTGTGGCGCCGGGGCGCCTTGCTCTTCGTGCAACGCGGCCTAGCCTTCGCGGAGTGGCTCAGCCCCACGGATCCGCCGACGCCCGTCGAGAGGACGGAACTTCGGTCATGCCGACGCGGACGAGCTTCGAGGCCACGGCGAGGATGGGCTACGCCATCCTCACCCTGCTCCTGGCGCTCGGCATGGCGTTCTCGGTGCGGCGCTTCTCGTCCGTGGCCGAGGCTCAGATCGATCGGCTACGCGCCAAAGAGCACGAGATCACGCTCGTGGAGCGGCTCGGGTGGAGCAGCGAGCTCATCGTGTCCGAGGGCAGGGGCTACCTCATCTCCGGCGATCCCGAGCTCCTCGAGCAGGCGAAGATCGCCAGGGCGCGCTTCGGCGAGCACGTCAGAGCGCTCCGCGACCATGCGCTCAGCCCGACCGGTCTCCAGCGGGTGGCCGAGGTCGAGCAGGCGGCCAGGCGCCTCGTCCGGACGCAGGAAGAGCTGCTCGCCGCCCGGCAGCGGACCGAGGACGCGGGCGAGCTCGTGCGTCGGTTCGATGAGGAGCTGAGGCCGCTTCACCGCGATCTCGAGGGCTCCCTCGCACGCCTCGTCGACCACAAGCAAGCCATCCTCAGGCAGCTTTACGATGACGCGAAGGCGGAGCGAGCCCGGCTGGAGGTGTGGCTCGATGGTCTGCTGGGCTTGCTGGTCGTGGCCGGCCTGGGGATCGCCTGGTACTTCACGAAGCTCCTCGGCGGCCCGTACCACAAGGCGCGGGAGGCGCGCGACGCCGCGCGCCTGGCGCTGGCGGCCCGCGACGAGCTCATGGGCATCGTGGCCCACGATCTTCGCAACCCGCTCGGCGCCATCGCGCTGAAGGCCGCGCTGCTGCGGAGGGGAGCCGACTCCGAGCGGACACGGCAGCAAGCGGAGTCGATCGAGCACGTCTCCCTGCGGATGGAGCGCCTCATCAGGACCATGCTCGACGTGACGACGATGCAAGCCTCCACGTTCTCGGTGACGCCGAAGCCGTGCGCGGTGGAGGACCTCCTGCACGAGACCATGGAGATGTTCGGGCCGCTCTCCGAGTCGAAGCAGGTCCGGTTCGAGCAGTCCCTGAAGGAGCCCGGGCTCGTGATCCGCGCGGAGTGGGAGCGCGTGCTCCAGGTGCTGTCGAACCTCGTCGGGAACGCGCTGAAATTCACGCCCCAGAGCGGCCAGGTGACCCTCTCGGTGGACCGGGACGGGGCGATGGCCCGCTTCGCGGTCCTCGACTCGGGGCCAGGGATCCCCTCCCAGAACCTCACGAGCATCTTCGAGCGGTTCTGGAAGGACGAGACGCCCGGGAAGAAGGGCACCGGCCTCGGGCTCTACATCGCCAAGGGGATCGTCGACGCGCACGGCGGCCGCATCTGGGTGGAGAGCGAGGTCGGGCAGGGCGCCCGGTTCTACTTCACGCTCCCGATCGCCGAGGCGGCGGGACACGAGGCGCCCGCGGCGGCAGAGGCGCCGGCGCCGTCGGCGGGAGGCGACGACCGCCCGCGCGGGTGAGGCGTCGATCGACGCGGCACGCGGCACGCGGCGCGCGGCGGCGCCCTCCCGGGACGCCCCGCTTCACGGCTGCCCGCCGGCCGGCCCGCCCTCCCGGACGCGCGCGTAGAGCAGCACGTCACCCACCCGCCCGTCCTTCACGACGTGCCGGCGCATCCGCGCCTCGAACGCGTAGCCCGCCTTCTCGAGCACGCGGGCGGACGCCCCGTTCCAGTCGAAGACCCCCGCCTGGATGCGCTCGAGGCCCAGCTGCTCGAAGCCGTACCGCGTCAGCGCGATCACCGCCTCGGTCGCCAGCCCGCGGCCCCAGTAGGACGCGCCGAGCCAGTAGCCGAGCTCCGCGGTGTGCCGGTGCACGTCGTCGAGGCGCTCGAGGCCGATGCCGCCGGCCGCCTCGCCGGCGACCACGATCGCCAGGCCCTCGCCGGGCCGCGCGTTCGCCGCGCAGTGCGCGATCCAGCCCTCGGCGTCCTCGCGCGTGTACGGGTGCGGGAAGCGATCGCGGAGGTTCGCCCAGACGCGGCGGTCGTTCGCGTTCTTCACGAGCGCGTCGACGTCGACCGCAGCCCAGGGACGCAGGGTGAACGCGGGCATCTCGAGGATCATGGGGTCGCTCCCTCCGGTCGAGCCTCGCCGGCCCGAGCCTCCGATCGATCGAAGAGCTTCACGAGGATCTCGCTCCCGATGCCGGTCGCGACCATCCGCTCGCGCCGGTTCGAGAGCAGCGCGCCGAGCCACGACAATGCGCCGCCGTCCCCGATCGGGAGCTCGAGGCCGTCGTCCCGCCGGATGATGAGCTGGATGAACGGCCCGGCGTAGTAGCCGAGCCCCTGCAGCCGCGCGAGATCGTAGGCGACCTCGACCTCCGGCCGCGCGCGGGTGAGCGGCTCGCTCACCTCGGCGACCCAGCGCTCGGCGCGCGCGATGAGCTCGGGGCCGAGGCCGAGGGACCGCGCGGCCCCCACGACATCCGCCGCGCGCCGCGGCAGATCGACGGCGGCCTCGCGCAGGGCCGCCTCGGACGACCCGGGCTCGTGCGCCTTCGCCCGCCGCGTCATCGCGTCCGCGTCGACGCCGCGCGCGCCGAGGCTCGCGCGGACCAGCGACGTGTCGGAGAGCACGACGCGCAGCCCCGCGGCGCGAAAGCCCGCGTGCGGCAGCGCGCGGACCAGGTCGGCCCAGACGAGGAGGTGCTCCAGCAGGGCGCGCCGCTCGCACGCGTCGTCCTCGCCCCGCGCCGGCGAGCGGGCCGCCGTCGCGAGGGCGAACAGGCGGAAGTGCGGCGTGAAGCCCGGCTGGGTCGTGGGCTGCATGCGCAGGACGCGCTGGCTCGCGCAGAACCGCAGCGGCTCGCCGCCCCGCGTCCCGCGCCGGCGCCGCGCGGCGTGCAGCGCGAGGCCCGTCGTGGGATCCGCGGCGACCTCGGCGAAGCGGACCGTCGCGAGCACGTTGTTCGGCTCGACGCCCGCGCACGCGGTGGCGCCAAGGGGCCCGATCGGGGCGAGATCCACCGCCTCGAAGCCCACCGCCGCCGCGTACGCCGCCGCGTCGAGGGCGTGCAGCCGCCGGGCGTCCGCCGTCGAGGCGTGCGTCATGGGCGCGCGCTCCGCGTGGTCGAGGACGTCGGCGAAGCTCCGCCGCAGCGCGCGCCGGCGCAGGCAATGGAGCAGGAGCGTGGTCAGCTCGTTGCCCGGGAGCTCCTCGGCGAGGAGCCGATCGAGCGGCTGGCCGGGGTGCTCCTCGGCCGCGCGGCGGGCGATGCGCGACGAGAGCTCGCCGGTCTTGTCGCCTTCGAGCGGTCGCCGCGAGGGAGCGGTTGACGGCGTCGTGGGGTCGTCATCGGCGGTGGGCATGGCTGGCTCCTCGTCGACAGCGTGCCCCGGATCTGGCACCCTGGAAAGGTCCAGATCAGCCGGTCTCGATGGTGCCAGCGCGCTCCGTCTCTCACGCCGCCCACGCCTTCCTCCGCCTCCAGCGCGGCGCGCCCGCGACCCTGGCCGCCCAGCTGGTCGAGCAGCTGCGCCGCGCCGTGCTGGAGGGCGTCCTCCAGCCAGAGCACCTGCTCCCGTCGTCCCGCGAGCTCGCGCGGGAGCTCGGCGTGTCGCGCAACACGGCGGCGGCGGCGTACGAGGCGCTGGCCGCGGACGGCACCATCGTGGTCCGCCCCCGGCGGGCGCCTGTCGTCGCCCACGTGCCGGCGCGCGCGGGGTGGCAGGGCGCCGCCCGCGCCCAGCCCGCGGCCTCCGCGCCGCGCCTGTCGAAGAGCGCGCGGCGCCTCGTGGCGGTGGTGCCCCCCGACAAGCTCGACGCGCTCCTCGAGAGCCGCGCCCGTTCGCGCCCGTTCGGGGTTGGCCTGCCGGACCTCGATCTGCTCCCGTGGCGCATCTTCGAGCGGTGCCTCGCGCGCCGCGTCCGCTCGATGTCGGCGGCCGACGCGCTCGACCACGATCCGCGGGGCGCGCCGCTGCTCCGGCGCGCCGTGCTCCACCACATCGCGGTGGCCCGCGGCGTGCGCGCGACGGTCGAGCAGGTGTTCATCACGGAGGGATCCCAGGCCGCGGTGGACCTGTGCTGCCGCGCGCTGCTCGACCCGGGCGACGCCGCCTGGGTCGAGGACCCGGGTCCGCTCGCCCTCCGCGCGGCGGTGCGCATGGCGGGCGCGCGGCCGATCCCGATCCCTGTCGACGAGGACGGGCTCCGGGTGCACGTCGGCGCGCATCGACGTCAGGGCGCGCCGCGGGCGCGGGCCGCCTTCGTGTCGCCGGCCTACGCGTTCCCCTCCGGCGCGCGGCTCACGCTGCCGCGGCGCATCGAGCTCCTGTCCTGGGCCGCCAGGGCGGGCGCCGTCGTCGTCGAGATCGACTACGAGGGCGAGCTGCGGTTCGACGGCACCCCGCTGCCCTCGCTCCTCAGCCTCGAGCTCGAGGGCGTGAAGGATCGCGTGATCCATGTGGGGACCTTCAGCCGCTCGCTGTTCCCGGGCCTGCGGCTCGGCTTCATGATCGTGCCGCCCGCGCTGGTGCGCGCCGTGGCCGCGGTGCGCGCGGCGTCGACGCGCTCGCCGCCCTACCTGCTGCAGGCCGCGCTCGCCGACTTCATCGACGAGGGCCACTTCGCGCGCCACCTCCGGAAGCTGAAGCAGGCGACGCGGCGCCGGCGCGACCTCCTGCTCGCGGAGCTCGGGCTGCTCTTGCCGAGCGCCGTCCGGGCGCGGGCGCCCGCGGGGGGCTCGGTGCTGACGCTCGACCTGCCCGCGGGCGCGGACGACGTCGCCATCGTCCAGGCGCTCGCGGCGCGGGGCGTGGACGCGCAGCCGCTCTCGCGCAGCACGGCGGCGCGCGCTTCGGCCCGCGCGCCGCGCGCGCCCGGGCTCATCCTGGGGTTCGGCGCGCACTCGGAGAGCGCGCTCCGGGACGCGGCGCGGACGCTGGCGGCCGTCGTGGTGGGGGCGATCGGGGCGGGCGAGCCGAGATGAAGCGCCGGCGGCGCGGCGCCCAGCTTGGAAATCGGAGAAATAAACCGCCAAGTCGCCAAGGACGCCAAGAAGAGATTAAAATCTTGGCGTCCTTGGCGACTTGGCGGTTCATTTTCATGCCTTCGTGGCGACTTGGCGGTTCATTTTCATGCCTTCTTGGCGTCCTTGGCGACTTGGCGGTTCAACTTCTTGCTGTTGCATGCGGCTTCAACCCGTCTGTCGCTCTAGACTTGGGTCTGGTCGCCGCACCCACCGCGCGCCGCGGCCGCTCCCCAATGGCCCCGATCCGCCTGTGCGCCGCCGCTTCCCTCGCCGTCCTGGTCTCCGCGTGCGCTGGCCGGACCACGGCGGTTCCTCCGGCTGAGTCGGCCTTACCGCCGAGCCGCCCGGCCCCGTTGCAGGAGCGCGCGCCTGCCGCGGGGGAGCCCCAGGCGTGGCCGCGCGCCGCCGCGGCCGAGGCCGTGGAGCCCCTCTGGGCGCCGCCGATCGTGCACACCCTGGCCGTGCTCACGGTGACCCGCAGCGTGGAGGCGGCGCTGTGGCCCGACCCCTTCGCCGACTTCCGCGTGGAGCGATGGGGATACCACTACGGCGAGGCGCTCACGAAGCCGCCGCTCTTCGACGTCGATCAGCCCGCCTTCCGGTGGGATCACGACCCGTGGCCTATCAACGTGGTCGGCCACGGCCTGCTCGGGAGCGAGATGTACCTCAGGGCGCGGATATGCCGCTTCGGCGCCCCGGCCGCGGTCGCGTTCGCCGTCGCCGGCACCCACCTCTGGGAGTACGGCTACGAGGCCAACGGCGTCCGGCCCTCGGCGCTCGATCTCGTCTATACGCCGCTCGCCGGCATCCTCCTGGGCGAGCTCCGGTACGCGACCTGGCGCGCGGCGGGGACCATCGAGAGCGCGCCCGCGCGCCTGATCGTGCGCGCCCTCATGGATCCGTTCGGCGAGATCGAGCGGGGCGCCGGGGTCTTCGGCTGCTGATTCCGCTTGTCAGAAATCACGCCGGAAAGACCGATCGATAAAGAGCGGCTGCCGTGAACAGGAGAGATCTCATCGTTTCCGCCTGTTTCGCCGCCGAGGGCGGCTCCGGTGTGGCCCACGGTGGCGGACGACCAGCGAGCGGCCGAGCGAGCTGTTCAAATCTCGCGGACGCCGGGGTATGCTTCTGCCGGGATGTTGGGGGATTCGTCCAGTCGTGCTGCAAGTGCAGCGCTCAGCGCGAGCTCGCTCGCCGCTGCGCTCCTCTGTTGCCGCGGCGAGGCGCTCGCGCAACCGGTGGCCGCTCCCCTCCCGGTAGAGCCGGTCCCGGCAGAGCCGGCGCCTGTGGAGCAGGGGCCAGGCCGAGCGCCGGGGCTCCGGGGCGGGGCGCCGCTGTTCCACCTCGGCGCGCGTGACAACGCGCTTCGCACGAGCCGATTCGGCTGGACCACCAGCGCCACCACCAACATCTTCGGCGTCGACGGCGGGCCTTACAGCGAGGACGGCGAGCACGCCGGCATGATCTTCTCGCTCGTTCCCCGATACTCGTTCGTGAGCACGAAGGAACACTGGGCCTGGGTGGGTACCGACATCGCCCTGGAGCTGCCCCTGACAGACGGTGATGTCCCCGGAGAGGACTCCGTCACCCTGGCGGACCTGCCCCTCCAGGCCGCGTACAGCTACACGATCTTCCAGAACGACGAGGGCCTCGCCCTGCTCGCCGGGCCCCGTCTCGGCGTCGCGTTCCCGACGTCGCCGGCGAGCCGGGGCGCCGGAGTCTACGTGCGCACGCGGCTCGGGCTCGGTATGCTCGCGAACCTCCCCCTGCTCGATGGAGAGTGGTTGAACGGCGCCTTCTTCTCGGCCGGAGGCGGATGGGAGCACCTGTTCTCGCAGGCCTCCACGCCCGTGAACGGCGACCCCGTCATACCCAGGTCGTCCCCGTCGGGCGAGGCGCAGCTCGAGGCCTCGGGGCAATTCCTGACGCGCGATCAGCTGTCCGTGCAGATGAGCTTCTGGGTCAACCTCTGGGGCGATCTATCGCTCGGCAACACGTGGGGGCTCGTGGCCCGATTCCGTGATGTGCCGAGCGATGGAGGCTGTGTGCCGACCGTGCTGACGTGCGCGCCCGTGGAGTCGCGCGGCTCGTCGGCAACGGCCCAGATGGACAGCACCACGTTCGGGGTGTCGCTGAGCTACCCGGCCGAGGACATCGCATGGTTCGAGCTCGGCTACGACAACACCGCGCCCGGCCTGGGGCCGGACGGACGGCGCCGTTCCGTTTTCTACAGCCCTGGCGCGCAGTTGTACCTCGCGATGACCCTGTTCCTCGATAGCCTCTATGCGAGGGCGACAACCCCGCCTGCAAAGCCGCTGACCGCCGCGCGCTGAGTCGGCGGATGCTTGGCAAGAGCGCCCCGCTCGGCGCGACAGAACGAGCTGGCGGCGGATTCCGGCTGTCTGTTCGACACCTGGGTGGGGATGGGTCATCCGGTCGTCTGCCAGCTCGAGCTCGCTGCCATCCCGTGAATGGCCGCGAAGCCGTGATCGATCAACGCGATGAACGCAGCGTTCGCCTTCTTCGCCGAGCCTCCGCGCTCGAACACGCGGATCGCTTCGGCGTAAGCCGTGCGCCACGTCAGCACGACCATGCCGGCGACGAGCCGCGCGAGGCCATCGGGCTTCGGACCAGCGAGATCGACCGCGAGCCCCTCGACCACCTCGTCCCCCATCTCGCGGAGGCGCGCCTTGAGCGACGGGCTCGCCGCAACGACGCGCCACCAGCCCACCGTCTGGCTGTCGACGCGAGCGAACGGATGCCTCCGCTCGCACAGCCTGTCGACGAGGCGGCGGAGCGCGTCGATCGGCGACTCCCCTTGCGGCCTCTCGCCGATTGCCTCGCGCAAGAGCAGCTTCACCTCGTCCTCGCGATCCAGGAAGAGGTCCTCCTTGCGCGCGAAGTAGTTGAACACCGTCATCTTGGAGACGTTCGCGGCGGCGGCGATCTCCTCGACCGTCACCGCGTCGAAGCCGCGCGCGAAGAACATCGCCGTCGCGACGTCGGAGATCCGCTGCCTGGTCTCGCGCTTCTTGCTTTCGCGGAGCTCGCCCATGGATGAAATCTTAGACTAAGACAAAATTTCTGCTTGCACAAAGTTTTACCGAGTCCAATATTCACGTCATGATTCACGACGTGGTCATCGTAGGCGCTGGCCCGGTAGGGCTCTTCCTCTCGATCGAGCTCGCGACCGCGGGGGTGAAGCCGCTCGTGCTGGAGCGGCTCGTGGAGCCCGACCGCACGATCAAGGCCGCCGGGGTCGGCGCGGTGGCAGCCGAGGCGCTGGAGCGACGCGGGCTCGCGAGCGCGCTCGAGGACGAGCGCCGCGCCGCCATGGCGCTGATGATGCCGGCGCTGAAGGCGCGCTTCGGGCCTGGACCGGTGAAGAGGCCGGGAGGCCATTTCTCTGGCCTGTTCTTGATCGATGGGAGCCTCCAGCGCGACCCGGAGCGCCACATGCGCCTCGTGCCGCAGGAGGCGCTCGAGAAGATCCTGAGCGCGCGCGCGGCGGAGCTCGGGATCGAGCTCCGTCGCGGCATCACGGTGGAAGGCTTCGAGCGGGACGACGACGGCGTGACCGTGCAGACGAGCGCGGGCCCGCTGAGCGCGAAATACCTTGTCGGCTGCGACGGCGGCCGGAGCCGCGTCCGCAAGCTCGCCGGCTTCGAGTTCCCCGGCACGGATCCGACCATCACCGGCTATCAGGCTGTCGTCGAGCTCGATACGCCCGAGAAGCTCGGGACGGGTTGGCACCGAACGCCGCGCGGCCTCGTCGCGTCCGGACCGATGCCGGGGCGCGTCTTCACGGCGGAGTTCAACGGGCCGCCGCCCCCTCGGGATGCGCCGATCACGCGAGCCGAGTTCGAGGCGGCGATCCAGCGCGTGAGCGGCACCGACGTCAAGATCCTGGCGATGACGATGGCGACGCGCTGGACCGACAACGCGCGGCAGGCAACGACCTACCGGATGGGCCGCGTCTTTCTCGCCGGTGACGCCGCGCACGTCCACTCGCCCTTCGGCGGCCAAGGCTTGAACCTCGGCCTCGTCGACGCCGCGAACCTTGGCTGGAAGCTCGCCGCGGCGGTGAAGGGGCGCGAGCATCTGCTCGACTCGTACACCGCCGAGCGCCACCCCGTCGCTGCGCGCGTCCTCGAAAATACCCGCGCGCAAGTCGCGCTCATGCGCCCTGACCCGCTCACGAGCGCGCTCCGCACCATCGTGAGCGACCTGATGAAGCTGCCCGAAGGCAATCGCTACTTCGGCGAGATGCTCACGGGCGTCGGCATTCGTTACGACCTCGGCGACGACGACCCGCTCGTCGGCACGCTCGCGAAGGACCAGCTCCTCACGCTCGAAGGCGGCGGTGAAGAGCGGCTCTACGTGCTCATGGAGAGAGGCGGCGGTCTCTTCATCTCGCCCTCGGAACGGTCACTCCCGCACGACGTGCACCACGCACGCACCAAGGACGGCCCGTCGATGCTGGTCCGTCCCGATGCCTGCATCGTGTGGACCGACGCGTCGTCGACGTCGCTCGACGACGCGCTCGCGCGCTGGTTCTGAATCGGAGCGACGTGCCCGCCCAGCACCCGATGCGGGAACGGCCCGGGCCGTCACCGCGCTCCCGGCGCCTGCGCGCGGCGGCGTCCGTGCCGCCGCGCGCGCAGGAGCGCGCCGCCGGCCGCGGCGAGGCAGCTCAGGAGCGCCCCGGCGCGCCCCCCGCCCGACGCCCCGCAGGAGCAGCCGCCGCCCGCGCTCGGCTCGGCAGCGCCCGCGCCGGCCTCGCCTCCGCCGGCGCTCGCCGCGCTCCCGCCCGCGCCCGCGGCGTCGCCCGAGCCGGCGCCGGCCTCGCATGACGCCGCGGCGCCGATGAAGCGCGCTGTCGCCGGCCAGAGCTTGGGGCAGGTCTGGCCTGTCGAGCCGTCGACCCCGCAGGCCGCCGGCGCGCCGCAGAGCCGGTCGAGCGTCATGAGCGGCGAGAACGTCCTGCCCCCGTCCGTGGAAACGCCGGCGGAGAAGCCGTCCACGGGCTCGTCGGCGCAGGCGAAGAGGCCCCGCGCGGTCCACGTCAGGCAGCGGACGCCGAGCTGGCCAACCTGGGTGAACTCGAGGGTATCCGTCGGCGCGACCCACAGGCCGTCCAGATCGCTGCCGGCCGCGATCTCGGTCCCGTCGGGCGAGAGGGCGAGGCCGAGGAGGCTCGCGGCCTGGAACACCTCGCGCCACGTGGCGCCCCCATCCCGCGAGACCAGCAGGGCGTCCGCGCCGTCGCCGTCGCGGCGCACGTACACAACGTCAGGGTCGTTCGGGTCCACGGCGCCGAGGTACGGCAGGTTGCGATCGTCGCTGCCAGGGACGTCGAGCTCCTCCCAGGTCGCGCCGCGATCGTCCGAGCGCCGCACGATCCCCGGGAACGTGGGGCCGTTGCGGCGCCCGCTCACGTAGATGCGCCGCGGATCGCCGGGCGCGCTGTCCAGGGTCACGCCGAGGAACGTGCTCGGGAAATCGACCCCGGCCTGCGTCCATGTCCGCCCGTCGTCCTTCGATTCCCAGACCTGCGTCAAGATCGCGTCGCCGGCCATGACGCTGGAGCCGAGCAGGAGGACGCTCGCGGGATCCGCGCGATCGATCGACAGATCGACGATGTTGCCCTCGGGGAGCGCGCCCTCGGCGATGTGCCAGTCGCAGCCGCCGTCGTGCGTCGCGCTGAGCCCGTCGAAGAGCCCGGCGAGGATCGAGCCGTCGGCGGTGACGACGAGCATGGGGTCCTCGAAGCCGCTGTAGCCGATGGCCGCTTCACAGATCCACGACCAGCGCTCGCCGCCGTCGTGCGTGGTGAGGACGCCGTAGGTCGCGCGGACGATGATGTGCTCGGGATCGGCGGGATCGACGAGGATCTGGCCGGCGGCGGGGTATCGGCCGTTGGCGCGCGCGGGCGGGGCGGCGGAGAGGGCGAGGCCCGCCGCGGCGGCGGCGAGCCCGAGGGCGATGCGGTTCATCGAAGCGAGGTTCGCTACTGCCGCCGGAACTGCTGGTTCGTCCCGTTGTTACAGGTGTACTGGGCGAGCCTGGCGCCGTCGGCGGTGCTGGCCCCGTAGACGTCGACGCACTTCCCGCTGTTGACCGAGCGCAGCGAGACGACGCCGTTGCCGCGATCGATGAGATCCCACTTCTGGCTGTTCTTGCCGCTGTTGCAGTCCGCCTGCGTGATGTTCGCCCCGTTGTTCCGGCTGGACCCCTGCACGTCGGCGCACTTTCCGCTGTTCACGTTCTTCACGGTCGCCGTGGTGCCGCTGATGATCTCGACCTGCCACTGCTGATCGCTCGCCCCGGTGCACGGCCGCTGGACGACGGTGGCGCCGTTGTCCAGGCTCGCCGCATTGACGCTCATGCATTTGCCGGAATGGAGGGCCGCCAGGCTCTGGCCGACAGCGCCGCCGGTGCCGCCGCCGGGGTCGCCGCCGGGATTGCCGCCGGGGTCGCCCGTGCCGCCGCCCAGGCCGGAGATCTGGACCTGCGCGCCCGTGGCCGACACCGCGAGGAGCTTCAGCGTCGCGTTCGTCCCGAAGAGCTGATGAGAAGCGCCGACGACGAGCGGCGCGTCCCTGAAGTTCCCGCCAGGGACCATGTCGAGCAGGTGCGCCCGGCCGCTCTCTCGCGACTGCGTGAAGAACGCATGGATGAGCAGGCCCTTCGTGGAGAGGTTGCGCGAGTCGACGACGTTCGTCGCCGCGGGCTGGCGGAACTCGATCTGGTACATGATGTCGTTCGGGCCCTTGACGCGGAGGAGCTGGATCCCGGTGCTCGCCTCGGTCATCGGGGCGAGCGTATACGTCCCGTCGGCGGTGACCGTCTGGGCCTGCGACGACGGGATCCACCCGAGGTTCACCTTGTAGTTGGCGTTGTAGTGCTGCTTCCCGCCGTCGCCCATCGGGTCGAAAATATCGCCGTACTCGTCGAAGGTGCAGTCGTTGCTCATCGTCACCGTCGCCCCGCTGCTGCGGCACGTCCGCGAGGAGGCGTGCCACAGGCCGAAGTTGTGGCCGAGCTCGTGCACGACGACCTCGGGCCAGAGGCCGGCCATCCAGGTGGCGTTGCCGGGCTGCGCGCCCATGCCGGCGTACCCGCAATCCATCTTCCCCACGATCATGTAGTGCTGGTACGCGCTCAGATTGAAGCCGGCGTTCTTCGCCGCGGTCCTGGCCTCGTTCTGCCATCGGTCGTAGTCGTCGCACTTGCCGAAGGTGATGTTGAACGGGCCGGCGAGGTCGTACTCGAGCTGCATCTTGCCGAACGACGAGCCCGCCAGGTGGGTCGCCGCTCCGGCCATCATGTTGCGCACGTCCTGCTCCGTGCCCATCGTCTGGCCGCCGTCGAACTGCACGCGCAGCACAAGGACGCGCTTGGTCCCGGTCGTCACGAGCGCGTTCGTCAGCTCGCCGATGCCCTCCGCCGGCCGCATCGTGTCGACCACGATCATGCCGTCGTCGGTCACGGTGCCGAACACGTCCACCGGGGAGCCGCTCGCCGTGCGCCAGTCGGTCGACGGCTCGGCGCCCGGCGCCGTATCCGTCATCGAGTCCAGGTTCAGGCGCACGAACACCCCATCTTCCCGCTCCAGCATGTACCGCGCCTCGCCGTTGGCGACGGCGACGGTTAGCGTCCCAGAGGCGGTCGGGGTCGGCCCCGCTCCCTCGTCATCGGCGTCGATGCTCAGGCAGCCGGGCGCGAACGCGCACGCTGCGGTGAGGGCAGCCGCGGTGAGGTGTGACTTGAAGCGCTTCATTGGATCTTCCTTTCCTGGCTCGGTCCGATGCGCCCATCTCCCCCGATGTCGGAGAGCGCCGCACCATCCCCCTCAGGAGCCCGGGCGCGACGCGACGGAGCGCTGCCAAGGAGAGGCCGCAAGCGCCGCCAGCCTCTCCGCTGCTGATGTAGATTGACGGCCGATCCGCTCGCGGATCCGCGCGACCATCGCTCGCGATCGCCGCGCCGTGCTGCCATCCCCGCACCCTCGCGAGTGCCTATGCCTTCAAAGCAAATCCGCGGCCAAGGACGTGCTACCGCCTTGACACGGGCAGCGTGCCTCTCTCGGTGAAACAATCACGTGAGGACGGCCTGTGATCCAATCCGATATGATGTTTGCGCGATTGGCATGGATCGCGAGAGATCCCGAATGGACATGAAAACACCACCCCAGTGAGACCACGTGAGTTGGTGGATGAGCGCTTGAGCTCGGCCGATCGAGCGAGCTTGGCCGGCATTCTGCGCGATCTGCTGCCAGGGTGGCAATCCGTGGTCGCGGGTGAGCGCGTGAGTTCTCCGGTGAGGACGCGGGCGGCGATGTGGGTAGATTGGCGCGCTCGCAGCAGTCCCCGGCGACCGTCGCTTCGTCCGGCCTGGTATCGTGGCCGGGATGAGCATCCGGCACAGCGCCGTCTGGGGACGAGGGCACCTGATTGTCATCGCGGGATCCCAGGGGCACGTGCTCCGCTCGGAGGACGGCGGCCAGCGCTGGAAGAGGGTGCAGACGGCCACCCGCCAGGACCTGAGCGCGCTCGCAGGCGCCGGCGCGGCGCTGATCGCCGCCGGACACCGCGGGACCCTGCTGTCATCGCGCGATGACGGGCGGCGCTGGTCCGACGTGGGCTGCGGCGCGACGGCGGACCTGCGCGGCGTCGCCCTGCGGGACGACGGCGAGGCCATCGCGGTGGGGCTCGGCGGGACGGTGCTCCGCTCCGGCAATCACGGCCAGACCTGGGGAGCCGGGCCGAGCCCCGGAGACCTCTGCCTGGAGGCCGCCGCGCTCGACGCCGAGGGCCGCTTCCTCGCGCTCGCGCTCGAAGGACAGCTCGCCACCCTGCAAGGAGCGACATGGACGTGCCACAAAGTCCCGGGCCGGAATCCGAGGGCGCTCTGCGCGCGAGGCGAGCTCGTGATCGTGGGCGACGGCGATGGCCATGCCCACGCGAGCCGGGACGGGGGCGCCTCCTGGGAGTCGCATTCCACCGGGACCGGGCGCTCGATCAAGGCGCTGTGGCTCGGCGCCGCGGGCCTCGTGATCGCGTCCGGCGAGAGCGGCATCCTGGCGGTCGGCGAGGACGAGGGCCGCACCTGGAGGCGCGCCGCGCTCCGGTCCGATCAGCACCGCTGCGCGGCGTGGGGCGATGACCAGGGCGCGATCTGGTGCGTGGGAGACGGCCCCGCCGCCCGATCCCTCGATGGCGGGAAGAGCTTCACCAAGGTGCCAGTCCAGGCAGGGGACGCGCCGCTCGACGGCCCCTGGGAAAAGGTGCCTGTTCGAGGGAAGTTCCGGGGCCTCTGGGTGCAAGGCCAGGGGAGGGTCGTTCTGGTGGGCGACGGCGGCGCCATCGCGCGAACCCACGACGGCGGCCAGACATGGGAGAGGAGCGCCGTGGAGGACGCCGGCGCGCTGATCGCCGTGTGGGGCAGCGGCGAGGCGATCCTGGCTGTCGGCGAGGGGTCCTCGCAGATCCGATCCGAGGACGGCGGACACCGCTGGATGGCAGTGACAGGCAATCCCGGCGGGGCCTCGGTCCACGGGCAGGACGGGACAGGGGCGTTCGCCGTCCTCGATGGCCGGGTCTGCCGCCTCGACGCGGACGGCTCACGATGGGTGGAGCTGGAGGTCCCGCGCGCGCCGCGCCTCCGCGCCGTCTGGGCAGGGCCGGAGCAGCGCGCCGTGGCGGTGGGCTCGGGCGGCGCCATCGTCCGCACGGTCGACGGCGGCGCCACGTGGGAAGCCGCGGAGAGCGGCAGCTCCCGCGATCTGTCCGCCATCTGGGGCAGGGGCGATGAGCTCTTCGTGGCGGGTGGACTGGGCGTCAGCGACGTGCTGCGCTCTCTAGACGGAGGCGCGAGCTGGGAGGTGCCTGTCCAGGTCTCCGGCAGCCTCAGGAGCCTCTGGGGCGATGACGCCGGCACGCTGTGGGCGTGCGGCGCGGGCGGCGTGCTCCTGCGATCCATCGATGGCGGGCACACCTGGCGAGGCGAGGCGTCCGGCACCTGGGGCACGCTGTTCGAGGTGCGCGGGGACGGGGCCGAGGTGTGGGCGCTGGGGGAGAGCCTCCTGCTGCGCCGGCGGCATGGGGCATCGACAGGTTAACTGCCCGCACATTCCTCAGAAATACGTCCGAAACAGAGCGGCTGCTACATCACTGCGAGCCTCCTCGACGCGCTCGCTGAGGGTGGCTGACACGACTCCATGGCACCGCGCTCCTTCCTTCGGCTCAAGATCGTCACCTCCGAGACGACCACGCAGACCCACTGTCCTTACTGCGCCTTCCAGTGCGGCGTGGTCATGACGGATCGCGCGGCCCACGCAGGGGCGATCGACGTCCGACCGGACGACGATTTCCCCGTCAACCGCGGGCAGATGTGCATCAAGGGGTTCACCTCCGCGGCCCTGCTCGATCACCCCGAGCGGCTGACGGTGCCGAAGATCCGCGGGCGCGCCGGCCGCCTCCTGCCGGCGCGCTGGGACACGGCGCTCGATTTCGTCGCCGAGCGGCTCCTCCGGCTGCGAGAGCTCCACGGCCCCGCGGCGCTGGCCGCGTTCGGCAGCGGCGCCCTGACGAACGAGAAGACTTACCTCCTCGGCAAATTCGTCCGCCTCGCCCTCCAGTCGCCGAACGTCGATTACAACGGCCGCTATTGCATGTCCTCGGCGGCCGCGGGGCAGAACAAGGCGTTTGGCGTCGACCGCGGCCTGCCGTTCCCCGTGTCCGATATCGCCCAGACCAAGGCGCTGCTCCTCTGGGGCGCGAACTGCGCGGAGACCCTGCCGCCGATCATGCAATGGATCTTCGCGCAGCGCGACAACGGCGGCGCGCTGATCGTCGTCGACCCGCGGCGCACCGACACGGCGCGCGCCGCGGCGCTCCACCTCCAGCCCACGCCCGGGTCCGACCTGGCGCTCGCCAACGGCCTCCTCTACCTCGCCCTCGAGGAGAAGCTCATCGACACGGCGTATATCGCCGCGCGCACGGACGGGTTCGACGATCTCCGCCGCGCCGTCCTCTCGTACCACCCGGCGCACGTCGAGCGGCTGACCGGGGTCTCCACGCAGGATCAGCTCAAGGCCGTGCGGCTGCTCGCCGAGGCGCCGAGCAGCATGCTGCTCTCCGGCCGCGGGCCGGAGCAGCAGTCGAAGGGGGTGGACACCGTGCTCTCCTTCATCAACCTGATGCTCGCGCTCGGCAAGGTCGGCAAGCCGTACAGCGGCTATGGCTGCCTCACCGGACAGGGCAACGGCCAGGGGGGCCGCGAGCACGGCCAGAAGGCGGATCAGCTCCCCGGCTACCGGCATATCGAGGACGCGGAGCACCGGGCCGCCATCGCCCGCGTCTGGGGCGTCGACCCTGCCGAGCTGCCAGGCAAGGGGAAGAGCGCCTACGAGCTGCTCGACGCGCTCGGCCCCGAGGGGGGCATCCGCGCGCTGCTCGTGTTCGGATCCAACGTGGCTGTCGCGTCGCCGAACGCGCTCAACGTCGAGCGGCGGCTCGCGTCGCTCGATCTGCTCGTGGTCTGTGACGCCTTCGCCAACGAGACGGCCCGGGACGCCCACGTCCTCCTTCCGATCGCCCAGTTCGCGGAGGAGGAGGGGACGATGACGAACCTCGAAGGGCGGGTGATCCTGCGGCAGAAGGTCCGCCCGGCGCCCCCCGAGGTGAAGACCGATATCGAGATCTTCTGCGAGCTCGCGCGCCGCCTCGGCGCGGGCAGGCACTTCCAGTACACGTCCGCGGAGCAGGTGTTCGACGAGCTGCGCCGGGCGACCGCGGGCGCCAAGGCGGACTACAGCGGCATCACCTACGACAAGATACGCCGGCACCGAGGCGTCTTCTGGCCGTGCCCGTCGGTCGAGCACCCGGGGACTCCGCGCCTCTTCGCCGAGCGGTTCCATCACCCGAACGGCCGGGCGCGGTTCCACGCGGTCCACCACCGCCCCGCCGCCGAGCTCCCCGACGACGCTTATCCGTTCTACTTCACGACGGGCCGCTACAAGGAACACTACAACTCCGGCGCCCAGACGCGCCGGGTCTCCACGCTGGAAGAGGCCAAGCCCGAGCCGAAGGTCGAGGTCCACCCCAGGCTGGCGGCGCGCCTCGGCGTCGTCGATGGCGACTCGCTCCTCGTCGAGAGCCGGCGAGGGGCGGTCACCTTCCGGGTGGCGGTCGCGCCCGCGATCCGGCCGGACACGCTCTTTGCTCCGTTTCACTGGGGCGGCAAGAAGGCCGCCAACATCCTCACCGTGCCGGCGCTGGACCCGACCAGCCGGATGCCGGAGTTCAAGGTGTGCGCCGTCAGGGCGCGCCGGGTCTCGGAGTCGAACTGATGCGAAGGAAGGACCTTGTCATCGTTGGCAACGGCATGGCGGCGTGCCGCCTGCTGGACGAGCTGATGTCGCGCGGCGCGAGGGACCGCTACGACATCACCGTCTTCGGCGAGGAGCGGGGCGGCGCCTACAACCGCGTCCTGCTCAGCAAGGTGCTCGCAGGGGAGGCGCCGGACTCCATCGTCACGAAGCCCCCCGCCTGGTACGAGCGGAACGGGGTGCGGCTCGTCGGCGGGACCTCCGTGGCGCGGATCGACACCGCGTCGAGGGCGGTCGTGGCAGCCGACGGCGCGCGCCAGCGTTATGACGTCGCCGTGCTCGCGACCGGCAGCCAGCCGCTCGTCCCGCCGCTCGAGGGCATGACGACCTCGGAGGGCGATCTGCGCCCGGGCGTCTTCGTGTACAGGACGATGGACGATTGCGTCCGGATGCGCGGCTGCGCGCGGGCGGGAGACAACGCCATCGTGGTCGGCGGCGGGCTCCTCGGCCTGGAGGCGGCCAAGGTGCTGAGCGACATGGGCCTCCACGTGACCGTCATCCACGTCGCGAAGAGCCTCATGAACGCGCAGCTCGACCAGATGGGCGGCGACATGCTCGAGCAGCACATCGAGCGCTGCGGCATCTTCGTCCGCACCGGGCGCACCGTCGAGGCCATCTGCGGGGAGGAGTCCGTCGAGGGGTGTCGCCTCGACGACGGCAGCGTCCTGCCGGCCGACATGGTGGTCCTCGCGTGCGGCGTCCGGCCCCGCGTCGACGTCGCGCGGGCCTCCAACCTGCCCATCAACAAGGGCATCGTCGTCAACGACACGATGGCCACCCAGGTGCCCGGCATCTATGCCATCGGCGAGTGCGCGGAGCACCGGGGCAGGCTCTATGGCATCGTGACGCCCATCTGGGAGCAGGCCGCCGTCCTCGCCGACGTCCTGACGGGCGCGAACCCGCAGGCGCGCTACCGAGGCACGAAGCTGTATACCCGGCTGAAGGTGGCGGGCGTCGACGTCACCTCCATGGGCAGCACCGAGCCGGAGCTCGAGAGCGACGACGTGCTCCAGGTCGTGGAGACGCGGAAGAGCACGTACCGGAAGCTGATCCTCCGCGACGGGCGACTGTTAGGCGCCCAGTTCGTCGGCAACACCGCGGCAGCCGCCACGCTCGTGCAGCTCTTCGATCGCAACGATCCGCTGCCCGCCGATCCTCTGGAGGCGCTCTGCGCCGGCGGCGGCGCGGGGCCGGCGGCGCAGGCCGAGCGCATCGTCTGCAACTGTCACAAGGTCAGCGAGGCGACCCTCCGGGAGGCCATCGAGGGCGGCGCCTGCTCGCTGGAGGCGGCGTGCGCCGCGACCAAGGCCGGCACGGGGTGCGGCTCCTGCCGCGGCGAGGTCGCCCAGCTCGTGGCCCGGCACGCGCCGTCGGCGGAGGTCGCCAGCGGCCGCGCCGTGGCCGCCGGATAACGTGGAGAGCGCGCCGAGGCGAGCGGAGCGGCGCAGATGCGGCCGTGGCGCACGAGGATCCGCCCCGCTATAGACGCCGACGCATGCACCGCACGCCGCGCGAGCGCCTCCACGAGCTCTTCACCAAGGTCGACGCGTTCTTCGCGAGCGCGAGCGCCCGCCACGGCGGGCGGATGGCCTGCAGCACGGGGTGCAGCGACTGTTGCCGGCGGCGGTTCTCGGTGACGTCGATCGAGGCCGACGCGATCCGCGAGGCGCTCGCGGCGCTCCCGGTGACCGACCGCGCGGCGCTCGCCGAGCGCGCGCGAGCGGGCGATCCCGGCGTGTGCCCGGCGCTCGACGGGGAGGGGAGGTGCGCCATCTACGCGGCGCGGCCGCTCATCTGCCGCACGCACGGCCTGCCCATCCGGTTCGCGCCGGCCAGCGAGCGCGCGCTGCCGGTCATCGACGCCTGCCCGAAGAACTTCGTGGGAGAAGACCTCCACGCCGTCGAGGCGTCGTCGGTCCTCGACCAGACGACGCTGTCGACGGTGCTGGCCGCCCTCGACATGGCCCACGCCGACGCCGCGGGGCAGCCGCGCGGGCAGCGCGTCGCGATCGCAGCGGTGCTCTCGGGCGAGGAGTAGCTGCCACCGGGCCGTCGACCCGATGACGAGCCGGTCCCGCTCAGCCGACCGACGGTCGTCGGCGCCATGGCGCTCTCGGCCTCGGCTTGCGCGCGCTCGCAGTGGCACAGATCAGGCAGTGGCACAGGCCAGCTATGGCTCAAATAATTGGCTCAATATGGGCCAAATACTGAGCGGGTGCCAATGTGCACGCGCTGATTTGCGGAAAATCCAGGTTGGCCCGCGGGTTGCTCTTCGGTGGTGGCCCACTCTGGACCGGTGGCAGGTCACGGCACACGCCGCCGTCGGTCCGGAGGGGCAGCTTACCTGGAGGATAGAATGACCAAGACGATCAGAGGGTTTGGGTCGGTGGCGGCGGCTGGCGTGGTGTTCGCGGCCTTGCTCAGCGGTTGCGGCTCGCAGGCCGCCGATCGCGGTCCGGACGTCGGCTCGATCAGCTTGCCGCTCGCGGCTAACGCGCCGTCTGGAGCGCGGTATCGGCTCCGCGACGCCACGTTCGAGATCTCGAACGGTTATTACTACTACGAGGATGAGAATACCTCAGCCATGGCTGTCGGTGGTGGCTACGGAACCGTGGTGACGGTCAGCAGCGAGGATCAGGATCCGGACGAGAGCTCCCTCGTCGTCGATCTGGAGCAGGGAGGGTACGGCGTCAGGCTCCTTCCGGGCTGGCACTTCGAGAAGGTCGAGGACGGCACGGTGACGGATCCGAACGTGGAGGCCACGCTGCTATCGCGGCAAACGGTCTACGTGTACGTCTCGCCGCGTTCGACGACCTGGGCCGAGTATGCGTTCGGTATCGGGAGCAGCGAGCTGTGGCTCAACGGCAAGGTGAACCTCGACATCAACGTCTACGAAGATCCGGACGACTACTACGGTTCGGGCGGAGCCGGAGGCGGGGACCCCGGAACCGGAGGCGCGGGCCCCGTCGAGAGCGTGACCAGCGGCTACCCCGGGACCGGGGGCAGCTACTCCGGGGCCGGGGGTGGCTACTACGGGGTCGGGGGCGGCTCGCCGTGATAGAAGAGCTGCTACGACAGTAGCGGCAGTTCGTGGCGCGGCTGACGAGAGCTCAGCCGAACGAGCGACTCGTCGCTTGTCATCGAGGGCTGCACTGCACGACGCAGATGGCGGTGGCGCCCCTGGCGCGCGCGCTCGCCTCGCATGCATGCTTCGCTTGCTGCGACGCCAGGAAGCGATCCTTCGCCGAGCCGTTGCCGAACACCATCTGATAGTTGCACGCGCCCGCGAAGCCGCAGACGCGCACGGACGCGCTCGCCGTACACCACCAGGACGACCCGCCCGTCGCGCTCCCGTTGCTGGGGCTTCCCTTCGAGGAGCCCTCGCTCGGGGAGGTGGGCGTCCGCGCCGCTGTCGACAGAGGCGCCGGCGCCTCGCCCGTCTCGTCGTCGGCAGCAGGCGACGGGGCATCACCCGCGGCGTGGTCGCCGGTGGACGGGTCTTCGCCCGCCGCCTCGTCGGCCTCCTGGTCGGGCCGAAGGGGGGTGCTCGTCGACCTGGGCACCACCGGCGAGGCGCCGCCGGCGGTCGACACGCCGGAAGGCGTGGTCTCGACGACGGTTTGCTCCGGCGATGCGCTCGCCGCCAGGTACACAGCGCCGCCGATCACGAGGATGGCGCCCATGCCCAGCGCGAACAACCCGCCGAGGACGATGAGCACGATCACGAGCGGCGACAGGCCTGACTTCGGACGCTGCGGCGGCGGTGGAGGGTAGTAAGGCGGCGGCTGCGGAGGGTAGTAAGGCGGCGGTTGCGGAGGGTACTGAGGCGGCTGCTGCGGAGGGTACTGAGGGCGCCCTGGACCGAACATCTCGCAGTCATAGCGCAGCGGAGCCGTCCGCGCTGCGTGAGACGATCACCCACGCTGTCGGCGAACGAACGATGTCGCATCGGACGAGCCCGCCCGCGAGGGGTGCTGTCCGCGGCGGTGTTGCTTCGGAGCCGGCGGAGCGGCGCTCCGCGGCCCGCTCACACCCAGCCGGTCGTGGCGCGCAGGAGCAGCCCGAGCCCGAGCGACGCGCCGTTCGCGAGCGCCGAGGCGGCGATGGCGTGCGTGGCAGGTAGATCGCGCAGCGCGAGCCGGTAGACGCCGAGCTCGAGCAGCACCGCCCAGAGCTCCGAGAGGGCCAGTCGCGCCGTGGCGCCGATCGCGAGCGCGGGGAAGATGAACCACACCGCCGGGTGACTCGCGATGTTGGCGACGGCCACGAGCGCGGCGCGGCGGCCTCGTGACGGCTCCGCCGCGCCGAGCAGCGGTGAGGCGACGGCGAGCTCGATGAGCAGCGTGAACGCGAACGCGCGCGCCCAGGCGGCCACCAGCGGATCGGTGAAGACGCGGCTCATGGCGCGGCCGGCTGCGCGGCGATCTCGGGCCCGCCGCGGTCCACCACCCCGCGCGCGTGCCCGGACCGCTCCTGGCGCGCCTCCGCGGCGCGCCGGCCGACGTCGCCGCGGACATAGAAGTATGCGAGCAGCGCGAGCTCCAGGTACCCGTGGAAGGAGGCGAGCGAGAGCACCAGGTTGCGCGTGCCGAGCGCGCTGCGCAGGGCGCCGAGCAGCACCAGGCCGGCGAGGACCGCCACGGCGGCGAGCCCTGCGTCCCCGAAGTCGCGCCGGAGCGAGCGCGCGGACATGCGGAAGGTGGTTGTCCGCCGGCCCGGGTGATCTTCCTGCGGAATGAGCAGCAGCCAGACCGCGTAATGGACGGACTGCAGGAACGCATAACATGCGGTGAGCGCCATCGCGGAGCGGGTCGGCAGCCCGGGCGCGAGCCAGTCGCTCGCAAGGAAGAGGTGCAGCCCGAAGGCGTCCAGCCACCCGGCGCGGAGGGTGACGGAGGTCATCGCCCCGCTCGCGAGGAGCGCGGTCCCGGCCAGCACGAGGCCGAGCGGCCAGGCGACAGCGCGCACCCGGCGGCGGAAGAGCGCGAGCCATAACGCGAGCGCGACCAGGTTGTGCGCGTGCGCGAGGACGAGCCGGAAGCCGCGCGGCGCGGCGAGCGCCGCCGCCGACAGCGCCACGGCCGCGGCGGCGGCCAGCGCGACGCGCCGCCACGCGCGCGACGCGAGCGCGCCGGCGACGATCGCGGCGCCGAGCCAGGCGGCGAGCAAGGCGTGCTCGGCGCGGAGCAGCGCCGCGGCCGAGCCGAAGTGCTCCTGGGCGCCCCGCACCCCCACCAGCGCGGCGCAGGCGGTCCAGACGACGCCCCGCCACCACGACGGCAGCCCGCGCCGCAGCACGAGGTAGCGCACGTCGGCCGCGACGTGCAGGACCCCGAGCAGGACGGGCCCGAGCACGAGCAGCGCGCTCGGCGCAAAGACCGCCATGGCGAAGGCGCCGAGCGCGTTGGCCGCGGCGAGGGTGGCTATCCTGCGATCGGGGCGCGCCACGATCGCGATCGCGAGCTCGCTCCGGCGGAGCAGGCCGAAGACGCGCCGTCGCGCGCCGTCGAGCGGCGCGACGCCGCGCTCGAGCAGGCGGGCCACGCTCGCGGGCGGAGGACCGGGCGCACCCACGGCCGAGGCTCGCTTCAGCGGCGCCGGCGGGCGATCACGAGCGCCGCGGCGCCGCAGAGCAGCATCAGCCCGGCCATCGCGCCGCCCGAGGCGGCGCCGCTCATGGCGCAGCCGCCGTCGTCCGATGATGCCTTGTCCGAGCCCGCGCTGCCGGCCGACGTCGAGTCCCCGCCCGAGGTCGAGGTTGCGCTCCCGCCCGTGGTCGATGTCGCGCTCCCGCCCGAGGTCGACGTCGCGCTCCCGCCCGAGGAAATGCACAGATTGCAGTCGTATTCCACCGTGGTGAAGCCGCCGTCCTCGCCCGGCAGCGTTCGCTGGCACTTCTGCTGCGTGCACGTGCCAGGCTCGTTGGCCTCGGGCCCTGCGTTGTTACAGCTCGACCCCGGCGTGTCGCACGCGGTGGGCGGCGGGATGTCCGCCCGCGCGGAGGAGGTGAGGAGCGGCGCTGCGAGCAAGGCGGCGATCGCCACAAGGCACGAGGGCTTCATCATCCCGCCACTCTGTGCTTTTCTCCGGAAAACTTCAAGAGCGGTGCCGTCGATCCACGCTCGTGCACCTGGCCCTTGCGAGGAAAAATTACCCGGGTAATACCGAGACGGTCAGATATTACCCGGCAAAAACTTATGGACACCAACATCGAAGTCGAGGCGCCGTCCGCGCCGCGCGGCGTGCACGACATGACGCAGGGCAAGCCGCGCGCGCACGTCGTGCGCGTCATGCTGTTCATCCTGGCCGGCATGGCGATCCAGACCCTCTACGGCCTGATCGACATCTACTGGGTCGGTCGCCTCGGAAAGGAGGCCGTCGCTGCCGTGGCGGTCTCCAGCAACCTGATGTTCGTCTCCCTGGCCGCGACGCAGATGCTCTCGGTCGGCTGCGTGGCGCTCGTCTCGCAAGCGGCCGGAAGAAAGGAGCACGGCGAGGTGCAGCGCCTGTTCAACCAGGTGCAGAGCCTCGCCATGTGGGCGGGCGCCCTCTTTCTCGTGCTCGGCCTCGCGCTTCACCGCACGTACGCCGAGCGGCTCTCTGGAGACGCCATGACCGCTGAGCTCGCGAGCAGCTTCCTGCTCGCGTTCATTCCGGCGCTCGCGCTGCAGTTCACGATGGTGGGGCTCGGCTCGGCGCTGCGCGGCATCGGAGACATGAAGCCGGGGCTCGTGGCCCAGACCGCGAGCGTGCTGCTCAACATGGTCCTCGCGCCCTTCCTCGTCTTCGGCTGGGTATCGGGGCGCCCGCTCGGCGTGCTCGGCGCGGCCCTCGCCACGCTCATCGCGACCGCGGCCGCCGTCGTCGGGCTCGCCGTCTATCTCCTGCGCGGCAAGACCTTCCTTCGCCTCCGCCTCGCCGACTGGCAGCCGGATCTCCCCACATGGCGAAAGCTGGTGGCCATCGGCTTGCCCTCGGGCGCGGAGTTCTTGCTGCTGGCCGTCACCATGGGCGTGATCTACGTGGTCACGCGCCCCTTCGGCTCGGAGGCGCAGGCCGGGTTCGGCATCGGGCTGCGGGTGATGCAGGCCGGCTTCATGCCTGCCGTGGCGATCAGCTTCTCTGCTGCGGCGGTCATCGGCCAGAACTACGGCTCCCGCGCCTACGCTCGCGTCCGCGAGACCGCGCTCGAGAGCGTGAAGCTCGTGCTCGGGTTCATGGTCCTCTTCACCGTGGTCTGCCAGGTCTTCCCCGCGCAGCTCGTCGCGCTCTTCTCGCCCGCGCCGGACGTCGTCGCGGCCGGCGTCGACTACCTCCAGGTGACCTCCTGGGGATACTTCGCGAGCGGCATCGTGTTCGTCTCCGCCGGCGTCTTTCAAGGCCTCGGCAACACCTGGCCCTCGCTCGCCGCCTCGGGGGCGCGCGCGGTCGCGTTCGTCTTCCCCGTCCTCGCCCTGAGCGCTCGGCCCGGCTTCCGCATGCACACCATCTGGCTCGTCTCGGTCGGCGCCACGCTCGGCCAGTTCGGGCTCCAGCAGATCCTGCTGCGGCGCGAGCTCGCCCTCAAGGTTCCCGCATCGCAGTGACGCGCCGCGGGGGGCGTAGCGCCCGCCCGAGCGCCGATCAGGGACGTGCGCTCGCCGCCCTGGCCGGCAGGGCGCGCACCTGGTTCTTCCGCATGACCTCCGCCGTCAGGCGCGCCGCCATGGCGCGCGGCACGAAGCGCGCGAGGTTCGAGAGGATGTAGTTGCCGAGGCCGTGGATGGCGTGGGTTCGCCCCGTCGAGAGGGAGCGCAGGCCGAGCCGCACGACGTCGCTCGCCTTCGCCTTCGCGCCCACGGCCGCGGCTTCCCCGGCGATCTCGAAGAACGGCGTCTCGGTCGCGCCGGGGCAGAGCGCGACCACCTTCACGCCCCGCTCGCCGAGCTCGGCCCAGAGCGCCTCGCTGAACGAGAGCACGAAGGCCTTGGTCGCCCCGTACACCGCCATCGAGGCGATCGGGTAGAACGCCGCCGTGGACGCGACGTTGAGGACCGCGCCGCGCGTCCTCACGAGGTCGGGCAGGAACGCGTGGGTCATCGCGACGAGGGCGCTCACGTTGAGCGCGATCTCCTCGAGCTGCCTTTCGATCGGCGTCTCCTCGAAGCGGCCGTGGGTCGCGAATCCCGCGTTGTTGATGAGGAGGTCGACGGTCACGCCGCGCCGCGCGACCTCCGCGTGCACGCGCCCGATCGCCCCCGCGCTCGTGAGGTCGTCGGCGATCACCTCGACGCGGACGCCGTGCGCGGCGCGCAGCTCGGCGGCGAGCGCCTCCAGCTTGTCGCGCGAGCGGGCGACGAGGATCATGTGGCATCGCTGCGCGGCGAGCTGGCGGGCGAATTCGGCGCCGATGCCGGTGGAGGCGCCAGTGACGAGGGCGTTCCGGTTCTCGAAGGGGTGTCGCGTCATGCCTCCATGTGTAAGCTCTGGGTCGGTTCGCGAGAACGGACATCTTCGGGCATCGGAGTTCCACGGATGAAAAACGACGCCTTCTCCTGGGACGACCTGCGCGTGCTGCTCGAGGTCGACCGACGTCGCAGCTTCCTCGGCGCGGGCAAGGCGCTCGGGCTCTCCACCTCGACGGTCGGGCGGCGCATCGACGCGCTCGAGCTCGCGCTCGGCCGGAAGCTCGTGCACCGGACGACGGCCGGCACCTCGATCGATCCGACGGCGCGCGCGCTGGTCGCGCTCGCCGAGGGCATGGAGAGGGAGCTCCGCGTCGAGGGGAGGGACGCGCGCGGCGCCGAGTCGCTCGAGGGCGGTGTGCGCGTCTCGGTCAAGGAGAGCTTCGCGCGCCCGATGGCGAAGGTCCTCTCCGAGTGGCGGCGCATCCACCCCGAGACGCTGATCGAGCTCGCCTCGGAGGCGCGCCTCGCGGACGTCGCGAAGCGTGAGGCCGACCTCGGCGTCCGGACGGTGCGCTCGTCGTCGAAGGCGCTCGTCGAGAAGCGCCTCGGCACGTTCTCGTACGGCCTCTGGGCCTCGAACGAGTATGTCGAGCGACACCTGCGCGACGGCCACCTCCGCGACGCGGACTTCCCGCGGCACGACTTCGTCGGCTATGACGGGCCGGGCCGGGAGTCCGAGCAGGAGCGGTGGCTCGTCGCCCGCGGCGCACGTCGGTTCCCGTTTCGTTCGAGCTCGGACGACGCGGTCCTCACGGCCGCGAGCGAGTCACAGGGCATCTGCATCTTTGCGGACGCGCTCGCGCGTGATGTGCCCGGGCTGCGGCGGCTCGTGTGCCCGACGCCGCTCCCGACGGTGAGCGTGTACCTCGTGGTCCACCGCGATCTGCGGCGCGTTCCCCGGATCCGCGGCGTCGCGGGGGCGATCGAGGAGGCGATCCGGCAGATCGCCGTTCGTGAGAAGGCTCGCGGCTAGTTCCGCCCGCCAGGAGTCCGGAGGGAGAGTTCAACGCAAAGGCGCAAAGACGCAAAAATGCATGAGTTTTTTCTCTCTCTCTCTCTCTCTCTCTCTCTCTCTCTTGCGTCTTTGCGCCTTTGCATTGAACTCTCCCCCTCCTCTCTCCGTCTCTCCGGCCAGCGCCCGTTCGTTGATGAGCGCCCGCTGAAGCGTGAAGACGGTCGATGCGCGGGGCCTGGCCGCGCCGCGGTCGCCCCATGGCTCGCCGGCGTCGTCCGGCGGGGTCACCTGCCCAGCGCGATCATCTTCTCGTTTACCCAGTCGTCGCCGGCGAGGGGGTGCACGCCGGCCCCGTCCCGATCGAGCGCGATCCCCACCGAGAGCAGCCCACTCTTCACGAGGAACGCTCCCCTGGCGGTCTGCCCGTCCGACTTCGTGAGCCGCCCGCGGATCGCGAGATCGCCCCCCTTCGCCTCCAGGAGCCTGAAATCGACGCCGCCGTCCGCGCGCTTCACCTTCGCGGACGCCTTGAGCCCCTCCATCGCAAGGAGCCCCGCGGCCCAGCCGGGAATGGCATCCTCGGCGTCGAGCAGCATCACGGCCGGCCGCGCGTCCTTGCATTCCATCCGGATCGCCGCCTCCGTGAGCCCCCGTTTTACCTCGGCGTCCTCGATGTCGATGTGCGCCCACCAGCCGGGGATCGCCTCGCCCTCGTGCTCGATCGCGAGGTCCTCGATGTCGATGCGGCCCTCCCGCAGCTTGGCTGTCGGATTCAAGACGTTCACCGCGTCGAGCTTCATGCGCGCCGCCACGTCGCCCTTCACCCTCGTCTGTTTCCACTGCAGGGCGCCGTGCTTCAACAGCAGGCTCAGCGAGCCCGTCCCCCGGCCCAGGGGGTCGACCTCCAGGCTGCTCCGCGCGAAGGCTGCGCCGCCCGTGAACCGCGGCGCGTCCGGCGCGGCGTCTTCGGCGTTCAGCCAGCGCAGGTCCGGGATCGCCGCGGCGACGACATCCACCTTCGACGCGAACCCCGGCGGGAGCCGCAGGAGGTGGAGCTCCGGCGCGTCGAAGGTGGCGCTCGCCCTCTCCACGACGATGGGCGGCAGCCCGCTCCCCGGGCGCTCGAGCGTCGCGCGGGGCAGCGTCACCGCGAGGCGCGGCGCTCCGCGCTCGTCGACGCGGAGCGCCGCGCGCGCCTCGGCGGTCGCGCGGAGCGACGCGGTGGAAGCCACGAGGCGGCTCGTCTCGTAGGACACAGTGCTGCCCGGCTCGACGCTCCCCCGGTTCATGACGAGGTTCGTCCTGAGCTCTCCGCTGCCGTCCTCGAGCCTGGGTCCGGCGCCCTCGCCCCCGGGAAGGTGGATGAAATCGAGCCCCGGCAGCTGCGCGTCGAGGCGGACGCGCGCCCAGGTGGTATCGAGGACGTCGAGCCCTTCGACGTCCCGCGGATCGAACGTGCTCATCGTCACGTCGGCGTCGGCGTCGAGCCGCGCGACGACGCGATCGGCGACGTGGACCTCGCCCGACCGGAGCTCCAGCGCGACGGGCCCGACGCGAACGGCGCGGAGCGGCTTGTAATAGAACCCTCCCCGCACGCGGCCGCCGCCGGCATACCTGACTTGCTGGATCCAGATCTCCTTGAGCGTCGTGTCGATGTCCTCCAGGTGCACCGTCCACAGGTTGTAACCCTCGTCGGAGTTCTCGAGATCGTGCTTCGGCGGCAGCTCCGGCTTGAGCGGAGGGTTCGCGAAGTCCGGGATGGGCGGCAGCGCCTGGATGGGCGGCGCCTCCAGATCGCGCTCGCTCGTCGGATCCACGAGCATCCGCATCCGGAACACGAAGCCCCTGGCGCGGATGTCCTCCGCATAGAACGTCTTCCGGAGGAGATCGGTCAGGTGGATATCGACGTCCGCTTCGTCGAGCTCCACCGCCCACTGAAGCACGCTGTCGGAGCCGCTGAGCCGGAGCTCCTCGACGTGAACGACGCCCGGCCAGAGGCTCCACGCCGACCCGTAATAGAGCGACGCGTCGACGGGGTTGTAGCTGACGAGCCTCGCGATGAGCCCCGTGCTCAGCATGACGTTCACGACGACGACGTAGCCGAGCCAGAGCGCGATAGGCAGGATCAGCAGCGCCTTCAGCGCCCTCCTCGCCCGTGGCCCGAGCCTCTCGCTGAGCGCAGGTGGAGACTTCAGCGCGGCGGCTTCGTGCAGGAGCGCGTGCATGATCGCATGGATCGCACGCGCCATGCCGCGAGCTGAGCCGCGGCGCGAGGGGGCGGGCTCAAGGCCAACCGTGGCGATCTGCCCCGCTCGTGGCGAACCTCGACATGCGCGTACCGCGGGCGGGTCCGATCCCCGCGCGGAGTCGCCCAGAAATGGCCCTGCCGCGAGCGCTCGGCCCCCGTCGGACCCGACAGGCACCCGGCTTGCTAACCCCGCGAACGCTGGCGCTGGCGAGCCTGTCGCGCGTGCGCGTCTCGTCAACGCCCGGCGGAGCCGATTTTCCAGCCATCACCCGAGGTCATCATGAACCACACTGTCCATCACGACCTGAACGACGAAGAAGCGAAGAGCGCCGTCCTGCGGGCGATGGCGAAGTATTGTGATCGATATGCAGAGTACGCTCCCTCCATTCTCTGGAGCGACGAGCGGCACGCGCATCTCGGCCTCTCGTTCAAGGGCTTCACGCTCTCCGGGCGGCTCGAGCTCCGGCCCAGGGCCGTCGATTTCGCGATCGACATGCCGCTGCCGCTGCGCATGTTCAACCGGATGGCGATCGCGGCGATCGACGCCGAGGTGAGGCGGTGCATCGATGAGGCGCACCGCGAGCGCGCGCGGCGGCGCGCTCCGGGCTTGGTCGCGCAGGAGGGCCCTCTGAGCGGTTCGCGCCATGCAGAGCGGCAGCGCCATGACCACCCGTGAAAGGCGTCGCCCGCGGAGCGCTCCGCGCCGCGAGAGGCGGGAAGCCGCGAGCGGCGTCGTCCTCCGCCGGCGCCGCGTCAGTGTGTCGATCGAATCGGTCGAGACGGTCGAGCTCGCTCGCGCGACCGGCGAGCTCGCGGGGACAGGACAGCTCACCCCGTCACCGATCGAGTCCGCCGAGTCGGCCGGGCTCCGGTACGTGAACGACGGTGAGCCGGGGATCTCCAGGCGAGGGGCGGGCAAGGGCTTCCGTTACGTCGACGCCGACGGGCGCCCCGTCAAGGACGAGGCGACGCTCGCGCGGATCCGCCGCCTCGCGATCCCGCCTGCGTGGACCGATGTGTGGATCTGCCGGAGCGAGCGCGGGCACATCCAGGCGACAGGGCGGGACGCGCGCGGCAGAAAGCAGTACCGGTATCACCCGCGCTGGCGCGAGGTCCGCGACGAGACGAAGTACGATCGCATGCTCGCGTTCGGCGCGGCGCTCCCGGCGATCCGCGCGGCGGCCGAGCGGGATCTCGCGCTGCCTGGCCTGACGCGCGAGAAGGTGCTGGCGGCCGTGGTGCGCCTGCTCGACGAGACATCGATCCGCGTCGGGAACGACGAGTACGCGCGCGACAACGACTCGTATGGTCTCACCACGCTCCACGACGAACACGTCGAGATCGAGGGGAGTCTCATCAGGTTCCACTTCAGGGGCAAGGGCGGCAAGGAGCACACGCTGACGGTGCGGGATCGCCGGCTCGCGCGCATCGTGAAGCGCTGCCAGGACGTGCCCGGCCACGAGCTGTTCCAGTACATCGACGGCGAGGGCCGGCGGCAAAGGATCCATTCGGACGACGTGAACGAGTACCTGCGCTCGGTCGCGGGCCAGGACTTCACCGCGAAGGACTTCCGCACCTGGACCGGCACCGTGCTGTGCGCGTCGTTCTTCTGCGAGATGGAGGTCGCGACCTCGGTCCGCCAGGTGAAGAAGCGCGTGGCGCAGGTGATCGACAGGGTGTCTGCCCGCCTGGGCAACACGCGCGCGGTCTGTCAGCGTTGTTATGTCCACCCGGCCGTGATCCGCGCTTATACGGAGGGCGCCCTGCAGTCCCTGATCGACGCGGAAGAGGCCGTCGCGGACGGGGAGTTCGCGGCGCTCCGGCCCGAAGAGGCGAAGATGCTCCGGATCGTCCGCGGCTTCGGCGAGCGAGAGGCCGCGCCGCTCGTGACCCGCCTCCGCGAGAGCGTTCGCGCGGTGCGCGCGGTGAACGCGCGGCGAGCCGGCAAGAGCGCGAAGCGTCCGGCCAGGGAACGGCGCGCAGCGGCCTGAGCCGCGCCGACGGCGAGCGCTGCAGCGGCCGCGCGGGGATGCGCCGCGCCGCTCGCGACGAGTCTGCCGTGTCGTTGCGTCACAGCGTGATCGCCTCGCTGTGGCATCGTGCCGCGGACGCGACGGGGGCTGTTGCTGGGGTCGCGGGCGGCTCCGCGATCTCCCGCCGGATACGCGCGCGGTACGGTTCGTGTTGCGCGGATGTTCCCAGGAAATCAGCGCGAGCGGCGTGAGCCCTCAGCCAAGGAGGTCTGCATGGCGAACCAGAGGTTGATCACCGGGATGGTGCGAGCACGTGAGGAGGCCGAGGACGCTGTCCGGCGGATCATGGACAGCGGGCACACGCGACGGGACGTCTGCGCCATCGTGAGCGAGGCGGCTCGCCGCCAGCACTTCGCGCGCCCGCGCACGCAGGGCGCTGCGTCGCACGGGAGCGCGCTGACCTCCATCCTCGCCTCGGCGAGCGCGGGGCTCGTCGTCCCGGGGCTGCGGCTCGCCGTGGCCGGCCCCATCGCGGTGAGGCTCGCGGACGCGAGCTCGGCGAGCGAGACGGCCAGCCTGAGCAGCGTGCTCGTCGACGCCGGGATCCCCGAGCACAGCGCGCCGGAGGTCGAGAGGCGCCTCAAGGAAGGCGCGATGCTCCTCGGCGCCCTCGCGCGCGACGACAAGGACGCCGCGGCGCTGCGCGCGATCCTGCGAGACGCAGGCAACGGCGATTTCTGCGGCACGGGCAAGGGAGCCCGCGTGTTCGCCGCGCTGTGAGCCAGCCGGCGCTCGGCGCTCCGCGTCTCCGCGTCGCCGCTGGAGGGGGAGCCGCCGCTGGACCGATGAGCTCGCTTCATGACCGCGAAGTCCCGGACATTGGAACGGGACTTGAAGGGAATGAAAGAGTTCAGCCGAGACTGATTCGGTACGAGGCGAACATGTACCCCTGAGGCAACGGGGGCGCGCGCCTTCCTGCAGTGGCGACGGTCCCTGGGATCGCGGCTCCTGCGCGGACGTACGGCGTGGAGGCCCAGCTCGGGAGGTAAGGAGGAGAGGAATCGGGGGTTCACCAGATATCGCAGGAGAGTACCCATGGAACCGGTCGCATTCGCAGACGAGAGCGTGGGCCTGGACGGACTCATCGACGATGACTCGATCGAGCAGCTCAAATCGTTTTGCCGCGGCGAGATGTCCGCGGTCGAGACCTACCGTCAGGCCATCGCCGCGGCGCGGCAGGGCTGGGTGGCTCACCACCTCAGGCTCAACCTTGCGTCGCACGAGGCGCGGGTGAAGGTGCTGCGCCGGCGGATCGAGGAGCTCGGAGGCGACCCCCCGGCGAGCTCCGGGCCATGGGGCGCGTTCGCCAAGGCTGTCGAGGGGACCGCCGTGGCGCTCGGCCACAAGACGGCGCTCTCGGCGCTGGCCGAGGGGGAGGAGCACGGCCTGAAGGACTACCGGAACGACATCGAGGAGCTCGACACCGAGTCGCACGCCCTGGTGCGAGACGTGATCTTGCCGCAGCAGGTGTCGACGCGCCGCTCGCTCGCCGATCTCAAGCGGCAGCTGCCGTGACGCGGGAAGCCGTGGGCGGATTGTTCCGGCGGGCGCTCCGTGCGATACTTTCGGGCGTATGGGCAGGGCTGCGCTGGACATCACCCGACTGAGCCGCGACGAGCAACTCGACCTCCTCGACGAGTTATGGGCGAGCCTCGGGCGAGACCCTGACGCGCTGCCGCTCAGCGACGCCCAACGCGTCGAGCTCGATCGGCGCCTCGATGAGCTCGAGGCCGAGGGGCCAGTCGGGCTCACCTGGGATGAGGTCGTCGCCCAGGCGCGCGCTCGGTCACGGTGAGGCCGTACCTCGTTCGGCCCGCTGCCGCGGCGGACATCGCGCGGGCATATGCCTGGTACGAGCGAGAGCGCGACGGGCTAGGAGAGGAGTTCCTCGTGGAGGTCCGCGTGGCGATGCAGGCGGTCGTCGAGGCGCCGACGGCCTACGCCGTTCTGCACCGCCAAACACGGCGTGCGCTCGTCCGGCGCTTCCCCTATGGGCTGTTCTTTCGTCTGATGGATGACGTCGTCGTCTTCGTCGCGTGCTTTCACACGCGCCGAAGACCCGAGTCATGGAAGCGGAGACGCTGAGGGCAACATCGGTGTTGGGACGGGGGCGAACTCCCCAGCTCAACCCTTCGTGTCGTATCCCGCCTGGAGCAGCTTCGCGATCGTGGAGAGCTGCATGTTCGACGTCCCCTCGTAGATCTTCCCGATCTTCGCGTCGCGGTAGAGCTTCTCGACAGGATAGTCCTTGGTGAAGCCGACGCCGCCCATGAACTCGATGCAGAGCGACGCCGTCCGCTCGGCCACCTCGGACGCGAACAGCTTGGCCATCGCCGCCTCCTTCACGAACGGCTGGCCCGCGTCCTTGAGTCGCGCGGCGTTGTAGACGAGGAGGCGCGCAGCCTCGATCTCCATGGCGACGCGCGCATACTGGAACTGCACGCCCTGGAAGCTCGCGATCGACTGCCCGAACTGCTTCCGCTCGCCCATGTAGCGCATCGCGTGGTCGAACGCCCCGGCGGCCAGGCCGAGCATCTGCGCGCCGATGCCGATCCGGCCCTCGTTCAGCGTCTCGATGGCGATCTTGTAGCCCTTGCCGACCTCGCCGATCACGTTGCCCTCCGGCACCTCACAGTCCTCGAGGACGAGCTCGCACGTGCTGGAGGCGCGGATCCCGAGCTTGTTCTCCTTCTTGCCGACCGAGAAGCCCGGGGACGATCGCTCGACGACGAAGGCCGTGATGCCCTTGTAGCCCTTCGTCGGATCGACGTTCGCGAACACAAGGAAGACCGAGCTCTCGTTCGCGTTCGTGATCCAGAGCTTGCGGCCGTTCAGGATCCAGCGGTCGCCTCGGCGCTCGGCGCGGGCCGCGAGGGCGAACGCGTCCGAGCCGGAGCCTGCCTCGCTCAGCGCATACGAGCCGACCCAGTCCCGGGACAGCCGCGGGAGGTATCTCTCCTTCTGCGCCTCGCTGCCCCAGCGGAGGAACGCATTGGCCACCAGCGTGTTCTGCACGTCGACGAGCACGCTCACGCTCGGGTCGACCACGGCGAGCGCCTCGATCGCGAGGATCGCGCTGAAGAAGCCCGCTCCAGAGCCCCCGTACGCCTCCGGGATCTCGATGCCCATGAGGCCGAGCTCGAACAGCGGAGGGAGCAGATCGTGGTCGAGCGCGCCCTCTTCGTCCATCGCCGCCGCGCGCGGCGCGACGCGCTTCCTGGCGAAATCAAGCACCGAGTCGCGGAAGAGGCGCTCCTCGTCGGACAGCTGGGTGAGCGGGGGGTGGGACACGACGGTTTCTCCTTGTGGGCCCATGGCGCAGCGCGGCGCCGTGGCGGCGTCGCCCCACTATGCTACGCGAGGGCCGCCAGCGAAAGCCGTTCGAGCGCGCCCCGCCCGGTCATCGCCGCGGCGCAACGCAGGCCACGCCGCGCCGGCGACGGACCGGGGCACGCCGCCCCGAGCCGCCTCATCCGTGGTGTCGCCGCTCGCTCCGGGGTCGGGATCGTCCAGGCTGCTATGCGCGTCGCTTCCCCGACACGCTCACGCGCGCTTGCCCGCTGGCGCGTCGCGCCGGCGGCACCGGAGCAGCGTGTGGGCGAGGCCGAGGTGATCGATCTCCGCCTCGACGACGAGGCCTGCCTCGTCGACGCAACGCCGGATATCGGCGGCGCTGTACATGCGGCTGTTCCCGTTCGCGAGGCACGTGAAATACAGGGAAGAGCCGTGCAGACAGTGGACCGCCACATCGTTCGTCTGCCGATCCCAGAACGTGTCGAGGATCCAGAGCACCGTCTCGTCCCCCATGGCGGCCGCGGCCCGCCGGAGGATCTGGACGATGTCCGGCTCGGAGAAGCACACGAGGAACTGGCTCATCCAGATGGCGTCGAAGCCTGTCGGGAACGCCTGGCCGTGATCCAGGAAGTCGATGGGGGTGCCCATGATCCGGCCGAGCAGGCCGTGCTGCTCGACGTTGGCGCGCGCGTCCTCCAGCTGGCCCGGCAGGTCGAGCAGCGTGACGCGCACGTCGGGGTCGTGCGTGCAGCACTGGATCGCCCACCGCCCGGTGTTGCCGCCGATGTCGAGGAGCATCCTCGGCCTGCGCTCGAACACGATGGGCAGCGCCTCGGGGAACGCGGAGTCGGAGTAGAGGTGATCGAACGCAAACCAGCTCTCCCTCACCTTCGGCGGGAGCGCCGGGAGCGCCTCATAGACCGTCGGCCACTCGCCAAAGACCTTCAGGCCAGCCGGCTTGCCAACCTCGATGGCCTCGTCGAGAAAGCGCATGCCCTCGTAACAGACGTCATGGATGAAATCCATGTTGATACGGGTCATCCTGTCATTCTCGACGATGAGCCCGACCCGCGTGATCGTGTAGCGCTCGCCACGCTCTCGCGGCTCTGCCTGGACGTTCGCGCCGCCTGCGCCCGTGCGCTCCACCAGGCCGAAGCTCAGGCTCGCCTCCAGCAAGGTCTTGGCCGCATAGGCGGAGAGGCCGGTGTCCTGGGCGACCTCGGCCGGTGTCCTGCCGCCCTTGCCGGCGCGCTGGAGCGCCCGGAGGACGCCGCGGTTTCGCATCACCCGCGCCACCTGGAACATGACGGGCGCAAACGCGATGCGCTGGGCGGCGAGCATGGCGTCGAGGGTGGGATTCGGGGCGGGATCGTTCTTCATCGAGCTCCGGTTATCGGGGGTGGGGTCAAGGCTAGCGTGCACCCTAGCGCTGGAGGAGCAAGACGAAGCCGCAGACGCCCGTGAACAGCAGCGTGCACTCTGCCCGACCCTCGTCGGCGAGCGAGATCCCCGTCACGCCGCAGAGCAGGCCGAACACGAGGCTCGCCGCGCTGATCCGCCGCCGTTGATCGATCGACCGGACAGGCGGCGGAAAAGACGGCCTCGTGCGGTAGGGGCTTGCCACCCCACGATGATACCACCGGCGCCGCGATCACAAGGACGCCGCCGCGATGTCGAACAGCTCCTCGTCGGTGAGCGGCAGCGGGTTCCCCTTCATGCTGCTCGCCGCCCTGGCCTTCGCGACCAGCGCCGGGAGGTCCGCCTCACCCATGCCGTAGCGCCGGAGCCCCGGGATCGCGAGGTCACGGCAGAGCTCGCGGACCCAGGCGATCCCTTCCTCGGCGACGGCGCTCGCGCGCCCCGTGACGAGCGCGGCCAGCTCGTCGAAGCGCGGCAGCGCGAGGTGAGCCGGGTCGCGCGCCCGGAGCGCCCGCAGGTTGACCTCCAGGACGGCAGGTAAGAGCGCGGCGCACACCGCGCCGTGCGGCGCGTCGTACATCCCCCCCGCGGGCCCTGCGAAGCCGTGGACCGCCCCGAGGCCGGCGTTCGCGAGGCAGAGGCCGCCGAGCAGGCTGGCGATCGCGAGGTCGTCCCGGGTCGGCGCGTCGGTGCCCTCCAGGACCGCGCGGCGCAGCGAGCGCGCCGAGCGGCGGATGCCCTCGCGCGCGAGGCCGTCCGTGAGCGGGTTGCGGCGGCTCGACAGGAACGGCTCGATGAGCTGCGACAGCGCGTCGAGCCCGCTCGAGGCGAGCACCCCAGGCGGGGCGCCCGCGAGCAGGTCGGGGTCGACCACCGCGAGGCGCGGCAGCATGTGCGGGCTGCGGAGGCTCGCCTTCACGCCGGCCTCCCGCGAGGCGAGCACGGCGTTGCGCGTCACCTCCGCGCCGGTGCCCGCGGTCGTGGGGATCGCCACGAACGGCACGGATGGCGTCGAGAGCGCTCTCCCCTGGCCGATGACCTCCAGGTAATCGAGCGGGTCGCCGCCGTTCGCGACGAGCGCGGCGATCGCCTTGCCGGCGTCGATCGCGCTGCCGCCGCCGAGCGCCACCACGACGTCGCACCGCTCGGCCGCGGCCCGCGACGTGCCCTCGCGGGCGATGTCCACCGTCGGCTCGCCCGCGACGGGGAAGCGCACCGCGGCGACGCCCGCCGCCGCGAGCGCGGCGAGGAGCGGCGCGGCGCGGCCGGGATCCTGCCCGGTGACGACGAGCGCCCGCGTCCCGCCGAGGCCCCGCACGGCCGCGGGCACCTCGGCGATCTTGCCCGCGCCGAAGGCGATGCGCGTCGCGGTGGCGAACTCGAAGGCGGGTTCATGTCCGGGAGGCGCCATGTCAAACCCCCGCGTCGTCAGGGAAGACATTGACGTATTTCCGGCTGGTCCGCGGCTCGGCCATCATCTCCGCGACGGTGTCCCGCCACCGCTGGTAATGCGCCGTTTCCTTGTGTGCGGCCGGCGCTTCCTTGGTCCTGTAGACCTCGACGAGAACGAACCGCGCGGGATCCTCGGTGTCCTGGACGACGTCGAACCGGGCGATCCCCGGCTCCTTGACGCTCTCGCGTGCGTTCTCGATCGTCGCGCTCCGGAACGCGTCGACGAGCTCGGGTCTGACACGTACGTGCACATGCACGATGAACAGGCTGTTGGACATGCGCGCAATCTAGCTCGGACGCGCGGCCGCAGGAACCCGGCTCGCGCCGCGGCCGGCCTCCCTGGAGAGCGCGCGCAGGCCGCGCGCGGGCTCGGCCGAGAGGCGGGGCGCGGCGGGCGGGGGGCGGGGCGGGCGCGCGGGTGGCGGCGCGGCCGGCAGAGCGCCGTCGTCCCCTGCGTCGACTCCCGACTTGGCCCGGCCGCCTCGCGCACTACGATCGTCGTGACACGGCGTGTGGCTCGGCAAGCGTCGAGTGCATGAGCGCCGTGAGCGAGGAAGGTCGATATGGCGGATCCGACCCCGGAGAGCCCGCAGCCCGATGCGGCGCAGTCCATCGCGCTGTATTCCATCGAGTTCAGGTCCGATCACGGTCTCCTGAAGGACTGCAATCAGGAGCACGGCTGGAGGAACGAGGGACCCCTGTGCCAGCGGCCGGAGTGGACGCCGCGGGGCGCCGTCCCCCTCTCGATCTCGATGGGCCGGCACATCGTCGTCCGACTCGGGCTCTCGTCGCGCGACGCCTACAGCGCGGCGGCGGTCGAGATCCGCGCCGTGGGGCCCGGGGGCATCGTCCTCGAGAGCCGCGGCCACGGGGCCGTCGCCGCGCCGCTCGATCTCTTCTCCTCGCGGCAGCTCGGGAGGAGGATCCAGAAGTTCGACCTCGCCCTGAGCTGGTCGGCAGGGGCGGGAGCTATGGTGTCGCCCGCCCGGACCTCGAACGTCGTGTATGTCACGATGGGCAGGCCCCAGACCGACAGGCAGGAGGTCTGGCAGGAAGATGGGGTGACCTTGAAGCGGATGGACAGGGCGGTTTCCTGGGTGGAGCCGCTCGATACCCTCGATCCCCACGAGATCGTGTACGGGGTCATGGCCAAGTTCCCGACGTACACGCTCCTGCCGAGCCCCAAGGTGCCCCGGGAGTACCATCACCCGACGTACATGAACGACGAGGGCGGCGCCTGGCCGATGACGGATTACGTGGAGGAGAGCGGCGAGTGCCAGGCGATCGTCCGCCTCATCCGCGGCATGCTGCGCCAGCTCGGGATCCCGGGGCGGACGCGCATGGTCGTCGTCTGGGGCGACCCCAACGTCGGCGGCGGGCGCAAGACGCTGTCGGCCGACGTCGAGCAGAACCCGTGGGCGGGGCTCGACGCCACGAAGGTCGAGGGCGGCCGCGTGTGGCGCGCCGCGCTCGTCGATGGGCCGGTGGAGGTGGGGAGGACCTACCCGGCGTCCCATACGCGCCTGCCCGACGGGTCGCTCAGCCCGGGGCTCAACCGGTACGAGGCGGCCCTCGAGTTCTCCCACGGCGGCGTGACGAGGTATTACGCGGGGGGCGCCGGCGTGTTCGATTCCGTGGAGCCCATCCTGGGCGTCTTCTGGGGGCTCATCTGGTTCAGCTCGGCGCCGGACGACGGGTACCGCGTCGAGCAGATCGTGGCGACCTACAGAAACGGAGGCTGGGGATGAGCGCGCACGCATTTCACAAGGAAGACATCGACGCGAGGATCGCGGGGTGGCTCGCGGCCGTGGCGCGCGTCGCCCCCGATGGCTTCACGCCCGTCGAGCGGTTCGAAGACGTGCCGGCCCAGGCGCGCGCGGAGTCGTTCTACTGGTGCGACTCCATCTTCAGGGACGAGCTCAACCCGCACGGCGAGGGCGTGAGGGCGCGCCACGCGTTCCATGCCGCCACGGACGATACGCCCGACCTGCTCCGCCACGAGTACGCCGCGGGCGGGCTCGGGCTCACCGTCACCGAGGGGCGCAACTTCATTCTCGTCCAGGTCGATCGCGCGAGCCTCGATATCCTCTCTCTCTGCGGTCCAGATCGCGCCGCCGCCGTGCGCCGGGTGGCCGAGGCGCTCTTCAACACGGGCGTGGAATCGCGTACCGTGGGCATGCCGGTGACCTCCGGCCCGGCGGCCTGCCCGGACCTCGCCGGGACACAGGAGCTCGAGGAAGGGACGGTGGTTTCGAGCAATCCGGCCGTGGACCCGGATCTCCTCACCTGCTGGAAAGACCGCACGGAGTGCGGTGTTCAGGGCGGAAGGCTCTACTTCCTCTGTTACAAGAAATCATCCCAGCGCGTTGGGTTCGCGAACGCATGGCAATGGTTCGACGACCGGAGGGCCGGGGTCGGGTGAAGCGGGGGTAGACGGGGAGCGCGCGGGGACGTGCGGGAACGTAGATGATCTCCGCGCCGGTATTGCGTCTGCGCGCCGCGCGCGGGATGTTGCGCGCGTGGCGGGAGCACAGGCACCCAGGATCTTGATCTTCCCAGGCGGCCCCTCGGGCGCTGCGCAGGCGCTCGCCGCGGCGCGCGGCTATGTCGCGGTCCCGGCCCGGGACGTCGAGGCCGGGCTGGATCTCCTGGCGACTCAGCCGTTCGACGTGGCCGTGCTGGCGGACGAGGGGCCGCTCGAGGACACGCTCGCGCTCTGCCGGCGGCTGCGCGCGGCGCCCGGGGGCGATCGCGTGGCCGTGGTCGCCGTCACCGGGAGCGCGGGCGCGACCACGGCGCTGCTCGAGGCGGGCGCGACGGTCGTGGCGGCGGCGCTCGAGCCGTCGATCGCCATCCAGCTCGACGCGGCGGTGTGGTGGGTGCGGCGGCCGTCGGCGCACGTGGCCGACCGGGCGCCCGCGGAGCGCGCGCTGCTCGAGCGCGCCGCGCGCTCCTTTCGCGACGCGTCCGCCGAGGTGATCGGCCTCTTCGTGTGGGACGCGGCGGGGGGCGTGCTCGACGCGAACGACGCGTTCCTCGGCATGGTGGGCTACACGCGCGAGGACGTCGAGGCGGGGCGCCTCAACTGGATGGCGATCACGCCGCCCGAGCACCGCGCCGCGGACCAGCGCGCCCTCTCGGAGGTCCTGAAGAACGGCGTCTGCCCGCCGTTCGAGAAGGAGTTCCTGGCCCGCGACGGGCGGCGCGTGCCCGTCCTCATCGCGCCTGCCCTGGTCGAGGGGGCGCGCGATCGCGGCGTCTGCTTCGCCTTCGACATGAAGGCGCGCAAGGCCGCAGAGGACGCGCTCCGGACGAGCGAGGAGCGCATGCGGCTCGTCGTGCGCGCCACGAGCGACGCCTTCTGGGACTGGGATCTCTCGTCGGGGCGCGTCACCGGGAGCGAGCGGATGCGGAGCTTCTATGGCACCGGCGGCGCCGACATCGAAGAGGACGCTGTGTGGTGGTTCGAGCGGGTCCACCCCGAGGATCGCGATCGCGTGATGAACGGCCTGCGGCGCGCGATGGAGGGGGACGAGAGCACGTTCGAGCTGTGGTACCGGTGCCTGCTCGCGGACGGCAGCTACGCCGACGTCCACGACCGGGGCATCGTGCTGCGCGACGCGACCGGCAGGGCCTACCGGATGCTCGGGGCCGTGTCCGACGTCACGGAGCGCCGGCAGATGGAGACGCGGCTCCAGCTCGCCGATCGCATGGCCTCGCTCGGCACGCTCGCCGCCGGGGTGGCGCACGAGATCAACAACCCCCTCGCGTACATGGTCGCGAACGTCGATTTCGCGCGCAAGGAGCTCCGCGCGAAGGGGGCCGGCGCGCGCCTCGACGCGCTCCTCTCGGCGCTCGACGAGGCCGCGGAGGGCGGCTCGCGGGTACGGCACATCGTGGGCGGCCTGAAGACGTTCTCGCGCGCCGACGACGGCGAGCTCGGCCCGGTCGACGTCGACCCCGTGATCCAGCTGGTCCTGCGGATGGCGCAGCAGCAGATACAGAGCAAGGCGCGGCTCGTCCTCGAGCTCAGCCCGGTGCCGCCCGTCCACGCGAACGAGGCGCAGCTCGGCCAGGTGATCCTGAACCTGATCGTGAACGCCGCCCAGGCGCTGCCGGAGGGGAAGGTGTCGGAGAACGAGATCCGGATCTCCACCGCCCCCGCGCCGCCCGGCCGCGTGTGCATCGAGGTGTGCGACACCGGGCCCGGGATCGCGCCGGAGCTGCGGAGCCGCATCTTCGACCCGTTCTTCACGACGAAGCCCATCGGGGAAGGGACGGGGCTCGGGCTCGCGATCTGCCACGGCATCGTGACGAGCTTCCAGGGCGAGATCGACGTGGAGAGCGAGGTCGGCAAGGGCGCGTGTTTCCGCGTGCTCTTGCCTGTCCATGACGATCGCGCGGGGGCAGGCGAGGAGCGCAGCGCCGCCTCGGGCGGGGCCTCCGATGAGTCGCCCGAGGAGGCCGCTCAGTAGGCGCGGCGGCGGCGAGCGCGACGCGCCGCCGTCCGCGGCGGACGGGCTCCGACAGGGTGCGCGCCGTCCGTGCGTCGGCGCGCTGCGGGGCCGCTCCGCGGGACCGACCGCTTGCCACGGCCGCGGCGGTCGCTCAAGTTGCGTCACCGGGCCCATGAACACTCGATCGGTCAGGGCCGCAGCTGGGCTGCTCGGCGGGTCGGCTGAGAAAGCGCGTTGCGTGGCGCAGTCCGGTCGTGAGGTTCGGTCATGATCGAGAAAACGGGGCGCATCCTGGTCGTCGAGGACGATCTGGATATCAGGAGCATTCTGACGCAGCTCCTCGTGTTCGAGGGGTACGACGTCGAGGAGGCGGCGGACGGCGCCGAGGCGCTCGAGCTGCTGCGGCGAAACGGGCCGCCCGCGCTGATCCTGCTCGATCTGATGATGCCGATCATGGATGGCTGGCAGCTCCGCGCCGAGCTCCAGCGCGACCCGGCGCTCGCGTCGATCCCGGTGGTGATCGTGTCCGCCGACGTGCGGGTCGAGCAGGAGGCGTCGCGGCTGCGCGTCGCCGGCCTGCTGAAGAAGCCGCTCCAGATCGAGCCGTTGCTCGAGCTGGTCCACCGCATCTGCGGCGCGCCGGCGCGATGAGCCCGGCGAGGCGCGCGCCGGGGCGACGCTGGAGCGGCCCGGGGGCCCCCTGATCACGCCCCGGGGCGCAATCGCTACCCGGCCGGCAGCGCCGCGGCGGGCGCCTTCCCCTCCGGGAGGCGGCCGGCGCCGTGCTCCTGGAAGTACTCCTCCAGCCGCCTGTCGGCCTCGTCCCCGAAGAGGAGCCTGCACGCCTCGCGGAGGCCGGGCGACCTCGCGAGCGCGTCGCGGCGGAGCAACAGCGCGATCTTCGTGCGCCGCCGCAGGAAATCGTCGAGCTTCGCGATCATCTCGTGCTTCGCGGCGTGGGCGACCTCGCAGCGCAGGTCGTCCGCCCCTTCGATCAGCGGGTCGGCCATCCTCGGGTCGCTCCGGATGTCCTCGAGCAGCCCGAGCGCCTGCGCGCCATAGCGGCGCCATAGCCGCGTGCTGAGCGTCTCCGAGGCGCGCGGCGGCGTCAGCGCGTCGAGATCGAGGGCGCGCGCCTTGAGAAAGAACTCTTTACGAAGCGCCTCGGCCGGCTCGCCATACCAGCGCTGCGCGGGGCGGGGCAGCGCGACGCCGAGCCGCTGCACGGCGGCGCAGACCTCGTCGCCCACGTTGATGCAATCGGTGAGCTTGCCGCCGAAGATGCTCACGTGGGCCTGCGCCCGGTCCACCTCGAGGGCGTGCTTGCGCGAGAGCTGAAGCCAGTCCTCGCCGTCTCCGCCGCCCTCGACGGCCAGGGGGCGCACCCCGCAGCGCTCCGCGATGACGTCGGCCTCGGTCAGGGGGCGGGGCAGGTCGAGGCGCTTGTTGATGTTGGAGAGAACGAAGCGCCGGTCCTCGGGCGTCACCGCCGCGCGCGGGCCCTCGACGCGGGTGTCGGTCGTGCCGATGCACGTCCTCGAGCCCATCGGGATCACGAAGAACAGCCGGCCGTCGTCCGCGAAGAACGTGAGCACCCGCCGGCTCGAGGTGAGCCGATCCACGATGAGGTGGATGCCCTTCGAGAAGATGTGGCGGTGCCTGGTCCGCTGGCCCGTCAGCTCGTTGTGCGCGTCCACGAACGGCCCGCAGGCGTTCACGAGCACGCGCGACCGGATGGCGAGCTCCCTGCCCGACAGGACGTCGCGGGCGCGCGTGACCCACTCGCCCCCCTCGCGCCGCGCGCCGAGCGACTCGACGTAGTTGGCCGCCCGCGCGCCGTGATCGAGCGCCGCGCGCACGAAGCCCCAGACGAACCGCGCGTCGTTGTCGACGAGGTACGCGTCGGAGTACTCGAATCCTCCGTCGCAGCCGTCCAGGTTGATGATCGGCTCCTCCCGCGCGATCGCCCGGCGGGAGAGCAGGCGAGGGATGCGCGTGAAGAAGCTGCCGATGATCCAGTAGAGCCAGGTGCCGAGGAAGAGCTTGAAGAGCCCGTGGCGGAAGCCCCGCTCGTGCGCGGCGTAGAACCGGATCTCCTGCACCGACGACGGGTAGCTCCTGAGGAGGAGGTTCCTCGACGTGCAGAGCTTCCGCACGAGCGGAAACTCGAAGCTCTCCATGTACTTGATGCCACCCCAGGCGAGGTTCGACGACTCCTGGCTGGTGAATCCGGCGAAGTCGCCCCGATCGATCAGCGCGACCTTCGCCCCCCGCGCGGCGAGGGCCGCGGCCGCGACGGCGCCGTTGATCCCGGCGCCGAGGACGAGGACGTCGAACGTTTCGCGGCTCAAGCTGTCGATGTTCGTGGCCCGCAGCATCGATGGCGATCCGGCGAAGGCGCTGCCCGCGCGCGCCCCATCTGCTCTATCACGTCCCCGCGGCCTCGTGGCGGCGGACGGCGCCCAAAAGCGCGGCGGCGGCGGCGCGCGATGCTGTGCGCGCTTCTGTCCGCTGCGCGCGCTTCTGTCCGCTGCGCGCGCTTCTGTCCGCTGCGCGGGCTGGCATCCAGGCGGCTCCGTCACCGTCGCCGCTGTTCAACGGAGTTTCGGTTACGTCCTGCCGACGTTTCGCTCAGCCCATCAGCCCATCGGCCCAGCTGCCGTCCTCGCCGCGGTACGCGTCGGGCGACGGCGCCGGCTGGACGCGGCGCGGGCTGCTCTTCGTCGGGGCGTGGCCTGTGTGGAGGTGCTGCCAGCGCGCCATCTTGGTGTAGACGCCGCCCCGCCGCAGGAGCTCTCCGTGCCCGCCGTGCTCGACGATGCGGCCGCGCTCCATCACGAAGATCTGGTCGCAGTCGACGACCGTGCTCAGGCGGTGGCTCATGAGGACGATCGTCCGCTTCCCCTTCAGCGCGCGCAGCGCCTCGCCGATGGTCCGCTCGTGCTCGGCGTCGAGCCCGTCGGTCGGCTCGTCGATCACCAGGATGGGCGCGTCCGTCAGCAGCGCGCGCGCGATCGCGATGCGCTGCCGCTGGCCTGTCGACAGGTTGAGCCCGCCGTCGGCGATCGCCGTCCGGTAGCCGTCCGGCAGCGCCTCGATGAAGCCGGCCGCCCCCGCCATCTCCGCCGCCATCCGGATCTCCGCGTCGGTCGCGGACGGGCGGCCGTAGGCGATGTTCTCCGCGATCGTGGCCGGCAGGAGGATGCTGTCCTGGAGGACGAGCGCGATGTGCCGGCGCAGGTCGGCCACGCGGATCGCGCGCGTGTCGATGCCGTCGAGCCGCAGCGCCCCGCAGGTGGGGTTGTGGAAGCGCGGCAGCAGGCCGAGCAGCGTCGTCTTGCCGGCGCCGACCGAGCCCACGAACGCGACCATCTCGCCCGGCCGGATCGTCGCGTCGACCCCGCGCAGCACCGGGTGGCCCGGGCGGTACTCGAACCCGACGCCATCGAGCGAGAGCGCGCGCGGCTGCGGCGGGAAGTGGGCCGCGTCGTGCCTGTCGACGACCGCCTGGTCGCGGTCCAGCACCTCGAAGACGCGCTGCGCGCCCGCGACGCCGCCCTGCACCGCGGCGCCGGCGCCGGTCAGCTTGCAGAGCGGGTCGTAGAGCATGCCCAGGTAACCGAGGAACGCCGTCAGCGCGCCGAGCGTCATGCCCGCCTCGCCCCCGCCCGCCCGGGCCTGGACGATGAGGTAGCCGCCGTAGCCGAGCACCAGCGCGCCGCCGAGCCCGAGGATCGAGCCCATGGCGAGCGTGTGGCGGAGCTCGTCGTGGTGGAGCCTCAGCCACGCCTTCACGCTGTTGCGCAGCGTCGTGTGGAAGCGCGCCTCCTCGTCCGCCTCGCGGCCGAACGCCTGGACGAGGCCGATCGACGCCATCGAGCGCTGGACGGACGTCGCGAACTCGCTCTCGACCTCCTTCGCCTCGGTGCACTTCTTGTGCAGCACGCGCCCGAACTTGGCGTTCGTGAGGAGGAGCGGCGGCACGACCGCGAGCGCGAGGATCGTGAGCTCCAGGCTGCGCGAGGCCATGATGCAGATCATCACGGCGAGCGTCAGCGCGCTCCCCATCACGGCGACCGCCACGTTGAGGATGCCGTGGCACCCGGAGGCGTCCTGGTTGAGCCGGTAGAGGGCGTCCCCCTGCGGCTGCGCCCGGTGATAGCCCATGTGGAGCGCCTGGAGCTTCCGGTACACGTCGCGCCGCACGCGCGTGAGCCCGCCATAGCCGATGCGGAACGTGAGCAAGGCGCGGCCCATGCCCACGAACTCCTGCGCCACCCGGAGGACGAGCGTGATCGCCGCGAGCCCGAGGACGCGGCCGAGCAGGCTGTCCGGGAGCGGGGCGAGCAGGATGCGATGGACGAAGTCCCCCGTGCGCGGGCCGGTCGAGATGAGATCCACGATCACGGCGACGGGCCACACCTGGAGCAGGCTGATCGCGATCGAGACGCAGACCAGCACGGCGAGCGCGCCGAGGCGCGCCCACTCGCCCTTGAAGTACGCGCCCACCCGGAGGAAGAAGCGGACCCGCTCCGCGCCGGCCGGCTGGCTGGGCGCGGCGCGCGCGGCGGTCAGCTGCCCGGTCGTCCTCGGAGAATGCCTCGAGCTCCTGAGCCTGCCTTCGCGCCGAGGCGAAGGATGATAGTTCTTGCGGTGAGCGTGTGCGCTCATGGTTCGCTGAGCTCTCTCCTGTCTACGGCTGAGGTGGTCGCCGGCGGCCCATCTCGGGCCCGGCCTGACGAACCATCGGTTATGACCGGTAGCGAGGTATCGCCGCTGGTGTAACAGCCCAACGCGGAGGCGCTCTACGCGAGTGCCGAAGAAGAGGCTGGCGCTTGCTGATTTGCTGCGCGGTTGTCCGGGACTCCAGGGCCGGCGGCGCCAGCGCGGTCAACGGCACAGGCCGACGGCGCGGCCGGCTCTCCGCGCCTGCCCGCGAGTCCGGTCCTCGAACAGCGCGAGCCTGCGGCCGAGGGCGCGCGCCGGCGCGAGGTCGAGCTCCGCCGGCGCGTGATCCGCGCTCGCCCGAGGCGGGCCGCCGCGCTGCGCGGCCCTGCTCGTCGGATCCAGCTCCGCGCGGGCGGGGGCCTGGAGCAGGAGTCCATGGCCGGCGAGGGAGGCGAGCGTCGCCTGGAGCGTCGCGCGCTGCGCTCCCTGGACCGCGGACGGCGAGCAGAACACCGAGGCTACCTTGCCGGCGAGATCTCCCGACGGCTGCCCCGATCCGTCGAGGAAGCGCCGGATCTCCGCGCACATCGCGCCATAACGCGCGGGCGAGCCGATGGCGATGCCGTCCGCCCAGAAGAGGTCGTCTCGCTGCGCCAGCGGGACGGAGGTGAGGTGTTCCCGCGCGGCACGGATCCGCTCATTCGCCGTGCTCCACCGGTCCTCGATCGCCGCCAGATCGGCGACGCGCCGGAGCCGCACGGTCGCTCCGGCCTGCTCGGCGCCCTGCGCGACGGCGGCCGCGAGCGCGGCCGTGCCGCCATAGAGGGAATAGAAGACCACGGCCACGTTCATGCCGAGCGCGCATGCAGCCCTCATACCGCCGTGACCGCTGCCGGGGCGCTTCCATGGCGCTCCGGACGAGCTCGGCACGCGCACCGTCATGGCGTCGTCAGGAACGGCCCGCTGGCAGGCTCCGCAGCCGCGGAGGACGCATGGTGCATAGAATGCGGCGCGATTCAAATTGCGCGCCGCGGCTCCGCGCCTTATGGGTCCCTCGATGGGCCGGAGCGGATCGCGCAGGGGCGCTGGCGTCGATGTCCCGTGCGCTCCCGGAGGGGGGCGCGGCGCGGAGCGGGGCGATCCGACGCGCCCTTTGGGCCCGATGGGGCGGAGGCTCGCGGAGCAGGGCCCCTCTCGACGGAAGACGATCTTCATCATCGAGGACGACCCAGGCGTCTGCGATGCGCTCGTGACCGTCCTGTGCGACGAGGGATACGAGGTGATGACGGCCCGGGACGGCGCGGACGCGCTGGCCAGGCTCCGCGAGGCGCCGACGCCGGCGCTCATCGTGCTCGATCTGATGATGCCGGGGATGGACGGATACGCGTTCCGCGCAGAGCAGCTGCGCACGCCCGCGATCTCCGACGTCCCCGTGGTCGTGCTGACGGCGGGGGCGGCGCCGCGGGCCACGGAGCTCGGATCGGTCGACATCCTGAAGAAGCCTGTCGATCTCGTCGCGTTGCTCGACGTGGTCGGTCGCAACACCTGAGTCGGCGCCGGGCGCCCGAAACGAACATCGCCGAGAGCGCGGCGCGACGGACGCGTTACAGCGCTCGTTTCCGCTTGCCGGGGCGGCGGTGCGCGCGTCATACGCAGCTCACCGCACGCGGTCGACGAGGGGCGAGATCATGTCGATGGCCCGGCGAAGCATCCTTTGCAGCGTATCCATGTTCAGCCTCGCCACGCTCCCCGGAGTGTCGGGCGGCGGGGGCGGCGCGCCGGACGGCGGTGAGCCTCTGCCGGCGTCGGGGGACGCCCCGCCGCCGGACAGCGAGCTGTCGAAGGCGGTATTCCAGCACGGCGTGGCGAGCGGGGATCCGCTGCCGGATGCCGTCATCCTCTGGACGCGCGTGACGCCGGTGAAGGCGGGCGCGGTGGCGGTGACATGGCAGATCGCGCTCGACGCCGGCTTCAGCCGGATCGTGGGCGCGGGGGCGCTCCTGACGGACGAGGAGCGCGATCACACGGTCAAGGTCGACGCCGGCGGGCTCGACCCGGGGAAGACCTATTATTACCGGTTCATCGCCCTCGGCGGATCGTCCCCGGTCGGGCGCACGAGGACGGCGCCGCGCGGCCTCGCTGAGCGGCTGCGCTTCGCCGTCGCGTCGTGCTCGAGCTATGCGCACGGGCTGTTCCACGGCTACCGGCACATCGCCGCGCGCCTCGACCTCGACGCGGTGATCCACCTCGGCGATTACATCTACGAATTCGGCACCGGCGAGTACGGGGGCGCGCGGCATTGCGAGCCCGCGCACGAGCTCGTGACGCTCGCCGACTACCGCGCGCGTTATGCCCAGTACCGGCGCGACAGGGATCTCCAGGCGGCTCACCAGCAGCACCCGTTCATCACGGTCTGGGACGACCATGAGCTCGCGAACAACACATGGAAGGGCGGCGCGGCGAACCACACGTGGCCTGCCGAGGGGTCGTGGGAGGTGCGCAGGGCGGTCGCGCAGCGCGTCTACGCGGAGTGGATGCCGATCCGCGAGCACCCGCGCGATGCCGGCCGGATCTGGCGCGCGCTGCGCTATGGCGATCTCGTCGACCTCTTCCTGCTCGACACGCGCTCCTGGGGGCGCGACCGGCAGGCCGACCCGGGCGACCGCGCGGCGATCGAGGCGCCGGCGCGGACGATCCTCGGGCGCGATCAGGAGGCGTGGCTGCGCGCGGAGCTCGCGGGCTCGACGGCGGCGTGGAAGGTCATCGGCCAGCAGGTGCTGATGGGCCATGTCCCGCAGGACCTGAACACGGACGCGTGGGACGGGTACCCGGCGGCGCGCCAGCGCTTCTTCGAGCTCCTCGACGAGGAGCGCGTGCGCGACGTCGTCGTGCTCAGCGGCGACACCCACGCGTCGTGGGCGATCGAGCTCGCGCCGGCGCCGCTCGATCCGGCGCGCTACGACGCCGCGACCGGCCGGGGCGCGCTGGCGGTCGAGATCGCGGTGCCGGGGATCACCTCCCCGTGGCTCACCGAGGAGCAGGCCCGGACGACCGAGCCGCTGTTCCTCACGAACCCGCACGTCAAGTACGTCGACCTGTGGCGCCGCGGGTACGTGGTCCTCGACGTGACGCCGGAGCGCGTGCAGGGCGCGTGGTTCCTGTACGACGCGCCCGAGCGCCCCCAGGTCGACGAGGTCTTCGCCGCGGCGTTCGCCGCGCGCCGCGGCGAGAGCCACCTGCGCCGGGAGGAGGCTGCGGCGCCCGCCATCGACGACCCGCCCGAGGCCGCGCCTCGGCTGAGCTGACCTGGAGCCGACGCGCGGCGGGCCGGCGAAGCCCGCGAAAACACGCGGGTTCTCCGCCGGTTGGTGGTAAGATCCGTCCGCGCGATATGCTGTGCCGGCGTTCTGCTTGTCCTTTCGCGGGCCTCTGGCTCGCCGTCGCCGCGATAGGGTGTGCGGTCGAGCCTCCGTCGCAGCCGGAGGGGTGGGACAGCGCTGTGGCGCTGCGACCGGCGCGCGATCTCGACGCGAGGCCGGGGGTGCTCGAGGTCGATCTGACGGCGCGCGTCGAGGACGTGGAGATCGCGGCCGGCAAGAAGACGCCGACCTGGACCTACAACGGCGGGCTCCCCGGCCCGCTGCTCCGCGCCAGGGTGGGAGATCGCGTGATCGTGCACCTCCGCAACGAGCTGCCGGCGCCAACGACGGTGCACTGGCATGGCGTGCGTTTGCCGGCGGCGATGGATGGCGCGCCCGGGCACAGCCAGCCCGAGACGCCGCCGGGAGGCGACTTCACGTACGACTTCGTGGTGCCGGACGCGGGGCTGTACTGGTACCACCCGCACGTCGACTCCGCGGTGCAGGAGGGCAATGGCCTCTACGGCCCGCTGCTCGTCGAGGATCCGGACGAGCCCGCGGGGCTCGGCGACCAGCTCGTGCTCGTGCTCAGCGACGTCAGCCTGCGCGACGACGGCTCGCTCGAGGACCCGCAGGCGGGCGGCAATCTCGGCACGCTGTTCGGGCGCGAGGGCGACCTCCTGCTCGTCAACGGGCGCGTCAACCCGGTGATCGGGGCGCGCGCCGGGCTCAGGCAGCGGTGGCGCATCGTCAACGCGGCCAAGTCCCGCTATTACCAGCTCGTGATCACGGATCACCGCTTCACCCGCATCGGCGGAGACGGCGGGCTCCTGGAGCACCCGGTCGAGGAGGACAGGATCCTGCTCACCCCCGGAGAGCGCGCCGACGTGCTCGTGACGCCGCGCGGGGCGCCGGGCGCGACGCTCTCGGTGCGCTGGGTGCCCTACGATCGCGGCTATGGCGCGACCTTCGGGAGGCCCGAGGTCGAGGCCTTCCGGCTGCGCCTCGCGGACGAGCCCCTGGCCGAGGACGACCCGCTCCCCGAGGTCGCGCGGACCATCGAGGCGCTCGACACGGCGGCGGCGAGGCGCGTCGATCTGCAGCTCACGCGGGAGGAGGGCCCGGGCGACCTCGTGATGGGCATCAACGGCGTGCCCTCGTGGGAGGCGGAGCCGCTCGTGGCGGCGGTGGGCGAGACCGCGGTGTGGACCGTCGAGAACACGATGGAGTTCGATCACCCGTTCCACCTGCACGGCTTCTTTTTTCAGGTGCTCGGCGCCGACGGTCAGCCGGTCAGGCCTCTCGCGTGGAAGGACACGGTGAACGTGCCTGTCGACGGCGCGGCCCGCTTCGCGGTGCGTTACGACAACCGGCCTGGCATGTGGATGTTCCACTGCCACATCCTCGATCACGCCGACGCGGGCATGATGGGGATGCTGCACGTCGTGCCGTGAGAGGCGGCCGCGGGGGAAGGCGGCGAAGCGCGCGAAGCAGGGCGCGGAAGGCTTGCGATGCGCGGGTCGGGTTGATAACAGCGCTGTAGAAAAACAGGGGCTCTGTCGGTATCTCGCACAACACAGCACCTCCGCCGCGGCGGGAGGGGGCTGCGAGGCGTGGACAGGCATGATCCCGAGACGGGGAGGCCCTGGATCGGGTAGGATGGGCGCGTGGTGGATCTCGATGCGATCTCGGACCGAACCTACGTGGCTGCGGGGGCGGACTTCGCGTTCGTGATCACCCGGCGGGGGCGGCTCGTCACCAAACGCGTGCCGCGCGACATGCCCAGGGAGGGCCGCAGCCAGATCGTCGACGCGGCGCTGGGCCTCGGGGAGCGGGGCCGGCTCGGGTGCGTGGAGCTGAGGCGCGAGGATCTGGTGCCGTACGGGGGCGCGGCGCCCGTCGACGTGTACTTCGGGGTTTCCGCCGAGGCGATCCTCTGCGTGGTGATGCCCACGTGGGCGGACCGGCGCGATGTGGCGTCCGCGATCGAGCACGGCCTGCGCGAGATCGACGAGGGGACCCCGGCGGCGTCGCGGCAGGTCCGGGCGGCGCCGCGGCGCACCCGGTCGCGCCCGCGCGGGGAGGCGGTGACCGTGCCGGCGCGCCGGCCGGCCGCCGAGGTGCGCGAGGTGCCGCCGCCGATCAGCGGGGCGGCGGCGTCCTTCAGCGAGCCGCAGCCGCTGGGAGCGAAGCACGCCGCGCCGCCGTCGTCGCCGGGGCGCAAGCGCAGCGCCGTCGCAGGGCTGGTCCTCCTGGCCAACGGGGGGCCGCCGCGGTCGCTGGCGCGCCCGGTGGCGGTGCGCGAGGCGCCGGCGTCGCCTGGGACGCCAGCGCGGCCCTCCGGGTCGTTGCCGGACATCCGCCTCGGCGAGGCGACGCTCGGTCGCGAGAGCCTCGATGCGATCGGGCGAGAGCTCGGCGGGGCGTGGCCGTCGGCGCCCGAGATCCGGATCGGCGCGGCGCCGGTGGGGGAGGGGGCCGCGGCGGCGATCGGGGCGGAGATGCCGGAGCCGGCGCGGGCGGGATCGATGCCGGAGGCGGTGCGCCTCGAGCTGGTGAGCATCAGCCGCGAGAGCCTGATGGAGATCGCGGCCGAGGAGGGGCGCATGGCGGCGGCGGGGCCGAGGCCGTGGGCGCCGCCGATGCGGCCGGTGCAGAGCACGCAGCCGTGGGAGGAGCCGCCCGAGGACGCGGGGCGCATGGCCGAGGCCGAGAGCGGGGCCGGCGAGGCGGCGGCCGCGGAGCTGGAGGGCGAGGCGGGGGAGCCCGAGAGCCAGATTATCGAGGTGGGGCCGGCGGGGCGGGGCGCTCGCGCGGGCTGAGGCGAGAGCGGGGGAGCGTCTCGGTCGGCGGAGAGGCGACGCTGCTCGCTTACGCATGGCCGGGAAACGGGCGCGAGCTACGCAACGTGATCGAGCGGGTGTCGTGCCTGGCCGCCGCAGGGGAGCTCGGGCGCAGGGAGCTCGTGGATATCGCGCCAGAGCTCGTGCCAGGCTTTGCGATCGGAGGAGGTGAGCGCGAGGCTCCTCTCGTTCGCGCGCGCTCGCTCCTCCGGAGGACGTAGCGGCGGAGCCTGAGCCGAAGTGTCGCCTGCCAGGCGACAACCTGCCGGCGCGATGTGACCGCCGGGCGACAACTCGCTCGCCCACGGAGACTGCCAGTCACGCCGAGCACCACGAATCCAAGCTTTCCGCGCTCCCGGAAGCCCGCGGCACGGGCGCTGCAAAACGCGGCTGCGGGCGCGGACGGAGGGCACCGCTCCCGACAAACAACAGTTGCCCTCCGGAGAACTCCTCATATGAGCACCACCTTCAAGAGCTTCCTCCTCGCCGCCATGGCCGCCGTCTCCGTCGGTGCTGTCGCCGCGCCCGCCACCGCCAGGACGACGACGGCCAGCGCCGGGACCACCGTCGCGCCTTCCGATCGCGCGTGCTTCTCGGAGTACTGGGGCAACATCTACAACAACGGCTCTACCGGCTGCGCTGGCCCGCGTGCCTGGCTCGTCCCCGCCGTCGTGGACCACGCCGGCTGGACCAACTTCTCGGTGGGCGGCATTGCCTTCAACCTCAGCAGCGACGTGAGCTGCCGCGCCATCGGCACGAGCTGGGACGGCTACGTCTGGGATCTCTATGCGGCGAAGTCGCTCACCTCCGTCAACGTGTTCCAGCAGATCAACGTGACGAGCTACCACACCGCCAACGGGTCGTCGTACCTGGCGTGCGACATCACCCCCAACGGCCGCATCACCACTGTGACGTACTGAGCGCGACGGCCGGCCCCGGGGAGCGCGCCTCTCCGGGGCCGGCTCGCAGCGAGCGACACTTGCTCTGGAGACAGCCATGAAGAACGGTCATGTCATCGTCACATTCGTCGTGCTCGTCGGGGCCGCCGCCGGGTTCAACGTGATGAGCGAACGGCGGCACGAGAAGCAGCTAGCGGGCCTCCGCACCGAGATGCAATCGCTGTCCGTGTCGGTGGAGGCGGCGCAGGGCCGCCCGCAGAACAAGGCCGTTCTGACCGCGGCCGCGCCCGTGCTCGCGCGGCAGACGGCTCCGCTCGCTCCGGACCCGGGGCAGGATGACGAGGACGAGGCGTCGCCCCGGGGCGATGCGCAGGACGAGCCGGCCCACCCCACGCTCGAGCCCGCGGAGATGAAGAGCGAGCTCGACACGGTGTTCGCGTCCGAGCGCCCCGACCCCGCCTGGACCGCGGAGGCGAGCCGCACGGTCAGCTCCCGCGTCGCCGCGGTGCTGCCCGAGTCATCGGCGCTGCGCAACGTCGATTGCCACGGCAGCATGTGCCGTATCGAGACGAGCCACACCGACTTCGAGAGCTACCGGCGCTTCGTCCAGGGGGCCTTCATGACCCCCGGCTCCCGGATCTGGAACGCCGGCTTCTTCGCCTCGCCGCCGATGCCCGACGAGAGGGGCGAGCTGACCGCCACTGTCTACCTCGCGCGCGAAGGCGAGCCCTTGCCGGTGAGCATGGTGCAATGAGCAGCCATGCGCTCGGGAGGATTGCCCCTATGGAGGAGCTCGCCCGCGAAGAGCAACGGCGTAACCTTCAGTGACTGTCACGGCGACGCGACGTCCTCATGCGCAGCTCCGCCACCCCTCCTGCGCACCTTTGCCATCATAGGATCTGACGCGCCCTGGCACGCGCCATGCACTTGCTTCGGGCCGAGGCGCGACAAGGCCTATGCGAGTGCGCGAGATCGTTCCTGAAGTCGCCCTGATCGCCACGCTGACGAGGCCGCCCTCGCGCTCCGGCGACGAGCTCACGGCGCTGCCGGCGAGGGTGCGCTTCGTGGAGGTGCGCGCGGATCAGGTGGGCAGCGTCGATCCGGGCGTCCTCCGCCGCCATTTCAATGGAAAGCTCGTTTACAGCCTGCGGAGCCGCCGCGAGGGGGGCTCGTTCGACGGCGAGCTCGCGGCCCGCCATGAGCGGCTGATCGCAGCGGCGGAGCAGTACGATCGCGTCGATCTCGAGGCCGAGCGGGATCTGGTGCCCCGCGTCCTCGAGCGCATCCCGGCGGAGCGGCGCGTGATCTCGTGGCACGGGACCGCGGCAGGCCGCTGGGACTACCGCGGTCGGCTCGGCGTGCTGGATCGCGCGGCGGCGTGGCTCTATCGGATGGTGCCGACCGTGACCCGCACGGCCGAGGCGCTCGCAGCGCTGGAGTTCCTCGCGGAGCTCGGACGGCGGGACGTGACGGCGTTCGCCGCGGGCCCGGCGGGCATGTGGACGAGCCTCCTCGCCCCCCGCCTGGGCGCGCCGGTCGCGTTCGGTGCGGTCGAGCTCCGCGAGCCAGACGCGGGGGAGATCAGCGCGGCGCAGCTCGTTGCCGACTACGGGCTGCCATCGCTCAAGCCGGTGCGCGAGCTGTTCGGTATCGTCGGCTCGGTCGTCTCCCGCTCGCTGTCCCCGAGGCTCCACAACGCGGCGTACCGCGCGGCCAGCGTGCCGGCGTTGTACCTGCCCTTCTCGGCGGAGCGCTTCGAAGACCTCTGGTCCGACAGGGTGCGGGCACGTCTGGCCGCGCTGGGGATGCCTTTGAAGGGGCTCACGGTCATCTCTCCGCACAAGGAGGCCGCGCTCGCGGCCGCGGCCGCAGCGAGCCCCGTCGCTCGGCGCGCGGAGGCGGCGAACCTCCTCGTCCAGCGCGGCCGATCGTGGCTCGCGACGACGACCGATGCCGAGGGGGTCCTCTCGCCGCTGCGCGCGCGGCGGGTCGACGTGGCGAGGCGCAGGGTGGCCGTGGTCGGCTGCGGTGGCGCGGGGCGCGCCGCGGCGGCGGCCTTCGATGGAGCCGGCGCGGAGGTGACGCTCGTGAACCGTGGCCTCGAGCGTGGCCGCTTCGCGGCGTCCCTCCTGGGCCTGCCGTTCGCGCCGCTCGCTGACTTCGCTGTGGGCGACTACGCCATCGTGGTCAATGCGACGCCCTGCGCGGGCCACGATGGCGAGTTCCCCTTCGATGTTCGACGGCTGGCGAGGGGGGCGATCGTCGTGGATCTGGTGGTCGGAGCCGCGCCGACGCCGCTCGTTCGGGCCGCAGAGGCGCTGGGCCATACGGTGATCGATGGCCGGGAGGTGCTCCTCGTCGAGGCACGCCGCCAGTTCCGCCTGATGACCGGGCGGCACATGGCGGCCGAGGCGGCGCGCAAGCTCCTCGATGGCCATGGCAACGAGCGTGCTGACGAGGCAGCGGAGCGGCGGCAGGCGATCGCGTGAGGGGAGGAGAGGAGATCGGAGTTGTCGATGTTCAAGCTCCCCCCGGAAAGACAGGCGCTCGTCGATCGCGTCCGCGCCCTCGCCAGTGAGCGCTTCGCTCCGCGCGCGGGCCGCTATGACCGCGCGGCGGCCTTCCCGGTGGAGGATTTCGAGGATCTGTCCCGCGAGGGCCTGCTCGCGGCGGCGGTGCCGGCGGGGTACGGCGGGCTCGGGCTCGGTCCGCGCGGCGGCGACGCGCTCACCCTGTGGATGATGACCAAGGAGCTCGCGAAGGCCGATCTGTCGCTCGCGCGCTGCTGGGAGGGCCACGCGAACTCGATGGTGCTGCTCGACGCGATGGCGGACCTCGCCCAGAAGGAGCGGTGGTTCGATGGCGTCGTGCGCCGAGGCGAGAAATGGGTCGCGTGGAGCGGTGAGCCGCAATCTCCGGCCCCTGGAGAGAAGGCGCGGTTCGGCACCCACGTCGAGCGCGCCGCGGGCGGATGGATCGTCGACGGCTCCAAGGTCTTCTCCACGAGCGCGGGCGGGGTCGAGTGGGCGATCCTGCTCGTGAACAGCGCTGGTCCCGGCGGCGCGAGGCACGCGCAGGGCTCGCCGGAGGCGCTGCTCCTGCTCGCGTGCGAGCTCAGCGATCGCTCGGTCACGTTCGACGGCTCATGGTGGGATCCCGTCGGCATGCGGGCGACCGTGAGCCACCTCGTGAAGTTCGATCGTACGTTCATCCCGGAGGAGAACCTGATCGGGGCGCCGGGGCAGTATCTCCGCGAGGGGTGGCAGACGGCGTTCACGCCCCATTACGCGTCGAGCTTCCTCGGCGCGGCGGAGGCAGCCTATGACTATGCGATCGAGTGCATCGCGTCGCAAGGCAAAGGGGGCGATCCCTATGTGCAGCAGCGGGTCGCGCGCATGGCGGTGAACCTCGATACCGCGCAGCTCTGGCTACGCCACGTCGCCTCGCTCTGGGACGAGGCGCGCCACGCCGAGGCGCAGCTCGCGGGGATCCGCGCGCGGCACGTCGTCGAGCACCTCGCGGCGGAGACGGTGGACCACGCCATCCGCGCCTGCGGCGCTCGCTCGCTGATCCGCCCGAGCCCCGTGGAGCGCATCCTCCGCGATCTCACGTTCTACCTGCGGCACGACAACGACGATCAGCTCCTTTCGACGATCGGAAAATCCGTGCTGGGGCAGGTGTTCGACCCCTCGTTCTACAAGCCATGAGCGCCACGCTGCCATGCTCGCCCCGGCGAGGTGGCAGCCTCGTCCTCGCAGCGGCTCTCCAAGAGATCCATCACGCCGTCAGGGACCTGTATCGAGAGGGCGCCCTGTGCTCGCACCGATGGACGTCCTCCTGAGGCGCTCTCGCCTCGAACGTCGGGGCGGTCGGTCCTCCTGAAGCGAGGAGCCACTGGAGGATTTTTCTTTTGAATGATCCTGTGTACTCTCTCACCTCAAAACCTGCCTTCGCACCTCGAAAACGATGACCTGATCCCCTGCAAGCGGATCAGAACGGGCGATAACGTCTCTGATGTGGGGACGTGTAATGCGATTCACAAAATTCCCGTTTCAAGGGCACGTTGGTGGCGAGGGAATTTAGTGTGAGGCGAATTTTCTCATGGAGAGGCACAGCGCATGAACCAACAAACTCGAACCGTTTTCTCGGTATTGCTCGTGGCAGCTTCGATGGGCGCGGCCGGGCCGGCCTCTGCCGGCGTGTCTGTCTCGGGGAGTGTGACGCCCGCTGTCGCTGACCCGGGCGACCCGTGGGATCTCGGGTCGAACGCGCTGGTGGTCGGCAGCGCGCTCAACGATGAGGAGCCGATGGGAGAGGTGATCGTCAGCCACCAGGGGACGTTGATCAGCGCCGGCGCTTCGGTGGCGGCGGCCGCCTACTCCAGCGGTAGGGTCCAGGTCATCGGATACGGTTCACGGTGGATCAACCATGGGCAGCTCGCGCTCGGGCTTCGCACCGGGGCGTCCGGCTCGCTCCTCGTCAAACGGGGCGCCCAGGTGACCACCGACGACCTCGTGCTCGGCGTGCGCGGCTATTCGGCTTTCGGATACGTGCTCGTCGAGGGGTACGACGCCTCCCTGACGAGCCAGACGAACGCGTACATCGGCCGCTCGGAGGAGCTCAGCGTCCTCGAGATCAAGCAGGGAGGGAGCTTCTTCTCGAACAACGTATTCATCGCGACGTGCCAGATCTGCCAGGGCGACGTGAACGTCACGGGCTCCGCGACGAGGTGGGTCAACACGGGCGAGTTCGTCGTGGGCGCGAATGGCGGCGCGAGGCTGCGCATCGAGCAGGGGGCCCAGGTCTTCACCGCGAACGCGCAGATCGAGACCCGTCCCGGCGGGCCCTACAACTTCGCGAGCTCGGCGATCGTGAGGGGCTGGGACGCCACCTGGACCAACGAGGGGCTGCTGCGCGTCGGGGCCGCGGGCCATGGCGAGCTCACGGTCGGCGCTTATGGAACCCTCGTGACGGAAGAGACGGAGATCCGCTCCACGTACGGCCACGGGTTCGTCTGGGTAAACGAGCCCTACGCGTCATGGCGCAACAGCGGCGATGTGACGATCTACGCGACCTTCTCGATTTCCCCGTCGCTCCTCGTCGACGGGCGAGGCAAGGTCAGCATTGGCGGCCTCCTCCGGATCACGCCCTTGGTCGAAGGCGGAACGCCTGGCCCGGAGCCCATCGTGCGCCTCACGCGCGGGGAGCTCGCCGCGGGCGCGATCGAGATCCAGGCGCGCGACTTCGACTTCGCCGGCGGCCGCCTGAGCACTGGCAGCTTCGTCGGCGATCTCGCCAATACGCAGGCCGGCGCGCTCTCCGTGGGAGACGTCTACGCCTCGACGGACGTGGCGGGCGATTACAGCCAGGGCCCGAGCGCCACGCTGAGCGCCACCGTCGCGGGCCCGGGCGCCGTGCCGCTCCTGGTTGTGGACGGGGACGTGAGCCTCGATGGTGTGCTGGAGGTGGTCCCGGCAGACGACACGGCGCCGTTCCAGGCCGGGGACACCGTCACCCTGCTCGGCTGGAGCGGAGAGCTCACTGGGACCTTCGCTGACGTGCACATCGCCCTGCCGCTCGCCCCCGGGCTCACCTGGGATACCTCCGCGCTGTACACGACCGGAGAGATCACCGTCGTGCCTTCCGCCTGAGCGGAGGCGCGGTACGACGGGAGCTCAGTGGAAGCACACCTCGAGCGAGGGGCGGTCGCCGAGGATGTCGTGCTCGCTCGAACGGTAGCTGGTGCGCGCCGTCAGGTCCTCCTCCAGGAGGAAACCGTGGTTCGGGTGCACGCCGTCGACCCACGCCTGGACGAGCTCGGTCAGGTCGACGGTCGCGACGCCGGACGAGGCCCCGAGGAACGTCGCCTCGACGGCCGGCTCGAAGCTGTCGGCGAAGCTGCTCCAGGTCACCGTGGACTCCGCCCAGGAGGCGTTGATGCGGTGCACCCGGATCTCGCCCGTGCCGGAGCTGTAGAGCGCGGTGCTGAACGTGGCCGACGCGACGGTGGCGCCGTACGGGATGGAGTCGAGCTCGAAGCGGTACAGCGCGTTCTTCTCCGCGCCGTTGCTCAGGCCCGTGTGGACATAGGAAGAGCTGCCCTCGTTGTAGCTCGGGTACAGCGCCCAGATCGCCGTGTCCGCCACCTGGCCGAAGGTGCCCCGCTGGATCGTCACGCAGGGGGCGCACGCGTCGCCGACGCCGTCACCGTCGCTGTCGGCCTGGCCGGGGTTCGGCGTGTCCGCGCAGTTGTCGCACGCGTCGCCGACGCCGTCACCGTCGCTGTCGGCCTGGCCGGGGTTCGGCGTGTCCGCGCAGTTGTCGCACGCGTCGCCCACGCGGTCACCTTCGCTATCGTTCTGGTCCGGGCTCGGCGTGCCCGCACAGTTGTCGCAGGCGTCGCCCAGGCCGTCGCCATCGGCGTCGGCCTGGTCCGGGTTCCAGTAGGGGTAGTAACAGTTGTCCTCCCCGTCGCAGACCCCATCAAAGTCGTAGTCGTCGAACCCTGAGCCTGTGCAGCCGTCGCAGCGGTCGCCGTACCCGTCGCCGTCGCTGTCGGCCTGGTCGGGGTTGGCGGTCGTGGCGCAGTTGTCCGCCGAGTCGCAGACCCCGTCGCTGTCCCAGTCGAGGTCCCCGGACGCGTAGCAGGCGTCGCACGCGTCGCCGCGGCCGTTGAAGTCGTAGTCTTCCTGGCCGGGGTTCGGCGTGTCCGCGCAGTTGTCGCAGCGGTCGCCCACGCCATCGCCGTCTGCGTCGCTCTGGTCCGGGTTGGCGTAGAAGTAGCAGTTGTCCGGCCCGTTGCAGATCGTATCCGAGTCGAAGTCGTCCGACCCCGGGCCTGCGCAGCGATCGCACGCATCACCGAACCCGTCGCCGTCGGCGTCGCTTTGGTCCGGGTTGGCGGTCGCGTCGCAGTTGTCCTCCCCTTCGCAGAGCCCATCGCCGTCGCTGTCGTCCGATCCCGGGCCCACGCAGCGATCGCAGGCATCACCGAACCCGTCGCCGTCGGCGTCGCTCTGGTCCGGGTTGGCGGTGGCGGAGCAGTTGTCGCACCCCGAGCCCGCACCCGCCATGAGGCCGTCGCCATCCCCGTCCGCGCTCCCCACGGGGAACGGGTTGACCTCATAGGCTTCGCAGATATCCCGGTCGGCGCAGTTGTGGGTGATCATGTTGGCGTCGAAAAGACACGCTGACGCCGCCCCCTCGTCCGACGTGACGTCGATGCGCATGTAGCCCCACAAAACGAACTCATCACCGACCGTTGCGACCTGGAAGTCGTTACAGCTCGCGGGGTTGTAGAGCTCGAGCAACGCCGGATCGGTGATGCTCACCCGGAGCGGCGGGGAGTTGCACTCGCAGTCGTTCGAGCTTGGCACGGTGTCGAGCAGCGTGCCGTTCATGTACAGCGCGAAGCTGTTGTTCGCGCCGCAATCGGCGTGGCCGATGGTGTACGTGATCGCGGTGGTGGCCGCGCGCGCCGCATCGGGCAGCAGCGCGAAGCCGAACAACATGCCAAGCGTACGGAATAGCAAAAAGCCAATTTTGCCGTGACGGCGCATCGTTCCTCCTCGGTTTCGGGGCGCTCGCACCGGAGCGCACGGGGCGAGGAGCACATCCGATCTGCCCGGAGACCCGCCGGGCCGCGCTGCGCCCGTCGAGCTGCACGGTCCAGTGCTCGTCGCCTCCCGCCACAGATGCGACAGCGCTTGCCAACATTCACCGTCCGGTGAGGAACGCCACGGTGGGGTCGCTGGAGGCTCGAGCGCCACCGTCATGACGATGGCGGCCTCGACTCCTCGATGCGCAGGTGGATGAAGCGCGGGAGCGCGACGAGGAGAGGCTCGCCCTCCGTCGGATCCACGTTGGACGATCGGTTTATTTTTCTTGATGTTTCAGGCATAGAAAGTCTACCTGCCGGGACGTACGGTGCAACGACGAACGGGCGGCGAACACGGGCCGCCATCCCGCCGGAGGACGGCGAGCAGCGCTCGCGCGCCGCCGACGACCGAAGAGAGCCCGGAGAGAAAGACGATCATGCGGATGATTTCCACGCGGCGAATCGCGTCCATCGCGGCCTCACTCCTGCTGCTCGGAGGCGCTCTGACCCTCCCTGCCGCGTGCGCCGCCCCGGCCCCGCCGCGCAGCAGCGCTCCGGCGAGCCCGGCGGCTCCGGAGCAGCCCGCCGCGACGCCGGCGGCACCGGCACCGGCGCCGTCTCCGGCGGCGAGCGCGCCGATTCCGTCCGGCGGCGAGAGGCGTCAGGCGGGCTTTTATCACACGCGCGTGGGCGACATCGATGTGACCGTGCTTTCCGACGGCACGTTCGGCCTGGATATCTCGAAAGACCTCGTCCTCAACGCCAAGCCGGGTGAGGTCGACAAGCTCCTCGCGCAATCCTTCCAGAGGTCGCCGATCGACGTGTCCTTCAACACCTTCCTGATCCACAGGAACGGCAGGACGATCCTCGTCGACACCGGGTGCGCAGAGCTCATGGGCCCCACGACCGGGAAGCTCCCCGCGTCGCTCTCTGCGGCGGGCGTGAGCGTCGAGAGCGTCACCGACGTCTTCCTCACGCACGCTCACCCGGATCACGTCGGTGGGCTCGTGATCGGCGGGAAGCGGGCCTTCCCGAACGCCACCGTCCACGTGAACCAGAAGGAACTCGACTACTGGATGGACAAGGCGGCCGCCGCGAAGTCCTCGGGGATGCAAGCCCAGTTCTTCGCCGCGGCGCAATCCACGTTGCAGCCGTACCTCGACGCTGGGCAAGTGAAGCCGTTCACCGGAGCGGCCGAGTTCTTTCCGGGGTTCCGCGCGGAGCCGGCGTACGGCCACACGCCCGGCCACACGCTGTACGCTCTCGAGAGCGGCGGCCAGAGGCTCGTTCTGTGGGGCGACCTCGTCCACATCATGGCCGTTCAGTTCGACGATCCCTCGGTGGCGGTGGCCTTCGACGTGAACGCGCCGACGGCCGTGGAGACGCGCAAGAAGGCGCTCGCCGACGCGGCCGACAAGGGCTACCTCGTCGCGCACACCCACGCCCCGTTTCCCGGGCTGGGCCACGTCCGGAGAGACGGAGCGTCCTACCGCTGGGTGCCCGCCCCCTACGTCGACGACGCGAAGAGGAAGTAGCGCGACGCCGCGAGAACGCACGGACGGGCTCACCCCCGCGCATGGATGACGCGCATGGCCCCTCTCCCTCGGTGACGATCCGATCGAGCGCCTCGAGCGCGCTCGATCGGATCGTCACCGGCTTCGCGCCCTCGAGGTCGACCTCGTCGGGAGACAAGGTCCTCAGGTATCCCACGCGAGAACCATCATTTGACCGGCAGCAGTGCGGGCACGCCCCGGTTCTTCACGAGCACGACCAGGAACTTCGCGGGCTTCGTGGTGCTCGCGTTCCGGCCGACGGTGTGGATGTCGTTGGGCCCCTCGTAGAAGGTCTGGCCAGGGGTGAGAGTCACCTCCTTGCCGCCTTTCACGCCCATCACGATCGAGCCCTCGAGGACGTAGATGAAGCCGTGGGCGTCGTGACGGTGCACCGGATCGGCGCCGCCGGGGGGGTAGACGACGGTGAGCATCAGCACCTCCTTGCCGGGGATGTTGGCGAGCTCCTTCGTCAGGAGCGGCGTGACGATCGGCTCGTGCACCGCGACCGCGGGGCGGGTGAGCAGGCCCACCGCGACGGTCGCCACGATGACGGCGCTCTTCACGAACCTCGAAGTGCGGGAGGTGAGGCGGAGATTCTGGAGCATGGGATCCTCGTGGTCGATCAGGGAGACTCATCGATGAGTCGGTTCAGGGACTCGAGCACGTGCGTCCGTGTCGTGTCGGCGAAGGGCGCGGCGAACGTGGGGTCGGCGAGGAACCGATGCCGCGTGAAGATCGGCCTGAAGGCCTTGTGCACGTCGGAGTTGAGGAACGCTGCCCAGCGCATCACCTCAGCGCGAGCACGCGGCGTGCCGTCGCCGAGGAGTCGGGGAACGTCTCGGCGAGATGTCCGAGATCGCGATATTCTCGCGCAGCACGAGCGTGCGGTCGACGAGCAGGGGAACGGCGCCGCCCGGATCGAGCGCGATATGCTCGGGTGATTTGAGCGTTTACCCGCTTCTTCCGTGATCCCGCGCCCGACCTCGAGAAGGCGGCGTGATCACCGCGGCGCGCTCAGGCCACGAGGCCGGCTCGACCTGCACCGCCTGCCGGAAAAATCGGTCGATGACGAGCGGCAACCACCCGCATCGGGTTCACGCGGGGACGATCAGCTCGGCCAGCGGGAGCAAAGCGTAATCGGTGGCTGCGGCAAACCGCATCTCCCCGTCGATCAGGTAGAGGTCCGTCGCTCCGGGCCGATCGTCCAGGATTCCGAGGTCGTACACGACGACGTCGCCGTCGACGCGCAGCGTGCGGATTCCTCCGATCTCCTTCCGGTGCGCTGCCGCCGTGAGCCAGTCGTGACCGAGCTCCGCCTTGCACTTCCTGTGACCGGTGTGACCGGCGACCTGTCGCAGGCCGCGCGGGAGTGAACGCGGCTCGAAGCGCCGTGGCCGTGCCGGATCGAGCTCCCATGCCGGATCGCCGCCCGGCCGATCGATGTGCGCAGGTCGATGATAGAGGAGGCCGCCACCCTCGTTGCCTGCGGCGCCTGCGACGTGGAGAGGCTCGAGCGAAAGCGGCGTGCGCGCGCCGCGCTCCCATTCCGTGCGCCGCGCGTCGACCGCGGCGCGCATCTGTCGCTCGAGGGCCGCCGCCAGTCGATGCGGATCGCGCTCGTCCGGCATGCCCAGCATCGCGAGCTCGCGCGTGGTCACGCCCGCGTGGGTCAGCAGCACCGCGCGGCCGTCGGGCAGCACGCCTGAGAGCGCGAGATGAAAGCGGCCGCAGAGCAGCAGCTCGATGACGAGCTCGCGCTGGGACTCGCTGAACGACGCGTAGTCGCGCGCCGCGAGCCCCGAGGTCGCCACATCGGGAAACTGCGCCGCGAACTCGTCGCGCTGGCGCCGGGCGGCGGCCTCGGCGCCTTCACGCCGCCTGGTCTCGCTGATCGAGCGCCCGAGCGCGCGCGCCGCAGCGAACCGCACGTCGTCGAGGCCGGCGAGCTCCATGACCCGCGCAGCGTCATGATTGCCGAACAGGAGCCTCACCTGCGCAGGATCGTGGCTCGCCAGCCAGCGCAGCGTGCGGAGCCCCTCCGCGCCCGCGCCCACCGGATCATCGAGGTCATAGTCGAAGTGATCGCCGATCGACACGAGCACGACGTCGTCGGCCAGCCGGCCGTCCGCGCCGAGCAAAGCGTGCGTCGCGAGCACGGCCATCACCTTGGCCATCGGCGCCTGCGGGTCGCCCATCACGAAGATGCGCCGGGGCGTCACCATGTTCCACCGGTGGCATTGGCCATGTTCGCGAATTGTAGCATGTCCTCGACGGCTTCGACAGCAGGGCCCTCCCGGCTTTCAGACCGACTGAGGCTTCGCTCCTGTGGCATCGGCGAGCGGCACCTCCGGGAGCTCCGGGGCGTCGAGCCCCGCGAACGGATCGCGCCAGGCGTCGAGCTGCCACAGGCGCGCGTGCCAGGCCGCGACGTGGGGGTAGTCCGCCAGCGGAAGGCCGGCGAGATCCGCGAACGGAAGCACCGACGCCATGCGAAAGTCTGCATACGAAACCGCGCTCCCGACGAGCCAGTCCCTGCCGCTCAGGACCTGCTCGAGCAGCGCCGCCGCTCCGGCAAACCCCGAGAGCCCCTCCGCCACGAGGTCGTCGCGGATGGGACCGAGCCCGTAGCGCTGCTTCGTCACGCGCTCGAAGTGGACCTTGTCGCACGCGGAGACGAAGTTGTGCGTGCCCCAGCTCAACCAGCGGATCATCTCCGGTTGCGCGGTGCCGGTGCGCCAGAAGTCCGAGCCCGTGAGCTGCGAAAGACGGCACGCGATCGCGTCCGTTTCCCAGAGCGACTGGTTCCCCTCGACCAGGATGGGCACGCGCAGGTTCGGATTCAGCGCTCGAAACTTCTCCTGCTGTGACGGGTCGAGAGGAGCCGCGTGGACGTATTCCACGGGTGCATCGAGGTAGCGCGCCACGGCAACGGCGACCCGTGGATTCAAGTTTCGGCTGAAGTACAGCTTCATGGAGCGTCCTTTCCTGCCAGCTGGCTCTATGCGTCGAAGACGTGCCGGCGCCGGGCATTCAGACTGGAGAGCACTTCTTCTGCCATCCCGGCTCGCTCGTGGCGGGGCAGCAGCAGCACCTGCGCGACACGTCCTTTGGTGGACATCGGCGAGGTATAACATGGCCAGTCCCTCCGCGGCTGCGACGAGGCGGGGGCCCTCCCCGCAGCCGGCGCTCCCCGTCCCTCCGCGGCTCGTGGAGCGCGAGCGGCAGCTTGGCGCGCGGGCGGGGAGCGGGCCCGACGGCTTCCTTCACAAGCACGCCCTGATCCGCGCCGAGATCGCCCGGCTCCGCGGGGGAAGCCCTGGAGGCCGCCCGGCTCCACGAGCGGGCCATCGCGTCGGCGCGGGGCGGCGCCCGGGAGCAGCCGCGCTCGCCCGAGCGGCGACGTGCCGGCCGGCGTGACGTCACCAGGTCCGGGGCGCGCACGTTGCCTGCCGGATCGCTGGGGGGCGCCGGTGAGCGTGATTGTGGATTGCTTGACAACCCGATGGCCCTTCGCACGATTCGTCATCGTGGGGGAGCATGCGTACCGGACCCGACGATCACACGGAGCCAGGCGCGCTCGTTGTCGACCATGCCCGCCGCCGGGGGCCGGGCGAGCCCGCGCCCGCGGAGCGCGCTGAGCGCGCGGGCCTCGGGCCGCATAAGGCCGCCTCGGGCTGCCCGCCGGAGCAACGTACGGACGAGCTCGGTACGAGGAGCCCACCGCCGGGGAGCGGCCGAAGAACCCAGTCGAGCACGGTCGCGATCGACATTCCGACGGACATCGCTCGCAAGTGGCAGGAGATGACCGATCTCCTCGCGGAGATCCTGCGGGTCCCGGCCGCTCTGATCATGAGAGTCGAGCCGCCCGAGATCGTCGTCTGCGCCTCCAGCGAGTCGAAGGGGAACCCTTACGCGCCCAACGAACGCGCGCGCCTCGACACGGGGCTCTACTGCGAGACCGTGATGAAGACCCGAACGCCGCTGCTGGTCCCTGACGCCTCGAAAGACGAGAATTGGACGTCGAACCCGGACCTCAAGCTCGGGATGATATCCTATCTCGGTTTCCCGATCACCTGGCCCACGGGGGATATCTTCGGGACCATCTGCGTGCTGGATGACCGCGCGAACCATTACAGCAAGGCCTACCAGGCGCTCATGGAGCAGTGTCGCGACGTGATCGAGATGGACTTGAAATCCATCTTCGCCCTCGATGCTCGCCTGGCAGAAGAGGCCCGGGCGAAAGAGCGGCTGGAGCAGCAGGTCGCCGAGCGCACCGCCGACCTGCGCCATGCCAACGCCCAGCTCAGGCAGAAGATCGCCGAGCACGAGCGGACGGAGGCGGCGCTGCGGAAGGTCGCGGAGGAGCGCAGGTGCGCGGAGGAGGCGTTGCGCACGAGCCAGGAGCTCCTGCGCGCCATCATCGACAGCTCCACGGCCATCGTCGCCGTCAAGGACATCGAGGGGCGCTACCTCCTCGTCAACCGCCGCTTCGAGGAGCTGTTCGGCGTCGCTCGGGAGGCCATCGTGGGCAAGAGCGACGGTGACGTGTTCTCTCGGGAGCACGCCGAGGCGCTCCGCGCTTTCGACCGGCGGGCGCTCCTCGCCGGGACGGCGCTGAAGGACGAAGAGGTGATGCCCGAAGACGACGGCGTGCACACCTATCTCACCATCAAATTCCCTCTGCGCGACGTCGCCGGCGTCCCGTACGCGGTGGGCGGCATCTCCACGGACATCACGGAGCGGAAGAAGATCGAGGCGGAGCGCGCCCTGGTCCTGGATCACGAGCAGAGGGCCCGGACCGCCGCCGAAGCAGCGGTTCGTATGCGCGACGACTTCCTGTCGATCGCCTCACATGAGCTCTATACCCCCATCGCGGGCCTGAAGCTCGCCGTGCAAGGCTTGATGCGCGAGGCGACGACGCTCCCCGTCGGCGCGACGAAGCTGGCCAGGATGGCCGAGCGGCAGTGCCAGCGGCTCGTCAGGCTCATCGAAGATCTGCTCAACGTGGCTCGGATCCAGGCAGACAAGCTCGATCTGAAGCTGGGAGACGTCGATCTCCGGGCGCTCTCGCAGGAGGTCGTGGAGAGCTTCGACGTGGAGCTGAAGCAGGCAGGGAGTGCAGTGAGCTGGCGGGCAGACGCTCCCGTGGTGGGTATGTGGGACAGGGCCCGTCTGGAGCAGGTGGTGACGAACCTGGTGCTGAACGCCATCAAGTATGGGAGAGGCAAGCCGATCGAGATCAGCGTCGCGGCCGAGGGCGAGGTGGCCAGGCTGGTCGTCGCCGATCGCGGCATCGGGATCGATGCGGGCTGCGTGCCGTACATCTTCGAACGCTTCGAGCGAGGCGTCTCGGCGCAGCACTACGGCGGTCTCGGCCTGGGGCTGTACATCAGCCGCCAGATCGTGGACGCCCATGATGGCTCGATCCGGGTCGAGAGCGAGCTCGGCGCGGGGGCTGCCTTCATCGTGGAGCTCCCCCTGCGCCGGCGCCGCGACGCTCTGCCGGCCGAGGTGTCTCCGCCGGCCGGAGGTCCCGATGAGCCCGCAGGATGATCATCACGACGGTGTCCTGATCGTCGACGACGACAGCGGATTTCGCGCCGTCGTGGAGGAGCTCTTGCAGGCATTCGGCTACGAGGTCGTGTGCGCGGAGAATGGCGCGGTGGCGCTCGATCTGCTCCGCCGCGGCCTCCGCCCGAGCATTATCCTGCTCGACCTCATGATGCCGGAGATCAATGGCTGGGAGTTCCTCGCGCTCAAGCGACGGGAGCCCGCGCTGGCGGACATCCCGGTGGCGATCCTGTCGGGCGTCGACTCGCTGGAGGCCAAAGCGGCCACCCTGGACGTGTGTGCGCTGCTCAAGAAGCCGATCGATCTCGACACCCTCCTCGCCGTGGTCGCCAAGACACGATGAGCTCGTGAGCCGCCGCCGCTATCGCGAGGTCACTTCTCGCTGTCGAGCATCGCCATCATGGGCGCGGGGTAGCGGGCGCCGGCGATCTCGTCCGCGGGGACGGCGGCCTCGATCTCGGCGAGGTCCGAGGGCGCCAGCGCGATCTCGAGGCCGGCGAGGGCATCCTCGAGCTGCTTCCGCGTGCGCGCGCCCATCGTCGGGATCACCGTGACGCCCTGCGCGGCGCCCTTGGCGCGGACCCAGGCGATCGCCAGCTGCGCGGGGGTGACGCCGCGCCCCTGGGCGAGGCGAGCGAAGGCGTCGACGAGGGCCTGGTTCTTCCGGGCGTTCTCGCCCGAGAAGCGCGGCAGGTGGGCCCGCATGTCGCCCGCGCCGGACGGCTTGCTCCCGGCCAGCAGGCCGCGCGAGAGCACGCCGTACGCGGTGACCGCGATGCCGAGCTCGGCGAGCGCGGGGAAGATCGTCGCCTCGGGGCTGCGGCTCACGACCGCGTACTCGATCTGGAGGTCCACGATCGGGTGCACCTTCGCGGCGCGGCGGATCGTCTCCGCGCCCACCTCGGAGAGGGCGATGTGGCGGACATAGCCCGCCTTCACCATGTCGGCGATGGCGCCGATCGTGTCTTCGATCGGCACCGCCGGGTCCAGGCGCGAGGGCCGGTAGACGTCGATGTAGTCGACGCCGAGGCGCGACAGGCTATGGGCGAGGAAGCTCTTCGTCGCCATCGGACGGGTGTCGAAGCCGAGGAAGGTGCCGTCGGGCGCGCGCAGGGCGCCGTACTTCACGCTGAGCACGGCCTTGTCGCGCCGGTCCTTGATCGCCCGGCCGACGAGCATCTCGTTCTTGCCCATGCCGTAGAAGTCGCCGGTGTCGAGGAGGCTCACGCCCCGATCGAGCGCCGCGTGGATGGTCGCGATGCTCTCCGCCTCATCGCTCTCGCCGTACATGCTGCCCCCGGCCATGCTCATGCAGCCGAGGGCGAGGGGGAAGACGGAGGGGCCAGTTTTGCCGAGCTTGGTGGTGTTCGTCGTCGTCATGCCGTCACCCTAGGCGCTCGCGTTTCATTGCTCCAATGAATACTATGTATTCTCGATATGCCTGATATTTATGGAAGGAACCTCGACCTGAACCTGCTCCGCGTCTTCGCCGTCGTCGCGGAGGCAGGCAGCGTCACCGAGGCGGCGAGCCGGCTGTACCTGACGCAGCCGGCGGTGAGCGCCGCGCTCCGGCGCCTGACCACGACGGTCGGCGCGCCGCTCTTCGTGCGGAGCGGGCGCGGGCTCGCGCTGACGAGCCGCGGCGAACGGCTGCGCGCGTCGCTGAGGCCGCACCTCGGCGCCCTGATCGAGGCCGCGCTGGCGCCGCCGACCTTCGACCCGAAGACGTGCGAACGCACCCTGCGCCTCGGGCTCTCCGACACGGCCGAGGTGTGGCTGCTCCCGCCGCTCTTGCGCGTGCTCGAGCGCGAGGCGCCGCGCGTGCGCGTCGTCGCCGTGCCCGTGCAGTTCCGCACCGTGGGCGCGGCGCTCGCGGGCGGCGTCGACGCGGCGATCTCGGTCGCCGACGATCTACCTTCGAACGTCCGCCGGCAGCGGCTCTTGAGGACCGGCTTCACCTGCCTGTACGACCCGCGCCACGCGCGCCTGCGCAAGCTGACGGAGGCCCAGTACTTCGCGCACGATCACGTCATCGTCTCGTACAACGGGGACCTGCGCGGCTTCGTGGAGGACCTGCTCGGCAAGACGCGGAGGATCCGGTGCTCCGTCGCGACCTTCTCCAACCTGGGCGCGCTGATCGACGGCACCGCGATGCTGGCGACCGTGCCCGAGATCGTCGCCGACGACATCCGCGCCGTCAGGCCGCACCTCCGGACCAAGCCCCTGCCGTTCGATGTCCAGCCCGGGTACATGGAGCTGCTCTGGCCCGCCGCCACGGACGACGACGAGGCGTGCAAGTTCGCGCGGGAGAAGATCGTCCAGATCGCGCGGCCGCTGAGCAAGAGATGACCGGCCGTGTGACGACTCGGGCCGAGGCGGGCTCCACCGTAGGAAATCGAGTCAAGGCCCTGCGATCACAGGCCGCAGCCGACCCAGGTGCGCTCGATGGTCTTGTAGTCCTGGTTCATGCCGCTGGCGCTGGGACAGCCGGTCGAGATGATCACCGTGCCCTGGATCTGGCAAGATGACGAGTTCAAGAACGTGCTGTTGCCGGTGGAGATAGGGGCCTGCGGCGTGCCGACCAGGCCGGATTGCTGCGCGCTCAGCGTCGACCAGGACGCGGTCGAGCTGGGCTTGACCGAGGAGGCGACGAACACGGCGTACTCCATACCGCTCTCGACGCCTGGCACGAACGGGTTGTCCTTGACCTGCCCGGACTGGGACTGCACGGTCGCGGTGCTGGTGGTCTGGCCAAAGGAGATATCGACCTTCGCTTGCAGATGGCTGTTGCACAGATAGACCTGCTGCGAGAAGTTCGGCGGCGGGGCGCTGGCCGAAGCCGCGCTCGTGAACATGAAGAGGGGGAGCGCGAGCACGCGGATTTTCATCGTGATCTCCTGTTTGTTTCGTCGTGGGGACGCGGCGATACCCATCGGCGTCGCCGCGCGCGGGCGATCTCCGCAGAGCCTGCGGGCGCTGGCAAGCGCGCAGCAAGGCTCCGGCAGCGCGTCGACGCGAGCGGCGGGCTCGACGTCCGGCCCAAGCTCGCTCACCCTTCCGGTGCAACCGGCCTTGGCCGGGAGAGGGGTGCCGCGAAGGCGGGGAGATCCTTGATCTTTCTTCCGGCCGTCCCGCCCTCTGGCTCTACCTGGAGCGCTGCCTGCCCCTGGTCCCTACGCCCCCGTCGCCCCGCGCGGCTGCCGCGCCGCGGCCGTCGCATAAGGCGGCTCGCGGCCGGCGCGCACGGCGGCGAGATCGGCGCGCATCGTCCTGGCGTCGGGATAACGCTCCTGCTTGAGGAAGGCGAGGGCGCGGTCGACAACGGCGCACAGGCCGGGCGGCGCCGTGGGGGCGTGCAGCGAGAGGGGCGGCGCCCTCTCCGTGGCGACCGCGATGAGCAGGCGCGCGTCTTCCAGGTTGCCGTGGATCGTGCGGCCCGCGAGCAGCCGGAACATCGTCGCTCCGAGGCCGAAGAGGTCCGTCCGGCCGTCGATCTCGGCGATGAGGCCCAGGGCCTGCTCCGGCGCCATGTAATCGTCGGTGCCGATCGACACGCCCGTCGCGGTCTTCGTCATCTCCGGCATCCCGGCGACGTCCTCGAGCAGCGGGTCGAGGACGCGCGCGAGGCCGAAATCGAGCACCCGCACGCGCCCGTCGTTGCCGATGTGGAGGTTCTCGGGCTTGAGATCGCGGTGAACGACGCCGTGCTCGTGCGCCACGATCAGCACGTCGAGGACCCGCTCGGCGAGCGCGATCACCTGGCCGACGGGGAGCGTCCCGTGCCGGGCCATGCGGTCGAACACGGTCTCTCCCTCGAGCACCTCCATGGCCATGTAGACGAGGCCGTCGTCCGTGGCCGCGGCTTCCAGCACCTGGGGGAGCCCCTCGCAGAGCGGCGCCACGGCGGCCAGCGCGCTCCCGATCGGCCCCTCGCGCAAGAACCGCTTTCGCACCGCCTCGATCTCGGCGAGCTCGGCGTGCAGGAGCTTGACCGCCGCCACGCACCCGTCAGCCCGCCGGCAAAAGAAGACGCTCGCCATGCCGCCGACCCCGAGGACGCTCTCCACCGCCCAGGGGCCGATCCGCGTGCCGACGCGCTGCTCTGCCAGCTCCTCTTCGGTCACCATGGAGCGATGTTACCACCGGCGGCTCCCCGCAGGGCCTCGTCCCGCAGGGCTCCTCCGCGCGCCGAGCTTCACGCCAAGGAGACCCACTCGATGCCCGCCATGCATTCGCTCCCGCCGGTTCATCGTCCTCTCGAGGACGCGCTCGCGCTCGGCCCAGCGCTCCTCGCGCGCGCCCGCGCGGCGGAGGGAGCACCGTGGCTCGCCGCCAGCCTCGTCGAGGGGCCCGCCGTGGTGCTGGGCGCGGCCCAGCGCGCGGCGCGCGTCGTCGACCTTGCGGCCTGCGCCGCGCGCGGCGCGAAGGTCCTGCGGCGCACCACGACGGGCACCGCCGCTTTCCTCGGCGGGCGCGGCGTCGTGTGGACCCTCGCGCTGCCGCACGCCGCCGCGCTCGCGCCCGACGCCACGGCCCGGACGCTCCTCAACCGCAACGTGCGCGGCTTTCTCAAGGGCTTCTCCCGCGCCGGCGCGCCAGCGCATTACTTCGGGCGCGAGTGGATCTCGCTGCAGCACCGCCCCGCCGCGCTGCTCGGCCTCGACGCCACGCCGGACGGCGCGGTCCTCATCGAGGTCTTCGCGGGTCTCGACGCGGCGCTCGCGATCCCCCCGGATCTCGCGGCGCCGGACGAGCGCGTCGTCGACCGCTGGCTGGGCAAGGCCGCGGCCGCGCTCTCCGACGTCCTTCCGGCGCGCCTCTCGCTCGAAGAGATCGCGCGCGCCGTCGTCGAGGGGGTCGCCCTCCGCGCCGCGCTCCCGCTGATCGACGGCGGCGAGGCGCCCGAGCTCGCTGCCGAGCGCTTCCAGCCCCTGACCGAGCCCGACGACCCGGTGCCGCCGGGCGCCTCCGCCGCGGCGCTGGCGCGCGTGCCCATCGGCTGGATCGAGGCCGCGGTGGTCTCCGAGGTTCCGCACGTTTCGCCGGCGCGCGCGTGGCTCGGCGGCGACGTCCTCACGGCGCGCTGGCTCCTCGACGCGCTCGGCCGGGGTGATGCGCCGGCGCGCGGCGAGGACGTCGACGCCGAGGCCTCGCCGCTGGAGGGCGCGACCCTCGCCGACCTGCGCGCGCTCGCGCGGCGCGCCCTCGCCGTGGGCCGCGCGCCCGGGGGTTGATCCGCCTCAGAGGGGCGCCTGGCAGGGCGCGAGCTGGCTCGCCAGGGGCCCGTCCGCCGCGCCTGCCGCGCCTCCGGCGAGGAGGCCGGCCAGCGCAGGGCGCGGGCGAGGATCCGGATCGGGGACGTATCGCCCTGCGTCGAGGCGATAACGCCAGCGGGGACCCTGGGCGACGAGATCGGCGAGCGCGAGGAGGAACCGATCGACGTCCGCGGCGCTGGTGCCGACGCCGAAGCTCACCCGCACCGCGAGGGGTACCGCCGCGTCGTCGCTCGCCTCCGGCGCGCGATTCCTGGCGAGCGCCATCATGAGCGGGTGCGCGCAGAACGAGCCGTCCCGGACGCCGATGCCGTGCTCGGCGCTCAGGACCGCGGCGACCGCGCCGGGATGGAACCCCCGCACATTGAACGTCACGACGCCGATCCGGGGGCTCGCCGGGCCCCACATCGCGAGTCGCTTGACCGCCGGCAAGGCGTGGAGACCGCGCGTGAGGCGGTCGAGCAGGCTCGCCTCATGCGCCGCCACGGCGGACATGCCCACCGCGGAGAGCGCGCGGCACGCAGCCGCCAGCGACACCGCGCCGACCACGTTGGGCGTGCCGGCCTCGTGGCGGTGCGGGCCGCTCGCCCATTCGACGTCGTTGCGCGTGACGCGCCGGACGGCGCCCCCGCCGGCGAGGTACGGACGCGCGGCATCGAGCCAGTCCCCGCGGCCGACGAGCACGCCGCCGCCGAAGGGGGCATAGAGCTTGTGACCGGACAGCGCGACGTAATCGGCCCCGATCCCGGCGATGTCGATCGCGCAGTGGGGCGCGAGCTGAGCCGCGTCCACGGCGAGCCGCGCCCGGTGGCGATGGGCGACCGCGGCGAGCTCCGGGACCGGCCACTGCTCGCCCGTGACATTGCTCGCCCCCGTCACGGCGAGCAACCGATGGCGCGAGGTCACGTCGCGCAGCGCGTCTTCGGCCCGCATGACCGCCTCCTCCGCGCTCACGGGCACCGGGAGGACGACGCACCGACCGCGCCGCCACGGCAGCTGGTTGGCGTGGTGCTCCGAGGCGAACGTCACCACCGTCGTGTCCTCGGGCAGCGCCGCGGCGAGCAGGTTGAGCGCGTCGGTGGTGTTCCTCGTGAACACCACCGTGTCCTCGGCGCGCGCTCCCACGAAGGCGCCCACCTCCTGGCGGGCGGCGGCATAGAGCTCCGTCGTCACGGTGGACGCGAACCCCGCGCCGCGATGCACGCTGCTGTACCAGGGAAGGAGCGCCGCGACCGCGTCGAGCACCGAGCGCAGGCAAGGGGCGCTGGCCGCGTAATCGAGGTTCACATAACCCACCTGCTCGCCGGTGACGAGCGGCACGGAGAGGTCCGCCCCGACGACGGGTAAAGGGAAAGCACCGAAATCGGACGGCGCCGGCGCGCCCGCGTCAGGGCGCGAATCCACGATGGAAGCGATCGACATACCACCTCGCGAGTCCAGGGGACTCCGGGCGACCAGAGTCCGCGCTTGCCCGCCGCACATGCGGCCGGCCAGGTCGTCACCCGGGACACCCCACCGCGGTTCGGAGGGTTGTCGGCCAGCGAGCCGGGGCTACGCGCTGGCGCTCATGACCTGCCGAACCATTACCTCGATTGCTTCGTTGTGGCAAGTACAGACTCGACATTGCACCCGCCCGCTCGGCTGCGAACGCCGGTACGGTGGTTGCATTGTGAATCTCCGGGGCAATGCGATGCCGCACATCGTGGCTCCTGGACAGGGCCCTCACGGCCGACTCTGCCGCACGAGGCGGGGTGTGACCGTGGGCCCTGCGTCCTCCAGCGCATCCCGAGAGAACCCATGACGAAACGCACACTCCTTCTCGCTCTCTTCCTCCTTTGCGCCTCCTGCAGCTCCTGCAGCCCGGACGAGAGGCTCGCTCCGGTGGGCAACGGCGGCTCCACGTCGTCCGCGTCGTCCGCGTCGTCCACGTCGGGCGACGCAGGCGCGGAGCCGGACGCCGCCGGGGACGACCCGTTCGCCCAGCTCCCGGAGATCGCGCCGACGGCCACCGGGCGGCGGGGGGCGGCGGCGACGGTCGATCTCCGCGGGACGCTGGCCGCCATCGAGATCCTGAAGCGAGGGGGGAACGCCGTCGACGCCGCGGTCGCCGCGGCGGGCGTGCTCGGCGTGACCGACCCGTTCTCCTGCGGTATCGGCGGCGGCGGCTTCATGCTCGTCTACCTGGCCGGCGAGGGGAAGGTGATCGCCCTGGATCACCGCGAGACGGCGCCGTCCCGGCTCGAGGCGAGGTCCTTTTATGAAGACGGCGCGCCGATCGCCTTCAATGAGCTCATCACGAGCGGCCTGTCGGTCGGCGTGCCCGGCACGGTGCGGGGCTGGAGCGAGGCGCTCCGCCGCCATGGAACGCTCGGGCTCGGAGACGTGCTGAAGCGGGCCATCCAGGTCGCCGAGGCGGGGTTCGACGTCGACGCGACCTTCTTCGAGCAGACAGGCCGCAACCTCGCGCGATTCCAGGCGATCACGAGCACCAAAAAGCTCTTCCTGGGGCCCGACGGCCAGCCGTGGCCCGTCGGCACGATCTTCAAGAACCCGGATCTGGCCGGCACCTACCGCCTCATCGCCGAGGGGGGAGAGAAGGCGTTCTACGAAGGGCGGGTCGCGGAGGCCATCGTCGCCGCGGTGAAGTCGCCTCCCGTCGAGCCCGGGAGCGCGCTCAACGTCCGGGCGGGGGTGATCGAGCTCGCGGACCTCCAGGGCTACGAGGCCCGCGTCCGCCCCGCGGTCTCGACGACGTACCGCGACACCACCATCTACGGCCTGGGCCTCCCGAGCAGCGGCGGGATCGCCGTCGCGGAGGCGCTGAACCTGCTCGAGGGGTATGACACGGCGACCCTCACGCCGGTCGAGGTGCTGCACCGCTACCTCGGCGCCTCCCGGCTCGCGTTCGCGGATCGAGGCGCATTCCTCGGCGATCCCGAGTTCGTGGACGCCCCCGTCAAGGGGCTGCTCTCGAAGGACTACGCCGACGCGCGGCGCGCCCTCATCGATCTCGCCGAGGCCCCTTCGGCCGCGGCGGCGCCGGGCGACCCGTACCCATTCCAGAGCGATCCGAGCCCCGCGCCCGGCGGCGCCCCGGCGGCGAGGCGCGGGGGCGCCGGCCCGAAGGACGCGCACGACAACGAGACGACGCACATCACGGTCAGCGACGCGGCCGGGAACATCGTGTCCTACACCTGCACCATCGAGTACGAGGGCGGCAATGGCATCGTCGTCCCGGGGCACGGCTTCCTGCTGAACAACGAGCTCACGGACTTCAACATCCCGCCCGACCCGAGCTCGCCGCACCCCAACGCGGTCGAGCCGGGCAAGCGCCCGCGCAGCAGCATGAGCCCCACGATCGTCCTCAAGGACGGCAAACCCGAGCTCGCGCTCGGCTCGCCAGGCGGGTCCACCATCATCACCACGGTGCTCCAGATCCTCGTCGGTCATATCGATCTGGGCCTCCCCATCGACAAGGCGCTCGCGGCGCCGCGCCTCTCCCAGCGCAACTCGGGCAACGGCGCCACCGACGCGGAGACGGCATTCCTGAGCGCCCCGGAGGCCGAGGGGCTCGCGTCCCTGGGCCACGTCCTCTCCGACGCGGGCACGATGGGAGGCGAGATCGGCGCGGCCACGGCTCTGCGCTTCAACGGCGATGGGACCGTGACCGCGGTCGCCGAGCCGGTCCGGCGCCACGGCGGGAGCGCGATGGTCGAGCAGGAGCGGTGAGCGCGGCGCGCGCCCCTCGGGGCCCGGGCTTTGACGAATCCCCTCGAATTGTCCGGGAAAATTCACAGGGAGGCGGGGAGGCGGGGAGAAAAATCCCACCAATCTCCCCGTCTCCCCGCCTCCCTGTTCAATTTCTTTCTCAAAGTGAGGGAATTTGTCAGCGGACCGGGGGCCAGGCGCCGATCTGTGCCAGCGCGGTGAACCAGTCCTCGAGGTGCCACGTCCGCGCGATCCGGCCCTCCCGCAGCGCATGAAAATCGTGGCAGGGGACGCTGATCTCCCGCCCGCTCGGCGCCACCCCCAAGAACGTGTCTCGATGGGTCCCCGTGAGGACAGACCGGACCGCAGCCCGGCCTGGCTCCTGGAGGATGTCCAGCACCTCGAGCTTCACGTCGGGAAAGGCCTTGAAGAACGCGCGCAGGATGGGCTTGACGCTCTCCGGGCCCACCCCTTGACCGGGGGGCAGCGGGATGTCCTCCCAGTCCTGGGTCACCGCCTCGTCGATGAGCTCCGGCCGCCGCTCGCTGAAGGCGCGATAGAACGTCAGCAAAGCCGCGCGCTCCGCCTGGACCGCGGTCGCCGCGGCCGCGGCAGGGGCGGTCGGAATGACGGCATCGATGTTCGCCATGGTTGCCTCTTCTCTGTCGGGTGGGACGGCGGATTGACCGCCCCCGGATAGCAAGGGCGTGCCGCTTGGCAATGTGCGCGCCAGCGGGCAGCTACCGCGCCCGCCGGCGCACCTCCCCGCCGCTCGTCCGAACGAGGCGCACAGCGCGCCGCCATCGGGAGAGCGGCAGGGCGAGACCCGCCGCACGCGGGTGCTGCCGGGGCAGCAGTCGATAAGTAACGCTGATGCTTTAGCAGCAGCGGCCATCGCTTCCCGCGATGGATCGCGGACGCTGATTCCGTCCACGCAGAATCCATTGCGGTCGCTCGGCATTGCCGTCGGTGAAGTAGGGCCGAAATCTGCCCGACAAGTCCAGACGACAAATCGGCGTGTCGAGAGGCCGAACGCGGCGAGGGGCAGCAAGCTGTGCGGCACGTTCCTTGTTTACTTGGCCGCGAGTCGAGCGAAGGTGTCGGCGGCCTCGGTCATCCCGGGGAGCGGTGATTGGCTCCGCGCGCCGCTTTGGGTCGCTCGCCGTAGCAGCATTTCGACGCTCGCTCCTCGAGCGCCGCGTCGACCCGCCTGCGCCGGGGAAATTGGATTATGGCGGCTCAGATCATCGATGTTGTCAGCTTCATGCCAGAGCGCCGGGTCGTGAACGAGCCGCCCGAGGGCAGCTCCGAGGACGCCCTGGCGGACAACGCCTTCTTCAGCGGGGTTCACGAGCGGAGGTTCGCCTCGCCGGATTACCTCTCCGAGGACCTCGGCGTGCGCGCCGTCGAGCGGCTCCTCGAGAGGACAGGGATCCTCCCCGAGACGATCGATCTCCTCGTGTGCTCCTGCATCTTCTCCGACACGTTCTGGCCAGGCATCGGCCCTGCGATCCAGCACCGCGTCGGCGCCCGGCAGGCGACGATCCTCAACATCGACACGAGCTGCTCCTCGTACCTGTCGGGGCTCAATACGGCCCGCGCGTTCGTCGAGTCGGGCCAGTACAAGCGCGTCGTCGTGGTGACGGTGACAAACTTCATCTCTCGCCTGCCCGAGTTCCAGAAGTCCCGCCGGTCGTCCGTGCTCGGCGACGGCGCCTCGGCCACGCTCGTGATGCCTGGCGAGGCGTCGATCATCGCCCGCTACGAGCGCTCCCACGGCGAGCACTACGGCCTGTTCCGCTTCGAGCCCGACGTCGTCGACGGGGTGTTCAAGAACTACTGGGAGCGCGGCTGCGGCCCGATCACCGTCAATTTCTCCAGGGACATGGTCGAGGCGATCCGCACGAACGCGCTGCAGCTCGTGCCCGACGCGGTGGGGCGGTGCCTCGCGGAGGCCCGGCTGTCGCCGAGCGACGTCAACATCCTCATCACCCACCAGCCGAACGAAACGTTCCTCAAGGAGTGGCGCGCCCGGATAGGGATCCTCCCTCCGCGCACGCACGACACCCTGTCGCGTTATGGCAACCTGTTCCAGGGTTCGATTCCGGTCACGCTGGCGGACGCGCTGGAGAGCGGCCGCATTCGACGCGGCGATATCGTCGCGCTCGGGACATTCTCGAACGGCGGAGACTTCGTGAGCTCGATGGTGCTGCGCTGGCAGTAGTCGCCCGAGGTCCACGCACGGAAGGTACACGCTGTATGAAGTTGGCCGACGCGTTGGTCGAGATGCTGAGGGATTGGGACGTTCAATACGTCTTCGGAGTGAGCGGCGCGAACATCGAGCACCTGCACGACGCCATTCATCGGCACGGGCAAGGGAAGCTGGTCTCCGTCCTCGCGAGGACAGAGATGGGCGCCGCGTTCATGGCGGACTGCAGGGCGAGGGTCCACAGGCGCCTCTCGGTCTGCTGCGCGACGTCGGGCGGCGGGATGCTCAACCTGGCTGTCGGGATCGCCGAGTCCTACGCCGAGGCGGTCCCCGTGCTCGCGATCGTCGGCCAGCCCCCGACGTCGCTCGAGGGGCGGGGGGCGTTCCAGGACTCGTCGGGCATCGGCAACTGCGTCGATGCCGTCCTGCTCTGGCGCTCGATCTCGAAGTACGTCGGAAAGATCAGGAGCCCACACGACTTCTGGCCGATGCTGCGCGAAGCGGTCGTGGCGGCGACGTCGGGCCGGCAGGGCCCGGCCGTGCTCCTCGTGCCCCGGGACCTCTTCGATCAGGAGGTCAGCCCGCCCCCGGTCGACTGGCCCTCCGATCTGCCGAGCTTCTGCCGATCGCGGCCGGTCGGGATCGGCGAGGTGATGCCGCTGCTCGAGGCCATCCGCAGCGCGCGCCGCCCGTTGCTCCTCATCGGCCAGGGGGTGCGCCGCTCCGACGACGCCGGCGCGGTCGAGGCGTTCGCGCGCGCGGTCGGTCTCCCCGTGGTGACCACGATGTCGGCCCGCGCCGACTTTCCGAACGACGACCCGCTGTACCTGGGGACGGTCGGCGCGGCGGGACACCCGTCGGCGCACGCGTACCTGCGCGACGAGGCGGATCTCGTCATCGCCGCGGGCGCGACGCTCGACGTCATGACGCGCGCCGCGGTCGAGAAGAGCTTTAAGGACAAGCGCTTCGTCGTCATCGACGTCGATCCCGAGGCGATCCACCGCGTCCTTCAGCCCGAGATCACCCTGTATGCGGACGTCGGCCGCGCCTTCCGCGCGCTGCTCGATCTCCTGGAGAGGCGCCCGATGTCACCGCTCCCTCCGATCGAAGGGTACACGCGGCGCTGCTACGAGCCCCGCCTCGCGCCGGCCATCCCGGGCGACGACCCGGGCGCCGCCGGGCCCGATACGCTCCTGCAGAGCGAGGCGCTGGCCATCCTGGCGGAGTTCCTGCCGGCGAAGGGCCACGTCGTGCTCGACGCCGGCAACTGCGCCGCCGCGGCCATGCACTACCTCCCCGTCCCGGAGGGCTCGACATCGACGATCGCGCTCGGGATGGGGGGAATGGGCTACTCGATCCCCGGCGCCATCGGCGCGCAGCTCGGGTCGGAGCCCGGGACGCGGACGACGGTCATCTGCGGCGACGGATCGTTCCTGATGCTCGGCCTGGAGGTGCACACGGCCGTCGATCTCGGCCTGCCCATCCTGTTCGTCGTGTTCAACAACGCGATGCACGGGATGTGCGTCACGCGTCAACAGCTCCTCTTCGAGTCCCGGATCGAGGCCGTTCGTTATCCGGAGGTCGACTTCGCGGCCCTCGCGGGCGGGCTCGCCCCGGGCGACCGGCTCTGGGTGGGCTCCGCGTCCACGCCGCAGGAGCTGCGCGAGCGCCTGAGCGACTATCGCGACAACCACCGCGACGTGCCTGGCGTGCTCGATCTGCGGCTCTTGCGCGAGGAGATCCCGCCTTTCGCGCCGTTCCTCGGAGCGGACGCGCCGACGATACCGACGTCGGCGTTCGCGGCATGACAGCGCGCGGAGGCGTCGTCGCGCGGAGAACTCGAGCGAGCTCGCGTTTCCTGGAGAGTCGCGAAAGGCCTTGTTGCGCCCAGTGGCTTCGATGAATCGAGGCGTGTTGATTTTGAATTATGTCCATTGTTGTTGTTCGAGGTCGAGTCATCATTGGTTGATTGCCGGCGCTGGAGTCGGTGACATGAGGAGGCTTTGATGTATCTGCGCGGTTCCGTGAGTTCCTTGCTTCTCGCTAGCGTCTTCACCGCCGGTTGCGCCGTGGAGGCCGCCGACCCCGAGATCACCGCTGAAGCACAGCAGGAGATCCGGGGGTTCAGCCTCAGCTTGACGAACGTCGTCGAGACGATCGGCCTGGATCTCGTCCCGACCGACGAGGCCGATGCCCTGGTCCCGGACGAGTTCGTGCTCGCCGGTGAGGGGGGTCCCGTCACCCCGATCGTCGTGAGGACGTCGCACGCCGACGGCATCTCGGTGAACGGCGGCACGCCGACGCCGGGCTCGGTCGTCCAGATCGGCCTCGCCGTCGTTCCGCCCGACGGGACCGGGGACGTCAACAGCTACACGCTCTGGTATTACACCGACCACGCGCTGCTCGCGTACAAGCTGCTTCAAGCCGGCTTCCTGGTTCAGTACGTCCCGTCGCTCGACTACGATCTCGCGTTCTCGGGCGGCGTCGGCGATCTCCACGTGAGCGTGCCGTTCCCTGGCTACCCTCGCCTGGTCGTCGATGGGACGGTCGCGACGCCCAGCGGGCCCCCGGCGCCGTTCGTGGCCAACTGGTGGGTGTCCACCTGGTACGGCCCCGTCAAGCAATCGACGGTGATCTCGAACCTCTTCTTCGGTGGCGCGGACGCCACCCTCGAGACCCGCGCGCAGAACCCGCTCGGGACCCTGATCGGCGGCTCGACGGCGGAGTTCTCGGTGCTCGACAGCTACAACGAGTTCCCGACCGCCGACGTGACCGTGGGGCTGTCGCCGTTCTAGCGCGGCGTCCAGCCGATGAGATGCGACGCGAGCCGGCACCGCGCAGGCCAGCGTACGACGTGATGTGATTGTGATGTCGAATTGAAGGAGAGCACGATGACCGCACATGACGACAGAGGGCCGTGGAGCCGATCCGGGCTCGTGAAGAACGGGGTCTCCAGCAGGGAGATCCCCGGCCTGTACGTCTCCGAGGATCACTCCATCGAGGAGTGCGTGAAGCACCTGGAGGGGATCACCAAGCCGACGTACTCGCACGAGGAGGTCTTCGGCCAGTATTGCCACCTCGGCGAGTACATCCACGTCCCGGTCGAGGTGGCGTACGAGTACGCGGCGAACGTCTACAGCCTGGAGGAGTGGACGTTCAGCCTGCGGAGCCTCCACCACATCGGCGGCGGCCTCTATAAGGGGAAGGAGTTCCTCGCGAAGGACACGTCGATCTACGTTCGCGCCGAGGCCTACCCGGACAGCCGCGTCGTCGATTACCCTTGCGCCTGGGACCAGGGCGACGAGCTGTGGATGCGGTACCACTTCCGCTTCGTCGACGCGAGGCCCACCATTCGCAAGCCGGGCACCATCGTGCTCTGGACCAACGTGAAACACCCCTACTACGACAGGGCCACGGGGGAGCTCCCCGATTACATCAGCAAGCCCCGCGCGCGGACGGACCGGGCCTGGGTCGGCGATATCTGGCCCCATTTCGACGCGATCCACAAGATCGAGATCGCCAACTTCAAGGCCATCCTGGAGCACCGGTACTCCAAGCTGTAGCGCCGCCCGCTTTTATTCGCACCCCGATGGCGAGGCCGGCCCCATCCCCGTGCGCTCCTCTGCTCGCGCTTCTCTTTCGGCCTCGCGACGGCCGTCGCGCGCGCCACCGGCGGTGGGCCGGCGGCGGGCCGGCGGCCCTCACACCCTGATAGGAGATCTGTGAACTTCATGCATGAAAGGCGCGGTGTCTGGGCCGCGCGGCTGGCTGCGGCCGCCAGCCTGCTCCTCCCGACCTCGGCCTTCGCCACCGGCTCCGGCGTCCTGACAGGCACGGTCCTCGATTCGTCGACGAGGCAGCCAGCCGCCGATGTCGTCGTGACCGTGACCTCCCCAGCGCTCCAGGGAGAGCAGCTGGTCGTCACCGACCCTTCCGGCCAGTTCCGGATCCCGAACCTGCCGCCGGGCACGTACACCCTCCGGCTCGACAAGGACGCATACAGGCCGTACAGCCGCGGCGGCATCGAGCTGCGCGTCGACAGCACCATCCGGGTGAACAGCGAGCTGCTGCCCGAGGCGCTGAAGGCCGAGGAGATCGTTGTCGTCGGCAGCGCGCCTATCGTGGATGTCGGGTCGAGCGCGACCGGCGTGAACGTCGGCTCGGAGTTCGCGAGCCGCATCCCGCTCATCCCCACGGGCGCGAAGGGCGCCGCGACCCGCTCCTTCGAGGCGCTCGCCGACGTGGCGCCCGGCGCGAGCGCCGACCGTTACGGCGTGTCGATCAGCGGGACGACGTCGCCGGAGAACCAGTACGTGATCGACGGCCTGTCGGTGAACAACCCGGCCTTCGGCGTCATCGGGACGCCGCTGTCCGTGGAGTTCATCAAGGAGGTCAAGGTGATCACCGGCGGCTACCTGCCGGAGTACGGCCGCGCCACCGGCGGCTACCTCGACGCGGTGACGAAGTCGGGCTCGAACGAGCTTCACGGCGCTGTGTTCTTCAGCATCACGCCGGGCCTCTTCGAGGCGTCGCAGACGGGGGTGCAGAGCGAGGCGAGCACGATCACGACCGACACCCGGCTTTCGTCGCTCCGGGACGTCGGCGTCGAGATCGGCGGCCCGATTCTGAAGGACAGGCTCTGGTTCTTCGCCGGGGTCTCTCCCTCGGCCGCGAGCTACCGCCTCGAGCGCGAGCTGCGCTTTGGCAGGTCCGACCCGATCCCCGGCACTCAGCGGGTCTACTACGCCACCCAGCAGAGCGTCCAGTACCTCGGCAAGCTCACATGGCTGATCGACCCGGACAACACCGTCTCGCTGTCGGTCTACGGCTCGCCCACGACGTCGGGGGGAGACGGCGACTTCGGCATCAGCCCGAAGGACGGCACCGTGGAGCTGAACAACAGCTCGAGCAACAACGTCATCAACGGCAGCTTCGGCGCCCTCGCGCACAGGTACGTGTCGAGCGCGACGGACGGCGCGCTGAAGTGGTCCTCGGCGTTCCAGAACAAGACGTACCTGCTCGACGTCACGCTCGGCGTCCACCACGAGGAGAACGCGATCCGGGCCGCCGACGGCACGAGGATCGGGAGCGGGAAGGGGCTCTCCGACATCGCGCAGGTCCACTGGCAAAGGAGCGATCCCGGGTTCCACTCCATCAACGATTTCGAGCCGTCCGAGGCGACGCGCGAATGCGACCCCGCGGGCACGCAGGCCGCCGAGCGGTGCCCCGTCGCGACGTACTTCAGCGGCGGGCCGGGGGCGCTCAGCGAGACGACGCTCGACAGGTACCAGGGCAAGGCCGTGTTCACGGGCCTGTTCACCGCGCTCGGCCACCACATCGTCAAGGCGGGCGCCGACCTCGAGCTGATGCGTTATGCGTCGTCCCGCGGCCACTCGGGGCGCAACGTCTTCGCCGAGACGACCGACGGGGCCGCGTTCACCGGCTTCCGCCGGCTCGGCTTCATCGCCAACCCCGACGAGGGCGTGCCGCTCGACAAGTTCGAGACGGTGTCGAAATCGACCACGATCGGCGGCTTCGTGCAGGACAGCTGGAGCATCCTCGACAAGGTCACGCTGAACGCGGGGGTCCGTTACGACGCGCAGCTGCTGTATGGAGGCGACGACAAGCTGGCGATAGCCCTCCCCAACCAGTGGTCGCCGCGCGTCGGCGTGATCTACGATTTCACGCAGGCCGGCCGCTCCAAGCTGTTCGTGAACTACGCGCGGTTCTACGAGAGCGTGCCGCTCAACATCATCGACCGCGCGTTCCCCGGCGAACGGCAGGTCTTCACGCTTCACGCCGCGGCGGTGTGCGATCCCCGGGACCGCGCGCAGCAGCGCGACGCGTGCGATCGGAACGAGAACCTGATCCCGACGGCCGCCCCGTACAGCCCCAACCAGAAGTGGCGTGTCATCGGGGGCGACGGCGGCATCGATCCGGACCTCGAGCCGCAATCGACGGACGAGATCGTGCTCGGCGGCGAGGTCGAGATCTATCCCCGGCTGCGCGTGGGCGCGCAGTACACGAAGCGCTACCAGAACCAGGTCATCGAGGACATCAGCCGGGACGAGGCGAGGACGTACCTCATCGGCAACCCCGGCTACGGCGTCGCCAAGGATTTCCCGAAGCCGACGCGCGACTACGATGCGGTCACCGTCCATGCCGAGAAGGCCTTCGCCGACGCGTGGCTCGCGCAGGCGAGCTACACGATTTCCTACCTGCGCGGCAACTGGGCCGGGCTCTTCCGCCCCGAGACCGGGCAGCTCGATCCGAACGTCAACTCGGACTTCGATCTGGTGTCGCTGCTGCCGAACCGTACGGGGCCGCTCCCCGGGGATCGCAGGCACCAGTTCAAGGTCTTCGGCGCCAAGGACTTCACGGTTCATCACCGCGTGATCGTCAGCGTGGGCGGGACGTACCGGTCCGCCTCCGGCGGGCCGACGAGCCACCTCGGCTCGCACCCGCTCTATGGCCCCGATCAGGTCTACATCCTCGAGCGCGGGAGCGGCGAGCGCCTCCCCTGGGCGCATTCCGTCGATGCCCACGTCGGCGTGGGCGTGCAGCTCGCCAAGGAGAGCACGCTGACCGTCACGGTCGATTCGTTCAACATCTTCAATTTCCAGGCGGCGACTGCCGTGGACCAGCGGTACACGGTGGCCTCCGTTCTCCCGATCGTGAACGGGACGAAGGGCGATCTCGGGCAGCTGAAGAACGTCGATGGCTCGGCGTTCAACCCGATCAACAAGAACCCGAACTTCGGAAAGCCTGTTGCGTATCAGGCGCCGCGCACGTTCAGGATCGGCGCCAAGGTGACCTTCTAGGGCGATGGCCCCGAGAGACACACGACCATGAGACGAATCCTCGGAACATCTCTCGCGCTCCTCGCGCTCCTCACGCTCGCCGCGTCCTGCGAGCAGCGGCGCGTCACCTGCACCGCGGCCCACGGCGGCTTCGCGGCGAAGTACACGCTGAAGCCCGGCTCGAAGCGGGGCGAGGGCGCCTGCGACACGCTGAAGGGGGAGATCATCGGCCTCGAGAAGTACAACCCCCGGCAGGCCGGGAACCCGCAGCGCCCTGATCCGACGAGGGCCCACCTCGCGGTCCGGGCCTCGGGGATCGCCTTTCCCGCCTTCGCGGCCCAGGGCGCGCAGGTGGAGCTCGGCCCGACGGCGCTCGACGCGCTCGGAGACTTCGCCTCCGTCGATCCGGACGGCAGCGACGTCTGCTCGGTCCCTTCGTTCACGGAGGCCACGCTGAGCATCCCGGCGTACGAGGAGCCCCCGCCTCCCGACGCGCCGGAGGGCACGCCGCCCACGCAGCACCCGGCCGTCGATATCAGTTATGCATGGAGCAACTTCCGCATCTACGTGACGGCCGCCTACCCGGGCACGCAGATCGTCGGAGAGCTGACGTACACGCAAGACGGCTGCTCTGCGTCCTACAGCGTCGTGGGCCTCTATCCCGCGGTGGAGTGCGCGCCCGGCGGCGTGCCGGATCCGAGCCTCTGCGATCCGCACCCCGACCTGGCGAACGGCCGCGCGTTCGGCTCCGGGATCAACCCGGACTTCGCCGATCGCGTGACCTGCGACGCCGAGACCGGCCTCTGCGTGCTCACGTCACTCCCGGAGGAGCTGCGATAACGCCGCTTGCACCATGGTCTCGGCGACGCGAGCGGCCAGTTCGGCGTGTCACAAATCCATCCCGGGATCCGTCTCGCGAACGAAGCGAGATGTTGACGCAAAGACGCCAAGGGCGCAAAGACGCAAAAATACTCAGAATCTGTTCTTTTTTGCGTCTTTGCGTCTTTGCGTCTTTGCGTTGAAATCTCTCGCCGGATCCCTGGCCGGCGGAGCTCGCGGAGGGCGGAGCGCGGCGCCCCGCTGGATTCGCTCCAGCGGGGCGCGCTCCTCACTTCACGCCGACGACGAACGAATCCGAGCCGATGAGCTTCTCCGCGCGGACCTCGCGGAAGCCCTGCTCGCGAAACCATCCAGCGCAATCGGCGCTCGTGTAGTCGAACCCCTCGGGCGTCTCGAGGAGGATGGTGAGGCTCATCATGAACCCGGCCACGTTCTCGCGGCGCTCGTCGTCGATCATCGCGTCGTAGACGATGAGCACGCCCCCCTCGGAGAGCGCGTCGTACGCCTTCTTGATGAAGCCCCGTTTGTCCGCGAGCTTCCACCCGTGGAGGATGTGACCCATGGTGATCACGTCCACCTTGGGGATCGGGTCTTTGAAGAGGTCGAACACCTGGAAGCGCAGCCGATCCGCGACCCCGTGCTCCCGGACATAGTCCTCGAAGACCGGCTGCACGGGCGACAGATCGAGCCCGATGCCCGTCAGTTTCGGGTGGGCCAGCGCGACCTGGACGGGCAAGCCGCCCTGGGCCGTGCCGACGTCGGCGAACGTCTTGTAGCGACCCCACGGGAACTTCGCCGCGAGCGCCCGCGCCGACGGCAGGCTGAGCCCCGTCATCGCCTGAGTGAACTCACGATATTTCTCGGGGGTCTTGGAGAGCCACGTGAAGATGTCCTCGCGCGCCCCGATCTCGTTCTGCGGCTCGCCCGTGCGCAGCGCCTCGGTGAGCGAGCCCCAGATCCCGTAGAGCCGCGCGTTCGACATCTCCAGCATTCCGCCGATGTACGACTTCTTGGTCTTGTCCAGGAAGAGGTCCGCCTCTCGTGTGTTCGAGTACCGGCCGTCCTCGCGCTGCAGGACGCGGAGGGCCACCAGCGCGTCGAAGAAGTCGCGCGCCGCGCGGGGGTGGATGCCGATCCGCTCGCGCAGCGTCTGCCAATCGAGCGGCTCTCTCGCGAGCGCCGTGAACACGCCGAGCTCGACGGCGCTGAGCAGCGTCTTCGATTCGGCGTAAGCCATTCCCAGTCGTACAATCGCGTTGTGATCGAACTCTTGCGTCATATGGATCACCTGTGTTCGTGCTTCGGGGGCACACCTATGTATTGCATATAAGAACCACAGGCGCTCTCGAAAAGTCAGAGTCATAGCTGTCATTTGTTCGCGGCACTCGCCCCCTGGGTCCTTGGTTCGCGAGGTGGCGAGCAGACGCGGACGTGTCTGCGCAGTTCAACTGGATTCATGCGAGTCGAATCCATTCTGGAGGCTGTATGAGGTTGAGTAGACTGGTTCATGTGGGCTGGATTGTCGTCGCCGCGCTGGCGTACAGCGCTTGCCGGGACGACGATGCTTTGAGCCCGGCGCCCTCCGCCGCCGGGCCGGCCTGCGCTGACGTCGACGCCGAGTTCGAGGGCAGCTTCGACGCGCTGGCCAGGCTGGTCGCCGCCGAGACCTACCGCGCCGAGCAGTTCGCGAACGAGGACGCGTTCGTCACCAGCATGCAGGCGATCGTCGACGACCTGAAGGCCCAGGCGCAGCAGTTCAACGAGGGGCAAAAGACCCACAGGATCGAGCCGTGGGAGTGGAAGGTCGAGAGCGGCAACGCGGCCGAGCCCAGGTACTACTGGGTCTTCGGGTTCCGTCTCGGCAATGGGCCCCGCAAGATCTCCCTGAACACGCACTTCGATACGGTGTCTCCGGGAGACACCGACGTGTGGGAGCCGTTCGTGCTGACGAAGTCGAGGGGCGCGACCAAGCACGGCGGCGAGCAGGATCTATGGGTCGGCCGCGGCGCCATCGACGACAAGGGGCCGGCGCTGGCGACGTTCCTCGTGCTCAAGGACATCGCCCGGGCCTACGACGGCAGCCCCCTGCTCGACGACATCACGGTGGAGCTCATCTTCGACACCACCGAGGAGATCGGCGCCATGTCGATGCGGCGGTACCGCGAGGAGAACGCCGAGGAGGCGGCGGATCTCGAGATCATCTTCGACACGTTCTGGGCGGTGCGCGCGGAGAAGGGCATCGAGCGCCCCGTGTTCACGCTCCCGCGCGAGGCGCCGCCCACGGCGGGCGTGTGGATCGACTCGCTGAACACCCCCTCCGGCCCCGTCAACCAGCTCCCCGACCGGGCCGAGGCGATCCTCCGCAGCGATTCACCCGAGGCGCTCGAGGAGCTCGCCCTGCACATCGAGGCGGATTATGCCGATCATCCGTTCGACGATCCGTCGTACAGGCGGGCCGAGCTCACGGTCGACACCTCCGGTCTGCCGGACGCGATCAAGCTGACGACCCTGGTGGCGGGCGCGCAGCACGCGTCCGTGCCCCAGGAGAACCGCGCGAACGGCGCCAATCCGCTCGTGTCCCTCACCAATTTCCTGGGCGCGCTCGCGGAGGAGGAGGTGATCGTCGACAACGACGTGGCCCGGATGTGCAGGTTCATCAAGTCCACCTGGGGCACGAGGACATTCGGGGAGGCTCACCCCGAGCTGCTCGAGCGACACGACGAGGTGTTCACCGAGGGCAACGGCACCACCTATGCGCTGACCAGGCTCTACACCGAGCCGGAGCCCGGGGCGATCACGCTCAACCTCGACATCCGGTACGCGATAGGCCACCACAGCCAGCCGTGGGATGGGGAGAGCGAAGGGCTCCTGTGCGGTGACGCGAGCGAGTTCGCCGGCATCTTCGGGCAGATCGTCGACGAGTTCAACGCCACCTCCGGCGGCGCGCCGATCACGTTCGAGACCGCCACCCGGATCGCGCCGGACATCCGCCGGGTCGACGGCCCCACCTTCAGCCGGATCAGCAGCGCGTTCGAGGAGGTGACCGGCGAGCCGGCGCCCGCGGTGGCCATGGGCGCCGGCACCGACGCGAAGGCGTACGTCAAGGCGATCGCCGCGGGCGCCCTGTTCGACACAACGTTCGGCGCCCCGGTCAATTACCATGGAATCAGGGAGGCCGCGCCGGTCCGCGATCTCGCGCTGAGCACCAAGATCCTTTGCAGCGTCGTCGACCGGGAGATCAAGCAAGCGAAGGAGGAGCACCCGGAGCCGGTCGCCGGCGTGTGCGACGACTCTTCTGCGCGCAAGCGCTCCTCCGTGACGGACGACGGCCACGACCATTGACGGTGCGCTGGCGGGAGAGCGGCGCCGTCGCGCCGCTCTCCGTCACTGGAACGAGGCGGCGAAGGTGGCGACTGTCGTCTCCGGCTTGCCGAGCTCCTTCCAGGTCGACTCCGCCTGGAACGGCTCCGGCGCGTTGTTGATCGCGTCGGAGATGTGCCAGACGTAGTTGAACGTCGGTGAGAACAGCCCGAGCACCTTGAAGATCCCGAGCGGCGCCGCCCCGACGGAGAGCTTCTCCTTCGTGTAGTGCTTGGCGAACTGGTCCGCCGCCTCCTTGATGGTGAGCGGCTCGGGCCCCTGCACCACGTACTCTCGCGACGCGTCGCCGGGGAGGGCGAGGGCGCGCGCGACCTGCTTGCCGTAGTCGCGCGCCGAGATCCAGTACGCCTTCTCGCGCGGGCTGCCGGCGAGGTTGATCCGGCTGCCCTGGCGGCTCCGGTAGGGGATCGACTCGATGAAGTTCGACGGGAAGAAGACCGTGCTCGGGATCCCGCTCTCCTTCAGGATCGAGAGCGCCTCCCGCTTCATGTCGAAGACCCACCAGCGGAAGCCGTCGTATCGGTGCAGGAGCGAAGACAGGTAGGCGATCCGCTTGATGCCCGCCTCGCGCGCGGCGGCGACGATGTTCTTCATGCCCTCCGACTCGACCCGCCACGCGTTCGCGGATGCGGTGATCGGCACCGCCAGGCTCACATAGACGATGTCGTGCCCGCGGAAGGCCGCCGTCAATGCCTTCACGTCGCTGACGTCGCCGGCGACGAGCGCGACGCCCGCCGGCAGCCGCTTGCTCGCGCGGGTCGCCTCGGGGTCGCGGACGAGGGCGGTCACGGCGAAATTGGCGGCGACGAGCTCCTGGGTCACGGGGGCGCCGAGCATGCCGGTGCTCCCAATCACGACGATGCGAGGAGAAGCGCTGCTCATGAAGATCTCTCCTGAGGTCTCGGGGTACAGGGGTACCCATGAAAGGTCGTCGCGGCGCGCGGCGTGCGGCGTTGACTGCACCCCGCGCCAGATCCGCTCCGGCCCGCCAGCGGGGGCGGGAGCGCCGGATATGCACCGATCTGTAGCGGCCATGCGCTGGCGCATCCATGCGAATTTGGCTCGTTCCCTTTCGAGATCGTCCACGGTGGCGCCGGATTGATGGACCGTCTCGGGTCCTCTATCCTGGCGCGGAGAGCATGGACCTCCTCAGCGAGATCGTCGGCGAGCTCCGCCTCGAGAGCGTGTCGTACTGGCGGCTGGAGCTCACGGCGCCCTGGGCGCTCCGCTTCCCGCCCGGCGGGCGGGGCATCCACATCGTCACGCGCGGGAGCTGCTGGCTCGAGGTCGATGGAGGGCGGGCGCCCGCCGCCGTCGCGAGCGGCGATCTCGTCGTGATGCCGAGCGGCCGCGGGCACGTGCTCCGCGACGCGCCCAGGCCGCGCAAGGCGAGCCCCATCGAGGAGCTCGTCCGGGGCGCGTCGCCGGGGCGCGCGATCGAGCACGGCGGGGCCGGCCTGCCGACCACCATCGTGTGCGGGCAGTTCCGCTTCGGCACCCTCGGGCACCCCGCGCTCGAGGCGCTGCCGCCCGTGCTCCACCTGCGCGGCGACGAGCGGATCGGCCCCTTCATCCAGGCGCACACGCAGTGCATCGCCGCCGAGGTCAGCGCGCCGGCCGAGGGCGCGGCGATCGTGACGGCGCGCCTCTCGGACGTGCTGCTCGTGCAGGCGCTGCGCGCGTACCTCCGCGACGTGCCCGCCGACGAGCGCGGATGGCTGCGCGGCCTCGCCGATCCGCAGATCGGGCGCGCGCTCGCGCGGATGCACCGGAGCCCGGGGCTCGACTGGTCGGTGCCCGCGCTGGCGCAGGAGGCCGGCATGTCGCGGGCGGCCTTCTCCGCGCGCTTTTCCGAGCAGATGGGCGTGTCGCCGGGCAAATACCTCGCGGACTGGCGCATGTACCGCGCGAAGGTCCTCTTGCGGTCCGGGTCGGCCCTGGTGGCGGAGGTGGCCGCGGAGGTCGGCTATCGCTCGGAGGCCGCGTTCTCGTTCGCCTTCAAGCGGCTCGTGGGCTCGTCGCCGTCGGCCTACCGGGACGACCATCGAGCCGCCGATGTTGCAACCGCAACACGCGAACAGCAGCCGCTGCTGCGCCCTCAGCAGTCGGCCCTCGACGGCGGCGCCCTCTCTCGCCGTTCCGGCATGCGGCTGAAGCGGCGCCTCCCGTGAACGCCCGCCGCCGGTCTCGGCGCGGAACTTGATAGGCCGAGGCCGCCGGCGGGGGAGCGTGCCAGTGCCGGCGCGCCGCAGAGGGCCGGAGCCGTCGCGTCCGCGAGCTCCCGCCTGGAATCAGAGGAGCAGAACTTTCATGGCCACCCGTGATGTCGAGAAGACGCCGCTCACCCCCTACCAGTGGCGGCTCCTCGCGTTCCTGAGCGTCGCCTCGTTCTTCGAGGGCTACGACCGACTGGCGATCACGCAGATCCTGCCGAACCTCGGCGCGGAGATGGGGCTCTCCGCGAAGGGAGAAGGGCTCCTCATCGGGGTCATCAGCTTTGGCTCGATGCTCGCCTTCCTCCTCGTCCGCAAGGCGGACCACTGGGGCCGGCGGCGGCTCCTGACGATCACCATCGCGGGCTACACCTTGTTCTCCCTGCTCACGGGCCTCGCGCCGAACGTCTTCGTGTTCGCTGGCTGCCAGCTCCTCGCGCGCGTCTTCCTCGTCGCCGAGTACGCGGTCAGCGTGGTCTACGCGGCCGAGGAGTTCCCGAAGGACCGGCGCGGGCTGGCGATCGGCCTCATCGAGGCGTTCTCCAGCCTGGGCACCATCACGTGCGCCGGGCTCGTGCCGCTGTTCCTCTCGACCTCACTCGGGTGGCGGACCATCTACTTCGTCGGCGCCATCCCCTTGGTACTCGTCGCGCTGGCCCGGCGCGGCCTCCGCGAGACTGCGCGGTTCGAGCGGCTCGCGCTCGAGCGGAGGCACGAGGAAGCACAGCCGTTCACGCGCATCCTCAGCTCCGAGTACCGCGGGAGGATGCTGAAGCTCGCCCTGATCTGGGGGCTGATGTTCGTCTGCGTCCAGAACGCCGTCACGTTCTGGAAGACGTTCGCCACCCGCGAGCGCGGGCTCACCGACGGTCAGGTGGGCACCAGCATCATGATCGCCGCGATCGTCGCCATGCCGTTCGTCTTCACGTCGGGGAAGCTGCTCGACGCCGTGGGCCGCCGCAAGGGCGCGGTGATCGCCTTCGCGCTGGCGTCCGCCGGCGTGTTCGGCGGGTACTCGCTCCGCTCGCACGCGGGGCTCACGGCCGCGCTGGCGCTGTGCATCTTCGGCGGGAGCGCCGTGCTCCCCGTGTTGAACGCGTACACGACCGAGCTGTTCCCGACGCACCTCAGGAGCGACGCGCTCGCCTGGTCGAACAACCTGCTCGGCCGGACCGCGTACATGCTCTCGCCGGTCTTCCTGGGCATCGCGGCGGAGCGCGTCGGCTGGGGACCGGCCATGTCGGCGACGGTCATCTTTCCGCTGATCGCGCTGGGACTCATCCTGTGGTTCCTCCCGGAGACGCGGGGCAAGGAGCTCGAGGAGACGGCGCGGGTTTGACTGCGCACCGCGCACGGCGCACCGCGCTTTTCATCGAAGAGACGAAGAAGGAGCTTTGGCCATGAGCACGCACGATCTCAAGTCGCTGTATCGGGAGTACGTCGAGGAGGTGTGGCACCGGAGGAACGTCGCCGCGGCGGACGCGTACTTCACCGACGACGTTGTCGACCACGCGGCGCCGCCGCAGCAGGGGCCGGGGCTCGCGGGGCTCAAGGCGACCTTCGCGATGTTCCTCGAGGCGTTCCCCGATTTTCACATCACGATAGAGGATCTGATCGCGGAGGGGGACAAGCTGGTCGCCCGCGTCTCGTTCACCGGCACGCACCGCGGCGCGTACCACGGGATCCCGGCGACGAACCGCGCGATCGCGTCCAGCGGAACCCACATCGTGCGTTACGTCGGCAAGAGGGTGGCCGAGCACTGGGCGCACAGCGACGATCTTCGCACAAGGCAGCAGCTGGGCCTCCTCCCGGCGCCGGGGCAATAGGTCGAGGTCATGTGCGCCGCGCTCGACGCCTCTGGCTTCGATGATCGGCTGATCTGGCAGCTGTGCCAGTCGAGCTACCACGCTCCCGCGGTCGAGCTCGGCCTGGTTTGCCTTCTCGAGGGCGCCGCCCTCGACCCTCAGGGATCCTCGTGGAGCGCCGAGCAATGGAGTCGAGGGTGCGGTCCGACGACGGATCTCGCCGGACCGCACCGTCTATAGGTCGCGGGCCGCGCTCACGCCTTCCAGGCGTCCTTGTGGTCCTGAGCGTACTGCGCCAGGGTGCGCGGGGGCTGGCCGGTCAAGGTGGTCACGCCCGCGCTGACCTGCGCCGCGGCGCCCTGCCTCACGAACCCGAACAGCCCGGCGAGGAAGTTGGCGTATCCCTCGGAGATCCCCGCTTGCCGCGCTCCCTGGATGAAGGACGCGTCGTCCGTGTTCACGTACTGGATGGCTCGCCCCGACACCTTGGACAGGGCCGCGGCCGCCTCGGCGTAGGTCAGCGCCTCCGGGCCGGTGAGCGTGAACGCCTTCTTGTCGAACTTGTCCGATCGCAGCGCCGCGACCGCCGAGGCCGCGATGTCCCTCGCGTCGATGAAGGCCGTCCTGGAGTCCGCCGCGGGGATGGGGAGCACCCCTGCGTGGACGATCGGCCCGCGCCAGAACGTGTGGAAGTTGTCGAGGAACCAGGTCGGGCGCAGGATCACGTAAGGAGCCCCCGACCGCTCGAGGAAGAGCTCCACGCGGCGCAGGGGCTGGCTGTCGTCGTACTCCACGCCGGACGCGGTCAGCAGCACGATCTTGCGCTTACCGCCCGAGATCGCCGTCTCCAGGAACGGGACCAGCAGATCGTATTGAGACAGCTCGCCCGAGGGCGACAGCAAAAATACCCGGTTCACCCCCTCCAGGGCTCCGGCGAAGGTGCTGGAATCGCGGTAATCGAAGCGCACCACCTCGACGCCGCGCACCGGTGCCACCTTCGCGGGATCGCGGGACCCCGCGCGCACCTGCTCCCCCGCCTGGGTGAGCTGCTCGATCAGGAGCTTCCCGACCGTTCCGGTGCTCGTCAGGACCAGGATCTTGTTGCCGCCGCCGCTGCCATTGCTGGTGCCCATCTCTCTCTCCTTCTGCCGGCGTGTGTGGATGTTCGCCACGTCCGGATGCACGGCAGTATTGGGACGCCGGGAGAGATGATCCATACGAGTATGTCTTTATTTCATGTCCGATCGTCTCACCACCCTGTACGATCGGTGAGCCATGTCGACCGACGTCCTCACGGAGTGGTGCCGCGTGCTGAGCACTAAAGGGGTGCTGTTGGCCCGGAGCCGCCTGCCGGCGCCGTGGGGGATGCGCCTCGAGGCCCGCGCGCAGGTGACGTTCCACATCGTCACGGAGGGGGCCTGCTGGCTGCGGCGCGAGGGCGCTGCGCCGCTGGCCTTGCACCAGGGGGATCTCTGCCTCCTGCCGCAGGGGCTGGCGCACGAGCTGGTGCACGCCCGCGATGGCCGGGCCGAGCCGCTCGAGCGCCTGCTCGAGCGGCGATCCATTCTGCCCACCGGGGGCCCGGTGACGACCATGGTGTGCGGCGCCTACTGCCTCGACGCGCAGCTCGCCGAGCCGATGCTGCGCGGGCTGCCGCCGGTCGTGCACTTCGCCGCGAAGGAGGTGCGGGCGAACCCGCCGCTCTCGGCGGTCATGTCGCTGGTGACCGCCGAGCTGGATCGGCCGGGTCCGGGGAGCGAGGTGCTGGTGCAGCACCTGTTCGACGCCCTGTTCCTGTACATCCTGCGGGCGTGGGCGGACGGCGTGGCCGCGTCGGCGCCCGGGTGGCTGCCGGCGCTGAAGGACGCGGCGCTCTCGCGGGCGCTGGCCAGCATGCACGCGGACCCGGCGGCCCCCTGGACGGTGGAGACGCTGGCCCGGGAGGCAGGGCTGTCGCGCGCGGCGTTCGCCCGCCGGTTCACGGCCGAGCTGGGCGAGCCGCCGCTCGGGTACCTGACTCGCTGGCGCATGGGGCTCGCCTCGCGGATCCTGCTCCAGAGCGAGGCCTCCCTGGCCGAGGTGGCGCGCCGGGTGGGGTACGAGTCGGAGTTCGCCTTCAGCAGGGCCTTCAAGCGCAGCCGCGGGGTGGCCCCGGCGTCGTTCCGGCGCAGCCGGGCGGAGGCGCCGGGGCTCGGCGGCGCGCCGTGAGCCCTCGAGCCGACCCGCCGTGCACGCCGGAGCTCTTCGCGGTTTGATAGAGCTGCCAGCTGCGCGGCCCAGGCCAGCGCCGTGGAGATGGGGATCTGCGGCGTGTCCGTGGACCCGCCAGCGGCCGCTAGGCTGCCCAAAGTCGCTTGATTTCGGTCATTTAGCGCACACGACAAAAAGATTCGCCGGGCGTGTCGATCCGACCGACCCTCGTTCGTCTTCACGGTGAAGGCAGGGGGACACCCGGTCGAGGCCCGCTGGTCCCCCGCTTCGAACCTCCAGGAGAGACGACGATGCGATTCATGATCACCGCAGGACGAGCCGAGGACGATGCGAAGGCGCCCGGCGCGAACGATCCGAAAGCCGAGGCGGATGCGCCTATCGACGAGAAGCTATTTGCCGCCTACATGAAATACAATGATGATATGACGAAGGCCGGCGTGCTGATCGCTTCCGAAGGGCTCAACCCGAGCGGGGCCCGCGCGCGCATCGGGATCGTCGGCGGAAAGCGCGCCGTGCTCGATGGGCCCTTCACCGAGTCGAAGGAGCTGGTCGGCGGGTTCTACCTTATCGAGGTGAACTCCAAGGAGGAGGCGATCGAATGGGCCTTGCGGTGTCCGGTCGGGTTCGGCAGCGACGAGGTGCTCACGATTCACCAGATGACGGAGCTCTCGGATATCCCGCTACGGTTCAGGGAGATCATCGAGGAAGTCGCGCCTGCCTGGAGCGCGTCGCTCTCGAAGGGGAGATTGACTCATGGCAGCTGAATACCTGCATCCGGCGCACGTGGCTGAAGGGCGCGCCGCCTTGCCGATCGCTCGCTATCTACCGGCGCACCGCATCAGGCGTCTCCCTCGTCCTGGAGCGCGAATTCGGCGGGCGTGTGCTCGAGCGCCACGAGCTCCCCCTGGGCTCGACATCCGAACGCACCCGCGCGTCGCTCCTTCAGGCTTGCTGTGCGTCGTCGCGGCGCACATCCTTTGCTTCCCTGCTACCTGCCTCCCTGCTGCCTCCTTCCACCCGCCTTCGACCTCCATGAGCTCCCTGTCGCGGAGCTCGCGCGCCTGTTCCGCGCGCGATCGCTGTCGCTGCGGGGATGGCGCCTCCACTCGAGGATGCGCGCGCCGGCTGCAGGCCCACCAGCGCCAGCGCCTGCCCGCCTGCATACCACCAGAGTCGTGGCCTCGAACCTCATGGAGAGGATCCGGGCGCGCCGGCAAATCATCGGGACCGACAGGGACCAGATACGTGCGTGTTGAAAATTTCTATTGAAGATTCCGCCTACTCTCGTGGTAGGGTGATCCTGCTCGGGGGAGACGCCCCGCAGGTAGGTGGAAGAGGGGGAGTCGTGCTCATACGCAATGGCACGGCCATCCTATGTCCGCTGAATCGGATCGAGGGGGGGCCCGACGATGTCCATCGGCCGCCGGAGGCAGCCCAGGATGAGCCGGCGCCCCGGTGCGCAGGGCGCCCGTCTTCCATCTCTCTCCATGGAGGCGTCATGATTCCCGACGCGTCGAGCCCCGTGTCGCAATATATCTCCTTCATCATCGCGGGGGACGAGTACGCCGTGAACATCCTCCGGGCGCGGGAGATCGTCGAGCACAGCGTCACCTCGCGGGTCCCGATGATGCCAGCGTGCCTCGTCGGCGCCATGAACCTTCGGGGCCGCGTCGTGCCGGTCATCGATCTCGCGGTCAAGCTCGGGCTGCCGCCGACGAGGGTGAGCCGGTGGACGTGCGTCCTCATCGTCGAGACCGAGCTCGATGGCGAGAGCACCCGCCTCGGCCTGCTCATCGACGGCGTGGGCGATGTGCTCACGCTCTCCGAGGACGAGATCGAGCACACGCCGACCTTTGGCGCGCAGGTGCGCGTGGATCAGCTGCTCGGGATGGCGAAGGTGGGCCAGAAGCTCGTGCTGCTGCTCAACATCGACCGCATCCTCTCGCCGGCGGAGCTCCTGGCCTCGACGACGCCCGGCCCCTCGGCGGGGCTCGAAGGAAGCCGCACCACATCTAGCCCGGAGCACGCATCATGCTTGCGCATATCGGAGTAGGCCGGAAGCTCTACCTCGGATTCGCCGCCATGGTCGTCCTCGTCCTCGGACTGGCGGGCACGGCCTACAAGAGGTTCTCGGAGCTCGACGAGGCCCGCTCATGGGACCAGCACACGTACGAGGTGATGCTCACGACGAGCGAGATCATGAAGTCGCTGCTCGACACCGAGACAGGAGAGCGCGGCTTCGTCATCACCGGGGTGGAAGCGTTCCTGGAGCCGTACCGCGGCGGGCGCGACCGGATCGAGCAAAGCCTGAGCCGTGCCCGGGAGCTCACCAGGGACAACCCGCGCCAGCAGGCGCGCCTCGAGAAGATCGGCAAGCTCCACGACGAGTGGCTCTCCTCCGTGCTGGAGCCGATCATCCAGCAGCGCCGCAGCGCGGACGAGGCGAGGGCGCCGGCGGATCGCGCCGTCGAGGAGGTCAGGAAGGGGCGCGGAAAGATCCTCATGGACCAGATGCGCGCGGCGCTCAAGGAGATCGACGACGAGGAGACCTCCCTCCTCGGCCAGCGGCAGGCGGCGACGAACGCGCTCATCAAGACGATGTACGTGACGCTGCAGATAGGAGGTCTGCTCGCGATCGTCGTCGCCGCCGTGCTCGCCGTCGTCTTCAGCAGGATGATCCTCTTGCCGCTCACCCAGGCGGTGTCGATCCACCAGCGCATCGCCGGGGGCGACTTCACGGGCCACGTCACGGTGAAGAGCTCCGACGAGTTCGGCCAGATGCTCGGCGCCGTGAAGGCCATGTCGGAGCGCCTGGCGGGCCTCATCGGCGAAGTCCGGAGCGGCGCGGTCTCGGTCTCCTCGGTCTCGGTGCAGCTCTCGGCGACGGCGCAGAGCCTGTCGCAGGGCACCAGCGAGCAGGCGGCGTCCGTGGAAGAGACGATGACCAGCCTGCAGCAGCTGAGCGGCACGATCGCGAAGAACGCCGCCAACTGCAAGCAGGTCGAGGAGACGGCGCACCGGAGGACGAGGGACGCGGAGCAGAGCGGTCAGGCGGTCCGGGAGACGGTCGAGGCGATGAAGTCGATCACCCAGCGGATCGTGATCATCGAGGAGATCGCGTACCAGACGAACCTGCTCGCCTTGAACGCCGCGATCGAGGCGGCTCGCGCGGGCGAGCACGGCAGGGGCTTCGCCGTGGTCGCCACGGAGGTGCGGCGGCTGGCCGAGCGAAGCCGGGATGCGGCGAAGGAGATCGGCTCGTTCGCCGCGTCGAGCATCGTCGTCGCGGAGCGCTCGGGACAGCTCATCGCGGAGCTCGTCCCGTCGATCCGGGAGACCGCGGAGCTGGTGCAGGGCGTCGCCATGGCATCCAGGGAGCAGTCGAACGGCGTGACCCAGATCAGCGGTGCGGTGGAGCTGATAGAGCAGGCCACGCAGCGCAACGCGGCGATCTCCGAGGAGCTCGCCAGCACGGCGGCCGAGCTCTCGGCGCAGGCAGAGCAGCTCCAGAACGTGATGGCGTCGTTCCGCCTCGCGCAGGAGAGCGACGGCGACCCGGGCCACAGGCCTGCGGCGCCGGGGCGTCTACCGGACCGGCGCGGCGACAAGGCGCTGTGGAGGCCGCCGCAGAAGGGCCCCCCGAGCGGCGGCGCATCGAGCAACGGGCGCGCGCCGCGCGCCGCGGGCGATCAGGACTTCGTCCCATTCTAGAGGAACGTACAGCAGCGGGCGCCGCCTCTCCCACGTCACGGCTCGAACGGCAGTAGGACCGCCTCGATGAGCTCAGGATCGCGGATCTCCACGTCCTGGAGGAGACCGATGGCGAAGTGCTCCGCGGAGATCTCTTCGGCGGAGAGGATGTACTCGGTCGTCGTCCCGAGCTGCTCGAACAGACCTTCCGCGGAGTCGAGGGAGTGAAGCGCGCCGCTCTCGGGCTCCACCAGCCACAGCTCCAGGTAGTCGAAGAACGATCCACCTTCGTAGTCCGAGCGCGCGATGGTGGCGAGGGCCACGTCCACCGGCGCGCCATCGAATGAAACGCGGATGACCTCCTCGAGGAGCGGATCATCAGGGTTCGTGATTTTCCTGTCCGCCAGGCCCGGCGGAAGGGTCAGGCCCTGGGCGCGGGAAAAGCCGAGCGCCTCATGCGCCGGCCAGCGGACGACGTCGGGGTTCGCGCGGCTCCAGATATGAAACAGCTCGTGCGCCACGGTATGGATCTGAAGGTCGGGATCCAGGCTGAAGAACAGATCGCAAAGGAATACCGTTCCGCTCCGTGTGTAGGCGGCCGACGCTCCTTCTTCCTCGCCATCCGTGCGGACGAAGCGGACCTCCGGGGGATTCGCCGGGGGACGCAGGCCGCGCTCCGCCATCCGGTCGAGGACGGCGTTCACCTGTTCGCCGACGTTCTCCTTCTCGGCCTCGGAGAACGCGAGGACGTGCTCCTGCACGACGCCCAGGTAGTCCTCGACCGCGACGGGCCGCGGAGCGCCCGTCCTGCTCTCCAGATCGAACGCGCTCAAGGCCGAGACGAACTCGTCTCGGCGACTGATCTCCTCACGGGCCTCGTCCTCGCTCAGGAACACCGGCGTCATCGTGGCCGGGATCTCGCCGAGATCGCGGCTGTCCTCCGGGTCGTTTGCCTCGTCGCTGCAGGCGGCCGGCAAGAAGAGGAGCGCCATCACCGCAGGCCAGAACATTGCAGCAGCATTGGTTCGGCGGCGAAGCGCTCTCATCGCCGCATCGCCGTGGGTCGTATCCATGTGGCCTCTTCTCCTGTTCGCGTCCATGGTCTCCGCCTTCATCGGATGGCGCTTGTGCTCCATCAGGTTGGAGCGAGTTCCGAAGGAGTGCCCGGCAGCAGGAGGATCGTTCAAGGCGGCGACTCATGTCCTCGCGCCTCGTTCCGAGCCCGGCGGAGCGCCCGAGCGTGCGGCCCGTGAGGTAGCGCCGGGCGATGCTCGAGATCCGGCTCCTCGTGCGCGTGCGCGACGCCCGGGCGTCAGCCGCTCCGCGCGCGCCGCAGCATCGCGACGCTCGCGAGCGTCGACGCGCTGAGCACGAGCCACATCGCGGCGTACCCCTTGGTGGAGGCGAAGAGCGGACGCAGGAGATCGATGGCCGCGCCGGTGAGCGCGGGCCCAAGGAGCGTCCCGATGCCGCCGCTCACGTCGAAGAGGCCCGCCGCGGCGCCGTGGCTTCGAGCGGGCATCCGCTGCATGAGGATCGCGTAGGGCAGGGTGCTCGCTGCCCCGCCGCAGAAGGCGATGAGCGGGAGCTCCGCGCCGAGGAGGATCGTGGAGCTGGAGAAGGCGGGGAGGGCCAGCCCGAGCCCGAAGACGACGAGCGTGCGCGCGAGGACGCGCGCCGCGCCGTGCCGGTCCGCGAGGTGGCCGCTCACGAGCGTGCCGATGAGGGCCCCCACGGCGACGACGGTCATCGCGCCGGCGATGAACTTCATGCTCTTGCCGAGCCCCTCGGTCAGCCAGAGCACGACGAAGGCCTTCAAGCCGCCGAGCGTGAGCGAGAGGAGCGCGTTGGCGATCATGAGAGCGCGGATGGCCCGGTGGTCACGGAGCAGCGCCCAGACCTCCGCGGCGGGCGAGCGGGAGCCATGCTGGGGGACCGCGGGCGGCCCCGCGGTCCCGCGCAGCCCGAGCACGAGCAGCACGGTCCCGAGGAGCAAGGCGGCGGCCGCGACGAGGTACGGCAGCGGCCGCCAGAGCTCGAGGAGCAGCCCCCCGCCGACGAGCGCGGAGCCGAGGCCCACCTGGCTGAAGATGCCCTGGATCCCCTGCGCGCGGCCGCTCAGGTCCACGGGGACGAGATCGGCGTAGAGCGCGCGGTAGGGCGCGAGGTAGGTGAAATAGGCGGCGTAGAAGAACGACACCTCCACGGCCATGACGGGGAGCGAGCGCGCGAGCGGGATGAGCGCGAGGGCGACCGCCGCGACGGGCGCTGTCGCCATCAGGAACGGGACACGGCGGCCGAACCGGGTGTGGACGCGATCGGAGAAGCCGCCGATCCAGAGGGGGACGAGCAAGGCGACGAGCCCCTCGCCGCCGACGAGCGCGCCGATGCCGGCGCGCGATCCCGTGAACCCGCGCGCGAGCACGGGGAGGTACGTGGAGATGACCGTGAGGGACAGCGACAGCCCCAGGCCGGGGGCGCCGAGGAGAAGGAGGAGGCGTCGCTCCGCGCTCGAGAGCCGCGCCCGCGCCGGCCGCTTCACTCGCCGCTCCGGCGCCGCTGCTCCCGGCGCCACGCGGCCGTCCCGCTGGGCCCGCCGATGGGCCACGCGAGGTCGATCACCACCAGCGAGACGAGCAGCAGGACCGGCATCGCCAGCGCGTGCGCGCGCCAGCGCGCGTACGCGAGCGCGCTCGCGGCGGCGCCCGCCACGAAGCTCGGCCAGATCAGCCCCGTGGCCACGAGGTGTCGCGCCGTCGAGCGCATATCGACGGGGGCATCGCGAGGCCTGGCGAGCAGCTGGGCCAGCTCTTCGGCGAAGTTGGTGAGCATGCCGGTGATGTACGTGGTGCGCACCGTCACGCCGTCGATGCGGCGGAACGTGGCCGTCTGCACCCCCATCGCCAGGCTGACGAGCGACGCCTGCAGATCGAAGGCCCAGGCCGGCTCGAGCGGGACCGGCCCCGCGTGCGCGGTCACGCTCACCCCGGCGAGGAAGCCCACGAGCAGGGCCGCGGTGAGCGCGAGGCCCGGCGCGACCGCGGCGCGCACGCCGCGATGGATGCAGGCCTCGGCGAGCGTGGCGCCGCCCACCACGCCCGCCATGAAGACCACGGCCGGGAGCCCGCGCGTCACGATCGCGCGCGTATCTCCGCGGGCGATGGCCTGGCCGAGCGCGGCGCTGTTGCCCGTCATGTGCGCCGTGTAGAGGTGATCGAGCGACAGCCAGCCGATCACGTCGACGGCCCCGGACACGAAGGCGAGCGCGGCAGCCACGCCGAACCTCGCCTCGATCACGTTCACCGGCCTGCCCACGCCGCCGCGCGATTTGCAATTTTTGCAACCGCTGCGCCACGGATGGCGCCGTGACACCGCGCGATCGTCGCGCCCGGGGCTCAGCGGCGACCACGCCCGCGCGCTCGCTCGGTGAGCGCGTCGGCGCTGGCGGCGTCGCGGCGGTACGTTCGGAGCGCGATCAGGCTGATGAGCCCGCTTCCGCACAGCGAGATGAGCATGACGGAGAAGGTCGCGCGCAGGGGTGACGGGCCGCCGCCGAAGACGTCCTCGGCGACGTACCCGAAGACCACCGGCGCGGCGGCCTCCGCCGCTTTGCGTACCGTCATCCGGACGCCCTCCGCGCGACCCCACAGGTGCGAGGGCACGATGTCGAGCCGCGCCGCGTCGAGCGGAGGGTTGGCGGCCGCGAGCGCGAACGCGGCGAGGAAGTACAGGATCAGCGCGGTGGCGAGCGCGACGGAGAGCAGGCCGAGGAGGAACAGCGCCGCGCTCGCCAGGTACGCGCACGAGGCCACCCAGATGCGCGCCGTGTCGTGCCCGCGGGCGAGCAGCCCATCGACGCCCTTGCCGCCGGCGTAGACGCCGAGGACCGCGCCGGATCCCACGATCGCGGCGACGCCGAGGGCCGCCTGGTGGCTGAGGTGGTAGCGGCCGGTCAGGAGCTCGATGGAGAAGATGCGCAGCCCGCCGAAGAAGTAGTAGCCGAGCGCGGAGCTGATGATCAGGACCAGGTTGGTCGGGATGCGGAGCACGTAGCCGAGCCCCCAGACAAACGACCGCTTGCGCGGGTCGACGTCGCGGACGAGGCGCTCGCGCGGCTCGACGCCGGCGGCGCGCGCCCTGGCGCCGACGCTCTGCGCCGGACGGGGCCACGGCCCCTCGTCGCGTGACGCCGCCGCGCCCGGACGCGCTTCGATGCGTTCCTGGCCTGGCTGGAGCCAGCTCGCGCCGCCGCGCGCCGGCTCGGGGAGGCGATGGATGGCCCACGCCAGAAGGGGCGTCGGCAGCGCGAGGGCCCAGAAGCCGAGGCGCCACGAGATCTCGGCCAACAGTCCCGCGGCGATGACGCCGATCGCCGTGCCGATCAGCTCGCCCGAGAGGATGAAGCCGAACACCCGACCGCGCAGATCGGGTGGAGAGTAGTCGCCGACGAGGGACGCGACGGCGGGCTGCGCGGCCGCGATGACGGCGCCGAGCGCGACCTGCGCGGCGAGGAGGCCGGCGTAGGAGGTCGCGGCGCCGCAGGCGACCATCGCCACGCCCCACAGCACGATCGTCAGCGCCAGGAGCCGCGTCCGCGCCCTGCGATCGACCAGCCAGCCGAACACGATGGTGCCGGCGGCGGCGACGACGGACTCGACCGTGAACAACAGGCCGAGCTTGGTGCTGTCGATGCCGAGCGACCCCTGCAGCGGCGTGGCCATGCCCCCGATCGCGCCGGCGTCGGCGCTGTCGAGCGACAGCACCAGCGCCATCAGGACGATCACCCTGGCCTGCGCTCGCCCTCCGAGCTGTCGCAGCAGCCCATCGCCGATCCGGCGTGCGGAGCGCGTCCGCGGGAGGGGTTCGCTCGGAGGGTCGGTCACCGCCGGAGCACGGATGCCGTGCGGCTCGAGACGGTCTCGTCCCGCTCTGCGGACCATTCGCGATCTTCGGGCCCCCTCGTTGTCATGATTTCCCCCTTCAGCGCCGGGAGCGCTGCCCATGCACCCACGATGCATACGCTGCGCCGCGCGCGCGGGCGGGCTCTCCCGACGGGGCGCGAGAGGTCACCGGACCTGTTGAGCGTGGATGCTCCCTTGCGGCGCGCTGGGCAAACTGGGCGGGCGTGGCGTCGTGCAAGCTCGATTGGGTGAGCCAAAAATGGGTGGCTTTCTGGAAGGCGCTTGAAGCGCCTATCCGCTCCCCGGGCAGCTCGATGCGCTGATGGTCTGGCGAGCCCCCAGCTCGGGAGGCTGCGGCTCCGTGTCCTGGGACCTCCAGCTGTCCGTCCGGCTCAATGCTCTTCGGGCAAACCTGTACATCCATAACCGATGCTCATCGGACGCGTGGAGAGGGCCGATTCCCCTCGACGGCCGTCTTGGATGCGCCACGTTCGTTCAGCCGACCCCGTCGGAGGGGGCCGGACGCGAAGGGGGGAATCCATGCAGCCGCAGATGACGCGCGTCTCGATGGACGCGCTGAAGGTCCTGCCCACGCCCGTGCGCCGCCGCGTGGATGCCGCGGATGCCTGGGTCCCGGAGGGCTACGAGGTCGAGCCCGTCGTGGCGGGGTTATCCTTCCCCTGTGCGCTCTGCTTCGACGAGGACGGCACGCTCTTCTTCGCCGAAGGCGGCAGCACCTGGCCCACCCGACCTTATATGACACCGCGTATCTGGCGCATGGCCCCGGGACGGGCCCCGGAGGTCTTCGCGGTGGAGGACCTGGGCGGTCCCCGCGGTATGGCGGTCCGGGGCGGCTATCTCTACGTCTCGCTCAAGGGCGGCTACAACATGCGGGTCACGCGCCATGACCTGCGGACCAGGGAGCGTATCGTCCTCGTGGACGGGATCCCCTCGGGCGGCTGGCACGAGCCCGGGGGGCCGGTCTTCGGGCCGCATGACGGGATGATGTATTTCGGCCAGGGCTCCGTGGGCTTGCAGGGCGTCGTGGTGCCCGAGGGCTTCACCGTGGACCTCGCCAAGCACCCCCACGCGCACGACGTGCCGGGCCAGGACGTCACGCTCACCGGCAATACCGTATGGGCGCGCGATCCACGCCTGCCGTTCCCCTACTATGCCGAAACCGGACCCTTCCAGCCCTTCGGCACGCCCGTGACGAGGGGCCAGGTCGTCAAGGGCGAGCTCAAGTGCAATTCGGCCGTCTGGCGCTCGCGGCCCGACGGGAGCGAGCTCGAGCTCCTCGCCTGGGGCATCCGCAACCCCTTTGGACTTGCCTTCGGGGAAGACGGCCACCTCTACGCCACCGACAACGACTTCGAGGAGAAGGGCGAGCGCTCCATCGGCGAGGACCCGGACCGCATCTGGCGGATCAAGAACGCTCGGGTGCCGCCCGGCGAGGTCAAGGAGCCCGAGTGGTTCGGCTATCCGGACCTCTGCGGCGACGGCCTCCCCGTCTGGCACGATCTCCACCGGCCGATCCGGGGTAAAGCGGCCGAGCCCTTTCTTGAAAACCCGCCGCCTTGGGCCGGCCCCGCCGTCTTCCTGTTCCCGCCGCACACGGCGCTCGGCAAGCTCACCTTCAGCCGCTCGGACGCGTTCGGCTTCCGCGGCCATGCGTTCGTCTGCCAGTTCGGCACCTATGCGCCGCTCAACACCAACCGCGAGGCTGCGCTGGGCCGGGGCTTCCAGGTCGTCCGCTGCGACATCGCGGCCGGCGCCGGTGAGCCCTTCCTGCGAAACCGAGCTCCCGGTCCCGCTTCCGGCACGCCGGGCAGCGGTGGAATCGAGCGGCCCGTGGATTGCGCGTTCAGCCCGGATGGCAAGAGCCTTTATGTGCTCGACTTCGGCAACAACACGGCAAACCGCAGCTACGTGGTCGCCTACGCCCATACGGGCGTGATCTGGCGCGTGACCAGGCGGTGAGGAAGGGAAATAGGATGGATGGAATCGAAGCGGCCGATCCCGAGGGCGCCGGACCTGCGGCGCTCGAAGGCCCCTACCTCCTGAATCTCCACGGTGAGACCTGGGGCGCGCACCTCGATCGTGCGGCCAGGTGGCTCGCCCATGTCATCACGGCGCAGACGGCCTTCCGCAACGCCCTGGAGATCGCCGTCCCCAAGGTGGAAGAGCCCAACATCCGCCAGTTCCTCTCGGAGATCCTCGACCGCGCGCGGAGGCACGAGGAGGTGGCCCACCGCCTTCCCCGCACGATCGGCCGCGAGGCGGCGGAGGGGACGCGAGGCCTCGCGGGCGTCGTGATGGACGTGGCGCGCAGGGCGCTCGACGCCGTCGAGGGGATCGCTGGGGGCGCCAAGGGCAACTGGAAGGAGCTCCACCACCTTCTCATGCTCAATCTCGACGCCATGGGCGCCTTCGCCATTGCCGAGCAGCTGGGTCTCGCCCTTGCCCATCACGAGCTGCGCGACCTCGCCTTCGATGTCGAGGCCGAGAAGTCCACCGACCAGCTCATCCTCAAGGAGCTGATGCTGGAGATGGCGGCGGTCTCGATTCTCTACGGCGAGCGGGTCTGAGGGCACAGGTTCAGGGCCAAGCGGACCGCGCCGACGGGCTCGACGGTGGTCATCGACCCCGACCTGACGGCAGAATTCTAGCACGGTGCATGTAGAGCACCCGGGTCGCGCGCCGGTGCACACGTGCTTGCCTCGTGGCGGAGATCGAGGGTGGTGAGCCGGGTCGTTCGCCGCGCAGGAGCTGCACGGCGTTCCTCGTCGCCTCCGCGGAGGAGGGGAGGCGCCGGCGGCGCTCAGCGCCGTGCGGGCAGCGAGCGGAGACAGACCTCGATCCCGGCGCGCAGATTGCCGTGCGTGGTGACGCCGGAGAGGTCGACCCCGATGCCGCACATGGATTGGGCGACGGCGGGCCCGATGCCGGTGAGGACGCCGCTCGCGCCGAGCAGGCGGATCGCGCGGACGATGCGGACGAGGTGGTCGGCCGTCGCGGCGTCGACGCTCTCGATGCCGGTGACGTCGATGATGGCGAAGCGAGCGCCAGTGCGCACGACCTCGTCGAGGAGCTTGCTGGTGACGTCGGAAGCGCGGGTGTCGTCGAGCGCGCCGATGAGGGGCACGGCGAGCACGCCCTCGGCGACCTGGAGGATGGGCGTGGACAGGGCGCGGATGAGCGCCTGCTGGCGCTGGATGACCGCGAGCTGAGCGGCGATGGCCTGCTTCTGCCGCTCGAGCTCGGCGATGGTGGCGGTCATGTGCTCCTCGTGCTCCCGCTGCGCCGTGATGTCCGTTCCAATGGCGAGGATGTGCGCCGTGCCGTCCTGCTCGACGAGAGGCACCTTGACGACGGACATCCACCGCGTCTTGCTGTTCGGGCGCGTGACGGGGTGAACCCTCGAGACCGGCTGCATGCGCGAGAGCACCTCCCGGTCCATCTCGCCGATGACGGAGAGCTCGGCGTGGGAGCGCGGCAGATCGGTAACGGTCTTGCCCACCGCGGCGTCCACCGTGGTGTCGTACAGCTCAGCATAGCTCTTGCTGACGAGCTTCATCTTGCCGTCCCGATCCTTGACCGTGACGACGATCGGGATGGTGTCGAGCACGAGGCGGATGAACTGCCGCTCGCGCTCGAGGGCGAGCTCTGCCTCCTTGAGCGCGGTGGTGTCGATCCGCAGGCCGACGAAGCTGCCGTCGGCGAGGCGGCCGCTCTTGAGGGCGATCCAGCGGTCCCCGAACCGCCGCATGTAGACGTCCCCGGGGCTGCGATGCTCCGCGAGGCGAGCGGCGACCCACTCGTCTTCGCTGAGGCCGCTGTGGAGGTGAATCCCGTTCCGGCAGCCCTCGCGGACGACGTCTTCGAACGTATTGCCTATCTGCATGGCGGCGGCGCATTCGGGGTAGAGCGACTTGTACGCCGTGTTGAAGAAGCGGAGCCGATCCTCGGCATCGTAGATGACGAAGCCGACGTCGAGCGCCTCGATGGCGTCGTTGATGCGCGCTCCTCGATCGCGCGCCGCCAGCTCGGCCCGGCGCTGCTCGGTCACGCCGCGCAGCGCGAGGAGCACCCCGGCGCACGCGCCCGCGGGGTCGACGAGCGGGCTGAGGCTCCCCTCGGCGAGGACGACGCGCTCGTTCGCGAGGTGGAGGGTGAAGTCGGGCGGCAGGGCGCGCGGGGCGCGATCGCGGAGCACCTGCTCGAGCAGCGCGCCGAGGGGCGGATCGGGCCGAAGCGCCTCATCGACGGGCGCTCCGCGCGCCGTCGCCCCGGGCGTGGAGGACAGGCGCTCGGCGGCGGGGTTCAGCGCCAGGATCCGGCCGCTTTCGTCGAGCAAGAGCAGCGGATCGACGCTGCAGGTGAAGGCGAGCGAGTAGAGATCGACAGGAGCGTCGCTAGGCATCGGGAGCAGCGTAGAGCAAGATCTCCTTACGGTGTTGGCCTCGGTGACCCCATGGCGCGTCCGCAGACAGCGGAGCTTCCGCCGAGCTCGGCGTGGCTCGAGCCTTGAACCGCCGTACGATCGCGGCCGCCGACGCGCCGCCTCCTGGACGACCACGTGCCGTGGCACACCGGCAGCCGTCCTGGCATTGCCCGCCCATGCACCCACACGCTGCGTGATCCACCCTCCATTCCTTGCCTCTTCGCTGAGCTCCTTCGAGCGCCGAGCGATCCGGTTTACGAGGTGGACTCTGCACGTTCCATCTCGGCCCCTTCGCAGAGGCGGCCGCGGCCTCGGGCACATCGTGACGGGGATCGAGGGCCCTCGGGGATGAGGTGGGGGCCCGGGTCGTTCACGAGGCGATCGGTCGGCTGCTCGGCCTGACGCCGGCACCGAACGGGCGAGCAAGGGCGCGTCGACAGTAGCAGGCCACGAAGACGAGGCGTCAGAGTGCGATAGACGCGGAGATCCCCGTAGGCCGAACCGCGTCGTCACGAGCCGCTTCGCCATGGATTTGGCACGACCCAGGGACCGCCAACCCCTGGGAGCGCGGCGGGCCGACGACGCGCCCGCTCCGATCAACGACCTGGCGAGTCCGAGCTGCCACGCGACCGGGAGAAGGCGGCCCCAACATCGCCGCCGCGGAGAGGCACAACGTGCTCTTGATGGGTGCACCGGGCTCCGGGGGAGCCGGCAACACGATCTGGCCACGCGTGGAGGCCAACGTCCGCACAGACATGGGCGGCGCGCAAGCGCGATTCTCCTAGAGCACGGACGGCACCCGATTCACCAGCCTGGGCAACACGCTCAACATGAACAAGGATTGGCAATACTTCCTGGGCTATCGCTCCGGCATCTTCAATCACGCCACGCAGCCTTTAGGGGGCTCGGTGAACGTTGCTTCCTTCGAGGTAACCACGGCGTGACATGCGCGCCGGCCCAAGGAGGCGGGCGCCTCCATCGACGCCATTGGCTGCCAGGCCCACGGCACGGGTGACCTGTCCGCCGCCACCGTGAAGCGGTTCATCGACGAGATCACCTCCGAGACCAGCTGTCTGGCGACACCTGACGAAGCTCCGGGAGAGCGGCGAGGTCGAAGAATGGTCATGAGCACAATATCGATCCAACGCAAGGTCCTCATCATGGCACCATCGCTCTGTGGTGCGACAGTGTTTTCGTCCGGCGCCATGGCCACGGGCGACGCTGGCGCCGCCCCTGCGGACAACGCCAGCGAGGACGAGGGCGGGCGCGCCTGCCGGGTCGAATCGGGGCCCAGCTCCCCGGCGGGCGCGGTCGCCGCCCTGGTCGCGCTGGGCGCGGTCGTGGCGCAGCGGCGTGCGCGAAAGGCAGGTGCGAGTTGAATCGCCGAGGCGTGCGGGGGCTGAGCGTGTCCGGTTCGAGGCGAGCGGCGCGACCACCGGCGGCTGACGATCCACTCAGCGCAAAGCCGGAGGACGAGGCCCGACCGGGGACGTCACGCCGATCCGCCCCTGCGCGGCCGAGATCGGGCCCGGCCAATGGCAGGGCTCCGCTCGCGCGGCGCATCAGGAGAAGCGGGCGCCGGGGTGCGGTCGTGGTGGATGTCGATACCATTCCCCCCGCGCGCGACTAAGCTTGGCCCCGATGGACGAAAACTCTCCTCCCGAGGGGCGCATCAAGAGAGGCGGGCGCCGTGCCGCGGTCATGGTCGACGTGGCCAAGCTCGCCGGCGTCTCGTACCAGACGGTCTCGCGGGTCCTGCACGACAGCCCCCACGTGCATCGGGACACGCGGGAGCGCGTGCTCGACGCGATCCGCCAGCTCGACTACCGCCCGAGCTCCGTGGCGCAGGCGCTCGTCACCGGGCGCTCGCGGACGCTCGGCGTGGTCAGCTTCAACACGACGCATTACGGCCCGGCGTCGACGCTCCACGGGCTCGAGACGGCGGCGCACGACGCCGGGTACGGCGTCAGCGTCGTCAGCCTGAAATCGCTCAGCCGCGCGCCGGTGGTGGATGCGGTGAAGAGGCTGTGCGATCAGGGCACCGACGGCATCATGATCATCGCCCCGCTGCGGTCGGCGGTGGACGCGCTCCGCCACGTCACCTCCGACGTGCCGGTGGTCGCCGTCGAGGGGGGGCCGGACGATTCGGTCCCGGTGGTCGCCGTCGACCAGCACGGCGGCGCGACGGCCGCGACCCGCCATCTCCTCGACCTGGGTCACCGGACGGTGTGGCACATCGCCGGTTCGATCGAGTCGCTCGAGGCCGAGCAGCGCATCGACGGCTGGCGTTCGACGCTGGAGGCCGCGGGCGTCGAGCCGCCGCCTCTCCTGCGCGGCGACTGGAGCGCACGCTCGGGCTACGAGCTCGCCCCGCAGCTGGCGCGCACGCCAGGCGTCACCGCCGTGTTCGTGGCCAACGACCAGATGGCGCTGGGCGTGCTCCGCTACCTCCACGAGATCGGACGCGCGGTGCCGCGGGACATCAGCGTCGTCGGCTTCGACGACATCCCGGAGGCGGCCTACTTCACGCCTCCGCTCACCACCGTCCGCCAGGACTTCTCCGAGCTGGGGCGCAGGTGCCTCCACTTGCTGCTCGGGCAGATCGAGAGCGGCCGCCGCTCCTGCTCGCGCCTCGTGGTCGATGCCGAGCTGATCTTGCGCAAGAGCACCGCCGCGGTCCCCCGGAACCGATGAGCGCTCCAGCCTGCCAGCTTCGTCTGCACGCATCCGCTCACGGATCAGAAACCCGTGATAGATCCGATAAGGCAGTGGAATATCCACCGCAGCCATGAGGCGCTTGTCCTCGTCGGGGTATAGAGGGCTTGGGGCCTTGTTGTTGTCCGCCTCGGGAACCCTCCGCCCGGGCCGCCTCGCCATCCCCGAGGGCGACGGCGCGGCTCAGGATGCCGGCGAGCGAGGCAACCACGGCGATCCGAGGGGAGGGAGAACCCTGGCGGGACTGTTCCGCGGCGCTGAACCGTCGCGATCCCTCGCTTCCCCGGGGATTTTGGGAGAGCGTGACGACGGATCGCACCCCCTCGGAAGGCGTGGGCCCAACCCGGGCCCAAGCGTCAAGCCTCGGGTCCGGGGAGAGCGCCGTGATCGATCCGTCGCCTCGCGCCACCGTGATCGCCTCGCTCGCCGGCACACTGAGCCGCGCCGTCGCCCTCGGGGACGAGGTGGCGGCCCGGGTCGTTCACGAGACGATCGGTCGGCTGCTCGGGCTGCCGGTGGCACCGGAGGGGTGAGCAAGCTTGGTCCGAACGTCGATCCCGCCGCTCGCGTCGACTCGCTGCCGGAGCCTTGCCGCTCGCCAGTGCCCGCAGGCTCTACTGGGATCGCCCGCGCGGGCGCTCTGCGTTCTCGCGCGCCGACATATTTCCCGAGGATCTCGTAGTCGCAGAGCAGGACGTAGAGCCTGGAGACCTCGGTGCTCATGACCCGAGCGGCGGCGAGAGGCGGGCGGCCTCGGGGGACAGATCGATGCTCACCATCATGTTCGGCTCAATCGTAGAAAAGATCGGGGAGGTGGTCGAATCTCCTCGAGGAGGTGGAGAGATGGCCGGACCTCCTCGGAGAGATGGCCGGACTTCCTCGGGGAGATGGCTGCACCTCCTCGGGGAGATGGCGGATTGGTCCGAGTCTGCTCAAGTTGAGCAGACTCGGCGCAAGCGACACCTTGCTTGCCGGGCATTTTCCCCGGGATCTCACGCCTGTCCAGGAAGCCTCGAGCGCTGGCTCCCATCTTGCTCTGTCCGCGCCCACCTGAACGGAGAGCGGAAATTCATGCGAACGCTGAAGATCCCGGCGGTGATGCTCGGCACCTGGCTGGCCGCGGCCAGCGCGGGTTGCGAGAACAGCGCCGAGGAGCCGAAGCCGGGGCCCACGGGCTCCAGCACCACGACGAGCAGCGGTGGTCACGGCGGCGAGGGCCAGGGCGGGCAGGGCGGCGACGGCGGGCAGGGCGGCGACGGCGGGCAGGGCGGCGACGGCGCCGGCGGGCAGGGCGGCACGGGGGGGCAGGGCGGCGATGGGGCCGGCGGGCATGGCGGGGGAGAGCCCAGCACGTTCTGCCAGCCCGACGCCCTGGCGTCTTGCTACACCGGCCCGGCCGGCACCCAGGGCGTGGGCGCCTGCGCGGCGGGCTTCATGATCTGCGACGCGCTGGGCTCGGGCTATGGCCCGTGCACCGGCGAGGTCCTGCCCTCGGCCGAGGCGTGCGGCACGATCACCGACGACGATTGCGACGGGCAGGTCAACGAGGAGGACGCGGGGTGCGCCTGCGTCCCGGGATCGGCGCAGCCTTGTTATGGCGGCCCCGCGGGCACCGAGGGCGTGGGCGCCTGCCACGCGGGCACGCAGACATGCAACGCGCTGGGGACGGGCTACGAGGCCTGCACGGGCGAGGTGCTGCCCTCGGTCGAGACGTGCACGAGCGCCGCGGACGACGATTGCGACGGGCAGGCCAACGAGGAGGGCGCGGGGTGCGTCTGCGTCCCGGGGTCGACCGTGCCGTGCTACCAGGGCCCCGCGGGGACCGAGGGCGTGGGCGTCTGCCACGCGGGCGTGCGCACCTGCAACGCGCAGGGTACGGGCTATGGCTGGTGCACCGGCCAGAGGGTGCCCGACGAGGTGGAGTGGTGCGCGAGCCCCCAGGACGAGAACTGCGACGGGCTGGTGAACCCCTCCTGCGCGCCGGTGACGCTGGCGGCGGGGAGCGCGCACTCGCTCGCGGTGCGCTCCGACGGCACGATCTGGGGCTGGGGCGACAACGGCGATTACCAGGTCAGCGTCTACCAGGACGCCGGGGTCTATGGAGATCCGTTCTTCGTCCAGAAGATGAGCGGCGTGACCGACGTCGCCGCGGGTTACGGGCACTCGCTGGCCCTGCTCGCGGACGGCACCGTCCGGGCCTGGGGTACCAACTACGGCGGCCAGCTCGGGACCACCACGACCATCCCCGATCTCGTCGTGGTGCCCGGCCTCGACCAGGTGATCGACGTGGCGGCGGGGCGATATCACTCGATGGCGCTGCGGTCGGACGGCACGGTCTGGACCTGGGGCGATAGCTCCTCCGGCCAGCTCGGGGACGGCACCGTCGGCTGGCGCGCGACCCCGGCGCCCGTGCCCGGCCTGAGCAACGTCGTCGCCATCGCGGCGGGCGACATCCACGCGCTGGCCGTGCTCGCCGACGGCACGGTGTGGGCCTGGGGCGAGGGATCGCAGGGGCAGCTCGGCGACGGCGCGTCGGCCGACAGCGCGGTCCCGGTGCAGGTCTCGGGGCTCGACGGGGCGATCGCGGTGGCCGCGGGGACCTGGCACTCGCTGGCGCTGCGCTCGGACGGCACCGTGCGGGCCTGGGGCGAGGGGTCCGAGGGCCAGCTCGGGCAGGGCGTGGCGGCCGACAGCGCGGTGCCGGTGCCCGTCGCGGGGCTCGACGCGGTGACCGCGATCGCCGCGGGGATGGGGCACTCGCTGGCGCTGCGCTCGGACGGCACCGCCCGGGCCTGGGGGAGCAACGGCAGCGGGCAGCTCGGCAACCCGGGCTATTCGTGGTCGCAGCCGCATCCCACCCCGGTGCCCGTGCTCCTCGACCAGATCACCGCCATCGCCGCGGGCGACATGTACGCGCTGGCGCTGCGCGCCGACGGGACCCGCTGGGCCTGGGGCGACAACGACAGCGGGCAGCTCGGCTACCACGATGTAGGATCGTCCGTCGGGGTCCCGGTGGAGGTGTGGCCGCACTGGTGAGCGCGGTGTTGCCGAGCCAGCTCATGGATGGCCGAGCTTCTCCAGCACGCTCTCCCAGCGCCGACGCGGCGGCCGCCGTACTGGAAGAGCACCGTTCTGCGCCGCAAGGCGCTCGGTGACCCGGCCGGCACCGGCACGTTCACGGAGGGCGCGACGATGACGAAGGCGGCAGGGGACGCTACGTCCATCGCCGTGCCGGCCAGCGCCGGAACGTACAAGCTGCATGTCGTCGATGCGCAGGCAAAAAATCTCGGTGGATCGGCGGCGCAGCTGCGGGTGCGCTCACATGCCGCGGTGGGCGCTACAGCAGTGGCGCCCACCTTGCTTCCCCGACCGGCCGTAGCAGCGGGCGCTGGCGAGCGAGGCTACCGCGAGCGTACCTGAGCTCAGACGCGACGCGCCAGCTGCTGCAGCCACCATTCGAGCAGCCGCGAGCGGCGGCCGAGCTCGGCGCGCGGCGGCATCGAACGGCGTGGGCACGTCATCAGATACACGACTGCTTGCATGCCTTCGAGCGCGGTCTCCACGCTCTCGCGTCGCTGAACGCCGAACTCGACCCAGCTTCGCTCTGGTCCCCGCTTCAAACCGCAATCGAGGTGTCGAGCCCGAAGATCTCGTCCACGCGGACATCTGCGCAGGTTTCTCGAGACTCTGGGCGTCAGTCGTCCCATTCGCAAATGTATGAGGTGTCGATGTTGCCGTCGTCCCAGGTGCCGTCGGCGACCATCTTCACCCAGCGCTCGTTCGCGGGGTTGTCCGGCTGGCCCGGCTGCCAGTGCGTGTAGGTCACCGGGCTGCCATTGATCCACTCGTAGTGATTGACGTCCTTCAAGTTGTTCATGCCCATCCACGGGCGGGTGGTGCCCGCGAGCGTCAGCACGAAGGCATCTTCTGGCTGACTCTCGATGCAGACCAAACGCGTCGCAGCACCCGGACTCATGGGGGATGGGGATACAGATCGGGTTGATTGTGAACGTTCACATTTTTGGTGTCAATTCAAACCCACGGGCTCGGCGATCGGCACGAGCCGTTCGCGGATCTCCCCTCGGTGGTCCCGGTTCAGGTTGACCCCACCGCCGTCCTCCGACGGCGACGATCAAGGTCGAAACTGCAACTGCCAGAGCAACCAGGGAAGTCCCGACGGACTCCCCCCAATCGGCCCTGCCGACCGCGCACGATCCAGAATCAGCGCTTCACGCGCGCTTCCGTTTCCGTGGCGGCGCAGGCTCGCCCAGGACGGGGCGTTGTTCGGCGTGCTGACGCGCCTCTTCGTCGAGAGCGTCGAGCGGTTCACGAAGAGCGCGCCGCGCGCCGAGGCGCGTGCGGCGCGGTCAGGAGCGGCGCGGTGACCCTCGTGCAACGCACGTCCGGCGACATGCCGCTCAATCCGCATCTGCACGTGGTTTTCCTCGACGGGGCTTATCACGAAGACGGCACCGAGCTCGTGTGGAACGAACTCGGTCACCTGCGAACGCGCGAGGTCGGTCAGGTCCTAGAGCACGCCGTCGGGCGGATGCTCCGAACCCTCCGGCGGCACGGGCATCTCGAGATCGAGCACGACGTCGAGGAGGACGACGAGCCCGAGGCAGCGCTCTGCGCCTCCGCCGTCTCGGGACGAGAGCCGCGCCATACGTCGTCGCCCCGCAATGGCTCCGCGGGCTCTCGCCCTCTTCTCCGAGCGCGCTCGCGTACGACAAGCCGCTGTGCGCTGCGCTCGATGGCTTCACCTCGCACGCAGCGACGCGCGCCGGTGCGCACCATGCCGCGGCGAGGGAGGCGCTGCTGCGTTACGTGCTGCGACCCCCGATCGCAAAGGAGCGCGTCGAGCCGCAGCAGGACGGCCTGGTGCGGCTGTCGCGGAGGCGCGCCTTCGCTGACGGGACTGCCCTTGTGGACATGGATCCGCTCTCGCTCGTGGGCCGCCTCGCGGCCAGCGTCCCGCCGCCGCGCTTTCACACCGTCAAGTACGCTGGCGTGCTCGCCTCGGCAAGTCGCCCACGTTGGCGCGCAAGCGCATCGGACCGCGCCCTGCGAAGCCAGAAGAGCCTACCACTACTGTGTCAGCGCGGCGCGGACACGAACCAATGCGCGCTGCGGCGTAACGGCGGGCGGTGGCACGCAGGGCAACGAGGCAGCCACGCGATCAAGGCGCGAGCGATCGCGCGGCGAACGGTCGCGAGCGAGTCGGCGAAGTGACGCTCAGGCCGCGAAGCGGAGCGGGTGGGCGTGACCTTCGGCGTCTGCCGAGGGAAAAAAAGACCGATCACGCTCGGCCACGATGAAGGCGTAACAGCACAGGACGACGGAAACATGGTGGTGCCAGCCTCGGAATCGCCGCCCTTCGAAGTGATCGAGCCCCAGCTCGCCCTTCATCTCTTCGTAGGCCTGCTCAGTTCGGTAGCGCTCCTTGTACTGGCGTACGATCTGCTTCTTGGACATCTTGGTCCCCAGCGTCGTGACCGCGAACTTCGAGGGATCGCTTTCGCCGAACGGCCACTCGATGAGCAGCCACAGCGGTTCGTGCTCCTCGACCGGGATGCCATCGTCAATCGTCATTGGCGAGCCGAACGCGGCGCAAGGCGAACCGCGACGCGAGCTTCTTGCCCGTACCTTCGCGCCATGTGATCCGACGAAACGCCTTTTTGCCAAGCTTGCGCGCGAGCTCGTCGGCTGTCATGGGCGTCTTGTTCCAGCGCCCGCCGGGACCGAGGGCGACGACCATCGTCGTCGAGTCCACACCGACGGGGTAGTCGAAGCCGAGCAGGCGCACGGTGTCGCGAAACTTTGCCGAGCGACCGTAGACGGCGTCCGCAAGCACGAGCTGACCCGGCACGTTGTCGGCCGCAGCGCGCTCGATCGCGTCGAGTGCCAGATCCACCTTGCTCTTGAACTGAATGCCGTCAGGGATCTGCGCTTCGCGCCGGCGACTTGGATCGTTGGCACACTCCCAACGCGGCGATCGGCTCAACGCTCTTGCGTTCCAGATCGCTGAGAAGCCCCAGCGTGTAGCTCGCAAACGCCTCCCGGCGCTTGGGATGACCGAGGACCGTGCCAATGCCGTCAATGTACTGCTGAAGCCGCTCCTCCGCTGCGGCGTCCATGATGTATTCCATAGTCCACCGCGACGCCCGCGGCCTGCATCGTCGTGATGACGCTCGTGATCCTCGGCGGCCTCGGCTTCCCGGTGCACGACGAGCTCCTGCGCCGGGCCAGGCTGCGGCTCCGGGGCGAGCGCCCGCCGCGGCTGTCGCTGCACAGCCGGGTCGTGCTGATCACGACCGCGGTGCTGCTCGCGGTCGGGGCCGCGGGCTTCCTGGCGCTCGAGTGGTGCCGGTCGATGGACAGCCTGTCGTGGCCGGTCAAAGTGCTGGCGAGCCTCTTCCAGTCGGCGATGACGCGGACGGAGGGCTTCAACGAGGAGCGCGTGGGTATCGGGTGAGCGCGGCGCCGGTCCGGGTCGCGGCGCGTCCGCCGCGGAGGCGCGGTGAGGCGGCGCCGGCGATGGACGCGCCGCGGGCCCGCCCCGCGGCAGGGCTCCGCGCGAGGGATGTCTCGGTGCGGTCGGGGCCGGGGCGGACGCTCGACAGCCCCTCTCGGCGACCTCTGAAGATCGGCGATGTTCGATTCATGAAACCCGTACGATCGGCAATCGGGACATCGTCGATCACCACCTGATTACGAGTGCTCCCGACGCCTCGTTCGCGGCGGGCTCCGTCGCGGTGTGCGAGCCCGTCGCGGGCCACGCGGGCCAGGACTGCCGGCCGGGAGCGATCGCCTCATGACGCAGCGCCGCGACCACATGCCCCTTCACGCCGAAAAAAGCCGTACGTCCCGCTTGACCTTCATTCCGCGGTTGTGTGTAATCGGCTGCGCTGCGAATAGCCTTGAATTGTGGACCGTCACCCTGCCACGGCGTCGATGGACTCGCCCATCGAAGCGTGAGTACCAGCGTGATGCAGCATGGTATCCGTGCCGACCGCGCCCCTGAAACGTCGGGGGTGCGCCCGTGTCACCGGCTGCCGCCCTGGAGCTCACTCCGGTGCTCCTGGGACGGTTCTGAACGAGATGCGTGACGCCCTCGCGTCGCTGCTCGGGCTCGCACACGGCGGCTGATGTTCTGCCCCTGAAGAGACTCCTGCCACCACACACGACATGACCTATCACGACTTCAGCTCCGAGGACGCCAGCATTCACCGCTCGTTCGAGCTCCAGGCCGGGCGCACGCCCGGCGTCGTGGCCGCATCCTTCGGCCCTGACCGGCTCACCTATCAGGAGCTGAATCGCCGCGCGAACCAGCTCGCGCACCACCTGAGGAGCCTGGGCGTCGGCCGCGACGTCCTCGTCGCGCTCTGCGCCGAGCGCTCCCTGGAGGCGCTCATCGGGCTGCTCGCGGCGCTCAAGGCCGGCGGCGCCTATGTCCCTGTCGACCCCGCGTACCCGCGGGAGCGGGTCGCCTTCATGCTCGAGGACGCCGGGGCGCCCGTCCTGCTCACCCAGGCGCGGCTGCTCCCGTCGCTGCCGCGCCACGGGGCGCGCGTGGTCCTCCTGGACGGCGATCGCGATCTGACCGCGGGCTTCAGCGGCGAGGACCCGCCGGACACCACGGGCCCCGACGACCTCGCCTACGTCATCTACACGTCGGGCTCGACCGGCAGGCCCAAGGGCACGCTGCTGACGCACCGCGGCCTCACCAACCTCACCCGTGCGCTGGCCGAGCGATTCGACGTGGCGCCGGGCTGCCGCGTGCTCCAGTTCGCGTCCCTCAGCTTCGATGCGTCGGTCTGGGAGATCGCGATGACGCTCGCCCGGGGAGGCACCCTGGTGATGGGGGCGCAGGCCGAGATGATCCCCGGGCCCGCGCTGCTCGATCGGATGCGCGCGGAGGAGGTGTCGATCGCGACCTTCCCCCCCTCCGCGCTCGCCGCCTTCCCCGAGGGCGCGGAGCGCTCGCTGCCCGCGCTCCGGACCCTCATCGTCGCCGGCGAGACCTGCCCGGCCGACCTCGCCGCGCGCTGGGCGCAGGGGCGCAGGTTCATCAACGCCTACGGTCCCACCGAGTTCACCGTGTGCGCCACGATGGCCGACGGGCTCGACCCGGTTCGGGACCCCGGCGAGCCCCTCTCCATCGGCCGGCCGATCAGGAACGCGCGCTGCTACGTGCTCGACCATGCCATGCGCCCGGTCCCGGACAGCGAGGCCGGCGAGCTCTACCTCGGTGGACCCGGGCTGGCCCGGAGCTACCTGGGACGGCCCGAGCTCACGGCGGCGCGGTTCGTCCCCGATCCGTTCAGCTCCACCCCGGAGGCCCGGCTCTACCGCACGGGGGACGTGGTGCGCCGCCTGCCCGGCGGCGATCTCGCCTTCCTCGGGCGCGTCGACCAGCAGGTGAAGATCCGCGGCCACCGCGTCGAGCTCGGCGAGGTCGAGGCCGCGCTTGGGCGCCACCCCGCCGTCCGCGCGGCGGTGGCCGTCGCCAGCGAGGGCCGCCTCGTCGCCTACGTCGTCGCGCGCCCGGACGCGCCGGACGCGCCCCCGGCCGCCCCCCGGGCCGTCGTGCCCGCGCTGCGCAGCTTCCTCCGCGAGAGCCTCCCCGAGGTCATGATCCCGTCGGCGTTCGTGCTGCTCGACGCGCTGCCGCTCGGCCCCAGCGGGAAGGTGGACCGCGCGGCCCTGCCGCCGCCAGACGCCGCCCGGCCCGATCGCGGCGACGGCGAGCCCCTCGCGCCGCGCAACCAGATCGAGGCGGCGATCGCCGCGGCGTGGGCCGAGGCGCTCGGGATCGAGCACCTCGGCGTCCACGACGACGTCTTCGACCTCGGGGCGCACTCGCTGCTCGCCGCGCGGGTGCTGTCGCGGCTGCGCCGCGCGCTCGGCGTCGAGCTCTCCCTGCAGAGCCTGTGCGACGCCCCCACGGTCGCCGCGCTGGCCGAGCTCGTGGAGTCGCTCCCCCGGCCGAAGCAGCGCCCGGCCGCCGCGGCCATCCGGCCTGCGCCGCGCGACCGGCCCATCCCCCTCTCGCACGGGCAGCGGCAGATCTGGCTCCACGCCTCGCTCCACCCGGGCGCGCTGTTCTACAACGAGCCGTTCTCCCTGCGCCTCCGCGGGCCCCTCGACGTCCCGGTCCTGGGGCGCGCCCTCGACGAGCTCCTCAGGCGCCACGAGATCCTGAGGAGCGTCGTCGCGGTCGTCGGCGGCGAGCCCGTGCAGCAGATCCTGCCCCCGGCGCCGCTCGATCTGCCGGTCGTCGAGCTGACCGCGCTGCCGGCCGAGGCGCGGTGGGGGCGCGCCGTCGCGCTCGCCACAGACGAGGCCCGGCGCCCGTTCGATCTCGCCCGCGGCCCGCTGCTCCGGGCCACGCTGGTCCGGCTCGACGAGGCCGACCACGTGCTGTTCGTGGTGGTGCACCACATCCTGATGGATGGAGTCTCCATCTTCGACGCGCTCCCGAGGGAGCTCCACGCGCTCTACCAGGCGTTCGCCGCGGGCAGGCCGTCGCCGCTGCCCGAGCGCGCGATCCACTACGCCGATTACGCGGTCTGGCAGCGGGAGCAGCAGCTGAGCGGCGCCCTCCAGCCGCAGCTCGATTACTGGAGGCGACAGCTCGCCGACCTGCCCACCCTGGAGCTGCCGACCGACAGGCCGCGCCCGGCCGCCCCGAGCCTCGCGGGGGCCCGCCACTGCGTCGCCCTGTCGCGGGAGCTCACGCTCCGGCTGAAGGCGCTGGCCAGGGAGCAGGGCGTCACGCTCTTCGTGGTCCTGCTCTCGGCCTTCAAGGCGATGCTCTACCGGTACGCGCGGCAGGACGAGGTCGTCGTGGGCACGTCCGCGTCGTGCCGCCACCCGCCGGAGACCGAGGACCTCCTCGGCTTCTTCCTGAACACGCTCGTGCTGCGCACCGACCTGCGCGGCGACCCGACGTTCCGGCAGCTGCTCGGGCGCGTGCGGGCGGTGAGCCAGGCCGCGCTCTCGCACCAGGACGTGCCGTTCGCCAGCGTCGTGCAGGCGCTCCAGCCGAAGCGGGTCCCCGGCCAGAACCCGCTGTTCCAGGTCGCCTTCGTGCTGGAGCCGCCCGTGCCGGCGCTCGATCCGGGCTGGACCCTGAGCCAGCTCGACGTGGACACGGGCGCGTCCAAGTTCGACCTGATGCTGGAGCTCGACGAGCGCGAGGACGGCATCATCGGGCGCATCGAGTACAGCACCGCGCTGTTCGACGCCCGCACCATCGAGCGGATGGCGGGCCACTACGAGGCCCTGCTCGAGGGCGCGTCGCGCGACGTCGATCTGCGCCTCTCGGCGCTGCCGCTGCTCACGCCCGAGGAGCGGAGCGCGCTCCGCGCGTGGGGCACCGCCCCGGCCGGCCCCGGGTCGGACGCGTGCATTCACCGCCTCTTCGAGGCCCAGGTCGAGCGCTCTCCCGAGGCCGTCGCGGTCGTCTTCGACGACGGCGCGGGCAACGTCACGTCGCTCACCTACCGGGAGCTGAACCGGCGGGCCAACCAGCTCGCGCACACCCTGCTCGGCCTCCGCGCGCCGGGGGCGCCGGGGCCCGGGGCCGCGCCCGGCCCCGACGAGGGGGCCCTCGCGCGCACCGACGAGGGCGCCCTCGCGCCCGAAGACCGCGTGGCCGTGTGCATGTACCGGTCGATCGAGATGATCGTCGCGCTCCTCGGCGTGCTGAAGGCGGGCCTCGCCTTCGTGCCCCTGGATCCGACCTACCCCACCGAGCGCCTCGCGTTCATGCTGGAGCAGGCCCGGGTCCGCGTGATGCTCACCCAGGTGCGCGTCGGCGCGGTGCTGCCGGGGTGCCGCGCGCGCGTCCTCTGCCTGGACGCGGATCCCGAGGAGATCGGCCGGGCGCGCGACGACAACCCGACGGAGCTGGCGACGCCGGACCAACTCGCCTATGTCATGTACACGTCGGGCTCCACCGGCCGGCCCAAGGGTGTGGCCGTGCCGCACCGGGGCGTGGCCCGGCTCGTCAAGGGCACGACGTACGCGCGCTTCGCGCCGGACGAGGTCTTCCTGCAGCTCGCGTCGATCTCCTTCGACACGTCGCAGTTCGAGATCTGGGGCGCGCTCCTCAACGGCGGCCGGCTGGTCGTCATGCCCCCCGCGCCCGCGTCGCTCGACGACCTGGATCGCGTGATCCGGCAGCACGGGGTGACCACGGTGTGGCTCACCGCCGGCGTCTTCCACCTCCTCGTGGACGAGCGGATCACGGCGCTGCGCGGCCTGCGCCAGATCGTGGCCGGGGGGGACGTCCTGTCCCCGCAGCACGTCAACCGGGTCCTCGCCGAGCTCCCGGGGTGCCGGATGATCAACGGCTACGGGCCCACGGAGGCCGCGACGTTCGCCTGCTGCGCCGCGGTGGAGCGCCCGGTCGGCCACACGGTGCCCATCGGAAGCCCGATCCCCGGCACGAGGGTGCACGTGCTCGACCGGGATCTCAACGAGGTCCCGGCCGGCGTCCCCGGGGAGCTCTGCATCGGCGGAGAGGGCCTCGCGCGCGGCTACCTCGATCTGCCGGAGCTCACCGCGGAGCGGTTCATCCACGATCCCATCGGCGGCGAGCCGGGAGGGCGGCTGTACCGGACCGGCGATCGCGTCCGCCTGATGCCGGACGGGCAGCTCGAGTTCCTCGGCCGCATGGATCAGCAGGTCAAGGTCCGCGGTTACCGGATCGAGCTCGGCGAGATCGAGGTGGTCCTCGGCGAGCACCCGGCCGTGCGCGAGGTGGTCGTGGTGGCGCAGCCGGCGCGCTCGGGCGACCGGCGCCTCGTGGCGTACGTCGTCCCGCACGGCGGCAGGGCCGCGGCGCCGCCCGCGCAAGCCGGGGCCCGCGCGCGCCCGTTCATGGCGGATCCGACCGGCGGGCTCGAGCGTGCGATCCGCGATCACGCGCAGCGGCGGCTGCCCGACTACATGCACCCCTCGGCCATCGTGCTGCTCGACGCGCTGCCCCTCACGGGCAACGGCAAGGTGGACCGCCGCGCCCTGCCGGCCCCCGTCGAGCTCCGCCCCGAGAGCGCGCCCCTGGTGGCGCCGCGGAGCTCGCTCGAGGAGCGGCTCACCGCGATATGGCAGGACGTCCTCGGCATCGAGCGCGTGAGCGTGCAGGACAACTTCTTCGATCTGGGCGGCCACTCGCTGCTCCTGATGCGCCTCCACGAGCGCGTCCGGGAGTCGTTCGGCAGCGATCTCTCCATCGTCGATCTGTTCGCGCGCCCGACGGTCACCGATCTCGCCGCGTTCCTCGCGAGCGGCAGCGGCGGCGGGAGCGACCTCTCGGAGGCCGACGCCCGGGCGCTGAAGCAGCGAGAGATCCTGAAACGAAAGAAGCAGGCAGCCAAGAGCAGACAGAATGGATCCGCTTGATCAACCCGTCCCGGAGGACCAAATCGCGATCATCGGGATGGCCGGCCGCTTCCCGGGCGCGAGGAGCGTCGACGCCTTCTGGCAGAACCTGCGCGATGGGGTCGAGTCGATCGCGGCGCTCTCGGATCAGGATCTCGCCGCGGCGGGCGTGCCCCCGGAGGTGGCCTCGGACCCGAGCTACGTCCGCGCGCGGGCCGTGCTCGACGAGGTGGAGTGGTTCGACGCGGCCTTCTTCGGGATGACCCCGCGAGAGGCCGAGATCCTGGATCCGCAGCACCGCTTCTTCCTGGAGTGCGCGTGGGAGGCGCTCGAGCACGCCGGGTACAACCCCGAGGCGTTCAAGGGGACCATCGGCGTCTACGCGGGCGCGAGCGGCCACGACACGTATTTCCTGAGCAACCTTTACCCGAACCACGAGCTCAGGAAGGCGATGGACTATCAAGTCTACGTCGCCAACGACAAGGACTTCCTGCCCACGCGGACCTCGTACAAGCTGAACCTCCGCGGGCCGAGCGTCGCGGTCCAGACCGCCTGTTCCACCTCGCTCGTGGCCGTCCACATGGCCTGCCAGGCGCTGCTCACCTACCAGTGCGACATGGCGCTGGCCGGCGGCGTGGCCATCAACGTCCCCACGCGGTCGGGTTACCTGTACCGGCACGGCATGATCCTCTCGCCCGACGGGCGCTGCCGCGCGTTCGACGCCGAGGCGCAGGGGACGGTGGTCGGCAACGGCGCGGGCGTCATCGTGCTGCGCCGGCTCGAGGACGCCCTCGACAGCGGCGATCACATCGAGGCGGTGATCCGGGGCTCGGCCGTCAACAACGACGGCTCGGGCAAGATCGGGTTCACCGCGCCGGGCGTGGAGGGGCAGGCGCAGGTCATCGCGCAGGCCCTGGCGATGGCGAACACCGATCCCGAGACGATCAGCTACGTGGAGGCCCACGGCACCGGCACGCGCCTCGGGGATCCCATCGAGGTCGCGGCGCTCACCCGGGCGTTCCGCGCCCGGTCCCGCGGCCAGCGCAAGGGCTGGTGCGCGCTCGGCTCGGTCAAGCCGAACGTCGGGCACCTCGACGTCGCCGCCGGCATCACCGGCGTGATCAAGGTCGTGCAGGCGCTCCGCCACCGGCAGATCCCGGCCAGCCTGCACTTCAAGACGCCGAACCCGGAGATCGACTTCGCGAACAGCCCGTTCTACGTCAACGCGGCGCTCGCGGACTGGGAGCCCGGCGACGGGCCCCGCCGCGCCGGCGTGAGCTCGTTCGGCATCGGGGGCACCAACGCCCACGCCATCCTCGAGGAGGCGCCCCACGCGGCGGCGGCGCCCGGCGGGCGGTCCTGGCAGCTCCTCCTGCTCTCCGCCCGCACGAGGACCGCGCTCGACACGATCACCGAGAACCTCGTCGGGTACCTCAAGGCGCACCCGGACGTCAGCCTGCCGGACGTCGCGTTCACGCTCCAGGTCGGCCGCAAGACGTTCCCGCACCGGCGCATGCTCGTCTGCAACGACACAGACGAGGCGGTGAGCCTGCTGTCGACGCTCGGGGAGCGGCGGGTCCTCGCGCACGTCGAGGAGGCCATCGATCGCCCGGTCGTCCTCATGTTCCCGGGGCAGGGCACGCAGTACGCCGGCATGGCGCGGGAGCTGTACGAGCGGGAGCCCACGTTCTGCGCCGGCGTCGATCTCTGCGCGGCCATGCTCCAGCCCGAGCTCGGGTTCGATCTCCGCGAGGTGATCTACCCGCCCCCGGGGCGGGAGGCGGCGGCCGCGGAGCTGCTCAAGCAGACGCGCTTCGCCCAGCCCGCGCTCTTCGTGATCGAGTACGCGCTCGCCACGCTCTGGATGGAGTGGGGCATCCGGCCCGCGGCGATGATCGGCCACAGCCTCGGCGAGTACGTCGCGGCCTGCCTCGCGGGCGTCTTCTCGCTGGAGGACGCGCTGAAGATCGTCGCCCGTCGGGGCAAGCTGATGCAGGAGATGCCGCCGGGCGCGATGCTCGCGGTCCCGCTGCCCGAGGCCGAGGTGCAGCCGCTGCTCGACGAGGGGGGCGGCGCGCTCTCGCTCGCGGCCGTCAACGGGCCGGCCGCCTGCGTCGTGGCCGGGCCCGAGGACGCCGTCGAGGCGCTCTCCGACCGGCTCTTCGCCGAGCGCGAGCTGGAGTGCACGCGCCTCCAGACGTCGCACGCGTTCCACTCCCGGATGATGGAGCCGATGCTCGCGTCGTTCACCGCGATCGTGGCCCGCGCGCGCCCGAGCGCCCCGAAGATCCCGATCGCGTCGAACGTCACCGGCACCTGGCTGTCCGCGGCCGACGCGCAGGACCCCGGGTACTGGGCGAGGCACGTGCGCGAGCCGGTGCGCTTCATGGCGGGGCTCGGCGAGGTGCTCGCCGATCCGACGCGCGCCCTGCTCGAGGTCGGCCCGGGCCGGGTGCTCGCGACCCTGGCCAAGCAGCACCCCGCGCGGGGCGCCCGCCGGGTGATGCTCTCGTCGATCCGGCACGTCCACCACCGCCAGTCCGACATCGGGTTCCTGCTGGAGACGCTGGGCCAGCTCTGGCTCTCCGGCGTCCGCGTCGACTGGTCGGGCTTCTACACCCACGAGCCCCGCCGGCGCGTGCCCCTGCCGACCTACCCGTTCGAGCGGAAGCGGTACTGGATCGACCCGCCCTCGAGCGCCGCGCGCCGGCCGGCGCGCAGCGCGCCGGAGCCGGCCGGCCTGATCCACCTCCTGGCCTGGAAGCGCTCGGTGCTGTCGGGGTCGATGAAGGCGTCGGCCCGGCCGGCCAGGGCGCAGTGCTGCGTCGTCTTCGCCGACAGCTACGGGCTGGGCGCCCGGATGGAGATGCGGCTCCGCCGGGACGGCTACAAGGTCATCACCGTGCGGCCGGGCGAGGGCTTCGCCGAGACGGGCGAGGGCGAGTTCACCGTCGCCCCCGCGAGCCGCGCGGACCACGCGTCCCTCTTCGGCGCGCTGCGCGCGGCGGGCGTGTCCCCCTCGCGCATCATGTTCCTGTGGGGCGTGACCAAGCCCGCGCGCGCGCCGCTCGACGCCGGCCGCCTCGCGGAGGCCCAGCGGCTCGGGTTCGCCAGCCTCGTCGCGCTGGCCCAGGGGATCGGCGACGCGGGGATTCGCGACGAGGTGCGGCTCGGCGTCGTGACGAGCCACATGCAGAAGGTGACCGACGCGGCCGTGCTCTGCCCCGAGAAGGCCACGCTGCTCGGCCCGTGCGAGGCCATCCCCAGGGCGTACCCGAACGTCTCGTGCATCAGCGTCGACATCGACCTGCCGGAGCCGCGGACGCTGCAGGAGGCGAGGCTCATCGACCAGCTCCTCGCCGAGGTCACGCTGGAGCAGACCGAGCCCGTCATCGCCTACCGGAACGGGGAGCGCTGGGTCCGGATCTTCGAACCCGCGCGCATGGACCGCGCCGAGGGCCTGCCGCCGCGCCTCCGGGAGGGCGGCGTCTACCTGATCGCCGGCGGGCTCGGGGCCGTCGGCTCCGCCCTCGCGGAGCACCTCGCGAAGGTCGCGCGCGCGAAGCTCGTGCTCGCGGGCCGGACGGCGCTCCCGCCCCGGGAGGCCTGGGACGGCCTCGCCGGCGCGGGCGCCTTCGACGCGCTACGCCGCAAGATCGGCGCGGTGCTCGAGATGGAGCGGCTGGGCGCCGAGGTGCTGCTCGTGACGGCCGACGTCACGCGGCTCGACGACATGCAGCGCGCGGTGGCCGAGGGGCTCCAGCGCTTCGGGCGGATCGACGGCGTGATCCACGCGGCGGGCGCCCGCCGCGCCGTGCCCCTCCAGCGCATGACGCGCGAGGAGGGCGAGGCGCTCCTCGCCCCGAAGCTCGACGGCGCGCTCGTCCTCGACGAGTCGCTCCGGGGCCTCCGGCCCGATTTCGTCGCGCTGTGCGCCGCGCGGACCGCGGGCGCCCGCGGGGCGGGCCTCGCGGGCCAGTGCGCCGCGACCGCCTTCCTCGGCGCCTTCGCGCAGCGGCGGGCCGCCGGTGACGGCCCGCTCACGATCGCGATCGAGTGGGACCCGTGGCAGCGGCAGGACGCCTCGCGCGGCAAGGATCCCGAGCCCGCGGCCGACTCGAGCGAGGGCGGCGCGGCCGCCGCGGAGGAGGGGATCTCGCGCGACGAGGCGCTCGACGCCTGGATGCGCGTCCTCACGAGCCCCACGCCCCACGTCCTGGTCCTGAAGCGGGAAGCGCAGGCCAAGCAGCGCCCCTCGGCCAGCTCGATCGCGCCGCCCTCGCGGGACGTCGAGTCCGAGGGCATCCCGAGATCGGTCCACCCGCGGCCCGACCTCGGCACGGCCTACGTGGCGCCGCGCGATCCGCTGGAGCGCGCCGTCGCCGAGACGTGGGAGAAGCTGTTCGGCATCGAGCGGATCGGCGTCCACGACGACTTCTTCGCGCTCGGCGGCGACTCGCTGCTCGCCGTCCAGCTCATCTCCCGGCTGCGCAGCGTCGTGAACATGGATCTCCCCGGCCACAGCCTGCTCAACGCGCCGACCGTGGCGGCCCTGGCCGAGCTCATCGCGCAGTCCGACTCGCCCTCATCCACCTCGCTGTCGAGGCGCTCTCCCGCGCGCCTCTTGCCCGCGTCGCTCGTGCGGATCAAGCCCGGCACCGGGCGGCCGCTCTTCCTGATGCACCCGGTCGGAGGGCACGTTTACTTCTACCACGATCTCGCCACCTGCCTGGACCCGGCGCAGCCCGTGTACGGGCTGCAGGCGCAGGGCATCGAAGGCAAGGCGCCGCCCTTGACCCGCGTCGAGGAGATGGCCGCGCGCTACCTCGAGGCGGTACGGCGGCACATCCAGCCGGAGGGCCCCTACGTGCTCGGCGGGTCGTCCTTCGGCGGGGTCGTCGCCTTCGAGATGGCGCACCAGCTCATCTCCGGGGGCGAGCGCGTCGCGCTTCTCATGATGATCGACACGCCCGCGCCCTCGGCGGTGTTCCCCGAGGATCTCGACACCCCCGAGCGCCTCGCCTACCTGATCAGCGGCGATGCGAGTCTCCCCGTCCCCGCGGAGGAGATCCGGCACCTCTCCCCGGACGAGCAGCTGCTCCACGTGCTCCAGCGCAAGAAGGGTGTCTCCCGGATGTTCCCGAAGCTGGCGCTCCAGGAGCTCGCCACGTTCCGCAAGATCGTCACCGCCAACCTGCAGGCGATGCTGCGCTATGTCCCCCGCCCCTACCCGGGTGACGTGCTCTTCTTCGAGGCGAGCGAGCGCGACGCCATGACCGTGAACAACCCGGCGCGGGGATGGCTCGATTTGATCCAGGGCCAGCTCACTGTCCACGAGGTCCCTGGCAATCACATCACCATGAATTTGCCGCCGAACGTGCAAGTCATGGCCGATCATCTGCGCGCGGCCCTCGAGGCGGCGGGACATCAGGGCTGATGTTGACGCCCGGCCGGCGGGCTCTTTACCATGGGTGTGGAGCGGCGACGGCGACGCCCCCGCGCGGTCGCGCGGGCTCGAGTGCGGCCAGGGCGCGCGGCGGAGGTGGAGAATGTCGAAGATCACCGCGGAGCAGGCGAGAGAGGAGCACGTCGCGCTCCTCAAGGCGTGGACGAAGGCGGTGGGGGCCGTCAAGGACTACGGCTTCCTCGATCGCCACCTGGCCGAAGGCTGGCGGTACGTCGATTACAACGGAGTGCAGCGCGGCAAGGACGAGTACCTGAAGCTCGTCGACAGCATGTTGACGTACACGCAGGAGCTCCGGCAGTGCGACGTGCGTATCGTCGGCGGGGACGTCGCTATCGTGAGCGGCGTCTACCGCTCGCGCGCCGAGCTCAAGGGCGGTGTCAAGCTCGATAACACCATCGCCTTCACCGCGGTCTGGGAGCTCAAGGGCGGTGAATGGAAAGCCCTCGTGCACCACACGACGAGGATCCCTGACGCGTCGTGATCGACGTCCGCGCCGAGCGGGTCGAAGCGCTCCGGCGGCCGGCGCCTCGCCGGCGAGGCCGGAGGAAACGTTGACAGGGATCCTGCTTCGAGTACCGTACACTCAGTATCGTCCTATCGACGATCACCAGGGCTCTCATGGATCTTCGCCGGTTCCTCACGCACGCGGTGCAGATCGCATCTGCGCTGTCGAAACTTCATAAGTCAGGCACCCTTCACCTGGACATCCGCCCCGCGAACCTCTCCGTGCACCCGGAGAGCGGGGAGGTGTCGCTCGACGGTGGGCTGGCCGTGGTGCGCGGCGATCTCGGCCTCTCCGACGAGACGAAGATCAACCCGGAGTCGCTGCCCTACATCGCGCCGGAGCGGACGGGCCGCGTCGACTGGCCGATCGACGAGCGCGCCGATCTCTACTCGCTCGGCGTCACGCTGTACGAGCTGCTCTCCGGCAAGCTGCCGCTCGACGCCGAGGACGCGCCCGCGTGGGCGCACGCCCACATCGCGAGGGTCCCTGTGCCGCTCGCGGAGCTGGTGCATGACGTGCCCCGGATCGTCTCCGAGATCGTGATGAAGCTCCTCGCGAAGTCTCCGGAGGAGCGTTATCAGACCGCCCGCGGGCTCTGGTCGGATCTCCTCATGTGCCAGACCGAGCTGGAGGAGCTCGGGATGATCGACTCGTTCCCGCTCGGGACGGCCGACATCCCGGACCGGCTGCAGCTCCCGACGAAGATCTACGGCAGGAGGCGCGAGCGCGCGATCCTGCTCGAGGCGTTCGAGCGTGTGGTCGCCACGGGCACGGCCGAGCTCGTGCTCGTCGCCGGGTACTCGGGCGTCGGGAAGACCTCGCTCGTGAAGGAGGTGCAGGCGCCCATCGTCCGCGAGCGCGGGGCGTTCATCTCCGGGAAGTTCGATCAGCTCCAGCGCGACATCCCCTACCGCACGATCGCCCAGGCGTTCGGGGAGCTCGTCCGGCAGATCCTGACGGAGAGCCCGCAGTCGCTCGCGGGGTGGAAGCACCGGTTGAGCGACGCGCTCGGCGAGGAGGGGCGGGTCATCATCGACATCATCCCGCAGCTCTCGCTGATCCTCGGCGAGCAGCCGCCGGTGCCGCCGCTCGCGCCGAACGAGGCGCGCAGCCGCTTCGTCCGCGTGTTCCATGCGTTCCTCGGCGTGGTCGCGCGCAAGCGGCACCCGCTCGTGCTGTTCGTGGACGACCTGCAGTGGGCAGATCCCGCCAGCCTGAGGCTCATCCGCGACGTCGTCGCGGCGCCCGAGAAGCGGCACCTGCTCGTGATCGGGGCGTACCGCGACAACGAGGTGACCCCGTCGCACCCGCTCATGGAGGTGCTCCGGCAGATCCACGCCACGGGCGCGCGCGTCTCGACGCTCAGCCTCGACCCGCTCCCGCACGAGAACGTCCTCGAGCTCGTCACGGACACCTTCCGCTGCGAGGACGAGCTGGGGGCTCAGCTCACCAGGCTCCTCGTCCAGAGGACGGGCGGCAACCCGTTCTTCGTGGGCCAGTTCCTGACGGAGCTCTATCGCCAGAAGCTGGTCTGGGTCGATCCCGTGAGCGCCGTCTGGTGCTGGAACATCGGGGCCATCGCCGCGCAGAACCTGACCGACAACGTCGTCGACCTGGTGCTGGGCCGCCTCAGGCGGCTGGACGGCGAGACGCAGCGGGTCCTCTCCCTCGCCGCGTGCCTCGGCGCCCGCTTCGACGCCGAGGTCCTCTCGGCCATGTACGGCGAGTCGACCGAGACGACGCACGCCGCCATCTCCCCGGCCATCCGCGAGGGGCTCGTGGCGCGCCGAGGCAGCACGTACAAGTTCCTCCACGACCGCGTGCAGCAGGCCGCGTACCTGCTCATCCGCGAGGGCAACCACGCCTCGACGCACCTGCGCATCGGGCGCCTGCTGCTCGTCCAGACGCCGGAGGAGGCGCTGGAGGACCGGCTGTTCGAGATCACGAACCAGCTGAACATCGGCGCCTCCTTCATCACCGATCCGGGCGAGCGGCGCAGGACGGCCGAGCTGAACCTCCGCGCCGGCAGGAAGGCGAGGGCCTCCGGGGCCTACGGCTCCGCGGTGGCCTACTTCGCCGCGGGCTGCGCGCTGATCGGGGAGGACGACTGGGCGGGAGCCGACGATCTGCTCGCCTTCGCGCTGCACCTCGATCTCGCCGAGAGCGCGTGCGTGAACGGGGAGTTCGATCGGTCCATCGACCTCTGCTCGGTGCTCCTCGAGCGCGCGCGCACGCAGCTCGACAAGGCGGCGGCCTACCGCGTCCTGATGCAGAACCACATGGCCCGGTCCGAGCACGACGCGTGCATCGGCGTCGGGCTGGAGTGCCTCGCGCTGCTCGGCATCAAGCTCGGGAGGCAGCCGGCCGACGAGGAGGTTGTCGCGGAGATCACGGCGCTGCGCGACGCGCTCCGCGATCGCACGGCCGACGAGATCCTCGGCCAGCCGAGGATGACGGCGCCGCCGATGCTCGCGGCGATGGGCGTGATGGCCGTGATGTACGCCTCGACCTTCTACACCGATCCGAACCTCAACGACCTCCTGGTCTGCCAGATGGTCCGGCTCAGCCTGCTCCACGGCAACGCGGAGCCGACCGGCATCGGGTACACGTGCCTCGGCAAGGCGCTCTGCCAGAAGCTCGGCGCGTACCAGGACGGCGACCGGATCGGCAGGGTGGGCTACGAGCTGACCGAGAAGATGAACGCGCTCGTCTACAAGCCCGAGGTGGCCAACCTCTATGGCTGTCTGATCTCGGTCTGGACGCGCCACATCGACACCGGGATCGCCTGCCAGCGCGTGAGCATCCAGGCCGCGAACGAGGTCGGGAACCTGACGTGGGGGAGCTTCAGCAACATCCAGCTCACCCTGAACGTGATCGTGCGGGGCGATCCGATCGAGGAGGCGTACAAGGTCGCGGTGAGCGCGCTCGACTACGCGACGAAGGCGAAGATCACGTTCGCCGCGGACGCCGTGACGAGCATGCTGCGCCTGGTCCAGGCGATGAGGGGCGCCACGCGCCACCTCGGCACGATGAGCGCGGACGACTTCGACGAGCAGGCGTTCGAGGACCGCCTCGAGAAGGAGAGCTTCCCGAGCGTGCGGCTCGTCCATTACGTGATGAAGACCGCGCAGCACCTCCTGGCCTCCAACCCCGACGAGGCGGCCCTGGCCGCGGAGAAGGCGGAGCGCAACATCTCGGGGGGCAACGGGATGTTGTTCTCGGCCGAGTACCACTACTTCGGCGCCCTCGCCCGGGCGGCCCGCTTCTCCGGGGCCCCGGCCGAGGAGCAGGCCGGGCTCCGGCGGTCGCTCGCCGGCCACGAGGAGCAGCTGCGCGTCTGGGCCGAGAGTTGCCCCGACAACTTCGCCGGCAAACACGCGCTCGTAGCGGCGGAGCGCGCGCGCGTCGACGGCAGGCACGACGAGGCCGCGGCGCTCTACGATAAGGCGATCGTGGCCTTCCGCGAGTCCCGGTTCATCCACCAGGAGGCGCTCGCGAGCGAGCTCGCCGCCCGGTTCTACCTGGATCGCGGCTACAGCGGCCTGCCGGGGCTCTACCTGCGGGAGGCGGTGGCGTCGTACTCGCGCTGGGGCGCGAGCGAGAAGGTGAGGCAGCTCGAGCAGCGGCATGCGCTCGTCCTGAATCAGGAGCAGCGCCGCGCGACGAGCAGCGGCGTCATGACGATGGCGGCGGAGGCCATCGACGCGCAGACCGCCGTGAAGGTCTCGCGGTCGCTCTCGAGCGACATGACGCCGAAGGAGATGATGGAGTCGCTCATGCGGCTCGTCGTCGAGCACGAGGGGGCGGAGCGGTGCTGTCTCCTGCTCACCGGGGACGGCCTGCGGCTCGCCGCCGAGGCCGTGGTGGACCGCGACGGCATCAGCATCCGCGTATACGAGCGGAGCACGGCGCCGCTCGCGACCCGCGTCCCGGCGTCGATCGTCAACTATGTCGAGCGGACGCGGGAGCGGGTGGTGCTCAGCGACGTCGGGGCGAGCGGCGCCTTCGCCGGGGACGAGTACCTCGTGCGCGAGCGGCCGAAGTCGGTGCTGTGCATGCCGCTCATGAAGAACCCCGGCGAGGTGGGCGGCCTCCTCTACCTGGAGAACCGGCTGGTCCACGGCGCGTTCATCCTGCGCCGGCTGCCGCTCCTCGAGTTCCTGGCCGCGCTGTCGCTGCAGAACACCGTGCTCCGCGGCGAGCTGGAGCAGGAGGCGCTGAAGGTCCAGCGGACCGAGGAGGCGCTGCGCCGGAGCGAGAGGGCGCTCCGGGATCTGGCGGAGTCGAGCGACGTCCCCACGTGAGGCGCGGGCCGCGCCGCCGCACCGGCGTGGTGTGGCGGCGCGGCGTTCAGGCGCTCTCAGGCGCTCTCGAGCACGTGGCCCACGCTGTCGAGGAACGGCCTGTCCGACACGGAGAGGTGGAGCTGCACGAACCGCCAGTGATCCCCGTGGCGCTTCACCGTGCAGGTCAGTCGGAGCGCGGGCAGGTCGAAGCGCACGCCGCCCATGGTGGCGTGGATACCGAAGCCGGCCGTCCCGGCGCAGGCGGCCGCTCCCCCGGCCAGCAGACGCACCTGGACATCGCCGGTGATCCTGCACACGAGGTCCTTCAGGATCTCGCTCTGCCGCCGGAACGAGGCCTCGATCTCGGCCCAGCGCGTGAAGTGCAGCTTGTCGTGTGTGCCGTAGAAGATCAGGGCATCGTCACGTACGAACATGTCGCATAACGCGTCCACGTCGCCTCGCTCGAAGGCGCGCGCGAACTCGACGAGCATCTGGCGAACCGAATCTTCTGGACTTGCCGGCTTTCTCTCCGAGGACTCCATGGCTCCGCTGCTCCCGTACCGATCCGAGCCTGATCTCGGCCGAGCATACAACACCCCGGAGGCGACGCGCGACGCCCTGCGCGCGAAAGCGCTCGGAGCCCGGGCGGCTGCGCGCGACAAGGGTCGTCGCGGTCACGAACACGTAACACCACACGACCCCGACCAGCGCCAGCCGACCAGGTGCCCCCTCGAACCCCGGAACCCAGCTGACCAGAAACCCCACGAGCAGGAACAGCAGCCCCACGCCCTGCAGCTGCGCGATCGACATCCGCTTCAGGAGGGCGCCGACCGAGAGCGAGGGCAGGTACATGCTCAGGAGGTGCACCTGGATCACCCAGCTCGCCAGCTGGACCGAGCGCTGCTCGACGCCGCACATCTTGGAGCGGCGTCGGCACCATGAGGAGGCTCATCACCAGGCGGCCACGTGGAGCGGCTGTACCACCGCCGCGAACACCGGGAGCGCCTCGCAGCGCGCCGCGTGCGCGGCCAGCGCCGGCCGCTTCGCGGCGTCGGTGAGGGCCGGGTGCGCCTCGCCGACGAAGCGCAGCGCGCAGGCGACCGCGATGTCGGCGTGGCTGAAGTCGCCCAGCCACCAGGTGTCGCCGCTCCGGGCGGCGCGCTCCCGCTCCAGCAGGTCGAGCGTCTCGCCGATCTGCGCGGTGCAGCGCTCCACCCAGACAGGGCTCCGGCGATCGCCCGTGCGCAGCACGTGCTCGTAGAGCAGGCTCACCGCCTTGTCCGCGAGCCCCGTGGCGAGCGCACAGACCCGCAGCCCTGCGCGGCGCGCCTCGCCCGAGCGCGGCAGGAGCGCGCGCTCGGGCCCCACAAGGTCGTCGAGGGCGTCGAGGATCGCCGCGCTCTCCACGAGCGGCTCCCCGCCGTCCGTCACGAGCACGGGGACCCGCCGGAGCGGGTTGTACCTCGCGATGGACTCCGCGTCGGCCCACACCGACCACGGGCGGTGCTCGTACGCGAGCCCGTAATGCTGGAGCGCCACGGCGACGCGGCGCACGAAGGGAGAGTCGTACTGGCCAATCAGGATCATGGCGGCTCGTTTAACCGAGCCTGCCCCGCGCGGCTACCAGGCCGCGCACACCCTGGCCGGCCGCGTCGAGGGCCCCGGCGACTCCATGTCGCGGCGGGCAGCTCCATCGAGGAGAGCTCCTGAGCGCTGCCCGCCGGAGCTGTTCTCTATGCCCGCGCGCCCTTCTTGAGCTCTGCACGCGCGGCGCCGACCACGGACATGAACTCACGCGCGCGCTCCGTGAGGACCTCGTCCCTGCCCGCCGCGAGCGCCGCGGCGTCCACGAGCTCGCCGCCGACCCCGAGCGCCACGGCGCCGGCCTCGATGAAATCCCTGGCTGTCGTCAGGTTGACCCCGCCGGTCGGCATCATCTTCACCTCCGGGAGCGGCGCGCGCAGGGCGCGCAGGTACTTCGCGCCCCCCATGGCGGAGCACGGGAACAGCTTCACCGTGTCGGCGCCGGCGTTCCACGCGGTGATCACCTCGGTCGGCGTGAGCGCCCCCGGGAATACCGCCTTCCCGAGATCGTGCGCCGCGCGGATGACCTCCAGGTCGAGCCCCGGGCTCACGATGAACTCGGCGCCGGCCTCGATGCACCGGCGGGCCGCGTCCGCGGTGAGCACGGTGCCCGCGCCGACGAGGACGTGGTCCCCCATCCGCGAGGCGATCTCGCGCATGACGGACAGGGCGTCGGGGACGGTCATCGTGATCTCGATGACCTCGATGCCCCCCGCGCACAGCGCGCGAGCGGCCCGCACGGCGAGCTCTCCGCGCGGCGCGCGCACGACGGGGACGACGCCGATCTCCTCGACGCGGCGGACGACTTGCTCCCTGTTCATCGCTCGATCCTCGCGCCGGCCCCGCTCATGGCCCTCCGCACCTCGGCGAGCGACGCCATCGAGGTGTCCCCCGGGGTCGACATCGCCAGCGCGCCGTGCGCGACGCCGCACTCGAGCGCCCACTGCGGGCTCTGCTCGGTCAAGAGGCCATAGATGATCCCCGAAGCGAACGAGTCGCCGCCGCCCACGCGGTCCAGGATCTCGATGTCTCGCTGCGGGACCTCGTGAAACTCGCCCTTGTAGTACAGGATGCCACCCCAGCCGTTCACGCTGGCGGTCTTGGCCGTCCGGAGGCTCGTGGCGACGACCGAGATGTTGGGATACGCCGCGACGACCTCGGAGATCATCCGGCGGAAGCCGTTCGTATCGAGCTGGCTGTAGCTGCTGTCCACGCCGGACACCTCGAAGCCGAGGCCCGCGACGAAGTCCTCCTCGTTGCCGAACACGCAGTCGACGTACGGCATGAGGGCGCGATTGACCTCGCGCGCCCGCCGCTGGCCGCCGAAGTTCTTCCACAGCGAGGGTCGGTAGTTGAGGTCGTAGGAGATCCGTACGTCATGCGCGCGCGCGACCTCCATGGCCTCGTGCGCCACGTCGGCCGTGGTCTCCGAGAGAGCGCAGAAGATGCCGCCTGTGTGCAACCAGCGCGCGCCGCGCTCGCCGAAGAGGGTCTCCCACGGCACGTCCCCGGGCCTGAGCTTGGACGCCGCGCTGTGGCCGCGGTCCGAGCAGCCGGCGGCGGCGCGGGGCCCGAAGCCGCGCTCGGTGAAGTTGAGGCCGTTGCGCACGTCCCGGCCCACGCCGTCGTAGTCGACCCAGCGCAGGAAGGACGTGTCGACCCCGCCCTGGAGCATCAGGTCCTCGATGAGGCGCCCGACGGCGTTGTCCGCGAGCGCCGTGACGATGGCGGTGCGGAGCCCGAAGCAGCGCCGGAGCCCCCGCGCCACGTTGTACTCTCCCCCGCCTTCGCCGACGTCGAACGTCCGCGCCGTGTGGACGCGGCGCTCACCCGGGTCGAGGCGCAGCATCACCTCGCCGAGGCTCACCTGGTCCCACTGGCAACCTTTTGCACTGCGAATCTGCATCTTCTTCTCCTCAACGGCTCATCCAGCCGCCGCCGACGACCGGCCCGTGGCCGAGCGCTGGGCGGCCGACGACCTGCGGATCCGCCCCGCGTCGTTCACGAGGATGTCGAGGCGACCGAGCTCTGCCCCGCAGGCTGTGGAGTGAACGCGGCCGCTTCGATGCATGGACGAGTTGTTGAACCAGTCGACCGTTCGACAAGGCTCTCGACACGATCTCCGATGCCCCACGCCGTGCGCGTGGCAAGCGAGCCGGCAGCGTGCGGCGCTGCGCTGCGACTATGTTGGAAAATTGTTCGAATAGTCCTCTGGCGTCGCTTTTCCAGGGTTGGTGTCGGATCGTATAGGGAACCTTCTGCCAGCGGAGGTGAGCGTGGCGATTCGCCCTTGAACTCCTTGAATCGTTTTGCTTTCCCGTTCCCCACGGCTGAGATCCCCGGTGGACCGGTACGCGTGCGGGTCGCAGGTGAGACCTCGCACCCAGCGCGGGCGATGCCCCCGCGACCTCGCCGTTGCTCGCGCCCACGACAACCGGGCGAACGCAGTCGGTGCAGAAATCGATCCCGATCTCAGGGACGAAGGGCCGCGCACGGCGGCCTGCTCAGGGGAGAGCGAAAGGACACCCGACGACGAATTGTGAGCGTTCACATTACGGGTGTCAACGAAAATGGAAGGGCGCGACGCCCTCCTCGATCCCGATGGGTGCGCAGCGGCGGTCGGCCGCGGCGCCCATGACCCAGGTCGAGGAGAGGGCGGGTGGCCGCCGCCCCGCCGTCGTGCTGGCCGACGGCGACCACTGAGACCGAGTCGCCCAGCTCACCCGCGACAGCGACCACCGGAACGTCGGAGGTGACCCGCTGCTTCGAGCACGCGCTCCCGCGCGCATCGAGCGCTCCTCCTTGGCAACCCATCCGGAGAGCGATGTAAGTCTCCCCAGAGCCCAGAGGGTCCCTGCTGGGATAGGTCCTCAGTCGGGGGCGAGCGGATTGGAAATTGGAAACCACATCGAACATAACCGCGGCCCGGTGCTCGCCTCGCTTGCCGCGCCGCTCCGGAAGAGAGTTGCCCGCCACCGAGTCCGAGCTTGGCCGCAGGGCGAATTGGTGTTGACATCGATAATGTGAACGTTCACATTGTGGCCTCCTTATTCGGCTTTGTCATGAGGGGGTCGTCATGCGCAGCGGCACCTTCGCTCTCGGGATCGAGTTCGGCACCGACTCCAAAAAGACTGCACCATGAAAATACTCACGAGTATTCCGACGACTCTCGCCAAGCTGTGCCTGATGATGACGCTCTCGCCGCTCGCGGCGTGTGCATCCTCTTCCGCGACCACCGCGACGCCACCCGGGACGGCGGGCGACACGAGCAAAGCGGCGGCCCCGCTGGCCGTGCCGGCGGAAAAGCATGGTCCGATCCTCGACACGCACATCCATCTCTACCAGGTCACGCGTCCGGGCGGCGTCGTTTGGCCGGAAGCCAAGCAGAAGCCGATCTACCGCGACGTGTTGCCCCCGGAGTATGAAGCCATCGCGAAGCAGAATGGCGTCATCGGCACCGGCATCGTCGAAGCCAGCCCCGTCGTCGACGACAACTTCAAGGTCCTCGAGATGACGAAGGGCAACGACTTCTTCAAGTTCCTCGTCGCGCAGCTCGAGATCGGCTCGCCGAGCTTCAGCGCCGATCTGGCGCGCCTCGCCGCGGACCCGCGCGTGGTCGGCATTCGGGGCTTCCTCTGGAGCCCGAAGCTGACGCTCGACGCCAAGCAGCTCGCCTCGCTGGAGGAGCTCGCGGCCAAGGGCATGACGCTCGACATCATCAGCCGCGGCACCCTGAACCCGAAGGACAAGGTCGAGGCGCTCGCGACCGCGGTGCCCAAGCTCCGTATCATCATCGACCACCTGGCGGGCGCGAAAGGGCCGACGCCGGATCCGGCCTGGGTCGACGCGGTTCAGCGGCTGGCCAAGCACCCGAACATCTACATCAAATTCTCGTCGTTCTTCGACATGTACAACCCGGCCGCCACCGAGGACGATCCCTGGAAGGCGCCGACCGATCTCGCGGCGTACAAGGCGCACTTCGACGTGCTGATGAAGGCCTTCGGCGAGGACCGGCTGATCTGGGGCAGCAACTGGCCCGTCGTCGACATGGGCGGCAGCCTCGCGTCGGAGATCGAGGTCGCCGAGCTCTACCTCAAGGAGTTTGGTCAGGGAGCGCGTGACAAGGTGATGTACAAGAACGCGCAGAAGTTCTACGCGCGTCACCCCTGAACAGCGGCGTCCCGAGCGCCACGGCGAAGGCGGCGCCCGCCGCCCCGCTCACCGATCGTAAAGCAACGCCACGTCGCTTCGGCTTCGGCCATTCGACATGGAGCTCTGTTCTTTGGCAGGACGAAGCGGCCCGGCTGCGGAGCGCGCCGTGAGAGCCGCGAGTGAACGAAGTCGCTCAGCGAGGCAATGACAGCATGAAAGCCCTGACGATCACCGGTCCGTCGGTTGCACAGGTGAGCCAGATCCGCGAGCCCAAACCGGCGCACGATGAGGTGTTGATCCGCGTGCAACGGGTCGGTTTGTGCGGCTCCGACTTGAACACGTTCTTGGGCAAGAACCCGATGGTGACGTACCCTCGGGTGCTGGGGCACGAGGTGGCCGGCACCATCGTGGAGCTCGGCTCGGGCGTCGAGGCGGACTGGCGCGTCGGTACCGACGTCACGTTCACGCCCTACACGGCGTGCGGCGGGTGTCCCTCGTGCCGCGCGGGACGGCGCAACGCCTGCCGCGACAACAAGACCATGGGCGTGCAGCGCGACGGCGCGCTGACCGAGCTCGTGGCCGTCCCGTACCAGAAGCTCTTCACGTCACGGAAGCTGAACCTCACGGAGCTCGCGCTCGTCGAGCCGTTCTCGGTAGGCTTTCACGCGGCCGCGCGAGGGCGCGTCGAGGCCGGCGAGACCGTGCTGGTGATGGGCTGCGGCGGCGTGGGGCTCGGGGCCATCGCCGGCGCGGTGAGCCGCGGCGCGCGCGTGATCGCGCTCGACACGCAGGACGAAAAGTTCGCGCTCGCCAGGGCGCTCGGCGCGCGGGAGGCGGTGCTCGGGGACGCCGACGCACGCCAACGCGTGATGGACCTGACGAACGGCGACGGGCCGGATGTCGTCATCGAAGCCGTGGGCGCGACCGCGACTTACCGCAACGCCGTGGACTGGGTGAAATTTTGCGGCCGAGTCGTGTACATCGGGTACGGCAAAGAGCCGGTGAGCTACGAGACCAGGCTGTTCGTGATGAAGGAGCTCGACATCCTCGGCTCGCGCAACTGCCTGAACGAGTTCTCGGACGTGATCGCCTTCTTCGAGCGACGCACGTTCGACCCGAACATCCTGATTTCGAGATCGATCCCCATCGAAGGCGCGCCCGAGGCGCTCGCCGACTGGGCAGCCCACCCCGGTCGAACGTCCAAGATCATGGTGAGCATGTCGTGAGCGTGCGCGATTCAGCGCCTTCACTGGAGGGATTTCGGATGAAGACGATCCATCGGTTTCTGCAGCTGAAGAACCTGCTCTCGAAGCGCGACCCCGGGTCGACCGTGTTGCCGAGCGCGACCGGGATCCTCGCGTGGGTACGCGCCTGCTGAGCCGCCGGAGCACTGACATGGGCAATCCGATTCTTCAGTTCGGCACGAGCCGGTTCCTGCAGGCTCACGCGGACTTTTTCATCTCGGAGGCGCTCGGCGCCGGCCGCGCGCTCGGGACCATCACCGTGGTGCAGACCACGTCGAACCCCGAGAGCCGCGCGCGCATCGACGCGCTGCGCGCGCAGGGGCGTTACCCCGTGCGGATCCGCGGGCTGCGCCGCGAACAGGTCGTCGATACGACGATCGAATGCAGCTCGATCACGGAAGCGCTCGATGCGAACACCGACTGGCCGCTCGTGCGCGAGCGCTTCGCGAACGATGCGCGCGTCGTGATCTCGAACACGAGCGACAGCGGATACGCCTGCTTGCCCGAGGACACGGCGACATTGCTCGCGCCCGGCGCGGGCGTGCCGCGCGGGTTCGCCGCGAAGCTCGTCACCTTGCTGCTCGCGCGCTTCGAGGCGGGCGCCGCGCCGCTCACCCTGCTGCCTTGCGAGCTCGTCTCGAACAACGGTGACACGCTGCGCGCGCTCGTCGCCGGCCTCGCGCGCCAATGGGGCGCCGATGCCGCCTTCCTGCGCTACATCGAGCACACGTGCATCTGGGTGAACTCGCTCGTCGACCGGATCGTCTCCGAGCCGATCCGCCCCGTCGGCGCGATCGCCGAGCCCTACGCGCTCTGGGCGATCGAGCGGCGCGAGGGCATGGTGCTGCCGTGCCAGCATGAAGCGATGATCGTGACGGACGACCTGCTCCATTACGAACGCTTGAAGCTGCTGCTCCTGAACCTCGGGCACACCTACCTCGCCGAGCGCTGGCAGCTGGACGGGCGCCCCTCGGACGAGAACACGCTGCGCGCGATGCGCGATCCGGCCTTGCGCGCCGATCTCGAGGCGCTCTGGCGCGACGAGGTGGTCCCCGTCTTCGACGCGCTCGGCAAGGGCGCTGCCGCGCGCGCCTACCTCGACGAGGTGCGCCAGCGCTTCCAGAACCCATTCCTCGATCACCGGCTCTCCGACATCGCGCGCAACCATGGCGAAAAGAAGCGGCGCCGCTTCGGGCCCGTGATCGAGCTCGCGCGCGAGCTCGGCCTGAACCTCGATCAGCCCCGGCTGCACGCGGCGCTTCGCACGGCCGTGCCCGCATGAGCATGTGAGGCTGCCCAAAGGAGACATGTAGATGAGAAAGATGCGTTGGGTCGTGCTCTTGCTGTGCTTTCTCGCGGTCGCCGTCAACTACATCGATCGCGCCAATCTGGCGGTCGCGGCGCCGCAGATCGAGAAGGAGCTCGGGATCGGCCCCGCCCAGATGGGGTTCATCATGAGCGGCTTTTTCTGGACCTACGCGCTCATGCAGATGCCGTTCGGCTGGTTCGTCGACCGTGTGGGCGCGCGCATCGCGCTGCCGATCGCCGTCGGCTGGTGGTCGCTGTTCACCGCGGCGACCGCCGGCGTGTCGAGCGTCGCGGCCATGTTCGGCTGCCGATTGCTGCTCGGCGTGGGCGAAGCCGGCGCCTACCCGGCCTGCGCCAAGCTCGTGAGCCAATGGTTCAAGCCGCGCGAGCGCGCGCTCGCGACGGGCATCTTCGACAGCGGTGCGCGCGTCGGCTCGGCGCTGTCGATTCCCCTCGTCGCGCTCATCATCGACTCGCTCGGATGGAAGGCGGCCTTCATCATCACGGGCCTGTTCGGTGCGGTGTGGATCCTCGGCTGGGTCGTCATCTACCGCAGCCCCGCGCATGGCGACATGACGGGCGCGCAGGACGTCGTCCACGCAGCGCCCGCCGAGGACGCGCAGAACAACGTGACGTGGGCGTCGCTCTTCCGCCACCGCACGCTCTGGGGCATGATGCTCGGCTTCTTCTGCCTCAATTTCACCAACTACTTCTTCATCACGTGGTTCCCGAGCTACCTCGTGCAGACGCGCGGCTTCTCGCTCAAGTCGCTCGGCACGTTCGGCATGATCCCCGCGCTGATGGCGATTCCGGGCGGCTGGATCGGCGGCTTCGTCTCCGACGCGCTCTATCGCCGTGGCTGGAGCCTCACCGCCGCGCGCAAGACCTGCATGGTCGGCGGCATGCTGGTGTCGTCGACGATCACGCTGTCGGCGTTGACCTCCAACATCTATCTGATGCTCGCCTGCTTCGGCATATCCTACGCGAGCCTTGCGTTCGCCGGCGCCAGCGTCTGGTCCCTTCCCGGCGACGTCGCGCCCACGCCGCGCCACGTGGCTTCGATCAGCGGCATCCAGAACTTTGCGTCGAACCTGGCCGGCATCGTCATCACGACGTTCACCGGGGTGATGGTCTCGCTGACCCAAGGATCGTTCACGATCCCGCTCGTCGTGGCGGGCGGCTTCTGCCTGCTCGGCGCGTTCAGCTACCTCGTCATCGTCGGCAAGATCGAGCCGCTCCAGGTCAGGTCGGCACCGATCGCCGCGAGGTACCCCAGCCTGGATATTGACCGAGATAGTTCGCCTACTAGCGCAGGATGAGGTCGTCCATCCGGTTCGGTAACCGGAGGAGGCTAGAGCGACAAGCGGGTTGAATCCGCACGCAAACAGCGAGAAATCGAGACGCCAAAAGACGCCAAGGTTTTATTGTTTTCTTGGCGCCTCTTGGCGTCTTGGCGGCTCATTCCTCTGGTTTTCAAGCTGATCGGTTTTCTAGGCGGGCCGTTCGACGTGCGGCGGAACGAGGCCGAGCCTGGCCTCCGACAGGCGTCGTAGGCTCAAAGGGTGACGCCCCGCTTCCAAAGTGCGATCTCGCGCTCGCCGTTCTCCTCGGCGCGGGTTGGACGGCCGGAGGCGGTGGCCAACACCAGGTCCATCAGGGCGTCGGCGGCCGCGTCCATGGATTCGCCCGAGGCGATGCGGCCGGCGTCGAAGTCGATCCAGCGCTGCTTGCGCTGGGCCAGGCTGGAGTTGGTGGCGAGCTTGAGGGTCGGCGCGGGGAAACCGAGGGGCGTGCCCCGGCCGGTGGTGAAGAGGATGACCGTCGCGCCGGCGGCTGCGAGCGCTGTGGACGAGACCGCGTCGTTGCCGGGGGCCTCCAGCAGAGCCACGCCAGGCGTGCCGCGGATCTGCCCGCCATAGTGGACCACCTCGGTCACCGGGGCGCGGCCGGCCTTCTGCACCGCGCCCAGGGACTTCTCCTCCAGCGTCGTGATGCCGCCGGCGATGTTGCCGGGCGAGGGGTTCTCCGACACCGGCTCGCCGTGGGCGATGAAGTAGCTCTTGAAGTTGTTCACCACGCCGACGATGCCCTCATAGACCGCCTCGCTCTCGGCGCGGGTCATGAGCAGGCGCTCGGCGCCGAAGATCTCCGGGATCTCGGTCAGGATGGCCGAGCCACCGGCGGCGCAGACCTTGTCGGCGATGCGACCCACAAGCGGGTTGGCGGTCAGCCCCGAGAAGCCGTCCGAGCCGCCGCACTTGAGGCCGATCACCAGGTCGGAGACGGGGCAGGGCTCGCGGCGGTCCTGCTCGACGATCCTCACGAGTTCCTCCACGGCCTCGAGGCCCGCCTCGAGCTCGTCCTCGGCCGTCTGGGCGGTGAAGGACCGCAGGCGATCGGGATCGAGGTGCGGGGCGCTCTCGAGGAGCGGGCCGAGCTGGTTGTTCTCGCAGCCCAGGCCGATGATCAGCACTCCGCCCGCGTTCGGGTGGCCGGCCAGGGCCACGGTCACCCGGCGGGTGGCATCGAGGTCGCCCCCCAGCTGGGAGCAGCCGAAGGGGTGGGTGAGGGCATAGACCCCGTCCACCCGGCCCTTGAAGCGTCTGTCCGCCTCGGCGGCCACCTTCTGGGCGGTGCGCGCGACGCAGCCCACCGTCGATAGGATCCAGATCTCGTTGCGGGTCCCCACCCGCCCGTCCTTCCGCCGGTAGCCCATGAAGGTGCGGTCTTCGGTGGCGGGAAGGGGATCAGGGGTCGTGGGCTCGTAGGTGTAGGTGTCGAGGCCGGAGAGCGCGGTGGCCAGGTTGTGCGTGTGCACGTGATCGCCCGGCTTTATGTCCACTGTCGCCCGCCCGATTGGCCAGCCGTACTTCCGCACCAGCTCGCCAGCGGCCATCGCGCGCAGCGCCACCTTGTGTCCGGCCGGGATGTCGGCGCGGGCGGTGATCGCGTCGGCCACCGAATCGCCGGCGGCCAGGCCGCGCACGGCGACGGCCACATCATCTCGGGGATCGATCTGCAACAGGGAGGCTGCCAAGCTCATTTCATCGATGGTAACCGGCGTCGTTTGGCGCGGCAAGCTGGAGGGCAACCTCAGGTCGCTGCTCGAACGCGCCGAGCCCGGCACGTACCGCGCGCCGCCCGTGCGGCGGGTCCACATCCCGAAGGGGACCGACAGGGATATGCGCGCAGTAGCGCGGATCCTCGGCGCGATCTACGAGCAGGACTTCACTCCTCGCAGCCGATCCGCTCGTCGTCCAGCGCGACGTCGTCGATCCACGCGGTGAACCCCGGCGGCGCGCTCTGGTAGTTGTTCCACCCGACCCGGACCTCGCTGAACGCGTCCGGGATCTCCGAGCCCGAGTAGTTGCCCGGCCCGTTCGCGATGCTGATCTGGTCGAGGAGCTCGCCGTCCAGGTAGAAGTCGTAGCGCTGCGTTGGACCGTCGATGTGCCACTCGACGCAGTGCCACTGGTCCTCATAGTACCAGCGGTACGCGCTCCCCTTGCCGAACTCCGCTCCCGCGGGCTGCACGTTGTAGAGGTACTGGATGTGCGACCCGTTGCCGTCATTGTCCCAGCCGTCCTTGTCTTCCTTCACCGTGTCCACGACGCGGACCTCCTGGGCGCCCGTCGTGGGGCCGTTGCCGTACAGCGCGACGAGCGTCGAATGGACGAACGCGTCAGGCACCGGCCGCTGCACCCGGTAGCGGATACGGCCCCAGTGCCCGCTCCCGAGCTGAGAAGCGTCGTGATAGATGCGCCGCTCCCCGTTCGCGACGGGGCCCATCTTCAGCGCGTGCTTGCCGTGCGCGGCCTGATCGTCGGCGACCGCGACCGGCTCACCATGCTTGGTCCAGCCCTGCGGAACGCCGCCCACGTCGGTGTCCTCGAAATCCTCGCAGAGGATGTACCTGCCGGACGCGCAGCCCGTCAGGGAGGTCTCGCCGCCGCCCGAGCCGGCTTGCCCGTCACCGCCCGAGCCGGTTTGCCCGCCGCCGCCCGAGCCGGTTTGCCCGCCGCTGCCCGAGCCGGTTTGCCCGCCGCCGCTCGACGAGCTGCTCGTGAGGCCCCCGCCGTGGCCGCCAGCCCCGCCGCTGCCGGTCGTACCGGTGCTGGTCGCGCCACCGCTTCCGTCGCCTCCACCGGAGCTCGAGTCCGAGGAGGTTGAATTGCAGCCCACGTGGAATGCAATGAGGGCCAAGGTAAGGCTCACAGCGTGAACACGATGCATGATGGACCTCCGGCTCTCCGAGAGCCAAGCAAGCGGACCAACCTTGATACGTTTGTCATGGGGGTGATGTCAAGACCCCCTCGGCGCGCGCAGAGCGCTCGATAAGGATGTTCTGTCAGCCCAGGGCAGTTCCCGCAGTTGGGTCGTGAGAGCAGCGTGGACTCAATGACCACAAGCGCGGGCGCCGTGCTTTTCTCGATGAATTTGAAATTTCGCCATGCACGAGGGCGCGGAGCTGTAGACAGGCCACGCCTGGTCGCCCGGCTCGGGCGCTCCGCTCTCGGGAGCACCGGTGTACGACCCGAGCGAATCGCCCCGGAGGTTCGCTTGTCGGTCAAGCCTTCAAGAACGCGTCGCAGTCTCCGCCGTAGCCCTCGCCGACGCTGCTCACCGGGACATCCATCGCGTGGCAGAGCGTGGCGAGCAGCTTGTTGTGCGGCATGCTCCCCAGCTTGACCTTCCGCCCGGTCTTGAAGAACCCCCCGCAGCTCCCGACGAGCAGGAACGGGATGTTGTCTACGGCGTGGTAGTTCCCCTCGTTCATGTCGTTGGCGACGACGACGACGCTGTTGTCGAGCGCGCTCCCGTCCCCCTCGGAGGAGTCGGCGAGCTGCGCCACGAGCGTGGCGACCTGCTCGTAGAACCACCGATCGATCGCCGTCTTCTGGGTCGCGTTGTTCGCGCCCTCGTGGGCGATGGCGTGGTAGTCGGGGCTGCCGATGCCGAGCCACGGGAACGTGAGGCTGTTGCCCCCGCCGTCGTCGATGAGATCGAGGGTGACCGTCCGGGCCAGGTCGCACTTCACGGCTGCCGCGGCCAGCTTCATCATCAGGTCGACGTGCTTCGGATAGTCGTTGATGTTATCGTAGTTGAGCCCCCCCTCGCCGATCGCGGGCGGCGTGCACGCGCGCTGCGAGGCCGCCGCCTCGAGGTCCAGCTCCAGCGCGCGGATCGAGTCCAGGTGCGCCTGCACCTTCAGCCGGTCCTCCGTCCCGAGGCGCTGGCCGAAGCGCTCGAGGTCGGTCCCCACCAGATCGAGGACGCTCTGCCTGCGCTTGCGCAGCTTGTCGATCTGGGCTGCCGGCAGGCTCGCCCCTCCGAAGAGCCTGTTGAAGAGGCGGTAGGGATCCGTCTCGGCGTTGTTCTTCTGATTCCGCCCCGCCCAGCTCGTCGAGAAGCCATAGGGGCGGCAGCCGAGGTTGAGCTGCGGCGAACTCACCCCCTTGCTCCTGAGATCGTCTCCGATGATCTGATCGATCGACGGCGCGACGCCGTCGCTGACCCCGGGGGCGGGGCTCACGCCGGTGAAGAGCGCGCCATAGCTGAAGTGCCCGTCGTACGTCCGGTTCGCGTCCAGCATCACCTTCAGGTCGACCCCCTGGGGGATCAGCACCTTGGACTTCCAGCTCTCGAGCGGCTCCAGGATGGTCGGGAGGCGCGCCGCGTTCAGGTCGTCGTTGCCCGGCAGCCAGTTCTGCTGGAAGATGCCGTTGGTCCAGGTCACGGCGATCATGCGCTTCGGGAACGCGCTCGGCGCCGCCGTGGCCGCGCGCTCGGCGTGCAGCAGCGGCAGCATGGCCGCCCCCACGCCCAGCGCCTGGAGCAGTGCTCGTCGTGAGAATCGCGCCTGGTTCATTGCAGCACCTCTCCTTCCATGATCGCTCGGAAGCGGAACGTACGTGAGCTCACCAGCGCCACCATCAGCTCGCGGATGTCCTGATCAGCGCCCTCGAAGGCATCCACCACCGACTCGAACGAGGCCTTGTCGTCCCCCGTCTCGCCTCGACCGAGCGCATAGCGCAGCCATTGCTTGGCGAAGCAGCTGTGGACCGTCTCGCTCGAGGCGAGCACCTGGCTGAGCCCGCGCGCGTCGGCCACGGCGTGGACCTGGCCGTCCAGCTCGACGGTGCTCGTCGCGTCGACCGGCTCTCCGTTGTCCATGGTCCGGAAGCGTCCGATGCCGTCGTAGTTCTCGAACGGGAAGCCGAGCGGATCCAGGCGCGCATGGCAGCCCTTCGCGCACGCCAGCTGGGAGTGCTCCGCGAAGCGCTCTCGCGTGGTACCTCCCTCATCTGGCTTCTTCGGCTCCGGGATGTCGTTTGGCGGCGGCGGGAGCGTCTGACACAGGATCTGGTTAAGGATGGCTTTCCCTCGCCTGACCGGGTGCGAGCCGTCGGCCGCGCCGGTCACGGTCAGGAACGCAGGCGAGGTCAAGATGCCTGACCGCTGGGCCGGGTCGAGCGACACGGGCTGCATCTCCTCGCCCTTCGGCCCGCTCACTCCATAAACTGCGGCGAGCGGCTCGTTCGCGAACGAGCTCGTCCCGGTCAGCACCTCCTCGAAGCGCCCGGTGCCATCAAGGACGACCCCGGCGACGAAGCGCCGCACCTCCTCCGACATCGCCCGCTTCAGCGCATCGTCGAACTCGGGGTAGACGTCGGCGTCCTTCGGCTTGCGAGCGGCCGCCGAGAGGTCGAGCCAGTCCTCGAAGAAGTCGGCCACGGCGTCGCGCGATCTCGGATCGCCTAGCATCCGGCGCGCCTCTCGGGCCACGTCCTCCGTGCTCGCCAGCCGATCCGCGGCCGCGGCGTCGAACAGCGCCTGGTCAGGCATCGTCCCCCAGAGGAAGTACGAGAGGCGGCTGGCGAGCGCATAGCCGTCCAGCTTCACCGTCTTCCCCTCGACGATCGCTGGCTCCTGTCCGTTCTCCCAGTGGTAGAGGAACCCCCGCGACTGCAGCATCGCCTCGACGAGGAGGATGATCGCGCCGTTGAAGTCGAGCTCGATCTCCGTTCGCCCGGTCTGATAGAGGCGCATCAGCCCGTCCACCTCGTCGGCGGAGAGGGGGCGCCGGTACGCCTGCAGGCCGAACTCCGTCACGAACTGCCGGGCACATGCTTCTTCTCCGGCGCTTTGCGCGTCGCATGGCACGAGCGCGCTCAGGCGTGATGCCGCGTTCGCGGCGAGCTTCTCGGCTGCGTCGCGGAACAGCTCGGCGTTCAGCTTGTCGACCGGGCCGGGCAGATGGTAGCCGAGGACCGGATCGTCATTCTCCATGGGCACATCGTTGAGGTGCAGCGTGGTGTCTCCGAGCAGATCCCGGACGGTGTTGAGGTACTCGCGCCCGCTGAGCCGGCGGAGCACCTTGACGCCCGCCGAGGTGGGATCCGCCGGGGTCCCGTCGAAGCTCGGGTCAGGAGCCACGGAGCCGCCAGGCCGCTCCTCGGCGTCGCCCGGGCCGCCAGGCCGCTCCTCGGCGTCGCCCGGGCCGCCGAGCACCCCGGTGCATGAGGCGGCTGCGAGCGCGCAAAGGACGAGCCCTGCGCAAGTCCGCAAGATAAGTCTCATCGTGTTCATCTCCTCGTGTCGTGTGAACGCATCCGCTCCGCGAACGCACCCCTGCAACGACGCGGGCGCCTCGAGAGAGAAAGACGCAGGTTCGACGTCTCGCGACGGCAGCGTCGCGGGGATGGTCAGGCGACCAGCAGGTCGGCCGTCGCAGGGAGCATCTGGCAGTAGCGGCTCGCCCCCGAAGCGGCTCACCCTCCAGTCGATTCGCACTCCATGACAAATTTCTGGTCAAACGCGCGCTGCGAGGCGACGCAGGAAGATCGGATATGCTGCAGCGCAGCACGCTGCGCCGCGTCACCGCCGGGTGCCTCAGGACACCGAAGCTCGGAACCGGGGATTGGCCGGGATCGGGACAGGACCGGCGGGCCCGCCGTGCCCCTCGGCGCCGCTTCTCTGTCCTGCTACGGAGAGGGCCTGACCATGAAGCGGTCGAACACGCTGCCCCCGCACCGGGTTACCACCGCGATGCCGGCTTCTGCCGCGAGGCCCCCCGGCCGCGCGGCGCCCCGCCGCCTGGCCGCCCTCGCGCTGCTGGGGCTCGCGGCCTGCGAGGCAGGGCCGCTCGACGCCATCGAGCTGGCCCCCACGACGCTGACCCAGGGCATGGTCGCGCACTGGACGTTCGACGAGGGAGAGGGCACGGTCGTGCGCGATTCCTCTGGCAACATGCGCGACGGAGCGCTGACCGGAGGAACGTGGGTGCAAGACGGTCGGTTCGGCAAGGCGATGCACCTCGGCGAGGGCGAGTTCATGGCGGTCGACGGCTTCCCGAACGCCACCGCGAGCTGGAGCGTCTCGGCGTGGGTGCGCCTGACGAGCGACGAGCCCGCGCCCGACGTCCTGGCGACCGTGGTCAGCACGGAGAACATCGGCGGATGGGAGATCAACATCGACTACGCGCAGTCGCCGCCGGGCATGCACTTCGGGTTCTGGAAAGGGCCGGAGACCAGCGATTATCAATTCCTCATCTGCTTCTGCATGGAGCCTCGCCGGTGGACGCACGCCGCCGCGGTCGTCGACGGCGAGGCGCTCACCATGTCCCTCTACCTCGACGGGCAGCTCGACCAGGCGGCGCCGATCGACGTGACGATAGCGCCCGGCTCCGACACCCTTTATGTCGGTCGATGGATGGGCGCGAGTCGGTTCCTCTTTGCGGACGTCGATGACATCGTCATCCACAGCCGGGCGCTCGTCCCGGCAGAGGTCGCCGAGCTCTCGCAGCGCTCTCCGCCGGATCCCCGATGAGCAGGCTCGCCTGCGGCGCTCCTCTCCTCACGGATAGATGTCGAGCCCCCGCACGAGCTCGATCTCGGCGCCCAGACCGGCGTCCGCCGAGAACGACCACCGGGCGCTGTGGACACCCCGGTACGGCCACGCCGCCTCGCCGTCGACCGACACGTGCAGCGCCCCCGCGCCGGCCGAGAGCATCGGGCGAACGCGCAGCTCGGGCTCGCGAGGAGCGCGCCCCCCAGCTCGACCCCCCGGGCCCGACCGGCGAGCCTTGATCCTGGGAAGCCGGTACGTGACCGAGGGCGTCGTCCACATCGCGTTCACCTCGCGCCGCGGCTTACCGCCCGCGGTCCGGGCGCCGATCGAGCACCTCGCGAGCCACATCCATGACGACGTGATGAAGCGAACCACGGTCTTCGCTCGACAGATGCCTCAGAAGGTGGGCATCACGTGGCCCGGCACGCCCGAGATCCCCGAGGAGCCTGCATAACGTGCCAACCCCTTTTCAGCGGCAACTCATCTCCCCAAATGAAGGCGCGAGCTCCCACCGAATCAACCCACCTCGACGCAGCGCGGCCGCGGCGGCGGTAGCGTAAGCGGGAACGGGCGCGGGAATGCTTGGGCCCTGAAGACATCAGAGCTCTGCGTGTGGCTGCGTCTTGCCTGCCGGCCTTGAAAACCAATTGACGCGCGACAAGCTCGGGAGTACGGCAAGCCCACCATGCCGTCTGTCCACCTGACGCGCCATCTCTACACCTTCTTCCCGCACCTCGAAGGCCAACACCTCGTCGTCGAGGCGTCGACAGCAGGTGAGGTCGTGGCGGCCCTGGAGAGGCTCGCGCCCGGCATCGGCTTCTACATCTGCGACGAGCGCGGCCGCTTGCGGACGCACGTCAACATCTTCGTCGGCAAGCAGATGATCCGCGACCGTAAGGGACTCACCGACGCGGTCGCTGCCGACGACGAGGTCCACATTCTGCAAGCGTTGAGCGGAGGGTAAAATGGCAAGCCGTATTCTGGTAGGCACGCGAAAAGGCACGTTCATCGTCGAAAAGCAGAACGGCTCGTGGAAGCCGCGCCTCGCGGGCCACGCCGGCGGCGGCGTCAACTATGTCGCGCGCGATCCCTACACGGGCAAGCTCTGGGCGCTGCTCGGCTTCGGCCATTGGGGGGCCAAGCTGTCCGTCTCGACGGATGAGGGCGAGACCTGGAATGACAACCCCGCCCAGATCAAATATCCCGAGGGCGCTCGCTACATCGGCCAGGACATGTACGAAGACGCCGGCAGCGAGTTCGGCGTCGGCATGAAGATCGTCACGCGCCCGGCCACGGTACAGAAGCTCTGGATCATCGGCTTCGGCCCGGGGGGCGCGGTCTACGTGGGCACCATTCCGGGTGGCTTGTTCGTCAGCCGCGACGGCGGCGGCTCCTTCGAGCTCAACCGGCCGCTCTGGAACCACGAATCACGCGGCGGCGACCTGTTCACAGGCGAGGGCAAAGGCGAGACGAAATGGTTTGGCACGCCGGCCTCCGAGGGGGGCGAGTTCGCCCCGGGCATTCACTCCATCGTGGTGGACCCGCGTAACCCGAAGCGAATCCTCGTCGCCGTGTCCACGGCGGGCGTCATCGAAACAGCGGACGGTGGAGAGACCTGGCAACCGCGCAACAGGGGCATGCGGCTCGATCACACGCCCGAGCCAGACGCCGAGTGGGGCCACGATACGCATTACATCGAGCAATGCGAGGGCGATCCCGACCATATCTGGCAGCAGAATCACGTTGGGATCTACTACAGCAGCGACGGCGCAAAGAGCTGGCGCAAGGTGAGCCGTCCAGAGCAAGGCGTGCATTTCGGCTTTCCCATTACAGCGGACGCGAGGGACGGACGCACGGCGTGGGTCGTCCCCGGCAAGTCGGACATGCAGCGAATCACCGTCGACGGCGCGCTCTTCGTGGCTCGCACGAAGGACGGCGGTGAGACCTGGGAGCAGCTCCGCCGCGGTTTGCCCCAGGAGCAAGCCTACGACGTCATCTACCGCCACGCGCTCGCCAACAAGGACGGCGCTGTGGCATTCGGCACCACCACGGGCAATCTCTACGTGAGCGATGACGGCGGAGAGGGTTGGACGACCGTCGCCAATAACCTGCCGCCGATCTATTCAGTACGTATGGCGTGATAGGTCGGTTGGCCGGGATAATCGGTATACAAATCAGGATCGCGGCGGCTCGTTCAACCGAGCCTGCCGCGCGCGGCTACCAGACAGCGCACGTCTTGGTCGGCCGCATCGGCGTGCCCGGCGCGCACTTGAAGGCGTCGCCGAACTCCGGGAGGTTCGCGAGCGGCCCGTTCACGCGGAACCGCGGCGGGGAGTGCGGGTTCACCTGGACCATCAGCCGGAGCGCCTCGTCGCGCAGCTTGCCGCACCAGGACTGCCCGTGCGCCAGGAAGAACTGCTGATCTTCTGTGAAGCCGCTCGCGACCGTCTGCTCCGCCGCGCCCTTGCGCATCGCGCGGTACGCCATGAAGGCGAGCTTCACGCCGCCGAGATCCGCGATGTTCTCGCCCAGCGTCAGCTTGCCGTTCAGCTTCAGCCCCGGCAGCGCCTCGAAGGCCGAGTACTGCGCCTCGACGCAGGCGGTCTTCTCCCTGAACGCCACCCCGACCTCCTTCGACCACCAGTCCTCCAGGTTGCCCTTCTGGTCGAACTGGGAGCCCTCGTCGTCGAACCCGTGAGTGAGCTCGTGCCCGACCACCATGCCGATGCCGCCGAGGTTCACCGCCGCGGCCGAGCTCACGCTGTAGAACGGCGGCTGCAGGATGCCGGCCGGGAAGACCATGTGGTTGCGCTGCGGGTCGTAATACGCGTTCACGGTCGGCGGGCTCATCTGCCACTCGTCGCGATCGAGCGGCTTGTCGATCTTCCCGAGGTCCCACTGCGTGTGGAAGGCGCGCGCGGCGAGCGCGTTCTTCGCGTATGATCTCGGATCGACCTCGAAATCGTAGGTCCTCCACTTGTCGGGATAGCCGATGAGGTACGCCATCGCGGAGAGCTTGGCGAGCGCGCGCTGCCGCGTGCCCTCATCCATCCAGTCGAGCGCCCGGACGTTGCGCGCGAACGCGTCGCTGATCTGGTGCACCATCGCCTCGGCCGCAGGCTTGCTGGCGCCGGGGAAGCTCGTCTTGACGAACGGCTGCGCGAGCAGCTCGCCGAGCGCGTTGTCGGTCGCGTCCACGCAGCGCTTCCAGCGCGGCCGCACCTCCTTCTGCCCGGTGAGCGCGGCCTGCAGCGTGAAGCTCTCGTCGATGAACGCCTTGGGCAGCGCGGGCGCCATGGAGCGCACGACGTGCCACGAAAGGTAGCTCTGCCACGCGGCGGGCTTCACCGACGTGAGCAGCCGGGAGAGCCCCTCGAAGAACCGGACGGAGGTCACGTTGACCTCCTTGACGTCCTGGAGGCCGAGCCCCTGGAAATACGCGTCCCACGAGAACGCCGGCGCGGCTTTCGCGAGCGCCGCCCGGTCGAGCTTGTTGTAGAGGCCCGTCGGGTCCCGCCGCTCGACACGCGTCTTCGAGATCTTCGCGAGCTCTGTCTCGATCTGCATCACGTCGAGCGCCGCCGCCTTTGCCGCCGCCTCCTGCGCGCCGGCGAGCCGCATCATCCGCGCGACGTGCTCCTCGTAGGTCTTGCGGAGCGCCTTCGATTTGTCGTCCTCGCCCAGGTAGTAGTCGCGGTCTGGCAGGCCGAGCCCGTTCTGGTCGAGCTGCGCGATGACGCGCGTCGCGTCCTTCATGTCCTGCGCGGATTCGATGTCGAACAGCGCCCAGATGCGGCGGCGGTGGAGCTCGGTGACGAGCGCCCCGAGGCCCTTCGGGTCGCGCACCCGCCGCGCCTTCGCGAGCAGGTCTGCGATGGGCTTCGCGCCGGCGGCCTCGACCGCGGGCTCGTCCATGCACGCGCCGTAGTAGGCGCCTATCTTCTTGGTCACCGGATCCCGGTCGCCGGCGCTCGCGGCGTCCTCGAGGATGCGCCGGAGCTCTGCCTCGTTGCGCTTCTCGATCTCGTTGAAGCTCCGCATCCAGGAGGCCTCGTCCCCCGGGATCTCGGTCTTCGCGAGCCATCCGCCGCACGCGAACTGATAGAAGTCCTCGCAGGGGTTCGCCGATCGGTCGAGCGCGGCCTCGTCGAGCCCGACGCTCTCGAGCTTCGTCTCGACGACGGGGAGGCCCTGCGGCGCCGGCGGCATCAGCGCCTTCACGGTGGGGGGCGGGGGCGCCGGCGGCGGGCTCGCGGCGGGTCCGCAGGCCGCCAGCGCGGAGAGGGCCACGGTGAGCGCGAGGGGAGCGGCAGGCTGTCGGTGCGTGCGCATACAGCGCTCTACCACAGACACGCCGGGCGCGGACCGGCCGCAGCGGGATCCCGCGCGGTCTCGCCCGCATCCGCCCGGAGCGGGGCCGGCCTCACTCCCGGTCGAGCTTGCCCATCAGGCTCAGGGTGAAATAGGCCCCCATGTACTTGAGGTGCGGGCGCACCTCGAGGTGGACCCGGTACCAACCTGCGCTCCCCTCGACCTCGGTCACCGTGGTGCGCCCCTTGCGGAGCGGCCTGCGCGAGCGCACGGCGGGCGACACGACATCCATGTCCGCGACATACTGGCTGAGCCAGCCGTTCAGCTCGCGCTCGAGGTCGCCGCGCTCCTTCCAGGTGCCGATCTGCTCGCGCTGCATGATCTTGAGGTAGTGGGCGAGCCGGCTGACGAGGAAGACATAAGGCAGCTGTGTGCCGAGCCGGTAGTTGACCTCGGCGGCGCGCCCCTCCTCGCTCTGGCCGAAGTACTTGGGCTTTTGCGCCGAGTTCGCGGAGAAGAAGCAGGCGTTGTCCGTGTCCTTGCGGAACGTGAGCCCGATGAAGCCCTCCTCGCTGAGCTCGAACTCGCGGCGCTCGGTCAGCATGATCTCGGTCGGGATCTTCGTCTGAATGGCGCCGAGCGCCTCGTACTCGTGGAGCGTGAGCCCCTCGACCGTGCCGCCTGATTGCGGCCCGATGATGTGCAGGCACCAGCGGTGGCGCGCGAAGCTCTCGGCGAGCCGCGTCGCCATCGCGTAGGTGGGCGCCCCCCAGCAGTACGCCGCGTGGTTGCCGACGACGTCCTCCTCGTAGGAGAACGCCCGGATGGGGGCGGTGCTCGCCCCGTAGGGCAGGCGCAGGAGGAAGCGGGGGAGGAGCAGGCCGACGTAGCGCGCGTCCTCGGACTCGCGGAACGCTGTGTACTTCACGTACTGCGGCCCCTCGAAGAGCGCCTTGATGTCGCCGAGGTGCGGCACCTTCCGGTAGTCCTTGAGCCCGAAGAACTGCGGGCCCGCGACGGCCAGGAAGGGCGCGTGCGCCATCGTCGCCACCGCGGCGCATTTCTGGAGGAGCGCGATGTCCTGGGGCACGGGGCCGAACTCGTAGTTCGAGATGACGGCGCCGAACGGCTTGCCGCCGAAATTGCCGAACTCCGACGAATAGACGATCTTGTAGAGGCCGCTCCTCACGACCTCGGACGAGTCCTCGAAATCGGCGAGCAGGTCGTCCTTCGAACAGTTGAGGATCTCGACACGGATGTTCTCCCGGAAGTCGATGTGATCGATGGCGAACTTCAGGCCGCGCCACGCGGCCTCGAGGCGCTGGAACACCGGGTGATGCAGGATCTCGTCGATCTGCCGCGACAGCCGCTGGTCGATCTCCGCGATCCACAGGTCGATGAGGGCGCTGTCCAGCGCCGCGCCGGCCTCCGGGCGGCGCGCCACCTTGCCGACGACCGCCTCCACGCCCCGCTTCACATCGTGGTAGGCGCCGCTCGTGGGGCCGACCCCCGTCTCCGCCAGGAGCTCCGCGAGGAGAGAGCCATTGCTCCCCGCCACCGGCTCTTCGTGCTGCCCCGCTTGCATGTCCAGAAATTTACCACGGTCGCTCGTCGGCTGGAAGCGACGGACACGCCGGCGCCCGCGCGCCGCGCCGCGCCGCCCCGGGCCCCTCCTGGGCGCGGCGGGGCGGCCTGGGGCGGCGCGGCGCGGTCACGAAATGCGCGCGCTCGGCGCGCCTCGGACGCCCGCGCGGAACGCTCCCTCAGCACGCGAGTCAGGTGTCGACCGGACATGAAAAGCGCATGGCGGTCGCGCGACTGCAGTGTTACAAATCACATGTGGGTGCACCCACGGAAGCCGGAGAAACAAGGGCTTTTCGTTCGAGTCTGCCCTCTCGCACTCCGGATCGGGCGCCGACGCCCCCGCGGCGACGCCCGTCCTGGTTGTAGCCGCGCGGCGCCAGCGCCCTGAACGGGCTCGGGACCGAGTGAAATGGGCAGTGCGAGCACGGAGGGACAGCGGACATCGCATGTCTCTATCTGTGTCTCCGTTTGCCCCGTGTCTGTGTGGGTCCAGATTCTCTGTCTTTACATCCGGCGCGCGTCCGTGCGTCGTCGGCGTCCGGCGCGCCTTCGCTCGCCGTAGGTCGTGGATTTCGAGGAGAGGAGTGGGGATGGAACGCCTCGGGCTCGGCATCATCATCGGTATAGGGCTCGCCAGCTTGACGAGGATCACCCGTCCGACCGTCAAGAGGGCCATGGCGCTCGGCTTCGTCGCCGCGGACAAGATCAGGGGCGCGCTCGGCGAGGGCAGGGAGAGGGTCGCCGACCTCGTCGCCGAGGTGAGGGAGGAGATGGCACGCCAGGAGCAGCGCGCCGGCTCGGGCGGCGCGCAAGGGTGGTCGCGCGCGGAGATGGAGCCGCCCGGGAGCTGACGCGTGGGGTGTTCTGGTGACCCGGCCTCGCAGGCCGGGAGGTGAGCCATGCCGAGCGATCGAGGGGTCGTCATCATCCACTGGGTTCCAGGGCGCGTGCGCCTCGCCGTCCCAGCGCTGCGCAGGGACCCGGCGAGGGCGGAGGAGATCGCGGAGCTGGCGCGCGCCTGCCCCAGCGTCGTCGACGCGCGGGCGAGCGCGTGGGCCGCGAGCCTCACGATCGAGCACGAGCCCGACGTCCCGCTCGAGGACGTCTTCTCCGAGCTCGCGCACATCCCCGAGCTCTCGGGCTGTAGCTGCCGCCCGATCGATGAGCTCACGCCCTCGCCCTGCGCGCAGCCCATCGAGCCGCCGAGCCCTGGCCGGACGGCGCGCTTCGTCGTCCAGGCCGCGGACAGGCTGAACGCGGCGTCCCAGGCCGTCCCGCCGGCGCACGTCGACCTCAAGCTCCTGCTCCCGGCGCTGCTGGTCGGGTCCGGGCTGCTCCAGGTGCTGACGCGGCGCTCCCCGGGCATGCCCCACTGGATCACGCTCGTGAAGTACGGGGTCGACTTCTTCGTGGTGCTGAACCACGGCCGCATTCAGAGCTTCTTCGCGAGCGTGGGCGCGAGCGGGAGCGCGAGCGTGGGCGCACCCACGGGCGGCGAGGCGGGGTGACGATGGAAGCGCTCCTGTCGACCGGGACCGAGCCGGTCTCGGTGGTCCACGCGATCCCGGGCAGGGTCCGCCTGCGGCTCCCCCGCCTCGGGAAGGACGCGGCCTTCGGCCCGCTGCTCGAGGCGGGGCTCACCGCCCTGCCGGGGGTCCTTTCCGTGCGTATCGCCGAGGGCACGTCGAGCGCCGTCGTCGAGCACGACCCGCGGCACGTCGACCTCGACGTCATCGTGCGCGCCGCCGCCTCGGCCTCCGCCGCGCCGGCCCCGCGGGGGGCGCTGCGCGCCGCGCGCGCCGCCCGGGAGGCGCGCCGCGCGGCCGCCCTCGCGAAGCGCCCGCTCTACCTGTCGAGCGTCGGCATGGTCCTCTCGCTCGGCGGCTTCGTCTCGCCGCTGCTCGCGTACCCGTTCATCGCCGCGACGTCCGCGCCCATCCTCAAGAGGGCGTGGCACTCGGTGGTGCGGGACCGCAAGCTCAACGTCGACCTGCTCGACAGCCTGGCGATCGCCTCGGCCGTGGCGACGGGAAACGCCATCAACGCGGCCGGCATCATCTGGCTGGTCACGCTCGGCGACCACATCCGCGATCGCACCCAGGCGCGCGCCCGGCGCGCGATCCGCGGCCTGCTCGAGTACCAGCGGGACCTCGCGTGGGTGGTCCGCGGCGACGCGAAGGTGCAGATCCCGGTGGCCGATCTCGTCGCCGGAGACCTCCTCGTCGTCTATACCGGATCGGTCATCCCGGTCGACGGGACGGTCACGGACGGCGAGGGGCTCGTCGATCAGCAGACGCTGACCGGCGAGTCGATGCCCGTGCTCAAGGGCCCCGGCGACCGCTGCTTCGCGGCGACCGTCATCAAGGACGGCAAGCTGTACATCCGCGCCGAGCGGGTCGGCGGTGACACGACCGCCGCGAGCACGGCGCGGCTCATCGAGAACGCGCCCGCCCTGGAGACGCGCGCGCAGAACTACGCGGAGCTCGTGGCGAACCGGCTCGTCCCGCCGGCCCTCGCCTGCTCGGCGGTCGTGCTCGCCGCGACGAGGGACCTCGGCCGCGTGTCCGCGATCCTGACGATCGACTTCGGCACCGGCCCGCGGGTCTCGGCCCCGACGACGGTGCTCGCCTCGATGAACGCGGCGGCGCGCCGCGGGATCCTCATCAAGGGCGGCGCCTACATCGAGAAGCTCGCGAAGGTGTCGACCGTGGTGTTCGACAAGACGGGCACGCTGACCTCCGGCATCCCCGAGGTGACGGACCTCCTCGTCCACGACGCCCTGCCCGAGCGCGAGGCGGCGACGCTCGCCGCGGCGGTGTCCGCGCGGCAGACCCACCCCGTGTCGCAGGCCGTGCTCCGGCTCGCCGAGGCGTGGTGTCTGACGATCCCGGACCGGGAGGAGTCCCGCTACCTCGTCGGCCGGGGCGTGCAGGCCAGGGTCTGCGGCAAGGTCGTGCAGCTCGGCAGCCCCCGCTTCCTCGACGAGCTCGGCGTCGCCTGCCGCGCCGAGCCCGGCGCGAGGAGGGCGCTCGAGGCGGCGGCGAAATCGCTCCTCTTCCTCGCCGTCGACGGCCGGCACGTCGCCACGCTCGCCTGCCGCGACGCCATCCGGGCCGAGAGCCGCGCGACGATCCGCAGCCTGCGCGCGCGCGGGATCGAGGACATCGTCATGCTGACGGGCGACAGCCGCGAGGTGGCCAGGCAGGTCGCGCTCGAGCTCGGCATCACCCGTTACTTCGCGGAGATGCTGCCCGAGGACAAGGCGGAGATCACGCGTCGGCTGACGCAGGAGGGCCGCACGGTCGCGGTCGTCGGGGACGGCATCAACGACTCCCCGGCGCTTTCGTACGCCGACATCGGCATCAGCGTGTCCGCGGGCGCGGAGATCGCCAGGGAGACGGCGGGCGTCGTCCTCGTGGAGGACGACCTGTCGAAGCTCATCGAGGCGATCGACGTCTCGCGCGCCGCGATGCGCCTCATCCACCAGAACTTCTCGATGATCCTCGGCGTGAACGCGGTCGCGTACGCGCTGTCGATTCCTGGGCTCCTCAACCCGGTCGCGGCGACGCTCATGAACAACGGCTCCGCGGTCCTCGCCTGCGTGAACGGACTCCGTCCGCTCATGGCCGCGCCGCGGAGGAAGGCCCGCGTCGGCGGCCGCTAGCGCGCTCGTGCGCGCCGCGCCGCAGCCCGGCACGCGCGCTGCACGAGGGGTGGAATGGTTGGAATGCAGAGCGAAACGCGCGTCGGATCGAGATCGTCCGCCGCAGGCTGGACGCGCGCGGCGCGCCGGACTGTGCAGTGGCTGCCCGGCGCGGTGCTCCTGGTGTCGATCGGCTGTGCAGCCGTGGCACGGGTGCCTGCATCGCCGCGCGTCACGGCGGGGAGCCCGGAGGAAGCCGGCCGGTACCTGATCCTCGTGGGCGGATGCAACGACTGCCATACGCCTGGCTGGGACAGATCGAGCGGCAGGCTCCCGACCTCGGAGTGGCTGACGGGCAGCGACGTCGGCTACCGAGGTCCGTGGGGGACGAGCTATGCGGCGAACCTCCGGATCTCCGCCCAGAACCTCAGCGAGGAGGCCTGGGTGCGGATGTTCCGCGAGGCCGCCGGCCGGCCGCCGATGCCATGGCTCAACTACGTGACCCTGCACGAGGGCGACCTCGTCGCGATGTACCGCTTCATCCGGAGCCTCGGGGAGAAGGGCGTCCCCGCGCCCCGCGCGGTGTCGCCGGGGGAGGAGCCCGCGACGCCGTACATCCTCATGATCCCGCAGCAGCCGAAGGGCAGGCCGTAGTCGTCGGTTCGCGCCGGTTCGCGCCGGCTCGCGTCAGGCGTGCAGGCCGCCGAGCGTCGCCGACGCCGCGTGGCTCGCCGCCGGCCGCTCGCAGGGCAGCTCCACCGTGAACCGCGCCCCCTCGTCCGGCCGGCTGACCACGCGCACCGCGCCGCCGAGCGCCTCGACGATGCTCTTCACGACGTGGAGCCCGAGCCCGAGCCCGCCGAAATGGCGGCTCGACACCGCGCGCTCGAACCTGTCGAACACATGCGGGAGCCGCCCCGTCGGGATCCCGATGCCCTCATCCTGCACAACGAGCTCCGCCGTGCCGTCCTTCCGCGCGACCGAGACGTCGATCGGCTTGCCGCCGCCGAACTTGAGGGCGTTGTCGAGCAGGTTCGAGACCACCTGCTCCAGCCTGCTCCTGTCCCACGACCCCACGACGGACGGCTCGGCGCGCACGCTCACGGGCGAGCCGGACTGCGCGATGCGCTCGGTGAGCCGCTCCACGACGTCGTCCACGACCTCCGCGAGATCGACCTGCTCGACGTGCAGCTCCAGCCGGCCGGTGTGGAGCTGCGACACGTCCAGCACGTCGTCGATGAGCCGGACGAGCCGGTGCACCTGCCGATCCATCCTTTGCAGGGCGCGCGCGACGCGCTCGTCGGACGCGTGGTCTCCCCGGCGGAGCAACGCCTGGAGGCCGAGGCGCAGGGAGGTGACGGGCGTCCTGAGCTCGTGCGACGCGACGCTGAGGAACTCGTCGCGGACGCGCACCGCGTGCTGCGCCTCGCGGTAGAGGCGGGCGTTCTCGAGGGCGATCGCGATCTGGTCGGAGAGCAGCTCCAGCACGTGGACGCGAGCGCGCGTGAAGGCGTACGTGGTGAGGTTGTTCTCGAGGTAGACCACCCCGAGCCGCGCCTCGTTCCGCTGGATGGGCAGGACCAGGACCGACCGCGAGCCGCCCTCGGCGAAGTGAGGATCGCGCTCGCGCTCCGGCTGGCTGTCCGCGTCGTCGAGCACGACGATCTCGCCCGCGCCGTGCGCGTGCTCGACGATCTGCCGGGGGACCTCGCATGACCGGGAGAGCGGCGTGCGCTCGATGGAGACCGGAGCGGCGACGGATCCCTGGGCCCGCACGAAGAGCTCCCCCTCTTCCTCGAGCACGAGCGCACCGCACTGCGCGCCGGCGGCCTCCAGGCAGACGCCCAGGAGCTTCTCGAGCAGCCGATCGAGCACGATCTCGCCGGAGAGGGTCTCCGCGGCCTTGAGCAGGCTGAGCGCGTCGAGGGCGACCGCCGGGAGCCGCTCCTCCGCGAGCTCGGGCTCGTCGCCGGACCCGCCGAGCCCGAACTCCTCCGCGAGCGCGCGGGCCTTCTCCGACGCCCCCCAGCAGGCGAACCCCTGGTGCGCGGCGCGCAGGTACATGGCCGCGATCCGGGCCCGCCCGAGCCCGTGGTAGAAGCGCCCAGCCAGCTCGTTGCCGAGCGCCGCGATGTGGAGGAACCCCCCGCGCGTCGCCGCCTCGATCGCCTCGTCGTACCGCGCGCCGGCGAGCTCGAACCTGCGCTCGACGCGGGCGATCTCCGCGTCGACGAGGAGGCGGCGCGGGAGGAAGTTCTCCGCGCAGCCCGACTCCCACCCTCGCAGGACGCGCTGCAGGTCCGTCGCGCGCGCGAGCAGCGCGGCCCTCTCCCGCTCGTCGGCCTCATCGCACCGCCACAGCAGCGTGAGCGCGGCGTACAGCGCGTACTGGCACTCCGGGATGTAGCCGCCGAGGAAGTGGATGGACGTGACCGCCGCGTCGGCGTGCGCGGTGGCCTGGGCCAGGTCCCGGAACAGGTACGAGGCCTGGAGCCGCAGGATGTGATACACGCACTTCGCCGGCGGCTCCCGCTGCATCGCTTCGAGGAAGACCCGCTCGTCGAACTCGGCGTCTTCGGGCACGTTCCGGCCCCTCGTCAGCCCCTTGAGGCACCGGATCATCTGCCGGTAGGAGACCTGGTAGAAGAGCGTCGACTTGTTGCCGGTCTGCTGGCTGAACGCGAACCCGTCGTTCAGGTCGACGAGCACGAGATCGAGCTCCACCCCTGCGGCGAACGAGTGCCCCACGAGCCCCGTGCGCGCGTAAGACGAGAAGCGGAGCTCGCCGGACGACAGGCCCAGGGCGACGATCTCGCGGAACGGCGCCCCGCCCGACGCGAGCGGCGCGATCCACGGGTAAACGAACTCGTTGACCATGTACCGGGCGATCGTCTCCTGGGCGCGATCCTCGAACCTCCGCGCGAGCTCCACGGCGAGCTGGCCGAAGCCCTGGGCGCTCGAGAGCTCGCCCTCCGCCGCCAGCAGCATCGCGTGCCCTGCGTAGGAGAGGATCGACTCGCTCGCGTTGCCGTGCTCCAGCGCGAAGCGGACGCCGAGGGAGGTGAGGAGCACGAGCTGCTTCCGGTCCGAGAACCAGGCGGGGACCACCATCTCGGCGAGGAGCCTCATGCGGGCCCGCTCTTCCGGGCTCGTCACGCGGGGGAGATCGACGAGCGACGCGGGCGAGCGCTCCGCGAGCTGGCCGGCGATGGCCCGCCGCTGCGCCGCGATCTCCGCATCGAGATCCGCCGCCGACAGCTCGGCCCCGAAGTGCGCGCGCAGCGCGTCGCGCCCCCAGCTGAGCGCCAGATCGTGCTCGCCGGTGATCGTCGCGCTCATGATCCGGAGCGCCTCCAGGTCGACCTTCTCCGGGATCGACGCCGCGTGGCGGAGCCCCTCCTCCACGAGCGCGCGGGCCGCCGCGTGCTGATCGGTCAGCGCGGCGCACTCCGCCGCGTCGCGGTGGAGGGAGAACCAGAGCTCGTAGCGCGAGCGGAAGGCGCCCTCCGGCAGCAGGCGGAGGCCGCTGCGGAAATACGCGAGCGCCGGGCCGAAGGCGGCGGCGCGGCGCGCCTTCACGCCGGCGCGGAGGTTGATCTGCGCGAGGTGGTCCCGCTGCTCCGCGTCGAGCAGCGCGGCGCCGAGGTTCAGCTGGTCCGCGGCGTCGAACAGCGCCGCGTCCGTCCCGTTGGTGCAGGTGGCCTCGAGGAAGCGGCCGATCTGCAGGTGCAGCTGCATCCGCAGCTGCTCCGGCCCGAGCTCGTAGGCCGTCTGCTGGACCCGGTCGTGGACGAACCGGATCGCGAGCCCCGCCTCGCGCTCGCACGTGCCGTCGGGCACGACGAGCCCCTCGCGGAGCGGCTGGACGAGCGCCCCGGTCGTCTCGTCGACGGATCGGCCGAGCACCGCCGCGATGAGCCTGAGCTCCGCGCGCCTGCCGATGCACGCGGCGACCTGCAGCAGCTCCTGCGCCGCCTGGGGCAGCCTGCGGACGGACTCCGACATCAGCTGGACCACGTTGTCGGTGACCCCGACCCGCTCGATCCGGCCGAGATCCCACGTCCATGTCGAGCGGATCGCGTCGAAGAGGAGCAGGCCTTTCTCCTGGAGGGACCGGAGGAGCTGGCGGATGAAGAACGGATTGCCCGCCGTCTTGGCGAGGAAGAGCTCTGCGAGAGGGCGCGCCCGCTCCGGCTCGCAGCGGAGCGCCTCTGCGAGCAGCGCGACGACCGGCTCGACGCCGAGCGGGCCGAGCGAGAGGTGCGTCATCGGGGGGACCTGCGCGCCGCGGATCTCCTCGATGGTCTGGTGGAGCGGGTGCGCGGCGCCGACTTCCCTCGACCGGTACGCGCCGAGCAGGAGCACGTGCTTGCTGCGCGGATCCGCGGCGAGGGCGCGGAGGACGCGGAGCGACGCGGCGTCCGTCCACTGCAGGTCGTCGAGGAAGATCGCGAGCGGCGGCCGCTGGGTGGCCACCGCGCGCACGAAGTCCTGGATCGCGAGCAGGAAGCAGTTCTCCGCGCGCATCGGATCCGCGGCCGGCGGCGCGGGCGCGTCCCCGAGGAGCTCGGTGAGCTCCGGGCAGAGCTCGCCGAGGGCGCGGCTCCGCTCGCTGACCGCCTCCCTGAGCTGCGCGCGGCTCTCCTCCGGCTCGGCGCGGAGCGCGGCCGCGAGGGTGCGGAGCGCCTCTGCCAGGGACGCATAGGGCACGTTCGCGGCGCGCAGGTCGAACTTGCCCTCGATGAACCGCCCGTCCCGCTCGGCGACGGCGGCCTGCAGCGCCTCGACGAGGGCGGTCTTCCCGACGCCTGCCTCCCCGGTCACCAAGACGAGCTCCGTCCCGCCGTTCGACACGCGGGCGAGCGCGCCGCCCAGCACGGCGAGCTCGCGCTCCCGGTCGATCAGGCGCTCGGGCAGCGGGAGGCGCCGCGCGAGGTCCATGCGGCCGAGCTCGAACGGCGCGATGCTGCCCGTGGCGCGCCATCGCCTCCGCGCCTCGTGGAGGTCCTGGGCGAGGCACTCGGCGCTCTGGTATCGCAGGTCCGGCATCTTCGCGAGGAGCCGCTGTACGAGCTCCGAGAGGGCCGCCGGGACACCGGGGCTCACGACGTGCGCGGGCACGGGGCTCCTCGCCATGTGGGCGTGCACGAGCGCGAGCGGATCGAGGTCCTTGAAGGGCGGCGCGCCGGTGAGCATGGCGTAGAAGGTCGCTCCCAGCGCGTACAGGTCCGATCGCGCGTCGATGAACCAGCAGGTGCGCCCGAGCTGCTCGGGGGACAGAAAGGGGAGCGCGTCGAGCTTCTCGAGCTCCACGGCTCGGGGCATGCTCGTCAGCTCGGCCGCGTCCGAGAAGTGGACCAGGGTGACCTGCCCGTCCTCGCCGAGGACGACGCGGCTCGGGGCGATCGCGCGATGGACGACGCCGCTCCCGTGAATGCGCGCGCACGTTTCGGCGAGCGCGATGGCGATATCGAAGAACGCGTCCAGCGCGAGCGGCCCTCGCGCGAGCCGGCGCTCGAGGTCCTCGGGACCTGCGTCCTCGAGGAGCAGCGACGGCGTGCCCTCCGGGCCGTCCAGCGCCAGCGGCCGCACGACCCCCGGCACGTCGAGACGGCGCAGGAAGGCGTGCTCGCGCAGAAGGAGGGCCGCCGCGCCCGGGGCTGGATGACGCCCCCGAACGGTTTTCTGCACCACCATTCTCCCGGCAAACCTCTGTCTGCGGAGCAGAAATCGGCTGCAGCGGTGGACGTCAGTCGCTTCCGCCCGAGTCATACGCGTTCCCCCTCGCGCGTTGCCGCGAGAATATAAAGCAGGATGTGTGCTGGTGCGAGCCGGGAAGTCCCGGGTCTCGTGATATGGGAGAGACGTCGGGTTGTGCGCTTCGCGCTATCGCGCGGCGCCATCACCTCCTCCTCTCGACGCGACGGCGCGCGCGCTGCGCGGCCTCCCCCTCGCCGCGAGGGCGCCCTCCAGCTGCCATTTGCCTGGCCGTCTGGCTGCGCGGGAAGGGGTGAATGGGGCGTGAAAGGGGCGGCACGGCGCTGGCCTCGAGCTCCGGCGACGACCGGCGACCGCCAATCCGGCGAGCGAAGGTGCTAGGATGAATCTGCGCATGTACGGGGGGCGGCCGGCTGCCCCCGCGCCGGTGCGCGCTGCGGGGAGCTTTGATGAACGCACCTGTCGTCGCAGGGGACGTGATCGCCGAGAAGTACCGGGTCGACCGGATCTTGGGCAGCGGCGAGCTGGGGACGGTGGCCTTCGCGAGCCACCTCGTGCTTCCTCAGCGGGTCGCGATCGAGCTCCTGCTCGCCGACGGCAGCCCGGAGCGCGTGGAGCGCTCGCTCCGGGAGGCGCGCGCGGCGGTGGCGCTCAAGGGGGATCACGTCGCGCGGGTGCTCGACGTCGGTCAGCTCGCCTCGGGTGTCCCGTACATCGTCACGGAGCACCTCGACGGACAGGACCTCTCCGAGCTGCTGCGCGGCCGCGGCCGGATCGAGCTCTCGGAGGCCATCGATTGGGTGCTGCAGGCCTGCGTGGCGGTGGCCGAGGCGCACGCCGCGGGGATCGTGCACCGCGACCTCGAGCCGGCGCGCCTGTTCCTCGCGACGACCCCCGGCGGCGCGACGCTCCTCAAGGTGCTCGGCTTCGGCGCGTCCAGGGAGCTGCCCTGCGCGAGCGACGGCGGCGCGCCGGCGCCGACGGGGGAGGAGCTCGGCGCGCCGCTCTACATGTCGCCGGAGCGGATGCGGTCGTCGGTCGCCGTCGACGCGCGCGCCGACGTCTGGTCGCTGGGCGCGATCCTGTACCGGCTCCTGACCGGGCGGCCGCCGTTCGAGGCGAGCTCGCTCGCCGATCTCGCGCCGCGCGTCGCGAGCGCGGCGCCGGTGCTCCCGAGCGCGCTGCGGTCCGACATTCCCCCCGGCGTCGACCGCGTGCTCCTCTGCTGCCTCGAGAAGGACCCAGCGCGGCGGCCCGCGAGCGTGGCCGAGCTGGCGATCGCGCTCGCCCCTCATGCGTCGGCGGAGGGCCAGGATCACGTGGAGCGGGCCGCGCGGCTCCTCGGCGCGACGCTCCCGTCGCGCCCCCGCGCCTCGCTCCCGACGATCGGGCTCGGGCTCAGCGCGAGGCCTCGCCCGCCCGAGAGCGCTGGACCGAGCTCGGAGGCGGCCCCGGAGACCTTGCGGCACGGCGCGCAGGACACGGGGCGCCACAGGGCGCGCATCGCGCTGATCGCCGCCGTCGCGTCGCTGCTCGCGATCCTCGGCGTGGCCGCGACGCAGCTCAGGTGAGCCGGCGCCGGCCGAGCCGCCGCGGGCGCAGGAGCACCGCCTCCGGCCCTCGCCGGAGAAGCGTCGTCGCCGCGAGCGCGGCAGGATGGGAGAAGCCGGAGAGCCGTCCTGTCTCTCACGGATGGGGCGCGGATCCTCGCGGCTGCGCCGAGAAACGTGACATCCGCGTAGACCGGCTGTCGTAGTATCCGCCGCATGCCGCATTCTCTCCCACATTCCGGGGGTGGTCTCGCTCCGCCCGCGCGCATCGGCAAGGTCGCGTTCCTCGGGTATGGCCGCTTCGGTGCGGCGCTCGGGTCGCTGCTCCGCGACGCGGGGATCTCGGTGCGCGCGTTCGACCCTTCTGCGGAGATCCGCGGCGCGGCGCGGGCCGCCTCGCTCCCGGAGCTCGTGGACGGCGCGGACCTCGTCATCGTCGCCGTCCCGGTGCCAGCGGCGCGCGAGGCCCTCCTGTCGCTGCGGCCGCACCTCGCGCCGGGGCAGATCGTGGCCGACGTGGGCAGCGTGAAGAGCGTGCCGGCGAGCGCCATGGCCGAGGTGCTCGGCGAGAGCCGGCCCTGGGTGGCGACGCACCCGCTGTTCGGTCCGGCGAGCCTCGCCCGCGGCGAGCGCCCGCTGCGCGTCGTCGTCTGCCCGAACCCTGCGCACCCGGACGCGGTGCGCCGCGTCGTCGCGCTGTTCGAGCGGATCGGCTGTCAGGTGCTGGAGCAGGCCCCGGAGGAGCACGACCGCGTGATGGCCTTCACGCACGCGCTCGCGTTCTTCATCGCGAAGGGCATGATGGACGCGGGCGTGCCCGCCGGCGCGCCCTACGCGCCGCCCTCGTTCCAGGGGATCGCTCACACGATCGAGACGGTGCGCGTGGACGCGGGGCACCTGTTCGCCGCGCTGCACCGCGAGAACCCCTTCGCGAGCGAGGCGCGCCGCCGCCTCATCGACGCGCTCGTCGCCGTCGATCGAAGCCTCGACGTGCCGACCAAGGACGCCGCGCCCGAGGACCTCGCCGCGCTCGCGATCCCCGATCTCGGCGCGCTCTCTCCCGAGCTCCGCGAGACGCGGGAGCTCATCGACGACCTGGATCTGGAGCTCGTCGGCCTGCTCGCGCGGAGGTCCGAGCTCGTCCAGCGCGCCGGGCGCGCCAAGGCCACGATCGGGGCGGCGGTCCGGGATCCGGTGCGCGAGGCGCGGCTGATGGAGTCGCGCCGCCGCTGCGCCCAGGAGCTCGGCCTCGACCCCGACGGCGTCGCCGAGGTCTTCGAGGTGATCCTCCGGCACTCGCGCTCGCTCCAGGAGCGGCGCTCCGCCGTCTAGCGCGCGGAGCGCGGCGCAGGCGGCGGACTCCTCACCATCGGAACACTCGGCGCTCCGAGTGCGTCGAGCGGGTATCGCCAGAGGGTCGGGAGAGCGTCGCCACATCGCCCTCCGCGTCGCTTGCGTCGGCTTTCTTCGTCATCTCTCCGATTCTCGCGCTCTCTATCGGCCTCTTCGAGGGATGGCGCTCGGTGGCGTTATGAATTCCTCTTTTCACGCTGGCGTGCTCCGGTGTAGGGTTTGCGTGCGGGAATCATGCAGCGGCGTCAGGCGCCTCCTTGTGGATACTGCAGGCGAGCCCTGGGTCGCAGGTAAGACAGCGCCTCGATTACGATACGGGCTCGTCGGCGCAGCGCATGGAGGGTCTGGAATGGATCTACGGAGCGGCCATGCCGGGGGGGCCAAGCGTTCCGGGGCTGAGCGTCGCCGGCGTGCGAGCCGCGCGCCGGCGCCCCAGCGCAGGGCCGCCTGCGGGAAGGCCGTCCGGCGCCTGGGCGGTCGCCCCGTCGGGCGGGCGGGCTCACCCTCCGCCGTGGGCGTGGGCTGCATCCCCGCGGCGACGTGGTTTCCACGAGCTTGCTCGCACGGGGCGCTGGAGCGGGCTGGAGCGGACGCGGCAGACTCCGCCCGAAAGCGGTGGACACAGCCCCATTCCTGAGGATGCTGCGAGGCTGGCCGCGGCGCTGACAAGGGAGCAGGGGGGCAAGGAGACGCGGGATGAGGGCAGAAGTAGGCAGAGTCAACATCCTGATCGTTGACGACAGGCCTGAGCAGCTCCTCTCCCTGGAGGCGGTCCTCGCGCCGCTCGGCGAGAACCTCGTCAAGGCGGCGTCCGGCCGGGAAGCGCTTCGCCATCTCCTTCAGGAGGAGTTCGCGGTCATCCTCCTCGACATCAAGATGCCTGAGATAGATGGGTTCGAGACGGCGACGCTCATCCGCAAGCGGAGGAGCACGCTGCACACGCCGATCATCTTCCTGACGGCGCACACCGAGCGCGTCTATGTCGAGCGCAGCTATTCGCTCGGAGCGGTCGATTACATCATGACCCCGTTCGCCCCCGAGGTCCTCCGCACCAAGGTGTCTGTCTTCGTCGATCTCTTCAAGAAGACACAGAAGATCAAGCTCCAGGCGGAGTCGCTGCGCGCGCACGCGGAGCAGCTCCAGCGGCTCAACCGCGCCGCGCTCAGGATCAACTCGGCCCTGTCGCTCGACGCCATGGTCGCGGCGATCACGGAGGCGGCCCGCGACGTCGGCGGCGCCCATCAGGCGATGACGCTCGTGAAGCTGGAGCGACCCGGTGAGCGGGCGCGGACCGCGGTGTCGCTCTCGGAGCGGTACACGACGTTCCAGAAGGAGGCGCCTCCGCCGATCGCCGGCAAGCTGTGCGCGCTCGTCTGCGCCAGGAACAGGCCTCTCCGTTTGACGCAGCGAGAGCTCTCGCTGCACCCGGAGTGGCTGGACAACGGCGGGCAGCGGCCGCCGCCGCGGGGGTACCTCGCGGTGCCCCTCACCGCGGCCGACGGCCAGAACATCGGGAGCATCCAGCTCTCGGATCGGCACGACGGCGAGTTCTCCGACGACGACGAGACCGTCCTCGTGCAGCTCGCGCAGCTCGCTTCCATCGCCATCCAGAACTGCGTGCACGCCGAGGCGCGCGAGGCGAACCGCCTGAAGGACGAGTTCCTCGCCACGCTCTCCCACGAGCTGCGCAGCCCGCTCAACGCGATCCTCGGCTGGACGCACCTCCTGCGGTCCGAGCCGTTCGATGAGCAGCGGGTGTCCCATGGGCTCGAGGTGATCGAGCGCAACGTGGCCGCGCAGACGAAGCTCATCGAGGATCTCCTCGACGTCTCGCGGGTCACGACGGGCAAGCTGAGCATCAGCGCCGCGCCGATGGCGCTCGCGCCCGTCGTGGAGACCGCCATCGACGCGATCCGCCCCGCCGCCGAGGCGAAGGGGCTCACGATCGACGTCTCGCTCGACCCCGGCATCGAGGTGAACGGCGACGCGGATCGGCTGCAGCAGGTCGTCTCGAACCTCACGTCCAACGCGCTCAAGTTCACGCGTCCCGGGGACCATATCCTCGTCTCCCTCCGGCGGGCCGGCGCGACGGCGGAGCTCACGGTGCGCGACACGGGGGAGGGCATCGCGCCGGATTTCCTCCCGCTCGTCTTCGAGCGCTTCCGCCAGGCCGACAGCACGAGCCGCAGGACGCACGCGGGCCTCGGCATCGGGCTGTCCCTTGTGCGCCATATCGTCGAGATCCACGGCGGCTCGGTCGTGGCCGACAGCCCTGGGTTGCACAAAGGATCGACGTTCGTGATCCGGCTCCCGCTCCTGGGGGTCGAGCCCAGCTCGCTCCCGACGCTGACGAGGGAGGGCCGGTCGCGCTCGCTCGTGTGCTCGGAGTCCGCGTCCAATCTCGGCGGGCTGCGCGTCCTGCTCGTCGAGGACGACGCGGACGCGAGGGAGCTCCTTCAGGAGGTGCTGTCCCAGCACCACGCCGAGGTGACGGCCGTGGCTTCGGCTCAAGAGGCGCTCGCGGCGTTCTGCGTGGCTCTCCCGCACGTGCTCGTGAGCGATATCGCCATGCCGGGCGAGGACGGCTATGAGCTCATCCGCGCCATCCGGCGGCGCCCGCCGCAAGCCGGCGGCGATCTGCCCGCGCTGGCCCTGACGGCCTATGCTCGCAAGGAGGACCAGAAGCGCGCGCTCGACGCCGGCTTCCACATGCACGCCACGAAGCCGATCGAGCCCGCCGCCCTCGTGGCCGCCGTGGCCAGCCTCGCGGCCCGGGCCCGCGCCGGCGACCTCCCCTGCGCCCGGGACCGAGGATCGAGCGAGGAGATCAACCCGTGAGGATCGCGCGGAGACGAGGGTCCTCGGGCGCTCCATAGCGGGGTGATCGCCGCCGGTCGCTCGGCGGGCGAGGCGCCGTGCGGTGAGTGAGCGCCGGTGAGCTTCCTTGACCGGGGGCGCCTTCGCGTTATCTATCGCTCGCACATTCCACCTGAGCTCGCCCGCTCTCGCGGCCCGGCCCGTGAGCGATATCGGGTCTCTCCCCAGCGGCCTGCGCTCATGAGCAGGGACGAGGACCAAGGCCCGACGGGCATTGGGCCTGGGACTTGCAACTCATGAAGCGAACGTGTCCTCATGGCCAGACCGGGAGCCGACCCCCATCGGGGGCCAGACGTGTCGCGTCCGCGCTGCAGTCGGGCTCTGTTCGCCTGTTGCGCGGCGACGGAGCCGCTCCTCCAGGTCGCTCACGCGAGCAGGCTTTGGCTCATGGGGCCCTCACCTCTGGAGGTCAATCCGCTATGGCGGAGGTGCTGTCAGGCACCGTCGTTCTTCACGCGCCACGTTCGCCCGCGCCCGCGTAGGCGAATGTGCTTGACCGGTGGGCGTTCGCAGGGGGGCACCCACATGCAACGATGATGCAGTGAGACAAAAAGCTTGCGTAATCCAGTATGGTGGCCTATCGTCCACCATAACGGAATCACCACGGAGTTGACACAGGGCCATCGCACGCGGCGTGCTCATAGCGCCTCTGGGGCGCACGTTTTGCGCGATTTGCGTAGATTGAGTCGCTTGGCGGTGTGGAGCGGTGATCGGCGCGGGATTCTACCGAGTCATTCTTTGGGGGGGACAACCCAACGGAGAGAACGAACCATGAACGCTTCGAAGAGCATCTTTGCAAGCGCGCTGCTGCTAGGCGCGACCATGATGATGATCGGCGCCGGATGCGGCGATGACGAGGGGACCACCACCTCCTCCTCCTCCACGACGACGAGCTCGGCGACGACTGGCAGTGGCGGCGCGGGCGGCACCGGCGGCGCGGGCGGCACCGGCGGCGCGGGTGAGGGCGGCGCGGGCGGCGCGGGCGAGGGCGGCGCAGGTGGCGCCGGCGGCGCGGGCGAGGGTGGCGCCGGCGGCGCTGGCGGCAGTGGCGGCGCGGGTGAGGGCGGCGCGGGCGGCGCCTGAGACGAGCGCGTCGATAGCGCCCATCCCTCGCCGAGCCCGCGGTTAGGCGGGCGGGGGATAGGCTGTTGGAGCGCCACTCATCACCTCCCGTCCCCATGCGCCTTCGCGGCTGCATGGCTCGGTCTGGCTTTGTTCGGCGCTCTATCGTGATGCGCAGATTCGTGCGATGCTGGCTCAGCCGCCAGGCCGGCGCGCGAGGCGTACGAACGTGCGCTGAAGCGAGCCGAACGACGCGGATGAGCCCGTAGCGCACGGAGATACGCCCCGATCTGGGCTCGGGAATCACGGGTGGGCTCGAAGACGGAAGATGCTTTGTGTCTTCCCTCCGTCCCGTGGTGTCCCGAGCATTTTGATTTCAGAACATGTGCCCGTCGCGCCGGCCTCGAGAGGCTATGTGCTGGGCGGCGTCTGCGCTGCTGCCGCGCGCTCTACCGCGCTGCCGCGTGCCTTTCGCGCTGCCGCGTGCCTTGTTCGCACGACTGCGCTCCGCTTCGCGCTCGCACGCATCTCGGACGGAGCACTGGCGCGGACGCGTGCACGCTATGCATGTTTTGCGGCCCCTCTGGTGCCGACGTCATGGATTTTCCAGAGGAGATGTCCGATCCGCGATGTGAGCTTCGCCCACAGCGCCTCCTCCAAGCCGCGCCGAAGTCCTTCCCTTCCTGGCGGGGAATCCTTGCTGGGCGAGTTCCTTGCGGGGAATCCTGTCGGGCAGGACGAGCCCGGATAAAGACATGCTTGCGGGGGCTAGCGCGCCTCGTGGCAGCGCCGCAGCTCGCTCGTGGGGCTAGCGTCGCGGTTGCAGGCGCGGAGCTCCTCGGTGAGGCGAGCGACCTCTTCGACGAGGGCCTCGTTGCAGCGACGGAGCTCGCGCGAGGTGCTCTGAGCGTCGCGATAGCGCAGCGCGTTGTGCACGGCTACCGCCGCCTGCGACGCGAGGAGGCCGCAGAGCTCGACCTGGCCGGCGCGGAACGCGCCAGCGTTCGCGCCGTTCTCCGCGTAGAGCACGCCCGTGAGGCGGCCCTGATGCGTCATGGCGAGGCACAGGATCGATCGAAGGCCGCCCTCGAGCAGGTAAGGGTCGTCCGCGAACCGCTCGTCCATGGCCGCGCTGGCGAGGGCGACCGGCTGCTGTGTCAGGGCGACGTGCTGGACGACGCTGGCGGCGAGATCGGCGGCCTCGAGCGGCGTCGCAGGTCCGACGCGGACCCCTCCGCGGTCGCCGTCGAGCTCGGCCTCGACGGTCAGCGCGCCGTCGCGCGCCAGGAGCAGCACGGCGCGCTGCGCCCCCGCGCTCTCGCTCAGGGCCCGGAGGAGCCGCTCGAAGAGGCGCTCCGGGACGAGCTCTCCGCAGATCGCGCGCGAGACGCGGAGGAGGGCGAACGCGTCGAGCGGCGTGGGGCGCTCCGTGCTCGCCGGGAGCGCGGACTCCGGCGGACGGCTCTGCTGCCCGAGGAGCGCGGCGCGCGCGACGAGGTGCGGGTATTTTCGCGACAGCTGTCGCGCTTTGGCCGCCGCGCCCCACCGCAGATAGCCCTCGTGGGCGTCGGCCATGTAGACGTGGGCGATCCTCTCCCTGCCGCTCGCCAGGTGGAACTTCGCGCAGAGCTCGCTGGCGAGCGCCTCGTCCCGGACGAAGCCGTTCACCTTCGCCGACTCGATCGCTTGATCGTAGAGCTTCATCGCCGCGAGCTCCTCGCCGGCGGCGCGCGCGGACTCCGCGCGGAGGAGGAGGTGTTTGTGACGGTAGTTGTCCGGGCACCGCTCGGCCCACTCCGAGAACCGATCCCGGTAGCTCGCCACCGAGACGGTGCTCAGCTGCCGGCCGCGCGCCAGCGTGGGCGAGAGCAGCGTCAGGCAGGTGTAGAAGAACACCTCGGTCGCGAGGTGATCATCGACGCCGCCCTGCATTTTCGCCTCGGCCAGCGAGCCCATCCGCAGCGCCCCCTCGTGGTCCTCGTTCAGGAAGCAGATCTGCTGCCGCAGCGCGTAGTGGACGCGCGCGGCGGCGCCGTACGCCGGCGCCGAGAGCTTCGCTTCATCCCCTGCGTCGTCGAGATCGCCGTGGCTGGGCGGGCGTGACGTGCCGGCGCGCGTCGCGTCCATCAGGTCGTCGAGCGCGCGGCGCACCCCGGCCAGCGCGAGGATGGCGAGCTCCTCCCGCGCGCGCCGCACGACCGAGAGAAACCCGTCGACCTCGGCCCGCACCGCCTCGCACTCGTCGCCGAGCCCGAATCGAACGAGCGCGGTGTGGACGCACGCCTGGGACAGGTAGGTGAGATCGCCCGTCCTGTGCCCCGCCTCGAGGGCGGCCTGGAAGAGATCGAGGCTCGAAAGGAGGTGATCGGTGAAGACGCTGATGTGGGCCCCGAGCACGACGCGCAGCCGGCAGGAGAGCTCGGGCTGTCCGGACCTCTCGTTCATCTCGATCGCGAGCTGCCCGAGCTCGTACGCCTCGTCGTAACGGCGGAGCACCCGCGCGGCGACCCAGGCGTAGGCCATGTAGCCGTACGAGGAAGCTCCGCCGTGGCCGCGCTCCAGCGACAGGTTGACCTGCCTGGCCGCGATGAACGTGCAGAGCGGCGGGTTCACCGTCGCGGCGGGGAGCATGAGGGCCATGAGGAGCCGGAGCGCCGCGCGGGTCCGGGCGTCCGACGCCTCCGGCTCGTCGAGCAGATCCTTGAGCCGGCGCGTGCCGAGCGCGACGCGCGCGGCCGCGAGCTCTGCGTCCGCGGCCGCCTTGCGCCCCGGCCCGTCCTCGGGGAGAGGGACGCCGAGCATCGCGAGGGCCGTCTTTCCGAGCGCCACCGCCTCATCCAGCCGGCCCTGGGTGGTGTACACGGCGATGCGCAGCTCGTACGCCCTGGCCCGCTCGAGATCGGAGCGCGCCTCCGCGGCGAGCACGTCGAGCAGCGACTCCGCGCGATCGAGCCGACCGCCGAGGTGCGCGCACTCGGCCGCCTCCGCATGCAGCGAGAAGGCAATCTCGTGGTCTCGCTTGAAGCTCCCGTCCGGCAGCGCCGCGATCCCGGCCTCGAAGAGATCGGCGGCCGCCGGGGTCGCGCCCCGCTCCCTCGCCTTGCGGCCCGCGGCGAGGTTCATCGCGGCGAGCGCCGCCCGCTCGCGCGGCTCTACGATCAAGGGCGCGCCGAGGTTCAGGTGGTGCGCGGCCTCGAAGAGCGCCTCGTCCGAGCGCTCGCGCTGCGATCGCGCCTCGGCCATGCGCCCGAGGCGCAGGTGGACCGCGCGCCGCTCCGCGTCAGGGAGGGCGGCGTAGGCGTCGATGTCGACCTTCAGCACCTGCGCACGCGGCGTGCGCTCGTCAGCGGGCTTGCAGAGCAACTTCATCGCCATCTCCGAGGCGATCACGGGGCGCCGGCGGCGAGGGCGGGGCTGGCGCGGGGGGCCGCGCAGTCGCGCCTTCGCTCGCAGGGAGCTCCGTCGTGATCGTAGATGGGTAGGGGGTCATGGAGGGGCCGTCGCCCGTGGCTGCGGGCTCCTCCAGCGGGGATACGTCCGCCGGAGTCGGGTGGCAGCATCCTACCCTAAGTGGGCGCGGGTGCGCTACGGTGGTAGGCTCCCGTCTTCTCGTTCTGCGCGCGCGGCCAGCCACCCGCGGAGCCCGGAGGAGGGCAGCCTCAGGTCCGCGCGAGCGCCCCCCCCCGCGGCTCGCGGCTTCGACGCCCGCCCCGGCGTCGGGGCTTCGCGCGCGAGCAGCCCGCCCCATCGCCTGCGCCTCGCCGGGGCCCGGCGGCGTTCAAGATGCCAGTCGCCCGCGCCTCGACGGCAGCGGCGAGCGACTCGGCCAGATCGCGTGCGTCGATGATCTGGATTCGGAACATGCGATGTCCATGGCGAGAGGCGCTCTATCCACCTCTGTCGACGCGAGCGGGCCAGTGCGTGAATCGAACGTTCGCGCGGCCGGGGTCGAGTGGCCAGCTCTCCGGGGAGCGACCGTGTGGAGAGGACATGAAGCGGCTCTGCACGAGCGCGTCCTGCCCCGGATGAGCCCGCATTCATCGAGAAAAGTTTGGATTTTTCAACTTCGCGAGAAGCTTGAAAGGCGCGGGCCATGGTCCGCATCCTGCAATGTTTCCAGTGTGCCCGCGTCGAGGCGGGAGAGGAGATGCAGTATGTGGTCTGTCTTGAGAGCACTGAGCGCCCTCTGCGGCGTCATCTGCTGTGGAGCCGGGTGTATGTCCTCGGAGGCTGCGGACGCTGTCGCGGAGGGCGAGCCGGGAGGCGACAGCGGCGGTGCAATGCGGGCGAACGCGGAGCACGGCCCGCCTCCCAGGATGTGCGAGATGGGGGCAGTCGGCCCCGGGGGCGTGTGTCTGGGTGCCGCGGTCGCACCCGGCGGGCGGTCGGTCAGTGCGGCCGGGCTCGACGACGGCGAGCGGGCCGAGCGGGCGTGTCGGCAGAGATCGTTCAGCCGGCAGTATCCTGGCAAGGGCGCGACCCTGCGCGGCTTCACGATCGACGGCGCCGGCCGCGCGCTGCTCGCGGGCTCCTTCGAAGGGGAGCTGACCTTCGGCAGCACCCGGCTGCGGAGCGCGGGCGCGACGGACGCCTTCGTGGCCGAGCTCGACGCGTGCGGCGCTCCTCTCTGGAGCGAGCAGTTCGGCGACGGCACGGCGCAGAGCGCCATCGACGTGGCCGCGAGCAGCGGGGGCCAGACGCTCGTGCTCGGCGATTTCGCCGGCACGGTCCGCTTCGGCGCGCACCGGCTCACGGCGGCGTCGCCCTCGGGCGCGGACCTGTTCCTCGCGAAGCTCGGCCCGCGCGGCGCGGCGAGCTGGGCGGCGCAGATCTCCGCGGAGGAGGGCGCGATCCTGAGCGGCACGGCGCTCGCCGCCGATGGCCGCGGCGGCGCGCTCGTGCTCGGCAGGCTGGAGGGAGCCGCGAAGGTCGCCGGCGCGCGGATCGAGCGGCGAGCGATCGGCGCCTTCGTCGTCCGGCTCGACGCATCGGGTCGCTTCGCGTGGGTCAGCTTGCCGCCGAGCGGCTCCGACAGCGACGAGATCGGCATCAAGGTCGACCGCGACGGGAACGCGATCCTCGCGAGCCAGGACGGGCGAGGCACGGCGACGTTCGTGACCAAGCTGGACCGGAACGGAGAGCTCGTGTGGCACAAGCGGTTCCGTGGCTCGCCGGACCAGCTCGAGGAGGCGTACGACCTCGCCGTGGATCCAGAAGGCGCCGCGTTGCTCTCCGGCAGCGGCGTCTTCGGCGAGCCCGATCTGCCGGGCGGCCCGCGGCCGTTCGTCGCCAAGATCGGCCCGGACGGCCGCGTGATCTGGGTGAAGCGCTTCGACGCGCGGAGCCCCCGCCGCGTCACCGCGAGCGGCGAGCGCGTGGTGCTGGCGGGCGACGCGCTGTGCGGGTCGGCGGGCGAGCCGGCGTCGTGCAGCGCGTGGGCGGCCGGGCTCAGCTCCAGCGGAGAGGAGCAGTGGACCCGGCGCATCGGCGCGGACGTCCACGTCTCCGGGCTGGAGATGGACCCGTGGGAGAGCCCGATGCTGGCCGGGTCCTTCCAGGGCACGATGGCGCTCGGGGGCGAACGCCTCTCCAGCGACCAGGGCGCGCTCTTCCTGACCCGCCTGCCGGACCCGGGCTGACGCGCGCGGGCGTTCGGTTCTCCCGAGAGATCGCCTGGAAAGAGCCTGGCTTCGGCGGAGGGCGCGGCGCGGTCCGGCTCACACGCCGAGCGCGCGGCGGATGGCGGCGACGATCTCCTCGGGGGTGCCGCTGATGTCGACGCGGATCGCGTCCTCGGGCGGCTCCAGCGCCGCGAGCTGCGTCGCGAGGAGGCCGGCGGGCATGAAGTGATCCTTGCGCGCCGAGAGGCGCGCGGCGATCAGCGCGGGATCGCCGGTCAGGTGCACGAGGCGCATCCGCGCGGGGTCGACGAGCAGCTGCGCACGGTACGTCGCCTTGAGCGCCGAGCAGGCGATCACGGCGCCGCGCCCCTCGTCGAGGAGCTGGCGGATGCGCGCGGTGAGCGCTGCGATCCACGGCGCGCGGTCCCGATCGTCCAGCGGCTTGCCGGAGCGCATCTTCTCGATGTTGGCGGCGGGGTGGAAGTCGTCCGCGTCGACCAGCTCCGATCCGAGCTCGCGCGCAAGGCGCGCCCCGACCGTCGTCTTCCCGGCGCCGCTCACGCCCATCACGAGCACGATCACGGGCGCCGCGCCTCTCCGAGGGCTGTCTCTCGCGCTCTCCGCATGGCGGGATCCATCCTATCATGGGCGGTTCGGCACGCCCCCTGCTGCGCCGGGCGCATGCGTAGTTCTCCGATCCCTGTGGTCCTGTTGCCATTTTCCCTCCTCTGCGCCGGTTGCTCCTCTGCCGGCGCAGAGCGGGAGCCGCAGCCCTCGCCGTCCGGGTGCGCCGATCCGGGCACCGCGGGCTGCGTCGTCGCCTCGGACAGGCAGCGGGCCCGCGCACCTCGGGTATCGGAGGCCGACGCCAGGGAGCTCGCCCTCGGCAACACGGCGTTCGCGCTCGAGCTCTACCGCCGGATCGGCGCCGCGCCGGGCAACCTCTTCTGTTCGCCGTACAGCGTGTCGAGCGCGCTGGCGATGGTGTACGCTGGCGCGCGCGGGGAAACGGCGGAGCAGATGGCGCGCGCGCTGCGCTTCACGCTGCCGCAAGCGCGGCTCCACCCGGCGTTCAACGCGCTCGATCTGGCGCTCGCGCGCCGCGGCGAGGGCGTCGACGGGCAGGACGGCAAGGGGTTCCGGCTCCACGTGGCCAACGCGATCTGGGGGCAGGTCGGCTCCGCGTTCGTGCCGTCGTTCCTCGACCTGCTGGCGGAGAGCTACGGGGCCGGGCTGCATGTCGTCGACTTCGTCCAGGCGCCCGACGAGGCGCGGGGGATCATCAATGGCTGGGTGGCCGAGCGCACCGAGGACCGCATCGAGGACATCCTGCCCGAAGGCGCCCTCGGGCCCTCGACCCGGCTCGTGCTGACGAACGCCATCTACTTCAACGCTGCGTGGCAGTTTCCGTTCGAGGAGGAGGAGACGACCCCGGGGAGCTTCACGCTGGCGGACGGCTCCACGGTGTCCGTGCCGATGATGGCCAACCATGCGCAGGTCCGTTATGGCGAGGGCGACGGCTACGAGGCGCTGGAGCTGCCCTACGACGGCGGCGAGCTGTCGATGGTGCTCGTGCTCCCGTCGGAGCTCGCGACCTTCGAGGCGGGGCTCGACCAGGCGCGACTGGATGGCGTCCTCGCCTCCCTCGGATCGCGGAGCGTCACGATGACGCTGCCGAGGTTCAAGATCGTCTCGACCCTGGATCTCGCCCCGCCGCTCGAGGATCTGGGGATGCCCGCCGCCTTCTCCGATGGCGCGGATTTTTCGGGGATCGACGGCCAGGGCGGCCTGTTCATCACCGATGTGCTCCACAAAGCGTTCGTCTCCGTGAACGAGGCGGGCACCGAGGCGGCGGCGGCGACGGCGGTGGTCATCGGCGAGACGTCGGCGCCCGAGCCTGCCACCATCCGCTTCGACCGCCCGTTCCTCTTCGTCATCCGGGATCGCGCGACGAGCGCGATCCTGTTCGTCGGCCGCGTGGCCGACCCGTCCAGCTAGGAGCGCCGGGCCTGGAAGAGCGAGGCGTCCTGCGACAGGCGTGGCGTCCTGTCCCATGGCGGCGCGTGCCTGCCGCGGTGCGCGCCGCGCGGGCCCTCTCAGTAGAGGCGGGGGACGAGCCGCGCGGACGTCCGGCGCGCGTAGTCGTCGTATTCCGGGAAGGTGTCGCGCAGCACGCGCTCCTCGTATCCCATGCGGATGATCTGCAGGATCATCTCGACCGTGTAGATCAGGATCGCGGCCATGGACGGATAGATCAAGATGATACCCGTCCCCTGGATCAAGGTGGCCAGATAGACCGGGTGGCGCACGAGCCGGTAGGGGCCGCCGGTGATGAGGCGTCGCGCTTCGGGCATGACGCTGAACGACTTGCCCAGCCACCCGATGCTGACCACGGCGAGCGCCATTCCAGCGATGATGAGCAGCGTGCCCGCCACTTGACGACCGGGCATCGGCGGGGCCTTGGGCAGCCATGCGATGCTCGCCGGCAGCAGGCCGGCGGCGAGCGCGGTGATGCGAGGTACGACGCCGCTCAGCTTGCGTACAGGGCGGAGGCGAACGAGCGTGAACGCCGCGACGAGCAGCAGGTAGGCCTCGGTGGCCACGAGCGATGCCACCGTCGTCCCGTACGTGAGCCCCCTGGGCCCGCTCCAGAGAAACAGGTGAGCATGGATATCGCGCCCGACGAACAGGGCGTTATAAAGCATGAGGACGGCGAGCGGCAGCCGCATCGCGAGATCGTAGAGCACCGCGCCATTCATTTGTATTCCCCCTCACTTCGCATCGTGAGAGGGGGCGCGAGCGAGGTCAAGCCAGCAGGGCTATTGCCGCGTCGGATCCATCATCCATCCACCGCGGGCGCAGCGCGCTTCGATGAGGGGGGCCGCGGGACGATCGCGGTCTGTCGAAGACAGCGCCTTCGGGGGAAGAGGAGAGTTCAGCCGTATCGGAGCTTGAGGAGGAACACGATGCCCGGCGCACAGCTGGTCCTCCCGCCTTGGCGCTCACAGCGCCTCGACCATCCTCTCCACCGCATCGCGGATCTCTCGCTCGTCCAGCGCCGCGAACCCGAGCCGCAGGTAGGGGCGCTTCTTGCCGTCGAACGCGAACCGCCGCCCCGCCGAGAACGCCACCTTCCGCGCGAGCGCGCGCTCGGCCCAGGCGTCCGTGTCGATCGCGGCGTCCACCTTGGCCCACAGGGCCATGCCGCCTGCTGGCACGGCGAAGTCGAGCGCGTCGGGGAGCCGTGCGCGCAGCGACGCGACGAGCAGATCGCGCCGCGCCCGGTAGGCGCGGCGCGCGCGCTGCGCGTGGCGCTGCACCTCGCCGTCCTCGAGGAGCTCGGCGACGGCGCGCTCCACGGCGTGATCGCCTTGCCGGTCGACGAAGGTGCGGTGGAGGGAGAGCCGCTCGATCAGCGGCTCCGGGGCGACCACGAAGCCGATCCGGAGCCCGGGGGCGAGGATCTTCGACAAGGTGCCGATGTAGACGACGACGCCGGCCGTGTCCGCGCTGGCGAGCGGCAGCACCGGGCGGCCGTCGTAGTGGAACTCGTGATCGTAGTCGTCCTCGAGGATCGCGATCCGGCGGGCCCGGCAGAGCTCGAGGAGCGCGATGCGCCTGCCGGGCGCGAGCACCGCGGTCGTGGGGTACTGGTGGTGCGGGGTGACGTAGACGGCGCGCAGGCGCTCTCGCTCGGCGAGCTCCGAGAGCGCGTCGACGGAGAGGCCCGCGGCGTCGACCGGCAGCGGGAGGAGCCGCGCGCCGGCGAGGCGGAGCGCCTCCCACGCCGGGCGGTAGCCGTAGGACTCGACGGCGACCGCGTCGCCCGGCGCGATCAGGGCGCGCGAGACGAGGTCGAGCGCCATCTGGCTGCCGCGCGTGACGAGGACCGACTCCGGCCCGGCGGCGAGGCCGCGCACCGCCGAGAGCATCGCGGCGAGGGCGGCGCGGAGGCGCTCGTCGCCGCGCGGATCGGCGTAGTCGAGCAGCCGATTCGACCCGGCGTGCAGCGCGCGGCGGTAGGCGCGCGCGAGCGCCGCGGTCGGGACGAGGCGCATGTCGGGGAGGCCGCCGGTCATGCGGAGCGTGCCGGGCGGGGGGATGTGCACGCGCCGGAGCGAGGTCGCGCCGAGGTCGAAGCCGAGCCGCGCCGGCACCTCTGCCCGCGCGGCGGCGCGCCGGGCGAAGCGGCGGGGCGACGGCGCCGGCAGCTCCGCCGAGACGAAGGTGCCGCGCGCGGCGCTGGCCTCGATCCAGCCCTCGGCGGCGAGCTCGCGGTATGCGGCGAGGACGGTGTTGCGATGGACCGACAGGGACCGCGCGAGCGCGCGGCTGCCCGGCAGCTCGGCGCCGGCGCGGAGCCGGCCGCGGCGGATGTCGTCGGCGAGGGCGCGCGCGATCTGCAGGAAGATCGGCTGTGGCGCGGCGGGATCGACGGCGAGGGCGAGCTCCCAGGGCATGCCAGCTGGTCTAGCAGAAAACGTCGAACCGGATCTTTCAGGAGTACCAGGTGCGCGGCAACCTGGGTCCATGCGCAGGGAGATTTTTCGCATGGAGAGGGCGGAGGCCGAGGCGTTCCTCGGGCTCGCGGAGGTGGTCCACCTGGCGTCGACGACGGCGGAGGGCGAGCCGGTCTTGAGGACGGTGCACGGCGTCGTGGTCCGGGGCGCGATCGCGTTCCACGGCGCGCCCGTGGGCGAGAAGACCGAGGCCGTCGGCCGGCCCGCGGTGGTGTCGTGCGAGCAGGTCGTCGCGTCGATCCCGAGCTACTTCACCGATCCGGAGCGGGCGTGCCCGGCGACGACGCTCTACCGGAGCGCGCAGGCCCACGGGATGATCGAGCGCGTGGACGATCCGGACCACAAGGCCGAGGTGCTGGAGGCGCTGATGCAGAAGTACCAGCCCGAGGGCGGGTACACGCCGCTCGACGCGTCGAGCCCGCTCTACCGCAAGGCGATCGCCGGCATCCTCGTGCTCGCGGTCCCGCTGTCGCGGCTCGACGGCAAGGCGAAGCTCTCGCAGAACCGGACGCCCGAGGAGCGGGCGCGGATCCTCACGAAGCTCTGGGAGCGGGGTGCGCCGGGCGATCCCGCGGCGATCGAGCTGCTCCGCGCCGCTTGCCCGGACACGCCGGTGCCCGAGTTCCTGCAGGCGCCGGCGGGCTGCGTGCTCTCGTGCGCGCTCGGCCCGCGCGACGTGGCGGAGGCGGTCGATCTGCTGGAGGGCGGCTACTGGAACCAGGGCGTGCCGCGCGAGGCGATCGGCCGGGCGCAGCTCGGCTCGTCGGCGTGGGTGGGCGCGCGCGACGCGGCGGGCCGGCTCGTGGCGACGGCGCGGGCGATCAGCGACGGGAGCAGGCGCGCGTGGGTGTACGACGTGATGGTCGCGCCCTCGCTGCGCGGCCGCGGCGTGGGCGAGGCGGTGGTGCGTCTGCTGCTCGGGCACCCGGCGGTCCGAGGCGCGAGCCACGTCCACCTGGGCACCCAGGACGCGCACACGTTCTACGCGAGGTTCGGGTTCCGCGACCGCGCGGAGCTGCCGCCGCGGCCGTTCACGTCGACGGAGATGCAGCTCATCCGTGCGTGAAGCGGCGGCCAGGCGTCAACGCGGCGCGGCCGCGCCGCTGCACCGCGGTGGCCCGCGAGACACACGGCACCTCCGACCCCGTTTTCGCCAGCGGAAGGCTAGTTCGCACCGATCGAGATGGCGTTGACCACCGAAGAAGGGTGTCCCCAAGAGATCCCAGATGAATGCCTGATCCGCCGCTGAGCACGGCTCAACTTCTGGGGCGACGAGGCTCGAAGCGCCTCGATTCTCGACGGTTACGAAGGTGAACTAGATACGAGCAGGGGATACCGTTCGATCGTGGGCGCAAGGGGAGACAGCGTCGGGACTGGCCCTCTCGCCTGCACGAGCGACGATCCGCGCTACCTTGATGAGCTGCGTATCTTGATTGGGGGCGTGCGGCCACGCCGTGGACTCGCTCGCCTCGTCGCGATTGCCGAGGAGTGGCCAGCCACCGTCGTCCTCGCCGGAGAGCCCCCTGACCGGCGGTCCGAAGAGCAGAGGACCGGAGCACGCACCTCCCGCCATTGCGCTCGTGTGGACGCCCGCGCGAGATATGGCCGGCACAGCCGCGAAAGTTGCGGAAAGGCTGAGAACCCAGCGCGCCACAGTGGATTCGAACCACTGGCCTTCGGCTCCGGAGGCCGAAGGCCAGACGAAGATAGCGCTGTTTTTGAGGGGCGTCCAGACGATTGGCCCCGGGCTGTGGCCAATGGCCAATCAGATCCGACGCTCTGAGTCGACCCCGGCAGGCGCGGCACGACCGCGGCGGGGATCTCGGTCACCCCGGCGACGTAGCCGAGGTGCGTGCGCGGGTCGCTGTGGGCGGTCAGCTTCATCGCGGTCTGCATGGTCACCCCTGGGGCGTTCGCGAGCGCCGAGGCGAAGGCGCGCCGGAACCCGTGGAAATCGAGGCGCCGGGTCCTCGAGGTGTTCTTGTAGAGCTCGGTCCGCTCGATCCCGGCGCGGCGGCATTCGCGGCGAAGGCGGTCGGCGTAGCTGGTCCCTCGCTGCGCCTTGAACCCACCGGCGTTCTGGCCGCGGCGCACGGGGAAGACGGGGCCCGACGTCGGCCGCCCGGCGCGCTCCCACCAGTCCCGCAGGATCGGGCGGAGCTCCTGGGGCACGGCGAGGTCCTGCGGCGTCTCGGTCTTGCTCCGCGGCACGACGACGTGCGCGAAGTGGATCAGGTCGAGCTGCAGCCAGTCCCAGCGGTTGACGTCGCTCGTCCTCATGCCGCCGAGGATCCGCGCGCAGGCGCACATCGCACGCAGTTCGCTCGCGTTCATGGCGCGCCATCCGTCGCCGAGGGCCGCGCGGCGGCCGAGGTGCTCGAGCAGATGCACGACCTCATCGTCGGTGAGGATCACCGGCTGCAGCTTCACCTCGCGCACTTTCGGGAGCTCGGCCTTGTCGACCGGGCTCTCGGTCACCAGCCCGGCGCGCCACGCCGCCTTGAAAAGCCGCCCCATCCCCGCGCGGACGTGGTGCAGCGTCTCCTTGCTCCTGCCGGCGAGGACGACGTCGTCGAAGATGGCCTCGATGTCCGTCGGGCGCACGTCGCCTAGTAGCTTCGCGCCGATGCGCGGGAGCGCGTAGTCCCGAATCCGCTGCTCGTCGTCGCGCGCGCTCACGATCTCCTGGGCCTTGCGCTTCGCGTTCCAGGTCGCGGCGAACTCGGTCACGGTCATGACCTCGGGCATCGCGGCGGCAGCTTTCGCCGGGTCGATGCCGGCGGCGCGCTGAGCGACCAGCTGCTTGCGGCGCTGCTCGGCGACGCGCTTGTCGCTCGTGCCGAGGCTGTACCACGGGCGCTCGCGGGACGCGCCGGAGCCCTTCGATAGGCGGACGTGCCACACGCCGCCGATCAGCCGCATGTAGCCGGTGCTCGCGCGCGCCATGGCCTACCCCCTCCTCTTCCGCGTCTTGAGCTCGACCCCTGGGATCGGCCCCGACGGGACCGCGGGCGCCTTCCGCTCCGGCGTGACCGAGTGCGGCCCACGGTCGCGCGCCCAGGCGCGCACCGCGGCGACGTCGAAGCGAGGGCTCTTGCCGTACCACTCGACCGGGCAGCCGCGGCGCACCATCCGGCGCACCGTGACGGCGGAGACCCCGAGCGCCGACGCGAGGCCGTCCACGTCCACGAGCGGTGACGCCGGCGTACATGGCGCCGGAGCAGCCGGCATGCGCTCCGCGACGACGCGGGCGATGCGGTCCGCGATCGCGCTCGCGAACGCCGCGCCGAAGCCCTCGAGCGCGTCGGGGGGAATCGACGGCACGGCACCTTCTGTCCTGTGCACCGTCATCGTGATCCCCTCCACCCCGCGGCGCGCGCGTGCGCCCGCACCTCGCTCCGCGTCAGCGACCAGCCGCCGTCTCGGCGCAGCGAGGGCGGTTTGCTCGAGGTGAGCCTCGAGAGCGAGCGGCGCGCCGGCGGGCGCGGGTTGACGTGCTCGCGCATCATGAGCGACCTCCCTTCGCGGCGGCGATCTCCGCGCGCTCGTCCAAGAAGTCTTCCCGCACGCGCATGTACAGCTCACGGGCGACGATCAAGCGCGATTCGATCTGCCAGAGGGCCATGCCGATCGCCTCCGTGTCGACCATATCGACGCCATCGGCGCTCCGGAGCGCGTCCCGGATGATGCGCACGTCCCGCCGCACGCTGTCCTGGATCGCCAGCGCGGGGTCATCGTCGCCCACGAACAGGAGCGCCATCATGTCGGCGATCGTGGCCTGCCCGAGCTCATCGGTGCACGCGTGGAACTCGATCCCGAGGGCGCGCAGGTGCGGATCGGCCGGGCGGCGCACGTCCTTCTGCGGGGGCGGCGAAGGGGGCGAGGGCGGAGCAGCTGCCGGGGGCGCGCTTGCCGCACTGGCCGCGCCGCCGTCGCGAGCACCGGCGCCGTCCACCTGCCCCGAGGCCTCGCTGCTGGCCGCGCGCACGGCCTCCGAGAAGGCAATGACGGCGCGCTGGTATGCCAGCTGGAACCGCTCGTCGTCGCGCTCGAGCATGAAGATCAGCGTCCGCAGGACGAGCTGCACGAGCGCTGCCGGCCCGTTCACGCCCTCGCGAGCGCCGAGCCGTTCCGCCAGCTTCAGGATGCCGCTGAGCGCCTTGTTGATCGCGCTCCGCACGTTCGGCCGATCGGCCGATGTGGCGCGCGCCTGCGAGCTATTCGGACGGGGCGCTTTGCCCGGCGAGGCCGGGCGCGGCTTGCCGGTGCGGCTCTTCGTGGCCTGCCGGCGGGTCGGGGTGATCTTCTTCGTCGTCTTATTGGCGCTCGAGGCGCGATGAGGTACACGGGCCATGGGTCGTCTCCTGGGCTAACAGGGGGTCGATCAAGGGCTCGGTCGGTGTTACCAGCACCGGCCGGGCCCGCTCTTCTTCGGGCGGGTTACTTCTTCGCCGGCTTGGCCGGCGGACGCTTCCCTCCCTTCGACGTTGATGGCGGAGCCGCGTCTGCAGCAGCGAGGCCGAGCTCACGCTCGAGCACCTCAATGCCACGTTCCAGCGCAACCCGGAGAGCATCCGAACGCTTGAGCCGCACGCCAGACACGCGACCAGACAGTGCCTCGGCTATGCGATCCAGCGCTTCCGTCGTGCCCGCCTTCACGCGTCCGGCGATCGGGACGAGATTATCCGTCATCACTTGCAACTGATGACATACAATGAAAACAACGTCAACGCGATGCGCCCCGGGCGCGTCGATTCTGGAGCCGACAGACCGCGATGTGCGCGCCGCTATGCGTCTACCGCGTCGCGTCTGGAGCGCCGCGTTGGCAGGCGCCGCATGGATCGGCGCTGCACCAGGTTTCTAAGGCGTGGATAAACCAGGAATTACTCGGGGTGCAGTCATCAAGCTCGTCTTGATGACCGCGCGGCAGCGCCGGCGACCATCATCACGTGGTTGATGGCCCCGAGGAGCCGGCAACGTTATCCGTATTGTCTTTTACTAGTTCACCGAGTAGCGGAACGGGGCGAGGGCTTTCCCCCGCTGGCAAGTTCAATTCACTTTTTGTGACGCCAATGACTCTGAGCATTTCTGTAGAGTACATCCTGCACTGAATGCCGGATTTTAAATACGCTTCCTCGGATGCGTGTGGACCAGCTAGTATCGACAAGGCACTCACGGCTGCTCTGGAAAACTCGTCATCGCCGAACGCTATATCCAGCCTCGCCTTTGTGCTTAGGACTTCGCCGTGTATCTCCATGTGCTTGCGCGGGTCTGTTTCGGTCAACAGTAGGCTAGCCTTGACTTGAAGACCACAGTAAATGTCGTATGCCTCTCTCTGATCGCTTAATCTCGATTCTAGGTCTTTTCTAACAAGACGCCGCCGCTCGAGCTCCTCTTCGGATTTTGCTTTACGGGCGTCCGCTAACTCGGCGGCCCGCCGAGTGAGCCTGGCGCCAATCCAAAGCGATCCGATAGCCACTATCGCTGTGATGCCCTTGTCGAGGAGTACCAGCCAGGGGGAATCTGCCACTGGGGCAGTATATGCCACTGTGCCTAACGTGCCTAGCGGAATGCCCGGCAGGCGCAGGCGCTACAGCGAGGCGACCACCCTGCAGCACGGCGCTGATCGTTCCACCGCGCGCCGCGAGAGGGGGCGATCTGAGCTCTGCGCCGAGAGGTGGCCACGCCGAGGGGCGGCGAGTTGCACCCCGTGCTTCGCCAGCGTGGCGCCCGCCGACTCTGCCCCTGCCGGCCCGGGCACCGCTTACGGATGCCCTGGATCTTCTCTCACAAAATCGACACCCACCGGTCGGAAGCCCTGGTAGCCTCCCGCGCGCTGCTCGTCCGGTCGGCGGCGCCGACACCGTCGGGGCGATCGCGCGGCGGAGGTCGTCGCTCGGGCGCGATCTCCCGCTTGACGTCGCTCCGTGGCTTCGGAGGGGCGGGCGGCCGCCTCCTTGCCTCGCCGTCCGCCCCCGGGCAGGCTTCGCCCATGGGCCAGCCCGCCGAGAAGCAGCGCCGCGCCACGTACGCCGACCTCGAAGCCGTTCCGCCGAACAAGGTGGCGGAGCTCGTCCGCGGCACCCTGCACGTGTTCCCGCGGCCAGCGCCGCGGCACGCGAACGCCGAGGGGGCCCTGCAGGGCGAGCTGTTCGGCCCATTCCACCGCGGGCGCGGCGGTCCGGGCGGCTGGTGGATCCTCCCGGAGCCCGAACTGCACTTCCCCGATCCGAACGCGCCGGGCGAGATCGACGCGCTCGTGCCCGACCTCGCCGGCTGGCGCCGCGAACGCATGCCCGAGCTTCCCGAGACGGCCTACTTCGCGCTCGCCCCGGACTGGATCTGCGAGGTCCTGAGCCGGTCGACCGAGGACGTCGATCGCGACGAGAAGATGCCGATCTACGCGCGCGAGGGCGTGCGGTACGCGTGGCTGGTCGACCCGATCGCGCGCACGCTCGAGGTCTACGTGCTCGGCGAGGATCGCCACTGGGGGCCGGCGGTCGTCCACCGCGACGCCGCGCGCGTCCGCGCTCAGCCCTTCGAGGCCATCGAGCTCGATCTCTCGGTGCTCTGGGCGAAGTAGCGGAGGGGAGTTCGCCAGCGCGCTGACACGGGCGCTTCGACCGCGGCGAGGGGGAGGAGCGGCGCTGCGTCGTGGTAGCTTCGCCGCATGGTCCACCCGCCCCAGGACGCGGACGTCATCGACGCGCCGAACCCCAACGTCATCGCGAGCCCCATCCCTCCGCGCCACGGCGTTGAAATGACCGTCTTCGACCCGCGCCACGACGTCGCCAGCATCGAGCCGCCGGACCCGCACGTGCACGCGCTCGGGCTCGCCCTGGCGGTCGCCTTCGTGGCCCTGCGCCGATGAGCGCTGCTGGATCGCCCGGAGTTCAGTTCAGGTCGGCGAGACGAACGGCAGGGGGAAGGGCGAGCGCGGCGAGCTGTGCTTCGAGGGTCTCGCGGATCCGGACGGCGCTCTGCAGGACGATGCGGACGGCGTCCTGATCCTCCTGGCCACCGTCCACGCGGCGGCGAGCCGATGTCTCGAGGCGTCCGATCTCGACGAGCTGAGCCTCGATCCCACGGCGCACTCGCTCCACATCCGCAGCGGCGAGAGCGGCTCTCGCTTCGTGCTCCCAGCGCTTAGCCGCTGCGGCCTTCGCTGCGGCGAGGTCCCGAGCATCTCGGGCGGCGGGCACGTCGGCCCCACGCGCAGCGACGAGCGACGCTTCCGCGGCGGCCAGCCTCGTGCATGCCTCGAGCAGCGCGCGCTCCGCGGTCTCCAGCGTGAGCCGAGCGCGCAACACGTCCGCTTCGTGCGCTTCAATGGTGTTCATCAGCCGAACAACCTACCCAACACGCCGAGAACGTTGACAGAGCCGGGATTCTTGAATTCCTCGCAGAGCTCAACAATCACTTGGTCGAGCTCGTCCTCGGCCTTGGGCTCGTTCAGCTGCGCCGTGCTGCCTTCGGGCTTCGACAGGATCGGCTTGGGCGCTCGATACTGCTTGAACTTGATATCCTGAGCCCAGAGGCCCGGCTCGATCTGGTCCTGTTGCAGGACGTCCTCGACGACCACGGACTTGATGCCGAGCGGCTCGTGATACGGGTGGAAGTAGTCGAGGGCCTTGGGGCGGGTGCCGCGCTGCGGGCGCGCCAACAGCTGCGAGAACGTCTCCCATTGCGCGAAGTGCTGCGGCTCCCAGAAGAGCAGCCGCACCTGGAACGACGCGAGTCCATCTCCCGTGAACACGAGGTAGGCTCCGGAGAGGCCGTAGCCCTTCCGCTCGTCCCAGTTTCTCGGCGAGCCGGCACCGTTCACCTGCGCCTGCCCCGGCGAGCGCTGGCCCGCCAGGACGATGACGTCGTACAGGTCTGCCTGTTCGATCGGATTGGGCATGGTGCGCTTGTCCTTACCTGGCGAGGGTCGGGGCCCAGTCGATGGCTGCCATGTGCCTTTAGTTTCGTGCCGAGTGGATCCGGGTGCCCGCCTCAGGAGGAACAGCGCCCGCGCCGTACCTCGTCGGCGTGAGATCGGGCGCAAGCCTGCGCGGTTCCACGGTCCCATCGGCTCGAACCACCAATCCACCGGGCGGGGGCGGGACGTACGTCGCTTTGAAGTGAGCGAGCCTTTCCGCCTCGCGCCTCTCTGCGATCTCCCGAGATGCCTCGCGAACGTCATCGGTCGTATCGCAGTTCAGCCAGCGATTGACCTTCTCCGATGCATCACGGGTATCCGTCGCGTCCCCGCCGCCGCTGCTCGGCACATTGAGCTCGAATCGATAGGAGGGCTTCACAGGGTTGCCACCCATCCCGACCTGCGTTTCGGCACCGCAGGTGTAGCCCATGAAGCGGCTGTGGTTGTACCAGTGCCGCGCCTTCTCGGGCAGCGCCAGGAACTGGGCATGCTGGACATGTGCGAGCTTGTGAAAGGTGCCGATAGCCTTGACGTCGGCCCCGAGCTCCCGCGCGCGCTTCGCGCTGTCCCTGGCGTCCTCCACCGCAGCGTCGATGTCGGCGAGGCCCTTCCGGATGAGCGCTTCCCCGGCGATCACCAGATCCACGCTCGGGTCGATCCGCTCGCGGGCGGCGGCGAGGGCGGCGCGCTCCGCCAGCTCGTCGCGGGCCGCGGCGGTGCGCCGCTCGGCGCGGGCGCGGAGCTCCTCGGCGCGGTCCGGCGCGACGGCCTGCACCTGCTCCTCGAGCGCGGCCAGCTCGGCGGTGCTGGCGTCGAGGGCGGCGCGGGCCTTCTCGTGCTCGGCGGTCGCCTGGCGTTCGCGCTGCTCGGCCAGCCGGATCGCCTCGAGCACCGCCCGGGCGGGGTGCTCGGCGATGCGCTCGGCCCGGCGGCGCCGCTCGGCCTGGACGGCGTCCTGGTGGCGCCGCTCGGCCTCTTCGAGCTGAGCCTCGACCCGTGAGCGCTCGGCTGCGCGCTCGGCCAGGGCGAGGGCTTCCCGCGCAGCCAGCTCGCGCCGCTCGGCCCGGTCGTGCTGGAGCTTCGCCAGGTCGCGAGAGTTCCTCGCCGCGAGAACGGCGGCGCCGTGCTCGTCGCTCGCCTCGTTGTCGAAGGCCTCCTCGGCGGTCGAGAGAGCCGCTTCGCGCTCGGCCAGGCGCGCCCTCGCCTCCGCCGTGTCGCGCTCCGCGGCTCCCAACGCCGCACGGGCGCGGTCCACCTGCGCGGCCGCGTCGTCCACCGCTCCCGAGGCGGGGCGGCTCGGCCGCTCCTCGCCCACGTTCAGGATCGCCCCCAGCACCTGTCGAAACATGCTCATCGTCCCCTGTCTTCCTCGAGGCGCGCGCGCCCCGTCTCGCTGTTCATCGCCGCGCCCGCGCCACGTCGGCGGCCGTCGCGGGAGAGAGATTGCTGGTCTGGAGCACCGCCGTCCGCGGCTCGGTCCGCAGCGCGCTCCGTGGGCCCCGCTGCATGCCCATGGCGCGGTCGACTGCGGCAAGCGCCGCGCTCTCGACCGGTGCGCGCGCCGTGGACGCCGCGGCGGCGCGCTGCCGGGCCGGGAAAGCGCGCTGTGATATCTCGCGCCCATCCGGCGCGAACAGCGCCCCCGCCATCGCCTCGACGGCCGGCTCTTCGGCCTCGGGGTCCCCGAACGCGACGAAGTGCAGGCGCGCCAGCTCGCGGACCACGCTGCGCTCCGTGGGCTCGGGAGCGCCCGGGATCGGGTTCTCTGGGTCGCGGATCTGGATCCGGGCGGTCTTGTTGTCGGGCAGGCACGAGCAGCGCCCGTTCACCGATTCCGCCCTGCTGTTGTACAGCTCCCGCGCGTACTCCCATTGAATCCGCCAGTCCTGGAGCCGGAGCCGCTCTTGCCAGTAGGCGCCGAGCGTTGCCAGGTTCGGGCGCTGCGCTCTCGTGTCCCCGGATGGGCAGAGGTATCGAGTCGTCGCTCTCCCAGCGAGGGCGGCGCGCGCTGCGCGCGTGGCGCTCGCCCGATCCGGGCGGAGCTGCTCCGGATCGGTGATCGCGATCAAGCGGCCCACGGCCGGCCCCTCGGGACGTCTGACCTCGGCAGGACCTTCGCCCCCTGCGGCAGGATCCCGATGTGGCTCATCACGAGCTCGCCCGCGGCGGTCCGCCCGACCTTCGGGGCAGCGCCGCGCGGCGCGAAGACACGCGCGAGCGCTTCCTGCTGGTCAGGGCTGCACCTGGCAAGCGCGGCGGCGCGGGCGACGGGGTTGGTGTCGATCCTGGCCAGCGGGCCCCCGCCGGAGGGCGTGCGCTCGACAGCTCGCTCGTACGGCTTCAGCGCGCCTACGCCCGCGCTGACCGGGGCCCCTTCGCTGTAGGCCGCAAGCAGCTCGGTCAGCAGGGTCCGCATCACGTTGACGTCCTTGGTCGCCAGGACCGCGCGGAGGAACGCGGCAAACGTCGGATCCATCTCAGCCCTTCCCCTCTGCGGAACGCGCCGCGCGCGCCCGCTTCGCCGGCGCCCGCTTAGTGGCGCTCGCGCTGTGCATCTTCTCCCCCTCGGCGGTTGCGCTCGTTCGCCCCGTCGCGCGCGCGACGTCGCGCTTGCGCTGCTTGCCCACGGCTGCCTTGACGGCCTTCGACTTCCGCTTTCCGGACATGACTCGATTCCTCCTCTCACGCCGCGGCGTGCTCGCCGGCCTGCGCCTGACTCCGCCGCTCGCGCTCCATCGCGTCGAGGCCTTTCTCCATCGCCTCGCGCGCCACATCGGAGAACGACCGGATCTTGCTCCCGTCGACTCGATGCTCGTTCACGCGCCGCTGGAGCGCGTCGCCCATGAAGACCGTGACACCGCGCATGCTCATGGGCACGTAGTCTGATGGGCCCTATCCACGTTTCAAGCGATGTGCTTGATATGACGCTAAAGGACGTTCACAAGGTCGGTTATCGCGACTCATCACAACCCATCGCAGCGTGGCGCCCGGTCAGGGTCGCGGCGAGGGGCGGGAAATATTTCGCACACGAACCATTCACACGTGAAGCATCAACGCGCAGCGCGACGGCGGCCCGGGAAGGTGTCGAGCGCGAGCGGTGAAGCCCAGGGCGAGCTGCGCTTCGCGGGCCGAGCGGCGGCGGGAGCTCCCACGCGGGCCCGCCTATCGCCCGGGGCAGGCCAGCAGGCGGCGCGGGCGCCGACGGGCGACGTCACCCCCGCGAGCGGCAGGCGCGGCGCGACGGCGGCCCCTTCCTGCCCCGGCAGCGGCCGGCGGCGAGGGCGGCGGTGGTAGGCGCGCGGAACTCCCCAGGACAGCACCAGCGACGCAGCGCAGGGGCGGCCACGTGGGAGACGAGCTGCTCCTCGACGGTGAGCAGCGACGGCTCCGGGGGCGCAGCGAGGGAGCGTGCTGGCGGTGCAGCCGAGGGGCGAGGATGGGGCCCGGCCCGCGCCGACCAGGAGGGCGGCGAGCGGCGCGGCTGGGACGGCGACGAGGAGGGCGCGCTCGACGGGGCCAGGCTCGGGGGTCCGGTCGCGGTGGTTGCGCAACGGGTTGCGGCCGTGTGAAGGCCTGATTGATGCAGGCACGTGCGTTCACCACGCGAAATCGCGGGCGTTTCGGCCATCAACCGCGCATGCAGCGCTTCATAACGCGCATATCACGCGCATAACCGGCTCTGGTGAAGGCGTGAACCAGCGCTGTGATGTCCCCGGGCGGCGAAGGGGCGCCACGGATCCCGGCATAACAAGCGCCAAGACGGCAGGCGCGGTGCCATTCTGGCATGCGTGGTTGCATAACAAGGGTTTCGAACGCGCAAACCTTGCGCGGAAAAGTCAGGACCCCTGGGCCCGGAATCCCCTGTGACTGTAGACGGGGGTGGTGCGTACGCGGCATCACCGGATGCCTGCCTCCCCTCGCCGCAATGCCTGGTGGAACCTCCCAGCGGGCGCTTGCCTCTCGCACCGCTCTCTCACGGATCGGTTCCGGTTCCCGCCCCTATAGGGCGGGAACCAGGAACCTGGAACCGGTTCCCGTGGTTCCGGAACCGCGGGAACCAGCATCTATCGGAGAGCCACACCGCGCCCCTCCGGACGCGACGGAGCCCCCCCGGCGCCGGGTCGGCCACCTCGGCATGAACGACCTCTCCCCCGACGACCTCGACGAACTCGCCGCCATCGCAGACGCCGCCCTCGACGAGCCGGTCGAGGCGCTCTCGCTGCCGCACCCCGCGGTGCCGGGCGTGCTGCTCGACGTGACCTACGACGCCGGCGGCATCGTCGCGGCGACGTGGCGCTGGGACGGCTGGTGGCGCGTGGCCGAGGTGGGGGAGGGGTGACGGGCCGCGTGGCTCGCCGGAGCCTCGGCCGATGGCGCACCATTTTCAGAACAGATCACGCAGGCGGCGATCAGCAGGCTCAAGTGTGCGACGCTCGCGCCCGGCCCTTGTTCTGCCGAGGTCCGAATATGCAGTGGTTCACCTTGACGGACTGACAGTTCGCGAGTTTGGATAGCGGGCGGTCGGAAACGACTCCCATGTGGACCACGCGATGGTGCGTGGTCAGTGGGATTCGTGCGCCCGACAGCAGAAACCCGGCCCTAGACTCTTGGCGGAGGGGACCGGGCTCAGGAGAATCGCCCGTGGGTAAACCCGAACGACTTTCGAAGCAGACGATATGCGACGTCGACATTGATGGCAACGGGCATCATGCCCCAGGTCGACAAGACCACCGGAGGGAGGCCGCCAACGCAACCTGGCTCCTCAGCAGCCTTGGCGAGCTGAGGCTGACGGGCCTAGCCGCCCTGGTGGTAGCCAGTGGCATCGCCTGGCTGATCTACAGCCTCGCGCAGGGGCTGGGCGCCAGATAGCCGGAGGCGAGCCGGAGGCGTCGGGTAGCGCCTGCGCCTCCGGCTCGCGCGCCGGTCTACGGGGACAGCTGGAGCATCTCCTCGAGAGAGTCTGCGCTCGCGGAGGACGTCAGCTGCCAGGGCTCGCCGGTTCCGGGGGCGGTTCCGCCGGTTCCGGCGAGCTCTCGGCCGTGGGCGCGGGCGTCTGCGGCCCCGACAGGTAGAACATTGCCCGCGGCGCCTTACCGCGCTTCTCCAGCCGACCGGCCCGGCGGAGCTCGTCCCAGCCGGCCTTGATCTGCCACGTCCGCCAGTCATGCCCCTCGGCAGCGAGCTGCGCGCGCACCCAGTCGAAGGACGGCGCCGCGCCATGCTGGCCGAACAGCGCGACGATGGCGCTCGTGATCCCCTGCAACGGGCCTGCCGGCGATGGCGGTCGCGTCGACTCCGTCGGGCTGCTCCTCGCGTTCGGATCGCGCGGCGCCTGTCGAGGCGCGGAGGGCGGCGGCGATGGGGGCGCGCTGCTCGGTTCCGGGGGCTCGAGGTCGTCGTCGAAGTCCTCGAGCGGCGAGGGCGCACGGCGCTCCGCTGGCGCCGAGGGCGCGCCGCCCCGTCCGGGGTCGACTCCGGATCCACCGCACCGGAAGCACACGCCATCCGCGTTGTGCTCGTACTCCTTCAGCCTGCCCGCGCCTCGGCACTTTTTGCAGGGCATCGACTCTGCCGCCGGCGAGGGGCCGCGCTCGCTGCCATCGGGGACCGAGCCGACGCGGATCACCCCGTTGACGTTCACGAGCCGACCCGTCGCGATGAGCTCCTTGAGCTTCTGCAGGGTGTCTTGCTTGCGTCCTTTGACCTTCGTGCAGAGGTCGTTTGCGCTCTTGAACGCTCCGCCGGACCTCCTCACGGCTTCGAGGATGTCGCGTTCGAGCTTGCAGGCTCCGCCGTTGGCGCCGCTCATGTTCTGCTCTTCCTGCGGGATTGGCACTTCGCGGAAGTCCAGCCGCGCGCCCCTCTCCAGCCTGAACTTGATCTCGTTCGGCCCGAGCCGGTTCTTGGCGATGGCGACGTCGATCACGAGACCCTTCGCCTCGGGCACGCTGCGAAGCAAGAGGCCGAGATCTGCGCCGTACTCGATGCCGCTGCTCTCCTTGAACGCGGCGAGGTCGGATGAGTTCTCGGCCTGCGCGCGGTTGCGGTACGAGCCGCGGTTGAGCTCGCTCGTCGCGACAAGGCAGATCTTGTGCTTCGTGGCGAGGTAGGTCATGCGCTTGACGCGTGCCTCGATCTTCATGCGCGAGTCCTGTCTTCATGCGCGAGTCCTGTGCGGGGTCGTCGAGGCTGAACGGCGCGGAGTGCAACGAATCGACGATGACAGCGACCCGCCGGCCGTTCGCGTTCGCGGCCGCCCACTCGATGACATCCTCGACAGAGACGCTCTCGAAGCGAGAGTCGAAGATCGCCAGGTTGTCACCCGTCTCCGAGAGACGATCTCGCAGGTAGGCCCACGCCGGCCCGGACACGCCCGTGTCCTCGCTGTCGAGGTCGGCCCGAGAGAGCCCGTACATCTGGCCGATCCGGCTCAGGATGCCGTGCCGCGGCTCGTCCGTAGCGAAGATGACCACGAGAACCTCTTGCCGCTGGCCGTTCACCTCGACGCCGCGCGAGGCCCAGTTGTAGCCGAGCGACGTCAAGAGAGACGTCTTGTTCGCGCCGGGCGCCCCGCCGATGACGATGAAGCGCGACGTCTGGAACCCGCCCCCCGTCGCGTTGTCGAGCGGCTCTATCCCCGTCGGGATGCGCTTGAACACGCCCGGGAACGTGCCGCAGAGCTCCGCCAGGTTGGGCGGCGCGACCTTGGGGGCCTGCTGCGGCTCGCGCGGCCCGGAAGGCTTCGCCGTGCGCCCCTCGCGCCGAGCTGCAGGGCGCACCGGCGCGGCTTGGGGCTCGTCCTGGATCGCTTGGCGCTCTAGGTCGTCGTGCTCGACGACCACGTCCACCGGGGGCGCGTCGTACTCGGCGCACCCGTTGAGGTAGGCGGACAGCCTGATGTCTTCCGCGACGCTCGCGTCGTTCGCTGGTGCTGTCGGAGCGATGATCGGCGCGTTCATCTCGGCCTCCGCGGGCGCGGCTTCCAGGGTCATTCGGCCGGCCTCCACAGAAGACCGAGCGCGCGCCGCAGCTCCGCGCGGGCGGTGGCCATGCCATCGGGTCGGTGAAGCGCGCGGAGCGCGTTTACCGTCGCCTCGAGGGCTCGCCGGCGGCGTGTCATCGTGACGAGCTCGTCGAACGCCTGCGCGAGTCGTTCTGGCGTGCACCGGCGCCGCATCAGGCCGCGCCGATAGCCGCGCATCTCGGGCAGCATGAGCTCTGGCGTGAGCTGCCCCGTGGAGATGGCCGTTGCGAGTTCGAAGTGCATCGGAGCCGCGAAGAGCTCCGGCGGCATCGCGCAGGGCCCGCGCAGCATCGCGCCGAGTACGTCGCACTCGGCGTTGTAGTCATAGAGAGGTTCAGCCGCGCGTTGTCGGCGGCCGCGGTCCGCGTGCCTCGCTGCGAGGTAGACGCCGAGCCCCGCCATGAGTTCGTTCCCGAGGTCCCGCTGTTCGGCCAGAAGGCCCCGGAAGTGATCGCGCTGTTCGGCCTTCTCGAAGGCGAGAATGGCGCACAACATGCACGCTGTCCCCGGGCGCGGAGGCGCCGGCATCGGTGCGCCCCGCTGTTCCTGCGGCCGACAGGTCGCAGCGCCGGTCATGCCGAGCCCCGCGTGCAGGCGTTGACGGCCCGGTCGGGCCAGAACACGGCGGCGGTCTGGAAGCTCTCGCAGCGGGAGACGGCGAGGGTGCGCACCATGCCGCTCTGCACCGGCCGACGGATGGCGGCGGCGACGTCGTGGTGTCCGGACGCGGCGAGGGCTTCGGCGAAGGGCTCGATCTCCTCGTACCCGATGAGGATCTCGCCTTCCTGCTCCACGCCTACGATGAGCTCGCCGGGAGCAGGGCAGCGAAGGGTGAGCGCCTCCAGAATGGCGGCGTGCGTAACTTCGTGCTCGGGCCCCAACGGCTCGCCGAACCGGGCCCACGAAGGCACCGGCGACAAGGGACCTGTCACGAGGTAGCAGGCACCAGCACGGCCGCCGGCCGCCCGATGCGCCCGCCGGCGCTCGACCCGCGCGCGTGAAGAGCGGGACATCAGGCCATCCCTCCACACGCGCTGATCGGCCGCGGAAGCTCCGGCCACCGCGCGACCGCGGTCGAGAAGGTGCCGTCGGGCGCGACCGCGAGTACACGAACGCCGCCGGCCGGAACCGGCGCGGCGATGGCCTGCGCGGTCTCCTCCTCGCCCGCGCGCCGCAGGTGCGCCACGAGAGCAGGAATCGAGGCGAACGTGAACTCAGGTCCCCTCGGTCCGGCGCGCCCAACCACGAGGATCGAGCGCACGTCTTCGGGGGGCGGCCCGAGCTCCGTGAGGAAGGCCCGCAGGGCGGCGATGACGCGCCCGATCTGGCCCTCGACGCCCTCCGCTGCGCCCCGCTGTGCTGCTCGCCCGCGGCTCATCGTCTCCCACGCAGGGCGGGCATGCCCATCTCCGCCAAGACGCCCGCGGCGTCTGTCGAGGGGCCCTCCGCGTCGTTCGCTGGGACCGGCGCGGGCCGGCGGCGCTTCGCCTCGAGGTAGGCCAGGACATCCGACCGCTGGTAGCGCCAGCCGCGGCGCGAGCCGAGCTTGATCGCGGCGATCTCGCCCTTCCTGGCCATCCGGATCGCGGTCTCCCGGGAGACCCTGAGGAGCGCGCCCGCGCCGTCCGCGTCGAGCAGATCGTCCTCGGCTTGCCCGGCCTGCTGCACCTCTTGGACGACCACCTGAACGACCTGCACCAGCATCGGGAGCAGAACCGCGGCCGGCCCGTCGGGGCTCGCGAGCGTGGCCAGCACGCGCGCCGTGATGTCCTTGCCGCCCTTGCCACCGGGCGGCGCCTTCGCCTTCATGTCGCCGGGCTTGCTCGGGCCGGCTGATGCGTTCGTCCTCTCCATACACGTCCCCTATCGACGCAGCGCCGGCTCACACACGGCACCCGCCCACTCCCACGTTGAGCGGCTCCGCCGAGACCTGCCCGGCGGCGCCGCTGGTCACTCCTTGATCAGCCCGGCCTCGATGAGGGTCCTGCGCACCCGCTGACCAGCCACCCCCCGCACGCTCTCGTTCCGGAGCATCTTGGCGACCGTGCGCGGGTCCGCCTCGGCCTTCACGGCAAGCTGGCGGAGCGTCGCTGTGTCCACCTGCACGGGCTCTCTCTCGTGCGACTTCCGGGAGCTCCGCGCGTCCCCCGCAACTACACTCTTCGTAGACATGCTGCCTCCTCGACGAATCGATTATGACGTCACGCCTTGCGCTGTCACCTGCAACAGTGGCCCTTCACCGAAGAAAGTATTCACAGGACACCTGTGAACGCTTTGTTGGCGCGATGTGCTCGTGATGCTTGACGGCCCCGCGCGAACCGCGGGTGCGGCCCCGGGATAAGCACCCTGGTCCGTTTGACAACGAGAGAGCGCCAGAGACATCGCGCGGCGATGTCCCACTAGCCTCGATTGGCCACAGTCGGGTGCAGCGACTCGCAAGATAACGCGAGCAAACAAGCCATCACGCACATAGAACGTCGGCCACAGTGATCGAGCGCCTGTCGACACTCGACGCACACGGCGCGTATTCACGGCGTGCGGCCGCTCTCCATCCTCGCTGACCGCCAGAGACAACGAGAGATTGCAACGCTCTTTTCTCTTGACGTTCAGCGTTCATTGCGCTCCTTGCTTCGCCCGCCCGCGGAGCGGGACGACCCGCGCACCGCTCGCCTCGTCCGGCTGCGCCACTCCGAGCGCATGAGCGATCGCCGCGTGGAGCGCGCCAAGCTGCGCGTCACCCCGGGCGCTCATCGTTGCCCTTTCCGCGCGCGCCCTGCCGAAAGGCGAACGACATCGGCCGTGTCCCCGGAAGGCTGCTCGGGCGCCGCCAAGAGCCTGCCAAGCGCCTCGTTCACCACGCGCACGGCCTCGTGATCGCCGGCGTCGTGCGCCATCCGCACCATCTCGGTCAGCTGCGCCAGCAGGACCGATCGCGGCGAGCTCGTCCTCGTAGCGTCCGCCGGCGCCGCGGTCGGTTCCGGCGAGGGCAGGGGGCCGCTGGCGTTGACGGCGACCCGCTCGGACGCCGCGTCCTCCGGGCCGGATCCCGCCGAGGCCAATCGCTGGGAGTCTCCCGTGTTCCAGCGTGTTCAGCGCCGGCGCCGTTTGGGGCCTGCCCCACGAAATCAGCGCGCCACAGTGGATTCGAACCACTGGCCTTCGGCTCCGGAGGCCGACGCTCTATCCAGCTGAGCTAGTGGCGCACTCTCGCGGGTTTCGCGAGGGGCCCCGAACCTACCCAAGACCTGGCTCTCGCGCAACCCCATTCCTGCACCTTCGCGCGCGTTGCTTCCCGCCGTCGTCGCCCACCGCTCACCGAGGGCCCGCGCCAGCCGGGCGGCGCCGCCGCCCGCCCGGCCGGCGGCGAGAGCCTCGCGCCATCCGCCAAAATTTGGCCACTGGCCCGTCTGTCCGGCATTCCCGGGGCATGGATGCCCGACAGCGAAGCTCTGCGAGCCCGGCCCCGGCGCGCGGACCCCTCCCGCTCGCCCTGGCGGTCGCCGCCCTCGCCCTGCCGGTCCTGCCGGCCTGCAGCGGCGGGGAAAACGCCACGCCCGAGGGCATCATCAGCCTCTCCGCGGGCGCGGCCCAGAAGGCCGCCGAGAACGACCCCGCCACCCTGCCGCGCCCGGACGGGCCCCGCATCGGCGCCGTGCAGATGGTCGCGCCCATCTACGAGAAGGCGGACCGGCGCTCGGCCAAGCTCGGCTACCTCCGCGCGGGCGGGACGGCGCCCCGCGGGGAGAAGCCCGCCGCGTTCGACGACTGCCAGGGCGGCTACTACCGCGTGCTGCCCGCCGGGTACATGTGCGCGGACGGCGACGCCACGATCGACATGCAGCACCCGATCCTCCGGGCGCTCACGCGGCGGCCCGACCTGTCCAAGCCGATGCCGTACCCGTACGCCTTCGTCCGGGCCATCGCGCCGAACTACTACCGGATGCCGTCGACGAAGGAGCAGCTCCAGTACGAGATGAGCCTGGAGCGGCACCTCCGCAGCTACAAGAAGCTCAAGAAGAAGTGGGACGAGATCAAGGTCGGCGCCAACGACGTGCCGCTCGACGCGGCGGGCAACGCGGCCGCCGACCCGCCCGCAGAGCCGCCCGAGCTCGGCGACAGCGAGCTCTTCGGCGGCAACGGCGGCAACGGCGGCGACGAGATCCCGTGGTTCTTCAAGGGCGGGCGGCAGCTCCCGAACATCTCGTCGTTCAAGGTGCCGGGCTACGCGATCATCACCAACCGGATCGCGCGCAAGGCAGGGCTCGCCCTCATCGACACCTTCATGGGCGACGGCGGGCGGCGCTTCGCCATGACCACCGACGCGCGGCTCGTGCCCACCTCGAAGCTCAAGCCCGCCCGCGGCTCCACGTTCCACGGCGTCGACATGACCAAGGGGTGGGAGCTGCCGCTCGCGTTCGTGCACCGGCAGGACGCGAAGCGCTACGACATCTCCGGCGGCGAGATGGAGAAGGCGGGCGAGCTGCCCTGGCACACCGCCGTGCAGCTCACGGGGCGCTCGAAGAAGGTCGGCGGCGCCCGCCTCGTCGAGGCGAAGGACGGGACGTGGGTGCGCGACTCCGACGTCGCCATCGCGGTCAAGCCCTCGGAGCTGCCGTCGTTCGCGCAGGGGACGGTGAAGTGGATCGACATCTCGATCCTGAGCCAGACGCTCATCCTCTACGAGGGCAAGAAGCCCGTGTACGCCACCGCGGCGGCGACGGGCCGCGACGGGCTCGGCGACCCCAAGAAGACCTTCTCGACCGTGCGGGGGACGTTCCGGATCCGCGACAAACACGTCACGACGACCATGGACGCGCACGAGGTCGACAACAAGTTCGAGCTCCGTGACGTGCCGTGGGTGCAGTACTTCGAGGCCGGCTACGCGATCCACGCGGCGCCGTGGCACGACGACTACGGCAAGCCGCGCAGCCACGGGTGCATCAACCTGTCGCCGATCGACGCGCGCCGGGTGTTCCTCTGGACCGATCCCCCCGTGCCCGATGGGTGGCACGGGGTCAGCGCGGGGAAGGCCACGGGGGAAGGAACCATCGTCCACATCCATCCGTAGGCTGGCTCACCCGCCAACGTGAACGTGAACGTTTACGTGGTCGTGGTCGTGGTCGTGGTCGTGGTCGTCCACGGCCTATCGTTGACGACCACGACCACGACCACGACTACGACTACGTAAACGTTCGGATGTAGGAGAACGCAGGGCGAAGCTTCGTTCATGCCTGCGCGGAGGAGGAGGCGGGGGTCAGTCCTCGTCGGCCTCGGCCTTGAAGCCGCTCTCCTTGATCACCTTGTCCTGCACCATCGGCGGGCAGACCTCCAGGTGCTCGACGTTCATCGTGAACGTGCCTTTGCCCTGGGTCATGCTCTTCAGCTTCGACTCGTACTCGAGCACCTCGGCGAGCGGGACGAACGCGTTCACGATCGTCTGGCTCTCGACCGAATCCGTGCCGATGATCCTCCCGCGGCGGCTGTTGATGTCGCCGATGATGTCGCCCATCGCGACGCTCGGCACCGTCACCGAGAGGCGCACGATGGGCTCGAGCAGCACCGGCGCGCACTGCGCGGCGGCCGCCTTGAAGGCCTTGCTGCCCGCCATCTGGAACGCCGCGTCCGAGGAGTCGACGTCGTGGTACTTGCCGTCGAAGAGCCGCACCTTGACGTCGATCATCGGGTAGCCGGCCAGGACGCCCTTCGACATCGACTTGACGATGCCCTTCTCGACCGAGGGGATGAACTGCCGCGGCACGACGCCGCCCACGACCGCGTCCTCGAAGACGAAGCCGCCGCCACGCGGCAAAGGCTCCATGTCGATGTAGCAGACGCCGAACTGGCCATGTCCGCCGGTCTGCTTCTTGTGCTTGCCCTCGATGTTCGTGGCCTTCTTCGAGATCGTCTCCTTGTAGGCGATGTGCGGCGGGCCGAGCCGACAGTCGACCCCGACGCGCCGGCGGATGCGCTCCACCGTGATCTCCAGGTGCAGGGCGCCGAGGCCCGAGACGACGAGCTCGCGGGTCGACGCGTCCTGGTGCACGCTGAGCCCCGGGTCCTCCTCGGTCAGCCGGTAGAGCGCGTTGCCGACCTTGTCCTCGCCGCCCTTGGCGTCGAACCGCACGCCGCGCGAGAAGAGGGCCGGCGGCAGCTCCGGAGCGGAGAGCAGGAACGCGTGCTTCTCGTCCGAGAGCGTGTGCCCGCTCAGCGTGGCCTTCAGCTTGTGCAGCGCCACGATGTCCCCGGCGCGCGCCTCGTCCACCTGCTTGTGGTCCTTGCCGACCACGCTGTGGATCTTGCCGAGCCGCTCCGAGCCGCCCGTGCTCGCGTTGAGCATCGTGGCGTCGGGCCGGAGCACGCCGGAGAGCACGCGCACGAACGAGGTGCGGCCGGCGTGCGGATCGATCGAGGTCTTGAAGACGAACGCCGCCGCCGGGGCCTCCGCCGACGACGGCCGCTCCGCGGCCTGCGGCGCGGCGCCGGGCTTGCCGCTCGGGACGACGCCGCTCCAGGCCGGGTGCTCGGTCGGCGGCGGCACGAGCTCGACGATGCCGTCGAGCAGCGCGGCGACGCCGCTCGGGCGGACCCCGGAGGCGAAATAGACCGGGATCAGCGTCCCCCGGCGGACCGCGGCGCGGAGCCCCTGGTCGAGCTCCTCCTGCGTGAGATCTCCCTCGGTCAGGTACCGCTCGGTGAGCTCGTCGTCGCTGCCGGCGACGTCGTCGACGAGCTTCCCCCGGGCCTTCTCGACGGCGCCCGCGGCGTCGGCCGGCACGGGAGAGCCCGCGGCCGCGGCGGGCGCCTCGGGCTTGTCGAGCCAGGCCTTCTTCGTCCGGATCGCGACGACCCCCCGGTGCTGGAGCCCCTCGCCGACGCGCTCCTCCATCACCGCGAGCGGCGCCTTGAGGCGCGCGCGGACCTCGGCGAGCACCTCGTCGGGGCGGGCGTTCTCGGCGTCGACCTTCGTCACGACGATCATGCACGGCAGCTTTGCGTCCCTCACCCAGCCGAAGACGCGCTCGGTGATCGGCTGCACGCCGTCCTTGCCGCTCACGACGAGGATGGCCGCGTCGACCGCCGCGAGGGCGAGCCGCGTCTCGGCGAGGAAGCTCCCCTCGCCCGGCGTGTCGACGAGGTTGACCTTCTTCCCCGCCCAGGAGAGGTGCGCGACGCTCGCCTCGAACGAGCAAACGTGCTCTTTTTCCTCGGCGGTCTCGTCGAGGACACTCGACTTGTCGTCCACCTTGCCGAGCTTGGCCGTCGCCTTGGCGACGTACAGCATGGCCTCGGCAAGCGATGTCTTCCCAGCCCCCTTGTGCCCGATGATTGCAACGTTCCTGATGTCCCCTGCCTCAGTCGTTGTCATCCCTCGTTCGTACCAATCCCCGTCGAGATCGAGAAGGCCGGCACGCGATTTTTGCGGCGCTTTCCTCGAGGCAGGAGGTCAGCGAAGCCGGGCAGCGCGTCGCTCACCCGAGCTCTGCCGCGACGCGCTGCGGCGTGCTCCGGTGATCTGCGCTTGTCCGGCGCTGCCTGAGTGGAGCGCTCGCCCGGGAGCTCGGCGCACGAAATGAGCACTCTCCGCCTCGCACTCCAGATGGTCCTCGGTATCGCGCTGCCGTTCGTGCTGCAGCGCTGGGACCGACGGCGGCTTACGCCCGAGCAGCGGGAAGCTTGCTGGAACGGAGCGACCTGGGGCGCGGCCCTCTATGCGTTCGGCCCGCTGTCCATGCTCGGGTGGTGCTGGGTCACGCGCGGCGTCCAGCACGGGCGGCCGGGGGCGCGTGGAACACGCGGAACAGCGCGCTTCCGCGCGCTGAAGGCGCTCGGGCTCGGCGCGGCGTCCGCCGTAGCGCTCGTCCTGATCCTGAGCGGCGTCGATTATCTGGTCGCGCTCGCATTGGGGCTCCCGCCGTGAGCTGCGTGGGTGGCACATGAAACGCATGGGAGCGGTGTCGATGGCTCGATGGCGCATGACAGTAGCCGCTGATGCCGCTCATGGAGATGGCTGCAGGCCGGCCGGCCGGCCAGCTGGCCGGCCAGCCAGCTGCTCCAAAATGCGTGAAGAACGGACATTTTCGTGCGCGGGTGTCACTAGACGACACGTCATGGACGCGATAGCAGCACTCTGAGTCTGCTATTCAGGGGACAGGCTTTTACTCTGTCCGCGGAGCTCGCGGACACACACCGAGGCAGTGCGTTGACGTCGCTGAAGCCCAGAGGAGAGGATCGCGCGGCTGCGCGGGAGCGGACCGACGCGTGGACCGACGCTGAACGTGCGCCTCGGGCGGCCGAGGGCGGCCCGAGGTGGCAGGAGATCGTCGCCGGCAGGTACGCGGTGGAGACCCGGATCGGCGCCGGCGGCGTGGGCGTCGTCCAGCTCGCCACCGATCGCCTGTCGGGCCAGCGCGTCGCGCTCAAGCGCGTCGATCCGAGGCTCGTCGAGAACAGGCACGCCGTCGATCGGCTGCTCCGCGGCGCCCGCGCCGCGCGCGCGCTCAAGGGCAGGTACGTCGCGCGGATCCTCGACGTCGGGGTCGATGGTGGCGCGCCGTTCGTGGTCAGCGAGTACCTGGAGGGCTCCGACGTCACGAGCTACCTGCGGCGCCGCGGGCCGATCCGGGTCAGGGAGGCGGTGAAGTACCTCCTGCAGATCTGCGAGGCGGTCGCCGAGGCGCACGGCCTCGGGATCCTCCACCGGGACATCAAGCCCGAGAACCTCTTTCTCAGCTTCGGCGACGGCGCCCCGAGCGTGAAGGTCCTCGACTTCGGGGTGTCGGCCGTCGCCTGCGGCGTCGAGAGCGAGGGGCCGAACGCCGCCTCGGGCGCCATGCGGACGTCGCTGCTCTTCATGGCGCCGGAGCAGATGCGCTCGGCGGGCGGCATCGACGAGCGCGCCGACATCTGGTCGATCGGCGCGGTCGCCTACGCGCTGCTCTGCGGGGCGAGCCCGTTCGATGCGCCGACCGAGCTCGAGATCTGCACCAAGGTCCTGACCGAGCCGCCCGCGCCCTTTCCGGCGGGCGTCGAGCCCCCGGAGCTGCGGGCGCTCCTGCTGCGCTGCCTCGCGAAGGACCCCGAGGCGCGCCCCTCGGACGTCGCGAAGCTCGCGTTCGCGCTCGCGCGCTTCGGGGGCGAGGGCGCGGAGGACGCGGCCGAGCGCGTGTGGGAGGCGCTCCGGGCGGATGAGACCGTCCGCATGGCGACGCCTGCCCCGGCGCCGGTGGAGGACGAGTGGGAGGCCGACACGCTGGCGGACCTGCCGAGGATGTCGCCCGACGATCTCATGAGCGACCTCGAGACGACGGCCAAGTGGGAAGCTCCCGGAGGCCCCCGTCTGTCCGACGTCACGCTGGTGTCGCACGCGGGAGCGGCGTGGGACGGCGGCGATCAGCTCCGGGCGAGCCGCACTCCACCCCCGCCGGTCCTGACGGTGAAACCGACGGAGCGCCGCTCCGATCCCCAGGCGAGCGGGCCAGTGCAGCGGCCGACTGCCGAGGACACGCCGGTTCCGCTCGGCCGCAAGGTCGTGCACCGCGTCAGCGATGGCGCGGCGCCTCGCGTCACGCCGGGGCTCACGGCGCGCGCGCAGGCCGAGACCGATGCGGAGCGGCTCACGGTGGTGCGCCGGGGGCCGTCGCCGTGGCCCCGGCGGCTCGCGATCGCGTTCGCGCTGTTCGGGATGCTCGCGGGCATCGGCGGCGTGTGGCTCGTGCAGATGCGCACGCTCGACGGAGGCGGGAGCGCGCTTCCCGCGGCGAAGGGGCTGGCGAAGCGCGCGGTCCAGGAGGCGCGCTCGTCGGTGGTGGCAGGGCGGCCGAGCGCGGCCGTCCCTGCGGCGCCCGAGCTCCCGGCGGCCGAGCCCCCCGAGGCCGAGCTGGTTCCCGCGAGCGCCGCGGGCCCCGACAGCGAGGCGCCGCGGGTGGCGCAAGCGCGGGGGGCCCGGCTCGACGCGCGGCGCCCCGAGGTCATCTACGACGAGGTCGAGCGCGAGCGGCGCCGGCGGCGTGAGAAGCTCGAGCGCGAGCGGGCGTGGCGCGATGCGACCACCCGCGCGCGGCAAGAGCGCGACGCGTCCCGGCGCGAGCCGCCGCGGCCCGAGGAGGGCGCGCGTGAGCCGGCGCAGCCCGCCGAGGGCGCGCGCGAGCCGCAGCAGCCCGCGGAGGGCGACGGCGCGCAGCGACCCCAGGCGGGCGACGGCGGGTGACGTCCGCGGCCCGGCGGTCTGCCTGCCTGGTATAAGGCGGCCCGTGCCAGGGATGAGTCGAGGAGGTTGCGCGCTCGCCCGCGCGGCGTGCGCCGCGCTCGCCGTGTCGGCGGCGGTCGGTGCGCCTGTGCGCCCTGCGAGCGCCGCGCCGCGGGTCGCGCAGCAGGCGCCGCGGGTCGCGCCGGAGCACCTGCCGTACGGCGCGGAGGGGTGGGCCTTGTCGGGCTGGGGCGGCGTGCGCGGCGTGACGATCGGGCCGATCGAGAACCTGCGGCACCCGGGCCGCGGCTACGGCACCGCGGCGAGCGGGCGGGCGATGGATGAGGCGGTGGCCATGGGCGCGACCTGGGTCAGCCTGACGCCGTTCGGCCGCGTGGGGGACGGCAAGGGCACGGGCGTCGATCTCGTCTTCGAGGCGCCGTTCGAGGAGAACCGGCGCGACGTGCTCGCGGCGATCGCGCAGGCGCACGCGCGCGGGCTCAAGGTGCTGCTCGTCCCGCACCTCTGGGTCGAGAGCGGCGAGTGGCGGGCCCTGATCGATCCCGGGGACGACGCCGGCTGGGCGCGCTGGGCCGAGTCGTACCGCCGGTTCCTGCTCACGTGGGCCGCGGTCGCGCGCGAGGGAGGCGCGGAGATGCTCAGCGTGGGCGTCGAGCTGCGGAGCTGGGTGACGACGCCGCGGGCGGCGAGCTTCCTGCCGATCATCGAGGCGGTGCGCCGCGTGTACCCGGGGCTGCTCACCTATTCGGCGAACTGGGACGACGTCGAGAACACGCTGATCTTCGACGCGCTCGACCTCATCGGCATCAACGCGTTCTACCCGCTGGCGGAGCGGGAGGGCGCGTCGTTCGAGGAGCTCCTGCGCGGGGGGCGCAAGGTGGCGGCCGGGGTGGACGCCGTGGCGCGCGCGTGGGGCAAGCCGATCCTGCTGACGGAGATCGGCTACACCACGCGGCGCGATCCCGCCGTGCGCCCGTGGGAGTGGCCCGATCGCATGAAGGACGTGGTGGTCGATCAGCGCTCGCAGGCCGAGGCCTACGCCGCGGTGATCGCGCCGTTCCTCGACGCGCGCACGTGCGCCGGGTTCTTCGTCTGGCGGCTCTACGCCGATCCGGACGACGTCTCGCAAGAGGCCGAGTGGGGCTTCTCGCCGAGGGGCAAGCTCGCGGAGCTCGTGCTGCGCGACGCCTTCGCCGCCCGCTGGGCCGCGGACGGCCCCCGGCTGCCGGGCGACGCGCTCGGCAGGCACCGCGCGCGCACCCCGGGGCTCTTCGGATGGGAGCTCGATCCCGACGAGCCCGGGAGCCTGTTCCCGTAGCCGGGCAATCCGGAGCTCCCGGGCCCGCCCGGGAGGCGGCCGGACCCGGGCGCTTCGGCTCCCGTCGAAGCTGCGCCGCGCGCAGCCTCAGGCGTGCGCGCTTTCCAGGCCCTTCAGGCTCGACAGCGCCGCCTGCGCGATGGCCATCTGCCGCTCGAGCTCCGCGGGCGACGCCGGGGTCTCCAGGATCAGCGCCGCGTCGTCAGGGACGTGGGCGGCGATCCGCTGGAACGCGTGCGCCGCGCCCTGGCTCAGGGCGTCGTGGCGGCTCCCCGCGTTCACCTCGCTCACGTGGAGCTGCTTCAGGCGTGTCCTGTGCTCCCGTACGAGGAAATGGGCCTCGGTCATCGTGCGATCGACCTGGTGCGCATGGCCGATATCGAAGCAGAACGACGCGTCCGGCAGCGCGTCGAAGAAGGGCCCGAGCTCCTCCACGGTGCGGCCCGTCCGCTTTCGCTTATCCATGTTCTCGAGCGCGAGGAAGCCGCCGAGCTGCCGGAAGGCGCCGAGATCATGGACGGTGTCGGGGTGGAGGACGATGAGCCATCCCAGCGCGGCCACCTCCGCCATGGCGTCGGCGACGGCGCGCTCCTCCGCCGCGTCGAAGCGGCTCGGAGCGTGGAACGAGACGTAGTCGTACCGCGACAGGTCGAGCGAGCCGAGGAGCCGGAGCAGCGGCTTGAGCTCCGAGATCCGCAGCGCGGAGAGCTCCACGGCGGTCGCCGAGCTCCCTTCGAGCATCGAGAGCGCCCGCTCGACGTCGCTGAGGGCGAGCGCCCCTGTCGAGTAGCCCACGGGTCGCATCAGAACACCCCATAGGTCTGGAGGAGCTTGCGGAGCTCCTCGTCTTCCTTGAAGAAGAGCCGGTCGAGCCCGCCCTGGAACTCACGCCCGATGTCCCGCACCCGCTTGAAGGTCGGGTCGCTGCCCAGCTGATCGTCCAGCGGCAGCTGCTTCAGCCGGCCGCGCTCCTCTTCGTTCGAGAGGAGCGCGAGGAAAGCGTCGTAGCTGTCGAACAGCGTGCGCGCCGTCTCCGCGGAGATCGAGGGCCGGAGCAGCACCTCGGCCAGGCTCTCCAGGGGCGTCACCCGGATGCGCTCTCGCAGGAAGCGCACGAGCGCCGGCGTCGAGAGCCGCTCGCCGTCGTCGGTCAACGTCGTCCGATCCTTGCAGAACAGCTCGAAGCCGAAGCAGGTGAGCAGCCCGCTCACGAAGATGAGCTTCCGCGACATCCTGAGCTTCGCGTTGCGGAGCGCCCAGCCCGAGCTGCGCTCCCGCTGCTTGTAGACGAAATCGACGGCGACCGTGCGCCAGTACCGGACGATGTCGTTCAGGAGGAACATCGGGAGGATCTCGCGCTTGCTGCCGTAGCGCAGCCCGCGGTCGTCTTCCACGTACCGTGAGAGCACGAGCCTGAGCACCCGCTCGTGGGCGTCCGGCTGGCCGATCGCGAGCGACTCGAGGAGCAGCAGGATGCGCTGGGTCGTGTTCTTGTTCGTGTCCTCCTGCCCGCCGATCTGGTGGAGGATCGGGTGGCTGAAGGCCACGTTGCCGAACACGCCCGTCGGGCCCGGCTCATGGAACTTCGCTTCCTTCAGGATCCTCGTGATGGCCTGGGCCTGACTGAAATGCCCCTCGTCGGCCTGACCGTCGATGAGCAGCGTCCAGTCGAGATCGCTGCCGGTGGTGTACTCGCCCCGCGCCAGCGAGCCGAAGACGACCACGCTCGTGTCGCACGGGATCTGCTCGCGGAGCAGCGCCGCGAGCCGCGCCCGGGTCTCCGCCGAGAGCCGCGCGGCCGCCTCGATGCTCGGCCACGATCGCCCCGTCTTCTCGCCGATCCGCTCGATGGCGCTCCGCGGCGCCGCGCCTTGATCTTTCGTCATCGATCGCACCCTCGATCGCCGGAGCCGTTCATTGAGCGCAGCGCGCCGCAGCGCGCCGCGTCGCGCGCCTCACGCCCCGCCGTCGCCGGGGAGCGCGAGCCCGAACCACCGGTTCACGAGGTCATGGTGCTCCTCGAGGCGGTCGCGGTAGCGGGGGGTGCCCTCGAGCGCGGCCCGCTCGAAATCGACCCAGTACAGGGCGCCCGTCTTCTCGCCGACGAGCACGTTCCCGAGCTTGACGTCGAGCGGCGCGACGCCGCGCGCGTTCATCGCCCGGACGATCTCCTCGATCCGGCCGCGGTAGGCCTCTCCGCCGCGGCTCGCGAACGCCTCGATCTCTCGCCGATCGCGGTCTGGATCGAACAGCTGGCCGAGCGGCGCGAGGTCGATGTCGAGCACCTTCTCCCCGCGCTCGGCGACCTGATGTTGCAGCGTCCGTCCGCGCACGTAGTCGAGGTAAAGGGTGCGCGTGGCGAGGCTGAGATCGCGAATCCTCGGGACGTTGGGGAGGTCGCGAAGGCGGAAGAGCGAGGCTGCTTCGTTGTAGAAGAAGAGACCCAGCAGGGCGAAGAGGTGGGCCTGGAGCGGCGCGTTCTGCGGCTGGCCGATGAAGCGCTTGCGGACGCAGACGTAGCCGTTGCGCAGCACGACGTGCAGCCGGTAGCGCAGGCGCGGCATCTTCTCGCTGCGCCGGTTGAAGAAGGCCATGTCGGCCGGGTGGACCGCGAAGGCGAAGCCGTCCTGATCGAGCTCCGCGAGCACCCTGTCCCCCGGGCCGAGCTCGGCGACCGATGGGATCTCGCTCGGGGTCACGGCGTCGGGCACGGGGAGCGGGTTCTCGGCGAGCCGGCGCGCAAGGAGCGCTCTGACCGTCTCGAGCCGCACGGCGAGCAGCCTCGTCGCGGCGTCCATGCCGGGCACGCGGCGCATGCCTTCGTCAAGGGCGCGCCGAAGCTCAGGGTTCATGCCCGTCTAGTAGCCGCTTCCGCTCGGCAAATCAAAAGGTGAGGTGACGGCGAGGCGAGGTGGTACGCTGATCCAGCGACCTTGGGCGCGCGTCGATGAACGCTGGCGTGCGTCGGCGAGCGTGGACGAACGTGGACGAGCGTCGACGAACGTGGACGCGCGCCAGACGCCAAGACCGCCGGCGTGCCGGGTGGGCGTTTGGCAGCGCGTGGGGTGATGGTGGGTGCGGTTTGCGCTTCAACAGGGGACCCGATTCGGGTAGCAAGCCTTCATGGGGAATTCGACGCTGCGGATCGTCCATGTCGTGAGCAGCCTGAACGGCGGAGGCATGGAGCATTTCGTGCTGCGCCTCGCCGAGGCGCAGCGGCGCCACGGCCACGACGCCTCCATCCTCGCGCTGCGCGGCGGTCCGCTGGCGGAGCTGGCGCGGCAGCGGACGCTGCCGACCACGGTGCTGGGCGGGCGTCTCCCCAAGCGGCTCGCGCACGCGGCCCTCTCCTTCGGGCGCTCCCGGCCGCACGTCGTCCACGCGCACAACCCCACTGCGCTCCACTACGCCACGATCGGCAAGCTCCTTACGCGCGCGCGGCTCGTCTTCACCGATCACGCCCAGACCCGCGGGATCATCCGCGTTCCGTCGCGCTTCGAGTGGCGTGAAACGGACGCTGTCGTCGGCTGTTCGCAGGACACGGCAAACAAGAGCGGCGCGGTCGGCGTGGCCAGCAACATCTCTGTCATTCACAACGGGATCGACATCACCCCGGCCAGGCGGACGCGCGACGAGGTGCGCGCCGAGCTCGGCCTTGGCCCGGACGTGTTCGTCGGCATCATGCCCGCCGCGTTCCATCCGGTGAAGGCGCACGACGTGCTGCTCCGGGCGCTCGCGCGGCTCCGGGAGCGGGGCGTCGCGGTCACGGTGCTCGTCGTCGGCGACGGCGACGAGCGCGATCGCATCCACGGGCTCGCGAGGGAGCTCGGGGTCCACGGCGCCGAGGCGCGCTTCCTCGGCTTCCGCAAGGACGTGCCCGATCTGCTCGTCGCCGCCGATTTCTTCACGCTGCCCTCGCGCGACGAGGGGCTGCCGCTCGCCGTCCTCGAGGCCATGGCGCGCGGCCTCCCTGTCGTGGTGACGCCGGTCGGCGGGGTCCCGGAGGTGGTGCGGCACGAGGAGCACGGCCTGATCGTCCCCGTGGACGGGCACGACGCCCTCGCGGACGCGATCGAGCGGCTCGCGAGCGATCCCGCGCTGGGGCGGCGGCTCGGCGAGGCGGGGCACGTCCGGGTGCGCGACGACTTCTCGTTCGAGAAGATGACGCGCAAATACGAGCAACTCTATTTCCGCCTCACGTGACAGGCGAGCGCGCGATGAAGGTACTGGTCTTCACCCATCATTACCCTTCCACGCGGCTGCCGACGATGGCGCCGTACAGCTATCACACGTACAGGGCGCTCGCGCGCCGCTGCGAGCTCCGGCTCGTGGCCCCGATCCCCTGGTGGACGCGCGCGCGCGGGGCGTCACGGGAGCTCTTCGGCGGCACGCGCGAGGCGCACACCGGCATCGACGCGCTGTTCCCCACGTACTGGTCGATCCCGGGGCTGCCGAGCCTGCACGCGCAGGCGCTCCGCGCATCGCTCCGGCGCACGATGGCGGGGCTGCGGCGCGAGTTCCCGTACGACGCGATCCTGGCCGCGTGGGCCTATCCCGACACCGTCGCCGCGGAGGCGTTCGCGCGGGAGGCGGGGGTGCCTGTCGTCACGACGGTGCTCGGCAGCGACATCAACGAGCAGCCGAGGAACGCCGCGCTGCGGGCCCAGATCGCGCCGGCGCTCCAGCGCTGCGCCCGGGTGGTCGCGGTGAGCGGGGCGCTCGGAGAGCGCCTGGTCGAGCTCGGGGTGCCGCGGGAGCGCGTCGTGGTGCAGCACAACGCGGTCGATGGCGCGCGGTTCGCGATCCGGGATCGGGCCGAGCCGCGGCGGCGCTTCGGCGTCCCGGCGGACGCGAAGGTGGTGCTGTACGCCGGTTATCACGTGCCCGAGAAGGGCGTGGACGTCCTCGTGGACGCGATGGCCCACCTCGACCGGGCGGGCCGCCGCGACATTCACCTGATGATGGTGGGCGGTGGCGAGCTGCTCGAGCCGCTGCGCGCGAAGGTGAGCGCGCTCGGCCTGGGCGATCGCGTGCGGCTGTTCGGCTGGGCGCTGCCCGTCGAGATCCCCGACTACATGGCCGCGTGCGACGTGTTCTGCCTGCCGAGCCGCCGCGAGGGCTGCCCGAACGTCGTCCTGGAGGCGCTCGCCTCGGGCCGCCCCGTCGTCGGAACCCGTGTCGGCGGAGTGCCGGAGCTCGTCCGCGAAGGGCACGGGGGCAATGGCCTCCTCGTCCCTCCCGGCGATCCCGGGGCGCTCGGGGCCGCGTTGACGCGAGCGATGGACACGGCATGGGAGCCGGAGGCCCTGCGGGGCAGCGTGGGGGCTCTGTCATGGGACGTCGTGGGGGAGCGCTATCACGCGCTCCTGAAGGAGGTCCTCCGCGAACAGAGCGGTCGCGGACCGGGCTGAGGCGCGTTGTCCGGCCCGCGCGACGGACACCAACGTGAACGTTTACGTGGTCGTGAACGTGGTCGTGGTCGTGGTCGTTCACGGCCTACCGTTGACGACCACGACCACGACCACGACCACGTTCACGACCACGTAAACGTTCACGACCACGTTCACGACCACGTAAACGTTCGGATGTAGGAGAACGCGGCGCGAAGCTTGGTTAACGCTCTGCGCCGAGGGCCTACGGTGTTGTCGGAGGGGGACTGGTCGCGTCAGCTCGCGCAGGGCGGCGGCTTCAGGCGGTGATCCCTGTAGTCACCGGGATTGCCCGTCTTTCCCTCGAGCGCGGCGATCGCGATATTGTACATCTCCCGCGCGGTCACGTAGTGGAGCACCCACTCCTTGCCATCGTTGTAACGGGTGGTGAGCTCCCGGTGCAGCGCGTGGCCCCCGGCGCCGAGCAGCGACTCCGCCTGTTCCTCGGGCGCACCGTGCGTGTAGACCTTGACGAACACCCACTCGGGCCTCCCCTCGACGTGGATGTTCTGATCCACCCACGTCTTCACCCGGTCCGGCGTCGGCGGATCGACCGCCTGGAGCGCGCCGTACTCCATCCGCATCCGCACCCGGCTCCCCCGGCGCGTCAGCGCGAGCGCGAGCGGGCCCTCGATCATCAGGATCCTGTCCTCCAGCACCTCGCCGACCTTGGCTCGCGCCCCCACGGCGTGGGCGCTCCGGCGCGCCAGGTTGCCCGTCGGCCAGTAGATCTGGTTCACGATGGAGTGCTGCGACTCGTCGGGTGCCGACGGGAACGTGTAGTCGGCATAGCAGCCCGTCTCGAAGAGGAGCGGGAGCTCCGCGTCGACTCCGCAGTTCCGCGAGTCCCGCCCGGAGTTCGCCAGGCACCAGTTGCCGTGGATGAACCCGTAACGCATGCGCCCGTCCGGGTCGCGCGAGAAATGCCCGTGCTTCCCCAGGATGTCCAGGTACCTGAGGATGTCCGCGCGCAGGTTCTCCTCCGTGTCGTTGTGGTGGTGCAGGTGCAGCTCCACCTCGCCGAAGCCGCTGCGCGTGAGGTCCGCCAGCGCGTCGAGCCACCCGGGCGTGTACTGCTCCCCCGGAAAGAAGAAGCTGTGACGCGGGTGCCGGCCGTCCGCGTCGCGGTACGCGCCAGCCATCTCGGGATACCCCTTCGACCACGCCCTCACCCGCGCGTCGCCGACCTCCGGTGTGGCGTTCTCCCACCCTGGCTCCCAGTGATCGCAGACCGCGAAGAGCAGGTGCCGCGGACCGAGCGGACGCGGAGCACGGGCGTTCTCGATCCTCTGCCGGGCGTAGCCGCCGAGCCAGTTGTGGAGGTTCTTGTTCTTGAGATACTGGAGCTTCGCCTGGAGTGTTCCGATCATGTGCTCTCTCGACCGCGACGCGTTGGACCGGCGGCCGCCGCGGAGGAACGGATACTAACCTGGCCCCCCCGGGCGTAGCCATAGCCGCCTCGGGGCCGCGCAGCGATCAGGATCACCTCGCGGTCTCACGCGACGTCGCGCGGAGCGCGGCCCACCTGCCTCCCGGACGGCGCGCGTAAGGCAGGGCCCGCGCCGCGATCGTGCTCGCCACGTTCGTCCCCCGTGAGGCGCGCGCGACGCCGTCCTCGTCCCGCAAGCTGCGAGCGCACACGGCCCGCCCGCCCCCACGGCAAGGGATGCGCAGAGGCCATGGAAGCTCGAGCACACCCCCAGCGGAGCCCGAGCGGCCGTCCCGAACAGCCTCCGTACAGCGAACCCGTACGGTATGCATCGTGTCTTCAATTTTTGCATCTGGCTGTTCGTTGCGCTACCCCGCCTGCCGAGCGAGGATGGGCTGTGAGGGGGACAAATCGCCCCACCTGTGGCGGTTTGTGCCGCCCAGTCTGTCAGCCGAGCACTCACCGTTGTGTCTACGGTGAGCATCCGCACCGGAGCCGCGCTGGCACGACGCCTGCTCTGGGGGGTGCGGACCGCAGCCATCACTGATAAGGAGCCAGGCATGATGTCGACCACGATGACGCCGAGCGAAGAGATGGTCTCCCTCCCGCGGAGGGCCTCCCTCGAGTCACCAGCTTCCATGACCGAGGCGTGCGAGCTAGCCCGGCGGCTCGTGGACATGATCGAGCGCCTCAGGGTGTGCACCCCGGAGGGGGATGAGGCGCAGGCGCTCCGCATTGCGGAGGGGATGGCACGGAGCGTCGCGGATATCGTGACCGACGCCATGGGCAGCCGGCGCCCTCACGTCGCCTAGCCGCGCAAACACGCCGGCCGGGGCGCCGAGGCCCGAGGGGGTGCCGCCCCAGCCGTGGATCGCGAAACCGAGACCAGCATGAGCCACAAGCGCAAAGGATTGCGCCCGGGGGATCCGTACCCGCTGGGCGCGACATGGGACGGTATTGGAACGCAGTTCGCCCTCTTTTCAGAGAACGCCGAGGCGGTGGATCTGTGCCTCGTCGACGATGAGGGGAACGAGCAACGCCTGCCGATGCGTCACCGCACCTCCCTCGTCTGGCACGTCTACGTGCCGGAGGTCGGGCCCGGGCAGAAATACGCGTATCGCGTGCACGGCCCGTGGGCGCCGGAGCGGGGGTTGCGCTTCAATCCGCGGGTGCGCCTGCTCGATCCGTACGCGAAGGCGCTCGCCTCGCGGGTCCAGTGGGACGCGGGCGCGTTCGCCCACCGGAGCGGCGAGCCCGACGGCGACCTCGCCATGGCCGAGGGGGAGGCGCTCGGCGCCCCGCTCGGCGTCGTCATCGACCCGTCCTTCGACTGGGGCGGGGACCGGCGCCCGTACGTGCCGTTCCACCGCAGCGTCATCTACGAGGCGCACGTCCGCGGCCTGACGATGCAGCACCCGGAGATCCCCGAGGAGCTCCGCGGGACCTACCTTGGCATCGCCCACCCGGCCATCATCGGATACCTGCGGTATCTCGGCATCACGGCCATCGAGCTCCTGCCCGTGCACGCCTTCGTGCACGAGAAATTCCTGCTCGACAAGGGGCTCCGGAACTACTGGGGATACCACTCGATAGGCTTCTTCGCGCCGGACGTCGGGTACCGCGCAGGCGCCGAGGTGGCGTCGGAGGTGCGTCAGTTCAAGGAGATGGTGAAGGCGCTCCACGCCGCCGGCATCGAGGTCATCCTCGATGTCGTCTACAACCACACGGCGGAGGGCAACCACCTGGGCCCGACGCTGAGCCTGCGCGGCATCGACAACCCGACCTACTACCGCCTCGTCCCTGGCAACGAGCGCTACTATTTCGACTACACGGGCACGGGGAACACCCTCAACGTGCGTCACCCGCAGACGCTCCAGCTGATCATGGACTCCTTGCGGTACTGGGTCCTCGAGATGCACGTGGACGGGTTCCGCTTCGACCTCGCGGCGGCGCTGGCGCGCGGCCTCCACGACGTCGACCAGCTCTCGAGCTTCTTCACGATCATCCACCAGGACCCGGTGCTCAGCCAGGTGAAGCTCATCGCCGAGCCCTGGGACGTGGGCCCCGGCGGCTACCAGGTGGGCAATTTCCCGGTGCGCTGGGCGGAGTGGAACGGCCGTTATCGGGACACGCTGCGCGATTTCTGGCGGGGCTCCGGCGGCATCGCCTCCGATCTCGGGTTCCGGATCACGGGGAGCAGCGACCTCTACGAGAACAGCGGGCGCAAGCCGTACACGAGCATCAACTTCGTCACGGCTCACGACGGCTTCACCCTGGCGGATCTCGTCTCCTACAACGAGAAGCACAACGAGGCGAACGGGGAGGGGGGCTGCGACGGCGCCGACGATAACCGCTCGTGGAACTGCGGCGTCGAGGGGCCGACCGACGACCCCGAGATCCTGAAGCTGCGGGCGCGGCAGGCGCGGAACATCATGGCGTCGCTCCTGTTCTCGCAGGGGACTCCGATGATCCTCCACGGCGATGAGCGGGGGCGCACGCAGGAAGGGAACAACAACGGGTATTGCCAGGACAGCCCGCTCACGTGGCAGCCGTGGGGCTGGGACGAATCGTCGCGGGCGCTCCTCGAGTTCACGCGCAAATGCCTCCGCATCCGGCACGAGCACCCAGCGCTCAGGCGCTCGATCTTCTTCAAGGGGCGCCCGATCCGCGGCGGCAAGACCTACGATATCCAGTGGTACCGCCCGGACGGGGAGCTCATGACCGACGAGGACTGGTCGAACCCGTTCACGCAGTGCGTCGGCGTGTTCCTGTCGGGAGAGGGGCTCGACGACGTGGACGAGGCGGGCGATCGGCTGGTCGACGACGACTTCGTCCTGCTGCTCAACGCGTCGCCGTGCGACCTGGGCTTCCTCCTCCCCTTCGCCGACGATGCCAGGCCGTGGCAGCTCCTCGTGGACACCCACGATGACGCCGCGGTCGAGACGCGGAGGGGCGGGGAAGAGACGGCGCTGACGTCGCGCTCGCTCAAGCTCTTCCTCCGGAGCAGGCGAGGCGCCTAGTGCGGGGCGCTCAGAACGCGTTGAAGGTGCCGAGGAAGAGGGGGGGGCCGGCGAACGCGGCGTCGAGGAGGGCGGCCGCCTTGGCGCTGCCCACCACGAAGCCCTGGCCCAGGAGATCGCGCGCCGAGGCGGCGCCGAAATAGATCTGCGTGAGCCGCTCGATGGAGAGCGAGAGGCGGTCTCCCGCCGTGCTGCCGGGCGCCGTCTGGACGCCGCGCGCCGCGAAGGTGACGTCGAAGGCACGCGGCGCGTCCGTGAACACGGGGTCCTCGACGTCGACGCCGATGGCGCCGCGGACGCCGTGCTTCCGCGGCGACGGGTGCAGCGCGAGCGCGGCGGCGACGTCGACGATGCGCCCCATCGCGCCCGCCGCCGTCAGGCCGAGGACGCTGCGCCGCTGCGCCGTGTGCGCGGGCGGGCACAGGCCGGGGTGCCGGGCCGCCGTCTCGTACACGATCGGCTCGTCGCGGATGCCGGGCTCGTCGAGCAGCGGCGCGCCCTGGCCGCGCGGGAGCGTCAGCTCCACGACCTCGTACTGATCGCCGAGCGCGCCGAGGAAGCCGATGAGCCCGCGGTAAGCGCCCGGCGTCGGCGCGTGGAGCTCGCGGACGACCAGCTGCTGGGCGCCGTAGGCGCCGCCCTCCGGGACGTCGAAGAACAGGTAGCCGGCGATCGCCTTGGAGCCCGGATCCACGTAGACGGCGCCGCTCGGAGAGCGCTTGAAGACGCGCACGTCCCACCAGTAGTCGCTCCGCTTCAGCTGCCCCGTCGTGTCGGCCCGCGCGACGTCGTAGGCCTGCTTGATGAGCGGCTCGTCCCGCGGGCGGGAGAAGGCCCGCACGTGGCGGCGCAGCACCGAGTCCGGGAGCCGATCGGGCGAGGTGCGCACGACGTCGCGGAGCTCGCAGACGCCGAAGCCGAACCTCCGGTAGAACGAGAGCCGGAAAGGGTGGAGCAGGGTGAGCGCCTCGCCCCGGCGGCGCATGCGGCGGAGGCTCTCGCGGACGAGCCGATCCGCGATGCCCCGGCGGCGGAACTCCGGGAGCACCGCCACGGAGGAGAGGCCCTGGAACGGCACGTCCGCGCCCGCGAAGCTCATCGTCAGGTCGAGCGAGGCGACGTACCCGACGAGCTGGCCGTCGGTCTCCGCGACGATCACGTTGTCGAGGGCGAGGTGCGCGTGCTCGGTGAAATACCGCAGCCACGCCTCTGGATCACCCGCCTGGAACGCGCGGTAGGCGACCGTCGCGAGGGTGCCCTCCTCGCCCTTGCGGGCGCTGCGAAACACGAGCTCATGGTTGGAACGGCTCGGGGTGCGGGCGCGGGCCATGCCGGTCAATCTACCTTGGGAGGCGCGCTCCCTGGGCCCGGCGGCCCGGCGGCGGCCCGGCGGAGCGCTTCGGACATCTCCTCGGCCGATCCGAAGCGGCCGGACGGCTCACGGGCAAGCGCCTTGACGAACCACGCGTCGAGGGCAGGCGTGATCTCGGCGCAACGCTGGCTCGGAGGCGAGAAGGTGCCGATCCGGATGGCGCCGAGGAGGGCCTCGATCCCCTTCTGCTCGAACGGCGGCGCGCCGGTGAGCGCGTGGTAGGCCATGACGCCCACGGACCAGAGATCCGAGCGGCCGTCGACCAGCTTCGGGTTGAAGAACTGCTCCGGGCTCATATAAACGAGGCTGCCGACCACCGCGCCCGTGTTCGTCAGCGTGGTCCCATCCGGGTCGACATCGCCCCTGGCGACCCCGAAATCGAGCAGCTTGACGCAGGTGCCTCCGTCGGTGTCGGCGAGGAAGACGTGCTGTGGCGTGATGTCCCGGTGAATGATGCCGAGCTTGTGCGCGGCGGTGAGCCCCGCGCAGAGCTGCGAGACGAGGGCGAGTGTCTCCTCCAGGGGGAGGCGCCCGGCGCGCGCTAGCAGGTCGGACAGCTCCTCGCCCCGCAGCAGCTCCATCACGATGTACGAGAGGCCGTTGGCGGCGACGCCGTGCTCGTACACCTCGGCCACGTGGGGGCTCTTGATCCTCGTCATGAGCGCGCCTTCGCGGTGGAACCGGGCGACCGCGGTCGCATCGGTCGCGAGCGACGCAGAGATGAACTTGACGGCGACCTCCTTGCCGAGCCCGAGGTGATGCGCCGTCCAGATGCTGCCGACGCCTCCCATCCGGAGGAGGCTGTCGAGCGTCAGGTGCGGCGCTACGTGGGATCCAGGCTCAAGCCGCATAGACAGTCAGTATGAATGATGCTTGCACCAGTGCACGTTTCTCCGGTCTCCGTCCGCCGGGCGGGCGGCCCGCTCAATACAGCCCGTCGGGTGGCCGCCCATCGGACATGAACTTCTTGGCCACAGCCGCGATCCGGCGCGCGGAGAGCTCCCGCCGGACGGGGACGACGTGGGTGAGCAGCGCCGCGAGGTACGCGCCGTCGGGCCGAGGATCGGACGACTCGAGCCGCTCCAGCGCCTCGAGCGTCTTCACGGCGTGCGCCGTGAAAATGGGCCTCACCGCGGCGTCGAACGCGGCGAAGGGGGCGAGCTCGGCGAACGCGCGCCGGCGACCCGCGGCGTCGAGCTCCCGCGCGATCGCGAGCGCCGCGCCGACGTCGCGCGCCTCCACCGCCTGGAGCAGCCCGCCGCCTCGCCCGTGAGTCGTAGAGGACGCCTGCGGCGCGGCGGCGTCCGCTTTGCGGAGCTTGCCGACGAAGCCGGCCGCGAGCACCGCGAGCTGCGCGGCCTCGCGCGGGAGGGCCTCGCGCCCGAGCGCCGCCGCCGCCTCCGCGAAGGTGACGGCGTGGGTGACGTCGAGCACCCCGACCTCGGCGTCGAGGCGCGCTTCCCAGGCCGAGTCGAAGCGCGCGAGGCGGACGGCGGCGGCGTGGCCGATCGCGCCGAGCAGCGCGAGCGGCCCGGCGCCGCGCGCGAGCCAGCGCACCGTCGCCTCGACGGCCGGCTGCTCTCCTGCGAGCACCTCGGCCTCGAAGGCGGCGCGCTCCGCGCCCTCGAGCGGCGCCGCGTCCGGGCGCGTGGCCGCCGCGGCGCCGTCGGGGCCGGGCAGGGCCAGATCGGCGAGGCGCGCGAGCGCGGCGCGCGTGGCGGTGAAGGGGGGCAGGCTCGTGTCGGCGGTCGCCCAGGCGAGCTGCACCGTGGAGGCGGCGAGGACCTCGTCGGCGGCGGACGAGAACCGCTCGGCCAGCTCGAGCGCCTTCGAGAGGAAGATGGCGCCGTGCCCGTAGTCGTACAGGTGCTGCGCGACGAAGGGCATGAGCGCGCGGCGCGCGCCGGCCGTGCCGCGGATCTCGACGAGCTCGCGCATCCGCGCCTCGGCCTCGTCGCGGCGCTCCGCCGCGAGCGCCTCGCTCACCTTCGTGGGCTCGTCGAGCTCGAAGTCGGCGATGCGCGCGAGGGGCGAGCGGGCCCCCACCTTGCCGTGGCCCTTGCCGCGGGGGCCTAGCCGGGTCGACGCCTCGCCGATCGCGTGGGCGGCGACCACGAACGCTTCCTCGGCGGGGATCCAGCCGCGCTCGACCCAGGCGCAGAGGTCCGCGAGCAGGGCGAGGCCGTGATCGAAGCCGTACTCGGCGCGCTCCGCCCCGTCCCTGGCGAGCACCTCGAACGCGAGGTGCAGGCTGCCGAGGCCGGTCTCCCCCCGGTGGAGCCCGAGCGCGCCCAGCCGGAGGCCCTCGCGCAGGGCGCGCGCCGGCTCGTCGCGCACGACGGCCTCCCGCAGGCCGGCGACGAGGCGCCGCACCTCGGCCGCGGTGTCGACGGCCCGGTTGAGCTGTACGCGCCCGTCGTCGATGCGGGTGGCGTAGCGCCGCACGGGCTCGCCGCCGAACGTGCAGGCGCCCGAGGCGAGCTCGAACTTCCAGTTGTGCCACGCGCAGGTCAGCACGCCGTCGCGCAGCGCGCCCTGAGAGAGCGGGTAACCCTGGTGCGGGCAGCGATCGTCGAGCGCGTGGACCTCGCCGCCCCGGAGGACGCAGGCGAAGCGCCGCCCCGCGTCGTCCTTGCGCAGCACGGGCACCTCCGCCGGAAATTCGGAGAGGGGGCCCAGATCGATCCAGTCCGACTTCATGGCTTCTCCGCGCGGCGGTGCGCGCCGCGGTGGGTACGCGGCGCGCGTCGTGAACGCGACGTGCATCGTAGCCGAGAGCGGGGCGGGGAGGGGCCGCGAACGGGGCCGCCGCGAAAAGTTCCCTGTCCGGACCCGCGCCGGTCGCTCACCCCTTCACGCAGAGGACCTGCCGGAGCTCGGCGACGATTTCCACGAGATCGCGCTGGTCTTCCATGACGCGCTCGATCGGTTTGTAGGCGGAGGGGATCTCGTCGAGGACGCCGCCATCCTTGCGGCACTCGACCCCGGCCGTCTGCGCGGCCAGATCGCCGACCGTGAAGCGCCGCTTCGCCTCGCCGCGGCTCATCCTGCGCCCCGCGCCGTGCGAGGCGCTCTCGAACGCCTCGAGGTTGCCGAGGCCGCGGACGATGTACGAGCGCGTGCCCATCGAGCCGGGAATGATGCCGAGCTCGCCCTTGCCCGCTCGGATCGCGCCTTTGCGCGTCACCAGCACCTCTTCGCCGAAATGACACTCTTCTGCCACGTAATTGTGATGGCAGTAGATGGCTTCCTGGATCGCGAGCTCGGGGAAGTGCCGGCGGAGGACGCCCTCGGCGAGGTGGAACATGGCCTCGCGGTTCGTCCGCGCGTACCGCTGCGCCCAGAAGAGGTCGTGCCGGTAGGCCTTCATCTCCGGGGTGCCGGCGAGGAACACCGCGAGATCGCGATCGGGCAGGTCGCGGTTGTGGGCGAGCTTCTTCGCCGTGGCGATGTGGATCTCGGCGAGCTCCTTGCCGATGTTGCGAGAGCCGGAGTGGAGCATCAGCCACACGCCGCCGTCCGTGTCGAGGCAGAGCTCGATGAAGTGGTTGCCGCCCCCCAGCGTGCCGAGCTGACAGCGCGCCCGCGCGAACAGCCCCTGGACCTTCGGGCTCAGGCTCGCGAACTCGTCCCAGAGCGGGAGGCGCTCGAACCCCTCCGGCGGGGCGTCGTGGGCGGCGAACCCGACGGGGATCGCCCGCTCGATGTCGCTGCGGATCCGCCGGAGGTCGTCGGGCAGATCGGCCGCGGTGAGGTTCGTGCGGAGCGCGCCCATCCCGCAGCCGATGTCGACGCCGACGGCGGCCGGCGCGACCGCGTCCCGCATCGCGATGACCGAGCCGACGGTCGCGCCCTTGCCGAAGTGGACGTCGGGCATGGCGGCGACGTGGTGGAACACCCAGGGCAGGGCGCTGATGTTCCGCAGCTGCTCCAGCGCGATCGCCTCGACCTCGTCCGGCCGGGTCCACAGCTTGATGTCCACGTTCTTGCCCTTGATCTGCGCGGGTCCCATGCGGGCAGAATAGCGCGGGGCGCATGCAGGCGAATAGCGAGGGCGCATGCGGCCGAATCGCGAGGCGCGCGTGCGGGCGCATCGCGAGGCGCGCGGCTACCCCGTTCGGCCTTGCGGGACCTCTGGGTTCTTGATACGCGTCGAATCGCCGCTTCGGGGTCCTTGTCCATGCCGTCTGCTCGCGTGCTCTCCATCGCAACCCTGGCGGCCTTCGCCGCTCTGTCGTGTGGGGTCACGAGCGGTTGTGACGGCCGCAAGCCGAGCGAGGACCCCGCGGCCGGGAAGCCCGCCGCTGCACCTTCCGCGACGGCCAGCGCCGCGGAAGGTGCGGAAGGTGCGGAAGGTGGACAGCGCGCCCTTCCCCCGGGCGACGACCGCTTCGCGGCCCAGATCGCGGCGAACCTGCCCCGGGTGCCCGACCCGGTGATCCAGGCGCCGGAGAACGGGGGCGCGGGCGCCGAGCTCGACAACGGCGCCTTCCGCGATCGCGCCGTCGCCTTCGTCCGTCAGGTGGCGGCGGGCGGTGACAAGGTGACGTGCGATCTCGCCCTCTCGTCCAAACGCCCCTTCCGCGCCGTCGTGATGGGCTTTCGGGAGGGGAAGCAGATCGCCCGCGGGGAGGCGTCGGACGCGGGGCTCTGCGTCGCGCTGAAGGACGCCGCGCGCAGGGCCGTGGCCGCGGCGGGCGGCGCGGCGGCGATGACGAGCGCGCTCGCGGGCGCGCGGCTGGTCGTGGAGCTGCCGGATCATCACGAGTCGATGGTGGAGAGCGTCGAGCGCCCGGGGAAGGGCGTCGAGCTCGTCGAGGGGCTCGTGCCGGTCCGCGCCCTCGACAAGGCCCTCCTCGCGCGGCGCATCGAGGACGGCAAAGGCTATCTCTTGCGCGTCATCGATCCACGGCACAAGGGGGTTCACAAGTACTACCACGCCCCCGCGGACCGGTTCGAGCGCGAGCTGCACACGATCTACACCGCGTCCACGGCGCTGACGCTGCTCAAGCTGCACGCCTACAAGCCCGACGAGCGCCTGCTCCGCCTGGCGACGGAGGCCGCCGGCTTCATGATGGGCATGCAGAGCCGCGAGGCGCGCGATCGCACGGCCGGCGGCTTCTTCTACGCGTTCGACCTGGAGCGCGAGCGGCCCGAGCGCCGGCTGGTCGTCGGCACGGCGTCGAAGTCGATCTTCACGCTCCTCGAGCTCCACGGCGTCACGAAGGACAAGAGGTACCTCGAGTCCGCCGTGCTCGCGGCCGAGTGGCTGATCTCGATGCAGCGGCCGGACGGCAGCGTGCGCTCGGCCCTGATCGGGCAGGAGGGCGGAGCGTGGAAGGTCCAGGGCAAGGACTCGACGCTCTACACGGGGCAGGTCCTCTCCGCCCTGTCGCGCACCTACCGGGCCACGAAGAACAAGAAGTACCTCGACGCCGCGGCCCGGACAGCGGACTACCTGCTCGCCAGGATCGCAGAGAAAGGGTGTTTCCTCGGCGACGACTACAGGAAGCCCAACCCGATCTCGAGCTCGTGGGCGGTCCAGTCGCTCCTCGACTTTGCCAAGGCCGGCGGCGACCAGCGCGTCGAGCAGACCGTCTTCCGCTGCGCCGACGACCTCGTGAAGCGGCAGTGGCGCAGGCCCGAGGACGCCTACCGCTACGGCCGCTGGCAGCGGTCGCTGTCGAGCAGCGGGAGCGGCTGGCTCGCCGAGGTGATGTCGGAGGTGTACCACCACTGCCGGAAGAAGGGCACCGAGGGCTGCGATCGGTACAAGGATGCGGTGGTCGCCGCGATCCGGTTGCTCTTGCAGTACACGTACGGTCCGGAGAGCTCGTTCGTTGTGAAGAACCCGCAGGCGGCCGCCGGCGGCGTGTTCTGGAGCGTCAGGGATCGCTACGTGCGCACCGACTCGGTGTGCCACGCGATGAACGCGTACCTCAACATGATCGGCGATCTCGGCGACGGCCCGCTGCTCACGCTGCCCGAGCGGCCCCTCGCCGAGCGGATGGCGCTCTCCGCGGACGCGGCGGGCGCGGGGCCCCCCGAGGACGAGGGCGAGGAGGCCGCCGCGGGGCAGTCCGGGCCGAAGGGCGACGACGCGGACGACTGAAGAGAGCGCGCGCAGACGGGGATGGCGTCGCCGGAGGGCGCGCGGCCGCGGCCCGGCGTCGCTTCGCCGAGCGGGGCGCCCGAGAGCCGGAGAGCCGGCGGACCGCGCCTTCGGCGCGATCGAGAGGCGAGAGCAGAGTGGCATGGATGATTTGACGTTGTTCCAGGAGAACCGCGCATGGCTCAGGTGAAGATCTACGGAATCAAGGAGAAGCTCAATCCGGTGAAGGAGGCCCTGTCGAGGGTGATCCACGCCTGCGTCATGGAGGCGCTGCAGATGCCGCAGGACAAGCGGGCGCATCGCTTCTTCCCGATGGAGCGCGAGGACATGCTGGCGCCGGGCGGGCGCACAGACGCCTATACGATCATCGAGATATCGATGATCACCGGGCGCAGCGTGGAGACGAAGAAGAAGCTCGTGCGGCTGCTGTTCGACAAGATCCGGGACGAGGTCGGGATCGAGCACCAGGACATCGAGATCTGCATCTCGGAGTCGCCGCCCCACGACTGGGGGTTTCGCGGGATGCACGGCGACGAGGTCAAGCTGAACTACAAGATCAACCTCTAGGTCCGGGCGCTCGCGGGCTTCCCCGCGCGGCAGCGCGGGCCGGGCGCCGGTGCGGATCCGGCGGTCAGCGCGGCAGCGCGGCCACGATGCGCAGCGGCCCGCCGGAGCCGGCGCGGATCTTCATCGGGAGCGCGATGACGAGCGCGCCCCGCGGAGGCAGCGACTCCATCGAGGCGACGTTCTCGAACGCGGGGATATCCGCCCCGAGCAGCACCCGATGGGTGATGAAATCCTTCGACGGGCCGTTGTCGATGCTCGCCGTATCGATGCCGACCGCGCCCACGTTCCGCGCGACGAGCGCCCGCGCGGCGTCCTCGCCGATGCCGGGGAAGTGCAGCGCCTCGGCGTGGCCAGGCCGATCGTCGCCGAGATACCTCTTCTTGTCAGGCCAGCGCGCGCCCCAGCCCGTCCGGATCAGCACGATGGTGAGCGGCTCGATGGCGCCGTGCGCCCGCTCGAACGCCTCGATGTCCGCCCTGGTCACGAGGTAGTCGCGGTCCCTGGACGCGGCGGCCGACACATCCACCACCACGGCGGAGCCGACGAGGCGCGATAGGGGCACGGCGTCTGCGGTCGATTTGCCCTCGGCGAAGTGGATGGGCGCGTCGAGGTGCGTGCCGCCATGCTCCGGCGCGCAGAGCGTATATGCGGAGTAGAAGTAACCGCCCTCGGTCTTGCCGTAGTGCACCGTCTCGTGGGCAAAGCCGGTCGTCGCCGTGGGCCAGTAAATGGTCTTGTCGTCGAAGGGATAGGTCAGATCGACGAGCCGCGCGCCCTCGGGCAGGCGGATGGCGCTCGCGCCGGCGCCAGCAGAGGTGTTGCCCAGCGCTCCCGCCTGCTCCGCCGCGCAGCCCGCCGAGAGCGCGGCGAGCAGGATAACCGTCGAGATCAACGTTCGCATCGAGCCCCTCCTGGCCGGCCATGCTACCGGCCGCGTGAGATGATTCTGTCACCGGCCTCGCGCCGGGGCATCGATCCCGACGTCGCGCGCGGGCAAGAGCGCAGGGAGCGACGAGGACGGGAGCGTGGCCAGCCGCAGGCGATCGCGGCGCTGCCCGGTCGGCTCTATCCGAGGCGCGCTCGCCGGTCGGCCCCGACCCGCGCCCGCCATGGCGCCGCCACCTGCCTGGCGCCACGCCACACCCTGGATTCGGCTGATTTCAGCGGCCTGCGCCCCTGGTACGCGCGCTGCCATGGATGCCGCGCATGGGAGACGCCGACATCACGCTTCGCCACCTCGCCCGGAGGCGCCCCGAGGACCTGGTGCGCGCTCTCGTTCCGGAGGGCCGTCCCGTCGAGGTCCTCGGCTGGGTCGACAGCCAGGTCACGAACATCGAGCGTCGCCTCGACAAGGCCATTCGCTTGCGGATCGACGGCGAGCCGCGCGTGCTGCACGTCGAGTTCTGCTTCGCGCTCCGCGACGACGTTCCGGATCGCGTCTTCGAGTACCTCGGCTTCCTCTTCGCCGCGCTGCGCCTCGATGCTCACGGGGAGGCGGTGCCGCCGATCGAGAGCGTTGCCGTGGTCCTGTCGGGCCGCAGGCGGCGACTGCCGGCGACGGGCAAACGCTGTATCGCGTGGCCGGGGCGGCCGTTCAGCGGCGCGCACTTCCGCATCGACGCCGTCTACCAGCGCACGGTCTCCGAGCTGCGCGCGCGCGGCAGCGTGCTCTGGCTGGTGTTCGCGCCTCTCGCCCGGAACGCGACCCTGGCGGCGCTGAGGCAGGTCGTCGCGGAGATCCATACGGGGGCGGCCACCCCCGAGGAGCGGGCCGAGCTGTACACGGCGCTCCTGGTGATGGCCACCATCGATCCCTGGGGGCATAATCTGCTGAAGGAGCTCGTCGTGATGGTGGAGGACAAGGAAGAGGGGCTGCTCCGGCGCACGCCGATCATCGGGGAGATGATCATCGAGGCCGAGCGACGCGGGGAGCGACGCGGCGAGGAGCGCGGGGAGCGGCGCGGCGAGGAGCGCGGGGAGCGACGCGGCGAGGAGCGCGGGGAGCGACGCGGCGAGGAGCGCGGGGAGGAGCGCGGCAAGCAGCAGGCGATCGCGGAGCTGCTCGGCCGGCTCTTCGCCCGGCGGATCGGGCGGCGACCGACGGCCGAAGAAGAGCGCTCGATCATCGAGCGAGCCCGCGCGATCGGCCCGGGCGAGGTCGAGGATGCCTTGCTCGATCTCGAGGCCGACGCGCTGGTGCGCTGGCTCGCGGAGCCGCTTCGCACGTCGTGAACTCCGCGGGAGGATGGTTCTCCGCGCGCGTGATCGCGGCGATTCGACCCAGGTAAGCGCAGCCGCAGCGCAGGAGCCGCAGCGGCGCGGCCCAGGTCGGGAGCGACCGTCGGCCCCAGCGGGCCGGCCATCCCCGCCGGCGGCGGTCAGCCGCTCCGGCGGGGCGCCCGCTTCTTGGCTCCGGCGTGCGGCGAGTTCCTGGACTCCCTCGGTCGCGGCGCCGCTTCGAGCTCCGCTTCAAGTCCCTTGAGGATGAGCTCCAGCCCGTACCGGAACCGCGCGTCCGTGTCGGCGCTCAGGAGGTGCGGGAGCGCCGCCGCGAGGTGCGGGTAAGCTCCTCGCTCCACCGCCTCGCGGAAGAGCGCTGGATCGGCCTTGCCGCGGTCCGCTCCCGGGCGGACCACCAGGGCCTGCTCCTCGAGGGCGAAGCCGATCACGTAGTACACGATCGACCAGCACCCCCACGCCGCGGCGCGCGGGGAGAGACCGGCGTCGCTCAGCGCGCCGATCAGCACCTCCGAGACCCGCAGCGTGTTGTCCTGCGCGACGTAGGTCCCCGCGAACACCCGCGCCCCGTCGCGGTGCGCGAGGAGCGCCCGGCGGAGCCGCTCGCCCATGTCCGCCGCGCGCTCCATCCCCGAGAGCGCTACCGGCACGCTCTCCGCGCAGCCCGCCAGCATGGCCTCCGCCATCGCGTCGAGCAGCTCCTCCTTGTTCTTGATGTGCCAGTAGAGCGTCGCCGCCTGGACATCCAGCTCCTGCCCGAGCCGGCGCATCGTCAGCGCATCGAGCCCGACGTCGTTCAGGAGACGCAGCGCCGTCGCGACGACCTGCTCACGTCGTAGCCGCATCGTCGGTCCTTCCCTCGCTCGCGCCCGGAAGTCGAAGCACGGCCTTGACTCTAACACCGTTCAATTTACTCTAACGTTGTTAGAGTTCGGGGCGTGGAGGTTTCAATGCCGATGCAAAATGATGTTGTGGTGGTTGGAGGTGGCCCGGTAGGGATGTTGCTGGCTTCGGAGCTCGCGCTCGCGAAGGTCCGGGTCCGTGTGCTGGAGCAGCGGCGGACGCGCACCGAGCAATCGCGCGCGCTCACGGTGCACCCGAGGAGCCTGGAGATCCTCGATCAGCGCGGGATCGTGGACCGCTTCCAGCGCCGGGGTGTGCCGATGCCGGCAGGGCACTTCGCGTGGCTCGACACCTCGCTCGACTTCTCGCGCCTCGACACGCGGCACCCGTACACGCTGTGGCTAGCCCAGGCCCAGACGGAGGCGCTCCTGGAGGAGCGGGCCCGGGAGCTGGGCGCCGAGATCCAGCGCGGTTATTCGGTCGTCGAGGTCGCGGAGAGCGAAGGCGAGGTCGCCCTGCGGGTCGAAGGCCCCGAGGGGCAGGTCGAGGAGCGCGCGCGTTACGTGGTGGGGTGCGACGGAGCGAGGAGCACCGTGCGGCGCTCGAGCGGCATCGGGTTTCCGGGCACGGAGACGACAGTGACGGCCATCCTGGGCGATGTGGAGCTCGACGAGCCTCCGGCCAGGCCGTTCAGGCACACGTGCTCGCGCGGCTCCGTGCTGGCGGCCCCGCTTCCACCCGGCGATCACGAGGGCATCTATCGCTTCGTCGTGTTCGACCCGGAGCGGGCTCATGTGCCCACGTCCGAGCCGGTCACGCTCGGGGAGCTCGAGAGCGGCGTCGCGAGGATCGTCGGGAGGGGCTTCGGGATGCGCGATCCGCGGTGGCTGTCGCGCTTCGGCAATGCGACGCGGGTCGCCGAGCGGTACCGGCGTGGGCGGGTCCTGCTCGCGGGCGACGCGGCGCACATCCACTTTCCCGCCGGCGGCCAGGGGCTCAACGTCGGACTGCAAGACGCGATGAACCTCGGATGGAAGCTCGCTGCCGAGGTGAACGGCTGGGCGCCGCCCCGCCTCCTGGACAGCTATCATGACGAGCGCCACCCCGTGGGCCTGGCCGTGGGGCGCAACACGGAGGTTCAAACGAAGCTCGGCGACGTCTCGGAGGCGGGGCTGGCGCTCCGAAAGATGATGAGCGACTTGCTCGCCATGGAGCCCGTCAATCGGCGGATCTCCGAGCTCGTGAGCGCGCTGGATGTCGCGTATCCGCCCGGCGACACGGCGGCGGCGCACCCCTGGGTCGGCAGGCGGGCGCCCGATCGCGCGCTCGTGACGGACCGCGGCGCCGCGCGGCTGTACGAGCTGCTCCCCACGGGCCGGTTCGTCCTGCTCGACCTCACCGGTGCGGTCGATCTCCGGGAGGCAGGCGCGGCGTGGAGCGATCGCGTCGACGTCGTCCGCGCGACGGCCGCGCCGGAGAGCGATCTCGCCGCCCTCGATGCGCTCCTGGTGAGGCCGGACGGGCACGTCGCGTGGGCGAGCGACGCCGCCCGACGGGCGACGTGCCTCGCCGATCTGAGGGGCGCGCTCGAGTCCTGGTGCGGGCCCGCGTGAGGCCGCGAGGGTGCGCTCACACCTTCGGAAGAGGTGGAGAAGGTGGCGCACCGACGCCCGCGTTCAGCCCGCACGCTCCTGGATTCGGTCTGGCGCGCCCCGACGCGAAGCGCTAGCTTCTGGCCAGGGTGCGCAGGGGCGCCCTCCCCGCCGGAAAGAAGCCTTTCACCCTGCGACGCGACGACCGCGAGTCACCTCGCACCGTCATGACCACGTCGACATCCTCGGGCCGAGGGAGCGGGTAGCGGCCGATTCGAGAGGAGACGTCCATGATGGATCCCGTTCGCGAGCTGAAGACCCGCGCTGAGCTGCTGCACAAGCAGCTCGCGTCGAACGACGCCAAGGCGCTTTTGCGCCTGCGCGCGCTGCCCGAGCTCGGGCGCGCCGACGAGGCCGCGCTCGCCGCGGCCGTCGCCGGCATCCGCCGGAAGCACTGCCTCGCGGTGGTCGCGCGCGAGTGCGGCTTCTCGAGCTGGGAGCGCGCGCGCCTCGCCCTCGCGGGAGAGCCCGGAGCGCCCGAGCTCGGGACGCTGCTCTACGGCCGGGATGGCGGCGTGCTGCACCACTGGTTCGCGACCTACGAGGAGGCGCGCGCCCACGTCGAGGCGCTGCCGGAGGCGTCGCCCGGCTATCTCCTCGCGTACAAACACCACTTCTTCGTCGCCGATCGCGCGTTCGTCGCGTCGCTCGGGCTCGATCCCGACGACCCGGACTGGCAGGCGATCGGGTGGGACTGGGCACGGCCTGCCGATGTCGCCGCGCGGAGCCGCCTCTACGCAAAGCGGCTCGCCTCGATGCGGGGGTGGGCATGAGCGCCCCGGAGCTGCACCCGGACGTCACCGCCGCGCTCGAGGCCGCGTTCCCGGGGCGCCCGGTCCAGGACGTGACCTCGCTCTCCGGCGGGTTCTCCGGCGCCGCGCTGATCGCGTTCGTCGTCGACGGCGCGCCGTACGTCGCGAAGCGCTTCGCGCTCGATCCGAGCGATCCTGAGCGCGCCGCGCGCGAGAGCGCGTGCATGCGCGTCGCGTCCGAGCGCGGCGTCGCGCCGCGCCTGCACCACGCGGACGCGCGGACGGGCGTGACGATCATGGACCGCATCGCGGGGACGCCGCTCCGCCCGACGAGCGATCCGACGCAGATCGAGCGGGTCGCGGCGGCGTTGCGGCGGCTCCACGACGGTCCGCCGTTCCCGCGCGGCCCGTCGCGCATGGACTTCCTGCGCTTTCTCGACGCGCAGTGCGCCGCGCTCGCAGGCGTGGGCCTGCCAGCCGAGCTCGTGCGCACCATCGCCGAGCTGGAGCGTGTGAGCGCGCCCCACGCGCACGCGGCCGCGTGTCATCGCGACCTCAACCCGAACAACGTGCTCGTGGCGGCCGAGCGCGTGTACTTCGTCGACTGGACCCACGCGGGCGCGGGAGATCCGTTCATCGATCTCGCGCAGCTCGGGGTCTTTGCGTACCCGCGGCCTGAGCAGCGGGAGGCGCTGCTCGAGGCGTACCTCGGGAGGCCCGCGAACGACGGCGAGCGCGAGCGAGCGCGTCTGGCGCGCGCCATCGCCCTCGCCTTCTACGCTGCGAGCTTCTTCTTCGGGGCTGCCCGCCTCGGCGGGCCGCCTCCCGAAGATGACGCGTCCCGCCCGCTCGCGGAGGTCCTCGCCGCGTTCGGCGCCGCGCCGGAGCGAACGCACCCCGGCGTCGTCGCCGCCGCCTTCCTGCGCGAGGTGCGGCGGGAAGCCCGGGCGCTCGACGTCCTGCGCGGCTTGCCATGACGCCACGCTGACGGCCTGAGGCGCGAGCCCGCAGCAAGGATCGCGACCCACCTCGATGATCTCCAGCGAGCTCAGCGGGCGGCGTGACGTTGCCAGTCGGGACGCGACCGGGCGGCTGTGCAGCACGACAGCAGCACATTCAGGGAGACTCGGGGTCCCCCTGTGGGGACTCCTTGTCTTTCTCGGTGAAGTCCTCTCGAGCGGCCTGAGCCCGAGGTGCGCGGCAAGCGCGCGCTGGCGCTGAAGGAACCATGACATTTCTACGTTCGCGCCAACCAGGGCTGGCAGTGAGGCAAGGTCCGTTGGGCGGAGGTGCGCGGGATTGCGATGATTGCGCCCGGTGGTTCGCGCAGATAGCGTGGGTGCATGGGGAGCTGGGAGAAGGTCCAGGCCGCGGCCGCGACGCTCGGCCTCGCCGCACGGGACCGCGAGGCGAGGGGCCTCGTGGCGGGGCGCCTCGTCTCCGTGGAGATCAGCTGGACCCAACGGCAAGCGCACGTCCTCGTCCACGGCTGGCTCCAGCCGCCCCTCGATCTCGGCCTCGAGATGCACCGTCGGGACGTGGCGCTGGGGTTCGTGAACGCGGTCGCGACCGGCAGCGACGATCTCGACAGCGAGTTCTCGATCGCGGCTGACGATCCCTCCCGGACAGGGGATCTCTTCACCGTGGCGCTCCGAGAGCACCTCGTCGCGCTGCACCGCGCGTCCTACGACGTCCGGATCCACGATGGCGGCTGTACGCTCTCCGAGCCGTACAGCTTCGGCATGGACGAGGCGTGGATCGTGCGCGCCGCCCACAGCGCCGCGCAGATCGTCGAGCTCCTCGACGGCGCGCGCGCTGGCCTCCGCGCCGCCGCGTCGCTCGCCGGACACGCCGAGGCGCTCCGCGCGCTCGCCGCGGCGCGCGGCCTCGCCTTCGCGAGCGCGCCGCTCTCGGTCACGGGCCGCATCGAGGGGGGCCCGATCGAGATCGGCTCGGAGCGCGCGGCGCGCGATCGCCACCGGGTCATCGCGCGGGCGATCTTCGAGACCGAGCTCGGCCTTGGCCTCGCCGTCCGGCGTGAACGGCTCCTCGACGGCCTCGTCACGATGCTGGGCGGGCAGGACATCGTCGTTGACGACGAGGCGTTCGATCGTCGCTTCCTCGTGCGCGTGGATCCGCGGCAGACCGACCGAGCCCCCGAGCTGCTCGACCCTGGCGCCCGTAGGGCCCTCCTCGCCCTCGACGAGCGCGCTGGCCCCGTCGCCATCGACGATCGCGGCGTGACCGTGGGACCGATCGCCTCCTCGATCGCGCCGGAGACGATGGTGTGGGCCACCGACACGCTCGACGAGGTGCGCGCAAGGATCGAGCGCAACCTCCTGCGCGGCCCCGGGGGCGGGCCCTACCGCTAGCGATGGGCACGTCGAGGCGCACGCCGTGATCCGGTGCGCCCAAAGCCAGCACGGCAGGCGCGGCGGTTGCCGTCCTCGACGACGCGCAGGGCGCATTGCGAGTACGCCTCTCGATTTCTCTCTCTCCCGATCATCGCCCGCGCCAGGGCCTGCTTGCCGCGATTTGCTGTGCCTGCCTCGGGACTGACGGCCTCTGCGTGAACTGCAGAGTCCGCCATTTGCGTGGAGGAGCCGTGCTTGACGCCGTGAGCGGCAGGTCTGCATAATCGCGCCCATGAGCTACATCGACGGCTTTGTCACTCCTGTGCCCACGGACAAAAAGGCAGCTTATCGCGAGGCCTGCGTGAAGGCCGCGGAGGTCTTCAAGGAGTATGGTGCGACGCGCGTCGTCGAGTGCTGGGGCGACGACGTGCCCGACGGCAAGATCACCGACTTCAAGGGCGCGGTGAAGGCCGAGGCAGGCGAGACCATCGTGTTCTCCTGGATCGTGTGGCCATCGAAGGAGGTGCGCGACCAGGCGGGCGCGAAGATGAAGGACGACCCGCGCATGCAGATGACGGAGAATCCACCTTTCGACCCGAAGCGTATGATCTGGGGCGGGTTCGCGGTCCTCTTCGACTCGAGCGGAGAGGAGCGCTAGGCGAGCGCCAGGGCCAACGAGATCACGCCGCAACGCTCCTGGAGCTGTCGACGCCCATCGTGCCCATCAGCCAGGGCGTCCTCGTGTTGCCGCTGGTTGGCGTGCTGGACGCGGCGCGGGCGCAGCAGATGATGGAGAACCTGCTGAGCAGGGTGGTCGAGCGGCAGGCGCGGGTGGCGATCATCGACGTCACCGGCGTGCCGCACATCGACACGGCCTCGGCGAGCGCCCTCCTGCAGGTGGCGCGGGCGGTCCGGCTGCTCGGGGCGCAGGTCGTCCTGACGGGGATCCGGCCGGAGGTGTCCCAGGCCATCGTCCACCTCGACATCGATCTCGCCGGCATCATGACCCGCCGCGACCTGCAGAGCGCGATCTCGTTCGCGACCGGGATGAGCCTGGCGCACGCGTCGCCGTCCAAGCCATGACGCACCTTGCCCGGGGGCTGCTGCTGCAGAAGCACCCGGGCAGCACCCGCCTGCTGCTCCAGCAGCATGGGGTTGTCTGATATAACGGATCCACGTCTTTTGAAGCGGACATAAGCCTGGTACGCCGCATGCAGAATGCAGAACGCAACCCGCAGCGGCGCAACGAGCGTCGAGCTTCTTTCCTGACAGAGTGCGCGGCGTGTGCCGCGCGCGGCCAGTTTCCTTCGCTGCCGGGAGGCGTCGGGGCCATCGAGCCCTCTCTGAATTCTCCCCCGGGACGGCGCGCTGGAGCGCGAGGGCGCGGTCACAAGGCCGAGCGCATCTGCGGTGCTTCCGCCCGACCTGCTCTGCTGGCCACGGTGAAGGCTTGGTCCGCGCAATGCAATGCGTCAGGACGATAGTTGACCTGAAGAGAGCCATGAAAGATCCAGTGATCGCGCCCCGCGCGGTCTCAGCCATCCTCGCGAGCACGATCCTGACGAACGCCCTCCCGGGCGCGCCAGGCGTCGTGTGGCGTCGACTCGCGACGCGCTCCGAGCTCTGCGCGCAGGCGCTCTCCTGGCGCTCGCAGCGGCTCGCGCCCCGCCGGATCGGCGCTGACGTCGAGCGATGGACCGCCACGCGCTGTAGGGGCGCCGCGCTCGCGGCGCTCTAGCTCGAAGGCCTCTCACATTCTCAGCACAGGAGCGGGCGCCTGGTCGGCGCGCGGCCTCGTGCGCCCTGGGCGCGGCTGCCCGGCGCCGATGGCCGCCGCGTGACCGCGCGATCGCGCCATGGAGTCATCGTCATGAGCGTCTCATCCTCTCACCTCTCGCTGAAAGACGGCAAGAAGACCTCTCGCTCGCGGGTGGTGCGCGACAAGCTCGATTACCCGGTGATCGACACCGATCTGCACACGATCGAGTTCGCGCCGATCCTCGAGGATTACATCGCGAAGTACGGCGGCGCGAAGTCCGTCGACGAGTTCCGCGACGCGATCAACCGGGGCTTCGGCTACCTGAGCAACGAGTGGTACGAGCTCACGCCCGAGCAGCGCGCGGCGCAGCGCTCGGTCCGCCCGCCGTGGTGGGCGCTGCCGACGAAGAACACCCTCGATCTCGCCACGGTGTCGCTGCCCAGCCTGCTGCACGAGCGGCTCGGCGAGTCGGGGACGGACTACGCGGTTCTTTTCCCGAACGTCTCCACGTTCGCCACCCACGTCGGCAAGGAGGATCTGCGCCGGGTGCTCATCCGCGCGGTCAATGCCTATCACGCCGACGTGTACCGGCCGTACGCCGACCGCCTCACGCCTGTCGCGGCCATCCCGCTGCACACGCCGCAGGAGGGCGTCGAAGAGCTCGAGTTCGCCGTGCGTGAGCTCGGCCTCAAGGTCGCCCTCATCCCGGGCAACCTCCGGCGGCCGATCCGGTCGGTGGCCGAGAAGTACCCGTCGCGGCACCACCCGGACGTCGCGCGGCACGCGAACTGGCTCGACACGTTCGGCGTGGACAGCGAGCACAACTACGACCCGTTCTGGGCCAAGGCGGTCGAGCTCAGGACGGTGCTGACCACCCACTCCGCCGGGATGGGGTGGACCAGCCGCAGCTCGGTCTCGAGCTACATGTACAATCACATCGGCCACTTCGCCTCCGCCTCCGAGGCGCTCGCGAAGTCGCTCTTCTTCAGCGGCGTGACCCGCCGGTTCCCCGATCTCCGCGTCGGCTTCCTCGAGGGAGGGGCGGCGTGGGGCGCGACGCTGTTCGCGGATCTGGTGGGGCACTGGGAGAAGCGCAACGGTAGGGCGGTCCAGAACTACAACCCCGATCTGATCGAGGCGAAGCTGCTGTACGCGCTGTACCAGCAGTACGGCGGAGAGGAGGTCGCGGCGCGGCTCGGCGACATCAACGCTGTCCTCGGCGGCGCGCTCGGCGTCTCGAACAACTCGCGGAGGCAGCCGCAGGACGCGGGCGCGCTCGACGACTTCGCGGCGGCGGGCATCGAGCGGATCGAGGACATCCGGGACCGGTACGTGCCGAACTTCTACTTCGGCTCGGAGGCGGACGACCCCACGATCGCGTACGCGTTCAACACGAAGGTCAACCCGCTCGGCGTGCAGCTCAACGCCTTCTGGGCGTCGGACAGCGGCCACTGGGACGTGCCGGATCTGACCGAGGTCCTCGCGGATACCTGGAGCCTCGTCGAGCGCGGGGCGCTCACGGAGGCGAACTTCCGCGATCTCGTGTTCACCCATCCCTACAACTTCTTTGCAGGCAAGAACCCCGGCTTCTTCGCCGGGACCGCGGTCGAGCAGAAGCTGCGGAAGAGCAAGGCGGCCTGAACGTGGAGCGCCGGGCGGGGCGACGGAAGCGGCCCCGCCCGACGGTAACTGTGAATCAACGAACCCCTCTGGATCCATTCATGCGTTTGCTCGACCGCTCAAGAACCGCCCTCTCATCGATCCTCGCGACGACGACCATCGTCCTTTGCGTGACGCAGGCGAGTGCGCAGAACCCGCCCGGCAGAACCCAGGGTGAGCGTCCTGTACCTGCGCCCGGTGGTGCGGCCCCCGCGCCTGCCGGCGTGGCCCCCGGCGCCGCGGCGCCTGCGCCCGCTGGCGCGGCTCCGACGCCCGCGGGGGCGACGCCTGCTGGCGCGGCCCCCGCCGCGCCGGGCGCCGCGGCCGCCGCCCCGGCTGCTCCCGGCGCGCCGCCCCCCGGCACCCCGCCCGCGGGCGACGCGGCCGCGGAGGCCTTCGTCGAGCCCGATCCCAACGCCGTCACGCGCGACGACCTGCAAGGGCTCGTCACCGACCTCGAGAACTTCAAGTTCCAGTGGCAGCGAGAGCGCGACCTCCACACCGCCCTCTCGACCCGCTCCCTCCTCGTCGGCGGCGTCATCCAGGCGCGCATCGGATGGACGGAGCAGCCGGTGAACACGGCGACCTCGAACGATCGCAAGGTGACGTTCGACACGGGCGCCGCGACCCTCACGTTCAATGGCATCCTCTACAAGGACTACGAGGAAGGCCGCAACCTGACCTACTCGGTGCGCTTCGGCGCCTCGCCCCAGCAGGCGAGCAACAACAGCTTCCTCAACCTGCTGGACGCGCAGCTGGCGTACTCCGTGCTCCCCACCCTCGCCCCCGAGGACTGGGTCCTGCAGGTCACCCTGGGCCAGCAGCTCCTGCCGTTCGGGCTGGAGGTCCCCGCGAGCGAGGAGCTGAAGCCGGTGATCACCAACGCGCAGTTCACGACGAAGCTCGGGCTGAACCGGCGCGACCTCGGGCTCATCGTCCGCGGCGACGTGCTGCCGCAGGTGGACTACGGCTACAACTACCGGGCGCCCGTCCTCGCCTACGCGATCGGCATCGTCAACGGGAGCGGGCCGAACACGGCCGACGACAACAGCGAGAAGGACATCATCGGCCGCCTCGCGTTCACCGTGCCGTCCGACTACAACTCCATCCTCCGCCAGATCACGCTCGGCGGGAGCGCGTACATCGGCTGGCAGAACACGTTCCTCAAGGACGAGAAGAAGACGCTGTCCGGAAAGGGCGTCAAGCGCCGCTTCGGCGGCGATATCTACTACAACCACTATCCGATCGGCGTCACCTACGAGTTCATCTACGGCCAGGACGACGTGACGCTCGGGACGACGGCGGAGGACCCTCGGAAGACGAGGCAAACCAGCCTGTCGCACGTGGCGACCTTCTTCTACAACTGGGGCGAGCAGTTCCTGAGGGGCTACCGCAACCAGGGCCGCTACGACGACTGGTGGCCGAAGACCTACCAGCCGTTCCTCCGCGTCGACCTCTTCGACCCGAGCACCGAGGTGAAAGAGAACCGGGTCGACGTCTACACGCTCGGCTTCAACGTCTTCTTCGCGGAGACGACGAAGTTCCAGCTCAACCTCAACCGTCGAGACGACCGCACGAGCACCGAGGGGGCCACGCACGAAATCCTAGCCCAGCTCCAAGGCGGCTTCTGAGGAGCGATGCTCGCCCGCTTCGGATACGGGCCCACCTCGACGTCTTCGGTGCTCGGCGTACCGGAGTACGCCTGCGCGCCGAAGACGTCGATCTGGGCCCGTCTCCTGTGCGGGCGAGCATCGCTCGGCGACGCGTGGCAATGAATTCAGTGAGGAAAAATATGAGACGAGCTTTGATTTTTGTGCAGATGTTGGTGGCGGCGATTTTGACGTTGTCTGCGCATGTGGCGCGGGCGGACGCGCCTAGCGTCATCCGGGTGGCGTTCGCGGGGGTGGGGATCGGGAACCGGCCGTTCGTCGGCGGTAGCAGCTTGAGCGTGGTGCACGCGCGGGGGCTCCTGGAGGAGGAGTTCAAGAAGGACAACATCAAGATCGAGTGGTCCTTCTTCAAGGGCGCCGGGCCCGCCGTCAACGAGGCGTACGCGAACCACCTGCTCGATTTCGCGCTCCAGGGAGACCTGCCGTCGAGCATCGGGAGGGCAGGGGGGCTCAAGACGAAGCTCCTCGCGGGGGTGTCGACGAGGCAGCACACCTACCTGGCCGTCCCGGCGGACTCGTCGATCGCGTCGCTCGCGGACCTCAAGGGGAAGAAGGTCGCCCTCTTCAAGGGCACGAACCTGCAGCTCGCCGTCAACAAGATCCTCGCGGGCAGCGGCCTGTCGGAGCGCGATCTCCGGATCCTCAACATGGACTCCGCGACCGCGAAGGCGGCGCTGGCGACCAGGGACATCGACGCCGCCTTCGGCGGATACGACCTCCTCACGCTCCAGGATCAAGGGGTCGCCAAGATCGTCTACTCGACGAAGAACGACTCGCCGGCCTACCTGCGGCACGCCCACCTGATCGTCACCGAGGACTTCGCGAACAAGTATCCGGACATCACGAAGCGCGTCGTCAAGGTCGTCGTGCAGGCCGCCCACTGGATCGCGCAGAACGAGGCCAACCCGGCGCCGATCTACCAGCTCTGGTCCAAGTCGGGGGTGCCGTACTCGAACTTCAAGGCGGACCAGACGGGCGACTCGCTCAAGGTGCGCGCGAGCCCCCTGTTCGATGAATACCTGATCTCCCGCTACAAGGCGGCCGTCGTCGACGCGAAGCGGTTCGGCCTGATCAGGAACACGTTCGACGTCGACTCCTGGATCGATCTGCGGTTCCTGAACGCGGCGCTGAAGGAGCTGAACCTCGAGGGCTACTGGCCCGAGTTCGACGTGAACGGGAAGGTCAAGCACCCCGGGAGGTCATGAGAGGAGCGCGCGGCGAAGGGGCCCAGCGCAGGGCAGGGCGGAACGCCACGAGAGAAAGGCAACCAAGATGACGCAGCAGGGAATTCAAGAAAGCCAGACCCAGGCCGCCTACAAGCTCGAGGCGCCCGACGTGGCGCTGCCCGCGGGCCGCGCCTCCCGGCTCCTGTCGCGGCGGGTGGGCAACGTCGCCGTGGGGCTCGTCTTCCCGGCGGCGCTCCTCCTCGCGTGGAGCTACGCCTCGCAGCGCGAGCTGATCCCGGCGCAGATCCTGCCGGCGCCAGGGCTCGTCCTGCAGACGCTGACCGAGCTCGCGAGCTCGGGCGATCTGCACACGAACATCGCCGTCAGCCTCGGCCGCGTCCTCGGCGGCTTCGCCGCGGGCGGCGCGGCGGGCCTCGCGCTCGGCATCGCCATGGGGCTCTCGCGGCGGGTCGAGGAGCACGTCCACCCGCTCTTCAAGGCGCTCTCGCAGGTCCCCGCCCTCGCGTGGCTGCCGCTGGTCATGATGGTGGCGGGGATCGGCGAGTCGCTCAAGCTGATCCTCATCGCGCAGGCGAGCCTCATCCCGGTGGCGATCAACACGTTCCAGGGCATCAAGAACGTGCCGGGATCGTACATCGAGGTGGCCCGGGTCTTCCGGTTCAGCCATGCTCAGCTGCTCCGGAAGGTCGTGCTCCCCGCCGCGGTGCCGTCCATCGCCGTCGGCATCCGTTACGGCCTGACGCAAGCGTGGCTGTCGCTCGTCACGGTCGAGCTCCTGGCGTCCTCCGAGGGCGTCGGGTTCCTGATCGTCTGGGGCCGCCAGCTGTTCCAGCTCGACGTGGTGCTCGCGGCGATCCTCGTCGTGGGGATCGTCGGGCTCGTGCTCGACAAGGGGCTCGAGGCGATCGAGGCCCGCCTCCTCCGCTGGCGGCGCGCGGCCCTGTAACACCTCACCGGAACCTTACCGGAACCTTACGGAGATCGCACGATGAGCGCCATCACCCATGCTCTGATCCAGCCGCGGCTGCGGCGCGGCCTGGTCCTGCCCGTCCTGCTGTTCGTCGCGTGGCTCGTGGTCTGCCGCTACGAGCTCGCCAACACCCGCATCCTGGTCCCGCCGCTCGCGGTCTGGGAGGCCGCGAGGGCGCTTCACGAGAGCGGCGAGCTCTGGGGCCACCTGCGCGCCAGCCTCGTCCGGGATCTCCTTGGGCTCGCGCTGGGCGTCGTGGCGGGCGGCGCCGTCGGCGGCCTCCTCGCCGTCTCGCGCACCGCCGACAAGCTGTTCTCACCGAGCTTCCACGCCGCGAAGCAGGTCGCGCTGTTCGCGTGGATCCCGCTCATGTCGGTGTGGCTCGGCGTCGGCGAGCAGGCGAAGGTCGCCTTCATCGCGCTGTCCGCCTTCTATCCGGTCGTCGTGAACACCTATGAAGGCGTGCGGAGCGTCGGTGTCGAGCACATCGAGGTGGCGCGGGTGCTCCGCTTCTCGCGGTGGCAGATCCTCCGCAAGGTCATCCTGCCGTCCGCCGCGCCGTCGCTCTTCGCGGGCGTGCACCAGGGGCTCATCTACGCGTGGCTCGGCACGCTCGGGGCCGAGTACCTGCTCGAGCCCGCCCCCGGGATCGGCAGCTTGATGGTGGACGGGCGCGAGCGCTTCGCCATGGATGTCGTGCTGGTCGGGCTCATCGTGTCCGGCCTCGTGGGCTTCGGCCTGAACGCGCTGGCCAAGGCGGCGGAAGACCGCCTGTTGCGATGGCGCGTCCGCGGCGTGTGAACGTCGTCAACGTCTTCAACGTTTGATTCCGTCTGCTTCGTCTGCTTCGAGGAGGAACTCATGGGCTCGCCTGGAGTCATCAACATTCGCGACGTCAGCAAGAAGTACGTGGTCAAGGACAAGCCGCTGGAGGTCCTCCGCGGGATCGGCCTGACCATTCACCCCGGCGAGTTCATCAGCGTCGTGGGCACGAGCGGTTGCGGGAAGTCGACGCTCCTCCGGCTCCTCGTCGGGCTGGACGGCGACTACGAGGGCGACATCCTCGTCGGCGGCGCGCGCGTCGATGGGACGAGCCTCGATCGGGGCATCGTCTTCCAGGAGCACCGGCTCTTCCCCTGGCTCACCATCGAGCAGAACGTCGCGCTCGGGCTCGAGAGCTCGGCGTGGACGCAGGCCGACAAGGCCCGCGCTGTCGACGAGCACCTCGAGCTCGTGGGCCTGTCGGCGTTCAAGCGGGCCTACCCGCACCAGCTCTCCGGCGGGATGGCCCAGCGGGCGGCGATCGCGCGAGGGCTGGTCAACCGGCCGGGCATCCTGCTGCTCGACGAGCCGTTCGGCGCGCTCGACGCGCTGACCCGCGCGAAGCTGCAGCAGGAGCTCCAGCGCATCTGGCAGGAGGAGCAGATCACGATGATCCTCGTCACGCACGACGTCGAGGAGGCCGTGTTCCTCGGCGATCGCGTCGTCGTGCTCGAGCCGCGGCCCGGGAGGATCAAGCGCGTCGTCCCCGTCAGCGCGCCGCGCCCGAGGTCCCGCACCGACCACGAGATCAAGGCCCTCGTCGACGAGGTGCGCGGCTATCTCCTCGAGGCGTAGCGCGACGGATCGAGGCGCAGCGTGACGGAAGGCCCGAAGCCATCCGAGACGACCGGTGGGGTCGCGCCAGAGAAAGATCTCTGGCGCATGGCAGGTGCATCCGTTATAATGGATGAACCGTCCGCTATCATGGTGAGTGAAGCCCGATGACGATGCCATTGCTCACGCTTCCCAACACGAGCTCGTTGGCCCTTTCCGTGCGCGCCAAGGCGCTTGTCTTCGAGGATCCGCGCTCGCAGGCGATCCTCGAGCGGATCCGGCAGCTCTCCCCGAGCGACGCGACGTTGCTCGTGACGGGGGAGACCGGCACGGGCAAGGAGATCGTGGCCCGTCACATCCACACGCTGAGCCACCGGCGGGGGCGGCCTTTCGTGGCGGTCAACTGCGGCGCCTGGTCGGAGTCCCTCGTCGAGAGCGAGCTGTTCGGCCACGAGAAGGGCGCCTTCACGGGGGCGACGACCTCGAAGGCCGGGTGGTTCGAGGCCGCGGACGGCGGAACGCTGTTCCTCGACGAGATCGGGGATCTGTCGCTGCCGCTCCAGGTCAAGCTGCTCCGCGTGCTGCAGGAGCGCGAGGTGGTGCGGCTCGGCTCGCGCCAGCCGATCCCGATCGACGTGCGGCTCATCGCGGCGACCAACGTGAACCTGGAGGAGGCGGTGATCGCGCGGAAGTTCCGCGAGGATCTCTTCTACCGGCTCAACGTGGCGACGCTGTCGCTCCCGCCGCTGCGCGAGCGGCCGGGCGACATCCTCCCGCTGGCGCGCTACTTCATCGAGCTCTACACGCACCGGCTCGGCTCGGGGCCGGCCGTGCTCACGGCGGAGGCGACGGCGCGGCTCCTCGGGCACCCTTGGCCCGGGAACATCCGGGAGCTCGAGAACGCGATGCACCACGCGCTCCTTGTCTGCAAAGGCCAGGAGATCACCCCGGCGGATCTGCGCCTGACGGCGCTCCAGCCGAAGGCGGGGGCGAGCATTCCTCCGCCGGAGCAGGGGGCGACGGACGCGGTGTCCCAGGTGAGGCCGACGCCGCAGGCGACGGCGCTGGAGGGCGCGCTGCTCGCGCTGTTCGAGCAGAATCTGCCGAACCTGCACGAGCAGATCGAGGAGACGATCATCCGGACGGCGTACCGCTACTGCGATCGCAACCAGCTCCAGACGGCGAGGCTGCTCGGCATCAGCAGGAACATCGTGCGCGCGCGGCTCGCGCAGTTCGGAGAGCTGGCGCGCTACCGGGCGTCGCGCGGCGGGGCGGCGGCTGCGGCGTTCGGGCGAGGAGAGGCGAGCTCCGCGTCGCGCGCCCCGGGGACGACCTGAGCGAACGCTGCGCCGGCGCGTCAGGTCGGCTGTGCAGGCACTGGCCCGGCGGGCGCGGCGAGGCGAGCGAGGCCGGTCAGGAGCGCGACGGGGAGGCCGGCCGGGGGCGACCCGGCGTGCGGGGGCGGGCCCTCGCGGCCGGGGTTCTGATCCCGAGGGCCTCGCGCACCGTCGTGGCCGTGGCCGCCTGCGCGATCCACCGATCGAGCTTCGTCGCGTCGGCGCAGGCCCGGATGCGCGCCTCGTCGTCCTGCGAGGGGGAGAGCCCGCGCGCCCGCAGGAGCGTGAGCAGCGCGTCTTGACGGCCCTCGGCCCGGCCCTTGGCCTCGCCCTCGGCCCGGCCTTTCTTCCGCCCCTGCGCTTCGAGGAAAAGGCGGAGCTTCCGGGCAGCGGGTGTCTCCGGGATCTTGTCGGGGTTCATCGAGGCCTCCCTGAGGAGCTCCAGCATCCGCTCGCTGAGCACGGAGAGGATCGCACGCTGCTGGGCCCGTCGCAACGCGCGTGGCAGCCGCTCGGTCAGCTCGAACGCGCGCTCGACGACGGCGCGCGCCCCAGGCCCGTAAATCCAAATGGCTGCGTCGACCGACGCGGAATGAATCAATTCTTCAACGCCACACCTGCCTCGCCGGACGCGCAACGCTTGATTGATGGTGCGCCGGTGACGTCGACCAGGCGCGTCGCTTCACCCGCTCTTCTCGGCTCCCCGCTCCCCAGCTCCGCTCCCTCCAGGGCCCGCAGCGCAGGCTCAAGCGTGGCTCGCGCGCATGGAGGGCTGCCCGGCCTTGGTCTCGATCCAGCGCTCCAGATCGGCGCGCGAGGCCACGCCGCTGCGGCGATCGAGCTCTCGCCCTCCGTTGAAGAGCACGAAGGTGGGCACCCCCTGGATGCGCCGGCGCCCGGCCTCCGCCGGATCGGCGTCGGTGTCGACCTTGAGGACCAGCACCTTGCCCGCATTCCTGCGGCCGAGCTCGTCGAGGGTCGGCGCGACGACACGGCACGGGCCGCACCAGGTGGCCCAGTAGTCGACAAGGACGGGGACAGGAGAGCTCGCTATCGCCTGTTCGAGCGCGGCCCCGTCTACCGGCTGCGGAGCGCCCGTCGTGTCGAGGTGGGCCTTGCAGCGGCCACAGACCGGCCGATCCTTGATCCTCTGGTCCGCAACCCGGTTGATCGAGCCGCAACGGCCGCAACGGTAGATAGCCATGCTCCTTCTCCTCGCCGCCGCGTGCCGCGGCATTGCGAGCAACTTGGGTCCGGCGTACGCCTTGGCAACCAGCGGGGCGTGGGCCGCGCGGCGGACGTGGCGGACGCGGCGGTCGGCGAGCGGGCTACCGCGGCGGGGCTTCGCAGGCCCGTCGCGTCACCTCGTGGCGGTAGTCGAACATCCGCTCCAGCTTGCGCCGGACGAAGCGACCGCCGCCGAGCCGGCCGAGCACGCCGAGCGGGAGCTCGTACTCCACGCGGTCCGTGAGGTAGCAGCCGCCCGAGCCGTCGGGGTCCATTCGGTGCGTGTGCACCCAGCGCTTGAACGGCCCGCTGCGCTGCGTGTCCTGGAACATCCGGCCCCGCTCGTACTGCGTGTGCTCCGCGACCCAGCGCAGCAGGACGGGGCCGACGCGCGTCTCGACGACCACGCGCGCGCCGACGAGGATGCCGCCGGTCTTCTCCAGCACGCGCGCGTGCTCCCAGGGGGGCGTGAGGCGCTCGAGGGCGTCAGGCTCCTCGTGGAAGGCGAAGACCCGCTCGGGGGGCGCGGCGATGCGCGTGCGCTTCTCGAAGGTGGGCATGCGCGAGCATGGATCGCATCGCGCCCCTCTTCGAGAAGCACACACGCATGCCGTCGCTCCTGGCGACGGCACGCCGGAGAGGGGATGTCGCTTTGTTGTTTCGCTGACGACATATTCTCACAGGAGCACGCGAGTACCGTCCAAACTTCAATCCACCCAGAGGGGAGCGTCTCATGATCAGGAAGAGCGCCAGATTGAGCACGGCCACGGCGCTTGTCGCGCTGCCTGTCGCTGCGCTGAGCGCGTGCTCCAGCGGCGACGAGTCGGTGCAGCCCGCGCCGCTGCCGGCCCCGCCGGCCGAGGACGATGCCGGGCAGTTCAGCGTGCAGCTCGGCCCGCGGCCGTATTACCTCGTCGCGGACATGGAAGAAGGCGAGCTGAAGGAGAAGCTGCTTTCGTGCTCCGAGGGGCCCTTCCAGCGGACCGATTTCTCCATCGGCCATCGCGGCGCTTGCATGCAGTTCCCCGAGCACACGAGGGAGTCGTACGAGGCGGCCGCCCGCATGGGCGCCGGCATCGTCGAGTGCGACGTGACCTTCACCAAGGACCGAAAGCTCGTGTGCCGTCACGCCCAGTGCGATCTCCACACGACGACGAACATCCTCGCGATCCCGGAGCTCGCCGAGAAGTGCTCGGAGCCGTTCGCGCCGGCCGACGCGGAGGCCGGGACGCCCGCGTCGGCGAAGTGCTGCACGAGCGATATCACCCTCGCCGAGTTCAAGCGGCTCTGCGGAAAGATGGACTCCGCGAACCCGGACGCGGCTACGGCCCTGGAGTACATGGCCGCGACGCCCACGTTCCGCACGGACCTCTACGCCAGCTGCGGCACGCTGCTCACGCACGCCGAGAGCATCGAGCTCTTCTCGAGCCTGGGCGTCAAGTTCACCCCGGAGCTCAAGGTCCCGGAGGTGGAGATGCCGTACGAGGGCGAGTACGAGCAACAGGACTTCGCGCAGCAGATGATCGACGAGTACAAGGCGGCCGACATCGACCCGAATCAGGTGTTCGCGCAGTCGTTCAGCCTCGACGACGTGCTCTACTGGCTCGAGAGAGAGCCGGAGTTCGGCGCGCAGGCCGTGTACCTCGACGAGCGCGTCGATACCGCCGAGGGGTACGAGGAGGCGGTCTCCGGGATGCAGCGCCTCGCGGATCAGGGCGTGAAGATCATCGCGCCGCCGATGTTCGCGCTCGTGACGCTCGATGGCAAAAAACGGATCGTGCCCTCGGACTACGCCGAGGCCGCCAAGGCCGCTGGCCTCGACATCATCACATGGACGCTCGAGCGCTCGGGCCCGCTGGCGAGCGGCGGGGGCTACTATTACCAGTCGGTCGCGGACAGCATCGATAACGACGGCGACACGATGGTGATGCTCGACGTGCTCGCGCGCGACGTGGGCGTCCGCGGCGTCTTCTCCGACTGGCCGGCCACCGTGACGTACTACGCGAGCTGCATGGGCCTCTGAGGCGGGCGGCCGGGGAGCAGGGCGCATGCCCGGTCGCCGGGCCCCCGGCGGCCTCTCGACGGCCGCATTAGAACGCCCACGACCAGGTGACCGCGGCGGGCTCGGGGGGCGGGCCGGGCATCACGCCGGCCGCGTACCGGGCCTTGGTCGGCTGGATCGGGTGGACGGCCGCGATGGCGAAGCCCGTCACGTGGCCCAGGATCATGCCGGCGCCGACGTCCTGCCAGGAGTGCGCGCCGGCGCCGATCCGCAACGCCATCGTCACCACCGTGGCCGCCTCGGCGAGGGCGAGCGCGCCGAGGCGCGGCGCGGCGTCGCCGGTCGTGCGCAGCGCGAGGTTCAGGCGCGCGCCCGCGATGGCGGCCACCGGGGTCGTGTGACCCGAGGGGAAGGCGTCGAAATCGAGGTCGGTCTCGCCGCACCGATCGGTCCGCCACGAGCGCGGCCGGCACCGGCCCGCCAGGCGCTTGATCACGTTCGAGAGGCCGGTCGACAGCGCCGCCGCCTCGACCTCGATGAGCGATGTCCTGAGCGCCCGCGCGTAGGGGCGGGGGACGCCGGCGCCCCCGAGGTAGCTGCCCTCGAGGGCGTACCCGCTGCCGAGGAGGAGCAGCGTGCCCGCTGCGGCGCCGGTGATATCGCTGGCGAGGCCGATCGCGTCGTTGCGCTCCTCGCTGGAGGCGGCGCCCCACCCGGAGCGCCGCTGCGGGAGCAGGTACGCCGCGAGCGAGGCGGTGCAGGCCGCGGCGAGGGCCACCTCGCCGCCCGGCGTGCCGAACGCCCAGTCCGGGGCCGCCGGCCCCGTCTGCGCGGCGGCGGGCGCGCTCCACGCCAGCGCGCACACGCAGGCGAGCAGCGCGGCGTACCTCACGGCTTCTTCGCTGCGGGGGGCGCTGCGGGCTTCGAGGGCGCGGCAGGCTGCGCGGGCGCCGCGGGCTTTGTGGCCTGCGGCGCGGCAGGCTGCGCGGGCGCCGCGGGCTTCGTGACCAGGGGCGCGGCAGGCTGCGCGGGCGCCGCCGGCTTGCCGACCGCCGCCGGCTTGCCGGCCGCCGCCGGCTTGCCGGCCGCCGCCGCCGGCCCGGCCGTCACGCCTGGCGCCTTCTGCACGATGACCTCACCGAGCTGCAACGCCGAGAGCTGCTCTCCGACAGCGCCGGCGTCGCCCACCAGGACGACCCGGAGCTGCTCGGGCGCGAGGTACTTCTGCGCGACCCGCTGCACGTCCGCGGCCGTGATCCGCTGGAGCCTCGCCGGTCGCGTCGCGTACTCGTCGAGCGGCAGATCGTAGACCGCGAGGCCGGCGATCGTCGACGCGGTCGCGTCCGCCGTCTCGAAGCGCGCCGGCAGCTGGCGGATGAGGTTCGCCTTGGCGTCCGCGAGCTCCTCGCTCGTGACGGGCTCCCTCCGCATCCGGTCGATCTCCGCGAAGATCTCCCGCACGGCGGGGCCCGTGTTCTCCCGCACGATGGCGCCGCCCGCGGAGAACGGGCCGGCTCCGTGGCGCATGTCGAAGCCGGAGCGCGCGCCGTAGGTGTAGGCGTGCTTCTCGCGCAGGTTCAGGTTGAGGCGGCTCGAGAACTGCCCGCCGAGGAGGGTGTTCATCACGAGCAGCGCGTCGTAGTCCGTCGTCGCGCGCGGCACGCCCGGCAGCGCCACCGTCACGGTCGACTGCGTGAGCCCAGGCCGGTCGACGACGACGACGCGCGGCGCGCCCACGGCGATCGCCGGCGGATCGGCGGGGAGCGCCGCCTTCGCGGGGGCGGGCGGCGCGGAGGCCGGGCCCTTCCAGGCGCCGAAGACCCGCTCCACTTCCTTCACCGCGTCGGCCTTGGTGATGTCCCCGGCAATGGCGACGGTCGTCAGCTCCGGCCGGAACTGCGCGGCGTGGAACTTCGCCAGGGCGCCCGCCGTGATCTTCTTCAGCGCCGCCTCGGTGCCGATCAGCGGCGCGTTGTACGGGTGGCCCTCGGGGTAGAGGACCTGGGCCTGGGCGATGGAGAGGAGCGACGCGGGGCGATCGTTCATCTCGGCGAGCTGGGTGATGCGGCGCGACCGCTCGCGCTCGATCTCGGCCGGCGCGAAGGCCGGGTTCATGTACGCGTCGCCGAGCAGCGTGAGCATCTCCCCGAACCGCGGCGTCACGCTCTGGCCCTCCACGCCGCCGCCGTCGAAGCCGACCGCGGACGAGAAGCTCGCGCCGAGCTTGCCGAGCGCGTCGCTGAGCGAAAGCGCGCTGCGGGTCTTGGTGCCCTGCATGAGCATCGCGCCCGCGAACGCGCCGACTCCCGGCTCGGCCTGATCGGCGCCGCGGACGGTCGTCACGTCCACGGCCACGATCGGAAGCTCGTGCCGCTCCACGACGAGGACGCGGATCCCGTTGGCGAGCTTCGCCTCCTCGATCTGGGGCGGCCGGAAGACCACCTCCGGCCCCGGGGGAGGCGGCGATCTGCGGAAGTCGTCCGCAGCCGCGGCGGCGGGCGGCGCCGCGGCGGGGGGCGGCGCGCCGGGGGGCGCGGGGGGCGGCGTCGAGGTGACCGGAGCGCAGGCGGCGAGCGCCACGGCTGCGAGCGAGGCGGAGACGGTTCGTTTCATGCGCATGGGCTCAACCCCCCTTCGGCGCGGCCGGTCCGGCCGCAGGCTTGTCGGCCGCGGGCTTGTCGCCAGCGGGCTTCATGATGGCCGGCGCGGCCGCCGGTTTGTCGGTCGCCGGCGCCGCGGCGGGCTTCGGGCCCGCCGGCGGGGCCGCGGGCGCCGCGACAGCAGGCGCTACAAGCGCAGGCTGCGCGCTCGCCGCGGTCGCGGGCGCCGCGGCGGTGGGCTTCGCGCCCGCCGTCGCGGGCGCCGCCGCCCCGGTCTGCTTCACGAGGCGCCCGGCCTTCGGGGCGCCCGGCTTCGGCGTGACGAGGGCGATCACGCGCCTGCCCTGGGGCAGGAGATCCGCGGTCGCCTTCTGCAGGTCGGCGGCGGTGGCCTTCTCGTACCTGGCCACGTCCTTGGGGAAGTACCCCGGATCGCCCGTGAGCTGGTTGTAGTTGTTGATGGCGTTCGCGCGGGCCGTCACCTGCTCCATGCTGAAGACCAGCTCCGAGAGCACCTTGGCCTGGGCCCGGTCGTGCTCGTCCTGCGTCGGCGGCGCCTTGCGCAGCCGATCGAGCTCGGCGTCGATGAGCTTCAGGGCCTGCTCGGGCGACTTGCCCTTCTTCAGCGTGGCCGTGATCTGGAAGGTGCTGGCGAGCTGGCTCGATTGCTGGAACGCGAAGACGTCCTGCGCGATCTGGAGATCGTACACGAGCTTCTTGTAGAGCCGGCTCGTCTTGCCCGAGGCGAGGACGTTGGCGACGAGGTCGAGCTCGGCGTCGCCGGGCGCGAAGCTCGGCGGCGTCACCCAGCTGATCGTCACGCGGGGCAGCTCCACGTCCGCCTCGATGTCGAGGCGCTTCTCGATCGCGAGGTCGCCGGGGTCGGGCTTCGTCGCCACGGGCGGCGGGGCGCCCTTCGCGACGGGGCCGAAGTACTTCTGGATGAGCTCCTTCGCCTTGCCCCGCTCGATGTCGCCGGCCACGACGAGGGTCGCGTTGTTGGGCACGTAGAACGTCCGGAAGAAGGCCTTCACGTCGTCCATCTGCGCCGCGTCGAGATCCTCGGGCGTGCCGATGGTCAGCAGGTGGTAGGGGTGGCTCTCCGGGAACTGGGCCGCGCGGACGAACTGCGGCACGAGGCCGTAGGGCGCGTTCTCGTAGTTCTGGCGGCGCTCGTTCTTCACGACATTGCGCTGGCTCGTGAAGGTCGCCTCGTTCGCGTGGTCGAGCAGCCACCCCATCCGGTCGCTCTCCAGCCAGAGCACCAGCGCGAGCTCGTTGGCGGGGACGGTCTCGAAGTAGTTGGTGCGGTCGGTGTTCGTCGTCCCGTTGCGATCGCTCGCGCCGGCCCGCTCCAGGTACTTGAAGAACATGTCCTCGCCCACGTGCTTCGAGCCCTGGAACATGACGTGCTCGAACAGGTGCGCGAAGCCGTTCTTCCCCCGCGGCTCGTCCTTGGAGCCGACGTGGTACCAGACGTTGACGGCCACGACGGGCGTGCGGTGATCCTCGTGCAGGACCACCTCGAGCCCGTTCTCGAGCGTGTACTTCTCGACCGGGATCGCGACGCTCACGCTGGTCGCCGCCGCCGCAGGCTGCGCCTTCGTCGCGACCGGCGCCGCCGCCGCGGGCGCGGGCTTGGCCGCAGGTTGAGCCGCCGCAGGCTGCGCCGGCGCTGCGGCCGGAGGCGCGGCGTACGCCGGCAACGTCAGGCCGAGCGCGGCGACGAGCGCGCTCGACAGGGACGAGAGCGCCCGGAGGCGCGTCCGTTCGGACCGATGGTGGGCTCGCATGGGCGCGGTTTTAGCGCAGATCGCCCGAGGTCGAGCGCAATCTTCGCTCGTGGAAAGGGAGGCGCAGCGCAGCGCGGTTCACGCTCGGCGCTGCGCTCCTGTCACTGGAATGGCGCGACGAAGAGCTGGTACGGCCCGAAATCCACCGGAGTACGCCCCTTTACGGTGATGGCGCCGAGGCTCCCTCCCGGTCGCGCCCCGTAAATCCGGGAGTTCACGCCCTCCCTCTCGCCCGCGCAGGCGCTGAGCGGGCCGAAGCACTCGATGTCGATGGGATTGCATGCGTCGTCCGCGGTCTTGATCGTCATCGGGAAGCCGGTCAGGCCGCACGAGGACACCACGGTGGACGTCCCCGGGCAGACAGGGACATAGAACGTCTGCTCAGGGCTGCTCGCGCCGCACAAGGAGCTGGGAGGGATCGGCGCCCCGGTGGTGTCGCCGCTGATGAGGCCGCTGCCCGAGATGACCCCGGCCCTCTCGCCGAGGCACGACGCGCGCTGGAACCTGAGGCGGACCGTGCCGAGCGCCTCGGGGCGCGCGGCCTTGACCACCACCGTGTAGGTCCCGGCCCGGAGCCTGGCCGCGAAGTGCGCGCCCGGCGCGGCGTCGCCGCAGCTGTCGGCCGCGCAGCCGACGGGAGGGCCGCCGCACCCGTCGCCCTCGAGCACCGCGAGCGCCGTGTCGACGTCCGACGCCAGGGTGCCGAGGTACACGACCTCGTCGGACGGGAGCGTGAACCGGAAGAACACCTCGCCGCCGCTGCCGCCGCACGGCAGCGCGACATCGGAGGTGTTCTCGGCCGTGATCTCCGCCGCGTAATCCATCGAGCCCGTCAGCTCTCCCGGCGTCTCGCAGCTGTCGGCGCCCGGGATCGGCGTGCAGCCGTCGTCCGGGACGCCGTTGCAGTTCTCGTCGACCGCGTTGCCGCACACCTCGGGCACCGGGGAGGCGCACCCCTCGCCCTGGCAGCCGTCGTCGGGGAGCCCATCGCAGTCCTGGTCCACCGCGTCCCCGCAGATCTCCGGCTCGGGCTCGCAGGGCGCGAACGCCGGGACATGGACGGGCACCTCGACCACGTTGTTCTCGATCGCTTGCTCGGCGATCGCGCCGATCGGGTTGACGGTGACGCGGAGGGTGTAGTCCCCCTCGGGCACGTCCGTCACGTCGACCCACTGGCACGGCGTGCCGACGTCGTACGTGTCGGCCCACCCCGCGCTCAGGAAGTTGCACCCCATGCCTCCCGAGGTCGGGTAGCCGCGCGGCGCGGGGGACGAAGGATCGAGAGGCTCCATGTCGACAAGGCAAAACGCCTGCTTGTGCCCCTGGGAGACGACCTCGCCCCCCGCGTCCACCAGCCGGTAATCGGTGAAGTTCAGGAAATGGAAGTGCTGGTGGCACTGCGCGTACTCGAAGAGCGGGCTGTTGAACTCGGGCCCGGGGTCGAGGTGGCCCGGCCCTGCGTTCTCGACGCGCCCCTCGAACTCGAGGAGATGCCGCCGGCCGGGGCCTCCGATGCACCTTTCCATGAGCTCGCAGGCGTCTCTGGGGAACGTCTGGTACGAGAACTGGATCGTGTCGACGATGCGCTGCCTGTCCGGGCGCAGGTCGGGCACGATGCAGACGCCGGCCTCGCACGCGTGGCCGCTGGGACAGCACGCGCCGCCGCAGATCGTGCCGTCGCAGGCGGTGTAATCGACGGGGAGGACGATCGTGTTGTTGTCGAAGCGCGCCTCGGCGAGGGTCCTGTTCGGGTTCACGGTGATCTCGAGCTCGTAGAGCCCGGCCGGGACGCCGGTCACGTCGAGGGCGTTGCACGCGAGGGTGCCGGGCTGCTCGACGTGCTCTCCTGGGCCGAGGCCCTGCGCGTCGCAGCCGTACTGGCCGCCTGGCATCGCGACGCAGCGCGCGTCGAGCTCGGCCTCGGCGACCACCGCGCCGCCCTGGCCGAGGCGCGCGCGGAAGAAGCGCGGGACGACGTAGCTGTCCTCGCAGAAGTTCGGCTCGAAGACGTCGCTCTCCGAGGGCGCGCCGAGCTCGAGCGGAACGTCGCCGGCGTTCTCGAGCGAGACGTGGAAGCGCATGAGCGCCCGCCGGCCGCTCGCGCCGACGCACCCGTGCAGCAGCTCGCACGCGTCCTCGTCGACGCGGACCGTGGCGAACGTGACGGGCTCTCCTCGCTCCGGGGGCCCGAGCACGAGGTCCGCCGCCTCGCAGACGCCGCGCGCGCACGTGGCCCCGGGGCTGCAGCACGCCGTGTCGCCGCAGGCGCGCGCCGCGTCGCACGCGGCGGCGCAGCCCGACGGCTTGCCCTCGGCGTCGATCTGACACCGCGCGCCTCCGGGACACACGATGTCCGAGCCGGGGCAACGGATGCTCCCGGATACACCGCCGCCGCTGCCGCCGCCTCCCGGGCCGCCCCCTCCCGTGCCCGAGGGCGGCTCGGTCGGCCCGTCGTCGCCGCACGCGGCGGCCGCCAGGAGCCATGAGCCCATCAACAGCGCTTCGACGACGTTCTTCATGTGCACCCTGGTCATCAGCAGTAGCAGACGAGCCGCGCGGGCCGGAAGGCGTGTGCCGCTCCCGCAGGCCGCCAGGCAAGCTGCGTATCGTGAGGGTGCGCGCGGGGAGATCAGGACGGTCGAGCGAGGGCGCAGGATTTCGACCGGTCAGGGAGTCGGCAACGCCACGAAAACAGCCGAGGAGGCGATGCCGAGATTTCTCATGAACATGAGCCGCGCGGCGCTCGCTGGGTCGGATGAGCTCCAGTCTCCCAGGAGGACAGCGGCATACCAGGTCGGTGACAGGCTTCTCGCAGCGCTCCGGATGCCGTCGGCCGATCCGACCGGTCGAACTCCTACCCATTGCCGGCCGGCGGCTCTCGGCGCCGCGAACTCGACGGCCGTGCTGGCGCTGGCTGACGCGTACGCGACGTCCGTGAGCACGGGTGTAAACGGTTCACCTTGGGTCCCATCTGCATTGACCGACCAGTGGCCGAGATCCACCGAGGGCGCTGTCGCCGAGGCGTTGATCAACATGACGCGCGTGCTGGTGACCGTCTCGGGCAGCTCCGGCTGGACCCTCCACAGCTTGAGCTGCAGCGCCTTGTCGCCCGTCTCTCCGGCGATGCCGAGGAGACCTCCCAGGTAGATCGCGCCGGGCTCCAGCGGGCCCGTCGGCTGGGCGCCGACCACCACGGTGTCACCCGAGCCATCGCCGCCACCGGAGCCGGGCGCGACGACTGAGAGCGTCGACTCACCCGGCGGCAGATCGGTGTATGTCGGCGCCTGCGCATACGTCAGGTTGATGGCGATCCTCTCCGTGCCCGAGTAGACCTCGAGGGGCGACGGCGTGGGCGGCGGCGATGCGTGGAAGAGATAGACGAGCGGATCCCGGTTGATGAACATGGCAGGTGAGTCGTCCCCCGCCGGGACGACGAGCAACCCGTGTGCGCGCGCATCGGCGACGACGCGGGTCGGCTCTCCGGTCTCGATGACGAAGTACGATCGCCCACCGACGAGCGATGCCGCAGAGAACGAGAACGGCGCCTGACCCGTCGGACCGAAGCTGCTCGACGCGGTGACAGTGATCGATCGTGGCGACTGGGGCACGAGCAGGCCTTCTGGAGCGCTGACGGTGAACCCGTCGAGCGCCGCGACGGCCGTGGCGCTTCGGTCGATGTAGAACGATTTCGGAGGCCCCACGCTGGCGTCGGCGTTCACGAAGCGCAGGCCGACCTCGCTGCATGAAGGCGTCGTGAACTTCTCTTCTGCGATGAGAAGCTGCGGCCCCGTCGGGCTGGTAGTGCCCAGGATTCCGACGGCCACGATCGTGTAGCGCGTCCCAGGGGCAATCGTCAGCGGATCCGCCGAGATCGTGAGCGCGTCGCCTGCGCCACCGCTGGTTCCGTCATCGCTTCGTGCCGAGAACGTGATCGCGCCCGCCGTGACTTTGGCGTACCTCGTGACAGAGGCGGCGACCCTGCTGGGCGACACTGCCTCTACGTCGGGCACCGGCGCCCCGTTCACGTAGAGGCGGAGCGCAGGCGGGTCGCCGCTCCCCACCGGGAAGTTCGTGCGATTCGGCAGAAGGGCATTGATGAAGCGGACCTTGGGTTCAGGGTCGGTGTCCGGCGGCAGGCCACACTCCTCCGGATCGCCGCCACTCGTGCCACCAGCTCCGCCCGTGCCACCAGCTCCGCCCGTACCGCCAGCGCCGCCCGTGTCGCCACTGCCCGTGCCGCCAGCGCCGCCCGCGTTGCCGCTGCCGCCCGTGCCACCCGTGCCACCAGCGCCGCCCGCATTGCCACCGCCGCCCGTGCCACCAGCGCCACCCGTGCCGCCGCCGCTGCCCGTGCCGCCCATGCCGCCGCCGCCGTCAGAGCTTCCGCCCGACCACGTGCTGGCGCTGGCGCTCGTGGTCCCACCTCCGCCTTGCCCCGACGATGATGAGGTATCGTCGTCCCCGCAAGCGCTCGTGAAGATCGAAAGCCCGGCCAGCGCACCCACCATGATCAGCCATCGTTGACGCATCTTCATCGTAACACATCTCCGTGTAGCGCGTCGCACGCGCCAGAACGATTCACTACCGCGGGAACTTCAGCTCGCAGGCGTCACGCGGAACCGCGATGACTCCCTTCGTCAGCTCGTCACGCATGTAGATGTAGGCCATTACACCGGCGTTGAAGGCCGCTCTCCGGAGCCATGCATCGACCTCCGGCGAGCTCGCGTCCGCGGTGCGGAGCTCGTCCGTAAGAGGGTTCCTGAGCGTGCACACGTCCCTCCACATGGGCACGCCGAACTCCGGAGCCACGGCGCTGCCCAGGATGACGCTCCAATTCCCGCTCGCGGCCGCGGCGTCGTAAAGGGCTCCGAACCGATGAGCATCGGTGCGGATCTCATCGCAGGCGGCGCGCGCAACGCCGAGCATGTTCGCCTTCGATCTCTTGAATGCGGCTTTCGCGGTCTCCGGATCGAGCGGGATCGGCACCGCGGCCACGATCCGATTGTCGACGAAGACGTTGAAGAAGGTCCTCTCCTCCTCCGCGGTACGGCCGAATGAAACGGTGGTGCCCCCCGTCGCCATCCAGACGAGGTACTTCGCCGCCCCGTCGGGCCCGAGGCCGTCCTCCCCCGCGTCGGGCCCATGGAACGTGGCGAGGTTCTCGTTGGGGGCCCAGCGCGGGCCGAAGAGCCCGTCCACGAAGCTCGCCACCCTCGCCCCGGAGGTCGCGCGGAGCGCCCTGGCCGCGCCGGTCTGGGCGTCTCCGTGAATCCCATGGCAATTCGTGCAGATACCGGCGTAGATATGCTCCCCCGGGTTGGCCCAGTAGATCGCGCTCCACGGCCGGCGCGGCCTCCCGGTCCCCGGATTGATCATCCACTGCTCCACCGGTGCAGGCTCTGGCGCGTCGTCCGGAAACGCGCAGCCTGGGATGAAGAACCCCTGAGCGTAGACCTTCTTCGCCAGCGCCTCGTGCTCGCTCGTCACCTCCTCCGCGCGGATCCAGTCGTCGAGCTTCGTCTTCCAGTCGATGTTGCGCGGGACGTACGGATAGCGCTCGGTCGTGTCCTCGAGCACCCACCCGAGCTCGCGATGCTGCTCGCAGTCGTGAAGGGCACGCGCCTCCGCGGCGTCCGCCGCGCGCGTGGCGAGCTCGATCGCCTCCGGATCTCCCGGCGCCTCCCGTCCCCCGCGCTCGTAGTCGCGCGGCACCGACGCCCACCAGCGCGCCACGAGGACCGGCAGGCGGCAGTCCACAGACGCCGTGTGCATCGGCATGTGGAGGTTGAAGAATGCGTTTACCTCCTCGTTGTCCACGGGCAGGCCGAACGCACGGGGAGTCCACGATCCCGTGGGCAGGACGACGCGACGGTAGATACCTCCGACCGGGATGGAGTTCTGGATGACGAGCTCATCGAAGGACGCCGGCACACCAGGAAAGTAGAGCCGCCCGTCCGAGCCCACGGTATCCATGTGAAACCCGAAGATGCTCCCGCCAGGCGACATATCCAGGCCTCGCAGCGTCGCCTTGCTCGCCACCGCATAGCCGCGCGGGTTATGGCAATGGGCGCAGTTGCCTGCCATGTAGGCCTGCATGTTCAGCTCGTCGTCATTGCGCGGCCGGCGGGGCAGCGCGGACTCCTCGAGCCTGGGGAAGTCGTCGGGCGTGAGGGTCGCCAACGTGCCGCGCACGACGCCGTACCCGAGGAGACGCTCCAGCTGATTGAGCTCGTCGGCGAGCACGTCCGGCGTGTAGACGCCGCCTTCCCCCTTGGGTCGCTTGTGGAGCTGGAAGGGCGTGATGCCGAGGACGAAGCTCTCGCTCTCCGAGCCCGTGTGGCACGCCACGCATCGCGTCGCACCGGGCACGGCGTAGCTCTGCAGTGCACCGGTGGTCTCGTTGGCCGTGTAAGGGCGGACGTAGTCGGGGAACGGCTCGCCGTTCACGTAGAGCTCCCTGCTGTCCGGTGACGCCGGATCGAGCCCGGTCCCGAGGAGCTTCGCGCTCGTCTCCTCCGCGTTCCACACGTATGTGCCGAAGATCGCGTCCTCGGCCTGCTCGCGCGTCACGATGATGCGCGTCTCCATCTTGCGGTATCGCGTGGCGCCGTCGGGCTCGACCACGGCCCTGAAGAAGGTCTTGTAGAAGCGGCTGTTCGAGGGGATGCGGAGGCTCTTCGCCTCCGGGTCGTACGTGATGGCCTGCCCCGCCGGGACGTGCACGAAGCGGAGCTTCGCCGCGTCGTCCGACCAGAGAGGGTAGGTCGGCGCGTAAGCGAGCGTCCCCCTGCGCGCGAGCACCTCGGCGTCCAGCGAGACGAAATCGGTCTCCGACAGCTTGACCGGGAGGTCCTCGAACGATCGCATCGCGGCGAAGCGCTCATCCACCTCCTCGTCTCGACCGACGATCTCGGCGTCGGGGATGCAGTTCCCGAGCTCCGTCTGCGCATCGCCGATCTCGCGCGGGGTCACGAAATCCACGTCGGGATCGACGTGGATTTCGCCCTTCGGGAGGACGTACGTGCCGGCAGGGCACCCCTGCTCGATCCACGCCTGCACCCGCCGGCCGAGCGCCTCTTGCCCGCCGATCTTGTAGGGCATCTCCCCGCTGAGCATGACGTCAACGGGCGTCTTGCCGTTCTTGCCGCGCGCATTGCACAGGTTCTCCGGAGTGCCGGTGTAGGAGAAGTCGCCTTGCTCTGCCGGGGCCTTGTGGCAGTTGCCACATTGAATCTCGATCTCCCCCGAGAGATTGCTGAAGGTATCGAGGGCATCCTCGACCGTCGCCGAGTGGCGCTGAGGGATCGGCTCGTGCGATCGGGCAGGGGCGCATTGACGTGGCGGCGTGCCCCCCCCGTCACCGCCGCTGCCGCCGGTACCGCCGGTGCCGCCGCCTCCGCTGTTATCGCCGCCCGCGACCCCGCCGGTACCGCCGCCTCCGCCGTTATCACCGCCCGCGACCCCGCCGCTGCCGCCGGCACCGCCGGTGCCGCCGCCGTCACCACCGCTGGTAGCGCCGCCGCCGCTCGTGTCCTCCGGGGGCTCACCGGTATCATCACCTCCACAGCTGTACCCGGCCACGGACACGACCCCGAGCAACAGCACCAGCGATCTCATCGTCACCCAACGCCAACCTTGACGCATCGATGCCAACTCCCCGGGCTCGCAGCGGCGAACCCCCTATCGTCGCGGCGGCCGAAATGCCACCGGTGAGCTCCTGGAACAACCGTGAATGCCGGCTGTCACGGACCCGTGACGCTATCGCGGTGACGTCGACGTAGATGATAGCTCTGCCATTGATTCACGCGCCGCAAGCTCGCCTCTCGACCGTGATGGAAAGTAAGCGCTCACCGCTCAGACCTCCTGTGCTGGGCAGTGTTGCGGAGCGGTTTCAATCCGGCAGCAGCGGGGGCGCGTTCCGTCCCTGGAGGACGACTCCGCGGTGCACGGTGCTCGGCGGGTGATGAGACGGGGGGCGTGCCCGAGCGCGCCGCGCTGGCCATGTGCGTCGAACGGAGCGCGCCTACCGCCATGGCTTGCGCGGCGCGCTCCGTCCTTCGTCATCAGCCTATCAGCTCACGGCAGGCTGCTGTTGCGGGGGCACGTGGTGCCGGTGGCACCGCAATCGAGAGGATTTCCCGGGTCACACGCGATGAAGCCGGAGGCCGTCAGGGTGTTCTCGAAGGTCTGCGGGTTCGCGATGATCCAGTTCAGGAAGTTCGTCTCGGCTGTAGCCCGAGATCCATTGCCCTCGTTGAGGTACAGGAAGCGAGCGAGCGGGTACTTGTTGCTCGGGTCCGTGATAATTTTGCGGATGTTGGCCGTGGTCGGCGCCTTGCTGTCGATGGTGAACGCCTGGTTGGCGAAGGGGTTCGACGGGCGCAACCCGTCGCCGCCCGCGTAGGCGAGCGCGTCGACGTTCGCGCCCGCGAGCTTGCCGATGCAATCGGTGGCCGAATCGGTCTGCAGGCAGGGCGCCGCCGCGGTCGGAGCGCCCGAGTACGTCACAATCGATGACGTGTTCGGCGTCCCCAGGGTTCCTGCGGAGTCGGTCGAGAGCCGCGGCCCGGCGATGAGGTCCTCGACGATGATCTTCACGCCGGCGCAGAACGTGGTGCAGCCGGTGAGGCTCTTGAACGTGTCGGTCGTGCCCGAGATGTCGTCGCGGCGGTACAGCTTGATTGCGTTCGAGGGGTTCGACGAGCCCGTGGTGAGCTCGCCCCACGTGTCGAAATTGGCGCAGGTGGCGGGGCTCCCGGAGCCGTCGCCGCAGAACGCGCCCTTGATGTTCGCCGAGGTCGCGCTGGTGGCGGCCTGGGTGTCGTCCGCCAGAATGTAGATAGCGTCGAGCGCGATGCGATTGCTCTTCTGACCACTGTCACAAGAGCCCTGCAAGTCCCTGGACATCGGGGCGATCGTCTGAGCCTTCGTGTTGCAGGGGGCGGCGCCGGTGCCCTCCAGGCACTGCTCGCCCTTGCCCGACCCGGTGCCGAGGTAGTCGAGGGACGCGCTGAGCCCCGCCTGGTTGATCGCGGCCGTGATCGCGTTGAACAGCGTGTCCGACCCGTAGAACTCCGTGCCGTTGATCAGCGCCTCCTGCGACTCGCCCAGGACCTCTGCCTCGTCCGTGCCGCTCACGGCGCACGCCGCAAGACCGAGGACCGAGAGCGCCGAAAGAACCAACTTACCTGTCGTATTCATGCTCATCTCCATCGTTCAGAGTGACGGTGCGCGTGTGCACCTGGATCATCCCGGTGCACGGCGCATCTATCAAGCCAACAATCCAGCGAAGACCGCCTGGCCGCCGAAGCGCTCGCCGGCAGGCGGTCAAGTCTCTATCTCTCCGGATGCGTGCTTCTCAGTGGGTGGTCACCGTGCGGATCTTGCCGAGGCGGCTCCCCCCCGCCTCGGTGAACCAGAGGTCGAGGAAGCCGCACCCCTGGAGCGACGGGACCAGCGTGAGCCCGAGCGGACGAGAGCCCGCGATCGGGAGAGCGTACTCGGTCATGACGCCGCTCGTCGTGATGCGTACGATCTTGTCCACGGACTGCTCCGTGAACCAGAGATTGCCGTCCACCCCGAGCGTGATGGCCGAGACGCCGAGGCCCAGCGCGGGGAGCGCGAACTCCGTCACGGTCCCGCTGGTGTCGATATTCGCGATCTCGCCCGCCGTGGTGAACCAGATCTTGAGGTCGGGACCGAGCGTCATCGCGCTGGGGCGCGCGGCCGAGGGCGGCAGCGGGTACTCGGTCACGGTCCCGGACGCGCTGATCCGCGCGATCTTGTTCCCGCGCGACTCCGCGACCCAGACATTTCCGTCGATTCCCGCCGCGATCCCGCGCGGTTGGCTGCCGGCGGTCGGCAGCGCGAACTCGGTGATCACCCCGTCCGGCGTGATGCGTCCGACCTTGTTGCCGAGGACCTCGGTGAACCACAGATTCCCATCAAATCCCAGCGTGATCGCGGAGGGGCTCGAGCTGTTCGTCGGGATCGCAACCTCGGTCACGACGCCGTGCTTCGTGATCGCCCCGATCTGGTTTCTCCCTGCGTCGGTGAACCAGATCCGGCCATCCGGACCGACGGTGATGCCGACCGGGCTCGCGCCGGCCGCGAGCGGGTACTCGGTCACAGCGCCGCTGGACTTTGCGGCCCCGATCTTGCTGCCGGAGAGCACGGTGAACCACACGCGACCGTCAGGGCCAAAGGTGATGTTCCCCGGCGAGGCGTTCGAAGGAATGGCGTACTCCGTGATGTCACCCGCGTACGCCGCCGGGCAATACCCGGCGCTCGCGGGCTCCGCCTGCGCCACGAGGGCGGCGCCGACCATCATCGACAAGGCAACAATCGACTTCTTCTTCATTTCATTCTCTATCAGGGTTTGAGGTTGAGAGCGTCTTGCGAGATCTGCTGTCATGAACACGTGGATACCGCGGCTGCGCCGCGCGCAGGGGTGCTCGCCGAGAGCGTCGCTATGCGCGCTCTCGCTCGCTGCCTCTACGCGCTCACGCTCGTCAGCGGCCCGTTACGATCCCGCTCCGCGCCCCGTTCTGAATTGCGCTGGCGAGCTGCGTGCACACACGGTGCTTCCCCCATTCCCTCCCCGGAACCGGATTCCGTCCTGTGTCGATTCGCACCTGTTTGCTCGTGAAACGAGCCACGTAGTCACGGAGGAAATTACGTTCCGCGCATACGTGGAATGTCAGCGCCAGGCGCGCGATGAGTACGCAACGCCGAGATCGTTCGCCGGCCGGACACGCCAAACAGGTTGGTTGAACGGCCATGGCTGCATGGAGCCGAGGGCCGGACCCATTCGGATCACCCCACGATCACGAACCGCCGCCGCGGTGCTGCCGTCCGACGGAGGGCGGACGAGCCGCGCTCCTGCCTCTGCTGGTCACCCCGCGTCAGAATGCAACGGCGACGCGCTCGCGCATTTGCGCGATTCGGGCGCGTCAATGCAATCGAGACCCCAACGTCATAGCTCGCTATGCGGGGAGATGGCCAGCCACCCCCCCGGCGGCTTCGTGTGGGCCGGACTATAGTAGGCGCGGTGACGAAATGCGCGAAGTTTGTGTTACGTATTACCGAACTGTGTCCTGTGATGGCGTGCTCCTGTTGTCCTCGATCGATGAGTTGATCCATTCGAGAACGATTCGGCTGTCAGCCGTGCGACGGTCCTGTGCCGGAACGGTAGAACGCCAGCGCCGGATACCGCTGATGGAGAACGATTCGGCTGTCAGCCGTGCGACGGTCCTGTGCCGGAACGGTAGAACGCCAGCGCCGGATACCGCTGATGGAGAACGATTCGGCTGTCAGCCGTGCGACGGTCCTGTGCCGGAACGGTAGGACGCCAGCGTCCGATACCGCTGCTCCCGCGAGATCAGGCGTCGTGCGTTCAGGCAGCTGCGCGCGAGGTCGGGGAGGCTGGGATCGCGGCGCCGGCTGCCCGATCCCTCGCCGTGCGGCAGGCGGCCGCCAGCAGCAAGTCTCTCCTCGCGATCCGAATGTCGTGTACTCTCGCCGACATGGCTCCCGTCGTCGTCATCACCGGTGCATCCAGCGGAATCGGTCGATCGCTCGCGTTCTCCTGGGCGAAGCGCGGCGCGCGCGTGGTGCTGAGCGCGCGCGGGCGAGATGCGCTCGAGGGCGTCGCCTCGGAGGTGCGCGCGGCGGGCGGCGAGGCCCTCGCGGTGGCCGGCGACGTGACCGTCGAGGAGGATCGCAAGGCGCTCTGCGAGCGGGCGCTCGGCGCGTACGGCCGGCTGGACGTGCTGGTGAACAACGCCGGGCGCGGCTACTACACGCCGTCGATCGAGATCGAGCCCGCCGAGCTGGAGGCGCTCTACCGGCTGAACGTCGTCGCCCCCGTGCACCTCGCGCGGCTCGCGATCGAGCCCCTCGCGGCCACGAAGGGCACCATCGTCATGGTCTCCTCGATCGCCGGGCTCGTCGCCGCGCCGCGAATGGGCCCGTACGCCTCGTCGAAGTTCGCGCTGGAGGCGCTCGCGATGTCGCTCCGCGCGGAGCTCTCGTCGCGCGGCGTGCGCGTGCTCGTGGTGCGGCCGGGCCCGGTCGAGACCCCGTTCCACGCGAACGCCGTCGTGACCGACGACAACGTCGGCTACCGCCCGCCGGGCCACAAGAAGCAGAGCCCGGACGAGGTCGCCGAGATGATCGTGCGCGCCGTCGACGCGGGCCGCGACGTCCTGGAGACGAGCCTGTTCGTGAAGACCGCGAGCCTCGCCGCCCGCGTGGCGCCCGGCCCCATGCGCTGGCTCTCGAGGCGGATGGCGCACCGCTCGGGGTTCTGAGCGGCGCCCGCCCCTTGTGCGCCGGGAACGTCGAGCGGATCGAGCACCCAGAAGGCCGAAGGAAGGCGGGGGCGGGGGGAGGGCGCTCTTAGCGAGCGCAGAAATGGGGGCGCTCGGAGCGAGGGCAGAAGGGCGAGCGCTCAGAGCGAGCGCAGGAAGGCGACAACCGCGTCGCGATCTCCTGCCGGGAGCACCATGAAGCGCTGCTTCGCGGCGTCCGCCTCGCCGCCGTGCCACAGGATCGCCTCGACCACGTTCCGCGCGCGGCCGTCGTGCAGCAGCTGGGTGTGGCCGTTCACGGCCTCGAGCAGCCCGATGCCCCACAGCGGCGGCGTCCGCCACTCGCGCGGCCCCGCGAGGTGCTCGCTCGTCGACGTGTCCGCGAGCTCTTCTCCCATGTCGTGCAGGAGCAGATCGCTGAACGGCTGGATGAGCTGATCCCGCAGCTCGACGAGCGGGTGGCGGCCCCCCGTCTTCATTGAGGGCACATGGCAGCTTGCGCACCCTGCCTGGCTGAACAGCGCCTCACCGCGCTGGACGGTTGGGTCCGCCGTGTCGCGGCGCGGCGGCACGCCCAGCATGCGCATGTAGGTCGCCAGCCTGTCGAGATCGTCGTCGGCGAGCTCGGGATCTCCGCGCGTGCCGGCCTGGCAACCCGTCTGCGCCTCGCCGCACTCCTCGACCGGGAACAGGCTCGTCGTCACGCCCATGTCCGCCACCAGCGCGTCGGCGACCTGATGCGGTACGCTCACCTTGCTCGCCTTCCAGCCGAAGCGCCCTAGTCGCAGCGCCCCCGAGACCGGGTCCGGGATCAGGTTCGGACGGCCCGAGATACCGTCCTGGTTGCAATCCATCCCATCTGCGCGCTCGAGCAGCGCGTCCTCCGCGATCGCCTCGAGAAGGCCCATGCCCACGAGCGGGCGGGCAACGCGGACCGAGTAGCTCGCGATCGGCCCTGCGGAGAGCCCGTCGAAGCGGAACGTGGGCTTTCGCAGGACGTACGGCGTGCCATCGGGGAACTGCCCGGGTTCCTCGGTGTAGGCCACGGTGGCCGTGCCCTCGCTGGCGCCGCCGCCCTGCGCCTTGTCCTGGAGCTGCCGGCCGTAGCTTGGATCTGCGGCGGGCCGGCCGTCCGCGTTCGCTCCTGCGCCGAACACCTTCACGACAGCGGTCTCCATCGCCTCGCCGGGCTCGGGCGGGGCGCCGCGACCGTTGTTGATGTGGCAGCTCACGCACGCCGCCTGGTTCGAGAGCGGCCCCGCCTTGCCGGCTTGCTCCTCGAAGACGGGGTTACCGCCCTCGCTGTGCTCGCCGGTGGCAAAGTCCGTATGGAACAGGCGGCGCCCCTCGAGGAAGGGCTGGATCGAGCTCTCCTGGATGTTGAGCGCCATCTGTTCGTAATAGAGATGAGGCTCCTCGTAGATGTACGGTATCGTCCCGTCGCCGCCCGACAGGGCCACTTCGTTCGCCTCGTTGAACGGCGTCAGCTCGCCGCTGCCGACGCGGTAGCGGAACGTGTCGCTGTAATAGCTCGTCCTCCCCTCGACGGTGCCCGCGTCAAGGAACACCCCGAACTCGAACTCGAGCAGGTCTCCCTCGCGGATCTCCCTGCTCTCCCGGGCGTTGCGATCCACGACGAACTCCCAGTGGGTGCTCGTGATGCGCTCCATGCCGTTGTTCGAGTCGAACACGTTGCCCTCGCCCGAGTACCAGCAGCGAAAATTGATGGTCTGGTTGTTCGATGCGTTGGCCTTGGGGAGCCAGGTGAATTTGATGGTGCTGCCGCCCGCCGGGATCGTGTCCTCGACGATGAACTTGTAGCTCCGGTTCTCGAAATAGCGCGGCTGGTAGGGGCTGAACTCTTCCTCTTTCTCGTGGCGCCCGCGCACGCGCCCCGCGGCCTCGAGCGTGATCGTCCCATCGGCAGCCATCGTGGTGATCGGCCTGCCCTCCGTCGCCGAGGGGAACAGCGGCGAGATGGCGCCGTCCACGCCGGAGCACTCGCCGGGATCGACCTGGCCGCCGTCGCAGGCCGGCGCGGGCGGCGCTTCCGCAGAAAAATAAGTGAAGATCGCCTCGATGTCGGCCGTCGCGATCTGCTGCTCGCCGAAGGCCGGCATACGCGCTTTCCCCGTGCGCACCTGCGCCGTGAACTCCTCCAGGGTGCCGTCGAAGGCGAACAGATCGGGGAACCCGCCGGCCGGCTTGCCGTGGGCGCTGTGGCACCCGCCGCAGTTCAGCGCGAACGCCTGCGGCAGCGCTGGCCCGTCGTTCGTCTCCACGCAGGGCGGTTCGCCTGGCGGACCGCCTCCGTCGCCCGGCGAGGGCGACTCCGGCGCGGGCGACTCCGGCGCGGGAGACGCGGACGACGGGTCGCTCGAGCACCCGAGCTCTGCTGTGCAGGTCGCGAGCAGCCCGAGCGCGACATGGAGACCCCCGGACACCAACCGACGTGAGCGGCTTTCGAACATTGCGTTTCGACCTCCGGTGTGAGCCCATCCATCGAGACCGTGACCCGCAGAGCTACCGCAGGATCTCCTCGAGAAGCGCGTTCGGCACGCCGCGGCGATCCTCGCCGAACGACGCGACGCCGAGGTTGTAGTACTGGTTCATGAGGGTGAACCACAGATCGCGGAGCTGGCGATCCTGGCCGAGGGGGCCATACGCGACGTGCGCGTCGTTCAGGAAGACGCCGTCGCCGCCCAGGAGGACGATGGGCAGATCGTACGCGTCGTGGTCGTGCGTACGCATCTCGCTCATGTAGACCATCACGGAGTGATCGAGCACCGTCCCGTCCCCCTCGGGGATCGCGTCGAGCCGCTGCGCGAGTTGCGCCGTCTTCTGGCCGAGCCAGCAGTTGATCGCCGCGAAATCGAGGTTGCTCTCCTCGACGACCGCGTAGCGGCCGCCCTCGTCCGTTGTGCCCAGGTTGCCGGGGCCGTGCTGGCAGGCGTGATAATGCAGGCTGCTGCCCTCCCTGTACTCGAGGCCCACCTTCGCGCGGACGTCGGCCGGGATGCACCGGTACTCGAACTCCGAGCGCGCGTCGTCGAGCATGTGGGTTATCACGCGCGTCACGTCGCATTGAATCGCCATGACGATGAGATCGATCATGACGTTCGCGTGATCATCGTGTTTGTACTCGCCGGCCTCCGTGCTGTCGTTCTCGTTGAGCCCCTCCTGCTGGCCCGGCGGCTCGGGGACGACTCCGGGCTCGCCGATCGGGCTGCAGCCCAGGCTCGACGGGGTCATCGTCGACTGGATGCGGGTCACGTTCTTCTCTGTCTCTCGCAGGGCGTCCAGGTACTGCTGGACGACCTTGCGATCGTCGGAGCCTACCTTGCGCATGAGCGAGTTCGCGTCCGCGAGCACGGCGTCGATCACGCTCTTCTCGGTCGCCGCGCGGCGCTCCGCCTCGATCCTGGCCTGCTCGTCGGTCTGCCCTGGCACCGAAGGCGCGCTCGCGGCACCTGCGTTGATGAGCGCGTCGAACACCGCCTTCGGGTTGACCGAGCGCTTCAGGGGCTCGCGCGGGCTCTTCCAGGAGACGGCCTGATTGTAGGCGTAGCTGCGCCCGTCGAAGAAGCCGGGCTTCACCCCGAGCCCCGTCTGCAGCGACGGGATGCGGGTCGCCTGCTCCGGGCCTGCCTTCTGCACGATGAGCTGGTCGACCGAGATGCCGTTGCCCACCCACTCGCCGAGATCCTGCCCCGCGGCCCTCCCGAGCTCATCGGCGTCCACGCAGGTCGACAGCGCGGCCATGCAGCGCGAGTGGGACGGCTCGAGGAACGCGTTCTGCTCCTTGCTCCACGTGTGGTTGCCGAGGCGGCTTATCATGAGCATCTTCGATTTCACCGGCGCGAAGTGCTCGAGCACCCTCGGCAGCTTGAAATCGGCGCCCTTCAGCGTCTTGCCGAACGCGGGCGCCGTCTCCCACCAGTGGTGGGGCGCCCCGTTCGGGAACGTGCAGAGCAAGAAGCGCTTCGGCGTGCCGGGCTCCCCGGCGCGCGCCCTGCGCGGGGCGAGGCTCTCGAGAAACGGCAGCGCCAGGCAGACGCCCGCGCCGCGCAACAGGTTCCTGCGTGTCATTCCGCGTTTCATGTGCGCATCGCTCCTTCGTGCCTGGTTCCGTGAGGAAACAACGCCTGCGGCTTCACTTCGCCCCGACCTTCGCCGCGCGGAGGCGGAACGCGTCGCTGGTCACCACCTGCTTCACCAGATCCGCGATCGTCCCCTTCTCCCAGCGCGCGGCGATCTCCTTGAGCGTGTCCCTGTCGCCGCCGCTCGGGCGCCGGCGCAACGCATAGGTGAAGAGCTGCTCGGAGGGGCAGATCCCCAGCTGGGGGTCCTTCTGGAGCTCCGGGATGAGGCCCGAGATGTCCTGGAACTCCGCGCTCCCGTACTTGCCTGTCGCGTCGACAGCGTCCCCGTTCGGGTACTCGGTCCGGTAGGCGCCGATCGGATCGAAGTTCTCGAGGCTCAGCCCGATGGGATCGAGGAGATCGTGACAGCCCGCGCAGTCGGGCGACTCGCGGTGCTTCTCGAGCTTCTCGCGGACGTTGTCGACGGGGCCCGAGTCGCCTCCCGCGGCCTCGAGCTCCGGGATATCCACGCCGGCGGGAGGGGCCAGGTCGGCGCAATAGAGCTGCGCCAGGATCGTCTTCGCGCGGGACGTGGGGGAGGTCCGTTCGGCGCGGGAAGACAGCGTGAGGAACGCGGGGAGCGTCAGGAACCCGCCGCGCCCGGCCTCGGGGTCGTTCGCGTAGAGCGGCGCGAGCAGCGGGCTCTCCGGGTGGGGCGCCGTCAGGAACTCGGACCACGGCCGCTCGCCGGTCGTGAAGCCGGTGAAATAGGCGTTGGCCTGCTCGATCATCGCGCCCTTCACCTTGTCGTTCCAGCCCGGGAACAGCGTCGTGTCGACGGTGTGGCTCGGGAGCGTGCGTGTCCCGAGCCACTGCCCGAAGAAGTTCTGGAAGAACGCGGCGCTCTTCGGGTCGGACAGCATGCGGTCCACCTGCTGCCGGAGCTCGTCCTCGGTGGCCAGCTCGTCGCTCTCTGCGGCGTCGAAGAGCTCCTCGTCCGGGAGTGAGCTCCAGAGGAGGTACGAGAGGCGCGACGCGATCTCGTGGCCGCCGAGGGCGCCCGGCGATCGCTTCGAGTCGGGGCCGACCTCGATCCGCAGGAAGAAATTGGGCGACGTCAGCAGGGTCCGGACGACGTGCTGCACCGCCTCGACGGGGGACATCTCGAGGGTGGTGCGCGCGTCGGCGTACTGCGCCGCGTACCGGTCGACCTCCGCCGCCTCGAGCGGGCGCCGGAAGGCGCGCAGCCCGAAGCGCTCGATGATCTCGCGCGCGCACCCGTCATCCGCGCCCTCCGCCGGGTCGCATACGAGGATCCGGGCGCGCTGCGCCTCGTTCGAGAACGCCTCGGCCGCCAGCTTCTTGGCGGCGTCGTAGTACCCCTGGACGAGGACCTGCGAGAGGCTCGAGAGCGCGCTGGCGTTCGCGTCGAAGCCCTTCGCGCCGGAGGCCGGGAATCCGTCCGCCGGCCGCAGGCGCGTGCCCAGGAGGTGGGCGACCGTGTTGTTGTACTCCGATGCTGTCATGTGGTGCAAAGGCATCCCGCCTGGCGCGGCGGCGTCGTCTCCCGGTTCCAGCCCCGGTCCCGGAGCGTCGTCGCCTCCGAGGATGCCAGTGCACGAGATGCTCAAGAGACATCCCCCGGCGACGAGCCAGGGACTTGCGAACACTCGGTCAAGTCGGCACATCATGGTCGGCTCCCGCGTGTGGAATCAGCACTCTCCCCCTCGTTGCCGGGGCGCGCGCCTTTCGTGATCGAATCGACCGCACGCCCGCGCTAGGATCAGCCCGTGTCGTGCGCGCGGAAGACTACGATGATGGCGCTGCTCCTCGGCTTATCCGGATGTGGGGCAGATGTGGAGATTGCGGTGGGTCGTATGACTCCGGCGTCGACTGTGGGCGGCGGCGGGGAAGGTGGTAGTGGGAGCGGGGAAGGGGGGCGTGGTGGTGGGGCGCCGAGCGGCGGTGAGGCGGGCAGCGGCGGCGAGGCGGGCAGCGGCGGCGAGGCGGGCAGCGGCGGCGAAGGGGGCAGCGGCGCGGCCCCCTGCGATGCGCTGCCGTCGCTGGCTCATCGGTACTCGTTCGACGGGGTGGGGGCGCTCGTCGCCGATACGGTCGGCGGCGCCGACGGTGAGATCTTCGGCGGCGCGAGCCTCGACGGCGGAGGGGTGCTCACCCTCGACGGAGAGGACGACTACGTCGATCTGCCCGCGGGTCTCCTCACGGGGTTGAGCGACGTGACCGTCATGGTCTGGGTCGCCCGCGACGGCGGAGGGGCGTACCTGCGCGTCGTCGACTTCGGCATCGGCAGCACGGGTGAGGATCCCGTCGAAGGCGACGCGAGCGTTGGGCGGTCCTACCTGGTCATCACCCCCTCGACGGGCTTCGATCCGCCGGGTATCGCCGCGCTCGCGAGCGACAGCGGCGCCGCGGGTCAGGTGCAGGTCGCCACCGCGCCCACGCTCGATGACGCCGAGATCCATCAGCTCGCCGCGGTCTTCGACGGCGCGGCGGGGACCCTGGCGCTTTACCTCGACGGTGCGCTCCTCGGCAGCACGCCGGTCGGCTTTCCGCTCTCGGCGATCCAGGACGCGAACAACTGGCTCGGGCGGTCCCACTTCGATCAGGATCCGTATTTCGGAGGGCATTACGACGAGCTGCGCCTCTACCGCGGGGCGCTGGCCGGCTGCGCGATCGAGGCCGCGTGGCGCGCGGGCCCGGACATGCCCTGAGGCTCAGAAGGCCAGCGCGAGACCGAGGCGCGCGCTGAGGCCTGCGGCCGGGGGGCGGTAAACGATGCCGTCGAGGTTCTCGACGACGAAGCGGGGCCGCCTCAGCGGGACGACGGCGTGCAGCGCGCCCTCGACGCTCACGGGAGCGGCGATGCGCCATTCGAGCAGCGCGCCGAGCCCGGCTGCGAAGATCGGCGTCGTGAGGGTGAAGGGCTCATCGACGTCCCGCCCCCTGGAGCGGAGCCAGTGCTGGCGGCCGAGCGCGCAGACGTAGACGCGGACGGGGCCCTCGAGCGGGAGCGCGCACGCGTCGACCTCGACGAACCAGAGCCGGAACTCGGCGCCCGCAGCCTGCCCCGCGATGTGGCTCGAGCTCGACGGCACCACGCCGGCCGCGCCGTCCGCGCGGAACCAGCCGCTGCGGATCCCGCCGCCTGCGGCGAGCCCGACGCCGATCGTCGGGACGAGCGCCTGCTCGATCTGCGCGCTCATCCAGAGCGCTCCCTCCACGTCGCGCTCGTTCGTGGCGGACGGCCGCGCCGCCGCGGGAGGTGGGCGGCGCGGCGCGGGAGACGGCGGGCGCGGCGCGCTGGCGGCGGGGGCGGCGATCGCCTGGGGTGGCGCGGGCTGCGCGGCAGCGCTCCGCGCGACAGCGTCGGGATCGATCGACATCGCGACGATCAGCGCCGCTGCCCGCGACATGGATGCGCAGTCGTCGCCATGGATCACCCGCTCGCCCGGCGCCGGCGCGCGGATGCGCAGGTCGAGCCGGAGGCGCTCGCCGCGCTGGCGAGCGATCGCGATCTCGACCTCGATCGGCTGGCGCTGCTCCGACGTCCCCAGCAGCCGGGCGATCTCGTTCCGGACCTCGTCGACCGGCGGGCACCCCTCGGGCGCTTCCCAGCGGAGATCGATGGTGCGCGGCTCGGCGGGCGCCGCGAGCGCGCGCGCGGGCAGGAGCCCTGCCGCGACGATCAGCGCCGGCAGGATCGACGGCGCATGCGCCCACCTTGAGACGTGCACCCGCGCACTCTACTCCTCCTGTCCGCACGCGGCGCGCACGCGCGTCGCGAGCGGCGAGCCTGGGCTCTTCGCGAGCAGCCTCGCGGCGATCGCCCTGCCGGACGACGCGCGGCCGGAGCGGCAGAGCGCGATCGCGCGCGACGCCTCGCGCTCGGTCGAGAGCACGCCCCTCGGGTACCTGCTGGCGTGCTCGTCGAGCTTCGAGAGCGCCTGCGCGAACTGGCCCGCCTGCAGCGCCTGCTGCGCGTCGCGGAGCAGCGCGATCTCCGCGTCGAGCCCCTCGGAGCCCTGCCTCGCTGCGGCCGCCGTCCGTGGCGTGCGCGGCGCGATCGCGCGCGCTGCAGCGGCCGCGGGCGCGGCGCTGGTCTCGGCGAGGGCGCTGGCCTCGGCGGGGCCGTCGGCCTTGACGGAGGCGCTCGCCTCGGCGGGCGCAGGCGTCCCGTCGCCCAGGGCGCTGGAGGGCGCGGCGGCGCGCTCCGCTCGGGGCGCCTCGGCCGCGCCCGTCGCTGCTTCCAGCGCGCGTTGCGCATCGGGCGCCTCGCCCGGTGTCGACAATGTTGGGAAGTAGAGCGCGGCCCCCGTCGCGAGGCCCACGACGAGCGCCGCCAGCCCGATCTTGATCGGGGCGCCGAGCAGCGTGATGGCCGCGCCTTGTGCGACCGCGGTGCTCGCGCCCGCGGCCATGCTCGCGGCGGCGGGACCGACGGCGTGCGCAGCCGCGCCGGCGCTCGCGGAGCCGGCGGCTCCGGCGCCCGCGGCGCTCTCGGCGCTCGCGGCGACGGCCGTGGCCGTGGCCGCCGTCCCTGCGAGGCCGAGCCTCGCCCACACGGCCGCGCGCATCCGACGTCTGTCGTCCTCGGTCGGCTCGTCCTCGTCACGAAGGGCGTTCAGGAGCGCTCGCTCCCCGGCCCGCAGCTCATCCATTGCGGCCTCCTCGGATCCTGGCGTGGTGGCGGTGCACCGCGTCGGAAAACGCCTGTCGAGCGGCCCTCAGCCGCGCATAGACGGTGTTGACGTTCACCCCGATGCCCCGCGCGATCTCCGCCGCCGGCATCTCTTCCAGCTCGGCGAGGAGGAGCACCACGCGCTTCTCCTCGTCGAGCGACGAGAGCAGCTCGTGCGCGACGCGCGCGGCCTCCGCCCTCGTCATGGCCTCGTAGGGGCTGAGGCTGCTCGGCCCCGCGAGCAGCTCGGGATCCACGGTCTCTCCTGTCCCGCGGTGGGCGGGGCTCTTGCGGCGCAGCGATCTCCGGTGCGTCTGCACGACGTTCACGACGATCCCGAAGACCCACGTCTTCAGCGACGAGCGGCCCAGGAACTCCGGGAGCCGCCGGTGCACGACGACGAACACCTCCTGGCACACGTCCTCGTGCGCCGAGGCGTCCACGCCGAGCCGGCGCACGGTCCGCCAGACGAAGGGGAACATCTCCTCGTAGACGTCGGCGAAGTCGAGCGGCGCGGCCTGCACGCCGGCCGCCGGGACGGCGGACACCGCGCCGGCGGGCGGAGGCGTCGACGGAGCGACCGCCGCGCGGGCCGTCACGAGCTGCACTCCTCCTCGTGGGGCAGCGAGACGTAGAGCTCGCCGAGCGTGGTGACCTCACCGCGCGCGCCGAGCAGGTCCACGTTGGGGATCGCGTCGGTTCGCCCGGAGAACCAGGCGTACCGGAAGACGTCGGGGTCCGATTCGAGGAGAGGCACCGCTTCTCGCATATACGCCGCCTGCGCTTCGAGCGACCGATCGCCGCTCGTCTCGTGGATATTTCCAGTGCCGCCGCTCCCGGTCGCGGCTGAGGGGAGCGTTTCCTCCACGCAAGCCACGGAGAAGAGGATCCCGAGCAGAGGGCTGATACCGCAAACGAGGGCTTGGCGAGCTCGGCGCATGGGTCGAGGGGCTGGTGACCGGTGCCGCCGCGTTCCGTGAAGGAAAGTGGAGGGACGGGGGGCGACGTGCATCGGGCGGTCGTCGATGGGCTGGCGCTCCACGGCTCGCGGGCGGATCATCCGCTGCGGCGCACCGCGGCCGACAGCGCGCACCTCCGGGCGCTTGACGGCCGCGAGGAGTGCGCCGAGGAAGATCGGATGACACCCCCTCGCTGGCTTGCCGCGCTCGCGGCGCTCACCGTTCCGTTGGCGGTCTCGGCGACGGCCTTGACCCAGGGCGACGCTCCCCTCCCGCCGCCTCCTCCTCCAGAGCCGCTCCCGTCTGCCTCCGCGCAGCCAGCACCGCCGCCGTCTCCTGCGCCGACCCCGGTGCAGCCCGCGCCCGCGCCTGCGCCTGCGCCGACGCCAGTGCAACCCGCGCCTGCGCCGACCCCGCTGCCACCCGCGCCTGCGCCGACTCCGGTGCAACCCGCGCCTGCGCCGACTCCGGTGCAACCCGCGCCAGCGCCGACTCCGGTGCAACCCGCGCCAGCGCCGACACCCGTGCAACCCGCGCCAGCGCCGACACCCGTGCAACCCGCGCCAGCGCCGACACCTGTGCAGCCCGCGCCAGCGCCAGCGCCAGCTCCCACGCCGTTTCCGCCGCCATCTCCCACGCCGGTGCCGCCTGCGCCGCGGCCTGCGCCCGCGCCGCGGTCCACACCCGCGCCTGCGCCGCCGTCCGCGCCGCGGCCTGCACCCGCGCTCGCGCCGCCGCCTGCGCCGCGGTCCGCGCCGGCGGCGGACGCGCCCGCTCCGGAGCCGCCCGCGCCGGTTCCGCCGGCTCCGGCCGCTCCCGAGGAGAAGCCGACGGAGCCCGAGGACGGCGAGAAGGACGGGATGCGCTTTCGTTTCGGTACGTCGCTCAGCGGCGGGATCATCGAGTCACCCACGGGCGCGGGGGCCGTCTTCGCGCTCTCTGGCCGGCTCGGTGTCCAGGTCAACCACTATTTCGCGATATACTACCAGAACACACCGATGGTGACGCTCACCCCCGAGAGCACCGAGAACAGCGCTGGATTCGAGGCGGGGTTCATCGACTACAACTCGGTGCTCGCGGGCTTCACGCTGTTCCACTTCCTCGATCTCGGCGCGGGACCCTCCATGGATTACGTGGCCGTCGCGACCTGCGGCGCGGAGGTCCCGGAGGGCGGCATCCCGCTCCCGAGCGCCGGCTGCGAGAGCACGGCGGCCTGGTACTTCGGCGCTCACGCGCGGGGCGCCCTGATCCTCGGAGGCCTTGCCGGGAGCGGCGCGCGGCGGAGCGGTTTCGCGATCAGCGCGGATCTCCACCCGGTGTTCCTGCCAGACGGGCCGACGTTCACCTTCACGCTGGGCCTCGGCAGCGAGTGGTACTGAGACGAGGGCGCGCCGGAGCGCGGCGCGCCGCGTCGCCGGGCGAGCCGCTCCGCTCGCCCGGCGCTCCGGGCAGAGGCGGGCAGCGGTTTGCCCGGCCGCTGGCTGAGTACTGAGTATCCTTCGAGTGGAACCTTCGTTCTCCAGGTCACGAGAGTTCCTTGCAAATATGCCGGGTCCCAGGGCGCTCTGCCTCACGTCTGCGCGGCGGCCGGCGCCAGCGTCTCTGTGGCGCGCCGTCCGCTGTGATCCGCGACACCCCGACCCTGCGGCCGCGGTTCGCGAGGGTTGCTGTGCGGCGACCGGATGGACTACAATCCCGTTGTCGGAGCGATTGTTGGCCGGACGCCGCACCGGAGAGCTGGACGCCGCGATCGTCCTGCGCCAGCGGCAAGCGCCGGCAGGAGAGCGCCAGCGGTAGGCGGCAAGCAGAGCGCCAGCGGTAGGCAGTACGTAGAGCGCCAGCGGTAGCCGGTGAGCAGAGCGCCAGCGGTAGGCGGTAAGTAGATCGAGCGCGAAGCGCGACTCTTCGATCTCGGTGGCGGGGAGCGGCGGCGCACCCGGGGATTCTGCTGTTTGTGCATGACAAGGTGAAATACCCGAGCATCACGATGCACCATCGCTCACCATGTAGGCTGACGAAGCATGATGTATCGCGCGAATCCGGGGCGCCATCTGCTGCTTTCTCCGAGGTGCCGTCTCTTGCTCCCGCTGTGCGGGGGGCATGGCGCCCCTGGGGCTCGAGATCGAGCCCTGACACCGAGGGGCGTGAGGAGCGTGTCAAGCGCTCGCCCCCGTGGTTTGCGCGTGCGGCGGTGCCGGTGCGGTCGTGCTGGCCGGCTGCGGGCGGGGGAGCGGCCGTCGGGTGTCGTCACCCTCTCCGACGTCCCCATTTCGCCAAGCTCGGTGGGGACGCGGGGGCGCCTCCCAGGGGGCGCTTGACAAAGAGGGTTAACCATCGGCTACGCTGCCTACCATGATGACCGGGAGGACATGAGCCGGGTGGAAACCAGCTGCAGGCGCTCCATGGGGGCACGGCGGTCAGCGGTCGAGCGGGCCGTGGGGCACCTCGCGTGTCGAGCGCGAATCGCAATCCGCTGGGCGTCATCGTGGATGCCACGAAATAACCGCGCGGCTCCTCCGGTCCGGCACGGGGGATTTCGCTCACTCCTCAGGACTCTCGCCGAGCGCGCCTGGCCCGACAGGACCGGAGTTCCGGCTCGCCCGGGGCTCCGATCGAAGCGCGCGCCGATGGTCCTGCTCGGGGCGGCGCTGCTCATTGGGTGCTGCCTTCTGCTGCTCAGCCCGCCGACCACGGCTGGGCCCGTGGCCACGCTCTATGTGTATGCGGTGACACCGCTTCGCGCTCGCGCCCTCGAGCAGAAGATCGAGGAGTCGATGCCCGGCGTCGATGTCACCGTGTTCGGAAAGTTGAGCGATTTCAAAGCAGCGCTCGAGTCGACGCCGCCCGACGCCGCCCTCTCGCCGAAGCCGGTCCTGGCTTCGCTCAATCGGACCGCCGACATCCAGGGCATGAAGGCCGGGAGCGACGCGGAGCAGTACCTCCTGGTCTCGACGAGGGCTCTCACCAAGGAGATGCTCTCGGGTCTCAGATATGGGATCGTCGATCTGGTCGAACGAAAATCGCTCCCTAAGTTCGTAGCGGGGCTGCTGGGTGTGAGCGCTGCGCCCGAGGTCCAGCGCGTCACGAAGATCGAAGACCTCCTGCAGCTGCTCCAGTTCCAGACGGCCGACGCAGTTCTTCTCCCGGAGCGATTTCGTTCTGACTTCGAGTCGAGAAGCAAGATGACGTTCACGATCCTCAGCCTCTCGACGGCGAAGGTCGGGCTGGTGGCGGTCACGTTCCTGAGCGAGCGCCAAACGGTGGAGAGCGCGATCCGGAGGCTTCCGAAACACGTGCTCGCCGATCTGGGGGTTGACGAATGGAAGTAAGGTCGACGCGTCCCCTCTCTCGGCGCTCGCTGCTGCGGGCCTCCGCCCTCGCGGGGCTCGTGCTGTCCCTGAGCTGTTCGTCGGGTCCGGCCACGCACGTGGCCAGCGACCCGGCGCCGTCGCTCAAGGCGCCGCCTCCGGACGCGAAGCCGGTCATCTCCGTCATCGCCCCCTCGGATCCGCAGCTCGACGACATGCTGAGATCGCTCCGCGTCGAGCTGTCCGGGGAACACCATGTCATCACCTCGCTGCTGCGCAGCGAGGAGTCGAGCCCTGACCTCGTGGCGCGGATCGTGGCCCGCGATCGTCCGAAGGCGGTGGTGCTTGTCAACAACTCGACCGTGCTCCTGTATCGCGAGTGGGCGCGCACCGTCCCGACCCCGCCGGTCGCGCTGATCTTGATGGCGTCCTTCGCCGAGGAGCTCCAGCGCACCGTCCCCAACTCGGTCGCCATCTCCTACGAGGTGCCGGCGGTCACGGCCATGGTGGGCCTGCGCACGCTGGGCCTCGACGCACATCGGGTCGGCGTCGTGTACCGCCAGGGCTTCGCGGATCACATCGCGCGACAGGAAGCGCTCATGCACGTCGAGAAGCTGGCCTTCGTCAAGGAAGAGCTCTCGAACAAGCCACGCGTGCAGGACCTCCGCGCCGCGCTCGTGAACCTCCAGCGGGCGAAGGTCGACGCGATCTGGCTGCCGAACGACAATGGCCTGCTGAGCCCGAGGTTCTTGACGAACGTCTGGCTGCCCTATGTGGACCGGCTCGGCGCTCCGGTGGTCGTGGCCGTGCGTTCGCTCGTGAACGAGCACGCGGAGTTCGGGACGTTCGCGGCCATCCCCGACACCCAGGCGCTCGCGGTGCAAGCGGCGGATCTCCTCTACGAGCTCGCGGACGCGGACTGGAAGCTCCGGTCGTCGGGCGTCCGCCTTCCCATCTCGGTGAAACGCCTGGTCGACGTGAGGCTCGCACGGCGCTTCGGCCTGAATTCCAGCCAGTTCGGCCAAGTTGACTTTCTCATCGGTAGGTGAGCGCGTATCGGGGGGAATGGAGGCGCCGTGCGATTACCTTTCCAACCGGGCACATGGTCACGATGCGAGGGGCTAGCTCGAACCATCGAGCTCCCCGGCTCGCCTGCCATCTGCTCGTCGCATGGGGAGCGTCGCACGCGTAGCTGCCATTCCTGGAGCGCGCCGTCATGATCCGGGTGCTCGTGATCGATGACGACGACATCGCTCGCGAGGCGATGCGCGCCGTCCTGGTCAGGGCCGGCTTCGACGTGGTCGAGCTGGCCACGCCCATCGGCGCGACGGCGGTCATCAAGCGAGACAAGATCTCCGTGGTCGCGCTCGACATCAACATGCCGACCATCAACGGCGACAAGCTGGCGAAGCTGCTCCGCGACAACGCGCAGCTCTCGAACCTGGGTATCGTCCTCGTCTCCAGCTGTGATATCGACAAGCTGAGCGCGATCGGCGAGAAGGTCGGCGCCGACGGCATCGTCTCGAAAGCGAAGCTGCACGTCGCGCTGGCGCCGGCGGTCGAGCGCGCGGTGGCCGCGCGCGCCGGGAAGACCAGCCCGCCGCCGCCTTCGTCAGCGGGGTCTTCTGCGGCGTCGTCCTCCTCTAACCCGCCGCCCTCGATGAGGCGTCCAAAGTAGAGTGCATGGCAACCCCGAACACCCACGGCTCGCTCCGCATCAAGCTGCTGCGCCTGATCCTGGGCGCGCTGCTGCTGCTCGGAGGCACCACGCTGCTCGCGAGCGGCGCGCTCATCTATTCGACGGATCGTGCGGTCCAGGCCAAGCGTGAGCAGGAGCTCCTGAGCGGTCTCGAAGAGAAGGCGCGCCTGCTCGGCTTCAATCAGGCGCTGGCGCTGCGCAGCCTGGTGGCGGACAACCTCTTCGGGGATGTCAAGGCGCTCATTCACCAGACCGTCTCCGAGAACAACGACATCGCCTACGGGTTGTTCTTCGACGCGGAGAACCGGGTCTGGGCCGCGAGCGGCCTGGCCCGGGTGCCCACCTCGAACGACGCGCCCAGCCCGGCGGCGCCGAACTTCACCGCGGCGGACCTGGAGTCCCTCGGGATCAGCACCGCGCACCAGACCCGGCTCGTGCTGCGGCGGCGGCAGAACCCCCTGGGCGGGGATGACGTCCTCGAGGTCGCGGCCCCGGTCATCTCGGAGGGGACCCACGCCGGGACCGTGATCTACGGCATCAGCACGAGGAGCGTCGTCGAGCGCATGGTCCAGGCCCGGGACCTCGCCGCGAACCGGCTCGTGACCACGCTCGGCCTGATCGTGGCGCTGATCCTCGGCAGCGGGGCGGCCAGCTATTTCCTCGTCAAGCGGGTCGCTGTCCACATCACCGAGCCGCTGCTCGCGCTGCGCACGGCGGCGGGGGCCATCGCCACCGGGCTCCGCTCGAGCGCGCCGTCGACCGAATCGCCCATCGTGGATCGGAAGAAGTGGGAGCGCGTGCAGATCACGAGCGGCGACGAGCTCGAGCTGCTCGGAGCGGCCTTCAACAGCATGGTCGAGGCGAACGAGCAGGCGTTCGAGGAGCTGCGCGTGAAGACCGAGCAGGCGCTCGAGGCGTCCCGGATGAAGAGCGAGTTCCTCGCCAACATGAGCCACGAGATCCGGACGCCGATGAACGGGATCCTCGGGGTCATCCGGCTCATGCAGAACCAGTCGCTCGACGGCAAGATGCGGCGTTACGTGGAGACCGTCGACGCCTCCGCCAACACGTTGATGTCGATCATCAACGACGTGCTCGACTTCTCGAAGCTCGAGGCCGGCAAGTACGTGGCGCAGCACGTCTCCTACGATCTGCGCCTCGTCATCCAGGAGGTCGCGGAGCTGATGGCGAGCCAGGCGCACGAGAAGGGCCTCGAGCTCGTGTACCGCGTCGAGCGCCGCGTCCCCACCGGCATCGTGGGCGACCCCGACCGGTTCCGCCAGGTGCTCACCAACCTGGTCGGCAACGCGATCAAGTTCACCGAGCGCGGGGAGGTGCTGATCGACGCCTCGACCTCTCAGCAGGACAAGGCCACGGCGCTCATCAAGCTCGCCGTGGTGGACACCGGCCCCGGCATCGCGCCCGACGATCAGAAGAAGCTCTTCGCGGCCTTCTCGCAGGTGGACGGCTCGCTGGTCCGCAAGCACGGCGGCACGGGCCTCGGGCTCGCGATCAGCAAGCGCCTCGTCGAGGTCATGGGCGGCGAGGTCGGCCTCGACAGCACGCCGGGGCAGGGCAGCCGCTTCTGGTTCACGATCAGGGTCGGCGTCACGGCCGGAGGCGAGCAGATCCGCTCCGCCGAGTGGGCGAGCGGGCGCCGCGCGCTCGTGGTGGAGAACAGCAGGAGCTGGCGCGACGTCGTTGTGGAGCACCTGGTGGCCTGGGGCTTCGACGCCGAGTCCGCGACCTCCGGCAGGGACGCCATCAATCGGCTCGAGCTCGCGGTGCTGGAGAAGCGGCCGTTCAGCGCCGCCGTCGTCGGTGTCCAGATGGACGATCTCGGCCTCGAGGAGTTCCTCAAGACCATCCAGTCGGTCCCGGCGCTGCAGACGCTGCCCGTGGTGGCGCTCTACCACATGGGATCGAGCGTGACGTTGAGCGGGATGGACTCCAGCATGGTCACGCAGCTCCCCAAGCCGCTCCGCGTCTCCGAGCTGTACAACACGCTGCAGAGCGCGCTCACGGGCGCCTCGACCCCGCCGCCGAGCAAGCCCGGCGCGGAGCCGGGCAAGATCGCGAGCAAGCTCCCCGTGCTGGTCGTCGATGACAACGAGATCAACCGCTACGTGGCGATGGAGCAGGTGGAGCAGCTGGGGCTGCGCGTGGAGACCGCGTGCAACGGCCAGGAGGCTCTCGAGTGCGTCAAGCGGAAGCAGTACGTCGCCGTGCTCATGGATTGCCAGATGCCCGTGATGGACGGGTACACCGCCACCCAGGAGATCCGCGCCTGGGAGCGCTCGAGGAATCGCCACACGGTGATCATCGCGCTGACGGCGCACGCGCTCGTCGGCGAGCGGGACCGGGTGCTCGCCGCGGGGATGGACGATTATCTTGCCAAGCCGGTGCGCCCTCAGTCTCTGCAGAAGACCTTGTGGCGCCACGTGGTCCTGAGCCGGGAGGAGCCCGGGTCGTCTCCGTCTCTCTCCGCCGCCGCGACGGAGGCGTCGAGCGCGCCCGTGCTCGACCCGGAGGTCCCGCGCTCGCGGAAGCTGATCGAGCTGGTTCTCAAGAACGTCCCGGCGCAGCTCGATGGCCTGGAGGGGGTCATCCGGAGCGCCGTGGCTGCAGAGATCAAGGCGAACGCTCACAAGCTGAAGGGCAGCATGCTCTCGATCGGCGCGGGACGCGTCGCGGAGCTGGCGGAGAAGATGCAGCTCGAAGCCGGTCAAGGCGAGCTGCCGCAGGCCCGCGACCTCGCGCGGATACGTGACGAGTTCGACGCCGTGAGCGTTGCCCTGAAGGAGGAGCTCGCCGCGACCGCCAAGGCGACGTGACGATCGCGCCGAATCGACGATGGACGAAGGTCTGGAGCCCACTGAACCCGCATGATGCTTGCCTCACTCGAAACCAGGTGGATGGTCGCGCTGGTGATCGCTTCGATCCCCGGTCTCGCATGGGCCCAGCCGACGGCCGCGACGGCGCCGGCAGCGCCGAAGGCGGTGGGGGGTGAGCGCCGGAACGACGCGCTCGAGGACGTCGACCTCTTGCGGCTGCTCGACGTCGAGGTGTCGACGGCCACCAAGACGCTGGAGACCCTCGACGACGCGCCCGCCATCATGACGGCGATCACCGCGGAAGAGATCCAGCGCTGGGGATATACGAGCGTCGGCGAGGTGCTGGAGCACGTCGTCGGGTTCTACCTTATCGACGATCACATCCTGCCGAACGCCGGCGTGCAGGGGATGACGGGCGGGCTGGGGGCCGAGAGCGGCGGGATCAAGGTGATGATCAACGGGCGATCGGCGGCGTTCCGGACCACCAGCGGCAACTGGCTGGGCACGGAGCTGATACCGCTGTCGGCCGTCAAGCAGATCGAGATCGTCCGCGGTCCGGCGTCGGCGCTCTATGGCGCCGATGCGTTCCTAGGGGTCGTCAACATCATCACGCTCGATCCGGAGGACATTCCCTTCGTCGACGGCACGGTGCAAGTCGGCGTGACGAGGGACCACCCGCGCGGCCGTCTCGACCTGGTGGGCGGCATGTTCACCGATCGCTTCGAGATGATGCTGACGGCCGCGGGGGAGCTCGATGATCGAAGCGGCCTGGAGATGCCTACCCAGTCCCCGGCGGCCCTCATCCCGCCCTACAACGCGGGGCGCCTGGACGCCCAGAACCTCGAGCGCATGTCGGGGGTCGTCGGGGCGCGCATCGGGTTCCGCAGCCCCGAGCGTGGGCACCACCTCAGGCTCAGCGCCTACTGGTCAGGCCTCCGGCGCGGCGGGGATTTTGCGCAATGGGCACAGCTCACCGGCGGGACGGACGACGACGGGAACCGCGCCGGCACGGTGGTCAGCCTCCAGCAGCGTCGGGTGGCGGTCGACGGGCTTTTCCAGCTGAACCGGGAGCTCGCGTTCGCGGTGCAGGGGATGTACTTCCAGGGCGGCGTCCTGCCGGCCGATCGCGTGGACGTCGCCGGCGGCTGGTATTACATCGAGCGGCGCATGGCGTATCGCGGCGTGGACGCGAACGTCGAGGCCCGGTGGATGCCATGGGACCGATTCAACCTGATATTGAATCTGGAGTCCGTCTACGACAAGGAGGACATGCCGTCCTTCCGTCGGGTCACCAAGGAGACGGGGCAGTCCTTCGGCTCGCCGGAGCGGGAGCGGCAGTCGGCCGAGCTGGTCGACATCGGGGCGCTCCTTAGCGCCAACCTCAAGGTGCTCGATCCATGGCTGAAGCTCACAGGCGGGCTCCGTTACGATCACCACAGCAAGTATGGCAATCAGCTGACCGGTCGATTCGGGGCGACCTCGCACCTGGGGAAGACGGTCGTGGCCAAGCTGCTGTACGGCAGCGCCTTCAAGGCGCCCTCCCCGTATTTGCTCTTCGCCCAGCCGCTCGTGCCGGGCGACGTGATCGGGAATGAGCGCCTGTCGCCTCAGCTCATCCACACCGTGGATGCGGAGCTGACGTGGAGGCCTGCTGTCTGGGCCTCGGCGAGCACGGGGGTGTCGTACAGCCTCTTGAACGACAAGGCAGAGTTCGTCCCGCGGGGCATCAACCAGACGGCCTTGAACGTGTCCAGCCAGAAGTCCTTGATCTGGGCGACCCGCGCCGAGCTGCGGCACGGCGACGCCTTCGGGGGCTACGGGTCGTTCGAGACCGTGCACTCCACCCGGGAGTCCGGCCAGGTGGGGTACCAGGCGGATCTGGTCGGCTCGTCGATGGTCGCTTACCCGGGCTGGATCGCCCGTGCCGGGGCCTATGTGAAGCTGCCGTCGCCGAGCTCCGTGCCGCTGGAGCTCTCGACGCAAGGGATCCTCGTCGGGCCCCGGCGGTCCGCGGAGGCGAGCACCCTGGAGGCCGGCGGCGCGTTCGAGCTGCCCACGTACCTCAGGTGGAACGCCAGCCTGGTCGCGCGCAACCTGTGGATCATCCCGGGGCACGAGACGACCCTGGCCGTGCGCGCCAAGAACATCCTCGGCACCTTCGGCCCGGATCCCGGGTTCTCGGGCTTCGAGTACCCGCTCGCGCCCCGCGAGATCTTCTTCGAGCTACGACACCGTTACTGAGCACCGAAAACGTCGAGATGGGCCCGTTTCCTGTGCGGGCGACCGCCGCGACGCGATCGGCGCACCTCAGCGCCCTTTCGTGCGCTTCCGCGCCGAAAACGCCGATCTGGGCCCGTCTCCCTGTGCGGGAGACCGTCGCTCTGCTCTGCAGTTTAGCAGAGCGGAGACCGCTCTAGATCATTGCTGGACCACGCACTTGGCGTCGAAGGGGTCGAGATCGCGGAACTGGTCGCCTTCGATGACCCACCTTTGCATGATGTGATTCTGGCTCGCCCCGTAGGCGTCGAACTCGTATTCGGCGGCCGCCCCGACGTAGCGGAGCGGGGTCCCCGCGCGGAGCTTGGCCATCGCGGTGTTCAGATCCCACCACAAGGCCACGTCGTTCTTGGGATCGTTGAGCTCGAGGATCTTCTGCCGCAGCTCATGCCCGGACGTGATGATCTGCCCGGTGGTCGCGTAGCCGTACACGAGGCCCATCGCGATGAGGACGACGCCGTCGTAATAGAAGTGCGCTGCGGGGAACGGCACCTCGCCGTTCCACCGGCGGGAGAAGTGATAGGTGAAGGCGGTGGCGTTCCAGTTCGTGCAGTCGAGCTTCTCGCCGGTGTCGTCCTTGGGGCTGCACTCGCTCCGCAGGCTGAGCGAGGGCGAGATCCCATAGGAATCGTCATCGAGGGTGCCTTGAGGGATGTTGGCGAGGAACACCTCGGTGTGCAATGCAGGGCCGAGGAGCCACCTGCCCGGACGTCCGCGGACGGTCCATTCGGTCACGATGGTCGAGGCGGCGGCGGGATAGGCGGCCAGCAGCGTGCGGCCAGCCGGTGCCCGATCCCGGTCGTCCAGGTTGAAGGCGGCTTCGATCTTGTCCTTGTACGTCTGCGCGCCCGGCTTGAACGTCACCGAGGGGAGGATCCTGCCCTGGAGCGCCGCGAAATGGGTCGTGAACTCGGTGCTGACGCCTGTGTTGTAGTCGTCCCGCGCGGAGAGGCTATTGGCGGTGCGGACGCCGTCGCTGACGATGTATTTCGCGAGCGCGCAGCCGATGGCGAACGGGGAAGGGGCGAGCCTCATCCTGCCGCCCACGTCATCGCGGCGCGCGATGGAGGGCGCGGCATAGCCCGGCAGCATGTGGAGGAGGTCCTCCTTCTTCACCTCGAACGCGATGTCGCGGGCGAGCTCGTTCTCTTCGGGCCCCACCAGGTAGCGGACGTCATCCGTGTAGATCAGCGAGAGAAGCTGGTCGAGCCCGCGCTCCTGGCTCGAGTGGCTGTCTCGGCTCACGATGTCGAACGGCCTCCCTCCGAGCCCGCCCGCGGCGGTCAGATCTTCGACCGCGAGCAACATGGCTTGCTCGAGGTTGCGGCCGATGGCCGACTCGCTCCCGGAGAAGGGGAGGAGGGCCCCAATCTTGATGGCGTTCTCGGGCTCCTCGGGCTCATCGGTCGCCGTCGACGAGCAGGACGCCGAGAGCAGGGACGCGAGTCCCACAATCAGCCCGGTCTCCATACAGCGCATGCGTCGCCTGCGAGCACCCAGCCACGCGCCGGCTCGATGGAGGCAGTCCCGAACGGTAGGCATCCCAGTGTACATGGTTGTCCTTCGAGACGATGACATCGCATTGAGGACGGAGCGTCAAGGGCCGTGGGTGCGATGCGCACCACAAGGTTCGCTGTTTGCGTTCTGCGATCGATACCCGTCGAACGCGGCTGTCGGGCTGCGGTGAGGGCGTGACCGAGAGAGGGAGCCCAGGTCGGGCGCCGGCCGCGGCGTCGTGCCGTGGGCGACGCGCAGGTTGCGCCCCCGCTCGGATTGTGATGGACGCCCGCCGCTCGTCCGCGAAACCTTTGCGGACCGCCCGTGTCCAAGGAGACGTGATGCCCTCCAACCTTCGCTCGCACTTCGCCTTCAACGCCCTCGCCGCCGCGATCGGGCTCTCCCTCGCGGCCTGCGCCGGGGCGCCTCCGCCCGCGCCGAACGCGCCGGTTTCGCCGGGCGACGGCCGCCCGGCGGCGCCGCCGCCGGCGCCGCTCCCGGAGGAAGAGGCCTTCGCCGTCCACGGCACGCTCAAGGACGAGTGGCTCCCGATCCTGAAGCCGGCGCCCTTCGACCCGAAGACCGCGCTGGTCCCCCCGGCGCCGGCCGGCGTGCCCGCCGTGCCGCGCGCCTGCGAGGCGTTCGCGCGGCGCGCCCCCGTCGCGCCCGCGCAGCCCTGCGGCGACGCGCAGGGCGCGATCGAGGCGCTCGACGCGGCGCTCGCCGAGGACGACGTCGCGAAGCGCGACGCGCGGCTCGCGGGCGTCGAGGCGTGCGCGGGCCTCGAGGCGGGCCTCGCGCGCGCGCTCCGGGCCGAGCTCGCGCCCATCACCTGCGGCGACGCCATCGCCGCGCCGCTCCTCGAAACGCCGCCCGGCGCGCTCCGGGGCGACCTCTACCAGGTGCTCCTCGGCCTGACGCTCTCCGCCCGGCTCGCGCGCACCGCGACCGAGCCGCCCACGCTGCGGCCGCCCTACGATGTCCAGCGCGTCCTCGCGTTTACGAAGGGGCCGCTCTTCGCGTGGGTGACGGAGCAGGCCCGGGCGATCGAGGATCTCGGGCGGCGCGGCGTCGAGCTTCCGTTCTACGCGAAGGGCATCGTCGCCGTGGAGTCCGGGCGGGCCGACATGCGGCTCGTCGAGGCGGTCCGGTCCGCGCCGCTGCCGGACGCCATGCGGAAGGACGCGGAGCTCGCCAACGTCTACTACGGCGAGCTCGATCAGCTGCTCGATCCCTGGAAGGCCCGCGGCCGTGACGCCGCGCTCGTCGGTCTGCGCGAGCTCTCGTCGGTCGGCGTGCTCCACGACGCCCGCGTCGACGGCGCGCGCGAGATGCTCTCCCGCCTCTATGGCGGCCGGCGCGTCGACGCGCTGGACACGCTGGAGCTGCCGCCGCTCGCGGCGGGCACCCCCCCCTCGTCGGCCGTCGAGCGGCTCGCGGCCCGGCTGCCGACGTACTACGCGGGCCGCCTGATCGCGCCCGAGGCGGCGGCGCGGCCCGAGCTCCTGCGCGTCCTGCTCGGCCGGGGCGTTCCACTGCAGCACCGCGCGGCGCTGCGCACCGCGCAGCTCTCGCCCGAGTCGAGGCTCCTCTATGCGAGGGCGCGGCTCGAGCTCGGCCGGCTGTACTGGCGGGCCGTGGACTTCGATCAAGCGACCGCGCTGCTCGCGGCGTGGCCCAAGGACACGCCGCGCCCCGCCGAGGCGACGACGCTGCTCGCGGTCGCGCTCGGCCTGCGCAACGGCCCCGAGGACGCGGCGCTCATGATGCGGCGGGCGCCGCTCGCGGCGCTGGGCCTCGGCGAACTCGCCGCGCTCGACTGGGTGGCCCGCGCGAAGCCCGCCTCGACGTACGCGGGCATCGCGGCGTACGACGCGGCCGTCATCAAGCAGATCGCCGCCCCGCAGGGCGCGGAAGCGAGCTACTGGTCCGACGTGGCGGCGCGCTTCCGCGAGGCGCAGGCGCTCCTGACGGGGCCGCTGTCGAAGTCGGCGGAGGAGAGGGCGCGGGCGGCCGACGAGATCGCGCGGGCGCCGCGGTAGGGCGGCGCGCGGGAGCGCCGAGATCGGCTGCTTTGCGAGCCCCCGCCGCCGGTGTCGGTGCCGGTCGCCCTATCTGAAGCGCCGGCGCTGCCAGCGGTCTACGGATCGATGATCCAAGGACCGCCCGAGCCGTCCTGGGTGCCGGCGCCGCCCGCGCCGCTGGTGGCCCCGCCGCCCGCGCCGCCGGTGGCCCCGTTGCCGCCCGCGCCGCCGGTGGCCCCGTTACCGCCCGCGCCGCCGGTGGCGCCGTTGCCGCCCGCGCCGCCGGTGGCGCCGTTGCCGCCCGCGCCGCCCGCGCCGCCGCCGCCCCCGTCGTCACCGGGGGTCGAGCCGTTGCCCGCGCCGCCGTTGCCGCCGTTGCCGCCGGGGTCCACGTACGGGCCCGGATCGATCAGACCGCCGCCGATCGCGGCCAGATCATAGATGAGGTCAGTATCGAAATAGATACCGATCGGCCTGTAGGCAATGCCAGAGCCCACGACGACGGTCTCTGCTGCACGGGTCTCCCAGTTCCAGCCGGTGGTGCTGACGATATCCCATGTGTATTGCTGGTAGACCGGATAGGCCGAGACCCGCGCGAGCGCGGCCGTGGGCACGAACAGGACCGAGGTCGCGTCGAGCGCGACGGTCGCGCTCACGTCGAACCCGACCGCCTTGGTGATCTGCTCGTCCGACGGCACGCAATCGTCCAGCGGGCCCGGCTGCGCGCCCGAGGACATGTCGCCGCCCGACGTGGCCGAGGAAGAAGGCTGAGGACCCCAGGTGCCGCCGCCCGGCATGCCCGGCGCGGGCTGATAGCTCCAGCCGCCGCCGCTGCCCGACATTCCCGTCGAAGGCTGAGGGCCCAAGGTGTCGTCGTCGCCCCCCGGGAAGCCGCCCGGCATGCCCGGGAAGGGCTGGAAGAACCCGGACGGCTCGTCCTCCGATAGCGCCGGGAAAGGCCAGAAGTTGTTGAGCGCGCGGCTGCTTGCCGGGCGCGAGGGCGTCGCGAGCGGGGGCTGCCGGGGCGTGACGGTGCTCAGCACGCGCACCGCGGGCGTGACGCTCGCCGATACGGAGACGCTGAGCGTCCGCGGGCCGAACCCCTCCGCCACGCGGAGCAGGTGGCCGGCATCCTCCCAGTGGAACGTCTCCGGTAGAACGAGGACGTTCGTGATCGTCCGACCAAAACACAGGGCCTGCCGGGCCTCGCCGACCCCGGCTCGTGCGCCGCTGTCCGCGCGCTCGGACACCTCGGGCGCCTCGCGCGGGCTCACGCAAGTGATGGATGGAACGAGCAGCATCGCCGTGCCGAGCACGAGCTTCACGTCAGGAACAGACATGTTCACTCCCCTGGGTTGCGATCAGAGCAGCGAAGCGACGGAGCTACTCCGGCGTGGAGTGCGCCGAGGAGCCGATCGTCGCCTTCCGCGTCCCGGTGTCCCGGGAGGCCTCTTCTTCCGACTCCGAGACGGCAGCGGCCAGAGCGCAGCCAGCCCGTGAGCTCGGGAGTCCTCCGTGAGACCAGCTCGATGAGCATAGAAGTCCTATGGGGCGACGCTCCCTGCAAGAAGCGTGGAGTGGAGCGCGCTCCCCCGCGCGCGCCGCCGCGGCGTCCACAGCGCGAGCGCTCCCGGCGCCGACGCCGGTCGCGAATGGACTGGCGCTTGCCGTTCCAGGAGGCGCGTGAGCGGCGTGCCCACGGGCGAGGTCGCGCATCCCCCCAGGAGCGGCTGCCGTGCCGCGCACGCGGCGCAGGAGAGGCGAGCGTGACGAGTCCTGTGGTCGTGACCAAGTATCTGTGTGCCGCCGCTGCGATTCACGCCGTGCTCGGCTGCGCCGCCGGCGTCGACCTGCCCGACGAGGGCGGATCCGCGGCGCCTGCGACTCCCACCCTCGGGGTCGCAGAACAGCGGGCCAGCGCCTACGGGTGGAGGATCATCCAGACGATCGACTTCAATTTCGACGGAAAACAGGATGTCCTCTGGATCGACCCCGATCGCAGCCGCATGGCCATATGGTTCATGGACGGAGCCCAGCTGCTCACGCCGGGCCCGATCCTTCAGGGGCCGGCCGGCAGAGGCTGGATCGCCATAGCGAACGATTTCAACATCGATGGCATGGGGGACGTGATCTGGCGTCACGATCAGCGGGACCTGATAACGATCTGGCTCATGGACGGAGGCCGGCCGTTCGCGCAGGGGCCGGTGATCCCCGGGCCGCGCGGCAGAGGCTGGGTGATCCGGCCGAACGACTTCAACCGCGACCTCGGCTCGGATGTGCTCTTTTACAACGAGGAGAAGAAGTTGATGACGGTGTGGCTGATGGATGGCAATCAGCTGCTCGCGCCGGGCCCGTTCCTTCCGGGGCCGGGCGGCGACTGGGACATCGGCCCCGTGCCCGACTTCAACTTCGATCGCATCGGGGACGTGATCTGGAACGACGACGTGCGCAACCTGATGACAGTGTGGCTGATGAGCAACACCGAGGTCCTCGGGCGGGGGCCGGTGATCCCCGGGCCGGCCGGCGAGGGATGGGAAGTCCTCTGGGCGAGCGATTTCAACGCTGACGGCATGGCGGACGTGCTTTGGTCCAACGAGGACAAGGGCCTCATCGCGGTGTGGCTGATGAACGGCGTCGAGCTCCTCGACGTGGGGCCGGTGATCCCCGGGCCGATCGGCGGCGGCTGGAGAGCGATCGCCGCCGGCGACGTCAACGGCGATCTGATGACGGACGTCGTGTGGCAACGCCTGGGGACGAGCCAGATGGCGGTTTGGTTGATGAATGGCACCCACCTCCTCTCGCCAGGGCCGGTGATCCTGGGCCCCCCCGGCGGCTGACCCGACCCGGGCGGCTCGCGGCGCGCGCCGGCGCGTCAGTTCGAGACGCCCGCCGCGCGCAGCCCGTCCCGGGCCAGCGCGTGCTTGGGCGCGATGTCGAGGACCCGCCGGAGCTCCCGCGCGGCGTCGCCGCCCTTGCCCATCTTGAGCAGCGACCAGCCGAGGCCCGAGCGCACCTCGACGTCGCTCGGGTACATCTCCGCGAGCCGGCCGTAGATCGTCGCCGCCTCCGGGTAGCGCGCCAGGTTGTACAGGGCGAACGCGAGCCGCAGGCTGGCGAGGTAGTTCGCGGGGTCGAGCTGCAGCGCCTTCCGCGCGGTCGCTTCCACGTCGGCCCACCGGCGCAGCGCCATCTGCGGGAGCAGCGCGCCGACGCGCGACTCGACCGATCTCGGCTCGATCGCGCTCGCCCTGCCGTACGCGTCGACGGCCTCCTTGTTGCGCCCGAGCTTGTGATAGAGCCAGCCGCGGCGGAGCTCCGCCACGTAGCCATCCTTCTGCGGCGCAGGGAGGCGATCGAGCGCGGCGAGCGCGTCCTGCACCTTCCCGGCGGCCTCGGCGTCATAGGACAGCTGGAACAGGTCCGCCGGCCTCCCCTCCGCCTCGGCGGCCCCGGAAGGGACGCCGCTCAAGGCACAACCGACCAGCATCACGAAGAACCATCGACTCGCTCTCATGACGTCTCCTCGCCGAATGACACGGTGAATTTCCTGTCGGCGTCCTGGACCCGCTCCGCCACCCGCGTGCGGCCCTGCGCCGTGATCTCGACCCTGAGCGGCCCTCTGCCCCTCGTGAGCTCCGCCCGCGTCCGCACGAGCGGCTCGCCGCGGCGATCGCGCCGCCGCGACTCGCCGAGCACCACGAGGAGGTCGCCCTCGCGGCGCATCCTGAGGTCCATCTCGATCCCGTCGCCTGGCAGGAAGGGGGCGACGAAGTCGGCGAGCGCCCGGAGCGCGACCGCGCGGAACCGCCGCGCCGGCAGCATGTCCGCCCAGCGGAGCGAGGCGCTGCCCTCGAGCGGCACCCGCGGGAGCGCCGCGCGCAGCAGGTGAACGACCGACGCGTCGTCGCCCACCGCGTCGAAGCTCGTGAACAGGTCGTCGCTCCTGCCGTAGAAGAGCGACGCGGCGCGGTCCTCCGAGCGGATCAGGAGCCGCCCGTAGACGTCCACGTCGCACGTGACGCGCTCGACGTGCGCGCCGACGCGGTACGCCCAGGTGTCGGCGCAGGTGAAGCCGAAGTACGCGGACACGTCCTCGTCGGCCTCGATGGAGCGCACGGCGTCGCCCTCCCGCGGCTCCAGGCTGGGCCAGAGCCGCGCCTCCTCGCCGACCGTGACCACGTCGGTGAAGCTGCATGGGAGCGTCGGCGCGCCGAGCTTGTGGGTCGACTGGAGCTGGAAGTGCAGGTGCGGCTCGGGGGATCGACCCGAGCTGCCGGCGAGCCCGAGGACGTCGCCCCGCTTCACCCATTGCCCCTCCACGACCTTGAGCGTCCCGCGCGCGAGATGCGCGACCATGGAGTAGACGCCGGGCGCGTGGGCCACGATGACGTGGTTGCCCCAGTTCTGCTCGAGGTTCATCGCGCCGACGTCGCTGTCGGGCACGCTCGATTCGACCTTCACCACGGTGCCGTCGGCGGCCGCGACCACGGGCAGCCGGTGGCAGTGGAAGTCCTGCGGCGCGCTCCCGGCGCCGCGGAAGGCGCGGCCACCTTCGTCCATCACCTGGAAATCGAAGGCATAGCGCCACTGCTCCTTGTGCGTGAACGCGCCGTCGACCGCCTGCGTGCACGTCCACGTGCCGCGGAACGGGAGCCGGAAGCTCACCCCGTGCGGCGACCGCTGGAAGCGCGCGCGCCGCGTGCGGAAGTACGCGAGGTTCTGCTCGGGCGTGCCCGGGAGGAAATCCACGGCCTTGGGACGCTCGTCGCGCGCGCGCCGCCGCATCGCGAGGAGGGCGGCGACGACGGTGACGTTGAACGGCAGGATCAGCGGCGCCGCGCCGAGCCGCGCGAGCGGCGCCATCGCGCCGGCGGTGACGAGCGCGGCGGCGACGGCGCCGGACAGGCCGAGCGCGAACGAGGACGCCGAGGGGACGAACCAGACGCCGCCCAGCCCGACCGCCGTGAGGACGGCGTTGTAGCCGAGCACGTCGAGCGCGCCGTCAGGGAGCGAGAGCCATCGCGAGGCGAGCCCGAGCACCGCCGCGAACGCGAGCGCGGCGAGGAGCGCGGCGATCCGGCTGTGGACGAGGAGCGCGGCGAGCACCAGCGCGCCCGCGTCGGCGCGGGGCAGGAAGAAGAGGCCGCCGAGGCACCGCGTGAACAGCGCGATGGGCGCGGGCAGGCCCTCGATCGCGGGCGGGCCTTGCGCGTGCGCCGCGAGCGTGAGCCCGGAGAACGCCGAGGTGCTCAGCGTCAGGTGGAAGACGACGACGAACGGCAGCGAGAGCACCGGCAGGCCGGCGGCGCCGCCGGAACCAGGACCGGAGAGGGAGCGCAGCGCGGCCGTGACCACCACGCACGCGGCGGCGCCGAGCAGCGCGACGGCGACAGCGGGGCCGTCCGCGGTGAACGACTGCGCCACGCCGAGGCCGACGAGGAGCGCGTTGTACGCGTATGACCCCTCCCTCACGGCGTCCTTCTCGAGGTCGAGGAGGAGCGCGGCCCCGTTCGCCGCGCACGCCGCGATGACGCCGAACACGAAGGCGCGTGGCACGGTGGTGGTCGCGAGCAGCACGAGCAGCCCCACGGCCGGCGAGCGCGAGAACAGGATGTGCGCGTAGACCCGGAGGAGCGACTCCCCCATCTCGGCGACGCCGCTCCTCGCGAGCAGCGAGCTCACGGCCGCCGCGATCCGACGGCGCCGGGCCGTCCAGGTCGCGTGCGCCGCGCCGCTCGTCGGCGCGGGGATCACCTGAGCCATGCCGGCACGTCCTCGACGGCGCGGAAATCGTCGAGCGTCTCCGCGCGGCGGATGCAGGAGGCGCCTCCCTCGCCCACCATCACCACCGCCGGACGGAGGGTGATGAACTGGTGCCATTGCGTCACGTTGTAGGCGCCCACGTTGCGGAACACGAGCCGATCTCCCGGGGACGACGCCGGGAACTGCATGGTGTCGCGCACCACGTCGATGTTCATGCACAGCGGGCCGAACATCACGGTGGGCTCCTGCATGGCGCTGAACTCCTGCGCCGGGACGACATCGTGTTTGTACCAGAACGAGGTGAAGAGCAGGTTGACGCCCGCGTCGAGGACGAGGCCGCTGCGCCCGTCGGGGAGGCGCTTCTTGGCCTCGACCGTCGCGATCAGGTACCCCGCGTCGTCCACCAGCGCGCGGCCCGTCTCGAGGACGAGCGTCGGGAGCTCCCGTGCGGGACAATCGAGCTCGCCGAGGCCGTCGCAGATGGCCTCGGCGTAGCGCTCGAACGACGGAGATGCCTGCTCGCCGAGCAGGTACTGCGCCTTCAGCGTGTTCTTCGAGGCGAAGCCGCCGCCGAGGTCGAGGAACGAGAGCCGGATCCCGTGCGCGGCGCGTATCTCGTTGGCGAGGCGCGCCAGCTTGGACGCCGCCTTTCCGTAGGCGCCCGGGTCGAGGATGAACGTGCCGATATGGCAGTGCAGCCCGGTGAGCTCCATGCGATCTCCGCTCACGAGGCGGTTCACTGCCTCCCTGGCCTGGCCGGACTCGAGGTTCAGGCCGAACCGGCTCCACGGCGCGAGTCCCTCGATGTTCATGTTGACCCGGATGGCCACCTTCGGGCGCGCCTTGACCCGCTCGGCGACCCGCTCGATCCGCGCGAGCTCGTCGAGGTTGTCGATGTGGATGATCGAGCCGCCGGAGACCGCGCGCGCGAGCGCCGCGTCGGGCTTGTACGGGCCGTTCCAGTGGATCCGCTCGGCCGGGACGCCCGCGAGGATCGCCTTGTCGTACTCGAAGGGCGAGACGACCTCGGCCCAGGCGCCTTCGCGGTGGAACGTGCGGCAGATCGCCTCGAGGTAGTTCGTCTTGTACGACCAGGCGATCCGCACCTTGGCCCAGCGGCGCGCGAACGCGCCGTGGAGCTCGCGGTAGCGGTTCACGAGCGTCCGCTGCGAGAACACGAAGAGCGGTGATCCGTGCTCGGCGACGAGATCGGCGACGGCGACTCCGTCGATGTGGGTGAGGGGCCGCACGCCCTGGAGGCGGCCGAACTTGTTCATCGCCCCCATCTGGTGCCGGACGATGCTGGGCGATTCGTAGACCGGGCTGTTCACGAGAGGCCTCCTGAACGGACGAGCTCGCCCGTCGTCACCATGCTCTGGAAGTCGCTGATCCGCGCGACCTGATCGATCGAGATGCGGACGAACATCGCGCCGACCTCGTAGCCGCGGAGCGGCTCGATCGGCGCGCCCGCGGCGAGATCGACCACGGCGCGAGGCAGGTTCATCCCCGCAGCCACGCTCAGGTACACCCACGCCGGGAAGCGCGGGTTGACCTCGATGAGGTGATAGCGCCCGTGCGCGTCGCGCATCACCTCGACCTCGAAGGGGCCGCGCCACCTCGTCGCCTCCGCGAAGGCCTGCGCGATGCCGACGAGCTCGGGGTCGCGCACGGTGATCCCGGCCCATCCCTTTCCCTTGTCGGTGAGGAGCATCTTCTTCATCGGCACGGCGCCGACGAGCCCGCCTTCCCCGTCGCCGACGGCCACCACATCGAGCTCCTCCCCGGTCACGTGCTCCTGGACGAGGACCGGGAGGCCCCACTGGGCAATCACCTTGTAATAGGCCGACACCGCTTCATCGAAGGTCGTCGCCAGCGTCGCGCCGTAGAACACGCCCTTCACGTGGAAGGGGTAAGGCACCCGCTCGTGGATGCGGAGGAGCTCGTCGGCGTCCGAGAGGGCCGCCGTGCGCGGGACCCGGATGCCGGCGCGGGCGCCGAGCGCGGCGAGGCTCGCCTTCGAGCGGAGATCGAGCTGCTCGCGCGTGGGCAAGCAGGTGCCGATCCCCATGGCGTGGAGCCGCGGCGCGATGTCGATGAACGAGGGCAGCTCGGCGTCGAGCGTCGGGATGATCACGTCGAGCCCGACCCGGCGGTGGACGTACTCGAGGCGGGACACGAACGCCTCCAGGCCCTGCGATGGATAGGGGATCATGAACACGTCGCTCACGATGTCGCCGGCGTACGCGCCGGGATCGAGCGCGTCGTACGCGAGGCCGACGATGCGGAGCGAGGCGTCGCCGCCCGCGCGGAGCGCCCGGATGACGCCCACGCCGGGCGCGGGGTTGTCGGTCGCGTTGAGGCCGGTGACGGCGATGGTGCGGGGCCTCGTCTTCACTGGGCTCCCTCCGGCTCGGCGGAGATGAGGCCGTGTTGCCGGAGGAGCTCCACGAACTCGCCGACGTCGCGCGCCGGGTCGCCCCCGCGGATGTCGAAGCGCTCGCGGAGCCGGGCGGCGACCTCCTCGCGCGAGAGCCCCTCTTTCATGGCGTTGAGGGCGCACAGGCCGGTGGGATTGACGGTGAACGTCGCGCCGGACGCCGGATCGAACACGAATCCGGTGTCGCTGAGTGCAAGCTCTTTCAATCGCAGGATCGCGCTCACGCGAGCCTCCTCGTTCTCAAGGATGTTGGGTGCGAAGGCCGTGATGAAGCGCGCGCCGCCTCCGCCGCCGGGACGCACCCCGGCTGCTCCGGCGCGTGGCGCTTCAGGCGCGGCTGCCTGCCCTCCTTGTGCCCGCCGGCGCCGGGATCGAGTCAATGAATTTGAAGGCGCCTCGCGAGGAGGATCAACGCTCCATCAATGCTCGGCCGCGCCCTCGGCGCGGGCGCGCAGCCGGGCCGCGTAGACGCTGTCGCCGTGGCGTGAGAGGAAGTCGTCGATCGCGGCCCGCTCGTCGCTCTCGCGCCCGAGCTGGCGCAGGGCCTCGACGCGGCCGTAGCGCGCCTCGACGCCGAGCCCGCCGCGTCCGGACGCGAGGTAACGCTCGAAATAGCCGAGGGCCGTGGCGGGATCTCCGCCCGAGAGCGAGAGCCGGCCGAGCGACACGAGCGCGACGCGCGCCTCCGGGCTGCCCGGATGGCGCGCGAGCAGCGCGAGGTACGCGGCCGACGCATCGGCGTCGTGGCCGGCGGCGAGCGCCAGCTGGGCGTCGCGCAGCAGGTCGTCGGCGCTCGGACCGGGGCGCGCCTCGCCGCGGTGGCCCTCGCGCGCTGTCCCCGCCCTCGGAGCGGCCGCCGCGCCGGCGGCGTCCACCACGCCCGCGACAGGCGGCTCCTTCGGCGCGGGCGCCGTGGCGGCGGGCTGAATGTCGAGGGAGCGCGGCGGCGGCTCGATCCCGGCGCTGGCCTGCGCGGGCGCCGCGTCTGGCGCGCGCGGGGGCGGGGGCGCCACGTCGCGGCGGCTCATGAGCTCGGCCGCGAGCGCGGCCAGGATCGTCGCCGCGAGCGCGACGCCGGCGAAGGTACCCGCGATCCCGCGCCGTACGATCGCGCGTCGCCTGGGGCGCTCCTCTGGCGCAGGGAGGCGCTGCGTCCCGGCCTCGTCGGCGATCTGCGCGAGGATCCGCGCGGCCAGGGCGTCGTCGTCCACGGGGCCGGAAGCCCCGCCGCGCCGCGCGCCGAGCCGGCCGAGATCGGCCCAGAGCGCGGCTTCGTCGGCGAGCTCCGGGTGCGCCTCCTCGTAGCGGCGGCGGAACGCGGCGTCCTCGGGCCCGATCGGCGCCCCGCGACCTTCGGCTGCGACGATCGCGATCCAGCGCTCCTCGTCCGAGGCATGGGCCATGGTGGTCTTCACGGCGATCTCCTCCGGCCGACGGCGATGTCCTGCCGGACCCGCTTTCGCAGGGCGGCGATCCCGAGGCGCAGGCGGCTGCGCACGGTGTCCGGGCTGACGTCGGTCATCTCGGCGATCTCATCGACGGTGTGTTCGAGCGCGTGGTGCAGGATGAGCGCCTCGCGCTGGGCTTCGGGCAGCTCCCCCAGGTAGTCGCGCACGTGGCGCGGGAGCGCCTCCTGGGCGCTCCCTCGCGACGACGCCGGGACCTCCTCGGCGTCCGACAGGTCGCCTGCGATGGGGGCGTCGCGCCGCCGCACGGCGCGGAGGTACCGCAGCACGGTCCGCACGGCGATGCGCCGCGCCCAGCCCTCGATGGCGGCCTCGCCGCGGTACGCGGGCGCGGCCCTCAGGATGGCGAGCGTCGCCAGCTGCGCGGCGTCGTCCGCGTCGGCCGAGCGCCGCAGGAACGCCTGCGCGACCTGACGGACGCCCGGGAGGAGCCTGGCCACGAGCCACGCCTGGGCCGCGGGATCACCCGCCCCGGCGCGGCGGGTCCGCTCGAGATCGATGGAAGAGACGAGGGGACCTTCGGCCTGGTGAGCGCGCGACCCCTCCGTCACGCGCACACTCATGAGGAGAGCCTGTCCATCCACGACCACGGTGACCCTGTGCCTCCCGCGGGCACGATCGAGTCATTTTTTATAGGGTGGCCTGGAGCGACGGTGGCCCGGCGCGGCGAGAGCACGCCGCGCCCGCCGTCACCGCCCCGCGACAGTACGAGGCGGGGCGCTCCGCCTGGCCGGCCCGAGCTCGAGGCCGATCCCGCCGAGGAAGCGTACGGGATCGGGCTGAAGATCGGCGACCTGCGGCGCGGGGGTCGAGAGCCGGTTCAGCGGCACGTCGAGGCTCGTCCAGAGGGAGATGCGGAGCTCGTCGGAGATCCGGAGGCTCAGCCCCGTCGTGGGCGCGACGCTGATCAGCAGGTCGGTCACCCGCTTGTCGGACGTCAGAGGCGGTCCTTCTGGCGAGGACGCTCCCGGCGGACCCGGCGATCTCCAGAGCGCGTGCGGCGCTCGCCACACGCCGCTCCGCGAGACGACGTCGAAGGTGGCCCGGCCGCCGAGATGGAAGGCCCAGCGCCCGCTCCCGATGTCGAAGCGGTGGCCCCCGCTCGCGAAGAGCGGCGTCCGATCGAGATCCAGATCGAAACCCGCGCGCTGCACCTGGAGGTGCTGTGTGTCCATCCAGTCGTAGCCGGCGCCGACGTAGGAATCGGGCGTGGGCGTCCACGACAGCGAGAGCGAGACGGCGCTCTGCCAGGGGACGTGCGCTCCGAACGTGCCGCCCGCGTAGCCGGCCGAGAGGAACCACCGCCGCCACCACGCGGCGTCAGCGCGCTCGAGCATCGAGGGCGGCGGCGCGGGGCGCTCGTCCGGCGCCGCCGCGGACGGCGTCGGCGGGGGCGCCTGCGCGGGCGGTCGAGACGGAGGGGCCGCGGGCGGCGCGGGCGCGTCCGGCGGTGCGGACGGCGTCGGCGGGGGCGCGGCCTGCGCGGCGCCGCCGACCTCGAGGCTCGCCATCCCGGCCCCGGTGATGGGCCCCTCCAGCACCTCCGCCGCCGCCGAGCCCGCGACGTTCGCGAGCGCCTCGACGGCCGCGGACGTCCGCCCGGGAGGCGCCGGGAACCGCCGCGAGTACACGCGCTCTCCGCCGCGCGGGAAGAGATAGAGGGCGAGCTCGTTGCCCGGGCCTGCCTCGATCCACAGCGCGCCCTGCGCGGACCATTGCTCCACGAGCGCGCGCGCCGCCGCCACGCGCTCGCCGACATCGAGCGCGGGCGCCGGCGCGCGCCGCACCACGTGGAGCCCGACGCCCGAGGGCCGGACGTGCGCCGCGACGAGCGCAGCGGCGTGCGCCTCGAGCGGCGAACCCGGGCGCCCGGCGACGATCAGCACGAGCGCGCGCTGCGCAGCGGGCGCCTCGCCCGCGCCGGCGCGCTCCGGGGCGCGCGGCTCGTCCGCCGCGGCCGCGCCCGACGCCAGCGCGAGCGACGCCGCCGCGAGCAGCGCGGGCGCCTTGCGCCGGCGCGCGGCGCAACGGGGGCAGTTCGGTCGTGCGGCGCTCGACGTCATGACTCACGATCCGCGACGCGGTCCAACGTGTCCGGCTGACGAAGGAAGAAGTAGAGTCGACCCGTAGCAGCAAACGAGCGACGACGCTACCGCGCAGCACGGCGCCGCCGCGGCGTTCAGCCTTCGCGTTCACGTTCGGCCTTCACCGCTTCACCGCTTCACCGCTTCACCGCGGCGCGCGGGCGGCGAGGCGGTACAGAAGAGCACCACCGATGCGACAGATCCTCCACATCGACATGGACGCGTTCTTCGCGTCGGTCGAGCAGCTCGACGACCCGTCGCTGCGAGGCCGCCCCGTCCTGGTGGGCGGCGCCTCCCGGCGGGGCGTCGTCGCGGCAGCGTCGTACGAGGCGCGCGCCTCGGGCGCCCGCTCGGCGATGCCGATGGTCGAGGCGCTCCGCCGCTGCCCGCAGGCGATCGTGGTGCCGGTGCGGCACGCCCGCTACGCCGAGGTGAGCGCGCAGGTGTTCGCGATCTTCCGCCGCTTCACGCCGCTCGTGGAGGGGCTGTCGCTCGACGAGGCGTTCCTCGACGTGACCGCGAGCCGCGCGCTCTTCGGCGACGGCGAGGCGATCGCGGCGCAGATCAAGCGCGCGATCCGCGACGAGACCGGGCTCACGGCCTCCGCCGGCGTCGCGTCCTGCAAGTTCGCCGCGAAGATCGCGAGCGATCTGCGGAAGCCCGACGGCCTCGTCGTCGTCCCCGGCGACGTCGCCGCCTTCCTCGCGCCGCTGCCGCTCGAGCGCATGTGGGGCGTGGGCCCGCGCGCGGCCGATCGGCTCCACGCGGCGGGGCTCGCGACCATCGGCGATCTCGCGCGCTGCCCCGCGCCGCGCCTCCACGAGCTGCTCGGCCCCGCGTGGGGCGAGCACGTCCGGCTGCTCGCCGCGGGCGTCGACGAGCGCGCGGTCGTCCCGGGCCGCGCGGCGGAGTCGATCGGCGCGGAGGAGACCGTGGAGGAGGACCTCCGGGGCAGGGAGCCCATCGAGCGCTGGCTGCTCGATCTGTCGGGCCGCGTGGCGCGGCGCCTGCTCAAGGCGGGCCTGTCCTGCCGCGCGGTGGTGGTGAAGCTCAAGTACTCGGACTTCACGCTGCGGACGCGCCAGGCGAGGCTGTCCGAGCCGGTCAGCGACACGGATTCGATCTACACCTGCGCGAAGGGGCTGCTCTCGCGCTTCGATCTCTCGCGGCCAGTGCGGCTCGTCGGCGTCGCCGCCGGCGACCTGACGAGCCAGACCGCCGGCCCGACGCTGAGCCTGTTCCCGGTCGCCTCGGAGCGCCGTCGGCGCCTCGAGGGCGTCGTCGCGGAGGTGGCCGAGCGCTTCGGCGGGAAAGGGCTCACCCGCGCGGCCCTGCTGGAACGGACGGAACAGACGAAACGGACGAAAGAAACGGAACAGCCGCCCTCGGGCCAGCGGGGCGCGGCCCCGGGCGGGCGCGGGACCGCGCGAGAGAAGAAGATCTAGGGCGGGAGGGCAGGGGCCGTCCGCTGCAGTGGATCCAGCGGGGCAGCGCTGCGTCGCGGGGCGCGGGATGACAGCAGCCACGTTCCAGGGGGCAGCAGCGGTGTCCAAGAAGGCCTGGCAAGGACTCCTATCCTGAGCGCAGAACGACGGCGCCGCCCGCTCCGAACGCGGTCAGGGCGCGCCGTCGCGGGCTCGCTGCTCAAGGAGAGAACACGATGTCACGGAGCTTTGGAACAGCGCTGGTCGCCGCGGCTTTGCTCGCCGGAGGGTGCCTGGACGCAGAGGACGGCGCGACGGCGCCCGCGCCCGTCATCCATACGCAGAGCGCAGGGATGAACGGCATCTATGTGAACGCCTATCTGGTCGAGACGGAGCACGGGGTCGTCGCCGTCGACGCGATGCTCACCGTGTCCGACGCCATCGCGCTGCGACAGAAGCTCGATGGGCTGGGTAAACCGCTCCTCGCCGTGCTCCTCACGCACGGCCACCCCGATCACTACAACGGCGTGACCGAGCTCGTTCGCGGGCTCGACGCGCCCATCCTGGCGACGGCGGCCGTCGACCAGGTGATCCGGCGGGACGACGAGGCCAAGGCGGCGCAGTGGACCCCGGTGTTCGGCGAGGAGTGGCCCGCAGCGCGCACCTTCCCGAGCCGGATCGTCGCGTCCGGAGAGACCGTCACGCTCGACGACGTCTCGTTCCAGGTCGAGGATCTCGGGCCCGGCGAGTCGCACGCGGACAGCATCTGGGTCATCAAGGCCGATCCGCCGATCGCCTTCATCGGCGATGCCGCCTTCAACGGCACGCACTCCTACCTGTCGGACGGCCACTCGGGCGAGTGGCTCGGGAACCTCGACACGCTGGAACAGGAGCTCGGCCCGGACACCGTCGTGTACCCCGGCCACGGCGAGCAAGGCACCGTGGAACTGCTCGATCCACAGCGCGCCTATCTCCACCTCTACCGCGACACCGTGCGATCGCTGTCCGACGGCGAGAGCCTGACGCCCGAGGCCAAGGAGTCGCTCACAGGGGTGATGAAGGGCCACTTGCCGACAGACAAGCTGGAGTTCCTGATCCCGCTCGGCGCCGACCCGGTCGCGGCCGAGCTCGCCCGCGAGGCGGAATGAGCGCGAGCGCCTGACGCGCGCCTGCGACGCGCCCAGGCAGCGCGAGCGCGGGAACGAGGCGCGGCGATCGGAGGACCAGCGGGGCACAGCGAGCCTGCGCGGTCGACGCGGGCCAGGGCTCGCGCGCTCCTCGTCGACCGCCGGGGAGACCGGGATCGAGGGCGAGCGGCGCAGGGGACGCCCGCGATCCGCGGCTCCGGTCGAGGCCCCGGGATCGCCGCGTCGAACGTGTTGCGAACCCGGCGAGCAGCTCGTGTAGAGTGGGACGATGGCACGGATCGTCGATACCAGGTGTCCGCGCTGCGGCGCCCCGCTGCCGATTCAGGCGGGGATGGATGCAGTCACCTGCCAGTACTGCGGCGCGCGGTCGCTCGTCGATCGCGGCAGGAAGCCGACCACCGCGCCGATCCCGCAAGGCATGCACGTCGTCCGGGTCGCCCCGCCGTCCAGCAACGCCGCGGGGGTCATCGTGATGTCGGTCGTCGTGGCCATGGTCGTGGTCGGCGCGGCCGCCGGCGCCTTCGTGATGAACGCGTCGGGGCCGTCCAGGGGCGGGTCGACGCCGCTCCTCGGCGTCGTAGCGAAAACGTACTTCAGCGATCGGCCCATGCTCGCCGACGTGAACGGCGACGGCACGCCGGACGTGATCGGCAAGAGCAACGTCCCCGGCGGCGAGGAGTGGATCGCGGCCTACGACGGGCGCGACGGGAAGCCGATCTGGAAGACGGCGGCGCTCACCAAGGACGCGGCCAACCACGAGGCGCGGCGCGCGATCGTCTTCGATCGGATGATCTCGATCGACGCGCTGGGCAAGGTGCAGGCCCATGATCTGCGCACCGGGACGCCGTCGTGGTCGGCGTTGCTCGGCGAGAAGGCGAGGCGGCTGTGCCAGGGCGACGGCGTGATCGTCGTCGAGACGGTCGACGACGCGAAGCACGGGCTCGAGCCGGCGACCGGGAAGCGGCGCGAGCTCGCGAAGGACGCGGCCTGCAAGACGGTTCCGAGCTCGATCCAGGAAGAGGCGCCCGGCTATCGGTTCGCCCGCTGGCACGAGTTCGACGAGCTCGGGCTGCCCGGGTCGCATGAGGTCGAGGGCATGTCGGTGAGCGGCGCGATCATCCCGAGCGGGCCCGGGCCGCGGTTCCTGCTCGGCGGCCGCAGCAAGGGCAGCCAGGTCGGCATGGTGGCCGCGGTGGACAACAAGAAGAAGGTGCTCTGGAAGACGGTGGTGCCCGGCGTCGACCCGCTGACCACGCGGGCCACGGGGGTGGAGGCGGGGGCCTATGAAGGCGGGTTCCTGGTCGTCCCTTATGACATGAAGGATCACAAAGACGGCACGCGCCTCGCCTGCTTCGAGGCGGCCACCGGCAAGCGGCTGTGGGACGTGCAAGTTCACAAGAAGTCGCAGGTCTCGTCCGGGATCTCGATCTCGGCGAACGACGTCTTCTTCGCCAGCTGGACGGCGCTTTACGTCTTCTCGCTGAAGACGGGGCAACTCAGGTACATGATCGGAACCGAGTTCTAGACGCGAGGCGGCGGCGCGCCCGCGGCGGCGTGAGCTCCCGGATCCCCTGTCATGTCGTCCGTCCGGCAGAACCCCTGGCGCATCTGCGTCTACCACGGCGTTCAATCGCTGATGTTCCCGTCGGCCATCTTCCCGCTGTTCTGGACGCAGGACATCGGCATGAGCGTGGCCACGATGATGGCCGTGCAGGGCGCGTTCAGCCTGAGCATCGCGCTCTTCGAGTTCCCGTCCGGCTACGTCGCCGATCGCCTGGGCCACCGCCGCGCGCTCGTGATCGCCTCCTTTTGCATCCTGGCCGGCTGGGGCCTCTATGCGCTCGCGCGCGGGCTCTGGTCGGTGCTGCTCGCCGAGCTCGTGCTCGGCGTCGGGTTCTCCCTTGTCTCGGGGGCGGACTCCGCGCTCCTCTTCGACTCGCTGCGCGAGCTGGGCAAAGAGCACGAGTTCGCCCGCTGGTACGGCCGTATGCGCACGATCGCGCAGATCGCCTCGGGGAGCGCCGCGCTCGCCGCCGGCTTCCTTTACGCGCGCTGGTCCCGCCTGCCGTTCGCGATGGAGGCGGCGGCCTGGGCGCTCGCGGCGGGGATCGCCCTCCGGTTCGGCGAGACCCGCCGCGCCGAGCCGAAGGTCGAGGACCACCTGGGCCGCATGCGCGCGATCGTGCGCGACGCGCTGCTCGAGCGCGCCGACTTCCGCGCGGTGCTGCTGCTCGGCGTCGTGCTCGCGCTCGCGTCGTACCTGCCGACCTGGCTCATGGCGCTGTACGCGACCGAGGCCGGCGCCCCGGTCGCGTGGATAGGCCCCATGTGGGCCGTCGCGAGCTTCACCACCGCGCTCGGCTCGATGCTGAGCGAGCGCGCCGGCCGCCGCCTCGGCATGACGGGGACGCTGCTCGCGTGCGTCGTCCTTGTGGCGGCCGGGTACCTCGGCCTCGCGCTCTCGCGCCACGTGCTCGGGGTCGCGTTCTATTTCCTGCTCACGCTCGTGCGCGGGCTGCACATGCCGCTGCTCCACCACGAGGAGCAGCGCCTCGCGCCCGACGGCGATCGCGCGAGCTGCGTCTCGCTCCGCAGCTTCCTCTTCCGCCTCGCCTTCGTGCTGCTCGGGCCCGTCGTCGGGATGGGCGTCGATCGCTATGGGCACCGCCCCGTGCTGTGGGCCTCGGGCGCGCTCCTCGTCGCGCTGACGTGCGCGGCGTTCGGCCTGTTCGTCGCGCGCGCGGCGGGACGTGATGAGGCGCGGGCGCCGGAGTGCTAGGGCGCCTGTCATGAAGAAGATCGCGAGGGAGGAAGAGATGGACCGGCTCGTCGAGCTCGTGGGCGCCGGGTCCTGGGATGCCCTCCACGGGATCCTGGAGCGGCAGTTCGCCGTCCTCCATAACCGGGCCCAGGTGCTCATCGGCCTCTGCGGCATCGTCATCACCACGACCGGCTTCTCGGGCCGCCTCATCGCCGGCACCAGCCCCCACGCGCAGGGGCTGATCATCGCCGGCGTGGCGATCGTCCTGCTCTCCGCGACCCTGATCGTCTGGGGTGTGCAGCACATTCGCTGGCTCACCCAGCAACCGGGCGACGACCTGCGCGGCTGGCTCTTGGCCTCGCTCGCCTACCGCGATCGCAAGACCACGATCTACCGTGTCGCCATCGCGTTCCTCCTGGTCGGCCTCTCGTTTTATGTGGTCGCCATTGCCATGATGCTACTCCACCCCACCGCGGCCCCGTCATCGGGCGGGCGCTGAGCCCGGCGCCCCGACGGCCGATGGCGCCGCGCTGCGGGCACCGCGCGCATCGCGCGCCGCCGTCGCCTCGACATCGCACCATAACCGAGCAGCCAAGGGCGCTCAGCCGCTGCGCCGAGGGGCGCCCGCGCTCCGGACGCGACTTCGCAGGTGGCATGATGTGGCTTCTTCGCGCGCATTGGAGCTGGCATCGGTGATCGCGTAATGCGCTAAACTGTAACGACGGATCCACACGTCCGTGTTGTTGAGAAGTTGCTCTGTCCAGGATAGTCTCGCCTCGTGCGGTTTGGCTCGGAGGAGCTCGGGCGCGGTCGGAGCCGCTGAAGGCGAACGGCGGCATCAGCCGCGGGGCCTCGCGGGATGGATCTAGGAGGGGCTAGGATGAGAACAGTTCGTTCTACGGCGGGGTGTTGGTTGCTGGTTGGCGCGTTCGCCGTGATGGGTTGCACGGACAACCCCGCGATCGAGGACGGCACGGGCGGGGGCTTCCCCTTCCCCCCGAGCACGTCGACGGGCTTCACGGGCGCGGCCAGCAGCTCGAGCAGCGCAGCAACTACCGGTGATAGCGGCGCAGGTGGTGGTGCCGCCAGCGGCGGTGTGGGTGGAGGCGTCGTTGATCCGGGCGATGGCTGCCCTGGCTGCGCGCGGCTCTCCGTGCCGCTCACGAGGGCGGGGCAGGCCACGCAGTTCATGATCTTCTTCCACGAGAAGGTCGACCTGACCGGCGCGACCGTCACGTTCCGCGTGAGGACCCGTGCCGGCACGGGCGGCGGTCTGCAGCCGTTCGTGCAGAACGGGGGTGATCTCGGCTATGCGAACATCGGCTACTCGTGGAACCCGCTTGCCGAGCTGGGACAGTGGAAGGAAATCAAGATCGATGTCGATGCGCTGGCTCCGACAAATGGAACCTTCAACCGCACCGTGGTGGAGATGATCGGGGTTCAGGTCACGGCGGGCAACACGGGGCCCTGGGTCAATCCTACCGTTGTCGATGTCGACTACGTCACGGTCACGAGACCCGGCACAGGCGAAGGGGCTCCGAGCAGCCAGCGCTTCTTCTTTGGCCGTAGCGGGGAGCGCGGCGATGGCGGCGCCGGGGGCGATGGCGGCGCCGGGGGTATGGGCGGCGCCGGGGGTATGGGCGGCGCCGGAGGCGCGGGCGGCACCAGCGGCGATGGCGGCGCGGGGGGTATGAGCGGCGCCGGCGGCGCGGGTGGGGTGGCCGGGGCCGGAGGCGAAGGCGGCGAAGGCGGCGGCAGCGCGAGCAGCAGCAGCGCGAGCAGCAGCAGCAGCGCGAGCAGCAGCAGCGCGAGCAGCAGCAGCAGCAGCGCGAGCAGCAGCAGTTCGAGCAGCAGCAGCTCGAGCGGCGGAGGCGGCGGAGGCGGCGAAGGCGGCGGAGGCGGCGAAGGCGGCGGCTCCAGCGTCGATGTGATTCATGTGATGGGTCCGTACGAGTTCACGACGAGCGAGGAGCCGATGGTGGTCAACGATTACCAGCCCGTGGAAGGCTCGACGGTGACCCACGTCGCCCCGTGACCCTGGCTATCCCGTGGCGCCTGCCGCTCCTCACCAGGGAAGCGCGAGAGACGCGCTACAGCATCAATCCGCTTGATTTGCGATGATCCCGGACGCGCCGATCGGGGGGCTCGGCGCGCTCGACGGGCCATGACCTCGTCCGCGTCCGGAGGTGGTTGGAAGGAACCAGTTTCGCCGCCGGCAAAGTCGTCGCGGCAGGGACGGTCGCTGAGGAAGCGATCGATACGCGACAGAGCGCTGTTCGGCTCTCTCGGGCTGCCGCGCCGCGCTCTCGACCGGGACCGCAGGTAATCCGATGTGGCCGCCGCGCGGCGCTCCGGTCGACTTCATGGGTGGTTATGTGTAGCCGTCGCGCGGCGCTCCGGCTCGACTCCTCAGGTGGTCTGGTGTGGCTGCCATGCTTGCAGCGTCGCCAGCGTCGATGAACGACAAACGCGTCGAGACCCGGTGACGGATTTCCCCGTCCGGGCTGTTGAGAAAGTCTTCTGTCCAGGATAATGTCGCGATGTGCGGGGCTGGCTCGGAAGAGCTCCAGTGCTGTAGGAGCCGCGGTGGCGAACGGCGACATCTGCCGCGCGGCCTCGCGGGGGTCTATCCAGGAGGGGTCCGAATGAGATCGGTACTTTCTTTTGCTGCGTACGGGTTGCTGGTCGGCGCGTTCGCCCTGACGGGTTGCGGTGACGACGAGTCCACTGGCAGCGGCGGCGCTGGCGGGACGGGCGGAGGGAGCTCATCCAACTCCAGCACGTCGTCGAACTCGACCAGCTCGGGCTCTGACGGCGGTGGCGGCTCGGGTGATGGCGGCTCGAACGCGGATGGCGGCGGCGGTTCGGGCGGCAGCGGCCCGAGCGACGGCGGCGGCGGTTCGGGTGACGGCGGCAGCGGCTCGAGCGACGGCGGCGGCGGTTCGGGTGACGGCGGCAGCAGCCCGGGTGTCGGCGGCGGCAGCTCGGGTGAAGGCGGCGGCAGCGCGGGTGAAGGCGGCGGCAGCTCGGTCCCGGAGGAGCATTGCTCCGGTTGCGCTCGGCTGTCCGTTCCGTTCACGACCGCGAATACGGCGACGCAGTTCTTCATCGAGTTCACCTCGCCGGTCGATCTGACGGGGAGCACGGTCACGTACCGCGTGAGGACCCACGCCGGCACCAGCGGCGGCGTGCAGCCGTTCGTGCAAAACGGGGTGGATCGGGGCTATCAGAACATCGGCTATTCGTGGAATCCGATCTCCGGCCTGGGAGACTGGCAGGAGATCACGATCGATGTCGACGCCTTGGCCGGGTCGAAGCCCTCCTTCGAACGCACGGAGGTGAAGTTGATCGGACTTCAGCTCACGGCGGGCGGCACCGGGCCCTGGACCAATCCGACCGTCGTCTACGTCGACTCCATCACCGTCACGAAACCCGGCACTCCGAGCGCCGCGCGAGGCGCCGCACCGAGCGGCGAGCGCGGTGAGGGCGGCGCCGGCGGTGAGGGCGGTGCCGGCGGGTGGAGCGGCGAAGGTGGCGCCGGCGGCGAGAGCGGCGTGGGCGGCGCCGGTGGAACGAGCGGTGACGTCGGCGCCGGCGGTGAGAGCGGCGTGGGCGGCGCTGGCGGCTCGGCCGGTGTCGGCGGCGCGGGTGGCGAAGGCGGCACGGCCGGCGTCGGCGGCGCGGGCGGCGAAGGCGGTTCGGCCGGTGTCGGCGGCGCGGGCGGCGAAGGCGGCTCGGCCGGTGTCGGCGGCGCGGGCGGCGAAGGCGGCTCGGCCGGTGTCGGCGGCGCAGGCGGCGAAGGCGGCGGCTCCGGTGGAGAGGTGATCCACGTGGTGGGTCCGTTCGAGTTCACGACCGGCGCGGAGCCGATGGTGATCGGCAACTACAGGCCGGTGGCCGGCTCGTTGCTGACCCACATCGCCGAGTGATCTCGGGCCAGCCGGGGAGTACGCTGCACCGGACGCAGCGAAGCGCGCAAGGCGCGCCAGAGCATCCAACAACAGCCTGAACTCGTCACAACGCCAGCCGGAGGGGCTCGACAGCCCCCCGGCGAGCTTTCTCTGGTTGCGCTGGCGCGAGCTGCGCGATGGGAATGGCTTCGACGCGCCAGGACCCGGCGCGCTCGATGGATCGATCCCGGGCGAGCTCAGGACAGCGTTTCAAGGAGGATTCGAATGAGAAAGATCGTCTATGACGTCGCGGTGACGGTCGACAACTTCATCTCGCACGAGGACGGCTCGGTGGACGGCTTCGCGATGCAAGGAGAGCACGCCGCCGATTACGTCGAGCGCCTGAAGGGCTACGACACCGTCGTGATGGGGCGAAGGACGTACGAGGCGGGCTATCCCTTCGGGCTCGTCCCGGGGAAGCGAGCCTACCCGCACATGGCGCACTACATCTTCTCGAAGACCCTCCGCTTCGGCGAGGGCGCCGAGGTGGAGGTCGTGGACCGTGACGAGATCGCGGCCCTGAAGCGGCTGAAGGAGGGCGACGGGGCCGATATCTATCTCTGCGGGGGCGGCGCCTTCGCCGGCTTCCTCCTCGATCACGACCTCATCGATCGGCTCGTCCTCAAGGTGAATCCCATCGTCTTCGGGCACGGGATCCCGCTCTTCGGCGACAGCTCCAGGAAGGTCGATCTGGCGCTCCTCGGCGCGACGTCGTACGCGAGCGGCGTGTCGCTCCTCCGGTACGACGTGAAGCGCCGGGGCGCGGCCTGAGGGCCGCCCCGGCGAGGGCGTGTCGCACGATTTCGCCGCGCCGCGGCTGTCGAGCCCGCCGCGGCGCTTTCGTCCGGCGGACTCGACAGCTGCGCCTCGATGGGGCTGAGCTGGTTGTCGGGCTCACACGTTTGGGCTGTTGAGAAAAATTTCTGCCCAGGGTAACTTGCGCCACGCGGCTGGCTCGGAGGAGCTCGCGGGCGGTGGCAACCGCCATGGCGAACGGAGGCCCGGGCTGCGTGGCCTCGTGGTGCACATCAGGAGAGGGTCAGGATGAGATCAGTTCTTTCTTTGGCAATGTGCGGGATGTTGGTCGGCGCATTCGCCATGACGGGTTGCGGCGACGATGAGACCACCGGCAGCGGCGGTGCGGGCGGTGGGACCGCCTCCAGCACGACGTCGAGCTCCAGCAGCAGCTCGGCGAGCACGGGCGGCGGTGAAGGCGGCGCGGGCGGCGGTGAAGGCGGCGCGGGCGGCGGTGAAGGCGGCGCGGGCGGCAGCGACGGCGGTGCGGGCGGCGGCGACGGCGGCGCGGGCGGCGGCGACGGCGGCGCGGGCGGCGGCGCCCCCGACATCGGTCCCGGTCCGGAGGAGAGCTGCTCGGGTTGCGCCCGGCTGGCTGTGCCGCTCACCACGGCTTCCACGGGGACGCTGTTCCAGTTCGACTTCTCTCAGCTGGTCGACCTGACCGGCGCTACCGTCACGTTCCGTGTAAAGGCTCAATCGGCCACCGGCGGTGGTCTGCAGACGTTCGTGCAGAACGGCGGTGCGCAGAGCTGGGCGGGTGTCCCCTGGGCGTGGACGAGCTTCAACGACCTGAAAGAGTGGACCGAGCTCACCATCGACGTCGATACCGCCGCTGCGGCGTCCACGACGTTCAACAAGACCCAGGTGAAGCGCATCGGCGTCAAGGTCGACGCAGGTGCCGAGGGGCCCTGGGCCAACCCGACCATCGTCTATATCGACTCCATCACCGTCACGAGGTCGGCTAGCACGAGCGGTTCGGGCGGCGCCGGCGGCGCCGGCGGCGCCGGCGGCGCGGGTGGTGCCGGCGGCGAGGGCGGCTCGGGCGGCATGAGCGGCGAGGGCGGTTCGGCGGGCGCCACCGGCGAGGGCGGCTCGGCGGGCGCCACCGGTGAGGGCGGCGCTGGCGGCACGAGCGGCGAGGGCGGTTCGGCGGGCGCCACCGGCGAGGGCGGCTCGGCGGGCGCCACCGGCGAGGGCGGCGCTGGCGGCGCGAGCAGCGAGGTGGTTCATGTGATCGGTCCGTTCGAGTTCACGGACGGCCTGCAGGGCTTCCTGCTCGGCGATTACCAGCCCGTGCTGGGCTCGAGGCTGGATCCCCTCGGCGAGTGATCGACGAGGGCCTGCGGCGCTCGCTCTCGCGCTGCTGCGCGGAGCGAGCGCCCGGGCCGCCTCATCGATTATCGAGGGCGCGCTTCCCGGTGCGCTCCAGCTCGATCCGGCTCCCCCGTCTCACGTGACGACGGGGGTGAGGGCTCTGGCCGAAGGCGGGGTCTCTTGAACCGCCAAGCGCGCCAAAGACGCCAAGCGAAACACAAAAATCATGGCGTCTCATGGCGCCTTTGCGGTTCCATCCTTCCGGCAGGGTGGGGGAATTCCCCCGCCACCCGCTACGCTGCTGCCCGGCATGATCCGAACCGTCCACACAACCCGCTACGTCACCCCGCTTCGCGAGGGCGGGTCGCTGCCGGCCCTCGTCGAGGCCGATGACGACGGGCTCTATGTCCTGAAGCTCCGCGGCGCCGGCCAGGGGCCGAAGGCGCTCATCGCGGAGCTCGTCGCCGGGGAGATCGGGCGCGCGCTGGGGCTGCCGGTGCCGGAGATCGTCTTCATGGAGCTCGACCCGGCCTTCGGGCGGGCCGAGCCGGATCCGGAGCTGTCCGACCTGCTCTCGGCGAGCGCCGGCCTGAACCTCGCCCTCGACTACCTGCCCGGGTCGCTCGCGTTCCAGCCGCTCGCCGGCCCGGCGATCGACCCGGGGCTTGCGGCCGCCGTCGTCTGGTTCGACGCCTTCACGAGCAACGTGGACCGGACGCCCAAGAACCCGAACCTGCTCCTGTGGCACCGCCGCCTCTGGCTGATCGACCACGGCGCGGCGCTCTATGTCCACCACGCCTGGACCGACGCGACCGACCCGCGCGCCGACGCCCACGACCGCTTCCCGCTCGTCAAGAGCCATGTCCTGCTCCCGTTCGCGGGCGATCTCGCCGCGGCCGACGCCGCGCTGAGCGCCCGGCTCACCCCCGAGCGCATCGCGGGGATCGTCGCGGCGATCCCGGACGCGTGGCTGGCCGATCAGGACCCTCGCGCCCGGTCCTCGGGCGAGCGGCGGTCCGCGTTCTCGCCCGACGCGGCCGAGGCGCCGCAGCCCGACGCCGCGCCGGTCGCGGCGCGCCGCGCGGCGTACGCCGCCTACCTGACCCACCGCCTCGCGTCGCCGCGGGGCTTCGTCGAGGAGGCGCTCGATGCCGTCCGTGCCCGGCGGTAGCCCTCCGCGCGCGCCCGCCGACGCGGACCCGTTCGACTACGCCGTGCTGCGCGTGGTCCCGCGCGTGGAGCGCGGCGAGCGCGTCAACGTCGGGGTGGTCCTCTTCTGCCGCGTCCGGGGCTTCCTCGACGCGCGCTTCGAGCCCGACGAGCGGCGCCTGCTCGCCCTCTGGCCCGATCTCGACCTGGAGGCGGTCCGCGGCCACCTCGACTTCATCCGCCGCGTCTGCGCCGGCGATCGGGCGTGCGGGTACGTCGCCGAGCTCCCGCAGGCCGAGCGCTTCGGCTGGGTGGTGTCCCCGGCGAGCACGGTCGTCCAGCCCTCGCGCGTCCACGCTGGCCTCGGCGCCGACCCGGCCGCGGCGCTCGAGCGGCTGCTCGCGGCCCTTGTGCGGTCCGGACAGGGCTGACCTGCGCGGCGCGAGCTCGGGCTCCAGGCGGCGCGAGCCCGCGCTCCAGGGTCAGTGATCGTCCTTCTCGCGCGTCATCGCCTGCTTCACCGCGGTCACGACGCCCAGCACGACCGCGCCGGCCGCGACGCCGACGACCATGTTGGCGAGCGACGGCACCACCGCGCCGAGCACGGCGCCGGCGCCCTGGGTCATGTCCTCGATGGGGTGGTGCAGCCACGGCACGCCGTGCGTCAGGATGCCGCCGCCGACCAGGAACATCGCCGCCGTGCCGGCGACCGACAGGCCCTTCATCAGCCACGGCGCCGCCTTCAGGATGCCGCTGCCCAGCGACTGCTGCAGACCGCCGTCCTGGCGGCTCAGGTAGAGGCCGGCGTCGTCGAGCTTCACGATGCCGGCGACCAGGCCGTAGACGCCCACCGTCATCAGCACGGCGATGCCGCTCAGCACGGCGACCTGCGTGCTGAACGGCGACGCCGCCACGGTGCCGAGCGTGATCGCGATGATCTCGGCCGACAGGATGAAGTCGGTGCGCACCGCGCCCTTGATCTTGTCCCTCTCGAACTCCACGAGGTCGATCTTCGGATCGGAGAGCGCCTGCACGCGCTCGGCGCGGTGCGCCTCGTCCTCGTGCTTGCTGTGGAGCACCTTGTGGGCGACCTTCTCGAAGCCCTCGTAACAGAGGAAGGCGCCGCCGACCATCAGCAGGGGCGTGACGGCCCAGGGCGCGAAGGCGCTGATCGCCAGCGCCGCCGGCACAAGGATGGCCTTGTTGAGCAGCGAGCCCTTCGCCACGGCCAGCACGACCGGCAGCTCGCGATCGGCGCTGACGCCCGTCACCTGCTGCGCGTTCAGCGCCAGATCGTCGCCCAGCACGCCGGCGGTCTTCTTGGAGGCCACCTTCGTCAGCACGGCAACGTCGTCCAGCACGGTGGCGATGTCGTCGATCAGGGCGAGCAGGCTGCTTCCGGCCATGGAGTGAGGTCCTCGTTGGGTGAATGGGTAGGGAGCGGGGGACGTGGGGAGCGGGGAGCGGGGCGAACGTCACTGGCGGCGCCGCACGGCAGCCGTCGCGTGGGCATCGTAGCGGGCGTCGGCGGCCTTCGGGTCGAAGATCCTGGGCGCCCACGTCGATCGGCCAGCCTGGCCGGCGACGCTGCGCCGCGGCTCACGCGCTCTCTTCGATCCCCGACGGCGACTCCAGCCCCGGCGGCTCTTCCAGGCTGATGCGCCCGAGCCGACCGGCGCGGAAGTCGTGGACGAGGATGTCCGACGCCTTGTGCAGGTCCACCGACCCGCCGCTGCGCAGGCAGCCGCGGCGGCGGCCGATCTCCTCGATCAGCGCGGCGGCCGTCTCCGGCAGCTCCTTCAGCTTGTAGCGGGCGACGAGGAGCTCGGGGTAGCGCCGCAGGAAGTACCCCGCCGCGAACAGGGCGACGCTCTGGTAGTCGATGGCCGTGTCGGGGATCGCCCCGCCCACGGCCAGGCGGAACGAGGCCGCCTCGTCGTCGATCTTGGGCCAGAGGATCCCCGGGTTGTCGGAGATGGCCATGCCGGTCTTCAGCGTGACGAGCTGCTGGCTCTTGGTGACCGCGGGCTCGTCGCCGACCTTGGCCACCTTGCGCTCCATGAGCGCGTTGATGAGCGTCGATTTGCCGACGTTGGGGATCCCCACGATCATCGCCCGCACCACCTTGCCGGGGCCGTTCTTGGGGGGCGCGAGGCGCTTGCAGAGCTCCGGGATCCGGCGCCGCGCCTCGGACGACTGGCTCGCGGAGATCGCGATCGCGAGCACCTGTCCCCCCGGCGAGGCGCCGCGCTCCGCCTCGTCAGGAGGCGCGGCGCGCTCCGCCTCGAAGTAGCGGAGCCACGCCGTGGTGACGGCCGGGTCCGCCAGATCGCTCTTGTTCAGGACCTTGATGCACGGCTTCTGGCCGCGCAGCTCGGCCAGGACGGGGTTCTCGCTGGCCAGCGGCATCCGGGCGTCGAGCACCTCGATGACGACGTCCTGCGACGGCATCGACTCGGCGATCGTGCGCCGAGCCTTGGTCATGTGGCCTGGATACCATTGAATCGACATCCGCCGCGCAGCTCTATCACGCCCGGCGGCTCATGCGCACCCGTCCGGTCCGCAGGCCGCCCCCTCGGCGAACGCCTGCTCGGGCGCGTCGGCCGCCTCGTCCCACGCCTTCTGGAGCACGCCGAGGAGGGCCTCGGCCGGCTGCGCGCCGGAGACGCCGTACCGCCCGCCGAACGCGAAGAAGGGGACGCCCGTGATGCCGATCGCGCGCGCCTCGGCCTCGTCGGCCCGCACCTCGCGCGCGTGGGCGTCGCTCGCGAGCGCCGCGCGGACCTCATCCGGGTCGAGCCCCGCCTCGCCGGCGAGGCGCGCGAGCACCTCCGGCTCGCCGATCGCCTCGCCCTCGGTCATGTAGCCGCGGAGGAGCCGCTCCTTCACGGCGTCCTGCGCGCCGCGCTCGGCCGCGAGGTGGAGCACGCGGTGCGCGTCGAAGGTGTTGCCGGGCCGGACCTTGTCGAAGCGGAGCTCGAGGCCGTCCGCCGCGCCCACCTCGGTCATCTGCTGGATCATGGCCTCGGCCTTGGCGACGGGCACGCCGTACTTCCTCGCGAGGCGCCCGGCGTAGGAGACCTCGGTGTCGAGGACGCGCTTCGCCGAGGGGTCGAGCTCGAACGCGCGCCAGACGACCTCGACCGCATCCCGGCGCGGGAACCTGGCGAGCGCGGCCTCGAGCCGGCGCTTGCCGACGTAGCACCAAGGGCACGCGATGTCGGACCAGACATCGATACGGAGCTTCTTCATGGCGATCAAGGTAGGGCGCAGGGGCGCCTCCGGCCAGGCGGCCTGCGTTGCGGGCGGGAGGGGCGCCGGCGCGGCGGTCGGGGAGGGGTCGAGCTCACCGGGGAGAGCTGAGCCCCCGTGTACGCCCGCCCGGGGGAGGCCGTCGCCTGCGCGGTGGCAGATTGCTCCGGGCAGTCACGCACAGGTCGACTGGATGAATCTGGCCGAAAGGTGTTTTGCACCCAGCCGGATCATGGCGCCGCATGTCCATAGCGGTGCTTGGCGAAGGGAATCGGATGGTTTGCACTCGCGGCGAAAGCACGTTTCTGACGCGCCCCGCCCCCCTCCTGGAAAAATGACACTGCATCAACAACTTATCCATGCATTGAAGGAGCTGCCTTCTCCACAGCCTGCGGGAGCGCCACGCTGCGCTTGTGCGCCATGGAGCACTCTGGTTGAATGCCCCGAATATTCTCGAAGGCGGCAGGGTGTTCCGTCAGGAGTGGGGAAAATGTCCAATCGTCGACTCGCTTCGATCGCTTCGGTGGCCCTGGTGCTCGGCGCGAGCGCGCTCGCCGCGGCCGGGGACCCGAGCCCTGCCGCGCCCGCGGGGGCCGCGGCCGGAGCGGCGAGCGCCGTGCCCGCGGGGGCCGCGCAGCCGGCTGCGGCGGAGCCATCCGGCGACGCAGCGCGGGAGCCGACGGCGGAGGAGATCGCCGCGGCGATGCAGAAGTTCGATGCCGAGCTGAAGCTCCAGAGCGGGAAGGTCACGGTCGGCGACAACCTGGCCGAGCTCGACGTGCCGGAGGCGTTCCGCTTCACGGGCCCGGAAGGCACCAGGAAGGTGCTCGAGGCCTGGGGCAATCCTCCGGGGTCCGAAGCGCTCGGCATGCTGTTCCCGGCCGGCCTGAGCCCGATCGCGGACGACTCGTGGGGGGTCGTGATCAGCTACGTGGAGGAGGGCCACGTCGACGACGATGACGCGAAGGACATCGATTTCGGCGAGCTCCTGGCCGAGATGCAGAAGGACACCGGCGAGGGGAACCTGGAGCGCCAGAAGGCGGGCTTCCCCGCCGTGCGCCTGATCGGCTGGGCCGAGCCGCCTCACTACGATCCCGCGACGAAGAAGCTGTACTGGGCCAAGGAGCTCGAGTTCGTGGGCAACGAGCACCACACGCTCAACTACTCGATCCGCGTGCTCGGGCGCAAAGGCGTGCTCGAGCTGAACGCCGTCTCCGGCATGAAGCAGCTCGCGACCGTGCGGGGCGAGATGCAGAGCGTGCTGAAGTTCGTCGAGTTCAAGCCCGGCAACCGCTACGAGGACTTCGACGAGAAGATCGACCAGGTAGCCGTGTACGGCATCGGCGCCCTGGTCGCGGGCAAGGTGGCGGCCAAGGCGGGGCTGTTCAAGGGGCTGTTCGCCCTGATGCTCGCCAGCAAGAAGCTCGTCGTCGCCGGCCTGGTGGCTGTCGCGGGCGGCGCCAAGGTGCTCTGGGAACGGATCCGCGGGCGCGCTTGACCTTCGGGAAGTTCTCGAAAGGCTTGCGTCGTTCGAAGGCGCATACGAGCAGCTCCTTGAGCTTCGGGGGAATTCCCGCCCTCCTGGCGGAATGATGGAACCGCCAAGACGCCATAAGACGCCAAGATGATTGTTGTTTTCTTGGCGTCTTATGGCGTCTTGGCGGTTAAAAGACACACCTTCGGCCAAAGTACCCCACCACCGGGCGACGCGGCGCCGCCTCGCCCTCGCCCGGTCACCCCGCGATTACCGCCGCTCCTCCGCGCCCATCAGCGCGGAGAGGCTCTGCCGCTGGCGGCCCGCGTCGTCGAAATTCGATGGATCGAGCCAGCGCTCGAACGCCGCCTTCGCCGCGGGCCACTCCTTGTCGATGATGGCGTGCCACGCGGTGTCGCGGGTGCGCCCCTTGACCACCGCGGCCTGCCGGAACACGCCTTCGAAGCGGAACCCGAGCCTCGTCGCCGCCGCCCGCGAGCCTGCGTTGAGCGCGTCGCACTTCCACTCGTAGCGCCGGTAGCCGAGCTCGTCGAACGCCCGCCGCATCATCAGGTACATCGCCTCCGTCGCCGCAGGCGTCCTCTGAAGGAGCGGTGAGTACCTGAGGTGTCCGACCTCGATGACGCCGTTCTTGGGGTCGATCCGCAGGTACGCAGCGACGCCGATGGCCCGTCCGGTCGTCGCGTCGACGATCGCATGGAACAGCGGATCATCACCCAGGCACGTGGCGTCCATCCAGGCGTGGTAGTCCGAGAGGGTCGCGAAGGGCCCATAGGGCAGGTAGGTCCAGCCTCGCCCCTCCGCGTCCGTGAGGTTGGCCGCATGGAGGTCCGCCGCGTGCCTCTCGGGATCGATCGGCTCGAGTCGGCACGTGCGCCCGAGCAGAATCTCGCGCGGCGGCAGCGGCCGCGGCGTCCAGCCGGGGAGGGGGTGGCCGATCGGCTGCATCAGAGAATTCATGTGCTCCACGGGATCGCGATCTCCGCAAGGTGGTTTGCTCACGGCGCCGGCCGCGGGCGCCGCCAGCCGCGTACTACTGCGCCTGGATCGTCGCCGCCACCTTGTCCTCGATCCCTTCCCACGTCGCCGGCCGATCCGCCGTCGAGTAGGCCTGGAGCATCACCTCGCGATCCCCGAGCACGACGACGTAGCTCACCATCTGCACCCCGTTCTTGAGCCCGTTCTTCACGCTCACCGCCGGCCGCCCGCCCAGCATGACGCGCGTCGCCGGGCCCTTCGTGACGGTGTTCGCCGGCCGTTGCTCGTCGAGCACCTTGCGCTCCTGCTCGAGGAGGGCGTCCAGCTGCTCGGGCGGCACAGCGCCCTCGAGCGGGAAGACGGCGACCCGGAACACGACGGGCGTCCTGGGCAGCTTCCCGTACGCGTGGAAGCGGACGCCGGCCAGCTCCTCCACGGACGCGGCGCTCGCGAGCGCCTCCGGCAGGTCCAGGGCGACGCCCGTGTCCGCGACCGCGGTGCGCGCCAGCACCGGCGGCGCGCGGAGCTCCCACGGGCGGCCGGCGGCGAACGCCGTCGCCACGGACAGCGCCATCGCCGCGGCCGCCAGGGTGGCCGCCGCCGTGAGGAGGGGGCGCGGCCTCGGCTCGGCGTCCGCCGCGCGCTCGCGCTGATCCACGGGCGTGAGGCTGCGGGGGAGGACCGTGACGACGAGCGCGAAGCCGACGACGCCGCCGCCCAGGTGCGCGAGCAGGTCGACGCCGGGCTGGAAGCTGTAGACGAGGTTGAGCCCGAGCGGCAGCCACGCGCGGCTGCGCATCTGCGCGATCATCGCGGGGGGCAGGAGCCCGTGCGGGCGGAGCGCGACGCCGATGCCGGCCGTCATGAGGCCCCAGATCGCGCCCGACGCGCCGACGCTCCACCGGTCCTCCAGCATCGCGCTCGCGAGCGACCCGCCCAGCGCCGAGGCCCCGTAGAGCAGGAGGAAGCGCCGCGGGCCGAAGAGCGCCTCGAGCATCGGGCCGAACGACCAGAGCGCCAGCATGTTGACGAAGAGGTGCATCGGGTCGGCGTGCAGGAACGCCGAGGCGAGGAGCCGGTAGAGCTCCCCACGGCGCACCGCCTCGCCGCTGTTGGCGCCCATGCGCCACAGCGCCGCCTCGTGGGTGCCCGAGCCGAAGGCGTAGCTCACGGCGAGGAGCGCGGCGCACGCGATCATGAGCGTCGCCGTGACGCGGCGGCTGCCCCTCAGCCGGTCGACGATCGCGCGCTCCTGCTGCGCCAGCGCGTGCCCCTCGGCGAGCGCCTCCGCGAGCGCGTCGGGCTCGAGCGGGCCCACCTCGGCGAGGCGCTCGTAGGCCCGATCGAGGGCCGGCAGGGCCTGCCCCTTCACGCGCGCGAGCTCGCCCGCCGCGTCGAGGTGGTGGAAGCCCATCCGCACGGGCTGCACGAGCGGCGCCACCTTGGCGAGCGCGGCCCGGCCTGGGGCAGCGGCGCCGCCCACGAGCACGACGTGCGTCGGCGGCCCGCCGGGCTGCACCGCCTTCACGAGCGGCTCGAGCAGGGCGTGGATCTCGTCGGCCGAGAGATCCCCTGGCGCCGTGACGAGCGCGATCTGGAGGGGCGCCGCCCTGCCGGCGAGGAGCGCCAGCCTCGCGTCGCAGCGGAGCAGCACGAGGGCGTCCGGCCCGCGGAGCAGCGCGGCGAGCAGGCGATCGCGTCGCGCCGCCGCGTCGTCCCGGGGCGCACGGTCCATGATCGGCGGATCCACCACGCTCGCTTCTCCTCCTGCTCCCTCCTGCGAGAGGTCGCGCGGCGAGCGTAGCCGAAAGGCGGCGCGTCAGGAGAGCTCGGCGATGACCGCGTGGTGGTCGGACGCGGCGCCGACGTCGATGACGTCGGCCTGCGCGAGCCGGCCGGCGAGCCGCGGCGACAGCAGCACGTAGTCGGTCCGCGTCTCCACCTGCGCGCCGTCGCGCCCGCGCAGCGCGGTGAACCAGCGCGAGGTGCGCGGCCTCTGGAGAAGGGCGTCGGCCCAGCCGAACGCCTCGATCGAATCCATCGTGTCGAACCGCGGCGGGCTGCCGTACTTCTCGATGCCGGCCGCCGCGAGGCGCGCGCCGAGGTCCGCGGGGTAGGGGTCGCGGCGCGACAGCGCGTTGAGGTCACCCGCGAGCGCCCAGAGGCCCGCGGCGAACCGGGCGGGGGGCACGAGCGAGAGCAGCCAGCGCGCCTCGGTGAGCCGGCGATCCTCGCTGCCGGCGTTGAGGTGGGTGCCGAGCACCACGAGCGGCTCGCCGTCGAGCGAGAGCTCGACCTCGACGAGGCAGTGGGCCAGCGTCTCGGGCGCGTGCACGCGCGCGCCGGCGAGCGGCGCCCGGCTGACGACGGCGACGTGGTTGCGCCTCCCGTTCGGCCGCGGGTTGGCGTTGCCCAGGACGGCGTGCCGCTCGCCGGCGGGCGCGCCGATCGCCTCGGCGACGGCCCGGAGCCGGGCGCCGTCCTCCCAGCCCACGCACTCCTGGAGCACGAGCAGATCCGGGCGCGCGGCGGCGACGATCGCGAGGATCGCCTCGAACCGATCCTCGCCGCCGAAGAGGATGTTGAAGGTCATGATCTTCACGGTCCGATCAGGCTAGCTCTTCCGAGGTCGGGGCGTCTGCGGAGAGCAGCCAAAAGGCGCGCTGAATCGGGTGGACGCGCCGCCAGGGACGGCGCACGAAGCGAAGATGGCCGGCGACGTCCTCCCGATCCGCAGCGATTCGCCGCTCTACGCCGGCGCGCTCCGCCTCCGGCGCGAGGTCTTCGTCGTCGAGCAGTCCGTGCCCGAGGACATCGAGATCGACGAGCTCGACCCCGTCGCGCGGCACTTCGTCGTCCTCGACGGCGGCGAGGTCGTCGCGACGATGCGCATCGTGCCGTGCGAGGGCGCGCTCAAGGTGGGCCGCGTGGCCGTCAGGAGAGACCTTCGCGGCGCGGGCCTCGGGCGGCGGCTGATGGAGGAGGCGATCCGCGTCGCCGGCGCAGAGGGCGCGCGCGCGCTGATCCTGAACGCCCAGGTCTCTGCAGCGGCGTTCTATCGCAAGCTCGGCTTCGTCGAGGAGGGGCCGATCTTCGACGAGGCGGGGATCCCGCACACGAAGATGGTCCGACGGATGGCCTGAGCGCGCGGGCGCTGGGGATAGAGGTCCGGCCGGGGAGGGCGACGGCCATCGGTGTGGTGCTCGGCGCGCCGCAGCAATACGCGACCTCTGCCGCTCCATCTGCAGCCGGACGGACACCGCCGTTTCGCTCGGGCTGCCCCTGCGCGAATCGCAGACCCGATGATGCCAAAAAACTCGTAGAGCGCGGCGCTGGGAGGCGTGGCGAGAGGGCAGCGCGCGACTCCTCGCACGTTGCGCATCGCGGTGTTCGAAGACAATCTACGTGATCGATGACGTCGAAAGCGGGCGGACGAAGCAGCGGACTGGACGAGCCTGGCTGCCCGCGCGCGCTTCGTGGTCCACCTCTGCTCGACTGGATTGGGATCATCCCACGAGCCGCGAGCGCCATCGCCGTCGTGACCGCTGGGGCCGTCCTGGTGGGCTGGTGGCTCGATGTTCAGGTTCTCAAGAGTGTCCACCCGACATTCGTGACCATGAAGGCGAACACGGCGCTGGCCTTCCTTGCCGCCGGCGCGTCGCTGTGGCTCTACTGCCGCGCGGGCTCGAGCTTGCGGAGGCGCCGGCTCTCGCGGGCGTGCGCCGGCGGAGTCGCTCTCATCGGGCTGCTCACGTGCCTGGAATACGCGCTGAACCAGCCGCTCCATATCGATCAGATTCTCTTCCGGGAAGGGCCGGGCGCCGTCGGCACCCCTCACCTCGGCAGAATGGCTATCACGACGGCCCTCTGCTTTGTCCTCCTCGGCTCGGCGCTCTGTCTCCTCGACGCGAAGGCGCGGCGCGTGCGCCGGCTCTTCTTCGCGATGGTCGTGCTCATCGCGTTGCTCGGGCAGCTGGCGGTGCTCGGATATGTGCTCGGGGTCGGGTATCTTTATGGCGTCGGAGCGACGACCGAGATGGCGTTGCATACGGCGCTGCTCTTTCTGGTGGTGTCTGCCGGCGCCCTGTGCGCGCGGCCCGAGCTGAGCGGCGTCGAGCTGTTGAACAGCGCGGGGGCCGGCGGCGTGATGGCGCGCCGACTGCTTGTCGCCGCGTTCGGCGCGCCGTTCCTCCTCGGCTGGGCGATCGTGAAGGGGCGGACGCTCGGCCTCTACGATTCGGCGTTCGAGTCGTCGCTCCTCGTCGTCGGCTGCGTCGTCCTCATCGTGCGCCACATCTGGAAGAGCGCTGCCGCGCTGGAATGCATCGACCAGGATCGGGGGAGGGCCGTAGAAGATCGCGGCCGACTCGCTCTTCGTGAGGAGGCCGCCCAGGCTGCCGTCCGAGAGAGAGACGAGTTCCTCTCCATCGCGTCCCATGAGCTACGAACGCCGATCGCCGCGCTCCAGCTCACGCTGCAGGCGCTGCAGCGCAAGCCTGGCGGCGGCGAGCCAGCGACCCTCCAGAACGACCGCGCCGCCCGAGCGGTGGAGGGGAGCCTTCGACAGGTCGCGCGGCTGACGCGGCTCGTCGATCAGCTGCTCGATCTGTCGCGCATCAAGGCGGGTCGTCTCGAGCTCGATCCGGAGAGGGTCAATCTCGCCGAGGTGGTGCGCCAGGCCGTCGAGCCCCTCCAGGTGGTGCTGGCGCAGGCGGGCTGCTCGCTGTCTCTGCGCGTCGAGCGCGAGATCCTCGGTCGCTGGGATGCGCTGCGGATTGAGCAGGTCGTGACGAACCTCGTGTCCAACGCGCTGAAGTATGGCGCGAACGCCCCCGTCGAGATCAGCGTACAGCGGCGCGGGGACGCGGCCGTGATCGCGGTGCGCGATCACGGAATCGGCATCGCCCCAGAGAACACGGCGCGGATCTTCGAGCGGTTCGAGCGCGCCGTGTCGTCGCGCGACTACGCCGGCGTGGGCATCGGTCTCTTCGTCGCCAGGCAGATCGTCGAGGCCCACGGCGGCTCGATCCGGGTCGAGAGCGCGCTCGGCGCGGGTTCGACTTTCTTCGTCGAGCTGCCCATCGAGCACGTGGTGAGCTGCGCCGTCCCCTTCCGTGGGATGATGGCGTCATGAGCTCCCTGCGCCTATCCCTCACGCCCGCCCGCTCTGTCCCCATCGTCCTCGCGCATCTGGTCCTCGCGGCGTGCGGCGGGGAGTCGGGGCCAGGCGTCGAGTCTGCCGAGGAGATCGGCGTCGTCGAGAAGGGGGCGTGGATCGAAGGGCGCGACGGTGGAGACAGCGCTGTCGCGTGGGGCAAGTCGGTCTGGGTCTATGGCGACACCGTTCTCACGCAGGCTGACGAGGCCGGGACGAACTGGCACCATAACTCGTTCGACATCTCGGACGATCTCGACGCGTCCGACGGCATCGGTGGCTTCTCCTCGCCGGCCGACAGCGTCGGGGCGCCGGGGTACTTCATCGCGCCCACCGCGGACGAGCAGGCGTTCAACGACGCTCACGCCGGCGATGACTGCGCCGAGGCGCCGTGCGGCGCTCGCTGGGCCGTGTGGCCCGGGGCGCCGGTGTTCGACGCGGCGCGCGACCGCGCTTTGATCCCGTATGGCCTCATCTATGCGGAGCCGGGCGACTTCAACTTCCGCGGCGTGGGCCAGTCGTTCGCGATCTGGGAGGGCCTCGATGAGGCGCCGGAGCGGCCGATCGTGGACGCGAGCGCGGAGCACCCCGACCTGCTCTTCGGGGAAGGCGAGCCAGGCTGGGGTGCCGCGCTGGTCGCCCACGGCGACGACCTGTACACCTTCGCGTGCGACGGCAGTCTGTCCAAGCCGTGCCGCCTCGCGCGCGTGCCGCTCGAGACGCCCCTCGACCGGGGCGCCTTCCGTTACTTCGACGGCGAGGGCTGGAGCGACGACGCCGGGGATGCCGCCGAGCTGTTCGACGGCGCGCCCATCATGTCCGTCTCGTACTGTGAGCACCTCGGGGCGTGGCTGGCGGTCTACTCGCCCCCGTTAGACCACCGGATCGTGGCGCGCACCGCCCCGGACCTCACCGGCCCATGGTCGGAAGAGGCCACGCTCTATACGGCCCCCGAGGAGCGCGCGCCGTACGACTCGGTTCACCACGCGGAGTACGAGGAGGACGGCGGTCGGGTGCAGTACATCACGTACTCGCGGCCGACGAGCGGCTGGTTCGGGTCGGAGTTCACGCTCGTCCGCGTCGTGCTCCAGTGACGGGCGCGCGCCGCTGCCGGTTGCCCCTGCCGCAGGCGGCCGAACGGGCGCGGCACGACGCGCGTGCGGCGGCCGTCCAACGGTGAATGCGTTGGAGCGCGCTCCGGCCGCTCTGCATGACGATGCTCACGGCATCGTCTACATTCGGTGTAGCGGTCGACCTACGCTCGGAGGGGATGACGATGACGACGAGAGCTTGGCTGGTGGCGCTCGCGATGTTCACGGCTGCCGGATGCGGCAGCGACGGGGGAGAGACAGGGAGCGCGACGTGCACGGGGGCAGGGTGTGCGTGCAGCGGATTCGACTGTGAGTGCGTGGCGGGCGCCGATTGCAAGACCGAGTGCGGCTCGACGTCGTGTTCGCTCGACTGCACGACGGACGCGAAGTGCAACGGCAGCAGCGAAGGCGCGCTGACGCTCCAGTGTATCGACACGAGCGAGTGCAAGGGCAACGGCGGCGACGGCAGCGTGATCACGTGCACGGAGCAGGCGGACTGCGACCTCAAGGCAGACGATGGCTCCACGGCGATCTGTCGAGACCAGGCCAAATGCAAGTTCAACCTGGGAGCCGGCGCCACGATCCGGTGCGAGGACGAGAGTCACTGCGAGCTCAAGTGCGACGCGGATTGCGTTGCGACGTGCGCCGAGACGGCGGAGTGCAAGGTGAGCTGCGGCGCCGACAGCACGCCCGGTGTGACGTGTCCAGACGGACGGCTGGTATGCGGCACGGACTGCTGAGGAGCAATCTCCTCCGGGAGCTCAGCGGGTGAAGCGGCGGATGGCGTGCCGGATCTGCTCGGGCGCCATGGGATCCGTCGATAGGGCGCTGTGCAGCACGAGGCCCTCGATCAGCGCGTCGAGCTCCCGCGCGGTCACCGGGTCGAAGTGGATCTCCAGCGCGCGCCGGCTCCGCAGCATCCAGGCCTGGGTGACGGCGCGCAGCGCGGGCCTCCGGGCGGCGGCGACGTAGAGCTCGACGCTGAGCACCAGGTCGCGCTCCGAGCCGAGGAGGGCCGTGGTGAGGTGCTCGACGAGGTGCTCGACCGCGGCCTCGCGGTCGCACGCGGCGCGCATCTGCTCCTCGAAGCGGGTGGCCACGTCGTCCGCGTGCCGCGTGAACGCCGCGGCGAGCAGCTCGTCGATCGAGGCGAAGTGGTACGTGGTCGAGCCGAGCGGCACGTCGGCGGCCCGGGCGATCGAGCGGTGTGACGCGCCGGCGACGCCCTGCTCGGCGATCACGTCGAGCGCGGTCGCCACGAGCCGCTCCCGGCGCCCTGGGTCGTGGCGGCGGGCCCGCCGCGCGGGGGCGGCGCGCCTCGCCCTGGCAGCGCTCATCGCGCCTCCGTCACCCTCGCGCCTCGCCCGGCGCCGGCGCGGCGCCCGCGGCGTCGAGGGCGCGGATCACGCGGGCGGGGTTACCGACGGCGACCACGTTCGCCGGCAGGTCGCGCGTCACGACGGAGCCCGCGCCGACCACGGTGTTGTCGCCGATCGTCACGCCCGGAAGCACGATGGCCCCGCCGCCCAGCCACACGTTGTTCCCGATCGTGATGGGCTTCGCGGCCTCCCATTTCTGCCGCCGGGGCTCGGGCTCCACCGGGTGGGTCGGCGTGAGCAGCTGCACGTTCGGGCCGATCTGCACGTCGTCGCCGATCGTGATGGGCGCGACGTCGAGCGCGACCAGCCCGAAGTTCGCGAAGCAGCGCGCCCCGATGGTGATGCGCGAGCCGTAGTCCACGTGGAACGGCGGGCGGATCTCGGTGCCCTCGCCGATCGCGCCGAGCAGCTGCTCCAGCAAGCGGCGGCGCAGCGGGCGCTGCCGTACCGACGTCGCGTTGTAGGCCGCCATGAGATCCAGCGCGGCCGCGCTCTGCTCGGCGATCTCGGGATCGTCGGCGATGTAGAGGTCGCCAGCGAGCATCCGCTCGCGCATGGACCGGGGATCGTGAGGGGTCGACATATGGACGAGTGTACACTCTATAGGAACGAGTGTCCACATCGACGGGCGGGACGAGTTCGTCGGGGGCCATGCGCCGCCCGCGCCCCTGCGCCTCGAACTTCGCGGGCAGATCGGGCAAGGCTCCTCCTCGGCGAGTGGCGCGCGCGCCGATCACCGCGTTCCTGCGCGCTGCTTTCGGGACGCCGCGGGCCAGATGCCCTGCTTGCCCGGCGACAGGATGCCGTTCGGGTCGAGCGCATCCTTCAGGGTCTCATTCAAGCGCCGGAGCGCGTGCTCGTTGAAGCTGAACTGATCGCCGATCAGGTCCATGAAGGCCAGGTGCGCCCGGTACCCGCCGATCCCCTGCCTCCCCATTTCCCTGATCAAGGTGTCGAGCAGCGCGGCGGCGCTGCTCGTCTGCTCCGCGTCGTGCTTCTCGTAGAGGATCGTGAAGACGTGGTTCAGGTGGCGCACGCCGGCGGTGAAGCCGGCCAGGTAGTCGATCCCGTGCTCGCGGGCGCGCGCCTTCACGTGGTTGTAAACCCTCGCCGCCTCGCGCCCGCTGGACGCCACGATCGGCGAGAAGTCGAGGTGCCCACAGTCGTCGCCGCGGAACTTCAGCGCGTTCAAGGAGAAGAACCCCGGGACGCCCGCCAGCCGGCCGGCCGGTCCTTCGACCTCCCAGGCGTGGAGCCCATCCGAGCCCGAGGCGAGATGCTCATGCCCCGTGATCTCGGCGCCGGGGATCCTCGAGAATTCTCGCTGGACGATCCTGAACCGAGCGTCCAGCAGCTCCTTGTCGCCATAGAGGCCGAAGCGCAGGATCCACCACCATCCGATGCCCAGATCCCGGCGGACCTCGTCGAGCACCTCATCGGGCATGGCGCCGGGGCCGTCGTACCAGCGCGAGCGCGGATAGCGGTGCGCCACGTCGCGCAGGACATTGCCCAGCTGCGCGTTGCTCTGGATGATCTCCCGGCGGCGCAGCGACGCGAGCACATCGACGGCCGCCTCGAGGTCGGACTCCCTCTGAAAGTGCACGGTGCATGACATCATGCCGTCCGGCTGAGGCATCAACCAGAGCCCCAGCTTGGTCACGATCCCCAGGTTCGACTGCAGGAACAGCCCGTCCAGCGACGGGCCATACCCGCCCTTGTACATCTGCCAGGTGTTGGCGCCGGGCAACGCTCCCATGCCGGTGCGGACGACGTCGCCGTTCGCCAGGACGACCTCCATCCCGCAGATCTGGGCGGCGTGATCGCCGTACGGGGTGTAGCCGATGCCCCGCTCCAGGGCATTGCCGAGGACGCTGCCCCAACCGAGCGATGGCGCGGACATCCAGAGCTTCAGCCGATGCTCGCGGAGATGTTCGTAGAGGTCCACGAATCTCACGCCGGGCTCGACGAGGGCGTAGGCATGCTCCTCGTCGACCTCCAGGATCCGGTTCATCCGCTGCATGTCGAGCACGATGGCCCCGCTCACCCGCGGCGCCGCGCCCCCGTACCCGAGGTTCCGTCCGGTGGATACGGTCCAGATCGGAATGCCGTGCTGATTGGCTATGGCCAGGACGGCCTGTACCTCCTCCACCGATCTCGGAAGCACCGCCCCGGAGCACCGGAAGTCCTCGGAGCCGCCGAATGCATAGGGGTCCTCGTAGGCCGAGAGATCCGAGCCCGGGCCGAGCACCGCGTCGTCGCCGAGCGCCGCGGCGAGGCGCCCGTAGGCCGAGTCGATCCGCCCGGATGAACCGGATGGACGAGATGCCTTGTGCGCCGCGTCCTCCCCGGGAACGGGAGCCGCCCCCGGTGAGACATGATGGCGTCGGGCAGCGCTCCTCATGCCCCGCTCCGCGGCCCCTCGCCGTCGCCTCTGCCGCGCGCGCCCGGCCCCACGCTCTCCTCGATCGTCACGAAGTTCAGCGCGTAGAGCTTCTGCAGAATTCGACAGCAATCTCGCTCGACGGCGCGCCGCGCGGCGCTATCGGTCTGCGGCTCGATGATCTCCGCGAGGATCTCCCGGGTGGGCTTCCCGCCGACAGCGCGGCTAAGGAACGACCTTATCATCCCCCCCACGCGGGCCTTCTGCACCCGGTCGGTCACCGCGATCCTCCCGAACAGGAGCAGCGTCGGCGCGGGCTCCGGCTCGGGCGGCGCCTTGCCGTCGACGAGCGCCTGGATGAACGGCAACACGTCGCACGAGAACTCGCGCAGCGCGACGTGCCGGCCCGCGCGCACGGCGCCGTCGAGCAGCTCCTCCTCGGTGACGCTCGGCCTCGACGCGTTCCGCGCCTTGAAATCGTTCGAGCTCTCGACGCACGCGGCGTCGGACCACACAATGAACTCGGCGAGCTCGCAGCGCATCACGTCCATGAGGTAGGGGAGTCCGAGCTCCCCCTGGCCGACACGCCGCTCGATGAGCTCGGCGAACCAGAGGGCGTCTCGAAACGCGCGAATCAGGTGCTCGGACCTGATGGGGCGATAGGTCGCGATGAAGCTCCGCCCCACGCTCGACAGCGCCTTGTTGCGCCGGAGCAGCGCGAACGTGGCGGGGAAGTACGTCTCGACGAGGTAGAAGCGCTTGAGGCCCAGCGAGCCCGAGATCCAGCGCAGCCGGTCCCTGTCGAGCGACTGGAGCGCGGACATCTGCCCGGCGCTCAGCGCGTTCTCCTCGGCGAAGCGCGCCGGATCATCGTAAAAGCGCTCGAACGCCTGAGGATCGGTGAGCAGCCGCGCGAACGCGGTCTGAAACGCCGATGTATCCGTGCCCGTCGCCCGCATCTCCGCTGCGCGCTCCATCGTCCGCCCCTTTGCTATGTGATTCATGACACGTTCCATGGTCCTCCCTCCAGCTGCGCGAGGAACGCCTCACGCCCAGATAGCCCTCGCGTGCTCGACCTCCGCCAGCATCTCGCCGAAGTCGTCCGGCGGATTCGCGTCGCGCTCGATGAGGACGCCGCGCACGGGCGCTCTCCGGCACAGGTAGTCGAGCAGGTCCCAGACCTCGGGATGGCTGTCGACCGGGTGGTCGTGCGTGTCGACCCACATCCCGTCCTCGTACGTCCCGCCGGCCAGGTGGACCTGCACGACGCGCTCGAGCGGGATCTGGTCGATGAACTCATACGGATCATAGCGGAGATTCCGGGCGTTGACGTAGAGGTTCGTGAGATCGAGCAAGATGCCGCAATCGGCGTCGTTCACGACCTTGCTGAGGAACTCCGCCTCTGTCATGGCGCCTCCGGGGATCCCCATGTAATAGGCGATGTTCTCGAGGAGCAGCGGGACCCCCAGCATGTCCTGGAACTGCCGGGCTTTCGCTGCGCAGCGCGACGCGGTACGCTCGGTGAACGCGATCGGGGTGAGCTGGCCCAGCTCGATCCGGGAGACCTGCGTGAAGCAGAGGTGATCGCTGTACCAGGGGGCGCGGACCGCTCTCGCGAGCTGCGCGATATCACGGCAGTAATCCATGTCGAGCGGCGCGTCGGTGCCGATGGACAGCTCGAGGCCATGAGGCGCTATGGGCAGACGCTCGCTCAGCTCGACGGCACGGGCGACCCGCCCCTCTGTTCGGTAGATGTAATGATCCGCGCAGATCTCGATCCAGTCGATCCTGTCGCGGTGTTGCTCGATCCCGCGGACGAACCAGGGGCGGTAGGCAAGCCCAACGCCGATGCGCGGCAGATCGAATCTCGGCTTCGTAGACATGAAAAGCTCCTCGCGCGCGGGTAAGATGAAGCGCCGAGGCAGCGCGGCGAGCGCTGCCTCGGCGCCGGCGGCGAGGGGCGCGCCCCCCCGCCGCTCATGTTACTCGTCGTTCACGTAGCCGCAGCAGTGGCAATGCAGCGCGACTTCCCTCACCTCGAGCTCGGTCGGGTCCTCAGGGGTGATCATCTCGAAATCGAATCCACTCTTGTCAGTATTCATCCTGTTTCTCCTTCATCGGAGGCAGCTTGGCCGCCTCGGTTGGTGACGCGTCGGCAGGCGTCTCATGCGGCGTGGTGTCCGCCGCGTCGCGCCCGCCGACCCGCCGTCTGCGCAAAGATCCAATCAAGAGCCACGCCGCTCACGCGGTCGGCGTACCAGGGTTGTCACTCGTCGTTCACGTAGCCGCAGCAATGGCAATGCAGCGCGACTTCCCGCACCTCGAGCTCGGCCGGGTCCTCAGGGGTGATCATCTCGAAATCGAATCCACTCTTGTCAGTATTCATCCTGTTTCTCCTTCATCCGAGGCAGATTGGCCTCCTCGGTCATCGACGGATCGGCAGGCGTCTCATGCGGCGTGATGTCCGCCGCGTCGCGCCCACCGTTCCGTCCTCTGCGCACAGGCCTAATCAAGGGCTGTGCCGCTCACGCGATCCGCATACCAGGCGTGCGCGCGGAGCCGCGAAGACGCCGCCCTGCTCGGCGGCTCACGCACGGCGGGGCGGCGGTGAAATGGCCGGGAAACCGCTGGATCGGCCGGGTTTCACTGGCTGAGCGCGCACGAGCGACGCTCGGGCGGTGGTACGGAGGTGACGAATGTCGCTGTGGCCCGCTCGCCCGTTGGGGCCCTGTGAGAAGCGCAACGACTTGCTCCGGAAGGCAAAACCCCGCTGGTGGAAGGTAACGTGTTGCTCTGTAAGGCCGGCTGAGCGTCGTCGTCGGGGTGATCACGCGGCCGCGCGCGCGCATGCGTCAGCCGGACCCGGCCGCGCGAGCGCCGAGCGCGCCCGCTGTGAGGGCGCGCTTGGCGTCGCGCCCAAGCGCAGCCCGGCGGCATGGGCGCGGCCCGGCCGCGCGCGCGGCGGGAGCAGCTCCACGTCGCCCCGCGGAGGTCGGGGCCCGCGCAGGAGCGCAATCAAAGCAGATGGCGCGCTTTGATCTCGAGATACCGGTTGATGAGCTGCCCGGTGAGCTGGCCGGGCGCGACGTCGAGCACCAGCGCGCCGTGGTTCTTGAGGTCGCGCACGAGCCGGTCGCGGAAGCTCGAGAGCTCGGCGGCGGCGCCGCGCGTGTAGGGGTCGACGTCGCCGCCCTCGACCAGCGCGTCGATCTCCACGTCCCGCAGCAGCACCATGAGCGGCAGGTGGCGCGGCATCACCCCGCGCATCAGGCGGAGCAGCTCGCCCGCGGCGACGTCGTCGACGACCTGCGTGAAGAGCACGATCAGGCTCCGCTTGCGCACGCGCAGGCCCACGTGCTGGAACGCCGCGCCGTAGTTGGTCTCGACGAGCTCGGGGTAGAGGTCATACCCCGCGGAGAGCACGTGCTTGGCCGCGCCCGCGCCGCTCACCGGGGGCGCGTAGCTCTTGATGCCGTCGGCGAAGGCGAGCAGGCCCACGCGGTCGCCGCCGCGCGCGGCGACGTGAGAGAGCATCAAGCTGGCGTTGAGCGCGTGATCGAAGAGCGAGAGCCCCTGCGTCTGCGCGGTCATCAGGCGGCCCGCGTCGAGGAGGAAGAGGAGGTTCTGGTTGCTCTCGAGCTGGTACTCGCGGCTGATGATCTTCTTCTGCCGCGCGGTCGCCTTCCAGTCGATGGAGCGGAACTCGTCGCCGCGGCGGTACTCGCGCAGGCGCTCGAACTCGCTCTCGCCGCCGCGCTTGCGCGAGGCGCGCAGCGCCGCCGGATCGCGATCCTGGCGCGCCATGAGCTCGAAGGTGCGCACCGCCTGCACGTCGGGGTACACCTTGACGGGCGTCTCCGCCGGCACCGTGACCTGCCGGATCCAGAGGCTGAACGGGGAGAGGTAGCGCACGTGGTGATCGCCGATCGCGTGCGCGCCGCGGCGGGTGGGGCGCACGTGGTAGCGGGCGGTCGCGCGCTCCCTGGGCGGGAGCTCGAGCTTCACGGGCAGGTCGTCGCTCTCGGCGTGATCGAAGAGGTCGTCGGCGACCTCGATCGAGAGCTTGCGGCGGGAGAGCGAGCGGATCTCGAGCGTGATCAGGTTGGGGCGCCCGATGGAGAGCACCGCGGGCGCGTGGCGCTTCACCGTGACCAGCGGCCTCCGCGCGAGGAGCGCGTCGATCGCGGCCCAGAGCGCGATGCCCGCGTCCGCGGCGAGCATGGGCAGGAGCAGCGTGCGATCGACGAGCGTCGCCACCGCGAGCCCGAGGGGCACGATCGCGAGCAGGACGAGGGCGCGCGAGGGGATCATCGCGCTCAGGCCGCCGTCTTCGGCACCTTGGCCTCGCGGAGGATGTCGTCGACGCAGTCGTCGGCGCTCACGCCCTCGATCTCGGCGTCGGGGTGCAGGATGAGCCGGTGGCGCAGGACCGCGGGCGCGAGCGCCTTCACGTCGTCGGGGATGACGTACTCGCGGCCCTCGCTCGCGGCCAGGGCGCGCGCGACCGCGAGCAGGCCGATCGACGCGCGCGGCGAGGCGCCGAGGTACACCGAGCGGTGCACGCGGCTCCGGCCGACGATGTCCGCGATGTACTCGATGATGCCGTCGTCCACGCGGATCCGCGCGAGCCCCTCGCGCATCTCCACGAGCTCCGCGGCGGTGGCGACGCGCTGGATCTCGAAGCGATCGAGGCGCGCCGCGTGGAAGCCGTTGACGTGGTTCTTGAGGATGAGCCTCTCGACCGCCTGCGAGGGGTGCTTGACGTTGACCTGGATCAAGAAGCGGTCGAGCTGCGCCTCGGGGAGCGGGTAGGTCCCCTGCGACTCGATGGGGTTCTGCGTGGCGATGACGAAGAACGGATCCGGCAGCGCGCGCGTGATGCCGTCGGAGGTGACCGCGAGATCCTGCATCGCCTCGAGCAGCGCGCTCTGCGTCTTGGCGGGCGCGCGGTTGATCTCGTCGGCGAGGAGGAGCTGCGTGAAGATCGGCCCCTCGTGGAAGACGAAGCGGTCTTCCTTCTGGTTGAAGACGTTGCCCCCGGTGACGTCGCTCGGCATCAGATCGGGCGTGAACTGGATTCGCTTGAAGGTGGCGCCGAGCACGTGCGCGAGGGTGCGCACGAGCAGCGTCTTGCCGAGGCCGGGCACGCCCTCGATGAGCACGTGACCGCCGGCGAGGACGGCGACGAGCGTGTGCAGGATGAGATCGTCCTGGCCGAGGAGCACCTTGCCGGCTTCGCGGCGGAGGAGATCGAAGCGATCGCGGAATTCAATCGGGTTCATGTCGTCTTTCGATCGGAGGTTCGCTGACCGGTCGCGTCGAGGAAGCCCTGGAGCTCGCGCACGAGCTCGAGATCGGCGGCGGCGCCGTCGCGCGGGCGGGGCGAGGGCCGCGCGCCGCGCGAGCTCTGCGGCGCGCGGAGCGAGGAGGCGGGCGCGTCCTCGTCGCGGGCGCCGGAGGCCTCGACCAGCACGCGCATCACCTCGGGCTCGGGGCGGCCGGTGCGCGCGGCGATCGCCTCGGCGAGCGGGATGAGGCCCCGCCGGCCGGACCGGTGCACGCGCTCGCGCAGGCGGTCGAGCGCCCAGCTCGCGTAGAGGCCCGCGGCGTGGCGCGAGGCGCGCGCGCGCCGGTAGGCGAGGCCGAGCGCGCGCGCGTGATCGGCGAAGGCGCGGCGGCCCGCGGCGGGCGGATCGCGGAGGCGCGCGAAGGCGCTGCCCTTCCAGAGGTAGAGCAGCGCGAGGAGCAGGAAGAGCTGCGCGATCAAGGGCCAGAGGTACGCCTCGCGCACGGCCGCGAAGGGCGTCTCGGCGCCGACGCCGGTCCACTCATCGACGATCTCGACCTCGGTCGCGGGGGGCGTGAACCGGAGCAGATCGAGGAAGAGCTGCGCGTTGTCGGCGGCCGCGAGCGAGACATTCGACACGAGGCGATCGTCCGCGACGACGACGACCTTGCCCTTGCCGAAGCGGCGGACGATGCCCGCGGTCGAGGACGATTCGCCCCGGAGGATCATGAAGGAATCGTCGGGGTCGTCGCCGTACAGGTCGACGAGGCGCTTGCCGGGCGGGAGCGAGGCGCGGAGCCCGCGCGACCAGTCCGCGGCGAGCGCCGTCGACGTCTCGGCGTCCTGGGCCACGCGCAGGCCGAGCCCGACCTCGTCGGGCAGGCGCGGGAGCCCGGCGAGGAAGAGCGTGCCGCCCTTGTCGCTCACCCACGCGAAGAGGTCCTTCCACGTCGCGTCGTCGATCGTCGCGCCCGGCAGCACCACCAGCGCGAGCGCGCGATCGGGCGCCCTGAGAGCCTCGGCCCGCCGCCGCGCCTTGAAGTCCTGCGTGCCGAGCACCTCGAGCACCGCCTGGGTGCCCGAGGGGGAGCGGTCGCCGCCGCCCTCGTCGCCGCCGGCGTGCGGCGTGCAGGAGATCGTGCAGGAGAGCGCGGCGGAGAGGCCGAAGATGACGAGCGCGAGCGCGAGCGCGCGGCTCACGAGCGGGACGACGCGGTCCATCACCGCGCGGAAGATCGGCTCGGAGGGCGGCGTGACGCCGAACTGCACGCCCTCCACGTCGCGCACGATCGATCTCATCGTGCCCTTGAGATCGGGCCGTTCGCGCAGGCTGCGCACGTAATCGCCGTTGGTGCGAGAGGGGTGGATCTCGATGAGACCATCCCCGTCGAGGCGGCGCAGGAGCGCGGCGTACGCGTCGTCGATCGCGCGAGCGTGGTCGCCGCGCGCCGCGTGGCTGCGCGCGCGCGCGAGCAGGCGCTGCACGTCCGTCTCGACCTCGCGCTTCGCCGCCTCCTCGGGCGTGGGGCCGCGCGCGGGCGCCTTCTCCTCCCTGGCCTCGTCGGCGGGCGCGCGATCGCGGAGCAGGTTCTTCACCAGCGCGTGGATCACCCCCCCGAAGAAGACCACGAGCAGGCCGATGAAGAGCACCGACGCGAGGACGCTCATCCCCGAGAGATCGACGCGCATCTCGGGCCAGGGGCGGCGGCGCTCGTCCTCGCTCGGCCCGCGATCGGCCGGCTTGTCGCTGGCGGGATGGTTGCCGGATGCGTCGCGACCGCCGCGGCCGCCGCGGCGGGGCACGACCGATCGCGAGAGCTCGACGGGGGGCAGCTTGCACGCGGCCGGGAGCTGCGGGCACACGTCGCTCGATCCGGCGATGATCGGGCACCACGCGTGCTCCTCGGGCGTGAGCGGGTAGTCGTCCTCGTGGCAGAAGCGGTAGCGATCGTCCTCGAGGACCTCGCGCACGCTCCAGTGGACGTTTCTTTCCACGTCCTCCGCCCAGGCGTCCCGCGCGAGCGGCGCGCCCGCGGAGAGCGCGAAGAGGGCGACGAAGAGGCGCCTGCGGCGGCTCACGCGGCGGCCCTCCTCTCGCCTTCGCGCGCGGCGATCGCGAGGAAGCGGAGCTGGATGTCCCAGCCGTCGGCGCGCGTGCGCGCGTCGATGTAGTGGAGGAAGCGCGCGGTCGCGACGTACGGGATGCCGGCGAAGAAGCCCGCGAGCGCGAAGGGCGAGCCGCCATCGTCGAGGAGCGCGCCGAACGGCTGGCCGAGCTGGAGGAGGGCGTCGACGATCGACTGGCCGAGCAGCTCCAGCACGAGCGCGATGCCGGCCTGCGCGAGGAGCAGCGCGATCAGCGCGCCGAGGACCGCGGCGACGCGGCCGGTGACGAAGCGGCTGCTGCGCTGGATGGCGTCGCCGGCGCGCGCGGCTTCGAGCAAGCTGGCCTCGTGGACGAAGACGAGGCGCGGCCAGGCGAGGGGGAGGCCGAGGAGCAGCGGGAGCGCGGCCGCGATGAGCAGGAGGCGGCTCAAGAAGAGCATCCACAGGTACGACGCCAGGCGCTTTCCGAAGAGGCGGAGAACCTGGCCCGCGCCGAGCTCCTCCGAGAAGAGGAGGCGCCCCACCGCGACCGTGAACACGCCCTGCGCGACGCCGCCGAGCGCGATCGCGACGCCCCACACCGCGGGCCACGACCAGCCCGCCGCGTACCGCAGCGCGAGGCAGCCGGCGAGCATCGGGAGGAAGAGGATCGCCGAGAGCCGCGCGTAGAGGCCGAGCGCGATCGACATGCAGAGGCGGCAGGCGAGATCGAGGATCTCGGAGAGCGGGCGCGGTCGCAGCACGATCGCGGAGGCGTCGAGGTTCATCGCGGCGCCTCCTCGGCGGAGCGACCCGCGAGCGCGAGGTAGAGGACGATGAGCAGCGAGAAGACGCCCGAGGCCGCCCACTTCACCGGCGGGGGGAGCCCCGAGGGGGACCAGAAGCCCTCGATCCCCGCGGCGATCAGCAGCATCGCCGCCGCGCCGAGGACCTGGCGCACGATGGACGGCGCCGCGCGGCGCAGCGAGCCGACGCGCGTGCGGCCGCGCGTCTCGACGAGCGCGTAGCCCATCTCGAGCCCCGCGCCGCCGGCGATCACGATCGCGGTGAGCTCGAAGGGCGCGTGGCTGCACATGAACGTCCAGATGTTGCCGCCGTGGCCCACGCTCATCACGTGGCCGACGACGGTGCCGGTGAAGAGGCCGTTGTAGATGAGGAAGAAGATGCTGCCCGCGCCGAAGAGCACGCCGGTGGCGAAGCAGCGGAAGGCGATGCCGACGTTGTTGAAGACATAGAACCCAGCCATGCCGGTGTCGGTGCCCGCGTCGCGCCCGCTCGGGCCCTCGCTGTACATCTGGGCCATGCCCTGGAGCACCGAGCTCGGGAGCACGTGGGCGGCGAACTCGTCGGAGGCGAGCGCGCCCGCGATGCCGACGAGCGAGGGGAGGAAGAAGAGGGCGCAGGCGATCGCGAAGAAGCGGGCGTTCTGGCGCAACGCGCGCGGGAAATCGCGGGTGAAGAAGGAGACCACGTCCGGCAGGCGGAAGGGCTCCGCGCCGTAGAGCGTCGCGTGCGCGCGCGCGGCGAGCGCGTCGAGGTACGCGGTGAGATCGGGCGTGTAGCGCGCCGCGCGCGCGCGCATCAGATCGGTGCAGAGCGAGCGGTAGAGCGCGGCCAGGCGCGAGATGGCGGCGCCGTCCTTCTTCGCGAGCGACTCGCCGCCGTCGAGGAGGATGTGATCGAGCTCCTGCCAGTCCTGCCTGCGGGCCGCGACGAACTCGTCCTGGGAGCGGGCGCCGATCACGCGCTCACCTCCTTCTTGCGGCGGGGCTTGGGGCCGCTCGCGGCCCCCTCCTGACCGCGGTGCGCGTGCGCGCGGTAGTGGAGGACGCCGAGGAAGCGCGTCGCGTCCTTGTAGCGGACGCCCATGCGCCGCGCGAACACGGGCGCGGTCATCTCGGCGAGCTCGCTCGCGCGCGCGGGCGAGAGGCGATCGAGGCGGCGGAGGAAGAGCTCGATGGCGTCGAGCTCCTCGCCGGAGAGCGGGAGGCGCGCGGGCAGGCTCGCGAGCTCCGCGGGGCTCGGCGCAGGTCGGAGGGCGAACCGGCCGGCGACGGTGTGGCGCTCCTCGACGATCACGAGCGTGCCGCCCACGAGATCGCCGAGGCGGCGGAAGCGCGGATCACGGCCCATGACGGCGAGGCCGACCGCGTACGTGCCGAGGAACGAGAGCGGCTCGATGAACGGGGGGAGCAGATCCGCGGCGCGCAGCAGGTTGCGCAGCAGGCTGTCCCCGAAGCGGAGCGGCTGGCCGCCGTCGGTGACGACGCGCAGCGAGAGAGCGCGCTTGCCGGGCGTGCGGCCGCTCCAGAGGGTCTCGAAGAAGACGTAATACCCCCACTCGATCGCGAAGAGGATCAGCAGCACGAAGCCCGTCGACGCGCCGCGCAGCGCTGGCCCCACGGCGATGCCGCCGATCGCGGCGAGCATCCCGACCGCGAAGACGATGACGCCGCGCACCACCAGATCGATGAGGTACGCGAGCGCGCGCCGCGCGGGGCCCGCGATCTGGTGGCGGAACCGCACGTGCTCCGGCGTCTCGATCTCGGCGCTCGTGTCGAGCGGCTCGCGGAGCGTTGCGCGGTGGATCATGCGGCGAGAGGGCGATCAGGGGCCCGCCTTGGGCGGGGCGAGGACGACCTTGGTGCCGGCGATGCGATCGTGCAGGCAGCGGCGATCATCGCTGACGCGCACGGCGAGGATGTGCTCATCCGGCTGGTCCTCGCCATGGGAGCGCGCGTCGTCGGTCGTCGGCGCAGCGTATGGGTCGTACTCGTGCCTGGGATCGTCGAGCTGCATGCCCCCTCCTCCTCGTGGGAATTGCATCACCCGAGCGACAGCGCGTCAATTGGCCGAGCCGCTCAGCCCCCATGGCGCCCCTGCGGCGGCGCTCTGCCAGGACCCCCTGAAAGACGAGCACGGATCGGCGATCCGCGAGCCGTCCCCCCGGCGGTCACCGTGCGCGACCTCCTGACTCCACCGCGCGTGGCCATGTGTTCAGATCGTCGACGAGTCCAAGGGTCGTCGGTCGGCCCCGCCGGCCGGGGGGACTCAATGGCTCATGCAACCACGGAATGCCTCGCGTGGAACTCCGTGCCATGGCATCGGGAGCCCACGCGGGTCGCTGCGTGCGACTTGCGTTCTGCGCCTGCTAGGGCGGATATCGGTCGGGCGCGCGGGGGAGCGAGAAGGCGCCGCGGATCCGCTCGGACGGGCGGTTCAGCCGCGCGCTCATGGTCGCCTCGAAGGTGCCCTTCACCGGCGCTCCGACGCTCGTGAACTCGGTGACCTTGAGCTTCGCGGTGTCCGAGGTCCACTCCGACCCTGTCTTCGGATCCAGGAAGCGCACCCGGATCACCTCGAGCTCTCCCGGCAGCTTGAGGCCGGTGGCGACGATATCGAAGTGCGTGCCTCCTGCGCCGCAGGAATCGAGGATGAGCCGCGGCGCCTTCGCGTCGGGATCGAGGACCTCCGCGTAGGGCCCGGGCATGGGGTCAGCCACCTCGTAGGTGGACTGGCACGGACCGTCGAGTCGACGCACGCTCCCGCCCTGCTCGATCTCGATGCGGCCGTCGCCGCCGATGCGCGACCCGCGCCTTTGCGGAGCGGCGCCCGGCTCGGCGCTCGGGGCAGACGGCGCTTCGGCCTTCGGCGGCGCCGAGACGGGGGGCTCGGACGGCGCGGGGGCGCGGGCGGGCGAGGCGAGCGGCGCCGCCGCCGGGGCGGACGGCGCCGGTTCTGCGGTGTTGCGGTCCCGCTCGGGCGAAGACGGACAGGCAAGGAGCTGCGATGCCACGAGGGCGGCCGCGCCGAGCTGGCCGGCCGCCCGCCTGCGCGCGCCGCTCAGCGCCGCCTCTCGTGTCCGCTCACCCCTTGTTCCGCCCACCCCGCGACCTCCGGTACTCATCGAGCTCCTCGCGGCCCGCCTTCCCGTTCCGCTCGAGCGTCTTCAGCCAGCCGTCGCGGTATTCCCGCATCGTCTCGGCCACGGTCTCGGCGACGACGAGGTTGCGGTACCACTTCGCGTCCGCCGGCACGATGTACCAGGGCGCGTGCTTGGACGAGCAGCGCCGGAAGACCTCGTCGTAAGCCTCGGTGTACTCGTCCCAGCGCTCTCGCTCTTTCCAGTCGTTCACGTTGAGCTTCCACGCGGTCGACGGGTTCTCCTCGCGCTCCAGCAGCCGCTCCTCCTGCTCCTTCTTGCTGATGTGCAGGAAGAACTTGATCACGATGGTCCCGTGCTCGGCGAGCAGCTCCTCGAAGTCGTTGATGTGGTCGTAGCGCTCCCCCCACAGCGACTTGGGCGCGAGGTCGTGCACGCGCACGACGAGCACATCCTCGTAGTGAGAGCGGTTGAAGATGGCAAACTCCCCCGCGCGCGGCGCCTGCCGGTGGATACGCCACAAGAAGTCGTGCTCCCGCTCCTCCTTCGTCGGCACGCCGAACGAGCTCACCGCGACGCCGCGCGGGTTCAGCGCGCCGACGACGTTCTTGATCGCCCCGTCCTTGCCGGCCGCGTCGCGGCCCTGAAGGACGATGAGGACGCTGTGCGTCCTCGCTCCCCACATGAGCTCCTGCAGCTCGAGCAGCTCGCCGCCGAGCTCCTTGAGCCGCTCCGCAGCCTCCTGCTTCGTCGCGTCCCGAGGCGGATCGGTCGAGACGTCATCAAGGCGAAACTTCGAATCAGGCTTCGTGAGTCGCGTGATGGGCATGCCCGCGAGCCTACACGATCCCGCTGCGCCGCCGTCCCTGGAGTGACGCGCGACGTCATGGCGCCGCGGCGCGTGGACCCGTTGACGCGTGGACCTGTTGACGCATGGATCCGTTGCCGTTGACGCGACAAGCGGACAGCCACATCGGCGGTGGGCGAGGAGAATCCTGTTGCAGAAATGAAATGAACTACGTACCGTCGAGGTCGGAAGGGCATCGCCGTGCGCCTGTCCTCGCCCCCTCGGGTGCCTCCGATGGTGCGCCTGGCGAAGCTTCTGCCGTGGAGGGGCGCGGATGACGCACGCTCTTGGATTCGACCATTTCTTGGCTCGGATACGCCCTGCCGCGCCGAGCGCGTGATGCTGGTCTCTGCCCCCAGCCCCCGGCCCCGAGCGGCTCACCGGCGGCGCTCTGGCGTTCACCTCGGCATCGGCGTCAAGCTCGCTGCAGCGACCGTGGTGGTCCTCACCAGCGTTACCGTGCTGGTCGCCAATCAGGTGATCCAGAAGACACGGGATGACCTCGTGTCGGCGAAGGCGAACGCCGCATCGATGATGGCGGATCTGCTCTCAGGGTCCCTGACCGCGCCGCTCGACTTCGGCGATCGCGACACGGCGCAAGGCGACCTCGACCAGCTCCGGTCGAACCGCGCGCTCATCGCCGCGGTCGCGTGGGGCAGCGACGCCGAGCCCGTCGCCAAGATCGGTCAGCCGGAAGGCGGCCTGTCGGCGTTCACCGCGCGGGGCGCCGAGAACCAGGTCCTGGAGCGCGAGATACGCGTCGCCCGCCCGATCTTGCGCGACGACGGGCGGCGCCTCGGGACGCTCGTCCTCGTCTTCTCGCTCGAGCCCGAGAACGCCGCGTTCGCCGCGGCGCGCCGCAACATCCTCGCGTTCGCGGGCATCGTCGGCGCGATGACGGCCTTCCTGCTCCTCGCGTTCGCGAGGTGGCAGATCGTGCATCCGCTCTCGCGGCTCGTCGACGCCGCGCGGCGCGTCGGGGAGGGGGATCGCGCCGTCCGCGTGAACGTCCGCAGGAACGACGAGCTCGGCCGGCTCGCCGACGTCTTCAACGCGATGAGCTCGGCCATCCTCGAGCGCGAGGCCAAGCTCGAGATGGCCACGAAGAGCCTCCGCGAGCTCTTCGACAACATGCGCGAGGCCATCGTGGCCTTCGGCCCCGACGGGCGCCTGGGCAGCGAGGCCTCGAAGGAGGCCAGGCAGCTCTTCGGCGACCGCGCCGCGGAGGGCAACCACGTCGCGGAGCTCCTCTACCGCGGCGGGCCGCTCTGCGTCGAGAGCCAGGCGCTCCGGCAGTGGGTCGACGCGGCGTTCGACGCGGAGGTCGACGCCTTCCCGGAGATCGCCGAGCTCGCCCCGCGCGAGGTGTGGTTCGAGCGCGCGCCGGGCGACCGCAGGTTCCTGCGGATCGAGCTCTGCCCCATCGTCTCCGGCCAGAAGATCGCGCGCATCATGCTGCTCGCGACCGACCAGACCGAGCTCAGGCGCCTCGCGGAGAGCGTCAAGACCAAGGACGAGGAGCACGCGCGCCAGATCGCCGCCATGCGCCGCCTCATCGCCGGCGGCGGCCAGGTCTTCGTCCGCTTCATCGAGATCTCGCGCGAGCGCGTGGCCCGGTGCAGCGAGATCCTGAAGCCCGGCGGGCAGCTCTGCCCCGCGGACATCGACGAGCTCATGCAGCAGCTGCACACCATGAAGGGCGAGGCCCGGTCGTTCGACCTGGAGCGCCTCGCGGACGAGATCATGGCGCTCGAGGACGAGCTCTCCATGGTCCAGGCGCGCACGCGCTCGGAGGACAGGCCCTCGGTCGAGGGGCGCTCGGCGTCGTGGCGCTCGCGGCTCACCCGCGTCACGGACGAGCTCACGCGCGCGCAGGAGACGTTCGTCGACGCCTCGCCCGTGGGCAGCGCGATCCTCGACCAGATCACGGTCCGCCGCACCGACGTCACCCGGCTCGGCGAGCTCGTCGGCCCGCAGGGCGGCGAGGCCGCCGAGATCGTCCGCCGCCTCGCGGCCCGGCCGTTCGGCGAGGTGCTCGCGCCGCTCGTCGAGCGCGTCCCCCGCTGGGCCGAGCGGGAGGGCAAGCGCGCCCGCCTCGAGATCGACGGCCGCGAGGCCTCCATTCCCTCGGATCTCGCCCGCTTGCTCCCGGGCGTGCTCCTCCACCTCGTGCGGAACGCGATCGCCCATGGCATCGAGCCCCCCGACGCGCGCATCCGGGTGGGCAAGCCCGAGGTCGGCGTGATCCGCGCGAGCTGCATCGAGGATCGGCCGCTGCCCACCCTCCTCGTCGAGGACGACGGCCAGGGCATCGACTTCGACGCCCTCGCCACGCGCGCCGGCGTCGATCCGAAGGATCTGCGCCGGACTCATGAGCTCCTGTTCACCCCCGGCGTGAGCACGAAGGGCGACGTGAGCGACCTCGCGGGCCGCGGCGTCGGCCTCTCCGCGGTCCGCGCCGATCTCCTCTCGGTCGGCTGGCTCATCGAGGTGGACGCGTCGCGCCGGACCGGCACGGCGTTCGTGATCCGCCCCCAGGCTGCCCCTCTCAGCAACGGAGAATGACTCGATGTCACATGGCGGACGCATCCTGGTGATCGATGACAGCGAGATCGTGCTGATGCGAATCCGCGTCGAGCTGTCGAGCGCTGGCTACGAGGTGGTCACGACGACGCAGCTCGTGGGCACGGCCCGCCACCTGCGCGGCTGCGATCTCGTCATCGTCGACTTCTTCATGCCGGGCCTCGACGGCGCCGCCGTCCTCCGCTCGCTCAAGGCCGCGGTGCCCGAGGGCGAGAAGCCGCCGCTCTTCTACCTCTACACAACGGACGCCGAGGCAGGATCGCGGTACGCGGAGCTGGGCTTCGACGGCGTCTTCAGCAGGAAAGGCGATCTCCTCGCCCTCACCCCGCAGGTGCAAGCCGCGCTCCGCATCCGCAAGCTCGCCGGCCTGTCGCGCGGCAAGGAACGCAGGACATGACGCTTCGCCGGCGCGCCCTCGTGCTCGGCCTCTTCGTCGCGGCCGCCCTCGTCCCGTTCCATGTCATGGCGGAGCCGGCGACGGCGCCCTTCGCCGTGCAAGCGGAGATCGTCACGCGCATCCTGCCGTACGACAGGGGCTTTTCCGAGCGGGTGAAAGGACAGGTCTCTTTCCTTTTGCTCTCCCGGGCGGGCGACGCGGACTCGGCGAGCGCCGCGCTCCAGATGAGGAGGGCGCTGAGCGACATCGGCAAGGTCCGTGACAAGCCGATCCGCGTGGAGAGCGCCGAGTACTCGAGCGCGTCCGAGCTCGCCGCGACGTGCCGCACGCACGACATCAACGTCGTGTACATCTCCTCGGGGCTCGGCAGGGAGGTCGCCGCGATACGCGGCGCGCTCACCGACACTGGCATCCTGAGCTTCGCGGCCGTGGAGCCCTACGTCTCGCAGGGGGCCGTGCTCGGCGTCGACGTCGCGGACGGCAAGCCGCGCATGAGCATCAACCTCGCGCAGGCCCGGGCCCAGCACATCGACTTCCCCGCTCCCATCCTCAAACTGGCAAGGATCTATTGACGTGAGCTCGACCCGTCTCGCACTGCTCTGCGCCGCGTCGATCGCGTGGTCGACCACCTCCTCGCGGGAGGCGCGGGCCGAGGACGTCAGCTCGCTCCTCGAGATCCTCGAAGAGAACGTCGTGTCCGGCGCCTCGCGCTCCGCGGAGCGCGAGAGCGACGCGCCCGCCATGTCGTCGGTGATCACGGGCGCGCAGCTCAAGCTCTTCGGCATACGGCGCCTCGCCGACGCGCTCACCTTCCTCGCGAGCGGCGTCTTCGCGCACGACCGCATGTCGGTCCCGGAGGTCGGCGCGCGCGGCGTCGCCCTGACCCGGGACTCGAACAGCCACGTGCTGATCGTGCTCGACGGCATGGTCGTGAACGAGCAGGGCGGCGGCGCCGTCTTCCTGCACGATATCCCGATCGAGATCGTCGACCACATCGAGGTGGTCCTGGGCCCTGGCTCCGTGCTCTACGGCGCGCAGGCCATGCTGGGGGTCATCAACGTCGTCACGAAGAAGGCCGCCGATCACCAGGGCCTCCGCGCCTCGCTGACGCTCGGGGCGTCGCCGCCGCTCGACGAATCGGGCAACATCAGGGCGCCGGACGTCGAGGGCATCGGGGGCGAGGGCACGGCGGCGCTCGGCTTCGGGCGCCGCTTCACGCTGCTCGGACAGCCCGCGGGCGTGGTGGCGGCGGTCGACATGCACCGCTTCGAGGGGCCCGAGGTGAGCTTCCCGAAGCAGCGGCTCCCGGTCCTGGCGGACGGCGTGTCCGTCATGGATCTCGGCTCGCACGCCGAGCCCGGCTCCTGGGGCGGCACGGTGGAAGAGCAGTGGTTTCGCCGCAAGGCAGGCGCCTTCGTGCGCCTCGACGCCGGCGACCTGAGCGCCGTCGCGCAGGCGACCCGCTCGACGTGGGCCGCGCCCTTCATGGATCTCCACGAGAACCGCGTCGGGGCCTTCGACGACGCGCGCAACGACAACACGCAGACGCTCGTCCTGACCAGCGTGCGTTATCGCGCCCGCCTGAGCGAGCGGCTCGAGGGCGTCGCGCGCGGGTACTTCGGCTTCAGCCGGATCGAGCGCTCGCGCTACGTGGTGGGCCACGACCCGCTCGTGCCGCACGTCCCGATCGACGTGCTCGATCCCGAGCAGTGCCCGCGCGGCCCGTCCGGGCCCTGCCGGAAGGACGCGCTGTTCCTCTCCCGCTGGGTCGGGCTGGAGCTCCAGGCGCGGTACGACTGGGCGGGCGACGGCGCCTCCACGACCATGGCGGGCGTCGATGGGCGCCTCCGCACCTCGGCCTTCGAGTTCGTCGCGTTCGACGAGCTCACGGGGAAGAGTTATGGCTCCGACCCGGCGCGCACGCGCTGGCACGGCGGCGGATACCGCCTCGAGGACGAGGCCGCGCTCGGGGCCTACGTGCAGCAGACGCTCCGCCTGTTCCGGCCCCTCTCGCTCAACGCCGGGATCCGGGTCGACCTCGACTCGCGTATCCCGCTCGAGTACGTGGCGAACGCGATCTCGCCGCGCGCCGCGCTGATCCTCACCCCGGATGAGCGCGTGTCGCTCAAGCTCATCTACTCGAGCGCGTTCCGCGCCCCCAGCTTCGTCGAGCTCTACACCGTGAGCGGCAGGCTCCTGCCGAACCCGGACGGCCTCAAGCCGGAGAAGGTCTCCTCCCTGGAGGCGGTCTCGTCGTTCAGGAGCGGCGCGTACTCCTTCACGGCCGGCGGCTTCTACTCGGACTGGCGGGACGTCATCGAGCTCCAGCTCCTGAGGGCCAAGGCGCCCAGCGTCTCGAGGTACAACAACGTGCCAGGCATCGAGAACTACGGCGCGAACCTCGGCTTCGAGACGAGCTTCCTCGAGCGGAAGCTGCGCGTCGGCGTGAACTCCACGTTCGCCGCGACGCGACGCCGCATGTCCGAGCAGCAGATCACCCGGAACGCGCGGTTCGGCACCGGCGACGACGTCCCCATCACGGTCGCGCCGCAGGTGTACGGCAACGCCCGTGTATCGTACGAGGTCGGCTCAGGGGCCGTGTCCCTGGCGGCCGCTTACATGGGCCGGCGGATCGCCGACCAGGCGTACTATGGCGGCGATCCGTCGAACATCGCCCCTCGCCCCGAGGTGCCGCCGCAGGTCGAGCTCCGCGCGGCGGTGACGGGCGCGATACCCGGGGTGAAGGGCGCCGGGTACACGCTCGGCGGGCAATACGCGTTCTCGGGCCATGAGCCCTACGTCGTCGGGCCCAACCAGGGGCAGCCGCGCTACCTCGTCGAGAGCGGCCCGACCGCGGATTTCGCGCTGAAAAACCGCCTCACGCTCTTCGCCGGGATCGAGCTCCACCTCGACGACGACGCCGCCACAGGCAGCCCGGCCGCGGCGGCCAGGCCCTCCTCCATCGCGACCGTCGGGCGCGCGAGCCACGGAGCTTCACCGTGAAGAGCACACGTTATCCTGCGCTCCTCCTCCGCTTGTCGGCCACGACAGGCCTCCTGGCGGGGGGCTGCGTCGACGTCGGCCACCCCATCGAGGTGGGCTGCTTCGTCGAGGCCGACAACCCGAACTGCTTCGACACGGGCGTCTCCGCGAGCTCTTCTCAGGCGAGCGGAGCCTCCTCGACCGGCGGAGGCGGCGCGAGCGCCGATGGCGGAGGCGGCGCAGGCGCGAGCGCCGATGGCGGAGGCGGCACAGGCGGTGACGGCGGCTCCGCGGGCTCAGGCGGCGCTGGCGGCGCTGGCGGCGCAGGGCCGTGATCGCGGGCGTTCTCTCGCGCCATGGCGCTCGATCGCGTCAGCCTGTCCACCAGATGAGGGGCCGAATGGTCCACCGTGGAGTCATCTCCGACGGTATCCTACTGGTAACTGGCATGCTCTCCTGCGAGAACTGCCACGGTCGGCATCGTAATGAACGAGGACGGAAAAGGCATTGACAGCCGATTTGGGTTCACTTAGTCGTAATAATGAAGCCGAGCTGGAGCGCCGATCAGGCTGGAACCAGAGAAGTGAACCGCCAAGGCGCCAAAAGACGTCAACGCCAAGATTGTATGTTTTTCTTGGCGTCTTTTGGCGCCTTGGCGGTTCAATTTCTTGCCGGTTTACATGCTGTTTCAACCCGTTTGTCGCTCTAGACCGTTGTAGCGCCATCATGGAGGGGGATCGTGCGCTATCGAGATTCGTCTGATGGCATTCAGGACGACCGGACGCCTCTGACGAAGTGCGACCTCTTGCCCTGACCGGGCCGAAAGCGCTCGATGGAAGTTCCTGTGAAGCCCGTGATGAAGGATACCGAGGCCAGCCGGACGCAGGGCGCGACGATCTCGCGAGCCCAGCGGATACTCGACGCTTTGCCGGCGATGGTGTGTGTCCTGGACCTCGCGGGACCGCGGCTCACCGGGCACAACGCCGCGCTCGTCCGGGCGCTCGGCTGCACGGGAGAAGAGCTCCTCTCGCGGGGCGTCGAGGCGCTCTCGGCGCGCATTCACCCCGACGATCTCGCCGGCCTCGCCGCGCGCGCGGCCGAGCTCGCCGCGGCGCGCGACGGCGGGGTCGTCGAAGGCGAGCTGCGGGCGCGGACCGTCGAGGGAGGGCAAGAGGAGCGACTCTTCGCCGTGCGCGCGGAGGTCTTCACGCGAGGGGACGACGGCGCCGTGCGCGAGGTCGTCGTCTTCGCCGAGGACGTGACAGCGCGAAGGCGCCGCGAGCAGGGCGGTCCCAGGAGAGATGCGGTGCTCGCGGCGCTCTGCGACCGCGCCCCTGTCATCATGTTCGCGAAGGACCGTGACGGCGCCTTCCTCCTGGCGAGCCGCTCGATGGAGGATCTCGTCGGGGCGACCCCGGGCAGCATGCTCGGAAAGACCGATGGCGACTTCTGTCCGCCGGAGGTCGCGTCTATTTACAAAGATGTCGAAAACCTGGTGCGCAGGACCGGCGCCCCGTTCGAGGCCGAGGAGATCGTCCCGCAGGCCCAGGGCGATCGGACCCTGTACACGATCAAGTTCCCCCTCCGGGGCGAGGGCGTCCCGGAGGGCGCGGTCGCCGGCATCTCGGTCGACATCACGCGGGTCAAGGCGGCGGAGCGCGAGCGGGAGGCGGCGCGGGACGAGCTGCTCGCGGCGCAGCAGGACACGATACGGGAGCTGGTGACGCCGCTGTTGCCGATCGCCGAGGGGGTGCTGGTGATGCCGCTCATCGGCTTCTTCGACAGCGCGCGGGCGAGCCGGATCATCGAGACCCTGCTGCAGGGCGTGGAGAGGCACGCGGCCCGCATCGCGATCATCGATATCACCGGGGTCAAGGCGGTGGACGTCCAGGTGGCCGAGATGCTCGTGCACGCCGCGCGCGCCGTCGGGCTGCTCGGCGCCCAGGTGGTGCTCACCGGCATCCAGCCGGCGATCGCGCAGACGCTCATCGAGCTCGACGTCGACCTGCGGGGCCTGGTCACGGCGGGGACGCTGCGGAGCGGCATCGCGTATGCGTATCCGGTCGGGCAAGCGCGCGGTGGACAGGAGCCGCGCCACGTGCGCCGTGAATGAGGGCGAGGCGCGCCGAGCGCGCGCCATCGCAGGGTGGTCCCGGATGTCGGCGCGCGCACAGGCGCGCTGAACCGTCAGGGGACGGTGAAACGGATCGAGCTAGTTCGAGAAGAGGAGGGGATTCATGGTCCATCGCGCCATCTTGGGGGGCATCCTTCTGGCGACCAGCGTGCTTGCCTGCAGCTCCAGCGAGAGCACGACGGAAGCGCCGCTGACCATCGCGTACATCACGCACAACAAGTGCAATAGGTTCCACGATCTGGGTCGCGCGGGCGCCGCGCAGGCGCAGAGCGAGCTGTCGACGACGAGCACGCGGCCGGTCAACGTGATGATCCTGGACCCTGAATGTCCGGAGCTCACCGAAGACGGCAAGCCGCTGGACCCCGACGACGCCTGCTACCTCTCCCGGCCTCAGATGGCGGTGCTGGAAGAGGTCATCGACATGAAGGTGGACGCGATATCCATCGATGTCTTCAGCGGGGACTGCGAGACCGACCTCGTCAACAAGGCGGTGGACGCCGGCATCAAGGTCGTCACGTACGGCGGCGACGCTCCCGCGAGCAAGCGCCACACCTACTACGGCATGGACAACAAGGCCGCTGCCTCGTTCCTCATGGATGCGCTCGCGACCATCAACGGCAAGACCGGCAAGATCGCCTTGCAGACGATGATGGATGATGACGGTAATGGAGTCTACACGCCCACGCCCGCGGGGACCTTCATCGACCGGCTCGCCGGCTTCTCCGAGACGCTGAAGAAGTACCCGGACATGACGAACGCGGTGAGCCTCCCTTGCGTGTGCTGCGATTACGCGGTCCCCTTCTGCGCGGCGACCGCGGAGGAGGCCCTGGAGAAGGACCCGGAGATCACGGGCTTCTTCTTCTCCTACAGCAAGCTCCTCGGCGAGCCCGACCTCGCGGCGAACGCGCCGATGCTCACCGCGAGAGCGAAGGAGAAGACCATTCACTCGGTGGCGTTCGATACGCTGCCGGAGTACATGGATCGCATGCGCGCGGGGTACGTGGACGTGCTCCTCGGTCAGAAGCTGTTCGGCTGGGGCTACGATACCGTCATGCTCGCGTACGATCTGGCCACCACCGACCGCCAAGTGAGCGCCTTCACCGACGCTGGCTGGTACGTCGTCTGTCCGAACAACCTGGAGGAGTTCGAGCGCAACACCCAGGCCATGGACTACCGGACGCCGCTGTCGAAGTGCAGCTTGCTCCCCTGAGCCCGGCGTCGCTCAGCCCGGCAGGCCGCATTACGTGACGCGCGGCGATCATCGCATGCGCGGGTAGGCCAGGCTACGGCGCCGCGCCGGGCGGCCGCGACAGGGTGGCGACGCCGCGTCTTCGATTTCGCCGCGCGCGCGCCGTGCGTATGTATCATGGATCGAGCTCTGGCCCGCGCGTCCGCCGCCCGGGCCTGGAAGGAGCCGCCATGAGGAGAGGCCTGCCGCGATGAAGGAGACCACGGCCAAGGAGCAGCAGGACGTGCTCGGCGCGCGAGCCCGGAGGATGCTCGACGCGGCGCCGACGATCCTGTGTGTCGTGGGCCTCGACGAGCGGCGGCTCATCGAACACAACGCCGCCCTCGCTCGCTCGCTCGGCTGTACGGAGGAAGAGCTCTCGACACGCGGCGTCGAGGCGCTCTCGGATCGGATCCACCCGGGCGACATGGCCGGCCTCACCGCGAGCGCGGAGCGGCTGAAGGGGGCGCGGGACGGCGAGGTGATCGAGGGCGAGCTCCGGGCGCGAGGCCGCGAGGGAGACGAGCGCATCTTCGCGGTGCGCGCGGAGGTCTTCGCGCGAGGCGAGGATGGATCCGCGCGCGAGATCTTCCTGTCGGCCGAGGACGTGACAGAGCGAAAGCGCCGCGAGCAGCGCCTCCACAGGAGCGAGGCGCTGCTCGCGACGTTCTGTGATCACGCGCCGGTCCTCCTGTATGCAAAGGACCGGGAAGGAGCCTTTCTCCTTGTGAGCCGCTCGGTGGAGGAGCTCGTCGGGGCGACCCCGGGCAGCATGCTTGGAAAGACCGACAGCGACTTCTTTCCATCGGAAGTTGCGTCTATTTACAATGACGTCGATGACCTGGTGCGCAGGAACGGCGCCCCGTTCGAGGCCGAGGATCCCGTCCCTCACGCCCGAGGCGAGAAGACGTTCTACTCGATCAAGTTCCCCCTCCGCGGTGAGGGCATCCCGGAGGGGTCGGTCGCCGGCATCTCGGTGGACATCACGCGGGTCAAGGCGGCGGAGCGCGAGCGGGAGGCGGCGCGGGACGAGCTGATCGCGGCGCAGCAGGACACGATACGTGAGCTGGTGACGCCGCTGTTGCCGATCGCCGAGGGGGTGCTGGTGATGCCGCTCATCGGCTTCTTCGACAGCGCGCGGGCGAGCCGGATCATCGAGACGCTGCTGCAGGGCGTGGCGAGGCACGCGGCCCGCATCGCGATCATCGATATCACCGGGGTCAAGGCGGTGGACGTCCAGGTGGCCGAGATGCTCGTGCACGCCGCGCGCGCCGTCGGGCTGCTCGGCGCCCAGGTGGTGCTCACCGGCATCCAGCCGGCGATCGCGCAGACGCTCATCGAGCTCGACGTCGATCTGCGGGGCCTGGTCACGGCGGGGACGCTGCGGAGCGGCATCGCGCACGCGCTGAAGCGGACGTGACAGCAGACCGCCCCGCGCCCGCAGGCGCGTCGCCCCGCTGCGCGGGCGCCTGCGGCGGGGGGGATCCGCGCTGCGCGCGAACCGAGCCGCGCGGCCAACGCGTCGGATTTCGTTGACGCGTCGGAGGTTTCCGACATATTAAGGACATGGCTGAAGTCGACGTGTTCTCGGCGCTCGCCAACCCGGTGCGGCGCGAGATCCTGATGCAGCTCCGCATGGGACCTCGCGCCGTGAACGACCTCGCGCGTGGCTTCGACCTGGGCCGCCCCGCGGTGTCCGAGCACCTGCAGGTGCTCCGCAAAGCGCGCCTCGTGCGCGAGGAGCCGCGCGGACGCGAGCGCTACTACCACCTCGATCCGCGCCCGCTGAGCGAGGTCGACGAATGGCTCGACACGTTCACTCAGTACTGGAAGACGCGGCTCACCGCCCTCGAAGATCTCCTCGACGAAGAAGGAAAAAAATGAACGCCCCTGCAGTCATCCACCTCGAACATCGTTACACAGCGCCTCCGTCCGCCGTCTGGCGGGCGCTCACGGATCCGGAGCTGCACGCGCGCTGGTGGGCTCCGGGTGACGTCAAAGCCGTCGTTGGGCACCGCTTCGAGCTCGACATGGGGCCCTGGGGCAAGCAGGCTTGCGAGGTGCTCGCCGTCGAAGCGGAGCGGCTCTTCTCGTACCGCTTTGCGATTGGCCAGCTCGACACCATCATCACCTGGCGCCTCACGCCCGAAGGGGCGGGGACGCTCCTCACGCTCACGCACGAGGGCTTCAACCTCGACTCGCCGATGGGCAAGACCGCTTTCGAAGGCATGAAGCCCGGGTGGCCCAAGCTGCTGGAGAGGCTCGGAAGGACGCTCTGAGCCTCGGCCTGGGCACTCTTACGTGCCGTGACGATGGCGAGCCAGGTGAGAATCGTGGACGGGTCGCGAAAGGACGCGCGCTCCCGAGGGGCTCCCGCCGACCCACGGGGCGCTCCAGCTGGCCGCGCCGGTCGGCGCGTCATTGCAGCGTGCAGATGAGCCGCTGACCGCGTACGGAGTAGGCGCCCTCGCGTTGCTCGATCCAGGCGACGAGCAGCTTGACGCCGAGCTGCGCGACGGTCGAGCCGAGGATCTGCGCGCTGCTGCCGTCCGGAAGGGAGAAGATGAGCTGGTTGGGGAGCACGTTCTCACCTGTCCGCGTGAACCAGCCCAGGTTCACGCTCTTTCCAGGCGGCGGCACCAACGCCAAATACACGTTTTCGCCGTCGCTCGCGACGGGGCCCGGGGGGTTGTACTGGTTCACATTCTGGAGCTTGAAGACAGGGGTAAAGCCGGGCGGGGGAACCTGTCCGAGCGACAAAAAGTCCTTCACGACGCCCACCTCCGCCGAGAGGGTGAGCCTCGGCGGAGGGACGAGGTGCACCATCAAGAGCGTGACCCCATCCCCCTCGGGCAGCGGGAACGCCCCGAAGAAGGACTCCACCTCGTCGGGAGACGGGCTGAACTGGATCCGGTGCGCCGCGCCGAGATCGGCGCGCGAGGCGCCCGTTCTGAAGAACGCTTCTCCGGTCGCGTTGTCATCCAACAAGAGGAGGTGCCGGCCGTTCGTGACCGTGTAGTAGTGAACGTTGAGCGAGGCATCGGTGCGTGGGCCCTGGGCCACGAGGGTCGGCGCAGGCTCGGCCGATCCACCGACGACGAGCGCTCGCGTCGAGCCGCCGGGCGCCGCGCAGGTCGCGGCATAAAAGGTGCTGTCGCCCGCCTGGACGAACGCCATCGACGTTGCCACGCTGGGGCTCGAGCACTCCGGCGCGAGCGCGGGAAACCGGTGGAACGTCCCCCTGGACGAGACGCCGTCGGCGGTCGTGGGGAAGACGAGCTGCCCGATCTCGTACCCCACCCTGCCCTGGAGGATGACTTGCCCTCCCGTTTCGCGGCCGGTGACGAAGGCCGCGCCGTCGGTGAAGGGGAACTCCGCCTTCGACCCGGCCGGCTCCCCGATCTCGTGCACCGTCCCGATCACGAGCCGGCTGGCCGCCTTGTCGACCACCGAGACGAATACGCGATCGGGTCCGCTCGCCAGCACGAGCGAGGAGGTGTCGACCTCATGGCCGCCGAGGTCTCCGGACGTGAGGATGTCGAACGGCTCGAGATCGAGCGCGCACTTCGCCTCGGCCGGCTTGCAGATGCCGTCCTGACAGACGCCGCTCTGGCACTCGGGAGAAGCGCTGCACGCCTGGCCGCCGTTGCCTCCTTGGTTCAGCTCCGCGTCGGCGCGCACACCCGCGATGATCTGGCAGCCGGCGACGAGCAATGCGCCCCCGGCGATGACGAGCCTCCAGGGTCGCATCGGGTGCATGTCAAAAGCTACCTCGCAACGACAGCCCCGCTGCTCCCGCCCGGGCCGGAGGCCAAAGGCGCACCTCCAGCACCGTCGACGGCACGGCGTCGCTCGACGGCGCGGTCAGGAACACGACAAGGCCTGTGACGAGCGCCGCGCCTCCTACCGCGAACGCTACATTCGAGATGTTGGCGGTCGTGTTCGCGTCCTGATGGAGCTTGACCCCCTCGGCGTCACAACGGGGAGGGTCGTCGTTGGTACACCCGTGCTGGTTGCGCGCCTCGCTCATCTTCGAGAGCGTCTCGACACCGAACACAGCGCCTACCGCGATCCCGGCCAAGCTCACCCCGCCCAGCACGAGCCCGATGGTCCGCTGCGCGCTCCACGCGCTCGCCGGGGGCGCGGCGCTCGTCGCCGCAGGCGCGCGCGCTGCCCGCCCTGGCGCGGGCGCGTCCTCGAGCAGAGGGACGCGCACCGTCTTCTGCCCTGGCTTCGGCTCGACGACCACCTTCGTGCTCCATGCCTTTTTGCCAGGCGCCGCCGCCTCGATCGTATGCTCGCCCGGATCGACCGGGATCGCCGAGCCGAACATCGCCGCATCGAGCGGCTTCGCGTTGCGCCGCACCTCGATCCCCTCGACCCGGGCCTCCGGCGCCACCTCGATGACGAGCCTCGAGAGCTGCGGCTCGAGCAGGCCCGCCCGCCGCCCCGCTTCCTTCGAGCGCCGCCCATCGCCCGCTTTGCGCGCCGTTGCCTCGGCGTCGTTGAAGGTCGCCCAGGCGCTCGCCGTCGCGCCATCGAGCTCGTAGCAATCCGCCAGGGCGAGCAGCGTCCCGGCCATCGGGTCCAGCTTCTGGCTGGCGACGAGCTTCGAGCACCCCAGGGCGTAGCTGCCCTGCTTGACGAGCGCGCGCCCCTCGCGGAAGAGCACATCGGCGGCCGCCCGGTCCTCGGCGGTCGGGTCCGCGAGGACGCGCGGCGCGACCGATAACGACAGGATCAGCGCACCCGCAGCGGCGACGCTGCGCTTCACACGCATCGGTCCTGGGCCACGCACCGATCCCATTCTATGGGCACCCCTCGCCGTTGTCCCAGGATTAGCGACGCTCGTCGTACGAGAACGCCGGCTCAGGCTTCGGGGTAAGAAGGTTTTTGGCCGGAGGCTTTGCCCGCAGGGAGGGCTCCGTCGCCTTCGGCGTGTCCGTCGCCGCCGGCGAAGGCGAGGTGGGCTCCGCCTGCGCTTTCGCGCTCGCGTCGGGAGGGGCGGGCGCGGAGGGGGGAGCTCGGGGTTCAACGGGCGCGGAGGGGGCCGCGTTCGGCGCCTCGAAGGAGGCCGCCGCCCGGCCTTTCGGTGCCGGGGATCGCGCCCCCTCCTGTCCCCCCCAGGCGATCACCGCCAGCGCAGCGCCCGCGACGAACGCACCGCCGAGGAGAAGGGGAGCCCAATAGCGGGGCTTCGACAGCAGCACTCCGAAGGACGATAGGGCTCCATGGGGCCACGACGCGGTGGGCGCCGTGTCCGCCATGGCGTCCGGCGGGCGCGGCGCGATCGACCCTGCTGCCCCGGCGCTGGCCGGCGGCGAGGAGGCCGCCGCGCGGCGCGGCTCCGGCGCGCCTCTGGCTCCCGGCGAAGACGACCGCGACAGGTTGAGCACCCGCCAAACCCGCTCCGCATAGCCCCGCGCTCGCGCGGGCGCGTGAGGCGCGAGGGCGCCGGCGAACGCCGCCACGTCGTTCCAGCGCTGCTCGCGATCGTGCATCATGCACCGCTGGATCACCGCGTCGATCTCCGGGGGCACGTCGCTCCGGCGCTCGTGGAGCGGCGTCGGCTTCGCCGCGAGCATGCGCCCATAGAACTCCGCCAAGGTCTCCGCGTGAAACGGCGTCTGCCCGGCGATGAGCTCATACAAGAGGACGCCGAGCGCCCAGAGGTCGCTGCGCGCGTCGACGTCCTTCGGCGAGCTCATCTGCTCGGGCGACATGTAGAAGGGAGTGCCAAGCTGCTGGTCGTCGTCTGTGAGGGCGAGCTCCGCGCCGCTCATCTTCGAGATCCCGAAGTCGAGGACCTTGATGCACGGCGCGCCGCTGACGTCCTGCGTGACGAAGAGATTCGCCGGCTTCAGGTCGCGGTGCACAATGCCGGCCGCGTGCGCCTCGCCGACGGCTTCACACGTCTGGAGAACGTACTCCACGGCGTCGTCGAGCGAGAGACACCCACTCTCCTTGAGCAACGCGGCGAGATCGCGCCCTTCGAGGAATTCCATGACGATGTACGGCGCGCCGCCTTCGAGGGTGCCGACGTCGAACGCGCGGGCGACGTGCTGGCTGCGCAGCCGTACCGCCGCGCGCGCCTCGCGCAAGAAGCGCTCGCGCGCGTCGGCGGAGACGTGGTGGGCCGAGCGCATGAACTTGACGGCGACGCGCTGGCCGAGCTCGACGTGGACCGCCGCGACGACGACCCCCACGGCCCCCGCGCCGAGCAGACGCTCGACGCGGTACTTGCCCGCCACGACGTCGCCGGGCCGGACCGGGGCGTTGATCATGGCATGCCATGTGGTCTCAGCGGCTCCGGGAGGTCAAGCGTCGCTTTGATGGGCTCGCGCGCGTGCCGCCGCCCTATCATGAATGCTCGCTGGCGACCCCCGGCCGGCCCAGCGCGCCGCGGCGCGCTCGCTCCCGGGCCCTTCCCGTCAACCGAGCTGCGGCGTGGCTCCGCGTCAGCGAGGCGAAGATCGCAGGATGAGAAGGCGGCCGTCTTCCTTCCCACCTGCGCCAGCGTCGTCGAACTCGGTGAGGAGCAGCGTCTCTCCATGGCGCCAGGCGTCGTGCGGCGACCGCACCGCATCGGGGGGAGAGAGGATCGCGCGGATGGTCAGGTTCTCCGGGTCGAGCAGCCACGTGCGGCCCGATTCACCCACGGCGATGACGTCGTCGCCCATCTGCCGCAGCACAGAGACGGTCTCGCCCAGCGCGACCTCGCTCGTGGCTCTGCCGCTCATCGGATCCAGGCGGGCGACCCCGGAGCGCACGTCCGTGAAGATCGCGCCCGGGCCGGCGGCGATGCGTCGGTGGAGGTCGCCGATGTGGAGCTCGTCGCGCGGCTCCAGCGAGGTCTGGTCCACGACGCTCACCTTGCCATTGCCGTGCGCCACCCAGATCCGGCCGTGCCCGACGGCGAGCGCGAACGCGTCCCGGCCGAGCGCGGGCGAGCGGCGTTGACCTCCCGTGGCCGGATCGATCCGCACGACCGAGGAGTTTGCGGAGCTCCCCTTGCTCCAGAGCAGCACCCAGAGCGCGCCGTCCGCAACCACCATGTCCTCGGGGGAATCGGGCAAGCGCGCCAGCGCGCGGGCGCGCGCCGTCTGCCCGTCGATGGCCCAGATCGCCCGATCGGTGTGCGCCAGCGTGTAGATCGCCCCCTCGGGTGAGGCGACGACCTGCACCGGGAGCCGGCCGACCGCCACGCGCGACACCACCTCTCCGCGCTTCAGGTCGACGCGCGCGACGCGCCGGTTGCCGCTCTCGGCGACCCACGCCGTGTCGCCGACCACGGCGATCCCTTCAGGCCACTTGCCGATGGTGATCGCTTTATCGATCGTGAGCTGCGCGGCGGCGTGCGCCGCTGCGCGCGGCGGCTCCTCCGGGGCGGCGGCGGACGCGCCCGGCGCCGCGGTGGGCGCCTGCGCGATCGCCGGGGCCGCCGGCGGCCGGGCCTCCTGGGATGCAGCAGACGGCGGCGGAGGCGCTGTCGCGGGCGGCGCGCCCGAGCAGCCTACCAGCGTCACGACGGTGATCGCGAGGGCCCCCGGCCATCGGTGCAATGGGCGGTGAGCCGCGCGTGTACGATCCATGGGTTGACGCTCTCCTTTTCTTTGCGTCGACAATCGGGCGTCAGTCCATGCCAGAACTCTCGCCTGTGTCAAAGGTGTTTCCTATCGAGCGGCGCGCGCAGCAAGGAGGGGCCGCTCTGGCAGCTTCCATCCCGTGGAACGCCGCGCCGGACGCGGTTCATTCCGTCGTGAACTCGCCGCAGCGGCCGCTCTCGCGGCAGACGCCGCTCGCGCAGCTCTCGTCTCGATGACACCGCCGGCCGGGCGCCAGCTTGCAAGCGCCCATGCCGTCACAGACCTCGTGATCCAGCACGCAGTCCGGCTCGTCCTCGACTCCGGGGCCGAGGGGCGAGCACGTGCCGACCGACCGCTCGACGTTGCAGGCCATGCAGGTCTCGTCGCAGGCCGTGTCGCAGCAGACGCCGTCGACGCATTTCCTGCTCGCGCAGTCCCCCGGACCGGCGCACGCCCGACCGTTCGCGCCCTTGCACGCGCCCGCTGCATCGCAGACGAGGCCCTGGCCGCACGGCGAACCTGCAGCCACGACGTGCGTGGCGACCCCGCGTCGACACGCGTCGCTCGTGCATGGGTCGCCGTCGTCCTCGGCGTCAGCGTCGTCCGGCGCAGGATACGGCTGGCCCGCAGCGCAGGTGAGGATCTGGCAGTCGCCCGCGATCTGCCCGGACGGCAGCGCCGGTACGCCGTCGAGCGGGACGTTGACGCATGCGCCTGCGGTGCACGCGTCCGCGGTGCATGGATTGCCATCGTCGCAGTCGGCCGCCTGCGTCTCGGCCGCGCACGCAGGGGCCTCTCCGTCCCAGCCAGCGCCGGGGTCACCCGCCCCGACCCCCTGATCCCCGTCGCCGCCGGCGCTCGCGGCGCCCGAGCCCTGGAAGCTGCGGGCCTTGGGCGAACAGCCCGCCAGCGCGACGACGAGGCACAGCGGCACCGAGGTCGCCTGCACGCGGCTCGTGCGGCGGAGCGGAAATGCTGAGATGTGAAATGTCCACATGCGCCGAACTCTACTGTCGGTCCAGCTCACCCGCTAATCAGACTTCATCTTTCGAGCGGTCATGGACGAACGGCGCGCTCGGTTTGCTGGCGGCGGATACCCCAGGTGGACTCACGCTCCGTTCGAGGCGAGACACCGCCGTCCGGCGCACCACCCCACCGCATCTGCCCGCCGTACACCCGCGCTCCGCGCGCTGCGCGCGCAACACCGCTTCTCCTGATCTTCTCTCCGACGTACGAGAACGGAGAGCTTGATGAAGGCCCTCAGGCCAGGCGCGGCGCCTCGCCGATCACGCCGCCGCGCCGCGCCGCGAGCGCCTCGAGGAACGCGATCCACGCCTTGGGCCCATCGAGCGTCAGGTCGGGCACGACCGCGGTGTCCGGCCGCTCGGACGAGGCGATGTAGACGCCCACGCCGCCGATCGCCCGGGCATGGGCGATCGCCGGCTCGTCCGTCGTGTCGTCGCCCGCATAGACCACCAGCGTCCCCGGCGGCAGCCGCGCCAGCAGGAACGCGAGGGCGCGGCCCTTGTCATGCGCGGCGTCCCGGGCCTCGTGGATGCTGCGCCCCCTCATGACCACGAACCCCCGCCGCGCCGCCCCGTCCTCCCACGCCCCGAGCGCGTCGAACGCCGCCGGCCGAGCCTCCGCCGGGACGAGCCGCCAGTGGAGCGCGATCGAGCAGCGCTTGCGCTCGATCCCGAGCGCAGGGACCCGCCGCACCGCCTCCTCCGCCTCGCGCTCCAGGGCGTCGAGCGCCTCGGTCGGGGCGTCCGCCAGGTACACGAGCTCCCCGCCCGGCGCCGCGATCTCCGTCCCGTGCTCGCCCACGCGCCACACCGCGCCACACCGCGCCGTGCGCGCCGCGACGTCGTGGATCGTCCTCCCCGTGACGATCGCCACGGTGGTGCCCGGCGCCCGCGAGAGCGCCCCCAGCGCCCCGAGGGCGCCCGGCGCCGCCACCGCCCCGCCCGAGACCGCGGTGATCTCGGAGATTGTCCCGTCGAAGTCCGTCGCGAGCAGCAATGACGGCGCGGCCGCCGCACGCTCGACCCATTGAAGAACGTCCATGCTGCACCAGATCTACCACTGGGCAGGCCAAGAGCACGCTGGCAAAGCCGGCGCGACCAGGAGCGACCCTGTGGCCGGCTCTGCTGCTCCAAGGCGGACAGGTCGCCGCCGCGCGCGGAGACGCGCGTCAGAACCGGATGATCACCTCGTGGACGCGGCGCCCCTCGGTCTTGCCCTCGGTGGCCTCGGCGGGCGCGGCGTCGCCCGCGGGCGCCCCCTCCGCGGCGGCCGCCGGCTCGTCCTTCTTGCACTCGTACTTCACGCGCCACTCGGTCTTCTGCACCGTGTGCGTGCTCTCCTGCTTCCGCTTCTTCGGCCCGAAGAAATCCTTCTCGCGGCGCTCGCTGGCCTCGGACACGGTGTCTTCCCCGACCACGGTCTCGCCCTCTTCGACGATCTCGTAGCTCTCGGGTCCGCCGCAGGTCGTGGCCATCGTCTGGCTCGCCTTCTGCATGGCCACCTCGCGATCACCCAGGATCGCGAGCTCGCCGCCGACCTTCGTCCGCCTCACGACGCGAACCTCGCCATACGGCTGCCACGAGCACGCGGCCGTGGAACAGAGCGCGCACGCGGCGATCAGTGCATGAATCGCAGGGAATTTCATGCCTTGCACCAGTACCACCCTCGAAATGGCGCGGGCAACAACAAAGCGCGGGCGGCTCCGTGCAGAACCTGCTAACGGCGACGGGCGGTTGCCGGGTCGCTTGGTCGCTTGATTGCTTGCTCGCGCGGTCGCGTTGTCGCGTGGTCGCAAGGCTCCACCGCTGCGTTGTCGCTCGAGCGGGCGCGCCTGCTCGCGCCGGGGCACCGGATCACCACCCGCTGCTGCCACGGCAGCAGCGCGGAAGCTCTCGGTCCCGCGTTCCGGCCCGCTCCGGCGCGGCATGGGGGTTGCTGACCGCGGGTGTTCGCCGGCGCGGATCAACAGGCTTGATCCGCGCGGTGCCCCGAGGTCCAACTGCGCTCCTTCATCGACAAGAACCGCTTTCTGCTGATGTTCGCGGCGCTGTCCTCGGTCATGGGCCTCAGCGTCGGCGTGGCCAAGGTGAGCACGACGCTGTATGCGCTGGAGCTCGGGGCGGACGAGGCGCTGCTCGGGCTGATCTCCGGCTCGCAGAGCGTCGGCGTGCTCCTGATGAGCATCCCCATCGGGCTCCTCGTCGACCACCTCGGGCCCTCGCGGCTGTTCGTGCTGGGGAGCCTCGTCGCCGGGTCGCTCTACATGGCCTTGCCGGCGGTCCCGTCTCCGGTGTTCCTCCTGGCCTGCACGACGGCGATCAGCTTCTTCATGCCGATGCGCTTCGTCTCGCTGAGCACCGTGTTCATGCAGCAGCTCGAGACGGTGGGAGAGGCCAAGGCCGGCTGGTACCGCGGCACCCATATGGTCGGCATGTTCCTGCTCGGCCCCATGCTCGCGGCCGGCCTCACGAAGGCGCTGGGCTTCTCGGGCACGTACCGTCTCATCGGCGTCTCGTTCCTGATCACCGTGCTCATGTCGCCGATCGTCTTCGGCCGCTATACGGCGCGGTCTTCACCTCGTGGAGCGCTGCGCCTCTCCGGCGTCCGGTCCGACCTCGCCCTGCTCGCGCAGGACGTCGAGCTGCGCAGCGTGTGCCTGATCGAGTTTGCGGCCCAGTCGATCAACTCGTTCTTCATGTTCTTCATCATCCCCATCGGCGTCGCCGTCGCCGACCTGACGCCGGCCGAGGCGTCGGGGCTCCTGGCCTGGCAGGGCGTGACGTTCATCTTCGCGCTGTTCTCGCTGGGCGGCCTCGTGGGCCGGGTGGGGCACGAGCGCGTCTACCTCGCGAGCCTGGTCCTCGTCCCGAGCGCGCTCCTCTTGCTCGGCCTCTCGCGCGATCTGACGCCGCTGCGGGCCGGCGGCCTGCTGCTCGGCCTCGGGCTCGGCGTCCTCCAGATCGCGAACCTCACCCGCATCGCCCGGATCGGCGCCCGGGCGGGGCGGGGCAAGGTGGCCGGCCTGCAGGCCCTCGTGGGGCCGTCAGGTGGCCTGTTCGGCAGCACCGTGGGCGGCCTGATGGGCCGGAGCCTGGGGCTCCAATCGATGTTCCTGCTCCTGTCCGTGTTCTTCGGCGTGCTCCTCGCCGTGGCGCGCAGGACGCCCAGCGCGGCGGGCGTGAGCCCCACGCCCGCCGAGCCCGCGGCCGCCGAGTGACGGCCGAAGAGAGACATTCACCATGCGAGAGCTCGACAAGTCATCTTCGATCGCCACGACCCGCCGCAGGCTCGCAGCGGCCCTCTGCGCCGCGCTCGCGCTCGCGGCCTGCTCGAAGGTCGACCACGGCAACGGCGACAGCGCCGCCGGCGACTACGAGGTGCTGGAGCTGCGCTATCAGGGGTTCTCGGGCATGGTCTCGGTGCCCGAGCTGGCGGAGGACCTGGGGTACCTCGCCCCGATCCGGCTGAGCTACGTCGGCAACACGATCAGCGGGCCGCAGGACATCCAGACGGTGGTCACCGGAGACACCGATCTGGGGCAGGCGTTCAACGGCGCGGTGATCAAGCTGATCGCCGCCGGGGCGCCGCTCCGGGCGGTGGTGGGCGGCTACGGGATCGACGCGAAGCGGTGGGCCGGCTTCTACGTGACCGAGGACAGCCCCATCAAGGCGGCGCGGGACCTGATCGGCAAGAAGGTCGCGATGAACACGCTGGGCGCGCACTACGAGCTGATGCTGAAAGAGTACCTGTCGCGCCAGGGGCTGACGAGCGCCGAGATCGCGCAGGTCACGCTGGTGGTGCTGCCGCCGGTGAGCGCGGAGCAGGCGCTTCGGCAGAAGCAGGTGGACGTCGCCGTCCTCGGCGACATCCTGCGCGACAAGGCGCTGGAGCGCGGCGGCGTCCGGGCCCTGTTCTCGGACCACGAGCTCTTCGGCGAGCTCACCGCCGGCAGCTACGTGATGAGCAAGCGATTCCTGAAGGAGAGCCCGAACAGCGCCCGCAAGTTCGTTGAGGCCGCGGCGCGCACCATCGAGTGGGCCCGGAGCACGCCGCGCGAGGAGGTGGTGGCCCGCCTGCAGCGCATCATCGAGCGGCGGGGCCGCAACGAGGACGCGTCGCTGGCCAAGTACTGGACGAGCCTGGGCGTCGCCGGCAAAGGGGGGCTCCTGTCGGCCGGGGAATACCAGATCTGGATCGACTGGCTCGTGAAGGACGGCGACCTCAAGCCGGGGCAGATCAAGGCCGAGGACCTGTTCACGAACGAGCTGAACCCGTTCGCGGCGGCTCAGGCGCAGTGATGACGCCCGCCCTCGCGCGGCGCCGCGCGAGGGCGCCGGCCCAGGTGATGCGCGTCGGGGTGCGGCTCGGCCCGCGCGTCGTCTCCGCGGGCCGGGTCACCAGGCGAGGGACCCGAAGACCTTGGTCATGACCTCGTTGGCCCGGATGTCACCGAGCATCCAGTCGAAGTCCTCCCAGGACATCTTGCCCGTCGCCGGGTCGACGGTGAAGTGGTCGAAGCTCGGCAGCCCGTGGTTCGTGAGCAGGATCGCGAACATCTCGCGGCTCGGCTCGGGATCGAGCACCATGAGCGTCCCTGCAGCGCCTGTCTTGCTGTAGGCGACGGTCGATGTCGACTCCCCGCCGGGCCACATGCCTGCGTCCCACATCTCCCAGCCGTACCCCTTGCGCGAGTAGAGCAGGTTCTCGGAGTACGTCCAGGCCGACCTGTTGAGATGGAGCGAGCCTGTCTGGTTCGTGGTCATGTCGAGCACGGTCTGGGCAGGGAGCAGGGTGCTTATGCATTTGCCGAAAGGGGGAGGGTTGCAGCTGTAGATGCGCTTGCCCCGGTTCAACATCATCTGGGCGAACTTCGCCAGATCGCTCGCGGTCGAGAACAGGCCGTCGCACCCGGTGAGGTGCTCGGCCGGGTCCGGGCCGTCCCCTTCGAGGAAGTAGTCGGTCTCGTCCTGCACCTCGCCCCGGAGATAACGCTCGCGCGCCGCGGACCACGCCGTGCCGACGAAGCGGTCCTCCTTCTCCGGCATGTTGAGCCACGGCTGAAAGCCCGTGTCATTCATTTGCAGCGGGTTGAAGATGTACGTCTTCATCAGGTTCTGGAGCGAGTCGCCGCCGACCGTCTCCAGCACGTGGCCCAGGATCCGAAAGCCGAGATCGCTGTAGACGACCTTCGTCCCCCGCGGGCGGGCCAGCGGCGCGTCGAGCATCGAGTGCCAGGGGTCGGCGTCGTCGAAGAGGCCGTTCGGGTTGCTGTCGTCGAAGTAGTCGACATCCTCCCCCGATACATAGCTCATCAGATCCCTGATCGTGACAGAGCTCTTGTTGTTGACCGAGGAGACGGCGAACTCCGAGAAATACGTCGCGACCGTGTTGTTGATGTTGAACCCCGGGTAATTCCCGGACTCTTGCATTCTCATCGCGAGAAAGACGGTGAACGGCTTGGTCATGGACTCGAGATCGAAGATCCCATCGAGGGGCATCGGCACCGAGGGCATGCTCGGATCGTCCTCGTTCAGGCCGTCCCTCGTCCCCACGGCGGTGTGGAGCACGATCCGGCCCCGGCGGGCGACCAGGAGGACCGCGCCGTTGATGTCTCCGTCGTCGACCGCGTCCTCCAGCTCGTTGACCGCCTGGTCGAGGAGGGCGCTGGACAGACCCGCCGATGCCGGGGTGTCCGTGCGGAGGGAGTAGATTACCCCCGACAGAGGGTACGTGTCTTGGGCGTGCGCCGACGGCGCCATGCCGACGAAGGCGGCGGCCGCGGCTGCACAGAAGATCAAGCTACTGGCTCTCATGTTCGCGATTCCTTCCTTGAACGGTGGTGCAGCCTCGGCGCGCCGCGGGGCGGGGCGAAGGGCCATCGGGGTCATCGGCTGCGGTCTCGGAGCGCCTCTTCGCCCGCGCCCCGTCAGGGGCTTATCCACCCTTCGTGCCAGCGGGCCGCACGGCGCTCCGGCGAGCCGCGCGCCCCGCGCGGTGCGCGCGCCTCGGTGGCCGCGACGACGGCCGGGCGCCCCTCAGGAGTGGCCGTGGCGTCGCGTGGAGCCCGCGGAAATGCATCGCATATCAGCCACTTGCGAGCTCTCGACGCCCCCGGCGGCGCCGCGCCGGGCGCCTCCTCCGCCCCGCCCCGCCCCGCGCCGCTCGCGAGGAGGAGGGGAGTGCCTCGGCGCGCTGCTGCGCCGTACGAAGGCACGCTCGCGGAGGCGTGACATCGTGACATTGTCACGGCGTGACATTGTCACAGCGTGACATCAGAATCTTGGCGTCTTATGGCGTCTTGGCGGCCCCATCATTCCGGCAGGATGGAGTAGGTACCCCACCGCCCGGCGTTCTCCAGGGCGCTGTTTACCCGGGAGCTCGACGCGATCGAGGCTTACTTCAGCGGTTCGCCCCGCCCGGAGGAGGTGGCGGCGGCGCTTCAGGGAGGATCTCGACCGCCATCCCCTCGCTCAGCTCCGCGCTCGCGAGCTTCACGATGCGCTCGCTCCCGTCGAGCCCGGTCGATACATGGATCGTCGCGCCCGTGTCGCGCTCGACGACGATCGGCGCGAAGCGGATCCTGCTCCCGGGGTCGATGACGGCCACGCGGAGCCCCTTGGCGTCGTTGTAGAGCGCCGTCGCCGGGATCTCGAGCACGCGGTGCGGCGTGGGCAAGGTCAGCGCGACCTCCGCGTACATGCCCGCGAGGAGCCGGCCGTCGGGGTTCGGCACCCGCACCTCCGTGTTCATCGTCCGGGTCGCCGCGTCGAGCGCGCCGGCCGTGCGCGCGATCGTGCCCTGGAACGGCTGCCCCGCGAACTCGCGCACCGTGACCTTCGCCGGCGCGTCGACCCGCACGCTGGGCGCGACGTCCTGCGGGACGCCCACGAAGACGCGCACGGGGTCGATCGCCGCGATGGTGAAGAGCGGCGTCCCGTTGCCCGCCGTGACCAGCGCCCCGCGCTCGATCGTGCGCGAGGTGACCGTCCCCGCGAACGGCGCGGCGACCTTCGCGAACTTCTTCTGGTCGAGGATGCGCTGGACGCTCGCCTGCTGCGCGGTGATCGCCGCCCGCGCCACCGTGACGCTCGCCTCGGCGACGTGCGCCTGCCCCTGCCGCTGCTCGAGCTCCTCCTGCGGCGCCACGCCCGCGGGGACGAGCTGCTCGTAGCGCTTCACGCTCGACCTCGACAGGTCGCGGTTGGCCTCGGCCTGCACGAGGCCGGCGCTCGCCTGCACGAGCTGCGCGCGGGCCTGCGCGAGCTCCTGGTCGAGCTCGGGCGTGTCGATCTCGGCGAGGATCTGCCCCTCCTCGACCTTGTCGCCGATGTCGACGGTCCACTTCCGCACGTAGCCGCTCACGCGCGGGTAGACGACCGTCTCGGCGAGGGGCTGGATGCTCCCGGGCAGGACGAGCGCCCTGTCGCTCGACACAGGCTGCGGCGCGACGACCCCCACGCGCGGGGCCGCGCCCTCGGCGGCCCGCGCGCCCTGCTCGAGCGCGGCGCGGGCGTTCCGGCGGGGCAGGTAGGCCGCGGCGAAGGCCGCCCCGAGCACGACGACGAGCCCCACGCCGAGGGCGAGGCCGCGCGTCCTCGTCAGCACGGCGGGCGGCGGCAGATCGAACCCGAGGTCGTCGGCAGGGCTGCCCGGAGGCGGGGGAGCAGACGTCGGGGAGGCAGGGGCGCGGCGGGCGGGGGAGCTCATAGGTCCTCTGCGAGCAGGTCTCTGGCCGGGGCCTTGTTCCGGAGCAGGCTGTACATCACGGGCACGAAGAAGAGGGTGCTCAGCGTCGCGACGAGGAGACCGCCGATGACCGCGCGCCCCAGCGGGGCGTTCTGCTCGCCGCCCTCGCCCAGGCCGAGCGACATGGGCAGCATGCCGAAGATCATCGCGAGCGCCGTCATGAGCACCGGCCTGAGGCGCGTCATGCCCGCGGCGAGGGCCGCGGTGCCCGCGTCGCGGCCCAGCTTGCGCTGGTCGTTCGCGAACGTCACGACGAGGATGCTGTTCGCCGTGGCGACGCCGACGCACATGATCGAGCCCATGAGCGCGGGCACGCTCAGCGTCGTGTGCGTCACGAAGAGCACCCACGCGATGCCGGCCACCGCGCCCGGGAGCGCCATCAGGATGATGAGCGGGTCGAGCCACGACTGGAAGTTCACGACCATCAGCAGGTAGACGAGCACGACCGCGAAGAGGAGCCCGTAGCCGAGCCCCGTGAACGAGGTGTCCATGCTCTCGGCCTGCCCCTTGATGGTCACCTTCGTCCCGCGCGGCAGCTCGGGCCTGAGCTCGTCCACGACGCGCGCGACGGCGCCCGCGACCGAGCCGAGGTCGGTGCCGTCGACGTTCGCCTGGACGTCGAACGTCCTCGCGACGTTGTAGTGGGTGATGTTTGCCGGCCCGGTCGTGCGCGACATCGACGCGACGTTGGACAGGAGCTGGGGGCGGCCGTCGCCGGTCGACAGCGGCGTCGTGTTCACGTCGTCGATGGACCCCATCGCGTACTGGGGCGTCTGGACGGCGACGAGGTACTGCACGCCGCGCTTGTCCAGCCAGTAGGTCGGCGACGTCTGCCCGCTCGATGAGAGCGAGACCAGCACGTCGCTCGCCACGTCCCGCTGGCTGAGCCCCAGCTGGTCGGCCATGGTGCGGTCGACGTCGATGCGGAGCTGCGGCCTCGCCGGCACCTGCGCGAGGTGGACGTCGACGGCGCCGGGGATCCTCTCCATGCGATCGGCGATCTTCAGCGCGACGGCGTAGGTCTCGTCCTCCTTGCCGATCGGACCGACGACCTGGACGTTGATCGGCGCCGCGAGGCCGAAGTTCAGCACCTGCGTCGAGATGTCGGGGGCGAGGAAGAAGAACGTCGTGTCGGGGTACGCCGCGTTGAGCCTCGCGCGGAGCGCCCGGACGTGCTCGGCGGTGGGCCGGTGGTGCTCCGCGAGCGCGATGAAGATCTGCCCGTCGGCCGACGAGATCTGCGCGCCCTCGCTGAGCGACAGGTTGATGCCGCTCGCCGGGATCCCGATGCTGTCGAGCATCGTCCGGATCTCGCCCGGCGGGAGCGCGCCGCGGATGGTCTCCTCGATCCGGGCGAAGCGCCGCTCGCTCTCCTCGAGGCGGGTGCCCGGCGGGCCGCGCACGTGGAGCTTGATGAGCCCCGCGTCGACGGTCGGGAAGAAGTCGCGGCCGAGGAGCGGGATCAGCGCGACCGAGGCGGCGACGAGCGCAAGGAACACCCCGACGAACAGGGCCCGGTGCGCGAGCGCCCAGGCGAGCCACCCGCCGTACGCCGCCCGCAGCCGGTCGAAGGCGCGGTTGAACGCGGCGAAGACGCGCCCGAAGAGGCTTTGGGGGGCGGCGTGGCCGTGCGCGTGCTCCGCCGCCTCGCGCTCGAGCAGCAGGCGCACGAGCGTCGGGACGAGCGTCCGCGACAGGAAGTACGACGTGAGCATGGCGAAGACGACCGCCATGGCCATCGGCACGAAGAGCGACCGCGCGGCGCCGGTGATGAAGGCGACCGGCACGAAGACGATGCAGATGCAGAGCGTGGAGACGAGCGCCGGGACGGCGATCTCCTGCGCCCCGTCGACGATGGCGCGCAGGAACGGCTTCCGCTGCCCGAGGTTCCTGTGGATGTTCTCGATGGCCACGGTCGCGTCGTCGACGAGGATCCCGACGGCGAGCGCCATCCCGCCGAGCGTCATCACGTTGAGCGTGTGGCCGAGGGCGTTCAGGGCGATGATCGAGACGAGGATCGAGAGCGGGATGCTGATGACGACGATGAGCGTGCTGCGCCAGCTCCCGAGGAACAGCACGATCATGAGCGCCGTGAGCCCCGCGGCGATCAGCGCCTCGTGCACGACCCCGGAGACCGCCGCGCGGACGAACACCGACTGATCGAAGAGCAGCGAGACCTTGAGCTCCTTCGGGAGCTTCTCCAGCGTGGCCGGCAGCATCGCGTGGATGCGCGAGGCGACGTCGAGCGTGCTCGCGCTCCCGTTCTTGAGGATGCTCAGGAGCACGCTGCGCTTGCCCTCGACGTGCACCATGTTCGTCTGCGGCGCGCTCCCGTCGCGCACGCTCGCGACGTCGCGGAGGTACACGGTCCTGCCGTTCACCGTCCTGAGCGGCAGCTTGCCGAGCTCCTCGAAGGCCGCGGGGCTGCTGTTCAGGATGACGGGGTACTCGTTCTCCCCCATCTTCGCCGTGCCGGAGGGCAGGATGACGTTCTGCAGCCCGAGCGCCGCGTTCACGTCGCGCGGCGACAGCCCCCAGGCGAAGAGGCGCTGGGGGTCGATGTCGACCATGATCTGCCGCTGCTTCCCGCCGTAGGGGTACGGGATCTGCGTGCCCCGGATCGTGGCGACGTCGGCGCGGATGAAGTTGACCGCGTAATCGAAGAGCTGCTGCTCGCTCAGCGACTCGCTCTCCAGCGCGGCCTGGAGGATCGGCACGTTGGAGGCGCTGTAACGGATGATGAGCGGCGGGCTGATCCCGGGCGGCATCTGGCGGATCGCGGTCTGCGAGATCGCCGTGACCTGCGCCGTGGCGGCCTCGATGCTGGCCCCGGGCTGGAGGAAGATCTTGATGATCGAGATGCCGGTGAGCGACTGGCTCTCGATGTGATCGATGTCGTTGACGGTCGTGGTGAGGAAGCGCTCGTAATTGTTGACGATGCGCTTCTCCATCTCCTCGGGGGGGAGGCCGCCGTAGTTGAAAATTACAGACAGGACCGGGATGTCGATGTCCGGGAAGATGTCCGTCGGCATCCGGGCGACGGTGAACACGCCCAGGATGACGATCAGCATCGACATCACGATGAACGTGTACGTGCGTTGAAGCGCGATCCGGACGAGCCACATGGGCCAATTCCCGTCCCCCTCCGGAGCGCCCCGGCCGGGGGTGGCGCCTGAGGGCAGGCTCCGCATTTAGGGTGCCCGTGACGTTCGTCCAATCTATTCTTTCGTATCACACGATACCTTCAAGGTATGGATCTGCGCCACCTCCGGTACTTCACGGCCGTCGCCGAGGAGCGGCACTTCGGCCGCGCGGCGCAGCGGCTCGGCATCGCCCAGCCGCCGCTGAGCCGGCAGATCCAGGATCTCGAGTCCGAGCTCGGGTTCTCGCTCTTCGATCGCTCGCGGCGGCGCGTCGAGCTGACGCCCGCGGGCGCGGTGTTCCTCGCCCATGTCCGGCGGGTCTTCGACGCGCTCGATCTCGCGGTGCACGAGGCCCGGCGCGCGAGCGTGGGCGAGACCGGGCGCCTCGTGCTCGGCTACCTGTCGTCGCTCGCGTACAGCGGCATCACCGAGCTGGTCCGCACCTTTCGCGGGGAGCTCCCCGCGGTGGAGCTCGCGCTGCGCGAGATGCCGCCGCAGGAGCAGATCGAGGCGCTCAAGGACGGGCGCATCGACGTCGGCTTCGTGAGGGCGCCGCTCCACGACGCCCGGCTCGCGTCCGAGTGCGTCCGGCGCGAGCCGCTCCTCGTCGCCCTGCCGGCCGACCACCCGCTCGCCGCGCGGAAGCGCATCCCGCTCGAGCTCCTGTCGCGCGAGCCGTTCGTCGTGTTCCCGCGCCAGCGCGGGTCGGCCTTCTTCGACCTGGTGATGGGGCTCTGCCGCGAGGCGGGCTTCTCCCCGCGCATCGCGCAGGAGGCGCTGCACCTCGACATCCTGAGCCTGGTGGCCGCGGGGTTCGGCGTCTCTATCCTGCCAGAATCCATCAAGAATGTCGGGCGCAAGGGGCTCGCGCTGCGGCCGATCGTCGGCGCGCCGTCGACCGACCTGCTCGTCGCGTGGCGCGCCGACGACGCCTCACCCACGCTCCTGCAGTTCCTGTCGTTCGTGCGGCGGGTCGGCGTCAGCGTCCGCGTCAAAAGGAGCAAGCCGCGCGCTGCGCGCGGCGCGCCGGGGGAGCCGGGGGAACCGGGGGAAGGCAAGCGCGGTCGCCGCGCCCGCGGGGTCGCCGCGGCGAGGCCAGACGCAGCGGAGTAGCGGAGCCGAGGCGCGGCGCGCGCCGGGGGCTCAGGCGCGGGGGCCTGGCGGCGCCTTGAGCGGCTGCCGCCTGCCGCGCAGCGCCGAGAGCGCGCTGCCGAGGGTCTGGTGGAGCGTCATGCCCTGGAGGTCGATGCCGAGGCGGATGAACCCCTGCGCGACCTGCGGCTGCATCCCCACGACGATGACCTCGGCGCCGAGCAGGAGGGCGGCGCGGGTCGTCTTCATCAGCGACGCCGCGACCTGCATGTCGGCGAAGGGCACGCCGGTGATATCCATCAGCAGCACCTCGGCTTCCTGGCGGCTGAGCTCCGCGAGCACCACCTCGAGCACGTGGCGCGCGCGCTCCAGGTCGATGGCGCCGACGAGCGGCACGAGCAGCACGCCCTGGTCGAGCGGGATGACCGGGCACCCGAGCTGGCGCACGTCGTCCGCGAGGGCGCGCTCGCGCTCGTAGGCGGCGCGCGCCTGCTGCTCCTGCTCGATCAGCGACTCGATCAGCGCCGCGCGCTCGAGCGCCGCGGTGAGCATCGCCACCCACATCTCCATGTCCCGGTGATCCAGCCCGAGCGGGCTGCTCACCGGGGCGCAGACGGCGAGGATGCCGCGATCCTCACCCTCGCCGCGGAGCGGGATGAGCCGGAGGACGTGGTCGTCGCGCTGGGCGGCGGCAGGCAGCCACTCGCGGCGCGGGAACGCCTCGGCCGCGACGCGCGCGCCCGCTTCGGGCGAGGCGGCCGTCGCCCCGGGGGAGCAGCTCTCGACGACCCGCAGCGCGCGACCCGTGTCCCCGGGCGCTTCCCACACGGCGAGGCAACCCCAGCTCATCTGCACCGCGGAGAGCCAGCTCAGCTTGCTCCCGCCGCCGCCCGCGTCCTCCAGGAGCGTCTCCCGGATGACGAGGTTGATGTCGAGCAGGCCGTTCAGGTAGTCGGCGCGGGCCGCCTCGATGGCCACCCGGCCCTCCATCATGGCGCGCCGGGCCGCCCGGATGTACGCCGCGACGCGCCGCTCTGCGGCGGCGTCCCCCGCGCCGCGGAGCATCCTCTGGCCAGCCCGCTCCAGCCGGTCGATCATCTCGAGGAGCTGGTCGATGTCGGGCATCTGCTCCGCGGCCTCCCGCCAGGCCCTCTCCAGCGCCGCGGCGGCGGGGCCGGGCCTGCCCCAGACGGCGGCCTCGAGCCCGAGGACCACCTCCGTCGCCCCGGCCCAGGCCTCTTCCGCCGGCGAGCTCGGATCGAGGGATGTCGAGGCGCTCGCGAGCGCGGCGAGCTCCCGCGCGAGCGCGCCGGACGGCGCGGCGGCGCTGCGGGACGACGGGGGCCCGCTGGCCGGCGCGGCGGCGCTGCGGGACGACGGGGGCGCGTCGCGCAGCGCCGGGGCGGGCGAGCAGCCGCAGGAGCGGCGCAGGACCAGGGTCGTCGGCGCGATGTGCCCCGCGCAGGGGAGCTCCCGCCCGGCGAGGAGGTCGATGAGCAGCTCGGCGGCCGTCCCGCCGAGCCGGTCGAACCGCTGGCGGACCGTCGTCAGCGGCGGCGAGGCGTACCGGGCCGCCTCGATGTCGTCGAACCCGACGAGCGCGATGTCCTCGGGGACGCGGATGCCAGCCTCGGCGAACGCGTCGAGGACCCCGAGCGCCTCCTTGTCGGCCGACATGAACATCGCGGTGCAGGTGACGCCCTCTTCCAGCAGCCGCTGCACGGCGAGCCGACCGCTCGCCCGCTCGTTGTTCGGGAGATCGAAGACGAGGTCGGGGTCGAACGAGATGCCGCGCTCCTCGAGCGCGTCCCGGTAGGCCTGGAAGCGCTGCCGGATGTCCTCGTGCGCCATGTGGCCCGCGAAGACGATCCGCTCGTGCCCGTGGTCGAGCAGGTGGCGTACGGCCGAGAGGGCGCCACCGTGGTTGTCGGGCAGGACGTAGGGACAGCGCGCGTCCTCTTTTGGGCGCGCGCTGAGGGTCACGACGGGCCGCCCATCGTCGAGGAAGGGCTCGAGTTCCGCCGCGTCGATGAGGGCGATCCACCCGTCGACCTGGTCTCGCGCGAGCCGCAGCCTGTGAACGTCTCGCGGGGACGCCCTGATGGCGAGCACCCGATATCCGGCGCGCGCGGCGGCCGACTGGATACCGCCGAGAAGCTCGCAAACATAGCTGCCCCAGATGTCGGGGCACATGATGCCGATGGCTCTATCGGGCGACATGGTGGCAGGATCCTCGATGGTCCTCAGCGCCGGCGCTCCGTCGTGACGCGATCACAAGCGGAAATGGGTAGCACGGTGCACCCGTGTGGCCATGCCGCTTCTGCGGCGCGCCCGCGGCGGGAGCGCATCCGCGTCGTCACGTCCGGCTCCCGGTCGTCTGCTGATGGCTAGCGGCGCTGTGCGGCAAGCCGCGAGAGTATCGGACGGACGGCTTCGCTTGTCAGCACCGTTCGGCGGGTGGTGAGGGCGGCGGCGAGGGCACCTCGGCGGGCGACCTCATGGCGCCGGAGCCCTGCTGGACGATGTCATGGCCTCTCCTGTCCGGCCTCCGACGCGCACTTCTCGCGCGCCGCGAGGAACTCGCGCATCGGCCGGGGCGTAGCTTCGTCCCACCAGCGTCCGTGAGGAAGCCATAAGACAGCCGGTTTCCCTCGGACGTCCACTCCGACGGATCGCTCTCGTGGGCGAGCGCGAGGCGAAAGCCCGCCCGGCCCCGCTCGAAGACGTAGAGAGACGAGTCCTCGCCGCACGGGACCGCGAGCGTGACGAGCGCGACCCGGAGCGCGGGGTGCGCCGCGGGCTGCTCGATGCGGACGTCGAGCTGGCTGCCCCACCGCCGTTCCTCGCTGGCGGGGCGGACGCCGAGACGCTCCAGCTCCGCCATCGCGCGCTCGCGTGCGGCGGCCGGCGCGCCCTCGACCGCGTCGAGCGCGCGCCCAACGACGCCTCGGAGCTCGGCCTTCAAGGCGCGGAGCAGCGCGGGAGCTCCCGCGGGGGGCGCGCTCAGCCCGATGCCTTCCGCGCTTGTGTCGAGCGCGGCGAGCGCCTGCATCGTGGCCACGACATCGGGTGGAACCGGCGCTTCACCCGGGGCGGGAAGCGCCGCTTGCCCTGGCGCGGGCGCCGGCGTCCTCTGGCGCTCCGCGGGCAGCGGGCGCGGTGGTGTCGAGTCTTCCTGCCGAGGCGGCGCGAGTGGCCGGCGCGCTCCGGTCACGGGCGGAGTTCCGGGTGGAGCTCCTCCCGTGCAGGCGAGTTGCCAGTGCAGCGCGGCGGCCAGGACGCCGCCTCCGGCGCGCAAGCGAGGAGCTCGGGATGGGCTCGGGGACATCGGCGCAGCCTAACGCCGATCCCGGGTCTCCGATTCCTTCAGCAGCGCCCTGGTCGCGGCTCAGGTCCCGTGAGGCGACTCTTGCTCGGAGTGCGGCGATCCTTGCTCGGAATCGCTCGAAAAGAGAAACGCCTGCTGTTCGAGGACCACCCGCCCCTTGCGCTTTGGCCGGCGCGGCGGCGCCCCGGCCTCCGTCGGCTCGCCCTCGGTCCGCTCGGCGCAGCGCGGGCAGACGGCCGGCGGCGGAGCGGGCGGCTCCGCCGCCGCGATCTCGAGCCGGGGAGGCGAGGGGGGTTCCGGCGCCGCCTCGGGCTGCGGCGCTTCGACCGGATCCGCCCGCTCGATCTCGGCGCGACCGCGCGCATGCTCGGCGGTGACCAGGGCGCGGAGGGCGCGGGCGGCGGCGCGGTGCTCGGCGGCGGCCCGGCGCAGGCGCGCGACGAGCTCCAGCGCTGCCCGCGGCGGCGCGTGGAAGCGGGCGCGCTCGCGGTGCGCGCAGCCGTCGTAGGCGCCGCCGCTGCTGCCGCAGTCGATGCAGATGAGATCGAGCGCGAGCGGCTCCCGGACGGCGGAGATCGGCTCGTCCGCCGCGGTGTCGTCGGGCGGGATCGCGTCGATGGGTTCCTCGGCGGACGGCAGCTCTTCGACGACGACGGCGGCGGCGGCCTTGCGGGAGCGCATGCCGATCGGCTAGCAGATCATTGAACGGATGTACAGGTGTAGCGGGTGTTCGCGGCGCGGTGGGCCGTCCGGGAGTGGCGGACGCCCGGGCATGGCGTACCAAGGAAGCGCCTGTGTCCGCCGTGTCCTCTGTGGTTGAATCCCTGGTTCATGGCTCAGGATGCGGCCACGCGGCTCGGCAGGGAGGCGCTCTCGCAGTACACCCGCGATGAGCTGATCGACCTGGCTGATCGCGAGCTGGCCCGCACGGCGGAACCGCTCGTGTTCCTCGCGGAGGCGTCGCGAAGTGAAGCCGCGCTCGATGACCGGATCGCGTCGCTCTACGAGCGCGCGCTGCGGTCTCCGTCTCCGCTCGTCCGGTTCCATGCGGCCTGGTGCGTATACGACACCAGAGCTTGCTGGGCCCGGTTCATCCCCGTCCTGCAGGCCGCCCGCGAGGCCGAGGACGACGAGCCGAACCGGGAGAACATCGACGTCGTGATCGACCTTCTGCAGACCGAGCTCCGGGAGGAGGAAGAGGAGCAGATCCGGTGGGCGCACCCGGGGCTCGCTCGCGTCGAGTACGACGTGACCAGGCGACGATCGCTGTCCAGCGAGGAGCGCGCCGCGCTCACGCAAGCCGTCGACTTCCTGCGCATGCCGTACGATATCTACCATTGGTACTCCGAGCGAAGCCTGAACATGTCACTGGAGCGCGCGCTCGCGTCGCTCCGCCAGCTCGAGCGCTGGTGGGACGAGATCGCGCCTTCGTTCCAGCCCGAGGCCCCCTATCGACACGCGGATCCGTTCATGGACGAGGACGGCATCCATCCGCTGGGGGCCTACATCATCAGCAGCCAGTTCCTGTGGCATTATCACGAATCGGACCAGGCGGAGCGCCATCTCCTCCGCTCCTTCGACCTGGCAGAGACGCTCATGACGCGGGGGCGGGGCGGAGCGGCTCAGGTCATGCCGCGCGCGCCTCTGAAGGAGCGATATCTGGACAATGTCTCGCGGGCCTATCACGACCCGCGCCTCTACGCAGTCAATCATTTCTACCTGGGAGAGCTCTATGAGCGCCGGGGCGCTCATGAGCAGGCCGCGCGGCACTACGCGCGCTTCGCCGAGCTCGAGCCCGATTTCTCCCCGAGGAACTCGTACTCCTCCCACCCGGATTACTACGACGTCAAGCGGTTCTATCCGGGGACGGTCGAGGCGTACGGCAGGCTCGGGAACCTGTACCGCGATCGGCTGGGCAATCCGGATCGGGCGCGGTTCTACTACGAGAAGGCCCTGCGGCTGAGCCCGTCGCACCACACCCCTTATCGGGATTATGCGCGCCTGCTGGAGCAGGCCGATCCTTGCGGGGCGCGCGATCTCCTGCGGCAGGAGATCGAGGTGCTGACCTCCTATCCGGATCCCGACCCAAGCCCGAACTCGCGGTGTCTGCCCTTCGAGCCTCGGGAGGTGGTCGAGCGGTTCCGTGCATGGCGTTCTCACCCGATGGCGCCGCGCGATGAGGTCGACGCCGTGGCGCGATCGATCGTCCGATTCCTGAAGGGCCTGTCCGTCGAGCCCTATCGGTTTGCGTACTCCGAGTGGAATGACCTCGCGCAGCAGGTGGAGAGCGTCTCGTCTCCGAGCGCGTGACTTCCGGCGCCGTCGTGGCGCTGCGTCCTGCGGGGGGCCGACGTGGTAGCCTGCCGGGATGATCCTCCCGCTCGCGCCGCTCGTGCAGAGGAGCGCGCTGCCCCGGCCAGCCCGGGGCGTCCGGCTCGCGCGCGCGGCCTTCCTCGCCGGGGCGGCCGCGGCCTGCCTCGCGCTCGGCTGCCAGGGCATCCTGGGCATTCACGACGTCTCGCGCGACGGGGCCGGCGGTGAGGGCGGCGCCGGTGGCGCCGCCGCGTCGGGCGGAGGCGGGGGCGGCGAGGTGTCCGCGCACGGCAGCGGCGGCGGGGCGCCCCAGGTGGGCTTCTCGATCGCGCTCGACCCGGCGGCGGCGCGCGTTGTGCGCGGCGGCTCGACGTCGCTCACCGTCGCCATCACCCGCTCGGGCGACTTCGCGGGCGACGTCGCGCTCTCGCTGTCGGGCCTGCCGAGCGGCGTTTCGGCGAGCCCGATCGTGGTCCCGGACGGCGAGGCCACCGGCGTGCTCACGCTGGCCGCGGAGCCGCTTGCCACGGTCGGTGGTGCCGCGCCCTCGCTCGTGGCCAGCGCGCCCGGGCAGGAGGACCAGATGGTGCCGCTCTCCCTCCTGGTCGCCGATCCACCGGGGACGCTCGATCAGTCGTTTGATGGGGATGGAATCGCGACCAGCGGAACGCCCCACGAGGCGCGCGCCATCGTCGTCCAGGAAGACGGCAAGATCCTCGTCGCCGGCAACGACGGAGAGACCTGGGGGCTCATGCGCTTCTTGCCGGGTGGCGTGCTCGATCCGGAGTTCGGCACAGCGGGCCTCGTCGTCGGCCAGGAAGGAACGGTCGAGTCGCTCGCTCTCCAGCCGGACGGGCGCATCCTGGCCGTGGGGACGCGGAAGGACCAGCTCACGGTGGTCCGATTCAACGCGAGCGGCGGGATCGATCAGGCCTTTGGCGCCAGCGGGGTCGCGAGGCTCGATCCTGCCTCGATCAGCGGCTCCGAGGGCTTCGACGCCGCCGTCCAGAGCGACGGCGGGATCATCGTCGCCGGCGTCGGGAAGCCGGGCAACCGCGGCATCGTCGTGCGGTTCTCTTCCATGGGCGATGTCGATCGCGACTTCGGCGGCTCGGGCCTCGTCTCGTTCGAGAACCGCCCGCTGCACTCGGTCGCGCTCGGAGAGGACGGGCAGATCGTCGCAGGAGGGACCGAGCGGGACGCGGGCCCCGCCTTCCTCGCGGTGCGGCTCGATCGCGACGGGACGCTCGATCCCGACTTCGGAATGGGCGGCATCGCCTATCTCTCGCAGACGCCGTACAACGATAACGACCTCGCCCTCGGGAGCGATGGCAAGCCGATCCTCGTCGGATACGCGCTCGACGGCGTGAACCACTATGCCTTCGCGCGCTTCAACGCGGACGGCTCGGCGGACACGACGTTCGGCGGGACCGGCATGGTGAACGCGAGCGGCGAGGAGAAGCCGTATGTGCGGGGCTATGGCGTCGCGCTCCAGGCCGACGGCAAGATCCTCGGCGCGGTCGCGGGCGGCACCGTGAACTCGGGCATCACGGCCTCGATCCTGCGGCTCCTGCCGGACGGCTCCAGGGACGCAGGGTTCGGCGCCTCGGGCGCCGTCGTGCTCGACGACCATCCGGACCAGAACTACCTCTACGCCGTCACTGTCCAGCGCGACGGCCGCATCGTGGCCGCGGGGAAGCGGTCGACCCTGGGGCTCCTGGTCGTGCGCGTCTGGGATTAGCCCTCTCGCTCGGCGTGGGACGGCCGGTCGCGGGCGCCCTGCTCGCGCGCTGACCCTCACTCCTTCCGCAAGAGCCCATAGCGGGCGAGCTTCCGGTACAGCGTCATCCTCGGGATCCCGAGGCTCCTCGATACCTCGCACACGTTCCAGCGGGAGAGCTCGAGCGCGGCGCGGATCCGCTCCTCCTCGGCGCCCCGGTACTCGGCGCGCGACCGGCCACGCGGCGCGGGCGCCGCCGCCGGCAGCTGGATGTCGGCGGCGCCGATCTCCGGGCCCGGCGAGAGCACGCACGCGCGCGAGAGCACGTTCTCGAGCTGCCGCACGTTGCCGGGCCAGCCGTACGACGAGAGCCGCCGGAGCGCGCCCCGGGACAGCCGGAACGCCGGGCGGCCCTGGCGCGCCGCGAGCTTCTCGACGATCGCCTGCGCGATCGCCGGGATGTCGTCCGGCCGGTCGCGCAGCGGCGGCAAGCGGATCTCGATGACGCTGATCCGGTAGTAGAGATCCTCGCGGAAGCGCCCCCGGGCGACCTCCTCCCGCAGATCCCGGTTCGTCGCGCAGACGACCCGCACGTCGGCCACCGAGACGCTCCGGTCCGACCCCACCGGGCGGATCGACCGCTCCTGGAGCGCGCGGAGCAGCTTCGCCTGCACGCCGAGCGGCACCTCCCCGAGCTCGTCGAGGAACAGCGTCCCGCCCCGCGCCGAGACGAACAGCCCGCCGTGCTCGCGGACCGCGCCCGTGAACGCGCCTTTCACGTGGCCGAAGAGCTCCGACTCGAGCAGCGCCTCGGGCAGCGCGGCGCAGTTGACCGCCACGAACGGCCCGTCCCGCCGGGGCCCGCCCGCGTGGATCGCGCGCGCGACGAGCTCCTTGCCGGTGCCGCTCTCGCCGGTCACCGTCACGGTCACGTCGCTCTCCGCGACGCGCTCGCACAGCGCGAGCACGGCGCGCATCGGCGCGCTCCTCCCCGCGATCTCCGGGAAGTCGCGGCGCGCGTCCGCCCGCGTCCGCTCGAGCTCGTGCGAGAGCCGCTCGATCTCGTCGGCCTGCGAGCGCATGAGCTCCGCGACGCGCCGCTGCTCCTCCTCCAGGGCCCGCGTGCGGTCTCGGAGCTCGGCCATCAGCCTGCCGTTGTGCAGCGCGACCGCGATCTGGTCCGCGAACGCGCCGAGCAGATCCGCGTCGCCCTCCGCGAACTTGCCGCGCTGGAACCGGTTGTCGAGGTAGACGGCGCCGAGCACCGCCCCGTGTGCGCGGATCGGCACGCACACGATCGACCGGAGCCGCAGGCCGTGCACGGACGCGTTCCCGTGGAACCGCTCGTCGGCCAGCGCGTCGACCGTGAGCACCGCCTCCCCGCGCTCGACCACCCGCTTCGCGATCCCGTGGCTGAACTTGAGCTGGCTCTTGCCGACGCGCTCGCGATCGAGGTTCCGCGCGACCGCGACCTCGAGCTTGCCCTTCGCGTGGCCTTCCGCTTCCGGCGACGGCGACGTCAGGATCACGAAGCCCCGCTCGGCGCCGGTCAGCTCGATGGCCGCGTCCATGGCGAGGCGCAGCACCTCCTCCGCGTCGAGCGTCGAGCTCAGGCGCCGGTTCACCTCGAGCAGCTTCAGCACGAGCTCCATGCGGGCCCCCGGCGGCGCGGGCCCGCCGCGGAGCGCGGCCCGCCGGGGGTGCCGCCAGAAGACCTCGGCGAGCTCGGCGGGGAGCGTGCTCCCGATGCGCTCCCAGCACTCGAGCGCGGCCGTGCGGTGCCGCTCCGCCAGCGCCGTCGCCGACCGGAGGCGGAGCACCTCGGCGGACGCCTCCTCGTGCTTCGCGTGGAGCTCGAGCTGCGAGACCCTCGCCACGAGGCCCGCGCCCCGCTGCACCTCCGCGAGGGCGGCGTCCGTGTCGCCGCGGGCCAGCGCGAGCTCCGCGCCCGCCGTCGCGTGGCGCAGCGCGAGATCCGCCGCGTCGGCCTCCCGGAGCAGCGCCGCGGCCTCGGCCAGCCGCGCGCTCGCCGCGGCCCTGTCCCGCGCCGCGAGCGCGACCTCCGCGGCGTGGATCACCGCCTCGCATGCCTCGCGCTTCGAGCCGCGCGCCGCGTGGCCGGCGCGGGCCTCCTCGAGCAGCCGCGCCGCCTCGCCGAGCGCGCCGCGCGCGGCGGCGATCTCCGCGGCGAGCCCGAGCGCCGCCACGGCGATCTCCTCGGGGGCCCTCGGGCCCTCGGGCGCTCGCATCCGCGCGACGGCGAGCTCGGCGCGCTCCAGGAGGCCGACGTCCGCGTGGATCTTGGCGAGGTTGAAGCGCAGGGTCGCCTCGGTCCGCTCCTTGGCGAAGGCGATCGCCGCCCGGAGCCCGCGCTCGTAGCAGCGCAGCGCCGCGCCCCAGTCGCCGAGCTGGTGCCTCGCCGTCCCCAGGTTGAGCGCGGCCGTCGCGAGCAGGTCGCCGAGGCCCTCGGCCTCGGCCAGGTCGAGCGCCTCCTGGAACCCGCGCGCCGCGAGGGCCGCGTCGCCGGCGCGGTAGGCGTGGAGCGCGTGGTAGCTGAGCGTGCGGGCGCGGGCGCGGGGCGAGCCCGACGCCGGCCGCAGCGCGACGGCGCGCGCCAGGCTCTGGAGCGCCCCGGCCTGGTCGCTCAGGTACCCGAGCGCGAGGCCCAGCGTCTCGGCGAGCTCCGCGGCGGCCTCGCGCGCCTCGCCGCTCGCGAGCGCGCCGTCGACCTCGCGTGATCCGGGCGCCACGAGCGCCGCGAGCGCCCCCTCCGCCTCGCGCCGGGCCTCGTCGTAGCGGCCGAGGCGCAGCAGGCAGCGCGCGGAGAGGCTCGCGAGCCGCCCGCCCCAGGGCCCGGGCGCGAGGGCCCGCGCGCGCCCGAGCTGCCAGAGCGCCCGCTCGACCTTGCCGAGCGTCTCGTAGCAGCGCGCCGCCCGGTACGAGAGCTCCGCGCCGACGTCGGCGGGCGGCCCCGCGCGCCTCGCCCGCGCGAGCAGCGAGAGCGCGCGTCGCGGGTCGCCGGCTGCCTCGATCGCGGACGCCGCGGCCACGAGCGTCCTCGGCGCCGGCAGGACCTCGCAGGCGGCGTCCGCCGCGCGCACCCAGGCGCGCGGCGCCCACTCGAGCATCGGCCCGGAAGCGGCGAGCGCCCGCCGCGCCGCCTCGTGGTCGCCCGCGAGCACGAGCGCCCTCGCCCGGTCTGCCGCGCGCTGGCTGCGGAGCGCCGGGGCGAGGGCCGCCTCGTCGGCGCCGGCGAGGTGGGCCGCCATCGCGGCCGCGACCTCGCGCACGACGCCCGCGTCGAGCCAGGGCAGGAGCGCCCTCGCTTGCCCGGCATGACCGAGGCGGAACCCCTCGCCGTCGAGCCGCGCGAGCCCCGCGGTCTCGAGCGCGTCGAGCGCCGCGCGCCCCACGCCGAGCGCGGCGGCGGCCTCGGGCCCGAGCGGATCGGCGACCGCGAGCGCCGCGAGGGCGCGCGCCTCGCCGCGGTCGAGCGCCGCCACGCGCCGACGCCAGAGCTCCGGGGTGCCCGTCGTGTGGACGAACCTGTCGAGCTCCGCCTCGCTCAGGCTGCGCTGCGCCAGCGCGGCGCAGAGCTCCTTGAGCGCGCGCGGGCGGCCGCCGCTCGCGCGCAAGAGATCCGACGTGCGCGCCGCCGTGGCGAGGGGCGCGGTCCAGACCCGGACCGCATCTTCCCCGAGCGGTCCCAGCGGGAGCTCGACGACCGCGCCGCCGCCCACGTCGAGGCGCTCCGCGGAGGCGATCAGCCAGAGGACGGCGTCGGTCGGCTCGGCCGATCGAACGAGCGCCTCGAGCAGCGCCCGGTCGTGCGCGCCCAGCCTGTGCGCGTCGTCGATCGCGAGCACGCGCGGCCGGCGCGGCGCGGGCAACGCGTGCAAATTACGCACGTCGCGCGAATCACGCGGGGCGCGCAAATCAGCCGGGTCGCGCGAATCACGCGGGGCGCGCGCCGCCTCGCCCTCGCGCCCGCGCGCCCCCGCGAGCTCGCCGCGGGCCGCGAGCAGCGCGTCGACGCCGGCCGGGAGCGGCGCGCCGCCGAGCGCCCGGACCAGCAGCGCGCGCAGCGGATCGTCGCCGCGGGGCGCGCCCTCGACGACCTGCGCGCTGAGCTGCGCGCGCCACTTGAGCTCGCGGAACAGCCGCGATTTGCCCGCGCCTTCCTCGCCCGTGACGATCACCGCGCGCGGCCCGCGCTCGCCGCGGAGCAGCGCCTCGAGCGCCGCGCCGAACGCCTCGACCTCGCGCTCCCGGCCCACGATCTCGCCCGGCTCGCTCACGACGGCGGGCGCGCGCCGCGGCAGGCCGCCGGCGGAGAGGGCCTCGAGGACCTCCTCGACCCCCGAGGGGCGGCTGGCCGGATCGTCCGCGGTGAGCCGCCCGGCGAGGCGCCGAACGGCGGCGGGCGGCGCCCCGGAGAGGAGCGGGAACAGGGCCTCGAGCGTCCGCCCCACCGCGAAGAGATCGGTGCGCGCGCTCGGCGGGGCCCCCCGGAGGAGCTCTGGCGCGAAGAACCGCGCCGTCCCCGAGAGGTCCCCCGCGTCCGCGCGCATCCTCCGCGCCGCGCTGAGATCGATGAGCACGCCCGCGCCGTCGTCCCGCACGAGGACGTTCTCGGGCTTGAAGTCGCCGTGGACGATGCCGGCGCCGTGGAGCCACCCGAGCGCGTCGAGCGCGTCGAGCAGGACGGGCAGGGCCGCGCGGAAGGCGCGCCCCCGCGCGTGCTCGGCCAGCGTCCGGCCCCGGATGAGCTCCGTCGTGGCGTACGTGAGCGGCTGGCCCGGCGCGCCGCCGGACGTCGTCCGGGCGAAGTCGTACGCGCGCGGGAGGCGCGGGTGAGCGCAGGCCGAGAGCAGCGAGAACTCCCGCCGGAACGCCTCGAGCGCGCCCGCGGAGCCGAAGCTCAGCGATTTCATCGCGACGTCGCGATCGAAGAGCCGGTCGCGCGCCTCGTAGACCGAGGCGAGCCCGCCGCGCCCGAGCGCGCGCACGACCTCGTAACGGCCATCGACCACGGCCCCTGGCGCAATGCCGTGGTGTACCATCGGTACAATATGGTACAGAATGGTACAACAAGGGGCCACGATTTCCGCGGAACGCCGCGGACCGCATTGGCGCGACTCTTGAACAGAGGGACGGCGTGATGCGCTGGCTTGCGGTCCTTCTCGTCGCTTGCGTCGCCGGGTGCGGGGTGAACCCCATCCCGGAGCCGCCCTTCGAGCGGCCGCCGGCGCTCGCCGGCGACGTCGTCGGCGCTGTGTGCGACGAGTGCGACGGCGCCCCGCTGAAGCTCACCGGCGCGCCCGGGAGCGTGACCGACGCCGACGTGGTCTGGGCGGTGAACCTCGATGGGACCGCGCCTCCGGTCGTCGCGCCGGTCGCGGCCGATGGCAGCTTCGCGCTCGACATCGACGGCCTCCGGGGGGATGAGCTGCGCCTCCAGGCCCGGCGCGGCGCGCTGCGCTCCGAGCCGGTGGACCTCATCGCCGGGCGCGGCGCCCTCGAGCTGTCGCCTCGCCCGCTCGCAGGCTGCTTCGAGGTCGAGCGGGAGCTCGCCCTGCCCGAGGCGGCCGTCGGCGCGATGTCCAGCAGCGCCATCGCGCTCGCGCACTCCTGCGGCGCGCCGCTCGCGATCGACAGGATCGCGCTGCGCGCCCCGGCCCCCGAGTACAGCCTCGAGGGAACGGCGGCTCCCGTGGTCCTCGAGGCGGGGAGCGCCGGAGAGCTCCGCGTGGTCTACCGGCCGACCGAGGCCGCCGCGCGCGGCGAGGAAGTGGCGCTGATCGAGGTCTCTTCACCGGAGGTCTTCCGGCGGGCGGTGACGCTCTTCGTGGCCGGCGCTCCCTGAGTCGATTCCAGCTCTCTGCTCCTCCGGGAGGCTCGAGACGGGCCTCGAGGGGGAGCGCATCTCCCAACCCACACGAGAAAGATACGGAGACCAACATGCGAGCCTGTGCCTTGTTGCTTCTTGCGGCCTCTTCGATCGTAGGACTGTTCGGCTGTAAACCTCCCACGGGCGGCGGCGGCGGGGCGTGCCCGGATCCGAGCGATCCTGGCGTCCACTACGTCTCTCAAGATCCGGACGAGTGCGCGCTCATCGACTTCGTCTGCGCGGAGGGACAGACGCTGATGAGCGCGCCGGGGTGCGGCTGCGGCTGCATCGACGAGGAGCCGCCTCCCGCGTGCCCGGATCCGAGCGATCCTGGCGTCCACTACGTCTCTCAAGATCCGGACGAGTGCGCGCTCATCGACTTCGTCTGCGCGGAGGGACAGCGGCTGATGACCCAACCAGGGTGCGGCTGCGGCTGCATCGACGAGGAGCCGCCTCCCGCGTGCCCGGACCCGGGCGCTCCGGGCGTCCGTTACGTCTCTCACGATCAGAACGAGTGCGCGCTCATCGACTTCGCTTGCTCGCCGCCCGAGAGGCTCTTCGGCGGCGAGTGCGGCTGTGGCTGCGTCGGCCCCGCGCCGGAGACCTGCCCCGACGCCGCGGATCCGGACGTCCGCTACATCTCTCACGATCCGGAGTACTGCCACCTCGTCGACTTCATCTGCGCGCCGGGAGAGGCGCTCTTCTCCGACGAGTGCGGCTGCGGCTGCGTCGGCTCGGACCTCCCTGTCGGGCACGCTCGTCAAGGCAAGTGACCGCGCCCACGATCTGCCGCCCTGACAAAGGTGCTCGCGCGGTCGCCCTGCGCGCTCCGCGGGGAGAGCCCGCCGCGCCCTGAAGCGCTCCCATCACCGACGTCGCCTCCTGCGTGGGGCTCCTCACGAACATCGATGCACGGCCGCCCTGCGCAGCCTGCGCCGCGTGGAAACCTCGGCCGAAGCGGCCGCTCCGGATTGTTTACATGCGCGCACCTGTCGCGTCACGCCGGGTCACGTGGGATCGAGCGCGGCGGTCGACACACAGAAGTTCTTGAGTCGATCCATCGAGGACGGTGATAGGCTCGCCTGGGGGATGCGGGGGCGAACGCGACCGGGATGAAGACTGGGCCTGTCGATCAGCGCACATCGAAGGTGATCGGCGTCGCGTCGGTCTTCCTCGACAATTCCTTCAACACAACGGCTTTTCGTGGCATGCACCGCGCCGCGCGAGTGCGGGGCTACGAGCTCCTCCTCATCTACGCGACGCCTCGGCGCGTCTTGGAGCGCGGCGTGGCGCTTCGCCACGTGGCCGGCTGGATCGCGATGTACAACACCGACGGGCTGGAGGAGCTGCTCTCCGACGGGAAGCCTGGCGTCATCTTCTGCGCGCCCCCGCTCGGGACGCGCTGCCCGGTCGTCCGCGCGGAGAACCACGATTCGATTCACCTGCTCGTCGATCACCTCATCCGGCTCGGACATCGCCGGATCGCTTACATCGGCAGGACCGGGTCGGACGATTTCCACGAGCGGAGCAGGGTATTCGATCAGGCGCTGCGCGCGCGCGGGATCGAGGCCGACCTCAACCTGCTCTCCGAGTTTCACGAGTGTACGATCTTATATACCGAGCAGCGCTTCCATCAGCTGCTCGAGCGCAACGGCAAGTTCTGTACGGCGCTCGTGGCGGGCAACGACGAGATGGCGATTGGCGCCATCAACGCGATCCGGGCGCACGGCTACCGCGTGCCCGAGGACATCGCCGTGGTGGGATTCGACGACATCAACGCCGCCCAGCACTGCGATCCGCCGCTCACCACGGTACGGCAGGACCCGGCGCTCCTCGGGAGCATGGCCGTCGAGCGGCTCATCGATTTGCTCGACGGCCTCCCCCCTCGTGAGCTCGTGACCCGCGGCCCGGCCGAGCTGGTTGTGCGTCGCTCGTGCGGAAGCGGTCGCGCGGCGTGGAACACCGCGCCTGTCGCGCCGGCGATCGAGGCGCCCGAGGGCGACTGGCAGCGCGTGCTGTCCCGGCAGATGAGCCTCCTCATGGATGGGTGGGAGCTCCCGCTGTCCGACGACGCGCCGCTCGGCTGGCCGGAGGCGGAGGTGATCGCGCAGGGCCTCGGCGCGGCGCTCGCCGGGGAGGAGCCGCTGGACGTGGAGACGCTCCAGCGCGCTTTCGCCGCCGGGGTCACGCGAAACGACAAGATCGAGGTCCTGCTCGCGTTGGTGAAGCTCGTCGAGCAGACCGCGGCGCGGCGGCTCGCCGTCGCGCCGGAGCCGGAGGCCGCGCGCCGGCTGGAGACGTTCCTCGACCGCGTGCGCCTCTCGCAGCAGCGGGCCCTCGCCGCGTGGGAGCGGCGGAACGTGAAGAGCCTCGAGCGGCTGGTCCGCGCCAAGGTGCACATGAGCAGGCTCCTCGCCTCGAAGCACGCATGGACCCAGGAGCGCCTGGAGTGGCTGGCGCAGACCTCCATCGGTGTGGGGTGCATCGCGCTCTGGGCGGATGCGTCGGGGTCGTCCGAGCCGGAGTTCGTCGTCCACTCCGTGTACCCGTACGACACGGACTTGACCACGCTCGTGGGTCAACGGTATCCGGCCAGCGACTTTCCGCCGCCCGCCCTGCGCGCGGCGGCCTTGCCGGACGAGCCGGGCGGCTATCTCCTGCTGGTCCCGCTCGTGAGCGCGAGGCGCGACTGGGGGACTCTGGTGCTGGGAGGGCTGCACCTGGAGAGCTTCGTGGGCAACCTCCATCCGCTGGCCATGTGGGTGTCGCTCCTGATCGCCGCGTTCGAGCACCACGACATGGAGGCCACGCTGCAGGCGGAGCGCGACATGCTGGCCGCCGCCTACGAGCGCGAGCGCGCGCTGGCGAGCACGGTGCGGGAGCTTGGCTGTCCGGTCATCCCGCTGCTGCCCGGGGTGCTGCTCATCTCGCTGATAGGCGCGATCGACGCCGCGAGGGCGCAGCAGATCCTGGAGGCCGCGCTCTCTGGCGTCGCGCGAGAGGGGGCCCGGTGGGTGCTGCTCGACGTGACCGGCGTGCCGTTCGTCGACGAGGCGACCGCGGCGGCGCTGGTGCAGACGGCGCAGGCGACCCGGCTGCTCGGCGCGCGCGTGAGCCTCGTCGGCGTCGGGCCCGGGATGGCGCAGGGCATGGTCGGCCTCGGGATCGAGCTGCGCGACATATCCATCTTCCAGTCGCTGGCCGCCGCCATCAGCGACCTGACAAGGCCAGAAAAGAAGAGGAAGGCGAGGCGGGCAGAGTAGCGCCGCACGGCGCTGCCAGTAGGATCTCGGCAGACCGCTCCAGATGCTGCCGCCGTCGAGGCGCACATCGCATGGATTTTCCGAGGCGGGGCCGCGCCGCCGTCGCTCGGCGGCGACCGCTTCGTCACGCTGCCCCCGCTGGGGGCGTTCCACGCGCAGCACGGCGCGCTGTCGCTGATCCATTCCCTGTTGCCGGGCTCGCCGCGTCGCTGCGTCACCTGCACAGCGCCGGGGGCACACGCCCGCGGAGGACCTCGAGGAAGAACTGCTGGTTCAAGGTTACGTTGCGAATGCGGATTGCGCTGAAGCCGAGCTCGGCGTCCTCGCGCAACCCGGCGACGTGCCGCTCGACGTCGGCCGAGACGCGCGCCCGCGCGCCCACGGCGTCGGGGCGCACGTTGTGATGTCGTCCATTTTCAGGAGAGGGCGAATTGCGTCAAAATGCTCTATCACCTGAGGCGAGCGTGGTGATTCGCCTTTGACGTCCCCGAATCGCTCTATTTCCCTTTCCCCGAGATCGATTTGTCGCCGTCGTCGGCGTCGGCGTCGACGTCGCCAGGACCCTGAGCGCGGCGGCTCGCGCGGTTTGCCGCTGTGTACATTGGTGTATATTAGGGATGCTTCGTGCGGTATTGCTAGGTGGGAAACATGAGCGTGAGACGTTTGCCGGTCGCGTTCGATTGTCGTCGGCTAGGCTGTGTCTCATATCGATGTGGGGCTGGTCTGTGGCTCTTGTTTGCGCAGGCGGAATGCGTATGGGAGGGGGAATGAGAAATCTGCGAGGATTGGTGATTCTGTTTGCTGCGTCGCTCGTAATGGCTGGAGTTTTGGGAGGGTCGCTCAACTACGCGAACGCGCTTCCAATTCCATATCTGGTGGGCCCGACGGCTATAGGCGCCGATGTCGCGGATGCGACTACTATGCCCGGTGCGCTGGTCGTCGCTGTTACTCCGGGAGGGCCTTGCAATAATGCAGGTATCGAAAAAGACGATATTATTGTCGGGGTCAACAATGTTGCCGTGTTGAATGCTGAGGCATTCAACACGGCTATCGGAAATCCGAGTCCAGGTACCAAGATCTCGCTCAGGGTGTGGGACCATAAGACGAAGAAGCTGGCGTCGGTGACGATTACTACTGTGTAGACCCTGCGCCTGTGGTGACCGTCGGTTTCGGGGTGCTGGTGGGCGATAACCCCAGCTAGCTGCCCGCCAGCATATGAAGACCTCGATGAATGCCTGCTGGTTCAAGGTCGCGTTGTGCACGTAGATCGTGCTAACGCTGAGCTCCGCGTCCTCGCGCAGCCATGCCACGTGCCGCCCCACGTAGGCCGAGGCGCGCACCTGCGCGGCCAGATCCTCGGGTTGCATGGGCAGCGTACGGCGACTCGCGCCCGCTCGTCCGCCGCGCGGCGGCCTCCCGCTACTCGACCAGGATGCCTGCCGCTGCGCGCCCCGCGGCCTCGGTCAGCCGCCGCATGTAGTCCCAGTTGAGCCGATCGACCCGGTCGCAGCGCTGGTGGTAACAGGGGTTGCCGTCATCGCCGAAGAAGTTCTGCGATATGGCCACGGCCGGCGCCCCGTAGCGCCAGAACGCCGAGTGATCGCTGCGGTTCGTGCAGGCGTCCACCCGGGTCAGGCCGAGCTCGCCGTGCGACGCGGCCTTTTCGACCAGCGCGGCCAGATCGGACGACGTGTTCTCGTTGCAGTGGATGACGTGATAGTGCCCGTCGTCGTCGGAGTCGTAGCCCGTCATCTCCAGATCCAGGACGCCGACCACCTGATCCATCTGCCCGTCCCGGTAGAGCTTGCTCGCGTAGGCCTTTGAGCCGAGGAGGCCGTCCTCCTCTTGATCGAAGGCGACGACGCGCAGCCCGATGCTCAGCTTCGCGTCCTTCAGCGCGCGGGCGATGGCGAGCGACGACACGATGCCGGAGCCGTCGTCGTCGGCGCCGGCGTTGCTCATGGAGTCGTAGTGCGCCGAGAGGATGAGGACGCGCGATCGGTCGGCGCCGGGCTTGTCCGCCGTCAGGTTGACGCCCTGACTCCAGCCGCTTTGATAGGCGTGCTCCTCGACGGTGAACCCGATCGCCTCGTATTGCTGGCGCATCCAGCGGCGGGCCAGCGCTCGCCCGTCCTCGGACCCGCGCTCGCGGATGACCGCCGTGCGGCCATCGACCGTCACCGGCGCGGCCCCGGAGAGCTCCTTGAGCCGCGCCTCGAGGAACGCAGCGTCGATGTGGAGCTCGGGGAGCTCGGCGGCGCCGCCGTCGCGCGGCGCGCGCGCCCCGGCCGGAGCGCGGGTCCCCTGTCGTTCCGGAGCGCGCGACAGGACCACGTCGTGCTCTCCGATCGACTCTGCGTGAAGGCGGGGCGAGCCGAGCCAGTCATGGGGGTCGCGGCCCGTCGGGACGGCGACGGCGGCGATCCCGCCGACCCGCGCGCGCTCGCCCGGGAGCGCCGCGCCGGGGAGCGGCCCCTCCACGAGGTAGAGCGAGCTCCCGCGCTCTTTCTTCAGGGTGACGCTCTGCCAGGCGTCCTCGACGCTGGCGCGGGTCACGACGACCTGGCCAGTCTCCGTCGCGAGCCGGTTCAGGAACGTGCTGACCGTATCCTTGCCCACGTGCGAGACGTGGATCTCTTCGGCCGCCGGCTCGCCCGGATCGCCGGAGGCGCACGACGTCGAGACGAGCGCAAACGCGGCACACAGCGCGGCGACGGCGCTCGAACGATTGAGGCAGGTTGCCATGGCGTCTTCCCCTTTCGGCGACACCGTACGGATCTCAAACGAATTATCCAAGCAATATCTCGCGATGAGTCGAGCTTCGGATGAATCGCGTCAAATGCAATGAGGGACACATGAGCGCTCCATATCGGAGCTCTGGAGTCATGGCCCAGCTCGTCAGGCCGTGAGCGAGCGATGACGAGGCCGCTCGGCCTGTTCGGGCAGGCGGGCGGTGCGCTGGCCGGCGCTCCAGGTGGCCTGGAGCAGGAGAGAGGGAGTGGAAAAGAGGTAGGCGTTAACCAAGCTTCCCTCCGTGTTCTCCCACATTCGAACGTTTACGTGGTCGTGGTCGTTTACGTGAACGTTTACGTGGTCGTGGTCGTTTACGTGGTCGTGGTCGTGGTCGTCAACGATAGGCCGTGAACGACCACGACCACGACCACGACCACGTAAACGACCACGTAAACGTTCGCGTAAACGTTCGCGTAAACGTTCGCGTAAACGTTCGCGTAAACGTTCGCGTAAACGTTCGCGTAAACGTTCGCGTAAACGTTCGCGTAAACGTTCGCGTAAACGTTCACCTTGGGCCGGGTCACTCCTCGAGCGGGGTTCCATCGCGCAGCGACAGCTGGCCTCGGCGGCAGGTATCGATGGCGGACGCGAGGATGCGCATCGCCTCCTGGGGCGCGTGGAAGCCGGACGAGTTCTCGGCCTCGACGAAATCGACGAAGAACTGGCATTTCCGCTGCGCCGCGCGCGGCCCCGCGAGCGCCTCATCGGCCATCCCGGCCTCCTTCGCCCGGCGGATATCGCTGATGAGCGCGACCACCGCGTCCATCGCCCGGTCGCGCGCCTCGAAATGGCGCGACTGGATCGTCTCCACGCGCTGCCGGAGCTCGTCCTCGGGCCACTTGTGGCACGTCTGGCACGCGCGGTTCACGTTGAGGAGCGGGCTCTGCACGTGGTGATCGCTGATCTTCGTCGCGCCGACCCGCTGGTACGGCATGTGGCAGTCGGCGCAGGCCACGCCGGAGCGGGCGTGGATGCCCTGATTCCACATCTCGAACTCCGGGTGCTGCGCCTTCAGCACCTTCGCGCCGGACTCCGCGTGCGTCCAGTCCGAGTGGCCGTTCTCCTCGTAATAGGCGTAGATCTCGTCGACCTTGATGCCCTTCGCCCACGGGTACACGAGGCGCTTCTCCGGGCCCTTGAAGTAATACTCCACGTGGCACTGCCCGCAGACGTACGAGCGCATCTCCTGGCGCGTGGCCATCGTGTTGACGTCGTAATTGGCCTCGCCCGTCGACGCCTTGAGCGCGCGGATCCCCTCGATGAACCCGGGCCGCGTCACCCGGAGCTGCATCGACTCCGGGTCGTGGCAGTCGATGCACGAGACCGGGTGCGTCACCAGCTTGCGCGCCTCGGGGAAGGGCATCTGGTTCATCGCCTCCCAGCCGCGCATCAGGTCGCCGCCGCCGAGCTTCTTGTACGGCACGTACACGGACGCATGGCAGTGAATGCACGTGCCCGGCTGCTTCGTCGCGATCTGCCGCTCGGTGTACACCTGATCCTCGAGCATGTGGGCGTGCCCGCGCTCCTCCCGGAAGTCGCGCGCGAAGGCGTAGCCGGCCCACATCGTCATCAGCCGCCCGTCCTCCTCGAGCTTCGATTGCGCGACCACGCTGCGCGGATCGGCCTCCGTCGGCGTGCGCGGCACCGCCTCGCTCCCGCCGAAGCGCGTGCGCTTCTGGTCGACCGTGCGCCGGTAGCCGTCGTACTGGAGGGGGAAGTTCTTCCCCCATACGGCCGGGTCGTCTATCGTGTCGTCAAGCTCGACGACGCGATAGAACGGGCTCTTCGCCTCCTGTTTGTGCTCGAAGATGTTCACGAGCAGCGCGGCGATCCCGGCGGTCGCCGCCGCGGCGGCGACCGCCGCGAGCGGCAGGTAGCGCCAGCGCGCCGGCGGCTTGCCGGTGCGCGCGCTCTTCTGCGTGGATCCTTCGTCCTTCGGCTCCGTCATCGGTTCCATCCCTCGTGCAGCGGGCGCCCCTCAGTGCAGGTGGCCCACCGATTCATGGCAGCGCACGCACGAGAGCCCCGCGGCGCCGTGGTGCTCGCTGTCGATCGCATCCACGACGTCGCCGTGACACCCGCGACAGGCCTCCTCCGTGATGCGTAGATTGCTGGGCTTGATCCGGATCGGGTCCGGGAAGCGGCCCGAGGTGAAGGCGAAGGAGTGCCAGAACCCGTTCGACGCCTTCGTGGCATATTTTCCCAGGAACGTGTGCGGCGCGTGACAGTCGTTGCACCCTGCCACCGCTCGGTGGCTGGAGCGCTGCCACCCGGCGAACTGCTCGTTCATGATGTGGCAGTTGGCGCACGCCGACGGATCGCTCCCCAGGTACGAGGCGCCCTTCGCATAAACGAAGGTGTACCCGCCGAGCCCGGCGGCCACGCCGAGCGCGACGCAGAGCGCGAGGAGCGAGGCCCCCGTGGAGCCGCGCCCGCCGCGCGCTCGCCCGCGCACCGGCGGCTCCGGCGGTTCATCTCGCCGTTGCCCTTCCGTCATGGGATCTTGTTCGTGGGTCATCTATCGCCGCACCGGGTCATCGACTCTCGATCGTCGACCCGCCGCTTTGCAAGGCAGGTGCCGCTACGTCTCCGCTGGAGCGGCGATCGGCGGCCTGGCGCCGGGGAGGAGCCGACTCGGCTCGAGGGGCGACCGCGGGACGCCGCGGCGGGCCGGCGCGCTCGGCTGCAAGGCGTGCGCATCGGTGCAGATTCCGCGCTGGCGGGCGCTCCCTGCGGCCGCTGTTCCCGCCGCGGCCCGTCTGCGCTAGGGACCTGGCAGGAGACGTCACGTGAACGCCCCGCGCGACACGCAGAAAGCCGCCGCCACGCCCGCGAGCGCCGGCCTGCCTCCGGCGAACCACCGTATCCGGCTGCCGGATTTCGAGCTCGGCGGCGCGCTCACGGCCGAGCAGCGGGACTTCCTCGACGAGCACGGGTTCATCCGCTTCCGCGGGTTCGCCGATCGCGGCGCGGTGCGCTCGCTCGTCGAGGAGGTCGAGGCCATGGACCGCCGGCTCGTCGGGGAGGGCAGGGCGCACATCAACGGCGTCCCGCTCCTCTTCGGCACGCGGAAGGACGGCTCCCGCTACATCCAGCGCATGGTGTTCGCGTCGCTCTTCGGCGAGCGCCTCCGCGCCTTCGTCCGCGACCCTCGCTTCGGCGCCGTCCTCGACGTGGCCGGGCCTGGCTACAGGATCGGCGAGCGGGAGCGCGACGGGCTCGTCATCAACCATTACCGCCACGAGGAGGGGTCGACGTACCAGCGCCTCGGCTGGCACACCGACAGCCTGCGCGACCTCTTCTATCTCGAGAAGCCGCGCCGGTACCTGAACGTCGGCTTCTATCTCGACGACTCGCCCCTCTCGAAGGGCGGCGTGCGGCTGATCCCGTCCTCTCACCGACAAGGCCTCTTCGAGATGATGACCCGCAAAACCTATTTCCTCGACCACCGGCCCGACCCGGACGAGTACGCGCTCGAGGCCGCGGCGGGGGACCTCACGATCCACGACGGCCGCATCTGGCACCGCGTCGCGCAGGCCACGGCCACGGGCGACGCCAGCCAGCGGCGCGTGATGTACCTGCCGCTCATGAGCGGACCGCTCAAGGAGAAGCATGAGGGCAGCCCCACGCCGCTCTATTTCCGGCTGAAGCGGCTCGCGGGGTACTGAGCGCCTCGATGTCGATCACCATCGAGGAGGCGAAGAGCGGCGCGGATCTCACCGAGATCCTCGACCTGCCGCTGCGCCTCCACGCGGCCGATCCTGGCTATGTCGCGCCCCTCCGCCCGCTCGTGCTGCGGCGGCTCGACCCGCGAAACCCCTTCTTCCGCGACGCGCAGCTCCGCCTGTTCCGGGCGCGGCGCGGGCGCGAGACGGTCGGGACGATCTCGCTCCTCCTCGACGGGCGCCACGATCGCCACAGCGGCGAGCGCGCGGCGTTCTTCGGCTTCTTCGAGTGCGAGCGCGATCCGGAGGCGGCGCGGGCGCTCTTCGGGGCGGTGAGCGAGCGGGCGTTGGCGCTCGGCGCCACGTCGCTGCGCGGCCCGCGCAACGTGACGCGGGTGGAGGACATCGGGCTCCTGGTCGAGGGGTATGGCTCCCGGCCGCCGATGCTCGCGGGCCATCACCCTCCGTATTACCGCGAGCTCGTCGAGGCCGAGGGGTTCTCGAAGCGTTACGACATGCTCGCTTACGACACCCCGCTCGTCGACGCGGCGGGGCGCCGCCGCGAGCTCCCCGAGGCCCTGCGCCGGAAGGCCGCCGCGGTGAGCCTCCCCGGCCTCGAGGTGCGTCGCGTCGCGGTTCACCGCCTCTCGGGCGACATGGAGATCGCCCACGCCGTCTTCACCGAGGCATACCGCGGCGTGCCGGAGGTCGTCCCGATGTCGCGCGCGGAGTTCGTGAACCTGGGGCGCGCGTTCGTCGCCCTGGCGAGCCCGCGCCTCTTGCAGATCGCGACGGTGCGCGGCGAGCCCGCCGCGTTCGCGGCGTGTTTCCCCGAGCTGAACGAGGCGTTCGCCGCGGCGCGCGGGCGGCTCCTGCCGCTCGGCTGGGCGCGCGTCCTCGGGGCGCTCCGCCGCGTCCGGACGGCGAGCTTCAAGCTGATCGGCGTCGTGCCGGCGTTCCGGTCGACGGGCCTCCACGCGCTCCTCGTGCGGCACGTCGTCGACGGCCTCTTCGCGGCGGGGTACGAGCGGCTCGAGGCCTCCTTGATCCACGAGGACAACGCGGCGATGCGCCATATCGTGGAGTCGGCCGGGTGCGTGCCTTACCGGCGTTATCGCGTCTACGAGCGCCCGCTCGGAGGGAACAGGTGATATGACGACAGCTGCTCCGCACCAGAAGACGCCGTTCACGCCGTACCAGCGGCGGCTGTTCTGGTTCCTTAGCGTGGCCTCGTTCTTCGAGGGCTACGACTTCCTGGCGCTCACGCAGATATTGCCCAACTTCGGCGCGCAGATGGGCCTCGCGCCCCGCCACGAGGGGCTCCTCGTCGGGGTCATCAACTCGGGGACGATGATCGCGTATCTCCTCGTGCGCAAGGCCGACCAGTGGGGACGGCGACGGGTGCTATCGGTCACCATCGCGGGGTACACGATCTTCTCCGTGCTGACGGCGTTCTCTCCGAACGTCTATGTCTTCGCCGTCCTGCAGCTCCTCGCGCGCATCTTCCTCCTCGGCGAGTGGGCGGTCAGCATGGTGATGGCGGCCGAGGAGTACCCGAGCGATCGGCGCGGGATGGTGATCGGCGTCATCCAGGCGTTCTCGAGCCTGGGATCCATCGTGTGCGCGGGCGTCGTGCCGCTGCTCCTCGCGACGCCCTACGGGTGGCGCAGCGTGTATCTCGTCGGCGGCGTCCCGCTCTTGCTCATCGCGGTCGCGCGGCGCGGCCTGCGCGAGACGGCGCGGTTCGAGCAGGCGGCGGCCGAGCGAAAGGGGGAGGGGACGCCGTCGTTCACGCGCATCCTGCGCACGCCGTACCGCCGGCGGATGCTGCAGCTCGCCTTGATCTGGGGCCTCACGTACGTTTGCACCCAGAACGCGGTGACGTTCTGGAAGACGTTCGCGCTCCGGGAGCGCGGGCTCAGCGACGGCGAGGTGGGCGGCAGCATCACGTTCGCCGCGCTCGTCTCGATGCCGCTCATCTTCGCCTCGGGCAAGCTGCTCGACGTGGTGGGCCGCCGCAAGGGCGCGGTGATCATCTATGTGCTGGCGGCGGCCGGCGTGCTCGGCGCTTACTCGCTGGGCTCGCGGGGCGGGCTCACGGCCGCGCTGGTCTTCGCCATCTTCGGCGCGAGCGGGGTGCTCCCCGTGCTGAACGCCTACATGACCGAGCTCTTCCCCACGCACCTCAGGAGCGACGCGATCGCCTGGTCGAACAACCTGCTCGGCCGGATCGGCTACATGCTCTCTCCGATCGCCGTCGGCTTCGCCGCGGAGGAGATCGGCTGGGGACCGGCGGTGTCCGCGACGGCGCTCTTTCCGCTGGTCGCGCTCGCGCTCATCCTGTGGCTCCTCCCGGAGACGCGCGGCAAGGAGCTCGAGGAGACGGCGCGGGTATAGCCCAGCTTCGTGTGTCAGAAATCCGGCCAAGGATCGCCGACACGCTACAAGGCGTCGAGAAGAACACAAAAATTTTGGCGTCTCGTGGCGTCTTGGTGTCTCCAGCATCCTGGCAGGCTGGGGTAAGCACCACACTCCACCGCCGCGCGGTGAGCGCAAACGAGCGGGCTGAAACGTGGTTGCTGTCGGCGGCTCACAGGCTGCCGAGCCGACCCGGCGGGTGAGCGTGACATGACTGCGCCCGCCCGCGAGCCTCGAGCGGTCGCCGCGGCGCCCGAGCGATTTCGCACCAAGCAACCGTTTTGGAGTTCCTGCGGTCTGGAGCTCGCCATCAATTAATTTGGTGGCAGCGCTGGACTGAACTAGATCCGCCCCGTCCGAACGATCCCGATCGGTCTGTGGGGACGATCCTTACCAACGCGTCGTCGCACGTCTGCGTGCGAGCGGCCGAGGTGCGTCCGGAATACGGACCGCCAAGACATTCAGGTCGCCCGCGTCGCTCAACTCGACGTCGCGCGCGAGAAGTCAGCGAACATGCAACCTTTCACGCTGCCCGACTTCTACATGCCGCATCCGGCGCGCCTCAATCCTCACCTCGAAGGTGCGCGCGCGCATACCAAGGCCTGGTCCTACGAGATGGGTATCCTGGAGGAGAACCCGCAGGGAAAACCCATCTGGACCGAGCGCGACCTCGACGCGCACGACTACGCGCTGCTCTGCGCGTACACCCACCCCGACGCGCCCGCGCCCGAGCTCAATCTGATCACGGATTGGTATGTCTGGGTGTTCTTCTTCGACGACCATTTCCTCGAGATCTACAAGCGCACCAAGGACATGCGCGGCGCCAAGGCGTACCTCGACCGCCTGCCGCTCTTCATGCCCGTCGTGCCCACGGGCACGCCGCCGGAGCCGACGAACGTGGTCGAGCGCGCGCTCGCGGACCTCTGGGCGCGGACCGTCCCGCTCACCTCGGTCCACTGGCGCGAGCGCTTCCTCGTGGCGACGAAGAACCTGATGCTCGAATGCATGTGGGAGCTCGCCAATATCCAGGAGAACCGCGTCGCGAACCCGGTCGAATACATCGAGATGCGACGAAAGGTCGGCGGCGCGCCCTGGTCCGCTGGCCTCGTCGAGATCGCCGTGGGCGCCGAGGTCCCGGCCGCCGTCGCCGCGACGCGCCCCCTCGAGGTCCTGCGCGACACGTTCTCGGACGGCGTCCACCTGCGCAATGACGTGTTCTCGTACCAGCGGGAGGTCGAGGACGAAGGGGAGAACGCCAACTGCGTGCTCGTCCTCGAGCGTTTCCTCGGCGTCCCCACGCAAAGGGCGGCCGATCTGACGAACGAGATCCTGACGTCGCGGCTCCAGCAATTCGAGAACACGGCGCTCGTCGAGGTGCCGGCGCTCTGCATGGAGTACGGGCTGACGCCGACGCAAGCCCTCGACGTCGCCAAGTACGTGAAGGGGCTGCAGGATTGGCAGTCCGGCGGCCACGAATGGCACATGCGGTCGAGCCGCTACATGAACGAAAACGCGGACAAATCCGCGAGCGTCCCCGAGCTCGTCGGGGCGCCGACGGGGCTCGGCACCTCGGCGTTCCGGATCAGGCTCACGCCCGCCGCCCTGGGTTTGCAGCGGATCAAGACCCTCACCCACGCCCCGTTTCAGCCTGTGGGCAGGACGCCGCTCCCGAAGATCACCATGCCGTTCAAGCTCCGCTTGAGCCCGCATCTGCCCGCGGCGCGCCGGAACACCCTCGAGTGGGCCCGCAAGTTCGCGATGCTCGACGTGGTGCCGGGCGTCTTCGGGTCCGGGATCTGGGACGAGCGCAGCTTCATCGGCTTCGATTTCCCCATCTGCGCTGCGGGCATTCACCCGGACGCGTCCCCGCACGAGCTCGACCTGAGCTCCGCCTGGCTGACGTGGGGGACGTACGCCGACGATTATTTCCCGCGCGTGTTCGGCGCGACGCGGGACATGGCGGGCGCGAAACGGTTCATCGCCCGGCTCTCGATGTTCATGCCCCTCGACTGCGCGGGCGCCCCGGTGCCCGAGAACCCGGTGGAGAGCAGCCTGCTGGATCTCTGGATCCGTACGGCTTCCGCCATGTCGACGAATTCGCGGCAATCGCTCCGCCGCAGCGTCGAGACCATGACCGGGAGCTGGCTCTGGGAGCTCCTGAACCAGACCCAGAACCGGATCCCGGATCCGGTCGATTACGTCGAGATGCGCCGCAAGACGTTCGGCGCCGATCTCACGATGAGCCTGCCCAAGCTCACGCTGGGCGATGTGGTCCCGGCCGAGCTCTTCCGCACGCGGACGATGCGAGGGCTCGACAACACCACGGCCGACGTGGGCGGGTGGATCAACGATCTCTATTCGTACCGCAAGGAGATCGAGTTCGAGGGCGAGCTCAACAACCTCGTGCTGGTCGCCGAGCGGTTCCTCGAATGCGACGCGCAGCGGGCCAAGGAGGTCGTCAATGACCTGATCACGGCGCGCGTGCTGGAGTTCGAGCACATCGTCGCGACCGAGCTGCCCCGAATCCTCGACGAATTCGACCTCGACAAGGCGGCGCGCGAGGCCGTGCTCGGATACGTCGAGAAGCAGCGAGCGTACATGGCTGGCGTCCTCAACTGGCACGTCGTGACGAGCCGGTACGTGGACGCGGAGCTCGAGCGCCACCCGATCGAACGGGCGATCGAGGGCGCGCGTGGGTTTGGCGCCTCTGCGGCGCGTATCAGCAGTCTCTTCGGCGCCGGAAAAGCCGGCGCCGCGGCTCCTGCTGCGAAGGCGGATCTTTCAATGGGTACGGCGCGGTCCGTGCCGGCGAAGCACGGGCGGCCCTAGCCGTCCGGGAAAGAGATACTCATGTCCATCACAGGTAATCTGGGTTCGATCGATCAGCACCAGACCAGCCTCGCGACGGCGGCCGCGCGGCAGCTCGCGACGACGACCAAGTCGGCGCCGCAGATGCAGGGCATCTCGTCGCGGTGGCTGGTCAAGCTCCTGCCGTGGGTGCACGTCAACGGCGTGTACCGCGTGAACCGCCGCCTGAGCTATGCGGTGGGCGACGGGCGGGTGACGTTCACGAACACCGGCGCGAAGATCCAGGTCATCCCGCAGGAGCTCGGCGAGCTGCCGCTCCTCCGCGGTTACGATGACGTCGAGGTCCTCACCGCGCTGGCGAACCGCTTCGTGCAGCGTGAATACAAGCCCGGCGACGTCATCACCGAGCGCGGCAAGGAGGCCGATCACATCAGCCTCATCGCGCACGGCAAGGTCAACAAGATCGGCGCGGGCAAGTACGGCGATGAGACGGTGCTCGCGGTCCTCGCCGACGGCGACCATTACAGCTACCAGGCGCTCCTGGAGACGCAGGATTACTGGACGTTCACGGCCAAGGCCGTCACGGCGGTCACGGTGCTGACGCTCCAGCAGAACGTCTTCGAGGAGCTCGTCGCCCAGCACCCGTCGCTGAAGAAGCACCTCGACAACTTCAAGGCGCTCGCCACGAAGAAGCAGGACAACACGGGCGAGGCCGCGATCGAGATCGCGGCGGGCCACTCCGGCGAGCCCGTCCTCCCCGGCACGTTCGTCGATTACGAGACCTCGCCCCGCGAGTACGAGCTCAGCGTGGCGCAGACCGTGCTCCACATCCACACGCGCGTCGCGGATCTGTTCAACGAGCCGATGAACCAGACGGAGCAGCAGCTCCGCCTGACCATCGAGGCCCTGAAGGAGACCCAGGAGCACGAGCTCATCAACAACCCCGAGTTCGGTCTCCTGCACAACGCCGACCTGAAGCAGCGCATCCACACGCACAGCGGCCCCCCGACGCCGGACGACATGGACGAGCTCCTCGCCACGGTCTGGAGGGAGCCGTCGTTCTTCCTCGCGCCCCCGCGGGCCATTGCGGCGTTCGGCCAGGAGTGCAGCCGCGTCGGCGTCTATCCGCAGAGCATCGAGGTGAACGGCCATCGCGTCCCGGCGTGGCGCGGCGTGCCGATCTTCCCGTGCAACAAGATCCCGGTCTCGGAGACGCGGACGACCTCGATCCTGCTCGTGCGCGCGGGCGAGAAGAACCAGGGCGTCATCGGCCTGCACCACGCCGGCATTCCGGACGAGGTCGAGCCGAGCCTCAACGTGCGCTTCATGGGGATCAACGAGAAGGCCATCATGTCGTACCTCGTCAGCCTCTATTACTCGGCGGCCGTGCTGGTCCCCGACGCGCTCGGCGTCCTGGAGAGCGTCGAGATCGGACGCGCCCACGAGTGAGCCTCGAGCGGTAGCCGCTCCGCGCGTGCCCCGCGCAGACGTGGGGCACACGCGGAGCGCTCTGCTCTCCGAAGCGCGCAGAAGGAAAGGTACGTCATGGCAAACGCGGAAATGCTTGGGAACGGGGACGAGGGTGAGCGTTCGAGCCTCGGGACGCTGGGGGCGCGAGGGCTCGCGACGACGACCAAATCGCACCCGCAAATGCAGGGGATCACGCCCAGGTGGCTCTTGCATGTATTGCCCTGGGTCGAGGTCACGGGCGGCACGTATCGCGTGAACCGCCGCCTGAGCTATGCCGTCGGCGACGGGCGGTTGAGCTTCAGCAACGTCGGGGCGAAGGTGCAGGTGGTCCCGCAGGAGCTCGGCGAATTGCCGCTCTTGCAAGGCTTCTCGGACGACGCCGTGCTCGACACCCTGGCGAGCCGGTTCACCCAGCGGGAGTACAGGCCCGGCGCGCTGATCGCCGAGCGCGGAAGACCGGCGGAGACGATCTTCCTGCTCGCGCACGGGAAGGCCCAGAAGCTCGGCGTGGGCAAGTACGGCGCCGACACGATCCTCGACGTCCTCGCGGATGGGGACCATTTCGGGGATCAGTCCGTCATCGAGTCGAACGACGTATGGGCCTATTCGGTCAGGGCCGTCACGCCGTGCATCGTGCTCGAGCTCCCGCAGCGCGTCTTCGAGGAGCTGATCTCGCGATCCCCGGCGCTCCACGCGCACGTCGAGTCGCTCAAGGAGCGGCTGAAGAAGCCGCAGGACAAGCTCGGACAGGCGGCGATCGCGCTCACCGCCGGTCACAAGGGCGAGCACGCGCTCCCGGGGACGTTCGTCGATTATGAGACCGCGCCGCGTGAATACGAGCTCAGCGTCGCGCAGTCGATCCTCCGGCTCCACACGCGCGTCTCGGATCTCTTCAATGATCCGATGGATCAGCTCCAGGAGCAGCTCCGCCTGACCGTCCAGGCCCTGCGCGAGCGGCAGGAGCACGAGCTCATCAACAACCGTGATTTCGGCCTCCTGCACAACGCCGACCTGAAGCAGCGCCTCCATCCCCGGAGCGGCCGCCCGACGCCCGACGACATGGACGAGATCCTCTGCCGGCGCCGCAAATCGCAGTTTTTCCTGGCGCACCCGCGCACGATCGCCGCCTTCCACCGGGAGTGCAGTCGCCGCGGCGTCTACCCGACCACCGTCGAGCTCTCCGGCATGCAGGTCGCGGCGTGGCGCGGCGTCCCGATCCTGCCTTGCGACAAGATCCCCATCAACGAGGACAAGACGAGCTCCATCCTCGTCATGCGCACGGGGCAGGAGCATCAGGGCGTCATCGGCCTCCACCGCACGGGCCTCCCCGAGGAGATCGAGCCCGGTGTCTCGGCCCGCAGGATGGAGACCGACGGAAAGGCCATTACCTCGTACCTTGTGAGCACCTATTACTCCGCCGCGGTGCTGGTGCCCGACGCCCTCGGCGTCCTTGAGAACGTCCAGATCGGGCGGTAGTCTCGACTGCATCGATGACTCTGCATCTCGACCTGCTCCTCCATAACCTCGTCGCGCTGTGCATCGCGATCGTGGCCCTCCTGCTCCTCTCGGAGCTCGTGGTCAGGCTGATCCATCGGGGCTACGCCTTCGTCTTGCGCTCGCCGACGCTGGAGCACGTCACGGCCGACGAGCGCAAGTCGTTCCGGCGTCGCGTCCGTCGCCGCGCGCTCGTCTGGGTCGCGCTCGTCGGGGCCGTGCTCGTGGGCGGCGCGGCGTTCGCCGTGGTCCGCGGGATTCGCGCCCTCGACGTGGTGAAGAGCGCGCTCGTCGGGCTCGCCGGAGACGATCCCGCGCTCGCCAAGATGCGGTGGCTCACCGCGCTCGGCATCGCCGTCGGCGCGCTCTTCGTCGACGCCCTCGCCCGGGGGCTCGCCGACGCGCTGGGGAAGGCGGTCGCGCGCTCGGACTGGCTGGCGAAGCGGCGCGAGCCGGTCGCAGAGGTCACGATACGCCTGCGCAAGGCGCTCCGCGTGGTCGTCCTCGGCGCCGCAGCGGTCCTCCTCGCCGAGAAGCTCGCGCTCGCGCCGGGGACCCAGCGCGCCGTATTGCTCGCCAGCTACACGCTGGGCGCATTTTACATGAGCCGCCTCGCGACGGGGATCGGGTACCTCCTCCTCGACGTCATCTTCGACAACTCCACGAGGCTCGCCCGCCTCGAGAGCCCGCTCAGGTACCTCGGGAACCTGTCGCACCTGCTCGGGATCACGAAGCGCGTCGTCGATTATTGCGTGTACATCACGGCGGCGACGTGGGTCGCGGACGCGCTCACGCCCGACACGTGGCTCTCGCAGGCGGGGCGGGTCGGGCTCCGGATCATCGCGATCGTCTATGCGAGCCGGGTCCTCGTCGAGATCTGCGTGCTCCTCATCAACGACCTCTTCCTCGGGAAGGTGGCGGAGGAGAACCCCCAGACGCTCCAGCAACGAAAGACCCTGGTCCCTGTGGCCATGGGCTTCGTGCGGTACGCGATTTACTTCTCGGCTCTCGTGCTGGGGCTGCGCGAGGCGTCCATCGACCCCACGCCGCTGCTCGCCGGCGCCGGCGTCATCGGCGTGGCCATCGGCTTCGGCGCGCAGACGTTCGTGGGGGACATCGTGGCCGGCTTCTTCATCCTCTTCGAGAACCTGCTCCTCGTCGGGGATCTCGTGGAGATCGGCGGCATCCAGGGCCGCGTGGAGGAGATCGGCGTTCGTATCACGAAGATCCGCGACGAGATCGGCGTGCTCCATTCGATCCCGAACGGCGAGGTGCGCAAGGTCGCGAACCATTCTCGATCCTACGTGAATGCGGTGGTCGACGTGCACGTGCCTTACGAGGAGGACGTGCAGCGGGTGCGCGAGCTCCTCGCGAGGGTCGCCGAAAAGGAGGTCGAGCTGCAGACGGGCGCTCCGGGGCAGGTGGAAGTCGGCGTGGAGGAGCTCAACGAGGGATCGATCGTCCTGCGGATCAGCGCGCGCGTGCCGCCCGGCAAGAACAAGGAAGTGAACGATGCGCTGCGCGGCCGCGTCGTCGAGGAGCTTTGCAAAGCTCAGGTCAGCGCGCCGCGCCCGCGTCGAGCCGTCCTCATCGACAGCACGCTTTCCGTCAAGAACCCGCCCAGGCGAGAGATCGAGGAATCCGCGCCCGTCATGCCTTTCTCGCCCACGAGCGACGACTGACGAGCGGTTCGTCCCGCGGCCGTGCTCAGCCCCGAGCGCGGTGTTTCCCCAAGACGGTGGCGAGGCGAGCACCCCATCGATCGAGCTCGGCCGGAAGACTTCCCCGCGCTCCGCGCCTTCTTCGACGGCGATGCCCTCTTCGCGCTGGGCACGGGCGCGTCCGGCACGACGCTCGGCATGATGACTCTACGCGTCATGGCGGCCGAGGTCTGCACGCTGGCCGTGGTGCGCGCCATCCGCGCGGCGCAGTGCGTGACGGTCGGCGCTGCGCACCTGCCGGCGGCCGGCGGCGGGGGACCTGGGATGAAGTCGGTCGATGTCGCGGTGATGCTGGCTACGGGCCTGCGTTCGAAGCCGCGACTCGTTCTCGTATTTCGACTACCTTGGTCAGAGCCACGGAGGGGTGACGGTTGCGACAATGGATCCGCCGGACGGAGCCGCCGCGCGAGGGGCCCCGCCGCCGCGATCCGCTCTCGCGATGTCGCCGCAATCGAGGGCGCCGAGAGCCCGGCGGACCTCACATGCCGTGAAGCTCGCACGCACAGCGGAGAAGGAACGAGGAGGACAAGGATGCCCACCATTGCAATCGTCGGCGCCGGCGTGGCCGGCCTGCACCTCGCGCTGCACCTCCAGAAGGAGGGCCTCGACGTGAGCCTCTACGAGGAGCGCACGCCGGACGAGATCCGGACGGGGCGCCTGCCCAGCACCGTCGGGCTCTCCCCGCCGACGCGGGCGCGCCAGCGGGCGCTCGGCGTCGCGCACTGGGAGGGGCCCGAACATGCCACCAGGACCATCCGGATCCGCGTGGCGGCCGCGCCGGCGCTCGACTTCGTCGGTCGCCTCGCGGATCAAGCGCTCTTCATCGACATGCGCGTCTATCTGCCCCAGCTGCTCGAGGACTTCGTCGCGCGTGGCGGCCGCGTGGTGAGGGCCTCGCTCGACGCGGCCGGCGTCCGCGGCCTCGCCGCCGGACACGACCTCGTGGTCGTCGCCACGGGCCGGGCGGGCCTCACGGAGCTCTTCTCGAAGGTCCCCGAGCGAAGCCCGCACGCCGCGCCCATGCGGCGGCTCTTCGCGGGCATCGTCCGAGGGCTCCGCATGCCACCCGGGCCGATGGAGTTCATGTTCCAGCTCTCCCCGGGGCACGGTGAGATCTTCGAGAACCAGTACATCACGCTCGGGGGGATCGCGCCCTCGCTGCTCATCGAGGCGATCCCCGGCGGCGCGCTCGAGCCGATCACGCGGATGCGCTACGAGGACGATCCGGCGCGCTTCGACGCGGCGCTGCTCGACGCGGTGCTCGCGCACGCGCCGCTCACGGCCGAGCGCGTCGATCGGGCGAGCTTCGGCCTGGCCGGCCCGCGCGACTACCTGACGGGCGCCGTGACCCCGGTGGTGCGGCGCGCGTACGCGCCCCTCGGCGGCGAGAGGTTCGCGCTCGCGCTGGGCGATCTCCACATCACTTACGATCCGATCACGGGCCAGGGCGCGAATATGGCCACGCTCGCGGCGTCGCTCGCCGCCGAGCAGATCGTCGGGCAGGCGGCCGCCGGCGCCGCGTTCGACGAGGCGTTCTGCGCGGACCTGGAGGATCGCCTCTGGAACGCGCTCCGGCCGGCCACCGAGTGGACGAACGCCTTCCTCTTGCCGCCGCCGGACCACGCGCTGGCCCTCCTCGCCGCGGCCGCGCGCAGCCAGCCGGTGGCCGACGCGTTCGCCACGAACTTCTCGTACCCGGAGCGCCAGTGGGCGATCCTCTCGTCGCCCGAGGCGACGGCCAGCTTCATCGCGAGCCACGCCTGACGATCAGCTGAAGCGCGCCCGGATCGGCGCCGGGCTCTCGCAGATCGGGCACGCGTCCGCGCGCTCGGCGATCTTGCCGCAGTCCTTGCAGTCGACGCGATAGCCGTGGAAGCCGGGGTCGTGCAGCTCGACGCTCGTCTGCGCCCTGTCCGCGCGCTTTCCTTCGTACTTCACGCGCATCGGCACGAACGCGATATAGCGCACCTCGATGTGCTCGCACCGCGAGCACCGCTCCGGCACGGCGTACGTGTTGGTCGTCGTGAGCCCGCGCGCGAGGCCGCCTTCGGCGTGGCACCGGGGGCAGCGGTCGTCCGTGAACAGGAGGTGCTGGCACGCGCCGCACGTGATCTCGTACAGCCCGTCGACGAACATCTCGCCTTTGTAGACCCACTTGACCGGTCCGACGGGCTCGCCCTCCATGAGCGGCACGAGCCCGTCGACATACGAGCGTAGGTTGAGCTGTCGTCCCCCGCACGCGGGACACCCCGCCTCGACCATCTCGGCAAACGCGCGTTCGGAGAGCCTGCTCATGATCGTCGCCTTCTAGCACGCCTCGGCGGCGGGAGGACCGAAATGCCCGGGCCGCGCCTGCCACGCCAGCGCCGGCCATTGCGGGCGCTGGCGTCGCTCTGGAGGGGCCAGCCTCCACAGATGGAGGCCCCGGCCTCCAGGGCATGGCCTCCGAGCGGGGCCCGGACCATTCCAACAGGCGCCCGGCATCACGCGAAGCCGGCGCTCGCTCCACGACCAAGCGCTGCAAACTCGGGGAGTTGCCGCCCAGCGCACGGCCTTCGGCGGCGCCGCGCCGGGCCGCCCAGGCGTGCCGTCAGCCCATGGCCTGACGATTGCTATTACGTTGATCCGTAGCTCGCACGGTCGGTCAGGCGATTCCCACCATGACGTCGAGGGGTGGGAAGAGCGCCTGCCCAGCATCCATATCGCGCTCGCGTGAGACCAGCGCGCAGGCCTGCCGACGCGGAGGCGCTGCGGCCGCGCGCGCCGTCGAGAGGGCGAGAGCGCCCGAGCACGAACCGAACCCGAGGTGAACCATGTCGTCGGTCTCCATCAGAACAACGATGATCTTCATTCTCATCGGCGCGGCCGCGGGCTGCGCCGCCCCTGCCGAGAAGGACGCGCCGGAGGAAACGGCGGTCGAGTCGCAGGCGGTCGAGTGCAGCAACGAGTGCATCCTGGCGATGGTGAACAGGCAGCTCTCGCTGATGGGAGAGTTCGGGAGCGAGGAGGAGTTCACGCGGGCGCTCCGGGAGCTCGTGGCCATCGGGCCGGCGGTCGTCCCCGTGGTCGCCGAGGTCTACAAGGCGTGGTCGGTGTCGATCCCGCCGGACAAGGCCGAGTCGGCGAGGCCCGGCGAGATGCGCTGGCGGGCGGCTCACCTCCTTGGCCTGCTCGGCTCGCGCGACGGCATCAAGCCGCTGAACGAGATCGCCACGACGAAGCTCCCCGACCCCGAGGTCGACGAGCAGCTCTTCGCGGATGAATACCGCGTTCGCCTGCGCGCGATCGCCGGGCTCGAGGCGCTCGGCGCCGCGGAGGAGCTGAAGGCCATCTACTCCGCCGGCGACCTCCTGCGCAACCCGGCGGCGGCGAGCCTCTACGCCCTCGGGATCGACGTCGGCGGGATCCAGCTGATCGACGCGCGCAAGGCGCTCGCGGAGGACGTCGCCGACGCCAAGGATTACAACCCGAACAACGGTCGGCCGGCGCAGCCGGAGAAGCCCGGATCACGGGCGTTCAAGGTGGCTCCCCGGACCGACACGCCTGCCATCACTCGTTGAGGGATCGATCATGAAAAGCACGATCAGCGCCATTCTTGCGTCTTGTTTGCTCCTCGGCGTCGCCTCCGAGGCCCGCGCCGACACCTGCGACACCGTGCGTGGGACCGATCCCGGGGTGATGACGAGCTTCTGGTGCACGCAGCCGTGGATCGACTTCTACTGGGATGCGTACGACTTCGACAAGGGGGACTGGGACGACGGCTTCGGCTGGGAGGCCGCGTGCGACCGGAGGCGGCCGCTGGCGCGCACGTTCCAGGCGATCGAGCTCCTCAACTATGCGTCGCCGAACGAGCCGCTCAAGACGAACGACTTCAACGGCAACATCCTGCGCTGGGGCGGCAACTACACGATTCGTGAGTTCGACGAGCTGGACGCGCGGTGCGGGGACGGGTCGAAGCGGGCGTACACGACCTGGGGCGGGTTCGATGACTATACGGAGCTCTACATCCCGTTCTTCTACAACGAGAACGTCGTGGAGCGCGCCGGGACGTTGATCCACGAGTCGCGGCACGCGGACTGGTGCGGACACAGCGGCAACGACGGCAGCAACAAATGCCCTGCCAAGAGCGAGTCCTGCGACGAGAAGTACCTGGATGGGTGCTCCGGGATCGGATCGCCCAGCGGGCGGGGCGCGGACGGCTACCAGGTCCTGTGGCTGTGGTGGTACGCTTTCGAGGCCGACGCGCAGCACAGCTCGTCGACGATGAAGGCCTTCGCGAGGGACGAGGCGAACCGGATCCTGAACACGATGTTCGACGTCAATCCCTGCTTCAACATCACGAGCAATGGCAGCAAGATCATCACGTGTTAGGAGGGCGGCGCTCGGCGCCTTCCTGTGGGGCGCGCTGTGCCTCGCGGGGTGCGCCGGGCACCCCGGCTCGGACATCCCGCCGGCGCCCTGGGCGCAGCTCGAGGTGAACAGCGGCGCAGGCGAGGAGACCGTCGTCTGGATCGAGCTGAGCGGCACGTTCGAGGGGCACCAGGGGAAGGCGGCGCTCCGCGGACAGCTCAGCGCCGAGCAGATCTCGGGTCTTCGAGGGCTGTTCCGGGACGAGCTGCTCGCGATCTACCGGAGCGACGCGCTGCCGACCGACGGCAGCGTCGACCTCGCGGGCACCGCCGAGCGGCCGATCTTCCGCGTCGTGGTGCGCGAGGAGAGCGACGCGATCCGGGCGGGCTCGGAGAAGCTCTCGGCGTATTTCGCCGAGGGGGCGCAGCGCGCCGAGACGACCGAGATGCTGCGGGAGGTCAAGGCGATCATCGCCGCGGCGACGCCGGCTCCCTAGCGCTGCCTCCGGGTCTGCGTCACTCCTCCCGGATCAGCGCCTCGATCGCCTCGAAGACGCGCGGCACGACGGGCAGGTTCGGATCGGTGTACGCCGCGGCCTGCGACTCGTTCGACAGCGTCGCCTCCTTGAGCGTGTGGCTCATTCCCTCGACGATGACGAGCGTCGCGTCCGGGCGCGCCTCGGCGAGCCGCTCCGCGTCCTCGACCTTGGTCTGGAGATCGGTCGTCCCTTGCAGGAGGAGGATCGGCGCCGTCACGGCCGCGAGCTCCACAGCGGGATCGTGCTTCATCCAGGAGATGATGAACGGCTGCACGCTCGGCCGAAACAGGCTCATGAACAGCCGGGTTTGCGGGATGTCGGCGACGGGCTCTCCGTCCTCGAGCTGGTCGAGGATCGCGTCTGCCTTCTCGCGATCCTCGTCCGGAAGGCCCTCGAGCTGCTCGCGCAGGACATCGCCGATGGGCCTGCCAGCGCCGGCGATCGAGACAAAGCCGTCGATCTCGGTCTCCCGGGCGAGCAGCATCCCGAGCAGCGAGCCCTCGCTGTGCCCCACCACCGTGATCGTCGCGAAGCGCCCGTCCTCGCGGAGCTTCTTCACCCACAGGCCGGCGTCGTCGGCGCCCATCTCGAAGAGCAGCTCCTGCTCCGTCCGGGGGGCCGCGGAGACGCTCGCGCCGATGCCGGCCTTGTCGTAGCGAATCGACGCGATGCCCCTGTCCCGGAGTCCATCCGCAAGGAGCCTGTACGTATCCGGCTCGATGTCCACGGCGAGCTGATTGCCGTCCCGGTCGGTCGGCCCCGACCCGGGGATGATCACGACGGCAGGGAACGGCCCGCACCCGGCTGGCACCACGAGCGTGCCAGACAGCGTGCCGCGCGCGTTCTCGACAGTGATCTTGGCGCTGGCCGCCTCCGGACACCCCGGCGCGTCCGGCGTCGTCGGCACCTCCGTGTCATCAGGGTGCGCGTCGCTCCCGCCGGCGGACGACGTGCGCTCTCCGGCGCCGCAGCCCGCGCCGAGGGGCGACCACGCGAGCGCGGCGACACACGAGACGGCGAGCGCGGCGCGGCGCGCCGGGACCACGAGATACGATCGAAATGACATGACGAGCCCTCCGAGGATGAGAGAGAGGTGCAGCGCCGCCCGGGGCGCACCGGTGCGCCCTCGCGATCGCGCGAGCACCGCAGAGCGCGCCGCGCGAGCCGGGCGGCGCGCCGGGGAGATCGATGGCTCAGCCGAGGTGCGCGAGCGCGACCTTCGAGAGGATCTCCGACAGGAGCACGAGGCCGATGAGCCCTGCGATCAGAGGCGCGCCGCGCAGGCCGGAGGCGTTCCTGAAGCCTAGAACCAGGAGCGTCAAGGACCACACGAGGCACACTGTTCCGACAGCGGCGATGACGACCAGCTCGGGCGTGAGCGCGGGCGCGCCCGCCGGCAGCCGCGGGGCGAGCAGGCCGAGCGCGACGGCGGCGAGCGCGATCGGCGCGCGCGACAGCCCGATCACGCCGAGAAAATCGATGAGCCGCACGCGGCGCCGCAGGAGCCGCGCATACGTCCAGAAGAGCAGGGCGGGCAACGGCCACGCGACGACCTGCTCGAGGAGCGCCGTCCGGTACGGGATGACGGCAGGCGCCGCGTGCAGGTCGAGGAAGCCGTCGAAGCGAACTCCGAGCCTCGTGAGGGCGACGTTCAGCGCGGCGACGGCGAGCCCCGCCGCGGCGGCGGCTCCCCCGCCGAAGCGCTCGAACGGGTTCAGCGCGAGCCGCCATCCGCGCTGGGGAGGCCGCGGCGACATCGTGGCCAGCAGCCGCTCGCCTTCCGCGGGGTTGATGACGTTGTCGCGCACGAGCGCGCGCACTCTCTCGTCGGGCGTGGTCATCATCATAATCCCACCTTGCGCAGAGCCTCCTCGGCCTCCTTCGCGGAGAGCCGCCCCTTCTCGAGCGCATCCAGGATCTCGTGCCGGCGCCGCGCGACGCCCTGCTCCAGCGCATCGAGCCGGCCGATGATCTCGTCGAGCCGATTTCGCACGGTCGGATAGCTGATCTGAAGGACCTGAGCCATCGCCTTCAGGCTGCCTGACGAGCGCACGAACGCGGTCACGAAGGCGAGATCGTCCGGCGACAGCTGGAGCAGCGCGGGGATCTCGAACTGGCCGTCCAGGTTGGTTCCACAGCTCTGGCAGCCGAGCCGCGTCGCGCGCAGCTCCCCATCACAGCTAGGGCATCTGACGACAAATCTTGCCACGGGATGAGCTTAATATCCTCACCGAGGTCAATATTGTCAATGTTGAGTTGATGAAAATTGATCCGAAAATCAATTTTGTTTAAGAGCCGCCCCTGTCATGTGTTCGGCGCGGCTTTGGCCCGCCCGGGGCGCTGCGGCTCGCGCCGCTCGCGACGGCTCAGCGCCGCTCGCGACGGCTCAGCGCCGCTCGCGACGGCTCAGCGCCGCTCGCGCCGCCGCGCGAACGCGAGCGCCGCGATGAGGCCGAGGCCGGCGAGGGCCATGGGCGCGGGGGCCGCGGGCGAGCCGGCGGCGCGGCAGCTGCAGCCGCCGTCGTCGCCCTCGTCGGCCTCCACCTCGTCCGTGCCGCCGCTCGCCGCGCTGGTGGAGCCGGCGCCGGAAGCGGCGGAGGAGGAGCTCGAAGCGCTGGGGCCGGGGGCCACGTCGCCGCCCGCGCCGTCGCTGCCGCCCGTGGCGTCGCCGCCCGCGCCCACGGTGCTCCCGGCGCCGCCGGAGCCGCCTTCGCCGCCGGCGCCGCCGGAGGCGTCCGCGCCGCCCGCGCCGCCTTCCCCGGAGGAGGGCAGCGCGGGGCGGACGTCGTCGAGGGTGTCCCCCTCCACCGCGTCATCGAGGACGATGACGGGGCTGTCCGTGAACTCGGACGGGTTGCGCAGCAGGCCGATCTGCGTGAAGTGCGCGTTGTTGTCGGCGAGCGTCTGCGCCTTCCCTCCGGTGACGACCTGCTTGCCGTCGAACCACACGTCGACGGAGCCCTGGCTCGGGTTCGTCGACCACCGGATGTGCAGCGCGATGCGGTGCCACACGCCGGGCGTCACCGCGCCGTCCGCCTCCCAGTGCACCTTGTTGTCGGGCTTGCGGGTGGCGAAGCTGATGTGCTGTCCGACGACCTCGAACGACATCATCTGGTTGTAGCTATTTTCGGACTCCCAGTATCCGATCTGCGTCGGCGGGTCGGCCGCGAGCGCCTCGGGGAGATAGAAGCTCCAGGCGAAGTAGGTCTGGGCGCCCTCGGCCGTGCGCCCGCCGGCCGGCTTGTGGTTCAGCTCGACGCGCTTGATGCCGTTCGACCACCTCGCGTCGTTGGTGAGCTGGACCTTCCCGGCCCTCGTGCCCTGAAGGACAGGCGACGTCACCACGGAGATGTGCTCGCCGTTCAGGGTCGTGTTCCACTGGTTCAGATTGCCCGTCTCGAAGTCTCCGGTCCAGACCGGCGCCGCGGAGGCGCCCGCGGTGAGCGTCGTCGCCAGCGCGGCTGCGGCCAGGGTGGAGAGCGAGCGGCGAGGTCGCCGCCCGAGGAGCGCTCGGGAGCGGGCAAGCAGGGATCGATGTGCGGTAAGGAGATCGGTAGAAGTCATGGCGGGATTCGACGCGTTTTCCGGCCGGCAGTCAACCGAGAAGCCGCGCCTCGCCGCCGACGCAGCGCGGCTCCTCGGTCTCTCCAGCGCGTCCTCCAGCGCGTTGCGAGGGGAGCGCGGCCGTCATCGGTTCAGGCGGAGAGCTCGATCCAGAGCGCCCGAGTCTCGTTCGGCCGGAGGTGGATGAGGCGCTCTCCGGTGTTGAGGGCGTCGCCGGGGCAGGTCCACGGCTCGAGGCAGACGAAGTCCTTGCCTTGCAAGGTCCACACGACCCAGTGGGTGAACTCTGGCGAGCCGCGGACGGCGATGCGCGCCCCGGGGGTGCCCTCGATCGACAGCGAGCTCTCCGTGGAGCCGTGGTCGAGCAGGTGGAGGTCGACCTCGGGCCGGGTCAGGTCGAAGCCGGAGAACGGCGCTTCCCGCTTCGTGGTGTTGTCGAACGCGCGCGTCGCCCGCGTCTCGATCGAGGTCCGGGCCTTGTCCGCCTGGGAGACGGCGAAGTAGGGGTGAAACCCGGCGCCGAAGGGCATCGGCGGGGCGCCTGCACCGGTCTCGTTGGTGATGCGCAGATCGATGCGGAGCGCCCTGCCGAGCAGCGTGTAAGTGAACTCGGCGCGGAAATCCCAGGGGTACTGGGCGCGCGTCGCCTCGCTCGACCGGAGGACGAGGCGCGCGTACGCGCCGCCCGACTCGAGGGTGCCATGGTCGTCGAGCGACCACGGCAGGGTGCGGGCGAAGCCGTGCTGGCGCATCTGGCCCGCTGCTCCGGCGGCGGACCAGGCGTCGCCGGCGAGCTTGCCCGGGGAGGGGAAGAGCACGGGGTTGCCGCCGCGCACGTTGGCGCTGCGATCCTCGAAGGTGGCGCGATCGAGGTAGAGCAGCTCGCGCCCGCCGAGGGCCAGCTCCGTCAGGATGCCGCCGCGCGCCGGCGCCAGCACGGCCCGGCTCGCCGAGCCGCCGTCGACGAGCTCCACCGTGGGGATCGCGCCTTCGATTTGCTTCACGCTGAACATGACACCTCCGGTCTCTTCAGTTGCTTTGCAGCCACTCGAGCAGCCCGACGATCAGCGCGAGCGCCGCGATGGGCAGCGCGATCCACCCGAGGACCGTCGCCCAGCCGCGGCGGAGGGAGCGGCCGCCGCGATCCTCGCACGCGAGGCAGATCGCCCAGACGCGCGCGCCGCCCTCCGTGAGCACGCAGCAGTCGCCGCACACGGGTGCGCCGCAGCGCGCGCACGGCCCCGCCGCCTCGGCGCCGCAGCGCGTGCAGCGCGCGACGGCCCCGCCGCCGCCGTCGTGGAAGATCAGGCCGCCGGACATGGGGCTGCGCCCTTCGGCGGCGGAGACGAGCGCGTCGATGACCGCGGGCGCGCGCGAACGGGGGGCTCCTCGTGGACGGGCACGGACGTCTACTCCGCCGCGATTCTGCAAGCTTTGGGGGCTCGAGACAACGCTGGAGAGACCGCAGGGCGGGCCGGGCCCTCATCACGATCCCGGCACGGCGGCGCGTCGTCCCGCGCAAGTCGAGCGAGCCGCGCAAACCGAGCGAGCCGCGGAAGCCGAGGGCGCCCCTCTGCCGCGGCCCGCCGCGCGCGAGCGCGCTGTCCGCCTTCACGGCTGCGGCCTCCCGGGAACCCGGTAAGATCGCGCCGAGGAAGCCCATGCCGTACGCCAGCGAGACCTCGCTCGTCCCGATCCCGCCGCCCGGAGAGGACGAACTCCCCCACGACGACGGTGAGCCCCTGGAGAGCGATCGCCACCGCAAACAGATGCTGCTGCTGATCGAGTCGCTGGACCTCTTCTGGAAGGATCGCGACGACGTTTACGTCAGCGGCAACATGGCGATTTATTTCAGCGAGCTCCAGACCATCAAGAACGACCTCCGTGGGCCGGACGTCTTCGTGGTGCTCGACACGGTACGCCGAGACAGGAAGTCCTGGGTCGTGTGGCAAGAGAACGGCAGGACGCCCGATGTGGTGATCGAGCTCCTCTCGGAGAGCACGGAGTCGATCGACCGCGGCGAGAAGATGCGCATCTATGCGAAGGTGCTGCGCGTGCCGGAGTACTTTCTGTTCGATCCGATGAAGAACACCCTGGAAGGATATCTGCTCGACATCGCCTCTCGCGCCTACGAGCCGATGGCCTTGAACGCGGAGGGCGAGCTGGCAAGCCAGCAGCTCGGTCTGCGCCTCGGTGTGCGGGATGGCTTGTACCTGGGCAGCAAAGGGAGATGGCTCCGGTGGCTCGACGCCGCGGGACGCGTGCTTCCGACGGCGGAGGAGCAGGCCCGAGCGGCGGAGGAGCGGTCCCAGGCGCTCGCGGAGAAGCTTGCAGCTTACGAGAAGCGCTTCGGACCGCTCACGTGAGGTCCACTCACGCGAGGTCGGCCCGATCGAGAGGCTTCGGCGATCATGCGGGGCCTCGCTCAGGGCAGCCCGCGGCCGCCCTCAGCGCAGGCCGGGGAGGGGCAGGCCCGGGAGCGAGTTGCCGATCGCCGTGACGAGCTGCTCGTGCGTGATCGTCCCCGCGAGGCGGAACGGCACATCCACGTTGAGCGTCTCCCCGCCGATCGCGACGGTGCCGCTCACCTGGTACGGGATACCCCGGCTCTGCGCCCCCAGCGCGGCGATGCTCGTGAGGTCCTTCCACTTCACCGAGAGCGGCGCCTCGATGCGGGTCCATTTCTTCGCGGGCAGATCGAGCGGCGTGAGCGCTGTGACGGTGCCGACGTCGTACTTGCCGTCGAGCAGCACGTTCGCCTTCATCGAGCGCGTCGAGAGATCGATGCTGTTCGGGTTGTACGCCTGGATCTGGACCCGCAGCTCGATGCCCTGGGCGGTGACGGCGGTCACCGCCGCGAGCTCGGGCTTGAGCGTCGGCGGCTCGGGGCGCGAGCACGCGATCAGGGTCACGGCGGCGGCGAGGAGGGGCGATCGCACGGCGGGAGATGTGGCGCGGATCTCCATGGAGCTCAACGGAAATCGGGCGCGCCCCCCGGCCCTCGTCCGCGGCCCGCCGAGCGCTCGACAGGCCGCGCGCGCGCCCGTGCTTCCGCCCCCGCGGGAACCCTTTCGATCTGCTATGCCCGGCGCATGGGCATCCTCCCGCTCGCCGAACGCCTCGCCAAGAAGGCGCTGAACAGGTCCGGGGTGCAGAGCCGCTGGGTCGACACGTCGGTCTGCCGGCTGCACCTCTACGATGCTCCGGGCACGGGCCCGCTCCCGACGGTGGTCCTGCTCCACGGCATCGGCTCCTCGGCGCTCCCGTACGCGCCGGTGCTGCAGCGACTCCGGCGGCGCGCCCGCCGCGTCATCGCCGCGGAGTCGCCGGGGCACGGATGGAGCGCGGCGCCGGCGTCGGCGTTCACGCCGGAGTGCCTCGCCACCGCGATGCACGAGCTGCTCGACCGCGAGCTCGACGAGCCCGCGATCGTCGTCGGCAACTCCCTCGGCGGCGCGGTCGCGGTGAGCTACGCGCTGAGCTCGCCCGGCCGCGTGCGCGCGCTGGTGCTCGCGTCGCCCGCCGGCGCCGGCATGGAGCAGGCTGAGCTGGCCGAGCTCCTCGCGGTGTTCAACCTGCGATCGCGGGCCGACGCCCACGCGTTCTTCGCGCGCCTCTACCACCGCGTCCCGTGGTTCACCCCCCTCATCGCAGGCGACGTCGTGCGGACGTTCTCGTGCGAGACCATCCTCTCCTTCAGGCGCTCGGCGCGGTGCGACCACGCGTTCACGCCGGAGCAGCTGGGCGCGCTCTCGATGCCGATCCTGCTGATCTGGGGCCGCTCGGACCGCCTGATGCCGAGCGCCAACCTCGAATACTACCGGCGGCACCTCCCTCCGCACGCGGAGATCGAGGAGCCCGAAGGCATCGGGCACTGCCCGCAGGTCGACGACCCGCGCCGCTTCGCCGAGCGGATCGCGGCGTTCGCGTGGGCGGCGCGCTCCACGGCGTCACCTGGCGTCGCGCCGCTGCCCCCGAGCGCAGCGCCGGCGGCATAGGGGACGGCGCCGGCGCCGGGAGAGGCGCCGGCCGCGTAGGAGGCGGCGCCGGCGCCGGGAGAGGCGCCGGCGTCAGGCGTCTTCGGGGAGCGCGCCGTGCCGCTTGAGCAGGGCGCGGGTCAGGCTGCGGCGCAGCGGCATGATGCGCTCGCCGTCGCTGCCTGTGCCGAGGAGCACGGTCGCGAAGAAGTAGGTGTCTGCCCCGCGCTCGACGTAGCCGACCAGCCAGCCGGTGCTCGATCGCTCGTCCATCTCCATCCCCGTCTTGCCGCGCAGCGTGTAGGCCGGCGTCTGCTCCAGCACGAGGATCCGCTTCACGATGTCCAGGCTCCGCGCGGAGCAAGGCAGCGCGCCGGCGTGGAGCCGCCGCAGGAAATCGATCTGCTCGTGCGGGGAGATGCGGAGCCCCCCGGTCAGCCAGAACTGGTCGATGCCCCCCGAGATGTCGCGGTTGCCGTAGCCGAGCGCGTCCAGGTGCGCCTGCATGCGCTCGGCCCCGATCCGGCGCGCGACCTCCTGGTAGAACCAGACGACCGAGTGCTTCATCGCCGACGCGAGATCGTGATCGCGGTTCCAGTCGGGCACGCGGCGCTGCACCCCGTCCCACCGCAGCGTGAAGCGCTCGTCCGGGATGACCCCGGTCTCCAGGCCGATGATCGTGTTCGGGATCTTGAAGGTCGAGGCGGGCACGTACCGCGCCGCCGCGCGGTCGGGGTTCACGACGCGGGTGACGCCCCGCGCGGCGTCGAACAGGACGAACGCGCCGTCCACGCCCTCCGCGCGGAGGAGCGCCGCCCCGCCCTCGTCGATCTCGGTCCGCGTCGCGGCCGGCGCGCTCGCTCCCGGCGCGCTCGCTCCCGGCGCGCTCGCTCCCGGCGCCGCTGCCGGCGGGGCCGCCCCGCCGCTCGCCGGCGGGGGAGGTGGCGGCGGTGGCGGCGCCGTGGCGCAGGCGCTCGCTGTCGCGACGAGCGCGAGGAGCGCGCAGGAGAGCAAGGGACGCGCCGAGACGAGGGCGCGGCGCGAGAGGCATCCAGGGAGCAGAGAAAGCATGGCGTCCTCAACGCGGGCGGGGGCCGCGCTCATTCCCGCGCCGCTGCCGCGGCCGGAGCGCTCGCTCCCGGCGCCGCGGTCGCCGCCGCCGCCGTCCGCTCCCCCTCCGAGAAGTCGACGTCGATCCCGACGATCTTCATGAGCCGCAGCGCGTTCGCGCTCGTCACCACGCCGGGCTTCAGCTTGTAATCGAAGGTCATCCTGTCCTCGACCACGAGCTCCTCGAAGTGCATGTTGCGCACCCGCCCCGCGGTCTCCTGCTCCAGCACGGCGAGCCCCATGTCGTGGGACGACACCGCGCCGATGGCGCCCTGCGCGACGAGGTGCCGCACGACCGCCCTCGCCCCGATCTGGCGCTCCCGCGCGTTCGTGCCGTGGAGGATCTCGTCGAGCAGGAACAGCACCCGCTCGCCGCCGTTCGCGCCGTCGACGACGCGCTTCAGGCGGGTCAGCTCGGCGTAGAAGTGCGAGACGCCGTGCTCGAGCGAGTCCTTGATCCGCATGCTCGTCCGCACGCGGACCGGCGACAGCGACAGCGACGACGCGCAGACCGGCGCGCCCGCGAGGGCGAGGGCGGCGTTCACCCCGACGGCGCGCAGCAGCGTGCTCTTGCCCGACATGTTGGACCCCGTCACGAGCAGCGCGGCGCCCGCGCCCTCCAGCGAGACGTCGTTCGTCACCCGCCGGTCGCGCGGGAGGAGCGGGTGGCCGAGCCCCGCCGCCGTGAAGCGCGGCTCGCCGTCCTTCACGTCGGGGTACGCGTAGTCGGGGTTCTCGTGCGCGAACGTCGCGAGGCTCGCGAGCGCCTCCATGTGCCCGAGCGCCCGCATCCACGCCTTCACGTGCCGGCCTGCGCGCAGCTTCCACCGCTCCAGCGCGAGCGCGCACCACACGTCCCAGAGCAGGAAGAGGTCGGCGAGGATGTGGATGAGCCCGCTGTGGCGCAGGTCCGAGTAGCCGACCCGGGTCTCGAGCGCCGTCATCTCCCGCGAGGCGAGCACGCCCGAGGGCCCGGCGAGCTCGGCCTTGAGCTCGCGGAGCAGCGCCGACGAGAACGCCTGCTCCTCGATGCGGGCGAGCAGCGGCCGGTACCGCGCGAACGGCGCCTCGCGCGACGAGGCCGCGGCGAGGATGGGCTCGAACGCCGGCCGCAGCAGGACCAGCACGAGGACCTGCGCGGCCAGCGGCAGGAGGAACGCGTGGCGGAGCAGCCCGAGCTGCTCCGCGGGGATGAACCGCGGCGCCGCGAGCAGCGCCAGCGTCAGCGGCACGAGCACCTTCGCCGCGGTCAGGAGCGCGCTCACCGGCAGGCCGCCGGAGCGCGCCTCCGGGCCGAGCAGCGTCGGGGGCGCCTCGGCCCACGCGATGAGCGGGCCGGCCTCGCGCCCGCGCGCCCCCGCCTGCATGCCCACCACCGCGAGATCCTCCCGGAACGCCCCGAGGCCGGCGAGCTCGCGCACCGCCTCCTGCCGCGCCGCCACGGCGGGCGCCGGGGCGGGCTCCGCGAGGAAGGCCGCGAGCGTGGCCTCGCCCTCGCCCGTCTGGGCCACGTCGAGCAGCTGGAACAGCGACGCCTGCCCGAACACGTCGAGATCGCCCGCATAATCGTGGTCCGGCGCGGCGAAGCGATCGCCGCGCTCCGGGAAATCGGCGAAATCGCCGGCGACCCGCCGCTTCCCGCGCACGTAGAGGCCGATGCGCTGCTCGAGCTCCGTCATCCGGGTGACGAGGCGCGCGTGCGCCACGAGCAGCCCGAGGAACACCGCGGTCACCGCCCCGGCGGCGTACGCGACCCACCGCGGCACATCGCCGAAGAGCGCGTACCCCCCGGCCACGGCCGCCGCCACGAACGAGATCCCGCGCAGCAGCGAGAACGTCTTCGATCGGCGATCGAGCGCGCTGGCCTCGGCGCGCAGGACCGAGAGGCGGTCATCGTAGGCGGACAGGACGCGCTGCGCGACGGCGTTGGGGGGCGGCTCCACGGGGCCCTCTCCATAGGCCACCGCCGGCCGTGCATCCAGCCGGAGGGGGGTCCTCACACGAAGGCCACGAAAGCTTTGAAGCGTCCTGGCTGGCTGCTCGTACAATGGCGCCCATGGACCAGAACCTGCTGGAGCGCCTCAAGGCGTACACCGTCGTCGTCGCGGACACCGGCGACATCAACTCGATCGAGAAATTCCGCCCCCAGGACGCGACGACGAACCCGTCGCTCATCACCGCGGCGGCCCAGATGCCCGAGTACGCCGACATCGTGAGCGGCGCGCTCGCCTGGGGCCAGAAGGAGGCCGGCCGGGGCAAGGAGCCGGGCGACGTCGTGAGCCTCGCGTTCGACCGGCTCGCCGTCGACTTCGGCCTGCGCATCCTGAAGATCATCCCCGGCCGCGTCTCGACCGAGGTCGACGCGCGCCTCTCCTTCGACACCCAGGCGACCATCGAGAAGGGCCGGAGCATCGTGCGCCTCTACGAGGAGGCCGGCGTCTCGCGCGAGCGCGTCCTCATCAAGATCGCCTCGACGTGGGAGGGCATCCGCGCGGCGGAGGTCCTCGAGAAGGAGGGCATCCACTGCAACCTCACGCTGCTCTTCGGGCTGCACCAGGCGATCGCGTGCGCCGAGGCCGGCGTGACGCTCATCTCGCCGTTCGTCGGGCGCATCCTCGACTGGTACCTGAAGGACACCGGCCGCACGAGCTACGCGCCGGCCGAGGACCCCGGCGTCGTCTCGGTCACGAAGATCTACAACTACTACAAGAAGCACGGCTACAAGACCGAGGTGATGGGCGCGAGCTTCCGCAACCTCGACGAGATCAAGGAGCTCGCCGGCTGCGACCTCCTGACGATCTCGCCGAAGCTGCTCTCGGAGCTCTCCTCCGCGCGCGGCGACCTGCCGAGGAAGCTCGACCCCGACGCGGCGCGCGCCCTGCAGATCGCGAAGATCCCGATGGATGAGGCGGCGTTCCGCGCCATGCACACCGCCGACCGGATGGCGAGCGACAAGCTGAGCGAGGGCATCGACGGCTTCGCGAAGGCGCTCGCCTCGCTCGAGGTCCTGCTCCGCGAGCGCCTCCAGAAGGGGGCCGCCTCCTAGCGCTGGCGACGCGCGACCGCTGCGCGCGGGGTGGAGCTCCGGGGAGCGGGCCCGGGCGGCCCCGCGCAGGCGCGGCGACCCCGCGCCGCGTGGGTGCGCCTGCGTGCGCCTGCGCTGAGGAACGTCGAGGAACGTCGAGGAACGTCGAGGAACGTCGAGGAACGTTGAAGAGCGGAGGCGCGGGAAGAAGGCGGAGGGCCGGCTTGCATGTGAGCCGCCCGGTCCTCTAGGATTCGTCAAACTGGAAGAATCTCGGGCAGCATTCGATCGCCCGCGCCGCGCGTGGTCGACTGCGGTTCTCCGGGAGGCTCCTCGTGGAGCCGCCCTTTTCGCGATGGCATCGAGGAGGCGACGTTGAAGCTCACGTCACAGGAGTACTGGGAGAACCACTGGAAGGGCTACATCGGCACCGACGATCTGGGTGGCGGCTGCGAGATCTACGACGACGTCGCTCCCTTCCTGCCGCGCGGGGAGGGGTTGTCGTTCTTCGAGATCGGCTGCGCGCCAGGCCGTATCCTGGTCGACTTCTGTGGGCGCCTGGGGTTCACGGCGTACGGCCTGGATTACGCCTGCGACCCGGAGGTCGTCGAGCAGGAGATCCGGAAGCGGGGCATCAAGGTCGGCAAGATCGAGAAGGGGGACTTCTTCAGCTGGAAGCCCCAGCAGAAGTTCGATATCGTTGCTTCCTTCGGGTTCATCGAGCACTTCGATGACGCGGCGGCGGTGATGGATCGGCACTTCGAGCTGGTGAAGCCGGGAGGCACCGTGGTCGTGGGCATGCCGAACTTCGCCGGCGGGCAGAGGGCGCTCCACTGGCTGCTCGATCGCAAGAACCTGAAAGGCCACAACACCCGCATCATGAATCTGCCGTTCCTGGAGGCCGCCGCCCGCCGCAATGGCGCCGAGATCGTCCAGGCCCGATACACCGGCGGCCACTTCGATTTCTGGCTGGACGATGAGGCGCCGCTCCTGGCGCGGCGCGCCGTCTGGAAGCTCGTCGGGCCCCTCAAGGCGATCGCGCGCCGGGTGGTCCCCGGCGAGACGAACCCCTGGTTCTCGCCCTTCCTGTTCGCCATCTACCGGGCGCCCCTGCTGCCCGCAGGGACAGCCGACGCTTGATCCTTTCCCCGATGAGCGAGCCGAGCCAGAGCGTCGCCACCCCGCCGGCTGTCCGAGACGCAGACGCCGATCGCCGCTTCCGCGAGTGCGCGCGGCGCCACGGCTGGGATCCCGACGACCCGTGGGTCGGGGGGTATGCCACGTGGGAGTGGCGGCGCAGCCGCCACGCCTACGACGACCTCTTCACGTCGGTCCGCGGCAAGAAGGTGCTCGAGTTCGGCTGCCACTTCGGTGGGACGGCGATCGTGCTCGCGACCCTGGGCGCCGACGTGACCGCGCTCGATATCGATCCCATGTACGTCGAGCTGGCGCAGCTGAACGCCGAGCGCCACGGGTTGTCGGACAAGATCCGCGTTCATCACGTCCCCGACACGACCGCGATGCCGTTCGCCGACGGCGAGTTCGAGCTCGTCTCCTGCAACAGCGTGCTCGAGTACGTCCCGCCTGAGCGCCTGCCGATCGTCCAGCGCGAGATCGATCGGGTGCTCGGGCCGTGGGGGTTCATCGTCATCCTGGGCACGAGCAACCGCCTGTGGCCGGTCGAGTGCCACAGCGGCCGCGCCCTGATCAATTATGTGCCTCGGCTGCTGCGCCCGCTGTTCCCGGGCAGGTCGGTCTACAGCGTATTTCCCTGGCAGCTCCGGCGCGGGTTCGGCGATTATGTCGACATCTCGCAGCAGGATCGGGGCCGGCTGATCGTCGACCTGAAGGCCAAGATGGGGCTGTCGGGGCCGCGGCGCATGGCCTTCTCGGCAGCGAATCGGCTGCTCGGCCCGCTCGGGATGCACGTGGGCTTCGTGTCCCCGACGATCACGATGGTTCTTCAGAAGCGTGGCGAGGGAGGAGCTGGCGATGGCTGACGGGAGGACGCGGGTATACATCACCGTGGACGTGGAGTGCGCCGAGGAGCGCATCCTGGGCGATACCAAGTCTCCCGCGATGGGCTACGATCTCCGGATCTGGGGCCGCTTCGTCAACCAGCGCGACCCCCTCGGGATCGAGCTCATCATGCGCGAGCTCGAGGCGTACGGCCAGCGCGGGACGTTCTTCGTCGAGGCCATCGGCTCGTACAGCTTCGGGATGGAGGGGCTGACGAGCGTGTGCCAGGCGCTCCACAGCCGCGGCCACGATGTGCAGCTGCACGTGCACCCCGTGCAGCGGCGCGCGGACTGGCACACCCGGGGCGAGCCCCGGATCTCCGACGACATCGCCGACTACCCGGTCGAGGAGCAGACGCGGCTCCTCCTGGAGGGGCGCGACCTGCTCGTGCGCGCGGGCGTCCCGGCGAGCGAGCTGCTCGGCTACCGCGCCGGCAATTTCGGCGCGAACAACGACACCTGGCAGGCGATGAAGCGGGCGGGGCTCGTGCTCAGCAGCAACTACAACCCCTGCTACTTCAGCAAGAACTGCAAGATGCAGTATCCGGGCGCGCGGCTCGGCCTCTTCGAGACGCCCGAGCCCGGGGTGTACGAGCTGCCGGTCACGAACTTCATCGAGCCCACGAAGCGCTTCAGGCACCTTCAGATCACGGCGGTGACGCTCGACGAGATCAAGCACTGCCTCCTCCGCTACCGCGCCCTCGGGGTGAAGGAGGTCACGCTGGTTACGCACTCGTTCGAGTTCTATTTCCTCGACTCGGCGGAGGCGCGCCGCGGCTTCCCGAACCGGCTGAACGTCGAGCGGCTCCGCGGGCTCTGCCGCTTCCTCGACGAGAACTCGAAGGACTTCGAGGTCGACACCGTGGGCGCCCTCGCGCGCCGGCTCTCGGACGCGGCGTCTTCCACGCACGGCGTCGACGAGGTCGCGCCGCCCTCGCTGCAGTTCCCCCACTCCAACCCGATCCACCACGCCCGCCGCGTCGTCGAGCAGGCGTACAAGCGCGTGGCGCAGCGGTTCACGTTCGGCTAGCTCCGTCGGCCAGGGGCCAGGGGCGGCCGGGCTCCTGCGCCGCCGCGCGGCGCGCGGTGCGTCGTCGAACGCTCAGCCGGCGCTCGTGCCCCTGCTGCCCTCCACGCTCGCGAGCGCCGTCGGCGATCGCGCGCCGCCGCGGTGCTAAGTAGCGCCTATGCGGCTCATCGGACAGATCCACGTTTCGCTCAAGGGCAGCATCATCCAGCGCAACCCCACCGTCTGGGAGAAGCTGAAGCGCAGCTTCGGCGCCACGGTGGATCTCGACACCGATCGTGTGCGCGTCGAGCTCGAGGCCACCGCCGTGGTCGATCAGGTGCGGCGGGCGCTCGTCCAGCTCGGGGTCACGAACGCCCTCTCGCTCGTCATCGATGACACCGTCATCTTCCAGGACACCGACGGGAAGCCGGACGATCTTCCCGATCTCGTGCTCGCGCTGTCCGAGCATTCCGCCGTGTTCGGGCGCGGCTTCAGCGAGCTCAGGTTCGCCGCCGAGCACGAGGAAGCAGGGCTGCACCTCGTCATCGAGACGCGGGCGCGCACCGAGCACGCCGACGACGAGCCGTCGGGGCTCGTCTCCATCGGCGGGCGCCTGCGGGACCTCGAGCCGAGAGCCGGCGAGTCCGGGGAGGACTACCGCCGCCGCGTCGAGCCCCTGGCGAAGGATCCGGCGCTGTTCGAGGCGGCGCGGCTGCAGTTCGAGTCCTTCGTCGGTCGGGTCGAGGGCGCCCTCAAGGCCACGATGCCCGAGGCGCGCGTGGAGCATCACCACGCCGACGCGCGCGTCGTGCACGCGCCGGCGGCCGACGGCGCGGGCGACGCCGCGGGCGCCGAGCGGCCTCCCGTGAGCCCCACGCACCCGGGCTATGACCCGTTCGTCGTCTATTACCCACCCAGCCCGCTCGGGATGATGCTGGACGTGATGCTCATCACCTCGTTCATGCACATGCTCACGCCTCCAAACGTCCTCCTCGTGAACCCGGCGGGCACGATGCTCGGCACAGCGCAGGAGGCCGCCGAGAATCCTGACCTCTTGAACGACGCGGATCGCGGCGGCGACGACCTCTCGGCGGGCGACGAGGGGGATGGGGCGGATGACGGCGAGCCGTGGGGCGATGACGGCGACGGGGTCGATGACGGCGGCGGGTTCGATGACGGCGGCGGGTTCGACGGCGATTTCGGCGATTGAGCCGCTCGCGCCGGGCCGCGGCGAGGCGCCGCGGCTGGGCCTCGCGCGTCCGTCGCGCGTCTGTTGCGCGTAGGTTCCGGCGCGCGCAGCGCGCCAGCGCGCCCGCGACGCGCTGACCTCGCGGTCGAGCGGGCTCGTCCGGCCATGGACGACGACTGGCGATCATGGTACGTCGCGCTACGGCCGTGACCGGCGCTGGCATGAGCATTTATCGCGCTGGCGTGCTGAAGGTCGCGCGCGCCGAACCCTGGACTGGAGAGCGCGATGAACAAGAGTGAGGCGGCGCTTCGGAAGCAGCCGCAGGCGGCGGGCGGGGGAGATCCGGAGATCGCCAGAGAGGTCCGCACCATCATTGCAGAGCGATGTGGGATGAGCGTCGATGCCGTGACTCCCGACCTGTCGCTCGAGAGCGGCCTCGGCGTGGATTCACTGGCGCTCATCGAGGTCAACGTCGCGCTCGAGGAGCGATTCCAGATCGTGGCGCCCGATTTCGCGGCGCCCGATCAGGCGCAGATCAGCACGGTCGGTGACGTCATCGCCTTCGTCGAGGCGCAGATCGCGGCGCGGGGCGGCCGGGGAGGGGCGCCTTGATCGCCCCGCGCACGCGCGCCGAGCGCGAGGCCGCCGTCCGGACGCCCGAGGAGCAGCGGGAGCACGAGCGGCGCGAGGTCGCCGCGCATTACCAGAACGACCCGGAGATATTCTCCATGGTCCTCGACAGCCGGCTGGCCTACGCGACGGGCATCTTCCTCGATCCCGCCGAGAGCCTCGAGGCGGCGCAAGAGCGGAAGTACGACTGGGTCCGCCGCGAGCTCGACATCCACCCCGGAGAGCGCGTGCTCGACGTGGGGTGCGGCTGGGGCTCGAACCTCGTCTATCTCGCCGAGCGCACAGGCGGGAGCTTCCAGGGCGTCACGCTGAGCGACAAGCAGCGGCAGGAGGCGCTCCGCCGCGCCGATCGGGCGGGGGTCGCCTCGCGGGTCCGCATCGATCTCGCGCATATCGAGGACATCGACCTCGCGCCCGAGTCGCTCGACGCCGTGCTCTTCGTGGGCAGCATCGTGCACATGCACAACCGCGAGCGGATCCACCAGAAGATCGCCGCCGCGCTGCGCCCGGGCGGCAGGCTGCTCATCTCCGACTGCTATTTTCCGGCGCGCGCCCGCGGGGACCGGGAGAGCGCCGCGACGCAGTACATCTTCGTCGAGGCGCTTGGCTATTGCCGTCTGATCTCGCTGGCCGAGGAGCTCGGGCTGATCGAGCAGGCCGGCCTCGATGTCCGGCGCGTCGAGGATCTCACGAGCTCGTACGTGCACACGGTCGCCCGGTGGATCGACAACGTGCGCGCGAACCGCGCCCGGATCGACGCCCGCGCGCCCGGCTTCTCGCGGCTGCTCCAGACGTACATGACCGTGGGCCGGCTCTCCTTCGCGCGCCGCACCGCGCTCGAGTACATGATCGTGGCGACGAAGGGCGGCGGCCGCGAGCGCCTCGGCGTCGCGCCCTCGCCCGAGCCGAGGCAGGCGCCGTGAGCCGCGGGCTCGCTGCGCGGACGGTCGCGGGCCTGCTCAGGGCGCGCGCCGAGGCGACGCCGGATCGATTCGGGTTCTATCACAAGCAGCAGGGCGAGTTCGTCGGCTGGTCGTGGGCGGAGTACTGGCGCCGCGCGTGCGCGGCGGCGTCGGGCCTGCTCGCGGCGGGGGTGCGCCCCGGCGATCGCGTGCTCCTGCTTGTAACGGACGTGGAGGTGGCGGTGCCGTGCCTCTTCGGCGTCTGGGTGCTCGGCGCGGTGCCGATCCAGGTCGGGGTGCCCTACCGGCTCACGGACGTGCCGGCGTTCCTCGGCGAGCTCCGGCGGACGGCCGCCCGCGTCGGCGCGCGCGCGCTCGTTGTCTCGTCCGCGCTGCTCGGCTTCGCGCAGGGCGAGGAGGGGACGGACGGCCTCCTCCAGCTCGCCGCCGAGCCGCTGCTCGACGCGCCGCTCGCGGGCTCGCTGCCCGATCCGGAGCGCGCGCCAGGGCCCGCGCTCATCCAGCTCACGAGCGGCAGCACCGGGCACCCGCGCGGCGTGGTGATCCCGCACGAGCGGCTGATGCTGCACCTCGACGCGATGAGCCAGCGGCTCCCGGTGCGCGGCGAGGGCGCGGGGGGCGTCTCGTGGCTGCCGCTCCACCACGACATGGGCCTCGTCGGCGGGCTGCTCTTCCCGCTCTTCAACGACTTCCCCGTTCACATGCTCTCGCCGCTCGAGTTCCGGACGCGGCCGTTCTCGTGGCTCGCGGACATGTCGAGCATCCGGGGCGCCATCTCGCTCGGGCCGCCGAGCGCTTATGCGATCTGCATCGGCCTCGCCCGCCGCGCCGTCGAGGCGGGCCTCGATCTCGGCGCGTGGCGGTGCGCGATGATCGGCGCCGAGCCGATTTCCCCCGCCTTGCTCCGCCGCTTCGCCGAGGCGTTCGCGCCCTGCGGCTTCCGCATCGAGGCGTTCTTCCCCGTCTACGGGCTGGCCGAGGCGACGGTCGCCGTGACCTTCCCGGACCTCTACGCCGAGCCGCGCGCCCTTACGGTGGATCGCGGCCTGCTGGAGCGCGAGGGGCGCGTCGAGGAGGCGGCGCCTGGCCCCCTCTCGCTGGAGCTCACCGGCGTCGGCAGGCCGATCCCGCACACGGAGATCCGGATCGTGGACGCCCAGCGCAGCCCGGTTCCGGAGCGCACGGTGGGGGAGATCGAGGTGCGCTCGGAGACGGTGATGGAGGGCTATTTCAACGAGCCCGAGGCGACGGCCGAGGCGCTCGTGGGCGGGTGGCTGCGGACGGGCGATCTCGGGTTCATCGATCGAGGGACGCTGTTCGTCACCGGCCGGAAGAAGGAGGTGATCATCAAGGGCGGTCACACGATGATCCCCGCCGTGATCGAGGAGATCGCCTCCCGGGTCGACGGGATCCGGGCCGGGTGTGTGGTCGCGGTCGGGCTGTTCGTCGAGGAGCGCCAGACCGAGTCGGTCTATGTCGTGGCCGAGACGCGCGCCGGGGCGTCCGAGCACGCCGGCCTCGCGGAGCGCGTGCGGGAGGCGCTGCGGGCGAACGGCGTTACGGTCGACCAGGTCGTTTTGGTTCAGCCGGGCGAGCTGCCCAAGACGACGAGCGGCAAGCTGCGACGGCGGGAGGTCGCTGAGCGGCTGCGGGCGGGGGGGCTTCGCTGAAGAGCGCGCCGTCCCCGCTACCCCACCACCCGTCACCAACGTGAACGTTTACGTTCACGTTTACGTGAACGTGAACGTGAACGTGAACGTTTACGTGGTCGTGGTCGTGGTCGTGGTCGTGGTCGTTCACGACCTATCGTTGACGACCACGACCACGACCACGTAAACGACCACGACCACGACTGAGGATCCCGCACATTTTTGATCCGTTTCGGACGCGCCAAGCGTCTGAAATATCATGGGAAATCCCGATGTACCGGAAGCGATGCCGTCGATCGTGCGCGAGTTCGAGACGGTGCAGCTGGGCGACGCGCGCCTGCATCAGCGGGTCCGGGCTGTGGTGGCGCGGCTGAGCGTGGCGCCGGGCGAGAGTTTCCCGGACTCGCTGAAGACAGAAGCCGAGCTGGAGGGCTTCTACCGGCTCCTTGGCAACAAGCGCGTGTCGTATGGTGCGCTGGTGCAAGCCCACAGCGAGCAGACCCTCGGGCGGATGGCCGGTCACGACACGGTTCGTGCGGTGCATGACACCACCGCGGTCGCCTTCGACGGCGACGGAGCACGCAAAGGGCTCGGTCCGCTCAACGGCAAGGACACCCAGGGCTTTTTGGCGCACGCGACGCTCGCCGTGGCCACCGACGCGATCAACCAGCCGCTTGGACTGCTGGGCCTTGCCTGCTGGGCCCGCAAAGCCTCCGCCCTCTCCAAGAGCCCACGCAAGAAAAACAGGACGGGCAGCGACTATGCGCGCGTGGCCGACAAGGAGTCGACGCGCTGGCTGCGGCAGGTGGAGGCGGCCGAGCAGGCCGTGGGCGACCGCACGTCGCTGCTGCACATCATGGACCGCGAGGCCGACGCCTACCCGCTTCTGTGCGCCATGGTCGAGCAGGGCCACCGCTTCGTCGTGCGCATGGCGCGGGATCGAAACGTGTCGGAACTGGCCGAGGACGAGGAAGAATCGCTCGACGACAGCGCACGGCTGCGGCTGAGCGAGGCGCTGGTCGAGCTGCCGATCCGGCTCAGTCGCGAGGTCGTGCTCACCCAACGCCGCGCCGGCCCTGTACCGGCGAGCAAACGCGCGCACCCCGAGCGCTCGGAGCGGATGGCCACGCTGGGCGTCGGCGCGCGGCGCGTGGCGCTGCGCCGTCCCTACTACCTGCCCGAGCTGGCCGAAGAGCTCGCGGTCAACGTCGTGGTTGTGCAGGAGATCGACCCGCCAGCGGGCGAAGAGCCGGTGGCGTGGGTGCTGGCCACCAACGAGCCCGTCGACACGCCCGACCAGATCGGAGCGATCGTCGACCATTATCGGGCACGGTGGCTCATCGAGGAGTTCTTCAAGGCGCTCAAGACCGGCTGCGCCCTCGAGACGCGCCAGCTCGAGAGCTTCCAGAGCCTGACGAACGCGCTGGCGCTGTTCGCCCCGATCGCGTGGCAGATGCTGCTGCTGCGCTCGCTGTCACGCCTTGAGCCCAACGCGCCTGCGGAACGAGCCCTGAACCCCACGCAGCTGAAGCTGCTGCACCAGCACCAGCCCAAGAAGTTGCCGGCTCAGGGGGCGACGGTAGTCGATGCGCTCTACGCCGTTGCCGGTCTTGGTGGACATCTGAAGCGCAACGGTCCCCCCGGCTGGCTGACGCTCGCGCGCGGAATGCAGACCTTGCTCATGCTGGAGACGGGCTGGAACGCCGCCCTTGCCAACGCAGCGAAAACTAAGGGGGAAATGTGATCAATCCTCAGACGACCACGACCACGACCACGACCACGTAAACGTTCGGATGTAGGAGGACGCGGCGCGAAGCTTGGTTAACGAGCTTCCGGGGGACCGTCCTTTAAAGGTGGTTTCCTTTCGTCTCAACCATGGACAGACGCGGCGCGGCACGGCCGATTTCGCGGGCGCTACAGGGCTGTGCGCGATAGATCCCGGAATCGCTCTCCGGAGCACAACCGAACGGGACCGTCCATGTTGAGCAGCCTGAGAGACCATAAGTCCATCTGTCCCGCCCCGCTCTCGCCCGAGGCGCGCGCGTGGGAGCTGGAGCAGCTACGGGCGCTCGGCCTCGAAGACGACGACTGGAGCCCGGACGATCAATGCCCCTTCTGTGCCGGGCGGCCCCTGTCCGTGGAGGGCAAACGAGCGCACGGGTGAGCGGCGCCCTCGGTCGGGGGGCGGGTCACCGGCGCGAGCGGCCGGCGACCCGCGCGCGGATCACTCTGCGATCTTCCCCTTCACCCACTTGCCCGACTCGGTGAGGTCGTTGTCGCTCCAGTTGCCCATCGGGTTCGCGTTGGGCCTGAGCGCGGAGCACGCCTCGGCCTTGTCGCCCAGCGACCAGTTGGCCCAGCTGATGTTGTGTGCGTCCAGGAAGTCGAGCCAGGTCTGCGACTCGCCGAGGTTGAGCTGGCCGTTGCCGTCGGCGGAGCAGGTCCCCCACTCGGTCACGAAGAGCGCCAGCTTCTTGTTGATGGCTTTCTGGGCCTTCTCGCGGAGCGACGCCTTGTGCGTGTTGGCGTAGAAGTGGAGGGTGTACGCCACGTTCTGATCGCTGAGCGGATTGTCCGCGGCGATGTCGACGTCCTGCGACCAGTTCGGCGAGCCGACGATGATCAGGTTGTTCGCGCCCTGGCCGCGGATCTCGGAGATCACCGCCTCGGCGTAGGACTTCACCGCGGGCCAGGTGTTGGTGTTGAGGGGCTCGTTGAAGACCTCGAAGATGACATTGGGCACGTTCTTGTAGGCCTGCGCCACCTCGCGGAAGTAGTTCCTCGACTGGTCCAGGTGCTGGTGCGCGTTGTGGTCGTGCCAGTCGAGGATGACGTAGATGCCCTTCGCGATCGCCGCGTCGGCGATGGTCTTCGCCTTGGCCTTCTGGGCGCCCGCGTCCTGGAGGTACCCGTCCTCGCCCTCGATGCCCATGGCAGCGCGGACGACGGTCGCGTCCCAGTTGTCCGCGATCGAGTTGACGACATTGCCGTTGTAGTAGTTGCTCCACTGGCTCCAGAACAGGCTCATGCCCTTGAGCTGGACCGGGGACCCGTGCTCGCCGACGATGTTGCCGTTCATGACCCGGAGCCGGCCATGACGCTCGACCGGCGTGCCGTCCGTGGGCACCCCCCCGGTGCTCGCGCTCGTCGTGGACGAGGCCGATGTCGTCGCCGAGGTCGTCGAGGCCGATGTCGTCGAGCTGGCGGAGGTCGTCGAGGCGCTCGACGTCGTCGAGCTGGCGGAGGTCGTCGAGGCGCTCGACGTCGTCGAGCTGGCGGAGGTCGCCCCGCCGCCGCCCGCGCCGCCTGCGCCGCCCGCGCCGCCCACGCCGTCGTCCGTCGCCGTGTCACCGCAGCCGATCAGCACGGTGGCTTGCAACGCAACCACCGCAAGGCCGAATGACCACCTCGACCTGCCAGGCACACCGCGAAGCAAAACACTTTTCATCATGTCCTCCAAGGAAAGTATCCGGATGGCGCGGCATTAAAAGGGCAGTTCCGCGCCCTGGCAAGCCCTCTGCGTGCCCCTGAATAAGAGACAAACTCCATGCTGTTTGTGTGATGGAATACAGTGTCAGTGCGTGCAGGGCCCAACTGCGGCCGGTGATCTCCGGCGGGAGCGTGAGGCGAAGCCTTCACGGGCGCCGACTCGAGTGAGCTGTGGTGTGCTGGCAGCGAAAATTTCGCAAAAAATATGCCAGTTGGCGGAGCTCGTGGAGCGGGCGCTGCTGCGCTGCGTCTCTGGCCTGTGTGGGGGGCTGTCCCGCGCGGGTCCACGCAGGCTACAGTGCTCCCCTTGGTGGTCGGGTGACCACCCTGGGCAGCCGCGTATCCATGCGCAGGGCGTCAATATCGCTCAGGAAATCGCGAGCGAGTGCCCCGGAATGTCGAGCCTCGAGCGCCGCGCCCGGCTCGACTCCGCGCCCGCCGCCGTGGTCCGGCTCGCCTGGCGTCCGGCGCCTCTTCGTCGACAGCCACCATGACCACCGCAGGGCCCGGAGAGGGATCTCGCCGCGCCGTCGAGGCGCTCGTCACCTCGGCACGGGCACCGGCGGCGGCTCGTCGTCCGGCGCGATGCAGGCCGACAGGTCGAACAGCATGAAGAGCAGCGCCTTCTCCTGGGCGGTCAGCTCATGCGTCGCCCCGCCGCGGTCCTGACAGCCGCTCGGGAACGGCGCCCCGGCGACGTCGCTCGCCGCCACGTGGATGTCCGTGTACACGAACCTTCCGCACTGCTCCGCTTCCGGCGCGCCGATGGGCGTGTTGAACGTGAAGTACTTGACCCCCGCGGGCGCGTCGAAATCCGCGTTGGCGTCGTTGTAGAGCCACCGCGTCGCGATCTCCTCGTTCACCGAGTCGACCCAGTGCTGCGGATCGTTGATCTCGATCTGCCCTGGCACGGTCGACGCTCCCACGTTGGCGAGCCAGTCCCGGAGCGCCAGGCCCTTCGGGAACGTGGTGTCGACAAGCACGGGGAGCCCGTCGTCGGGATCGCTCTCCTCGTCCCATGTCGCCGTCTCCGGGAACCGCTCCGGGCCGAGCCGGAGCCAGGTGTTGTGCCAGTGCGACGCGAACACGCGGCCTCCCGCCGAGGCGTAGTCGAACATCGCGCGCCGCGCGGCCTCCGGCTTGTCGTCCCCGAACTCGGAGCCTTCACACGACAGGATCACCATGTCGTATTGCCTCAGGTTGTCGAGCGAGCTCCAGAACCCTCGCGCCGGCGAGAAGGGCGCGCCGTCGTTCAGGCCGTCTCGGTACCTGCTCGTCGCGCTGTCGCCCTCGATGGCGCGCCCGACGAACAGGTTCACCCGCCCGTCGCCCGCCTCCGGCGTGAACTCCGACGCGTCGATTCCCATCTTGTACAGAAGGCACTCCAGCACGTCCGAGCCGCCGGTCGTCAAGGCGATCTTCGGGAGGTGGCCCTCGGCCTTGCTGCGCGGCAGGCGGACCGTCCTGTCCACGGTCGGGTTGTCGACGCACCCCTCGACCTTCGGCAGGGTGATCTGGCGCCGCCATTTGCCGAGCTGGACGACCAGCGGGACGTCCTCCCCGACCGGCACGTTCTCCAGCACGAAACGCCCGTTCGTGTCGGTCAGCGCGGTCGCGATCGGATCGCCGGAGAGCGTGACGTCGCACCGATCGCAGGTCGCGCCGTCGGTGATGGGCTCGAGCGCCCTGTTCGGGACGTACACCGTGACGTTGTACAGCGGGAGTTTGCCCCCGGGCTCGTACACGGTGCCGCTCACGGTGGTCTTGCCGCCGCCGGGACAGGCGATCTGCTGGCACTCGAGCCCCTCACACCCGCCGCCCCCGACCCCTGACCTGCCGCTCCCCGCCAGGAAGGGGATTCCCCCGGAGCCGCCGCCCCCCGCGCTCTGACCCCCTGCGCCCAGGTCGGCTCCGCCGCCGGACGTGGCGCCGATCGTCCCGCTGGCATCGCCGCAGGAGCATCCGCCAGCGACAGCCGGCGCCGTGGCCGCCGCGGCCAGGAGCCATCGGGCGCTGCCGTGCAATATCCCCATTTGATCCTCCAGGCGCAGAAGGACGAGTGTGCCCTGTTCCGCCCATTCCCAGAGTAATCGATACGCAAGGATGCGGGAAGGGACAAGCATGCAACGGTGCGAGCGAGAACACGCTCTTGCGTGTGTTGCCGGAGGCCCTCCTCTCCGTCTGCGCCGCTGAGGGCGGCGCGGGGCAGTCGGGTGTCATTCTCGCGGTCTCGCGCGGTCTCGCTAGGTTGCCGTGCGATCGCGCGGGCCGTGAGGAGATAGGCGACAGCGGCACCAACCTTCGTTCCGCGTACGACGCGTACGACCACGGCCGCGCTACGCGCGACGCCGCTCGCGTGGTCATGCTCCGTCGTGGCGAGATGCCCCTCGGCAGAGTAGGATGCGGCGCTTTGCAATCGGTCCTACCTGCCCCCGTTCTTCCTCGCCCGCGTTTGCTGGAGATCACCTGGCCCATCTTCAGCGAGAACCTGCTGCACATGCTCGTCGGCGTGTTCGGCGTATGGCTGGTCAGCCGCCTGTCGGACGAGGCCGCCGCCGCGTACGGGCTGTCCAACCAGATCATGTTGACCTTCATGATCACCTTTCGCTTCGTCAGCGTCGGCGCGAGCGTTGTGGTCACCCAGTATCTCGGCGCGCGGGACCGGGCCGGCGCGGAGCAGGTCGCGCGCGCGTCGCTCGCGGCCAACCTCTGGCTCGGCATCTTCAGCTTCGCCGTCATCGCCATCGGCGCGAGGCCGCTGCTCGAGCTGATGCGCCTGCCGCCGTCCCTGTTCCCGATCGCGGAGCCTTACCTGATCGCGGTCGGCGTGATGCTGGCGTTCGACGCGGTGAATTTCTCGATGGGCTCGGTGCTGCGCGCGCACACCTACACCCGCGACACGCTGCGCCTCATCGTCGTCATGTACATCGTGCAGCTCGCGCTCAGCCTGCCGCTCATGTTCGGTGTCGGCGGGGCTCCTGGGCTCGGCATGATGGGGCTCGCGCTCGCCGCGGTGGTCGGACGCGCGCTCTCGTTCTGGATGCACCGGCAGCTGTGGATCTCGCGCCTCGGAATCCGCCCGACCTTCGAGGATTTCTGGCGCATTCGCCCCGATCGCCTCCGCGAGATGCTGCACATCGGCCTGCCGGGGGCGGGCGAGAACGTGGTCTATCGCATCAGCTTCATGATCATCCTGGCGATGGTCGCCAACATGGGGCAAACGGCGCTCACCACGCATACGTACACGATGCAGATCGTGCACTTCCTGCTCCTGTTCGGCATGGCGATCGGCTTCGGGACCGAGATCGTGGTCGGGCACCGCATCGGCGCCGGCGATCTGCAGGGCGCCGATCGCCTGGTGCGCGGCGGCCTGGCGATCGGGTTCTGCGTGTGCGTGAGCCTGGTGATCGCCACAGCGCTCCTCGGCCCCCACCTGCTCGGCCTCTTCTCGCGCGATCCCGAGGTGATCGCCACAGGCTCCCGGCTGCTCTGGCTGACCCTCCTCGTCGAGCCGGGCCGCACGCTCAACCTGGTCGTCATCAACGGGCTCCGCGCCACCGGCGACGCCCGCTTCCCGGTCGGGTTCGGCGTCTTCTCGATGTTCGCCGTGGCCGTCGGGCTGTCCTGGCTGCTCGGGGTCCACCTCGGCTGGGGGCTCGCCGGCGTCTGGGTCGCCTACGCCGCCGACGAGTGGGTCCGCGGGCTGGTCATGGCCGCGCGCTGGCACTTCCACGGCTGGGTGCCCCACGCGCGGCGCACCTTCCGCCGGGTGCGGCTGAACAGCCGCCCTGCGTGAGCGCTCGCGCTTGCGCTTGCCGAACAACCGCCCGAGCGAGGGTGAAGCGCCGCCCCGCGGAGGGCAGGCGGGGAGGCCGGGCGCCGGTCATCCCGCGGGCGCGCCCACCTTCTCGGTGACGGCCATGCACAGCGCGGCCACGCCGCGCCTCGGGACGGTCACGAGCTTCTCGCGGAAGCTGGCGCGCTGATCGGTGTAGAGCTTCGACACCTTGTGCGAGAGGATCGTCGAGCTCCAGACCGCGACCACGTCGGCCCAGCGGAGATCGGCGTCGGCCTTCGCCGCATTGCGGTGGCCCTCTCCGTCCACGATGCGGATGTCGACCTCGCCCGCGAGCAGCTGCCGCAGGTCCTCGGACGTGCCTGGCCCGCCGCCGACCACGAGCAGCCTCCGCAGCCCGCGCGCGCGGAACGCCCCGATCATCGCGAGCGCCGCCCGCTTGTTCGCCGAGCTGCCGCACAGGTCGCAGACGGCGTCGGCGCCGACCTCGACCACGCGGAGCCCGGCCTTCGCCGGGAGCTTCACGCACTCGGCGCAGCGGCGCTCGATCGGCTCCTCCGCCGGCGCCGACGGCGGGGCGCGGCCGAGCGCCTGCTGAGCCTGCCCCGCGAGCTCCGCCGGGAGGAAGTCCGCGGGGTGGCGGAGCTCCGTCGTTGGCGCATGCTCCGCGAGCCAGAGGAGCAGATCGGTTTCTGAAATATTCAGAGATTTTGCGAGGTTGCGCACACGGACGGATCGCGCCATTGCGACGCGACTGTGACATGTGCAGCACCGCTGCGCCCTGTTCTATCGCAAGAGCGGCGGCCTCCGGTTGGCCCCGCTACAGCTGGCGCGGGTGGTGGCCGCCCGCGCGCGGTTCAGTCGAGGGCGGCGGCTCGGCGCAGCCCGTGGCGCTGGAGGAGGCGGTGGAGGTACATCCGGTCGAGCCCTGCCTTGCGGGCGGCGCGGCTCACGTTGCCGTTCGACCACTCGAGCAGGGCCGCGAGGTAGCGCCGCTCGAACTGGTCGATGATCGCGTCCTTCGCCTCCTTGAAGGGCATCTCGATGTTGGCGGCGGGCTCGCCGGGCGCGGCGCCCTGCGGCGCGGCGCCCGGGGGCGGCGCGGAGCTGCGCTCGGACGGCGCCGTCGCTCCCATGGCGGCGCCCTCGCCGAGCACGACGCGGCGCTCGACGTAGTTCCTCAGCTCTCGCACGTTGCCGGGCCAGTCGTAGCGCTTCATGTCCTCGATGACCTCGGGGGGGAAGAGGTGCACCTTGTCGATGGCGCCGAGCTCGTTCAGGAAGCAGTGGACGAGGAGGCCGATATCCTCCTTGCGCTCCCGGAGCGGCGGGACGCGCACGGTGAGCACCGAGAGGCGGTAATAGAGGTCTTCGCGGAACCGGCCGCTGTTCACCTCGCGCTCCAGGCGCCGGTTCGTGGCGGCGATCACCCGGATATCGACCTTGCGCACCCGGCTCTCGCCGAGCCTGCGCACCTCGCGCGAGGCGAGGGCGCGGAGGAGCTTCGGCTGCATCTCCAGCGGCAGCTCGCCGATCTCGTCGAGGAAGACGGTGCCGCCGTCGGCCTCCTCGAAGGCGCCGGCGCGGTCGCGCGTGGCGCCCGTGAAGGAGCCGCGCACGTGGCCGAACAGCTCGCTCTCGATGAGGCTCGGCGAGATGGCGCCGCAGTCGACGATGACGAGCGGCTTGTCGGCGCGGGCGCCGCGCTGGACGAGCTCGGTGGCGATGACCTCCTTGCCCGTGCCGTTCTCGCCCTCGATCAGCACGTCGGGCGCGCTCTTCGCCACGCGATCGAGGACGGGGAAGAGGCGCCGCATGGGGACCGACACGCCCTGGAGCGCCCCGAAGCTGACCGCGCGCGCGAGCTCGGTCTCGGCGACGGCGTCGGCATCGCGGATGCGCACGACCGACTCGCCGAGCTCGATGCGGCACTCCGGCAGGATGGCGTCGGCGTCCCGCACGCGGACGCCGGCGATGGTCGTCCCGTTGAGCGAGCCGACGTCCGTCAGCCGGAACGTGGACTTCACGCGCTCGAGGATGCAGTGGAAGCGGGAGACGGCGCGGTCGGCGAGCACGAGGTCGTTGCTCTGGTGGGAGCCGATGCGGATGAAATCGCCGTCGAGCACCATGACCCGGCTCGCGGGCTTGCCCCCCTCGCGCTCGACGCACAGCTCGATCCGGGGCACCGCCAGCACCTCGCCCTTCGTCATGCGGGGCTCCGTGGAGGCCGCGAGGCTCGGCGGGCCGGGGTCGTCGGGCGTGGCGGGGGGGCGCGGCATGCGCGCCATCTTACGCGTGAGCCTGGGGTCGTCCAGAGGAGCGCCGCGCTTGCAGGCGCGGAGGGCGTTTGCGCCGCTGCCGCAGCGCGATCACGGCTCGTCCCGACGAACGGGCGGTCCGCTCGCGGGCAAGCTCAGTCGGAACGTCGCGCCGTTTCCAGGAGGGGAGCTCACGGCCAGCGTGCCCCCGTGGGCGGCGGCGATCCTGCTCGCCAGGTACAGCCCGAGGCCGATCCCCGACGCATGGCCGTTCGTGACGAAGCGGTCGAAGATGCGGGGAAGGATCTCCGGCGGCACGCCGGATCCGCGGTCGACGATGTCGACGTGGGCATACTCCATCCCCTTTATCAGCTCGCTTGTGAGCTTGATGAGGACCCACGTCCCCGGGGGCGAGTGCTTGATCGCGTTGCTGACGAGGTTCTCCAGGGCCTGGCGGAGGCGATCCCTGTCCGCCGCGACGACGAGCTCCGGCGGTCCCTCGACGCGGATCTCGACGCTGGGTGTACCGAGCGCAGCGGCGATCTCCCGCGCCAGCGAGGGGAGGTTCATGGGCGCAGGGGCGATCTCGAAGAGCCCCTGCTCGATGCGCCCCACGTCCAGCAGATCCGAGATGAGCTGGCCGAGCCGGGCGACCGAGCTGGTCGCCCGGTCGGCGTCGCGCACGTCGTCGACCCGGCCGTCGAGCTCCGCGCGATGGTGGAGCATACCAAGGCGGCCCATGAGCGGGCTCAGGTAGTTCCGCAGATCGTGCGCCAGCACGGTGATGAGCTCCTCCGCGGCCTGGCGCCGGCCTTGCGCGAGCGCGGCGGAGGTGACCTGCTCGACGAGCTCCGCCCGGTGCGTCAGGGCGCCGATCCAGTGCGTGGCCGCGCCGAGGAAGCGGAGATCCTCGTCGGAGAAGAACTCCGGCGCGGCGGAGTGAGCAGAGACGACCCCGCGCCGCTCGCCCTCGACGACGAGCCGGACCGCGATGTGCGACCGGACGCCGAGCTCGTGGACAAGGCCGGGCAGCTCGCTGGGCTCCTGCTCCGAATGCCCGGTGATGTAAGGATCGCCGGTCGTGAAGACGCGGGCAATCGAGCCGCCGTTGGCGACCGGGTGGATGTCGAGCCCGAGCGATCGCTGGAGCCGGCCCATGGGCGTCTTGCTCGTCCCCAGGGCACGCAGCGTGTTCCTGCTGGGGTCGAAGAGGAAGATGTCGATCTTGTCGGCGCCGAGAGCGCTGGCGAGGAGGTCGCTCGCCTGGTTGAGCGACTGCCTCAGGTTGGCCGCCGGCAGCTCGAGCAAGCGCTCTAGTGTCGATATCAGCCTGCCTTCCTTGGAGGAGGCTTCTTTTCCGGACATGCGGCTTTCTCTCTCGGTGAACAGCTCGACGCCGTGCGTTTGGCGACGGAAGCGCGAGCGGCGATGGATGGTGGATTGGGTCGTTATGACGACGCTGTCGCCCGATCGGTAGATGTGCGCGGCGCTGGCCGCCGCTCAGGCGCGGGTGCGGGCGAGCGACCGGCGACACGGAGGAGCTCGGGCCGACGCGCGCGCGTTGTCGGTCAGTTCTTGCAGCAGAGCGTGCCGGCCGTGGTGTTTCCCGCGCAACCGCCGAAGTAGCGTTTCTGGGTGCTGTCGACGTGGCCGCAGTTGACCCAGTTGCATTGGTTCCCCTCGGGGTCGACGCCATCGGGGGAGCACTCGCGCATGGGGGTGCTCTCGCCGCAGCTGATGCCGGTCGGCGCCGCGGAGCGGCTCCCCGAGCCCACGCCGGTGTACTTGAGGTTGTCGTCGGTCCAGTCGTGATGCTTCGGCGCCTCGGCGTTCGTGGAGCCGTAGCCGTTCTTCTCGACGAACTCGTCGGCGCTGCACACGTGATAGCCGGTCTTGCAAAGGTCCGCGTGGTCAGGGGAAGTCACGCTGCCGGCGCAGCCGAACATCTCGTCGTCCCAGAAGCGCTGCACCCCCGTGACGAGGTCCGGGTCGCAACGCCGCCGCACCACCTCGTGGGGGGGGCTCCGGCGGCGAGCGGCGCGCGCGGCGCAAGCGCTCCGTCCCGCTTGCCGCGCCGGCTCATCCACACCACATCCCCACGACCCGCATGGCCTCAGAACGCACGACCCACCGCGCCCTCACCGTCGCCGGGCTGATCCTGGCCCTCGCCATGGCCGCCCTCGAATCGACCGTCGTCGCCACCGCGATGCCCACCGTGATCGGCGATCTCGGCGGGATTCACCAGTACGCCTGGGTCACCACCGCCTACCTGCTCACCTCGTCGGTGCTGGTGCCCATCTGCGGCAAGCTGTCGGACATCTACGGCCGCAAGCCGATCATGCTCTTCGGCATCGCCGTCTTCCTGCTCGGCTCGATCGCGAGCGGCGCGGCGCGATCGATGCCGCAGCTCATCGCCTTCCGCGCCCTCCAGGGGGCCGGCGCCGGGGCGATGCAGCCGATGGCGATGACCATCTCGGGCGACATCTTCGATCTCAAGGAGCGCGCGCGGATCCAGGGCGTCTTCGGGGCCGCCTGGGGGCTGTTCGGCATCATCGGCCCGATGGTGGGCGGGCTCATCGTGCACTACTTCTCGTGGCGCTGGGTCTTCTACGTCAACATCCCGTTCGGCGCCGCGTCCGTCGCGCTCGTGGCGACCTCGTTCCACGAGCGCATCGACAGGCGGCCTCACGAGCTCGATTTCCTCGGCGCGGCGCTCCTGACCGCCGGCGTGGTCGCGCTGCTGCTCGCCACCGGGAGGCTGGGCGGGGAGACGACGCTGCTCGCGGCGGTCGCGTCGGCGGCGCTGTTCGCCGTGTTCTTCGCGGTCGAGCGCCGGGCCCCCGAGCCGATGATCCCGCTGCCGCTCTTCCGGCGCCCGGTGATGTTCATCTCCAACGTGGCCGGCGCGATCCTCGGCGGCGCGATGATGGGCACGATCACGTTCGTGCCGCTCTTCGTGCAGGGCGTGCTCCGCGGCAGCCCCACCGACGCCGGCAGCGCCATCGCGCCGATGCTCATCGGCTGGCCGATCGCGAGCGCGATCGGCGGGCGGCTCATCCCCCGGGTCGGGTTCCGCCCGCTCATCTGGATCGGCCTCGGCGTCACGGCGGCGGCGGGGCTCGCGCTCGCGCTCGGCGGGACGCACGACACGCCGCTGATGCTCCGCGCGACGACGCTGGTCTTCGGCGTGGGCATGGGGCTGTCCAACGTCGCGCTGCTCATCGCGGTGCAGAGCAGCGTGGCGTGGGAGCAGCGCGGGATCGCCACCGCGAGCACGATGTTCTCCCGGCTGCTCGGCGGCGTCGTGGCGGTGGGCATCATGGGCGGCGTCCTGACGGCCCAGCTCGCGAAGGACCCGTCGATCCCGGCGGACGCGGCGAGCCGGCTCCTGACGGCGGAGGGGGCGCGCGGCCTCGATCCGTCGATCGTCCAGCACCTCGGGGAGGCGCTCACGTCCGGCCTCGCGACGGTGTTCTGGATCATCGCGGCCATGGGCATCACCGGCTTCATCGCGGCGCTGTGGTTCCCCCGCGTGCCGATCGAGGCCGCCGGGGGAGACGCGGCCGTCGGGCCGCCCAGCGAGGCCGGCATCGGGTGAGGCGACCCGCCCGCGCCGGCAGGGACGGGGCTCGATCCAGCGCACTTGGGCGCGTATGAACGGGGGTGGATGAGGTGCCGATCCCGGGGGATCACGGTGGCGTGCGGGCTCTGGCTCGCGCTCGGCGGGGCCGGGTGCGAGGACCAGCGCTTCGTCATCGGCGTGCTCGCGCCCGGGCAGGGCGGGGGAGGGGGGGCGGCGGGCGCGCCGGAGCGGCCGAGGTTCGACGCGCCGGCGGCGGTGACGGAGCTGAACAGCGATTCCAGGGAAGAGGACCCCACGCTGACAGGCGATCTCCTCGAGATCTACTTCATGTCGGATCGCGCCGGCAGCCGCGATATCTGGGCGTCGCGGCGGGCGGCGCCGGGCTCGGCGTGGGAGGCGCCGCGCGCCGTGGAGGCGCTCAACGGCGCCGGTAGCGTCGAGGACACTCCCTGCGTCTCCGAGGACGGGCTGAGGATCTGGTTCTTCAGCGAGCGCGCCCCCAAGGGCATCTGGCGCGCCGAGCGCGCCAGCCGGGACGACCCGTGGGGCGCGCCGGCCCACGTGGACTCGCTCGTCGCCGACGACGGCGAGGTGATGTCGCCCCACGTCGATCCCTCCGAGCTCCGCGTCGTGGTCGGCGTCGAGCCTCCGGCCGCCGAGACGTACATCGCCATCGCGTCGCGCGAACGCCCGGAGGACCCCTGGGGCGCGCTCGCCCCGCTCCCCGGGCTGGACGGCGCGGGCGACGAGCACGCTCCGTTCCTGTTCGACGAGGGCCGCCAGATCCTGTTCCGATCGAGCCGCGAGGGCGGAGGAGACCTGTTCTGGGCGCGACGGCCGTCGACCGACGCGGCCTTCGAAGAGGCGGAGTCGCTCGGTGAGCCGCTCAACCTTCCCGCGGAGCGCGACACCGATCCACACCTCTCGCCCGACGGGGCCGTCCTGTTCTTCGCGTCGACGCGGAGCGGGGTGGCTGACATCTACGAAGCTCAACGCGTCGCACGATGATTCGAGGCAACGCCGTCTCGGTGTAAAATTTCTTCGAAGACGGTTTTTGGCGCTCCACGAGAAGCTCGAGCAACCCGTGATTGATCGTGGGCGCTCCGGCCCACGTGGGAGAGCGGGACGACTCGGTGCGGAGGACATCGAGCCGACCCCATGGCCAGCACCTCGACGGACGATCCGCCCATGGAGCCTCAGGAGTTCAAGATGCGTCTCACGCTTTGCAGGTCACGGCGACGACGGGTGTGCGCGCTCGCGTGGAGCCTCCTGATCGGCGTCGTCGCGACGCTCGCGGGCTGCAGCACGGAGACCTCGGTGCAGGGCTCCGGTTCAGGCGGCCAGGACAGCGGCGCCAGCGGCGCCGGCGCCACGACCACCGCTTCCGCCACCACGGCGAGCAGCGGCGCGGGAGGCCATCCGAGCGCGACGGCCGGGATGGGTGGCGCCGAGGGCGCTGGCGGGAGCGGCGGCGCTGGCGGGAGCGGCGGCGCTGGCGGGAGCGGCGGCGCGGGAGGGGCCGCGGACAGGTGCGCCGATGCCCTCTACGACCCGGCGAGCCCGCCCGAGGCGCTGCCCCTGTCCGGGAACCTGGGGACCCACGACCCGGCCATCATCCAGGCCGGCGACCGCTACTACCTGTTCCATACGGGGGACAGGCTCCCGATGAAGAGCTCGTCGAACCTCACCGCGTGGCAGGCCGCCGGTCGGGTGTTCGACAAGAAGCCCGCCTGGCTCGAAGAGAAGGTCCCGGGCGTGAGCGACCTGTGGGCGCCCGATATCTCACGCTTCGGGGACACCTACCATCTCTACTACTCCGCCTCCACGTTCGGCAGCAACCGCTCGTGCATCGGGCACGCGACGAAGGCCTCGCTCGACTCGGCAGGTCCCTGGACGGACCGCGGCGCCGCCATCTGCTCCAACGACGGCGCGGCGCGGGACGACTGGAACGCGATCGATCCCAACGTCGCGATGGACGAGGAGGGGACGCCGTGGCTCGTGTTCGGGAGCTTCTGGAGCGGTATCAAGATGGTGAAGCTCGCCCCGTCGGGGGAGCGGGCCGACGAGGAGCTCCACGCCCTCGCCTCCCGCCCCGACGCCCGCGGGGCGCTCGAGGCGCCCTTCATCGTCCGGCGCTGCGGCTTCTATTACCTGTTCGCCTCGTTCGACGCCTGCTGCCGTGGGGCGGACAGCACGTACAAGATCGCCGTCGGTCGTTCGACGAGCATCACCGGCCCGTACGTCGACAAGAAGGGGACACCGATGATGTCCGGCGGCGGCAGCATCGTCGTGGAAGGAGGCTCCCGCTGGCGAGGGCCCGGGCACAACGCCGTGCTGTTCTCCGGCGATCGCTCCTACAACGTCTATCACGCCTACGACGCGCAATCGAACGGCGCCCCCACGCTGCGGATCTCCGAGCTGGCGTGGGACACCGACGGCTGGCCGCGGTCCGGAGGGCCCTAGTCGCGCCTCCGCCGCTGGGCTCCGCGCTGCGCGCCCTGATGATCGGGACTCATGGCATCAACCCTCGTCGCCAGAATGCGAAACCCCGTGACTGACCTCCACGCGCCGCCGGAGGGAGCGCCTCCGCGGGCGGACGAGCTGCTCGGGCTCGCGCGCGCCGCGGCGGCGCGCGATCCGGCGGCGATCCGCACGCTCATCACCGAGCTCGGCGGCGCCATGCTGCGCAGCGTGCGGAAGGTGCTCGGCCCTCATCACCCCGACGTCGAGGACGTGACCCAGGAAGCCGTGCTCGCGCTGCTCCAGGCGCTGCCGTCCTTTCGCGCGGAGTGCACCGTGCTCCACTTCGCCAACCGGATCGCCGTGATGACCGCGCTCGGCGCGCGCCGGCGCCTCAGCGTGCGCGCGCGCTTCGACGAGCCGGACGCGCCGATCGACGTGGCGCCGGACGAGAGCGGCGCGTCGCCGTTTGCCGAGGCGGTCTCGAGCCGGCGGCGTAAGATGGTGCTCGAGGTGCTCGACAGGATGCCCGAGGCGACCGCGGAGGCGCTGGCCCTCCATTTCGTGCTCGGCTACACGGTCGACGAGATCGCGGCGCTCGCCCGCGTCTCTCCGAACACGGTCTGGAGCCGGCTCCGCCTCGGCAAGGAGGCGCTGCGGCGCGCGCTCGCCAACAACGCGAAGCTGGCCGAGCTCTTCCGGGGGAGGGAGCCATGACCGCCGACTGTCGGAGCGAGCTCCTCACGCGGGTGCGCCGCGGCGTCGCGACCGAGCCGGACCGGCTCGCCCTCGACGCCCACCTCGGCACCTGCGCGTCGTGCCGGATCAGCTGGGTGCTCGCGCTGGACTTCGACGCCGCGGGCGCTGCGGAGCCCGGGGACGCAGAGCTCCTCGCGCGCATCGCGAACGCCGCGATCGGCGGGGCCGTGATCGACCTGCCGTGCGAGGGAGCGCCGGCGCGGCGGCGGCGCGGAGGAGCGCCCGTGCGGCTCGCGAGCGCGCCCGTGCGGCCCGACAACGACGTCCGGCGCGGAGACGACGACGCTCGGCCGGGGACCGTCCTCGCGGGGCGGCGCTGGGCCGGAAGGACCCGGAGCGCCTGGCTCTACGCCGCGGCGGCCGTCCTCGTCGCCGGGGTGTCGCTCGCGACCTCGGCGCTCGTCCAGCCGCGCCCGGCGGCGCAGGTAGGGGCGTCCGCTCGCCTGCTCGAGCCCTCGCTGCGCGCGGCGGTGGCCCGTCCGCGCGCGGCCGCACCCTCCGCGGCCGCTCCGTCCGAGGGCGAGGCCGCGCCGGCGCCCACCGGAGCGGCGCCGCCGGAGCTCGCGCCGGCCGCTCCGAAGCCGCGCGAGGCCGCCCGCGGGTCGAGCGCGGCGGCGTCCTCTCCGAGCGCTTCTCCGACCGCCTCGACGGCGGAGCAGCTCTTCCGGGAGGCCAACGACGCGCGGCGCGCCGGCCGCTCCCGGCGCGCCATCGAGCTCTACCGCGCGCTCCAGAAGGGGTTCGCGTCGTCGCCCGAGGCCACGCTCTCCCTCGTATCGCTGGGCGGCCTGCTCCTGAGCAGCGGCTCTGCTGCCGCGGCGCTCGCGCAGTTCGATCGGTACCTCGGCGTCGCCGGCCCGCGCCCGCTCGCGGTCGAGGCGCTCTACGGCCGCGGGCGCGCCCTGCGGGCGCTCGGGCGCACCGGCGACGAGGCGCAGACCTGGCGGCGCCTGCTCCGGGAGCACCCGGGCTCGCCGTACGTCGAGCACGCCCGCCGCCGCCTCGCCGAGCTCGGAGGGTGATCACGGGGCGAGCGCCGATCTGGCTCGGGTTCACCGCGGCGATCGCGCTCTCCGCGGCGCGCGCCCTGGCCATGGAGGAGGGGCCTCCGCCGGCGTCCGCGTCGCCCGGCGCGCCGCTGGTGGAGATCGTGCTGACGGGCCCCGCGCCGAACCTGGGCGTGATCCGGGCGGCGCTCGAATCTCAGGCGCTCTCCGCGTTCACGCTCCGGTTCCGGGTCGCGCCGACGTTCGACGCGGCGGCGCTCTTCGCGGCGCGGGCCTCCTCCGGCGTGGCGCTCTCCTGCTGGATCGACGTGAGCGACCCGCGCCGCGCCGCGCTCTACTTCACCGACCCCGTGGCCGATCGCTTCCTCGTGCGCTCGATCGAGCTCTCGGGCCGCTTCGACGAGCTCGATCGCGAGTCCGTGGCCCAGGTCGTGGAGCTCTCGCTGCGGTCGCTGCGCGGGGGCGCGCGCGCGTCGCTCGATCGGGACCAGGCGCGCGCGCTCGTGCTCCGCCAGGCGGCGCCGGCGGGCCAGGCGGCGCCATCGGTCGGCGCGCTGGACCCTGCGGCGCCATCGGGCGGCGCGCCGGACCACGCGGCGCCGGCGCTGCGCGGCGCGCTGGAGCTCGGGGCCTTCTACGGCGTCACGGTGCACTCGGCGGAGATCGGCTGGACGCACGGCCCCGGTGTTCGCGTCGCGCTCGGCGGGAGCTCGGGGCAGCAGCGGCTCGCCCTCGACGCGCGCTTCCAGTACCAGTTCGAGCGCCGCTACGAGGAGCCGCGCATCGGCCTCGATCTCCGCACGATAGCGCTCCGCGCGGACGCCTCCTGGCTCTACGCCCTCACGCCCGGCGCGGCGCCGCTCGAGCTCGGCGCGCGGCTCGGCGCGGGCCTCGATCATGTCGAGGCGGCGCCGCGGCCAGGCAGCGCCGGCGCGCCGTCGTTCGTCCCCGCCCGGGCGAGCGCCTCGAACGCGCTCGTGCTCGTGGCCGGCGCCGTCGCCAAGCTGCCGCTGAGCCGCGATGTCCGGCTGTTCACCGAGCTCTTCGTCGAGCTCGATCCCGCGCGCGTCCGCTACGATCTCGCGCTCGAGCAGGGCACCGAGACCGTCCTTGCGCGGTACCGTTTCCGGCCTGGCGCGCTGCTCGGCGTCGAGCTCTGACCGGCGTCGCGCCGGACTGCGTCGAGCCGTCGAATGGTCATTCTCGTGAAAATTTGCGCTTTGGCGCGACGGTCCAGGCCCCCGCGAGAAAATCGAACGACGCGTGATTGATCGCAGCCGCCTCGGCGCACGTGGGGAGGATCGAGCGGTGCTCGGTGGTCGCTTCGCGCTCTCTCCACCCACGTTGGCCACGTACGTCCTTCCGGGCACGCAATGACGCGTGCTCGCCGTGCACTGTCTTCCTCCAGGAGCTCGTCATGCGAATTCGGCCCATCTTCATGACCGTCGTGCTTCATTCTTTCGCCGCCGCCATCGGCCTCGCGTCGGGCGGTTGCAGCTCGGGAGGCCCCGACGAACACCCCGCCGCGCAGACCACGGGCAGCGGCGGTGGCGGCGCCAGCACCAGCGCAAGCACGAGCGCCAGCAGCGGTGTGGGCGGAGCGAGCAGCGCTTCCGGCACCAGCGCCGCGGGGGTGGGCGGCGCGGGAGAGGGGGGCGCCGGCGGCGCGGCCGGCGGGGCGACGAGCGCTTCAGGCGGCTCGGAAGGCGGCGGCGGGAGCGCCGAGCTGCCCGACGTCACTGTGTACATCGCCGGCGACTCGACCGTTCAGACCTACGTGAACAGCGCCCTTCACCAGGCGGGCTGGGGCCAGATGCTGGGAGAGTTCTTCGACGAGCGGGTGCGCGTCGACAACCGGGCCATCGGCGGCCGCACGGCGCGCCGGTACATCGAGGAGGGCCGCCTCGACGACGTCCTCGAGGACATCCAGCGCGGAGACTACTTCCTTGTGCAGTTCGGCACGAACGACAGCAACAAGACCGCGACGTACGAGCGCGACGGCGAGACCATTCCCTATTACCTGGATCCCGCGACGGACTTCAAATCGTACCTCGAGCAGTACATCACGGGCGCGCAGGCGCGCGCCGCGACGCCGGTGCTGGTCACCCCGCCCCCGCGGCGATCGTGCTCCGGGGACAGCCACGAATTCGGCAACGGCCTGAGCGCCTATGCGAAGGCGATGCGGGAGCTCGGAGACGAGCTGGACGTGGCCGTCATCGATCTCAACGCGAAGACGCTCGCCCACTTGAACTCGATCGGGTGTGTGGCGGCGGGCGAGGACTTCTTCCTCGTCCGGGCGGACGGCTCGGTCGACGGCACCCATTTCAACGAGACCGGCGCCCGGGTCATGGCGGGCCTGGTGGCCGACGGCACCGAGGACGCCGGCCTGACGCTCGCGCAGTACCGGAAGTAACAGGACCGACGCGCCTGTCGAGCGCGCCGCGTCGACCTGGAGCATCCCCTCGAATTTTCGGAAAAATTCACAGGGAGGCGGGAGACGGGGAGTAAATTCCCACCAATCTCCCCGTCTCCCTGTTCAAACCTTTTTTTGCTACAAATGCCAATAGGACGAGGGGATTGGTCAGGGCGTCGACGTCACCTCACGTGGATGTCCGGCCTGGGGGGCGCCGCCATTCCGCCGCCGATGTGGAAGCTCGGGTGGGGCGGCTGGTTGTAGGCGGTCTGCTCCGAGCTGACCTGCATGCGGTACTGGGGATCGTGCATCAACGTGTAGAGCCGGCGGGTCGTCACGTTCGTCGTTGTATACAGCCGCAGCGCCGAGTTGTCGGACTCGCGCCACACGATCTCCTCCCGCCAGTCGCCGAGCAGGTCGGCCGTGAGGGCCGGCGTCGACTTCGTGCCGTTGTTCGATGCGCACTGGCTGCAGCTGAGCAGCGAGCCGCCGCCGTACTTGGTGATCGACGTGTTGTTCTGCAGCTCGCGCAGCTCGTCCGCGTCCCACCAGATCAGGAAGTTGACCGACGCCGGCTGGCTCCCGACGTTCGACCCGCTGGTCGCGGACAGGAGCCCTCCCGTGGAGTTGGTCCACATCTCCGCGCCGGCGTTGCTCGCGAGCACGTCGCCCGCCACCCCGCGCCCGGTGTCGGCCCCCGTGACGGGGCCCTGCTTGAGGATCGCGCAGGTGTTCGCGTCGTGGAGGTCGTAGGTCGGCTTGGTGCCGTCCTCGTGCGGCATGAACACCTCGAGCCCAGGCCGTGAGAGGACGAAGTCGCTGACGTGCAGCGCGTCGCCGTGCCCGAGCGCCGTCGAGCACTTCCGGGTGCCGTTGCTGTCGATCGTGGAGGCCCCGTAGATCACCTCCTGCGCCCCGTCGGCGTCGACGTCGGCCACGACCATGGAGTGGGCGCCCTGGCCCGTGTAGGCGGTGTTCGCGTTGCTGTCGGCCTTCCAGATCTGGGTGAGCTTGCCGCCGCGGAAGCTCCAGGCGGTCACGGTGGCTCGCGTGTAGTAGCCGCGGGCCATCAGGATCGCCGGCCTGCCGCTCGCGTCCTGGCCTGTCCCGAGATCGCTCACGAACGCCGCGCTCGCGAGGAAGCGATCGACGCGGTTGCCGTACGAGTCCCCCCACGAGGAGACCGTCCCGCGGGCCACGTCGAACGCGACGGTCGCGAGCTCCGCGCCGCTCGCGCCGCTGAACACCGTCAGGTACTCGGGGCCGGTGAGCACGTAGCCCGCGGCGTTCCTGTAGTCCGCCGCGTCGTCGTCGGAGGCCGCGGGACCTCGGCTGAGGTAGGCGCCCGCGCCGTCGCGCGTGCCGGGGGCGGTCTTCACCGCGATCTCCGCGTTGCCGTCTCCGTCGAAGTCGTACACGACGAACTGCGTGTAGTGCGCGCCCGCCCGGATGTTCCTCCCGAGGTCGATGCGGAAGAGGCGCCGCCCGTCGAGCTTGTAGGCGTCGAGGTGAACAGGCCCCGTGCAGCCAGCCTGGGAGTTGTCCTTGGCGTTCGACGGATCCCACTTGAGGATGATCTCGTACTGCCCATCGCCGTCGACGTCTCCGACGCTCGCGTCGTTCGCGGAGTACGAGTAGCTCTCGCCGGCGTTATCGCACTTCGATGGCGTCGTTCCGCCCGCGGGCGCCGTGAGAGGGATCCGGAGGTAGTTCTGGCCCCACGTGGCGGCGGCGGGGGAGGCGGCCTGTGCGACGCCGCCGACCACTGCCCGGATCGTGTAGGTCGACGCGCTGGCGCCGGCGGCATCGAGGTAGTTGGTGCTGTTCGTGACGTTCGCGATGCGCGTCCCGTTCCGGTACACATCGTACGAGATCGCGCTCGGGTTCGCCGCGTCGTACTCGTAACCGAACATCCTCCATCCGACGTAGACGCCGTTCGAGACCTTGACGGCGACCACGCCGCGATCGAGGTCCTCCATCTGGTAATGCCCGGTCGGCGCGGCGCCGCCGGAGCCGCCTGCGCCGCCGGAGCCGCCTGCGCCGCCGGAGCCGCCTGCGCCGCCGGAACCGCCTGCGCCGCCGGAGCCGCCGCTGCCGGTGCTAGCGCTGCTGCTGCTGGCGCTGCTGCTGCTGGCGCTGCTGCTGCTGGCGCTGCTGCTGCTGGCGCTGCTGCTGCTGGCGCTGCTGCTGCTGCTGCTGCTGCTGGCGCTGCTGCTGCTGCCGGACCCGCCCGCCGTCACGCTGGCGAGCGCTGGGCGCTGGGCAGGGCCGCTCGCGTTGGCGCAGAACCCGAAGCTCGTCGATGCGCCCGGCGCCAGGGTCGCGTTGTGCGCCGCGGGCGTGGCGACCAGCTGCGACCCGCTCACGCTCGTGGTGGCGCTCCACGCGTTCACGAGCGTGGAGCCGTTCATGTTCGTGGTGATCCGCCAGGTCGTCGTCGTCGCGGTTCCGGTGTTCCGGATGGCGACGTCGGCGCAGTACCCGGTCCCCCAGTCCGACGCGACCGTCAGCGTGGCGGTCAGCCCGTCGCCGGTCAGCGGCTGATCCCAGCCTTCCTGTTGCTCGATCTCCCCTTCCGGCCCGTAGGCGTCCTCCACGACGCACGCTCCGAGGAGCACGAGGGCGGCGGCGGTCGCCGCCGACAAGCAAGTTCGCATGGAAAGTTCCTTTCAGAGCACGCGGAGCGCGAGGCGATCCGCGAAAGGTCCTCGGCCTCCGGCGCCGGCGGCCCTGCGGCCAGTGGCGCTCGGAGACCGAGGATCAATGAATGACCTCCATGGTTGCCCGAGCAGCTCGGACCCAATCACGAAAGCGACGAGCGCCGTGTATTTCGCGGTGGATCGGAGTTTTTGAGCCGCATCAGAACGACGCCGCTCTCAGCATCCGACCTACGTCAGGACAGCGCGCGGATATCCATCGTGATGTCGCCCATGACGTCCGCGTAGCGGAGCGCGATGTCCTTGGCGTCGTCAAGAGACGGCACATCGACGATGACGTACCCGCCGATCAGCTCCTTGGCTTCGGCGAACGGCCCGTCGGTCACCTTGTGCTTGCCGCCGGTCGACACGATACGAGCGCCCTTCGCGCTCGGCTGCATTCCCTCGGTCGCGAGCAGCACGCCGGCCCGGGTCATCTCCTCGATGAGGCGACCCATCGCCGCCATCAGCTCCGGCGCGGGCGGCGCGTCGCCTCCCGCCTCGTCGTGACAGTGGACCGCCATGTACCGCGTCGTCGTGAGCCCCTCGGGCTTCGGCGCCACGCCGAGATCCCACATCTCCGTCACAGGCCGGATGTCGATGTCGACGTCGCCGATCAGGGCTGCGAACCGCGACACCCAGTCGATCGCCTCGTCGAGCGACGTCACGCGCAGGGTCGCGAAGCCGGCGGGGACCGCCTTCGCGCCGCCGAAGGGCCCTCGGGTGATGGTGCGCCGGCCGCCGGTGAACTGGAGGCGAACGCCCTCGGAGCTGGGGCGGAGCCCTTCGCCGTCGCGCAGCACCCCCGTCTTCACCAGGTCCCCCATCATCTGCCCCACACGCTCGATGAACTCGGGGCTCGGCATCGCGCCGGCCTCGGTTTGTGCGTCGGTCCTGTGCATGATCATGAAACGCATGTCCACATTCTCCTTGGTATAGGCCGACAGGGAGCTTACGAGCTGCCGTCGTCCAGCTCGACGCTCTTCTCGATGTCTCCCGGAGCGGTGGCCCTCACGCGCCGGCGTGCTCGCTGCAGCCCTGCTCGTTCGTGCCCTCGCTCCGGTCATGACGCTGTCTGCTTGTACACTCTCTCCACGGGGTCGTTACCGGGGAAGCCCGGCGCTCAGCAGGGCGACGAACGGAAGCGCGCCGGATCGACACGGGGGAGCTTTTTTTTTCGCGCCGCCGCGGGACGCGCCCGGGCGCGCCGGCCGTACCCTCACGGGCCGCGCGCCTCCGCGGCGGCGCTGGCCGCGGTCACGCCGCCAGTCGATGCTCGATCTCGATCGGCGTGAGCGGCGGTGGCAGCTCGTCGATGACGACCGCGCTGCCCGGGTGCCGGCGGACGAGCTCCTCCGTGGACTCGATCGCTTCCTGCACCGTGCCGTACGGGAGCGAGCGGGTGACGTAGCCCTCGGCCGCGACCACCCAGCCCCAGCCGTCGGGGTCCGGCATGACGTGGTATGTGAGCCTCTGTGTCATGGTGTGTCCTCCCTCCGGGAGGGTGAGCTCGGCGCGCGCGAGCAGCAAGAGATCGGCGCTCGCGAAGGCCCTACCGCTGGCGGCGCTGCACCTCCTTGAGGGCGAGCTTCGAGATCGCCCTCAGGGTGTCGAACACGCCGCGGCCGCTCGCCGCCGCGGCCTCGAACTCGGGCGCCCCGTCCGGGTTGAGGAGCTCCCGGAGCTCCGCGACATCGGCGATCCCGTCGAGATCCCGCTTGTTGTACTGGACGACGAACGGCAGCCGGCCGGGCGAGCGGCCCTCCTCGGCGAGGTTGTCCCAGAGGTCCGCCATCGACTCGATGTTCGCGTCGAGCCGGGCGCGCTGCGAGTCCGCCACGAACACGACGCCATCCAGCCCCTTCAGGATGAGCTTCCGGCTCGCCCTGTAGAAGATCTGGCCCGGCACCGTGTAGAGCTGAAGGCGCGTCCGGAAGCCCGACAGGCCCCCGAGATCGAGCGGCAGGAAATCGAAGAACAGCGTGCGATCGCTCTCGGTCTTGAGCGAGATGAGCCGCCCCTTGGCGGCCGGCACCGTCCGGTCGTACACGTACTGAAGGTTCGTCGTCTTGCCGCAGAGACCGGGCCCGTAATAGACGATCTTGCAGTAGATCTCCCGGCTCGCATAGTTGATGAACGCCATCGGCGTGCTCCTCCAGAGTCGACGTTCGAGGGGAGGCAAGGCCGGCCCCCGCATTGAAAAAGAAGGCGACCGTCGTTCATCGCATTGGAAGCGATGGCGACTGTCGTGAAGCGCATTGGAAACGAAGGCGATCAACGGCCGCCGCGCTCGAGGCGGCGGCCGTCGTCGACTCCTGCGCTGGGAGGGGAGGCGGCGGCCGCTCTCCCCACGATTCCATGCGCCGCGCCGGGGGCGCCCCGGCTCGCCCACGGCGCGCCGCGCGGCGCGCCCCGCTCGCTGCTCCCCGCGCTACGTCACGCGCGGCCGGCGGCGAGCGGGCGCGCCGCTGCTGCCGCCGCGAGCGGCGCCGCGCCGGCGGCGATCACGAAGACGCGTCGGCGATCGCGTGGAGGGCGGCCACGAAGCCCTCCAGGGAGGCGTCGCGCGCGTCGCTGTGCTTCACCAGCCGCTCGTTCACGGCGATGAGCTCCACCACGTCCGGGCTCGCGCCCGGGACCCGCCGGAGCTCGTGCACAGCGCGGCTCACCCGCGACGGCGGGTCGAGGCACGCGAGCGCCGACAGCGCCGCCGTCGCGCCCGCCTCGCGGCCCGCCGCGAGCGCCTCCCGCGCCATCCCGAGCAGCACCAGCGCGAAGGCGACCTGGATCGCCTCCAGGAAGCCGCGGGAGACCTCCTTGCCGCCCTGGCTGGCCTCGCTCCACGCGAGCGTCACGAGCTCGCCTATCTCCGAGAAGGCGCGCCTCGACATCAGCGTGGAGAGCGTCTCCAGGCCGTGTTTGTCCCACGCCGCCCGCGTCGTCAGCTGGCGCGCGAGCCAGGAGAGCGCGGCATACGCGTCGTCCCCCGCCCGGATCGCGCCGAGCGCGATGTCCATCAGCGCGGCCCGCCCCACGCCGTGCGCCTCGAGCCAGCCGAGCAGGTTCGCCCGCTCCGCGCCCCGCGGCGTCCGGCGCGCCTTCTCGAGGATCGCGTCCCGGAGCACCGGGGGAAAATGGAGGATATCGACGCTCCAGTCCTCGTTCGAGCCGCGCGCGCGCTCCATCGCCAGCGCGGCCAGCGCGTCGTCGTCGAGCGAGAGCGCCCCGGCCCGCCTCGCAGCGAGGATCTTCGGGACCGGCAGATCGCGCAGCGCGGGGCGCTCCCCGTTCAGGCCGTCGAGCTCGTCCCCGTCGAGCAGCGGCGGCAGCTCCTTGTGGACCTTGGGCGCGAGGATGAACTCCGAGGGCCACTGGACAGGCTCGCGCCGGCAACGCTCGAGCACGCGCTCGTAGATCCCCGCCGGGACCTTGCCGCGCACGAGATCCGAGAGCTCGATCCACTCCTCCTCGTCGAGCACGAGGCGCGGCACGCCCAGCACCTCATGCTGGAAGTGCGCGGGATCCTGGATCGCGAGCCGCGCGAGCTGCCGGATCACCGGCCCGCTGAACCCGCTCTCGCAGCGCGCTCTCCAGCGCAGGAGATCGGATGTCCCGAGCTCGTCGATGTGCTCGGACAGGAAGGCATGATCGTCTGGCTCCAGCGACGGCTGACGGAGCACATGAAAGAACGCGACGGGACGGGCACGGCCCCGGTGCGCGCGCACCAGGGCCTCGATCTCCGCCTTTCGCATGGCGCGACCTCATCACCCGAGACCCCATGTGGGGTCAGGGACGCTCTCAGGTCCATCGTCGCCAGGCGCTAGCGCGGCCCGTCATGACTCGTCGGTCGGTGGAATGACGGATCCTGTTCCTGACCGGTGTGCCCAGGGTAGCGCCAGCGCGCCCGCTGTCAACGCCCTCGTCGCTACTCAACTACTCAACTGCTCTAGCGCCGCCGCCGCCGCCGCCGCGGCTCCCGGCCGTTCGAGGGTGGCTTGACGTCGCGCGAGAGCGGCAGCTCGACGGAGAAGGTCGAGCCCTCGCCGATCTCGCTCGCCACGCTCACCCGCCCTCCGTGCGCCTCGACGATGGTGCGCGTGATGTAGAGGCCCAGCCCGAGCCCGCCGTAATGACGCGACGAGACGCCCCGGCGATACCGCTCGAAGACCTGCTCTCGCACGTCGGCGGCGATGCCGATGCCATGATCGGTCACCGAGAGACGGGCGATCTCTCCGTCCGACGCGATGGTGAGCTCGAGCGGCTTGCCCCCGCCGAACTTGATCGCGTTGCTCAGCAGGTTGGTCACGACCTGCTCGATGCGCTGCGCGTCCCAGCGGCCGACGACCGGCCCGGCGGCGCGCACGTCGAGCGCGCAGCCTGCCCGCGCGAGCTGGTCGTCCAGGTACGTGGCGACCTCTCCCACGATCGCGCGGAGATCGATCTCGATCGGGTCGAGCTCCAGGCGCCCCGCCTGGATGCGGGAGACGTCGAGGAGCATGTCGACGAGGGCGACGAGGCGCTTGATCTGCCGCTGCGAGAGATCGACCGACGCGCGCGCCCGCTCGATGCCCTCCGCGCCTCGCGAGAGCTTCTTCTCCATCGAATGGACGGCGAGCTGCAGGCTGGTCAGCGGCGTCCGGAGCTCGTGCGAGGCGACGGAGAGGAACTCGTCCCGCGCGCGGACGGCCTCCTCCGCGCGGGCGCGCGCCCGCTGCTCGTCCGCGAGCAGGCGGTCCCGCTGCTGCTCGGCCTGCACGCGCGTGGTGACGTCGCGGAAGCTCCAGACCCGTCCGACGATGCGCCCGCTCACGCGCTGAGGCTGGGAGCAGCGCTCGAAGACCCTGCCGTCGTCGAACGTCAGGGTGTCGACGCCGCTCGCCTCGCGAGGATCGTCGACGCTCCTCGTCGTCCTCGTCATCTTCGCCGTCTTCGCTGTCTTCGCCGTCTTCGCTGTCCTTGCTGTCTTTGTTTCTTGCAGGAGCTGCTCCGAGTCCGCGAGCTGATCGACGCAGAGCGCCAGGCGGTCGTCCTGCGAGAGGAGCACATGCTCGGGGATCCCCCACATCTCCCTGAACCTTCGGTTGTGCCGCACGGGGCGGCCCGCGTCGTCGACGACGAGGATGCCGTCCGCCGTCGAGTCGAGCGTGGCCTCGAGCAGCGCGTGCGAGTGGCGCAGCATCTCCTCGGCGCGCTTGCGCTCGGTGACGTCCGTCGAGATCCCGCACACCGCATACGACGTCCCGTCCGGATGGCGCAGCGGGAACTTGAGGGAGAGGAACACGTGCATGCCGTCGGGCGCCGAGACGAACTCGTCCCTCTCGATGGGGTTGTCCTCCCGCAGCGCGGCGAGATCGTTGGCGCGCACCGCGTCGGCGATCTCGGTCGGGAACAGCTCGTGGTCGGTCTTGCCGAGGATGTCCTCGCGGCTCACGTGCACGACGTCCTCGTAACGGCGGTTGATGAGCAGGTACCGCCCGTCCGGGGCCTTGACGAACACGACGGCGGGCGTGTTGTCGAGGATGGTCTGCAGGAGCGAGCTGCTGTCGTGCAAGGACGCCTCCGCGCGCCGGCGCTGCGCGTTCTCCAGCTGGAGCTCGCCGTAGAGCCGCGCGTTCTCGAGCGAGATGGCCGCCTGCGACGCGAGGACATCGAGGACGCCCAGCTCCGCCGTGGAGAAGGCGCCCGGGACCAGGTCGTTCTCCAGGTAGAGCAGGCCCACCGCCTCGTCCTGGCGCACGATGGGCACGCCGAGGGCCGAGCGCCGACGGCGCAGCGCATCGCCGAAATAGGGATCCATCGCGAAGCGGTGCGGCGCAGCCGCGTCGTCGATCGCGATGGGCTTGCGGGCGCGGACGACGGCCCTGCAGAGCGACAGGGGCACCTGCGACGGCGTCGCGACGCGGCCGGCGGGGCCGAAGGCGCGCTCGCCGTCGCCGCTCGCCTCCGCCAGGACGAGGCCCTCCGGCGACGAGAGGAGCAGGCAGCCGCGCTGCGCGCCCACGTGCTCCATGGCCACGCGCAGGAGCCGCGCGTGCAGCTGGGGCAGGACCAGCGCGCTCGAGATCTCCTGGGAGGCCTTCAGAATGCCGAGCATATCCAGGTACTTGACGTCGCCACACCCGGACGCGGGCCGCCTCGCGAGCTCGGGGTGCCGCTGGAGCAGGGCGCAGACCTTCGCCCGCGCGCCCCAGGCCTCGTAGCTGTCGCGGGCGCGCGCGAGGTAGGCGCTCGCCGCCGTGTCGAGCCCCCGCTGCTCGTAGAAGCGCGCGCAGAGCTCGCTGGCGAGCCCCTCGACCTCGAGGAACCCGCCGACGCGGGCGTCCTTGAGGGCCTGCTCATACGCGCGCTCCGCGGCGAGCTCATCGCCCGAGAGGCGCGCGAGTTCGGCCGAGACCAGGGCTGCCTGGTGTGCGAAGTTCGCCGGGGAGACCTCCGCCAGCGCCGTCAGGTGGGCGAGGTGCGCGCGCACGGCCTCGAGGCAGGCGGGCGGGGGCGCGCGAGCGTGGCCGGCAGAGCGCGCGACCGCCGCGTAGAAGTGAAGCTGGGCGGCCCCGAGGAAGCCGCGCGCGGCCTGCAGCAATGCGCCCGCGCGCTCCGCCGCCTCGACGGCCCCGCCCGGATCGCCGAGGTGCAGGCGCGCCTGCAGCTCGAGGAGGTGGCCATGGAAGCCCCTGACCGGCGACCTCTGCGCGAGCTCCTCGACGGCGCAGTCCGCAGGGCGATCGGGCGCGGAGGGGTCGCGCAGCCGCGCGATCAGGCGCAGCTGGGCGCGGAAGACCTCCTGGTCGAGCCAGCCGCTCGTCCGCTCGGCGAACGCGAGGCGCCGGGTCGCCTCGTCGGCGACGTCGTCGAGGGAGTCGCCGACGAACAGCCGGAGCGCGACGAGCTGATGGCCGAAGTAGCACGCGAAAGGGTAGTTGCCGGCGGAGATCGCCGCGTCCAGCTCGCGCTGCATGAGCTCCAGACAGCGTCGGACCGGCATCTTCAGGTAGCCGAGCAAGACGATGAACGTGAAGCTCGCCCTGGGCCTGTACGGCGAGTGCTCCTCGCGCTGGGCGAGCCGATAGCCCGCCTCGCCGAAGGCGAACGCGTCCGCGGGGCGCCCGCGCCGCTCGGCGAGGACGAGCCCGAAGGTCGCGTAGGCGGCCGCGGAGCTGCTCGTGTTCCCGTGCGTCAGCGAGAGCTCCACGGCGACGCTGGCGGCGGCCGCCATGACGTCCCAGCTCGCGTGGTAAGCAGGCTGGTAGAGCGTGGCGGCGAGATCGCAGACGGCCCGGGTGCGCGGGTCGGTCATGGGCGGCAGGTCCGGGAGGGCGGAGATGGCGAGGGCGCGGCCCTCGAGGCGACCCAGGGCCGCTGCGACGGCGGCGTCCACCGCGGCGGCCTCCGGGTGGCGCGGCAGGGGGAGCCCGCAGTGGCCGAAGCCTGCGACGCAGCTCTCGACGGCGGCGTCCATCGCGCCTTGCGCGACCTGGATCTCGGCGAGCAGGGCGTACACGGTCGCGGCCGCGCACCGCCCGGAGGCGCGCTCGCACAGCGACGCGCAGATGCGCTCCGCGGCCGCGAGCTCGCCGGTCGCGAACCGGCACTGGGCCAGCGCGAAGTCGAGCTCGAACGCGAGCTCGGCGCGCGCCCCCCCGAGCAGCTCGGCGCCCTGCAGGAAGAACCCGATGGCCGCGGCGTGGTGGGTCGCGGCCTGGGCCTTCCGGCCCGCGCGCAGGTCGAGCTCGGCGGCCCGCGCCCGCTCCTCCGGCGACGTGATCCGAGACGCGCCGCGGGTGATCTGGCGGACGATCTCGAACAGCTGGGCCTCGATGCGGTCGGGCGGGAGGCCGTCGAGCAGGGCGCGCGCGGCGGCGAGGTGCGCCTCGGGCCGCTGCTCGGCGGGGGTGAGCTCGTAGGCGACCTGATGGATGCGGTCGTGCAGGAAGCGGATCTCGCGGTCGATCCGCACGATGAGCCGCAGCGCGAAGGCCGCTTGCAGGCGCTCGATGACGGCGTCTTCCGGGCAGCCGAGGAGGAGCGCCAGGGTCGCCAGATCCGCGGCGTCGCCGAACACGGCGAACCGCCGCAGCGCGTCCTGCGTGCCCGCATCGAGGCTGCGGAGGTTCGCGGCGATGATCTCGGCGACGTCGTCCGAGCACCTCTTTGCCCGGATCTTCTCGAGATCCCACCGGAACGCTCGGGCGGTGGTCGAGAAGCGGATCAGCCCTTCCTGGTAGAGCGTGCCCGCGAGCTGCGCGACGAACAGCGGATTTCCCCCTGTCTTCTCGTGGAGGCTCACCGCGAGCGGGGCGACCTCCTCCCGGGGGGCGCGCAGCGAGTCGGCCACCCACGAAGTCACGGCGTCGGCGGACAGCGGGGCGATCGCGATCTCGGTCACGGCGACGTCCTGCTCGCGGAGCCGGCGGATCATCCGGCGCACCGCGTGGGAATCGGAGACCTCGTTGCTCCGGTACGCGCCGAGGATCAGCGTGTCGCGGACGCCGGGGTCGGTCGCCCAGCGCTCGACGACCTTCAGCGTATCGGCGTCTGTCCACTGGAGATCGTCGAGGAAGACGATGAGCGGCTTCCCCGGCCGCGCGAGCGCGCCGAGGAGCTGGCCGAGCGCCAGCAGGAACCGGGCCTCGGCCTCGGGGGGCGAAATCTCGGGCGGCGGGCTCTGCTGGCCGAGGATCCGGGCGAGCGCCGGGAGCATGCCGGCCAGCAGCGACGCGTTCGCGCCCAGCGCCCCCGCGAGGCCGCGCTGCAGCTCCGCGCGCGACGCCTCGCCCTCTTCGAGGGCCTGGACGAGCGCGCCGTCCAGCGCCGCGAGGAGCGCCTCACACGGGGCATGGCGCGGGGCCGCCTCGCACCTGCCGCCCGTGAAGCGCGCCGCGGGCGCGCGGACGGACTCGCCCAGGCGATGGACCAGGCGCGTCTTGCCCACGCCCGGGAGGCCGGAGATCAGGACCAGCTCCGTCCGGCCATCGCTCCCGACCCGCGCCACCGCGCCCTCCAGCCGCGCGACCTCGCCGGCGCGGCCGTAGAGCCCGGGGGTCAGCCGCAGAGGCGGCGGCACGTCGGCGAGACCCGGCTGGAACGGCGCGATCCGCCCCTCCGTCCGGAGCGCCTCCCGGCACCGGACGAGATCGTGCTGGAGGCCGGCGGCGCTCTGGTACCTGTCCTCGGGGAGCTTCGCGAGCAGCTTCAGGACGAGCTCGGCGACGGTCGAGGGCAGCCCGGGCACGGACACGAGCGGCGACGGGGGGACCACCGCGGCGTGGCAGTAGAGCCATCCCAGCAGATCGTTCGCGGCGAACGGCAGCCGTCCGGTGAGGAGCTCGAACAGGATCACGCCGAGCGAGTAGAGGTCCGACCGATGATCGATCGCCACGCCGAGGCGCCCGCCCTGCTCGAGCGACAGGTACGGCCAGGTGCAGGGGGCTGGACGGGCGGATCGGGGGCTACACCGGCCCGGAGAGAGCGACCAGGGGCTGAACCCGGTCAGCTTGATGTCGTCGCCGGGCATGAGCATCACGCGGTGCGGGGTGAGGCCGAGGTGGACGATCTGCCGCCCGTGGATCGTCGCCAGCGCGTCGGCGATGGCGATGGAGAGCCTCAGGAACCGGCCGAGATCCATGGGCGTGCCCATGAGGCGGGCGAGCGGCGTCGCGCCGTCGTCCTGGATCACGAGCGCGGGCTGGCCATGGAACGTGCAGATCCGCACCGCCTCCATGGCCACGTCGCAGCCGACCAGCCGGGTCGCCTCCAGCTCGCGCCGCAGCACCTCGTACTCGGCCGTCGAGGGGTGAGCGGCCTTCAGGGCCTTGACGAGGACGCTCCGCCCCGCCGGCCCGCGCGCCCGGTAGAGCGCGAAATCCGGACCTTCGTCCAGCACGGCCTCCGCGAGGTATTCGGTCGCTGTCTGCATGGCTCTGGCGTGCTGGGCGTGACAACACGTCTCCGGGGCGCAGCTGCGCTCGAAAGCGCCTGCGCTACCGACCGGCAGGCAGGATCGGTACCAGAGGTGAGCGGTCGGCTCCGCGGCGGATCCAGGCATCCGGGCGACTCGACGCGCCGGCTGCAGCGTGACGGCCGGTCAGGGCGAGCCGCGTCGATCGCGGGGTCGTCGGACGCTGCCTGCCGAGCTCAGCATTGAGCGGAACGCCCACCGTATCGTCCGCTGGCGCGCAAGTGAGCGAGTGACGGGGAGGCGAGACGACGAGAGAGGCAGCGGGGGAGACGTCAGGCCACGAGCGCCCGCAACCCCGCCTCGCGGGCGCGTCGGGCGCCGCTGGTCTGAAGTCGATAGGACATGACAGCATGTCGGGGTCGGCCGGCGAAGGACGCCCGTGATCGGTGAGCTGGCCTCCAAACGAGCTCGCAACGGGGCGGAACGGGGCGGAACGGAGCGGAACGGAGCGGAACGGGGCGCAACGGGAACAGCGCGTTCATTCGTCCGCGGTCGTCCACGGTCGTCCAGGATGTCATCTGCTTGCGTCATCCCGCAATCGATTGCGCTTCCATTCCAGTCGTGCCAACTCCATTGGAGGGGACGCGCCGGACCTCTCAGCTGAAACCAGCGGCCAGGTGGAAGCTCTTTTTGGCGGTGCAGCTCGAAGGGGAGACGGCAGGTCACGCTGGCGTACATATTGCGAGCCTTCACGCCAGACGCCCACGCTGAATGCGCCTCCGGCCCTCCGGGGGGCAAACGCCGTGGAAGGATTCGTTCTGCATGAAAGCAAGGTTGGGAAGAGCCATGATCGATCAACGACGAGGGGTCAACCGCAGGACGTTCTTGCAAGGGATGACCCAGATCGCCTCGGTGGCCGCCGCGGCGCCCGCGCTCGGTTCGGACCCATGGAGAGGCGCCTGCTCGACCACGCTCACCACGGGGCGGCCCGAGGACGTGAACATGAGCTCGGAGCGGCTGGAGGACGTCTTCGCGCGGATCCAGCGCCGCGTGAACGACGCCCTGTTTCCCGGCGCCACGGCGCTGGTCGCCCGGCACGGGGTCATCGTGGGTCACAGGGCCTTCGGCAGCAAGGTCGCCGGCGCCGACGAGCCGGTGACGCTCGATACGATCTTCGACGTCCAATCGATGAGCAAGGTGCTCTCGACCGCGGCGACGGCCCTCGCGCTCGTGGAAGAGCGCGTGATACGGCTGGACGCGCCGGTCGCCAGGTACCTGCCGGAGTTCGCCGCCAACGGAAAGGGGGCTGTCACCGTCTACGACATGCTCCGTTATTCGTCCGGTCTGCCGCTGGACAACCAGTGCTTGGATGAGGACGTCGAGACGGCCTGGTGCATCATGGCCGAGACGCCGCTCGAATACGCGACGGGCAGATCGACGCTGTACAGCGATCTCACGTACCGCCTCCTCGGCCGCATGATCGAGGCCGCCGCGGGGGACGATCTCGACGCCATCGCGAGAGAGTGCATCTGGCGTCCTCTCGGCATGAGCGACACGATGTACAACCCGCCTCCGGAGCTCGTCGAGCGCGTCGCGGCCACGGGGTACTCCGCCCGCCGGGGCTGCCTCGTGCGGGGCCAGGTGCAGGACGAGCAGGACTTCGCGCTGGGCGGCGTCGCCGGCTGCGACGGCGTGTTCACCACGGCGCTCGACGTGGCCGTCTTCTGCCAGATGATCTTGAACGGCGGCGCCTACGGCAACGCCGAGGTCTTGCGGCCCGATCTGGTCCGGCAGATGAAGAAGAACAACACGCCCTACGTGACGGAGGCGGCGACCGACACGTCGCCCATCAACAACCTGCTCCTCGCCCCGAAGGGCCTCGGGTGGGAGCTGCGGACGCGGCGCTTCTCGAACGGCGGCATGCGCCTGTCGCCGCGCTCCTACGGAAAGGCGGGCGGCGCCGGCACGTTCATGTGGGTCGATCCCGATCTCGAGATCATCGGCGTCCTCCTGACCAACCACGGCCTGCCGCAGCCGTTCGACGAGCTCGGCTGGAACCGCATGCTCGACAACATCGGTTGCACCGAGTTCTTCGACGGCATCATCAACGCCGTGTACCGCTGAGCGCCGTCGCGGGCGAACGCCGCTTCTCCAGGTCGTTCAGGCGGCTTCCACGGGGAGCGGCTCCTCCGGCTCGACGGCGGCGGCGGCGAGCGTCCGGCGCAGCAATGGGCCGATGGTCAGGCCCTGCACCACGATGGAGACGACCACCACGACATAGGTGATGGTCAGCACCATCTCGCGCTCCGGAACGAGCGTGCCGTCCGCGAGCTTTCCGGGGATGGAGAGCGCGAGGGCCACCGAGACGCCGCCGCGCAGGCCGCCCCACGTGAGGATGCGGATCGCCCCCGGGGTGAAGACCCTGCGCCTCTTCATGAGGCTCACCGGCAGCGCGACCGCGATGAACCGCGCGAGCAGCACGACCGGAAACGCGAGGAGCCCTGCGAGCAGCGACTGGGCGTCGAAGGCGACGATCAAGAGCTCGAGGCCGATCAAGACGAACAGCACGGCGTTCAGGATCTCGTCCATCAGCTCCCAGAAGTCGTCCAGGTGCTCGCGGGTCTTCTCGCTCATGGCGCCGGCGCGCGCCTCGTTCCCGATGAAGAGCCCGGCCACCACCATGGCGATGGGGCCGGAGACATGGATCGCGTACGCCAGGGCATAGCCGCCCGCCGCGGTCGCCAGCGAGAGCAAGACCTCGACCTTGTAGTCGTCGACCTGCCGGAGCATGACGAGCGTCACGAAGCCGAGCGCGAGGCCGTACAGCACGCCGCCGATCGCCTCCTGGACGAACAGCAGCGAGAGCCGCTGCAGATCGAGGCCCGACGTCCCCGACGCGATCTCCAGGAGCCCGATGAACGCCACCACCGCCACGCCGTCGTTGAAGAGCGACTCTCCGGCTATCTTCATCGTCGTCATCGCGATCAGCATCAACCCGATCGTCGTCGGCAGCTTGAGGAGCCGATGGTTGAAGAAGCTGAAGATCGCAGCGAGCGAGAGCAGCGCTGCCGAGACTTGGAATGTGCCCTGTCGAGACGGCACGAACGACGCTACTCCCCGCTGCAGGCGGACCGAGCGACCGTCGCCCAAGTAGAAGGTAGGATGGAGACACACGAGCACGGAAAGCGCGCCGTGGGATTCGAGCGCGAGCGAGCCCTGAGCTACGACCGGCGACTGACCTCGCGGAGCGGGGGGAGCGAGGGAGTTCAAGCTCCCGCTCCGCGAGGCTGGCTTGCAGGCGGAGAGGCGAGGCCGTCAGGGATTGAACGTGGCGACGAAGATGTCGGTCGCCGCTGCGTAGGGGATCGGGCCGGTCCCGAAGTCGACCGGCGCGCGCGTGCTGCCGGTGATTGCAACCGTGCCATTCGGAGACACGGCGATGTCCTCCACGAGACGGTCGTGTGAATCGCTGCTGGGCGGGTCGAAGGCGACCGACCAGAGCTTGGTCCCGTCCTCGTCGAGCTTGGCGAGCCCCGAGGGCCCGGCGACGAACATTCCGCCGGCAGGATCGAGGGAGATCCTGTGGAAGGGAGCGCTGATGGTGTGGCTGGAGAGCACTTCTCCTGCTGCGTCGAGCTTGACCAGTACGGATCCCCCCACCGCGCCGCCGCCGAAGTCGACGGTGCCGTCCGTGAGGCCCGTCACGAGGACCTCGTCCGCCGCGTTGACCGCCACCGAATAGGCCGCCGCCAGGGGGTACGTCGCCATCGACGGAAACAGCTTTTCCCACAGCACGGCCCCCGCCGGGGCGAGCTTGGTGACGTTGAATGTCGGCCACGGGGGCAGGCCCGTATCGAAGCTCGGGGTCACCGCGAGCACGTTGCCAGCGCTGTCGAGCGCGATGCGTCCCGCTCCATTGACCAGTGTATAGTTGTACATCCCTTGCAGGTGGGCTGTCCAGAGGACGGCGGTACCTCCGGCGCCCACCTTCGCCAGTCGATAACCTTCATCGACGACATGGAGCACGTACACATCGCCGGCGCCGTCGACGGCAGCCTGCTGTACCATCCAGGGCCAGCCCGAGGTGCCGAGTCTGCCTGGGAAGCCGTTGCTCCAGATGTGATTGCCATCGGCGTCGAATGCGGCCACGAACAGCGTGCCCTCATCGAGAACGGGCGGGAGGGGACCCCCACCGAGATCCGGACCTGGCGTGAGAGTTTCACCGTCATAGACCCCGACGAGCACGATATTGCCGCTTCCGTCGACGGCCATGGTGGCGTTCGCGTCGTTGTATTCGGTCCCGAAGCGCTTGCTCCAGATCACCGAGCCTGCGGGATCGAGCTTGAGGAAGAAGACGTCCGACCCCCCTGCGCTGGTGACGGGGCCGGCGCCGAAGTCGACCGTTCCCCGGAAGCTACCCGAGACGTAGAAGTTGCCAGCGGCGTCGCTCACGATGGACAGCCCCAGGTCGTCGCCGGACCCCCCGTATCCCCGCGCCCAGGGCGGGAGCCGGGGGCAATCGGGCACGCCGTCGCAGCTCTCGTCCACCGGGGTGGCGCAGAGCTCTTCGGTGGGCGCCACCGCACCTGTGCAAGGGCCGTAACCCAGCCCGTCGGAGCGGCACGTTTGCGCACCTGTCACGCACGGCCCGACGCCGACGGTCCCTACGGGGCCAGTGTAGCAGGTGAGGATCGAGCCCGGCACGCACGTGCCTTCCGTGCTGCCACCGCCGCCCGCGCCGCCGCCGCCCTCGCCGCTGCCGCCCTCGCCGCCGCTGCCACCGCCGCCCGCGCCGCCGCCGCTGCCGGCGGTCTCGCAGTCCCACTCGCCGCCGTCGCAGGGCGGGCTGAACATGGCGACGAAGATGTCGCGACCCGCTGCGTAGGGGATCGGGCCGGCCCCGAAGTCCGCCGGCGCGAGCGCGCTCCCGGTGACGGCCACGCTGCCGTTCGGAGAGACAGCGATGTCCTTCGCGAGAGGATCGAAGTCGACCGACCAGGTCTCCGTCCCGCTCGCGTCGAGCCTGGCAAGGCCGTGCCCGGCGACGAACATGCCGCCTGAGGGATCGAGGGTGATCTCGTCGCCGAAGCGAACAGAACGGCTCATGAGAGGCTGGCCTCCGGCGTCCAGCTTCACGAGCGCGGCCCCACGGGCGAGCACGCCGCCGCCGAAATCGATGGTTCCGTCCGTGAAGGTCGTCACGAGGATCTCGTCCGCCGCGTTGACCACCACCGACGCGGCCAAGGGCACGGCGGATCTGTCGGTCGAGCTCGACGCGAATGATTGTTGCCACGACAGCGCACCGTAGTAGCTGAACTTGGCGACGATCAGCTCGAATGGAGGCAAGTCCGTACGGCCATAATGCACCTCCGCCGCCACGATCACGTTGCCTGCGCCATCGACCGCAAAGCCTGCTGCCCTGGTGTCAGGATAATCATAGGGATACACTTCGCCCCACCCGCGAAAGAAGCCGGCCGTGAAGCTCATGAAACCGATGATGCCGCCGCTGTCATAGAGGATGTACGCGTCGCCGTCGCCGTTGACAGCGACTTGTTTGAGCTCCCAGTTGCCCGCTTCGACCTCGAAGCCCGTGTTCTCGATGCGGTTGCCTTCGTGGTCGAACGTGGCCCCGATGACCGAAGGCTGTTCGCTCGACGGCAGGGGCCCGTCGCCGAAATCCGGACCTGGCGCCGAAGCGTGTCCGGGACCGCCGTTGTAGACTGCGGCGAGGACGATGTTCCCGCTCCCGTCGACGGTCATGGTGGCGTTCTCATCGTCGTACTCGGTTCCGAAGCGCTTGCTCCAGATCACCGAGCCGGAGGGATCGAGCTTGAGGAAGAAGATGTCGGAGCCCCCTGCGCTGGTGAGGGGGCCGGCGCCGAAGTCGACCGTCCCTTCAAAATCGCCCGCGACGTAGTAGTTGCCCGAGGCGTCGCTCACGATGGATAGACCCTCGTCGTCGCCGGGGCCGCCGTACCCTCGCGCCCACGGCGGGAGCCCCGGGCAATGGGGCTCGCCGTCGCAGTTCTCGTCCACCGGTGTGGCGCAGATCTCCTCGGCGGGCGTCACCGCCCCCGTACAGGGGCCGTAGCCCAGCCCGTCGGAGCGGCACGTCTGCGTCCCGGTGACGCACTGTCCAATGTGGGCGACCCCGACGGGGCCGGTATAGCAGGTGAGGACCGTGCCTGGCACGCACGTGCCTGGCGCGCTGCCGCCCGCGCCGCCACTGCCACTGCCGCTCGCGCCACCATTGCCGCCGGGCTCGACGCTGCCGCCGCTGCCGCCGCTGCCGCTGGGTCCGATGCCGCCGCCCTCGCCGCCGCTGCCGCCGCTGCCGCCGCTGCCGCTGGGTCCGATGCCGCCGCCCTCGCCGCCGCTGCCGCTCTCGCGACCACCACCGCCGACAGCACCGGCGCCGCCTTGATCACCGGTCGTGGAGCCGCCGCCCGCTTCGGCGCCGCCGCCCCCGCGCACCACGAGATCGCACGCCGTGGAGGCGAGGACCACCGCGATGGTCAACGCTGCCGAGACACCGCCGCCTGACCTGGATAATACTGAAACAAGCTGCTCAGGGTCTCTGATCATGCCGCCTTCGGTGCCCGGCATGACCAGGACATTCACGCTCCGCCACGAGCCCGACGAGAGGCAAGGTCCTCCGACGCGGCAGACGGCGGCCGTGAACATCACGATGAGGATCTGCTGGCCTCGCTGCGAGGTCAGGAAGATGTTGCTGCGGCAGGGGCCACCGGTGACCATCGCGAGCTCGACAGAGACGATGATGCCGGTCACAAGTGCCTTGAGCGACAGCTGCTCAGGCGACCGAAACCAGACCAGGAGACAGCCGAGCGACGCGCACAAAGCTGCGAGCTCGACGGAAGACGATGTGAGGATCCGGCGGTTCGATGGAGAGCATGGCCGGGTGGGTACCCGGGGGCAACATGACGCGGGGTTCCGTCACGGATCGTCGAAGACACGGTCGGCGCCGAAACCGCGCGCGCTGAGCGCCGTAGATGGACCAGGAGCTGCGGGGCGAAGTCGGCCCCTTCGATGCGTGGATCGACGATCGAGATCGTGTAGCCGTCGCACGAGGGGCGGGCGGATCGCATCAAGGTACGGTCGTCCGAGGTGGGCGTGGCGATCGCCGCATGAGACCCCGGGATCGCATCGTTTCCTCGTTCCACGCGGGACGGCTGTTGCCGACGCGCCACCAATTGCCGGTATCCTGCTGTGCAATAGCTCGCTTCCCGTAAAGGCATAGGCTGGACGTGACGAATGGCGGCGTGCGTTTCGCGAGCCGTGCGACACTGGCTCACGACGCTCCCGTGGGGAGGAGAATATGACCCAATCTGCAAACGTCGATGACCCGGGCGCTGCCGGGCACACAGGGGAGATCTCGCGCCGCTTCTTCCTGCGGGCGTTCGCCGGGAGCGTAGCGGCCCTGTCGGGCGCGTGCGATGGGATGACGCCTGTCGAGGAGCCTGCGGCGGAGGCGCTGTCGGAGCTCACGCGGGCGACCGGGGGGCAGCTGGCGGATCTCATCCGCCGGAAGCGGGTGTCGTCGCTCGAGGTCGTGGAGGCGCACCTGGCGCGCATCGCGCAGATCAATCCGCGGCTGAACGCCGTGGTGAAGCTCCGCGCCGACGAGGCGAGAGCGGAGGCGCGGGCGGCGGACAAGGCCCTGGCGAGAGGCAAGCCGCTCGGCCCGCTGCACGGCGTGCCGATGACGATCAAGGATTCCATCGATACCGCCGGCGTGGTGACGACCGGCGGGACGGCCGGGCGAACGAATTTCGTTCCGAAAGAGGACGCCACCGTGGTCCGGCGCCTCAAGGAAGCGGGCGCGATCCTGCTGGGCAAGAGCAATACGCCCGAGATGACGTGGTCGTACGAGACGAACAACGCGGTTTACGGGCGCACCAACAATCCGTATGGCCTCGACCTGTCGCCGGGCGGCTCCAGCGGGGGGGCGGGCGCCATCGTGGCCGCGGGCGGCTCGCCGTTCGACGTGGGCAGCGACACCGGCGGGAGCATCCGCGTGCCGTCGCATTTTTGCGGGATCGCCGGGCTCAAGCCGACCTCCGGCCGCATCCCGCGGACGGGCCATATCGTCCCGGCGGAGGGGCTGCTCCAATCGTTCACCGTGCTCGGGCCGATGGCCCGCTCGGTCGACGATCTCTGGCTGCTCTTTGGCATCCTGGCGGGGCCCGACTGGCGCGACGCGGCGCTGATCCCGGCGCCGCTCGGCGACCCGAAGCACGTGCAGTTCAGGGAGCTGCGGATCGCGATGCACACCGACAACGGGATCGCGGCGCCGGACGCGGCGGTGCGCCAGGCGGTGGTGGACGCGGCGGCGGCGCTGGAGGCGGGCGGCGCGCGGGTGGAGTCGAAGAAGCCCGACGCGCTGAGCGACGTGCTCACGATAGACGCAGATATCTTCCGGGCGGACGGCGGCGCCTGGTTGAGGCGGCTCCTGGATCTGGCCGGAACCACGGACCCCGGCGCCGAGGTGGAGGCCGCGCTCGCGAGCGAGCCGCTGTCGAGCGGGGAGCTGACCGCGGCAGTCGAGCGGCTGGACGCGTGGCGGGGGCGGATGCTCGGCTTCATGAAGGATGTCGACGCCATCGTCTGCCCGCCGTGTGTCCTCGAGGCGCTGCCCCACGATGCGTGGGTCGAGCACGGAGTCTACGCAGGATTCAGCTACTCGTTCGCTTACAACATGACAGGGTGGCCGGCGGTCGTCGTGCGCGCGGGCACCTCGTCGCGAGGAACGCCGGTCGGCGTCCAGATCATCGGCCGCCCCTTCCGCGAGGATGCCGTCCTCGCCCTGGCCGGCCACATCGAGCGGGAGCTCGGCGGCTACCGAGCGCCGGTGATCTGACGGGAACTCGGTCCGTTATGCCGTGTCGGTCCGGGGGGGGTCCGCGGGTCCCAGCCCAACCCGCGTCGGGTCTCCGCATTTCTCGACGGGGCTTGTCTGGACGACGCTCCGGACGAGGGGGACGCGACTATCGGGGGACCAGCACCGACACGCTGTGGGCCGGCATCGCGTAGGTGAAGGCGTTCGTGGCGCGCGGCGCAATCGGATCCGCACGCACGAGATCGGCCTTGGTGGATGTGAGTTGCCACGTGTCGATGGCCGTGTAGCTCTCGTAGGCGGCGAGGGTCACCGCGGCCGTGAGCGGGGCCGCGGTCTTGTTGATGGCGACGAGGACCATCCGGCTCGGATCGGCCTCGTCGATACTCGCGTACACGGTGGCCTTGGCGACGTCGCTCGTGTCGGCGCGGACGGACGTATCGCCGAAGCGCGCGCCCTGCCCGTCGTAGCTCGTGAAGGCGCGCACGCCGGCCCGGAGCATCGAGACCTCTTCGCCGGGATCCCAGATCGTCGCGAGGAACACGCCTTCGCGGCCGAAGACGCCGAGGGCGTCGGCCTGCGCGATCGCCCCGGAGATGTGGTTGCCGCCCCCGTAATTGTACTCGGTGATGCCGAGGGCGGTGCCCGGGTAATGGGCGTCGATGAGGCCCTGGAGCCAGGGGATGAGCTTGATCGGGCCGCGCACGACGTCCTTCGCGATCCAGCTGTCCTCGACGAAGGTCGGGTCCCAGAGCGAGCGCGGCGCCTGCACGCGGGCCTCGACCGACGCGGGGGAGGCGTCGGAGCCCGTGAGGCGCTCGCCGTTCGCGTAGATCTCCGTGTACCAGTGCAGGTCGAGCACGTCGACCAGGCGGCGCCCCTCGCTCGTCTCGGCGGCCTTCATGGCGTCGAGCCAGTACTCGATGAAGTTGCCGTCCGCGTCGGGAGCGTCCTGGAGGCTGACATAGCCCGAATACCCGTAGGAGACGAAGCCGGTGACGAGCGAATTGGGCGCGACGTCCTTGATCGCGGACGCGAACTCGATGTTCTTGTCGACGAGCTCGGCGTAGCGCACCGGCTCCGGGTGGATGCGCTCGTGGCTGTGATTCCAGAGGTCGGGCTCGTTATCGAGCGAGAACAGCACGCTCGCGACGTCGCCCTCGAAGGCGCCGGGGAAGGCCTGCTTCATCCAGGCGACGAACTCGTCCTGGTACACGGCGTTGTCGTTGAGATTGGGCGACGAGGAGAAGGGAGCGCCCTTGCGCGCGATCGTCGGGCGGAAGCGGGTCTCGAGGTAATTCCGGGTCTGGTTGACGTCGCCGCCGCCGTTCTTGTCCGCCGCGACATAGCCGCAGATGGGGATGGTCGCGATGAAGGCGGCGCCGTGCGCCAGCGCGCCCTCGGCGTGCATGCGCACCGCCTCCCCGGGGACATCGCCTTTCGGGCTGTTGTCGACGAGGTACGCGTCGTTCTGGTGCATGTAGTCCGAGCCGGCGTTGGAGGCGTTGTTCTCCCAGTTGTACGCGGTCATGCGGTTGCCGCCCATGCGCACGACGGTGGTGCCGCGCTGCTCGCCGTCCAGGTCTTCGGCCCAGTTGGCGCCGTAGATGAGCCGGCTGATGGGGCGCACGTCCCGATCGGCGCGCACGGTGAACGTGACATCACCCGGGCCGGGATCGCCGGGCTCGACGAGGTCCGCGGGAGGATGGCCGCCGGACCCGCCCTGACCGCTGCTGGCCGTGCCGGTGCCGCCGCCAGAAGCGCCGGCGCCGCTGCTGGTCGTGCCGGCGCCGCTGCTGGTCGTACCGGCGCCGCCGCCAGAAGCGCCGGCGCCGCCGCTGCCAGCAGAGGAGGTGTCGGCGTCGTCGCCGCAGCCGAGGAAGGCGGCAGATGCGAGGAGGACCAGCGTGACGTGCAAGAAGGGAGCGTGTCGAGAAAGCATGCGGTGCATGTACTCCATCGTCCGCGGGATCGCGGCGCGCGCTGGCGCGGTCAGACCTGGATGCCCGCGAGCGGCGACGTGACCCGCCCCGCGTCGATGCCGATCTCCTTGATCGGCAAACCCATGATCTGGGCGACCGTCAGGAGCGCCTTGCTCAGGTTGTCGCCGGGGAAGTTGTGGTGCTCGTCGCCGCGCAGCCTCCCTCCGGCTTTCCCCGCGAAGAGCACCGGCCATTCCGTCCTCGTGTGCACCTTGCCCCACGCGGTGTCGGACGTGACGTACACGAGCGCGCTGTCGAGCAGGTTCGAGCTGCCGTGCGGCGTGTTCTTGAGCTTCGTCAAGAACTCGTTCAGGCAGCGCATCGTGTAGATCACGCCCTTGTCGACGCGAGGTTGACTCGATTGATCCCCGGCGTCTCCGTGGCAGATGGTGTCGTGAAAGTCGTCGTTCATGTCCTGCGCGAGGTGCCGGTAGTAGACGTGCGCGGCGGGCAGCGAGAACATGAACGAGAGCACGCGGGTCCTCTCGCACGCGAGCGCGAGCGCCGAGAGCTCGACCATGGCGGCGTTCACGTCGGGGGGCGCCTCGCTCCGCGCATCCTTTCCGGCGGTGGGGGCCGTCGGGCTCTTGCACGCTGACGTCGAACCGCCTCCGGACGACATGGTCTCGAGGCGCTGCTCGATGGCGCGGATCGACTCGAGGTGCTCCTCGATACGATGCTTGTCGGCCGCCCCGAGCCGTTCCTTCAGGCTCGCGCCGTCCTGCAGGATGGAGTCGAGCACGCTCTTCCGGACGTTCGCGATCTTCGTGGCCTGAGCCGCGCCGTCGTCGCTGGGCTCGGGCAAGCCGCTCATGAACAATCGATTGAACACGGCCTTCGGATCGAACTCCGGGTTGTTGCGCGCGTTCGGCCCCTTGTGCGAGACCGTGTGAAGCGAGTCCTGAGGGCCGTTCGGCGTCGCCGGCGTCACCCCCACCTCGAGCGAGCGGTACGGCGCCCCCGCCGAGATGGCGTCCGCGACGACCTGGTCGATGGACGCGGCCCGCACGGCGTTCCCGCTGAGCGGCGCGCCGGTCGTGACCCCCGCCGACCCCGAGGGGTGCTCGACGCCGGATACCACGAGCTTGTTTTCGAGGCCGCTGATCACCGTGAGGTACGACTTGAGGTCCGCGAGGGGCTGGAGTTGGGGGCTGAGGTCCCAGGCCTGACCGGAGCCCGTGCGCGTCGGCTTCCAGCGACCGGGAAGCGTGCCGTTCCCGAAGAACCACGTGACGTAGAGCGGCGAGACCGGGGTCTTCGTCTGCGCGAGCGCCGTGCCGCTCTCGTTCAGCATGATCTCGAGCAGGGGGAGCGGGATCGTGACGGCGGCGCCCGTCGCCAGAATCCCCCGGAGAACAGTTCGTCGGTTCAAGGCTTTGTTCGTCATTGGGGTACCTGCGATCAGGGTTGCGGGGCGACGGACGAGAAAGCGTCGTTGGTCACGACGTCGAGGACCAGCTCGCGCAGCTTGTACCCCGACCCTTCGAACGAGGCGGTCAGCGCGTTCAGCACGCTCGCGTCCACCTTCCTCTCCTCGTGACCGGCTGCATACGTGTAGTACTTGCGGACGAGGCATTCCGCGACGGAGGCGTCCGCGCTGAGGGTCACGCCGAGCGCGCGCGCGTCGGCGACCGGCTGCCCGTCGAACTCGCCGCTCGGGTCGATCGGCAGGCCGTGGTCGGTCGTGCGGAAGCGGCCGATCGCGTCGAAGGTCTCGAGCGGCAGGCCCAGCGGGTCCATGTACGAGTGGCAGCCGGCGCAAGTGGGCTCGGTCCGGTGGATCTCGAGCCGCTGACGCTTCGTGAGGGGCTTGTCTGCAGGCGGCTCCGGGAGCTCGAGAGCGACGTCGCCGGGCGGCGGCGGGATGGGCGTGCACATGAGGGCGTCGCGCATGAACTTGCCGCGCAAGGTGGGAGAGCCCTCCTTCTGGTTCGCGAACTGCGAGAGGAAGCCCGCTTTGCTGAGGATCCCGATGCGCGGGCCGTCCGCGGGCAACGAGCGGACCTCGAAGGCGCCCGAGCCGAGGCCGGCGGTGTCGAGACCGTAGAGCTGGGCGAGGTCGCTGTTGACGACGACCTTCGTGGTCGAGAACAGGTCGAGCGCGCTCGCTTGATCGTCGAACGCGAGCACCTCCCAGGTGCCTCGCATGTCGCGGACCATCGCCGCTTGCAGCGCGGGGTTGTACTCCGGAAAGAGCCCCGAGTCCTTTGCCTGGGTGCCGATCCGATCGAGCCGCATGTACTCCTCGGCGAAGGCGCCGACCGCCTCGCGCCCGGCAGGCGTCTCGAGCAGCCGCGTCGCCGCCGCGCGGATCCCCTCCACCGTTCCGAGCGCCCCGCTCGCGGCCTCGTCGAGCAGCTCCTGGTCCGGCAGGCTGTTCCACAAAAGGAACGCGAGCCGGGACGCCATCTCGTAGCCCGTCAAGCGAAGCGACCCGTCGGCGCTCGGCGCCCCGAGCTCCGGGCGATACAGGAAGTTCGGAGAGGTGAAGAGGGCCACGGTCGCCCAGCGAGCCCCCTCGACGGGGCTCTCGAGCTCGGTCGCGGCCTTCGCGGCGACGGCCGCGAGCCGGTCGAGCTCGGCGGCCTCGAGCGGGCGGCGCCACGCTCGAAGCCCGAGCGTCTGGAGGAAGCCACGCACGCAAGCGTCGTTCTCCGCGCCGCTGGGCGCGCAGCCGATGAACTGGTCCCGCTTCGCGCGATCCGCGAACACCGCGTCGACGGCGCTCTCGATGGCCGCGTGGTACTGCTCGACGCCTCGCTCCGAGGTCACGACGGTCGATGCGCCGATGACCGCAAAATTCCCGTTCCAGCTGTCGGCGTCGAGGTCATTGATATTGACTTCCACGCCGAAGACGTCGCGCACGGCGTTGCGAAATTGCGTTCTCGTCAAACGGCGCAACATCCCGGCCGCGGGCTGGAACGGCGGGGGATCCGCGTCCGTCGGTGATCCGCCGCCGCCGACACCCGAGTCCGTCGGTGATCCGTCGCCTCCGGCAGAGGATGCCCCACCGCCCTTCGTCGTGTCACCCAGCGCGCCCGTGCACGCGGCCGCGAATGCGAGCGCGCAAATGGCGGCGCCTTCTCTTGAGAAACGGAGCTCATGCCAGGACGGCTTCTTCATCTTGCTCTCCGATGATGCGACGGGGTGACCCGACGGACCGTACCGAGGATTTCTCGACCCCCGTCGAAGCGACGAGGTCTGTGGTGTCCTCCGGTGGCTCACCCTCGGTAAGAACACCAAGCACCATCGCTCGACCATCGCTTTCGCGGCGGGCGGGCGAACGGAGCTCTGGAATCGACAAGAACTCGATTGGATGACGAAGGGCGCGGCGCGCAGGGCGACCCGCTCATGCGCGAAGTAAAAGGATACCCCTTGAACCAAATGTGAACGATCACATGGCCGAGGTCAATGCCAATCGACCGGCCCGTGCCGCTCCGCGAGGCCGAGGGAGGGCAGGGCCGGCGAGCTCCTCCGGATCACTGCGTCAAGAAGGCGGGCGCCGGTCGCCGCGATCGCGCGAGGTGCGCCTGCTGCGCGGCGTCGGTGTCGTCGCTCGGAAGTGACGTTATTTGTGAACGTTCACAATGTGGCGGAAGCGGTGCCATCCTTCCGACGGGGCGGGGGAGTTCACCACCACGCGTCGACGGGCGCGGGCGCGCTGGGCCCCCTTCAGTCCGGATCGAGCGCGTACACGGCCGTGGTCGTCTTTCGCCCCGTGAGGTTGCGCTCGCCCAGCGCGCGCAGCGGGAAGGCGTCGCCGGCGAGGTCCCTCGTCGCCGCGGAGACGAGCACCTGGTTCGGCGCCGCGATCGCCTCGAGCCGCGAGGCCACGTTCACCACGTCGCCTATCACGGTGTACTCCATCCGCTTGTCGGATCCGATGTTGCCGACGATGGCCTCGCCGGAGTTCACGCCCACGCCGAGGCGGACCTCGACGTCGTACCGCTCGCGCCACTCCTCGTTCGCCGTCTCGAGGAAGCGCATCATGTCCTCCGCGGCCGCGAGCGCGCGGCGCGCATGATCCTCCTGCGCGATCGGGGCGCCCCAGACGGCCATGACGCAGTCGCCGATGAACTTGTCGACCGTGCCCCCGTGCCGGAACACGATCTCGGTGAGCATCGAGAAGAGCTCGTTGAGGAGGGCGACCATTCGCTCGGCGTCGCGCGACTCGGCGAGCGGCGTGAAGCCGACGACGTCGGCGAAGAGCACCGACACGGCCGCCCGCTTGCCGCCGAGGGCGAGCGGGTGCTCGCCCCGCACGATCGCGTCGACGACGGCCCTGTCCATGAACCGGCCGAGATCGCCGCGGAGCTTCGCCTCCCGGGCGATGTCGGCCTCGCCCTGCTCCAGGTCCTGGGCCATGCGGCCGAGGGAGGTCGTGAGCTCGCCGATCTCGTCGCGCCGCCCCCGCAGCGCCTCGCCGAGCGCGATCTCGCGCCAGCGCCGGGCGCCGATGAGCCGCGCCTGCGCGACGAGGTGCAGGATCGGGCGCGTCACGTGGCGGGCGGTGACGAGCGCGAGGGCGAGCGCGAGGACGAGCGCGCCCGCGGCGACGGCGAGGCCGCGGCGCCGCATCTCGTCGAGCGCGGCGAAGGCTTCGGGCTCCGGACGCCAGATCGCGACCGCCCAGCCGAGGTCGGGCACCGTCTCGATGGCGCCGATCATCTGCCGGCCGCCCTCGTCGTGCGGGGCGAGCACGGTGATCCTGTCGTTCAACCCCGCGCCGGGGGGGAGGTTGCGCCAGATCGGCAAGGATGAGGCGTCGCTGCCCGGCGCGACACCGGGCACCCCGAACGCCGCGATCACCTGGCGGTCGTGGCCCGCGATGAGCAGGCGCACGGCGCGGCCCCCGAAGCGGCGCCCGGCGATCACCTCCAGGTCGCGTCCGAGCATGTCGAGCGCCACCTCGGCGACCACGTAGCCGGCCGGGCCGCCCGGGGGAGGCGGCGCCGCGGCGCCTGCGCCTGCGCCCGGCGCGGCGCCGGCACCCGCGTCGCCGGCGGGCCGCACGCGGGCCACGAGGAGGCCGCGGGCCGGCCCGATCACGCCGAAGCCGACGCCGCGCTCGTCGGCGAGCCGGCGCAGCGCAGCCGGCGCCGCGGGCACGTCCGCGTCGGACGACGCCTTGCGGATCATGGTGCTGATCCCCGCGTCGGGCACCTCGAGCCGCACCGCGTCGATGAGCGCGCGCGTCGCGACGAGGGCGCGCACCGAGGCGACAGCGTCCTCGTCCCGGATGGCGCCGCTCGCGGCGTGGCCGAAGATGGCCGCCGCGGCGACGGCATCGCTCTCGACATCCCGGACGAGCTGGATCGAGGCCGAGGCCACCTCGGAGAGGATCGACGCCTGCAAGCTCTCCTCGGAGGTCCGCACGGCGCGCTGGTTCACGTCCGTGAGGAGCGTCACGGCGACGGCCACGGGGACGAGCGCGATCGCCGTGAAGAGCGCGATCGCCTTCGTCTTGAGCGAGAACGCCCTCACGCGGAGGCCTCCGCGGGCGATGCGTCACTCAAGAGGGCCGTCCCTCCAGCCTGCCGCGCCCTCGTCGGTGCGCTTGCGGATCTGGAACTCCACCCTGCGGTTTTTGGCCCGGCCGTCGCGGGTGCGGTTGTCGGCGAGGGGGCGGCGCGCGCCGAAGCCGCGCGCTTCGAGGCGGCGGGCGTCGATGCCGTGCGCGGTCAGCCACGCGACGACGGCGAGCGCGCGGCGCTGCGAGAGGCTCAGGTTCGCCTGCGCGGAGCCCTGGTTGTCCGTGTGGCCGTCGACCGCGACCCGGGCGATCTCGGGGTGCTCCTCGAGGACGGCCGCGACCTCGGAGAGCAGCTCGAAGCTCTCCGGCTCGATCTCGGCCCTGCCCGTCCGGAACTGGACCTGCTGCAGGATCACGATCTGCGAGCCCTCGATGCGCACCGCGAACGGGCAGCCGTGCGTCGCGGGATCCTCGCTCGGCTTGCCGCGCTCGTAGGGGCAGGCGTCCGCGGCGTTGGGGATGCCGTCGCCGTCCGTATCCGCAGGGCACCCGTGCTTCGACGCCGGTTGGGACCCCGCGTTCGCGGGGGCCGCGGACGTGGGTCCGGACCCCGCGCCGCCCGGTCCCGCTTCGACGGCCGCGCTGCTGACCCCCGGCACGTCCGGGCAGCGATCGTCGACATCGTAGATCCCGTCGTCGTCCCGGTCCGGCGGGCAGCCGCGGCGGAACGCCGATCGGGCGCCCGCCGCCGCGGCCGGCGGGCGCGCCTCGCCGATGACCCGGGGGCAGGCGTCCTCCGCGTCGGGGACCGAGTCCCCGTCGAAGTCGGCGGCCGGAGGCGCAGCCCGCGCCGCGCCGCGAGCGCCCTTCGCCGCGGCGGGCGCGCCGGCGAAGGCCACGGGGGCGGCGGCAGGGGGCGCCGACGGAACGACGTCCGCCGCGATGCCGAGCGCCGCGAAGAAGCGCGCCTTCGGTATGCCGGGCAGCCGCCCGAAGCCGGGGCCCGCGCCCGCGTCGAGCGTGAGGGGGCCGAGCGACCAGCGCGCGGTGAGCAGGAGCTCGGCCCCCGCGCGCCCCGGGACCGCGAGCGCCGAACCCTCGCCGGCGGCGGCCCAGACGGAGAGCTCCGACCCGAGCTGCAGCGGGCCTTTGCGGACGCCCGCGCCCGCGGCGAAGAGGACCTCGCTGCCCGTCAGGCTGTCCGACGAGGCCTTCTGGAACCGGCCCCCCGCCGAGGCCGACCAGCGGAAGCCCGGGTGCTCGGCCCCCACGATCACCCGCGGCGCATAACGCACGGCGCCCGCGCCGGCGAACGCCGCCTCGTCTCCCGTCGGCAGCCAGACGGAGAGCCCGAGCGCCGCCGCCGGCCGGAGCCCCTCCTGGGGCAGCAGCGTCACCCTTCCTCCCGCCTGGAGATCGGCGAGGGTGGCGCCGCCGGCGGGCGCCGTGACGCGGATGCCCCCGAGCGCGCCGGACGCGCCGCCCTGCTCGAGCACGAACGGCGCGTCGAGATCGAGCTTGATCCGCCGCAGGAGCTCGACGCTCGCGAGCGCGTGGAGGATCGCCTGCCGGCCCACCCACGTTACCGAGCCGGCAGGCGCGGTCCCGCGCAGGCTGAGCGGTTGATGAGAATAGGAGAACAGAAGTCCGACCGCGGGCCGGAGCTCCCCCGATACGCCGGCAGAAGGGACAGTGGATAGCCCGTCGCCCGCGGGCGCGGGAGCGAGCCTGTCGAGCGCTGTGGCCTCCTGCGCTGCGGCCGGCATGGAAGCCGTGGCCGCGGCGACGAGCAGCGGGGAGGCCAGGAGGGGCGCGATGACGCGCGCCGACCAATACGCCATCGGTCTGCTCGTATCCTATTGCCTGGTCCCTTGCAACGCCGATCTCGATCCGGTAGCGTGCCACCGGCGTGGCACCGTCAAATGGCCAGTCTGTCGCTATCGCGGTGCTCCTCGGCTGCGCCGGCCACGCTGCGATCCACGTTGGATACGTCGGCGTGGCGAGCGCCAGAGAGCCGACGCCCGGATATCCGGAGGCGGTCATTCAATGGGGCGTGCAGGCGGGAGAGACGTGCGACGACATCGCGGCGGTCCTCTACGGCTCGTCCAAGCATGCAGCGCTGATCCAGCGGTACAACCGCGTCGCGTGCGGCCCGGGCACGACGCTCGCCGAGGGGCTCACGCTGGTCCTCCCGGCCGAGGTGACGTCGATCCCCGACGCGAAGCTCCGGTCGATGCACCCGGACGTGCGCGCGCGCCCGGCCGGCGGCGCCTGGTCGCCCGCGGCTCAGGGGATGCCGCTGCTCACGAACTCGAGCGTCAACACGCTGGATGAGGGGAGGGCAGATATCGAGTTTGTGGACCGGACTCGGGTGCTCCTCGCGCCGAATACGCTCGTCGTCATCTACGGCACGGCGAGCCGAGCGCGGGTATCGAAGACGCCGCCCGCGGCCGTCGAGCTCGCGGACGGCGAGGTGAAGGCCGCGCTCGCCGCGCTGCGGGGACAGTCGGTCGAGGTCGCCGCGAGCGGGGGCGGCCGCGTGAGCGCGTCGTCGCGGGACACGGTGGTGCAGCGGCGCGGGGAGCGGACGACCGTCGCGGTGTTCGACGGCAAGGCGGGCGTCACGTCGGGCGGCCTCTCCGTCGTGGTCCCGAAGGACCACGGCACCCGGTTCGTTGGCAAGGCGCCGCCCGCGCGCCCGCGCCCGCTGCCGGCGCCTGTCGAGTGGACGACCGCGGACGCCGCGCAGATCGCGCTCGCCCCGGAGGGGCTCGGCGTCCTGTCGGCGTCGTGGAAGCCGGCGCCGGCCGCGGCCGGCTATCGCGTCGAGATCGCGCGCGACGCGGAGTTCAACGATCTCCTCGCCCGCGAGGAGGTGAAGCCGGACGTCCTGTCGTTCCGCGCGGAGAAGATGCCGGCCGGCGCCTATTTCCTCCGGGTCCGGGTCGTCGATCGCGAGGAGTACCTCGGCGTGGGCGCGGTGCGCAGGTTCCACCTCGTCGCCGCGCGGGCCGCCGGGGGCGTCGTGCCGGCGGCGCAGGAGATCACCGCGAACCCGTACGGGATCATCGAGCTCACGCCGTCTCCCGCGCTCGAGCTCTCGCTCGACGACGGCCCGTTCGGCCCCGTCCCCGAGCGCATCGATCTGCTCCAGCGCGCCCCGCGCGCGCTCCGGCTGCGCGAGCGGGGCAGCGCCGCGGCGGAGCGTGGGAATGACGCGGCCACGTCGCTCCCGGTCCGGTACACGAAGGTGGGCGCGGTGGTCTCGGCCTCGCGCGCGGGGTCGACGTCGACGACATCGACGACGACGCCGGGCGGGCCGGCGCTCGAGGCCCGGGTCGAGCTCGAGGGGCTCGCCGGGGTCGACGTAGGACGGCGGGTGGCGCCGCGGCTCGTCGCCCACCTGCCGGGGGGGGTGCGCTCCGTCGCGCTCGCCGGCGGCGATCGCGGCGGCGCCCTGACGGCGCGGATCCCGCTGCCCCGGGAGGCGCTGCGCCCCGGCGAGCCGCTGCGCGTCCGGCTCGACGTCGCCGACGGCCGCGGCGGCGTGATCGCGACGAGCGACGCCGAGCTGCCCGCCGCGCCGGAGGCGCCGCGAGCCGCGCCTCCGCCTGCGCCCCCGGCCGCGCCGGTGCTGGGCGCGTACCTCCCGCTCCTCCCGATGTCCGGGGTGGCCGACGGGCTCTGGCTCGCGCCGACGCCGCCCTCGGTCGCCGCGGTCGGCGCGGCCGCGGCGCGCTCCGGGGGCGGCTGGGTCGCCGCGGGGCAGGTGCGCGCGAGCGGCGCGATCGGCCCGCTGGGCCTCGACGTCGCGCTCCGCTCGAACCCGGCCGGTGAGGGCGACGGCGCGGGCGTGGGCAGCACCGGCTGGTTCGGCGCGCGCCTGCGCGTCCTGCGCCTCGGGCGCTCGGAGCTCGAGCTCGGCCCCACGCTCCGCCTCGGCGTGCCCATGGCCGACGGGAGCCCGCCTGTCCGCATCGAGCCCGGGATCGCGCTCGGCGGCGCCGCGGGCCGGTTCACGTGGGTGGCCGATGCCGGGGCCCGCATCCGCGCCTCGGGCGACGGCGCGGCGGTGGGCGCGGGCGACGGCGCGGCGGCGGGCGACGGCGCGGCGGGCGGCGAGCCGGCCACGCCGGACGTGCAGGGCTTCCTGCTGGCGGGGGCGACGGCGGATCCGGCGCCGTGGCTCCGGCTGCACGGCGCGCTGGATCTGCACCTCGTCCACCGGGAGGTCAGGGCGGACGACGTGCTCGGCGGGCTGTCGGCGGGCGTGGAGGCGGGCGGCGCGCTCTTCGGGGCGCTGTCGGTGCGGGTGAGCCCGTGGCGCGACGAGGGTGAGGGCCTGGTGACGGGGCAGATCGCGGTGGGCTTCCGCGAGGCGCCGCCGTGAGCGCGGGCGACGGCGAGCGCCCGCCGCCGGCCGGGGACCCGGACCGCACCGTGCTGAAGGGCCAGCGGGCGCCGGACGGGCGGGCGCCCGCGCCTCGACCGGGCGCCGACCCCTTTGCAGCCGCGGAGACGCTCGCCTCGGATGATCCTGGGGCGGACGCGCGGCAGCGGACGCGCGCCGGGCGGGTCCTTGGCGGGAAGTACAACCTCGTGCGGCTCCTCGGCGCCGGCGGGATGGGGGAGGTCTACGAGGCGGAGCACGTGCTCCTCGGCGTTCCGGTCGCGGTGAAGACGATGCACCCGCACGTCGCGATCCTCCCCGAGAGCCGGCGGAGGTTCTTCCGCGAGGCGCGCGCCGCGTCGCGGCTCGTGCACCGGAACGTGGTCAAGGTGCTCGACCTCGGGGGCGACGAGGACGGCGGCGACGGCTCGATCTACCTCGTGATGGAGCTGCTCAAGGGGCAGTCGCTCGGCGCGCTGCTCCGGGCGTCGCGCGAGCTGCTGCCGCTCGCGGAGGTCGCGGCCCTGTTCGCGGACATCCTCGACGGCGTGGGCGCCGCGCACGCGAGCGGCATCGTCCACCGCGACCTCAAGCCGGAGAACGTGCTGCTCGCCGAGCAGGACGGGGAGCGCGTCGCCAAGGTCGTCGACTTCGGCCTTGCGCACCTCGACGACCCGCTCGACGCCGGGCCGACGCTCACCTCGAAGGACATGGTCGCGGGCACGCCGGAGTACATGAGCCCGGAGCAGTGCCGCTCGCTCGCGGTGGGCCCGAGCACCGATCTGTACGCGTGCGGCTGCATCCTGACGGCGCTGTTGCAGGGAGCGGCGCCGTTCGTCGGCCTCCCGGCGGTGGAGCTCATGGCGATGCACATGTTCTCGATCCCGCCGCCGCTGCGGCGGCCGCCCGGGGCTCCGCCGGTCCCGCCGCTGCTGGAGCGGCTCCGGCTGGATCTGCTGGCGAAGCTGCCGGAGAAGCGCCCGGAGAGCGCCGCGGCGGCGCGGTCGCGGCTCGACGAGGCGATGTCGCGGGAGGCCGAGGCGCGGCGGCTGCCCGCGCGCAAGGCGGGCGCGCCGCTCGGCGACCGGGCGGAGCGGGCGCAGGCCTGGCCGGAGGGCGAGACGGCGGAGCTCGCGCCCGTGCCGGAGCGCGCTGTGGCGCTGCTCCGGCTCGCGCCGGCGGGGCAGGGGCTCAGCGAGGCGTGCGAGATCGGGCTCGACGCGCAGGGGATCCACCTCGCCGAGGTGCCGGACGCCGCAGCGCTGATCGAGGCGGGGCTGGGCGTGGCGGTGATCGACGCCGGCGCCGACGTGGAGGGCGCGTGCGCGCTGCTCGAGGCGCTCGGCCGCGCGGCGCCGGGCGTGCGCGCCGTCGTGTGCGCTGCCGGGCTCTCCTCGGACCGGATGAACGCGCTCGTCGCGGCGGGCGCCGCGGACGTGGCGCGTTATCCGGTCGCGCCGGACGCGCTGTCTCGAAAGATCGCGCGGGTGGTGCGCCGGGGGCGCTGATCCGCGGGTCGGAAAATCCCCGTATCGCTGTACCCTGCTGAGCGTTGACCGCGCGGCGGTTCGACGCGAGCCGCGAGGGAGGTCGCCATCACTCCCAGCCGGACACGCCGTTCGTGTCGCGCAGGATGGCGTGGACGGCGTGCACCTGACCGCCGGACATCTTGATCATATGCATGTCCAGATGCCCGTCCGTCATGAAGTCGAAGATGGTGAGACCGATGGCGATGCCGCGCACCTCGTCGGCCAGGATGACGCGCGGGATGAAGGTGCCGCCGGACCCAGGATCGCCGGCGCTGCAGGATGCTCCGGTGCGGCAAGAGAAGTTGCCGCCCCCGTTCTCCAAGCGCTTGCAGGCTCCCGTGACGTCGCAGACGCCGGAGGGGAACGCGCGGAAGTACTTGTCGATCCAGCTCGTCAGCTCTTCCCGGGTGGCCCGCTCGGCCTCCGGGACCTCGTCGTGCCAACCGATCTCGTCCGAGATGGCGATGATCGCGGCGGGATTCGAGGCGACCGCGAACGATGCCGTGTAGTCGCCCGGGCGGACGACGATCGTCTCGATCTCCGTCAGCTCCGAGCCTTCCACCTTGATGCGGAGGGCGACGGGAAGATCCCTCCCGCCTTCCGGGATCACCGCCTGAGCGCCGGCGCTGCACGCCTCGGTATCCAGGGCACGCTGCGAATGCTTCACCTCGCCAGCGTCCCTCCAGAAGTCCGTCGTGCCGATCTCGGCCTGCATGCCGTTCTCGGTGAACTTCACGCCTTCTGCCAGGGGTAGGCTGGAAGGATCCCCGGCAGCGAGGGCGGCGAAGTAGTTGTCCAGGAGGCCATCCAAGAGCTCGCGCGTGCAGTCGCCACCCGGAGCGCCGCCCGACCCCGACGTTCCGCCGGTGGCCGCTCCGGATCCACCGCCGCTGGAGGTGCTGCCGCTCGGCCCCGCTCCGCCGGTCGACGTCGCGCCGCCGCTGGCGCCGCCGGATGAGGCGCTGCTGGCCTCTTGCGGCGTGCCGCCGGCGCCTCCCGCGGAGCTCTGGCTGCCCGAGCCCACCGTGCCGCCTGAGGCTCCACCACCTCCGGTGCCGCCCGTGGCATCACCGTTTTCACCAGGGCCGCAAGCGCCCAGCGTCAGGGCCAGGGCGACCCCGAGAGAGAGGAACGAGCTAGGGTTCATACGCTACCTCTCTGCTGGATCAAAGCTCGCCGCTGAGCGTCGGCGGTGTCCAGTCGATGTGGTCCAGGTGGTTGGGTTTGTTGGGCAGGTCCGTGGCGAAATTGCCCGTCGCCGTACCGTCGTTGCCCTTCAGGAACCTGTCGACCATGGCGTTGAGGGATGCAGTGTACTGCGAGCGCCAGCTGCAGTGGCTCCCACCTGCGCCCGTGTAGGCGATGTGGTCTCCGACGCCGAGCGCCTCGAAGATCATCTTGCCGACGTTGGCGGTGACCCACGCCGAGTTCCGATCGAGCCCGTTGTACATGGTGCTCGGATTGTCCACGATGTAGAGGCCGCGTGGAGCGATGAGGCCCATCATCTCGTGCATGTCGACGGGCAGCTTGTTCGTGTTGTCGGCCCCAGCGTTGTTGCCCGTGGTGAACTGACCGAGCGCCACCTCCGAAAGCCAGCGGACGTAGCTGATGCCATGATAGGGCCATTCGGAGCCGCTGTAGCTATCGAGCACCTCGACGAGGCGCAGGCCTATCGTGCCCCCGAGACCCGACTCCACCGGGATGGTCAAGGCGATGCGGTTGTCGAGCACGCCGGCGACGAAGGCACCCTTGCCCCAGCGTGAGCAACCCGTCACACCCACCCGGCGTGGATCGATGACGCCGGGGTTCTGCTCCAGGACGTCGAGGACGCGACTGATCTGCCAGGCCTGCGCCGTGAGGTAACCCGCGGGATGGTCCGAACCGTACACGCTGTAGAACGGCCCGTTCTTCGCGCCGCTGGTGCCTTGCGACTCGACCGCGGTGAAGGTGATCGTCGCGACGCCGCTCGGAACTGGCATGCCGCTCAGGCCGCCGTAGCCGATGATCGCCGGGGCGGGCGCAGTCGCCCCGTTCATGTTCACGGTGAGGTTGAACGAGGCGCTGCCGCTGCCATCCTTGACCTCGACCGTGATCCTGCTGTTGCTCACGGTACCGGACACGGATCCCTTTGCCGGGACGGGCTTGTCGCCGTAGATGAACTTGTAGGCTTGCTGGAGGATCTCTTCGCGCCGGCAGGCCCACTCGCTCTTGCTGGCGATGCGGTTGCCGTCCATCTTCTTGAAGGGGTCCGGCAGCTTCGAGTTCGCCGTGAGCGAAGCGACGCTCGGCATCGGTCCGACGGTGCACCCGGCTCCAGGGTTTTCCACCTCGCCCCACTCGGCGCTCACGGCGTTGCCGCCGTCGCCGCTGCCCCCGGCACCACCGGTTCCCGGCGCTCCGCCCGTTCCGGCCGGGCCCCCGCCACCGGTGCTGGCTTCGCCCGTCGTCACGTCGCCGCCCGTCCCGGTCGGGGTACCGCCCGAAGAAGAGGACGGTCCACCAGTGCCCGTCGGCGTCCCTCCGGTGCCGGTGTCGGTGCCGCCCCCCGTGCCGACTGCAGAGCTTCCTCCTGAACCGACAGGATCCGATTCGCCTCCGGTGGCGCAGGCGGCAAGCATCCAAGGCAGCGCTGCGAACAAGGCCAAAGAGATCGTGGGACGTGCAGTGCGTAGACGCATGTTGAGCGCTCCTCGTGAGGGGGTCGTGAAGCAGGCTCACGCCGGGGTCGGGCGATGGGATGGCGGACGAGGGCCCGACCCGCGAGTGCCGCCGAAGTTATTCCCCACTTTGCCGGTCGTCTTCAAGCTGATTTTGTGCTACTTTTCGTAACAAGCGTGCGCTGCACGTGCCGCTCAGGTGGACTGTTCTCGGCTCTTGCGAAATGTCGATTCTTGTGGGATGCGCCGGGCGTGCAGCTGGTGCGCTGCTTCGACGGCCTGCCACCGAACGAGCTCTCTGCGTCCTTTTCGATGGCCTCGATCCCTCGGGCCTCTGCTGGTCATCGTCCCCTTCGCCCACGCCCGGGGCCAGGAGCAAGCCGAAGCCGATTCCCTATTGGACCCTTGATGGCACGATGAAAGAATACTTTGCCTTCTACGCGAAGGTAGTCAGATGCACGAGCGAGTTCTCGCAGACGTTCGGCGAGTCGCCGATGAAAGATGTATTCGTCTGCCCACACCGTGGTGAGTGGCCCGCCGGCATAGGGCGCAGCGATCTCTTCATCGAGGGCCGGCTGCGGCTCAAGGTGAACGCGGCCAAGAGCCGATTCTACCACGATGTGCTAAGCGCTCGGAGATGGCTTCGGGAATAAGGTTATTGCGCTGCACACCGCTCGCCTTGGTCATCGCCTGCGCGGGCGAATCCTCGCGCGCGCCCGTCGACGCGGGCTCCGACGCGCCGCCCGCGGGCACCGCCACCGCGCCTCCACCGCTCCCGCGTGAGGCCGCCCTCGACGCACGCTTCGTGAAGATCACGCTGCACCGCGAGTTCACCTGCGAGGGGGCGAGCTTTGCGGACTTCAATCACGACGGGGTGACGGATGTCATCGCGGGCCCGGATTGGTACGAGGGTCCGGGGTATGGCACGAGCCATCCCGTGTGGCCGAGGGAAGCCTTCGATCCGCACGGCTACTCGGATTGCTTTTTCGAGTTCCCCTACGACTTCGACCACGACGGGTTCACCGACGTCCTCGTCGTCGGCTTTCCGGGTGCGCCCGCGGCTTGGTACCAGAACCCGCGCGGCGGCGACGCGCTCTGGGCTCGTCACGACACGCTGCCGTGGCCGATCGACAACGAATCGCCGCTGTTCGCCGACATCACCGGCGATGGCGCGCCCGAGCTCGTGCACATGTCGGGGGGCGTGCTCGGAACGTCGTCGCCCGGCGTGGACCCGACCGAGCCATGGGTCTTCCGGGCGCTCACCGAGAATCGGGGGTACGGCGCGTTCACGCACGGCCTCGGTGCAGGCGACGTCAACGGGGACGGCGCAAGCGACTTGGTCGAGGCGAGCGGCTACTTCACGCGGAGCCCAGAGTCGCCCGACGGCTTGCCGTTCACGCGCGTCGAGCAGCCGTTCGGTGCCGGGGGAGCGCAGATGCCGGTGGTCGACGTGGACGGCGACGGGGACGCGGACATAGCGGCCACGCTCGCCGCTCACGGCTACGGGCTCTCCTGGTTCGAGCAGGTTCCGAACGCGGCCGGCGCTGCGTTCGTGGAGCACGTCGTCGTTCCGGGGACCACACCCGATGCCGCGTCGAGCGTGCTCATGCACGAGCCGCACGCGCTCGCTCACGCCGACATCGACGGTGACCGGCTCCAGGACCTCGTGAGCGGCGAGCGCTTCTGGGGTCATCTGCCTGACGGCATGCCGGACTTCGACGCGCCGGCCCGGCTTTACTGGTTCGAGCAGGCGCGAGCGGCGGAACGCGTCGACTTCCAGCCCGTTCTCGTCGATGACGATTCGGGGGTAGGCACCCAGCTCACGGTCGCGGACGGCAACGGAGACGGCCGGCCGGACATCGTCATCTCGAACAAGAAGGGCGCTTTCGTCTTCCTACAACGCTAGGGCAGGCTCCTCGCGAGAAGCTCGCCTTTGCAGCGCGGCATTCACAGCGCCCATCGAAGCCCGGCCCCGCCGAGGCCGAGCGGTTCGCGCGAGGCGGCCGACGGGAGCCGCGCCGGGGTATAGTCGCCGCCTATGCTCGATCGCCAACAGGTGTTGCGCCAGACGCGGGCCCGGCTGCACCCGGAGCGCATCGCCCGCCGGGAGGACGCGCTCGCACGCGCGCGCACGCTGATCGAGGGCTCCCTCGGGCAGCTCGACGAGACCGGCCTCCGGCGGCTGCCCGGCGGAAGATCGACCGTGACGTCTCCGCCTACCACCTCGATGAGCACGGCTCGTTCGGCTACGAGGTCCCGACCGCCCGCCGCACATGATGCCTCACCCGCGCCATAGGGGAGATGACACCACATGAATACGCCGCTGTCGCCACCTGGAGCGGAGCAGACCGACGGATCATCCGTCCAGATCGGCGCTCTCGTTCCGCTAACTCGGCCCGGCTGGATCGAGGCGGGCCGGCACTTGCTCGCTGGACTCGAGCTGGCCGTTCGCGAAGTCAATGACGCCGGCGGGATCGTCGGAAGACCCCTCGAGCTGGTGGTCCGAGACACCGCGGCTGATCCACAGAGGGCCGCGGCGGCCGTCGATGAGCTGGCTCGCCTGGGCGTGGCTGCCTTGGCGGGGGAGTATCACAGCGTCGTCGCTCGCGCCGCTGCCGCCAGGGCCGACGCCCTCGGCCTGCCGTTCCTCTGCTCGTCAGCGGTGCTCGACGCGCTCACCGAACAGCCAACGGAATGGGTCGCGCGCCTCGCCCCGGCGCAGTCCCACGGCTGGCGGATCTACGCGAAATTCCTCCTCGGCGCGGGCCACAGGCGCATCGCCGTAGCAGCTGATTCGAGCGTCTACTGGGCGTCTGGCGCCCGCATCCTGCGGGACTACCTCGCTCCACGCGGCGGCACCGTCATCGAGCTCGACATGCGCGCGCTCGCCCCCGCGGCCATGTGCGACGAGCTCGTCGACAGTCGCGCGACAGCCCTCCTTCTTCTGGTCGGCTACCCGGAGCCGGCGGTGTCGATCGTCAAGTCTGTCCGCCGCGACCGGCGCCTCGCCGAGATCATGATGGGTGCTCCGGCCGGGCAACCGGAGTTCGCCGAATGGGCGACGTTGCTGGGCGGCGACGGCGCCGCGATCCCGTTCTTGCGCTACCGGCCCGAGCGCCTCAGCCCGCTCGGTGCCCGAGTCGAGACGGCCCTGCGCGAGCGGCTGGCCGAAGCGCCCTCCTTCGTCGCCTTCGAGGGCTACGACACGGTCGCCGTCCTCGCCGATGTGCTGCGTTCTCAAGGCGCGGACCGGGCACGCGCCGCCGAATCCTGGGCGCGCGTCGCGGTCGAAGGCACCCGCGGGCAGATCCAGCTCTCCCGCACGCCAGGGATCAGCGTTTGGCAGTGGGCTTGGCCGCCGGTCCAAGTCGTTGATCGAGATCCGGCGGAGCCCGATCGCTTTCGGATCCTTCACGCCGGCTGAGAGGGCACGGAGCTCCGACGGCCGGAGGCGCCGCTCGAAGCCGACATGGCCCCGCAACCCAGCGGGGTGGCGCGATCGGACTGGTCGTGACGGCTCGATCTCGGTAGGTTTTTCGCGGTGAACGGTGACGTCGTCCGCCTCTCGTCAGCGGTGCGCGCTCGGCTCGCGCGCCTCGGCGCGAACGTGCCTCATGCGACCGCCGCCGCGCGGGCGCCGTCCAGCGGCGAGCTGAGCACCGCGCAGTTTTTCACCTTCTGGGAAGCGCTCGGCGCGTCGTCGCCGCACGACGTCGGGCTTCGTCTGGCGATGGAGACGCAGGTGCACGAGTACGACGTCTCGTCGCTCGCGGCGCTGCACTCTCCCGACCTCGGCACCGCCTTGACCAAGCTCGCCCGCTACAAGCGGCTTTGCGGGCCGAAGGACATGGCCATCGACACGACGGGGAAAGAGGTGGCGATCCACACGACCTACCAGCACGCGCCAGGCCCCATGCCCCCGCGCCTGGTCGACGCATCGCTCGCCTCGCTCCTCGTGCTCTTGCAGCGAGGCAGCGGCCTCGCCCTCGCGCCGAAGCGCGTCGAGCTCTCTCGCGCGCGCAGCGACGAGCCGATGCTGCTGCGTTTCTTCGGCTGTCCGCTGCGGTTCCGCGCGAAGCGCGACGCGCTCGTCCTCGAGGCGCGCCTCCTGACGACGCCGTTCATCACGCACAACGCCGACCTGTTGCAGGTGCTCGTCCCCAGCCTCGACCAGAGGCTCGCGCCCCTCGAGCATGGTTCGTTCGTCGAGCAGGTCCGCGCGGTGGTCGCTCGCCGCATGGCAGGCGAGCGGCCGAGCATCGCGAAGGTGGCGCGCGAGCTGTCGCTCAGCACGCGCACGTTACAGCGGCGCCTGGGCGAGCTGGGGGTCAGCTATCAGCGCGTGCTCGACGAGGTCCGGCACCACGCCGCGCTGCGCCTCCTGCGCACCGACGACGTCGACATCAACGAGATCGCCTTCCTGCTCGGCTTCGACGAGGTCAACTCCTTCACGCGGGCGTTCCGAGCCTGGGAGGGGACGACCCCGAACCGCTGGCGCGATTCGATTCATTTGTGGCGCGATCGGATTTGATCGCTGGCGCCTCGCGCACGATGTTTCGTGCATGACGGAGAACAACTCGCAAGTATGGTTCATCACCGGAAGCTCGCGGGGGCTCGGCCGCGCCCTCGCCCTGGCCGTGCTCGCCGCCGGGCACCGCGTCGTCGCCTCGGCGCGCAAGCCCGCCGATCTCGATGACCTCGTGAAACAGCACGGCGACCGCGTGAAGACGGTGGCGCTCGACGTCACGCAGCCCGAGCAGGCCGTGCGCGCGGTCAAGGAAGCGGTCGACGCCTTCGGTCGCATCGACGTGCTCGTCAACAATGCGGGTTACGCGAACGTCGACTCGGCTGAAGATATCCCGCTCGACGATTTCCGCGCGCAGATCGACGCCAATTTCTACGGCGTCGTACATGTCACGCGCGCGGTGCTGCCCGTGATGCGCGCGCAGCGCAGCGGGCGTATCCTGCAGATCAGCTCCATCGGCGGACGGCGCGGCGGCACGCCGGGGCTGAGCGCGTACCAGGCGGCGAAGTTCGCCGTCGCGGGCTTCAGCGAGGTCGTCCTCAACGAGGTCGCGCCGCTCGGCATCCAGGTCACCATCGTCGAGCCGGGCGGCTTTGGCACCGACTGGGCTGGCAGCTCGATGACGATCTACCCGTCGCAGCTCGACTACGAAGCCACCGTGGGCGCGACCAACAAGCGGCTCCGGGGCAACCCCGGCGCGGCGCGCGGCGTGCCCGAGAAGGCCGCGAAGGCGCTGCTCGAGCTCGCGTCGATGGACAGGCAGCCGCGGCGCCTGCTGCTGGGGAGCGACGCGTACGTGCTCGCCAAGCTGACGCTGCAGGAGCTCGGCGCCAGCGATGATGCCCACCGGGCCCTCAGCGCGAGCACCGACGCCGACGGCATACCCGACTTTGCCGACACCGACGTGGGGCGAGCGATGCTGAAGCTGCACCACGACTGACGAGGGCGCAAAGCGAGGACACCATGGAACTTCATCTGAAAGACAAGCGCGCGCTCGTCACCGGGTCGAGCTCGGGCATCGGCGCGGAGACGGCGCGGCTCCTGGCGCGCGAGGGCGTCGAGGTCGTCGTGCACGGCCGCAACGCCGAGCGCGCACGGGTCGTACAGCCTGCGGGGCGAGGCTATCCGGAGGCGCGCCGGGCGCCGCCGGGCGATCTCGAGCGCGGGCGCAGGCCGCTCTTCGCCGCCCGCTTCGGCTTCGGCGCGTCCGCCCGCGGGAGGAGATTCTCCCCTCCCCACGCCATCACCGCGTCGATGAAGGCGCGGAGCTGCGGCGGCATGAACTCCCGCTCCGCGTAGACCACCGCGATGTGCGAGTCCGCCTGGATCGCGCCTGGCAGCACGTGCCGGAGGGCGCCGCTCTCGAGGTGAGGGCGCACGACCTGCTGCGGCAAGAGCGCGATGCCGAGGCCCTGGAGCGCGGCGTCGCAGAGCAGGAGGAGGTCGTTCGTGAAGAGCGCGCCCTCGACCTGGAACTTACCGCCGGAGGACGGCCAGTGCGTCTGCGGCAGCTCCCCGCGGGCGAAGCCCATCATGCAGCGGTGGCTCCGCAGATCGCGGCGCGTGCGCGGCGTGCCGCGGGCCTCGAGGTACGCGGGCGAGGCGACCGCGAGGAGCGGCATGCGCGCCAGCGTCCGGGCGACGAGGCCGGGCTCGAGCGCGCTGCTCGCGCGGAGCGCGACGTCGTAGCCGCCGCGCTGGAGGTCGACGTACTGGGTCGCGCTGTGGACGTGGAGGCGGACCTCGGGGTAGCGCCGCCCAAAATCGCAGATCATCGCGTTGAAGCTCGTGTCCATCATCGGCGGCACCGAGACGCGCAGCTCGCCGCGCACGGCGCCGTCGGCCTTGCGCACGCTCGCCTCGGCGTGGTGGACGGCGTCGAGCACGATGCGGGCGTGGCGGTAGAGCGCCTCGCCCGCGTCGGTGAGGGCGAGGCTGCGCGTCGTCCGGCGGAGCAAGCGCACGCCGAGCCGCTCCTCCAGCCGCGCGAGGCGGCGGCTGATGGTGGCGCGAGGGACGCCGAGCTCGGCGGCGGCGCGGGACAGGGATCGGGCCTCCACGGTCTTCGAGAAGGCGAGGAGCTCGGAGGTCTCGAGGGGGTCGTCCATCTGGATCAAATCCTGGCAGATGCTTCCAACTGTTGATGCATTGTTGCAGGCGTGTCCAGGCCTCAGAATGCCCGCTCATGAACGACAAGGCACGCACCATCGGCTACTGGATCGCGACGGGCCTCCTCGGCTTCGCCTTCGCCGCAGGCGGGCTCGCCGATCTCTCTGGTTCCCCCCAGGTCCTCGAGGGCATGGCGCACCTCGGCTACCCGGCCTACTTCGCCACCCTCCTCGGCGTATGGAAGGTGCTCGGCGCCGTCGCCCTTGTCGCCCCGCGCTTCCCGCGCCTCAAGGAGTGGGCGTACGCCGGCATCTTCTTCGATCTCACGGGCGCCGCTGCCTCCCACGCCGCGATGGGCGACGGCGCCGGCAAGGTGATCACGCCCCTCTTCCTCGTCGCCATCGCCGCCGCCTCCTGGGCGCTGCGCCCCGGGAGCCGCAGGCTCGCGAGCGCCCCGAAGCCCGAGACCGAGGCCCGCGTCGGCGAGCACGCGCTCGCGACCTGAGGCGGGATCTCACAGAACGACTCGCCCCACCTCACCCACGTACCACCGAGCAAGCATCATGAGCGACCAACTCCTCCAGCAAGTCCTCCTCGAAGCCCGCACCCACAACGGCTGGCTCGCCGAGCCCATCGACGACGCGACCCTGCACCGCCTCTACGAGGCCCTGCGCCTCGGCCCGACCGCGGCCAACAGCGTGCCGGCGCGGATCGTCTTCGTGAAGAGCCCCGAGGCCAAGGAGCGCCTGCGCCCCTGCCTCGCGGAGGGCAACGTCGAGAAGACCATGAGCGCGCCCGTCACCGCGATCATCGCCCACGACACGCGCTTTCACGAGAAGATGCCGAAGCTCTTCCCGGCGCGCCCGACGATGGGCGAGGCCCTCGCCGCGATGCCGCAGGAGCAGCGCGACTTCTTTCTCCTCCAGAACGCCTCGCTCCAGGCCGGCTACCTGATCCTCGCGGCCCGCGCGCTCGGGCTCGACTGCGGGCCGATGGGCGGCTTCGACCGGGAGAAAGTCGACGCCGCGTTCCTCGCCGACGTGCCCTGGAAATCGATCCTCCTCATCAACCTGGGCCACGGCGATCCGGCGAAGCTCTACCCGCGCAACCCGCGCCTCGATTTCGAAGAGGCCTGCCGTATCGCGTAGTCGACCGGCCCCCGCCGGGGGTCTGCGCGATGCTGCTGCCGCGCGGCGTCTGTCTCGCCTCCATCTGCGCGATGTACCTTCCGTGGCGACGAGAGCGGAGTGGGCCGACTCTGCTCATCGGTCATCCCCGTCCCCTTGTACGCCGGTGTGATGACCACGCCGGGGCCGATGGCGTTCACGCGAATGTTGCGGCGCTTCAGATTCCCGGGCAGCCGACCTGATGGACGTGTCAGGGCCTCAACTGCACGCGCGCCCAGTCGGCGAACGTCGTGAAGCCGCCGGGCACGAGCGCGTTCGCGGCGGCGATGTGCGCCTCGTGCTGCGGGCCGAAGTAGGTGTGCTCCGCGAAGTACTCGAACATCTCGCGTATCTCGCGCGCGCCGGGATAGAAGCCGTCGTAGACCTCCGCCGGCACCTGCGCCGCCTCCACGCGGTGCCCGAGCGCATTGAGGGTGCCGGCGAAATCGTCCCACGAACAGGCGCCGCCGCTCACGGCGAGCACGCTCCCATCCGGCAACCTGTCTCCCGCGCCGAACGCGGCGGCGGCGGCCCGCCCCACGTCGGCGGGATCGCCGGCATGGATGACGCGCAGCGCGGGATTCATCGGCACCGCCCAGCCGCGCCGGCCGCTCGGGAGCGGTTGCGGCGCCATTGACGAGAGGAAGTTCTGGAAATAGAAGGGCGCCTGCACGAACGTGTGGCGCGAGAAGCCGGCGCTCCGGACCACGTCGTCGACCCGGGCCTTGCCCGTGAAATGAGCCACGTTGTAGCGCCCGCCGCTCACCCTGGCGACGTCCGGCAACGTGGACCAGATGAGGTGCTCGACTCCGGCCGCCCGCGCCGCCCTCACGGCTTTGGCGCCGATCTCGGTCTCGCGCGCCCCCTGGCTCGGGTCCCAGAAGTTGGTGACCACGAAGGCGCCGTGCGCGCCCGCGAGCGCAGGGACGAGGCTCTCGGGATCGAGCAAGTCCGCCTTGACGAGCTCGACGCCGCGCGCGGCGAGCGCTCGCGCCGCGTCGCTCGCGGGGTTGCGGCTCGCCACCCGCACCGTGAAATCGCCCCGGGCGAGCAGCGCGTTCACCACGCCGCCGCCCTGAGCGCCCGTGCCGCCGATCACGCCGATTACCTTCCTTGCCATGGTCGTCTCCTCGATAGGCATCACGGCAGCTCGTGCTCTCCGCGAGCAACGAGCGCCGCTGTCATGGGAAGACCGTACGGCGCCGCAGACCTTCGTGGAAGTTGATGCTCGACAGGCGTATGCTTCACGACGTGAATGTCTCCGCGTTCGATCTCAACCACGCGCGCGCCCTCCATTTCCTGCTCGAGGAGGCCCACGTCGCTCGCGCCGCGCGGAAGCTGGGGATCACGCCGGCAGCGGCGAGCAACGCGTTACGTCGGCTTCGTGACGACTTCGACGATCCCCTGCTGGTCCGGGCGGGACGAGCGCTCGTGAGGACGCCGCTGGCCGAGGCATTGAGGGGCCCGGCGCGCGAGGTCCTGGCCGCGGCGGAGCGCCTCTTCGACGTGAGCGCTCCGTTCGATCCTGGCACGTACGACGGAGAGTTCACGGTCACCACATCGGACAGGGTGGCCGAGGTCCTCCTGCCGACGCTCGACCGGCTCCTCGCCGAGCGCGCGCCGAGGGCGAGCCTGTCCGTGCGGACGGTCACGGTCGAGGTCGAGGTGTTCTTGCGAGATCACGGCGGGATCGCCGTCATCCCGGACACGTCGCGCGCGCGGGGCTTGTGCGCCGAGGAGCTCTTCGCCGACGACTTCGTCTGTGTGCTCCGGAAGGGGCACCCGCTCGCGAAGGGCCCCTGGACGGCGCGTCGCTTCGCGGGGGCCGAGCACGTCATGGTCGCGCCGCTCGCCGCCTCCCGCCGGGGCGTGGTGGACGATCGGCTCGCCGCGCGGGGCCTCACCCGGCGCGTGACCCGCGTCGTGACCACGTTTGCGCTCGCGGTCCCGCTCCTCGTCGCGTCCGACCGGATCGCGATCCTCCCCCGGAGCTTCGCGCTCGCGCGCGCCAAGGAGCTCGAGCTCGTCGTGCGCGCGGCGCCGCTCGAGCTGCCGGCCATCGAGATGCAGATGGTCTGGTACCCCGGACACGAGCGAGATCCGAGGCACGTCTGGCTTCGAGGGCTCCTGCAGGACGCCGCGCGCGCATCCGGGCTCCGGCCGCTGTAGGTCCGGGGGAGAGCGGCTTCAGGCGAGAGGCGCCGAAATGAGCGAGGGCGCTCGTCAGTGACTTCAGTCTCCCGAGCCTCTTGGCGATCGTGATTTGAAACCGTGCTCCCGACGAGCCAGTCCCTTCCGCTCACGACCTGCACCGTGACATGTCACGCCTGTCCCGTGACATGTCACGCCCGCACCGTGACATGTCACGCCCGCACCGTGACATGTCACACCCGCACCGTGACATGCTCCGTGATCAGCGACGGCAACATTCTCTACGCCTGTTGGGTGGTGCTGTCATTTGCCCAGAGAGGGTTCACATGAAGGCGGTAAGGCGGGAAGATCATTGAGATTTTCTTCCCGCCTTACCGCCTTCATGTTCAAATGACAGCACTACCGCCTGTTGCTTGGCTGGAGCTGTTCCCAGGCGACGGCTGCACTGCCAGCCCCTCACGCGCCGCTGACGCCCCGGCGGCGGAGGCGAGCGCCCCTCGGGCTCAGCTCTCCTCGGCGTCTGGCACGCGGGATGCTGGAGCTCCCCGCGACCACGCCCTCTGGCGCGTGTCGCTCGCCATTCTTCAATGGACACCAGCTGGCAAGCGCATCAGGTGCAGCAACGGGCAACACGCAACGTCGGAAGCGCCTCTCCGAGGTCTCACGAAGAACCTGTGCGCCAGATGCGAAACCGTGCGGCTACGAAGGCGGGGCCCGGTCGTTTTTCGGGGTTCGCACGTGGGAAGGGAATCCGAAGGAGGACATGATGAAATTACAAATGCAGGCGCTGACGCTCGGCGTGGTCAGCACCCTGGCGGTTGGGGTGGACGCGGCACCGGTCAACTTCATCTACACCCGGGGGGACAACAACGTGAACATGAGCGGCAGTCGATGCGTCGCTGGAACATCGAGTGACGAGGTGTATCTTCAACGCAGCGCAGGGGGAATCCTTACCTCGGCCCCTGGAGGGGTCACGGTGTTCTGCCCCATCACGCGGCGGTCAACGGCTTACTACGGAGTAGCCAGCGATGATCCAACCTACGTCGACCCTGTGGCAACCGTGGTGAAGGTGTATGATGCTGCCAACACTGCGTCGGTGAGCTGCCGCCAGTTCGAGAAGGCAACCAACGGATCCATCTCTTATGGAGTCACGCGTTACGCGTGCTCGGCGGACCCGGCTCAGGGCTGCACCACCCCGGGGCCGAACTCGTGGACAGGGAGCGGAAGCATGTATTTCTTCAATGAATTCGGCTCCCAATCCACGATGAACTGGGGCCTGACCTGCAATGCTCCCAATTTGACCACCATCAACTATTACATGAGCGCGGTCATCCCGAACTGACAGGTGAACACCATGAAAAAGCCCGCGATGCTAGCGTTGTTTGGTGTTTGCTTCCTGTTCGCCGGGGTAGCGTCGGCCACGCACAAGAACTGGCTGCTGAAGGACGGTGGGGCGGCATGTCACTTCGCGACACCGCTCTCGGACGATCGCGTAGTCTACAGCAGCGGCGCCCTCCTCAACACCACCGCGTCGAATCGGACGGTCATCTGTCCGATTTCCCTGGCCAGTCGCTGGGGGTCCAATGGTCCTGGCACCTACACCTTCGATGCCAATGAATGGGCGGAGGCCATGCTGGCGGTCGTGAATTTCCAGCGGCAGTCCTTTGCCCCGTCCCGCACCGTCAGCTGCTACGCCGGGATGCAAGCCCATAATGGATCCAAGTACTACAGCACAACGGTGAGCAACACCGGTGGTATCGGGAGCGGCGAGATCAAGCTCGCGGACGCGTCAAACTACTCCAACCCCAATTCCTTTGGCAGCTTCTGGGGGAGCGACGCGACGCACACGCTGGAAGCCAACGAGGGCTTGACCGCGGCTAGCCTGGATTATAACTGCGTCTTGCCGACCCTCACGGCGATACTCGGCTACAAGGTCATGCTGTGTCAGCTCGCTGACAACTGCGACTCCCTTCACAATCCCGATGCGCTGCCGTCGACGTTCCCCGATCCCTGGGATCTCACGCCGATTTGGAACAACGTCCAGGTCAGCGGCATCGAGTGTTCGGCGGCCACCACCGCGAGCGGGGTCTCGGGGATCACCCGCAGCGAGTCCGGGATCACCAATTCGTCGTCTTCGGAGCTGGACGTGTTCTGTCCCATCACTCCGCCCGCGGACGACTCCGCCGAGCACAACCGGTTCATCTCGTTCACCAACGTTCAATACTCGGGAGGCACCGCCCTGTCGGGCTGCGTCGCCGGCGGCACCTGCCCAGACTGCAAGCTCACCTGGGTCACCCGGGATGGGAGCACGTCCGAATCCGCATCATTTACAAAGGTAGCCGGCCTCACCCGTCGAGTGCGTCTTGACGTCTACAAGACGCTGATCGGTCCCGAGGTGCAGGTCGGTGTCATGTGCAGGCTGCCGTCGAACGTGACGCTCGAAGGGATCACCTCCACCGTGAGCGTGTCTCCAGTAGACGACAACGGCATCTAGCCGCGGGAGGGTTGGACAAGCAGGGCTGAGACAAGCAGACGCGGCCAGCGCGTCCGGTCGGAGCCCGAGCACGCGACAGACTTCGTGCGGCGCCGTCAGCACCCCCTCGCCCCACCGGGACGCCGGGAAGCACCTGAGCGACCAGGTGCGCCGCGGCGTCGCACCCCCGCCAAGGGCCTCCAGACAGGCGCCCGACGCTCACGGCCACGCAGAGGGGAGCGCTCCTCACTGGGGGGAGCCGCGCCGCATCAACTCCTCGAAGTTGTCCGGGGGTAGCGTCTCGAGGAGCACATGGCCGTCGGGCGGTGGTGGATACATCACCCACGTGAGTTCTACGCGACCATCGTCGTGAGCGATCGGACCGCTGCGCATCTTGCCCGCTTGCCAGCCATTGAATTCGCCGGTGCGGGTGATGATGTCGGTGGCCTTCTCCGCGTCCTGCAGCGATGGATGGACGATGGTCACGAAGCAGCCCTTCGCGTAGCACTCCTCCCGGTCGAACGACCCGCCGACCGCGAACTGCGCGAGCTTGCTCGACCACCCTTTGACAACCGTCGATGCCGGCGCGCCCAGGCGACGGTCCACGCCGGAGGCGCGCAACTCAGCCACAACCCGATCGCGGTGCTCAAGCGCCGACGGCTCCTGTTGCGGTGGTTCCAGAGGCTCGGAGGGCGGCGCGCTGACAGCCAACTCGGGATCGGCGGGGGATCCCTCGCGCACGACATCGGGCGCAGCTGGGATCACGGGCGGTTTCTTGATAGGTGCGGCGACGCTGCGATCCGGCGTGCCGGACTCCCGCGCCGCGAGCGCCGGACGATCGGCCGTCGCCGTGCGGGTGCCGAGCCAATACGCTAGAGGGAGCGCACCGACGATCGCGATGCCCCCGAGGATGCGCGGTATGGCGCTGCTCGTTGCGCGCGGAGCAGGCCCACTGCCCGCGACGAGAGCCCCTCGGACTGATTGACGGGCAGCTCCCCTTGTCCCCCCTGATTTCACAAGCTGATTCATACTCACCTCCTTTACAGTAAACACCGCGCGCAAGCCACGCTCATTTGCTGCCGAATGCGTATTCGGGTCGACTCGGCCGCCCATTCCGCCAGCGCCCGGCCACCCGTTCAGGAGCGCCCGGCCGCCCTCGGAGCGCAGCGACGGGATCTGGGTCCTACCTGGCCACATCTCGAAGCGAGAGGGATGCTGGAATGGTCACCCCAACTCTACCGTGTTCTTCACCCCGCGCCCTTTCTTCTTCCTGATCGACGGCCTCTTCGGCGACAGCATATGCACGTTGTGGACCAAGCGATCGCAGATCGCGTCGGCGACGACGGCCGTGTCCCTTGTGGACAGGCGCGGAGGCTCGCAAGCCTCCGGTATTGGTGGCCCATATCGGTATATTGTTCGTGGCGTAGATCACGACGTTGCCGTCGTTCTGCACGCGCAGCCGAGTGCTGGGTCCAATGCTGCTCGACCTCGCCCGCCGCCTCGTCGTTTCCGGAGTTGCTCGGCGGGTATCCTCTCAGCCCTCGGTTCGCTCGATACGAGGGAGCGGCCGCGGAGCCGCGCTACGGTCGACCGCGGCGGGTGGGCCGCGGTCGAGAGGCGGCCAATGAGCTGCGCTGGTGGCGTCTCTAGCGGGCTCCCGGGAGCGCGCACGCTGCGAAGCGCAGGCCGCAGCGCCTCGGCGTCAGGACTTCCCGTCTTCAGCGTGTACCGGCCACCACCCGCACGCGCCTCTGCGGAAACGAGCCCCGGCACCGGGGCCAGTCGATGGTCGAGGAGCTCACGGACGGACCTCATGCGACCAGAGGCCGGGAGACCTCGCCGGCCTGCTTCGCCTGGACGATGGCCTGAGCGAACCACAGGTACTCGTCGAGGAACCTGTCGGCCGTCTTCGCGACCTGCTCGCTCCTGAGCTGGAGCGACTCGTCAAAGACGTTCTGGACCTCCGGGACGAGCAGCTTGAGCGGCAGCGGGAATGCTCCCAGGCTCAGGATCACGTGCTGGAGCTGCGTCGAGGCGTTGATGCCTCCGAGCCTCCCCGCGGAGACCGCGACCACGCCGATCGGCTTCTTGTTGAACTCCTCCCAGAAATAGTCGAGGGCGTTCTTCAGCACGCCCGAGAAGCTCCCGTGGTACTCCGGCGTCACGAACACGAGCGCGTCCGCCCTGCGGAGGCGCGCGCTCAGCCCCTGAACCGTCGCCTGGAGCTGCGGGGGGCGAGCCGACCGATCCTCCAGGATCGGCAACGGCGTCTCCGCCAGATCGATCAGGTCGGCCTCGGCGCCCCGTTCCCGGAGCTTCCGCTCCAGGTGATGGGCGATCTTGTGCGACTGTCTCCCGCTCCTCACGCTGCCGGTCAAGATGGCTACCTTCATGGTGGTGCTCCCCAGGAGGACGATCTCCCGATGCGACGAGGGTAAACCCGGGATGTCCGCCTGCTGGAGGCGGCGCCAATCCATTGGACAATGGTCAATCCGTCGTCAGGGGCACGCCCCCGCGCGCGCTCGCGCCCCGGGCCGCCCCGGCGCGATGCAGCGTGTGCATGAGGTCCATGGCGCATACGAATTGGTGCGCGCCGCACGAAGAAGTAGATCCCCCTCGCTGCGAACGGAACGAGCGTGCCACTCGGGGGTCCTTGCTTGTCGGGCGCCAGATCCTTGCTCGACGCCGGCCAGGCGTTGACACGTCGTCATCGGGCCCGCCGGGTGATCTTCGCTCTGCCTCGAACACTTGGGAGCTTGTCATGAGAGCGAACCGCTTCATCATTGCTGCTGGCTTGTCGTCCGTGTGGGCTGCCGCGGGGTGCGCGGCGCCGGCGCCTGCCGGGGAGGAGGCCGCCGGCGAGGCCCGCTCCGAGGTCATCTATGGCCAGGATGACCGCGAGGAGCCCTTCACGTACGCGGATCCCGCCTGGGCCGCGCGGGCGCTGGACTTCACCGTGGCGCTCATCCCCGCGTCGGCCGTCGACGACTCGGACCCGAACAACATCCAGATCGCCGGGCCCACATGGGCGCAGCGCGACGACGTGTGCCCCGACGAGCGCTTCGCTTCCCAGCCGGCGCTCGCCGACTGCAGCGGAACGCTGATCGACGACGACCTGGTGCTCACGGCCGCGCACTGCATCAACAACTGCCGCGACAGCCGCTTCGTCTTCGATTATGCGATGACGCCGTCCGGCCAGCTCGGCCAGATCACCAGCGATGACGTCTACGGCTGCGTGGATTTCATCACCTATTACCAGGACCGGCGGGGCGCGGACTATACGGTGGTGCGCCTCGATCGGCCGGTGGTGGGGCGGACGCCCGCCGCGGTGCGTGTGTCGAGCGCTCCGTTGGCCATCGGCACGCCGCTCGTCGTGCACGGGTTCCCCCGCGGGTTGCCGCTCAAGCTGGCCGACGGGGCCGCGGTCCGGAGCAACGCGCCGAGCCTCGACTTCTTCGTCGGCAACCTGGACACGTTCGTGGGCAACTCCGGGTCCGGGGTGTTCGACACGAACACGAAGGAGCTCGTGGGCATCCTGGTGCGCGGCGAGCGCGACTTCGTGCAGGACGGCGACTGCGTGCGTCCGTTCACCTGCGCCGACGACGCGTGCCGCGGCGAGGACGTGACCTATGCCTTCCGGGCCATCCAGGCCATGTGCGAGCGTACGGTCTCCGACGTGTGCTCCTGCGGTGACGGCGCCTGCGGCCCGCTCGAGAGCCCGGCCTCGTGCGCGAGCGACTGCTCCTGCGGCGACGGCGTCTGCAGCAGCGGCGAGAGCACCACGTCGTGCCCTGCGGACTGCCAGCTGGAGGTGCTGTACGACTCCCACGCGCCGCAGTCGAGCTGGGTGACGCCCGGGATCCAGGTGCGCAACACGGGCAGCGAGAGCGTGTACCTCGCGGGCTCGACCGTGCGGTACTACTTCAGCCAGGAGCCGCCCGGCTCGCTCGAGGCGACGTGCTGGGGTTGCTCGAGCGAGCTCGAGATGAGCTTCCACGAGGTGCCCGGCGGCGGCTGCGCGGGCGCGACGCATTACCTCGACGTGCGCTTCCCGTTCCTCTCGGTCGATCCCTCGTCCTCCACCGACCGGTTCAACATCGCGTTCCACGCGTCGAGCTGGCAGGCGTTCAACCAGTCGAACGATTACTCCCATGCGGGGGGCAGCTGGAACTGGGCGCCGAACCCGAAGATCACGATGTACCGGCTCGGCACCAGGGTCTTCGGCGACGAGCCCTGCCCGGGCCTCTTCATCCCGCCCGCCGACTGACCGAGGCTCCTCGTCGTGAAGCGGCCTGCCCTGAGCTAGCGGCCGCTCGCAGGTACCGGCAGCCCTCCGCGCACGAGCGCCGCCTCGGGCACGCGCGTGCGCCCGGCGACGGCCGCCATGAGGCCCGGCCAAAGGCGCGCAGCCGCGCCGAGCGCCGCCTGGCCGGGCCGCCGCACGAGGCCGTGAGAGAGGCCCGTCGCGAGCAGCACCTGTCCGAGCACGTCGCGCGAGAGCCGACGCTGGAACGCCTCCGCGCTCGCCCCTTCGAGGTACGCGGTGGCTGCGAGCCGCGCGCTGTGCAGCGCGATCGACATGCCGTCTCCGGAGAAGGAGGGGATGACCGCCGCCTGATCGCCGAGGCGCCATATCCCGTCCGCGCGGCGCTGGACATGGCCGTACGGGATCGTCGAGAGCGCGAGCGGCCGCGCCCGGCACGGCTCCGCGCCTGCGAGCCGCGCGTCGAGGTGCGGCGACCCCTCGCGCATCGCGCAGAGGAGGCGGTCCCAGCGCTGCCCGAGCGCGGCGAAGCGGCTCTTGCGGACGAGGAGGCAGAGGTTCGCCCGACCGCCCTCGACCGGCTGCAGGCCGGCATACCCGCCCTCGAACAGAACGAGCTCAACGTGCCTGTCGAGCTCCGCCGCCTGCCGCGGCGACAGCCGCCAGTGCAGCTTGAAGGCGACGAGATCGGCCTGCAGCCCAGAAGGTCGCCTCAGGCCCCGGACGTCGTGCTTGCCGGTCGCGAGGAACGCGGCGCGCGCCTCGATCGCGCTGCCGTCCTCGAGCCGCGCCCCCCAGCCCGCGCCCGCCCGCGTGAGCGTCTGGACCCGGACGCCCCGCCGGATCGACGCGCCCGCCGCCGCGGCGCGCGCGAGCAGCGCCTCGTCGAGCACGCGGCGCGACAGGCTGAGCGCGGAGAACGGCAGCGCCGTGGCCGCGACCCGATCGCGCTCGACCAGGCGCACGGCCTCGATCGGCACCGCGCCGAGCGCCCGCAGATCGAGCCCGAACGACGCAAGGTAGAGCGCGGCCTCGCGCGACAGGAACTCGCCGCAGACCTTGTCCGCCGGGCCGGCCTCGCGCTCGATCAGCGCGACCTCGCGCCCCGCCTGCGAGAGGAGCAGCGCGACCGCCGCCCCGGCCAGGCCTCCTCCGACGACGACAGCGTCGTTCACGGGACCTTGAGCCTCCCGACGGTGAGCCGGAACGGCATCCACCATCGAACCTCGACGGCGCGCGGATCGAGCCCGGCCTCGGCGATGAGAGATCGCCAGTCGCTGGCCGAGAAGGCGCGGGCGATCGACACCGGCCCATCGTGCTGCACGAAGCGGTGCCAGCCCGCGAGGCGCGAGAGGTGGCGGAAGAAGTGATATGGCAGCGGGTGGCGGTGCAGATCGTTGATGAACCAGCCGAGCCGCGCCTTCGCCTCCATCCAGGCGAGGAAGCGGACGACCGCCGGATCGGCGAGATGATGCGTGAAGAGCGAGCTCAACACGACGTCGATGCCGCCGGGCGGCTCGTAGGCGAAGGCGTCGGCGGTGACCCAGGTGATCGGCCGGCCCGGCGGGGTCGCCTCGGCGGCCGACCGGCGCGACCACGGGTTGAGATCGACGCCGGTGAGCGAGACGGCGATGCCGCGGTCTCTGGCCCACGCGTCGATCCGACGCAGCATGTCGCCGCAGCCGCTGCCGACGTCGATCACCTCCAGCGGCCGGTCCTCGGGCAGGCCGCGCTCGACGAGGCGATCGAGGAACGCGAGCGTCGGCCGGTAAGCGAGCGTCAGCCGGTTGACCCGCGCCAGATCGACCAGGCAAGCGCGGAATTCCTCGAAGCCCACGGGCTGGGTATCCATCAGCTCGTCGAGCGTGGATCGACGCGAGAAGTCCAGGGCGCTCATCGGTCTAGTCCGTATGGAACAGCATCGTCTCGGCGGTCAAACCTGGACCGAACGACATGGCGCATCCGCGCATGCCCGGCCGCGCGTCAGCGATGATCGACTGCAGCACGAACATGAGGGTCGCCGAGGACATGTTGCCGAAGCGCGCGAGCACGTCGCGCGACGCCGCGAGCGCGTCCGGCCCGAGCTCGAGCGCGTGCTCGACCGCGTCGAGCACCGACCGCCCGCCGGGGTGCACCGCCCAGAGGTCGATCTCGCCTGGCGCGGCGCCGTCGAGGATCGCGCCCGCGGCGGCCTTGAGCCCCCGGTCGATCGCGCCCGGCACGCGGCCGGACAGGAACATCTCGAAGCCGAGGTCGCGGATGTTCCACGTGATGAGCTCGCGCGTCCCGGGCACCACGACGGCGTGCAGCCGGTCGAGCGCGAGCCCGGTCGGCTCGGCGCTGACCACGGCCGCGGCGCAGCCGTCGCCGAACAGGAGGAACGACAGCATCTGATCCATGGCGATCGCCTCCTGCAGGTGCAGCGTGCACAGCTCGACGTTCACAACGAGCACGCGCGCCTCGGGCGCCGACCGCACGATATGCCGCGCGAGCTTCAGCGCGTTGATCGCCGCATAACACCCCATGAAGCCGATCGTCGTGCGCTCGACCGATGGATCGAGGCCGAAGCGCTCGACGAGATCGAGGTCGATGCCCGGCGCGGAAAAGCCTGTGCACGACGTCACGATGACATGGGTGATCCGGCGCGCCGTGGTCCCGAGATCGAGGCCCGAGACGGCCTGCGCGGCGAGCTCCGGCGCGTGCTTCTCGTACAAACGCATGCGGTCCGCGGTCGTCGGGAAGCTGCCGCGCAGGTAGAACCGCCCCGCGTCGATCGAGGCGCCGCCCACCTCGTCGCTCGGGGCCAGCACGGAGAACCGGTGTGAAATCTGCGCCTTGTCCGCCATCCGCCCGAACAGCACGCGGCTGCGCTCGTCGCTGAACAGCGTCCTCGCGAAGCGGACAAAGGAGGAGTGCACGTCGTTCGGCGGCACGGCCGTGGCAATGCGGTTGATGTAGGCGGTTACCGGCGGCCGTCCCTTCGCGTCCGAGCCTCGGCAGGCATCGTCGCCGTGCACCAGGCCTCTTCGTGAGTCGTTAATATTGATCACGCTCGCACGAAGCAGGCACGGAGCATGCCATCTGCGGAGTCGCGCTGCCGACCGACGGACGGGGGAGCGTGGCGTCCGCAACGTCGACCCTGCTGGTTCCGCAGCTGCCGACTGCGTATTCCGGGCGGACGTGACGGCCGATTCCGAGCGCACGCCAACTCGCGTTCTAGTTGGACTTCTTGTTCTTTCCGGGACCGCCGCTCCTGGATCGCCGAGATGGCTCCGGTGAGCCGTCGCCTCTCCGCGCGCTCCGCGCGCGAGCTCGCCCCTCGCTGCGCGGTACGTCCGATGTTCGCGCGGTGAGGCGAGGGGGGAGCAGGACCTCTCGCGCGACCTCGGCGCCCGCCAGCCTTTGAAGGAGCAGCCGGACCGCTTCGCGCCCTATCCCGCCGACGTCCTGATCGACTGTCGCGACGGGATAGCGCAAGAGATCGGCCATCAGGATGTCATCGAATCCGACGACATCGATCTCGTCGGGTACGGAGAGGCCGGCGGCGCGGATGCCCCGCAGGGTCCCGACCGTGGTGCAGAAATTGGCTGCGTAGACCGCCAGAGGTCCACGCAGCCGCTGGAGGAGCTCGACCATGCGCGCCTCGGCCGCTTCCGGGGTGGCCTCCTTCAACTCCTCGATGGCCGCCGCCGCGACGCCGCTCCGCGTCAACTCCGCCTGGAACCCGTCGAGACGATGTCGGTAGGTGGCGATGTCGAGCGGGCCGCCGATGTAGACGAGCGACCGATCCTCGTGCCTGAGGAGGTGGCGGAGCGCCAGCACCGAACCGGCCGCGTGATCGGTGCGCACGCACGCCACGTCGAGGTCCGGGACCGCCCGGTCGATCTGCACGAAGGGAAGTCCCTGCTCGTGCGCCGCGATGAGATCACAGTCCCCTCCGGAAATCGGGGACACGATGAGCCCATCCACCCGGGACTCGTGCACGAGCTGCAACGCGCGACGCAGGCGCCCCGCGTTGCCGGCCAGGTGGCTCACCACGAGGGTGTAGCCGTGGAGCTCGGCCTCGCGCTCGGCGCCGACGGCTATCCCGGCCCAGAACGGGTTCGACAGGTCCTCGACGGCGAGGGAGATGGCGTACGATTTTTGCTCCCGGAACGCCTGGGCCATGGCGTTGGTCCGGTAGCCCAGCTTCTGGGCCAGCGCCCAGACCCGCTCCACCGTGGCGGCGCTGATGCGAAATTTCGCATGCTTGCCCGTCAGGACGTGAGACACCGTGGTCTGGGACAACCCCAGCTGTTCGGCGATGTCCTTCATACGGATCGGACGCAGACCGGGCACGTGCGGGGGGTCGGGGTCGGGGGGATCGTTCAAGCGCGCGCTCCCTTTAGCTAATTCGGATTAGCTGTTGACGCTAGCACGGACATGCATAGTATTGAAGCGGAATACGCGGTCGGTGTTGGCGGTCCCCCGCGCGCGAGGGAGCCATGGCCGCGATCCCACGGATCCACCCGATCGAAGGGTCGTTCGGCGGTGTCGAAGCGCTGGCGGAGGTCCAGGGTCATTCTGGCTCGGGCCCGCCTGCTCCAGGAGACAGCAATGGCACAGAGTGAACCGGTGATTTTGGGCTTCATGGGCAACCGGGGCTTCTTTCCGACGGAGTTCGCCGAGGAGGGAGCGAAAGCCACCCAGTCGGCGGTGGGCCGTGTGCTCGGCGAGCGCGTGCGCTACGTCGATCTCGGCAACGTCGAGACCTACGCCGACGCGCGCGCGGCCGCGGGCGTCGCCCAGCAGTACCGCCGCGATCCCGACGGCGGCGGGGCCATTGGCGTCATCTGCTCGATGTACAATTTCTCCGATGAAAACGGGATCCGGGACTTCCTGCGGCTGGCCGACCTCGATGTGCCGGTGCTGCTGCACACAGAGCCTGACGTGCGCGGTCTGGGACGCATGGGACAGAAGGGCCGGCGGGACGGGGCGTGCGGGCGCTTTTCGGCCGCCAACGCGCTCCGCCACATCGGCTACCCGTACACCCTCACGTCCAAGCATTGCGAGGCCGTGAGCTCGGCGGCCTTCGCGGACGATCTCCACGCCTTCTACGCGAGCTGCGTAGTGGCATCGAAGTTCCGTCGCCGGGGCCGCGGCGTGCGCCTCGGGCTCGTGGGGTCGGGGCCCGACGCGTTCCAGACGGTCACCAACGTCTCCACCGAGCTGCTGGGGCACATCGGCCTGAGCACGGTCGGCCTGGAGCTCATCGCGCTCGATCGACAGATGCGCAAGGTCTCGCCGCGCGAGCTATCCACTCAGCTGGAAGCGGTCTCCGGCTACATGGCGGCGGCTGACGTTCCGCGCGCCTCGCTGGAGGCGATCGCCCGGATGGGCGTCGTCTTCGATCGCTTCGTGAAAGAGAATGACCTCGACGGCATCGCGGTGCGCTGTTGGACGGAGATGCAGAAGTACCAGATTGGCGGAGAGGTGGGCGTGATGCCCTGCACCTGCATGAGCATGCTCTCCGACAAGCTCATCCCCGCCGCCTGCGAGACCGACATCGCGGGCTGGATGGGGATGTACATGCTCCAGTGCGCTTCCGGGCTCGTGCCGCTGCTCGGCGACTGGAACAACATGTACGATGACGAGCGCGAGGAGGTGGATCTCTTCCACTGCGGCGTCTGGGCCAAGAGCGTGATGCGCCCCGGCGCCCGCATCACCCGCCAGGAGATCCTGGCCACCCAGGCCGACATCGGCGCGGAGAACACCTGGGGCGCGGTCGACGGCGAGCTCAAGGCGGGCACCTGCGCTTTCCTGAGACCTTGCACCAACGCGCGCGAAGGCAGCGTGTTCCTCTACGGCGGGGTGGGCCGGGTCAGCGAGGAAGGCATCGACACGTTCGGCACGCGCGGCCGCATCCACATCCCGCGCATTCAGGAGCTCTTTCGCTATCTGACGCAGCCCGAGCGGGCGGTGGAGCACCACACCGCCCTCGTGGTCGGGACGCACAAGAACATCGGGCTGACGATGAAGGCGATTCGAGACGCGGTGCCCTACATCAATGCCCAGGCGGGCCTCGGCCGCGGCGGCCAGGCGCTTGTTGATTTCCACGAGCACAGCCAGGTGGGCGAGCTCTGAGGTCGCGCCGCGCAGCTCGTCCTTCGCCGAGCGCACCCGCGCGGCGCGTGGCAGGACATGGTGACGCCGGGACCGAGCGCGTCCGGCATGGGCGGGCGCGCGTCGCTGGTCCCGATCGCCGACGTCACGGAGGAGCCCGCCGCATGAACGCCGAAGCCACGCCGTTGCGCCTGCGGACGCCGCCCGGCGCGCCGTTCGCCTTCGAGATCGCTGTCGACGTCCAGGGGCCCCGCGGCTTCCGGGTGATCGAGCCCGGGCAGGGCGCGCGGAGCTATGCGCTCGCCCGGGCGGAGCAGCCGGACTACCTCGACCTCTTCGAGGCGCTGGCGCGGGACTTCGGCGCCCGCATGCCGCTGGCCCGCACCCCGCCGCCGCCGCGGAACGGCGGGCCGACGCTGCGACCCCTGCTGACCGAGCCGGTCGCGCCGGAGATCCTCTACGGCTATGGCGACCCCTGCGTGGTGCGGGTGGGCGAGGGCGAATGGCGCTTGCTTGTGACCTCGAACGACGCGCCGAACGCCTTTCCCATCCTGGCCTCTCGCGATCTGGTCACCTGGCAGCTGACCGGGTTCGTCTTCCCGGAGGGACGCGCGCCCGCCTGGGCGCTGACCGGCCCCAACCAGGCAGACTTCTGGGCTCCGGAGATGCACCGGGTCGCGGACGCGTACTGGCTCTGCTTCACGGCCCGCATGCAGGACCGCTCGCTGGCGATCGGCCTCGCCAGATCCGAGGGCCCGGATGGCCCGTTCAACGCGGATGAAGCGCCGATCGTCACCGGGGACGTGATCGACGCCCACATCCTCGTGGACGCCCGCGGCGCGCCCTGGCTGGTCTGGAAGAAGGACGACAACGGCGTGTGGCCGCGCAAGCTGGCCGCCTTGCTCCACCGGGAGCCCGCCAGGGTGAACGAGCTCTTCGCCGCCCCGGAGGACCAGCGCACCGCGGTCCTGGCGCTGACGCTGTGGCCGTGGGCGGAGACCCTCGAGCCCATGGAGCAGTTCTTCGTCTTGCAGCCCCTGATCGAGGCGGCGACGGCGGAGTTCACGGGATTCGCGGAGCGGCTCGAGAAGCTCGGGGCGCGCGCGCGCGGCGCGGAGGCGGCCGAGATCGCCGTGATCGCGCGGGCGCTCAGGACCCGCATCCACGCCCAGCGCCTGTCGACGGACGGCCGCTCGCTGGAAGGGGAGCCCGCCGTCATCCTCGAGAACGATCAGCCCTGGGAGGCGCACCTCATCGAGGGCGTCTGGATCACCCAGGAGGGCGGGCGTTATCACCTGCTCTACGCCGGCAACGACTTCTCGACCGCGCACTACGGCATCGGCGCGGCCGTGGCGGACGCGCCCACGGGGCCCTACCGCAAGTCGTCGGAGGTCCTCCTGAGCTCCAGCGCGGAATGGTGGGGGCCAGGGCACCCGTCCGTGGCGATCGGCCCCGACGGGCTTCACCACATCTTCCTTCACGCCTTCCGCCGGGGGGTGGTGGGATACAAGGCCTTTCGCGCGTTGCTCGCCGCCCCGATCCGCTTCGAGGGCGGCGTCGTCTCGCTGGACGGATCCTGGCTCCGGCGGACCTGCCTCGGCCGCGAGCGGCCGGCGTGAAACGCGACACACGCGCGCGAAGAGCATGTACGTTCGGCTGATGCGGCGGGGCGAGTGCGCGTGGCGATCACGGACGGGCGGAGCGAAGCCGGTGCGTGGGGCGGCCGACCTGCAGGAGACGGGGTATGACCTTCAAGGCGCGCGTCGAGCATCTGAGATTCGGGATTCTCCTTCCTCCGAGTCTCCGTTGGGGGATGGAGGCCGACGAAGAGGGTCGGCTGCTGGTCCAACACGACGAGTCCCTCGTCCGGGTGCCCGGCCTCGAAAGCCCATTGAATTTCTTTCGTATGCTCGTCCGCCCCGTGCCGCACGGCAGAGCCGCCGAGCACCTCATCCTCTCCGCGCACGACACCATCAATCCCTATTCCAGCGAACAACGCCTGGTCTCCCTCATCCCCTTGCTCGCCGAGATCGCTCGGAACGCATCCATCACCTTCTTCTTGAGCAACCGGACTGGATGGGCCGAGGTAGTCCCTGGGCCAGCTGCGCCATCGATCGCGATAGCGGTCGCGGCGGTGAAGGCCTGCTACGGCTGGGACGAGAGCGACCCGATCGTCGTGATGGCCGGCCGCCTGGGCTACGCCGTGCGCGATCCATCGAACGACGGTACGTGGCAGGCTGAGGGGCTAGGAAATCCAAATGCGATCCGAAGGCGAATCTCCTCGTAGTGACCGTCCCACCGTACAGCCACGCTGCATGCGCTGGTTGACATAGAGAACATTACATGACCACCTCGGTCGGCGGGAGCGCACCGGCGCACAACGGACGGACGCGCGCGGCCGAGGCGCGGGCCATGTTCAGCTTGGCCACGACGGGATCCGGCCCCGTAGAATCAACCGTTTGCTGGCCACCAAACGTCCCGGCGCGCCGCCGCACGGCGCCGTTGCGCTCCACGAGCCCGCTCGGTACCCTCGGGGGAAAAATGACGTCCACCGCGCCGCAGGGCTGCTGCGAGAGGGGCCATGTCCACCGTCCGGCTCCCCCTCTGACCAGAGCCCTGCCTCCCGCCGCCGCTCTCCCCGGCCCGATGAACAAACGGCGCGGCGCCCCGTCCCCCTCCAAGGCATGTTGCGCTCAGCGGCGCACACCGACATGCGGATCAAGCACCACGCCAGGGCCGAACGCCGTGGCTTCGTAGACCGATGAAAGGAGTTCTGACGACATGAAAAGGTTCCTGGCTCTTTGGGCCGCCTTGGGTTGTTCCCTCACCACGTCGCTCGTGCTCGCGGACCCTCTCCCTGTGACCGGCCAGTGGCGGACGATCGATGAGCAGGGGGTCGAGCAGTCGGTGGTAGAGATCTACGAGAAGGGCGGGAAGATCTTCGGCAAGATCGTGAGCCTGAAGCAGCCGCTCGACGAGAAGGGGAAGCCGAAGATCTGCACCGCCTGTGAGGGGGCCGACAAGAACAAGCCCATCGTGGGGCTCGTCATCATCAGGAACATGGTCCGCGATGACGACGAGTACGATGACGGTACGATCCTCGATCCGAACAACGGCGAGACCTATAGCTGCAAGCTCGAGGCGATCGAGGGCGGGAAGAAGCTGAAGGTGCGCGGCTTTTTGGGCATCTCCCTCCTCGGCAGGACGCAGACCTGGCTGAAGAAGTAAAATCCTTAGATAACGAGTGAGGTGAGGCGCGTGGGATGTGCGGTGCGACTCTCACGACCGTGGGGTTGCTGCTGGGGATGTGTCCGCACGGCGGCGACGTGGTACGCGAGAGGCGCACCGAGGGTCATCGCCACCGCCCCCGAGCCGAGCTCCAGCCGACTCACGAGCTTCAGTCGACATGCTTCGATAGCCCCGCGAACAACGCCGGGCCATGGCCCGCTAGCCTGGGGTGCACCACGAGCTCGTATTCGTCGATCAATCCCAGCTCCGCCAGCGGGAGCTTCACGCCTCCCACGAACAGTCCCTTACCCGATCCCCGCTTGAGCTCCTGAACGGCCTTCCCCAGATCCTCGCCTGGGAGCTCACCATGTGACGCGGTAGGTACAGGAGTCGGCGCCGTGCTTCCGCGACGGGCGGGACTCGTCGAGCACGACGTCGACGCGCGGCCTGACCCCGCGCGACGCCGCTCGCCGCGCCGTGCCGAGCAGGATCCCACGATCGAGCTCCGAGGGATAAGGCGTATCGCAGACCATGATGATCTGGTGCTTCTCCGGATGACAGCGATAGTGGCCGATCCCCTCCCGCATGACGCCGGTCGCCGGATCGAACATCACCTCTCCGTCAAGCCTGTGATTCATGTGGTATGCCACGTCGATCATCTGGAGGGCGTCCACCATGGTCGGCGGCATGGCCGGCCACACGGCGTGATCCACGAGCGCCTTCCCGATGGCGAGCAGCGTATGGTCGCCGCTCGCCCGGGCCACGCCCTTCAGCAGGTCGAGGAGCATCTGGAGCGGGTACCACTCGCCCGCGACCAGCTCAGGTACGCCCAGCGTCGAGAGCACCTTCTTCCCGATGTCTCCGTGCGCCCCGAGAGCCGCGGCGACCGACGCGAAGGCGGTCCCGGAGCCCTCGAGCCCGGGATGAGGAGAGACGTAGTTAGCCATATTTGCTGGTGGTTGAGGCGCTGCTTCTGCCGACGATCGACGATATCGAACATCGCGCGACACCGCAAGGTGCCCTGCTCCCGGGCGCCGGAGCCCCGGCAGCCCCGCCGGCGAGCCAAGCGATGTTCGTGAGCTCGACGTTCGGCCGCGTCCGGCCATCGGCTGTCCGGGGCGTTCGCTCGTTGGTCCGCACGCCCGAGAGCGGCGCTGTCGCAGATCGCCCCCTGACGCGGCGGCGCTCAGCGCGAGGGGCGGATCACCGACATGAGCGCGCTCCGCATCGTGCTGTAGGTCTTCGCGTCGGCCGGCGCCGCGTCCACAGCCGTCATGGCCCTGGCCACCGCGGGCTGGATGCCGCATATCCGGCTCTCGGCGCCGAGCAGCGCCACGGCGCGGGTGATCTTCGATCCGTCATGAGGATACCAGCCTCGCAGGCTTCGTGTGGAGCGTCAACCGGACAGCTACGCTCGTCGAACCTCACTTGGGCTCGTCGCGCTTCCGGAACCACTTGGCGAGGTAGCGCTCTCCGACGTCGATGAAGGCTTCGCGCATCATGGCCTCGTAGACGATGGCTTCGAGGATCCCAGGGCGCGGGGAGGGGGTCTGCTGCTGGATGAGCCCGGCCGGGACCCGCCGCGCGCTCTTGTGGCTCATGAGCAGCGGCTCCGCGTCTCCGGGCAGGATGAACTCTGCTTTGAAGAAGAACTTGAGCCCCATGATGATGATCTGCGGCTTCTTGCTGGCATGGGCGATCCCGGACGGCTCGACGCGATAGCTCACCACGAGGGAGGGGGAGGTCACCGAGAGCTGCTCCTCTGCGGAGCCCTCGAAGGGCGGGCCCGGCTCGAAGGTGACGAGCTCCGGCTGGAACCCCCGCGCGAGCCCCTCCGCCAGGGCCGTCGCGGTCCGCTTCTCCTGGGGATCGAGGCGGGTCGCGTCCACGTAGCGCGAGGGCAGGGACGCACCGCCGCTGAACATCGGGATCTTCCGGACGATATCGTCGGCGCGCTCCAGGTCCTGCGACGGAAGCCGCCGGAAGCGGACCTGGACGGCAGGGCCGCGGAGGCCCTGCGGCGTGCTCCTGGGCCCCACGCGCTCCGCGTAGGCGAGGAGCCGCCGCGCGAAATCCGCGTTCTGCTCGCTCCCTTCGGGCATCTCGCTCTTGTACCGATCGAGCGCGCGCACATAGAGCGTGTGCCTGGCGTCATTGAAGGCCTTGTCCAGGCCGTGCTTCGGATAGCGCTCCGCGAACGCCAGCAGCGCCGCGAGCGTCCCCACCTCCCGCGCCCGCTCGAGCTCCGCGGCGAGCGCGGCGCGGCGGGCCGCGGCGACCTCGGCCTGGATGCCCGTCGTCGGGTAGGCGCGGATGAAGTCGTCGATGGCCTCCACCGAGCCTCTCGCCGCCGCGAGGCGCAGCTCGGCCCGCGGCAGCAGCACCTGCGAGACGGCGTCCCCGTGGCCGCGGCCGCGCGTGAGGTAGCTCTGGTACGCGGCCACGTCGTCGCGCTCCCGCGCCGCGGCGTACATCCGAGCGTCGCTCATCCGGTTGCGGAGGACGAAGAGCCCCAGGCCGAGGGCCACGCCGACCGCGGCCGCGAGGAGCCATGCATAGCTGTGCCACCCAGGGACCTCGCGCGAGAGCGGGATGGGCGACGCGAACGGGCTCTCGATGGCAGGCGGCTCGAACGGATCGAGCCGGCGCAGCTCCGCGGGGTCGGGCTTCGCTTTCATGCGGCTGCACGCCGCCTCGACCTCCCGGATCACGTCGCCCGAGCGCGACGGGTCCTCGAGGGGAAAGGCGTGCTGCGTGCCGCCGAACGTGAGGACCACGGCGCCGCGAGGTGTCGCCGCGACGCGCGAGAGCTCCGCGAGCGAGAAGACCCGGAGCCTGTGGTCGCGCGCGTCGACCAGGTTCGCGGGGAAGACGAAGAGGCCGGGCGTGAACGGCAGCGTGATGAGGTCGGCGTTGTAGGCGAGCGCCCGGAGCACGCCGATGACGGTGGTCGCGGCGAGCAGCACGTACGCGGCGGCCGCCGCCGTCGGGTGGAGCGCGAGAGCGCTGTTGACGTCGCCGAAGCCGGCCGCACAGAGCGCCGCCAGGAGGAGGCCCGCCGCCGCGCTGACCGCGAGCCAAGCCACGATGGTGTGCCGAGTCCCGAACCGGCTGACGATCGGCGCCGGCGCGAACCGCCCGCGGAACGCCTCGATCACGCCGTCCTGAATGGCACGCGGAAGCTTGTAGAAATTGATCTCGTTCATCGCGCTGCTCCCACCCGGCGCCGGAGCCTGGCGCCCTTCCACGCCTCGACCTGCCGATCGACCCTAATGCATTTCGCGCCGAGCTCCGAGACCGGAGATGGCCACTCCTTGCAGCAGGAGTGTGCAGCAATGCATCGACTTCTGCTCCTCTGGCACTTGTGCAGTCTCGTCGGCGCGGGCGCTGCGTCGGCGACGAGCCACGGGAGGGAGGCTGGAGCGCGCCGGGGCTGGCGGCTCCGGCGCCGCCGCTCCCGGGAGCGGCGCGCCGGGCCGCCGCGGCGCCGGCTGGTGCACCTTCGATGGCAGGAACGCCTCTTGCCGCAGCTCATGGCGGAGCCTCGCCGCCGGGTCGCGGGCGGAGCGCCACCGCGCCGTGCGCCGTGAGTGTCATGTTGCAAATTCGCAGATCCGATCGGCATGGGTATGCGTTCCTGACGCCAGCGCCCATGGGTATCTTCTCTGCCATGAAGATCGCGATTCTGGGGCCTGGCGCCATCGGGAGCACGTTTGCGTGGCATCTGTCGCGGGCTGGGCACGACGTCACGGTCGTGGCTCGCGGCGCGCGCCTCCGCTGGCTCGAGGAGGAGCGGGCCATCGTGCGAGGCGACGGCGAACGCGCAGGCGTGACGGTCGCCTCCTCGCTCGACGCCGCCACGCCGTGGGACCTCGTGCTCGTCACGGTGCTCTCACCGCAGGTCGCGGCCGTGCTGCCGGCCCTGCGCGCGAGCGCGGCGCGGCGCGTGATGTTCATGTTCAACACCTTCGAGCGGCTGGAGCCGCTGCGCGACGCCGTCGGGGCCGAGCGATTCCGCTTCGGGTTCCCGGGCGGCGTGTTCACGCTCCTCATCGACGGTCGGATTCACCCGCAGGTGCGGGCGGGCACCACGGTCGACGACGCCGACGTGGCGGAGCTGTTCAACGCGGCCGGCGTCCCCACGGTCGTCGAGCGCGACATGCAGAGCTGGCTTCGCAGCCACGCGGCGATGGTCGCGCCGCTGATGTCCATCGGCGTGATCGTCCATGCCCGCGGCGCGGGCGTGACGTGGGAGGAAGCCGCGACCCACGCGCGTGCCTTCGCGGCCGGATTCGAGATCGTGCGCGCCCACGGCAACGCCATCCTCCCGACGGCCATCGGCGTGTCGGCGAGGCTCCCCCGCGTCGTCGTGACGGCGCTGCTCTGGATGATGAGCCGCACGAAGATGTCGAGCGATCTCGGCAGGCTCGGGGCCGCGGAGCCCCGGATGCTCATCGACATGATGAACACGGCCGCTCCCCAGCTCGCGGCCCCGCTCCTGGCCATCCGGCCGTAGCGTCCAGCTCAGCCGAGCTGCCGGCGCGTCTCCGCTTCGATCTCCTTCACCACCACCCGGACTCGCGGCGTCCTCCTCGCGTCGCGATGAAAGGCGAGGAAGACGTCCACGTGCGGAGGCGACGCCTCCAGATCGAGCTGCACGAGGCCGGGAAACGTCCTGCCCTGCATCTCGCTGAGCAGGCCGATGCCCATCCCTTCCAGCACCGCTTGTTCGATGGCGATCGCGGAGTTCGAGCGGAACACGAAGCGGCTCGCGCCGTACTCGCGGAGCCACACCTGATGGGGCAGGCGATCGAGCGAGTTGTCGAAGCCGACCCATTCATGCAGCCCGGCCAGGTCGCGCGGGAGCTTCGCGCCCGGGAGCCTCCGGTCGACGTAGGCGCGCGACGCGAACAGCCCGGTGCTCGCTCGCCCGAGGAACTTGGAGACGATCGACGGCGACGTGGAGCGGACGATCCGGATGCCCACGTCGGCCTCTCCGCGCGCGAGATCGGCGACGCGCGACTCCGAGATGAGCTCGACGGCCAGCGCGGCGTGCTTGGCGCGCAGCCGCGCGAGCGCCGGCACGATGGGACGGATGAAGCCTTCGGGCAGCGACACGCGCACCGTGCCCGAGACCGCTGCGTCGCCCCCGTCGCGGACGAGCGATGCGAGCCCGAGCTCGAGCTCCTCGGCGAGCGCCACCAGCCGGAGCGCGTGAGCGTCGAGCCGCGTACCATCGTTGGCGCGATGTACGATGGGGCGTCCGAGCGTGCGCTCGAGCGCCTCGACGCGGCGAGCGACGGTCGAAGGCGCGACGCCGAGCGCCTTGCCGGCGGCGAGGAAGCTCTTGTCCCGGTGGACCGCGAGCAAGATGCGGAGGTCGTCCCACGAGGGGGTCCTGGTCTTCATCTTCGCAAAACGACCCTCGCACGAGTCGCGGCGGCCGTCATCGTCGGCTGCACCTCAGGTCAGCGGCGGGAGGAGACATTCACCGCGACCGTCGCCTCCCGCTCGCGCACACGAACGCGGAGGGGGCGCCGGTGCGCCCACGAGCAGGCCATCTTCAGGATGGCGATCTTGACCCGGCGCGGGGCGCGTCGTCAGCGGGCACCAACAAGCCGTTGACGGCTGCATGGCAGATCAGAAGTAGTGAGCGCGCATATCGTCGAGCAGGCCCGGCTGCTCCGGCTTCCAGCCGAGTAGCTCACGGGTCGCCTCGCTCGATGTCCGGTTATCGAGCCCGACGACCATCGACATCCATCCGAAGTGAGCGCCTGCCTCCGCGGCCGGCACGCTCTTTGTCGGCGCACCGGTGCCTTTGCTGATCGCCTCCGCGATCGCGCGCATCGTGATGCCTTCCTCGGCGGTGCCGTGCAACACGGATCCCGGCGGTGCGCTCTCGACGGCAAGCCGGTACAACCGCGCCGCGTCGTCGCGATGCACCGCGGGCCAGTGATGGATGCCATCGTCGACGTAACCAGCGGCTTTCTTCTCGCGCGCGATGTCGATCAGCATTGCGATGAAGCCCTTGTCGCCGGCGCCGTGCACCGTCGGAGCCAGCCGGATGACACTGCCGCGCACTCCACGCTTCGCAGCATCGACCACGAGACGTTCGGCCTGCAACCGGACCGAGAGCGGCGAGCTCGCCGGCGACTCGTCCGCCTCGAACGCGACCTTGCCGGGCTTCGAAACCACCAGCGTGCCGTTCGTGCCGACAAACGCCTTGTTCGTGCCCGCCATCGCGTCGAGCATCGCGCGGATCGCGTCGCGATCGATCTGGTTCATCCTCGGGAAGTCCGAGAAGTCCATGTGGAACGCCAGGTGGATCGTCGCATCGGTCGCGCGGACGCCCTCGACGAGGCCTCTCGGGTCCCTGATGTCGCCGCGGTAAACCTCCACGCCCTGCGCCTTCAACTTGTCGGCGCCCGCATCGCTGTGCGCCATGCCGAGGACGCTGTGGCCGGCCCCACGGAGCTCCTTCAGCACCGCCGTACCGATCCAGCCCGTCGCGCCGGTGACGAACACTCGCATTGACTTGGTCATGTGAGGACCGTACGCTCGGATTGCTCGTCCGAAAAGACGGGTCCCCATACTGGTATGGCGACTACCACCCTCCCCACGTTCCTGCGCGACCGCCGCGAGCGCGTCCATCCCGGAACGACCGCGCGCCGACGCACCCCCGGGTTGCGCCGCGAGGAGGTCGCCGCCCGCGCCGGCGTGAGCGTCACCTGGTACACGTGGCTCGAACAAGGTCGCGGCGGCGTGCCGTCGGACGACGTGCTCGAGCGCCTCGCCCGCGCCCTCGAGCTCGACGACACGAACCGCGAGATGCTGTTCCTGCTCGCGCACGACCGTCCGCCGCCGCGCAAGCGCGCGCCGCCCGTGGCGGTCACGCCGTCGCTCCAGCTCGTGCTCGACAACCTCTCCGTCCCCGCCTTCGTGAAGACGCCGACGTTCCAGATCGTCGCGTGGAATCGCGCGGCGGTCGCGGTGATCGGCGATTACGCGGCGGTACCGGAGCGCGACCGCAACTTGCTGCGCCGGGTCTTCCAGCCGGGGTCAGAAGACAAGGTGCACGACGTCGACGACGTTCGCCGTACCTGTCTCGCGTCGTTTCGCGTCGACATCGCGCGCGCCGGCCAATCCGACGAGGCGACGGCGCTGATCGACGAATTGATGGCGACGAGCCCCGACTTTCGCCGCCTGTGGGACGAAGGTGAGATCCGGTCGCACGGCGGGTTCCAGAAGCGGCTCGTCCGTCCCGATGTCGGCGAGATCGTGCTCGAGTCGTCGGTGTTCCACGTCGAAGGCAGCGACGGCCTCTCGATGTTCGTGTTCTCACCCGCGAATGAGGCAAGCGCGCGCGCCATCGCGCAGCTGGTTCAACGGTCCGGAGCCTGATCGAGGAGCCGCGCGAGCAGATCGCTCAAGCGCTCGTGGCATAATTCGTCAATGGCGGTGCAAACGTCGGCGCCCGTGACGATGTGAACTCGAGCCGTGCGGCTTCGCCAGCCCTCACCCCAGGGCATCGCCCGGGCATATACTGGGTGGCGGAGGTTCGGTCATGCCGGTGCGTAGCAGGCGGGTTTGGTACTGGGCGCCCATAACGGCGGCAGGGCTCGTCGCAGCAGGAGGCCCATTGGCTTGCGGGAGGGTGCTTGTTGCCGATCCTGGCATCGCGGGCGACAGGGAAGGGGGAACCTCCTCCGAGGTCGACGGTTCCGTGGGGGCCGGGAACGAGGCGACAGGAGGTGGAGTTGGGGGAGCTGGCGCGGGCGGGACCACGGGCAACGGCTCCGGCACGGGTGGCCTGTTCGGGTCGACCGGGGCGAGCGACGGCGGCGCGGGAACGAACGCGGGCGGCATGGACGCGGGCAGCACGAGCGGCGGGGCTCCGGATGGAACCGGCGGGAGCGCGGGGGCGCCCGCGGAGCTGGACTGCGCCACGGCGCGGCCGAGCTCGAGCTCGCTCGATTTGAAGTACCAGGTCGATGTCGACGACTTGCCGCTCATCTCGGAAATCCACGGGGACCTCGTGCTCAGCGAAGGGGTGAATCGGCTGCACCGCCTTGGCTGTCTACGGCACGTCACGGGCACGGTCACCATCCGGTACACGCGTAACCTCCCCACGCTCGAGGGGCTCGAGCGGCTCGAGTCCATCGCGGCGGCTTTGACGATCCAGAACAACGATACGCTCGCGAGCATGACGGGGCTTCATGGCCTGAAGGTCGTGGATGGCCCATTGAGCATCCGTTCGAACCTCCGCCTCGCTGACCTGGGCGGACTCGAGAATCTGACGGCGGCGCGCTCTGGCATCTAGATCGAGAACAACCCCGTCCTGGCGAGCCTCGCCGGGCTCCGCAACCTGACAGGCACGGGCGCGGTGGCGCTCAAGTCCAACCCGGCCCTCAGGAACTTGCAGGGCCTCGAAGGCGTGAGTCAGCTCGCCAACCTCCTCGTCATCGGCAACGCGAAGCTCGAGAGCCTCGAGGGGCTCTCGGCGCTCGAGACGGTCTACCAAGATCTCACCATCGGGAGCAACGCCGTGCTCACTTCCATCGATGGACTCTCTGCGCTCCGGGCGATCGATCAAAATCTCATTATCTCGAACAACCCGGAGCTCACCAGCCTCGATGGACTTTCTTCGCTCGAGCGGATCCACTACGGTCTCGAGATCACGACGAACCCGAAGCTCCCCACCTGTGAAGCGGAAGAGCTCCGTGAGCGGACCGGCGTTCCACAAGCGTCCGTGATCAACAACGACGACTCGGCGACGTGCCCCTGACCCGGGGCGTAGCGCGCCGTAGCGCGCGCGGCTGCGCAGCTGTTCGGGCGCTCGCTCAACGCGCCTGGTCAGCGAAGGACACCGCCGCCCCGCCTACCTGCAAGGGGGAAACAATTTCTACACGCAGAAATAATCATGAATGGTTTCGAAATGTTGTCTTCTGTGCCCGGTAGCTGGGCGGCAAGCGCGGGGAGGCCGGGCGGAGCTGTACGGGACCATGGGCGCGCGCGCCCGTGCCGGTGCTGACTGTCGCGGGTCGTCAAGGGCGCGGCTTCGGATCGCTGCGCTTGGGGCACGCGCTCGGGGCTGTGGTCGTTCACCATCCAGCAGCTCGACATGGAGGAACTCGGCGCGGCCGCCGTCGAGCACATGGCGCCGGAGCCGATCGGCGCGGCCCCTCGCCGCAGCGCGGGCGTCGGGCCGGGGGGCCGCTCCACGCCTAGCCGACGTCGAGCTCCCCGGGCACGAACTCGGGGCCGCCATCGTCCACCTAGAACGCCGAACATGTTGAAAATCGTCTAATTTCGACATGTTATGCAGCCTCCCGGATCAGCCGCTGGGCCGCCTCAAGATTCTGGATGGCTGCGGTGCGCCGGAGGTCGAACAGATTTCTCCTGGCGCCGATGTAGCGCGCGCAGTGTCCTTTCCGCGCCGCGATATGGGCGAGCGCATGCTCCACAGCTGTCCGCTGCCGGAGCACGGCGCGTCCTGGCCCGGTCTGCTGCAACTTCCGGAACTTGCCCCGCAGAGCTTCATCCTCGGCGATGGACACGGTCCGCCCTCGCCCCGAGGCAGCTTGCGTGCACTTGGCTCGGAGGGGGCACGCGCCACACTCCTCAGGGTCAAACTCGACAGTATCGCCCGGTTCGAACACCTCGATCTGTCCCGCTGGACACGTGATTGTCTTGGCGCGCAGGTTGATCTTGAAGTCGCGCTTGCTGAATAGATCGGGGCTGCGAGCCCGCTGGCCCCAAGGCTTCGAGAACACCTGGCCGCCAGCGCGGATCACGTCGTCAACGACGGGACTGTGGACGTAGGCGCGATCGATGTGCAGCTCGACGAGGCGCAGCCGCTGATGCTGGACGTCCTCGGCGATCGGCGCGGCACCCTCTTCTTCGGGCCGATTCGCTGGCGTGACCGCGCAGGCGACAATAACGGGAAGGTCAAGGTCGCGTGCGATGTGCTCCTTGTAGCCGTCGAAGCGCTTCGAGCGGCTCTTGCGACCGTGGCGCATCTCGGCGTCTTCAATGGAGACACGGCGGTCAGGTGCAACGCCTTGCCGGATGCGAACGGTCCCATCCTCGGCTGTTTCCAGGTCCTGGTCTCGAACCTGTGTGACCGCCTCCAGATAGGTGCGAAGCGGCTGCTCGACGACGTCGTCCAGGTGGCGGTCGACCCACTGCTGCAGCGACGAGACCTGCCGCTCCAGGATCTGAATCGCTGCCGCCTTCTGTTTCGGGTCGCTCCAGTCCAGGTCGAGCCCGGCCTTGATGCTGGGAGCCAGAAGCAGCGGGATACCCGCCTTGCGGCAGATCTCCTCGGGCGGACGCTCCGTGATCTTCGACACGACGCGGACTATGTTGCGTGCAGCATGGCCGAGCAGGTTGATCGTGTCCTCAACCCGCCCGGCCCCCGCTAAAGGGCGGCTATCGATCGCCACGCGCAGCGCCTTGGACACCGCACGCCTCTCGCCCTCCGTCATCGCGCCGGACCGAACAAGCGCCACGGTCCTCTCCAGCAGCATCCGGTCCATCTCGTGCGCGACCATCCTCTCTCGGAACGCCTGCAGGGCGCCCTGCGAGAACGGGGGCGTCGCCGCACCCAGGCACCCGAGCACCATCTGCCAGCGCAGGTCGACGACGGACAACTCCACCGCCTCGGCATCCGATGCGCCGACGTAGCCTTGGAGCAGCGTGACCATGCACATCAGCGCCGGTGGATGCGGCGGCTCGCCTGCCCCCGTCGTCCGGTACATGCCCTCCAGCTGCTCCTGGAACGTCTCATCGAACAGCTCGTGCCGGTGCTGCCTGAGAAAGCCGAACAGTGCTCTCACGCGCGTCAGCCGCTTCATCAGCGCCTGCTCTTGCCGCGACAGCTCCACGGGCGGCGACCATCGTTCCATCCGTGCACCTCCGGACGCGGACGAGATCATGGCCCGACGAGACCGTCGAGCCTTCCATCGAAGCGACCAGAATTATCACAAAATCAACCTGATCGGTCCTCTAGGCATGCTCGGGGAGAGTTTGCAGATGTCGAAGCGGACGTCGGTCAACTCGGCTAGTTCCGCGTGTCAGAAATCCCGCCAAAAAAAGATGGAGGTAGCTCGCGCCTGCTCTAAACGTGGATTTCGCGCCCAGGGGGGCACGAGCGAGCCGAAGGCGCCGTGCGAGCGGCGCTCGGCCAAGCGCGTGCGGTTTAAACTACAATTGGCTGACGCCCAGAGCGTCACGAAGGCGCACGCCCCCCTTACCCCCCACGATCATTTCGGCTGGTTTCATTTTCAATTGAGCCAGCGGGCGAGCTGCGAGCACGTCGGCACGTGCAGGGTCGTGCCCCGACCCGACCGGGCCAACCTTCCCGGAACGAGGATCAGCGCGCGGCGCAGCCACGGCGTTCGCCAGCTCGCCAGGTGCGGAACGTGCTCCAGCACATAGCGGCGCATCAGGTTGGCCGTCAGCAGCTTCAGCAGCAGCGCGGCATGATTGGCGTTGAAGCAGTGGCTCGGCACGCGACCGCATCCCCACCCGTGCTTGAGCTCGCCAATGAGCGGCTCGATGCCCGCGCGCAGGTCATACCGCGCCGCGACGTCTTCCGGCGCTTCGACCGGCTCGTTGGTCAAAAAGACCTGCACCGTGTAGTCGAGCCCCTCCCAAAGGTTGATCTGCTTGCCATTCTCCCGGTCGCGTGTGCGTACGGCGATGACGCGGACCCCATCGGGCCAATCGCGGCGCCGGAAGAGCACCTCGGTCACCTGCCGTCGAGGACGACCGTCGGCATCTCGGTCGATGGTCCGCCATCCGGTGGCGTACGCGATCCTGCCCACCAGATCGGGGCTCATCCGCGCCTTGGTCAGGAAAAAGCATCCCTTCGCAGCAACGGCGTGCATCAAGGCGCTGCAATCCCCAGCGCCATCGATCCGTACGTAGATGGCTGCACTCGGAGCTGCGGCGCGCGCGCGATCAATGCACTTCTCGACGAAGGGCACATCGGCTTCGCCGAAGCTCGTGTCGCCCGGTCGCAGCTTGGCCCCGACGATGGCGTCAACCTCGGCGATCCGCGCCAGGATCGGATGATAGCTCGGCCGGCCGTGGTAGCGCGGGTTCGGGCCCGGCCGCGCCCCCTCCTGCATTCCGAAGAGCGGCTCCACGGTGGTGTCGACGTCGATATGCACGAATCGGTGCTTTCGGCGAGCAACCAGGGCAAGCCCGTGATCGACGACCATGCTGTGCAGCGCCTCGAGCGCATCGTCGTCGAAGCGGCACAGGTCCCGGTAGACGGTGTCGATGCTCGGGACGACCCCGCCGGCGAGGCGTACGAAGAGCGGATCGACGGCGAGCGCCTCGATGCCGAAGACGCGCTCCTCGCCGGCGAGCGCGCCGTCCATCAGCAGGCGCATCTGCGCGGCCATCGGGTAGATAACCGAGCGACCCGACTTCAGCCGGAAGAACCTGCGGCTCAAGGCCGCGTCGACGCCAAGCTCCCGGATGAAGGCGCCGAATGGGGCAAGCCCTGCGATGCCCGTCAGATTCTTCTCCGTGGGCGCGATGTGAATCATGGCAGGGTTTGGCCGCCGGATTCGCTCCTGGTGCCGCCCGTCGCCTTTCCTCTTGAACCCGAGTTCGCGCCGGCGCACCTTGGAGGTGCTCGGCGTGTGCCTTCGTTTGGTCATAGCAACCCGGACGGGTCGCCACGCCGAGCCTTTCTTTCAAGGCGTTCCTTTTACAGCGCCGGATTTCTCACGCCCCGGATCGGATTTCTGGGCGCGAAATCCACGCTAAATCGGCAACTGCGCCGTTGAAGTGAATTGCTCACCGATGGACACAATATTGGATCCAATACCACCACCTGACTTCCGAAAGTGGTATATGAATCTGTCAATTCAGGCACGTGTCGGAGCTGTAACTTGCGGCTCCAGCGTCCGAGCAGATCAGCCATAACAACGGCAAGTCCGACGTTGCGTTCACAGTTCGCACCAATGGTCGCAGGGACCCGACTCTGCGGGATCAGACTTCCTTGATGAGCCCATTGCATCGTTGGTGCGGATTTCACGCCGTCGAGATCACCGAGATCACCGCATCGTGATCGCTCGGATCAGCGCATCGTGATCACCCGGATCACCATCGTGATCAGCGGGATCACGGTCGTGATCGCGCGGATCGCTGCTCGTGATCGCGCTGGTGCATCCTGCGCGGCTCACGAGGCTGAGGCGTAGCGGCGCTGGACGTCGGGTCCACCCACCCGGGCCTCGGAGGAGGGTCCCAGGTGGCGACGGAGCGACTGTCCATGCACAAAACGCGAGAGATTCTTCGGCAGAAGTGGCTCCTGAGCCGCACGCACCGGCAGACGGCGACGAGCAACGGCACCCTGCGGTAGCATCCCAACGGTCTGCGGTACACCGCCTTCTGCAACCGGTACCGGGCGTGGCTCGCGCGGCGCGGCCTGGTGATGCGCCAGGTGCACGTCGCGGGCGAGAAGATGCGTGTACCCAGCTCGCACTCGCAGGTGGAGCGTATCTTGCGCGGCCTTTCGAGCACAAGGACAGTCCCGACGCGGCTTTCGAGCGCCGAGAGCGACGCTTCTCCGCGGCGTGCGACGGGTTCGACGTGCATTGCGCGGTGCGCATCGCAGCGGATGACGATCAGAGGCGCGAGAGGCTCGTGCGGTACTGCTCCCGCCCGGCCTTCGCACTCGATCGAATCGAGCTCCTGCCCCATGGGCGTATAGCGTACTTGCTGAGGACACCTCGGCGACTCAGCGGTGGTGCGCCGCATCCTCGATTATCTGAACTTGCCCTCGCAGCCCCGAACGGCAGCACCCGCGCGCGATCCAACGTGGGAACCGATGGCGTTCGGGTTCGACGCGGCGTAGGTGGGCACCCGGCCAGAGCCCGTCATGGCGAACGCACGTCGCGGTCGTCGAGCCAGAGCTGCACCCAATGCACGGCGCGCGGGCCCTGCGACGGGGCGAGCGGGTGTTTGATACGCGATAGACGGCTCGCCCGGCGCCGTTCCCGCGGGGCTTGACACGGGCGAAAGCTCTATCGTTTCCTATCCGCTCCAGGGCATCGGAATACCCGAAGCCATCCCCGTCCTCTCGGCCCTTCGGGCTCGGTCGCCACCTCGGAACACCCGAGCGGAGCGCTCCGGCCTCGCGCGCTCGACTTCAATCCAGGCGGCTCCGCAGCCGCCGTGACATGGGATTGAAACGCTGTGGACTCGTGGACGATCCCAGGCGGCCATCGCGACGCCGGCCGGAAGATCTGGTGAGAAAGGAAAGCGCACGAAGCGCCCGAGAGCGTCGCTGAGACCGCGCAGCGACGGCACGGCCGACCTCTTGGCTTTCGCCTCATCAGGCTGCTCGACGCGAACAGCAGACCGCGCCGCGCGGGCCGTTGCACCGGTATTCGGTGCTACGGTGCCGCGTTGCGGCCGCTCGGGTCGCGGGGGGCCAAAGATGAGATCGCCCGAGTCAACGAACGCTCCGCCCCGGTCGGCCGGGGGCGGCGCCACTCCTGGGCCGGCCGCCGGCCACCTCCTGGGCTATATCCTGGACGAGCGGCTCGCTGAACATGGAGGCGAAGCGCTCTATCGAGGCCGGCGCGAACGCGACGGGCTCGCCGTGCTCGTGCGCACGCCGCTCGCCCTCTCGATGAATCCTGCCGTCGAGGAGCGATACCAGAGGGAGCTCGAGATCGCGCGGCTCGTGTCCAGCCCCTACATCAACCCGACCCTCGCGGTTGAGAGCGCGGAAGGCCGCGTCGCGCTCCTCCAGGAGGACTTCGGCGGCCGCCCGCTGGACGAGCAGATCCCGCCGGGCGGCCTCCCCCTGGACGAGGCGCTGGACATCGCGCTCGCGCTCGCCTGCGGCCTCTGCGCGCTGCACGAGGCGGGGCTCGTTCACGGCGGCCTCGAGCCGCGCCGGGTGTTCGTGAACCGCGACGCGCGGCGCACGCGCTACGTGGACCTGTCCACCTGCGCGCGCATCGGCGAGCCGTCGGGCGAGCGCCCGCCGCGGCCCCCGGTGGCCGCCGAGCTCGAGTACATCTCGCCAGAGCAGACCGGCCGCACCGACCACGCGGTCGACCACCGGTCCGACCTGTACGCGCTCGGCGTGGTGCTCTTCGAGCTGCTCTCGGGTCGGCGGCCCTTCGGGGCGGACGACCCGCTGGAGCTCATTCACGCCCACCTCGCCAGGCTGGCGCCTCCGGTCAGCGAGCTCCGGCCGGAGGTGTCGCCCGCGCTGTCCGGCGCCGTGGCCAAGCTGCTGGCGAAGGATCCCTGGTCGCGTTACCAGACCAGCGCCGGGCTCGCCGCGGACCTGGAGGCCTGCCGGCAGGCCGTGGCGCGCGGAGACCGCCAGTTCAGGCTGACCCTGGGCAGCCTGGATCTGCCGCAGCCGCTCCGGTTCCCGGACCGCCTCTACGACCGCGAGGGCGACCTCCGCGTGCTCGACGCGGCGGTCGCGCGGGCGGCTCGGGGAGCCACCGAGCTGCTCCTCGTGAGCGGCCACGCGGGCATCGGCAAGAGCTCGCTCGTCGCCGAGGTGCACCGGCCGGCGGCGGAGAGGGGCGGCCTCTTCGCGCAAGGCAAGTTCGACCCGCTCGGCCGGAACGCGGCGTACAGCGCGGTCTGCCAGGCCTGCGGCGCCCTGCTCTCCCAGATCCACGAGCAGGGCGAGCTCACCGTTTCGCGCTCGCGGCAGCGACTGCTCGACGCGGTCGGCGGCGACGCGGCCGTGCTGGCCGCCGTGATCCCGGAGCTCGAGGGCCTGCTCGGGCCCTCGCCCCCGGTCGAGCCGCTGGATCCGGTGCAGACCCAGAACCGTCTGGTCCGCGTGTTCCAGGCCTTCGTGGGCGTATTCGCGGGGGAAGGCCGCCCGCTCGTCCTGTTCCTCGACGACCTGCAGTGGGCCGACGCCGCCAGCCTCCAGCTCGTCGAGGCCATCACGACCTCGCCCGACCTCCGCGGCCTGCTCGTGATTGGCGCCTACCGGAGCAACGAGGTCGACGCCTCCCACCCCGCGCGGCTCGCGGCGGAGCGCGTCCGGGCCGCGGGCACGCACGTCGAGCAGATCGAGCTCTCGCCGCTCCGCGAGCCGGAGATCGCGGCGCTCCTGGCCGATGCGCTCGGCGAGCCTGAGGCGAGGTGCGCCCCGCTGGCCGCGCTCGTGCACGAGCGCACGAAGGGCAACCCGTTCTTCGTCAGGGCCTTCCTTCAGCGCCTCTGCGACCTGCGGCTGCTCTGGTTACATCCGGACCGCCGCTGGGCGTGGGACCTCGAGGTCATACGGGCCGAGCAGGCAGCGCAGTCCGCGAGCGTGCTCGATCTGGTGGCCGCGCGCCTCGTGCGGCTCGCGGACGCTACCCGCGCCGTCCTCTGCGTGGCCGCGTGCCTCGGCACCGTGTTCGAGCTCGCGACCCTGGTCGCGGCGGTCGACGAGCCCGTCGACAGCGTCCTCTGCCTGCTGGAGCCGGCCCTGATGGTCGGGCTGGTGGTGCGCACCGGCTCCACCCTCCGCTTCCTTCACGATCGGGTGCAGGAGGCCGCCTACGCGCTGATGCGCCCGGAGGAGCAGGCGTCGACGCACCTGATCATCGGCCGCCGCCTGCTGGCCCACTGCCCGCTCGAGCAGCTGCCCCGGCGGGCGGTGGAGATCGTGCGCCACCTCAACGCCGGGCGCCGGCTGCTCCAGCCCGGGCCCGAGCGGCAGCGGGTCGCGTCGCTGAACCTGGAGGCGGCGCGCAGGCTGTACGCCTCCGCCGCCTATGCCGCGGCGGCCGCCCACGGGGCCGTCGGCGTGGAGCTGCTCCCGCGCGACCGCTGGTCGAGCGGGTACGCGCTGAGCTTCGAGCTGTGCGCGCTCTGGGCCGAGTGCGCCGCGCTCTCCGGCGACTTCGCCACCGCCGAGCGGCTGTACCCCGAGATGGAGGCCGCGGCCCGCTCGGACCTGGACCGGATCCGCGTGTACGCGCTCGAGATGAACCAGGCGGAGCTGCAGGGCCGCTACCTGGACGCGCTGGCCTTGCTCCGCCGTGGCCTCGCGCTCGTGGGAGTGCATGTCCCGGACGACGAGGAGGAGCAGCGGCGCGAGCTCGAGCGGGAGATGTCGCTCGTGCCTGTCCACCTGGCCGGCCGCCGCATCGCCGATCTGCCCGACGCGCCGGCGATGACCGACCCGGTCCGGCGGGTCACCCTCCAGCTCCTGATGAACATGTGGAGCCCGTGCTACGTGGCCGGGCTGCAAACGCTGCTCGCGCTGGTCTCCGTGAAGATGTCGAATTTCTCGCTGCAGCACGGCAACAGCGAGCTCACCTCCGCCGCCTACGCTTGCTACTCGTTCGTGGCCGGGTTCCTGACCGGCGACTACGCATCAGCCTACGAGTTCGGGCGCGCCGGCATCGCGCTGAGCGAGCGGTACCCGGACCGCGCGGTGCGGTCGCGCTGCTACTTCCTGTTCGGCGTCGGCACCAACCTCTGGCGGCGGCCGCTGCACACCAGCGACCGGTACGTCGCCCTGGCGTACGAACTCGGGCTGAGCTCGGGCAACCTGGCCTACGCGAGCTACGCCAGCCATTACATCGTGAGCGATACGTATCTGCAGGGCCGGCCGCTCTGCGAGGTCATGGCGCTCTACGAGCGCCACCTCGCCTTCCAGCGGCGCATAAGCCCCGTGGTAGAGGCCTACACGGAGAGCGCGATGCAATCGATGCGGGCCCTGGCCGGGCTGCCCCCGCTCGATGAGGTCGCTTTCATGGAGCGGTTCCGGCGCTTTCCGCTGCTCGTCGCCTCGTACTATTTCGGCAAGCTGCAGGCGGCTTACCTGTTCGACGACCCGGCGGCGGAGGCGTACGCAGATCGGGCGCTCGAGCTCGTTCCGCGCGACATCCCCGGCACCTTCAAGGTGCCGGAGACCTGGTTTTACGCCGCCCTGATCGCGCTGGCCGGCGAGGCCTCGGCGCCGGGCCGCGGGCCGCGGCGGGCGCGGGCCGCTGGTCTCTCGCGGCGGCTGGAGGAGCTCGCGCGGAACGAGCCGGCGAGCTTCCGCCACAAGCACCTGCTGGTCGAGGCGGAGCTCGCGCGCGTGGACGGGCACCTCGAGCGCGCGCTCGCGCTCTACGAGGAGGCGGCGGCCTCGGCGGAGGCGGCCGGCTTCGTGCAGGACGCGGCGCTCGCCGCGGAGCGGGCCGGTCGCTTCTTGATGGAGCGCGGGCTGCGGCGGCCCGCGCGCGCCTACCTGGACGACGCCCGGGAGGGCTACCGCCGCTGGGGCGCGGACGCGAAGGTCGAGGAGCTCGGTCTGCTGTGCCGCGATCGGACCGAGGGCAGGGCGGCCGATGTCCCGCCGCAGCAGCTCCCCGCGTCGGAGGCGGCCCTCGACCTCCTCTCGGTGGCCAAGGCCTCGCAGGCGATCTCCCGGGAGATGGACGTGGACCGCCTGATCGCGCGGCTGCTCCAGCTATGCCTGGAGAACGCGGGCGCGCGGCGGGGGGCGCTCATCCTGCTCGCGGCCGGCCGGCCGGAGGTCGTCGCCGTGGTGCGGGTGGAGGACAGCCGGGTGGAGCGCCGGGCGAGCGAGCCGCTGGAGTCCTCGGACGACGTCTCGGCGGCGATCGTGAAGGCCGCGCTGGCCAGCGGCGGCAGCGTGGTGCTCCACGATGCGCTGCGCGAGGGCGCGTTCAGGGCCGATCCCCATGTGAGCCGCTCGCGGGCGCGGTCGGTGCTGTGCACCCCGATCCGCCACCAGGACGCGGTGGTGGGCGCGCTGTACCTCGAGAACGAGCTGATCCCCGGCGCGTTCGGTCCGATGCGCAGCCGGGTGCTCGATCTGCTCGCCGGCCAGGCGGCGATCTCCCTGGAGAACGCGCGGCTGTACTCGGATCTCCGTCAGCTCGAGCAGGAGCTGCGCAGGCGCGTCGACGAGCTCGCCCGGGCCGACCGGCGGAAGGACGAGTTCCTGGCGATGCTGGGGCACGAGCTGCGCAACCCGCTCTCGCCCATCCTCATGGCGGTCGGGTTGATGCGGGTGCGGCCCGGGCGCGACCACGCGAACGAGCGCGCGGTGATCGAGCGCCAGGTGCGCCACCTCGTGCGCTTGGTGGATGATCTGCTGGACGTCGCGCGCATCACCCGCGGGCGGGTCCAGCTCCAGCGAATGCGGCTGGAGCTCGCCGACGTCGTGACGAATGGCTGCGAGGTGGCGGCCGGGATCGTACAGGAGCGCGGTCACCGGCTGAGCGTGGAGGTGCCGCGTGGGCTGTGGGTGCGCGGCGACGCGGTGCGGCTTTCGCAGGTCGTGTCGAACCTCGTCGTGAACGCCGCCAAGTACACCGAACCGGGCGGCGCGATCGACGTCACGGCAGGGCGCCAGGGCGGGCAGGTCTGGCTCAAGGTGCGCGATACCGGCATCGGCGTCGATCGCGAGCTGCTGCCCGAGGTCTTCGATGTCTTTGTCCAGGGCGACCGCCGCCTCGACCGCACCCAGGGCGGCCTCGGCCTGGGCCTGACCATCGTTCGCTCCCTCGTCGAGAGGCACGGCGGGACGGTGAGCGTGCACAGCGAGGGCGTGGGCCGCGGCGCGGAGTTCACGGTCCGGCTCCCGTTGGCCGACGCGGCGGCGGTGGGTGAGGCAGGGCCGGAGTCCGAGGCAGGGCCGGAGTCGGGAGCAGGGCCGGAGTCCGGACGGGCGCCAGTCGCGGACGTGGCTGCCGGTGAGGTTCCGCGGCCGGTGGCCTCGCTTCGCGCTCTGGTCGTCGACGACAACCATGACGCTGCCGATAGCACGGCGGAGGCGCTGCGCGCGCTCGGCCACGAGGTTCAGGTCGTGTACGATGGGGCGACGGCCATCGAGGTGGCAAGTCGGCTCGCCCCCGACCTCGCGCTCGTCGACATCGGTCTGCCGGTCGTGGACGGTTACGAGGTGGCGCAGAGGCTGCGCGTGTTGCCGGAGGGCCGGCATATCTGGCTGGTGGCGGTGACCGGCTATGGTCAGCCATCCGACCGCCGGCGCGCGGAGATGGCGGGTTTTGACGACCACCTCGTCAAGCCCATCCCCATTGAGGTGGTGGCGTCGTCCGCGCGGGCGGCCGCGTCCGCTCATCGACGGATGGCGTGACGCCGCCGGCCTGGGGAGCGCGCTGCGCGCGGGGGGCGTGGGCTTGAGACCGCGGGCGTCCCGCGCTCCGCCGCCTCCCACGCGTTCCGCGTGTACCGCGACGCTGCCGAGCTCGACACCTCGCTCGACGAGCTCGGCGTCCTGCCGTGATCGGTGGCCGTCAGGCGGCGAGCGCTTCGTGGACCGCGCGGGCGAGGGTGTTCAGCCCTCGATCCACCTCTCTGCCAAGGTGGACGCGGAGCGCGCGCCGGCCGCGCGACGTGAGGGCCGCGAAATCGCCGAGCGCCTGCGCCTGCTCGACGACGCCGAAGGTGAACGTGTAGCCGGGGATGGGCAGATCCTCGGGCTCGTCGGCGGTGATCTGAAGATACTCGCCGGTGCCCGGCCCTCCCTTGTACATCTGCCCCGTCGAGTGCAGGTAGCGCGGCCCGAACTCCACGCAGGTCGCCACGTGCCGATGGTCGCGCACGGCGCGCCGCATCTCCTCGAGCAGGCGCTCGTGCGCCTCGCTCCGATCGACCCACGCCAGCAGGGCCGCGTAGTCCCCGGGCGACAGGCGCGCGAAGTGGGCGCGTAGATAGCCGCGCAGCGTCCGATCGCCGGCGGCGCCGCGCTCCAGCGCCTCGCGGTTCGCCGGGTCCGCGTGGAGCGCGAGCCCCGCGTCGGCGAAGAACGGCGCGTCGTCGGGCAGCTCGCCGGCCTGGTCGTAGGCTTCCATCCGCTGCCGGGCTGCGGTCTTGCTCGCCTCGACGTCGGGCTGATCGAAGGGATTGACGCCCAGGATCGAGGCGGCGACGGCGGTGGCGAGCTCCCAGCGATAGACCTCCTGGCCGAGATCGTACGCGTCGGTGAGCGCGATACGCACGGTGGGCTGCCCGGCCGCCTCGAGCTCCGCCACGGCGGCGTCCTGCCCGCGATCGAAGCCGCGGTCGAGGCGCAGGTAGACGAAGATCCGATCGCTCCCGTAGACCTCTGCGCGCCCGAGCGGCTCGCGATCCACGGGCAAGAGGCCGGTCGCACGCTTGCCCGTGGACTCGGCGAGGAGCTGCTCGAGCCAGGCGCCCAACGCCGCCATCGGCGGCGACGCGACGATCGTCACCTTGTCGCGCCCCGCCTTCGCGGCCGCGCCGAGCGCCGTGCCGAGCACCACGCCCGGGCAGTCGCCGGGCGGCGTGCTCTTGGTCGAGGCCCCGACCATCACGGCGGCGCGCTCGAGCAGCAGCTCGACATCGACCCCCATCACCGCGGCCGGCACCGTCCCGGGGCTCGTGAGCGCCGCATAGCGCCCGTCGATGCCGGGGACCGTATGGAACGTGTGCGCGTAGCCGCGCAGGCGCGCGCGCCGCGCGAACGGAGAGCCCGCGTCCGTGAGCGCGACGAAGCGCGAGGCCGCCGGGAGGGATCCCAGGCGTTCTTCCATGAGCTCGTGGAAGAACGCCTCCAGGAGATCGGTCTCCAGCGTCGTGCCAGACTTGCTGGAGACGATGAAGAGCGTTTTTTCGGGCACGAGCCGATCGACCACCGCGGCGATCTCGGCGGGATCCGTGGAGTCGAGCACGGTCAGGGCGGCGTGCCCGGTGGCCACCGGGAAGCTCCGCGACAGCACGTCCGGCCACAAGCTCGCTCCGCCCATACCGAGCAGGACGGCGCGGGTGAGGCCGCGATCGCGCACCTCGTCTTCCAGCGCGCGCAGACGCGGCAGGTTCGCCTTTTCGTGGAAGGGCGCTTCGAGCCAGCCGAGCCAGCTCGACTCGTCGCTCCCCGTCCAGAGCGCCGCGTCGCGCTCGTGGATCCGCCGGAGGCCATCCGCCGCCTGCCACTCGGCGAGGGCCTTCGACGTGGCGAGCTCGAGCTCGCGGGGGAGGTGGAGCCGCGCCGGCCGGGGGATAGCCGCGGCCGTGCGAGCAGCGCGTGATCGGCGTTTCATGCTGGGGCCACGCGGCAGCAAACCCGATGCCCGCTGTCGCCTCTGGCGAACCTGGCCGCCTCCTTGCTGCGCGGCGCGCCCGACCCCCTCCCGGAGGCGTTCGAGCGCGACGCTCGCCTGCTCGGTCGGCCCGTGGTGCCCGTGATGCATGAGTGGTTCGCGCACACGGCCCCGGGCCCGTGACCACCGTCGCGGCGCGCGCATGACGGTGACGGGCGCGCGTGATCGCGCCTCACCGGGCTCATGCAGGGCCTTGGTGCGCTCGGAGCATCATCCTGGTGGCACCGGCGTTGCGTCGATGGCTCGCCTCGCGATCCCACGAGGACCGCTGTCCCGAACGCCGGATGCGGCGACCGGGCACGGAGGAAGGATGGAAGGCGGAGGGCCGTCTTCGCCCGACATCCTACGTTTCGCTGGGAGTCGCGGGTCGAGGGCGCCGCCCGGGCGCTCGACGGGAAAGGGGAATGGGGTCATGGCAGCCAATCGTGCGGTTGTGTATCAGGGGCCTCGGAAGGTCGAGGTTCAAAGCAGGGACTATCCCAAGATGGCCGATCCGCGCGGCCGGAAGCTGGAGCACGCGGTCATCCTCAAGGTCCTGGCGACCAACATCTGCGGCAGCGACATGCACATCTACCGGGGCCGGTTCCCGTTCCCGAAGGGGGACCAGCTCGGCCACGAGATCACCGGCGAGGTGATCGAGCTGGGGAGCGACGTGGAGTACATCAAGAAGGGCGATCTCGTCTCGGTGCCCTTCAACGTCGCGTGCGGACGCTGCCGCAACTGCCGGGAGCGGCACACCGACGTGTGCATGAACACGAACCCTGCGGTCGCGTGCGGGGCGTACGGCTTCAACCTCGGCGGCTGGCAGGGCGGGCAGGCCGAGTACCACATGGTGCCCTACGCCGACTTCCAGCTCCTGAAGTTCCCCAGCAAGGACCGGGCGATGGCGAAGATCAAGGAGCTTGCCCTCCTCTCGGACATCCTCCCGACCGGATACCACGGGTGCATGGAGGCGGGGGTGAAGACGGGATCCACGGTGTACATCGGCGGAGCCGGCCCGGTCGGCCGCGCCGCCGCCGCCGCCGCGCGCCTCCTGGGCGCGTCCTGCATCATTGTCGGCGACCCGAACCCCGCCCGGCGGGCGCTCGTGAAGAGGGCAGGGTACGAGGTCGTGGACACGACCTCGCACACGCCGCTGCCCGATCAGGTCGAGGCGATCCTCGGCGAGCGAGAGGTCGACTGCGGCGTGGACTGCGTGGGCTTCGAGGCGCACGGCTACGGCAAGATGGCCGGCGAGGAGGAGCCCGAGGCGGTGATCAACGCGCTCTTCGGGGTCGTCCGCGCCGGCGGCGCGATGGGCGTCCCCGGCATCTACGCGGAGGGCGATCCCTACGCCAAGGACGAGGAGCACAAGAGGGGGAAGCTGAGCCTCGATTTCGGCAAGGCGTGGATCAAGTCGCCCTCGATGACCGCGGGCCAGGCGCCCATCATGCGATACAACCGGGACCTGATGATGGCCATTCTGTGGGGCCGGATGGAGTACCTGAGCGAGGTCATCAACCCCGAGGTCATCAAGCTCGACCAGGCGGTCGAGGCCTATCAGTTGTTCGACCGGGGGGAGCCGAAGAAGTACATCATCGACCCCCACGGCAGCCTGGGGAAGGCGGCGTAGAACGGACGCCCGAGGGCCGCGCCGCGGCGGCGCGATCGTCACGGGCGCGCCGGGACGGCGGACCCTGCGCTGAGGCCGATCAGCAGCAGCGACGTGCCGCTGAAGAGCAGGGCTGCTCCTGCGCTTCGGCGATCTGCGGGCCTCGCAGCAGCCCCGGTCCGCGCGCGCGGGCCGGCACCGCCTGCCGCAGCTCGCGCGGGCTACGGCCTGGACGCGTCCCCGACGCTGCGGCCAGCTCCGCGGCGACGCCTCAGATCATCTCGAGCGTACGCGGCCCATCCGGCGGCGGGAACGCATGATCGAGCGCGGTGAGATCCTGCTCCGTGAGGCGGATGTCGAGGGCGGCGCGGTTCTCGCGCACGTGCGCCGGCGTGCCCGCCTTGGGGATGGCGCTGACACCGTCGTGGGAGAGCACCCAGGCGAGGGCCACCTGGGCCGGCGACGCGCCGTGCCGGACCGCCACGCGCCGGATCGTGGGATGTTCGAGCAGGCGGCCCTGTTCGATGGGCGAGTAGGCCATGATGGGGATCCGGCGCGCGCGGCAAAAGGGCAGCAGATCCCACTCGATGCCGCGGCGCTGGAGGTTGTAGAGCACCTGATCGGTCTGCACCGCCGGGCCGCCGGGGATGCCGGCGAGCTCCTCCATGTCCGAGACATCGAAATTGCTGACACCCCAGAAGCGGATCAAACCCGCGCGGACGAGCGCCTCGAACGCCTCGATCGTCTCCGAGAGGGGCGTGGGACCGCGCCAGTGCACGAGATAGAGGTCGAGCCGGTCCGTGCCGAGGCGCCGCAGGCTGCCCTCGCAGGCGAGGGCCGTGTCCCTCCTCGATGCGTTGGACGGGAGCACCTTGCTGACCAGGAAGACCTCGTCGCGGCGGCCGATGATGGCCTCGCCGACGAGCTGCTCGGCGGCGCCGTCCCCGTACATCTCGGCGGTGTCGATCAGCGTCATGCCGAGATCGAGGCCGAGCCGCAGCGCCGCGACCTCCTCGGCGTGACGCCGCGCGTCCTCGCCCATGTGCCAGGTGCCCTGCCCCAGCGCCGGGATCTCCTTGCCGGACGGGAGCGCGATCGTGCGGACGGCATCGACTGCCATGGCGGACCTCCTTCAGCCGAGCGCGTCCAGCATCCCGTGCAGGTGGGCCGCCGCGAGCTCGATGTCCTGGTACTTGTACTGTCCGGCCCGCGACTCCGCCGTGAGCACCCCGCACCGGTGGACGGCCTCGAAGTCGCCGTAAGGGAACTTGTACCGGCCCTTCGTGTCCTCGCCCTCCTCCGTGTCGATGGCCAAAAACCACTTCCCGTACTCGCCCATCCCGTGCTCTCGAATGTACCGGTTCTCGTCCTCCGCCGAGGGTTGGTGCTCGCTCCACGCGTCCCGCTGGTCAAGGACGACCTCTCGATCCTCGACCAGCGCCTTCGCGTGATCGTACGCTCGCTGGTTCAGCTTCACTGCCATGGTTGCGCTCAGCCTCAGCCTCTACCCTCTAGATGGAAGATGGGGGGAAGGACCAGCCCCTGCGGCGCGCCGCGGAGGAGGGCGCGCGCTCCGCGCGCGACGGTGCGCGACGGTCTCATCCACCATCTTCAGGATGCGACCGAGCTCCGGGCTCGCGGGCCCGGCAGCCTCGGTGATGGTTCTCATGCGAGCCATGGAAGTGCCCTCCGGCCGCTCGTGGCGCTCTCGTCATGGACTGGCAAGGGGTGTCCCGACCCGCGCGCCGAGCCTGCTCGTCGCGCGGCGGCGCCTCGCGGGAGAGGGCCCCGTCGGGGCTTTCGATTCACCTTCACGAGACTACGATCTCGCGCGGCGAGGGGACCATGTTGTTCCGAGGTCGTTTCGACGCCGGCCGCAGGCTCGCAGCGGCGCTCGAGCCCTATGCACGGCGGCCGGACGTCGTGGTGCTGGCGCTGCCGCGCGGAGGCGTCCCCGTCGGCTACGAGGTGGCCCGCCGGCTGGGGGCGCCGCTGGATGTCTTCGTCGTTCGCAAGCTGGGTGTCCCCGGGCACGAGGAGCTCGCGATGGGGGCGATCGCTTCCGGCGGGGTCCGCGTGCTCAACGACGAGGCCGTCCACGGGCTCGGGGTCCCGGAGGACGGGATTGCCGCCGCCGAAGCGCGGGAGCTACCGGAGCTCGGGCGCCGCGAGCGCCTGTACCGCGGCGCGAGACCTCCGGTCGACGTCCGCCGCCGTCGGATCGAGCGTCACCGGGCTCGCGGTGGGAGATCGCGTGTTCTCCTACAGCTTCACCAACCCGCATGGCGGCTGCTACGCCGAGTACGTCTCCGTGCGAGTACGTCTCCGTGATCGAGGAGAGGGTCGGGCCTGCTCCCCAGGGCCTCGATCTCTCGCTCGCGGGCGCAATCCCGACGACCGGGCGCTCGGGAGGGAGCCATGCTCTGTAGCGAGCTGATGAACAGCAACCCCGTTTCCGTGCTGCCGAACACCACCGTGCAGAAGGCGGCGCTGCTGATGCGCGCAGAGGACATCGGGTTTCTCCCGGTCTGCGACGCCTCGGGCAAAGTGCTCGGCACGGTGACGGATCGGGACATCGCGATCCGCAACGTGGCCGACGGCAATCCCCCGTCGGCTTCGATCGACGACGTGATGACCCGCGAGGTGGTCGCCTGCCGGCCGGAGGACGACGTCCAGGTGGCGGAGGCGCGGATGAGCCTGGCGCGCAAGGCGCGCATCGTGTGCGCGGACGAAGAGGGGCACCTCCGCGGGGTGATCAGCCTCTCCGACATCGCCCAGAACGACGTCGCCGAGAGGGCCGCCGAGACGCTGCGGGCCGTGACGTCTCGAGAGGCGCCGCCAGCGGGCGGGCTCGCACTCGACGCGAAGTCCGCGCGCATCCTCGAGCGGCTCGAGCGGGACGATACGCTCCCCGTCGGCGTCGAGGCGCCCGACGCGGCCGGCGCCGTGCTGTGCGTGCTGTCGCGCCGGCTCAGCGGCGGCGAGGCGAAGGATCTGGCGGAGGCCCTGCCTCGGCCGCTGCGCAGGCTGGTCCTCCCTTGCGTCACGCACCGGGGCGAGCGGCCGGAGCGCTTCGGCCGCGACAAGTTCCTGCAGATGGTGGCAGAGCACCTCGATACGACGCCGACCCAGGCGGAGGCGGTCGCCCGCGCGGTGTTCTCCGCGATCCAGGCCGAGTTGCCGGAGGAGGTCATCGCCGTCGAGTCGCAGCTCCCTTCGGATCTGAAGGAGCTCTGGAGTCGCCGCCGCCTGGCCGCATGAGAGGGTCACCATGAGAACCGTCGAGTCGATCCACATCGATCCCGTCCACGCTCGCGATCCCAAGAACCTCTCCATCGACGCCTCTGCCTTGCGCGCCCTCGCGCAGGCCGCCGTCACCGTCGAGCTGTTCACGATCCCCCTCTACATGGTGCCCATGTACTCGATCCAGGGCATGCACCCGATCAACGCCTCCGAGCAGACGTTCTACAAGGGACGAAGGTGGCCCGGCTCCGCGCCGACGCACGCGCCGGAGAGCGCCAACGAGCGCGCCTTCAACATCATCTTCAGCATCTTCGTCCAGGAGATGCTGCACCTCCAGCTCGCCGCCAACCTCGCCACGAGCATGGGCGTCACGCCGACCTTCACGAGCTCGATCCTCCAGACCGAGGACGACGGCTGGAAGTGCTTCAGCCCCGACAACACCGTCATTCCCCACATCATCGATCTCCGCGACACGACGACCCACGCCTCCGCCAAGGTCGTGCTCGGGCCGCTCTCCGCCGCCCAGATCGAGCTCTTCCTCGCGGTCGAGGCGCCGGAGAACCAGGCCAGGCAGCGCATCGATCCCCAGAAGCTCGACAAGTACTTCCCCGCCGTGCCCTTCGCCGGCTGGACCCCTGACCAGACCGAGGCCGATCTCCCGATGTTCGGGACCATCGGATACATGTACGAGTGCATGGTTCACTACATGACCATGCGCTATCGCGACGGGACGACGCTCTGGCAGCACGTCTATGCGCCGAGCTCCGTGCAGCGCGAGCTGTTCAACACGCCGACCGGCGGGCACCCCATGCCCGAGTACCCCGGCATCTCGGCGGTGCTCCCGACCATCGGCGCGGAGGAGGCGCTCGGCGCCGCCGTCGACATCATCAGCGCCATCACGGACCAAGGCGAGGGCAGGACGATCACCCCGCCCCTGCGCGCGGTGCTGCTCGGCCACGGGGAGGCGCTCGCTTCCCTCGCGAACGAGGTCGCGACCGACTACCGCTCGTCCGAGAAGGGCCTCACCCTCGATTACCCGAGCTACGACGACGACGGCAAGCTCTTGCCCTCCGCGGACGCGAAGGCCCGCTTCGACAACGACCGCAAGGATCACTACGCGCGCTTCCTCGAGATCAGGGAAGAGCTCCTCCCCCATCTCGTGACCTGGGACGCGTGGCACGCTTCGCACGGCGCGACCCCGTGGACGGCCAGGGACCTCACGATCGGCGACACCGACGAGGCCTCTGACAAGGTCCCCCGGGCGGCCGACGTCGCCGCGGCGCTCAACCGGCTCAAGGCCAGGAATGCCGACGGCAGCGTGCGGCGGCAACTCAGCCAGGTGGCCGCCGGCGCCATCGCCGGGGTCACCCGCGCGCTCGACGGCTACTGGAAGGACCCGAACGTCGGCTTCCCTTACCCCTCGATGGTCGGCTCGGGAGATCGGGTGTCGATCTGCTGGGCCGTGCTCGGCGAGGCCCCGGACCTCGCGCTGGGCACCGAGCAGCCCAGGCAAGGCGTCCTCTATCATGCATGCCAGGGCCTCGACCTCGCCCACCCCGGCTCCGGCGAGATGCCCGCGATCACGACCTACCACACCTGCAAGGGCTCGAACGCCTGCAAGGCCCAGGGCGGCTGCGGCTTCGTGCAATCGGTGGCGGGCGGCGGGAGCTGCCGCGGGGGCGGCGGCGGGGGCGCGACGAGCTGCGGCACGACGATCAAGTCCCAGGCGAGCTGCGGCCATCGCGGGATGCTCTACAGCGCGCCGACCGACAACAAGTGCGGCGCCCTGGGCGGCTGCGCCGTCCCCATCTCGGCCTCGCAGCTCTACCCGTCGAGCGGCGAGATGGCGCTGTTCGACATCGGGCCGGACGCGGAGCCCAGGTCGATCGGCACGATGCCCTTCGCCTACGGCGACCCCGTCTACGACGTCGCCTGGAGGGCCTATTGCGAGGTCCTCCGCGCGCGCGGCGAGACCCCGCCGAGCGCGCCACCCCCCGCCGACGATCTGCGCGTGGCCTTCCCGCCCTCGACCTGACCATGCGCCCCGCCCGCCTCGGCATGCCCCAGCTCGGCTTCGGACTCGGGCTCCGGTCATGCCATTTCCACCACCTGCTCCGGCACCCGGCGCGTGTCGACTGGCTCGAGATCATCAGCGAGAACTTCATGGATGATCACGGCTTCGCGCGTCACGTGCTCGGGGCGCTGGCGCGCTCCCACCCGATCGTCATGCACGGCGTCTCGCTCTCGATCGGCTCCTCCGATCCGCTCGACATGGACTACCTCGAAGGGCTCCGCGCGCTCGCCGCGTGGGTCGAGCCCGCCTGGATCTCGGATCACCTCTCTTGGACCGGCGTGGCCGGTCACAACACCCACGATCTGATGCCCCTGCCGCTGACCGAGGAGGCCCTGGATCACGTGGCCGAGCGCGTGCTCCGCGTGGAGGACTTCCTCGGCCGGCCGCTCGTGCTCGAGAACCCGAGCACCTATGTCGAGTACGCCGCCTCCACCGTCCCGGAGTGGGAGTTCCTCGGCGCGCTCTCCGAGCGGACCGGCTGCGGCCTGCTCCTCGACGTGAACAACGTCTTCGTGTCGTCGTTCAATCACGGCTTCGACCCGGAGCGGTACATCGAGGGCCTGCCGCACGATCGGATCGTGCAGATCCACATCGCCGGCCCGACGTCCTTCGGCCGCTACCTCGTGGACACCCACGATCACCCCGTGCCCACGCCGGTCTGGCGCCTCTATCGCCTGGCAGAGGAGCGGACGGGCGGCGTCCCGACGCTGCTCGAGTGGGACGCGGCGATCCCCGCGTATCCGGATCTCGTCGCGGAGCTCGACAAGGCACGCGCCGTGCTCGCTGGCGAGCTGCCGGACGTGCCGCTCTCGGGCCCCGTGCGCGACGACGCCCCCTGGCTCCCCGGAGTGATTCATGACCTCGCCCCCTGAGGGCGCGCCGTCGCTCTCCGCGCTCCAGGACTGGCTGCGGCTCGCCGTGACCACGCCGGGCGGCGTCCCCGCCGGCCTCTGCCGCGCGCGCGAGCGCTACGGCGAGGCGCGGACGATCCGCGTCCCGGAGGGCGCCGACGCGGTCGAGCGGCTCTCGATCTACGCGCGCGGCTACCTCGATCGCCTGCTCGCCTGCATCCGGGCCGACTACCCGGCCGTCCGCGCGCTGCTCGGCGACGCGCTGTTCGAGCGCTTCGCGACCGGCTACCTCGCGTCACGGCCGCCGCGGCACCATAGCCTCTTCATGCTCGGCGAAGGCTTCGCCGACCACCTCGAGCGGACGCGCCCTCCCGACGAGGTCATGCCCGAGGATCGGCGCTCGCTCCTCCGGCTACCGATCGATCTCGCCCGCGCCGAGCGCGCCCGGATCGAGGCGCTCCGGGCGCCGGGGCTCCCGGACGAGGATGGCGCGCGTCTCGACGTCACCGGCTTCTCGCCGCTCCTCCGGGACGAGCTCTACGTCGTGGCCGCGCCGTGTCTGCGGGTGGCCGCGCTGGGGCACGACGTGCGTGGCTTCCTGTCGGCCGTCGATCGCGGCGAGGCCCCCGCCCTCCCCGAGGCGCGGCCCTCGCTGCTCGCCGTCAGCCGCGTCGCGTATCGGCCCGTGCTGGCCGATGTCGCGCCCTGGCAGCGACGCGCGCTGGCGAGCTGCGGCAGCCCGCGCCCGCTGGTCGCGCTGGCCGGGGAGGTCGCCGCCGCGACGGGCGAGGACAGGAGCGCGGCGCTGGTGGATCTCCTGCTCTGGCTGCCCACGGCAGAGGGGCTCGGGATGGTCTCGCTGACACGAGGCAGGTAGATCCCTCCGGGATCAGCGCGCGATGCCGAGCTCGTTGAGTACGTCGACGATCCCCGCCACGTCGAAGACGTCGTCGCCCGCACACCGCTTCTCGACGAGCGAGGCCACCGTCCCTGTGAGGGTGACGACGCCTCCGGTCACGTCGACCTTGATCGCCCCTTCCTTGACCCACGAGTCGAGGGCGAGGCTCTCCTCGACGTCGCGCAGGATCTCGGTGTCGCTGTGCCGCACCGGTTCGTAGTAGGGGCCCATCTGCATGGTGTAAGGCCGGAGCGGCCCCACGGGCCCCGAGCGCCAGATATCCCGGAGCTCGCGCCGACGCTCACGGGCGGCGAGCTGACGCCGGGATCTGGTACGCGGCTTGAATCTCCCTCGCGGCGCCGGCCGGACCGCATCACGCCCGCGCGGGCGAGCGAAGTCGAGCTCGGCGGAGGCGCGGACCTCGAATCAGGACAGTGGCCATCATGAGCGTGAAGCTGAATCAGCGAGCGTTCCAGCACGCGAAGATCCTCATCGGGCAGAAGATGTTCGTTCTCGACAAGAGGGACGACTGGAGCGAGCACAAGCCCTCGGCGGAGAAGGAGAACGAGTTCCTCGCGGAGCACGGGATCGACGAGTACCAGAAGTGGTTCCTGGGCATCGACGAGGACGAGGAGGAGAGCGACAGGCGAAGGTACAAGTTCCCCTACGGCGACTTCGAGAAGCTCCACCGCTGCGGCGTGATCGCGGCGGAGGTGCGAGCAGCCCAGTACGAGGACCGCGAGATCGAGGTGGCTGCCGCCCACCTGCACGGCGCCTTGAATGCGCTGATGTGACAGGCCGCGCGGGCCGCGCGCGCTCGGGCGCGGGACGGCGATCTCGGTCAGGTTGCGGTACGGCCGAGCGCGCGCCGCCCGCGCGGCGTGAGCGCGAAGTCCTTGCCGACCAGCCCGTCGTCGGCAAGCTCTCGCAGGTGCTCCCACGGCGGCTCCCCGCGGGGCTTGTCGACCCAGGCGCGCAACGCCTCGATGGCCTCCGCGGAGGCGACGAACGTCTCGCCGAAGTCGCCGACGCCCTTGATCGGGAAGAACGACCGCTCTCCATCCTGACGGAGAGCCAGCGCGACCGTGCGATTCAAGAGCGCGCCGTCCACTTCGACGCGGAGCTCGCCGTTGCTCGCGGCGCGCACGACGACCTCGGATCCGGCCTCGGAGCGTCCCCTGAAGACGATGATGGGCGGTGGGGGCGGCTCCGCCGGAGCCGGACCCCGCGCGTGGAGGTGCTCGCGCCAGGCGCGGCGGACCGCCTCGTCGGACACCGACTCCGTGAGCACCCGCTCGAAGCGCTCTTCCAGCTCGAGCAAGCGGGCGTGGAGCTTGCGCCGGACGCTCTCCGAAGTCGCGCGGGCGTGCTCGTTGTGGACGTGGAGCGCCTCGTGGACGAGCAACTCCAACTCGCGGCACCCGATGGGCGGACTCGGCATGACTTCCCCTCTGTTCCGTCTCTCTGGGCTCAGCGACGTTCCGGCGGCGTCCCCTGATCCCTCGCCTCGGCCAGGAAATCCTGCAGATCCGCGGGGAGCTGCCTGCTGATGTGTGAGATCGCCCTGGCCGACAGCCGGCTCTGCACGACCGCGAGCACCTCACGCGCAATCGGCTCGACCTCCTCGGCGGATCGGTGCAGGTGCGCCGCCACCTGCTCGAGGAAGGCCCTCGTGTCCCCCTTCGGGGCGTGCTCCTCGCGGTGCATCGCGCAGGTCCTGATGAACCGACGCACCGAGGCGGGCAGCTCGGCGAGGACGTGGATGGCCTCCCCGCGCGTGAGCCGCCGTTCCAGCGAGCACATCACCGCGGCGAAGGCATCCTTCGGGTCCAAGCCCGGAGGGACGACGCGCTCGATCGCACGCAGGATCTCGTCGCGCTCGAGCGGCTTCGCCTCTGGCTTCGCGTCCGCCATGATGCCCCCCTCCACCACAACTTAGGACGCCGAGGTCGCATGAGAAGCCGGGAATGCGCGTGCACGCGAACGTTCGACGGCGATCGCAGGTGTCCCTCGCGCCTCGCTGAGCGCGGCGTGGGTGGTCCGCTTCCTGCAGCATCCGCGCGCGGGAAGTGTGAGCGAGATGAGAGAAATACCGAAGACCATGCGCGCCGCTGCGATCGATCGCTTCGGGGGACCGGAGGTGCTCACGATCCACGAGCTGCCGGTACCCACCATCGGAGCGAGCGAGGTGTTGATTGCGCTCGACTCGGCCGGCGTCGGGCCGTGGGACACGGCGATCCGACAAGGCTGGTTGCCGGAAGGACGCGCCGATTTTCCGCTCGTGCTCGGCACCGACGGGGCCGGCACGGTCGCCGCCGTCGGCCCGAACGTCGCTGGCCTCGCGGTGGGCGATAGCGTGTTTTCCTACAGCTGGAGGAACCCGAAGGGCGGCTTCTACGCGGAGTACGTCGCCGTGCTCGACGAGAGAGTCGGGCATGCTCCCCGCGGCCTCGCGCTCGCGCTCGCCGGCGCGATTCCGACGACCGGGCTCACCGCGCTGCAGGGCATCGACGAGCACCTTCGCATCAAGGAAGGGCAGACCGTCGTCATCCATGGCGCGTCGGGCGGCGTGGGGACGCTGGCGGTCCAGTTCGCCAAGCTGCGCCGCGCGCGCGTGCTCGCGACCGCTTCGGGCAAGGATGGCCAGGAGCTGGTGCGTGAGCTCGGCGCCGACGCGACCGTCGACGCGCGGCACGGCGACATGCTCAAGGCGGGCAAGCACTTCGCGCCGGATGGCATCGACGCCGTGCTCGCGCTGGCGGGCGGCCAGGTGCTCACGCACGCCATGGAGCTGGTCCGATCGGGCGGTCGCGTCGCGTACCCAAACGGCGTCGAGTCTCCGCCGAAGAAGCGACACGGGATGGAGGTCATCGCCTATGACGCCGTGTCCAACCGGCGCGAGCTCGAGCGTCTGGCACGCGCTGCGGAAGTGGCGAACCTCACGATGCCGATCGCGGCAGCCCATCCACTCGCCGAGGCGGCCAAAGCCCACGAGCGTCTGGCGCAGGGACACGTGCTCGGCAAGATCGTGCTCCACATTCGCTAGCACCAAACGCCCCCACAGCCTTTCGTACTGCCAGAATCCACTTCCGCCTCACTTGGCAGCACAGGCCGTGCGTCTGACAGCGGTTGACTCCGGGCGGCGAAGCCCAGGTCGGCGTCGCGCATCAGCACCCAGCGCCGCAGCGTGCGCGGGTGGGCGAGGTGAAAGCGCGCGGGAGGGCGTCACCGAGAGCACGGCGTCACCGAGAGCACGGAGCGCGTCCCAGGCGAGCGCGGCGGTCCAGGCGCAGAGCGTGAGCGGCCCTTGACGAAAGCCCGGGCGGTCAGGGCGGCCGCACTTGGGGTAGCCGCTCGGCGAGGTGTCGAGCCACAGGTCGTGGACGCCGATTCGGTGTCCCTGCTCGTGGTGCTGACGCGTGATCAGAGGACGGGAGATTGCCCGGAGGGAGTAAAGCCATGTGTTGTCCGCCGAATCACGACGAGCGGGCCGCCGCGCACGCGCGCCTGTTTTGCTCGACGCTGGTTCGCGCCGTGCTGCGCTGGCTGGAGAGGCTGGGGGTCCCACAGCGCGATCGCGGCGACGTCGCAGGTCAGGTTTGGCTCAACGCCTGGGAGAGCTGGCCCAGGTTCGATCCGAAGCGCGGCACGCCGGAACACAGGCATTCACGACCTCTCAGAGCTCTTTCATCCGGCACCCTGGGGTCGGCTCGCCCCTGGCGCGGGCTGCCTGTCTGCGGGCGCCCAGAGCAGCTTCTCCGGCGTGATGGGCAGGCCGCGCACGCGGACGCCGGTGGCGTGATGGACCGCATTCGCGATCGCCGCCGCGACGCCGGTGATCCCGATCTCCCCGGCACCGCGGCAGCCGATCGCGTTGAAGACCAGATCCGGCTCATCGAGCCAGCTCACGTCGATGTCCGGAACGTCGGCATGGACGGGCACGAGATAGCCGGCAAGATCGGCGTTGATCGGCTGCCCATGCGCTCCGTCGTAGGCCAGCTCCTCGAGCAGCGCCTGCCCGATGCCGAAGACGATGCCGCCGATGAGCTGGCTGCGCGTCGCCTTCGCGTTCAGCACCCGCCCGACGTCGAAGACGCTCACCACGCGCGAGACGCGGATGTGGCCGATGTCCGGATGAACGCGCACCTCCACGAAGTGCGCGCCGAACGACTGGAACGTGAAGCGGTCGTCATGCAGGCTCCTTGGCTCGGTCTTGCCCTCGGCCTCCAGGCTGTCGCGCCCGATGCGCGCCAGCAGCTCGGCATAATCGATGTGGATGGCGAGCGGCGGACGGCGGGGGCGGCTCCCCTCCGCGCACGGGAGCTCGCCGGTCTGGTCCGCCGCACCCGAAAGGCCGCTCGGCGTGGCCGCGGCGAGCGCGAGGATCTCCCGGCGGAGCGCGGCGCACGCATCCAGGATCGCCGGCGCCGTGCTGGCCGTCAGGTTCGAGCCGCCCGCAGGGGGGCAGGGCGCGAGCCGGGTGTCGCCCAGCTCGGCCGTGACCTGAGCGAGCGGCAAGCCGAGCCCTTCCGCCGCGACGAGCGCCATCATCGTGTACATGCCGGTCCCTACGTCCACACCCGCCGTCGAGACGACGGCGCGGACGCCGGTCCCGCGGCGCTCGAGACGCACGCGCGCGGTCGCGCCCATGAGCCAGGCGGGGTGCGTGGCCGTCGCCATCCCCCAGCCGACGAGCGCGTCGCCATCGCGCATCGAACCCGGCTCCGGCGTGCGCTGCGCCCACCCGAACCGCTCGGCGCCCCGCTCGTAACAGGCGAGCAGGTGCTTGCTCGAAAACGGAGCTCCGCGGTGTGGATCGATGTCCGTGTGATTGCGGCGCCGCAGCTCGACCGGATCCATCCGGAGCACGAGGGCGAGCTCATCCATCGCGCTCTCCAGCGCCCACATACAGGGGGCTTCGCCTGGTGCCCGCATCCATCCAGGCGCCATCACGTTCAGGCGCACGCAGTCGTAGGTCGCTTCGTAGCTCGGACAGGCATACAGCAGCCGGGAGGTGCAGCTCGTCGGTTCCAGGAACCCCTCTCCGTCCAGGCGCTCGTCCGCGGCCGTGTGCACGCGCGTGTGGTGGCGCAGGGCCAGGAGCGTCCCGCCTCGCGTCGCGCCCAGCTCGAAGCGCTGCACGGTCTCCGTGCGATGTCCCACGTTGGTGAGCACCTGCGCGCGGGTGAGGACCGCTCGGACCGGCCGCTTCAGCCTCAGGGCGGCGAGCGCGGCGAGGACCGTATGCCAGCCCGTTGCGACCTTCGAGCCGAACATGCCGCCGACGAACGGCGCGAGCACCCGGACCTTCTCCTGGGGCAACCCGAGCGCCGCCGCGAGCACGGCCCGGTCGCCCCGCACCCATTGCGTCGCGTTGTACACCGTGAGGGTGTCGCCGTCCCACGAGGCGACCGACGCGTGCGGCTCCAGCGCGCACGGATGCTCGTTGGGCGTCGCGTAGGTGACGTCCAGGCGCACCTCGGCCGCGGCGAGCGCGCCCGCGAGCGACGCGCCCCGCTGCACCTGCAGCTCCTCGCCGAACACCTGCCGCGGCACATCGGCGGTCTCCAGGGCCTGCTCCATCGCCACGGCGAAGGGCGCGCGCTCGTACGCGACCTGGACGAGCGACGCGGCGTAACGCGCCTGCTCGGGCGTGTCGGCGACCACCATCGCCACGTACTGGCCGTAGCGATGGATGCGCGCGTCCTCGAGCGGGGGGCGCCGCTCGGGCGCCATCCCCGTCCAGTCCGCGCTCGTCGGCATCTCGCCGAGCGGTCCACGGTTCTCATGGGTGAGCACGAGCAGCACCCCCGGCGCACGCTCGGCAGCCGCCACGTCGAGGCGCACCACCCGGCCGCTCGGGATCGTGCTGCCCACGAGCGCCGCGTGCGCCGTCGCGGGGAACCTGGTCTCGGCTGCGTACCGCGCGCCGCCGGTCACCTTCATTCGCCCGTCCACACGGCTGACGGGTGTGCCGATCAGGCAGTTGCCAGTCGCCATCGTCGACTCCTAGGCCGCCCGGGCCGTGAGCTCGCTCAGCGCACGCACTAGCGCGCGCTGAGCGAGCTCGATCTTGAAGCCGTTGTGCCGCCGGGGGACAGCGCCCGCGAGCGCGGCGTCCGCGGCGGCATGAAAGCTGTCCGCCGTTGCACGCCGCCCGGCGAGCACCCGCTCGGCCTCGGGGCAGCGCCACGGCTTCGTGGCCACGCCGCCCAGCGCCACACGGGCCGCGCGGATCGTCTCGCCATCCATGTCGAGCGCCACGGCCGCCGACGCGAGGGCAAACTCGTAGCTCGCCCGATCCCGCACCTTGAGGTAATGGGAGCGGCGGGCGAAGGAGAGGTGCGGCAGATCGACGTGGGTGATCAGCTCTCCATGCTCCAGCACCGTCTCGCGCTCGGGCGTGTCGCCCGGGAGCAGGTGAAGGTCCTCCAGGGGAATGCTGCGCGTCGTGCCGTCCGGCTTCCGCGTCCGCACGACGGCATCGAGGAGGACGAGCGCTGCGGACATGTCGGATGGATAGGTCGCGATGCAGTGCTCGGTCGTGCCCAGGACGGCGTGACTGCGATTGAATCCGTCGATGGCATCGCAGCCGGACCCGGGCTCCCGTTTGTTGCACGCCGCGTGCACGTCGCGGAAGTACGGGCACCGGGTGCGCTGCAGGATGTTGCCGGCGGTCGTGGCCATGTTGCGCAGCTGCGTCGAGGCGCCGGAGAGGATCGCCTCGGAGAGGACGGGGTAGCGCTCGCGGATGGTCGCGTGCCACGCGAGCTGGCTGTTGCGCACGTTGGCCCCGATATGCACGCCTTCCCCGTCCTCCGTGATGGAGGCGAGCGGCAGCCGACGGATATCGACCAGCGTGTCCGGCGACACCACATCGATCTTCATGAGGTCGATCAACGTGGTGCCGCCGGCGAAGAAGACGGCCCCCGGCGCGCTGGTCACCGCGCGGGTCGCAGCCTCGGCGCTCTCGCCTTCCATGTAGCGGAACGGCTTCATGCCGCGCTTCCTCCCCCGTTCAGATCCCGCGCCCGGCGCACCGCGGCGACGATGTTCGGGTACGCGCCGCAGCGACAGAGATTGCCGCTGAGACGCTCGCGGATCTCCTCATCGGAGAGCGCACCCAGCGAGGGCGGCGCGGAGACGTCCAGCGTGACATGGCTGGGGACGCCGCGGCGCGCCTCCTCGAGGAGCGCCACGGCCGACATGATCTGACCCGGCGTGCAGTAGCCGCACTGGAGCGCGTCGCATTCGATGAAGGCCGCCTGCACGGGGTCGAGCCGGTCGCCGTCCGCGAGCCCTTCGATCGTCGTGATCTCGTCCTCCTGGTGCGCGACGGCGAGCGCGAGACAGGCAAGCTCCCTCTGGCCGTCCACGAGCACGGTGCAGGCCCCGCACTGCCCGAGGTCGCACCCCTTCTTGCTCCCGTTCAGGTCGAGATGGTCGCGCAGCGCGTCGAGCAGCGTCGTGCGCGGGTCGAGGCGCAGCTCGCGAAGCTCACCGTTGACTCGGAGACGCACGGGCACGCAGCCCTCAGGGGACTGCGACGCTCCTATGCCCGCATCCATTCTGCCCGCATCCATTCCGGCCGGGCGCTGTCGATCGGCGACGACCATCGCGCCATCACCCCGTCGCCGCCAGCGCCTTCGCGCGGATCGCGGCGCGCAACGCGGCCGTGAGCGTATCCGCGTCCCAGCTGTCGTCGAAGCGCACCTCGTCGATGAAGAACGCCGGCGTGCCGTTGACGCCGCTGCGCACGCCGGAGCGGACGTCGGCCTTCACCTTGTCGAGGTGCGCGTGGCTCGCGAGCTCGTCGGCAAAGCGCTCGGTATCGAGCCCGAGGTCGGTGGCGTAGCCGACCAGGTCCTCGAGCCCGAGCGCGTCCTGTTGCTCGAAGAGTGTGTCGTGCATGGCCCAGAACTTCCCCTGCGCCCCCGCGGCCTCGGCGGCCTCTGACGCCGCGAGCGCGTGCGGGTGCAGCTCGGCGAGCGGGAAGTGGCGGAAGACGAAGCGCACGTCGCGACCCATCCGGCTCAGCACGTCCTGGAGCACGAGGTGGGCGCGTCCACAGTATGGGCACTCGAAGTCGCCATACTCGACCAGCGTGACGGGCGCGTCCGCGTCACCGAGGATGTGGTCGCCGGGGCCGACCGGCGGTGTCAGCTTGCTCATTTCGAACCTCCTAACTTGTCCAGCGCGTCGAGGATGCCGTCAGCGCCGGGGTTGATGCCGACGGGCGAGACGTAGCTCCACGCCACCTTGCCCTCCGCGTCGACGACGAACAGCGCCCGCTCGGCGATGCCGTCATGCGTGCGGTAGACGCCGTACTGCCGCGCCACCGCGCCCTTCGGCTCGAAATCGGCGAGCAGCGGGAAACGCAGCTTTCGGTCGCGGGCGAACGCGAGGTGGCACCACACCCCGTCGACGGAAACTCCGAGGAGCTTGGCGTGGTGTCGCTCGAATTCGCTGCGGACCTCGCTCTCGTTGTAGAGCGCCAGCTGGTCGCCGCACACGGGGCTCCAGTCGGCCGGGTAGAAGGCAAGGATGACCGGCTGCCCGCGGAAATCGCTCAGCGATACCTTCTGGTCGGGCGTGGTCGCCAGTGTGAAATCGGGCGCGGCCGCGCCCGGGCCGATCGGTTGGGCCATGATGGTTCCTCCCCCTACTTGCTGGCAGCATGGTGCTCTCACCGGGTACCGCAAGAAGCAATCTGGGCTCCCGGTCGAGCGGCCAGCGGCGGCGGTCGGCTCAGGGCGAGACGGTGATGAGGTCCTCGACGCTGTAGACCCCGGGCGCCGACCAGGCTGCTCTCTCGGCCTCCTCCCTCTCGGCCCACGAGCGCACGCTCCCGCGCAGGACGATCTTGCCGCCGTTCACCACATCGACGCTGATGCGCCGGGCGTCCATCTCGGCGCTGCGCTTGAGGGCGTCCTCGATCTTGGACCTGATCTCCGCCGGGGAGACGTGCGGCTTGACCGTGATCAAGTTGCTCACCCCGAGCACGCCTACCAGATTGCGGACGGCCTGCTCGGCCTCGTCCTTCTGGAACTGCCACTCCACCTCGCCCTCCAGCCTCAACCAGCCCTTGCTGACCGTGACCTTGATCTTGTCGGCCGGCACGAGCACGTTAGATCTGAGCGCGCTGACGGCCGCCGCAGCAATGTCCTCGTCGGTGCGCTGGCTGCTGCCCGGCAGCCTGACCTCGAGCTCGTTGGCGACGGCCTTGACGCCGTAGACGCGCTTGGCCGCCTGCTCGGCCGCGTACCTCTCCGCAAATGATTGCACGCGGCCGGTCAGGGTGACGATGCCGTCCTTGACCGCCACGCCGATCTCGGCTCCATTGACGCTCGGCTCCCACGCCAGCTCATCGAGGACATCCCGCTGCAGTTGTCTGTCGTCCATTGATGATCGCTCTCCTTTGCTTGCGTCGGTTCTGGCTTGTTCTTCCTGTACCGCCAGGCGGTTGGCTCACCCGGCCGGCAGCGTCAGAGCGAACGCAGCTGTACAACCTCGGCCGGGTTCTCCTTGGCGCTTGGCACGCGTGACCTTCCCCCGGGCCGGCCTCGCAGCCTTGGCCTTGCGAGCTTGCATCGCGCGAGCCACTCCGGCCCATGGCCAGGCCGCTCCCTTCTTCTCATTATTAATTTCAGCGGTCGAGAGGAGAGGCACTCGAGCGGCATGAACCGTCGATCGGGAGCCCTCGCGCTCCCTCCTCCTGTCTCGCCTGCGTGACCGGATGAATGGCAGTCTGGCACACGTCCGCTCCCGAGCGCTTCGATCCGGCGAACGCGAGGGGAGGCTCGCCGGCGCGCGTTGCGCACTTGCGCCGCCGGTGCGGTGCGCACGATTTATCCTCATTGCACACGCACGATTTATCCTCATTGCGCACGATTGATGCTTATATTGGTTGGTGGAGGAAGAAGGAGGGTACGATGGCCAATCTGAACATTCGCCGAGGCGAGCCGCTCGCGACCGCCTGGGAGCCTGCGCGCATGACGGATCCGCTCCGCGCGCTCGATCCTTTCCGCATCATTCGTGACCTCATGGGCGCCGACCCGTTCGCTGGCATGGTCCAGGCAGCGAGCACCGTGTTCGAGCCCAATGTCGAGATCAAGGAGACCAAGGACAGCTACGTGCTCAACCTCGACCTGCCCGGCGTGCGCGAGCAGGACCTCGAGGTCTCGATCACCGGCAACCGGCTCACGGTGAGCGGCAGGCGGGAGGAGGAGGAGCGGCGCGAGGACGAGCGGTTCTTCGCCTACGAGCGCTCCTACGGGGCGTTCAGCCGCTCGTTCGTGATGCCGGAAGGTGCCGATCTCGGCAGGCTCAGGGCCGAGTTCGGGGACGGCGTGCTCCGGATCACGGTGCCCAAGAAGGCGGAGATGCAATCGCGCCGCGTCCAGATCGGCGGCGGCAAGGAGGCGGGCGGAAAGGAGCTCCCGTCCGGACAGTCGGCCGAGAGGGGCGGGACGGCGGCCGAGAAGGGCGAGAAGAAGGCGGCGTAGGACCTGGGAAGTCGCCAGGTCTCGCCTGATCGTCCTCGCGACGGCGCGACGTCCGGCCAGGCCTTCTCGCCAGCCGGGACGCCGCGCCGGCTCCGGGCTCCGGGGCGATCCGGGACCGCGAATCCATGCGGGCTCAGGGGGACCACCGGCAGGTGGCCGATCAGCTCGTCAGGACCTCCACGGTGCCGAGGTGGCGTCTACGACGCAGACACAGCCGGGGAGGCCGCAGCGAGGCCGGAGGTCGAGCCCGGTCGCATCGGCGGTCGTGCCCAACGGAGTGACACATGAAGACCGACATCGAACTGCAACGTGACGTCGTGAGCGAGCTGTCGTGGGAGCCGAGCGTGAACGCGGCCCACATCGCCGTCTCGGTCAAGGCCGGTGTCGTCACCCTCCGCGGCCACGCTTCCACCTACGCCGAGAAACAGGCCGCGGAGGAGGCTGCCAGGCGCGTCTACGGCGTCAGGGCCGTCGTCAATGAGCTTGACGTCAAGCTGCCCGACAGGCGCACCGATGAGGACGTCGCCGCCGCGGCGGTCAGGGCGCTCGAGTGGAACATCCTCGTGCCAGCCGACAAGATCAAGGTCACGGTGAGCAACGGCTGGCTGAAGCTGGAAGGCGAGGTGAGCTGGCGGTTCCAGAAGAACGCAGCGGAGAGGGCCGTCCGCAAACTTCCGGGCGTGAGGGGGGTGAGCAATTTGATCACGGTCGGGCCGAGCGTCACACCGACGGAGGTGAAAGCTCGGATCGAGGAGGCCTTGAGGCGCAGCGCCCTGCTGGATGCCCGGCGCATCCGCATCGAGGTGGTGGACGGCGAGGTGACCCTGCACGGGGGCGTGCGCTCGTGGGCCGAGAGAGAGGAGGTCGAGCGGGTAGCCTGGGCGGCTCCGGGGGTCCACGACGTGGAGAACCTCATCACGGTCGAGGCGTGATGATGCCCGGAGATGATGCCCGGAGAGGCTCCGCGGCGCGAGACAGGCCTCATCGCCGCTGGGCGGCGGTCACTTGACACCGTTCACGGGCGGCACCTTGTTCGCCGTGGCCCGTGCCGCGCCCCGCATCATGCGCTCCCGGGGGAGTGAGCTAAGTGAGCTAGACGCTCATTGCGGCGAGCAGGCACGCCGGTGAGACGCTGGGCTTCGGTTCGCGATGAAACTTCAGCTCCAAGAAGAAGAGGAGGGCACGCACATGGCTGGTCGCTTGGAGGATCCTATCCGCACGACGAGCTTCGGATTGGGGTTGGTCGATGCTCATGCAGTGCAGGAGAACCGCGGTTCGTTCGTGGGGCTCGGCATCGCCCTCTTGGTGCTTGGCGTGCTCGCGATCCTCATGCCCGTGATCGCCTCGCTGGTCTCGGCCGTCGTCATCGGGGGCGTGCTGGTGGTGAGCGGCCTCCTCCAGGGCATCCACGCCGTCCGGAACCCGCGATGGGCCAACTCCGCCTGGTCCCTCGTGAGCGCCCTGGTCCAGATCGTCGCGGGCGTCCTGACCGTGGCGTTCCCGGTGACAGGCACGGTCACGCTGACCTTGATCCTCGCGGCGTTCTTCTTCGCAGACGGCTTCCTCAGGATCATCCGCGCCATCCAGCACCGCGACATGCCCGCCTGGGGTTGGCTCCTGTTCGATGGGCTGCTCTCGCTGGCGCTCGGGGTCCTGATCTGGTGGCGCTGGCCGAGCACCGCGGCGTGGGCGCTCGGCCTGCTCGTGGGCGTCAACCTCATCATCGGCGGATCGTCGATGCTGCTGATCGGGGTCAGTGCGCGACCCCGGCCCGTGGCCAGCGCGCGCGTGTGACCGGCGCGCCGCGCCCGGAGCGGCGCGCCACGCTCGTCGTTGCGGCGCTCGGCGTCGTCTTCGGGGATATCGGGACGAGCCCGCTCTATGCCTTCAAGGAGTGTGTCCACGGCGAGTACGGCGTCGCGCCCACGCCCGAGAACATCCTCGGCGTGCTCTCGCTCATCTTCTGGTCGCTCCTCCTCGTCGTGACCCTGAAATACCTCACCTTCATCATGCGCGCGGACAACCGGGGAGAGGGCGGGATCCTCGCCTTGCTCGCGCTCCTGCCCGAGCGGGTGCGGGCGCAGCGCTCGCCGCGGATGGGCTGGATGCCGGCGCTCGCCGTGTTCGGCGCGGCGCTCCTCTACGGCGACGGGATCATCACCCCGGCCATCTCCGTGCTGAGCGCCGTCGAGGGGCTCGGGGTCGCGACCACGCGGCTCCAGCCCGCCGTCGTTCCGATCACGTGCGCGATCCTGCTGCTCCTCTTCGGCGCGCAGCGCTGGGGGACGGCAAACGTCGGCCGGGTCTTCGGCCCGATCATGTTGCTCTGGTTCATCGTCCTCGCCCTGCTCGGGCTCCGGTTCATCGCAAGCGACCCGTCGGTGCTGGACGCCCTACGGCCGGCGCACGCCGTGCGTTTCTTCCTGAACCACGGCGTCCACGGCTTTGCTCTCCTCGGCGCCGTCGTGCTCGTCATCACCGGCGCCGAGGCGCTCTACGCCGACATGGGGCATTTCGGTCGCGGGCCGATCCGGAGGGCGTGGTATTGGCTCGTGCTCCCCGCGCTCGTGCTCAACTATTTCGGCCAGGGGGCGCTCCTGCTTGGCCATCCCGAGGCCGCCGGCAATCCGTTCTTCGAGATGGTGCCGCGGGGGATCCCCACCTACGGCCTGGTCGCGCTCTCGACCATGGCCACCCTGATCGCGTCGCAGGCGATCATCTCCGGCGCCTTCTCGCTGACGCACCAGGCGGTGCAGCTCGGATATTTCCCGTGGACCGCGGTGAAGCACACCTCCAGCGAGGTGGAGGGGCAGGTCTACGTGTCCGTAGTCAATTGGGCCCTGGCCGTCGCGTGCGTCGCGCTGGTCCTCGGCTTCAAGGCGTCGAGCCGCCTCGCGGCCGCATACGGCATCGCCGTGACCGGGACGATGACGATCACGTCCGTCCTTTTCTACGGCGTCGCGCGGAGGACCTGGCGCTGGCCTCGCGTGAAGGCGCTGCCGCTGCTGGTCGTGTTCCTCGCCGGCGACCTCGCCTTCTTCGGCGCAACCCTGCTCAAGCTGCGCGACGGCGGGTACATCCCGCTCCTCGTCGGCGCTGCCCTCTTCGGGCTGATGGCCATCTGGAAGAGGGGCCGCGCGCTGCTCGCCGAGGCTGTCGTCGAGACCGCCCCGCCGCTCGGCGCGTTTCTGCGGGAGCTCGACGCGAAGCGCCCCGCGCGCGTGCCCGGCACAGCGGTGTTCCTCACGAGCACGGACAAGACGCCGCCGAGCCTCGCGCACCACCTCGCGCGCAACAAGGTCCTGCACGAGACGGCCATTCTCCTCACCGTGCTCACAGAGCACGTGCCCCGCGTGCCCGAGGGGGAGCGCATCGAGCTCACGTCGCTCGGCGGCAACCGCTTCTACCGGCTCCGGATCCGCATGGGTTTCATGGAGAGCCCGCATGTCCCCTCCTGCCTCGTCGCCGCGGCGGAGCGGAGCGGCGAGCCGTTCGACGTCGACGACCTCACCTACTACGTCGGCCGCGAGACGCTCCTGGCGACCGACCGGGGCCGCATGGGCCACGTCGCCGAGAGCATCTTCGCGTTCATGTTGCGCAACGCGGTCCCGCGGTCCGCCTATTTCGAGCTGCCGCCGAGCCAGGTGGTGGAGATAGGGCTCCAGATCGATCTCTAGCGCGCCTCCGCAAGCGCCCTCTGGATCAGGCTGCCGGCGGGCGCGGCGGTTCGAAGCGCGTGGATGCCTGCGCTCAGCGCCGCTCGCTCTCGGACTGCCGCTTGAAGAACGCCGCTATCCTATCCTTCAGCTTGGCGAAGGCCGAGGTCGCGTCTTCCTTGTTCTTGAGCTGTGCCTCGATGTCCGACATGTCCTTGTGCAGGGCCGCGTATTCCGGGTCATTGCCCGCGTATCCGAGCTCCTTCGCGCGCTCGAGCTCGTGCCTGGCCGTGGCCAGAAGCCGCTGCGCTCCGTCCCTGTCCTTCTCGCGCAGGGCCTGGGCTTCGCTGATCGCGGCCTGCGCGGCGACGATCGGCAGCGGCCTGACACGGTCGATCACCACCAGGGTGTTGAGCGCCGTCTGCAGCACCACGCCGGCCTCCTTGGTCTTCTTCTGCTCGAGCAGACGGGCGGCCTCGCCAAGAGCGGCCGGATAGGTCGCGAGTGGCAGGTTGTAGACGCGGGTGCGGATCTCGCTGGTCAGACCGAAGAGCACCACCCGCGCCACCGGATAGTTCTTGTCCTCCACGGCCCTCCCCGCGGCTTTGGCGATCTCCTTGACGGCCTGAATGTCCACCGGCGCCACGTCGATGATGTCGACCTCCAGCTGGACAGGGATGAGGGCCGCCGCCGGGTTGCGGGCCAGGAGGATGCTGACTTTGCCAGTAGCCCGCTCGAGCGCCGCCGCCGCTTCATCGCGCTTGTCCTCCGCGATGGCCTTGAGCGCATTCCGGGTCTCAGTGATGGCCGCGATGGCTTCCTTGTCCAGCGTCTTCTCGCCCTGCTGCTCGGCCTCCTTCCGCTGCTTCTCTACCTCGGGCCGCATCTCGGGCTTCATTTGTCGCTCGCCTTCCTTCGGTTGCTTCTTGGTGTCAGGTAGCGCCTGTGCCTCGCTCGGCGCGAGGAGAGACGCGGATGTCCCGCCATGCTCCCGGGCGCGTTCGCACGAGGCCAGTCCCATGCACAAGGCCAAGGACATCGCCAGCACCGAACTCGATGTGCTTCTTGTGTCCTTCATCTGCTGTCCTTTCGGGTCTCGATCTCCGGTTGCCTGCCCACCAGCCGGCCGGACGCCGCCGAGCGTGCGTCGCTCAGCGTCCGTTAGCTCGCCACCTCTGCCCGGGTGAGCTTCTCCGCGACTTGCCGGTGGTCGCCCATCACCTCGACGGATTCTCCGTCCCGGAGCTTGACGTCGCTGAGGTGGTCCGGGTCCGTCGGGTCGGGTCGCACGGTCATGACGTAGGCCGGGTTGATGTACACGGCCGTTCCGGTGGCGCGCTCCATGAACTGCACAATCATCGGAGAACCTCCCTCCTCCGCTGCCTTCACTGCGAGCATGCCGCCGGGCCTCGGCGCGTCAATACCACATGATGCTCGGTATCGCGTTTGCGTTCCCTCCACGCAAAAGCGGAGGGACTGATGGAGAATCACGTGCGAACAGGCGCGCCGGAGGGGCACGCCCAAGACATCATCCTCGTGCCGGTCGACTTCGGGCAAGCGCTCGCTCCGAGCGCTCGACCTCGTGAAGCAGCTCGCCCCCTGCTTCAGCGCCGAGGTCGTCGTGCTCCACGCCTACAGGTGCTCGTCCAGGTCTACCCGGGGCTGCCGGTCGAGGCGCCCCCGTGGCCGGGAATCCACATGGAGGTGGAGGAGGCTGCGAGGCGGGCCCTCAACCGTTCGCCCGCGCACCCGAGACCAGCGCGAGCGCGCGTCGGGCAACGTTGTCGACTGTGATCCCATACTCCTCGAGCACCTTCCTGCCGGGCGCCGAGGCCCCGAAGCGAGGCACGCCGACGATGTCCCCTCGCTCCCCGGTCCAGCGCTCCCAGCCGAACGGCGATGCGGCCTCCACCGCCAGACGCGCGACGTGGGGCGGGAGCACGCCCTCGCGGTACGCGGCGGTCTGCTCCTCGAACAGGCGCCATGACGGCATCGAGACCAGCCGGACCCTGACGCCTGTTCGCCTGAGGATCTCCGCGGCGTCGACGATCAGCGCCACCTCCGATCCGCTGGCCATGAGCACGATCTCCGGATCGTTGGCGGATCCATCGCAGGCGAGCACATAAGCGCCCCGACGGAGCATGCTCGCCGGCGCGAACACGTCGCGATCGAGCGTGGGCACCGCCTGGCGGGTGAGCACCAGCAGCGTCGGCCGGCGGCGCTCCTCGACGGCCATCTGCCACGCCCAGCGGGTCTCGTTGGCGTCGCAGGGCCGGATGACCACGAGATCAGGAATGGCGCGGAGGGCGGCGAGGTGCTCGACCGGCTGGTGGGTGGGCCCGTCCTCGCCCACGCCGATACTGTCGTGCGTGTACACCCCGATCGAGCCGAGGCGCGCTCTCGCAGCGGGCCGAGAAGGAGCCCCTGGAGACCTTCCCCGCCGGCATGTGACGCCGGCGGCATGGCGCGCGTGATGCAGAGTCGGAGAGGGGGTTGTTCATGGCGGAATCGAGCGCCGAGCTCATCGCCGTCGGGAGGCTGTGGGTCGAGTACGTCGCCCACGGCCCATGGCTGCCGAAGGTGGGAGAGACGGTCGTAGCGACGGCCTTCGAGGAGATGCTCGGCGGGCGTGGCGCCCGGCAGGCCGTCGCGGCGGCGCGCCTGGGGTCGCCCGCGGCGCTCGTCGCGGCCATCGGGCAGGACGAGCGCGCGGACTCCCTGCTCCGCCGGCTCGACGGCGAGGGCGTCGCGACGCGGTGGCTCCGGCGCGACAAGGCCGTCTCGTCCGGCGCCGCGCTCGTCCACCTCGATCCGTCGCGAATGCGGCAGGCGATGATCTTCCCGGACCCGTTCCGGGCGATCTCGCCCCTCGACGTCGAGGCCGCTGCGGACGTCATCGCCTCTGCGCGCGCCGTGCTGGTCTCGCTCGAGGTCACGCGTGAGGCTGCGCAGCGGGCGATCGGGCTGGCGCGCATCGCGCATGCGCGCGTCGTTCTCGACGCGGCCGGCGCGATGGAGGCCCTCTCGGGCGACGAGCTGCAGGGGGTCGAGATCCTCCACGCGACCGCAAGGGAGGCCAAGGCGCTCGTGGGCGTCGAGGTCCGCAGTCCGGCGACCGCGATCGCCGCAGCCGAGGCGCTCCGCGCGCGCGGGCCCGGAGCGGTGCTGATCGACGCGGGGCCCGACGGGCACCTGCTCGTCACGGAGCGCGGCTCCCGGATGTTCCCCCGCCTCGCCGCGCCCAACGCCGACACCGAGGCCTCCGACGAGGTATTCGTCGCCGCGCTCGCCGCGGCGCGCGCCGAGGGACGCTCGCTGGAGGACGCGACCACGCTGGCGACCGCCGCGCAGTCTCTCGTGGGCCCGGAGCACGACGTCCGGGCGTTTCCGCGCCGGGGCGCCGTGCTTCGATTGCTCGAGGTCACCACGGGACGGTCGTGGGAGCTCGACGATGGCGCCTGACGGGGCCGTGGGCGCTCGGGCGCCAAGGTCGATGGGGAGCCCACGAGGACGAGGAAAAGCGCCGGAGGTTCAAGCTCGAGGGAGCGCTGACGCTGAAGCAGCCTTCCGGCGCCAGAGGAATCAGTGAGGAAGCGCTGTGCACGCGATCATTCTCGATCTCGATGGGACCCTGGTGGACACGGTCTATGCCCACGTTTTGTCGTGGCAGCGCGCGTTCGCCGAGGCGGGCATGCCGATCGACGCCTGGCGGGTCCACCGGCGCATCGGGATGAGCGGCGGGCTCTTCGCTCGCGCGGTGGCGCGCGAGGTCGGCCACCCGCTCGCGACCGAGCAGGCGCGCTTCGTCCAGGAGCGCCACGGCGAGATCTTCCAGCAGATCCTGCCGGAGCGACGCCCGCTCCCTGGAGCGGTGGCGCTGCTCCGTCACCTGCGCGATGCGGGGGTGCCGCACGGGATCGCGACCTCCGGACGGCGTCCGGAGATCGACGCCTCGCTCGCGGCGCTCGACCTCCCGCCGGGCATGGTCGTGGTTGCTCGCGGTGACGTGCGCCGCGCGAAGCCCGCGCCCGATCTCTTCTTCGCGTGCCAGCAGCGTTTGGGTGTGGCGGCCGAGGATTGCTACGTTGTCGGTGACTCCGTATGGGACCTGCTCGCCGCGCGCCGGGCCCGCATGTTCGGGGTCGGATTGCTCTCCGGTGGGTACGGGCAGGACGAGCTGCTCGCGGCGGGGGCGTACCGGGTGTACCGCGACCCCGCGGAGCTCGGCGCCGCGCTCGACGAACTCGGCGTCCTGCCCTGAGGACCGCCCGGCGGGTCGGCCTCCGCCGCGCGCAACGCGGCAGTCGACGGTCATGGCTCGTGCGCCCTTTCCCTCACTGGCCGCCGCCGCTCGCCGTGGCACACCGATGCCGAGCTCCGGCGCAGGGTCGAGCCGGATGCGAACCTGAATGCGCTCATCGACGAGGGCCGCCGCGCGATCGAGCAGCAGGACGACGCCCAGGTCGCGGCCGCGCTCGAGAAGGTGGAGAAGGAAGCGCACCGTATCGCCCGGGTGATGTACGATGTACGAGAAGACGGGCGCCCAGCCGCCCGGAGCTCCCGCGCCGCGCTCGGGGGCGCGCGATACCGGAGGGAAAGAGGGCGTGATCGACGCGGGGTTCGAGGAGACGGGGGCGTAGCCAGGTCCGATGCCGCGACGGCGAGCCGCCCGGCTGCGCCGTCTGCCCGGGGCGACCCCGCGCCACGGCGGCGCAGCGGGAGCCGAGCAGAGAGGATCAGCGCCCTCTCTGCTCGCGGCGACGTCTCAGAGCAGCTGTCCTGAGCTTGCCCGCCCTGACGGCCCGCCTCTGGAAGAGGAGAGGGAGGCTCTCGAGCACGTCGACCCGGTCCGCGATCATCAGCAGGATCGTGTGGGGAAGCTGGTGATCCGGGATCTCGTAGGCCACGCGGCGCAGCGCGCCACTCGCCCCCCTCGGCGGCAACGCCGTGCTGAACACCGGCGTCGGGCGGGCGAGCCCTGGGCGCCTGAGCACGCGACCCTCGATCGGCTGCCGCTCGGGCTCTGTCCAGTGCGCCCACGCCAGGAGGTGTGGCGGCGCCTCTCTCGGGACGCCGGGCCTGTCCTCCGGGCACAGATCAACTCCCCAGTACGGCTGCTCCATCGGCCGCGCGATCTCGGCTTCCATGATCGTTTCCTCCTCGATGAAAGAGCTCACTTGGCGCCCGACGGGATGAGCACGCATTTGAGGATCCCGTCGGACCTCGCCGCGAACAGGCGATACATCTCCGCGGCCGCATCGAGCGGGACGCGGTGCGTGATGAGCGCCCTCGGGTCGATGATCCCCTTGCGGATGTGCTCGAGCAGGTGGGGCATGTACCGCTTTACGTCGCATTGCCCGGTCTTGATCGTCAGTCCCTTGTTCATGGCCGCGCCCACGTCGACGAGGTTCCACGGCGGCCCGTAGACGCCGATGATCGAGACCCTCCCGCCGCGGCGGACCGACTGGATCGACCAGTTGAGGGCGACGGGCGAGCCGGCCTCGAGCATGAGCGTCTTGCCCAGCACGTCGTGCAGCGTCGAGCCGTTCGCCTCCAGACCGACCGCATCGATGCAGACATCCGGCCCGCGGCCGTCGGTCATCTCCCGGAGGACGGAGACGACATCAGGGACCTTGCTGAAATCGAGCGTCTCTGCTTGGTTGTACCGGCGCGCGAAATCGAGGCGGTAACCGACCGAATCGATGGCGATGACCCGGCGCGCGCCGAGGAGCCAGGCGCACCGCTGGGCCACGAGGCCGACGGGCCCGCAGCCGAAGACAGCCACCGTGTCCGCGGGGCCGATGTCTCCCATCTCCGCCGCCTGGTATCCCGTGGGGAGGATATCCGAGAGAAAGAGCACGTCCTCGTCCGAGAGGTCGTCGGGGATCTTCATGGGGCCGACGTCGGCGAAGGGGACGCGGACGCGCTCGGCCTGGCCGCCCTGGTAGCCGCCGGTGGTGTGCGAGTAACCGAAGATCCCGCCGGTGATCGTGGTGAGCGGGTTCGTGTTCTCGCAGGCGGAGGTGCGGTCTCGCTGGCAGAAGAAGCACGTACCGCAGGCGATGTTGAACGGCACCACGACGCGGTCGCCGCACTGGAGGGTCCGCACGGATGGCCCGACCTCCTCCACGACGCCGGTGAACTCATGGCCGAAGATGGTGCCGACGCGCGTGTCGGGCACGTAGCCATGATAGAGATGCAGGTCAGAGCCGCAGATCGTGGCGCGACTCACACGCAGGACCACGTCATTCGGATGTTGAATCCGAGGCTCCGGGTTTTCCTCGACACGGACGCATTTCGGCCCATGGTATGTGAGCGCCAGCATTCGCACCACCTCCCCTTTTGCTCGATGGGGGCGATGCAAGGAGCGAACCCAGCGCGCACGCTCATGGGTGCAACCGGCGTAGGCACCGGCGCTCCGCGATCTCGCCGCCCAGAGGCCAGGGAGGACGGTTGTCCATCGTTTGAAAACCCGGACATCTACCGCTGATCCATCGAGCTCCTGGTTCTGGCGCTTCGTCTCGTCGTGCGCCTTCCTCGAGGAGAGCGGGAGCTCCGTGTTCAACTCGAACGCGCAGCCATGTCGGTGCCACGACACATCGGGCGATGTTCTCGTCGGTGCGCTGGCAACTGCCCGGCAGCCTCACCTCGAGCTCGTCAGCCTTGAGCTCGCGAGCTTGCATCGCGTGAGCCATTTCGGACCATGCTCCGACCGCGCTCTTCCGTTCTGCGGTCGAGGAGAGGCACGCGAGCAGCATGAGCCGTCGCTCCGGAGCCGTCGCGTCCTCTCCCGCCTGCGTGACCGGATGAACGGCAGTCCGGCATGCGTCCGCTCCGGAGCGCGTCGATCCGGCGAACGCGAGGGGAGGCTCCTCGGCGCGCATCGTGCACTTGCGCCGCCGTGCGGCGCGCACAATTGATGCTTGCAGTGGAGGGGGAGAAAGAAGGAGGCTACGATGGCCAATCTAAGCACTCGACGAGGCGAGCCGCAGCAGTCGCTCGCCACCGCCGGGGATCCCACGCGCATGACGGCTCCGTTCCGCGCGCTCGATCCTTTTCGCATCATCCGCGACCTCGTGGGCACCGACCCGTTCGCCGGCATGGTCCAGGCGGCGCGCACGGCGTTCGCGCCCGATATCGAGATCAAGGAGACCAAGGACAGCTACGTCTTCAACATCGACCTGCCCGGCGTGCGCGAGGAGGACCTCGAGGTCTCGATCTCCGGCAACCGGCTCACGGTGAGTGGCAAGCGGGAGGAGGAGGAACAGCGCGAGGACGAGCGGTTCTTCGCCTACGAGCGCTCCTACGGGGCGTTCAGCCGCTCGTTCGTGATGCCCGAAGGCGCCGATCTCGACAGGCTGAGGGCCGAGCTCAGGGACGGCGTGCTCCACATCTCGGTGCCCAAGAAGGCGGAGATGCAGTCACGCCGCGTCCAGATCGGCGGCCGCAAGGAGGCGGGCGGCAAGGAGCTCGCATCCGGGCAGCCGGCCGAGAGGGCCGGGACGACGGCCGAAGCCGAGAGGGCTGCGACGGGCGAAAAGAAGGCAGCGTAGACCCTGGGAAGTGGCCAGGTCTATCCTGCTCGCGCTCGCGACGCCGCGGCGCAGGAAGAGGAGGGGATGCACATGGCTGGTCGCTTGGAGGATCCTATCCGCACGACGAGCTTCGGATTGGGGTTGGTCGATGCTCATGCCGTGCAGGAGAACCGCGGTTCGTTCGTGGGGCTCGGCATCGCCCTCTTGGTGCTTGGCGTGCTCGCGATCGTCATGCCCGTGATCGCCTCGCTGGTCTCGGCGGTCGTCATCGGGGGCGTGCTGGTGGTGAGCGGCCTCCTCCAGGGCATCCACGCCGTCCGGAACCCGCGATGGGCCAACTCCTCCTGGTCCCTCGTGAGCGCCCTGTTCCAGATCGTCGCGGGCGTCCTGATCGTGGCCTTCCCGGTGACAGGCACGATGACGCTGACCTTGATCCTCGCGGCGTTCTTCTTCGCAGACGGCTTCCTCAGGATCATCCGCGCCATCCAGCACCGCGGGATGCCGGCCTGGGGCTGGCTCCTGTTCGATGGGCTGCTCTCGCTGGCGCTCGGGGTCCTGATCTGGTGGCGCTGGCCGAGCACCGCGGCGTGGGCGCTCGGCCTGCTCGTCGGCGTCAACCTCATCATCAGCGGATCGTCGATGCTGCTGATCGGGGTCAGCGCGACCCCGGCCCGTGGCCAGCGCGCGCGTGTGACCGGTCCGCCGCGTCCGGAGCGGCGCGCCACGCTCGTCGTCGCTCAGCCGTACGGCTGCTGTCCATGAGGCCGGTCTCTGACATGTTCGGAGCGCCGGCGGGCGCGGCCGCTCGAAGCGCCTGGATGCCTGCCCTCAGCGCGACCCGTTCGCCCTGGTGTGGCCCTGGCGGAGGAGGAGGTCGAATCCGATGCGCATCAATGAGATCATGACATTCCCGGCCATCACGATCGCTCCAACCGATTCGGTCGCGCACGCCGAGGAGACGATGAACCGCGAGAAGATCGGGCACCTCCCGGTCACCGACGGCGACGTGCTGGTCGGGGTCGTCAGCCGGCAGGACGTGCTCGACGTGTCGCCTCCGAGCATCAGCATTCCGTCGGAGGACGACGAGATCGAGTACAAGGCCAAGCTCCACGTGTGCAAGATCATGCGCGGGGTGGTCGAGACGGTGCGTCCCGGCACAGACGCCGCCGAGGCCGCCGGCAAGCTGCTCGATCTGAAGGTTGGGTGTCTTCCGGTCATCGACGAACGATTCCACGTCGTCGGAATCGTCACCACGTCCGACTATGTCCGCCTCGCCAGAGACCTCCTGAGCCATACCTGAGCCATAGACGTCTCGAAGAGACGGGCGTCGTGCGCCCCTGATGCACCATCTACAACATCGACCATCGCCCCCGTCACGACTGCTGCAGATCGGCGCTATGAATCGCTGAACCGCGAGGCCATGCTCATGATCGGCGAAGCCGACATGGAGCTCCTCAGGGTGCGCTGCGATGCCTATGTCCTCGAGTAGCGCGACGCCTCGCGCCGGCGTGGCGCCGAGACACACCTTGACGGGACCGCCTTTCGCAGGCGCCGGACCGGCGGGCTCGTCGGGAGCGCCCGGATGGACGCCCGGCGCATCCGTGTCGAGTGCGGGAGGGCGAGGTGATCTTCCTCGGCCGCGTGCGCTCGTGGGCCGAGAAGGAAGAAGCCGAGCGGGCGGCATGGTCGGCTCCGGGCGTCCACTGCGTCGAGAACCTCATCACCGTCGAGCCGTGATAACGCCCCGGCGCAGCTCGCGAGGTGGGGGCTCCGGATCGATCTCCAGCGCGCCTCCGGCGCCCGAACTCGCGGGCGATCCTCAGCCATGCCTGACGAGCTGGACCGGCAGGATATAGAACAGCGCGATCAGGAGGATGATGAGCGCGCCGGCGACGGGGCTCCACCGTGCGACGAGGAACGAGGCGCCGTAACCGATCGGCCCTATGAGGTAGCGCTCGGTGGTCGCTCGGATGACATCATCGTCCAGCTCCGGATCGACCAGCCGGCGATTGTGGGTCGCGTGCAGCCATATGGCCAGGAACAGGCTCGCCGTGACGAACAGCGAGCTCGCGTAGACGAGGAGCGCCGTGCGCGTCCTGTCGTCGTGCGCGTGCCAGTAAACGCCGAGGAGCGCCGTCGGAAAGGGGATGAGCGCGATCGTCATCAGGAAGAGCACGTTGAGCTTGAGGAAGACATGGTCCGTGCGCCGGAACAGCCTGAAGACGTGGACGTGGTGGCTCCAGTAGATCCCGAGGTACACGAAGCTCATCACGTAGCCCACGTAGACGGGCCACTGCGTCGCCAGCGCATCCAGGAGCCGAGCTGAGTCGGTCAGCCCTCGAGGGATCTTGAGCTCGATCACCGGCAAAGTCGCCGCGATCGCGAACACCGCGTCGCTGAGCGCCTCAATGCGGCTCGTCCCCTCGTGCGTCGCGAGGACGAGGGCGAGCCTCCGGCGTCGGTGCGGTCTCAGGCGCTCGCCGGGAGCGCTCGCCAGAGGGGCCGTCATGGGCTCGTTCGCCCTCTCCCTCGCTGGCCGCCGCTCGCCGTGAGCAGCCACGTCTCCACGGCGTGCGCGAAGCCCTCGTCGTCGTTCGACAGCGTGATGAAGCGCGCTTGCCGCTGCACGACGGCGCGCGCGTGCCCCATGGCGATGCTGAGCCCGCTCTCCCGGAACATGAACACATGGTCCGGCAGCTCGCCGATCGCGGCGATGGCCGCACCGGAAATGCCGAGGTGTGCTACGCCGGCCCAGCACCCGAGCGTGCTCGTTCCGACGGGCGACGCGACGACGCGGCGTGGGGCGACGTGGCGTGAATCGAGCGCAGGAGCCTCCCGGCTCGTACCCTGGAGCGCGCTCGAGGGCAAAGGACGGTGACGAGCGTCGCCGGCGGCACGGGGCGCCGCGCGCTGCACAGGGCACTTCGTGCACGGGCGTGCTCGCCGCGAGGACGGGCGCGGCATGCACGCGACGCCGCGGCGAGGAGCTCTCCGGGGTCCTTGCTGCCGCAGCGCTGAGCGCGGCCCTGCGCCGTCCCTGTGCAGGTTGCGCATGCGGCGGGTCTGGTCCGATGATCGCTTGAGTTGACTCCATGCTCGATCGAGTCGTCGCCTACCTGAGGACGCACGGCGTACCGTTCCGTCTCTCCAGCCATCCATCGCCCGAGCCGCGCCCGGCGGTCGCGCACTGCGTCCCCCCGGGCGGCCTCGCAGTAGAGACGCAGGTGCTCGTCGTCGGCGGGCAACCTGCCATCGCCTGCCTGCCCCGGGGGGAGAGGCTGAGCCTGCCGGAGCTCAGGCACGAGCTCCGCGCGGAGGTGATCGAGGGCAGCCCCGCGGATCTGAAGCCGCCCTACTCGCAGGCCGGCGGGCAGATCCCGCCGCTCGGTGGGGCGATGGGCGCCCTCACCCTCATCGACGAGCGGCTGACGAGCGCGTCCGCCATCGTGTTCACGGCCTTCTCCCCGAACGACTGCATCGAGCTCTCGTATGACGAATTCGCGCGCCTCGAGCGCCCGCGCGTCGCCTCGTTCACGATCGGCGGCGAGCTCCCGGAGCATGCCGAGCCGCAGGAACCCAACAAGAAGGTCGCGTAGGTTACCATGGCCAAGATCATCGGAATCGACCTGGGTACGACGAACAGCGTCGTCGCCGTGATGGAGGGGAAGGAGCCCAAGGTCATCCCCAACCAGGAGGGCTCGCGCCTCACCCCGTCCGTCGTCGCCTGGGACGAGCGGGGCGAGGTGCTCATCGGGCAGATCGCCAAGCGCCAGGCGGTCGTGAACCCCTTCGGCACCATCGCCTCGGCGAAGCGCTTCATCGGGCGGCGCTTCGAGGAGGTCACGGAGGAGGCCAAGCGCGTGCCCTTCAAGGTCGTCAAGGCGAAGAACGGCGACGCCGCATTCGAGGTGCGCGGCAAGGTCATCTCGCCGCCGGAGGTGTCGGCGCACGTCCTTCAGAAGCTCAAGAAGGCGGCGGAGGAGTACCTCGGCGAGAGCGTCTCGGCGGCCGTCATCACCGTCCCCGCGTACTTCAACGACGCGCAGCGCCAGGCGACCAAGGACGCCGGGCGCATCGCGGGGCTCGACGTCAAGCGCATCGTGAACGAGCCGACGGCCGCGGCGCTCGCGTACGGCCTCGACAAGAACAAGCACGAGATCATCGCCGTCTACGACTTCGGCGGCGGCACGTTCGACATCTCCATCCTCGAGGTGAGCGACAGCGTGGTGCAGGTGATCTCGACGAACGGCGACACCCACCTCGGGGGCGACGACATCGACCACCTGGTGATCGACTGGCTGGTCGCCGAGTTCAAGCGGGACACGGGCATCGACGTATCGGCCGACAAGATGGTCGTCCAGCGCCTCAAGGACGCGGCGGAGCAGGCGAAGATCGAGCTCTCCAACGTGCAGGAGACCACCATCAACCTCCCGTTCCTCACCGCGGACGCTTCGGGCCCCAAGCACCTCTCGAAGGTGCTCACCCGCTCGCGGCTCGAGCAGATGATGAAGCCGCTCGTGGACCGGACGATGGAGCCCGTGCGCCGGGCCCTCGGCGACGCGCAGAAGACGGCCCAGCAGATCGACGAGGTCGTCCTCGTCGGCGGCTCCACCCGAATCCCCTTGGTTCAGGAGACGGTCCGGAGCTTCTTCGGCAAGGAGGCGCACAAGGGTGTCAACCCCGACGAGGTCGTGGCCGTCGGCGCGGCCGTGCAGGCCGGCGTGCTCTCCGGAGAGGTCAAGGATCTCCTGCTCCTCGACGTCACGCCGCTGTCGCTCGGCGTGGAGACGCTCGGAGGCGTGATGACGCCGATGATCCCGCGCAACACGACGATCCCGGCGCAGAAGAAGGAGGTCTTCTCCACCGCGGCCGACGGCCAGCCCTCGGTGGAGGTCCACGTCCTGCAAGGGGAGCGGGCCGAGGCGCGGTACAACCGGACGCTCGGTCGCTTCCACCTCGACGGCATCCTGCCTGCGCCCCGCGGGGTGCCGAAGATCGAGGTGGCGTTCGACATCGACGCGAACGGCATCCTCTCGGTGCACGCCAAGGACATGGCCACCGGCAAGGATCAGCGCATCACCATCACCGCGTCGGGCGGGCTCAAGGAGGACGAGATCGAACGGATGGTCGCCGAGGCGCAGCGCAACGAGGCCGAGGACGCGAGGCGCCGCGAGGAGATCGAGCGCCGGAACAAGCTCGACACCCTCTGCTACACGCTCGAGAAGACCGTCGCGGAGAACAAGGACAAGCTCGCCGACGCCGACGTCGCGGCCCTGAATGCGCTCATCGCCGAGGGCCGTCGCGCGATCGAGCAGCAGGACGACGCCCAGGTCGCGGCCGCGCTCGAGAAGGTGGAGAAGGAGGCGCACCGCGTCGCCCGGGTGATGTACGAGAAGGCGGGCGACCAGCCGCCCGAGGCTCCGGCGCCGCCCTCGGGGGCGCGCGATACCGGAGGGAAAGAGGGCGTGATCGACGCGGAGTTCGAGGAGACCGGGACGTAGGCAGGTCCGATATCGAGGCGGCGAGCCGCCCGGCTACGCCGTGCTCCTGAGGAGTGCAACTGGCGTAGGCATCGGCGCGCCGCGCGCTCGTCGCCCGGAGGCCAGGGCCGGCGGTTGTCCATGGTTTGCGGAAGCGCTGGCGCGTGGGCGGTCCTCGGTGGTCCTGGATGCCTGCGGCGTCAGCGCCGCTCGCTCTGGGTGCGGGCCAGGAGGATGCTGACTTTGCCGGTAGCCCGCTCGAGCGCCGCCACCGCGTCGTCGCGCTTGTCCTCCGCGACGGCCTTGAGCGCATTCCGGGTCTCTGCGATAGCCGCGACGCCTTCCTTGATCTCCGCAGCCGCTCCCCGCGTACCGCGTACCCACCTTCCGGCGGCCGTGAGTCTTGCTATCGGCGTCTGCCTGTTAAGCCCTCCGGTTCCGTCGGAAGTCCGAGAAGCCGACCGATCGCCTCGTGGACGACACGGGCCGCATCCTCATCGCCGAGGGCGACGGCACGGCTCAGCGTGCCCGCGAGCGAGGCGACCACGGCGGCCCGATGCGACGGGTCGGCCGGTGCGAGCCCGCCAAACTCAGGCGTCGGCGGTTGGGCCCGGATTGGGTCGATGCCTTCCGAAGGGTTGCGATCGGTGGTCTGGTACCCCCAAGATCCCGGCTGAAGCGACGGATCGCGACGGTTCGGCACCGCAAATTCGTGCCTCCATCAAAAGATGGGTCGCACCCATCTCCGCGATGGACGTGCCGCCAGGAATTCCCGGCGGGAGAGGCGCGAACTCGAAGCTGCCATCCGCGAGATCGAAGCCTGGTCGGTGGGTGGGATGGTGAAGGCGAGCCGCCAGCCTCCATGGTCGCTTGGGCCTCCAGCTTCCTGGATAGCTGGCTCGTGGACTCGGATTCCGAAGCTCCCTCGTAGCCGTCGTGGAGCTCTGCGCCGTCCTCGCCGGGACGTGACTTCGGCTATTCGGGAAACCTAAGCGTCTTGTGGGCCTCGCCGCTCTCTCCCACCGTCGTGCTGCCATCGTGGTTCCAGCTGGTGCCGCCCTTGCCCGGCTGTCCGGTCTCGATGGTGACGCCCTCGAGCGTGAGCTGGTCCTCGTCGAGGTAGGCGACGCCGATCGAGTCGCCGCCGCGCCCGGGGCCGCCGTAGCCGCCTGGCCCTCCTTGGCCGCCCCGGCCGCCGAAACAGGCGGCGAGTTCATCCTCGAGCGTTCCGCCCGGTGCGCCTCGGCCGCCTATGCCGCCGCGCTGAGGTTCCCCGCCGTCGCCGCCATTGCCGCCGAAGTCCGCCGTGATTTTGGTGTCGCGCACGGTCACCCGGGCGTGAAGCACGAGGACGCCGATGGATGGCGGTGCGTTCGCTCCCCCGCGGCCTCCTCTGCCTCCGCAGCCGCCGGCCCCTCCCGAGCCGCCTGCTGGGCCTCCCTTGGAGGCCACACCGCACACGGCGAGCCCGCCCCAGCGACCGCCGCCGCCGCCGCCGCCCTGGCCCGGCGTGCCCCAGGTCCCCTCGGCCCCCGTGTCGCCCTCCCATCCTGCCTCGGTGAGGCGCCCGATGCCCTTGCCGGGCGCGCCTTGCGTCCCCGGAGCCCCCGGGCCCCCCTCGGATCCGCTGCTGCAACTGACGTTGTCCCGCTCCCCGATACCACCGCGTGCGGGCGGCAAAAGGTCGGCGGGCTCCCCGTCGCCTCCGTCCTCGGCGCTTTCGGGCAGCCCATCGCCTCCCTTGCCACCGATGCTCGTGAGCCCGCTCTCGCACCGGTTCACGACCGCAGGGCCGCCGGCGACGACGGCCGCAGTGCACGCGTCCCCACCGAACATGCCATCCGGTCCGGTGGGTTGCGAGGTCTTCCACTTCTCGCCAGCCTCCCCTCCCAGTCCACCGCGGGCGGAGATCTCGCTGCGGAGGATCTCCACCGCCGTGTTCGACTGAACGAGCACTCCGACCAGGCCCGCCGACCGGACGTAGAGATCGGCGAGCGTCGACACCCCGTCCGCGGCCCCCGTGTCCTCGGGGCCCGCAGGCTCGACGATCACCATGGGGCCGAAGACCCGATCGTGAGTAAACGTGGTCTGTGGGCGTAGAGGGTCGCGATCCCATCTCCGGCAGTGGAAGCCCCCGAGGAGATCCACGCCGGAGGGCACCCGGATCTCCTCCACGACGAATCCGTCGTTGCAGAGGAACACGCGCCCTCGTCCAGCGCGCGCGAGCTCGATGGCGCGCGCGACGGTGTACACCGGCTTCGCCTTCGTTCCGGGGTTCCTGTCGTCGCCGAAACCGTAGTTTCCGGCGAGGAACACGCCGCAGCCGTCGTCGAGGATATCGGCGGCGACGTGCTCGACGCAGACCGACTCGGGAGGCGGCTCGTCCTCGCACGAGGTGCCTTCACACGGCGTCACGCCAGGGTCGTTCACACCGGGAGCAGTTCCGCAGCCAGTGGCCCACGGCGACAAGAGAAGGACGAAGGTAGCAGCGGTGGTCTTCCTCATGGGCGTCTCCTGACGTGCGCCGCCAGCACAGGGCGGTTCATCGAGGCGGCTCCGGGTCTGGCGCATCGAATCGGTACCAGAACAGCGAAGTCCCGTCTCGCCCCTGGCCGAGCCCGCTTTCCAAGGTTGCGTTGCCGCCGATCCCCCCGGTGCCGGCTTGTCCGGGCGAGACCGTCGAGTTCTCCAAGATGGCCACCGAGGCGCCCAGGGAGCCGATGCCGAGCGAGTGGCCGCCAAGACCACCGCCGGCATCGCCCCCGCGGCCGCCGTTGCCGCCATCGCCGCCGGCGCACCCTCGCGACGTGTCGGTCAGAAGCTTGTTTCCGCCGAGGCCGCCGCCGGCACCAAAGCCTCCCCACTGGCCCGTTCCGCCGACCCCGCCGTCGCCGCCCTTGGCCCCGAGGACCGTGCTGGCGTCGACCGTGAGGGAGCTCCCCTGCAAGGCCACGATCCCGATGCTCGCACCGCCGTAATCGCCCCCTTTGCCCCCCTTGCCGCCGCAGCCGCCGCTGCCCCCCGATCCGCCGGCCGCACCGCCCTGGGGCCGACCCGCCGGACACGCGTTCATGGCGTCGCGCCCTTTGCCACCGCCACCCCCGCCGCCGCCCTGACCGACGCCGCCCGGCTTCCCGTTCTCCCCGCGGGGGCCGACCCATCCCTCGACGCCCAGGAGGCCGGCGCCTGCCGCTCCGGCAGCGCGCTCCGCGTCGGAGCCGTCTGCTCCGCGGCCCCCAACCGTGCACGGCATGCTCGACGCGCCGGTGCCAGCCGAGCCGCGATTGTCCGGAATCTCGACCGGCTCCGGCAGTCCTGACGTCCCATCATCGCCCGTCTCGAGGCCTCCATCGCCCCCCTGGCCACCCGTCGACTCGATCCCCTCGCCGCACACGGTCACGACCGGAAGGGCGCCCGGCGCCATGTTCGCCGTACACGCATCCACGCCGTCGTTCCCCAAAGCGCCGGCGTCCGCCCGGTAGTTCGGCGCGTCCTCGCCCGGCTCTCCATCCTTACCGTCGCCTGCGAGGATCTCGCTCCCCCGCACGATTGCCCTGGCTCCATAGCTCAGGAGCATCGCGAACGACGACTTGTGGTCGCTCGCGGAGGCGTCGGCCGCCACGGCGCGCACGCCGAAGATCACCGACGTCGCGTCGTCCCCTGCGTTGACCGCGTCGTCCCCTGCGTTGACCGCGTCATCCCCGCCGAGGACGCGCACCGGGATCCCCACGGGCGGAGCGATGACGGTCGACGCATTCGGCCCGATGCCCGACCATTCATACGACCAATCGCCGCCGTCATTACAGAGGCGGCTGCCCCAGAGGTCGACCCCAGAAGGCAGCGAGATCTCCTCCTCGAACAAGCCGCCGCACGCAACCACGCGCCGGGTCGGCGCCTCGCCGTGGTCTCGTCCGCTCGCGGCGAGCCCGATCGCATGCTGCAGGGACTTCACCGGCGCGCCCTTCGTGCCGGGGTTGCTGTCGTCACCCGACGACGTGCTGACGAACACCCCGCATTCGTCGAGCGCCGGCGCCGTGGTGGGGTCGCCGTCACAGAGAGACGTCGGCGGTGTGAGGCAGAGGCGTCGGTCGTAGCAGCTATCGTCGTAAGCGCACCCGGAGAGGCCGGCCGCGCCGACCGTGGAGACGGTGCTTACAGCCAACAGCAGCCGCATTCGTCGCGGTTCGAGAAGACGCATGTCCTGGCCCCCTGGTCACCACGCGCCGTACGCAACGAGGCCGGCCTGTGTCGGCGCGACCGTCGGCACCAGCGCGACCCGAGCTTTGGTGGGTTCAGCCTGCAATAAAGAGAAGTCCGTGAAGAACGAAGCCAGAGTCGCAGCGCCCACCACACCGCTCGTCACCATCATCGCCGTGCCGAGCCCGGCGAAGAGATCGCGCTCTCGTTGGAGACTCGTCAGCTCGCCGCACGCGGAGGGTTTCGGCGTTCCCCGACATACCCCTTGAGAGACGCCCACGGCGTCGAGCTTCGCGTTCCGCTCGTCCAGGTCTCCGTCGGCGGTCCTCGCACGAACCAGGAAGACCGCACCGAGCGAGCCTGTCGCCAAGGTCAACCCGATACCGGTGATGCGCAGGGCGCCTGGCCAGGATGTCCAGGGGCTGGGCGGCCGGCCCCGCGCTGCAGGCGACGAGCTCCTGGTCTTCGGCGTTTCCTTCGGTGAACCCGGCGCGCTCTCCGGAGCTTGGCTCACCGCCATATGCGCCAACGGCATTCTGACGTTGTACGCCGTCGCGGCCACAGCCCCGAACTCATGGAAACCATCCTGGCGGCCCGGTGCGCGGGCCCGCACCATGCGTTGGCCGGGCTCCAAAAACAGCTTGTACGTCCGCGCGACCCGGCCTACCCACTTGCCGTCGACGAGCACCTCGGCGTCCGGCGGATCGACCGAGAGCACGAGTGTCGCGACGTGCGATGTTGCCTCGCGCTCTCCTTTCTCGAATCGTAGCTGAAGCGCGAGCGGCAGCGCCGTGCGCTGCTCGAGGCTAAAGGCCAGGTGCTCGGCGGCATCGCGGTACTTGCGCAGCGCGAGCTCGCAGAGACCAAGCTCGCCGGCGAGCTCGGCGCGCTCTCGCTCCGTGCTGGACGCTGGGTCTGCCGCCTCCAAGGCGGCCTTGTAGGCGGCGTATGCCTCGGTCCACTGCCCGGCGTTGCGTGCGCTGCGACCGCGGCGAACATGGTCCTTCACCGTTGCGCCGTCACGTGGTCCTGGCGCCGGATAGGCGTCCTCCGCGCTGGCCGAGCTCGCAGCGCCGGATGCGGCGAGGAGCGCAGAGAAGAGCAGAGCGCATGCGGAACATCGCATGGTTGGACGGTACTCGCGCCAGCCGCGCGGCGTCAACGAGAGCGAATCGATGCAAAGTGGCCCTGGCAGTGGCAAATTGCGTTCGAGTGCGGCAATGCGATCGCCTCCTCGCGGCAGCGAGGGCTCGATCGCCTGAACGCATGTATCGGTGCCACCTGGTGCTACCGAAGTTGCCGCTCCTTGCACTTTCCTGCACCGTTTCGAGCGGCGCAGGGATGCTACCTAACCGTGGGCAAGCCAGCGACCCATCTCCTCAGCTTCAACCGCTTCCGGCGCCTGGCCAGGCTCCACGGCGTGCCGGCGCGCGACGCCGAGGACGTCGCGCAGAACGCGCTGCTGCGGGGATTGGAAGCGGCGAGGCGGGTAGAGCTGAGCGGCGATCCGGCGCGGTACTTCGTCACGATCGCCCTCAACGAGGCACGGAAGCACAGGCGGAACGAGCGCCGCCGCGGAGAGGTGCTGACGTCGTTCGAGGAGCGCGATCCCCGAGACGAATGCCCCACGCCGGAGGAACTGCTGCGCTTGCGGCAGCGGGAAGAGCTGACCCGGGATTTGCTCGACCGGATCGGCCCCAAGTACCGGGATCTCTTGGTCAAGCACGAGCTGGAGGGGACACCGCTCTCCACGATCGCCGCCGAGCTGAACGTCCCGTTGGATACAGTGAGGGCGCAGCACCGCCGGGCTTGGGATCGACTCGATGCAGCTTCAAAGCGGTGGAGGGCCCGGCAACCCGCGCACGGTAGGGACGAGAGCGCCTGCGTTCCGCTGGTGCTCGGGCTGGACCGCCGTGCGTCGTGGACGGCCTGGCTGCGCCGGCTGGGCGTGAGGATCGTCGTGCAGGGTGCGTTCGTCGTCTTGACCGGCGCGCTCCTCTCGGCGGTGCCGCCGCTGCCCAGCGCGGAATCGTGGCTGCACCCGGCGGCATTCCGCGCACCGGGGCGCGCGCCCGCACCAGACGACGTCACGGCGCAAGGCTCACGTGACAGCGCGCATTCCGCTGCCTCGCCCGCCGCGCCCGAAAGCGCTTCGCCGGCGGCGACAGGCAGCGCGCGCGCTGAGGCTGTGGCGAGCAGCACGCCCGCGCCCTCTGTGGCGACAGCACCTCGTATCTCGTCCCCGGGGCGCCCCGTGTGGCCAGTGGTCACCGCACGCGAGATGCGCCTGATCAGCCAGGCCCGAAGGGCCATTGAGGACAGCGACGGAGAGGGCGATCACGAGGCGCGCCTGCTGCTCGAAGCCCATGCGCGGGAGTTTCCGCGCGGTCGGCTCGCAGCGGAGCGCGAAGCGCTGTTCAGGCACATTCGCTGAATCGTCGGCCGTCGATCGACGGCGAGCTGACGGTGACGCTGATGGTGTCTTCAGACCAGACAGCACAGGGCCGAGATCTGTCTTGCGTAGGAATGCTTACGTCCAGGAGGAAAATTGCTATGGAGGACATGCTGGGTGCGATGTGGCTCGCCTCGCCGCTCGGGCTCGCGATGATAGCCTGTGTCGCGATCGGCTTCGCGGTCACCGCGCGCGAAGCGCTGGGACGCGAGCGCGGGCTTCGCGAGGCGCGCGAGCACGCGCATGACGACGAGGAGGCAGCCCTCATCGATGCGAAGGAGAAGGCAGTGGGGGACCGGGACCGATGCCGGCGCCTTCTGGACTGTCACGTGGATGCGGCGCTCGCGGAGCCGACAGATGCCCGCGCGCGCCTCGTCCCCTGGCCAGGAAGGGTCCTCGAGTCGTTCTGCGCGACGACGCCTTCGTGGAGGAGGAAGCTGGCCGAGAGCACGGGGTTGGAGCCGAGGGAGGTGGAACGGTTGCTGAGGAGCGACCTCCCGATGACGCCCGGCCTTGCCCGGCAGCTGGAGGCCTTCACCGGCACGCCGGCGCGGTACTGGGAGCGCCTCTGGCAGCTGCACCACGACCACCGGACGGACGCCGAGGAGACCGTGGTGATCCAGGTCGGCGAGCCCGTCACCAAGCGCGAGAGCGCGGCGCGTCCTGCGTCGTCGCCGGCGCAGAGCTCGACGCCGCCGACGCTACCTCCCCGCGCGCTCGACGTTCCTCCGCCTGTGGTGCTGTCGCCCGAGCTCGCGGCCATGAGCCCGCGCGCGAAGCTCCCGCCGCCGCCGCCGCCGCGCCTTAGGTCGCCGCTCCCTGTCCGCGCCACCACGGGGACTGAGCCCGCCCGGCGCGCTGCCACGCTGACGAGCTTCCCGGTACAGCGTGACGAAGGCGGGCCGGGTTCCGCGAACATTGCCGATTGGGAGGACGTAGAGCGCTCTCCGCTGAACACGACACTTCCGGGAGTAGGGAGCCATGGGTGAGCGCAGCCGTGCCTCGCCTTCATCATAGGGTGCGATTTCGCAAGGGGGGTAAAGTCATGGATTGTCCGGATGAAGGAAAGCGCGCTGCGGCGTACGCGCGCTTGTTTTGCCCGATGCTGGTTCGTGCCGTGTTGCTCTGGTTGGAGAGGATGGGGGTCCCTCAGTGCCAGCGTGGCGACGTCGCGGGCCAGGTCTGGCTCAACGCTTGCGAGAGCTGGCCCAGGTTCGATCCGAAACGCGGCAGGCCGGAGCGCTGGTTGAACGCGATCACCGTACACGTTGCCTCCCACTACCATGAGCGTGCGCGAAAGCGCAGGGAGGAATTGGTCAGTTCGATCGAGGTGCTTGATCCAGCGCCAGATGCTGCTGCTGTGATGGAGTCCGACAACGTCAGGGCCAGCACCATGGATGCCGTGAATGAGCTCGATCCGGTGCTGCGACTCGTTCTCGTGGCACACGATTTAGGCGGAGTTTCGATGGCCCAGATCGCCCAAGATGCAGGGCTGCCCCTCTCCACGCTTTACAGGCGACGGGCACGGGCCATCGGTGAGTTGCGTAATATCCTTATGCTTCGGGAAGCCGGCGAGATCTCTCCGCGGGGAGTGGGCCTGCAATGAGCGTCAAGGGCCTGGTTGTTCACTTCCGGCGCGACCTGGATGACGACGAGGCGGAGCGAATGATCGACGCTCTGATGCTGCTGAAGGGCGTCGCCAAGGTAGCATCTGTCAAGGCCGGTTACGAAGACGAACTGAACCGGCAGCGGGTCAAGCGAGAACTGCTAAGCAAGATTGATGGGCTTCTGAGGGATGACGAGGCCCCGATCTAGCTGCCGACGAACCCGCGTCATCGTGGCGTCGACGCAAAAGGCCCGCGGTGCCGCCATCGGGCCGCGCTCGCAGGCGACGCTGGCGCACGGACGACGTCGTGCCGCTCCAGGCGTGCGACTCTGATCACGATGCGCGAGTCGAGCGCGGCGAATCGACATCGTGTAGGTTCTGCACGCACACGCAAGGGGTCGCGCTGGATTCCATTCCCACAAGAGATGGTGTTCACCGTGCGCAGTTGAAGCCGGGCGGACGCGAGGGATCTCGGCGAGCCTGCGACGTCGGCCGGCAGCCCCATGGTCTCCCACGCGCTCGACGGGTGCAGGGCCCCAACATGGCGCCCGCGTTCAGCGTCGCCATGCGCGGCCCGGATCGGCGCGCGAGGCGCCCTGGGAGACATTTTCTCGGGAGACAGTCGGAGGCGCCAAGCTGGCCGATCGCGCGCGCCATCGTCCGGTCTGCCCGGTCTGACGTGAAGGGCCGCCGCTGGCGCTTGGCCTCGCGCCCGTCACGGGCGCGGGGAGCGTGGGCGGCGTCACGGAGGCGAGCCGACCGCCGCGACGCCGGCCCGCTGGCGTGGCGATGTCGCCGTCCGTGCGCCAGCGTTGTCCGCCTCCCGGCCCGGCGTGGCGCCGTGGGCAGGACGGCGCTCGACTGCGTTGGCGGAGTGTTGGCGACCACGCGGCTGGAGCTACACGACGTCGCCGATGCGTGGCCGTGCCGCGCGCGGGCGGCTCGTCGGAGCGCGCCGTGGGGCAGGTCGCGGTCACCGCACGCTGACGGCCGAACGCCTGGGGCTGCGCACGATGCCGCCCGTGCAGCAGCGTCGCCCGCCAGCGCGGCCCGACGACCGCGCGTCGGGGGCCGCCAGAGCGCGAGGGTAGCTGCTCCTGCCATATACAAACCTCGGTTGTTGTGTGTTTCGGGTTCGGGACGGAGCCTGAACGAGAGCCCGTGAGGAGGCCCGAAATGGTAATTCTGACGATCCGGTATCTCGTCGCGAGTTACCGGGATCTGGTCAGGTGTGGAAACCGCTCTGATGACGCGCAGTTAGACCGCTTCGAAGGAGCGCCCGAGGGGCCAATTTGGGGGGGTCGCGAAGGGGTCGATTTGGTAATTTTGCGCGGGGTCGGCTGAGGGGCTCCGGCGAGCCGCCCACCTCCGTTTTGTTGCGTACGCGTGCCACAGGGCGGCGCGCGACGGGCACGACCGCGGGGCGGCCTGACGCGGGGCGCGAACTCGGCGCACGGGGCCGCGGAGCTCGTCCAGGCGGGAGGCTTGGCGCAGGCGCAAGGCGGAGCTCGCCCAGGTGGATGCCATCGCGGCTCGCGACCGCGGCGTCGGGCGAGCTGGCCCCGCTCGACGGCCGGGCCGTGGGACCGCCCGGGGGGGTCACCCAGCACACCGAGGTCACGTGACCGGGCCCCAGCGAATGCCAGTCAGGTCACGGTGCCACGTGAGAACCGGCGTCCTCTTGGTCGCGCACTACATCAGACTTTAATGCCGTCGCCCTCGCCAGTAGCCGACTCTTGTACTGTGCTTTAACGCTCTTTAAAGTTGAACGGAAAATGAAGGCTTCGCTCTGGCAGGTTTGTGGTTCGGTGCTTTTGTAGACGCATGAGCTCGCGGCGCTGGTACGAGCTCGCGTGCGGAGTTGTCCGCGCGCCGAGCCACGTCCTGGAAGAGTGTTTCCAGATGAACAAGCAAACCCGGTGCCACCTGCGCGCGATCGCACGGCTGCACCCCGAGATCGGCAACCTGTGTGATCAGCTTGAAGCGCCCTGGAACGCCGTGCGAAGGATCGCGCACGCGCCGGGGGCGGCGGAGCAGTGGGAGCGCGCGGCGCAGGTGCTCGGTGAGCTCGTGGAGAAGCGCCGGGCGACGGCGCCGCGCCGGTCGAGGCTGGAGGCTGTGCGCCTGGAGGCGCTGAAACGAATGGGACCGCCGATGGAGGGGGGAGGAAAACTTGAAAGCAGCCTGCGAGCCGCGTGGGAGGCGGCGGAGCGCGGGACGCGCGCGGTGCCAAGCCCACGTCCGGGTGATCGGCATGCTCCTCTGCGGTGAAGCGCTGCCCGGCGGGAAGTGCGCCAGTCGAGCACATAAAGCGGCGTCGCGTTGCACTTCCGCCGCGTACCTCACCCGTGCGTGCCTATCGCGTCCGCTCGCCGATCCTATTCACGGCGCGGGCGACGCTGGCGCACGGGCGACGTCGTGCAGCTCCAGGCGAGGCCGTCATCAACGGCGGCCTGCCCACGGCGAGGCCGAGCGGGATCACGCTCGCGACGTCGGTGGCGCACGGGCGATGTCGTGCAGCTCCGCTCCAGGCGCACGCCTCAGCGCGCCGTTAAGGGCGACCTGTCCACGGCGAGGCGAGTGGGATCGCGCTCGCGGCGTCGGTGGCGCACGGGCGATGTCGTGCAGCGCCAGGTGCGGCCGCCATCAACGGCGGCCTGCCCACGACGAAACCGCCGGCCGGGCTTGCGGCGACGGTGGCGCACGGGCGATGTCGCGCAGCTCGAGGTGCGGCCGTCACCAAGGGCGGTCTGCCCACGGCGAGCTCGAGCCGGATCGCGTTCGCGCCGTCGGTGGCGCACGGGCGATGTCGTGCAGCGCCAGGTGCGGCCGTCATCAAGGGCGGCCTGCCCACGACGAAACCGCCGGCCGGGCTCGCGGCGTCGGTGGCGCACGGACGATGTCGCGCAGCTCCAGGAGCGCGGCTGTCAGCGCGCCGTCAATGGCGACCTGCCCACGGTGCGGAGGCGGATCGCGCCTGCGGCGACGGTGGCGCACGGGCGACGTCGTGCAACTCCAGCTGCGGCCGTCATCAACGGTGGCCTGCTCACGGCGAAACCGTCGGCCGGGTCCGCGGGCGACGGTGGCGCACGGGCGATCTCGTGCGGCCCCAGGCGCGCGGCCGTCAGCGCGCGTCGCCGCTGCCTACCCGCGCCACCATGAGGCGCCGCGCTCGCGGGCGATGCTGGCGCACGGGCGACGTCGTGCAGCACCAGTCGCGCGCCCGTGGGGGGGCAGTCGGTGCAAGGGCGTTGACAAGGACTCGCGCGTCGCTGGCAGATGCGCAATGGTGCACGCTCTGGACGGTACAACCCACGTCCATTGTGATGCTCTCGCCTGGATTCCGTTTGACGCCCAATCCTGTCGTTGCCACGTTGTCCGTTTGTTGCGGAAGGGGGGAGGAAGACGATGCGGACGACATACCGGCGAATCCTATCAGTGGCAATATTCGTGCTCGTGCTCGGTGTCGTTCCGCCGCAGGCAGAGGCATCCGAATTGAGCGCCGGCGTTAGCTTCGGATGGATCCAAGCTGGCACCGCTCCGCGCCTCGCAATAGGCCCGCATGCGGGGATTTCGTGGCATATCAAGAAAGACATTTTGTTCAAGGTTCACGACCTGTGCAGCGTCGTGCCACCTATCCAGATAGGCGGGGCCGGCGTTTACAATCACACCTCCGTCGCCGTCGGATACGCATGGAAGGATAGCGATTTTAGCGCGGGGCCATCGCTCGCGATCTACTTCATGCCGGCCTGCGGCGACACCTTATGTGGGCGCGTTGCCGGGACGGCAGTAGGCGGACATGCGCAAGCCAACGCGTACATTGCTGGACCGCTGGGCGTGTCGGCGATCGCTGCTGTCGACTGGGTCGGCGGCAGCAGCCTTGTACTTCCAGATCACGTGTCAGCAGTCGTTGTTGTCGGCCCCGTACTTCGATGGCGTGCCAAGTGAGTCCCAGATAGAGCCACGTTCGGCTGTTGCCACCACCAAGAAATTGGCAGTTTGCAGTAGGAGCACCGGATGATCTCAAAGAAAATTCTTGGGATGTTTCTAGTCGTCATCGGTTGGGCGTTGGCGGCATGCAACTGGACGGTCGGAGACTGCTATCCTCGCGAGGAGTGGGAAAGGGGTGCAGGCGCGAGCGCTCCAATCGGACCACCCGAACCCATTTTCACGTCCAGCGCAGCGGGTGACTTCAGGGTTGCGCCGCCAGGAGAACCGCAAGGTGCCGGAGAGCGTGAGACCCAGTGTAATAAGACGGAGAGCTCAGAGGAGAGCTCAGAAGAGAGCCCGAGGGGCAGCTCGGAGAGTTCGACAGACAGCACATGCTCAGGGCCCGGCGACACCGCAGGGGACGGACAGACATTTATATTCTGTAGCGATGCGTGTGGCTCGAAATGCCCAACATCCGGAGTAAACGGCTTTTCTCAAACAATATTTAATTTTGTAACTAAAATCGAAGATGACGGAACCCAAACTCCGGGAGGTTGGCAGGAGGCCGCCGTGGATTTCAAGATAAAGCGATGGGTCGATGTCTATCCTGAATTCTGGTCATGTAAGATGACGATTGGTGTACCCTTGCGAAATGAGGCTCAGGGGAAGATCTCGGCGGAGTTGGCTGCTGCCATAAGTGCCAAAGTGTCGTCGACGGCCTCTCGCAAAATAATGAAATCCGATATCCACATGCCACAGGGGATCTTTTGCTTCAGATTCACTGAAGAGATGAAGGTTAGAATGCCCGAGGCTGTGAAGGGTGCCAGGGTCACAAAGCCATGAAGCACTCGAGCAAAGAGTTGGTCGAGGTGGCATATCGATATTACCCACGTGGGGTCTCGCGCGAGGACCCGCGCTACAAGCGGACAGAGGAATATGGACGGCTGGCGGACGCCCGTCGTCGAGCCGGAGCCGAATGTGGCCGTTGGCAAGGCATGCTAAATCGGATCCATGATAAGTTTCCGGACCGTTCCTTGATTGACCGTTCTATTCATCTTCCCACGGGAAACTACGACGCCTGCTACGCCGGTCACCTCTCTGTCGAAGCAAGCGCTCCAGGGGAGTACAGTCATGTGATAGGGTTCATGGTGAGTCTATTGGTTTCCTGTTACGTCGTTTACAGCCTGCGGACCGTTGACGATCTCGAAGAAATCGAAAGGATCAAGGTGCTTAATGCGATGCCGTCTCGCCACGTAAGCGTCTTCGCTCATGACACGCATTACGTCCTACCTGCCTGGATGGGCAAGCTGGTCAGGCTGGTCAAGCCCAACCTTGTTGAGCCACCGCTTCCGCTAGAAGCTAGACGGCAGGATCTCAGTTTCGATCTGTCGCCGGATGAGCAGCCGTACGCGACTTGGATCGCGCAGGAAATTGAACGCACCTGGGGATACGAGCACATGCCGCCACTCGTCGGAAAGCTCATCATACCGGACGTAGCAACCGACAGCCGCCTCTTGGGAGAGGCCACGCTCTACGATTGTCTGTTCTCAGACAGCTGGTAGGAACACCGTCGAAGCGGTCGGCGTGGCGCTCTCAAGATCTCAAGTGGATTCACTCTCCACATTGATGGTTGGCATGTTGATAGTTTGAAAGGTGTCCGAGTCTGGATCGACGCAGCGCGCAGCGTGGGGGCTGTTCGCCGACTGAGCGGTTGACGCAGAGCGGTCAGCCCTGCGAACGTTCGACCGAGGCGACGGCAGGTTCCGGCGAGCCGAGGTAGTCACGCGCAGACATGGTCGGCGCAGGGAGCGCGGCGACGATCGGGGACGGCGATGCGATGGGCGAGGGGGCGGGCAGCGCAGCGACGTTCGGCGCAGGGCGGAGCGCTGGCAACTCCTGCGCCCCGTGCGCCGCTGATATCTGCGATGGATCGCGCCATGTGGTCCTGATCTGCTTGTCCTTCGTTGCCTCGACTTTCGAAGAGAACGACCGGATTAGTGCTCGCTGGATGTCTAGCGGCAAAACGTCCCACTCGTCGACTATCTGTTGGACGTAGGCGTGCGCGTGCTTCCGAGTCTCGGCGGTATCGTTGCCTGCCGTTTCCTTGAACTCCGCTTCCTTCGCCTCGATCGCTGCAAGCGCGTCGTCGAGGCGATTCAGCTCCATCTTCACGTCGTCGACGGTGAAGAGACCCTTTGCAACAAATTCCACGACTCGCTGTCGCGAGGTCTTGATCTCGCGGCGCTGGGCGGTGAAATCTGGCTTCTCGATCTGGCGCGGCGGTCTCGTCAGCGAAGTGAGGAGCGAGCGAGCAAACGTCAAGAATTGCTCGCTTGCGGCGGCGTCCGCGTCCGGCTGGCGAACCCACGCGCTGAGCTTGCACCGGACGCCTTTCTCTTTCTGCTCCACATGGCCACGGCAGACGTAGTAGCCCACCTTGTTTCGGCCTTTGCGGTTCACCGGAACAGCAGCGACGCTGCCGCCGCATTCCGCGCAACGGCAGAAGCCGCGCAGCAAGTGGTTCGCTGTCGCAGACGTGGCCTGGGGCTTCCTCCCGCGACGACGGCCTCTCAACGCAAGCTGAGCGTTGTTGAATGTCTCATCGTCGATGATCGCCTCATGTGCAGGGATCCACTCGGCCGGAAGTTGCACGACGCCGCGTGTGGCGCTCGGCCGCACGCTGGTCTTTGCGACACGGCCCGTGTAGGTTCGGTTGCGCAGCGCGGTAAGAACCCAGGCGCGCCCGAACGCCTTGATGCTGCCATACTCCTGGCGGAGCCGCTTGGCGGTCTCGAATACGCTATAGCCTTCAAGGCAGAGCGCAAACATGCGACGCACCACCGCGGCGTGATCCGGAACCACCCGGAGGGGGAGCGGCGTCTTCGTCCCTTTGGGCTTCGCCTGGCGTTCGTAGCCGAACGGCGGATGCCCTTCGACGAAGTACCCTTGGACGCGCAGGTGCTTCCGCCCCCCTTCGGTTCGCTCCTTGATCCGACGGCGCTCCTGCTCCGCCCCGACCGCCCAGTTGGCGAGCGTGTCCTCTGCCATCGGCGAGCGCGAATCGAACCCCTTGTCAATGGCGACGAACACGGCGCCCTTGCGCATGATCTGCCGAACGTTCTTGACAATGAAGACCACGTCGCAGCCGAAGCGGTCGATGTCCGTCACGATGACCATGTCCCCCCGGCGGACGTCCGCCAAGAGCGCGGCGACCTTCTTCCGGTTCGCCTCGTTCTCCTCGCCGCCGCTCTCTACCTCCGGGAACAGGATCGGCGCCGGCAGGGAATGGATCCGGCAGTAGTTGCCGATCTTCTCGGCCTGGGCGTCCAGGGAGACGCCCGCGATCTCCTGCTCCCTCGTGCTGACGCGCGGGTAGCCGAGCGTCCGCCGGATCGCGGCGTTGGGGGTTGCGTCTTTCATTTGTTTCGCCTGTCTGAAAGGTTGATCGTAGTTCAGTCCGCCCGGCTGAGCAAATCGCCGGTTTTGGCCGGAATTTCGGCCTCCCATGCGAGTACTAAAAGTTCCGCTACTCTGCGCAGGAGGCGTCCCTGCCGGGTCTTGCTCGTCAGCGCGCCGTCCTGCGCCACCACCGCGTCGCCCAAGCTGGCTGACCGGCATCGCTTTAAGATCTGTTTAAGGAGCGCCCCCGCCGCCCGCTCCCATAGTTCCTCCGTACGGCGAAAGCACCCGCCGAACGGAGGACCTCATGCCCCGCTCCATTGTCGCTCCTTTCCTCTATGCCGTTGCTCTCCCCGCCGTTCTTGCCGCCTGCGGCTACGTCGAGATCGCCCCGTACGGCACCTCGGGTGGCAGCGGCGGCGGTGCTGCCGTCGCGGGGAGCGGCGGCGGTGCTGCCGTCGCGGGGAGCGGCGGCGGTGCTGCCGTCGCGGGGAGCGGCGGCGGTGCTGCCGTCACGGGGACCGGCGGCGGTGCTGCCGTCACGGGGACCGGCGGCGGTGCTGCCGTCACGGGGACCGGCGGCGCCGGTGCCGGTGGCGAGGATGCTTCCTCGACCGGCTCGACCAGCACATCGACCGGCCCGGCGCCGGCTCCCTCCTGCGCTGCCGCAGAGTGCGCCGTGCGCATCGCGGAGGGCGCTCCGAACTGCGCCATCACCGCCTCCGGAAAGGTCTTCTGCTGGTGGCGCGGAGTCTTCCGGCAGGAGCGCTTGGCCGGCCCGGTTGAGCGTCCGGGCCTCGGCGACGTCGTCGCGGCGTCTAACCATCTCATGCACATGTGCTTCCTCCACGCTGACGGGCGCGTCTCCTGCCATGGTTCGGACATCAACGGGCCGCTCTTGCTGCGCAGCATTCCCGAAGAGGAGATCAGCGAGGTGCCCGTCGTGCTTCCGGAGCTCGAGGGGGTCGTCCAGCTCTCCGTGGGTTACGGGTATGCCTGCGGCGTCCTCGGCTCGGGCAACGTCCTCTGCTGGGGCGACCCCTTCTCGCCGTTGCTCGGCGTCGAGGGCGCCGGGCGGATGGAGGCGCCGGTCCCGGTCACGGTCACCGGTGTCGACGACGCGGTGCAGGTTGGGGCGAGCCACACGCACACTTGCGCGCTGCGGGGCACCGGAGAGGTGGTGTGCTGGGGACGGCTCACCACCGGTGAGACGACGGACACGGCCGTGCGCGTCGAGGGCGTCGAGGGCGCCGTCGAGATCGCGGCCGGCTGGTCCAACGACTGCGCCCGCCTCGCGACGGGCAAGGTCGTCTGCTGGGGCAGCGATGGCTCCTCCTCGCACACCGAGCCGGTCGAGGTGCCCGGGCTCGACGATGCGATCCAGGTGAGCGCCGGGTACTCCCGGTACTGCGCGCTCCGGCAGGGCGGCAGGGTCGTCTGCTGGCGGTTCTCCGCGAGGATGACACTGGAGGCAATCGACATCCCGGAGGCCGTTCACGTCACTGCCGGCTACAAGGAAGCCTGCGCCGCCCTCACGAGCGGCGAGATCGCCTGCTGGCCCACGAGCAACAGAGATGCCTACGTGTTCGGGCTGTAGCCTCGGCGCTCTTGTACGGGGTCGTCCGGACACCGTCGCCGCAGTGGAGCCCAAGCGCGCGCGCCTCGCCTCGTATTACCGCGCTCTCACTTTGATGCCGAGGGGTGGGGCGACGAGGGCAGATGGGATGTCGCCTCCTCCGGCGACGGCGGGTACACCCTGCGGAGCGTCGCGACCGGCAGGTCCCTGGTAGATCTGGCGGGATTTCTGACATGCGGAACGATGGAGCCATCGCTCATCTCGCGCTCCGGCGCGATCCTGTTGAAGCGGTCGGAACCGAACGTCCCTGAGCGTCAACGAAGGGCATGGCCTGCCCGCCTACCTGCGCAGGAGGCGCCCCTGCCGGGTCTTGCTGGTCAGCGCGCCGTCCCGCGCCACCACCTCGCCGGTGATCAGGACGGCGCGGATCCCCGACGGCGGCGCGTCGGCCCGCCGCGGTGTCGTGTTGTCCGCCACCGTGGCCGGATCGAACACGACGAGATCCGCCCAGTGCCCAGGCAAGATGCGCCCCACGTCGCGGAGCCCGATCCGCTCGGCGGGCAGCGAGGTCATCCGGCGCACGGCCTCCTCGAGCCGGAACAGGCCGAGGTCGCGGCTGTAGTGACCTAACACCCGCGGGAACGTGCCGAACGACGCCGGGTTGTGCCGGCCGCGCCGGGTGAGGATCGCGTCGGTCTCGAACGCGCAGAGCGGGTGCGAGAGCACGGCCCGGAGCGGCTCGTCGTGCGCATCGACCCCCGAGTACGTGTTCAGGAGGACGCGCGCCCTGCCGTCGCTCACGCGGGCGACGTGCACATAGGCGTCGAACTCGCTCGCGCCGAGGCGCCCCGCGATCGCCTCGAAATCGAGCCCCTCGAGCTCCGCGAGCTCCGGCGCTCCGCCCCAGAGCAGCCGGATGTCGGCATAGGAGAGCCCGAGGAGCCGCCGGAACATCGCGAACTCCCGCCGGAGCCGGCGGAGGATGGCCGGGTCGTCGATGCGGGCGCGGAAGTCGTCGAGCACCCAGGCGGGGAAGAGGGCGTTCACCGTGGTGTTGCCGACCGTGTAGGGGAACGCGTCGAAGGCGGCGTCGACCCCTCTGTCCACGGCCCGCTCGATCGCCCGGAGCACCCACGGCACCGTGGGCCACGTCCGCCGGCCGATGAAGATCTGGTGCGAGAGCTGGATCTTCGCGCCGCTCTCCTCGGCCAGGCCGAGCAGCTCGCGGACGGAGCGGAGGTTGTGCGGCGGGCCGAGGAGAAGCGGCCTGTAGAACGGCGATATCCACGTGTAGGCCCGGCCGTGGACCGTGAACACGCCCCCTTCGTCGGCCACCGTCCGTAGCAGCGTCAGGAGCTCGTGCCTTCGCGCGAAGACCCCGGGCGTGTAGGCCAGCCCGGCCGAGAGCCCGAACGCGCCCTCGCGGATCGACGCGCGCGCGAGCGCGCAGAGCGCGTCCATCTGCTCCGAGCTCGGGGGAGCGGCGCTGTTGCCCATGACCGCCTGGCGGAGCGTGCCGTGGCCGACAAGGAGCGCCGCATTGACGAGCAGCCCGCCGGCCTCGAGGGCGGTCAGCAGCTCGCCCATCGAGCGCCACCGGTAGGCGAGCGCGCCGTCCTTCAGGATCTCCGCGGAGTGCTCCACCAGCGGAATCGACGCCTCGGTGACCGGGGCAGGGGAATGACCGCAATTGCCGGCCACCACGGTCGTGATGCCCTGGGCGACCATCGGCGCGAGGACGTCCTCGTGGTCGGGCAGCGCGAGGAGCCAGTCGATGTGCGAGTGAACGTCGATGAAGCCGGGCGCGACGGCGAGCCCGCTCGCGTCGAGCGTCCGCCCTCCCGCGAGCGCGCCTGGCCCGGCGATCGCGGCGACCCTGCCCTTCTGGATCCCCAGGTCCGCCATGTAGCGAGGCTGGCCGCTGCCATCGAGGATCGTTCCCCGCGAGATGACGAGATCGAAGTCCATCTGCACGCCTCCTCGAGAAGCTCTGTCGCGGACCACGCGGAACCGTGGGAAGCCCACGGAATCGGGGCGTGGCCGTGCTGCGGAGCATGAGCTCCGCGCGGGCCGTGCGCTCCCCGATTCCTGGCTCGTTGGCCCTCGCGCCCCGGCGGACGCGCCCTTCGGCCGCTGCCCTGTCAGCACGAGGCCGAGCTCGCCTGTTCGCGTTGGCGTTCGCGTTCGCGTCGCGCGCCCCTCGCATGAGCCCGCCGGTGTGCAGCCCGAGCCCAGCGGCCTGCCCCGGCCGGGTCCAGGCCGCGTCGCGCAGTGCAGTTCGCTCCGGGCGACCCCGCGAGATCGCCTGGCCCCGCGATTGTATCTGCTGCTGTCGCAGTCCTGCGTCGGGTCGACTCGACCCGCGAGAGACCGGGGGAGTCCATGGATCGAACAGCGAGCGCGCCTCGAGGCGGGCGTCTCTCTCTGCGCCCGCTCGCCGAGCGGCCGCGGTGCAGCATCGTCATTCCCTGTTACAACGAGGAGCGCTACATCGAGGACGTCCTCCGCTGCGCCCTCCAGCAGCGTTATCCTCCAGAGCTCCTCGAGGTCTTCGTGGTCGACGGCGGCTCGACCGACAGGACACGGGAGCTCGCTGGCCGCGTCGCGGCCAAAGATCCACGGGTGACGCTCCTCCACAACCCCGACCGGATCCAGGCCGCGGCGATGAACATCGGCATTCGCCGGGCGCGAGGTGAGGTGATCGTCCGGATGGACGCCCACGCCGACTACGCGGGCGACTACGTGGCTGCGTCGGTCGCGGCGCTCCGGAGGACCGGCGCCCTCAACGCGGGCGGCGCGGCGCGGCCGCGCCACCGGAACGGCTTTCAGCGGGCGCTCTGCGTCGCGCTCTCGAGCCCTCTCGGCGTGGGCGGCTCGGCGTACCGGGACCCGTCGCGCGAGGGGTTCGTCGAGTCCGTGTTCAACGGGGCTTTCCGGCGCGAGGCGTTCGAGATCGCCGGCCTCTACGACCCGGCCGCCGTCACCAACGAGGACGCCGAGCTGAACCAGCGCATCATCGAGGCCGGCGGCGCGGTCTATCTGTCCCGGGAGATCGTCGCCTATTACTACCCGCGGTCGTCGTTCGCCGCGCTCGTCCGGCAGTATTTCGCGTATGGCAAGGGGCGCGCGCGCACGCTGCTGTGCCGCCGCAGGTTCCTGTCGCTCCGGCCGGCGCTGCCGTTCTGCATGGTGACGGCCGGAGCGCTGCTCGCGATCGCGTCAGCGCTCCTGCCGGCGGTCCGCCCGGCGCTGGCGCTCGCCTCGCTCGCCTATGCCGCGCTCGTGATCGCGGAGTCGCTCCGGCTCGCGCGGCGCGCCTCGCCGCGCGATTTCCCCCTGCTCTGCGCCATCTTCCCCGCTGTGCACGCCGCGCACGGGCTCGGCTTCTGGGCCGGCCTGCTCCGCGGCGCGAGGGGCGGCGCCGGCCGGCGCGAGGCCGAGCGCCTTCCGGCGCCGTGAGCGCGAGCCGCGCAGCGTCCCGGGTTCAGCGGCTCGAACGGCGGCGCGGCGCGTTGATCACCCGCGTTCGCTTTGGTATGTTTGCGCCGTGAGCGTACGCGGGACGTCGTTTGCATCGTTCTCCTCGGTCGCGGCCGAGCTCATCGAGCTGTCCCGCTTTTGCCATGAGCGCGGCTGGACGCCGGCCACGAGTGGCAATTTCTCCGCGCGGCTCGGCGACGGCACCCTCGCGATCACGGCGTCCGGGCGGCCCAAGGGCACGCTCGGCGTGTCGGACATCGTGGTCGTCAATGCGGACGGCCGCCTGACCGGGCCCTCGGCGGCCCGCCCGTCGGCCGAGACGGCGCTGCACTGCCAGCTTTACCGGCACGACAGCGAGATCGGCGCCGTCGCGCACACCCATTCGCGGGCGGCGACGGTGCTGTCGCGGCGGTGCGCGCAAGAGGGGTACGTGACCCTCTCGGGCTACGAGGTGGCGAAGGCGCTCTCCGGGATGACGTCGCACACCGCCACGGTGCTCCTCCCCGTCTTCGTCAACACGCAGGACATCCGGAAGCTGGCCGAGGACGTCGATGCGTTCATGTCGGCGCATCCGCCCGTGTACGGCTACCTCATCGCAGGTCACGGGCTGTACACGTGGGGCTCGGACGTCGCCGGCACCATCCGCCACATCGAGGCGATCGAGTTCATGCTGGACTGCGCGCTGCTGGAAGGAGGGTTATCATGAGCCGATTGCGGGTTTACCGGGAGAGCGACCCGACGAGGGCCGACGAATACACGACGCTCGAGGACATCGCCCGCGTCGCCGCCGGGGCGCAGATCCGCTTCGAGCGCTGGTCCGCCGAGCGCCCGCTGCCGCAGGGGACGGCGCAGGAGCAGGTGCTCGAGGCGTACGCGGGGCCGGTGAAGCGGCTCTCCGAGGCGTGCGGGTTCGTGACGGCGGATGTCGTGTCGGTGTCGCCGAGCACCCCCAACCACGCCGACCTCAGGCGCAAGTTCCTGGACGAGCACATCCACACCGAGGACGAGGCGCGCTTCTTCGTCGAGGGACGAGGGCTGTTCTGCATCCATCACGGCGAGCGCGTGCTCGCGTTCCTCGTCGAGAAGGGCGATCTCATCAGCGTACCGGCCGGGACGCGGCACTGGTTCGACATGGGGCCGGAGCCCTCGTTCACCTGCATCCGGTGGTTCTCCGACCCGAGGGGGTGGGTCGCCGAGCACACCGGGTCGGACATCGCGTCGCGCTTCCCGCGGCTCGAGGCGTGAGCGTGGCGGCGCTCCCTGCGCGCGCGGTGCTCGTCGACATCGAGGGGACGACGACCGACGTGCGCTTCGTGCACGACACGCTGTTCTCCGTGGCGCGCCGGGACATGGCCGCGTACGTCTCGGCGCACGCCGGGAGCCCGGAGGTCGAGGCAGCCCGGCGCGCGGTCGCGCGCGAGCGGGGCGAGAGCGAGCAGGCGGTGAGCGACGGCGAGCTCGCTGCGGCGCTGCTCGCGTGGATCGACCAGGATCGCAAGGAGACGACGCTGAAGGCGCTCCAGGGCAAGATCTGGCGCAGCGCCTACGAGTCGGGGGGGCTCCGGAGCCACGTCTACGCAGACGTGGCGCCGGCGCTGCGGAGATGGCGAGACCTCGGGGTGACGCTCGCCGTGTTCAGCTCCGGGTCCGTCGAGGCGCAGGAGCTCCTCTTCCGGCACACGACGGCCGGCGATCTCACCGGCCTGTTCACGGCGTTCTTCGATACGACGACCGGGCCGAAGCGAGAGGCGGGCGCTTACCAGCGGATCGCGGAGGCGCTCGGGCTGCAGCCGGGAGAGGTGCTGTTCCTGTCCGACATCGTGGCTGAGCTCGACGCGGCGGCGGCGGCGGGGATGCGCACGGCGCAGCTGCTCCGGCCGGGGACGGCGCGGGACGCGGAGAGCCGCCACGCCGTCGCGGAGCGCTTCGACGACATCGCGCCGTAGCTCGCCGCTCGTTCCGCTTGGCGCGTGAGTGAGCGCGGGGACATCCTTGGCGCGCATGCTCCACGGCAGACTGCTCGCCGACCGGTTCGAGGTGGTCGACCTCGCGGGAACGGGAGGAATGGGCACCGTCTACCGGACCGTGGATCGCGCGAGCGGCGATGTCGTCGCCGTGAAGCTGCTGGGCGATGTCGACGCCCAGGCAGCGGCGCGCTTCGGTCACGAGGCGCGGGCGCTCGCCACGCTCGATCACCCGCACGTCGTGCGTTACGTGACGCACGGGGTGGCGCCCACAGGGGAGCCTTACCTGGCGATGGAGTGGCTCTCCGGTGAGAGCCTCTCGGCCCGGCTGTCGCGGGGACCGCTGGACGTGGAGGAGAGCGTCGCGCTCGTGCGCGCGGTGGCGGACGCGCTCGGCGCGGCGCACGCGCGCGGGATCGTCCACCGCGACATCAAGCCGAGCAACCTGTTCCTTCCGGGCGGGGCCGCCGACCGGGTGAAGGTGCTCGACTTCGGCATCGCCCGGCTCTCGGGCGCCTCGGCGCGGCTGACGCGGACGGGGGCCCTCGTGGGCACCATCGGCTACATGGCCCCGGAGCAGGCCAGCGGGGAGCGCGCGCAGCTCGACGCGCGCGCGGACGTCTTCTCGCTCGGGTGCGTGCTCTTCGAGTGCCTGACGGGTCGTCCGGCGTTTCAAGGGCGGCACCTCATGACGATCCTGACCAAGCTCCTCCAGGAGGAGCCGCCGCGGGCGAGCGCGCTGCGGCCCGAGGTGCCGCAGGCGCTCGACGAGCTCGTGGCGCAGATGCTGGCCAAGCGTCCGGCGGAGCGCCCGGCCGACGGTGCGGCGGTGGTGCGCTGCCTCGACGCGCTCGGCGCCTCGACGGCGGGCGGCGCTCGCTCCAGCCTGGCCGCCGTCGAGCTCGTGACCGCCGCGGAGGTGTGGCTCTGCTCGATCGTGGCCGTCGGGCCGACGGACGTCAGCGCGCCGGCGTCGACGGCGATCGTGCCTGCCGATCGATCGCAGCGGAGCGCGGTCGCCGCCGTCCGGCACGAGGCCTCGCCCCTGGGCGCGGCCGTACAGGAGCTGGCCAGCGGGGCGGTGGTGGCGATCCTGGCGGCGGGGGCGGGCGCGGGCAGCGCGACCGACCAGGCGGCGATCGCGGCCCGCTGTGCGCTGCGGATCCGCGCGTCGGTCCCCGGAGCCAACGTCGTGCTGGTGACGGGGCGCGGCGAGGCGACGGGACGATCGCTGCTCGGCGAGGTCCTGGACAGGGCGGCCGCGCTGCTCGACGACGCGGCCGCCCGGGGCCGCCCGGGCCATCTCCGCGTCGCGGTCGACGCCGTGACGCGGGCGCTGCTCGACGCGCGCTTCGAGGTCGCGGAGCAGGACGGCCTCTCCTGGGTGGAGGCGGAGCGCGAGGTCGCCGACGGCGCGCGCAGGCTGCTGGGCAAGCCGAGCCCCTATGTAGGGCGCGCTCGGGAGCTGCGCAGCCTGCTCGATCTCGTCGAGGAGAGCTTCACCGAGCGGCGCGCCGCCGTGGCGCTCGTGACCGCGGCCGCGGGGGTGGGCAAATCGCGCCTGCGTCACGAGCTGGTCCAGGCGCTGCGGCCGCGCCACCCCGAGCTCGTGCTGGGCGTCGGCAGCGGGGACTCCATCGGCGCGGGCTCCGCGTTCGCGATGCTCGCCGGGTCGCTCCGGGGCGCGCTCGGGATCGCGGCCGGCGAGGCCCCCGAGGCGCAGCGGGAGAAGCTCGCGCGGGCCGTGGGGCAGCTGTTCGCAGGGGAGCAGCAGCGGCGCGTGGCCTGCTTCCTCGGCGAGCTGCTCGGCGTTCCTCTCGCCGACGACGGGCCGATGCTGCGGGCCGCGCGGCAGGACCCGGCGCACATGGCCGACCGGATCCAGGAGGCTTACCTGGACTACGCGCGCGCCGTGACGAGCGCGCGGCCCATGCTCGTCGTCCTCGAGGATCTGCACTGGGGAGATGCGCCTTCGGTGAAAATTTTCGATCACGCGCTGCGGGCGCTCTGCGAGCGCCCCTATGCGGTGCTCGCGTTCGCCAGGCCCGAGGTCCACGAGCTCTTCCCCCGGCTCTGGATCGAGCGAGGGCTCACGGCGATGCGGCTGCGCGAGCTGTCCGCGCGGGCCGCCGAGCAGCTCGTGCGCGGCGCCCTGGGCGCGTCGGTCGAGCCGGGGACGGTGGCGGCGATCGTGGAGCGGGCCGCGGGCAACGCCTTCTACCTGGAGGAGCTCGTCCGGGCCGTGGCGGAGGGGCGCGGCGGTGCGTTGCCGGAGACGGTGCTGGGCATGGTCGAGGCGCGCCTCGCGGCGCTCGAACCCGAGGTGCGGCGGCTGCTCCGGGCGGCGAGCGTCTTCGGGGACGTCTCGTGCAAGGGGGAAACAATTTCCACACGCAAAAACAATAATGAATGGTTCCGAGATGTTGGCCGCTGTGCCTGGCAGCTGCGGCGGCACGCACGGTGAGGCCCGGGGGAGCTGTACGGGGCCGCGGGCGCGCACCCGTGCCGCTGCTGGCGGTCGCGGGTCGTCAAGCGCGCGGCTTCGGATCGCTGCGCCTGGGGCACGTGCTCGGGGCTGCGGTCGTTCACCATCCCGCAGCTCAACGACGAGGAACTCGGCGCGGCCGCCGTCGAATACATGGCGCCGGAGCTGATCGGCGCGGCCCCTTTCAGCGGCTGCGGTCGTAGGACACCTAGCGCAAGCACGCGCTCGGGTGAGAGGGCTCCACGCTCGTAGACGCCGCGGCCGCCCTGCCTGCTCGGGCGCCATGTGCGCCACCGCGCAGACGACGGGCGCCGCGCCAAGCTCGCACGAGGTCAAGATCCAGAGCTCGACCTGGTGGACCTCGACGCCGGCGACGACCCCGGGCACCGGCGTTCGTCTCGATCCGGCGGTGCTCCGCACCGGCTAGGTGGACATCGAAGGCCCCGAGCTCGCCGGCGTCGTCCTCCACGCCGGCGCTGCGGCCGAGCTGCTTCAGGAGGAGGCCGCGCGTGCGGGACAGGCCGCAAGCACGTCAGCTCCAGCACGCATCGGCCCGGCGGATAACGCGCAGCCAGTCCGCCGCGTTCCTAGCCGCTGCCACACGCGCCGTGGGCGCAGCAGTGGCCAGGCTCGATACCGAGAGGTGGTGCCTTAAGGCGCCCGCGAGCGCGTTGGACGCAGCTGCGAGCCAATAGGCGTCCCGCAACGGCCGGGTCAGCACGGGAGCGAAGCCGCGCGCCGAGAGGTATCCAGCGAGCAACGTGTCGTGGCGACGCTTCGCCTCCGGCTCCCAGTAACCAAGGACCTGGAGCCAGGAGCTCACGTCTTCGAGCGGCGAGCCGATCCGCGCGCGCGCCCAATCGAGCAGCACCGGCTCTGCCACGCCGCCGCGCCTGCGGACCATGACGTTGCCCGGGTGCAAATCCCCGTGAATCAGGGTGCCGCGGAGCGGCTGGAACGCGAGAAGTTGGAGGCGCATCGCGGGCAGCGCCGCGACGACCCGCCGCAGCGCGGGCACCGTCCGGGTGAGCGAGGGGACCTCGGCGTGAGGCAGGCGCTCGGCCAGTGCCAGCGTACCCAGCGCCGTGGACACGCTCTCCGCCTCGTAGTCCCACGCCGGCAAGGAATCGTCCGGTGTCCTCTCTTCATGGAATTGCGCCAGCTGCTCAAGGACCCGAGCTGTGTGCGCGCTGTCGCTCCATGGCCAGTGGCGCACCGGCACGATCCGCTCGAAGCAGAGCAGCCAGCGCTGGCTCCCGAGCCGCTCGGCGCCGAGCAACTCTGGCGAGAAGCGCCGCGCGACGGACATCGAGAGCCGGCGGTAAACAGCCGCCTCGCGCGCCGTCACGCCATGTACGAACTTGGCCACGAACGTGACGCTGCGCGGCGTCACGCCGCCGCGCAGCCATGCAGTGACTAGCGCGACGGCAGCGCAGAGCCCGCCTTCGAGGGGACGTATTTCGACGTCCGAGTCGCTGAGCGCAGGGCCGTGCCGTGCGACGAGAAAAGCAGTCACCGCAGCGCGATCGACGGCGTCTAGCATCATTGATGACCTCTCCGACCCGACGATGCGCCACAGCCAGCTCACAATCCACACTGCTCCTCAAGTCGAGCCACCAAGCCGGAGAAGGCACGGGGGCCAGGTGGATCCAGGCGCCGGGCTCGGCGAGTCAGTTAGGGCTGGCTTCGGTAGCATGGATGCGTATTCTTCCGTGTGGGTGCCGCGGCAGCAGGACGCTGCGGCAGGTCTTCTAGGGATGGTCGGGCCGCCTTCCCCCTACGCGTGACGTCGTTCACCGCTTGGGGGTCCGTTGAGTCCATCGCCTTCTCCGCTCGCTCCTGGAACCTGGGCCCCCGCGCGCCAGCTCGCCGAACGCGTCCTCGGCCCGCTCGAGCGCTTCATGCATGTCGAGGCGGCCAGCGGGATCGTCCTGCTGATCGCATCTGTCGCCGCCCTCGTGTGGGCGAACTCGCCGTGGGGCCATGCCTACGAGCACCTCTGGCACGTCCCGATCACGCTCGGCGCCGGCTCGCTGGTGTTCACGCAGCCCGTCCACTTCTGGGTCAACGAGGGGCTGATGACGATCTTCTTTTTCGTCGTCGGTCTGGAGATCCGGCGAGAGATCCATGCGGGGGAGCTCTCGGATCTCAAGCGCGCAACGCTGCCCGTCGCGGCGGCGCTGGGCGGCATGATCGCGCCCGCGCTTCTGTATCTATCGCTCAATCCACAGCCTGTCTTGCGGGATGGCTGGGGCGTCCCGATGGCGACCGACATCGCGTTCGCGGTGGGCGTGCTGGCCCTGCTGGGCAAGCGCGTGCCCCCTGCCTTGCGCGTGCTCCTGCTCGCGCTCGCGATCATCGACGACATCGGCGCGATCATCGTCATCGCGGTGTTCTACTCGTCCGGCGTCGCGTGGAGCGGGCTGCTCATCGCCGGCGGCGGGGCGCTGGCCGTGCTGGTGTTTCAGCGCTTCGGCATCCGCTCTCCCGCGGCCTACGTGCTGCCCGGCGCCGTTCTCTGGTGGGGCATGCTCCGCGCCGGCGTCCACCCGACGATCGCCGGTGTCGCCGTCGGGCTGCTTACGCCGGTGCGCTCCTGGTTCGGCAGCCACGGGTTCCTCACGGAAGCCCGCGGCGCGGTGGCCCATGTCGACGCGCTCGCCCAGCGCGAGGACCACAGAGCCGACGAGTTGCTGGGACCCCTGCAGCGGATCAAGCAAGCCCAGCGCGAGGCACTGCCGCCTGTGGTCCGGCTCCAAGCGGCGCTCCATCCCTGGGTCGCCTATGGCATCATGCCGCTGTTCGCCTTCGCCAACGCCGGCGTCCGCATCGACGGCTCCTCGCTCGCGCACGAGGCCTCGTGGTCCATCCTGCTCGGGGTTACGGTCGGGCTGGTCGTCGGCAAGCTGCTCGGCGTCTTCCTCGCGAGCTTCGCGATGGTCCGGCTCGGCGTCTGCGCTCTGCCGCGCGGCGTCGGCTGGCCCGGTGTCGCGGTCGTAGGATGCGTCGCGGGCATCGGCTTCACGATGGCGATCTTCATCGCGGGCCTCGCGTTCGGCGACGCCGCGATGCTCGCCGCGGCCAAGTTTGGTGTCCTGCTCGCCTCGGCCGTGGCGGCCGTGGTGGGCCTCCTCGTCGGCAGGCTCGTGCTGTCGGGGGCCCCGGCGCCCGGCGCGGCGCTGACGCTGGAAGAGGCCGAGACGTCGACGGAGCAGTAGCCGCGACTGGGTTCGCTCGCGGCTGATCTCAGCGAGCGCCTTCACGCAGCGCTCAGCTCAGCGCGGCCGCTGCGTGGTGCAGCAGATCCTCAAACCGGAAATGGAGAAACAATGAACCATGCGATCGAGGTGTATGCGCTCAGCAAGAGCTTCGGGGAGGTCACCGCCGTCGACGGCGTGAGCTTCACGGTCGCGGTCGGCGAGATCTTCGGCTTCATGGGGCATAACGGCGCCGGCAAGACCACGACGTTGCGCATGCTCCTCGGCCTGACCCGGCCGACCGCAGGCTCCGCGCGCGTGCTTGGGCGCGACGTCGTTCACGAGACGCTCGAGGTCCGACGGCACGCCGGTTACCTGCCCGCGTCGTACACGCTGCCCCCCGACATGACTGCGCGCGGCTTTCTCCACTACATTGCCGCGATGTTCGCGCTGCCCCGCGGCGTCGCGGCCGCGCGCGCCGACGCCCTCCTGCGCCAGTTCGGGCTCGAGCACGAGGCCGACCGCCCTCTGCGCGGCTTCTCCACCGGCATGGCCCAGAAGGTCGGCATCGCCCAGGCGCTGATTAATGAGCCCGCGGTGCTCCTGCTCGACGAGCCGACCTCGGGCCTCGATCCCCTCGGCCGCCACGAGCTCCTCGAGACGCTCCGCGCACTCGCGCGCGAGCGCGGCGTCACCATCGTGTTCTCGTCGCACATTCTGTCCGACGTCGAGGCCCTCTGCGAGCGGGTCGCGGTGATACACCGCTCGCGCCTCGTCGCCTGCGACAAGATCGAGCGCCTCAAGGAGGCGCTCGGCGCGCGCACCATGGACGATCTCTACCTCGCACTCGTGCGCCGAGAGGCCGCGTGATCCGCCTCCTCTGGCTCGACTACCTCACGACGCTCCGCGAGCGGAAGACCTGGCTGTGTGTCGCGATGCTCGCCTACGCCCTGATCGCGATCCCCGTCGTGCTCGCGCGGCCGCCCGAACACGTGCGCGCCGCGATCGCCACCTGGTTCGGCGACGCCGCGCCGTTCCAGCTCTTCATGTACGTGTGGATCGACCTGACGATGAACAAGGTGATCGCGTTCCTTCCCGTGGTGCTTGCCAGCGGCGTCGTGCTCCGCGAGCGCGACACCGGCGTGCTGCCGCTCCTCGCCAGCAAGCCGCTCTCGATCCCTCGTTACTTCGTGCTCCGCGCGCTGAGCGCCTGCGCGGTGATGGTGACCCTGCACGTCGCGACCCAGCTCGCCGGCGCCGTCTACTTCACGGCGCGCATCCCCGGCTTCCGCCCCGGCCCCTTCCTCGGCGCGATGTCGCTCCACGCCTTCGCGGCGCTCTTCGCGACCGCGCTCTGCGCCGCGATCGCCGCGTGGGTGAGGCACCGCGGCGCCTCGGCGCTGATCGGGTTCGCCACGCTCGGGGGCCTCGTGGGCCTCTCGCTCATCGGCTTCTATCAGCCCGCCTGGCGAGGCCTCACCCTCGCGAACCCGATCACCCTCGGCGCGCTCGGCCTCGGGAGCCTCGACGACCTCGGCCCCGCCGTGCTCGGCCCCCCGATGCTCGCGCTCACCGCGCTCACCGCCCTCACCATCGCGGTGGGCGCCGCGGGCGTCCGGAGGATGGAAGCATGACCTCGACGACCGCCCCCGCCGCGGGCTCGCTCCGCGGCTACTTCGCGCTCGAAGCGCGCCACGCCCCGCACCGCACCGCGCTCGTCGCGGCGATCGCCGGCGTGCTCGTGGTGCTCGGCAGCCACGCGCTGCTCGTCCGCGTGCCGGCGCAGGTCATCCGCTTCCTCGAGCAGGCCTTCCACATCGAGGGGATGGCCGCCGTGCTCCTCATCAACGATCTCCTCGCCACCTATTTCGTCGCGTACTTCGTCGCCCTGGCGGGCCTCGTCGACACGACCGTCACGGCGCGAGAGGAGCATCGACTTGAGCTGCTGCTCGTCAAGCCGATCCGCGCCCGCGTTCTCCTCGCCGCGCGTACAGCGCCCTCGCTGCTCGCCGGGGCCGGGGCGGGCGTGGTGGTCGCGGTCGGCACCGCGCTCGCCGTCGCGCCGTACATCGAGGCGAGCGACATGATCAGCGTGACGGGCGCGCTCGGCGGCGGCCTCTTCCTCGTCGCGCTCGCCATCGCGCTGCTCTCGGCGCTCCTGCCGCTCTTCGTGCGGATGCGAGACGGCTTCCACGCGCTCCTGGTCGCGTCGGGCGCGTGGATCGCGCTGCTGATGCCCACGGCAGCGCTCATTTACCGGCCTGACGCGTTCGAGGCGCGCGAGGGGCTCAGGGACGCGATCGTGCTCGCGTCGCTGCTCTGGAACGACGCCATCTCGGCATGGCTCGGCCCGGCCGCGCTGATGATCGCGATACCGGTTGCTGTGATCGCCATCGTCGCCGCGGGCGTGCTCCTCGAGCGCACCGACATGCTCTGATCCCGAGTAGCTCGCCGCTGGCTCTGCCGCGGCGTGGCCCACGCATGGCGATACGCCGCGGGGAGCAGGGGTGCGCTTCCGCCGCGTTCGCGCTGTAGCTCGCGCGTCTCTGCTTCCCGCCTGCTCCTTCCCGCCCTCCTCTGGCTGACATCGATGCCAACGCGATCCCGAGCTCGTCCATGTCCACCTCGACGCTGACCGTGCCAAGCTCGTCCTTACCTAGAGCAACAGCGCTCTGTTTACTGAGCGCGCAATGCCTTGATGGCCTTCTGTAGCCGGAACCGTCCCCACTCGGCCTCAAGCGGGTCTGCCATGTGCAGCCTCGTGGCCGGATCGGTGATGACGAGCTCGGGCGAGCTCTCTCCACGCAACCAGTGAAACAACGCGCAGGCTCTCGGCGGCGGCGCGGCGTCGAGCTCCAGGAGGATGGAGGTGATGGCGCTCCTGGGCGATCTGCATCGCCTGCGCGAGGTGATCGGCGTAGTCGCGGCTCGGCAACTCGACGACGCCGAGAGACCCGCCGGCCGGGGCAACAGCGGCGACGCCCTCGAGCAGTGGCGAGGGCTGCGGGACCATCCGGGCTGCGGTGCCTGCGGAGCCCCATCGGGCCATCCGTAGCCGGTCTCGTGGCTCCCCGCCAATGCCGCCGCGATGCGTGGCGCTCGCGGGCGGCGCAGACGCGCGAGCAACGTCGTGCGGCTCCAGGCGCGTGAGCGCTAGCACGTCGTCATCGTTGACCGTGCAGGCCATCGCCAGGCGCCGCGCTCGCGGGTAGCGCGGCCGCGCGAGCGACGTCGCATGGTGCCACGCGCGTGGGCGTCACGGCGCGCGGTCACCGCTGCCTGCGCGCGGCGCCGCGCTGGGGTGGGCTTGCAGCCGACACGCGCAGCCCGGGGCGCGTGGCCGCTCGCCCGCACCCGCGGCGGCGCGGCCAGGCAGCTGGCGCCAGCACGTCGACACGCGCTGGCGCCGCACGGGTAGCTGCTCGCTGGCGCACGCTCGGGACGGTACGACCCCTGGCCAGTGTAGTGTGCTCGCCTAGATTCCGTTTGACGCCGATCCTCTGATCAGAAGAATGCCCCGCGTCGGCACGTTGCTCACGAGTTGCGGAAGACGGGAAGGGGACGATGGGCACAAGAAGGCGGCGGATCCCATGGGCGATCCTGATCATCCCGCTGCTCGTCGTCGTACCGACGCAAGGAGACGCCTCCGAGCTGAGCGCTGGTGTGAGTCTCGGGTGGCTCCAGGCCGGTACCGTTCCGCGCCTCGCGGTGGGGCCGCACGCGGGCATATCTTGGCCCATCCAGCGAGACATCCTGTTCACGGTGCACGACCTGTGCACGATCCTGCCCCCGATCCAGGAGGACGGGCTCGGGATCTACAACCAGACCTCGGTCGACATCGGGTACGCGTGGAAGGACGGCAACGTCAGCGCGGGGCCGTCTGTCGCGTTCTACCTCATGCCGGCGTGCGGCGTCACCTCGTGCGGCCGCGTCGGTGGCTTGGCCGTGGGCGGCCACGCGCAGACCAACGCGTACGTCGCCGGACCGCTGGGGGTGTCGGTGAGCGTCAACGTGGATTGGGTCGGTCGGGGCAGCCTGGTGCTCCCGGGCTATGTGTCCGTCGTCGTCGTTGCTGGTCCTGTGCTTCGATGGAGTGAGAAATGAACGTGAGAAAAGTTCTATTATTGATCTTGGTCATCGCGGTTTGGGCGCTGGCGGCGTGCAACATGACGTTCGGCGACTGCTATCCTGTGGGGGAAAGAACTTCGGGTGCAGGTGCCGGTCCGGGCTCCGAGCCACGCCCCGTCTTCACCTCCTCCGCATCCGGTGACTTCGGGGCCGACCCCCAAGGCGGCGGCGAGCGCAAGATCGCGTGCAACGAGTGGGAGCTTGAAGACAAAGAGGAGAGACCGAGCGACAGCTCGGAGACCCCAACGACATACCGCCCGGAGAGCCCGCCAGACGCGTGCCCCGGAGCCGGCGATGTAGCGGGGGCCGGAGCGACCTTCTTGAGCTGTAGCGGTGCATGCAGCTCGAAGTGTCCGAAGCCTGGAATGGCCCACTTTGTCTGGGTAGATTTCGATTCGTCGCTCTTTACGTTTGTTACCACTGTCAAGGATGACGGCCGGGGGGATGCGGGCGGGTACCAAGAGGCCAAGACAAACCTGAATTTCAAGCAGGTAAGTTCAGCCGGCACCAGGGAGTGGTCCTGCGCTGTCACCATCAAAATGCCGATCCGGACTGAGAAGATGGGGCTAATCGATCCGCTGCGCGCAGCCGAGCTCAGCGAAGAGATTACAGAGGAGGTCGCAAGCGTCATGGACCCCAAGCTGCCGCCGGGGATCTTTTGCAAACAGTTTGCCGGCGCGGCGGACGCTGCGTTCAAGTTCAAGTATATGGGGCTCGGCGCCTCGGTGACGAGCCCATGAAGACAACTCGCTCCGAGCTGCTCGACATCATCTACCGATTCTACCCGCGGGGTGTGCAACAAATCATGCGCATCTATGTGCCTCCGGGCGAGCCCGTCTACGAGGACACGGAGGAGCACGGCCGCCTGGTGGAAGCCGCAAACCGCGGGCGAGCGGCGTACCCGACGTGGGAAGCGATGATCCACCGTATGTACGAACGATACGGCCTTCACAACGAGTCGCTCAACCTGTTTGCGGGGGGGATCGACCCGGCATACTCGGCCCGCATCTGGCTCACTGAAAAAACGGCGCTCAGCTTCCACGTGTCCTTGCTCGGCCCATACTACGGGATCCACCTCCCCGGCATCCCCGAGGAGGAGCCGGTGGCGCGCGAGGTCGCCCGGGAGATCGAGGCCACGTACCCCGGTTACCAGCCGATCCCGCCGGAGATCGGGAACGAGCTGGTGCCAGATGTCGACATGTATTGGTCGTTGATGGGCAAGGCGACGATCTACGTGTGCCTCTTCTCAGGTGTCTGGACTTCGGTAGATCCGTAGCCATTCCGTGGCGTCCGCCGTCCCATGGCCGGATTCGGCGCCACGGTTTGCGGAGCGCCCGCGGGCGTCGAGCTCGACGCCCGCGGGCGCGCGATGAAGCCGGCGTCGCCCATGGCGCCGGAGTAGATAGCGGGGCCGCGGCGTCAAGGAATATCGCGGCGTGGTCCGCACCTTCCGGCGGACCGGCGGCGGTGGTTGATGAAAAGGACGGGTGCCTGATGAAAAGAGCGTGTTCTCCCGGGTGCGGCGCGGTGGCTGTCTACTTCAGCTCGGAGCCCCGGGATTGGGTGTGGGTCGCCGTGGCCCTGCTCGTGCTCGTCGGCATGGGCGCGGCGCTCGTCCTCGGCTTCACGCGCCGTCGCTGAAGCGGTAGGCCGCCCGCACCCCGGAGGGGGCCCGCTCCCTTGTCCTTCCGGTCGGCAGTGGCCGTCGCCGCAATCGGCTGGAGCGCGGCGATGGTTCCCGCGATCACGCCATGGCGGATCGCCCGAGGCGTATGCGCTTCACACCGTTTGCAGGGGTCGCCTGAAGTGTCGTGATCCTATTCAGGGAAACGCAGCGTCTCGACCCGGGTGCCGTCCTCCCCTCGGATCTCTTCGCCGGACCAATCCCAGCTCACGCCGCCCTTGCCCGGCGGTCCCAGCTCGTACGTGACTCGCTCGAGCGTGAGCTGGTCCTCGTCGAGGGTTGCGATGCCGATCGAGTCGCCGCCGCGCCCGGGTCCGCCGTAGCCGCCGTCGCCTCCTCGGCCTCCGTCGCCGCCGCCACACGACCACGTGCCGTCCCCCACGGCCCCGCCTGGCATGCCCCAGCCGCCATCGCCGCCTCGCTCCGGCGCCCCGCCGTCCCCACCCGACCCGGCGAGGCGCGTCGCGAGCAGGCTGTCGCGCACCGTCAGCTTGGCGTGAAGCACGGCGATTCCGATGCTGGGCTGGCCGTTCCCGCCCCCTCGGCCGCCTCGGCCACCGCAGCCCCCCGCGCCGCCCGAGCCGCCGCCGGCGCCTCCCTTGGAGGCCACGCCGCACACGGCGAGCCCGCCACGACGCCCGCCTCCTCCGCCGCCGCCTTGGCCCGGCATGCCGCGGATGCCATCGGCTGCCCTGTCGCCCTCCCATCCGGTCTCGGTGAGCCGCCCGATGCCCTCGCCAGATGCGCCGATCGCACCCCACTTGCCGTTTTTCCCGTTGAAGCCGCTGTAGCAGCCAACGTCTTCGCGGTTGCCAAGTCCTCCTTGCCCTTCGTGGCCGGGGTCCGGCGCGGGTACGGGCTCGCCGGCCTCCCCATCTCCGGCGCCGTCGGCACGCCCGTCGCCTCCCTTGCCACCGGCGCTCGGGATCCCGCCTTCGCACGGGTTCACCACCGCGGGCCCGCCGGCGACGGTGGCTGCCGAGCACGCATCCCCGCCGTACTTGCCGTGCGCCCCGTCGGGTGCGCCGCCCGGCCCGGGCCACTCCTCGCCATGGCCGCCCCCGTTTCCGGGGGATGCGGTGATCTCGCTCCGGGTGAGCTCCACCGCGGTACCCGACCGAACGAGCATCCCGATATAGGTTTCGCCCAGGATGGTCACGTGGTCGATCGTCGAGACTCCATCCGCCGCCCCGGTGTCGCCGGCGCCCGCCGGCTCGACGGTCAGAGCAATGGCGAATGGTCTCTCACGGACGGTGACGCCGGTTGTAACACCCTCTTTGAAGCGTTCGAATGTTTGGCAATCAACGCCCCCGTAGAGGTCCACGCCGGAGGGTAGGATGAGGGACTCTTCGAAGACGTCGTTGCACGCGAACACCCTTCCTCGACCGATGCGCGCCAGGGCAATCGCGCGATGGAGAGAGCGGACCGGCTTGTTCTTCGTGCCTGGATTCGCATCGTCGCCGCCAAAGAAGGGTCCGGCGACGAACACGCCACAGCCGTCGGCCAGCCGATCGGCGGCAAGGTGCTCGACGCAGACGGCTTCCGGCGGTGGTTCGTCTTGGCACGACGAGGTGAGCGCGCACGGCGGACCACCGGCATCGACGGGGCCTGGCGCGCTCTCGCAGCCAACCGCGGCGAGAGAAAGAGCCAGGAGCGGGACAATCGTGCGTTTTGACGTCATCGGCATTCCTCGACGGCTGCGCCGCGATGAGCGACTCAACGGGGCGGCTCGTTTGCCGCACCGAAAGGATAGAGTGGACCCCATGGGCCGCGCGCCCCTCGGCCCACCTCGTCGTCTAAGGCGGCGTTTCCTGCATAGCCGCCATCTCCTGCGTGCCCAACGTCGATGATCGTGCCGGGCAGGATGGCCAGATGGGGGACCACGTACGCGATGCCGATCGCAGCGCCGCCGAGCCCACCGCCGGCATCACCGCCGTGGCCACCGTCGCCTCCACGGCCGCCGCTACACGCGGGCCACATATCGGCACGGCCGACCCCACCCGGCCCACCCTGCCACCCAGCGCCGCCCAGTTGGCCCGTTCCGCCGACCCCGCCATCGCCGCCGTTGCCCGCGACGACCTTCGTGGCGTCGAGTTCCAGCTCCGAGTCCTCCAGTGCGACGATGGCGATGCTCGCGCCGCCATAGCCGCCGCCCCGGCCTCCCTCGCCCCCGCAACCCCCGCTCCCCCCCGAGCCACCGGCCGCACCGCTCTGGGGCCGGCCTGCAGGGCACGCAACCATTTCCCCGCGCGACTTGCTGCCGCCACCGCCGCCCCCCCCTTGGCCGGCGCCGCCCTTCTTTCCATCCTCACCCCGGACCCCGACCCATCCGTGGATGTCGAGGTAGCCTTCACCTTTCGCGCCGTCAGCGCGGCCACCGCTGGCACCGGGCGCGCCGTCTTCCCCCTTCGTGCACTGATCGCCGCCCGCGCCGAGCCCGGCAGCCCCGGAGCCTCGCGGATTTTCCGCGGGCTCCGGCTTTCCCGGTGCGCCATCGCCGCCGCCGTCAAGCCCGCCGTCGCCGCCATATCCGCCCGTCGACTCGATGCCGTCGTCGCAGGAGTTGACAACCGGCAGGGCGCCCACGGCGGCGTCCGCGGTACATGCGTCCGCGCCGTGGTTCCCCTGCTCGCCGTCCTTCGCGCGGATGCTGAGCGCGTCCTTGCCCGGCTCCCCATCCTTGCCGTCGCCCGCGATGACATCGCTCGACACCACCTTCGCCTTGGCGCCCTGGCTCAAGATCATCGCGATCGACGACTTTCCATCGCGCGCGGAGGCGTCGGCCGCCACGGCGCGCACGCCGAAGATCACGGACGTCGCGTCGTCCCCTGCGATGACCGCGTCGTTCCCCCCGAGGACCCGCAGCGGGATCCCCACCGGCGGAGCGATGATCGTCGGGTGATCCGGTCCGTCGAACGACCCCTCGTACGACCAGTCGCCGCCGTCGCACCGGCGTCCGCCCCAGAGGTCGACGCCTGAGGGCAGCTCGATCGTCTCCTCGAACTCCCCGCCGCACGCGTACACGCGCCGGGTCGGCTCCTCGTCGCGGCCTCGCCCGTGCGCGGCGAGCCCGATCGCGTGTTGCAGGGTCTTCACCGGCGCGTCCTTCGTTCCGGGGTGCCTGTCGTCGCCTGACGACGCGCTGACGAACACCCCGCATTCGTCCAGCGCCGGCGCGGTACCAGGCTCTCCTGCGCAGGGGTCGGGCGGAGGCTCCGGATCGGTGGCGCAGTCCAGCCCTTCCCAGCAAGCATCGGAATAACGGCACGCGGTCGACGCGCTCGCGCTCCACGCGCACAGCACCACGGCGAAAACAGAAGCTCGAGCGCTTCGGCCGCCCTGCGAACGCATCTCCACCGCCCCGCCTGACCTCACCACCGTCCCTCGAGCCTCACGCCGGTCTCACGCCCGGTCGCCACGGGCGAGATGTGGATCCGCTCCTGAGCCGGCGAGCGCCCCAGGAAGGAGAAGTCGGTGAAGAAGGACGCGGCCGTCGCTGCGCCGAGGACACCCCCCGTGATGAGCAGGGCCGTGCCCAAGCCGTCGGAGAGGTTGCGCTCGTCGAGGAGGCGGCGCAGGGCGCCGCACGAGGAGCGCTGGGACGCTTGCCAGCACATCGACGAGCTGGACGTCCGACCACGCGTGAGCCCGTCGCGTTGCTCGCTCGCGTCACCATCCAGCGTGCCGGCCCTGATCATCAGGACGGCGCCCGCCGACAGGGTGGCCGTCGTGGCGGTGATTCCCGCGATACGCAGCGTCCCCGGCCAGGAAGCCCACGGGCTGGGGGCCTGCGCCCGCACGACGGGCGAAGAGCTCCTGGTCTCCTGCGTTGCCTTCGGTGAACCCGGCGCGCCCTCCGGAGCTTGGCTCACCGCCATACGCGCCAGCGGCATTCTGACGTTGTACGCCGTTGCGGCCACAGCCCCGAACTCATGGAACCCATCCAGACGGCCCGGGGCGCTGGCCCGCACGATGCGCTGGCCGGGCTCCAAGAACAGCTTGTACGTCCGCGCGACCCGGCCTACCCACTTGCCGTCGACGAGCACCTCGGCATCCGGCGGATCGACCGAGAGCACGAGTGTCGCGACGTGCGATGTTGCCTCGCGCTCTCCTTTCTCGAATCGCAGCTGAAGCGCGAGCGGCAGCGCCGTGCGCTGCTCGAGGCTAAAGGCCAGGTGCTCGGCGGCATCGCGGTACTTGCGCAGCGCGAGCTCGCAGAGGCCAAGCTCGCCGGCGAGCTCCGCGCGCTCTCGCTCCGTGCTGGACGCCGGGTCTGCTGCCTCGAAGGCGGCCTTGTAGGAGGCGTATGCCTCGGTCCACTGCCCGGCGTTGCGCGCCCTGCGACCGCGGCGAACATGGTCCTTCACCGTTGCGCCGTCACGTGATCCTGACTCCGGATAGGCGTCCTCTGCGCTGGCCGAGGTCGCAGCGCCGGTTGCGGCGAGGATCGCAGAGAAGAGCAGAGCGCGTGCGGAACATCGCATGGTTGGACGGTACTCGCGCCAACCGCGCGGCGTCAACGGGAACGAATCGATGCAAAGTGACCCTGGCAGTGGCAAATTGCGTTCGGGTGCGGCAATGCGATCGCCTGTTCGCGGCAGCGTAGCGAAGACTCGAGCACCTGAACGCATGTATCAGTGCTACCTGGTGCTACCAAAGTGGCCGCTCCTTGCACTTTCCTGCACCGTTTCGAGCGGCGCAGGGATGCTACCTACCGTGGGCAAGCCAGCGACCCATCTCCTCAGCTTCAACCGCTTCCGGCGCCTGGCCAGGCTTCACGGCGTGCCGGCGCGCGACGCCGAGGACGTCGCGCAGAACGCGCTGCTGCGGGGATTGGAAGTGGCGAGGCGGGTCGAGCTGAGCGGCGATCCGGCGCGGTACTTCGTCACGATCGCCCTCAACGAGGCACGGAAGCACAGACGGAACGAGCGCCGCCGCGGAGAGGTGCTGACGTCGTTCGAGGAGCGCGATCCCCGAGACGAACGCCCCACGCCGGAGGAACTGCTGCGTTTGCGGCAGCAGGAAGAGCTGGCCCGGGACTTGCTCGACCGGGTCGGCCCCAAGGACCGGGATCTCTTGGTCAAGCACGAGCTGGAGGGGACACCGCTCTCCACGATCGCCGCCGAGCTGAACGTCCCGTTGGATACGGTGAGGGCGCAGCACCGCCGGGCTTGGGATCGACTCGTTGCGGCTTTCAAGCGGTGGACGGCCCGGCAACCCGCGCACGGTAGGGACGAGAGCGCCTGCGTCCCGCTCGTGCTCGGGCTGGACCGCCGTGCGTCGTGGACGGCCTGGCTGCGCCGGCTGGGCGTGAGGATCGTCGTGCAGGGTGCGTTCGTCGTGTTGACCGGCGCGCTCCTCTCGGCGGTGCCGCCGCTGCCCAGCGCGGAATCGTGGTTGCACCCGGCGGCATTCCGCGCACCGGGGCGCGCGCCCGCACCAGACGACGTCACGGCGCAAGGCTCACGTGACAGCGCGCATTCCGCTGCCGCGCCCGCCGCGCCCGAGAGCTCGTCGCCGGCGGCAACAGGCAGCGCGCGCGCTGAGGCTGTGGCGAGCAGCACGCCCGCGCCCGCTGTGACGACAGCACCTCGTATCTCGTCCCCGGGGAGCCCCGTGTGGCCAGCGGTCACCGCACGCGAAATGCGCCTGATCAGCCAGGCCCGAAGGGCCATTGAGGACAACGACGGAGAGGGCGATCACGAGGCGCGCCTGCTGCTCGAAGCCCATGCGCGGGAGTTTCCGCGCGGTCGGCTCGCATCGGAGCGCGAAGCGCTGTTCAGGCACATTCGCTGAATCGGCGGCCGTCGATCGACGGCGAGCTGACGGCGACGCTGATGGTGTCTTCAGACCAGACAGCACAGGGCCGAGATCTGTCTTGCGTAGGAATGCTTACATCCAGGAGGACAATTGCTATGGAGGACATGCTGGGTGCGATGTGGCTCGTCTCGCCGCTCGGGCTCGCGATGATCGCGTGCGTCGCGATCGGCTTCGCGGTCACCGCGCGCGAAGCGCTGGGACGGGAGCGGGGGCTTCGCGAGGCGCGCGAGCACGCGCACGAGGACGAGGAGGCCGCCCTGACCGATGCGAAGGAGCAGGTAGCGGGCGAGCGAGATCGATACCGGCGCCTTCTGGACTGTCACGTCGACGCGGCGCTCGCAGAGCTGACAGACGCCCGCGCGCGCCCCGTCCCCTGGCCAGGAAGGGTCCTCGAGTCGTTCAGCGCGACGATGCCTTCGTGGAGGAGAAAGCTGGCCGAGAGCACGGGGCTATCGCCGAGGGAGGTGGAGCGGTTGCTGAGGAGCGACCTCCCGATGACGCCCGGCCTTGCCCGGCAGCTGGAGGCCTTCACCGGCACGCCTGCTCGGTACTGGGAGCGCCTGTGGCAGCTGCACGACGACCACCGGACGGACGCAGAGGAGACCGTGATGATCCAGATCGGCGAGCCCGTCACCAAGCGCGAGAGCTCAGCGCGTCCCGCGTCGTCGCCGGCGCAGAGTTCGACACCGCCGACGCTACCTCCCCGCGCGCCCGACGTTCCTCCGCCTGTGGTGCCGTCTCCCGAGCTTGCGGCCAGGAGCCCGCGGGCGAAACTCCCGCCGCCTCCACAGCCGCGGCTTCGGTCGCCGCTCCCTGTCCGCGCCGCCACGGGGACTGAGCCCGCCCTGCGCGCTGCGACGCTGACGAGTTTCCCGGTACAGCGTGACGAAGGCGGGCCGGGTTGCCCAACAGCTGAGGATTGGGAGGACGTAGAGCGCTCTCCGCTGAACACGACACTTCCGGGAGTAGGGGGCCATGGGTGAATTGCGTAATATCATTGTACTTCGGGAAGCCAGCGAGAACGCTGTGCGGGGAGTGGGATTGCAATGAGTGTCAAGGGCCTGGTTGTCCACTTTCGGCGCGACTTGGATGACGATGAGGCGCAGCGAACGATCGACGCTCTGATGATGATCAAGGGCGTTGTCAAGGTGTCATCTGTCAAGGCCGGTTACGAAGACGAACTGAACCGGCAGCGGGTCAAGCGAGATTTGCTAAGCAAGATTGACGGGCTTCTGAGGGATGACGAGGCCACGATCTAGCTGCCGACGAACCCGCGTCATCGTGGCGTCGACGCAACCGGCCCACGGCGCCGCAATTGGATGCGCTCGAGGGCGAAGCTGGCGCACGGACGACGTCGTGCCGCTCCAGGCGTGCGCCGCTGAGCGCGCCGTCAAGAGCCGGCCGACGGCGCCGCGACGGGCCGCGCTCGAGGTCGCACCCGCGCGGCTCTCACCGGTGAGCGAAGCCAGCCGGATCTCAGGCGACCGTCGCCTTTGACCATCCGCCTCGAGAACCCTGCGGCGGTGCGACACCGCGCTGAGGGCTTCATCACTGCCCGCGCCGGCGGGGGCGCTGCGGCGCCCGTCAGGGCGGGGTGCGCCGGTCGACGCGACGAGACCCGCTGCGGTGGCGGGTCCTGGATCGTGGGCGGTGTTCCGGTGGCGTGCGCCGGTCGGCCCAGAAGATCGCGCCCGTGCAGCGAGTGCTGCGTGAGCGTCGTCACGTCGGCGTGCGCCGGCCGTCCGGAGGGGCCCGCTGGTACGGCGACATCACAGCTTGCGGCGCACGTCAGTGACCTCGAGCTCGCACCCACGCTGCCGCCCTGCGCGTCATGCACGCCCGGGACGAATGGAGCGGGTGTCGGGGAATGTGGGCGCGCGGCCGACGTCGGGATGCCGTCGGTACTCTCCCCGTCGGGGTTGGAGCTGCGCGACATCGCCCGTGCGCGGCACGTCCCGTGCGCGGGTGGCTTGTCGGAGCGCGCTGTGGGGCAGGCCGCGGTCACCGCGCGCTGACGGGCGAACGTCTGGGGCTGCGCACGACGCCGCCCGTGCAGCAGCGTCGCCCGCCAGCGCGGCCTGACGACCGCGCGTCCGGAGCCGCCGATGGCGCGAAGGTAGCTGCTCCTACCACATCCGAACCTCCGTTGTTGTGGTGTTTCAGGCTCGGGACGGAGCCTGAACGAGAGCCCGTGAGGAGGCCCGAAATGGTAATTCTGACGATCCGGTATCTCGTCGCGAGTTACCGCGATCTGGTCAGGTGGGGAAACCGCTCTGGTGACGCGCAGTTAGACCGCTTCGATAGAGCTCCCGAGGGGCCGATTTGGGGGGGCGCGAAGGGGGTCGATTTGGTAATTTCGCGCGGCGTCGGCTGAGGGTCTCCGGCGAGCCGCCGACCTACGTTTTGTCGCATGCGGAGCGACACGGCAGCGCGCGGCGGGCACGACCGCGGGGCGGCCCGAAGGGCGCGGCGTGAGCTCTTCCCCGCGGACGCCGGGCCGGCCTGGGCCTGGAGCCGAGCTCGCCGCGGGGCGCGAACCCGGTGCACAGGGCCACGGAGCTCGTCCAGGCGAGAGGCTGGTGCAAGGCGGAGCTCGCCCAGGTGGACGCCAGCGCGGCTCGCGGCCGCGGCGCCGGGCGAGCCTGGCCCTGCTCGACGGCCGGGCCGTGGGATCGCCGGGAGGGGTCACCCCGCACACCGAGGTCACGTGATCGGGTCCCAGCGAATGCCAGTCAGGTCACGGCGCCACGTGAGAGCCGGCGTCCTCTTGGTCGCACGCTACATCAGACTTTAATGCCGTCGCCCTCGCCTGGAGCCGACTCTAGTACTGTGCTTTAACGCTCTTTAAAGTTGAACGGGAAATGAAGGCTTCGCTCTGGCAGGTTTGTGGTTCGGTGCTTTTGTAGGCGCATGAGCTCGCGGCGCTGGTACGAGCTCGCGTGCGGAGTTGCCCGTGCGCCGAGCCACGTCCTGGAAGAGTGTTTCCAAATGAACAAGCAGACCCGGTGCCACCTGCGCGCGATCGCGCGGCTGCACCCCGAGATCGGCAACCTGTGTGATCAGCTTGAAGCGCCCTGGAACGCTGTGCGAAGAATCGCGCACGCGCCGGGAGCGGCGGCGCAGTGGGAGCGGGCGGAGCAGGTGCTCGGTGAGCTCGTGGAGAAGCGCCGGGCGACGGCTCCGCGCCGGTCGAGGCTGGAGGCTGTGCGCCTGGAGGCGCTGAAGCGAATGGGACCGCCGATGGAGGGGGGAGGAAAACTTGCAAGCAGCCTGCGAGCCGCGTGGGAGGCGGCGGAGCGCGGGACGCCCGCGGTCCCGAGCCCACGTCCGGGCGAGCGGCATGCTCGTTTGCGGTGAAGCGCTGCCCGGCGGGAAGCGCGCCAGTCGAGCAGTCGTGCTCGCGCCACTGGGTAGAGGCGGCGCCGTGCTCGCTGTTGGACGGCCTCGAGCTCGCATGCGTCTACCTCGACGCTGCAGTCGCTCCGCCTCGAGTACCTCGATGCCGCAGCCGCCCGCGACGGCAGCGCAGAGCCCACCTTCGAGCGGACGTATTCGACGTCCGACTCGCTGAACGCAGGGCCGTGCCGCGCGACGAGAAAAGCCGTTACCGCAGCGCGGTCGAAAGCGTCTCGCGTCACTCCTCGCCTCTCAGACCCGACGATGCGTCCCAGCCAGCTCACAATCCACACTGCGCCTTGAATCCAGGCACCTGGCCAGGCGAGCCCGTTGGAGTTGGCTTCGGTTGCCTAGGTGGGTATGCTCCCGTGCGGGTGTCGCGGCGGCGGAGCGCCGCGACAGGTCTTCACGGGACGGTCGGGCCGCCTTCCCCCTCGCGCGACACTGCTCGCGCCTTGGTGGTCCTTTGAACCGATCCCCGTCTCAGCTTGCCCCCGGAACCTGGGCCCCCGCGCGCCATCTCGCTGAGCGCGTCCTCGGCCCGCTCGAGCGCTTCCTGCACGTCGAAGCGGCCAGCGGGATCGTCCTGCTGCTCGCGTCCGTCGTCGCCCTCGGGTGGGCGAACTCGCCCTGGGGCCACGTGTACGAGCACCTCTGGCACGTCCCGATCACGTTCGGCGCCGGCTCGCTGGTGTTCACGCAGCCCCTGCACTTCTGGATCAACGAGGGGCTGATGACGATCTTCTTCTTCGTCGTCGGCCTGGAGATCCGGCGGGAGATCCACGAGGGGGAGCTCTCGGATCTCAGGCGCGCGGCGCTGCCCGTCGCGGCGGCGCTGGGCGGCATGATCGCGCCCGCGCTCCTGTACCTGTCGCTCAACCCATCGCTTGTGTCGCGGCATGGCTGGGGCGTCCCCACGGCGACGGACATCGCGTTCGCGGTGGGCGTGCTGGCCTTGCTGGGCAAGCGCGTGCCCCCTGCGTTGCGCGTCCTCCTACTCGCTCTCGCGATCATCGACGACATTGGCGCCATCATCGTCATCGCGCTGTTCTACTCGTCGGGCGTCGCATGGAGCGGCTTACTCATCGCCGGCAGCGGGGCCCTGGCCGTGCTGGTGCTTCAGCGCTTCGGCGTCCGCCGTCCCGCCGCCTACGTGCTCCCCGGCGCCGTGCTCTGGTGGGGCATGCTCCGCGCCGGCATCCACCCGACGATCGCCGGCGTCGCCATCGGGCTGCTGACGCCGGCGCGCTCCTGGTTCGGCAGCCACGGGTTCCTCACGACGGCCCGCGACGTGGTCGACGAGGTCGGCGCGCTCGCACAGCGCGACGGCCACAAGGCCGACGAGCTGCTGAGCCCCCTCCGGCGGATCAAGCGAGCCCAGCGCGAGGCGCTGCCGCCCGTCGTCCGGCTCCAGGCGGCGCTCCACCCGTGGGTCGCCTATGGCATCATGCCGCTGTTCGCCTTCGCCAACGCCGGTGTCCGCATCGACGCCTCGTCGCTGGACCACGCGGCTTCCGGGACGATCCTGCTCGGGGTCACGCTCGGCCTGGTCGTCGGCAAGCCGCTCGGCGTCTTCCTCGCGAGCTTCGCGATGGTCCGGCTCGGCGTCTGCGCCCTGCCGCGCGGCATCGGCTGGCGCGGGATCGCCGTCGTCGGCTGCGTCGCAGGCGTCGGCTTCACGATGGCGATCTTCATCGCAGGCCTCGCGTTCGACGAGGCCGCGATGCTCGCCGCCGCCAAGCTTGGCGTCCTGCTCGCCTCGGCCGTGGCGGCCGTGGTGGGCCTCCTCGTCGGCAGGCTCGCGCTATCAGGCGCCCCGGCAGCCGGTGCGGCGCTGACGCTCGAGGAGGCCGAGACATCGACGGAGCAATAGCGGCGGCGGGCCACCTCCCGCCGCGGGCGGCCTCCCGCACAGCGGGCCTCAGTGAGCGCCGGCGTCTGCGCCGGCACCGGGGGCCGCCGGAGCGCCGGCGTCCGCCGTGGCGGCCGGCGCGGGCGCTGGCGGCGCGCACGGCGAGGTCGAGACGACCGCCCGCCACTTCGCGCCCTCACCGACGTGCACCCGATCCGAACGGAGGGCCGGCAGGGCTCGGAGCGCCGCGAGGACCACCGCGAGCTCCCCGCTCGGTTTCTCCCCGGGGATCGGGGGCACCTCCACGCACCCGTGGAGCGCCTCCACGTCGTCCACCCAGGCGAGCGCGGACCGGGCTTCCTGGAGCCAGGGCCACCCGCCCGCCGGCTCGGCGACGATCGGCTCGGGCGAGATGGCGCGGTCCTGCACCGCGACCTCCGCGCCGAGCTCCCGCGAGAGCGCGCGCCCGAGCAGGTCGGCCGCGGAGGCGCCGAGCGCGGGACCGACGTGCACGACCTCCACGACGGCCGGTTCGTTGTCCGGGAACCGGAGCCGCCACGCGACGAGCGGCCCCGCCGCGTGCGGCCACGCGCCCGCGAGCGACGCGGCGAGTTCCTGGCGGACGAGCACGAGATCCGGCTCCTTGGGCACCACGGAGATGGGCGTCGAGCTGGCCCTGACCGACGCCGCGACCTCCTCCAGCGCGCTCGCGTCGAGGACGGCGATCACGTCGACCTTCGGGGTGATGTCCGCGACGGCGGCGATCTTGTCGCGCAGATCGCGCTCGAGCTGCGCGGCCTCGTCGGCTCGGCCGAGCAACACGAGGCGCACGGCGACGCTTCCGTGGTCGACCGAGACGCTCGACCGCACCGTGCTCTGCGGCAACGCGTCCAGCATGCGCACGATCGCCGTGCGGACACGCACCTGCCACGACACCCGGGCGAGCGCCTCCCGGAGCGGGAAGAACACGGCCCCGAGGAGCGCGAGCGGCATCAGCACGCGGAAGATCCACCCGTGGCGCAGCTCGAAGAAGACCTGCAGCGCGCGCGCTACGCGGCGGATCGCCCCCGGCCTCTGCTTCGCGAGCTCCGCGTGCTCGAGCTCCGCCGTGCTGACGGCGTTGTAACCGAGGAGCAGGAAGCAGACGATCGCGAACAGGAGGATCGCGCAGAGGTTCGCCGTGAAGAGCAGCGCGGCGCCGCTCGCGATGCTCTTCACCCGCGTGCCGACGCCGTACCCGACCACGCAGAGCGGGGGCACGAGCGCGATGCCGATGGCCGTGCCCGCGGCCGTCGAGGTCGTGTCCGATCCGGGCCGCGCCGTGGTGTAGGCAGCCGCGATCGCGCAGAAGATGGCGATGAGCAGGTCGAGCGCCGTCGGCGAGGTGCGCGCGGCGATCTCCGACGTCACCTCGTAGAACGGCAGCGTCAGCGTGAGGACCGCGGCGCTCGTCACGACCATGACGACGCTGAAGGCGACGCGCGTGAAGGAGCGCAGCGCCAGGAACGGCGAACCGATCGCGAGGCCCATGCCGAGCTCGACGATGGGCCCCATGAGCGGCGAGATCAGCATCGCGCCGATGACGACCGCCCCGCTGCCAAGGACGAGCCCGAGCGAGGCGATGCCCATGGCGAGGAAGAGCTGGAGCCAGTAGCCCGCCGCCCCCCTGGCGCTCCGCTCCAGCATGCTCCGGACGATGGCCTCGCGGGCCTCGGGTTCGATTCCGAACGCGGCCGCGATACGGTCCTGCAGGGCCACCGGCATGGCCCTCACGGGCGGCTCTTCGGCCGGTGGCTCACGGCTGGGCTGCTGATCCATGGCCGGGCTTATCACGCGCCTCTCCGCCGCGCTCTCCTTGGAAAGCGCGGGCGCCTTCGGACGATGCCGCCGCACCATGGGCGGCGGCGCCGAACCACTGATCAGGCATGAATCGAGCGCAGCAGGCTCCGCACCGCACCCGAGTCCGGAAGCCGGTAGGCCGCGAGGCTGCTCTCGTTCCCGACATGGATCGTGCACGCTGACGGCGGGAGCGCCGCGAAGATGTCCTCGTCCGTGCGATCGTCCCCGATCGCGATCACCGCCGCCCGCTCGGGGACCTCGTCCAGGATGAGCGGCACGACTCTCCCCTTGTGGACACCGCGCGGCCGGACCTCCAGGACCTTCGCGCCGCCGAGGAGCTCCAAGGCGTCCGCGGCCATGCGCTCCGCGAGGTGCGCGCGAAGCTCGCGCGCGTGCTCGCCGGCGAGCTCGGGCTCCGCGGCGCGGTAATGCCACGCGAGCGTCACCGTCTTCTCCTCAATGAAGCTGCCCGGGGTGCGCCGGGTGAAGTCCTCCAGGAGGCTTCGGATCTCGCCCTTCCACGCGGCGGCGTCCGACTCGAGCGCAACCCAGTCGTCGGACGCCCGCGGGCGCGACCAGAAGCCGTGCTCGGCGTGGAGGTGGAGCGGCAGCGCCCCGAACCAGCGCTCGATGTCGGCGCGCCGCCGACCGCTCACGACGTGGACGCGATCGCGCTCGGACAGCGTGCGGAGCAGCGCGACGAGCTTCTCGTCGGGCGCCGCGAGGTCGGGCACCGCGGCGAACGGGACCAGCGTGCCGTCGTAGTCGAGGATCCAGACGCGCTCGGGCGCGCGGCGGACGCGATCGACGACGCTCTCGGGCACCTCCCGGGGCGCGATCAGAGCGGCAGCCGCCGCGGGCTCCGGCGCCGCCGCGCGGTCGAGGTCGTCCAGGAACGACCGCGTCCAGACGTGGACGTCGTGCGTGGCCACGCGGCGGCGCAGCGCCGCCATCCGGACCTGCTGCTCGGCGGGCGGCATCGTGATCGCCTGCTTCACGGCTGCGGCGACCGAGCCGATGTCGTACGGGTTGACGGAGATCACCTCCGCGAGCTCCACCGCGGCCCCGGCGAACTCGCTCAGGATCAGGGCGCCGTCGCCGTCGACCCGCGCGGCGATGTACTCCTTCGCGACGAGGTTCATCCCGTCGCGGAGCGGCGTCACCAGCATGACGTCGGCCGCGAGGTAGAGGGCAACCACCTGCTCGAGGGGCAGGGATCGGTGCATGTAGTGGATCGGCACCGCGTACGTCGTGCCGTACTGCCCGTTGATGCGGCCGACCATCTCGTGCACGAGCCGCCGGAAGTCCGTGTACGCGCCGGCCATCTCCCGCGTGGGCACGGCGAGCTGGATGAAGCGGACCTCGTCCCGCAGCTCCGGCTCGCGCTCGAGAAACTGCTCGATCGCGAGCAGGCGGCGCGGGATCCCCTTCGTATAATCGAGGCGATCGATCCCGAGCACGATCTTGCGTCCGCGCGCCTCCGCGCGGATCCGCGCCACCTCCTGCCGGACGCCGGGGTGGCCCGCGATCCGCCCGATCTCCAAGGCGTCGATGCTGATGGGGTGGACCCCCAACGCGACCCTGCGCCCGTCGTGCTCGATCGTCTCCTCGCCCGGATCGAGCTCGAGCACGTGCGCCGCCGACGCCGCGAAATTCCTGCGGTAGCCGGCGGTATGAAAGCCGACCAGGTCGGCGCCAAGCAAGCCTTTCACGATCTGCTTCCGCCACGGCAGGATGCGGAAGACCTCGGCCGACGGGAACGGGACGTGGAGGAAGAAGCCGATCCGCGCCTCTGGGAGGCGCCTCCGGAGGAGCGCCGGGAGGAGCATGAGCTGGTAGTCGTGCACCCAGATCGCGTCACCCGGCGCGTACTGCGCGGCGACGACCTCGGCGAAGCGCTCGTTGACGCGCTGGTAGACCTCCCAGTCGAGCTCCGCGTCCAGGTTCACCTTGTCGAGCAGGTAGTGGAACAGGGGCCAGAGGACGCCGTTCGAGAAGCCGTCGTAGAAGCGGTGCTGCTCCGCGGCGCCGAGGTGCACGGGCACGGCGCGGATCCCCGCGAGCGCCGCATCGGCGTCGTCTCGCTGCTCCGGGGAGAGGCTCGCGACGCTGCCGGGCCAGCCGATCCAGAGCGCGTTCAGGCGCTCGTGAGGGCCGCGCATCGCCGTGGCGAGGCCGCCCGAGGAGCGCGTCAGGCAGAGCGCTCCGCGCTCGACGCGCACGCTGATCGGGAGACGGTTAGAGACGATGAGCGGTCGAGCCATGGAACTCCCCTCCTCTGCGGTGGCTCGGGCGCCGCCCCTCTACGTGCGGGTCGACCCTACGCCGACCGCTCCGCGCTTCGACGCAGGGGAGAGCCGCGCACCGCCGCGAGCCGTCGCCCGCGGAATTCCACGGGACGGCGTTGCGGCAAAATTGATTTGAACTCAAACCATATCGCGCGGCGCCGCGCAAGATAATCCGGCGCGCCAAAGGATCGCTCGCGCGTCGGTCGGCCCGCATCGCGTCGGTGACCGGCGGCGATCGCGGTGCAGCGCCGATAAAGGGCGATGGGGGGGTTGTGGACCGACACGCGCTCGGTCCCGGTCGAGCCGTCGTCGTCGCGGCCGACGTCGCCGCGACATCATGCCCCGTCGGGATCGCTCCGCTCTCCCGGGCACGGCGTGGCACGCCTCTCGTGCCTCTCGGGCTCTGGCCACGCGCGGGGCCGCGGCACCGGCCCCTTGCCGGCCGGCCCCCTTCTGGCGGGAGCGGTCGCCATCGGCTTCCTCGGTCTGATCGTGGAAGAGCACGTGCGTGGTCGGGTAGGGCAGGTCCACGCCGCCGTCGGTGAGCGCCCGCTTGATGGCGACGAGCGCCTGACCGCGCACGTCGAGCACGTCGTGCTGGCGGGATTCGTCAACGACAGCGCCATCGCCCGCCCGCTCGGCGATTTGCGCTTCGGCGTGGCGGCCCGGCGCGGACACCCGGCGCTCGACCGCCCGCTCACGCTCGCGCGCTGGCTGGCGCACGCCCCCACGTGGTCGTGCGGATCGGCAACGAGCGCCCGAACGTCGTCAGCGACGAGCTCGCGCGGCGTAGGCTGGTCCGCCGAGTAAGCGTCGAGGTGCCGTCGTTCCTCGCCGGCATGACGATCGTCGCCAGCTCAGATCTTCTGATGAACGCGCCGATGCCCCTCGTGCACGAGGTGGCCGGGGTCCTGGGGCTGGTCGTCCGCGAGGCGCCGATCGCCCTGCCGCCGGTCCCCTTCGCGCTGCTGTGGCACGAGCGCTTCCAGGCCGATCCTGCGCACCGCTGGGCACGCGAGCGGGTGGCCGCGGCGATGCGTCGTCGCCTTGGACTCGACGACGCGGCGGGGCGCGCCGCTCCCCCGTCGCGCCGCGCGCGGTGACAACGCGCGACGTGGCGGCCCTCTGCCGGCTGGGTGTGGCGAATCGAGCGCGTCGACTTGCCCGACGCGGTGTTCCTCAACGACCTCGCGCTCGAGGGGGGGGTCGCGCTCGGATAGGGCTGAGGGGCCTTCAGGATCTGCCGTTGGTCCTGGTCGGACACGGAGAGCTCGGCCCGAGGCTCACGCCTCGTCGTAGAGCCTGGCGACGGCCGTCAGGTTCTCGTCGCGGAGCCCGCCCGCGAGGCCGCGATCGAACACCTCGCTCGCGCCCCGGGCTACCGGCAGGTCGCCGCCGACTCGCTCCGCTGCCTCAAGCGCGTATCGCAGGTCCTTGGCGGCGAGCGACACCGGGAACATCGGCTCGAATCGACGAGCCAGCATCCCCGTCGCGGCGCTGCTGGCGGCGGGGCTCAGGACCGGGAGCCCCTCCAGCGCGTGCATCAGCGCCGCCGTATCGAGCCGCGCTCGCGCCGCGAACCCGAGGATCTCGGCGAGCGCCGCGACCTGGACGCCGAACAAGGTGTTCACGATGAGCTTCGCGTACGCTCCCGCGGGCGAGGCGCCGATGTGCTTTACCGCGCCGCCCATGCGACCGAGAATCGGACGGAGAGGCTCCAACACCGCCTCGTCTCCGCCGACGAGGAAGATCAGGTTGCCCCTCTCGGCATGTGGGCGAGAGCCGACGACGGGCGCATCAATGAACTCGAGTCCGGCGTCCTTCGCGCGCCCGGCAAGCGTCGACACCCAACCTGGGCTCAGCGTGCTGCACTCGACGATGACCGCTCCGCTGCGCATCGCGCGCAGAGCGCCGACATCGTCGTCGAGCCACACGGAGCGCGACGCGTCGTCGTCCGTGACCATCGCGAAGACGGCATCGGCGTCTCTGGAGGCATCGGCCGGCGTTCGCGCGGCGAACGCGCCCAGCGACGACGCCCACGACGGTACTCCCGAACGACTCCAGACCTTGAGCTCAATGTCGTCGTTCACGAGGCGAGAGGCCATCCGCCCGCCCATCGCACCGAGGCCGAGGAACGCCACCTTCATGCGCTTGCACACAGGGTCCTCCGTCGCTCGCACGCTTCGCTGGAACCGCAGGTCGTGATGTTCCCCTCGTCGCCGACGGCCACGCCACCGGTCTCGAGCGTCGTGTTCCGCACGAGGCCGGTGACCGTCATATGCCGGACGCCGAGGTCGACGTAGGTGTGCGTGGGGTCGAGCTCGTCAACAGTGGTCGCCACGGATTGCCTCCTGGTGGGTCGTCGTCATCGACGACGGGGCAGGAATAACTCATTCCAGGAGGGGACGAAATGTCGCATTCGTGCTAGGACTTATTCCGAAAGGGGCACGATGGATCGACTTGAAGCGCTGCGGTTGTTCTCGCGACTCGCCGAGCGAGGCAGCTTTGCGGCCGCCGCCCGGGACCTCAAGATCAAGCAGTCGACCGCGAGCAAGTGGGTCGCCGAGCTCGAGGCGCAGTTCGGCACGAGCCTCGTAGAGCGCACGACGCGATCGGTTCGCGTCACAGAGGCCGGTCAGCGTCTGATGGCCCGCGCCCGGGAGCTGCTCGCGGCGTTCGACGACCTGAGCGGCGAGTTCAACGAGAGAGACCAGGAGCCGCGCGGCCGTGTCCGCATGAGCATCCCCGTCGTCTTTGGTCGGCTCTTCATCGTTCCTGCGGTCGGCGACTTCCTGAGACGCCACCCCGCGGTGAGCGCAGAGCTCGTGATGACCGACAGGTACGTGAGCCTCGTCGACGAGGGGTTCGACCTGGCGATTCGCGTCGGCGTCCCCGCTGACACCAACGCCCGCGGGCGGAAGCTCGCCGACAGCGATCGCGTGCTCGTCGCCGCGCCGTCGTACCTCAGAGCGCGCGGCCGCCCGAGCGCCCCGAGCGACCTACGGACCCACGAGTGCCTCGTTCACGGCGAGGCGAACGCGTCGACCGTTTGGCGTTTTGGGATGGATCCCGGCAAAGGCGTCCCGGTCCCTGTCCGTGGTCGCTTCGCCGCCAACAACAGCGAGGCAGTGGCACTCATGGCGCGACAGGGCCTCGGCGTGGCGCTGCTCGCCGACTGGCTCGTGCGCGACGATATCAAGCGCGGCCGACTCGTCCCGCTGCTCGAGGACTTCGTGACGCCGCCGGCTCCGGTCTTTGCGCTGAGCCCACCTGGACGGTTCTCATCGACAACGGTCCGCGCGCTGACCGAGCATCTCGCCGCAGGGCTCGCCGCGCGACTGGAGCGAAAACGGGTTGAATCAGGAACGAAGACGTCAGCCGCCGATCCTCCGTTCCGGTAGCGTCGGCATGCTCGCCAGTAGGCGCCTGATGGCGTATAGCTGCGAAGCGCGGCGGCGGTCACCCATGGCTCCCTACTCCCGGAAGTGTCGTCGACCTGGATCAACACGGTCTCCTCTGCGTCCGTCCGGTAGTCGTCATTCAGCCGTCACAGGCGCTCCCAGTACCCTCTCGCGGGGAGCAAGCCCGGCGGCAAGCCGAAGCAGGACGCGAAGGACCGGCGCATCGCGGAGCTCGAGAAGCGCTCAGCGCGGCTCGCTGAGAAGCTCATCGATCTTCAGAAAAAATTTCGACCATTCTGGGCATCAATCTCACGAGCGACGAAGAGCGCTGATGGACGTCATCGAAGAGCTCGACGACCCGACCTCCCATGTCGCGCACGCCTGTGCGGCACTGGGTGTCAGCCGCGCCACGCTCTACCGGCAGACCCGGCCCGCGAAGCCGCCCGCGCTGCCCAGGCCCGCTCCGAGCCCACGCCGGCTCAGTGATCCCGAGCGGCAAGCGGTGCTCGACGTGCTGCACAGCGAGGAGTTCGCTGACCAGCCCCCGCCGGAAGTCTACGCAACGCTGCTGTCGCGGGGCGTCTATCTCGCCTCCATCCGCACCATGTCTCGACTGCTCGCGGCGTCCGGGGAGAGCGGCGAACGACGGACGCGGCGTGGGCCGATGAAGCATGCCAAGCCGACGCTCACCACCACGGCCCTCAACCAGGTCTGGACGTGGGACATAACCAAGCTGCGTGGGCCGCTGCCCGGTGTCTTCAACTGCCTGTACGTCGTCCTCGATCTGTTCAGTCCCATGACCGTTGGCTGGCTGGTCGTCGAGCGCGAGAACGCGCAGCTCGCCGAGCACCTCTTCGCAGAGATCGTCGCTCGTCACGGCGTCGGGCCCGGCCCGCTCACGGTGCACGTCGACCGGGGTTCCGCGACGAGGTCGGAGGGACTCGCTCAGGTCCCCGCTGAGCTTGACAGGGGCGAAGGTTCACCATTTCCTTCTGTGGAACGTGGTGTCAAGATATATCCGGTGCACCCTGACGCCTCGCGGGTCAGGCGCCTGGAGAGACGACGAGAGGAGAGGAAATGAGCGGCGGGCTGTTTTCGAATGATGCGATCGCGACCACACCGGGCTGCGCCGCCGCGGCCATCGCCTGGCGCCATCGGGGCCAGCTCCACGCGACGATCGTGGTCAAAGCGACATTTTGCCTCGTGCCCGACGGCACCATGCGACGGGTCGAGCCCGAGCGCATCGTCGAGCACGACGTCCCGCATCACGACGACCCGAGCAGCAGCACCCGGATCACCCGCGATCTGGCACCTCACCTGACCAAGGTCGATGTCGTCCTGACGGGACACGCCTATGCCCCCTCGAAAGCGCCTGCGCGGTCGGTGCAGGTGGGCCTGACCGTGGCCGGCGGCGGCCGCACGCTCTTGCAGAAGTCGCTCCTGGTCCGCCATACCGCGCCATTCCAGCGGATCCCTCTCGTGTATGAGCGGGCGTTCGGCGGGGCGGGCTACGCCGACAACCCCGTCGGCGTGGGGGCGCTCCCCGGTGAGGGGGAGCCCAACCTCGTCGCGCCTGCCGACCCGCGCAGGCCCGCGTGCCTCGGCCCGATCGGCGGGACATGGCCCTCCCGGCGCACGCTCCTCGGCGCGTGCCAGAGGGCGAACATCGAAGCTCCGTTCGCGGAGATCCCCGACGATTTCGCGTGGGAATACTTCCAGGCCGCGCCGCCCGATCAGCGGCTCGACCGCCTGCGCGGCGGTGAGTGGATCGTGCTCGACGGGGTACGCCCCTTCGTGCCGCGCCTCGCCACGAGGGTCCCACGCGCGCGCGGCCTCGCGAGCATCTCCGGATTGACCCAGCACGGCATCGCGAACGGGACGCTCGTGCTCGACGTGGACACGCTCCGTATCGACGCCGACGAGGAGCGGTGCACGCTCGTATGGCGCGGGCACCTCGCGCTGCCCAGCCGCACGGCGCTCGCGTCCATGCGCGTGGTCGCGTCCGTGGAGGTCGAGGGAGAGCCTCTGTCATGGCCCGAGAGCTCGACGCCGGCTGACAAGGTGCCCCCGGCGCCGATACCGACGGTCTCCGGCGATCCGGAGGCCGGGATCACCGCGGGCGCTGCGCGGCACGGCGCCAACCCTTCGAGGGCGCGCCTGCTCCGCACCGTGCCGCTGGCGGATGAGCCCTGGGGAGCGCCGCGCCCGAAGGCCGCCACGCTGCCGTTCCGTCCGGACCTGCCACCAGCGCTTCCACCGGCGCCGGCGCCTCGACCTCCGCGCCGAGGACGCGAAGACCTCCTCCTCACGCAACCGGTCCCGACCTCCACGGAAAGGAGGTCGCAGGGGCGGGAGCGTGACGCCCTGCCGTTCGTGGTGAATCGCCCGTCGGACAGCGCGCCGCACCCTGCCCGCGGCGCATCTCCCGCCGACCTCGAAGAGCCCGCGTACCGTGCGCCTGCCGCGGAACGCGACGGCGCTGCTTCGCCGGCCGCGGAGCCTCCGCTGCCCGATAGCCCGCTTCCCGCGGCGCCGGGGCCCGAGGCGTCGCCGGCGGGTCCGGTGGTGCCCCCGAGCCCCGCGGAGCCGCGGGCCGCCGGGGCCGCGCCCTGGAGGGGTTATGCGGGAGAGCCGCAGGTCTTCTCCGGGGGGGAGTCGCCGCAGCCAGCGCCGCGAGCGCCCGAGGTTCCCGAGCGTTCGGTGGACGTGAAGCGCGTGCTCTACGGCCGCTTCACCCGGTGACGGCCATTCCTCGGGCGAGAATCACCGTGTCGCTTGACGTGGTCGGCATTCCGCGGTTTCTTGATATCCATGTCGGCCAAGCACCCGCTCACCATCCGCCTGGAATCCGCGGCGTTCCGCTGCGATCACGTGCGGGTCCGCACGCTCCGCGGCCGTGAGGCCATCTCGCAGCTCTTCTCGTTCCAGCTCTCGATCGTGTGCCTCGATCCCGAGGGGCTGCCGAGGGACGAGGTCGTGGGCGCCGAGGCGACGATCGTCATGGAGCGGGACGGCGTCGTGATCCGGCGTGTTCACGGCATGATCGCCGACCTCGTGGACCACCTGGAGGTCGAGGCGGAACACCGGAGCTACGATCTGCTCCTCGTCCCGCGCGCGTGGCGCCTCACGCTGGTCGAGACGCAGGAGATCTCGATGGATCTCACCATCCCCCAGATCGTGCAGCAGAAGGTCGAGCTCGTGGGCATCGCGTCGGATTTCAAGCAGCGGCTCATCGAGGCCTATCCGCCGCGCGAGTTCGTCGTGCAGTACAGGGAGAGCGACCTCGCCTTCCTCTCGCGCCTCACGGAGCACCTCGGGATCAGCTTCTTCTTCGAGCACGACGAGGAGCGCGACGTGCTGGTGCTCACCGATCACATGGAGGGGTTCGGCACCGTGGGCGACGGCGGCGACGTGCCTTTCCGGCCCAGGGGCGAGCGGCGCGACGTCTTCTCGCTGCACGTGAAGACATGCCTCATCCCGGCCGGGTACGTCGTGCAGGACTACAACTATCGAAATCCGCGCATCGACTTGACCGCGCATCACGAGCTTCCTGTGGCGTACGCTGGAGGCGTCGTGGAGTACGGCACGCACTTCAAGACGCCGGAGGAGGGGAAATTCTTCGCCCGGGTCCGCGCCGAAGAGCGGCAGTCCACGCGCGACGTCTATGCAGGGGAGAGCGATATCCCCACCTTCGGCGCCGGGCTCCGGTTCACGCTGGAGGGACACCCCCACGTGCAGGAGAGCGGCCTCCTGCTCGTCGAGGTCGAGCACGAGGCGAGCCAGGTCGTGGGGATGCACGGCGGCGTCGAGAGCGCGCCTTTCTACAGGAACTCATTCCGCGCGATCCCGGCGAGCCGCGCGTACAGGCCGCCCAGGATTACGCCGAGGCCGCGGATCCACGGACTTCTCAGCGGGGTCGTGGAGTCGAACGCGGTCCGGCAGCACGCGCGGCTCGATACGAAGGGCAGGTACACCGTCCAGTTCCATTTCGACACCGCGGCGGGCGGCGGCGCCAAGGCGTCGCGGCCGGTGCGCATGGCGCAGCCGCACGCAGGACCGGGCTACGGCATGCATTTCCCTGTCAAGCCGGGCACGGAGGTGCTGCTCGGGTTCATCGACGGCGATCCCGACAGGCCGATCATCGTCGGGGCCATCCCCAACGAGTCGGCGCCATCCCCGGTCACGGCCTCGAACGCGCACGTCAATCAGATCAGGACCGTCTCGGGCATCGTCGTCGAGCTCGACGACTACGTCTGATCGCGACGCGGAGCCCAGCGGTCCAGATCGTCGGGAAGAGCGACGACCACCGCTGGAGGTTCGGGATCAAACCCCAAAGATGCGTTTTCCATGGAGGTACGAGCCCGTCGCCTCCAATTCAAGTCTGCTCGTTGTGTTGTATTTCACCACGGCCTTCTCTTCCGCGAAGTACACCCCGTTGTTACGGTCCTTGTACAGACAGACAATGCCCTTGTCGATGCCCAGCGTGCCGCCCCCCTCGAACCGGAGCATCGCCTGCTCCTCGGCGAGCCTCAGGCGGGACGCGCCGCCGCTGGCAGTGATGCGATTGGCATTGAGCTTGATGCCTTGGGGACCAATGGTGATCTTGTTGTCGCCCGTGCCGAGCTCGATGTTGCCCTGGGCGTCCATCGTGATGAAGCCAGCGCCGATCCGGATCTCGAGCGACTGCGCCTCCATCTTGATCTGGCTCGGTGTCGGCGGCGCTGTGTTCTCGATTCCGACGATCGAGAATTTATTCCCCATGAGCTCGATCGTGCCACCCTTCTGGTGCTTGTTGGTCGACGCCTCGATCGAGACTTTTTCCGCGGAGTGCACGTTCACCGACTTGCTACCGAACACCTTCACGGAGCCCGTCGCGGCCGTGATGCCGACGTCGTCCCCCGCCCAGATCGTCGCGTCGACCAGGCCGAAGATCGCCGGGTACATGGAAACGAGGGCGAGCCCCGCCACGCCGTGGACGACGGTATACGCGGGGCTGAAGATCGAGATGCCGCCCGCCCCGAAGAGCGTGACGCCCGGGACCACGGTCGCGACGCCCAACGCGCCGAAGACGGGGGCGGAGCAGGCCACGGCCGCGCCGGCGATCTCCAGGAACTGCTTCCTGCGCGGCGTCTCGGCGCGATCTTCCCGGTAGCTCTGCACCGCGTCGTAGGCGAGCTTGCTAGCGACGAGCATGTCGAACACGGTGAAGGTGATTGCAAGGGCGTCAATCGCCCCGGTGTCCGGCGTGCTGTCGAACGTTGCACCGTCGTCCCGCTTGACCTTGAGGCCGGCGCTGATGGTGACGCCGCCCTTTCCCGCCACGTACGCCGTGCCGTTCGAGCTGAGGATCGCTTTCCCGCTCGATCCTTGCTGGTGCAGCTGCGCGAAGCCGTCTCCAGCTTCGCCGCCGTCGGCCTGGAGAAAGACGTCTCCGCCCGCTTGCGCCAAGATACGCCCGTTGCGCGCGCTGAGGTAGATGTTCGAGTCGGCGTCGAGGCCACAGCCGTCGACGTTCGAGAAGGTGCCCGCCGGGCTGCTGGGGACGCCGGCCCCGAGGAAGAGGCGCGCGTGGTCGAACGGCACCTCGACCTTGAAGCGCTGCGCGTTCGCGTCCACGAACTCGATGTCGCCAGGGTCGACGCCGGCTCCCGAGAGCGATGCGGAGAGCGGCGAGCCCGAGAGGCGGAGCGTGGCCTGGGCGGGGCCGATCGCATCAGGCACGTAAGTGACCGCGATCACCGTCGGCACCGACGTGCTCGGCACCTTCGCGGGCGAGATCGTGAACGTGCCCCCGCTCTCCGGGCTCAGCACGAGCTCGACGTCGCTGCCGGTCGCGTTCGTGACGAAGAGCACCTCCACGCGGCGCTGCCCGACCGGCACGTCGCCGAAGGCGATCGCGCCGGGCTCGATCGCCAGGCTCGGGATGCTCGTGCCGGAGAGCGCGCAGCGCCCGAGCTCGCCCGACTGGCCTGTCGCCGTCAGGGTCGCCCTGTGCGTGCCTTCGGCCGCCGACTGGTATTGCAGGAACAACTCGGCCTCTTGCCCGGCGTCGACGGTCGTCGTGTCGCTCAGGACGCTGAACTCGGCGGTGCCGGGATCGAGCGCGAGGCTTACCGCCTCGTCCGTGCCGTTCTGCACCACGACCACGCTCACGTCGGCCGCCCCTGCGGGCACGGGCCCGAAGCGCAGCGCGGCGGCGGAGAAGGTCAATGAGCCCGAGCTGCTGGTGGGGTCGGCGGTCGGCTGGGTCGACGTCATGGCGGCGACCACTATGCCGGAAGACGGCCCCGGCCCATACCCCCAAGCGCAGCCTTCTGCTATACGGCCCGGATGGGCAGCCCCGAAGACGCCGAGAGCGCGATCAAAGCGATGCAAGAGGCCATGAAGGCGAGCGGCGCCGTGAACCCTGCCGAGCCGGGCGCGATGCCGATCGACTGGTCCACGGAGGCGACGCCCGCTGCGGCGAACGGCGTGCAGGTCCTGCACTCGCCGCGCCAGTTCGCCGTCGTATTCACCGACCACGCGCCGTTCCCGGGCCGCAACGCGCCCGATGGGCGCGCCGGAGCGGAGCGCGCGCGCGTGGTCTCCTCGCTGCGGCTCGACCCCGAGACGTATTTCCAGGCGCTCTGCGTGATGGCGTCGAACTGGAACCGCTTCGTGGAGGCGCATATTCCGCCGCAGATGCGACAGCCGCGTTTCAAGCTGCTCGACGCCGGCGACGGGCAGCTCTACGGGATCAAGCGTCCCAAGGAAGACGAGGGCGCGTGACGCGGAGGAGGGGTTATTTCCTCCTGGGCGCCCGGCGTCTCCGGTAGCATGGCGCGTGCGCCGGGCCGGCGCCGAGGAGCCACGATGACCGCAACCACCGTCGTCACGAGCCGCGCTCATCTGATGGAGCTCTGCGCTCGGGGCAGGGCGTGGGGTGTGCGCGTCGAGGCCGTGGATCTCGCCGGCGTCGATCTGCGCGAGATGGACCTCCAGCGAACGCAATGGGTGAGCGTGTCGCTCGCGGGGGCCAAGCTCGCGGGGGCCGACTTCACCGGCGCCCAGTTCGCGGGGGTCGAGCTCGCCGGGGCCGACTTCACCGGCGCCGACCTGGCCGACGCCCGGCTCGTCGGCGCGAGCCTCACGCGGGCGCTCCTCGTGGAGGCCAACCTGGAGGGCGCCGATCTGACCGGCGCCGATCTCCACGAGGCCCGCTTCCACAGGACGACCCTCTCGGACGTCACGCTCGCGGGCGCGTCGCTCGCAGGGCTGGATCTCACGACATGCCGTGTGGGGAGCTCCGCGCTCGGCGCGGCCGATCTGCGGGGGGCGCGCTTCTTTCTGGCGGACTTCTCCGGCGCGGATCTCACGACATGCAAGCTGGACGAGCGCACCGAGCTTCGCCAGTGCCTGCTGGAACGGGTCGAGGGCTCGGGGATGCGCTTCCATGGCGCGAGCCTCGAGGACGCCAACCTGTCCGACGCCAGGCTCGCGGGCGCCGATCTGCGCGGGGTCAAGGCGGGCCAGAGCTGCTTCGCGCGGGCCGATCTGCGCCGAGCCAAGCTGATGGGCCTCCAGGGCAAGCGCGCAGACTTCACCGAGGCGAGGCTCGATGGGGCGGATCTCTCTCTGGCGATCCTCGAGGACGCCGAGCTGGTCCGCGTCATCGCACCGGGGGTGCAGCTTCGAGGCGCAAAGCTGGGCCAGGCCAGGCTCGGCAGGGCCGATCTGCGGGGCGCTTCGCTGGAGGGCGCCTCGCTGGAGTGGGCCGACCTGTCCCACGCGGACCTGAGCGACGCCACGCTGGCCCATGCCATCCTCGATTTCGCGAACACGCATCGCGCGAACATGAGCCAGGCGCGGCTCTCGGGCGCGAGCAGAACGGGCCTTCGCGGGACCGACCCAGACCGAGCGGCTGCGGAAGATTTCTCTACCAATGGGTGACGCAATGAAGACAGGACATCGGGCAGCGCAGCGAGGAGGAGTGTCCGTCCAGCCCGTGGCCGAGGCGCTCGTGCTCGGCGTGGAGGAGGGGCGCCTCCGCGTGCGCGGCGTTTCGCGTTCGGAGACCGAGTGGACAGCCCGCGTCGCGGTGCCGGGCTATCACCCCACGACGGGCGATCGCGTGCTCGTTCAGGAGGCGGACTCGGGCACCGCCTACGTGACGGGCGTCGTCCATGCCGCGCATCCTTCCCAGCTCGTGGCGCCTTCCGGGGCCAGGGCGACCGTCGAGGGGCAGGTGCTCGCGCTCTTCGATCCCGGAGGCGCGCTGGTCGCGAGCCTGGACGGGGCCACGGGCGAGCTGAGGCTCTCGGCGACGGCCGATCTCAAGCTCTCGGCGCCGGCCGGCCGCGTGATCCTGTCGGCAGGCGTGGACGGGAGCAAGATCGAGCTGACGCAGGAGTCGATCGCGCTGGCGAGCGAGAAGGCGCGCGTCTCCGCGGGGGCGCTCGCGGTCGATGCCGTCAAGGCGGACTGGGCGGTGGGCCAGTGGGAGCTGCGCGCCGGCCGCGTCATCGAGCGCGCCATGGATGTGTTTCACGACGTCGAAGGGCTCCTCGAGACGCGCGCCGGACGCCTTCGCACGCTGGTGTCGAGCACCCTCGAGCTGCTCGGACGCCGGACGACGATCACGTCAGAGAAAGATACGCGCATCGACGGCGAGCGCGTGCTGCTCGGCTAGCGGCGGGAAAAAGGAGCGAGCGCGATGATGCCAGCGGGATCGAAGGGTGGCGGTACGTGCATGGGCATGCCCGACGTATGCAAGGTTCCGGCGCCGCCGGCCCCGCCCATTCCGGTACCGTTCCCCAACATGGCCATGGTGAGCAACGCCACGGCGACCTCGACGAAGGTGATGATCGAGAACAAGTACGCTGTCGTCGAGATGTCCGAGATACCGACCAGCACCGGCGATCAGGCGGGGACCGCGGGAGGTCTCGTCTCCGGGACGGTGGCGCAGAAGGTGGTGTTCAAGCGCGGCAGCTCGAAGGTCAAGATCGAGGGGAAGGGCGCTGTGTACCTCACCGCCCAGACGGCGCACAACGGCGCCAACGCCAACATGCCGGCGGGGCTCCACGACTCTCCGAGCCAGGCCAAGGTCCTGGTCGCGCTCTGAGCCATGGTCGATCTTCCGGTTCGCCGCGGGGAGACCGTGCCCATCGTCACCGAGGGCGCCATCGCCGCTGCCGTCCGCCCGTGGCAGCTCCTGCCGCCGCAGGACGCGCTCGTCGTGGTGATCAAGAGCGCGATGACGATCGTCCCGGAGGGGCGGGCCGAGCCGCTCCCCGAGAGCGATCAGGAGCCCCCGACCGGGGACGTGTATTTCGACGACGATCCACGAGGGACCCTCAGGTACGCGTCCGACCATGCGCCTTTCAAGCCGAGCGCTGATGTCTTGATGGTGGGGCACGCGTACGCGCAGCCGCAGCGCTCCGGCGTCACGAACGTGCAGCTCGCCTTCGGCCAGGTCTTGCGGCTCTCGCTGGCGGCGATCGGCGATCGAAAGTGGCAGGTGAGCGGGCCGTCGGCGCCGAGCCCGTTCGATCGCATCCCGCTCCGCTACGAGCGGGCCTTTGGCGGCCCGGGGCACTGCGAGAACCCCGTCGGCAGGGGTCTCGTCCAGGGGGTCGCCGGCCCCTGGCTGCCGAACCTGGAGCGAGGGGACAAGCTGCTTCGCGGCGAGCAGGATCGCCCGGCGCCGGTGTGCTTCGCGCCGGTCCCCGCCACCTGGGCGCTCCGGGCTTCGCGGCTGGGCACGTACGACGGCACCTGGCTCAAGGAGCGATGGCCGTATTTCCCGCGAGACTTCGACTGGAGGTACTTCAACGCCGCGCCGCCCGAGCAGCAGATCGCCTATCCGCGCGGCGACGAGGATTTTTATCTGGCGGGCGTGCACCCCAGGCTCTCGGTGATCAACGGCAAGCTCCCTGGCCTCGCGCCTCGGGCCTTCGCGCAGCGGTCCCGCGAGGCAGGCGGCGAGCTAAGGGAGATCCCTCTGAACCTGGACACGGTGTGGTTCGACGCGGACGCGCTGAAGGTCTGTCTGACGTGGCGTGGCATCCTCCATGTCACGCGTGAGGCCGCGCCTGAGATAGCGCTGCTCTATGCGTGCATGGAGGATGTTCATGCCAAGGCGGCCATCGAGACGATACAGCAGCGACTCCTCGCCCGGATCGAGGGCGAGATGGCGCCTCGGGTCTCGGAGGCGCCTGACCCCGAGGCGCCGCCGCCTGTCGGCAGCGCCGAGGATGGTTTCTTGGCGGGGCCGGTAGCGCCTCCGCCCGCGATGCCGAGGGAGGAGGCAGCGGCGCTCGTGGCCTCCGGGGCCGTCCTGTCGGGCATGAGCTTTTTTCATTGCGACCTCACCGACATGGACTTTCGCGGCAAGGACCTCACGGGCGCGCGTTTCAGCGGGGCCAGGCTCGAGGGGGCGCTCTTCGACGGCGCGGATCTCGCGGGTGCTGATCTCGACCGCGTCTCGGCGGCGCGCGCGAGCTTCAAGGGCGCAAACCTCACCGGAGCGAACCTCTCCGGAGCGAACCTGACGAATGCGATCTTCTCGGGCGCGAGGCTCGCCGATGCGACGCTCGCCGATGCCAGCGCTTCCGGGGCAGCGTTCGATGGTGCGGAGCTCGCGCGAGCCAACCTGGCCGACGCGACGCTGATCGGCGTCGTCTTCGACGGGGCCAGCGCCGCCGGCGCGACGTTCTCGGGCGCGACGCTGCGCCTCGCGACGTTTCGGCGCGCGATCCTCGACGACGCGCAGATGTATGATTGTGCGGCCGAGCAGGCGACGTTCGATGACGCGTCGATGGTGCGGTTCAGGGCGGATGACGCGAAGCTGTCGAAGGGCTCATTTCAGCGCGTCAGGGCGTCCGGGTGCTCGTTTCAGGCCGCCGAGCTTCGGTCGGCGAACTTCATGGAAGCGGATCTGAGCGCCGGGATCTTCTCGCACAGCGCGCTTGATCATGCCGTGCTCCATCGGGTGACGGCCAAGGGCGCCCGTTTCCGGCATGCCAGGATCTCCGGGGCGCACGCGGTCAAGGCGAACTTCATGGAGGCCGATTTCGAGAGCGCCGATCTGAGCCATGCCGATCTTCGTGGCGCGAACCTCTACTCGGCTGAGACGTTGAAGGCCACGTTGGATCAGACGCGCCTGGATCAGGCGCTCGTGGCAGGCTCGAAGCTTGCCAGGAGCTAGGCGGGAGGCGGGCGCCTTCGGAGCCCGGCCTTGGAGGCGGAGACCGGAGATTGCCGCCGATGCCTCGACAGCGGCCGACGCCGCGGCGGAGGGCGTTGGTCGTTCCGGGGTCGCGCGCCCGGCGCCTTGGATGGGCGGCGGACCGGCGCCATCAGACGGCCACTCAACCGGGCCCCCGGCGTCCTCATCCGCCATGCGCCCGCTTCTCGGCGCCGTATGGACCGCTGAGCCCGTCAGGCTGTCGGATGTACTGGACGGCCACCGGGGACGCACGCCTTCTGGGCGCGGATAGGGCGATCTGACGCATCCGTCAGGGCGGTGTGCACAGCGTGCACCGGACTTCCTCAGCTTCGTTGCGCCCGCGCCCGGACGTGACCATGACCATCGCCATGCCGGAACCAGTCCCAGCAAATCGCACCCGCGTGATGCGACGGTTGCGCCCGTTCTCCGCGCTCATCTCCGAAATCGCGCCCCTCGATCTCCGGCTCGTTGGGCGCACGATCCTGCATGCCGTGCTCGTCGGGGCCATCGCGGGCCTGGTCGCGGTGCTCTTCTTCGGCGCCCTCGAGCTCGTCGAGGAGCTGCTCCTCGGCCATCTCGCCGGCTACGCGCGGCTTCGAGCCCACGGCGAGGCGATCTTCAGCAGCGGCGGCTCCGAGCACCGGAGCGTCCGACTCTGGCTGCTGTTGGCGATCCCGGCGCTCGGAGCGTTGGCCGGGGGCATCCTCACCTGGCGCCTCGCCCCCGAGGCCGCGGGCGGTGGCGGAGACGCGATGATCCAGGCCTTCCACCACCACGGCGGCCGGATGCGCAAGCGGGTCGCGTGGGTCAAGGCGCTCGCGTCGATCCTCACGCTCGGCTCGGGTGGCGCCGGCGGTCGCGAGGGGCCGACCATGCAGATCGGAGGAGCGCTCGGCTCACTGGTGGGGCGTGGGCTCGCGGTCGGCCGGCGCGAGCATCGCATCCTGATGCTCACGGGGGTCGCGGCAGGGATGTCCGCCATCTTCCGCACGCCGCTCGGCGCCGCCCTGCTCGCCGTCGAGGTGCTCTACCGCGACGACTTCGAGGCGGAGGCGCTGATCCCAGCGCTGCTCGCCAGCGTCGTCTCCTACTCGGTCTTCATCTCGTTCTACGGCGAATCGACGCTCTTCGCGCACGCGCCCAAGTATGCGTTCATCCCGTCGCACCTCCCGCTGTATGCGCTGCTCGCGCTGCTCTTGGCCTTCGTCGCGATCGGCTTCCTGAAGTGCCTCGGCGGCGTGAAGGCGCTCGCGGCGCGCTTGCCGGTCCCCCCCTGGGCACGCCCAGGGCTCGGCGGGCTCGCGCTGAGCCTCTTCTGCGTGCCCGTCCTCTGGTTCGTCGGCCGCAGGATCGAGAGCCCCGGGCAAGGGCTCGGGCTGCTCGGCGGCGGATACGGCGCCGTCCAGGTCGCGATCACCGGGGCGTCGTGGCTCCATCCGGGCTGGCGCGGCGTGGAGCTCATGCTCCTGCTCTGCGCCGCCAAGATCGTCGCCTCGTCGCTCACGCTCGGCAGCGGCGGGTGCGCCGGCGATTTCGCTCCGTCGCTCGTCATCGGCGGGCTCTTCGGCGGCGCGTTCGGGCGCGCGGCGGCGCTGCTTTTCAACGATCCGCGCATCGATCCGGGCGCCTTCGCGCTCGTGGGCATGGGCACGTTCTACGGCGGCATCGCGCACGTGCCGGTGAGCTCCCTCGTGATGGTCTGCGAGCTGGCCGGCAGCTACGACCTCCTGGTCCCACTGATGCTCGCGGAGGGCGTCGCCTTCGTCGCGCTGCGGAAGCACTCGCTCTACCACGCGCAGCTCCCCACCCAGCGCGAGTCTCCTGCGCACCCGGTGCCGACGCTCGACGTGCTCAAGACCATCCGCGTCCGGCAGATCATGATCGAGGCGCGCGCGCTGGTGACGTTCGCGCCGGGGACGCCGGCCCGCGAGATGCTCCTGCAAGCCGCGGACGCTAGCTGGCAGGAGGTCTTCCCGGTGCTCGATACGTCGCGCAAGATGGTCGGCATGATCACCGGCGAATCGCTCCGCATCGTCGCGGTGGAGCACGACCTCGAGCGGATGACCGTGGCCGCCGACGCGATGCAACCGCCGGCGGACGTGACGGTCGCCGACGATCTGCGGACGGCGACCGAGGTGATGGTGGCGCACGGCGTCCGCGAGCTCCCGGTCGTCGACGGCGAGGGCGCGATCGTCGGGTTCGTGGACGAGGCCGACATTGGAAAGGCCTATCTGGAGGCGACCACGAGGCCTGCGCGCGCAGACGAAACACCGATCGTGCTCGGCTGAACTTCGAGTGCTGGAGCCGCCGCGCTCGTCTAGCCGCTGCACGTCGACGCGGCCTGACCATTGCGCTTGCGGCGAAAGCGCCCGGATTGCGCGGAGCGGCGATGGAACGGTTGCTGCCAAGCCTGCCAGGGCGGACGCTTGCATCGAGCCCGCCGCGGCCCTCCGGGACATTGCGCCTGAAGGAGGGAGCGCTCCTTTTCCGCTTCACAGCGCCCACGCGTGTTCTAGGTGCTCCCCACGAGATCTTTCCTTCGCACATTGACCCGATGGCAGCCGACTCCCGTGTTCACCCTCGCGCTGCTCTGTCTCCACTGCAGCTCGAGCGTCGAGGCGGACTCGATGGGACGGCGGCTCCACCGACGAGGGCGGCGGAAGTAGTTCCACTGGCTGCAGTGAGGACGGCGCGAAGGCCAGCTTCCATCATGGGATCAAGGAACTACCTACGGCGGAGCCCATGTTCGGTGCGCCCGTTGCGGGTTCTCCCGACTTGTCAGGCACCCTTCGTGTGCCATTCCATCGCCATGTCTACACCTGGTACGGCGACTCCGACGACGACGAGGAAGCCCGGTGGCAAGCCCAACGTGCTCATCCTCAATGGCGACGACATCGGCATCTGGAACATCAGCTTCCATAACCGCGGGATGATGGGGTATCGCACCCCGAACATCGATCGTATCGCGGAGGAGGGCCTCGCCTTCACGGATTACTACGGTCAGCAGAGCTGCACCGCTGGCCGAGCCGCGCTCATCACCGGCCAGAACCCGCTCCGCACCGGGCTCACCAAGGTGGGGATGCCCGGCGCCGCGGTCGGCCTACAGCCCGAGGACCCGACGATCGCCGAGCTCTTGAGGCCGCTCGGCTACGTGACGGGGCAGTTCGGCAAGAACCACCTCGGCGACCGGGACGAGCACCTGCCCACGAACCACGGCTTCGACGAGTTCTTCGGCAACCTCTACCACCTGAACGCGGAGGAGGAGCCGGAGCTCCCCGACTATCCGAAGGATCCATCGTTTCGCAAGCGGTTCGGGCCGCGGGGTGTGCTCCAATGCTTCGCCGATGGGCGCATCGAGGACACCGGCCCGCTCACGCGCGAGCGGATGGAGACCATCGACGACGAGATCACGGACCGGTGCCTCGACTTCATCGAGCGCGCCCACCGCGACGGAGCTCCGTTCTTCGTCTGGTACAACACGACCCACATGCACTTCCGCACCCACCCCAAGGAGAAGGTCCGGGGGAAGAGCGGCCAGGGCCGCTACAACGATGTGATGGTCGAGCATGACGAGTACATCGGCAAGGTCCTCGCCAAGCTCGACGAGTTCGGGATCGCCGACGACACCATCGTCCTGTACACCACCGACAATGGGCCTCACTTCAACACCTGGCCGGACGCCGCCATCACCTGCTTCCGCAGCGAGAAGAACACGAACTGGGAGGGCGCGTTCCGGGTGCCCACGTTCGTGAGGTGGCCCGGGAAGATCCCGGCCGGCAAGGTGCTCAACGGGATCGTCTCCCACCAGGACTGGCTACCGACGCTGCTCTCGGCGGCGGGCGTCCCCGATATCAAGGACAAGCTCCTCCACGGCCACCAGGCCGGGGACAAGAAGTTCAAGGTGCACCTCGACGGCTACGACATGCTCCCCTACTTCACCGGGCAGGTGGAGGAGAGCCCGCGGAGGGAGTTCTTCTACGTCGGCGACGACGGCGATCTCCTGGCGATCCGGTACGACGACTGGAAGCTCGTGTTCATGGAGCAGCGCGCCACGCGCTTGCAGATCTGGCTCGAGCCGTTCGTCCACCTGCGGACTCCGAAGATCTTCAACCTGCGTCGCGACCCGTTCGAGCGGGCCGACGACGGGTCGAACACGTACTGGGACTGGATGCTCGATCATGTGTTCATGATCGTGCCCTGCCAGGCGTACGTCGCGAAGCTCCTCGAGTCGCTCCAGCAGTTCCCTCCCCGGCAGAAGCCGGCGTCGTTCAACCTCGACCGCGTGCTGGAGAAGCTCAACCAGAACCGCATTCACGGCGACTGAAGGCGGAGCGACCTGACCCCTTCCCGCCGCGGCTGGGCGTCAGCTGGGCAGAACAGGGCGAGCAGCGATCTGGTAGAAACCCTCTTGTTGAGGACAAGCACGTTTCGGATCATCCTTGCGCTCCCTGTGAGCTTCTCGCCCAGCGCCTCGCCCGGGATCTCGAGCCGGCAGGCCAGGAGTAACCACCCGGCCATCGCCATGGGCACGGTGCCTTGCGGCTCTCGCCGTGGTCGACGATGCGGAACGCAGGGCGGTGTCGGCCCACGACTCGGCGCGGGCACGCGCGATCCTGAAAGGGGGCCACGCGAGACGGCCTCCGCCTGCGCGTTCGACCGAGGCTCGGTCTGTTCAGGTCGCGTCGGCGCCGCGGGGCGGCCGGAACATCGCTCCAGGATCTCGCTCAGGCGCCAGGCAGCAACTCGTCTCGGTCGCGCGGCCAGCCCGCCTGCACCTTGCCCCCCACCGAGCGGCGCGTCAGTTCTGCCGACGCTCGATCGGAGCGACGGCAGGTTCCGGCGAGCCGAGATAGTCACGCGCCGACATCGACGGCGCAGGGAGCGCTGCGACGATCGGGGACAGCGAGGCGATGGGCGAGGGGGCGGGCAGCGCAGCGACGTTCGGCGCAGGGCGGAGCGCTGGCAATTCCTGCGCTCCATGCGCCGCTGATATCTGCGACGGATCGCGCCATGTGGTCTTGATCTGCTTGTCCTTCGTTGCCTCGATTTTCGAGGAGAACGAGTGGATCAGTGCTCGCTGGATGTCCAGTGGCAAAACATTCCACTCGTCGATTATCTGTTGGACGTAGGCGTGTGCGTGCTTTCGCGTCTCGACGGTATCGTTGCCTGCTGTTTCCTTAAACTCGGCTTCTTTCGCCTCGATCGCTGCAAGCGCGTCGTCGAGGCGATTCAGTTCCATCTTCACGTCGTCGACGGTGAAGAGACCCTTTGCGACAAATTCCACGACTCGCTGTCGCGACATCTTGATCTCGCGGCGCTGGGCGGCAAAGTCTGGCTTCTCGATCTGGCGCGGCGGTCGAGTCAGCGAAGTGAGGAGCGAGCGAGCAAACGTCAAGAATTGCTCGCTTGCGGCGGCGTCCGCGTCCGGCTGGCGAAGCCATGCGCTGAGCTTGCACCGGACGCCTTTCTCCTTCTGCTCCACATGGCCACGGCAGACGTAGTAGCCCACCTTGTGTCGGCCGTTGCGGTCCACCGGACGGGCAGCAACGCTACCTCCGCATTCCGCGCAACGGCAGAAGCCGCGAAGCAGGTGGTTGGCTGTCGCAGACGCGTCCTGGGGTTTCCTCCCGCGGCGCCGGCCTCTCAGCGCAAGCTGAGCGTTGTTGAATGTCTCATCGTCGATGATCGCCTCATGTGCAGAGATCCACTCGGCCGGAAGTTGCACGACGCCGCGCGTGGCGCTCGGCCGCACGCTGGTCTTTGCGACACGGCCCGTGTAGGTTCGGTTGCGCAGCGCGGTAAGAACCCAGGCGCGCCCGAACGCCTTGATGCTGCCGTACTCCTGGCGGAGCCGCTTGGCGGTCGCGAACACGCTATGGCCTTCGAGGCAGAGCGCGAACATGCGACGCACCACCGCGGCGTGCTCCGGAACCACGCGGAGGGGGAGCGGCGTCTTCGTCCCTTTGGGCTTCGGCTGGCGTTCGTAGCCGAACGGAGGATGCCCTTCGACGAAGTGTCCTTGGGCGCGCAGGTGCTTCCGCCCGCCTTCGGTCCGCTCCTTGATCCGACGGCGCTCCTGCTCCGCCCCGACCGCCCAGTTGGCGAGCGTGTCCTCTGCCATCGGCGAGCGCGAATCGAACCCCTTGTCAATGGCGACGAACACGGCGCCCTTGCGCATGATCTGACGAACGTTCTTGACAATGAAGACCACGTCGCGCCCGAAGCGGTCGATGTCGGTGACGATGACCATGTCCCCTCGGCGGACGTCCGCCAGGAGCGCGGCGACCTTCTTCCGGTTCGCCTCGTTCTCCTCGCCGCCGCTCTCTACCTCCGGGAACAGGATCGGCGCCGGCAGCGAATGGAGCCGGCAGTAGTTGCCGATCTTCTCGGCCTGGGCGTCCAGGGAGACGCCCGCGATCTCCTGCTCCCTCGTCGAGACGCGCGGGTAGCCGAGCGTCCGCCGGATCGCGGCGTTGGGGGTTGCGTCTTTCATTTGTTTCACCTGTCCGAAAGGTTGATCATGCTCCAGCCCGCCCGGCTGAGCAAATCGCCGGTTTTAGCCGGAATTTCGGCCTCCATTGCGTGTACTAAAAGTTCCGCAGCTCTGGATCGGCGGCGTGAGCGCGCTCGTCGGCGCGCGCACCCTGGCGTCGGGGGCGAGCGACGCGGACGCCTTGGCGGAGCTCTTCGATCGCGAGATCCTCGAGCGCCGCCCGAGCTCGCGCCTCGCGGGACAGGAGGAGATCGCGTTCCGTCACGCGCTCCTGCGGGAGGGGGCTTACGCGATGCTCACCGAGCGAGACCGGGCGGTCGGGCACAGGCTCGCCGGGGAGTGGCTGCTCTCGGCCGGCGAGCAGGACCCGATGGTGCTGGCCGAGCACTTCGCGCGGGGCGGGGATGGGCCGCGCGCGGGGGGGTTCTACCTGCGCGCCGCCACCCTGGCGCTCCACGGGGCGGACGTGCAGGCGGCGCTCGCGGCGGTGGAGAGGGGGATCGCCTGCGGGGCCGAGGGCGAGCCGCTGGCCGAGCTCCACCTGCTCCGGATGAACGCCTTCATCTGGACCGACGACGCCGCGCACGCCCACGCGAGCGCGCTCCAGGCGCTCGAGCTCGCCGCGCCCGGGAGCCTCCTTTCCTGGCGTGCCCTGAGCGGCGCGATGTACTGCGTCGCGCTCTGCGACGACCGGCGGGCCGTGGAGGTGCTGGTCCCGCGCCTCCTGGCCGAGGAGCTCCCCGTCGACGTCCTGAGCCCGGAGCTCGCGACCCGGATCGTCTTCAGCCTGCTCTGGGACGGGAGGACGGCGCTGGCGGAGCGGATCGTGCGCCGGATCGATCTCGTCATCGCGCCGGCCGTCGAGGGCGATCTCCATGCGGCGCTCTGGATCGAGTTCACCCGCGGCTTCTGGCGCTGCCATGCGGCGCGGGACCTGTGGGGAGCGCTCCAGGCGAACCTCGCCGCCGCGCGGCGCGCCGAGTCCCTCGGCAGCGGGCTGTTCGTCCCCTGGGCGTGGATGCTGGTGGCGATCGATTACACGAGGCTCGGCGACATGACCGCCGCGGACGAGTGCCTCGATCGCGTGCTCGCGACCGAGGGCCTGCTCGACTACGTGTTCACGACCTCGGTGACGTGCCGGATCCTCTCGCTCCTCGAGCGGCGCAGGCTCACCGAAGCGGTGGAGATGGCCGGCAGCCTGCTGCAGCACATGCTCGCGCGCGGGGATCGCAGCCGGAGCGTGATCCCGCGGCAGCTCCTCGCCGAGGGGCGGATGCTCCTCGGCGAGCTGGCCCGGGCGGAGGAGGAGCTCTGCGCGGCGGGGGATCCGGCGGCGATGGCGCCCTTCTCCGGGGCCGTGCATCTCTCGTTGTTCGCCGAGATCCGGCTGCGGCAAGGGCGGACGGAGGAGGCCTGCGCGATGGCCGGCGAGGCGCTCGCGCTCCAGCGGCAGGCTGGCACGGTCTTCCTGCTGCGGCAGGAGGTGATCCCTGCGCTGTACGCCGAGGCGCTGCACGCGAACGGCGACGCGGAGGGCGCGCGCGCGGTTCTCCGCGAGGAGCGGGCCGCGCTGCTCGCACGGGCGGCCAGGATCGAGGATCCTGCGTTCCGGAGGAGCTTTCTCGAGAACGTGTCCGCGAACGCACGGACTCTGGCGCTCGCGCGGGCGCTGCTCGGGGAGTGATAGCCGGCTGCAGCGGAGCCAGCGGTGGAGGGCGTGCTGCGCGGGGGGGCGGCGGGGCTGTCCCACAAACTCGCGCCTTTTGGGGGGCTATTGCCCTGGGCGCGGGAGGCGAGATCGGGGGGCGACCGGCTGCGCTGCGGGCCGGCGCTCGGGGTTTGTGGGGGCCTGCCCCGCCGCCCCCCCGCGCAGCACGCCCTCCACCGCTGGCTCTTTCCAAGGGGGCTGGCAGGTCGAGGTGCTGTAGAGTGACGCGCGACTGGCCGCGTGAAGAAGGATGGCTGATGAAGGAGCTGGAGAATTTGAGGCCGCCTGCGGTGCTCGAGGAGATCGAGCGGGCCACCGCGGAGATCGGGTTTCCCATGGCCAGCGACAGGCAGACGGGCTCGATGCTCCGTACGCTCGCCGCCGCCAAGTCGGGCGCTTTCCTCGAGCTCGGGACCGGCACGGGCATCTCGACGTGCTGGATCCTCGATGGCATGAATGCCATTTCTACGCTCGTCTCTGTGGAGCACGACGAGAAGCTCCAGGCCGTGGCGCGCCAGCACCTCGGAGGCGACCCCCGCCTCACGCTCAAGAACATGGATGGGGAAGCGTTCTTGCGCTCGGTTCAGGGTCAGCAATTCGAGCTCGTTTTTGCCGATACATGGCCGGGCAAGTACTACGCCCTCGACGAGGCGCTGAGCCTGATCAAGCCCGGCGGGCTCTATGTCGTCGACGACATGCTCCCTCAGCCCAACTGGCCTGATGACCACGCTCCCAAGGTGGCAGAGCTGATCGCCGCTCTCGAGCGACGCCAGGATCTCGTGCTGACCAAGCTCTGCTGGTCGTCAGGGCTCATCATTGCGACCAGGATCGGTCGCGCCTAGAGAACGGCCGCGCCCGCAAGGCGACGTGCCATGGGGCCGACGACGAGCTCGGGCTCGTCGCCGCGCTCAACGAGAAGCTCAAGCGGCCGAAGGGCCTCTCGCCTTCAGCGTGGGGGCGGTCCCTCCGCTGAACGACGGGGCCCCGCGAGGAGCTGCCGGCAGCTCCAGCGGTGTCCGTCACAGCAATCCGGCGCCGGCCCAGAGCCCGGGCTCGTACGCCACGAGCGCGTCCACGTCGTCCGAGGCGAGCACGAGGAAGCTCAGCGGAGAGAAGCCGAGGAGCAGGTGCGAGGTGATCGGGAACTGGATCCCCCACCCGAAGCGAGCGCCGAAGGCGCCGACGCTCTCGAAATAGGGGGAGTCGAAGAAGATGCGGTGGTAGCCCGGCGTGATCCCGACCGACATCTCTACGTGCGACCCGACCCCCATCACGAGCCGGAGCGGCGCGCCCACCGCGAGCTGGTTGACGTCGGTGGTCGAGACGGTCCGGAGCTCGACGCCGACCTCGAAGCGGCGCGTCTCGCTCAGGCGGAGGCGCGCGAGGACGTCGAGATCCACGGACATCCCGTCCTTCACCGCGAAGCGCCCCGGCACGAAGTAGCCGGAGATCCCGAGCGAGAGCGCCATCCTCCGCGCGTTGGCCTCCGCCTGATGACCCGTCGCGGGCTGCTCCGCGGCGGGCCCCGGCGGCGTATCCGGGGTGCGCCGCTGCGGCTGTGCGGCAGCCGCGGGCGAGGGAGGGGGGGACGCGGGATATCCGCCCGCCGGCGGCGGGTAGGGGTAGGCCGCGGGAGGGCCTCCCGCGGGCGGCTGCGGGTAGGGGTATCCGCCCGCCGAGGGCGGCGGGTAAGGGTAGGGCGCGGGGTACCCGCCCGCGGGCGGTGGGTAGGGGTAGGGCGCGGGGTACCCGCCCGCGGGCGGTGGGTAGGGGTAGGGCGCGGGGTAGCCGCCCGAGGGCGGCGGGTAGGGGTAGGGCGCGGGGTAGCCGCCCGAGGGCGGCGGGTAAGGGTAGGGCGCGGGGTACCCGCCCGGGGGCGGCGCGTACGGATGGGGCGTCGGAGCCGGCGACGGCCTCTGAGCAGGCGCCGGAGCCGGCGCTGAGCTCGAGGCCGCGGGCTTCGCCGCCTCGGGCTTTGCTGGCGCGGACGGCGCGGGGCGAGCCGGCTGGGCCTCGGCCTCGCCCGCGGCGAGGCTCAGGGAGGCGAGCGCCACCAGCGCGGGCGCCACGGCGGCGGCGCGCCGCGCTCGCAGCGCGCGGCGCGCCAGCACGACGGCCGCCGCGAGCCCCAGCAGGATCGCCAGCGAGACGAGCTGGCCGGTGCTGAGCCCCCCGTACACGCCGCGCCCGGCGTCACCTCGGAGGAGCTCGATGAAGAACCGGCCAGCCGCGTAGAGCGCGAGCCATGTCCCGAACGCGCGCCCGTCCCGGTGCCCCCGGACGAGCCAGAGGGCGGCGATCGCGCTCGCCATCGCCCCGAGCGCCGCCTCGTAGAGCTGCGTGGGGTGCACGGGCAGGCTCGGCGCGCCGAGGGGCACCCAGCCGGCCGCCGCGTGGTCCGTCGCCGCGGGGCTGCCGGCGGGGAACCGGACGCCCAGCGCGCCCCCGGTGACGCGGCCGTAATCGCACCCCGCGAGGAAGCACCCGGTGCGCACGCAGGCGTAGGTGATCCCGAGCCCGGGCACGAGCCGGTCGAGGAACGGGAGCACGGCCGCGCCGCTGCGGTAGAGGACCAGGCCGGCCACGGCGACGCCGGCGATGAGGCCTCCGTAGGCGGCGCGGCCGGCGTGGAGCATCGGACCCCACGAGCCCCCCGCGAGCGCCTCGGGCGCGGCGCGCAGCGCCTCGAAGACGTAGCCGCCCAGGAGCGCCGCGACGTAGCCCGAGAGGAGCGCGCGGCCCTCCACGGCCACATCCCCCCGATCCCGGCGCACGAGCCAGAAGAACGCCGCCGCCCCGAGGAGCCCCGCGACGGCGACCATCACCGCGTAGGTCGGCGCGAGCCACGGCGGCAGGCCGTGGCGCTCGAGCCAGAGCATCACCGCCCGGCTCACGGCCGCCTCCGGATGTGCAGCAGCATGTAACCCGCGGGCAGGAGCAGCCAGAACGCGGCGCCGAGCGGCACGGGCGCGCCCGGGTGGCCTCCTCCGGGATCGCGCCGGCCGGCGCTCAGCTTGCAGCTCGAGTTGCTGCCGGTGGATGGATCGCCATCCTTGCAGTTCTGGTTGCAGTCGCGGCAGTTCTGGTTGCAGTCGTGGCAGTTCTGGTTGCAGTCGCTGCAGTTCTGGTTGCAACCCGAGACGTCCTCGTTGCAGCCGTCGCAGCCCCCGCCGCAGCTGCCGCAGCCGTCGCCGCCCGACGTGCCGCTCGGCGCGCTCGGGGTGACGGCCGGGACCGTCGGGCTGCCGTACTGGAGGCAGCGGTCGAGCACGGCCATGCAGCCCTCGTCCCCGGCGAACGCCGTCGCGCCGTCGCGCCCCGCGATCGGCAGCGCGGCGCACGCGCCGCTGCCCGCGGAGAGGACGCACTCCTTGACCCCGTCGATGCTCAGCAGCGCGAGGACGCAGAGCGCCTCGGCGTTCAGCGCCCCGGCGTTGACCCAGGAACACTCCGCCTGGGCGTCCGCGAACGTCGGGTCGGTGCGGTCGTGCTCGCATTGCCCGGCCACGGCGCAGGTGCACACGTCCCGCACCTCGGCGGCGCACTCCGCGACGGACGAGGGGAGGTGATAGGGGTTGATGCGCACGGATCGCGGCTCGCTCCGGGGCCACGCGGGCATCGCGGCGCCGCCCGCGGGGGCAGGGAGCGCGGGCGCGTCCTTGGGCGAGAGGGCGCTCAGCGCGACGAGCCACGCGGCGTTGACGTACACCGTGTGATCCTGGGCGATGACGCCAGCGGGCAGGCCGGTGACACGGACGACATCATGAGCGTCCGCGCGCCGCGCGAGCTCCGCCAGGATCTCGCCTGCCCGGCCGCCGAGCGCCGCTTCCTCCAGCGGAGCGGTCTCCGGCGACGCGGCCTGCCCCGCGAGGGCCGGCGCGGGTCGATCGAGCGGCCCCTCGGGCCCGCGCCCCGCCGCAACGGCCGTGACCGAGCGGAGCACGAACCCGTCCTCGGACGGCTCGAGCGCGCCGAGGACGACCGCGTCCTTCCCCAGCTCGTCCCGCGCCGCGTCCGCGCTGCGGACAAGCGCGGGGACGCTCGCGATCTCCGCGCCGTCGATCGCCGTCTCGTCCCCCTGCTCGCCGTGCGCCTCCTCCAGCCGCACCGCCACGTCGTGCAGGACCTCTTCCGGCAAGGCGGCGAGGACCTCCGGCGCGGCGCTCAGCGCGTCGCGCAGCGGCAGGTCGTCGTACGGCGGTGTCTCCGCCCCGCACGCGCCGAGCGCCGGGAGCGCCAGCAGCGCGACAGCACGGAGCATCGCTCTCTCGATGAAGGCCTTTGTTCGCATGCCCCTCCCTCGAACCCCATCAGGCGCGCGAAGCCCGACACGGTGCGCGCTGCTCGACCGAGCAAGCGCGCATCCGGCAGGCGAGGCGCCTGGGACGACAGTACCAAAAGATCTCCCCGCGAAGATCGCCGTGATCCAGGGGGGAGCGATGGATCCCTGTGTGCGAGCCGGGGCTCGGTGTAGCCGCCATGGCGTCCATCCCGCAGGAAGGGGGGTCTCAGCGCTCGACCCGCAGACGCGACCGGCCGCGCTCGGCCGCCGCCGTCACGGGGCTGACGCGCGAGGTGCGCCCCGTGTCTCAGCGTGACAGGCGCGCCGTCAGGTACTGACGCAAGGACGTCGGCGCCCGGCCGAGCAGGCGCTCCAGGGTCGAATCCACGACGGCGAACTCGCGCTCTCGGCTCGCCGCGAACATGCCGAGGAGCAGGTCCGCGCGTTGCTCGGGGACGCCGTGAGACACCATGTCTTCCCTGAACGCTCGATCGCTGACGGTCACCCGCGCGATCGAGCGCCCGAGGAGCTCCGAGGCGATCGCCGCGATGTCCGCGAGATCGAGGGCCGCGGAGGCGGTGAGCGGCGGTGTCAGCCCGTCGAGGCGCGCCTCGTCGGTCAGCGCGATCGCCGCCGCGTCGGCCAGGTCGCCGTGCTCTGTCCACGAGACCGGGCCGTCTTCCGGCGCGACGAGCTTGCCCGTCGCGAGCGCCCGCTCGAGGAGCATCAGCGCGGACGCCGCATAGAACCCGTTGCGAAGCGAGGTGAAAGCGACCCCCGACCTTTGCAGCAAGGCCTCGGTGGCCGCGTGGTCGCGCATGGGATCAAAGAGCGACGCCGGGCTCGAGCCCATGTGGCTCGTGTAGAGGACGCGGCGGGCGCCTGCCGCGCGCGCCGCTTCGAGCGCGGCTTCATGCCGGCGCACAGCGGCCTCGCCTGCGCTGTTGACGGAGACGATCAGGACGTGCGAGGCGCCCTCGAATGCGTGGCGCAGGCTCGCGGTGTCCTCGAAGGCCCCCCGGCGCACGCGGACGCCGCGCTCGGCGAGCGCGCTGGCCTGCTCCGGGTCGCGCACGCTGACGCCGAGCCGAGCGGCGGGCACGCGCTGAAGGAGCCGCTCCATGATGGCTCGGCCGAGGTGACCGTTGGCTCCGGTGACGATGATCATGACAACCTCCTGTTGCGCTCGGCGCAGCGACCCTGCGCGGTCATCCCAGGGATCACGCGGACGCGGCGCTCCGTGCTCCGCGTGGCCCGGTGACGATGGGCTTCTTGACGTGGTCGAGCCTAGCGCCGGCCACCGGAGCGCATTAGTGTGCCTGGAGGGAAGGGACTGTTGTCGTGGACGCACGAATCGATCTGGACCTGAACGACGCTGCGCTCCTCGTGCGGGTCGTCCGGACGCGCAGCTTCTCGGCCGCCGCCCGCGAGCGCGGCGTGCCGGTCTCCACGGTGAGCCGGCGCATCGCGCGGCTCGAGTCCGCGCTCGGTGTCCGGCTCCTCGAGCGAACCACGCGGCGGCTGGAGCTGACCGAGGCCGGGCGCGCGTACTTCGGCCACGCCGAACGGGCGATCGACGATCTCACGAGAGGCACGCATCACGTGCGCGAGCTCCAGAGCGAGCCGCGCGGGCGCGTGCGGATCGTGGCGCCGATCGCCCTCGGCGCCGCGGTGGCGAGCGTCGTCTGCACCTATCTCGCGAAGCACCCCCACGTGTCGGTCGACCTGGAGATCGATTCGCGGCGGGTCGACCCCCTCGCCGGGGGCTTCGATATCGCGATCGTCCCGGGCCACGTCGACGACACCACCGACTTCGTGGCGCGAGAGCTCTGGCGGGCGACGCGGAAGCTGCTGTATGCGAGCCCGGGTTACCTCGAGGCGCGGGGCGTTCCCCAGCGGATCGAGGACCTCGCGCGTCACGATTGCATCGCGGTGCACGCGACGGACGGAATGGCCACGTGGACGCTCGGGCAGGGGCGCCGGAGGCGACGTGTCGCCTTCGAGCCCCGCTTCTATGTGAGCGAGTCCTCCGCCGCCTACCGCGCGACGCTCGCGGGCGTCGGTATCGCGATGCTTCCGGAGGTGTTCTGCGCCGAGGACGTGGCCGCAAAGCGTCTCGTCCGCGTCCTCAAGGGCTACGAGGCCGAGGCCGGCGGCGTCAGTCTCCTCTATCGCGCCCATCGAGCCCTGACGGCCGCCGTCCGGACCTGCATCGACCATCTCCTCGGGGAGCTGCCGGCGACCGACCCCGCGCGCGCCGCCCGTAGCCGCCGCGAGTAGGTGGTCTTTGCCCGGAGGTGGCGGCCCCGGCGAGATCCGTCGCGGCCGAAATCGACCCGGTGATCGCGCATCGCTCGAAGCGCTCCTGGCGCAGCGCGACCCAATCGATGATGAATTTGATGTGCCTGTAAGGAGCGTGCGCCTCGGCTTGGCATTGGCCGCTCAAGAGACGATGGGGTTCCGGCGCCAGCTCCCTGGATTTCCGCTAGCTTCCGCAGCTAGCTTTCCGCAGCTAGCATTCCGCAGCTAGCATTCCGCAAATGGACCGTTGCGTGACAGGGGGGCGAACTTTCAGAGTCCACGGGCAGTTCAGCCTTGACTTCAAAAAAGAGACGGCTTCACATGGTGTAGAACGCGCTATCGCGCGTTCCATTCAACACCCGTCGGTCACCGGCCCCAAGGGGGAGCGCACGCCGGATGACCCATCACCATTCGAAGCAGTGAAGTAGGGTTTTGATACTATCTCACAGGCGGGCACCGGCCGTGCTCAGCCGATGAATGCCGGAGGCAACATGCCGCTGAAGAGCTATGGCGTATTGAAGGGTACAGTCATCGATCGGCGCCTCGCGTCGGGGGCGAACCCGCACTATCAGATCCACGTCGTGGACGACACGATCGACTATCGCATCGCGGTGAACGTGCAGTCGCAGGACGGCTCTCAGGTCGAGTACGTCGTCAAGTCACACTTCGCGCACCCGCTGCTTCAGGAGATCCACGAGCTGACGCGGGGCTTCCATCGGCTGGAGAGCAAGCCGGGTGGGCTCGGGCTCGACTTCATCCGGGGCAACCTCGTGGATCGGACGGAGTTTGTCCCGCTGCCCTTCTCCGCCCCAGGCCCTGACAACGACCTCAACGAGAAGCTCGATCACTACGTGCAGCGGGCGATGGCCGACGAGACGGCGCTCCTGTACGCCTTCGGGGAGCGCTGGGGTCCGGAGAGCGGGACCAAGGACAAGATCTTCGGTTTCCTGCCCGGAAACGGCATCCACGATATCCACATGAACCAGGGCAACGACGCCCGCTTCAAGAAGGACGATGGTGTCTGGCAGGACGGCGGCCTCCTCATCCACTTCCCGCGTGGGGACCAGTGGGTCGCGATCTTCATGAAATTTCAGACGCAGGCGTGGCACACCGATGACCAGACAGGGCATACGCTCGACGTCCCTGTATCCGGACCGCCGTCCGATGAGACTGGTGGAGGCGGTGGACTCCCCACGGTGGAGCAGCCCGACGGGATCGTGCGGATCGTCGCCGCCCTCGTGAACGACGTGCGCACACCCGAACGGGAGACCGTCACATTGCTGAACACGTCGAACCAGAAGATCAACCTCGCTGGCTGGTCGCTGGCCGACAAGGCCAAATCGAAGATGGCGCTCACCGGAGAGCTTCAGCCCGGTGGGCTGACGACGGTCGTCGTGCAGGCTCCGATGGTCCTCTCCAACAAGGGCGGGCTCATCACGCTGCTCAACGCGGAAGGGCTGAAGGTCGACGGCGTGTCCTACACCAAGCAGCAAGTGAGCAATCCAGGCTGGACGATCGTGTTTTGAGGCCAGTGCAGGGCGGGGGACAGCTGCCATGATGGCCCGCGTGGGCCCCCGCGGGAGCTCCCGGAGCACGGAGGAGGCGCTGCCCCCTCCGCGCCGGTGCGCCTGAGACACAGGGCCCCAATCGACGTCACGCCGCCGCCCCGACCCTTCACTCTACAGCCTGCTGGATGGCGCCCTTCCACGCGCTCCTTCGCACGTGGCGAGCGTTAACGAGACTGTTGCCAACCGTTCATCGGATTGACGCAGCGGCGCGCAGAGGGCGCGCCGTTCAAGCGTCCTTCCGCCGCCCCGCTTCTCCGGTGCCATTGACATTCCGACCAGCTCCTAGAAGCCCTTGATCCGGGCGTGCATGGATGCGAAAACTCGCTGGCCCCGATTCAACATGGCTGGTCGCGCGCGAAGACGCATCGCGCCGAGGCGGCGCTCGGAAAGGTGTTCACGATGACAGGTCGAGTCGGACGGATAGCGTCGGTTTCCTCGGTGATTCTGGCCATGATCGCGCTGACCGCGTGCGGCGATGACCAGGGCGGCACAGGCCCATCGACCTCCAGCTCAGCAGGCTCAGGCGGAGCGGGAGGAGGCGGTACGGGGGGCGGCGGCGCGGGAGGGGGCGCGCAGGGGGGCGGCGGCGCGGCAGGCGGCGAGCAGGGCAGCGGCGGCGCGGCAGGCGGCGAGCAGGGCGGTGGCGGCGCGGGAGGAGCCCCGGCGACGCCGAGCGGAGCCACGGCCGACCTCGCGCTGCTCGAGACCACCGATCTCCACACCAACATCCTCGGCTTCGATTACTTCAAGCTGGTCGCTGATCCATCGATTGGCCTCGAGCGCACCGCGACCCTCATCAACCAGGCGCGGGCCGAGTTCACGAACAACATCCTGATCGACAACGGCGACACGATCCAGGGTACCGTCCTCGCCGACTATCAGGCGCTCGTCGAGCCGATCGCGTGCGGCGAGACCCTGGCCATGTACAAGGCGATGAACCACCTGGGGTTCGACGTCGGCGGGATCGGCAATCACGAATTCAACTTCGGCCTCGCCTTCCTCTCGCAGGTGACCCACACCCCGTTCGACGTCGAGGGGCTCGATCTCGCGGGCTCGGCGGACTGCGAGGGCCCTCGGTTCCCGCTGGTGAACTCCAACGTCTTCAGCCTGAAGACGAACGAGACGCTCTTCCCGAGCACCGTCATCGTCGAGAAGACCATCAAGGCGACGGCGCCGGGCGGCGGCGCCATCGAGAGCACGGTCAAGGTCGGCTTCGTCGACGTCACCCCGCCGACGATCCTGAGCTGGGACAAGAAATGGCTCGACGGCAAGGTCTTCACGAAGGGGGTGAAGGAGGCAGCGGCCCCGCTGGTGGACGATCTCCGCGCCAGGGGGGCCGAGCTGGTCGTCGCCATCATCCACGGCGGCCTCGACGACTCGCCGTATACGCCCACCCTCGAGAACCAGGCGTGGCACCTCGCCCAGGTGCCCGGCATCGACGCGATGCTCATGGGCCACTCGCACCAGATCTTCCCCAACCCGAGCAGCACCGTGGCGCAGTTCAGCCTGCCGAAGGTCGACAAGGACGCGGGCACGGTCGACGGCGTCCCCGCCGTCATGGCGAATTTCTGGGGCCAGCACCTCGGTGTCATCAAGCTGGGGCTCACGCACGACGGCGAGGGCTGGAAGGTCGACAAGGCGAAGACGGTCGTCGAGGCCCGGCCGATCGCCACGACCTGCAAAGGTGGGCTCCCGGAGGCGTGTGATGCAACGGAGCGCTGGCGCACGGGGGCGCCCTGCGCGTTCGCGGCGCTCTGCGACGCGCAGCCGGACAAGACGAAGGTCGTCGTCGCGGCCGAGGCTTCCATCGCGCCGCTCCTCGACGCCGAGCACCAGGCGACGGTCGCCTACGTCAAGACGCCCATCGGCACGAGCGATTTCGCGATGTCGTCGATGTTCGCCGACGTGGGGGACGCCAGCGCGATCCAGATCGTCAACCAGGCCCAGGCCGACTACGTCGCTCGCTACATCCAGGAGAACCTGCCGCAGTACGCGTCGCTCCCCGTGCTCTCGGTGAGCGCGCCGTTCAAGTCCGGCTTTCAGGGCGGCAACGACTACACCGACGTGCCGGCGGGGAGCATCGCGATCAACAACGCGGCCGATCTCTACCTGTACGCGAACACGGTCCAGGCGGTGAAGGTCACCGGCGCGGACATCCTCGACTGGCTGGAGAGGGCCGCGACGCGGTTCAATCAGATCGATCCGAGCAAGACGGAGCCGCAGCCGCTCATCAACACCGCGATGCCCGGATACAACTTCGACATGTTCACGGACAGCAGGATCACGTACGAGATCGACGTGACCCAGCCGCTCCCGCCCACGGGGATGAAGGCCAGCGGCCGGATCAAGAACCTCCAGTGGAACGGGGAGCCCATGGATCCGGCCGCGGAGTTCATCGTGGCCACGAACAACTACCGCGCGAGCGGCGGCGGCAGCTTCCCTGGCCTCGACGGCTCGAAGACGATCTACGCCGCGCCGGACACGAACCGCGACGTGCTCATCGCGTACATCAAGAAGGTAGAGAACCTCACGCGGGCCCAGAACGGCGCTGCCCGCAGCTGGCGCTTCGCCCGGGTCACGACGATGGGCCCCGTGACCTTCACCTCGGCGCAGAACGCGCTGCCGAAGGCGGAGGCCGCCGGGCTGACCAACCTCTCGCTCGTCGCGCAGGACGACGGCAGCGCCAAGATGCTCTCGGTGTACTCCATCGACCTGAGCCGGTGAGCGTCCCGCCTCGCGTGCGGCTCGCTGTGCTGGCCGGAGGCGCCCTCGTGCTCGGCGGCGCCGCCGCCCTTTGCCTTGGGCTGCGCGAGGGCGCTCATCCCGAGGCGGACCGCCCCACCGCCGCGGCGTCGTCGCCGCCGTCGCGCCCTGGGGCGCCGCCCCCGAGCGGCATGGAGGCGCGGGCGCTCGGCTTTCGCCTGCTCACGCTCGCGGATCCCGGGGAGGTCCTCGCCGGGATGGATTCACTCGCGCGGGCGGCCGAGCAGGGAGACGTCGAGTCGCAGGTCTCGCTCGGAAGGATCTACCTGAAGGGGTTACCGTCGGTCCCCAGGGACGCGGCGCGCGCCCGCGCCTGGCTGCTGCGAGCCGCCGCCTCGCAGCACCCGAGCGCCGCGTATTTCCTCGGCGTCATCAGCCAGAACGGCGATGGCGTGACGGCGGACCCTGCGGAGGCTGCGCGCTGGTTCGAGATCGCGGCGCGCGGAGGGTCGCCGGACGCGATGTTCCTGCTCGCCAACGCGTATCGAGCAGGCGCCGGCGTACCGAGGAATGACAGAAGAGCCGTGGAGCTCTACGAGAGCGCCGGCGAGCGGGAGCACCCCGCGGCGCTCCAGGCGCTGGCGATGGCCTATCGCTATGGTGAGCTGGGGCTCGAACCCGACGAGGCCGAGAGCCGCCGGTACACGATGGAGGCCGAGCACGCCATCCAACACCGGCAGGCTCCTCCGTAGGCGGCAGGTCCCCGAGGGGGCGTCACCATTGCCGTGCTGGGCGGAGACGCCCCGCGCGGCCGCCAGGCACCCTCGGGCCGTGGTCCAACGGCCCGGGGGTGCCGCTCGTGCCCCCGCTACCGCGCCGGGGTGATGGTCACCTTCAGCATCTGGTTCGACGCAGGATACAGATAGCCGTCATCGACGGTGCGCACCTGGTCCGTGGGATCGTCGGCGCCCATCTGCGGCCCGGCCTGGCGCGGCGCCTGGTCGGGGCCCACGCCGGGCCACTGGTTGGCCTCGGTGCCCGCGTCCCAGATCGTGACCTGGTCGGAGACATCGCCGCTCACCGGCTCGCCGCTCGCGTCGAACAGCGCGATCCCCGCGTCGCGCGGCCCGAAGAACAGATCGTTCGATTGCCCCAGCATCGACGCGAAGCTCAGCCGCTCGCCGGGCCGCGCGGTCACCGTGAAGCTGAACTTCGCGCCGGGCAGCAGCGGCCCCGGCGTCGAGGCGTCCACGGGCGTGTTGTAGACAAGCACCGACGAGATCCCGCTCTCGCCCCCGACCTCGGCCTCCAGCGACGCCGCGAGCGCGGTCGGATTCCCGTCCTCGGCCAGCATTTCGAGGCCCTTGCCCCGGTCCGCCTCGCCCGTCCTGAACAGGGGCGCTCCGGACGCGTGCACCACCGCGACGCCCGGCGCCACCGGCGAGGTCAGCCCCGCGCGGGGAATGGCCCCCTCGTGCAGCATCATCGGGTTCCCGTCCTCGGCCTGCGCCTCCAGCCCGTTGTCGGGGTACGCCTGCCCGACCGTGAACAGCGGGTTGTCCATCGTGTGCACCACGAAGAGCCCCGGCGACAGCGGCACGGCGGCCGGCTCCCCGCCCTCGGGCATCAGCGTCCCCATCTCCGACATGTTGGTGATCCGGATCGTGAACTCGTTGCCCGGCTCCGGCGTCACCGTCACCTGGATGACCTCCTCGACCGCCGGGTAGGTATAGCCATCCTGGACCAGCCGCACTGTGTTGTCCGGGTCCGGAGCGCCCGTGTTCGCGCCGCTCTGCCGGGGCGCCTGGTTCGGCCCCGCGCCCGGCTCCTCGTTGGCCTCGCTGCCCGCGTCCCACAGCAGGACCTGGTCGGTCACGTCCCCGCTCACCGGCTTGCCCGACTCATCGTAGAGCGCGATCCCGGCGCCATCGGGCGCATAGAACAGATCGTTCGACTGCCCGAACATCGTCGTGAACGAGAGCCTGTCGCCCGGCAGGGCGCCGACGCGGAATTCGAAGCTCTTCTCGGGGAAGAGCGGCCCGGGCATGCTCTCGCCCACGGGCGTGTTGAACACGCCGGCCACCCGGTAATCCCGCGCGGGCGTCACGTTCTCGAGGGTCACGTCGAAGCTCGTGGCCGCGTCCCCGCCGCCGGGCCCGCTCGCGCCTCCCCCGCCCATGCCACCGGCGCCGGTGGTATCGCCGCCTTCGCCGTCGCCGCAAGCGGCCGCGAGGGTGAGGACGAGGGGCAGAGCCGACAGCGCGCGATTCCGAATCTTCATGACCATCCTCCAGAAGCTATGCTTGCGATGACGCGACCTGGATCGCCTCCGCCGCGGCGAGCGGCGTGGCGGCGATCGGTTCTCCGACACACCGCTGAGACCGGAGCGGCCGCGGGCACCCGCATGGCGCCCGCCTCCACCCGCGATGGCTCGCGGCGCGTCGTTCGATGGTGCTACGTGATGGAGGGCAGGTCGGTTTCGCGGCTTTCGCGCGCGCCCGTTCGATCTTGCTATGGAGGAATTTTTCAGCGCTGCCGGCGGCCGCCGGCGCGCTCGCCTCGGATTCCGGAGGTCAGGCGTGGCTGGACAGCCTGCGGCGCGTCCGCCTCGGGGAAGAGCGCGAGATCGAGGCCGGCGCCCACGTACAGGTGAACGCGAAGCGCGTCTTGCTCGCCGCCGACCTCGACGAGAGATCGCCCCTTCGAGTCCGCTCTCGACCGTTCCCGCCCGCGCAGGAAGCGCCCGCTGTAGCCGTGCTGGCAAGCACGCGCTGGCAACCGGGGACGGTTGTGGCCGGGAAGCCGACCATGGTTCTGGCAACCGGAACCGGTTATGGGCAGGCAGCCGAAAGCGAGCATGATGATCCCTGCCGGAACGTCCGGTGTGTTCCGGGCGTTCACATCCTATCCAGCGCGGGGGTAGGGGGGATAGCGGTGCCGAGCCGTCGAGATCTGGCATTGTTGCCGGGATTTCGGAGGAGCGTCACGAGACGACGGATCGCACCTCCTCGGAAAACATGGATCCAACCCGGGCCCAGCCGCCGACGCCCGAGCCTGGAGAGCGCGCCGTGCTGAAGCGCCCCCGGCGAAGGCTCACCGCTCCGTCGAAACGGATCGTCCGCCTCGCTGCTCCGCGGTGGGTCACCCGCGGTCGCGCATCGCGTGGTCGAACCGGCTATCGCTCCTGGCATACGGATGTCGTAAGCGACATTCGCGCGCAGGAGTATCGGTGATTCCCGCTTGACGGGGAAGTCTCATCAGGCCTTAGTAGAGCGCTCCTGGAGCTTTTGTGCGGTGGGGCGATTATCCGTTCGCTCTGCCGTTGGCCTCTCGGAGCGGGGGGACACACATGAAAGCGAGCGCTTTGGTGGGCGGATGCGCCCTTGCGGCATCGGCCTTGTTCGCGGAATACGCCGGCGCGACGGGGAGCGAGCTCTGTTTCGTGCGGCGGAACCTCGTCGCGAACCGGCCTGGTTTCGACGCGCAGTTCGTCGATCCCAACCTCAAGAACTCCTGGGGGATCCGGGCGTCGGCGGGGGATGTGCTCTGGGTGGCAGACAACGGGACAGGCAAGGTCACGGCTTACCAGAGCAACGGGCAGCCCCTCCTGTTCGGCAGCGAGCAGGTCATCATCGATATCCCGGCCGGGGTCGCGAGCCCTGGTTCGGCGCCGACGGGCCTCGTCCTGAACAAGACATCGAGCTTCCCGGTACCCGGCAACTTCGACTTGCCGGCGCTCTTTCTCACGGCGAGCGAGGACGGGGCCAGCGCCGCGTGGAACCCGTTCGTCGATCCGGACGAGGCCCGGATCGTGATCGACAACTCCAACAAATCGGCCGTCTACAAGGGCATCACCATCGGGCACAGCGCCCAGACAGGGCGCGACTTCCTCTATCTGGCGAACTTCGTCAGCGGGAAGGTCGAGCGGTACAGCGGGCGGTACAAATTTCTCGATACGTTCACCGACGATTGCATCGCCTCGCTGACGGAGCCTTGCACGCCCGGCGTGCCGGCAACGGAGAACAGCCGGTTCGCGCCGTTCAACGTCGAGGTCATCAAAGGTCATGTGTTCGTGGCCTTCGCGCTGCGGGAGGAAGGAGGCATCGACAACGAGCCCGACAACGGCTTCATCGACGAGTTCTCGCTGACCGGAAGGTTCATCCGGCGCTTCGCCTCGGAGGGGCCGCTCAACGCTCCATGGGCGATGGTGAGGGCGCCGCGCAGGCTGGGCCGTTTCAGCGAGAGCCTCCTCGTCGGGAACTTCGGCGACGGCCACATCAGCGCCTTTGACCTCGACTCGGGCGAGTTCATCGATCAGCTCCGGTTCTGCGACGACGGCAGCGGCGAGCCTGTCGTCATCGACGGTCTCTGGGGGCTCACCTTCCTGCCCGTCCCCGGCCGCACACCCAAGCTCTTCTTCGCCTCGGGGCCGAACGAGGAGGAAGACGGCGTCGTTGGCAGTCTCCGGCCGGTATTCTGAGCGCCGGGGCCGAGGCGACAGCGACGATCGGACAGCTCGGTTGCCAGAGGTCACGCGGGTGAGCTCATGCCTGGCAGCAGAAGGTCGACGGCTCGGCCGGCAGCAGCTCGCGTGGCGCCGCGGGACACGGCGGCGCTGGCGGCGTCCGGCGCTGCACCGCTCGGCGCGACGGCGTCCGGCGCGGCGCCCAGCGGCACGCCCACCGCTTGACGCCCGAGCCCCACGGTCGTGCCCGGCGGCGCCCGCTGTGCACGGCGTGGCCATCGCCCCCCTGGGCCACGGCCTGAGCCCGCGGCGCGGCGCGTGGCACCCTCCGTGCTCTCGCCGCCGCCGAGGCGCCGGCGCTCGTCGCCGCGCCGGTCAGGAGCTCGCATGCCGCTGCGGATCGAGGACTATGCGTTGCTAGGGGACACTCAGACAGCGGCGCTGGTCGGGCGCGATGGCTCCATCGACTGGCTGTGCCTGCCGCGCTTCGATTCGCCCGCCTGCTTCGCCGCCTTGCTCGGCACGCCGGAGCACGGCCGCTTCCGGATCGGGCCGAAGGACCCGGCGCCCCGCGTCGCGCGCCGCTACCGCGAGGGAACGCTCGTGCTCGAGACCGAGTTCACAACGGCCGAGGGCGCGGTGCGGCTCGTGGACTGCATGCCGCTGCGCGGCAGGGCGCCGGACGTCGTGCGCGTCGTCGAGGGCGTGCGCGGCCGGGTCCCGGTCTCCCTGGAGCTCATCATTCGCTTCGACTACGGCTCGATCGTGCCCTGGGTGCGGTCGAGCGGCGGCGCGCTGCGCGCGGTGGCCGGGCCCGACGCGCTGATCCTGCGCGCGGGGGTGCCGGTCCACGGCGCAGGGCTCACCACGGTCGCCGAGTTCGACGTCCACGAGGGCCAGCGCATCCCCTTCGTGCTCACGTGGCACCCGTCGAACGAGCCGCCGCCCGAGGCGATCGACGCCGAGCGCGCGGTCGAGCACACCGAGGCGTGGTGGCGCGCCTGGTCGAGCCGCTGCGCCCACGCCGGACCCTGGAAGGAGGCGGTCGTCACGTCGCTCGTCGCGCTCAAGGCGCTCACCCACGCGCCCACGGGCGGGCTCGTCGCGGCGCCGACGACCTCGCTCCCCGAGTGGATCGGCGGCGTGCGCAACTGGGACTACCGCTACTGCTGGCTGCGCGACGCGACCCTGACGCTCTACGCGCTGCTGCTCGGCGGCTACAGCGAGGAGGCCGCGGCCTGGCGCGACTGGCTCCTGCGCGCCATCGCGGGCGACCCATCGAAGCTCCAGATCCTCTACGGCATCGCGGGCGAGCGGCGGCTCCGCGAGATCGAGCTCCCCTGGCTGCCGGGCTACGAGGGCTCGCGGCCGGTGCGCGCCGGCAACGCCGCGGTCGAGCAGCTCCAGCTCGATGTCTACGGCGAGGTGATGGACACGATGTACCAGGCGCGCCGATCCGGCCTCGCCCCGGAGCCGGAGGCCTGGCGCCTCCAGCGCAAGCTGATGGACTTCCTCGAATCGAGCTGGCGCCGGCCCGACGAGGGCATCTGGGAGGTGCGGGGCGGGCCGCGCCCCTTCACCTACTCGCGGGTGATGGCCTGGGTCGCGTTCGATCGCGCCGTGAAGACCGTGGAGCAGCTCGGGCTGGACGGCCCGGTCGATCGCTGGCGCGCGCTGCGCGACGCGGTGCACGCGGAGGTGTGCGAGAAGGGGTTCGACCCGGGCCGCTGCACGTTCACGCAGTCGTACGGCAGCCAGGAGCTCGACGCGAGCACGCTGCTCATCCCGCTCGTGGGCTTCTTGCCGCCCGGCGACCCGCGCATCGCGGGCACGGTGCGCGCCGTCGAGCGCGAGCTCGTGCGCGGGGGCTTCGTGCTCCGCTACTCGACCGCCCCTGGGAGGACGCCTGACGGCCTGCCCGGCGCCGAGGGGGTGTTCCTCGCGTGCAGCTTCTGGCTCGCGGACTGCTATGCCCTCATGGGCCGCGCCGGCGAGGCGCGGGCGCTGTTCGAGCGGCTGCTCGCGCTGCGCAACGACGTCGGCCTGCTCTCGGAGGAGTACGACCCAGCGAGCGGGCGGTTGCTCGGCAACTTCCCCCAGGCGTTCAGCCACCTTGCGCTCGTCGGCTCCGCGTTCAACCTGAGCCCGGGCCGCTCCGGTCCCGCGGATCAGCGGTCCCGTTGACGCTCCGAGGAAAGGAGAGCTGGATACGCGCCATCAAGGTCCGTCGCGGCGGTGTCCGGCGCAGCGCTCGGCGGCGCGCCGCCTCTCGTTGCCTGGCACTGCGGTCGAGCTCAGCGACAATGGCAGAAGAGCCGTGGAGCTCTACGAGAGCGCTGGCGAGCGGGAGCACCCCGCGGCGCTCCAGGCGCTGGCGATGGCCTATTGCTATGGTGAGCTGGGGCTCGAACCCGACGAGGCCGAGAGCCGCCGGTACACGATGGAGGCCGAGCACGCCATTCAACACCGGCAGGTTCCTGCTTGCGACAGAACATTCTTCTATGCGAGCCGGCCTTCCTGAAAAAGCGGGCACGTCGTTCCGGAGATCTCCGCGGTACCGATGGCGGTCATGGCGTCGCTGCCGCGGTGGCAGTGTCGGTGCGTGCCTCTACGCCTGGCAGCAGAACGTCGACGGCTCGGCCGGCAACAGCTCGCCGGTGGGCTCGCCGCCGCTCGGGGCGCAGCCGCCGGGATCGACGTCGACGACCTCCGCCGACTTGCTGCCGAGGCCGATGCCGGGCGGCGTGACCCCGCAGAACGGCGCCCTGGAGCTGACGAGGGTCGACGCGACCTGCTCGGCGCACGCCCCGTCGCTGTAGACGGAGGCCATGATGGTGCAGGACGCGCCCTCCGGCTCGCCACAGCCGCACTCGGAGCAACCGCGCGTGTCGTCGGCGCCGCCGTAGAAGACGTGCCTGTCCAGGTACGGCGCCTCGCACGTCACGTCGCCCTCGTGGAAGATGCACGTCAAAAAGCCGCCGGGCGGCGGGACCCCGGGCTGCTCCGGCGAGGGCATGCAGGTGCTCCGGTCGCCGGGGCACTCGGTGTAGGCGCCGGGCACGCAGGCGAGCGCCCGGGTCTGCCAGGGATCGAGGCGAGCCGGCGGCGGCGGCTCGTCCACCCTGGGCGTGCATGCGGCGGCGGCGGTGACCAGCACGACCGGCGCGTCGATCGAGATCGACTGCACGCATGGCCGCCCGCCGCAGTCCTGGCCCGCGGGGATCGCGGTCGAGGCGGTGCAGGCGCCGTCCCAGCCGTCAGGGGCCACGAAGGGGATCGCGACGCTGTCGGGGGCGCCAGCACACGTCGTCCCCGTCGCCGTGTGCGCCGACCAGCCCAGCGGGAGCCGGCACGAGGCTGCGGCCGCGTCAGGCGGGTCGCACAGGCAGGCCGCGCAGGCGAGCGGCGCGGGCGCCAGGTCGGCAAACCCCTCGTAGCCGACATTGGGCGCGGCTGCGGGGCAGTCCGGCGCCTGGTCCCGCGGGCCGTACCAGAGGAGCGCCGGGCCGAACCAGCCGAGCGGGGCGGGTGGGATGCAGTCGCCGGCGCAGGCGGTCTCGCCGCCGCCGCTGCCGCCGGCCCCGCCTTCACCGCCTTCACCGCCGGCGCCGTCTTCACCTCCGGCCCCGCCGCCACCTTCCTCGGGCCAGGGGCAGCCTGGGTTGCCGTATTCCTGGGGCTGACAAGGACCGATGACGGTCGGATCTCCGGAGCAGGCTGGCAGCAAGAGGATTCCGACGACAATGGACAGGGCGATTCGCATGTCGAGCAGAGTACTTAGAGAGGCCTTGCGCTGACAACGGGCAGCTCTCGCGAGACAGTCGATCACGTCGAGCATTGTGGATTCCCTTTGATAATTCCCATGTCTCTTTGACTTTCGGCGAGAAGGACACGATGTGGCTCCGCCAGTTCAGAATGCTGTACTGATCCCGAACCCGAGCGCCGTTGCGAGCGGAGGTGACGACCATGTGATGGCTCCAGGGACGTTGCGTGGATCGCTTTGGCGCCGGAGCACCGCGTCCACCACGACCACCGTGGCCTCGACGTATCCGTGCGCGGACCACCGGTCCGAGAGGGGCCAGGCGCCGCCGATCCGTGCCCCGCAACCGAGTAGCGCACCGTTGCGCAAGGTCAGGTCCCACGGGTTCCGAGCGGCGAAGCGGACGACGCCGGCAGTCGCGACCCCGCAGCCGAACAGGTGATGGCCGTGAAGGCAGCCCACACCAGCTGCCGTGAAGGCCCTCGTGCTGATGGTCATGTCTTTCACCTCCTGCGCGAGAGACGCCAGCACACGCCCCTCCGCCGTGAGCGACCAGTTGGTCCGGCGAACGCCGAAGGACAGCGTCGTGCCAGCTGCGGCCCCCGGCGTGATCCCCAGGCCAAGCGTCGCCCCGAGCCCCGCCTCTAGCCGCAGGCGCTCTGCCGGCATTGACGTCGCTTTCAGCAGCGGTGGCGCCTTCGGCTGCTCGGCCCGGCGCAACGGCTCCGGCGCGGCCCGGCGCGCCTGCGGCGGTGAGGCTTCGGGCGGTGCTGAGGGCTCGGGCGGCAGTGAGGCCTCGAGGGCGGTGGCGCCCGCTCCGGCATGTTCAGGATCTGCGCCACGATCGCGAGGGCCGCGCCGGAGAGCAGCGCCTCGCAGCCGTTCCGGGTGCCGAACCCCTCAGCCCAGGTTGTATCGCCCGCGCTCTCGCTCTCGCGCAGGGCCATCGAGGCCGTGAGCTCCGGCCCTGCCTGCGCAATGGTGACCGTGAGCACCCGCGGCGCGTCGTCCTGGAAGGGGTCGGCGCCGAGCCCGCGCGCCACCTCCGCGCGAAGGAACGCCTCGTCGGCGCAGGCTTCGGCGCCGGGGCCCCGCACGACCTCGAGCCGCATCGCAGCCGGTCGCAGCTCCGGCGCGGCGCGGGCTGCCGCGACGCAGAGCAGGACCGTGGTGGCCATGGCCACCGCCACGGCGGCGTGCGCCGGGCGCCCGGCGCTCCGGGTCGATCCGGCAGCGCACCGGGCATGGCGCGCGCCGAGCCCGTGTCTGGGCCTGGTGCAGCTCATCGCGACGGCGCTCCTCCCGGCGCCCTCTGCTCGGGAGGAGCGAGGCGTGCCCGGCCGACGGTGCGGAGCCGCTCCCGCACGCCCGTCAGCCGGCCTGCGGGGAATCGCGCCTCGTGTGCGGCGAGCAGCCGGAGCGCCCCGGCGGGATCACCGGCCGACAGGCGTTCTCGCGCTGCGGAGAGCAGCCGGAGCTCCTCCGCGAAGGTGTCCTCCCGCTCGCCGGCCGGTGCTGCCGCCCGCGGCGCGGCAGGGCACGGGCGCGGGAGCGCCTCGGCTGCGGGAGCCACGGGCGCTGGCTCCGGTGTCTGCTGCTGCGGCGTCGGTGCAAGGCAGGCGCTGCTCGCGGGCGGCGGCTCGGGCAGCTGCGCCTCGAAGCGGCGAGCCCAGTGGGCCGGCGGTGACGCGAGGGCGAGCTGCACGGCGATCGTACCGGCGATGCCTGCCGCGACCGCTCCGAGGTAACGGCCGACCCGAGCGAGCGTCCGCCGGAGGCTCGATGTCGCCGGCGTCTGCGGCAAGGGCGCCGGAGGCACGGGTCGAGCAGAGGCAGGGGGCACCGGCGGAGCAGGCGGCGGTGCGGGCGGAGCAGGTGCCGGCGCTGTCGGCGGAGCAGGCGGAGACGGCGCCGGCGGGGCGGCCGGCGGCACCGAGGCGCTCGTGCCGTCGTCGCGCACCAGGGAGTCGGACGCCAGCGGGAACAGGAGCCAGCAGGCGCGCAGCGCCTGTCGCTGCTCCGGGCGCAACCGCGCGACGGCGGCGCGGTAGTCCTCGCGGGCGAGGCGCAGCCGGTTGCAGGCGGTGTTGTAGTTGATGCCGAGCATGCGCGCGATCTCCACGACCGGCACGTCGAACGCCTCGTGCAGGACGAGGAGGATCCGCCGCTCGGGCGCGATCGTGCCGAGCACCGCGATCGCGAGCTCCAGCCGCTCTCGGTCCGCGACGCGCTGCTCGCTGCTCGGCGCGGGATCGACGGCCTGCTCGTGCGGCGCCGGGTGCAAGCCCGTCGGCACCTCGCGGCGGCGGTAAGCGCGGTCCAGGTAGCGGCTGACCTTCCGCCAGGCGATCCCGAACACCCACCGGGCTTCCGCGCTGCCTTTCTGGCGCCTGCCATCCCGCGGCGGCGGATCGCCGGCGGGGTCGGCCTCCTCCAGCGGCGCCGAGGTGGAGGCGGGGAAGGCGGGATCGAACCGATCCAGGCTCTCGTACGCCGCGAGCAAGATCTCCTGGAACAGGTCGTCGATATCGGGCTCGGAGACCCCCAGGAGCCGGAGCACGCTGGGGAGGGTGTCCAATGCGGCAGCGTGAACGGAATTCCATGTCGCGTTGCGGGAGGTGTCGTCGGCGGGCGAAAGGAGGGTGCTCATATCCAGAATTGCGGCGGGATTTCCGGTTCCGTTTGAGAAAATGCACGGCTCGGTGCGTGGCGTGGGGCGCCGGCGCGCCCGGCCGTCGCGCTTGCGGCCGAATGCGGCCGGAGGCGACCCGCTGAGCGCCCTCCGGGACACGGGAAGCGTGGCCGGGCAGCTGCGCATGCCCCGGCAACCGGGGATGGTTGCGGCCGGAAAGCCGACCAGGCTTCCGGCAACCGGATCCGGTTACGGGCAGGCAGCTGGGCAGCCTCGAGAAACCGGATCCGGTTACGGGCAGGCAGCTGGGCAGCCCCGGGAAACCGGATCCGGTTACGGGCAGGCAGCTGAGCAGCCCTCGGGAAACCGGATCCGGTTACAGGCGGGCAGCTGAGCAGCCCTCGGGAAACCGGATCCGGTTACAGGCGGGCAGCTGAGCAGCCCTCGGGGAACCGGATCCGGTTACAGGCGGGCAGCTGAGCAGCCCTCGGGGAACCGGATCCGGTTACAGGCAGGCAGCCGAGCAGCCCTCGCGCAACCGGACTGCCCGAGCATGTAACTTTCCATCATCCAGGTCCCGTACACCGCCCGTCCCGCGGGACGCCAGGCGCGCGAGACGACGATAGGGCAGCCCCCCTTCGACTCGCAGGCATGGATGCCCTTGAGCAAGATTACGACGTCGAGGGGCACGCGCTCTGAAAATCATCCGGCTGATGAATTGACACGAAAGCGAGCATGATTACCCCTGCCGGAACGTCCGGCGTGCGCTGGGCGTTCACATCACATCCAGCGTGGGGGGTAGGGGGCATGGCATATCCATTCTTTCGCCGCTCCGCGACGGAGATCAACGAGAGGTAGTCCCCTCATGGCCAGACCGTTCTCGAACAAGAAAAAGGCAGCTCCCAAGAAGCCCGCGACCCCGCTCCAGGCGGCGAAGGCGTTCGACAACGCCCTCCGCGAGATCGAGGCGCTGAGCGCGGATCGGCTCATCACCATCAACCTCGATATCCCGCGCGTCGTCTCCCAGGTGCTTGGCGTGCTGCCCGGCCTCCTCGCGCTGCGACCCGCCGTCGCTGAGCACCTCCACAAGCATGATGTCGCGCTGCTCGACAGGCTCGAGACCTACGCGCTCGCCGCGTGGTACGCGCACCTCCTGTGGCTGTCCAGCGAAGGCGCGGAGAACGCGCTGAAGCCGCTCCTCGAAGAGGCCGTCCCGCTCCGCGAAAACCTGCTGAGCGACGCCGAGGCGCTGGCCCGCCGCGGCCTGCTCGACGCGGAGGCGGTCGCGGAGATCCGCGCAGGGCAGGGGCACATCGATACGGCCAACGATCTCGTGGCGCTCTCGGCGCTGTTCAGCGGGAGCTGGCCGGAGATCGCCGGAAAGACGGCGGCGACCGAGGAGGAGGTGCGCCGCGCCGGAGAGATCGGGCCGCAGCTCCTCGCCGCCCTCGGCGTGAGGGAGCACGGCAAGGGGCCTGGGCCCACCGAGGCGGCGGACAAGCGAGCGCGCGCGTTTTCGCTGCTCGTGCACGCCTACGATCAGACACGCAGGGCCGTCGCCTATCTCCGCTGGAACGAGGGTGACGCCGACACGATCGCGCCGTCGCTGTACAAGGGCCGCGGCGGTCGCTCCGCGTCCTCGGGCGATACCGCCGCAGCCCCGGAGGACGCCGCCACGGCTGGTCCGACGGCGCCGGCATCGCCGGGCGCCGCGCCTCCGGTGGTGCCGCGAAGCCCGGCTGCGCCGGCGGCGCCCGGCGCTGCGCCGCCCGGCGCGGCGGCGCCCGGCCCAGCACCCAACGGCGTGCCGCCCCTCCTCGCCTAGCTCTGCGGTCGAGCCCAGCCAGAGCGCCGCGAACCCGCGCCGATATGCGCACGGGCGCAGGAGGCACGCTGTGGTCCGCAGCCATGGCCCGCAGGTGAACGAAGCCGCTGTGGCCCGCGTGATAGCAGGCCACAGCGGCGAGCGCGCGCGTCACCGCGCGGTCGCCAGGTCCGGCAGTCGGGGCTTGACGGTTCCGAAACGTTTGGATTTTCTCCCACGGCACCGCCGCCCTCATGTACAGCTCCGGAGCAGCGAAGGAGGCCGCCGTCGCGGCGGGCGGCAAGAAGCTGGAGCGCGGATGAGCACGCCGGGGCCAACGAAGACGAACCATTCAAACGAACGGAGAGATCCATGATCGGCTATGTCACGCTGGGCACGAACCATCTGGAGCGTGCCGCCCGTTTCTACGACGCCCTGCTGGGCGAGCTGGGCGCGACGCGGCTCATGCAATCCGAGCGGATGATCATCTGGGCGGTGAAGCCGAACGCGCCCGCGCTCGGCGTCGCCCTGCCCTTTGACGGCCAGCCGGCCACGGTCGGCAACGGCGTGATGGTCGCGCTCGCCGTCGATAGCCCAGCCAAGGTGGACGCGCTCCACAAGAAGGCCGTGGAGCTGGGCGGCAAGGACGAGGGCGCGCCGGGGCCGCGCGGACAGGGCTTCTACGGAGGGTATTTCCGCGACCTGGACGGTAACAAGCTCAACTTCTTCACCATGGTGCGCTGAGCTCCGAGGCGCCGCGCCAGTTGACGATCGCAACGATCGATTTCGTCGAGGCTTTTGACGATCGCCTTCGAACCGAAGACGCCGGCAAGGTACCAGGGGAGCTGCTCGATTCGTTCATGATCGCGACGGCCCACGGTTCACCCCTCCCGCGACGTTCGAAGACCTCAACGGAATTGAAGCGGTCCTTGCACCGGGAGCCACGTGGTCCGCGGGGTGTCTCTCCTCCATGCAGCCTGGCGCAGCCGGCACGCCAGCGCGGGGCGCGCTCGTCCGAGGCTCTCGATCACCGAGCGAGCCAGGCGCTGACAGGGGCGATGACGCGCTCGCTGAACGCCTCCTTGTCCAGCGCAGCGCCCAGATCGACGCGGAGGTAGCGGTAGGTGCACGGGCGCCCGCCGGCGTCGATCTCGTGATCGTTTCCGTCGTAGATGGTGTCCTCCTGTCCGCTCAAGGACGACCAGATCTGGTTCCACGGCAGGTTCCGAACGGAGGAGCGCATCAGGTTGATCTGCAGCTCGGAGCCCGCCGCGCGCGCGCCGCCGAAGCGCGTCGGATCCGGCTCATCACTCCCGCTGCGCGTGAAGCCCGTGTCTGACACCACCTCGAGGACCACGCTCCGCGAGGTGCTGTCCGATGACTGCCAGACGAGCTGGAGGCGATACGCAGGCAGGAAATCCCAGGCCCAGTACTTGCGGCGAAAGAACTCCGAGGTCGATTTCGGGTGGCGCGAGAACAGGGACGGGTCCCAGCGCTCGAACGCGAGCCCGATGCCCGCGAGCGCGTCGGACAGCTCGGACAGCCGATCGAAGACGCTGCGCTGATACTGGTAGACGAGCCGATAGCCCTGCCTCACAAGCGCCATGTCCATGCCGCCGTCCCCCGCGGTCGTCTCGAAACTTCGAGGCGTCGCGGCGGCGGCGGGCGGGGCGGGCGCCGCCTCGGCGAGGAGCCCGCGGTGCGCGACCCGGGTGACGGGGGGGAGCATCAGCTCGTCGGCGAGGAACGCGAGGGGCCCGGCGGGGGCGGGTGACGGGGCGGCCGCCACCTCGAGGCGCGCGGTGGGCCGAGGGGCGCCCGCCGCGAGCGGCGGCGGCGTGGTGGGCTCCCGGTTCCCGGCTGAACCGAGGGCGTGGACGAGCGCCACCAGGGGATCACCGAACTCCTCGAACGTCAGGAACTCGATGCAGCTCAGGTCCCTCAGGCGCCGCTGGGTGTCGCGCAGCTCGCGCGCCCGAACGAGCATGTAGTGCGGCCCTGCGGCGCCGCCGAAGGCCTCCTGGACCCACGCGATCTGGTTGCCGAACATCGCGTCATCGAGGCTGAAGCCGACGAACAGGAACGTGCGCGCCGCAAGCAGGTGGCGCAGCGCCTGCAGCGCGGCGCGGTAGCGCACCTCGTCCTCCTGGCTCGGGTACAGCTCGCGGTAGCCGTCCGGCGTCAGGATCAGCCGCTGCGGCTGCTGGATGAAGCCGTGCAGGTGCCAGACGGTCGGGCGATCGATCTCGTCGCGCAGCATGGCGGACAGCTCGGCCGTCGCATCGACGCTGATCTGCACCAGATCGTTCGGATCATCGAGGGCGTAGCGGAGTATCTGATCGTAGTTGGTCGTGATCACCAGCCTGCTCGGCAGCTGCCAGACGGCGCGCGCGAGCGACAGAGATCCGGTGTCGATGCGATTGCCCGGCGGATCCAGCACCTGGCGGAGGTAGCGGTACCAGCCCGGCCCCATGCCCTCGCGCGCGTGCCGGGCCGCCTCGAAGTAGTCGGGCATCCGCTTCTCCAGCAGCCCTTCCACGACGTTGGCCTCGGGCCGCTTGCCGTCCTCGCGGAGGCGCGCGGCTGCCCCGAGGAGCAGGTCTCCCCAGCTGGGGAACATCCGCTTCCCGTTCCGGTCCAGCGCGGCCATGGACACGCCGGCGCCGACGAAGGGCACGACGAACCGGTCGCGCAGCGCGTCCTCGAGGGTCTTGGGAATCGCGATCACGGCGCGCGATGTTGCCGGTTCCGGCCCCGCGCGACAAGGGATCCTTCCGTCCGCCCACGTCTTCGACGTGCCACAGGGCATCTCCATGCGAACGCATGGCTGCCGCGCTGAGCCGGCTTGCGGTCGCTCGGCCGAGGCGCATATCCTCTGCCGCAGAGGGACGGCGTGATGCAAGCTCAAGACGCATGGCGAGAATCGAGCGGGCAAGCGTGGGTGAAGTTGCAGGCGCAAACTGACGCGCAGCTGGAGCCCCTCGGGCGCCCGGCGCTGGATCGCTTGCAGCTCGAAGCGGGTGAGCGGGTGCTCGACGTGGGTTGCGGCGCGGGCCAGAGCTGCATCGAACTCGCGGTCCGCGTGGGAGCGACGGGGACGGTCGTCGGGGTCGACATATCGGAGCCGATGGTGACGGCTGCGCGCGGGCGCGTCGCGCAAGCGGGCCTCGGCAACGTCGAGATCATCTTGGGAGACGCTGCACGTCAGACCTTCGAGGTGCCGTTCGATGCCATCTACTCACGCTTCGGCGTGATGTTCTTCCCAGATGCCGTCGCGGCTTTCCGCGAGATGCGTGAGAGCCTGCGACCGAGCGGGCGCCTGGCTTTCGTGTGCTGGCAAGAGCTGGAGCGCAATGACTGGGCTCACGTGCCGCTCATGGCGGCGCGCAGCGTCTCGCCCGATCATCCGATGCCCGCGCTGCTGCAACCCGGCCAGCCTGGGCCGTTTTACTTTTCCGCTCCCGCGTTCGTCCAGCAGGTGCTCGGCGCTGCGGGTTTCAAGCGCGTGAACATCGAACCCCGCGAGACGATGATTCAACTGGGAGCGGCGCGAGACATCGCCGAGGCCGTGGAGTACTCGATGCAAATTGGGCCATCGGCCCGTTTCATGGCGGACACGGACCCCTCGCTCAAGCCCGCGTTCGAGCGGGCGCTGAGCGAAGCCCTTCGCCCCTTTGCAAGCAGCACGGGCGTCTGGATGGCGGCGCGCAGCTTGGTGGTCACCGCGTCTTCGTCTTGAGCCGAGCTCGCTCGGTATTATCGGCGTGCTCCGGGAGATCCCGGTAGGGCACCCGGACGGTAGAGAGGCCAGCGCGCGATGCCAGGCAGCTCGGCACGACCTCACGCGCGACCAGGGACGAGCCTGAGCGGCACCAGCCCGGCAGCCGGGCTTCTGCTCAGCTCATCTCCAAAAACAGCCGATCGGGATCCTCCAGATACCCGATGATCTCGTAGGCGAACGCCGCACCCACGTGACCATCGATGATCCGGTGGTCGAACGACAGCGACACCAGCATCACCTCGCCGATCACGATCTGCCCGTCGCGCACCACCGGCTTCTGCTTCATCTGGTGGATACCCAGGATCGCGACCTCGGGGAAGTTCAGTATCGGCGTCGCGAACAGCCCCCCTTGCTGGCCGAGCGACGTGATCGTGAACGTCGAGCCGCCGAGATCCTCCGGCTTCACCCGCCCCGACTTCGTGTCCTCGCCGAGCCGCGAGATCTCCTGCGCGATCTCCAGCACGCTCCGCCGATCCGCGTCGCGCACCACCGGCACGATGAGCCCGGCTTCGGTCGCGGACGCGATGCCGATATGATAGCTCTTCTTGACGACGATCTCCTGCGTCGCCTCGTCGAACGCGCTGTTCAACGTCGGGTGCTTCTTCAGCGCCGCGACCACGGCCTTCACGAAGAAGGGCAGGAAGGTCAGCTTGACGCCCGCCTTCTCGGCCAGCGGGCGCAGGCGCGCGCGGCGCTCCTTCAGCGCGGAGACGTCGCACTCCTCGACGAAGGTGAAGTGCGCCGCCGTGTGCTTCGACCGCGACATCGCCTCGAAGATCCGCTTGCGCACGCCCCGCAGCGGGATGCGCTCGTCGCCCGGCGCCGAGGGCAACCCCCGGCCGCGCTCCGCCTCGGGCCGGGCCGCCCCGTGCCCCGGCTCCTCGTCCAGCTGGCCGGGCCTCGCCGCCGCTTGCCTCGGCGCCGCCTCGGCCAGCGCCGGGGCCGCCCGCCTGGGCGCCGCCTCGGGCAGCGCCGGGGCCGCCTCCTCGGGCGCCTCGAGCGCCCGCACGTCGTCCTTCGTCACGCGGCCCGCAGGGCCGGTCGGCGGCACGCGCCGCAGGTCGACCCCGAGGTCGCGCGCCAGCTTGCGCGTCGCGGGCGTCGCGAGCGGCTTCTCGTTGAAGTAGGCCGCCGCGCGCCCCCCCGCGCCGATGCTGCCGTTCGCCCACGCGGACCGCGCCGGCGCCGCCAGGTTCATCCCCGGGAGGTCCTCCCGGATGTCGCCGACCGCCGTCGCCGCGGGCTCCGGAGCCCCGGACTTCGCGGCCGCCGCCGCGGGCTCCGCGGGGCCGGCCTTCGCGGCGTCCTTTCGCACCCCCGCCCCCGACGCGGGCGGCGCCGCCGAGGGCCGGTCGTCGAGGTCGAACACGACGAGCACCGAGTGGACGGGGACGATCCCGCCCACCTTGCCCCGCGTCTCCACGATCCGGCCCGTGCGCGGCGACGTGATCGTCACCGTCGCCTTGTCGGTCATCACCTCGACCATCGGCTGGTCCTCGGCGACCATGTCGCCCGGCGACACCAGCCAGGTCACGATCTCGCCCTCGGTGACGCCCTCGCCGATGTCCGGAAGCCTGAACTCGTACTTGCCCATGCGTCAGTACCTCGCCGTCTCGAGGATCGCCGGAAGGATACGATGGGACAGAGGGAGATACTCGTTCTCGAGGGTGTACGGGAACGGCGTGTCGAAGCCCGTGACCCGGAGCGGCGGCGCCTCCAGGTGGAGGAACGCCTTCTCGTTGACCAGCGAGACGAGCTCCGCCCCGAGGCCGCAGCTCTTCGGCGCCTCGTGCACCACGATGAACCGGCCCGTCCGCTTCACCGACTCGATCACCGTGTCGATGTCGAGCGGCCACAGCGTGCGCAGGTCGATCACCTCGCACTCGACGCCCTGCGCGGCCGCCTGGTTCGCCGCGTCGAGCGCCTCGTAGAGCATCGCGCCCCAGACCACGAGCGTCACGTGCCAGCCCGGCCGGACCACGTTCGCCTGGCCGAGCGGGACCGTGTATTCGCCGTCCGGGACGTCGCCCTTCGCGGCGCGGTAGATGCGCTTCGGCTCGAAGAACAGCACCGGATCCGGATCCCGGATCGACGAGAGCAAGAGCCCCTTCGCGTCGGCCGGGTTCGACGGGCACACGACCTTCAGGCCCGCCACGTGGATGAACTGCGCCTCGGGCGACTGTGAGTGGTAGTGCCCGCCGCGGATGCCGCCGCCGAACGGCGTCCGGATGACCAGCTTGGACGGATACTCGCCCCCCGAGCGGTAGCGGTACTTCGCCAGCTCGGACACGATCTGGTCGTACGCGGGATAGATGAAATCGGCGAACTGGATCTCCGGGATCGGCACGAGCCCGTAGAGCGCCATCCCGATGGCCGTCCCCACGATCCCGTTCTCCGAGAGCGGCGTGTCGATCACCCGGTCGTCCCCGAACTCATCGAACAGGCCCTGGGTCACGCGGAACACGCCGCCGACCTTGCCGACATCCTCGCCGAGCACGACGACCCGCGAGTCGCGCCGCATCTCGTGGCGTAGCGCGTCGTTGATCGCCTGGACCATGTTCATCTGAGGCATGCTCTTCGTCTCCGTCTCTCGGCCAACAGGTGGGGGTACAACCTCGCCGGTGCCCCGGCTCCCCTGGGGGCCCCGTCGATCGCCGGCGGCGGCCCCACCTCCGCCGCGCCGGCGCCGCGCGGCGAGCCGCCGCGCGGTCCACGCCGCCCCCGCGACCTAGTGGTCGCCGTGGCCCTTGGCCCTCGGGCCCGCCTTCAGCTGTTCCCGCTGCTCCACGAGGTGCCAGGGCGGCTCCGCATAGACGTCCTCGAACATCGAGTCGAGCGACGGCGGCGGAACCTTCTCCGAGACCGCGATGCAGGCCTTGACCTCCGCGTCGAGCGCCGCCTCGATCTCGCGATCCTGCGCCTCGGTCCAGCCCTGGGTGCGCTCGAGGTGCTGCCGCAGCCGCGCGATCGGATCGAGCCGTCGCCACGGATCCAGCCACGCGTCGGGGCGGTACGCCTTCGGGTCGTCGTTCGTCGAGTGGCCCGAGAGGCGGTACGTCATGGCCTCGATGAGCGTCGGGCCCTCGCCGGCCGCGGCGCGCGCGATCGCGTCGCGGGTCACCTTCACCACGGCGAACAGGTCGTTGCCGTCGACCCGCACCGCGGGGACGCCGTACGCGACCCCCTTGGACGCGAACGTGTTGCTCGCCGTCTGGCGCTCGGTCGGCACGCTGATCGCCCAGCCGTTGTTCCGGCAGAAGAAGATGGTCGGCACCTTGAACACGCCCGCGAAGTTCAGGCCGCTGTGGAAGTCCGACGAGCTCGTCGCGCCGTCGCCGAAGTAGGACAGCGTGACGAGCTCGTCGCGCTTCAGCTTCGCGGCCCACGCGAAGCCGACAGCCTGGGTGATCTGCGTGCCGATGGGCGAGCTCACCGAGCCGAAGTGGCCCTCGCGGTAGGTGTAGTGGTCCGGCATTTGCCGCCCCTTCACCGTGTCGTTGGCGTTGCCGAACATGTTGTCGATGTACCGCTGGAGCGGCAGCCCTCGCCAGAGCGCAGCGCCGAACTCGCGGTAGCACGGGAACACCCAGTCCTGAGGCCGCGTCGCGGAGACGCTGCCGAGGATCGCCGCCTCCTCGCCGAGCGAGCCGACGTGGAACCCGACCCGCCCCTGGCGCTGCAGCGCCACGAGGCGCTCGTCGAGCCGGCGCACGCGCAGCATCGCCTTGTAGAGGGCGATCACCTCCGATGGCTCGAGCTTCGGATCGTGCGCGGGGTCGAGCGAGCCGTCGTCGCGCAGGACCTTGATCACGTCGTCGGCACACGTATCGAGCGGGTGCCGCGCGACGGCAGCCTGCGGCTCGAGGCTTGCCCCTGAGACGTTCGGCGGGCGGTCGGTGGAGTACGTCGCGGTGCTCATCGGTTCGCGGGACACTAATCAAAGGCGCTGCCCGAGACCAGTGCCCAGAAGCGGCGCACGCTCATTCGCTTTACGCGTGACGTTGATGTGACGTTGACTCGTCGCAGCGATCTCGCCCGGGGTTTGACTCGCCGCGGCGAGCTCGAACCCGCGCGCGCCCTGATGCGCGTCTCCCGCCGTACGCGGCGGCGCTGATGTCCACGCTAGACGTTCACGGGCTCGGCTGCCTGCGCGAGGGCCTCATCGACGGCAGCCGCATCGAGCTTGAACCCGCGCGCGAGCTGCTCGAGCACGCCGTGCTCCTGCGCGCTCACGCCGCCGGAGGCGTGCGCCATGGAGGCCGCCACGCGGAGCACCTCGCGCTGGTGCTCGGTCCGCGCGATCGTGCGGGCGACCATGCTGATGCGCTTCTCCAGCCCGTCCTCGGCCAGCATCTCGCCGAGATCGGCGAGGAGCGCCTCGAGCTGCTTCTCGTGGACGAGGTTCTGGCACGCGCCGGCGACGATCGCCTGGAAGCGCCCGCGCTCGTCGTCGTCGAAGTGGCCGTCGGCGTTCGCGACGAGGAACGCGGCCTCGATGATCGTCTCGAAGAGCGCCACCGCGGCGGGATCGAAGCCGGTGGGCATCGTGATGTCTTCGATCGGAGGGCGCGCGCTGTAGGCCCTCGCTGCCTGGGCCAGGATCGACGCCACGCGCACGCGGGGCGCCTCCGAGCCGAGGCGCGAGGCGCCGGGAGCGATGCCGCCGAGGCGCCTGTTGATGGGAGCGGACATCGTGGTGTTGGACCCTCCTGCCGAGCAATACGCTCGGCCAAACGACCGGAAGCGTCAAGGCGCTTGGCGCGAGCGGCGGCCACCCGCTTCGGATACGGGCCCATCTCGACGTTTTCGGTGCTCAGCGCACTGGAGTGCGCTTGCGCGCCGAAAACGCCGATCTGGGCCCGTCTCCTGTGCGGGTGGCCGCCGCTCGGGTGGGCGTCGCTCGGGTGAGCGCCGCTCTAGCGGCGGACCAGGGAGGCTGCCGGGACGAGGCGCGCGGGGCTCGCCGACGCCGTCGCTGGGCCGCCGGGCGGACGGGGCTCGTCGGGGTCGAGCTCTGCGGTGAGGCGGGCGGCCTCGCGGCGCGCCACGGCGAGGCGCTCCTCGAGGAGCGCCTCGACGGCCGCGGCGCCCGCGGGAGCCTCGCCGGCCGGGGCGCCCGAGGCGGCGGCGGGGAGCGCTGCGCCGCCTCGGTCCATCAGGCTGCGGACGAAGACCTCGGCCGCCTTGTAGCTCGAGCGAACGAGCGGCGCGCTGGCGGCGTAGAGGAAGCCCATCTCGAGCGCCGCGCGCTCGAACGCGGCGAAGGTCTCGGGCTCGACGAAGCGCTGCACGGGCGCGTGCTTCGAGGAGGGGCGGAGGTACTGGCCGATCGTCACGATGTCGACCCCGGCCGCACGCAGGTCGCGGAGCGCCTCCAGCACCTCGTCGTCGGTCTCGCCGATGCCGACCATGACCGAGCTCTTGGTGAGCCGCCGCGGCGCAGGGGCGCTGCCCCCCGCGGCCTCGGCCGCGTCGGCGGCGAGGCGCCGCTGGCGCTCCTTCGCGCGCCGGAGCACGGCGAGCGACTGGTCGTAGCTCGACCGGACGTCGCGGATGACGCGCGTGATGCGGCGGACGACCTCCACGTTGTGGGCGAAGACGTCGGGCCCGGCGTCGACCACCATGTCGACGGCGCTCATGTGGCCCTGGAAGTCGCCGACCAGCGTCTCGATGAGCAGGTCGGGCCGGAGCGCGTGCAGGCGGCTCACCGTGCGGGCGACGTGCTCGGCGCCGCCGTCGAGCAGGTCGTCGCGGTTGACCATCGTCATCACGACGTACTGGAGCGAGAGCCGGGCGATGGCGCGGGCCACGTGCTCCGGCTCCCGCACGTCGACCGCGCCGCGCGGATCGCCCGTCGTGACAGCGCAGAAGCGGCAGCCGCGCGTGCACACGTCGCCGAGGAGCATCACCGTCGCGGTCCCCTCGCGCCAGCACTCGCCGACGTTCGGGCAGCGCGCCTCCTCGCAGACCGTGTGGAGATCGAGCTTGCGGAACGTCTCCTTGAGGTGGTGGTACGTGTCCCCCCCGGGAGCGCGGACCTTGAGCCATTCAGGTTTGGGCGAGAACTGCGCCATCAGGGGTGTCCTTAGCCCATGCGGCGGGGGAGCGCGAGGGGGAGGGCGCGCGCCGGCTCCGCCGCCCTCTGGCGCGCGGCGCTAGCCGGCCGGCGGCGCCGGCGGCACGGAGCGGCTGATCTCGCGCGTCGTCAGCTTGCCGCGCTCGGTGAAGACGGCTGTGACGAGCTCCGCGGGGGTGACGTCGAAGGCCGGGTGCCGGACGGGCACGCCGGGCGGGACGACGCGGCGACCGCCGACGACGGCGAGCTCGTCGCGGCTCCGCTCCTCGATGGGAATCGACGTGCCGCTCTCGGTGGCGAGGTCGATCGTGCTCCACGGGGCGGCCACGTAGAACGGGATGCCGTGGTGGCGCGCGAGGCAGGCGAGGCCGTAGGTCCCGATCTTGTTCGCGACGTCGCCGTTCCGCGCGATGCGGTCGGCCCCGACGACGACGGCGCCGACCTCGCCCTTCTGCATGAACCACGCGGCCATCGAGTCGGAGATCACCTCGACCGGGATGCCGTCCCGCTGGAGCTCCCAGGCGGTGAGGCGGGCGCCCTGGAGGTACGGGCGGGTCTCGCACGCGAGCACGCGGAGCGCCTTGCCCTCCTCGATGGCGGCGCGGATCACGCCGAGCGCCGTGCCGTAGCCGCCGGTCGCGAGCGCGCCCGCGTTGCAGTGGGTGAGGACCGTGCCCGACTCCGGCAGGCGCGCCGCGCCGGCGCGGCCCATCTGGTGGCAGGCGGCGACGTCTTCCCGGTGGATCTCGCGGGCGAGCTCGGCGAGCTCCCGCGCGCGCTCCTCGCCGCGGCGCCCGGCGTTCTGCAGGGCCGCGGCGATCGCGCGCCGCACCGCCCACCCGAGGTTCACGGCGGTGGGCCGGGCGGAGGCGAGGTGCTCCCCGGCCGCCCGCATGGCGGCGACGTAGCTGGAGGCGCCCTCGTCGCGGGCGGCGCGCGCGGCGAGCGCCATCCCGTACGCCGCGGCGATGCCGATGGCCGGGGCGCCGCGGACCGCCATGGTCCGGATCGCCTCGGCGACGCCGGCGGAGTCGGTCACGGTGAGGTAGCGCTCGCGCTCGGGCAGCTCGCGCTGCTCGAGGAGGAACACGCGATCGTCGCCCTGCGCGAGCTCGACGGCCGAGTAGTCGGCGCCGGAGAGCGCCGCGGCCGGCTCCCAGGGCGGCGCCGGCCGCGCGCCGTCGCCTGGCCTCGGTGTCTGCTCTGCTTCGAAGCTCGTGCCCATTCAGCCCCTCCCGTTCGAGCGCGACGGCTCCCCTGGCGATCCGTCGTCCGGCCCCTGCGCCTCGGCGCTCGCGGCGAGCCGGCCGCGGATCTCCTCCGCGACGGTCGAGAAGTCCTCCGCCGCGTCGGCCTTTCGGCCCGCAAGGTAGGCGCGGAGCGCGTCGGCGGCGAGCAGCGCGAGGCTCGCGTTGATCCCGCGCGCCGTGAGCGCCTCGATCACGTCGCCGTTCTTGAGCAGCGTCTCGAGGTCGTCGAAGACCGCGGCGAGCTCTGGCCCGGGATCGATGCCGCCGCCGGCGGCGGGGCGCGTCTTCTTGTCGTCCTCGCGGGTCACGGATCGCGCCTCATGATTTGGTGGCCGTCGCCTTGGGGATCGCGGTGAAGGGGAAGTGCGGCGGCTCCACGCCTGGCACGCACTGGTACTTCGAGAAGTCGGTGACGCCCTCCTCGCGGAGCAGCGCCTCGTCGATCCACGCCTTGCCGCGCCGGGCCGACGGCTCGCGCGAGAGCAGCGCGAGCGTCGCGTCGGCGAGGATATCCGCCTTGCGCCAGAGCTCCGGGCCGCCGAGGCCGAAGTTGATCGTGGCGAAGCTCTCGATCGCGGTCGCGGGCCAGAGGGCGTGGGCCGTGATGTTGTGCTCCGCGTACTCGCCGGCGATGGCGTCGGCGATCATCGTCATGCCGAATTTGGAGACCGCATAGGCCCCGTGGTGGGCGCAGGCCTCGGCGTCGACGGGGGGCGACATCATGATGATGTGGCCGTATTTTTGCGCGATCATCTGGGGGAGGACGGCCTGCGAGAGGGCGAACGACGCGCGCACGTTGATGCCCATGATGAGGTCGAACTTCTTCATGGGTGTGTCCACGACATCGGCCCACCAGAGCGCACCCGCGTTGTTGATGAGCGCGTCGATGCGCCCGAGGCGCTCGACGGCGGTGGCGACGGCGCTCCTGCAGGCCTCGTCGTCGCGGACATCGAGCTTGATGGGCAGCGCGCGGCGGCCGAGCTGCTCGACCTCGCGGGCGACGTCGTGGATCGTGCCCGGGAGGCGCGGGTTCTCGGCGACCTCCGTCTTCGCGGCGACGACGATATCGGCGCCTTCTCGCGCGCAGGCGAGGGCGACGGCCCGGCCGATCCCGCGGGAAGCTCCTGTGATGAAGACAACGCGGTCCTTGAGGCGCATGGTTTGCGGTCATAGCACAGGAGCCGCCGCGGGTGCTGCCTCGCGGTTCGCTGCCGAGCGGCCGTGCTGCGAGGTCGCCGCGCCGTCGTTGCAAGGGCGTCAGGTCGTCAGGTCGTCGGGGCGCCTTTCCACGAGCGCGACGGCCGCCTCGCCGCGCGGGTGAGGCGGCGCGCGCGTGCGGCGGGAGGCCACATCCACCACCCCGCGCGTGACGCAGGGACGAGCTCTGCCGCGGCCGTGAGCGGGCGAGGGCCCTCAGGCGAGCTGCGCGGCGTGGCGGTGTGGCGAGGAGCAGGGGAGTCGCGCGGAATGTCATGGGCGTTCGATTGGCATGCTGCTGACATGCGGCCGCCGCTTTCCGGGGAGCACATCGATGCATGAGCCCGGCCGATCGAGGCTCGCATGATGCTGCCGCTCAGCCGCGCCGCTGATCGCGGTCAGCCGTCGGAGCACGGACACCCACCCTTCGGATCAAGGAAGATGGTGTGTTCCGCTGGGGCCATGTCTCACACCGCCTTTGCGTGAAGAAATCCTGTGTTATCGAGCGTCGTGAAGATCGTTTTCACAGTTCTTGAAAAGATCCAGTGATTCGACGGCAAATCATGCGCGCCGGAGTGTTTCGTCTCTGGACATGCCAGCGGCCAGGTGACACCGTGGTGTGAGCGAATCGAAGGGAGGCGCTGCGCTGCGTGGGATCGCGCCGTGCGCTACTCCGCCCCCTGAACAACGCTGTACTGGGGTGGCCCATCGAGGTGTCGTGTGCCCCGGCGTACGTGCCGGCGCGCGCCGCGACGCAGGGATGGGTCGGGCTCAGACGGGCTTAGAGAACAAGGAGCATGCACATGAGCGCTTTGCACAGGACGCTTGTCCTCGCCTTCCTCGCTGGCTGTTCTGCCGTCGGCTGCCTCGCCTCGTCCGAGGTCGACGAGGAGCCGTCGGCGGAGCTGTCGGAGGACCAGTCCTCGCCGCTCGCGGGGGCGGTCTGCGATACCGCGTCGGAGGGCGCGGACGTCGAGCTCTCCTGTCCAGCCGGCGAGGTCATCACGGCGATCCAGTTCGCGAGTTACGGCAGGCCGCGCGGGGTCTGCGGCGGCTACGCGGCCACCGCGTGCAACGCGCCGACGTCGAAGGCCGTCGTGGAGCGCGCGTGTCTCGGAAAGGCGAGCTGTACCGTGCGGGCGAGCAACGCGACCTTCTCTGGCGATCCGTGCAGGAGGACCGCGAAGCGGCTTTACGTGCAGGCGGCGTGCGGCCCCTCGACGCCGGGCAGCGGCGCGGGCGGCTCGACGAGCGGCACGGGAGGCGCGGGCGGCACCGGCGGTACGGGAGGCTCGACGACCGGTACGGGGGGCGCGGGCGGGGCGGGAGGCGCGGGCGGCTCGACGAGCGGTACGGGCGGCACGGGGGGCTCGACGAGCGGTACGGGAGGCGCGGGCGGCTCGACGAGCGGCACGGGAGGCGCGGGCGGCTCGACGAGCGGTGAGGTCTGCGGCAATGGGGTTTGCGGCGCGGGCGAGGACTGCTCGAGCTGCTCGAGCGACTGCGGCGCCTGCCAGATGTGCAGCGGCGCCGGGCCCAGCACGACTCCGCTCGACACCGAGGAGCAGGCGTTCCTCACGATCATCAACGAGTATCGCGCGCAGAACGGCCTTGGCGCGCTCTCGGCCTGCACCTCGATGAGCCGCGCTGCTCAGGGGCACAGCGAGGACATGCGCGATCAAAACTATTTCTCGCACACGAGCCTCGACGGCCGGACGCCCTGGACCCGCATGTGCAACGCCTGCTACGAGCTCGGCTGCGGGGGCACCGCCATGGCCGAGAACATCGCCGCTGGCAACTCGGCGGCGCAGGCGACGTTCACTCAGTGGAAGAACTCGGACGGCCACAACAAGAACATGCTCGGCTCCGCTTACAAGGTCATCGGCATCGGGCGGGCGACCGGGGGCGGGACCTACGGGTCCTACTGGACCACGGTGTTCGGCGGCGCCTCCGAGGCGAGCTGCAATTAGGCCGGGCATCCGCGGCGGCGGCCGCCTGCTCGCAGCAGCGTGTCACGCGTGAGGCGTTCTGCCATGGCGGCGCGGCGCGGTCTGGGAGCCGAGATGGCCTGGGCCGCGCCGCGCGCCGCAGCGGAGAGCAGTCGCCGAGTGGCGGCCTGGTGATTGCTTCACACCGGGACGGTGGAACAGCATACCTCCGCGAAAACACATGTCATCTATCTCCTCGGTCCGTACCGGATTCCCGGCTTCCACGGGGAGCGCAACGTGCGTGTCTACATGCCCGACGAGGGGGCGCGTGACGGGCGGCCATCGCCTGTGCTCTTTCTGTTCGATGGGCAGAACGTCTTTCACGACGACCCCTCCTACAGCGGAGGGTGGCACCTTCACGAGGCCGTCCATGATCTTGCAAATCGAGGTCTCGAAGCGCCGGTCCTGGTGGGGATCGATCACGGCGGGCCAGAGCGGTTGACGGAGCTGTCGCCGTTCCCGGGCGACGGCAGCGAAGGGAAGCTCGACGATTTTCTGGGCTGGCTCACCTCCGAGATCGTGCCGGCCGTACAGGAGCGCTTCGCGGTGAGGCGCGACCCGGCCAGCACGGCCATTGGCGGCTCATCCATGGGGGGCCTCGCGGCGCTCTATGCCCATTGGCGTTGCCCCGACGTGTTCGGGGCCGCGCTCTGCATGTCGCCATCGCTCTGGTTCGCCGAGCGGAAGATCTTCGACGTCCTCGCGTCGTTGGCTGTCCCGGCAAGCTCGCGGCTGTACGTCGACGCCGGCGCTCAGGAGGACGGCGGCTCGGTGCTGCGCGACGCCGCGCGGCTGGTCGAGCAACTTCGCCAGCAGGGCTACAGGGAGGACAACCTGCTGTTCTGCCTGGACGAGGATGGGACCCACTCCGAGGACGCGTGGCGCCGGCGCGCGCCGGGGGCGCTGCAGTTCCTGTTCACCGAGGCCGCCCGGGAGCAGCAGGGCGGCGTCGGAGCGCTGGAGGGGTCGCAGGAGGCCGCCTGATCTGTTGCGTTTCGGCGCTCTTCGCACCGGCGGCCCAGGCCCTGTCGTCTCCTACCGCCGCCCCTTGCTCCGCTTGCGCGTCCCCTGGACGATGCGCGCCGCGTAGCGCGGCGTCGGGGCGGTCGCGCCGAGCGCCGCCGACAGGCGGTCGACCTCCGCATCCGAGAAGGACGTCTTCCGGAGCGCCGCGATCGCGTCCGCCACGACGTCGCGCGACTCGGGGCGCTCCGCCCGCGTCTTCTCCTCGAGCCAGCGCACGACCTCGGGGAAGCGGCCGGCGAGGGCCGCGATCTGCGCGGGCATCCCCTGCCGGAGCAGGCGCAGGCCCTGCAGCCGCTCGTCCGCGCGCGGGGAGCGATCCGAGAGCACGAACGCCTCCTCGAGGCGCTCGACGACCTCCGCGCCCGCGGAGAGCCGGGCGAGCAGCGTGCGCTCGGCGAGCGCCTCGAGCGCGACGTACGCCTGCAGGTAGCCGTCGGTCCAGGACGAGAGCTCGGCGACCACCGCGTCGCCGCGCGCCGCGATGACGGCGCGGAGCGCCGCCACCACCCCGTCGCGCACGACGCGCCGCGGGTCCTCGGCCAGCTCCTCGAGCGCCTCGAGCGGATCCAGCCCGCCCTTCCCGCGGCGCGCCCCGCCCGCGCGCGGCGCCTGCCCCGCTCCGCCCGCCCGCGCCGCGAGCGACGCGAGCGCCTGCGCCGCCACGATGAGCGCGTACTCCTCGGCGGTCGAGCAGAGCGCCCGCACGAGCCGCTCGGCCGGCGCGCCGCGGTCCGCGATCGCCGCGCCGACCGCCCGCGCGAGGTCCAGGTTCACGCGTGGCAAGGGGGCGTTCGGCCCGAGGTCGGGGCCGGGCGCGCGCACCCCGCCGCGCCGGGCGGGCAGCCCGGAGCTGCGGTCGAGCAGCGCGAGCAGCTCGGCCGGATCGCCGAGCTGCACGGCGCGCTCGATCGCCGCATCGATCTTCGGGTTGCGCAGCGCGCCAGGGGGAGTCGCCCCCCGGCGCAGATCCGACGTGTCAGCCATTCAGAACCCCAGGGAAAGACCGACCTCCGGGGAGAGGACGGTGGTCACGGCAGGAAAGGTGAGGCTCGCGCGGAGCGCGAGGTTCAGTGAGAGGGCCTCGATCGGCGCATAGGCAACGCCTGCGCCGACCGACGCGAACCCCTGGCCCGCTTGCCGGGTCGCGAGCAGCGTCTGTCGCCGGGCCTCGACCCTCCCGCTCGCCCCCGGCCTCGTGCAGGGGCTCGTCCTGTCGGAGGGGTCGGCCCCGCAAGCGGTCGCGTCCTCGAGGACCTCCACGTCGACCTCGGTGTCGACCTGCGCGACCCCGGCCGCGGCGAGCACGAACGGGCGCGCGCCGAGCTGCTCGAAGGGCCGCGCGCCGAGGAAGTACTGCGCGCGCGCCTCGAGGTGGAGCGGCAGGAACGAGGCGCCGCCCCCCGTCGTGCCGCCGGCCGCGAAGCCGACGCGGCCGCCGACCGTGAGGTTGTCGAGGACCAGCCGATCGTAGGCGATCGTCACCCGCGACGTCGCGAGCGCGAAGCCGAGGTTCACGTCGTTCGCGACGTCCGGCGTCGGCGTGCCGTCGTACCGGGTCCCGTCGCCGCGGAGGCACACGAAATGGTCGCTCCGCTGCGACGCGACGGTGCACACGTCCCGGCCGGAGAGCAGCGCAACGTCGGGGGAGAAGGTGAGGGCGACCCAGCTCCTCCGGACATCCGGCGCAGCCTCCGCTGCGGGTCGCGCGACGCACGCGCCGCCGGCACAGGCGAGCCCGCGGCTGCACTGCCGGTCGTCGAGGCATTGCCGCGGGCGCTCCTGCTCCGGAGCCGCGCACTCCGCCGGCGGAGCGTGACCGGGCCAGCGGGGCGGCGCCGAGGTGATGCTCTCCCGGATCTGCGTGATCAGCGGGGCGTCGCGCGCGCCCGCGCTCGCGAGGATCGCGCCGTCCTCGTCGATGGCCGCGACGTGGTAGCGGAGCGTCCCCTTCTTTCCCACCGCGGCGCAGGGCACGTTGATGCCGAACCCCTGGCCCCGCAGCTTCTTCATGACGAGGGAGCGGACCTCGCGCTCGCCGGGCGCCAGGTACCAGACAGTCACCTGCTTCACGCTGGGCAGCAGCTCGGCGGGGACCTCGACATAGAGCGGAACGGGCGTGCGGACGCGCTGCTCGGGCAGGGGCGCGATCTGGATCTGCCCCTCCGCCGCCTCGCCCTCCGCGGGCGACCCGGCCGCTCCAGGCGCCGCGGGCGACCCGGCCGCTCCAGGCGCCGCGGGCGACCCGGCTGCCCCGGCGCCGGTGGCCGCGCGCGCCTGCTCGAACGCGGACGAGGCCTCCGGGTTCGCCAGATCCGGGTCCAGCTTCGCCGACGGATCGACGCGGAGGGCGTCGGCGAAGGCGCCGCGCGCGTCCTCCAGCCCCTTTCTGCCCTGAGCGAGCACGGTGCCCAGCGCGACCAGCAGCCTCGCCTTGACCGCAGGCGAGCAGCCTGACTCGCCGCAGGCGTCGAGCGCGGCCCGGAGCTTGCGCTCCGCCTGGGCGAACCGCGTCTCGAGGTAGTCGGTCCCCATCGCCTCCTTCAGGGCCGCCTCCGCCTGCGCATTCCGCGGCGGAGCCTGCGCGGCCGCGGCGCCCGCGGCGAGCCACCCGGCGACGCCCCCCGCGATCGCGAGGAGCGCGCGCGGCGCGCGGGAAACAGGGCCGTTGCGTGCGGACATCGGCCCGCAACGTAGCCCACCGGTGCGTCCGCGAGCGGTAGAAAAGCTCGGGCGCTGGAGCCCCGCTCACCCGATCCTGGAACACGCCACGCGCAGGAGGGACAAATAATCCACAGGTTGTTCCCAGGTTGTGGAAACCCCGTGGGACCCTGACACCTCCGCGGAGCTGCCGGATCCTGCGCCGATCGCGGGGCGGCAACCCCTCCAAGCGCCGGCGCCAGCCGAAGCCAGCCCGGGCATGGACGCGCCGCCCACACCGATGCAATTGATTTTTCTGCGATTTCTGGCGCTCCGTTGCCCGGCGCGCCGCCCGACTTCCGGGCGCTAAACTCCCTCCTTCGGAACCAATCTGCAACCCAAAAATCACGTTCCCGAGCCCGGTTTGACAGTCCACATGCTTGTCCACAGATTGGCCACCTGATGGCCCCAGACGACGCGCAGGTTTCGTGTCGGACAGGGGGCGCCGGGCGAGTTCTCGCTTGTCTTTCGGGTGGCGATCGACATGCGATTGACAAGCTCGGCGTCGCTGGGCCGCGCGGCGCCGCGCGCGGCGTGCTAGCGGGTGCGCATGCGCGTTCCGGAGATCCCCGAAGAGATGGCGTCGCCCCCGCGCGCCGGCGACCCGCCGGCGCAGGTCGCGGGGCGCCCGCTGATCCGGAGGAGCGCGCGCGTCCCACGTCGGCGCGCGCAGCTCGCCGACCACGACGCGGCCTCGCTCGCGGAGCTGCTCTGCCGGGCCGGCGGCACGGCGTCGGCGGCGCGCTCGGTCGCCGGCAAGGTGGTGCGCCACGCCTTCGGCGCCGAGCCGGGCGCGCCTGTGCCTGCGCCGGCCTGGGACGCCCGCGCGCTCGCCGCCCTGGGCGTCGGGGCCTGGGCGCACGAGGCGTTGCTCGAGCTCGATCCGGCGCCGTCGCTCGAGATCGCCGAGCGGGCGCCGGCGCAGGACGACACGCTCCGGCTCGTCCTCCGCACGCGCGACGGCGCGCTCATCGAGTCGGTGCTCATCCCGGGGCCTGCCCGCACCACGCTCTGCGTCTCGAGCCAGGTCGGCTGCGCCCGGGCCTGCTCGTTCTGCGAGACGGGGCGGCTCGGGCTCGAGCGCCAGCTCGCCGCCGGCGAGATCGTCGATCAGGTCCGGATCGCGCGGGCGCTCGCGGCCGAGCGCGGCGGCGCGCCCCTCAGGAACCTCGTCTTCATGGGGATGGGGGAGCCGTTCGATAACCTCGGCGAGGTGCTGAAGGCCATCCGGCTGCTCACCGATCCGCGGGCCTTCCGGTTCGCGCCGTCGCACGTCACCGTGAGCACCGTCGGGGTGGCGGACAAGATCGAGCCGTTCTTCCGCGAGGCGCGGGCGGAGCTCGCCGTCAGCCTCAACGCCCCGGACGACGCCCGCAGGCAGGCGATCATGCCCGTGAACGCGCGCTTCTCGATGGCGGCGCTGAAGGAGGCGATCGCGCGAGCGCTGCCGCAGGGGCGGCGCGTGCTCTTCGAGTACGTGCTCTTCGATCGCTTCAACGACGCCCCGGAGGACGCGGATCTGCTCGCGGCGTACGTCGCCGGGCTCCGGTGCAGGGTGAACGTCATCCCCTGCAACCCCGGCCCGGATCCGGCGCTACGCCCGCCGTCCGCCGCGCGGCTCGACGCCTTCGTGGCGCGGCTGTCCGGCCTTGGCGTGACGACGCTCGTGCGGCGGCCGCGGGGGCGCGACGTGGGCGGCGCCTGCGGTCAGCTCGCGGGGATGGCCCGCGTCAGGCAGCCAGGGCCAGCGTGAGGGCGGCGCCGCTGGCGAGCGGCGCCCCGACGCGGAGCGCTCCATGGCCCGCCGCGAACGTACGGGCGATCTTCCCCGAACGCTGGTTCATCCGGGCGAGCACCGCGCGCTTGCCCGTCTCGCCCGTGTGCCCGAGCGTCGCGAGCAAGGAGAGCAGGTCGGTCCAGACCCGGTCCCGCCAGCACTTGAGCAGGTACATCACGACGCTCGAGACGGCGCGCTCCACGTCCCGGCTGAAGGTCGCGACCCGGGCGAGCGGGCAACCATAACGAACGCGCAGGATCGCGAAGATCTCCGGCATCGCCGCCGCGAGAATTTCATTCACAAGGTCGTGGTCGTGACGGTAGCGCCCGAGAAGCCGGGCGTCCTGCGCCGCGCCGTGCTGGACGATGTTCCGGTAGAGCCCGAGGGCCAGGTCGTAGTTGATGTGCGCGTTGATGCCGAGCAGCCCGTGCACCGCCGCCGCCGCCCCGCCCGCGCTGGCGCACCGGAACGCGACGTCCCACGCCTCGACGCCCGTCGACCGCCCTTCCAGCGACGCCGCGAGGGCCGTCAGGTAGTACTCGCAGAAGATCCCCGCCAGGCGCGAGATCCACGCCGGCTCGAGGAACCGGCCGTCCGAGCCGGCGCCGACCGCCTCTTTCACGCGGCGCGTGATCACGGCGTAGACGTCGGGGAACACCGCCCGCGGATCGTTCCTCTCGCGCAGCCGCGCGGCGACCGTCTCGAGCGCGACCAGCGCCTCGGAGACGTTCGCCGGCGCCATCGTCACGCCCTGCAGGACGGGATGACGCGGGGCGGATGCCGCGGGATGGGACGCAGCCAATGACCGCGTCTGCTTGCTCCTCATCGCCAGGGGTTGATCCGAAGTAAGGGTCTTCATGGCTGCGCTGAGCGGGCGAATTCAAGGATCGTGCCCGTATGTCCGGTCCGCAGTCGTACACAGCCACAGGATGTACGAGCGCACGCAGAACAGCGCTCGAGCGCGCGCGACAGGCGCTTGCACGCTCGTTCGCCTGGTCTCCCTTCATGTCGGATTTCCCGCGAATGCGGCGGAGGACGCTCGCCCGTCGACCCGGACGAACGGGCGAGGTCTGGGTGACGCCCCGCGGCTGCCAGCGGCGGGACCGTCGAGCGGTGACGCGTCGGCGTCGCGCCCAGACGCGGTGACAGCGCAGGCCGGCGCACCAAAGTGCCCCATCATGGGGCAGATTGTGACGCGCGGACGGATCTCCTCGACGCAAAACAGGGGATCGCCTTACGCCGCGCGCACCCTGGCGGCCTGGGTGCGGCGGTGTGTGCCGGATCGCGCGGGCGTTTTCGGGTTTCGGCCGGCCGGGGGATGCGCCGTATCCTGGGGCGGAGCGCTCCGCGCCTGCGCGCAGCCATCCGCCATCGATCGTCGATGCCGCCCGGCGGCCGCGAGGGCGGTTGCGCTCCTTCGCGGCTGCCCCTGCCGAGCACCATGAGCTTCCTCAAGATCGTCTGTTCCGAGCCCAGAAACGACCTCGCCTCCTTCCTCCAGTCGCTGCCGATCGAGCCCGCGGAGCGGGCCATCGCGCTCGTGATGAGCACCGCGGATCTCGCCTATCCGCTCGTGGCCGCGCGGACCTTCCTCGCGTCGGCGAGGGAGGTGGGCGCGTCGCACCTCCTCTGGGTGGCTCCGTACTTCCCTCCCTCGAGCCGGGTGGGGCAGCAGATCCGCGACGCTGAGGCGTCCGTGCGCGCCTCCGGCCAGCCGGTGACGACGGTGTGGCACGGACCGCTGCTGAGCGCGCTCAGCCTCTGGCGCGAGGACATCCGGCTCCGTCGCGCGCTGCCGCTGCCGCTCGGCGGCGGCGCGTTGCCCTGGGTGGCGCCTGCGGACGTGGCCCGCAGGGCGATCCGTGCGCTCGAGCAGCCCGGCGCGCCGGCGCCCGTCGTCTGCGGCCCCGCCGCGTGCTCGGGCACCGAGGTGGCGGCCGCGCTCTCCCGCGGCCTCCGCGCCGGCCTGACGAGCGAGCGCTTCGCGTGGCGCCGGTTCGAGGAGATCGATCGCGACCACAACCGCAAGCTCAGCGAGGACGAGCTCCTACCGTACCTCACCGGCCTCGGGATGCACGCCGACGAGGCGAAGGCGCTGCTCCTGGCCGCGGACACGACCGGGGACGGGACCGTCGACTTCGAGGAGTTCACCGCCGGGCTGCGGGGGCGGCTCGACAACCTCGTCCAGCAGCTGCTGCGCGAGGACTCGTTCGAGCTCCGGTACGTGGACACGCCTGCCGATCAAGTCGTGGCGGCGCTGGTCCAGGCGGGCCTGCGGAAGGCGGCGGCCGAGGCGCTGATCGAGGGCTGGGCGAGCCTGGCCAGGGAGGGGATCCCCGCGGACGTCCGCGGGTCCGACGAGGCCTGGCTCGAGCTGCCGCCCGCGAGCGTCGACGCCTGGGCCGAGCGGCACGCGCTCGATTTCGTCAACGTCCACCTCCTGCCCGGGCAGGGGCTGCTCTCGCGGCGCGAGGGGGTCGTCGAGAGCAGCGCCGCGATGGGCGCCCTGGCGGGCAAGGAGGCCGCGATCTCGAAGATCGTGGACGGCGGCGGTCGCATCCTGTCGCTCTCCCGCGCGCTCGACGGGAGCGGCGTCTCGGCGCGGTGGCTCGACGCCCCCGCGGAGAGCCTCCGGTGGGTGCCGTGCGGGGATCGCGACAAGCGCCGGGCGCTGCTCGTGTCGAGCGGGCAGCTCACGGGGCTGCACGTCGAGGGCGAATGGCAGGACCTCCCCTCGGCGATGCGGCTGCTCATGGCGCGCGGCCCGCTGCCCGGCTGGCAGCTCACGACGTTCCGGGAGCTCGGCGAGCTGAAGATCGATCAGCCTGCGGCGCTGTTCGAGCCGAACGAGGTCGTGTGCAACTGCGCCGGGGTCAAGCGCGGGCAGATCACGAGCCTCATCGAGGCCGGGTGCGCGACGCCCGCCGAGCTGTCGGAGCGGACGCGGGCGGGCCAGATCTGCGGCGGCTGCGCCCCGGCGGTCGCCGAGATGTTCGGCGGATCGAGCCTCCAGCAGGCCGAGGTGAAGGCCGCGCGGGAGCTCTCCCCCGGGATCTTCCAGATCACGCTCGCGCCGGTGGGCGGCGCGCCTGCGGCGTCGGTGCCCGGGCAGCACGTGCTCGTGCAGGGCTACCTCGATCGGCGCTGGGTGGCGCGCGCGTACACGCTCTCGGCGCCGGCGCGCGCCGGCGGCGACTACGAGATCACGGTGAAGCGCGAGGAGCTCGGGGTGTTCTCGCGGTGGCTGTGCGAGCGCGCCGCGGCCTCGCTGCTCCGCGCGTCGGCGCCGAAGGGCAGCTTCGTCCTTCCGGCGCCGCCCGTGGAGCGGGTGGTGTTCCTCGCGGGCGGGATCGGCGTCACGCCGGCGATGGCGATGCTGCGGGCGCTCGACGGGAGGGCCGGCCGCCCCGACGCGCGGGCCTTCCTCCTCGACTGGTCGGCGTCGCGCGCCGCGGATTTCGCCTATTTCGAGGAGGATCTGCGCGCGATCGCCGGCCGGACGCCCGGCGTCGCGTTCCGCTTGCGGGCGACGAAGGCGGAGGGGCGGCTGTCCAGGGAGCAGGTGGCCGAGCTGTATCCTTACCGGCCGGGATCGCGGGCGCTCGTGTGCGGACCCGATGCCTTCATGCGCGACGCGCAGGAGCACCTGCGCGCGGTGGGCTGGCCGCCGGACGCCATCGAGCAGGAGCTGTTCAGCTCGAACGTCGACACCGCCGGCGAGGTCCGCCCGACGCCGCTCCGGCGCGCCGGCGCGGCGCGGGCGGCTGGCGGCGTGTGTCCGGTCGAGCACGGGTCGTTCCACGTGACCCCCACCGCGCCCGAGGCGGTGCCGACCGAGGCCGAAGCGTTCCTGCGCCAGTGCTACGCGGAGCTCGGGGTGCCCTCGGCGGTGGAAGAGCGCTGGCAGGAGGTGCGGGCGAGCCTGGAGAAGCACGGGACGTACACGCACCTGCCCGACGAGCTCGCCTATGGCGCCCGGCTCGCGTGGCGCAACAGCTCGCGCTGCATCGGGCGCTTCTTCTGGTCGACGCTCCACGTGCGCGACCTGCGCCACCTGAAGACGGAGGAGGAGATCTTCCAGGCGCTGGTGGAGCACCTCGATCTGGCGACCAACGGGGGCGACATCCGGGCGACCATGACGGTGTTCAGGCCGGGTGAGCCGCGGATCCGCATCTGGAACGGCCAGCTGGTCCGCTATGCGGGCTACCGGCTCCCGGAGGGCGGCATCCTCGGCGATCCTGGGAACGTGGAGCTGACGGACCAGGCGCTCGCGCTGGGCTGGCCGGGCGGTGAGCGGACGCGCTTCGATCTGCTGCCGCTGATCATCCAGATCGGCGATGGCCGGCCGAAGTGGTTCGAGCTGCCGCGGGAGAAGGTGCTCGAGGTGCCGATCGAGCACCCCCGGTATGGATGGTTCGCCGAGCTCGGGCTGAAGTGGCACGCGCTGCCGGCGGTCTCCAACTTGGCCCTCGATCTCGGGGGGATCCAGTACACGGCAGCGCCGTTCAACGGCTTTTACATGGGCACCGAGATCGGCGCGCGCAACCTGAGCGACGTGACGCGGTACGATCAGCTGCCGCTCATCGCGGTTCGCCTCGGGCTGGACCGGACGCGCAGCGACACGCTGTGGCAGGACGCGGCGCTGGTCGAGCTGAACGTCGCGGTGCTGCACTCGTTCCGGCAGGCCAAGGTGCGGATGATGGACCACCACACGCTGTCGGAGTACTTCAAGAAGTTCGAGCAGCAGGAGCGGCAGTGCGAGCGTCCGGTCTATGCGGACTGGACGTGGATCGTTCCGCCGATGTCGGCGTCGACCATGGCGGTGTTCCACACGAACATGGAGAACAAGATCCTGAAGCCGAACTATCTGTATCAGGACGATCCGTGGAAGGAGCGGAAGGGATAGCGGCGGAGGCGCATCCACGAGCGGACGCCGGAAGCTGGTAACGCGTCGCCTGAGTTCGTCACTGGCTGTGAGAGAGGTGTTGCCGAGACGCCTGGCCCCCGGAGGGGGTGCTCGTCGCGCGGGCGCGGGGTGGGGCCCCGCCGAACTCGCTCCCTGGATGTGAGAGAGGTGTTGCCGAGACGCCCGGCCCCCGGAGGGGGTGCTCGTCGCGCGGGCGCGGGGTGGGGCCCCGCCGAACTCGCCTGAGCCCTCTCTCCTCCGGCAGAGCCGGAGGAGAGAGGGCTCAGGCTCAGACATCGGCCCATCCCCACCCCGCGCCCGCGCGACGAGCACCCCCTCCGGGGGCCTACCGCGGACGCAGAACCAGGAGGAACTCAGGCGCTCATGCGGGCCGCCGACACGGGCGGACATGCGCGAGGGGGTGGCGGAGGGGGGGCGCAACGGATCGAGTGAGCCGCGAGGGGGTGGCGGAGGGGGGGCGCAACGGATCGAGTGAGCCTCGAGAGCATGGCGCTCGGTACGAGCGAGTACATGGCGCCCGAGCAGGCGACGGGGATGGTTCGCGAGATCGACGGCCGGACCGACGTCTTCGGCCTGGGCGCCACGATGTTTCGGGTGCTCTCCGGTCGCGCGATCCACGGCGATGCGGCCGATGCGCGCCTGCTCATCGCCGCGGCGACGGAGCGGGCGTCGTCGCTCGCGCTGTGGGCGCCGGACGTGCCCTCGGAGGTGTGCGACGTGCGCGACGTCGTGGGTCGCGCCCTCGCGTTCCACAAGGTCGAGCGTTACCCCGACGCGGCGACGATGCGCGCCGACGTCCGCGCGGTGCGTGCGGGCCGCCTGCCGCCGTACGTCGTGGTCGTTGAGGAAGGGCGGATCCCGGCGGGGGACCCGCTTCCTCGTCGCTGAGGGAGCCCACCTCGCGAAGGGCGCCCTGCGCGGCCGCGGCGCGCGTCAGCGGCCGCGGGCGCAGCGGAGCCGGCCGTTGTCGTTCGCGATATCTCCTCTGCACCTCCTGAAGTCGTCCAGGCGTGTCCTGTTGAAGCGTCCCCGCCGGTCCTCGCACTTGGCGAACAGCGTGCCTCGCTCCGTCCGGATGTCCCTGCACGTCCTGCTATAGGAGCCGCGTGGTGGCCGATCGCGCTCCTGAGCTTGCGCCACATCGCTGCTGGACAGCACGGCGGACAGCGAGAGCGCGCCGAGGATCAGCGCGCCGAGCAACTTCTTCATGGTTCCCCCCTTTGGCGCACCGCCCTGCGGAGCGGTGCTGTTGACGATCTCCTGGGGCGGGCGCTCCGGATGCGCAATCCTGCTGGAACCGGGGCCCTGGTCCCGAGCGTGGACCATCGAGCCGCAGAGACACGGCAGGCGCGGAGAGGCGTGGAGGCCGGAGCGCTGGTCTTCTGCGCTCTGAAACCGTGATTCTCCGTGACTCCGTGGATCGAGCCCTCTGCATCTTCCAGAGCGCGTCGGCCTGTTCGTGCTCTGATACGTGGGCGGCGCGTCCATCGTGCCGGGATGTGATACGTGGAGATGGCCAGAGCATCGAACACGTTGAAGTCCTGAAGAAATCAACGGAAGGGAAGACAAACCGCAAGGGGCGCAAGGGGAAGACGAAGACTATCTCGTCCCTGATCACTTGCGCCCCTCCGCCCTTGCGGTTTGTCTCTTTCTCGCATTCCTGGCCCTTGGCGCTGGACGGGAGGCCGACGGACGTGGGCTGCATCCACGCGGTCTGCTCGCACCCTGCCTGCGCACCGCCGGCAGGGACATTTCGCGTCCGCCACGCGGGCGGCGCTCGCGCTTTGTGACGAGCGGTATCCAGCGGCGCTGCGCTGCACGGCGCAGCCGGAGATCTACGAGCCGGTCGGCTCTCGGGCCGTCGACGAGCACAAGGTCGTCGATGGTGCCGCGCCGCGGCTCGACCGGCGGCCCGTGCGGCGCGTCGAGCTCTTCGCCTGCCCGGACGCGCTCGGCATGGCGGCGACGGCGGAGCCGCACGTCTTCGTGGACGGCGACGATGCCATCGGCGGCGCGGGCGCTGTGCGGCTCATGGTGCGAGGGCCCTTTCCGGGAGGGCCGCTCATGCTGCCGCGGCCGTTCCGGTGCCGAGGTGCGCCGGCGGCGGCGCTCAGCGCAGGGCCTGCTGTGCGCTGGACGCGGTGAGCGCCTGCGCGTGCCACCGCTCCAGCGTCGCGAGGTCGGTGCACGTCTCGATGCGCGCCGCATCCTCCGGGGCGAGCCCGAGCTGCCGGTGTGCAAGCACGCGGCGCAGGGCCGCGCGCGCCTCGTCGAGGCGACCCTCGAGGCGGCCTTCATGGCGACCTTCGTCGACCAGACGCTGCTTCATCTTGGGATTGGCCGTGAGCAGGACCTCCAGGATGCGGTCCTGACGCGCGTCGATCTCGGGATCGCCGGTCCTGGCGAACCGCCACAGGAGCTCCTCACGGGCCATCATCGACATGGGCAGGTACTGTAGCATGGACAGCACCCATTCAAGCGGCCGGCGCGGCGCCACGCAGCGGGCGAACTCGTCGAGCGGCTGCCCCGAACGGGCGACCAGGAACGGCACCAGCTCGTCGCGCAGCGGGAGCTCGTTCGCCGCCACCCACACGAAGCAGCGCCCCAGCGGCTCCACCGCGTAGCAGCCAGGAGCGAAGCGAACGGGATGGCGCGCCTGCCTCAGCCACTCCGGAACGTGCGGCGCCGCCAGCCAGAGCGGCGTTTCACCCGGCCAGGACGGAGCCCGCTCCTCGACCCGCTGCACCTGCCTGGCCTGCCGGCGAAGCAGGGCCCGCTCCACCGCGCTCATGTCCAGATGGTCCCCCGCGAGCTTCAGCTCGACCACGATCTCTTCGTACATCTGAGCGGCCGGCCACGGAGCCGGCAGATGCGCAAGGATGCCCGGGCGGTGAATCACGAGCAGCCCGTCGGCCTGCACCTTCTCCAGCCTGATCTCGGGTGGATCCCGCCACAATACCGCACCGGCCGTGACCCGCTCTGTCTCTTCGGCAAACGTCCGCTTCGCGAACAGGTCCGGCTGACCCATGGTGTTGCGGGAGGTAGCAGACTGGGAGCGCTGCAGCCAACGTCACGTGCAGGCGGCAATCTCACGGATCGCCGTCTGAGGACAAATCTCGCGATGTCGCCGCTCGGAGCGCGATGGAATGTGCGATTCTCGAACTAAAATCGAGCTGTCTCCGTAAAGCAGCTGGCAGGTGCATTGCCGCCGGTATCTCGCCGTCAATGGCCTCGCGGACCGGCTGAGAGCATGTTATGCACGAGGGCGTGCGAGTCTTCTTCACGATCGCGATGTCCGTTACGTCGGCTGCCGTCGGCTTGAGCAGCGCCGGTTGCGCGGACGATCACGTCCCCGCCTCAGGAAGCCAATCCGACGGCGGCGGGGGTCTCGGCGGCAACGGCCTCGGCGGCAACGGCCCCGGCGGCGGCGCGGTGGCGTCGTCCGCATCGAGCAGCGCAGAGACGTCCAGCTCGGCCGGCGCCGGGGGAGGGGAGGAGGGACAGCTCGACAGGTTCGGGATTGCGATGCTGCGGCCCACGCTGCCCTCGGGCAAAGCGTGGTTCTCGACCTGGGACAACGGCGCCGCGCGCAGCTTTTCGGGGATCGACCCTGCCGATGCATGGTTCGACGCCGACCACGGCGATGCGTCCTATGACACCGACGGCCAGGGCATTCTCAAGATCAGCGGCCGCGTCCCGCGGATGTACGTGCACGACCCTGCGCTCGCCGACTCATGGCGCGACGTCGAGGTGACGATGTATTTCCTGCGGGCCGCCGACGACGGGACACCCTACGGCGGCCTCGTCGCCATGACGCGCACCAACCACGGCACGATCGGGGACGAGGACGTCAACCAATGCGACACGCGCGGGATCGCCGCCCGCATGCGGTATGACGGCAAGATCGATTTCGAAAAGGAGACGAAACACCCCGCCTCGACGGCCATCCTCGGCAAGACGTACTGGGAAGGCGGCATGCCGGAGCAGGTATGGATCGGGTACAAGCAGCTCGTCTATGACCTGCCGAACGGCGATGTGAAGCAGGAGCTCTGGATCGACGAGACCGACGGCGCGAGCGGAGGCACCTGGGTGAAGATCCACGAGCACGTCGACCAGGGGACCGACTTCGGCGTGGGCGGCGAGCCCTGTCGGCCGGGCGTCGATCCCGCAATGAGGCTCACGCGGGAGCCGACACGGGAGGGCTCGGAGACCGGTAAGCCCAACATCAGCGTCTATTTCCGGAGCGACGGGGTGGGCTCCGACGGGCTCCTCTACAAGAAGGGCAGCGTCCGCGAGATCGTGCCCTGACGGCGCCCGCGCACGAACGCATGATGGAACGCGCGAGCGAGCGGTTCCTGCGGGAGCGCCGGGGTGGCTAGGGTATGCTCGGCGGCGGATGCCCAGCTTGTCGCCGAATTCCTCCGGAGCCCCGCTCGGGCAGGGCGCCAGCCTGGGCCCCTTCCGGCTCGTCCGGCAGCTCGGCAGCGGCGGGTTCGCGCCGGTCTGGCTGGCGGAGGAGGTCTACGAAGGCAGGAAGCTCCGCGACGTCGCCATCAAGCTCTTCTTCGTACCAGAGCAGCTCGCGGGCTCGCCCGACGCGACGGCGGCGTGGCGAGACACGATTCTCGACGAGGCGCAGGCGCTCTGCCGGGTCGAGCACCCGAACGTCGTGCGGTTCTATTCGTTCCAGCGCGACGACGCCCTCGGCGTGGTCGGCCTCGTGATGGAGTATGTGGCCGGCACGAGCCTCGATGAGCTCTCTCGCGAGGCAGGCCGGCTCCCCGAGCGCGTCGTCCTCGAAGCGGCGTCCGCCGTCGCCTGGGCGCTCTCCGCTGTGCACACCGCCGGGCTCGTCCATCGGGACGTCAAACCAGCCAACGTCGTCCGAGGGTCGGGCGTCTACAAGCTGATCGACTTCGGGATCTCCGGGGGAAACGCGCGGAGCTGGGTCGAGGGAGGGCGCACCGCCCCCACCGGGCCGCCGCCGACCGTGGCGGTCGACGGTTACTCCGGCACGGTGCTGGCCGAGGAGCCGGCCGGCGCGACCATGACCTTGAGCGTGCCTGTGGTCGCCGGCGGCGTCCGGGAGCTGGGCTCCGTGCTCGCGGGCACGCCCGGCTACATCGCCCCAGAGTGCGCCGTCGGCCAGTCCGCCACGCCCGCCAGCGATCTCTACGCGCTCGGCGTCCTGATCTTCCGCCTGAGGACCGGCAGCCTCCCCGCCGAGATCGAGCGGCGCAACGGGGAGGCAGCGCACTGGCTCCTCGTGCCGCGGCGACCGGCTCCCCCGCTCGAGGCGCTCGTGCCCGACCCGACGACGGCGACCGGCCTCCTCTCTCGACTCACCGCGACGCTGATCGCCCTGGATCCTCAGAGCCGCCCCCGGCACGCCGATCAGGTCGCGCGCGAGCTCGATCGCATCCTCGCCGCGCTCGATCCCGAGCTCGCCCCGCCAGGGAGCAAGGAAGGGTCGCAGCCGCCAGTTCGCGGGTCCGAGCGATCCGCGCGGCCGCCGCCCGAGGACCGCCCCGCGCGGCCGCCGCCCGAGGACCGCCCCGCGCGGCCGCCGCCCGAGGACCGCCCCGTGCGGCCGCCGCCCGAGGATCGTCCCGCGCGGCCGCCGCCCGAGGATCGTCCCGCGCGGCCGCCGCTCCTCGGGCGGCGGGCCGAGCTCGACGCGATCGCGCGCGCTGCGCAGGCCGCGCAGGAGGGCCGCGTGCGCGGGATCGTGGTGGGTGGCCATCAGGGGATCGGGCGCAGCCGGCTGCTCGACGCCGCGGTCGAGCGCACCGGCTGGGACCTGCGCCACGTCGTCCGGCTCCGGTGCCTGCCGGAGCGACGCAGCCCGTTCTATCCGCTGCGCCGCGCCGCCGAGGAGCTCGTCGAGAGCGACGTCCCCGAGCTCCGCGCGCTCCCCGCGGCGCTGGAGCGGGCGCTGTCTCCGGCGCTGCTCCCCTCCGCGGACGAGGTCGCGCACACGGTCGAGGCCATCGAGGACGCGCTGCTGCGGGCGAGCGCCCGCGAGCCGCTGCTGCTCCTCGTCGACGATCTGCAATGGGCCGACGCGGCGACGCTGGAGCTGATCAAGCTGCTCCTGCGGCGCGCCGCCGCGGAAGGGCAGGGCCGGCTGCTCGTTGTGGCGGCCGCGCGCAGCGAGCCGAGCCGGCCGGCCCCCCTGCGCGCCCTGCTGGGCGAGGTGCGCGCGCGGGTGTGCCCCGGGGTGGCCTACCTCGGCCTCGCGCCGCTCGATCTCGAGGCCGCCGCCGAGCTCGCGCAGGCGGTGGGCCGAGGCCTGCACCTGGAGGACACGCTGGGCGGGGCCGCGGCGCCCGCCGCCCCGCTCGCGCCCGCGCTGGAGCGGGCCGTGGTCGCGACGTCCGGGGGCGTGCCCTTCTACATCGTGCACGCGCTCATGGCGTGGCACGAGAGCGGCGCGCTGGCGCTCCGCGACGGGAGCCTCTGCGCCGCCGACGACCGGGCCCTGCGGGGGGAGGTCCCCGGCGTGGCCGATCTGCTCGAGGCCCGGGTGGCCTCGTTCGCGGCCGACAGCGCCGCCGAGCGCAGCGCCCTGCGGACCCTCGCCGCGGTGGCGCTCTGCGGCGGCGGGCTCGGCGTCGACGTGCTCCTCCGCGTCGTGGGGGACGACGAGCGCGCCGAGGCGGCGCTCGAGGCGCTCGTCGGCGCGGGCGTGCTGACGGCCTCCGGCGACGCGCAGGAGTACAGCTTCCCGCAGGAGATGGTGCGGCAGGCGGCGCTCCGCCTGACGCAGCGGCGGCCGTGGTTCCAGCGGCTGCACAGGGCGCTGCTCGACGCGCTCGCGGAGGGCGCGCAGGGGCGCGTGGACGCGGGGCTCCTCGGCGCGGGCTACGAGCGGCTCGGCGCCGTGGCCGAGGCGCGCCGCTGGCTCGGCCGCGCGATGGCCGAGGCGGCCGCCGCAGGGCTCTTCGAGGAGGCGGCGGCGCTCGCGGATCGGCTGGCCGCGCTCGCGGCGGATCCCGAGGCGCGCGCCGGCCTCGAGATCGATGCGGTCCGGGCGCTCATCCAGGGACGGAAGCTCGAGGAGGCGAGCCGGCGGCTCGTGCGCCTCTCGGAGCACGCCGTCGTGGCGCGCGGCGGGCCGCTCGACGTGCGCCGGCGCATCCACCGGCTCGAGGTGGCGCGCGGGCTCAGCGAGGCGGGGGCCGACGATCCGGGGCTGCTCGCCGACGCGGACGCGCTCGGCGAGGCCGCGCTCCGCTGCGAGGCGCGGATGGCGCTCGCGGGGGTCGCCTCCGGGGAGCGCGCGATGGAGCTCGCGGGCGAGGCGGTGGAGCTCGCGGCGGGCGCGGGCCCCGCGGCCGAGCTCGCGGCCCGCGTGCTCCGGTGCGAGCTGAACTACGCGCAGAACCGCCGCGATCACGGGCTGCTGGAGCGCGACCTCCAGCGCGCGCTCGCCATCGCGGCGCCGCTGGCCTCGGCGTGGCACAGGGTCCACATCGGGGGCGATCTCGCGGTGCTCGAGGCCGAGCTGGGGCGGACCGGCGTGGCGATCGATCGGCTGCGCAGGCTCGTCGCCGAGGCCGAGCAACAAGGGATGCGGGGCCAGCTCCGGCTGCTCCTGCAGAACCTCTCGGCCTTCCTGATGCGCGAGGGGCGCGCCGCCGAGGCGGCGGAGGTCGCGCAGCGGACCGCGGAGCTCGCGGCGCAGGACGGGGATCCCGCGCTCCGCGCGGCGGCGCTCTCGCTCCTGGCGGCGGCGCTCACGCGGGCCGGCCGGCCCGCCGCCGCGCTGGAGAGCGCGGATCAGGCCGAGCAGCTCCAGCGGGCGCGGGGGGACCGGTACCACGCGCTGACGCTGCTCCGGCGCGCCGAGATTCACTGGGAGCTGGAGCGGGTGGGGGACGCCCTGGAGGACGCGGTGGAGGCCAGGCGCGTGGCCGAGGAGCACGGCGACGACAGCATCGCCGCCGGCGCGCGCCTCTGGGCGGCGCTGCGCCGCGCGCAGCTCGGCAAGATCGAGGCGGAGCGCCGGCGGCTCGTCGGGGAGGTGCGCGCGTCGAGCCCGCGCGTCATCGGCCTCCTGCGGGGACTCCTGCCGGAGATGGCGGCGTGGCTCGACGAGGGGTGATCGCATCGTCGGCTTGAGCGCCACGGCCGGCTTAGAAGGCGCGTGACGACGCAAAGGCGGACGACAAAGCGCCGGAGCGCGAGCACACCAGGGCCGGCGGAGTGCGATGGACAACAGCGCGCGTGCGCATGCATTCCTCCACACGCTCACCCTTGTGGCGCGACGGGTACCAAGCGGGCCAGCGGCCCGGGGGCGGCCCGCTAGAGCGAGGCGAGGAGGGGTCGAGGGCCAGCTCCTTGTCGCTGTCGCGGCGGCGCTCGCCGCGTGACGCGCCGATGCTACTTACGGATGCCACGGATCTTCTCTCACGAAATCGACACCCACCGGCCGGAAGCCCTGGTAGCCTCCAGCACGCTGCTCGTCCTGCAGCGACGTCGAGGCGCTCGCGCAGCGAAGGTCGTCGCTCGGGCGCGGCTTTCCTCTTGACCCTGCACGGGCTCCTCGCGCGCGCACGCGCGTGCCACAGGTCGACTCGCTGGGCCAAGAAAGCGGACGACGTCCACGAGCCGGCGCTGGTAGCCTCTCGGCCATGCCGATCGAGCCTCCGGATCCCGGTTTCGTGAGTCACTTCCTGAAGTACTTCCTGGCCGTGTTCAGCCTCGGGGGCGTCCTGTTCCCGACAGCGGTGCGGCGATGGCCATCCCCCCGCAAGCGCGGGTAGCAGGCGCCTCCGAGGCGACCCCACACGTCGGCGGCTCCCTCTTCGGAGCCTCGCTTTTTTGGCCGATCCACGAGCGCTGCATACCGTCGGCGCGTGCCGCTCACCTCACCTGACGATGCGCCGAGAGGGGCGCCATGATTCCGGCGCTTTACGCGCTGTCGGCCCTCGCGACCGTGCTCGCCTGCGTCGTCGCGCGGCATCGCCCCGAGCACCGTCCGATCGCGCTGCTCCTCGGGTACGGGTTCGCATCCGACGTCGTGAGACGGGTGATCCGGCTGGGCGTCCTCGCGCCCGCGCGCGCCGAGGTCGCCGGCGCGCCGTTCACCGGCTGGGTTCGCTTCGCCTTCCACATCGAGAGCGCCCTCTTCGTCGGCTGGATGGCCGGGGTGGCGGCGCTCGCGGTGTTCATCTTCGGCCGGCGGCGACCGTGGGGCGTGCTCGCGGTCTACGTCGTGGTGGTCGCGGTCCTCGCCGCCGGATACCCCACCTTCCGCGGGGAGCTGCTCGGCAAGGCCTACCTCGCCCTCGAGCTCGCCGCGCTCTGCACGTCCGTCGGCTGCCTGCTCCTGTGGTTCCTGGGACGTGAGCGGGGCAAGACACAGCACCTCGCCGCCGGGTTCATCGTCATTGCCGAGACACTCATGCTGGTGGGCCCGTTCCGTATGGGCATCTTCAGCGCCTGGGACCTCGCTCGGTCGATCCTGATCGCGCTCTACATTTCGCTCGTGCCAGTCGAGGGAGTGGCCATATGGCGCCGGACCTTGTAGTCCTGACGTTCGGGCAGCTCATCGCGTTTGCTGCCATCTTCATCATCCGCAACCGGCGCTTCGCACCAAGGCGCCTCACGTCCGCCGAGCTCGTCGCGCAAGCAGGCGTCGTCAGCGCCCTCGTCGCGCGCTACCTCCGAGGTCGCCGGGCGACACGCGAGGACGTCAAAGACCTCGCGCAAGACGTGCTCCTCGCCGCGTGGGAGGCCAGCGAAGAGGACCGCTACCGTCCCGACCCGGACGTGCAGCCCGCAGAAGCGCTTCGTGTCTGGATACGGGCGCTGGCCTATCACCGCGTCCGCCATCACCTCGAAAGTGCCCGGGTGCAACGCGAGGAGATCGTCGCGACCCCGCCGAGCGCCGAGCACGAGGCACCGACTCCTGATCAGGCCCTCGAGCGCGAGGAGCGGCGCCTCGCCTTCCTCGAGGCGCTGCACCAGCTACCCGTGCACGAGGGCGACGTGATCATTGCCCACGACATCTTCGAGCTGTCGATCGAGGACGTGGCCGAGCAGCAAGACGCGCCGGTCAGCACGGCTTACAGGTGGCGGTCCCGAGGCATCGCGGCGCTGACGCGGGCGCTCCGACCGCGTCGAGGGTGAGCGGACGGGTGGACCTGAACGCCTTGCCGCGCCGCCCGCATACGGGCAGGCTTCCGCCATGGGTCAGCCCGGCGAGAAGCCGCGCCGCGCCACGTACGCCGACCTCGAGGCCGTCCCGCCGCACAAGGTGGCGGAGCTCGTTCGCGGCACCCTGCACGTGTTCCCCCGGCCGGCGCCGCGGCATGCATGGACATCGTCGGGCTTGGGAGCCGAGCTCATCGGCCCCTTCCAGCGTGGGCGCGGCGGTCCGGGTGGTTGGATCATCCTGGACGAGCCCGAGCTGCACTTCCCCGACCCGCACGCGCCTGGTGAGATCGACGCGCTCGTGCCGGACATCGCCGGCTGGCGCCGCGAGCGCATGCCCGAGCTGCCCGAGACGGCGTACTTCGCGCTCGCCCCGGACTGGATCTGTGAGGTCCTGAGCGCCTCCACCGAGGACGTCGACCGCGACGAGAAGATGCCGATCTACGCGCGCGAGGGCGTGCGGCACGCGTGGCTGGTCGACCCCATCCAGCGGACGCTGGCGGTGTACGTGCTCGGCGCGGATCGCCGCTGGGGACCTGCGGTCGTCCACCGCGACGCCGCCCGCGTCCGCGTCGAGCCATTCGACGCCGTCGAGCTCGATCTCTCGGTGCTCTGGGCGAGGTGACCTGCAGCCGCGCTGACGCGGGTGCTTTGGCCGCAGCGCCGCTGGCGCCCTGCCCCAGGACCCCCCGCGACCCTCCGAATGCTCCACGGGGCACCGACTCCTGATCAGGCCATTGAGCGCGAGGAGCGGCGCCTTGCCTTCCTCGAGGCGCTGCACCAGCTACCCGTGCACGAGGGCGACGTGATCATTGCCCACGACATCTTCGAGATGTCGATCGAGGATGTGGCCGAGCAGCAAGATGCGCCGGTCAGCACGGCTTACAGGTGGCGCTCCCGCGGGATCGAGGCACTGATCAGGGCGCTGCGGCCGCGGCGAGGGTGAGCGACGGGCGGACCTGAACGCCTTGCCGCGCCGTCCGCCCACGGGCAGGCTTCCGGCATGGGTCAGCCCGCCCAGAAACAGCGCCGCGCCACGTACGCCGACCTCGAGGCCGTCCCGCCGCACAAGGTGGCGGAGCTCGTTCGCGGCACCCTGCACGTGTTCCCCCGGCCGGCGCCGCGGCATGCACAGGCAGAGACAGAGCTGGCTACCGAGCTCGTTGGCGCGTTCGGGCGCGGGCGCGGGGGCCCTGGCGGCTGGCGCATCCTGGTAGAGCCCGAGCTGCACTTCCCCGACCCGCACGCGCCTGGTGAGATCGACGCGCTCGTGCCGGACATCGCCGGCTGGCGCCGCGAGCGCATGCCCGAGCTGCCCGAGAGGGCGTACTTCGCGCTCGCCCCGGACTGGATCTGCGATGTCCTGAGCGCCTCCACCGAGGACGTCGACCGCGACGAGAAGATGCCGATCTACGCGCGCGAGGGCGTGCGGCACGCGTGGCTGGTCGACCCCATCCAGCGGACGCTGGAGGTGTACGTGCTCGGCGCGGATCGCCGCTGGGGAGCTGCGGTCGTCCACCGCGACGCCACCCGCCTCCGCGTCGAGCCGTTCGACGCCGTCGAGCTCAATCTCTCGGTGCTCTAGGCGCGGTGACCTGCAGCCGCGCTGGCGCGGGTCAGGGTCTTCAGCCGCCCGACTCGATCCAGCAGCCGTTCGCCTGCCCTCCCCACGCGCCCGAGAGGTGGAACTTGTCCGGCGGGTAGATGCCACCCGGGGGGCGCCCCGCGACGGTGATGCGGCGTTCATGGTCATAACAATACGAGCCGCTCAGGTAAAGGTAGCGATCCTTGGCGCCGTTGATCGTCGTATTGAGCGTGACCTGCGTTCCACTCACGGTCTGCCAGCTTCCGCCGACGCGCCTTTCCATCTTCACCGTCAGGTCGTCGTTGCCGTCGCCCTGGCTGACGAAGCACGCCCCCGCGACGATACGCGAGTATTTGCCCAGGTAGCCGCTCGCCGTCCAGCTCGGCAACGACGTTGTCATGTTCGTGAGGTGCTCGGAATCGTCCACGCCGCCGAACGAGAGCGCCTCATTGTCGAAGTAGCTCTGCCACGACGCCGCTGCGCAGTTCCCGGCGGTCACCTCCGGCCCTGCGTCGTAGACCACGGAGAGCATCCGTGTCCCGCCGGTGATCGAGGCGTGCTGTTCGAGGAGCCGCGGCGCGACGTCGGCCGAGGCGTCGGCGCTCAGCAGATATTCGAGCGGCGTGATATCGGTCCCGTCTTCGTGGACGAGCGGCATGAGCTTGTCGTCCTCGGGCGAAGAGACGACCAGGACGCCGATCTGGGGCGCCGCGCTGCTCGGATCCTCGTCGATCAACGATACCGTCCCGACACGCGGCACCACGAATCGATTCAGCACCTTGCTCTCGATCCTCTCGATGGCCCGAGCGGGCTGGTTGCCGGCGCTCTCCTGGGGCGTTTCCCGCCCGAAACCGTGCGAGGCCTGGCTCGCGGACGCCTCCTCCGAGACCTGCCCCGTATCGGCCGCCTCGACCGCGCAGCCTGCCGCGAGCAGCGTAGCTGCGACGAAAACACCCGGAACGCGCCTATCGTTCGACATACTCGCCTCCATTGCTGGTGAGGTCCCCTGCGCATTCCGAGCAGTGCATTGGCCGTACCTGTGCGCGCACGGCGCGGATCGCCCGGAGTTCAGCCCATCAGGAGCGAGCCACGTGGAACGGCGTCGTGACGCTGTCACGCCGGCGCGACGCCGGGTGTCATGCCCGCGCGACAGGGGCCCGCCTGCGGCGCTCGCCGCCGTCGCGGTCTACGCGGACTGCGCGGACCTCCGGCTCGACGTCGTGATGTTGCCCTTCGTGTCCGGCGCCGATCCGGCCGCCCTGAAGGAGCTCGCCGCGTTCGGTGAAGCGCGCGGAGGGCCGGAGGGCCGGTGCCCCAGGTTCGACGCGAGCCCCGGGGGGTCGTCTCGCGGCGCGCGCCGCCGCCCCGGCCGCTCCGGGGAGAAGCGCGAGGCGCGAGCACCGCGACCGCGGCGCTCCCGGCACCCCCGCCGCCGGCGCCCGCTCCGCCTGCTCGACCAGCGTGGGGCCCCCCCGGGGCGGTCGGCACGTCGATGAGCGTGGCGGCGGCGGGGCTGTCGGCGGCGTCGCTCATGGAGCCTCCTTGGCAGGGGCGATCCGCGGCGCCGCGAGGGGCGCGGGGAGCTCCGCCAGCGCCTTCGCGGAGGCGCTCTGCTCGGCGCGGATGATCGCGGCCGCCTCCGCCGGCCGGGAGTGAGCGGGCGACGAGGCGGCCGGCGAGGGGGATCCGCGTGGCCACCGTCGGCCTTGGGAGCGCAAGCGCTGCGGCGATCCCGAGCGTCGTCGTCCGGTGTGGAGCCCGCACGATCACGCGTTGGCCTCCTTGACAAGGCGGGGCGACCGTCAGGTACGCTACCTTTCCACGATGCGTGGGGGCGGCACGACGGGGTGGGGTCGGGGCTCAAGGCGCTCCACGCGGAGGCGGCGGTCAGCGTCCGGCATCGTGCACGGCCCTTTGCGCTGCCGATTCGTGCAGGTGGTAGAGGACCTGTCGGTCAGTCGCTGGATCGGTGCAAGGGCGAGAGACGGGGAAGAGGTATTGCCTGGTGAGGCTGGTGGCTGCTCCTGGCATTTTCCCTCGGAGAGCGTGGGGCAGGTCGATCTCGCTGCGACCAGCCGCGAGCTCCTTCTCGTGCCGCCGCGCCACGGAGTCGAGCTGGGCGTGCAGCTCGTCGCGCGCTCGAGCGGGGAGCAAGGCCGGTCGATCGTGCTGCCCTTTCCCGCGGCGCACCATGATTTGCCGTCGATCGAGATCGACGTGGTTGACGCGAATCGAAGGTGCTTCGAGGAGCCGGAGGCCGCTTCCGTGGAGGAGCTCGCCGATAAGGCGGGACGAGGTGTTCGAGCAAGGTGAGCGTCTCCTGCCGCGAGAGGACCGAGGGGAGGTGCTCCGGCCGGCGTGCGCGTTCGAGCGCTTCGAGCCGGGGTATCTGCAGGTCGAGAACCCGCTTGTAAAGGAAGAGGAGCGTGCACCGCGCTTGGTTCTGCGTGGATGCCGCGGTGCGGCGTTCGACCGCAAGCTCGTCAAGGAAGGCCGTGACCTCTTCCGCGCCCATCTGCCGTGGGTGCTTGCCGCTGTGGAAGCGGATGAATTGCCGGATCCAGTGGATTGCCTCTTCGGTGCGCGGAAAGTCATGCAGGCGTCGTATGGTGGCGCGTACGGCTTCGATGAGGGTCCTGTGGATGGTCCTGCGTGCGTAGGGCCGGTTCGTCGGACTCGCACTGGCCCCTATCGGCGCGAGGCGGGCGCGAGTTGCGGCGACCGGGGGATACGTCGACCGGGGTACCCAGCCATCGGCGCGAATCTTGCGCGACGACACGCCATCGCCGTCCGAGACCTAGCAACGGGAATACGTAGTTATGCAGCGGCGGCCTATCTACGGAATTACGTAGATAGACCGCGGAAGGTCGCGGCCTATCTACGGGATTACGTAGATAGGCCATGACGGGCCGCGACTTGTCCTCGGTGAATTTGGAGATAGGGCGCCACGGTTCGCGGCATACATGGGGGAATGCGTATATATGTCGCGGATCACAGCTGGTTGCGACGTTGGGCCGACCGACGTCGACGCGAGCCGTGGAAGCAGGCGACCTGCGTGCGCGCTGCTCTTGACGCGACACCCTAGCGTCGTCGTCCTAGTTCGTGTAGCATGGGAACCTCAACGACCACTGAGCCGAGCGGACGCAATTGCCACATGTCGACCGATCAAGGACTTTCAAGCATTTTCGAGGAGCGGGCTGAGAATCTGCGACAAGACGATCTCCTGCGATGGACTGCCTACACGCCAGGAGACCGTAAGACGCTGAGGAAACTCACCGGCCCCGGAGCGAAGCTGATCACTGGGCCGCGAGGCTCGGGTAAATCGACGCTACTACGAACGGCGTATTTTCGACTTCTGTCAGACCAGGATTCGCTTCCGGCGTATGTGAACTACGCTCGTTCTCTTGCATTGGAGCCGCTGTTTCATAAGCAGGCCAATGCACTGCAACTCTTTCGGCAGTGGGTTTTGCTTAAGGTAATCGTGGCAGTGGCCGACAGTTTCGGTGAACGAGATCAAAAGGTGCCACCTGAACTTCGGACGGCAGTGCGCCGTGCGCGAAGCATCATTCATGATCTTTCCGTTGGAGTGATTCCAACGCTTGAGACTCTTCTTTCGCCAGAAGATCTTGTCGCCTCGTTGGAGCGGTGGGCAGACTCGGTACAGGCGCGTCGCGTGATCGTGTTGATGGACGATGCGGCTCACGCATTTTCGCCTGAGCAGCAACGCGAGTTCTTCGAGATCTTTCGGGAGCTTCGATCGCGGAGGGTTTCCTGCAAAGCAGCGGTGTATCCTGGAATCACGAGCTATTCGCCGCACTTTCATGTGGGGCACGAAGCTGAATTGCTGGAGGCGTGGTACCGTCCTGACGAGGAGGAATACCTCGTTAACATGCGTGGGCTGGTTGCCAGACGCTTGCCTGAACATCTGCAGGCGCGACTGGCTGGACGCGAGGAGTTGATCGATTACCTCGCGCTCGCCTCTTTCGGCCTTCCGCGTGGATTTCTCAATATGCTATCTCAGTTGGTCGGAGCGGACGAGGACGATCCGAAACCGACTCGCCACAGAGCCGAGATTGCGGTGTCGGAACACGCCGAATCGGTGCGTGGGATTTTTCGCGCGCTGGCGGCAAAGCTTCCGAGGTTCCGACACTTCATCCAGGTCGGGACTGACCTAGAAGAAGCGTTGATTCGAAGCCTCCGGACGTACAACCGGCTCCAGGACGATTCGGGTCGCAAGGCAGTCGTGGTCGGACTCGAGGATGCGATGGAGCCGCAACTCGAACGAATTCTGAACATGCTTGAGTACGCTGGGCTCGTGCGGAAGGTCGGGTCTGTCTCACGAGGCGAGAAAGGGCGATTCATTCGCTACGCCGTTCATCATGCGCTCGTCCTTGCGGACGGTGGTCTGAGCCTGGGCAAGAGCTTTCCACTGTCACAAGCGATTAAGGCACTTTCGACGCGAGATGCTCACGCTTTTGCACGCACGCGGGCGTCGCAGTTGCTTGGACCCAAGTTCACGGACCGATGCAAACTTGATCTTCCGCCTTGTAGAGCATGCAGTGCACCCAGGATCGCGGAGGATCAACATTTTTGTATGAAATGCGGTGCCGAATTGACCAATGCGAGCGTCTACGAAGAACTTCTTCGGCATCCAGTGGATGCGCTGCCCCTTCCGGCGGCCAAGATTGAAGGGATTCGGAATCATACGGGATTGCGAACGGTCCAAGATGTTCTCTTGGACGACGATGTTCAGATGATTCGTAAGGTGCCTTATGTAGGTCCCGTATGGGCAGCGCGGATCAGGACTGTCGCGGAGGAGTTTGTCAGTGTCTGACAGGGAATTCGTTCAGCTCAATCGTGCCGAGGAGCTCGTCAACCTCGACCTTCACGCGTTGTGCGGCGATCCTACGCCTGAGACGGGGAGCCCGATCGATAATTATTATGTTACAACCGACGCGCTAATTAGGCGGACCACCGATCCAGTGGTAGCCGCCGACAGTCTGCTTTTGCGTCTTCTTCTTTTGGAAGTCGTCGCTGCAGCGGAGATGTACTTTAGGAACGTCTTGGCCGCGCTCCCAGCGGTGTGCAGCAGCGCTCAGGATCTCGTCACGCGCAGTATGATGATGTTGGGCGCTGCAGGCTATTATCGAGAATCAGATCGAGCGTTTGGCGTAATCGAGCACGCGAGCCTCTCCGGAAAAGGCGAGGTGACGCGTTACACCCGTCAGCTGAGCGGCTTTGACATCGCCGCGAACTCGTCGACCGGAGTAGCGCTGGCGGAGTTCGAACAGGTCTGCCATCTTCGCCATGCGATCGTGCACGCCCAGGGCCGGCTCTGGTATCGAAACGCCTGCGAACTCGGTATCGAATCGCGAGGACTGCGATGCGTCCAGCTCAGCGCTCTTGGGCTTCAGTCTTGTGTAGCCAAGACGCATAACGCCGTTCGTGCGTACAACCGATTTATTTCAAACCGTGTTTTGTCATCATGGATTTCTACCCGGCGACTCAAAGGTAGGTGGGTTGACGACCGAGCGCTGCTGGAGGGCTTTCATGCGCTCTTCTATTCCACGCGTGATAGCGTAGGACCCGCAGATGCTCGATCGTTGCATACGGAACTTTGTCGCGTGCTCCGGCTTCCATGATTGACGCCGAACACAGCGGCCCAACCCAACGCTGGATCCGACGTGGTGGGTAGGCTCGCTTCGCTCGCCGGCCCACCACGCGGTTCATCGCTACTCGTTGGGCAGAGAGCCGGATAGATCTTGGGAAACCAGAAGATTCGGTACGTTCTCAGTACGATGCGTCGTTCCGGGACACCTTCCCCTGCACGGCGGGCCCGTCGACGACGGTCGACGCTGCGCTCGGATGTCGACGTCGGTGCTGCACGGGCCGGCCAGGTTCGAGGCTCCCTCCCGCGCGCTCACGCTCCCGCGCGCTCACGCGAGGCAAGTCGCTCGCCAGGGCACCGGTGGGCCGCAGCGGCGGCCGGCACCCGCCGACCTCAGGGGCCCGGCGCCACGCGCCGGAAGGCTGACGGCGGAGCCATCGACGCCCGCCAAGGCTCGCGTGCGCTGGCGTTGCTGGCCCTTCGGGTGCAGGATACGCACATGGGCAAGCCCGCGCTCGACCTCTCCAAGCTCACCGCAGACGAGAAGCTGGATCTGATCGATGACCTCTGGCGGAGCCTTTCTTCGGACGACCTGCCTCTGAGCTCCGAGCTCTGCGCTGAGCTTGACCGCCGCCTTGATCGCCTCGAGCTCGAAGGCCCCATCGGTGTCCCCTGGGAGGACGTCCGTGCCGAGATGACCACCGACGAGCCGTGAATCCTCGCGAGTGGAAGCGCCGCGCGTGAGCGAATTCCGGAATGGCAACCACCCATCCAATGAAATAGCGTTTTCGCGGCGGCGGAGAGGCGCTCACGAAGCGAGCGGCGCTCCCCCTATGTTTCAGGGAGGTTGTCGTCTCCTCAGCCTGGCAGTCACCGCTCGCTCACACCGGCGCGCCGGCGCGCTCACCACGAGAACCGCAACGTGACCTCATCCGCGTCTGGCTCGTCGAACGACCAGCCAGTCTGGGTCGCGTCGACCTGCTTGCCGGTCACTTGCTCCAGCGCACGGCCGGCGAAACCGACGCACAGCGGTCCGAGGTGCTCGAACCCTGCGACCTCGGTCACGAGCAGCGTCACCTCGTTCCGCTCGATCTGCGAGGAGTCCACCCGCAGCGTCCCGCCGACCATATCCTGCGCCCAGAAGTCGGGGAACTTCCGGAGGAAGAGGCGAGCGTTCATCACCCTGAGAAGCAGCTTCATCAAGGTGTTCGCTTCCTTCTCGAAGACCGTCCGGCCGCACCTCACGACGTCCAGGTAGCTCTGCGATGGCTCGTTGTGGACCTGGACGATGCCGCGCAGCACCTCGACGTAGTAGGCGCGAGGGTACCACGCCGTGCTGGACATGGTGGCCAGCGCCCTCCTGAGCTCCTGAGAGAGCCCGTGACGAACCCGGCGGACCCCAGCCTCGTCACACAGCACGTCCGAGTAGGCTGCTGCATTGAGAATCAGAGAGCCCCGGGTCATCGGTTCTTGCATACATGCGCTCTCGTGGAAGATCTCGCTGGCACAGCAGAAGAAGAGATCAAAGGGTAGCCTCCGTCAAGGCGGCTTGACCCGACGAGGATCGGCCTGCCTCGATCCTCCAAGCTCGTGGTGCGATAGGAAGACGAGCCCGAGCTCTCTCCTCGCCAGGATCGAGGCGGAGCGCCGGCGGCTCGTCGGGGAGGCGCGCGCGTCGAGCCCGCGCGTCATCGGCCTGTTGCGCGGCCTTCCGCCGGAGATGGCGGCGTGGCTCGACGAGGGATGATCACTTCGCCGGCTTGGGGGCCGCCGCGCCCGGGGTGTAGTGCACGATGATGCCGCGGTCCTTGTTGCACTTCTGGACCTTCTCGTCCCACACGCAGCCCTCCGGACAGGGCTGCACGCCGGGATCACCCGTGGGGCAGATCTCGGCCTCGCCCTCCTTCGCGGCGGGCTGCTCGGGCGCCTGCGCGCCTCCGCAGGCAGAGAGCATCCAGGCCAGGACGGGGAGCACCAGAACGATCGCCGATCGACGCATGCAGACCTCCACGAGCCCGCGATGGGTGGGCTCCGGCGTCGACGTCTACCAATTCCGAGGCCTGCGGGGCCAGCGCTTCCGCGCGACAAGGACGAGCGCCGCGGCGAGCGCCGCGAGCGCGGGCGGAGCGCTCGGGCCGCCCTCGCCGGCCGCGCAGGCGCACCCGCGCGGGCTCGCCGCCACGCGCGGGAAGGCCGGCGCGACCTGCCTGCCGTCGAGCGCGGCGCCCTCGCCCGAGGTGATGAAGCCGGCCCACGCGTGCGGGTGCGGGCGCTCACGCCGGATCTCGAGCTGCGCCGACCGCAGCGCCTCGCTGCGCCCTCCGCCGCGCGCGAGCGCCGCGTAGTACGACGTCATGAGATCCCGCGTCGCCATGTCGCCGACCTTCCACAGGCTCATCACCTGCGTCTCCGCCCCGGCGAGGAGCAGCGCGCGGCGGAGGCCGTAGACCCCGTCGCCGCGCGGGACCTCGCCGAGGCCGGTCTCGCAGGCCGAGAGCACGACGAGCTGGGTCCCGTGGAGGTCCAGCGAGGAGATCTCGAGCGCGGTCAGGATGCCGTCGTCCTCGTCCGAGCTGCTCCGCCGCGCGTTGGCGCCGGCCAGCGCCAGGCCCGAGCGCAGGAGCGGGTTCTCGCGAAAGGCGGGGCCCTCGATCTCGGCGCCGCGGGTGCTCGCCGGATCGGCCGGGGAGCCCTGGTCCGGGAGGAAGAAGCCGTGCGTCGCGATGTGCAGCACGCGCGGCCGCTGCGCCCGCTTGAGGGCCTCCTCGGTGGCCGACGGGCCGGTCAGGACCGTCGCGCTGGCCAGCGCGCTCCGCACCGCCTCCGCCTCGCGCTCCGTGCCGGGCAGGGGCGGGAAGCGCGCCCCGGCCAGCTCGGCGGAGCGCAGGCCGCGCGTGGCGTCGTCATCCGGCGCGCGCTCGGAGAGGCTGCCGAACGCGGGATCGGCGATGACCAGCACGCCTCCACGCGGCGCTCCGGCCCGCGGCGCCCCGGCGGCGCCCGCGGTGCGCAGCAGATCTCGCCCGCTTGTCAGGTAGGTGAACGAGGCGCGCTCGATGAGATAGCCGCCCTCCTCGTCGACGAGCGCGGCGAACGGAACCAGGTTCAGCGCGCCGTCCGGGCTGAGGAGGAGCCAGCGCGCGGGGCCGAGGGCGCCCCGGATCGGCTGCATCACGAGCGCATCGAGGCGACGCGCGCGCTCCCGGGGGTCTCGCCCCGGGTCCGAGAGGTCCCGCGAGAGCTCGGCGGCGGCCGCGTCGATGGCGGCGGCGTCGCCGAGATCGACCCCCGTGACGTCCCCGCGCCGCCCGACGACATAGGCCGCGTAGCGAGGATTGCCCCACGTGGGCCTCACCGGCGGCCCGAACGGGTCGTAGGGCCGGTACTCGACGATCTCGACGAGCGCCGCCCCGTCGGGGATCGCCGCCTGCACCGCCTCGACGGTGATCGGCGGCTCCTTCGCGTCCGCCGGGCGCGCGGCGCGCGTCCGCGCGGCGAGCTGGAACTCGAGCCTCTGGCGCTCGGCCTCGAGCTGCTGCACCTCGCGCTGGTGCTCCTCGGCGGGGATGTCGATCGGGCCGCGCGTGATCGCTGTGGACAGCTTCGCGTCGAGCTGCGTGAGGGCGCCGAGGAGCGCCCGGCCCTCGGCGTCGAGGTTGCGCCGCAGCGCCGCGAAGCTCTCGGCGATGGCGTCCAGCGCGAGCCCCTTGCGCCGGAGGATCGACCGCAGGGCGAGCCGCGCCGCGGCCTGGTCGCGCGGGGCATGCTGGAGGTGCAGCGACAGCGTCGCGTCGGTGTCGCGCTGGACGAGGCCCATGTAGAGGCGCTTCTGCCGCTCGGAGCCCCTCGCCAGGTTGGCCCGGGCGCTGCGGTCCTGGAGGCCGGCGGCCCGCTCGCGCGTCCGCACGGCGTCGGCGGTCCGGCCCTGCGCGACGTACAGGTTCGCGAGGTGCCCCAGCACGCGGACGATGGCCGGGTGATCCGGCGCGAAGACCCGCTCGCGGATCACGAGCGCCTGGAGGAGCAGCGCCTCCGCCGCGGGATCGCCTTTGCGGGTGAAGAGCACGCCGAGCTCCTCCAGCAGATCGGCGCGCACAGCGCTCTGCGCCGGGAGCGCGGGCTCGAGCCGCGGGCGCAGGTCGAGGAGCCGCCGCTCGGCCTCCTCGACCTGCCCGCGCCGCAAGCAGAGCTGCGCGGCGCGCAGATCCGGGATCGCGTAGGCCCACCCCGAGCCGCCGGTGGCCTCTCTGAGGATCACGCGCATCCTGTCGAGCGCCTCCGCGAAGGCGCGCAGCGCGCGTTGCTCCAGGTACAGCCGCGCGAGCGAGTCGACGGCATAGAACTCGCTCCAGCCCTGGAGGAGCGGCTGGGCTCGCTTCAGGAGATCCTCGGCGCTCCGGAGGTCCCCGAGGTCGATGTACACGTTGCCGAGCCGGGCATAGAGCATCCCCTCGTCGTTGAAGGAGGGCTGCTCGCGCGTCAGCCCGCGTACCAGCAGCGCCTCGGCGCGCGCGTAGTCGCCGTAGCCGAGGTAGAAATGCGCGAGCTCGTTGTCGAGCTCGGAGGTGCCCTCCAGCAGCGCAAAGTACCTGTCGGCGAGGGCGGCGCTCTCGGCGAGATCGTCCCTCTCCACGGCCGCTCTCCAGCGCTGGCGGGCCGCGGAGAGGTCCTCGCTCGCCTGCTCGGCGGGGCTCGGCTGCGCCGCGAGCGGCGCGGGCCGGGCCGCCGAGACGAGCGCCGCCACCGCGAGCGAGAGGAGCCGCGCGCGGCGGCGGGCGCCGCGCGACGAGGTTGACCCGAGCGGGGTGCGTTCTGCCGAGCGGCTGGAGCGAGGATCGATGTCGCGGTCGGCGCGCTCGGGGCGGCGGGGTGGCATCGCGGAGCAGCGTAATCTGCCCCTGCGCGCCTCGTCGACCGTTCGGCTAGGCTCGCCGCCCTCGTCGCCCATGCTCCGCTCTCGACTGATGATCCTCGCCGCCGCGGTCCTCTGGTCCACCGGAGGGGCGGCCATCAAGCTGATCTCCCTCGATGGGTGGCAGGTCGCGTCGGCCCGCGCGCTCATCGCGGCGCTCGCGCTGGGCCTGGCCATGCCGGGCGCGCGCCGCCTCCCCTCGTGGCGCACGATCGGCGTCGCGGCGATCTACGCCGCCGTCATGGTGCTCTTCGTGCAGGCCACCAAGCGGACGACGGCGGCGAACGCGATCTTCCTGCAGTCCACCTCGCCCGTGTACGTCCTCTTGCTCAGCCCCTGGCTCCTGGGCGAGCGGCCCTCGCGCGGCGAGATGGTCGCGGCCCCCATCTTCATCCTGGGCCTCGCGCTCTTCTTTCTGGATCAGCTCTCGGCGGGGCAGCTCCTCGGCAACGCCCTGGCGCTCCTCTCCGGGCTCGCGTTCGCGCTGTGCATCATGAGGTTCCGCGCCGCTCCGGACGACAACCCCGCGGTGCTCGTCTGGGGCAACGTCCTCGCGGGGCTCGGCGCGCTGCCGATGGCCCTGGGCGGCGCGGCCCGCCCGGGGCTCGTCGATCTCGGGCTCCTGGTGTTCCTGGGCGCGGTGCAGATCGGCGTGGCGACCGCCCTGTTCAGTCGCGGCATGCGCCACACGCCGGCGGTCGAGGCCTCCCTGCTGGTGCTCCTGGAGCCGGTGCTCAACCCCGTCTGGGCGCTCCTCCTCGTCGGGGAGCGCCCCGGGATCTGGTCGACCGTGGGCGGCGCCGTCCTTCTCGGCGCCACCGCCTGGCGGATCCTGCTGGCAGCGCGCGCCACGCCGCCAGAAGCGCCGGCGCCGAGCAACGGGTTGAACGTCGACGCGTGAACGTCGACGCGTGAACGTCGACGGGAGGGAGGAGGCTCGAGCCTGGCAGGATCAGGCCCGCCGCGGGGCGCGGCGAGCCGCTGGAACGGCGTCGCGGCCGCCTCGCGCGGCCGCGGCGCGCCTCACTTCGCTTCGACCTTCACGTTGGCGTTCGCCTTGAAGCTCGCCTTCGCGCCCGCTCCGCCGCCGCCGTCGTCGCCCGCGGGCGCGGTCGCCTTCAGATCGAACGACGGCGGGGTGTTGGGATCGCACTCCGGCGGCGGCCCGAACCCGTCGGCGTTGAACTTCCACGCGAGCGACCCCGAGGCCGACGGATCCTTCCGGATCGCCTTGATCTCCACCTCGTGCTCCCCCGCGCGCGCCGGCGTGCAGTACGAGAGGAGGTAGAAGCGCTTCATGTGCGCCTCGATCTTCGCCGCGATCTTGTCGAACGACTCCTTGACCTTCGCCTGGTCCGCCGCGAGCTCTGTCCCGTCGCGCCCGATCTCGTCGAGGCGCGCCTTCTCGATCTCGGCGCCGACGCCGACGACGAAGATCTGGTAGTTCTCGTACTCTTCCTTCTTGAGCTCGTTCAGCATGTCCTCGCGGCTCACGCGGTTCGCGCGATCGGTGCCGTCCGAGAAGACGACGAGCGTGCCGAACTTGAGGGGGCGCCGGTCCTTGTCGAGCTGCTTCTTGAGCTCCCGGATGCCCTCGACCACGCCGCCGTGGAGGTTCGTCGACGTGTCCTTCGGCTTGTAGCTCCGGAGCCCCTCGAGCCCGCCCTCGACCGAGCCCTGCGCCTCGGTGAACGGCACCACCGAGTGGATTTTTACCTCGCCGTCGAACGCGTAGACGCCGACCTTCTGGCTCTTGCCGACCCGATCGCTGAACGACTGCGCGGCGTCGACGAGGGCGTCGGCCTGACCCGACTCGGTGATGCTGCCGCTCATGTCGACGAGCAGCATCGTGTACATGACCGCCGCGACCTCGGGGTTCTGGATGGTCTGCTTGCTCTCGAACTTCGAGACGAGCTCGTTGTCCTCGTAGATCTCGAAGTCCTCGGCCGTGAGGCCGCCCACCGGCTCGTCCTCGCCGGCGTCGACGCTGAAGAACACCCAGACGTTGTTCGGCTTCTTCTGGGCGGAGTTGATCCGGGTCACCCGCAGCCCGCCGCCGCACGCCACGCTCGACAGAGCGAACAGGGCGGCGAGCAGGATCCGGAACGCTGGAGAACAAAGGAGGATTTTCACGCGCGCGATTAGCGCGCATCGGACGCCGCGATGTCAATTCGCTGCCGCAGGTGGCCCCTCCCGCCGCGGCCGCCTCGCCGGGCGGGCACGGCCGCACGGCCGCGCCGGCGGAGGCGGCCCCACACCCCGAGGCGCTGGCCGCGCCGCGCTGGGCGGCCCCGCCGCGCCGCCCGCGCGGCCTCGCCAGACGCGCCGCCCGCGCGGTCGCCTCGCCGATCGTGCAGGGAGGCGCTCGCGCTGGTTTACTCCGGGAGGGAGACCGCCGTACATAGGCCCGCGCGCCTCGAAGACCGCGCGCGTCGCCTCCGGGCGCTCAGCGAGTTGGTCTCCCCGGGCCGATTTCCGTTACCCTGTCGCCGCATGGCACGCATCCTGATCGTCGAGGACTCGCCGGCAATGCGAGCGTACATCCGCTCGACGCTGGAGGACCGCGTGCTGGGGCTCGCGGGCGACGTCGACATCGTGGAGGCCGTGAACGGCTTCGACGCGCTCCGGCTCCTGCCGCGCGGCGCGTTCGACCTCGTGATCACCGACATCAACATGCCCGACATCAACGGGCTCGAGGTGATCCGCTTCGTCCGGCAGAGCGACCGCTACCGGCACGTCGCGATCCTCATCATCTCGACGCAGGCGACCGAGCGAGACATCCAGCGCGGGCTCCGCCTCGGCGCCGACCGCTTCCTCCCGAAGCCGTTCACGCCCGAGGCCCTGCGCGACGCGGTGGTCGCGAGCCTCGACGCGCGGACCGAGGCGCCGCAGGCCGGCGCCTCGCCGTCCGACGGCGCCGCCGGCGTCGACGAGCGCGCGGCCGCGCCCTCTCCGCGCGCAGAGGCCCCCCACGCGGAGGAGCCCGCGGCGCGCACCAAGCAGCCCGGCTCCGGCGAGGGAGGCGGCGGCTGATGGTCGACAGCGGCGATCGGGCGCGCGAAGAGTTCTTCTCGGAAGCGCAGGAGATCGTCGAGGGGCTCGGGCGCGACCTCCTCGCGCTCGACGAGGCGGTGCGGACCAACAAGGTCGACCCCGACGTCATCAACGACGTCTTCCGCGCCGTGCACACCCTGAAGGGGCTCGCCGGGCTCTTCGGCGCGACCCGGATGGCCACCCTCTCGCACGAGCTCGAGGAGCTGCTCGACAACCTCCGCCTCGGGCGCATCGAGATCAACGCGTCGGTCCTCGACCTCCTGTTCCGCAGCGTCGAGCTCTACGGGCGCATCCTCCAGAACGAGAAGGACGGGCGCGACGCGCCGATGCCCGAGGTCGACGACCTCCTGCGCCAGCTGCACCAGGACGCGGGCCCGAGCGCGGCCGGCCTCCCCGACGACAACTACGACCTCGATCCGGGGCTGCTCTCGGTGCTCACCGAGTACGAGGAGCACCGGCTGCGCACGAACATCGCGAGCGGGATGACCCTGTTCCGGCTCCGCGTGCAGTTCCACCTCGCCACGATCGATCAGGCCCTCGACGACCTGAAGATCACCGCGAAGCCGTACGGCGAGATCATCACCTACCTGCCGACCGGCGCGGGCGCGGACCAGGACTCGATCGAGCTCGACATCCTGATGGCCTCGCGCGCGCCGCTCGAGGAGCTCCAGCGCGCGCTGCACCAGGCCGGCGCCGCCGTCGAGGAGATCCCGCGGCGCAACAACAACGGCCACGGCCGGGTCGCCCCGCCGGGCATGCCGTCGATGTCCGCGGCGCTCCGAGGCGGCGCGCCGACCGGCGTGTCGCGGGCCGTCGACCTGACCGGCTCGATGTCGGCGGCGAGCCCGCCGTCGAGCGCGCGCGGCAACCGCAAGGGGGAGCTCAGCTCCATCCGCTCCGTCGCGCAGACGGTGCGGGTCGACATCCACAAGCTCGACCGGCTGATGAACATCGTCGGCGAGCTCGCCCTCGTCCGCTCCGCGCTCGGCCGCCTCGTCGAGCGGCTCCGCGCGGCGCCCACCGAGCGCGAGCTCTCCCTCGACCTCCACAGGCTCCAGCGCACGTTCGACCGGCACCTCGCCCAGATGCAGGCGGGCATCCTCGAGGTCCGGATGGTGCCGCTCGGGCAGGTCTTCGACAAGCTCGCGCGCGTCGTCCGCCAGATCAGCCGCGACGCCGACAAGCTCGTGAACCTCGTCATCACGGGCGCCGAGACCGAGGTCGACAAGCTCATCGTCGAGGAGCTCAGCGACCCGCTCATGCACATGATGCGCAACGCCATCGACCACGGCATCGAGTCGAAGAGCATGCGCGAGGCGGTGGGCAAGCCGGCGGTCGGCACGATCGCGCTGAACGCCTTCCAGAAGGGCAACCACGTCGTCATCGAGATCGAGGACGACGGCAAGGGCATCGACGTCGACAAGCTGCTCGACGCCGCCCTGCGCCGCGGCGTCATGACGCCGGAGGACGCGCGGACGACGAGCTACCGCGAGGTGCTGAACCTCATCTTCCAGCCGGGCATCTCGACCAAGACCGACGTCAGCGAGATCTCGGGGCGCGGCGTCGGGATGGACGTCGTGAAGACGAACATCAGCAAGCTCGGCGGCGTCATCGACGTGCACAGCGAGCCCGGCATCGGCACCAAGATGACGGTCACGCTGCCGATCACGCTCGCGATCATCAGCGCGCTCATCGTCCGGGTCGCCGACAGGCTGTTCGCGATCCCGCTGACCAACGTGCAGGAGGCGGTCGCGCTCGACGAGGCCACGGTGCGCCAGATCGACGGCCGCGAGATGATCACGCTGCGCAACAGCACGCTCCAGCTCTGCTACCTGGCGCGGCTCTTCGGCCTGAACGAGGAGGAGGAGCTCAGCGCGCGCATCGCCGGCCTGCTCGGCGGCGCGCGCGGCGGCTCGGCGGCGCGGGCCGCGGTGGGCGGCGGGCGCCGGGGCGACGGCGGCCGCGCGACGCTCGGGCTCCAGGGGGGCAACAAGCGCAAGTACATCGTCGTGGCGTCGGTCGGCGCGCGCAGGCTGGGCCTCGTCGTGAGCACGCTCATCGGGCAGCAGGACGTCGTGATCAAGGCGCTCGGCCCGTCGCTCTCCTCGGTGCGCGGCTTCTCCGGCGCCACCGAGCTCGGCGACCAGCGCATCGCGCTCGTCCTCGACGCCCCGGCGCTCATCGAGGAGATCCTCCACGGCGGGGACCGGCAGCGCAACGATCCGCGGAGCACCCATGGCTAACCTCACCCGAAGGCCCGCCCGGATACCGGTCTCGAAGCGGAACTCGCGCGCGCAGGCGAGCGGCCCGCGGACCGAGTACCTCGCGTTCACGCTCGCGGGCGACACCTACGCCGCGCCCGTCTCGCTCGTGCGCGAGATCCTGAAGCCGCCCCCGCTCACCCCGGTGCCGCGCGCGCCGGACTCGACGATGGGCATCGTCAGCGTGCGCGGGCAGCTCGTCACCGTCATCGATCTGCGGCGGCGGATGCGGCTGCACGAGAGCGCCGCGCAGCGGCGGGCGCGCATCCTGCTCGTCGACGCGGCGAACGGCGAGACGCTCGGCCTCTTCGTCGACGAGGTCCAGCAGGTCTACCGGCTCGCCGACGCCGAGATCGAGCACGCCGCGACGGCGCTCGGGGGAGACGTGGCGGGCTACATCGCCGGCATCGCCCGGCCCATGCACGGGGCGAGCGCGTCGGATGGCACCCAGGGCGAGGCGCAGCCGCGCGTCATCATCCTGCTCGACCTGCAGGCCATACTCGCGTCCTAAGGGACGATTCGTCCGCGCCCGGGCGGCTCGTAGAGCCCGGGCGCTCGGAGGCTCAGATGCCGTTGACTGGAGAGCGCAGCCGTCCCGACCCACAGAAGAGCCTCGTCGGCTTTGTGGTCGGCGACGTCCACTACGCGATCGACATCACGCGGGTCCGCGAAATCGTGAACCCGCTCGAGGTGACCACGCTGCCGCACACGCCCCCCGAGGTCGCCGGCGTCGCGAACCACCGCGGCGAGGTGGTGCCGGTCATCGAGCTCCGCGTGCGCTTCGGGCTGCCCCCGGTCGATCCGACCCGCAGCACCAAGTGGATCCTCGTCGACGTGGGGACGCACACGGTGGGGCTCGTCGTCGACGCGGTGACCGAGGTCTTCGGGACGAGCGGCGATTACCGGCCGACGCCGCCGGTCGGCGGCAGCAGCGATCTGCGCGGCATCACGGGGGTGACGACCCACGACGAGCGGATGATCTTCGTGCTCGACGTCGGGCGCTTCATCGAGCTCGCGCTCGCGCTCGCCGCGTCGGGCGCCCTCCTGGAGGCCCCGTGAGCCGCGCGTTCGACGATCTCGGTCCGTTCGAGGGCCCGCGCGCGGGCGACGCGGGCTCCTGGCCGGCCGAGCCCGAGTCCATCTCGCCCAGCGCGCGGAGCACGCCGATGCCGATCGCGGCCATCGCCGCGGCGCTCTCCGCGGACGACGCCGAGGAGCGCCGCCAGGCGGCCGCGCGGCTCGGCAGGGCCGACGTCGTCGAGGCGTTGCCGCTCCTGCTCCGCGCGCTCGGGGATCCCGACTGGCGCGTCCGCAAGGAGGCGACCTACGCCTGCCACCGGCTGATCCAGGCGGCGCCGACCTCCGCGCCGGCGCAGGCCGCCGAGGGGGAGCGGCCGGCCTCGCCCGGCGCCGGCGCCGAGGGGGAGCGGCCGTCCGCCCCGCAGCTCCTCGTCGCGGCGCTCCTCGACGCGCTCCAGAAGAGCGAGGACGTCGGCCTCAGGAACGCGGCCATCGAGGTGCTCGGCTACTGCGGGCGCGACGCCACGCCGGCGCTCGTCGACGCGCTCGGCGCGCTCGCTGGGGACGAGCGCAAGCTCGTCGTCGACGCGCTCGGCCGCACGCGCGACCCGGCGGCGCTCGACCCGCTCTACGCGGCGCTCGCCGAGCAGGACGACAACCTGCGCCAGAGCGCGATCGAGGCGATCGCCGGGATGGGGCTCATCGCGCGCGAGCGGGTGACGGACATCCTGTACGAGCGGCTCGCCGATCGGGATCGCTTCGTGCGGCTGACCGCGCTGAACGGGCTGAACGGGCTCGAGGCGCCCGTGCCGTGGCGGGTGCTCTCGTCGCTCATCGACGACCCGATCCTCCGGCCGGCGGCGCTGGTCGCCGCGGCGCTCGCGGAGAGCCCGGAGGCGCCGCGGGCGCTCTGCGGGGCGCTCGCGACGGCGCGGGGCGGCGCGTTCGCGCAGCTCGTCCGGGCGCTCGCGCGGCTCGCCGAGGGGCCGCTCGCGTCGCACGCGGTGGACGCGCTCCGGGCGGCGCCGCCCGAGGTGGGCGCCCGCCTCGTGCAGGCCGCCGGCGCCGCGCCGGGCTCGGGCGGCGCGGAGCCCCCGTCGTGGCGCGGCCTCGGCGCGGATCCGGTGAGCGGGCGCGCCCAGGCGCTCTTGCTCGCGGCGATGGCGCGCGCCCCGGGCGCGGCCGACGCCGCCGTGCAGGCCATGATCGAGCCCGCGCTCGTCGAGACGGCGCAGCGCGCGCTGGGGCTGCTCGGCGCGGAGGCGCTGCCCTCGGTGCTGTCCTACCTCGAGCGCCACATCGATCCCGACCCGGATCTCTGGGAGGGCGTCGACGACGCGACGGCCGCGCTCCTCGACGGCGCCGTGGCGATCGCGGAGCAGGGCGCGCGCGAGGGCGCGCTTTCGGGCGAGCAGCCCGCCGTCGAGGCGACGCTCGCCGAGCTGCTCGGCGCGGTGCGGCGGTCGGTCCGGAGCCCCTCGACGCTCGTGGCGACCAGCGCGCTCTACGGGCTCGCGAAGATCGGGGCCGCCGTCGACTTCCCGCTCGTCGTCTCGCAGACCCGCGCGATCTCGCTGCCGGTGGCGCGCGCTGCGGAGAGCGCGCTCGCGGGGCTCACGGAGCGCTACCCCGAGACGGCGCGCGAGCTCGCGCGCGGGCTCGCGCTGGCGGAGGACACCCACCTCGCGGCGGCGATCGTGATCGAGGCGCTCGGCGACGCGGAGCCGGAGGAGATCGCGTTCCTCACGAGCGTCGCGTCGGTGGGGGACGTGCGCGCGCGCCGGGCGGCCGTGACCGCGATCGCGGCGGCGGCGGGCGTCTCCGCGCTCGACGTGCTGAGCGTCTCCCTGGCAGACGAGGAGCGGGAGGTCCGGCTCGCCGCGGCGCGCGCGCTGGGCCGCCTGTACGCGTCGCTCCCGGACCGCGCGAGCGACGAGCGGGCGCGCGCGCGCGAGCTGCTCGGGCTGGTGCGCGCGTCGGGGGAGCCCGATCTCGTCGCGGCCGCGGCGCAGGGGGGCGCGCCGTTCCGCTCGGATCCTCCCTGGGGCGACGCCGCGGAGCGGCTGAGCGCGCCTGTGGCCATCGACGGCGGTGAGGGCGCGGCGTCCCCCTCGGGGACGACCGGCGGGCCGCCGTCGGGGAAGGTGCTGTGAACCGGCGGCGGGACGACGAGATCCGCCTCTTGCCTGACGAGTTCCAGAGGCTGCGCGACCTGTTCAACAAGCACTGCGGGCTCCAGTTCGGGCCCGAGGCGCGCACGTCGATGGAGCGCCGGCTCCGAGAGCGGGTCGTCGAGCTCGGGCTCTCGTCGTTCGCGCAGTACCACGAGTACCTGCGCTTCCACAGCCGCGGGCGCGCCGAGCTCGACGAGGCGCTCGAGCTCATCACGGTCAACGAGACGTATTTCTTCCGGGAGGACTACCAGCTGCGCGCGCTCATGACCGAGCTCGTGCCCATGATCGTCAAGGCGGGGGGCGCCAGGGGCCGGCTGTCCATCTGGAGCGCGGGCTGCTCGACGGGCGAGGAGGTCTACTCGATCGCGATCGCCGCGCGGGAGTCGGGCGCCGCGGAGCGCCGCGAGGTCCGCATCTTCGGCAGCGACATCTCCCGCCGCTGCGTGATCGCGGCGCGCAGGGGGGTGTACGGCGCCTCGTCGTTCCGCGCGACGCCGCCTGAGCTCAAGCGGCGCTACTTCGTGGAGCGCCCGGACGGGTTCCACGTGGCGGACGAGCTGCGGGCGCTCTGCCAGTTCGGCCACCTGAACCTGCTCGACTCGTCGCGCGCGGCGGTGATCGGGCGCGTGGACGTCATCTTTTGCCGCAACGTCCTCATCTATCTGGACGAGGATTCGCGGCGCCGCGTGATCGACATCTTCTACGAGCGCCTCTCGTCCGGCGGCTTCCTCCTGCTGGGCCACTCCGAGTCGCTCCTCAACGTCACGACCGCGTTCGAGCTCGTGCACCTTCGGGAGGATCTCGTGTATCGCAAGCCGGCGGCCACGCTGCGTCTGGGGATCCCGGAGATCTCGCCCGAGCGGGGCGGCCCGGACCGGGGCGGCGGGGAGGAGGGCGGATGAGGTGCCGACGAAGTCGAGGCTGCGCAGGCGACGGTTGGTCCCATGGCGCTCCGGGTGGGGTAGAATGAACCTCCGGCGGAAGGTTTTGCGCTCATGACATTCGCTCCCCTGCGCGTGCTCGTCGTCGACGACTCCGCGTACAACCGGCGCAACATCGCCGAGATCTTGAGCGGAAGCGACGAGATCGAGGTCGTGGGCAAGGCCGGTGACGGCGACGACGCGCTCCGTCAGGCCGCGCAGCTCCGGCCGGACGCGATCACGCTGGATCTCGAGATGCCGCGCATGGACGGCTTCACCTTCCTCCGCATCCTGATGGCGAGGCAGCCGACGCCCGTCATCATCGTCTCGAGCTACAGCCACAAGGAGAACGTCTTCAAGGCGCTCGAGCTGGGCGCCGTCGACTTCGTGGCGAAGCCGGACCGGCAGTTCACGGCGGACGCGCAGATCCGGCGGGAGATCATCCAGAAGGTCCTGCTGGTGCGCTACCTCCGCCCCCGGTCGCCGATGCCGGCTGCGCCGGCCCCGGCGCGGGCGGCGCAGCCCGCCTCGCCGCGCGCGGTGCAGGAGTCGTCGCGGCTCGGCGTCTCGCTGCGCCACCTCGTGGCGGTCGGCTCGTCGACGGGCGGGCCCACGGCGCTCCTCGAGATCTTCAACCGGATCCCGGATCGCTTCCCCGGCGCGATCTTCATCGCGCAGCACATGCCGGACAAGTTCACCCGCACGTTCGCGGAGCGGCTCGATCGGAAGGGCGGCCTCCGGGTGGTCGAGGCGCAGAACGGCGAGCAGGTGGTGGCCCGCAAGGCCTATGTGTGCCCGGGTAGGATGTGCATGGAGATCGCGGTGACGCCGGGCAGCGGGGTCGGGTTGAGCGGCGACATCCGGATCCGGGTGGGGGCGCCGGCGCCCGGGGATCGGTACGTTCCGAGCGCGGACCGGCTGTTCCGGAGCGTGGCGCAGGTGGGCGGCAGCCGCGCGGTGGGCATCATCCTGACGGGGATGGGCGACGACGGGGTGAACGGCGCGCGGGCGGTCCGCGCGGCCGGGGGCACGGTGGTGGCCGAGAGCGAGGACTCGGCGGTGGTCTACGGCATGCCCGGGGCTGCGGTGCGGGCCGGGGTCGTGAACGAGAGCCTGCCCTTCACGGCGATCGGCGATTTCATCGCGCTGCTCTCCTAGCGGCGGTCACCCGCTTCGGATACGGGCCCATCTCGACGTTTTCGGTGCTCAGCGCACTGGAGTGCGCTTCCGCGCCGAAAACGCCGATCTGGACCCGTCTCCTGTGCGGGTGACCGCCGCTCTGCGACGCTCGTACCAGGGCGGGTGGGAACCGCTCTAGGGTGAGCTGGGTTCCAGCGGGCTGCCAAAGTTGACCCCTCGGGCGCATCGTGAGACAGGTCGGTCGCTGACATGCGGATCCGACGCGCCGCACGCAGGCTTGTATGTCTTGGCTGGTTGGCCGCCCTCTCGGGCGTCGCTTTCGACGGCCTTGCGGCGCCTCCTTCGGAGGTAGCGGCGCCTGCGGCCGGTGCGAAGGCGGAGCCGGCGAAGACCGACGCGGCGAAGGCCGACGCCAAGAAGACGGAGCCCGCGAAGGCGGAGCCGGCGAAAGCTGAGCCCGCGAAGGCGGAGCCGGCGAAAGCTGAGCCCGCGAAGGCGGAGCCGGCGAAAGCGGAGCCCGCGAAGGCGGAGCCGGCGAAGGCCGACGCGAAGAAGGATGGGTCGGCCGAGGGCAAGGCGGAGCCGGCCAAGGTCGACGCGAAGAAGGATGGGTCGGCCGAGGGCAAGGCGGAGAAGCCTGCGCCGGTCAGGGTGGCGGCCGTGTCGGGCGGGAAGGGCGGCGCGAAGAGCGCGGCCAAGACGCCGGCGAAGGCCGCTGGGCGATCGAAGGCGTCGACGAAGAAGGGCGCGGCGAAGATCACCCGCAAGCCGGGGGAGCCCGGCGTGCCGGACGAGGCGGCGCGGCGGGTCATCGCGGGCACCGCGACGCCGGCGGGGGCGAGCACCGGCGAGTCGCCCGAGCTCCGCACGCTGCGCGCGATCGACCTGGCGCTGTTCCCCGGCGCGGCCCCGAGCGCCGGGCCCGCGTGGCCGGTCGACGGCACGCTCCTTCTCGGCGCGGGCGAGCCGCGCCTCGAGGTCTCCGGCCTGCCGCCTGCGGGCCTGCCCGCTCCGCCGCCGGAGGCGGCGGAGACCCGCGACATCTCCTGGCTGCGTCAGCTCGAGCTGCCCGAGATCCCGGTCCGCTGGGACGGCCGGGTGGTGCGCTACCTCGAGTACTACAAGGACGACCCGCGCGGCCGCTCCGCCGTGGTCACGTGGATCAAGAAGAGCGGCCGCTACGGCGCCGCCATCCGCCGCATCCTCCGCGAGCAGGGGCTCCCGGAGGATCTCCTCTGGCTCTCGCTCGTCGAGAGCGGCTTCGACCCGACCATCCAGTCCCCGGCCGGCGCGGCCGGCCTCTGGCAGTTCATGCCGGAGGGGGCGCGCATCTATGGCCTCACCGTCGACCGCTGGGTCGACGAGCGCCTGGATCCAGAACGATCCACCCTGGCGGCGGCGCGGTACCTCACGGATCTCCGGCGGCGTTTCGGCGGCTGGGAGCTCGCGTTCGCGGCGTACAACATGGGGTACGGCGGGCTGCTCGCGTCGATCCGGAAGTACAACACGAACGACTTCTGGGAGCTGTCGCGGCTCGAGGCGGGGATGCCGCTCGAGACGGCGCTCTATGTGCCGAAGATCCTCGCGATCGCGATCGTGGCGCGGAACCCGTCGGTGTTCGGCTGTGACGACGTGGAGCTCGATCCGGCGGTGACGTTCGACAAGATCTCGCTCGGCTCCGGGGTGTCGCTGCAGGCGGTGGCGGCGGCGTCGGGCGCGGGGGCGCCGGAGATCGAGGCGCTCAACCCGCAGCTCGTGGCGAAGCGCACGCCGCCGTCGCCGGTGGACGCGAAGGAGCAGGCGCGCTGGGAGGTCCGGGTGCCTGCGGGGGCGGGGGCGCGCGCGGCGAAGTCGATGCCGAAGCTCCTGGAGCGCGAGCCGAAGCTGGAGCGCTACCTCGTCCGCTGGGGCGAGTCGCTCGACGACATCGCGACGTTCCGGCGGACGACGCGGTGGACGCTGCAGACGCTGAACGGCCTGCGGCCTGGCGAGCCGGTGCGCCCCGGGGCGCTGCTGTTCGTCCCGGCGGCGGAGGGCGTCGGGGCGGCGGCGGCCGAGCACCTGCTCGCGAGCGGCGCGCCGCTGTCGTCGGAGGGGAAGCCGGTCGTGGTGGTCCCGGCGCAGCGTTTCTCCTACGAGGGGCGCCGGCGGGTGTTCTACCGGGTGGTCGCGGGCGACGCGCTGCGCGATCTGGCGGCGGTGCTCTCGGTGACGCCCGATGAGATCTGCCGCTGGAACACGCTGGCGCCCGGGGCGTCGCTCCATGAGGGGATGACGCTCCAGCTGTTCGTCCCGAGGTCGCAGCGCAACGACGGCGTGTTCTTGCTCGACGAGGGCGACGCGCGCGTCATGGAGGTCGGCTCGGAGGAGTTCTTCGCGCACTTCGAGGGGCTGAAGGGGCGGAAGCGCATCGAGATCGCGGTGCGGGAGGGGGATTCGTTCAGCAAGCTCGCGAGCCGGTACGGCCTCAGCGTCGGCAGCCTGGAGCGGATCAACCAGCGCTCGAGGCGGAGCCCGCTGATGCCCGGGGATCGGCTGGTGGTGTACGTGCCGACCTCGCATCCGGACGACCCGACGCCGGTCGAGCCGCGCGAGGAGGAGGTCCGCGTGGCGTCGGCGCCGGCCGCGGGCGCGGTGGACGACGGCGACAAGGCGGCGGCCGAGCCGGTGAAGCCGGCGGTGCTCGTGACGCCCGTCGAGGCGGGCGCGGGCGACGGGAAGCCCGGCGGCGCCGGGACGGCGGGCGCGGGCGACCTGGCGGGAGCGACGCCGGAGGAGAAGAAGGCCGCCGAGGGCGAGAAGAAGCCGGCGGCGGGCGGAGCGGACGACAAGAAGCCGGCGGGGCGCGACGCCGCGGAGCAGCCGGCGGGGCGCGCCAGGGGAGCGCAGGACAAGGAGAAGCCCGCGTCCGGCGCTGGCACCGCGCTGTGAGGTCCGGGTGATCGGGCTTCCAGGGGGTGAGACCCCTGCGTCGCGGTCTCAGGTCTTGCCGGAGGGCGTCGCCCCGGTCTCGTCTCGCCCGTGGACGCCGGCGGGCGGGCTCGTCGCCTCCACGGCGGTGAACGGTTCGATGATCTTGTAGGAGTGCGACGCCCCTTTGGGGACCGTCCAGGAGTCGCCCGGCTCGAGGCGCACCATTTGCCCCTCGATGAGCAGCTCGGCCCGTCCAGCGATGACGAACCCTACGGTCTCGTAATCCCGCGCGGTCGGCTGTTTGGCGTCGCCTGGCGGCTCGCGTTCCCAGAGTCGCATCGAGACCTGGATCCCGGAGGCCAGGTATTTTTGTCCCATCTGGCCTTTCGGAGAGCGGCCGGAGGAGACCTTCATGATGGTTGTGTCGCTCATGTGCGCCTCGCTTTCCTCCACGAGTGATTCGCCGGGTTTGGCGGCGAGCGTGGGTCCGCGCCTGGCTGGAGCGAATCGGGCCTCTCCCTCTTTCCTCGTCGGTGTTCTTCGTGCGTTCGTCTTCGCAGGGAACGTATCGCGCCAGGGAGAACTGCTGTAGGATGCCCCGCACAGGAGGCTGTCCCGTGGACCTGGGGACCGGATGTCACGTCGCACGGGCGCGGGTGGATGGCGGATCGCGCGGCGCGAGCGCTGGGCGGTGGGGGCCTCGTGGGGGCGCCGGTGCTCGCCTCGCGCTGCTGGTCGCGGCCGTCCGTGCGGTCTCCGTGATGGGGGGGCGTGCCGCGCTTCCGGAAAGCCGATGATGCCCTCGCCGAAGAGCTCGACATTGCTCGCGTCCGGTGTGCTGATCGACAAGAAGTACCGGCTCCTGCGCCAGATCGGCGAGGGGGCGATGGGCGTCGTCTGGGCGGCGGTGAACGTGGCGACCGCCCGCGAGGTGGCGCTGAAGCTGATCCACCGGCCGGAGACCGAGTTCCGGCTGCGGCTGCAGCGCGAGGCGCGCAACAGCGGGGCGCTGCGGCACCGGAACGTCATCGACATCTACGACATGGGGGAGACCGAGGCCGGGGAGCCGTTCCTGGTGATGCAGCTGCTCACGGGGGAGACCGTGGCCGAGCTGCTCGCGCGGCGGCGTCGGCTCGACCCGCCCGTGGCGGCGTCGATCGGGCGAGACGTGGCGAGGGGGCTCGCGGCGGCGCACGCGATGCACATCATCCACCGCGATCTGAAGCCGGCGAACATCTTCCTGCACCGCGAGCCGGACATGGACGAGCCGGTGGTGAAGGTGCTCGATTTCGGGGTCGCCAAGAACCTCTCGGTCAACGACGGCCTGCACACGGTGCAGGGCGGCGCGGTGGGGTCGCCGCTCTACATGAGCCCGGAGCAGGTGAGGGCCGAGCCGAACGTCGATCACCGGGCCGACATCTGGGCGCTCGGCGTGGTGTTGTTCGAGATGCTGACGGGCATGCGCCCGTTCCAGGGGGACGCGCAGGCGGTGTTCATGGGGATCTTGACCGGCGAGATCCCCACCGTGTCCAAGTACCTGAGGCGGGTGGACCAGGGGCTCGTCGACCTGATCGCCCGCTGCATGCGCAGGGATCGCGCGGAGCGGATCGGCTCTGCGGCGGAGGTCGCGGCGCTGCTCGATCGGTACACGGAGCGCGGCGTGGGCCCGGGCAGGGACGCGGCGCTGCGGCAGTCGTCGCCGGAGGGGCGGGAGGCGCCCCCGGACGAGGACGTGGACGCCGGCTGGCAGGAATCGCAAGGCGGCACGGTGGCGCTTGCGGCGCAACCCGGGTCGGCGCTCGCGGCGCAGCCTGCGTCGGTGGCGCAACCCGGGTCGGTGGCGCAACCCGGGTCGGTGGCGCAACCCGGGTCGGCGCTCGCGGCGCAGCCTGCGTCGGTGGCGCAACCCGGGTCGGTGGTGAACCGGCCGGGGAGCGTCGAGGTGGGCGCGGGAGCGCTGCCGCTGGCGCTGCTCGGTGGGGGGCCGCGGGCCCCGCTCCCGATGCAGGAGTCGCCTGAGGCGCAGAGGTCGCCGTCGCTGGGGCCGGGGCAGGTGGCTGCGGGGCCAGCGTCGGGCATGAGCCGCGTGGCGGATGGGGGGCCAGCGTCGGGGGCCGGCCATGCGGCGGGCGCGGTTCCTCGGCGTCCGGGCAGCTCGGGCCAGCACCTGGCCGCGGCGTCCGTGGTGCGTGCCCCGCGGGAAGAGGACGTGGCGACCTTGCCCCTCACGCGGCAGAACGCGGATGCGGCCGGGCCCGCGGGGCCGCGCCCTGGGTCGGGGGCGTATCCGGCGGCGGGGCCTGCCGCCGCTGCGCCGCGGACGTCGTCGTCGGTGGCGGCGTTTGCAGCGCCGGAGCCGTCCCAGGCGAGCGCGGCGCAAGCCGCTCCGGTGCAGCCTGCGCCCGTGGCGGCGCCGCAGCAGGGCTCCTGGGCGATGACGGTGCGCATGAACGCACCGCCGATGCCCGAGGGCCGGGTGGGGCCGGGTGGCCTCGGCCCTGCCGGCGCGCTGCCGCCGGGAGGCATCGCCGCGCAGCCGAGCTGGAGCTCGGCGCCGGCCGCGAGGCCCGGCCCGGAAGCGGGCGCGAGCGCCTCGGACTCCAGGCCGGGCGGGGCCACGGCAACGGGCGCGCCGCGGCAAGCGGGAAGCTCGTCGACGACCCCGCTCGTCTCGAACCACCCGTCGGTCCACCAGGTCGGGGTGCACCAGGCCCAGGACGCTCACGAGCGGGCCCCGCACGGTGAGGAACCGAGGCGCAAGCGTACGGCCGCGACGCTCGCGATCGTGGCTGCCGCGCTGTCGCTGATCGTCGTGGGGATGCTCATCTCGCTGAGGTCGCCGGAGCCATCATCGGCCGCGCCGGAAGCGTCCGGGAGCGCGATGCCGTCGTTGGACCGCGCCGGAGACACGGTCGCCGCGCCGGAGCGCGGGGAAGCGCCGCCGCGGAACGAAGAGCCCTCGGCGCAGGAGCCCTCGGTGCCATCCGCGGAGGCGCCGCCGGGCTCCTCGGCGTTGGCGCCGCCCGTGCCGTCGGCGCCGAGCGCCCTTCCGGCGAGCAGCGCAGCCGCTGCGGCGGCGCCAGGAGGCGGGGCGGGCGCGGTGGCGCCAGGCGGCGGGGCGGGCGCGGCGGCGGGGACGGCGAGCGGCGCGAAGCCGGGCAGCTCGACGCTCGGGGCGCCTCCCGCGACATCGCAGCCTGCGACGTCGCAGCCCGCGAAGGCTGCGCCGTCCCCGTCCCCGGCCTCGTGCGCCCATCTCAGGTTCTTGGCGAAGAAGCAGTGCGAGGCGAAGCTCAAGAAATAGACTCGACCTCTCCGCGGCGCGGGCCGCCCCTCCTGAGGTGGCGCCACGGTCGCGCCGCGATTCCCGGGCAGCGGCGAGGCGGCGACGATCACGCGCGCTGAGCGCGCGTCTACAGCGGAGGCGTCGGAGCGGTTTGGCGCTCTGCGAGCCCGGCCAGCGGCTTTTCTTGACGGTGCGCTGCCTCACCTGCGACACTTCTTCCCAGGCACCGTCGACCTGCTGCCACGTCCGTCCTCCAGCGAGACCACCCCATGCAGTCCCCTTCGGCCCCTGCCGCGCCGCCGCCAGGTGCGCTCATTTGCGGCAAGTACCGCCTTCTCCGGCGGATCGGCGAAGGGGCGATGGGCGTCGTCTGGGCAGCGCACAACGAGGCTACCTCTCGCGAGGTCGCGCTCAAGCTGCTGGTGCGGCCCGACCCGGAGCTCCGCGTCCGGCTGCTGCGGGAGGCGCGCGCCTGCGGCGCCGTGAGCCACCGCAACATCGTCGATATCTACGATGCTGCCGAGACGGAGAACGGCGACCCGTTCCTCGTCATGCCCCTGCTCTCCGGAGAGACGCTCTCGTCCTTGCTCAAGCGCAAGCGCAAGCTGGAGATCCACGATGCCTCACGCATCGCTCGGGACATCGCGCGCGGCCTCTCCGCCGCGCACGAGCGGGGCATCATCCACCGCGATCTGAAGCCGTCCAACATCTTTCTTCACACCGAGCCTGGCGACAGCGATGCCACCGTCAAGATACTCGACTTCGGCGTGAGCAAGTTCCTCGCGGGTCCTCAACAGGCGAGGACCGCGACAGGCATCCTCATCGGCTCGCCGGCGTACATGAGCCCGGAGCAGGTGCGGGCGCAGAGCGATATCGACACGCGCGCGGACCTCTGGGCGCTCGGCGTCGTGATGTTCGAGATGCTCACGAGCAGGCGGCCGATCCAGGGCAAGGCGCATGAGCTCCTGAGAAACGTGCTGCACGGCGACATCCCGGCGGTGTCCCAGTCCGTCTGGCAGATCGATCCCGGCCTCGATGCCCTCGTGACACAGTGTCTCCAGCGCGATCGCGAGAAGAGACCGCGCTCGGCGGCCGAGGTCGCGGCGGCGCTCGAGCCGTTCGTCACGCCGCCGGCGCCGCAGCGCGTGCCCTCGAGGCCGGGGTCGTCGCCGGACCTGCGGCACGAGATCCCGCAGCAGCTCGGGCGAGGGTCGTGGGGTGGGGCGGCTCCTGGGCGATCGCCGACGCCGGCGACCGGGACGCCGCTCCCGGCGTCCATGGCGCATCTGCAGGCCCTGCCGGGACACCCGAACACGCCGGTGTCAGGGCCTCGAGGGGCGATCGCGGCGCCGGCGCAGCCGGCGGTGGTCCCGTGGCCGGCGCGGCCGGCGGCGGGCGCGTGGCCGGAGCAGCCGGCGGCGGGCGGGGGCATGGCGACACCGGGGCATCGGGAGCGGATGCCGAGCAATCCTCTGCTGGGGGACTGCGGGACGCTCAAGATGTCACCGGAGCAGGCGGCCGCCTATCGATCACCGGCCAGCGCGTCGCTGGCGCGTCCGGGCGCTCCCCTCGAGCAGGCGCTGTCGCTTGGCGGCACGGTGCCGCTCGATCCGCTCCGCGAGCTGAAGAGGCCGCCTCCTGTGCCCGCCCGCTCGCCTGTCGTGTGGATCGCGATGGCCGTGGTCGCGGCGGCGATCCTCCTGGGGATCGGCATGGCCGCGGGATCTCTCTTGCGGCGCGGTGAGGTGGAGCTCCCGAGGGACCCCGGCGGAGAGCGTGCTACCTTCCGCGCCGCCCTCTCGTTTGCGATAGGTAAAGCGACCTCGCCCATCGCGGCGATGCGCCTCGACCCACCCTGCTGAGCTCGATGTCCACCTCTTTCACGCAGATCGCTGCTGGCCTGGTGATCGCCGAGAAGTACAAGCTGGTGCGGCGGCTGGGAGAGGGATCCATGGGCGTCGTCTGGGCGGCGCTCAACCTGTCCACCTCGCGTGAGGTGGCGTTGAAGCTGATTCACCGCCCGGATCCCGAGCTCCGGAGGCGCCTGCAGCGCGAAGGGCGCAATGGCGGGGCGCTGCGGCACCGCAACGTCATCGACATGTATGACATGGGGGAGACCGAGTTCGGCGAGCCCTTCCTGGTGATGCAGCTGCTCACCGGAGAGACGCTCGCGGACCTGCTCGTGCGCAGGCGGCGGCTCGACGCGGACGTGGCGGCGTCGATCGGGCGAGACGTGGCGAGGGGGCTCGCGGCGGTGCACGCGCTGCACATCGTCCACCGCGATCTGAAGCCGGCGAACATCTTCCTGCACCGCGAGGCCGACGCGGACGAGCCGGTGGTGAAGGTGCTCGATTTCGGGGTCGCGAAGAACCTCTCCGTGAATGACGGCATCCGCACGGCGACGGGCGGCGCGGTGGGATCGCCGCTCTACATGAGCCCGGAGCAGGTGAGGGCCGAGCCGAACGTCGACCACCGGGCCGATATCTGGGCGCTCGGCGTGGTGCTGTTCGAGATGCTGACGGGCATGCGGCCGTTCCAGGGGGACGCGAGGGCGGTCTTCACCGGCATCCTGACGGGCGAGATGCCCAAGGTCTCCCGGTACGTGCGGCGGGTGGACCCGGGGCTCGTGGAGCTCGTGGCGAGGTGCATGGCGCGCCACCGGGACGAGCGGATCGGATCGGCGGCGGAGGTGGCGGACCTCCTCGAGGGGTACACGGCTGCGGGCGCGAGGGCGGGATTTGCCGTCGGGGGCGGGGGTGGGGGGCAGATGGCGGCCATGGAGGCGCACGCATTTCCTGGCGCGGCGGCGTCAGGAGGGCCGGTGTCGCCGAGCGCGAGCGGGGCGCTGCCGGCGGGGGCGCCGGTGTCGCCGATGGCGAGCGGGGCGCCGGCAGGGGCGCCGGTGTCGCCGATGGCGAGCGGGGCGCCGGTTTCGCCGATGGCGAGCGGGGCGCCGGTGTCGCCGATGGCGAGCGGGGCGCCGGTATCGCCGATGGCGAGCGGGGCGCCGGAGCGGGAGTGGAACGCCGAGCTGACCCAGAGGCTCGAGCCGGAGGCCATGGCGAGCGCCGAGGCAGCGCTGGGCGCGTCGCCCGCGTGGGGCCACGGCGAGCCGGGGAAATCGACGACCGCGCCGCTCGTGTCCGGCCCTCAGGCAGGCCGAGGCGCGCAGCCGTCGCCCTGGGCAGCGCGCGCCACGCCGGTGCCTCTGCAGGCGCCGCAGACGCCGCCGCGGCGGCACGGAGGCTGGAAGCGCCTTCCTGGCCCGGCCATCGCGGCGCTCGCCGCCGGCGCGGCTGGTCTGGTCGGCGCAGCGCTCTTCCTCGTGTTGCGCTCGCCAGCGCCGCCCGAGAACGCGGCCGGGATCGAGACGATGCCGGAGGCCGGGCTCGAGAGCGCTGCGAGCGCGGAAAGGCCGCCGGACCCGCCGCCTCCGCCGGCGACCGCTGTGCCGCAGGCTTCGGCGGCGGCTGAGCCGCCCAGCGTGGATGAGCCGGTGGATGCCGGTGGGGCGAACAGCGCGCCGGACGCGGGGCCGGAGGGCGTGGAGCCGGCGTCGGTCGAGCGGAGTCAGCCGGCGGTGGCGGCGCCGAATCCGCCGGCGGCGGTGTCGGCGGTCGCGGCGTCGCCACCTGCTGCGGCGCCTGCGCCGGCGCGGTCGGTCGTCGCGGCGCAGCCCCGGATTCAGCCTCCGGCGCAGCCTGCGCCCGCAGCGTCGCGGCCTGCACAGCCACCGGCGGTCCGGCGGCAACCCGCGGATCCGTGCGCGGGCAAGACAGGGTTCATGCGGGCGAACTGCCTGCGGGACCAGGCGAAGAAGAAGGATCCCTACGCTCCCTGAGCGGTGTTGCGCGCGGGGGCGAGGACGAGACGGCGGCGGGAGTCATGGCGCCGGTGCTCACCGAGACGAGAAATCCAGGAGCATGCTGGCCTGACCCGCACCGCCCTCATGGTCGACATCGCTGCCAGCGCCGCCTGCGCCGGGCACGCCCAGTTGGACCATGACGCCATCGAGGGACGGGACGGTGTCCGGCGTGCCCAGGAAGGCGATGGCGAGGGAATGGCCGCCCTGACCGCCGCCGCCCCGGCCGCCGGAGCCTCCCTGGCCTCCCTGCCCGCCGCGGCATCCTTCGATCACATCATTGCCCCGACCCATCCCGCCCGGCCCACCATACGCGCCAGGCCCGCCGTCCTGGCCGCCGGTGCCGTCGCCGCCATTGCCACCCTTACGCGCGATCAGCCGGACACCGTCACGGAACGTGAGTGTTGCGTTGACGCTCACCAGGGCGATGCTCGACCCGCCGGGAGAGCCACCCCTGCCGCCAGCACCGCCGCAGCCACCCGTGCCGCCGTTGCCGCCGCTGGCGCCGCCACGGGTGCCAAAAGGGCATTGGGTGCTCCCGCGGGTGCCGCCGCCACCCCCGCCCCCCTGGGCAGTCTTCCCGCGTTGGCCGTCGCCGCCGGACAACCCGGCGTAGCCGGCGCTGGAGAGCTGGCCGATGCCGTGTGCCCCTGCGCCCGGTGCGCCGTCATCACCCGCTCTGCCTGACTGGCCCTGGGTACACCCTCTGCTTTCGGCAACGTATGCGCCAGCGTTGGGATTGTCCTCCCCACCGGGAGAACCGCTGCCGCCATCGGTCGCGCGGTCCTCGAGGCCACGCCCGCCCCTCCCGCCGATCGAGTCGTCGGAGGTGTCCGCAGTACCGCACGTATCGGGCTGCGGCGCGGCAGTGGATACGTCGTTTGCCGAGCATGCAGCGTTCCCCCGGGTGCCCTGGGGGAGTCGCGCGGGTTGTGGAGGAGGGGCCGCCCCCGGGGCACCGGGCGCCGCATCGCCCGCCTCGAAGGTGCACCGAGCCAGGTCGATGGCGCAGCGCTCGGCGATCGCTGCGATGGCGGAGGTCCCCGCGTCGTCCGGATCGATCGCCGGAGCGATGACATGGAGATTCTCCAGGTGCACCGTCTCGCCTTCGGCGCGCATGGCCAGGGGCACAACCCCGGGCGGCGCCGTGAGGGTGGTCTTGTTGGCCTCCCCCCATTGCCAATGAGCGTCGCAATCGAGGCCACCGTAGAGGGTGATCCCCGCCATCACGGTGAGCGATTCGTTGAACGTCTGGGCGCACGCGTACACGCGCCGCGCCTCCTTGTCCTCGATCTGCGCGGCGCGCTGGATGGCGTCCGCGAGCGTCTTCACCGGCGCATCCGGGCTCCCGTCACCCCCGTCGGCCGCCGTGGCCGACACGAACACGCCGCAGGTCGCGTCCGCGCTCCAGCGCTGCCTGTCGCTGGGCACGCACCCCACGGGCGTCGGCCCTCCCCCGGCACCCCCGGTCCCGGTGGCACCTCCGCTCCCGGCCGCGCCTCCGGTCCCGCCGGCGCCGCCGGTCCCCGTGGCACCTCCGCTCCCTGATGCGCCGCCGGTCCCCGCGCCCTCAGCCTCTCCACCCACCCCGCGCCCGCCGCCGCATTCATGCAGCTCGCTACAGTCGGGGCCGAGGCAGCTCGCCGCTGGGAGCACCGCTGCGATCGAGGCCAGGGTCAGCGTCGAGGCTCCACACGCGGCAAGCCGCATCGCCCTCTGTGTTCGTCGGTTCATGGTTCCTCGGCTCAGAACACGCCGCCGGCGACGAGCCCGCCGCCGCCTGGCATCACGAGCGGAAAGAGATGCACCCGCTGCTCGGGCTCGCTCGGCGCTCCAGCGAGCCATGTGTAGCCGAGCGTCCCCACCGCGCTCGCGCCTGCGCCGATGAAGCTCCAGAGCGCCAGGTTGCTGAAAAGATACTGGTCGTCGACCAGCGAGCGCAGCTTGCTGCACTGCTGCTTCTGGTCGCTGCCAGCGGGGGTCGCGCAGCTGACGGATCCGGCCTCCATGGCGTCGATCACGCTGTTCTGCCGCGCCGCGTCGCTCGCTTTGCCGTTGGCGACGAGCGTGAACACGACGCCCGCGACCGTTCCGACGCCGGTCGCGATGCCGCCTCCGACGAGCACCGCCGTCCTCCCGCCGCCCTGCGACACCCCGGGCGCCGGCGAGGCGCTCCGTTCAGCACCGGCGCCCCTCGCGTCCGGCGCCGGAGGGCGCTCCAGCGCGATGACCACCGTCTCCGTGCCCCCCGCGGGCGCGTCGACCGGCCGGGTCTGGGACACATACCCGTCGAGCTTCGCTCCCACCTCATGCCGTCCCGGATCGAGGAACACGGGATCCGCGAGCGGCGCTCGCCCGACGATCGCCCCGTCGACCGTCACCTCGGCGCCGCCCGGCGCGACCTCCACGGTGACGGCCGCGACCTGCGCCCGCGCCTCCTGCAGCGACACCTCCGCGCGCTGCCGCTCCTGGACCTTCGTCGCGGGGGCCTCGCGGAGGTAGCGCGTGAGGTACTCGGCCGCGTCGCGCGGCTTGCCCACCCGGAGGCAGGCCACGCCCAGGTTCGAGGCGATCTGGTAGTGCGGCTTGAGGCCCCACGCCGCGAGGAACGCCGCGTGCGCCTCGGCCCACTTCCCCGCGTTGGCCGCCTTCACCCCGTCTGCGAAGAGCTGGCGCGCCCTGTCCGTCAGCGCGTCGCTCTCCTGCGCCTCGGCCCGAGGGGGCGCCGGCTGCGCCTCGGCGGCGGGCGCCAGCAAGGCGATGACTACGCTCAGGGTCCACGGCAGCGGGCGGTTCCTCATCATGGTAAGTCCGGCGTTGCGTTAGGCAGCTGCGTCGGGCGCAAGGGAAGGGTACGGCAGCACCTTGCCTACCCTGGAGCTCGAACCGTACCTCTTCTGTGCGATCAGGGAAGCATTTGATGCTCCCGTTTCATACAGGGCGTGATGGTGCAGCAGCTCCGCAGCGTCCCGCGGCCGTTCCTGCGTCGCAAGGGTGTTGACGCGCGGCTTCATGCATGGAGAGGCACGCCCGGAGCACCGGAGGCGGCTGCTTCCGTCTTGAGCTCGTCCTCCTGGTTCAAAGGTCAACGTGGCCCGTGGATTCTAATCGTCTGATCGAGAGGTGGTCGAGCAAGGCGTATTTTTAGCAAAATCCCAGCACTCTTGGACGAGGCCGTTCGCGCCTGATGCACCGTTGTTCGGAGCAGCGCCCGCCCCTGGGCCGCCCGTACCTGCATCGCCGGGGGTGAATGAGCCCGGGCTGATCACCCGCAACCCTTTCCCGCGGAAGGCGATGCCGAGCGAGTGACCGCCATGGCCACCGCCGCCCGGGCCGCCATTGCCGCCCGGCCCACCGCGCCCGCCCTCGCAGCTCTCCTTGGCATCACCCGCCCGGGCCCCAAAGGCGCCACCTAAGCTCCCGTTTCCACCTAGCTGGCCTTCTCCTCCCGGCCCGCCATTCCCAGCATCACCAGCAACAAGGCTCACTCTGTCGAGAGAGACCGTCGCATCGACAACGACAAATGCGATGCTGGAGCCTCCGGGATGCCCCCCGTCGCCCCCTTGACCCCCACAGCCCCCGCTGCCCCCTGCGCCGCCGCTGGCGCCGGGCAGCAAGACCTTGACGCTACCTGAACACGCCGCAGCGGTCCCCCTGGCGCCGCCTCCGCCGCCCCCGCCTTGACCAGGCTTGCCGGTGCCACCTTGCTGTGCGAGCACCCCGGTGTAGCCATTCGCATCGACGGTTCCCAGGCCTTCGGAAGGACCGGCTGGCTTACCGGGATCACCCGCGGCGCCATTCTTACCATCCGTGCACGACTGGTCAGCCGTTTCCTTGATTCCGCCCGCTCCTTCGGCCGGCTCGGATGTGGCCGGCTTGCCGGACGTGCCGTCGCCGGCGTCGGAGCGCTCGGGACTCGTGGTGGTACCCGTCACGGTACCGCCATCGCCCCCGTTCCCTCCTTCGGATTCCCCACCCGCGCACCGTGTGATTGGACCCGCTGGTCCACCGTGCGTAGCTCCTGGGCTGCATACCGCCAGGCCCGGATCGCCATTGATGCCGTCAAGCGTCGAATCGCGCGGGATGGCGCGCGCCTGCGCTCCATTCTTGGCATTGCCGGCCTCGAGCCTGACGTTGACGATGTCGATCGTCCCGCCGTTCGTCAGCAGCGCGGTCGACGACTTCCCCGGAGAGTCGGCGTCCGCGGCGACGACGTCGACGTTTTCCAGCCGATTGTTGCCGCCGTTCAGCGTGAGGGCAATGACGTCAGCCCCTCCCTGGAGCGTCGTCCGCGCGTCGGGTGACCAGGTCCAGGCTCCGTCGCAGGCCGTGAAGCCACCGTAGATCTTCACTCCACCGTTGAAGGTCACGCCGGTGGCCTCGGAATACGTCTCTCCCATCTCGCCGCACGCATAGACCCGCTTCGGGTTCTTCGCGGCGGCCTGGGTGAAGCTCTTGAACGGCTGTTCCTTGCTACCGTCCCCACTGGCGGCCGCGCTCGACCGCACGAAGACCCCACAGGATCCGTCCGGAGGTAAGCTCTTGTCGGTGAGGTCGCAGTTCTTCGCCGGGTCGGGTTGGCCACCTGCATCACCGCCTGCGGTGCAAGCGGGGCCTTCGCAGCCCTCGGCTGGATCATAGCGGACCACGCATCCGACCGCCTCGGCGCCCATGGCTGCTATCCCCAGAAAGAGCGCAGCAGCGAGACGGGCACGATGACGCATTCTGAATCTCCTCTGTTCCACGTACCCCAGCTCAGAACGTTCCGCTGACCAGGAGCCCGGAAGCCCCCGTTCCCAGGAGCGGCACCACTTGCACGGCCGGACGCGATTCGGTCGGCCTCACCGTCACGAGCCCATAAACAAGCGTTCCAACCCCGATGGCTCCGCCCGCCACAAAGCTCCAGAACGCTGAGTTCGTGAGATCCACCTTGGCGAACACGGTGTCCTTCAGCTTCGCGCATTTTGACGAGCTGATGTCAGGACACGAGGCGAACCCGTCGCCTTCCACGACCAATTCCTGCCTGAGCTTCTCGGCGTCCCCCGCCCGCCCGTTGGCCAGAACCGTGAGCACCACGCCCGCCGCTACGCCCGCGCCGGCCGCGATCCCGCCGCCCACGAGCACCGCCGTCCGCACCTTGTCGCGCGGCATCTCTGACCTCGGAGGAATCGACGTGCCGACGCTCCCTCCGATCTCGGCGGACGGCGTGCGCTCAAGCTGCAGGGCCACTGTCTCCGTGCTCCCCGCCACCGTTGCAATCGGCCGCATGGCAGGCGCATGCCCATCGAGCTTCGCGCCGATCTCATGCTTCCCTGGATCGAGAAACACCGGATCCGCCAGCGGCGCCTTGCCCACGACCGCCCCGTCGACGGTCACCTCCGCCCCTGCCGGCGCCACCCGCACCGTGACGGACGCGATCTTCGCGAGCGCCTCCTTCAGCGACGCCTCCGCGCTCTGTCGCTCCTTCACCTTTGTGGCAGGCGCCTCGCGGAGGTACCGCGTCAGGTACTCCGCGGCTTCGCGGTTCCTGCCCAGCTTCACGCAGGCCACCCCCAGGTTCGAGGCGATCTGATAATGCGGCTTGATGGCCCACGCCGCGAGGAACGACGCACGCGCATCGGCCCATTTCCCTGCCGCTGCAGCCTGTCTCCCCTCTTCATAGAGCTGCCGCGCCTTGTCCGTCAGCGCGTCGGTCTCCTCAGCGACGGCCGGGGTGGCCGGCTGTTGCGCGCCGGCCACCTGCGCCGTCAACGCCACGGCCATGCTCCAACTCCATAGCAGCGGACGCTTCTTCATCGTCGGAGTCATCAGAACTCTGGCTTCCCTTCGGGGAGAGGCGGCTCGGAGGTGCGCGACGGCGGCACCTTACCCGCTCTCGGCTTCGGGTCAATGCGCCCCGCCGCGGCCCCACCTACCTTGGTGTTCCTTGTCCGCCCCGACGACTGCGTCTTCGGCTGGGGCTCATCCTGCTGCGGCTGCTCCTGCCCCGCCTGCGGCTTCGCCGTCGCCTCCGGCCGCGCCGTCGTGGAGGGCGAGCCTGTCGTCGCCGCCGCGCCGGACTCGGCGCTCGGCCCCGGCGCCGCCGCGCTCTCCGCAGGCAGCGCCACGCCCGGCGCCGTCGCTTCCGGCGCCGCCGTCCCGCCCCCGGGCGTTCCCTGCGATACCAGCACCGCGACCATGCCCGCCACGGCCACGAAGCCGAGCCCCGCGACGGCCCAGATCCACGTCCGCGACGACGCCGGCTTCTCCACGATGACCGGGATCTCGTCGCGCTCCTCCCCGCCGACGCTCGGCAGCGGCGCCGCCGCCGGCGCGCTCCACGCCCCGCCGCTCGCCGCCCGCCCCGCAACGCCGCCCGCCGCCCGCGCCGGAACGGCGTTCCCCGGGCCCGCCTGTCCCATCCGCGCGGGCCCCGTGCCCCCGGCCTCGCCCCCCGCCGTCAGCGCCGCGCTCCCGAGCAGCTTCTCCGAATCGATGACCAGCGTCCCCTTCGGCCCGACCTGCTGCGACGCCGGCCCCGCCCCGACGCCCTTCTGCGACGGCGGCATCGACCCCGGCGCCCGCCGCTCCTGCAGCGCCACCCCCGGCATCGCGCCCGCCACGCCAAGCGGCCCCGTCCCGCCCTGCTGCGCCGCCAACCGCTCGCGCCATCCGCCGCCGAACTGCGGCTTCTCCTCCACCTCGCCCTGCGGCCGCGCCCCGAACATCCCCCGCGCGATCTCCGCCTCGTCCTCCGCGACCTCCTCGATCCGGATCAGCACCCCGTGCCGATCCTCCATCGTGACGTCGCGCTCCCGCACGAACCGCACCGAGACCCCGCCCGGGATATCCGCCTCCCGCCCGCTCGTGATCGACGTCCACTTGATGTTCGACCGGTACAGCACCGTCGCGATCTTCGCCGCCGCGAGCGCGATCGACCCGAAGGGCTCATCCGGCTTGTGGACGATCACCACCCGCTTCGGCTGCGCCCCCTCGTCGGCCACCCAGTCCCACGCCGCGCCGCTCCGCCGGAGATACGGCAGATCGCCGAACTCCTCGACATACCGCTCCAGCACGTGCGCCACCCGCTCCGGCGCCTCCCGCACCGCACTCACGTACTCGCGGTAGAACATGCCCGCCGACGAGTTGACCTCCGTCGCGTTCATCACGTGCCGGTAAAACGTCGCCGCTGCCTCGAGCAGCGTCGTATACCCGAGGTCCCGATCCACCGCGACGATCCCGTGCGCGAACGGCGGGTTTCCCCGCCCGGCGTGGTCGACTGTCCCGCCGATCCGGAACCCGAAGATGAGCCCCATCGCCCCGTGGCCAGGCTCGTGCTGCGTGTCATCCCTCGACAGGTTGCCGATCGCGAACGCGTGCGTCGCCCCCGTCGCAGGCTCGATGTACTTCATCAGCCGCGCGAGGTGGCTGAACTGCGTCGTCGTGAGGGGCCCTTGCGGCACCTCCGGGCAGTACATGAAGTCGATCTGGTGCCCCGGGATGTTCCCGTGCAGCACGTGGTACCACGCCGCGTCCGCCGGCGCGCGGTACCGCGGGATCACATACCCCGAAGCGCCCTCGCTACCGTACATTGGGCCTGACCTGCTGCGGCACCGGCGGGGCAGGGAGCGCCGCGGTCCGCGACAACGCCGAGCTCCCGCTGATGTCCTGCTTCATCCGCTGCAGGAGCTGAGGATCATACGCGTTCTTCGGGAGGATCTTCTCCACGAAGTGCGAGAACAGGTGATGTGTGCTGTGCCCGTAGCTCGCCGACCCGACGAGCACGCGAATGTCGATGTTGTTCTTGTACCGCTCCAGGCTGTCGATGAGCGACTTGTAATAGCCGCGCGCCTCCCGCTCCACGTCGGCCGGCGTCCCGGAGAGAACATCGGACTTGTTGATGAAGAGCACGACCGCCTTGCACGAGGCCAGCGTCTTCGGGCTGAAGAAGAACTGCAGCGACTGCGGCTGAAACTCCCGGAGCTGCTCCTGGATCCTCGCCGGCTCGATCTTCTGACCGTCCTTGCCCGCCAGATCCACGACCATCAAGAGCCCATGGATCTCCTCCATGATGAGCTCCTGCTGCGCGTCCACGATGTGCTCGCCGCCCCAGTCGCCGATCTCGAACACGTGCTCTGTCAGCACCTCTTTCGTGAGGACGTGGCTGACAGTCCGCTCGTAACGCTCGATCTTCGTCCCCTGCAGTGTGCCCAGATCCACGAGGGGATTCGCCCACTTGAGCGTGAGCGACGTCTTGCCGGTCCACTTGATGCCGAGCGTCAGGATCTTGTACCGCTTCTGCGTGATCTTCGGCCGGCTCTCGAGCTCGCTCTTGTACCAGTCGATCTCCTTCTGCTGGGCATCGAGCCAGTCGACCTTCTGGCGATCGTCGTTCCTCGCGAGCTCGAGCGCCTGCTGGAGCTGCCCGTACTGCGCCCTCATCTGATCGAGCTGGCCCTTGGCCTGCCGGAGCGCCTCGATGTGCTGGTTCGCGTCCTGGAGCTGCCGCTTCAGCTGCGTGGCCTGCATCAGCAGGAACACGGCGCCTGCGCCGCACGCCACCGCAATCAACCCGAGCACTATCGGTAGAACAACCTGCATGGCTTACAATCCTCGCGCCCCGCCGGGCGGGCTATCCCACCCTTGTCCTGTCCCGCGCGGCCGGAAGAACGACGAGCGCGGGCCGGCCTGGATCCTGAGAACGCATCAGACCACGGCTCGCCGCAGCGTACAAGTCCGAGGTAATCCCCAGCACGAGCCATCACTTCATCGTCCGCCATCGTCCGCCATCGTCCGCCATCGTCCGCCACCGGACGTCATGTCCCCACGCACACAGGACCCGCGTCCTCCGCGCCCTCGCGCCGCTCCCGCTACGGGCCTGTCCCGATCACCTCGCGCCACCGCCCTTGCGGGTCACCCGCGGCAGCGCTGTCCTCGTCTCGGGCGCGAGATCCAGCGTGTCCCGCTCCCCGGCCGCGAGCCGCAGCGCGCCCGCATACGCGATCATCGCCCCGTTGTCCGTGCAGCTCGCGAACGGCGGCACGAACAGCGCGAGGCCCCGACGCTCGCACGCCGCGGCCATCTTCGCGCGGAGCCCCTGGTTCGCCGCGACCCCACCGGCGAGGACCACCCGCCCGATCCCCTCGGCCCGCGCGGCCCGCACGGTCTTCTGCACGAGCGCGTCGACCACCGCCCCCTGGAACGCCGCGCACAGGTCGCGGAGCGCCTGCCCCTCCGGCCGCCCGCGCTTCGCCACGTGGCGCGCGACCGCGCTCTTGATGCCCGAGAAGCTGAACTCGAGCGACTCCTTGCGCGCCATCAGCGCCGGCACCGCGTCCGCCGCGGCCGCCGCGTCTCCCCCGGCCGCGAGCCGATCGACCACCGGCCCGCCCGGATACCCGAGGCCGAGCAGCTTCGCCACCTTGTCGAACGCCTCGCCCGCCGCGTCGTCGCGCGTCGCGCCGAGCTCCCGGATCGCGCCGATCGCCGGGCCGTCCACCCGGTAGATCGCCGTGTGCCCGCCCGAGGCGAGCAGCGCCACGTAGGGGAACGACGGCCGCTCATGCTCGTCGCCGAGAGGCGCGCCGCCCCGCCGCAGGAACACCGCGAGCAGGTGCCCCACGAGGTGATCGACGCCCACGAGCGGCTTGCCCGCGGCCCACGCGAGCCCCTTCGCGGCCTGCAGGCCGACGAGCAGCGCCCCGGCGAGCCCCGGCCGCGACGTCACCGCCACGCCGTCGAGATCCGCCGCCGAGACGCCCGCGCGCGAGAGCGCCTCGCGCACCACCGGGACCACCGCGCGCGCGTGATCGCGCGCCGCGATCTCCGGCACGACGCCCCCGTAAGGCGCGTGCAGCGCCACCTGGCTGCGCACGACGTCGGAGAGGACGTCGCCTCCCTCGGTGACCACCGCCGCCGCCGTCTCATCACACGATGTCTCGATCCCTAGAACCCGCATGTTCCTGCCCGCCGCGTCAGCCTGAAATTGCCAAACACCTGCCGCTGCCCCGCCGCCTCTGCCTCGCTCGACGCGAGCGGCGCCCGGCCCGGCCGGAGCAGGCGCACCTCGACCGACTCGTCCGTGCGGAGCGATAGCACCGCGAGCAGCGGCTCCGCCTCTGGCTCCGCCGCGTCGACCGCGTAGATCGCGTTGCGCTCCCGGCCCTCCCCGAACTCCAGCCGCGACAGCGGATCGTGGGAGAGCGCGCCGATCGGCCGCAGCGGCGCGCCGTCGAGGAGGCGCCGCTCGGCCGTGGCCCCGTCGGGCGCCTCGTAGGTCCACAGCGCGCCCGGCGGCTCCGGCCCGTCGAGCGCGTCCGCGTCGAGCGTGAGCCGCATCTGCACCCGCGGGCTCAGGCCGGCGCGGAACGCGCCTCCCAGCGTGATCGCGCCGCAGTACGCCTCCCCGTCGGCCGTCGAGAACCGGCTCAGGTCGTCGCAGCCGGCCGCCCCGCCGGCGCTCATCGCGCCGGCGAGGGCGAGCAGCGCGAGCCGCAGCGCGAGGCGCCGCGGCCCGGGCGGAGCGGCGCGGCTCAAGGCGCGGCGCTCCGCATCAGCTCGGCCGCGGTCTGGCGGACGCGCGGCTCGGGATCGCTCGCCGCGAGCTGCCGGAGCACCGGCGCCGCCGCCGCGCGGTCCGCGGAGGCCAGGGCGCGGGCCGCCGCCTCGCGCACCAGGGCATACGCGTCGGCGCGGGCCGCCTCGCCGAGCGTCTCCGCGACCTGGCTCGGCCTGCCGCCGCCCGCGCCCCCGCCCGGCGCGCCGAGCCGACCCAGCGCCTCCGCCGCGCGCACGCGCAGCGGCCAGCTCGACGAGGACCGCAGGAGCTCCGAGACGGCCGCGATCGTCGGCCCGTGCCGGACCGCGCCGAGCGCCGAGAGCGCCGCGCGCCGCACGCTCTCCTCGGGGTCGCCGAGCGCGTCGACCACCGCGGCCTGCGCCTCCGGCTCGGGCCGGGTCGCGAGCAGCTCGACCGCGCGCGTGCGCACCTCGATCGCCGGGTGCCGCACGAGCGCCACGAACCCGCCCACCACCGCCGCGGCGATCCCCTCCACGGCGGCCTCCACCTGCCGCCTCGGCTCCGGGGCGAGCGCCGCGCGCCCGTCCGTGAAGGGCGCGAGCCCGAGCGCCGCGCCGCCCACGCCGGCGCCGCGATCGCCGCCCGACACGGCCGCGCCGCGCGACAGGATCGCGTCCGCGACGACCAGGGCCCGCTCGGGCGACGTCGCGACCGCGGCGACCGCAGCCTTCTGCAGCGCCGGGCCGAGCGCCACGAGCGCCGCCGCGCGATCCTCCGGGCCGGGCGGATCGGGGTCGAGCCCCGCGAGCGCGTCCTTCACCGTCAGCGCGCCGTCCGGCACCGGCAGCGGCTCGCGCGTGCGCGGGTACGCGCGCCGCGTGAGCGCGACCGCCGCCGACACCGCGGCGGCGCGCAGCCCCTCGTCGGACGAGAACGCGCCGGCCGCGATCGCCTGCGCGGCCCCGCTCGCGGCGACCGCCTCGGCCTCGCCGGCGCCGCCGCCGCTGTGTCCCGCGCTGCCGCCGCCGTCGCCGAGCCGCGCGAGCGTGATCAGCGCTGCGCGGCGCAGCTCCGGCTCGCTCGAGTCGGCGAGCGACATGAACAGCGCGGGCCCCTCGCCGCCGCCCCCGAGCTCGCCCAGCGCGCGGACCGCGGCCGCGCGCGGCATGGAGCCGGCCTCGGGCGCCCTCGCGACCGCGGACAGCGCCGCCGCGTGCTTCCGGTCGTGCGTCAGCCCGAGGCCGAGCGCCGCGAGCGCCCGCACCTCCGGCGCCGGCGACGACAGGAGCCGCGCGAGCAGCGCCTCCGCCTTCGCCGCCGGCCGCCCGCCGCCCGCCGCGAGCCGCGCCACGCCCCAGGTCGCGGCGACCGCGACCGCGTCGTTCGGCAGCACGCTCGCGGCCGCGTCGCGCGGCGCGAGCATCTGCTCGTAGCGCTCCAGCATGGCCGGGTCGCGCAGCGCGCCGCACGCGATCATCGCGCGGGCGCGCAGGCCCTTGTCCGCCTGGCCGATCGCGAAGTTGTAGAGCGCCGGCCCGGCGCCCTTGTTCTCGACGTAGGCCAGCACCTCGATCGCGACCTTCTGCTGCGACTCCTTCTCGTCCGCGAGCGCGTCGAGCAGCGGCTTCACGGCGCGGGCGCCGATCTTCGCGAGCTCCGCGCGCGCCGCCGCGCCCCCCGCGCGACCCTCGCCGCGGACCTTCTGCATCAGCGGGAAGGTCATCGCGCCGTAGAGCTCCACGAGCAGCCGCCGGTAGAGCGGCTTCTGCGGGTTGCCGACCGCGACCGGCAGGAGCTCGCGCTCGAGCACCTCGAGCGAGCCCCGGCCGAGGTTCACCTGCATCGACATCCGCGCCGCGCGCGCGACGAGCTCCTCGTCGTTCGACGCCCGCACCACCCGGCGGAAGAGCCGGTCGGCCTCCTCGGCCTGCCCCGCCGTGAGCAGCAGCTCGGCGAGGTCGAAGTACACGGGGAACAGCCGGTCGTTCTTCGCGAGCGCCTGCCGGTACTCGGCGATCGCGCGCGGGAAATCCTGCCGCCGGCGGTACATGTCGCCGAGCTTCTGGTGGCCGCTCGCGTCCTCGGGCGACAGCTCGACGGCCCGCGCGGCGTACCGGATCGCGTCGTCGTCGCGGTACAGCTCCGCGGCGTACTGCGCCATGCGCTGGTAGAACTCGCGGGCCCGCTTCGGGTTCACCTCGACGAGCTTGCCCAGCACGTCGATCGCGCCGAGGAGGTTCTGCTGGAGCACGAGCACGCGCTCCAGCGCGAGGAGCGAGTCCTCGTCGCCCGGCGCCGCCTGGACCAGCCTCCGGAGCGTGGCCTCGGCGTCGGGCAGCCGGTGCAGCTTGCGCTGCACCTCCGCGAGCAGCCGCCCCGCCTCCAGGTCGGGCGGGGTCGCGTTGAAGCGCGCGCCGAGCGGCGCGACGCGGCTCGGCAGCTCGTGGGTGAGCGACCAGAGGCTGACGATGTGGGTGCGCGCCTCGCGCGCGAGCAGCTTGTCGGTGCCCGCCCCGGCGAGCAGCTGCTCCCAGAGCTCGCGCGCCTCCGTGTAGCGCGGCCCCGCGTTGCCGAGCGCGCTCGCGGTGCGCTCCAGCGCGATCGCGAGCGCCTTCTTGTAGCGGCTGTTCGCGGGCTCGAGCTGCGCGGCCTCCCGGAGCGCGGCGAGCGCCTCCGCCACCATGTCGTGGTCGAGGTACACCTCGCCGAGCGTGGCCGCGGCGCGCGCACGGCTCGGCACGACCTGCTTGATGCGCGCCCACGTCTCCAGCGCCTTCTTCTTGTCGCCCGCCTGGAAGTACCGGTCGCCCAGGTCGACGAGGTGGCTCGGATCGCCGCCCGCGGCCCCGGCGAGCCGCTGGAGCACCTTGAGGGCCCGGTCCTTCTCCTCCACCCGCTCGTAGAAATCGGCGACGGCCGCGAGCGTCTCGGCCTCGTCCGCGACGCGTCCCTCGAGCTGGGTGAGCAGCGCGAGCGCCTTGGGCCGGTCGCCCCGCTGGATGAGCGTCTCGCACAGCTCGAAGACGAAGTCCGCGTTGCCCGGGGCCGCCTTGATCAGGAGCTCGTACTCGCGGATCGCGGCGTCGAGCTCGCCGGCGGTCTGGAGCAGGTGGACGAGCCGGAGCCGCGTGTCGATGTGCTTGCCGTCGAGCGCGAGGGCCTTCCTGTAGATCCCGATCGCCTTGTCGACGTCGCCGGTCTCCTCGTACAGGGCGCCCAGGGTCGCGAGCCGCTGGAAGTCCTGCCCCTTCTCGGCCTCGAGGATCGCGATGAGCTCCGCGAGCTTGCCCTCGGCGCGGAACGCGTCGGTCATGATGAGCAGGATCTCGGCCCGCACCCCGGCGGCGCTGCCGGCGATGGCGAGCGCCCGCTTCAGCACGGTGAGCGCCTCGTCCATCTTCTTCTGCCTGGCGAGCGACTGCCCGAGATCGCGCAGCGCCGGCGCGAGCGCCCGGTTGTCGCCGGCAGCGGCCTTCACGAGCTCGCGGAACTCGGCCTCGGCGCGCGCGTGGTGCCCGCGCGCGGAGAGCTCGCGCCCGAGCTCGGCCTTCACGAAGAGCGAGCCCTGCGCGTTCTTCACGAGCGCGTCGTGCTGCGCCTTGGCCGCGTCGAAGTCGGAGAGGTCGAGGCAGAGCGCGAGCAGCGTGCGCCGGGTCTGCTCGACGTCCGCGGGGACCTTGAGCAGCGGCAGCGCCTTCTCGTAGTGCGCGCGCGCGCGGGCCTTGTCGCCGCGATCCGCCTCGAGCTGGGCGAGCGCCATCATGGCCGCCGGGTCTCCGGGCCGGTCCGCGATGGCGGCCTCGTACGTCTTGATGGCGTCGTCGTAGCGCCCATCCTGCTTGTAGACGCCGGCGAGCACGACCTTGGAGGCCCAGGCGTCGGCCCCGGGCTGCGCGGCGCGGCGCTCGAACTCCTCGACGAGCTTCTTCAGGTTCCCGTCGCGCTCGCGGTAGAGCTGGGCGAGGCGCTGGAGCGGGAAGGGCGCGCTCGGCTGGCTCATGACGATGGCCGTGTAGCGCGCGATCAGCGCGTCGCTCGACGGGCCGCCCCGCTTCCCGTCGCCGGCCTCGGCCGGCTCCGGCTTCGCCTGCGGCGGCTTCGCGGGCTGCGGCCGCGCGGCGGGGCCGGGCTTGCCGCCGCCGGGCTTGCCGCCGCCGGGCTTGGGGGCCGTCGGCCTGGGCCGCTTGCCGCGGCCGGACGGATCGAAATCCGCGGCCTCGGCGTGCGGGATCGCGAGCGTCGCGGCCGCGGGGATCAGGACCGCGAGGCAGCCGGCCAGAACGTGGGATCGCACCTGGGTAGGGTAGATCGACCGTGCGCGGCGGGCCACGCGGAGCAGCGGCGGCGCCGGGAACGGGCGGGATCGGGGCGGCGCGGATGCGGGACATGCGAGGCCGCTGAGCTCAGCAGACGTCTTTCCAATTCCGGCCGCGCGCTTGACGCGCCGGGGGCGGCCGGGGACAGTCCCCGCGCGCCCTGGTAGCGCCGACACGATCACGTCGAGCGACAGCCCCCTGCGCGCCGCGAGTCGCCATGCCCTTCGTCCCCGCCCTCGGCCAGTCCGATTTTCGCGAGCTCCGCCGCGCGGGCGCGGGTTATGTCGACAAGACCCCCTTCCTGGGACAGCTCCTCGCCGATCCTGCGCAGGTCGTCCTGTTCCCGCGGCCGCGCCGCTTCGGAAAGACACTGAACCTCTCTACCCTCGCGTATTTCCTCGGGAAGCGCGACGAGGACCTCTCCCCGCTGTTCCAGGATCTCGCCGTCTGGAACGACCCGGCGGCCCGCGAGCATTTCCAGCGGTACCCCGTCCTCTTTCTGACGTTCAAGGACATCAAGACCCTCTCCTACGAGACCACGCTGGACGCGATCCGTACCGAGGTGCAGCGCCTCTACAGCCAGCATCAACACCTGCTGAAGAGCGACGCGCTCCGCCCCGATGAGCGGCGACACTACGAGCACATGCTCCTCGGAGAGATCTCCGAGGAAGACTGCCGTGGCTCACTGAGAGAGCTCTCCGATTACCTCGCGCGCCACCACGGCCAGAAGGTGGCCATCCTGATCGACGAGTACGACACCCCCATCCAGTCCGGTTACCTGAACGGCTTCTTCGACGAGGTGACGCTGTTCTTCCGGAACTTCTTCTCTGCCGCCCTCAAGGACAACCCCTCTCTCTTCAAGGGGGCGCTCACGGGGGTGCTGCGGGTCGCCCCGGAGAACCTCTTCTCCGGCCTGAACAACGTCATCGTGTCGTCGATCCTGAGCGACCGCCGCTACGCGACCTCCTTCGGCTTCACCGAGGCCGAGGTCGCCAGCGTCCTGGAGCAAGCGCGGCCCGACGGCGTCTCCGCAGCGCAGCCGGCGCCGCTCCCGGATCCCACGCTGCCGCGCCTCGAGGAGGTACGCGCGTGGTACAACGGATACCGCTTCGGCGGCGAGGTCATCTACAATCCCTGGTCGATCCTCAACTGTGTGGCCAGCGGCGCTCTCCGGCCGTACTGGGTCAACACGGCCTCGACAGAGCTCCTCCAGCATCTCATCGCCCGGCGGGGGCTCGGGCTCTCGAGCGAGACCGAGGCGCTGCTGCGCGGCGAGCCCGTCGAGGCGCGCATCGACGAGAACATCGTCTTGCGCGATCTGGACCAGCAGCCGGAGGCGCTGTGGGGCTTCCTCCTCTTCTCCGGCTATCTCACCGCCACGGCGGTGCGGGAGGAGCTCGGCGAGGTCACCGCCTCGCTCGCCATTCCCAACCTCGAGGTCCGCGTCGCGTACCGCGAACTCTTCCGCTCCTGGCTCCGGCGCGGGCTCCCGGAGCGGAGGCACGCCGAGGCGCTGATCCGCGCGCTGCTCGACGGCGACGCCCCGTCGCTGGAGGCGCTGATCGAGCGGCTGCTCGTCACGGTGATGTCCTATCAGGACCCGGCCGGCCGGGAGCCGGAGAAGCTCTATCACGGCTTCATTCTGGGCCTCCTGGTGCAGCTCGAGGGGGATTACGACGTTCGCTCGAACCGCGAGTCCGGCCTCGGCCGCGCGGACCTGCTCGTGCGGCCGCGCGCGCCGGGCCGTCCAGGCGTCGTGCTGGAGCTCAATGTGCCACAGCGAGGCGAGACCCCGGAGCAGGCGCTCCTGGCCGCGGCGCGGCAAGTCCGCGACCGACGCTACGCGGTGGAGCTGGTCGCCGCCGGCGCCGCCCCCGTGCATGAGCTGGTCGCGGTCTTCGACGGAAAGCAAGCCTGGGTGCGGCAGGTCGACGAGGTCCTCTCCCGCGCCAAGGACGGACCCTCGCAGGGCTGATCGACTCGGGCAGACGTCGGGCACATCGTTGTTCGTTGTGGTGAGGCGCACAACTTTGGATCCGCCCTCGCCGCGCGCTCATCGCGCTGCGGTCCCTGAGGTTGCCTTGCTTACAGCACAATTTGCTGACGGGGAGCGCCGCCGTTCTGGATATCCTCGGTCACTGCGATGGGCTCGTCCGAAGCACCCCACAGGCGAGCGCTGCGGCTCTCTGGGTCGTCTCGGGGGTACCGCTGATGCGCGCTGGTGACATCGTCGCCGACCGCTTCGAGATCGAAGGTCACGCGACCTCCGGCGGCATGGCGCAGATCTTCCGCGCCCGCGATCGGCTCACGGGCGAGCCGGTCGCGCTGAAGCTCCTCCAGCGCACGGGCCCGCAGGAGTCGCACCGCTTCCGCCGGGAGGCCCACGCGCTCGCAGCGCTCCGTCACCCCGGGGTCGTCGGGTACGTCGCCCACGGCACGACCGAGGGCGGCGATCTCTACCTCGCGATGCAGTGGCTCTCGGGCGAGACCCTCGCCGAGCGCTTGCTCCGCGAGCCGCTCACCGTCCCCGAGAGCCTCTCGCTCGGCGTGCGCGTCGCCTCCACGCTCGGCGCCCTCCACCGGCTCGGCGTCGTCCACCGCGACCTCAAGCCGAGCAACCTCCTGCTCGTCGGCGGCTCCGTCGACGAGGTCACCCTGCTCGACTTCGGCGTCGTGCGCGTCGCGGACGCCGGCCAGGAGCTCACCATGCCCGGCGTGATGCTCGGCACCCCCGGCTACATGGCCCCCGAGCAGGCGCGCGGCGAGGTCGCCATCGATGCCCGCGCCGACGTCTTCGCCCTCGGCTGCATCCTCTACCGCTGCCTCACCGGCCGGCCCCCGTTCGTCGGCAACGACGGCCTCTCGGTGCTCGTGAAGGTCCTCCTCGAGGATCCACCCCGGCTCCGGGAGCTCCGCGGCGAGGTCCCGGCCGCGCTCGACGACCTCGTGACGCGCATGCTCGCCAAGGCCCCGCGCGACCGCCCCCGCGACGGCGCGGCCGTGGCCGCCGAGCTCGGGGCGCTCGGCGATCTCGCGCCTGGCTCGCGGCGCGTCCCCCTGTCCATCGGCGGCCCCACGCCCGAGCTGACGACCGGCGAGCGCCGGATGATCTGCCTCCTCGTCGCCCGCGACGGCGCGCTCGACAGCGACGCCACCCGGTCCGAGGGCGAGGACGCGCTCCGGGTGCGCGCGCTCAGCGCCCTGGCCGAGCGCCACCAGGGCCGCCTCGAGATCATCGAGGCGCGCTCTCCTGTCGTCGTGCTGTCGGGCCTCGTCGCGCCGACCGACCTCGCCGCCCGGGGGGCGCGGTGCGCGCTCGCGATGCAGGTGCTGCTCGGCGGCGCGCCCGTCGCGCTCGTCTCGGGGCGCGCCGAGATCACCGCCCGCTCTCCGATCGGCAAGCTCATCGACCAGGCCGCCGCGCTGCTCGCCGGCGACGAGGCGCGGCTCGGCGTCGTCCGCATCGACGAGGTCACGGCCAGCCTGCTCGGCGCGCGGTTCGATCTCGGGTCGGATCACGCAGGCCACCTCCTGCGCGGCGAGTGCGACGACCTCGAGGCGGTGCCGCGCCTCCTGGGCAAGCCGACGCCGTGCGTGGGCCGCGACCGCGAGCTGTCGCTCCTGGAGGCGACCTTCGTCCAGTGCATCGAGGAGCAGACCCCGTCCGCGGTGCTGGTGACGGCCCCCGCCGGCATGGGCAAGTCGCGCTTGCGCGTCGAGCTGCTCCGGCGCCTCCGGGCGCGGGACGAGCCGATGGCGGTCTGGATCGCGCGCGGCGATCCCATGAGCGCCGGCTCCGCCTTCGGCCTCCTGGCGCAGGTGCTCCGCCGCGCGCTCGGCGTCGCCGACGGCGCGCCGGCCGCGGCGGTGCATCGCAAGATCCGCGAGCGCGTCGGTCGCCACGGCGAGCGCGTCGCCCACGTCGCGCCCTTCCTTGGCGAGCTCGTGGGGACGCCCTTCCCGGACGAGGCCAGCGAGGCGCTCCGGGCGGCGCGGCGGAGCTCCGTGCTGATGGGCGATCAGCTGCACCTCGCGTGGGAGGAGTTCCTGCGCGCCGAGTGCGCGGCGCAGCCGGTGCTGCTCGTCCTCGAGGACATGCACTGGGGCGACCTGCCCACGGTGGGCATGATCAACAGCGCCCTCCGCAACCTGCGCGACGCGCCGTTCATGGTGCTGGCGCTCGGCAGGCCCGAGGTGCGCGAGATGTTCCCGAAGCTGTGGGCCGGCCGCGGCCTGCAGGAGATCGAGCTCGCGGGGCTCTCGCGCCGCGCCAGCGAGCGGCTCGCGCGCCAGGCGCTCGGCGGCGCCGTCACCGACGAGATGATCGGCACGCTGGTCGAGCGGGCCGACGGCAACGCCTTCTTCCTGGAAGAGCAGATCCGTGCTGCCGCCGAGGGGCGAGGGGCCGCGCTGCCGGAGACGGTGCTGGCGATGGTGCAGGCGCGGCTCGAGGCGCTCGCTCCCGAGGCGCGGCGCGTCCTCCGGGCGGCGAGCGTCTTCGGCCAGAGCTTCCGGCCCGCCGGCGTCGCCGCGCTGCTCGGCGGCGCCGACGCCGAGGTGGCAGACTGGCTCGCCGAGCTCGTCGAGCGCGAGGTGATCGTCCAGAGGCGGCAGCCTGGCCGGGGCGGCGCGCACGGCGAGGGCTTCTCCTCCACGCCGTCCGCGCGCGGGGGGCCCGAGCGCGACGCCTCGCCGGCGCGCCGGGCCGCGACGCTCGATCCCGGCCCTCCGATCGAGGCGCGCGCGGACGATCCCGAGTACAGCTTCCGGCACGGCCTCGTGCGGGAGGCGGCGTACGGGGCGCTCACGGAGTACGACCGGCGGCTCGGCCACCGGCTGGTGGCCGAGTGGCTCGAAGGGGAGGGGAAGGGCGACGCGGCGGAGCTCGCGGAGCACTTCGAGCGCGGCGCCGAGCCGGGGCGCGCGGCGGCATGGTACCGGCGCGCGGCGGAGCAGGCGCTGCGCGGCAACGATCTCCTCGCCGCGATTCGCCACGCCGAGCGCGGCCTCGCGTGCGGCGCGACCGGGGCAGAGGCGGGCGGGCTGCTCCTCGTCGACGCGGAGGCCCGCGTGTGGCGTGGCGATTTCGCCGTGGCCGAGCAGCGCGCGCTCGAGGCCGTCGCGCTGTTCGAGCCGGGCTCGCCGTCCTGGTACTCCGCCGTGACCTGGGTGGTCATGGCCGCTGGCAAGCAGGGGGCCTTCGATCGCGTGGAGTCCTGGGTGGCGACGGCGCGGGGCGCGTCGCCCCGCGAGGGCGCGCTGACCGGGAGGGACGTCTGCCTCGTCGAGGGGGCCAACTGGCTCGCCTTCGGCGGCCGCTACGCTGTGGCGGACGGGATCATCGAGGCCCTCGAGCGCAGCGGGGAGGAGGAGCGGCCGCTCGACGTCGAGGTGCTCGCCAGGCTCTACGAGGCGCGCGCCATCCGCACCATGACCTCCGGCGATCTCGGCGCCTGCCTCGACGGCATCGAGGCGGCGCTCGCGGTGTTCGAGCGGAGCGGCGATCGCCGCAACGCGTGCTCGCTGCGGGTGAACCTGGGCGCCATCACCATGGAGCTCGGGGACTACGAGGGGGCCGAGGCCGCGCTGCGCGCAGCGCTCCGCGCGGCGGAGCAGATGGAGCTCACGGATCTGGCCGCGTTCGCCCGCAGCAACCTGGGCAACGTGATGATCGCCCGCGGCAACCTCGACGAGGCCCGGCGGGTCGAGGAGGAGGCGATCGCGACGTTCCAGCGGCTGGGCGATCCGAGGGCCGAGGGGATCGCCCGCGCGTACCTCGGGAAGGCGGCGCTGCTCGCCGGCGACCTTGGCGCAGCCGAGGCCGAGGCCCGCGCGGCCGCGGAGCTCCTGCAGAACGCGCCGCCGCTGCGCGCGGCGGCGTGGGCCCTCTCCGCGCGCGTCCTGCTCCGGAAGGGCTGTCCCGAGGAGGCGCTCGCGCTCTCTGGCGACGCGCTCTCCCTCCTGGAGTCGCTCGGCGCGGTCGAGGAGGGCGAATCGCTGATCCGGCTCGTGCGGGCCGAGGCGCTCTTCGCGAGCGGCCGGCAGGCCGAGGCGCTCGCCGCGATCGCGCAGGCGCGCCACAGCGTGATGTCCCGTGCCGGGCAGATCTCGAATCCTCGCTACCGGGATCAGTTTCTGTCTGCGCTCGACAACGGCGAGACGCTCGCGCTCGCGGCGCAATGGCTCGGCGACCGAGACGCTCCATGAGCTCGCGCTTCGCCGCACGTGGGATCTCCTGCTCGCAGCTCTTCCAGGAGCCGCGCGCCGCCCACGAGCGCGCCTGAACGGCCGTTTCCTCGCCGTTCTCACGACGTCGCCGCAGGTGCGGAATTTTAGGGTTCCTCCGGAAAAGTCGTTGAGGAAATTCCTGATGCGTGTTTCATTTGTGTGGAGGGGGCTATGCAGTACCGTTTCAGACTCGCAATCTTGTTCCTGGGCCTGAGCGCCAACCATCTGCTGGCCTGTGTCGGCGAGGCGGACCCCCTGGAGGGAGACGGGGGCACGGCGGAGCAGGAGGTGGTGACGCGGAACGCGTTCACGAAGACAGCGCTCGTGGAGAGTGCGTTCGCGACAGACACGCTCGCCACGGAAGCGCTGACGGGAAACCCGCTGACGAGCGACGGGCTCGCGAGCAGCAGCGATGTCATGAGCGCGCTGCGGGATCCTCTGGCTCGCGAGTTCTTGACGTACGTGGCGGGCTGCGCGCTCCCGGAGGGGCAATCCGTGCAGGTCTCTCTGGACGGCGAGACGTATACCTTCGGAGGGAGTATCGGCCTCGCGCTCGAGTGGGGCCGAGAACACGGGAAGTGCAACGCTCACTGTCAAGGCTGGGTCTCGGCCTGCATGCTGGCCAGGATCAACCACCTCGGCGAGAGCGTGCCTATCTCGATGCGTGGCAAGCACAAGGCCCTCGACTCGGATCAAGCGGAGCGAGAGGCCTTTCCGAACCGAGAGGCGGCCTATTTCGGCGACCTCTTCGCGCCGGAGCAGCGCCGGTTCGCGTGCAAGTCGCCCGGCTCGACGCTCATCGGCCGCGTGTGCGGCGGGACGGGCGTCGACACGCAGGGCTGCATCGTCGACGTCCTCGGCGACTGCGACGACATCTGCGGCGCTCCGACGTCGGACGGCAGCTTCCCGAACTGCGTTGGCGGTGGCCATACGACCCCGACGACGGTGACCGTCTTCCGGGAGTAGCGGGTCCTGGTTTCCGCCGCGTGGGCCTCGTCGGTGGCCAGCGCGACCGCCACGGGCTCCTCTCGGGTGCGTTCGTCAACGCGTGATTTTCCGGCAGCAGCAGCCGAGCCGGCCCCTCGACCGCGCCACCGCACGGTTCGCCGCCCGCGCCTTGCCACGGGCTGACGCGCTGCGGCCGCCTCCCCGCGACGGCTCGCCGCTTTCGTACTATGGTCGCGCCGCCATGAAACGAAGGCTGCCTGCCCCGCTCGCCTGCCTGCTGCTCGCCGCCTGCGCCTCCTCGGAACCCCGACCGAAGGAGCCGCTCGGTCAGATCCCGGAGGCGACGACCACGGCGAAGCCAGAGTGGCTTCCCTTCCGCGTCCGCGCCGGCAAGAGCGTCGCCGCCGATCCGCGCGAGAAGCACTTCGCCGAGCTCCGCCAGCTCACCTTCGGCGGCGAGAACGCCGAGGCCTACTGGTCGCCCGACGGCAGGAAGGTCGTGTTCCAGTCGACCCGCGACGGGAACAGCTGCGACCAGCAGTACATCATGGATCTGGAGAGCGGCGAGGTGCGCCGGGTCTCGAACGGCCAGGGCAAGACCACCTGCGGCTACTTCCTCTTCCCTGCGCCCGCGGCCCCTGCCCAGGCGCGCGTCCTCTTCGCGTCCACGCACGCCGCCGGCGAGGCGTGCCCGCCGAAGCCCGACCACTCGCAGGGGTACGTGTGGCCGCTCGACGAGTTCGACATCTACACAGCGAACGCCGACGGCTCGGATCTCCGCCCCCTCATCCAGGGCAAGGGCTACGACGCCGAGGCGACCGTCGCGTTCGACGGCTCGCGCCTCGTGTTCACGAGCACGCGCGACGGGGACATCGACCTCTACACCGCGAAGCTCGACGGCTCGGACGTCAAGCGCATCACGAGCACGCCCGGCTACGACGGCGGCGCCTTCTTCTCCCCCGACGCGACCAAGCTGGTCTGGCGGGCGAGCCGCCCCACCGGAGCGGCGCTCGACGACTACCGCGCGTTGCTCGCCAAGGGGCTCGTGCGCCCCAGCGCGCTCGAGATCTTCGTCGCGAGCGCCGACGGGCAGAACCCGCGCCCGGTGACGAGGAACGGCCGCGCCAACTTCGCGCCCTACTTCCTCCCGGACTCGCGGCGGATCCTCTTCGCCTCGGATTTCAGCACCCCGGTGGGCGCCCGGGGCATGCCCAACTTCGACCTCTACCTCGTCGACTCCGACGCGCCCCCGACGGCGGACGGCGTGCCGCCCGTCGAGCGCGTGACCTTCTACGAGGGCTTCGACAGCTTCCCGATGTTCTCGCCGACCGGCGAGCACGTCGTCTTCGCCTCGAACCGGTACGGCGCGAAGCCCGGCGAGACCAACCTGTTCGTCGCCCGCTGGGTCGAATGACCGCGCCGCCGTCGCGGACCCGCGCGCCGATCGCGCTCGCGTCGGCGTGCGCGCTCGCGGGCTGCTCGGGCGCTCCGGCGCAGCCGCCCCGCCCTGCCGCGGCCGCCCTCCCCTCGACGGACGCCGCGGGCGCGGCCTACACCTCGCCGGCGCGCTGGAGCTACCACCCGGCGGCGCCCGACGCCGCGGTCGCGTGGGCGCCGTTCGCCGGTGCCGGCTGCGTCGTTGTCGCCCAGGGAGGGCAGCGATGGACGGTGACGCCCGATCCTCGGACGTCCTCGCCGCCGCCGAGCGCCGCCGGGCCCGCTGCGCAGGCCGAGCGCTGCGCCGGTCAGGGCAGGACGAGCGCCTCGCCCGCGCCCGAGGAGCTCACCGCGATCGTGCGGCGCTCGCCGGCCTCGTGGATGTTCGTCGGCGCGAGCGGCGCGATCTACGAGGCCTCCTCGCCGCTCGGCCAGCTCACGCGGGCGCTCTCTCCGCCCGAGCCGCTCCTGCAGGTCGCGGGCGCCGGCGGCTCGCTGATCGGGGTGACCCGGGGCGGCGGGCTGCTCCGGTGGCGCGAGGAGCTCGGCTGGAAGCCGGTCCTGCTCGACGGCGCCGCGGGGCAGGGCGGGGCCCAGCCGCGCGCCTTCGGCGTCGCCATGGCCGACGGCGGCCGCGCGCTCGTGCTCGCGCTGCCGGAGGCGCTGTTCGCCAGCGAGGACGGCGGGGGCACCTGGGCGCGCGCGCCGCTCCCGACGATGGGCCTCTCGCGGGTCGGCACCCTCGGGGGCGAGCTCCTCGCCGAGGGGCTCCTCGCGTCGGCGACCTGGGACCCACGGCGCACGCCCGCGTTCTCCCGCAGCGCGGCGACGCTCCCGCGGACGGACGTCGAGCTCGACGTGACGATCCCGCGCGCCCCGTCCGCGTCCGCTGTGTCGCTCGGGCGGGCGGCGGTGAGCGGCGATCGCTACGTCGAGGCGGTGCGCCCGGAAGACGCCGGCGCGCCGTGGCTCTTCGCGAGCGGCCCCATCGAGGGGCCGCTCAAGGAAGCGGCCCTGCCGGGCACCGGCGACTGCGGGAGCATCAAGCTCGGCGCGAACGGCCGGCGCGTCGTCGCCGTGTGCGCCGAGCCGGACGGCGATCGCGTCGCGGCGCGGGTGCTCCGCAGCGACGATGGCGGCGGCGCGTGGTCGCCGGTCGCCACGCTGGAGACGCCCGACATCGACCAGGTCGGCGTCGCCGTGGCGCCCGAGGGCGCGGCGCTCCTGACCGGCGTCTGCAAGACGAGCGACGGCGCGGACAGCTGCAAGCCGACCGCGCCGCTCCTCCTGACCCACGACGGCGCCCACGAGGAGGATCGCGCCGCGCTCGTCCTCGCGGCGGCCCCCACGCTCAGCGCCCCCGCCGCGCTGCCCGCGTTCTCGGCGGACGGGCGCTCCGCGTATTTCCTCGGCTACCGCGGCAAGGACGAGCGCCTCGCGCTGTTCGTCTCGCACGACGGCGGCGAGACCTTCGCGCCGCGGCCGCTCGACGCGACCGCCGCGCCGCCGGCGCCGCGGGGCGACGGCGACGAGGGCGAGGACGAGGACGCCGAGGGCGGGCCGGGCGACGGTCGATCGCCGGAGGGGTTCGAGATCGTCGAGGAGAGCGCGCTGCGCGCGGCGGAAGACGGCGCCGTCGGCCTGCTGCTCTCGGAGCGCGGCTCGCTCACGTACCTGACCGCCGACGAGGACGGCCGGGTGCTCACGGCGACGACCCCGCCGGCGGAGAGCGCGGCGCTCGCCGGCTTCGGGCGGCGTGTGCTGGCGCTCGCGCCGCGCGTGAGAGAGGGCGGCGATGACGTCGCGGCGCTCTGGGAGTCGCTCGACGGCGGCGTGAGCTGGGCGGAGCTCCCGGAGATGCCGGCCCTGTCGCGCGAGCTCTCCCAGGCCCAGCTCGCCATCGCGTGCGGCGCCAGCGGCTGCCTCTTCGGCGACGCGGCGACCCGCGTCGGCTGGGGCGGCCAGGCCGACGGCGCGCTGCCGCGCGCGCCGGATCCGGCCCCGCGCGCGCAGCCTTCCGCGCGCACGCCCATCGTCTGCGAGACGCTGCCGTCCTCGAAGTGGACGCGCGTCGACCATGTCGACTCGAGCGGCCTCGGCCTGCCCGACGGCGACGAGCTCTTGCGCGGCCGGTCGGTGTGGTCGTTGCTCACGCGCGCCCCGAGCGGCGCCGTCGACGTCGTCTCCGCGATGCTCCCCGAGTCCGGCGCCGGGGAGGCGCGGGTCGTCACGCGATCGCTGCTGCCCGCGGTGCCGGCGGGGCTCGGGCGAGCGCGGGTCGCGACCAACGTCACCTCCCAGATGGAGGGCTACGCCGTGGCGCGCCTGCGGATCCCGGGCGGCGCGGCGATGCCGGGGGCCCCGATGCGCAACGTCGAGGTCGCCTGGGAGAACTTCCTGGATGGCACCTCGGGCCGCGGCACGATCCCCGACGCCGGTCCGTTCGAGCTCGGCGACGTGAAGGTCATCCCCGACGCCGCGCGAAAGCCGCGCGCGGGCGCCCGGCCGCAGGCGGGCCCGGCAGGCGCCGCCTCGCGCCGCGCGCCGCCCCCCGACGACTTCTTCGATCCCGCGCTCCTGTCGGTCTCGATGCGCGGGCTCTTCGTGAGGCCGCACTCCGCCAGCGCTCACTCGGCGCTCACGTTCTTCTACGAGCCGCCGGGGAAGCTTCAGCGCTTCGACTTCCCGTCCTGGCCCGCGTCGGGCCTTCACGGCAGCCTCGACGTGCGCGCCGACGCGGTCCTGGCGGACGGCCAGCCCGTCGGCGTGGGGATGGTCCGGCAGGCGTCGAACGGCCCGATGATCGGGATGCTGCTCGCCCACCGCCCGGCGCCTCCCGCCGGCGCGCCCGCCGCGCCGGGCCCGGGCGCCGAGTGGGCGGTCGACGCCGTCTCGGTCGCTCCGCCGGCGGATCGCGATCGGATCGTGCACACCGACTGGACCTACGCTGGACGGTCGATCGGCGTGACGACGCTGGTCGCCGATCCCGGGCACGCGGTCGCGTGGTCGATCTTCCAGGCGTTCCGCGCGGATGGCACGCTCGGCCCCGCGCAGCCGCTGCCGACGCCGTTCGACCTCGGAGACGCGCCGCGCCCCTGCTCCGCCGCCGAACGCGCGGCGAGCGCGCGCCAGGAGGCGCCGTTCTTCCTCGGCAGCACGGCCTTGTTCCCGGGCACACGCCACCCGGTGATCGTCGTCGACGCCGCTGGTCCCTCGGGCCCGCCCGAGGTCACTGTGCTCCTGACCTCCACCCTGGTGCTCCACGGCACGCCTGCGGCGCCGTGCGTCGCGGGCTGGGACGCGCGAGCGATCGGGCGGGCTCCTCGGTCCGCGATCATCCCAGGCGATCTCGCCCAGTCGTGGTTGTTCCGGGCGGCGGCGGGCTCGGCTGCTGCTGCGGGCGGAGCGAGCGGCCCGGCCGTCGAGCTCCGCCCGATGGTGTGCCGCTTCGATCCCGGCGCGGAGGTCCCGGAGGCGGTATGGAGTGAGCCGGGCATGGCGCGGCTCGCGCGTTGAGCGACGGCGGAAAAACGACCGATGAAACGAAGTCGACGGTGAGATGAAACGATCCCGGATCCTGGCTCGCGGTAACCTTCTAGCGACTCGCGTGTGCGCTTCGGCGCTTGCGTTCGCGGTCCCTGCGGCGATAGCCTGGCCTGCCTAAACGGGAGGCGGCATGATCCGGAAGCGACGGCGGTTCGAGCTCAGGAAGACGCTGTTCCTGCTTCCGAACCTGATCACGCTCTCATCGATCTTCTGTGGATTCGACTCGATCCGGCGCTCCGCGACCGCGCAGTCGGAAGATGATTTCTACCGCGCCGCGCTGCTGATCGTCTTCGCGATGTTCTTCGACACCCTCGACGGGCGTGTCGCGCGGATGACGAAGACCCAGAGCGCCTTCGGCCTGCAGATCGACTCGCTGGCGGATATCGTCTCGTTCGGCGTGGCGCCGTCGATGCTCGTGTATCAGTGGACGCTGCACCGCTTCGATCTCGCGGGGCTGCTCGTGTCGTTCTTCTTCACCGCGTGCGGCGCGGTCCGGCTGGCGCGCTTCAACGTCCTCTCCATGGGTGAGGCGGGCAAGCCCACGAAGCCTTCGAAGTACATCGTCGGCCTCCCGATCCCGGGCGCGGCGGGCATCCTGGTCTCGATCGTGGTCGCGAACCACGCGGCCGCCGGCGAGATCGGCGGCGAGCGCTACGCGTCGGCGATCCTCGCCACGACGACGATCCTGTCGCTGCTGATGGTCTCGACCATCCGGTTCCGCTCTTTCAAGGATCTCCGGCTCAACGTCCGGACGGTGCTCTTCGTGGCGTTCGCTGTCGGGTCGAGCGCGGTGATCTCGACGCAGCTGCAGCCTGCGTTCGTGCTCGTGTGGTTGCTCGGCTTCTACGTGCTGCTCGGGATCTTCGAGTCGCTCTGGCACCTGCCTGCGCGGCTCCGCGGTCTGCGGCGAGACTCGGTGCCTCCGCCCGGGGTACCCCCTGCGGCCTGAAGCGCCTGCGGCCTGAAGCGCCTGCGGCCTGAAGCGCCTGCGGCCTGAGACGCCTGCGGCCTGAGGCGCGTCGGCCCGGGCCCACCCCTGGCCGCCGGCATCGCGGCCCAACCGCTCCGGCTCATTTTTGAGTAGACTGCGGGAGATGAAGAACCGCGTGTTCTTTCCGCAGGCCGCGCTCGACGACTGGATCGCGAGCGACCGCGTCGATCTGAACAACGACGAGCTTCTGATCAAGACCGAGGGCCGCCGCTACAAGATCATCGAGGCGATCCGCGTGCTCCGCGAGGTGACAGGCTCCGCGGACATTCACGAGGTCCTCGGAAGGGTCAAGACGCGCGCGTTCCTGCGGGAGCTCGGCGCGGAGATCCTCGAGGGGTCCATGATCATCGGCGACAACGCCTACGACGTGATCCCGGGGTTCATCGGCGCCCCGGTGGGCACGTTCGCCGAGCACCGCAAGGCCGCGCCGGCGGGGACCGCGACCAGCAGCAGCCCGACGAGCGACGAAGAGCTCCTGGCCGCGTTCCTCACCAGCAACCTGTAGCGGCGCCCCGCCCGGTTGCTTCGGCGCCTTCGCCGGCGCGCCGCGCCCGCCTCTCCCGGCGCTTCCGTGCTGTCGGGCCTGGGCCTACGAGAGTACGCCCCCACCGCTGCGGCCGGCGGGCCATCCCCGGTGAGGCAGGCTATAACGGGGGCCATGCCCGAGGTCATCTCCGGGATCAGCTTCGCGCTCGCCCTGCTGTTCTACAGCGCTGCCAGCGCGCTCTTCTTCCTCGACGTCGCCCGCAGCCGCGCGCGGCTCCCCTCCGCGGGCGACCTCGCGGGCCTCTTCGGCGCGGGGGCGCGCGTCCACGAACCAGGCGCTCGGCCGAGCGCTGCCCTTGCCGCCCCCGCCTCGCGGCACGCGCCCCTGCTGCTCGGCCTGGGCGCCCTCGGGCACGCGACCTACGTCACGCTCGCCAGCTTCGTCGCGCGGGTCTGCCCGGTCCACTCGGTTCATTTCATGCTCTCGGTCGCGTCCCTCCTCGCGATCGGCGTTTACCTCGTCGCCCGCCGTCGCTTCCGCGTCGACGCGCTCGGGCTCCTCATCGGGCCGCTTGGGCTCGCCTTCCTGCTCGGCACGTTCTTCCTCGGAAAGCCGCACCCCGAGCCGAAGTTCAGCCCGCTGTTCATCGCGGCCCACATCATGGCCAACCTGCTCGGGATCGCCCTCTTTCTGCTCGCCGGCGCCTCTGCCGCGCTCTACCTCGTCCAGGAGAAGCGGCTCAAGCAGAAGCGGCACGTGGAGCGCATGGGCAACCTCCCGCCGCTCGACACGCTCGACCGCGCGGTCCACCTCTTCCTGAGCGCCGGCTTCCCCTTGCTGACGCTCGGCATCGTCACGGGGACGTACTGGGCGCACCGGCTCGAGATGGGCAACACCGAGGAGGTGATGCGCGCCATCTTCGGCTACGCCACGTGGCTCCTCATCGCGCTCGTGCTGCTCTTGCGCGCCGCCGCTGGCTGGCGCGGCCGTCGCGCGGCGTACGGCACCATCGCGGGGCTCGCCTGCGCCGGGGCGGTGCTCGTCATCTATCTCGTCCGTCCCGCCGCGGGGCTCGGAGGCTAGCGCAGGTGATCTTCGTCGGGCTCTCCCACAAGACCGCGCCCATCGACGTCCGCGAGCGGCTCGCGATCGGGCGGGATCGGCTTCCCGAGGTGCTCGCGCGCCTCACGGCTCACCCCGCCATCGGCGAGGCGCTCGTCCTCTCCACCTGCAACCGCGTCGAGATCTACGCCTCTCCCCGCCAGCAAGCGCTCGCGCCGTCCCGCCCCGGGAGCGTTCCGCCGCCTTCGGACGACGAGCTCTCGCGCGACAACGAGGCGCTGCGCGCCGCCGTCGCGACCCTCGTCGGCCTCGGCGGAGACGCCGTCCGCGGCCACCTCGCGGGCCGCGTCGGGAGCGACGCTGTCCTCCACCTCTTCCGCGTCGCCGCGTCGCTCGACTCGATGGTCGTCGGCGAGCCGCAGATCCTCGGACAGATGAAGGAGGCCATCGAGGCGGCCCGCGGGGCGAAGACCCTCGGCGTCCGGCTCGGCCGCGCGGCTCACCGCGCCATCAAGGTCGGCAAGCGCGTGCGCACGGAGACGGCGATCGGCGCCGGGCAGGTCTCGGTCTCCAGCGTCGCCATCGATCTCGCCCGCCAGATCTTCGCCGATCTCGCCGGTCACACGGCGCTGCTCATCGGCGCCGGCGACATGGCCGAGGCCGCCTCGAAGCTCCTCGTCCGCGCCGGCGCCCGCCTCATCGTGGTCAACCGCAGCCCGGACCGCGCCGCCGCGCTCGCCCGCGAGGTCGGCGGCGAGCCTCGCCCCTGGGCCGACCTCGAGCGCTCCGTCATCGACGCCGACATCGTGATCTCGTCGACCTCGAGCCCCAATTACGTGGTCACGCCCGACCTCGTCCGCCGAGCCCGCAAGGCCAGGAAGGGCAGGAGCCTGTTTCTCATCGACATCGCCGTCCCGCGTGACATCGACCCCGCCGTCAACAAGCTCGACAGCGTGTACCTCTACGACGTCGACGACCTCTCGCAGATCGTGGCGCAGTCCGTCGAGGGGCGCGCCGCCGAGGCGGCGCGGGCCGAGGCGATCGTCGCGGACGAGGCGCAGGCCTTCGAGGCGTGGACGCTCGAGCGCGCCCTGACGCCCACGATCGTGGGCTTGCGGGCCCGCACGCGATCCATCCTCGCGGCCGAGGTCGAGCGCAGCCTCTCTGGCAAGCTCCGGCACCTCGGCGCGGCCGAGCGCCAGGCCCTCGCGATGATGATCGACGCCGCCACGAACAAGCTGCTCCACGTGCCCACCACCCGGCTCCGCGCGATGGCCAGCGATCCCCGCGTCGCCGAGCACGTCGACTCGCTCCGGGAGCTGTTCGACATCGACGGCGCGCCGGCCGAAAATGCCGTCGCCTCGGCGCTCGCCGAGGGGGAGCTGCGCGGCGTGGTGGATGGGCCTCCCACGCCTCGGTCCGCGCGCGGGGCAGCGCCTCCCGCCTCCGGCGCTCGGGGCGGCGCCTCGCCCCGGCTCGCCGATCCGCGCCCCCAGGCTGCGGAGGACAACGGCGTTTACGCGCGGCAGCCCAGCGGGCGCCCCCAGCCCGCCGAGGCGGGCGTCATGGCCGTCGCGAATCCAGCCGCGGCCGTGAGCGCAGCTGGGCTAAAGGGAGCGTGATGCCCACGGAGCTCACCCTCGCGACGCGCCGCTCGGCGCTCGCCCTCGCCCAGTCCCGCGCCTTCGCTCGTTCCCTCGAAGCGGCGGTGCCCGATCTCTCCCTGCGCGAGCTCGAGGTGGTGACCTCGGGCGACAGGACGCAGGATCGCTCGCTCCAGGACATCGGCGGCAAGGGGCTGTTCATCAAGGAGCTCGAAGAGGCGCTCCTCGACCGGCGCGCCGACTTCGCGGTCCACTCGATCAAGGATGTCCCCGCCGAGATCGCCCCGGCGCTGTGCCTCGCCTGCATCCCCGTGCGGGAGGACCCGCGCGACGCGCTCGTCACCCGGAGCGGCGCCTTGCTCGCGGAGCTGCCGGCGGGCGCCCGGGTCGGGACCTCGAGCCTCCGCCGGGCGGTCGCGCTGCGCGAGGCGCGCCCGGATCTCGTGATCGAGCCGGTCCGTGGCAACGTCGACACCCGGCTCCGCAAGGTGTTCGACGGCGTGTTCGACGCGGTGGTGCTGGCGCTCGCCGGCCTGAAGCGGCTCGGCCTCGAAGGCCGCGCCACGGAGGTGCTGTCGCCCGAGGTGTCGTTGCCCGCGATCGGACAGGGCGCGCTCGGCATCGAGTGCCGCACGGCGGACGCCGGCGTGCGCGACGTCCTGGCGACGCTCGCGCACGCCGAGACAACGACCTGCGTCTCCGCCGAGCGAGCCGTGATGGCCGCGGTGGAGGGCAGTTGCCGGACGCCGGTGGCCGCCTATGCGGTGCGGGACGGCGACGCGCTGTGGCTGCGGGCGCTCCTTGCCGAGCCCGACGGCTCCCGGTTGCGAAGGGCAGAAAGGCGCCTGTCTTGGCCCGGAAACACGCACGAAGCCGAGCGCCTCGGCGCGGACCTCGGGGCGGAGCTCAAGAAGGGTTGAGGCGCGTAACTCGATTGGAAGGCTGCCGCGTCCAGGACATTTCTAGAATGGAATCGATAAGGGATCTCCGTACCACGCCGGGTTGAACGGTCACCTGGCGATGTGATCGCCAGCGCTCGGCGCGCCGGCGCCTCGAGGCGGAGCCCGTCGGCCCGCGCCTTGCGCGCTGCCCATGACGGGAGCGCCTTCGCTGCACGCTTCCCGCGCGGGCGTGACCGTGCGAGACGACTGCCCGCCGGCGGTTTCCCGCCGCCCAGCGCTCCATGCCGGGCTACGTCGCCCTCGTCCTCCACGCTCACCTGCCGTACGTGCGTCACCCGGAGCACGTCCGCTCTCTGGAGGAGCGCTGGTTCTTCGAGGCGCTCTGGGAGTGTTATCTCCCCCTGCTCGGGGTCCTCGATCGCCTCGCCGCCGATCGCGTCGTCGCCCCGCTGACCCTCTCCGTCTCGCCGTCGCTCCTCGCGATGCTGCGCGACGAGCTGCTCCTTCGCCGGTTCGAGGACCACCTCCGCCGGCTCACCGCGCTTGCGGCCCGGGTCGAGGCCCGCTTCGCCGGGAGCGGCTTCGCCGAGGCCGCCGCGTTCTACCGCGCGCGGCTCGCGGACGCGGCGAGCTCCTGGGAGGCGCTGGGCGGCGATGTCCCGGGCGCCCTGGTGCGCCACGCCGGGGCGGGCCGCGTCGAGCTCCTCACCACGGCGGCGACGCACGCGTACCTGCCCGGGCTGCTCGCCACGCCGGCGTCGATCCGGGCGCAGCTACGGCTCGGCCGCCGCGCCTTCGCGGCCTTCACCGGCGCGCCCGAGCCTCGCGGCCTCTGGCTGCCCGAGTGCGCTTACGCCCCCCGCCTCGACGCCGATCTCGCGGCGGCGGGCGTCCGCTTCACCGTGCTCGACGCCCACGCGCTCACGCTCGCCGCGCCGCCTGCGTCCGCCGGCGCCTCCGTCCCGGTGCTCTCGCCTGCAGGCCTCGCGTGCTTCGGGCGCGATCGCGACAGCGCGCGCGAGGTCTGGTCGCGCGACGCCGGCTATCCGGGCCACCCCGTCTACCGCGAGTTCTACCGCGACGTCGGGCTCGACCTGCCCGAGCGCGAGCTCGAAGGCGAGCTCGGTCCCGACGGCGCCCGGCTCATGACCGGCCTCAAGCTCCATCGCGTGACCGGGCCCGGCCCCGACAAGGCCCCGTACGACCCGGCCCGCGCCTCCGCGCAGGCGCGCGCGCACGCCGCGGACTTCGTGGCCCGCCGCGAGGCCGCGCTCGCGTCGAGCCGCGGCGTGAGCGCCCCGCCGCCCATCTTGGTGGCCCCGTACGACGCCGAGCTCTTCGGCCACTGGTGGCTCGAAGGGCCCGAGTTCCTCGAGCACGCCCTGCGCCTGCTCGCGGCCTCGGATTGCGCCGTCCCGATCGCGCTCGGTGCGTACCTGGAGCGCCATCCGCCCGTCGAGGTCGTGGAGCCTGCCGCCTCGACGTGGGGCGAAGGCGGGTTCGGCGCCTTCTGGACGGGCCCGAGCGCGGCGTCCCTGTGGCGCCACGTGCACCACGCCGAGCGCGCCGTGCTGGGCGCGCTCTCGCGTTGCCGCCACGCGGGCGGGCTGCCCGGCCGCGCGCTGGACCAGGCGATCCGGGAGCTCCTCCTCCTTCAATCGAGCGACTGGGCCTTCATGATGTCGGCCGGGGAGATGGCTCCCTATGCCGAGGCGCGCGTCCACACCCACGCGACCCGCGCCCGCCGGCTCGCGTGCCTGGCCCAGCAGCCCACGCCCTCGCCCTCCGACGTGGCCTGGCTCGATGCGCTTTGCGCGCTCGACCCTTTCCTCGCAGAGCTCTCGGGCCCTGCGCTCCGAGGCGCCTTCGACCCGTGGCGCTGAGCCGGCGTTTCTCCGCGCCGCTCGCCTCCGGCTCTCCCGCGCTCCACGAGCAGAAGATTTCTTTCCGCTGATAGAGAATCTACTTACGTTAAAATATTCTGTGACGGTATTTCACATGAACGCCGACCCTCCGCGCCGCGGCGGTCGACTCGATGGGAGGGCGTGTGCGCTCCGCGGCCGTGCTCCGGCGCCTCTTTTCGGGAGCGTGACCCGCGATTCACCCGTCTGTTTCATGGCCGGCCGCCGGCCGCGCGACCCGGCGCACATCTCCCAGCACGTTTTTCGCGGCCATGGCGGCATGAAGTGCGAGAGGGACGGAGACCTTGTCCGGAACACCCCCTTGATGACCGGCCGGTCAGCACCCTAGTGTGTTGCCCGCCAGCTTTGCTCCTGGACCGCACCGGCAGGCGCTGGCAAAGAACCGGGCGGACTCCCCATGACACATCCTCCTTGCGGACCCGAGCGCCATATCGCTCGATGGGCTCTCGGCGCTCGTAGCGCCGCATCGAATCACTCCCGCGCCGCCCTCGTCGCGGCGCTGCTCGCTGCGCTCGCGGTGCCTACGTTGACGGCCTGTAAGCGCCCCGAGGCGGACGCGCAGCCGTCGCCGGCGCGCGACACCGCCGCGCCACGCCAGAAGCCCGCGGTGCACTTCGGGAAGGTGACCGCGCGCCCGCTCGCGCAGACGCTCGACATCAGCGGCACCCTGGTCGCCGACGAGACGAGCGAGGCGGCGACGCAGGTCGGCGGCTTGGTCGTGAGCGTCGCGATCGACGTGGGCTCCCGGGTCAAGAAGGGCGATCCGCTCGTCGTGCTCGACGCGCGCAACGTCGCCCTCCAGTCGCAGGCCGCGTCCGCGGCCGTCGCGCAGGCGCGGGCCAAGCTCGCGCTGCAGGACGGCGCGTCGCCGAAGGGGATCGATCCCGACCAGGTCCCCGAGGTCCGGGCCGCGAAGCAGAGCATGGAGCTCGCGAAGTCCGAGGCCGAGCGCGTGAAGCAGCTCTACGACCAGGGCGCCGTCCCCCAGTCGACCTGGGACGCGGCGCGCACGCAGGCCCAGAACGCGACTGCGCAGTACGAGGCCGCTGTCAACGGCATCCGCGCGACCGTCGCGTCGCTCACGTCCGCGCAGGCGCAGGCGGGGCTCGCCTCGAAGGCGGTGTCCGACACGACGGTGCGGGCGCCCTTCGACGGCGCCGTCGCCGAGAAGCGGATCAGCGTCGGCGAGTACGCGAGCCCGGGCCGCGTCGTGGCGGTCGTGGTCCGCGACAACCCGCTGCGGCTGCGGATCGACGTGCCCGAGGCGGACATCGCGAACATCGAGGTGGGCAAGCCGGTCAGCGTCTCGGTCGCCTCCTTCCCCGGTCGCCTGTTCCCGGGCGTCGTCAAGCGGATCGGCGCGAGCCTGAAGGCCTCGTCGCGCACCCTGCCCGTGGAGGCCGAGTTCGACAACAGCGAGGGCAAGCTCCGCCCTGGCCTCTTCGCGCAGGGGGAGCTGACGCTGACCGGCGAGTCAAGAACGGCGATCCTCGTCCCCGAGTCGGCGGTCGGCACCTCCGGGACGAGCGCGCGCGTGTTCGTGAAGTCGGGCGATCGCGTGACGGAGCGGCTCGTCAAGCCCGGCCGCAAGATCGAAGGCTTCGTCGAGGTCGTCGGTCCGCTCTCCGAGGGGGAGGAAGTCGCGATCGACAAGGTGAACGAGCTGGCGGATGGCATCGAGGTCGCGGCGGCGCAGTGAGCCGAGCGCACGCGCGCCTCATTACTGAAGAAAGGTAGCGACCATGCAATGGCTCGCGGCAATCTGCATCCGTAGGCCGGTTTTCGCCTCGGTGATCGTCCTGCTCCTGACGGTGCTCGGGGCGTTCTCCTACTTCGGCCTCGGCGTGGACCGGTTCCCCAAGGTGGAGTTCCCGTTCATCGTCGTGACGACCGTCCTCCCCGGCGCCGCGCCCGAGGAGGTGGAGACCGAGATTTCCGACAAGATCGAGTCGGCGGTCAACACGATCAGCGGCATCGACGAGCTGCGCTCCGCCTCGGTCGAGGGGCTCAGCCAGGTCATGATCTCCTTCCAGCTCGAGAAGGACGTCGACGTCGCCGCGCAGGAGGTGCGCGACAAGGTCGAAGGCATCCTCGCGGATCTGCCGGAGGGGATCGATCCGCCGGTGGTCGGCAAGCTGGATCCGGACGCCGCGCCGATCCTCACGCTCGCCGTCTCGTCTCCGAAGGCGGACGTCCGCGCGGTGACGGAGTTCGCCGACAAGACGCTCCGGCGCGAGCTGGAGTCGCTCGCCGGGGTCGGACAGGTGCTGCTCATCGGCGGCCGGAGCCGGCAGATCAACATCTGGATCAACCCGGAGAAGCTCGAGAAGTACTCCCTGACCGGCGGCGTGGTGGCCCAGGCGCTGGCGAGCCAGAACGTCGAGATCCCTGCCGGCCGGATCGAGCAAGGGGGCAGGGCGCTCACCCTGCGGACGCGCGGCCGCGTGCAGTCGGTCCAGCAGATGGCGGACATCGTGCTCGCGAACCGCGACGGCTACTCCGTCCGGCTCGGCGACGTCGCGGAGGTCCAGGACGGCATGGCGGAGCCGGAGTCCGCGGGCTTCCGCGGCCTCGATCCCGCCGTGCTCCTCAGCATCCGCAAGCAGAGCGGGACGAACACCGTCGAGGTCATCGACGGGCTGAAGGCGCGGATCAGCGAGGTGGAGAAGCGCCTCCCCGAGGGGTACCACATCGCCGTCGCCCGCGATCAGTCGGAGTTCATCAAGAACTCGGTCCACGCCGTCAAGGAGCACCTCGTGCTCGGCGCGCTGCTCGCCGCGATCATCGTCGCGATCTTCCTCGCGAACGCCCGGAGCACGCTCATCTCGGCGATCGCCATCCCGACGAGCATCATCTCCACGTTCGCCCTGATGAAGGTGGCGGGCTTCACGCTCAACGGGATCACGCTCCTCGCGCTGACGCTGGCGGTCGGCATCGTGATCGACGACGCGATCGTCGTCCTCGAGAACTGCTACCGCTGGATCGAGGAGAAGGGCGTGAGCCCGTGGGAGGCGGCGCTCCAGGGCACGAAGGAGATCGGGCCCGCGGTGCTCGCGACGACGCTCTCGCTGGTCGCCGTGTTCCTCCCGGTCGCGTTCATGAGCGGCATCGTCGGCCGCTTCCTGAACTCGTTCGGCCTCACCATGGCGTTCTCGATCCTGGTCTCGCTGATCGTGAGCTTCACGCTGACGCCCATGCTGTCGGCGCGATGGTTGAAGAAGCCGGCGAAGCACGACGCCGGCAGCTCCAAGGAGTCGCGCTTTTACGGGCCGATCGAGCGCGGCTACATGGCGATCCTCCGCTGGTCGATGGCGCACCGCTGGGTGATCGTGCTCGCCTCGCTCCTGGCGCTCGTCTCGATCCCGGTGCTGGGGAAGATGGCCAAGTTCAACTTCCTCCCGGTCGAGGACGAGTCGCAGTTCCAGGTCAGCATGCGCGCGCCCGAGGGCGTGAGCCTCGACGGGACCCGCGTCATCGCCACGCGGATCGCGTCGGACATCGAGAAGCTCCCCGGCGTGCTCTACACGCTGACGACGATCGGCGACGACCCGCAGAAGACGCCGAACCTCGCCACCATCTACGTGAAGCTCAAGCCGGCGGATCAGCGCGCGCTGTCGCAGCAGGATCTCATCGATCGCGCCCGGCGAGAGCTCAAGCCGCAGTTCGACGCGGAGAAGCTGCGGGCGAACATCGGCGTCGTGCCCGCCTTCTCCGGCGGCCAGAGCACCCAGATCGCCTACCAGGTCCAGGGCCCCGACCTCCAGAAGATCGGCCACTACTCCGACGCGCTGCTGCAGAAGCTCAAGGCGATCCCGGGCGTCGTCGATCCGGACACCTCGCTGCTCGTGGGCAAGCCGGAGATCCGCGTGGTCATCGACCGCAAGAAGGCCGCCGATCTCGGCGTTCAGGTCGGCGACGTGGCCAGCACCCTTCGGCTCCTGGTCGGCGGGTACAAGGTGTCGACCTACAACGAAGGCGGGGAGCAGTACGAGGTGCGCGCGCGCGCGCTGCCGAGCTTCCGCTCCGACAAGGAGGGCCTCGCGAAGATCACGGTGCCGTCGACCAAGCTCGGCGCCGTGACGCTCGACAACGTGGTGTCGTTCTCCGAGGGGACGGGCCCGTCGCGCATCGAGCGGTACAACCGTCAGCGGCAGGTCATGCTGACCGCCAACCTCGAGGCGGGGTACTCGCAGCAGACGGTCATCCAGGAGCTCGACAAGGCCGTGTCGCAGATGAACCTCGCGTCCGGCTACTCCGCTGGCCCCGTCGGCGCGTCGAAGGAGCTCGTCAAGATGATGAAGAGCTTCCTCGTCGCCCTCCTCCTGTCGCTGGTCTTCATGTACCTCGTGCTCGCGGCGCAGTTCGAGTCGTGGCTGCACCCGATCACGATCCTCCTGTCGCTGCCGCTGACGGTGCCGTTCGCGTTCATCGCGGTCATCATCTTCCGGCAGTCGCTCAACATCTTCTCGCTGCTCGGCATCGTCGTGCTGTTCGGCGTCGTGAAGAAGAACTCGATCCTCCAGATCGATCACACGATCAAGCTGCGCGAGCACGGCTTGCCGCGGGCGCAGGCCATCCTGGAGGCGAACCGCGACAGGCTCCGGCCGATCCTGATGACCACGCTCGCGTTCGTCGCCGGCATGATCCCGCTCGTCGTCTCGAGCGGCGCGGGCTCGGGCACGAACCGCGCGACCGGCTTCGTGATCATCGGCGGGCAGACGCTGGCGCTCCTCCTGACGCTGCTCGCGACCCCTGTCGCCTACTCGCTGTTCGACGACGTCTCGTCGTGGCTCATGCGGATCCTGCCCTTCATGCGGGGCAGCGACGACCAGGGAGCGCCGCGCGGGACGGGGGAGGACGGCGCCGCTCCGGCGGATGGGGTCGTCGCGGCCGGGCATCGCGGCGCCGCGGTGCGCGCCGCCGTCGGGCACGATGCGGGCCGGCCGGCGCCGGCGCAGCTCGACTAGCGGTACCCCGGCCGCCCTCCGGGGCCGCGGCGCGCCGCGCCCGGCCCCCTTCGCTACCGCGGCGAGGCGCCGCTCACTGCGCCTCGCCGTGGACCTTTCGCAGGATCACCTCGAGCAGCCCGTCGAACGCGTCGCGCATCGCCCAGGCCTGGGCGGCCTCGTCGTCGAGCCCGGCCGCCTTGCGCCGGCCCTCGACGAGCGCGTTCCTGGGGCCCTTGCACGCGGGGCCGAGCCGGCGCTCCATGTCGAGCGAGGCGCCCGCGTAGACGTGATAGCAAGACGCGAAATCCCCCTGGTTGTAGAGGGGTGAGCCGACCTGGATCGCGCCGTCCATCGTCCGCGCCAGCACGAGCAGATCCCCCTCGGTGCATCCGCGGAGGATCGCGAGCGCGTGGTGAGGCACCGATCGCTTGACCGCCGGCAGCCCTCGCTCCTCGTCGGCCGTCTCGGCCGCGAACGTCGAGAGCGGGACGGGATCGGGGCGCACGAGCAGCAGCTTGAGGTAGTCGGCGGGCACGCCGAAGTTGAGGTTCTGCCCCTGCGTCGAGACCGCCGCGGCGACGCCGATCACCTCGCCGTGATCGTTGAACAGCGGGCCGCCCGAGGAGCCCGGCGCGATCGGCGCGGAGATCTGCAGCAGCGTCAGCTCCGGATCCACGACGCGCACCGCGCTCACGAGGCCGTTCGACACGGTGTCCGCGAGGCCGAGCGGATGGCCGATCGCGACGACCGGATCGCCGGGGCGGACCGCGCCGCTGTTGCCGAGGGAGAGCAGCGGGAGCCTCCGCGGCGCGTGGATCCGGACGATCGCGAGATCCCGGGCCTCGTCGAACGCGAGCACCTCGAGCACCGGGTGCTCGCTCTGATCCGCGAGGACCACCTTGAGGTCCGGCATCCCGGCGACGACGTGGAAATTCGTCGCGATCCAGCCGTCCTCGCGGACCAGGAAGCCCGCCCCGAGCGAGCCGTCGCCGCGGATCGTGACGACCGCCGGCATGGCGCGCGCGGCGATCTGCGCTGGCGTCATCGCGGCGGGCTGTGACGCCGAGAGCGCCGGCTGGTCGGCCGAGGTCGCGGCGCAGCCGAGCGCCGCGAGCGCCGCCGCGGCGAGGAGCGCCGAGGCGCGCGGCCAGACGGGCCGCCGCGGGGACTGGAGGCGCGATGGAGGAGCCGCGCAGGAGCGCTGGTCGTCGTCATGGAGCTCGCCTGGCAGGCTGCGGTGGTTCATGTCGCTCCCCGAGGCCGCCGCGTGAGCGACCTCCCTCCAGCAAGCGTAACGAAGACCCGACGGATCGTCTCGCGCGCCCGGAGAAAATCCGGTCGTGGCCGCATATGCTGTCGCGGTGAGCCACGACCACGACGCGCGCGATCCGATCTTCGCCCTCAGCGACGAGTTCGTCGAAGCCTTCGCTGCCCGCTGTCCTGCCCATGCCACCCTCGCGGGCATCCTCTGCGACGAAGGCGCCTGGAACGACTGGAGCCCGAGCGGCGCCGCGTCGTGGGCCTCCACGGTCGCGTCCTTCCAGGAGCGGCTCCGCTCGCTGCCGCCGCCGCGCCCCGGGGCGGAGGCGCGGTGGTGTCGCCTCGCACGCCGTGTCATGGCGGATCACCTGGACGAGCGGCTCGACGATTTCCGTCACGGCGAGCACCTGCGCGATCTCAACAACATCGAGTCGGCGTTCCAGCACCTCCGGATGGTCTTCGACCTGATGGATGTCCACAGCGCCGCCGGCTGGGAGGCCATCGCGTCGCGCCTGGAGGGCCTGCCGCGCGCGTGCGACAGCTACCGCGCGTCGCTCGAGGAGGGGCGCCGGACGGGCCAGGTCGTCGCGCGTCGCCAGGTGTGCGCCGTGATCGAGCAGGCGCGTTACCAGGCGGGCGACGCGTCGTTCTTCCTCACCCTGCCGGCCGCCTACGAGGCGTCGGGTCGCGGCGCGGACGCAGGTCGCGCGCGTGTCGCCGCCGGCCGCGCACGCGTCGCCGACGGCGTCGAGCGGGCGCGCGCCGCGTTCGGCGCGCTCGCCGGCTACCTGGAGCAGACGTACCTGCCGAGCGCGCGCGCCGCGGACGCCGTGGGAAAGGAGCGCTACCTGCGCCTCTCGCGCCGCTTCCTCGGCGCGAGCATCGACCCGATCGAGACCTATGCCTGGGGGTGGTCCGAGGTGCACGCCATCGAGGCCCAGATGGCGCGCCTCGCCGGCGAGATCCTCCCCGGCGCGTCGCTGCCCGAGGTGATCGATCTGCTCATGACCGACCCCGCCCGGTGCGCGCCGAGCGCCGACGAGTTCCTCCGCATCATGTCCGAGCGCCAGCGAAAGGCGCTCGCCGAGCTCGACGGCGTCCATTTCGACATCCCGGCGCCCATCCGCCACATCGAGGTGAAGCTCGCTCCGCCGGGCGGCGCGCTCGGCGCCTACTACGTGCCCCCGAGCGACGGCTTCAAGCGGCCCGGCACCGTCTGGTATGCGCCCGGCACGAAGCAGGCGTTCCCGCTCTACGAGGAGATCACCACGGCGTACCACGAGGGCTTTCCCGGCCACCACCTGCAGTGCGGGCTCCAGGTGCACCTCGATGACCGGCTGAGCCGACTCCATCGCTTCCTGGTGACGAACTCCGGCCACGCCGAGGGGTGGGCCCTCTACGCCGAGCAGCTCATGTACGAGCTCGGCTATTTCGAGCGCCCCGATTACGTGCTCGGGATGCTCTCGGGCAAGCTGACGCGCGCCTACCGCGTCGTCCTCGACATCGGCATGCACCTGGAGCTGCCGATCCCCCGGGACGCGCCGCTCCACGCCGGGGAGCCCTGGCGCTACGAGATCGCCGTCGAGTACCTCCAGCGCCGGGCCTTCCTCCCGCTGGATCACGCGCACAGCGAGGCGACGCGCTACCTGGGCTGGCCGGGGCAGGCGATCTCCTACAAGGTCGGCGAGCGGGTCGTCCTGGAGCTGCGCGACACGCTGAAGCGCCGCCAGGGCGAGGCGTTCGATCTGAAGGCGTTTCACGCCAGGGTGATCGGCTCCGGGTCGGTCGGGCTCGACCACCTGCGCGAGATCGTGCTCGACGACGCCGCGCCCTGAGCGCTCGTCCGACACGCGCCCGTCGCCCGCCCGCTTCGCGCCTCGACGCGCGGCCACGCGCGTGCCAATCGACGCGGGTGAGCTCTCCCCCAGCGAACGAGGCCCCCGAGGCGCGGCCGGATGGCTCGGACCTCTGCACCGCGTGCGGCCTCTGCTGCACGGGGCTGCTCTTCGACGTCGCGCCGCTCGAGGAGCACGAGCTCCCGCGGGCCGAGAAGCTGCGCCTGCCGCTCGCTTGCAATCGGTACCACGACGCCTTCAGCCTGCCGTGCCCCTGCCATCTCGATCGGAAGTGCACCGTCTACGAGATGCGCTTCTCCGTGTGCAGCAGCTACGAGTGCGGCCTGCTCCGGCGCTGCAAGTCGGGCGAGGTGCCGCTCGGCGAGGCGCTGTCCCGCGTCGAGCGCGTGCTGCGCCTGACGGACGCCGTACGCGCGCGGGTGCCGCCGCTCGTGCCGCCGCGCCCGCTCTGGGACGAGGCCCGCGAGCACCTCCGCCGGCGTGACGCCGAGGCCCCGTCGCCCGCATGGCAGAGCGAGCGGGAGTCGCTCGTCGCCGCGCTCGGGGAGCTCCGGGTCGCGTGCAGGGAAGGGCTCGATCCGTAGCGCCGGCGCCCCGCGAGGGCCGCGGAGGCGCGGGAAATGGTCTTTCCCATGCCCGGGCTCCACTCTGCGGGCCGCTCCAACGTGCTTTGGAGATCTCCCTCTCTCTCTCCCGCAGCGATCTCCAGGGCCCGCAGGACACCGACGAACGCGGAGACTCCCATGCTTCGTCCAGGCCGAGCGCGATCCGCCCTCGGCTGCGCGCGCGGCACCCTCGTCAACATGCTTGTCTCGGCCTCCCGGCGGCTGGCTCCACGCCGTATATACGACCCATGGAACTGACGATCCGCCGGCTGACCAACAAGTATTCTGCCGTCACTGCAGTGATCAGCTTCGTCACTCAGCCCATTCCCGGCGCAGATGAGTTGATCGTGGTTCCCATTCATTACTACTTCTCCGTGTCGCTGACCCGGCGCCGGGGCGTGCCGCTCCGCAGGGCTCCGTGGCTGCAGGTGAGCAAGATCATCTGGGGTGGAGCGGCCGTGAGGCTCTTCGCCAACTTCACGCTCGGCCTCGTCCCGGTCGCCGGTCTCTTCTCCAATGCGGTCACCGCCGTCGCCTTGACGGAGTTCCTTGCCCGCTACCTCGACGCCGCGCTGAGCAGCAAGGCGCCGCCTCCCGCGGTCTCCCTCAGGGCCATCCGGGCTGCCCTGCGGAACCCAAGGCGAGCGCGGAGAGCTCAGCGGCTCTGGTCCAGGATCCGCCGCGCCGTCCAGGAATCCGTCCCTGCGCCGACTCCTGGTTGAGGCGCCTTGTCGCGCTGGATGGGAAGAGCGGAGCTCGCGCGGGCTCGGGGCGTCCGGCGGTCGTGACGTGGTCCACCGCCAAGGAATCCGCGGCGCCGGGTCATCCGCCGCACCCTCTCCCGCCCGCGCGCCGCGTTGAAGAGCGCCTCGCCGGCGCGCCCGACGTGGACCCGACGTGGGCCCGACGTGGAGCCGCCTCGGTCCGCCCGCGCGCGGCGGTCTCGCCTGGCGTCTCTCCTGGCGATCGCCGCCCAGATCGAATAGATCCCCCGCCATGCTCTCCGAGACCCGCGAGAAAGTCCTGGACATCAAAAGGCGCTTTGAGGCGCTAAGGGGGCATCTTTGACGTCCCCAAGCTCGAACGGATGCTCCAGGACCTGACCCAGACGACGCTGTCGTCGGGGTTCTGGAACGATCAGGAAAAGGCCCAAGCCGTCCTCCGCAAGCGCGCCCAGGTCGAGTCGAAGCTCGAGGTGGCGCAGCGGCTCGGCCGCGAGATCGAAGATCTCGCGGAGTACCTCGAGCTCGGCGCTGCCGAGGGCGACGAGGGCGTCATCGCCGACGCCGACGTGCAGGCCGACGCCATCGCCGGGCGCCTGCGCAAGGTCGAGCTCGATCGCATGCTGTCCGGCCCCGCCGACCGCGGCAACGCCATCGTCAGCATCCACCCGGGCGCCGGCGGCACCGACGCGAAGGACTGGGCGTCCATGCTCCTCCGCATGTACCTGCGCTTCTGCGAGCGCCGCGGGTACAAGACGGAGATCATCGACTACCAGGACGGCGACGAGGCGGGCATCGACGCCGTCACCCTCACGGTGAGCGGCGACGCCGCGTACGGCTATCTGCGATCCGAGGCCGGGGTCCACCGCCTCGTCCGGATGAGCCCGTTCAACGCCGATCACACGCGCCAGACCGCGTTCGCCGCCGTCGAGGTCACCCCGGACAGCGACGACGAGATCAACATCCAGGTCAACGAGAAGGACATCGAGATCACGACGATGCGCGCCGGCGGCAAGGGCGGGCAGAACGTGAACAAGGTCGAGACCGCCGTTCGCCTGCGGCACCTCCCGACCGGCCTCAACATCGTGTGCCGCGCCGAGCGCAGCCAGCACCAGAACCGCGCGATGGCGATGAAGGTCCTCAAGGCGAAGCTGTACGAGATGGAGCTCCAGAAGCGGGACGCCGAGGTCCAGGCCTACAACGCCGCGAAGAGCGCCATCAACTTCGGCAGCCAGATCAGGAACTACGTCCTCGCGCCCTACCGGCTCGTCAAGGACGTGCGCACCTCCACCGAGGCCACCGACGTGGACGCCGTCCTCGACGGCGATCTCGAGGGCTTCATCGAGGCCTACTTGCTCGCCGCGGCCGGCGGTTCGCTCAGGAAGGGCGGCTCCGTCGCGGAGGACGACGCTCCGTGAGCCAGCAAAAAGACAGACCGAACGACAAGAAGACCGAGCGGCTCGTGAAGGAGGCCGCCGAGGCCGCGCGCGCCGAGGAGACGCTGATCGCCACCCGCAAGGCGAAGGCGGCCCGCCTCCGCGCCCGCGGCGACAACCCGTTCGCCAACGACGTCACGGAGGGCGAGCCGCTCGTCGAGCTCGCGGCCGTCCGCGCCCGCTTCGACGGGGCGCGGGCCGCGGCCGAGCCCAGGCCCGAGGGCGCGGCGCCCGAGCGATCCGCCTCTGCCGCGGCGGATCGCTACGATCCGGCGCGCGTCGAGCCGGTCCCGTTCCGCGTCGCGGGCCGGGTCCTCTTCGTGCGCTCGTTCGGCGGCGTCACCTTCGTCCGGCTGCGCGACCGCACCGGCGAGCTCCAGCTCTACTGCGAGCAGGGGAGCCTCGCCGATTTCGAGCGGCTCGAGGACATCGATCTCGGCGATTTCGTCGAGGCCCGCGGCGTCGCGATGGCGACGCAGAAGGGCGAGCTCTCGATCCGCGCCGAGCGGCTCCGGCTGCTCACGAAGGCCTACCGACCGCTGCCGACCAAGACGAGCTTCAAGGACGTCGAGTCGCGCTACCGCATGCGGTACGTCGATCTCGTGGCCAACCCGCACGTCGCGGGGGTCTTCCGCGCCCGCACCGCGATCGTCGCCGCGCTGCGCGGGTTCCTCGATGCGCGCGGCTTCCTCGAGGTCGAGACGCCGACGATGCACACGCTCGTCGGCGGCGCGGCCGCGAAGCCGTTCAAGACCCACCACAACGCGCTCGACCTCGGGCTCTTCATGCGCATCGCGCCGGAGCTCTTCCTGAAGCGGCTCGTCGTCGGCGGCTTCGAGCGCGTCTACGAGATCGCCCGCTGCTACCGGAACGAGGGGCTGTCGACGCGGCACAACCCCGAGTTCACGATGCTCGAGTACTACCAGGCGTACGCGACGTACGAGACGCTGATGGACGCGACCGAGGCGATGCTCCGCCACGTCGACGCCCGCCTCGCCGAGCGGCTCCCGGCCGAGCACGCGGCCTGGTCCGCGCAGCGCACGTACTCGCTCGAGCGCTTCGAGCGCGTCCCCATGGCCGAGGGGATCGCCCGCGCCCTGGCGAAGTCGGGCCTGCCGGCCGACGTCCCGCAGCGCGTCGCCGCGGACGACGCCCCGATCAAGGAGTGGGCGAAGGCGGCGAAGGCGAGCGGGCGCGAGATCGACTGGACGAACTTCCGCGCGGGCGCGAAGAAGTGCGAGTCGCCCGGTGAGCTCGTCTTCTGCGCGTACGAGTACGTGGTCGAGCCGTTCCTCACGAGGGACTACCGCACGGAGGCCGGCGACAAGAGCGTCCCTGTCTTCATCATCGACTATCCCTTCGAGGTCTCGCCGCTCGCGCGCAAGAAGGACAGCGATCCTTCGCTGGTCGACCGCTTCGAGCTCTTCATCGACGGCCGCGAGCTCTGCAACGCCTTCAGCGAGCTCAACGACCCCGAGGACCAGGACGCGCGCTTCCGCGCGCAGGTCGAGAAGAAGTCGCGGGGCGAGGAGGAGACGATGGATTACGACGCCGACTACGTCCGCGCCCTGGAGCACGGCCTCCCGCCGACGGCGGGCTTCGGCATGGGGGTCGATCGCCTGACGATGCTCCTCACCGGCGCGACCTCCATCCGCGACGTCATCCTGTTCCCGCTCCTCCGTCCCGAGACCGACGCGTGATCGAGCTCTCCAGGTCGTTGCAGGCCGCGCTCCTCGCCGCCGTCGCTCTGGGCATCGTCCTGCTCGCCTGGCGGGGCTACACCCGCTTCGACAAGAAGGGCGAGCTGGAGCCGCGGCGCCCCGGCGTCGTGCGCGGCGGGGTCGTGGTCGCGCTCACGGGCGCCGGCCTGCTCGCGCTCACGCTCATCGCGTCGAGCGGGCGCGCGAAGGGCCTCGCGCTCGTCGGCGCCTTCTTCTCCAGCAATACCGAGCTGATCGCCCAGCTCGTCGCCGCGCTGATCGTGGGCGGGGGTCTTCGGCTGTTCCGGGCCAGGACGACCGCGGACAAGGCCCGGTGGCTCTCCGGCAGGTGGGGCTCCAAGGCCCGCGCGGGGCTCCGGGTGCTCGGCGCGATGTCCCTGCTCGCCGCGCTCGCGATCGTCGTCCTCTGGGTCGCGGTCCTGCCCATCCAGCCGACCTTCCGGTGGATCCTTGGAGGGGTCCTGTTCGGCGCGGGCACGGGCTATCTGGTCGCCGGGAGCCGCCCTGTCCGCAAGGGGCTCTATCGCGCGCTCGGCTGGTGGTGGGGCGCGCTCGTGGGCGTGGCGTTCGGTGCCACCGCGACGCTCACGGCCAGGATGCCCGTCGGGAAGGGCGCGTCGTTCAACGCCACGGATCAGATCATCCGCTTCACCGCGCTCGTCTCGAGCGTCGCCTTCCTGTTCTTCGTGCTGTCGGCGCTCCTGCCGATCGCCCTCGACGCGCTCGAGCGCCGGAGCTTCGTGCCCCACGTGGCCGCGCGCCACGTGCGCGCCTCGAAGAGCGGCTTTCTCACGGTCATCTCGGTCCTGTCGATGGCCGGCGTCGCCGTCAGCTCGTGCGCCCTGTGCTCGGTGACGAGCATCATGGGCGGCTTCGGCGCCGACCTGAAGCGCAAGATCCTCGGCAACAACGCGCACATGGTCGTCGACGCCTCCCGCCCCGGCGGCTTCGGCAACTGGGACGACAAGCTCACCCAGGTGCGCGTCGCGCTCGCGCCCTACGGAGGCGCCGCGACCCCGGTCGCGGCTGGCGAGGCGATGGGCTCCAGCGCCTCGAACACCGCGGGCGCCCTCGTCCGCGGCATCGATCCGGACACCATCGGGCAGGTCATCGACCTCCCCAAGAACATCGAGGTCGGCAGCTTCGACTACCTGCGCGATCCCGAGAAGCTGACGAGCCTGCCTCCCGAGGAGGTCATCGGCCGAGGTCCGGGCGGGGAGCCGTACTTCAAGGGGCCGGACTTCCGCCAGCCGACGGACGTCGACCCGTCGGTGCGCGACTACCTGAAGCAGCAGACGCGCATCTACCCGGGCGTCATCATCGGCCGCGAGCTCGCGAAATCGCTCCACGTGCTCGTCGGGGACGAGGTGACCCTCCTGTCGCCGATGGGTGAGCTCGGCCCCACCGGCGTGATGCCGCGCTCCCGCAAGTTCCGTGTCGCGGCGATCTTCTATAGCGGCATGTACGAGTACGACGTCACGCACGCGTACGTCTTGATGGAAGAGGCGCAGAAGTTCTTCAGCCTCGACGACAAGATCACCCACATCGATATCCGGGTCCCGGATCCCGAGCGGGTGCAGGAGGTCCGCCCGGCCGTGGAGGCGGCCGTCGCCGCGAGCGCCGCGCTCGACGAGGCGCCGGAGGGAGGCAAGCCGCCGCCGCAGCTCCGCGTCCGCGACTGGATGGAGATGAACAAGAACCTCTTCAGCGCGCTCAAGCTGGAGAAGATCGCGACGTTCATCATCCTGTCCATCGCCATCGCGGTCGCGAGCTTCTGCATCGTGTGCACGCTGCTCCTCATGGTGACCGAGAAGGGCAAGGAGATCGCCGTCCTGAAGGCGCTGGGCGCCTCGGACAACGCGGTGATGCGCGTGTTCATGCTCGAGGGCGTGATCATCGGCGCCATCGGCACGATCTACGGTGTCGGCACCGCGCTCGCGGTCTGCACGGGCCTGTACTGGTTCGGTGTCCGGCTCGATCCGGACGTCTATTACATCGACCGGTTGCCCGTGAACGTGAACCTCTCCGACTACGCGATGGTCGCGGTCGCGTCGATGCTCATCTGCACCATCGCCACCATCTACCCGGCCCGCGCTGCCTCGAGGCTCTCTCCGGTCGACGGGCTCCGCTACGAGTAATCACTCCATGTCCACTCCGCTCGTCGTCGTCGAAGACCTCCGCAAGACGTTCGTTCACATGGGCCGCGAGCTCCACGTGCTCTGCGGCATCGACATCGTCATCAATCAGGGCGAGGTCGTGGCGTTCGTGGGCCCCTCCGGCGCCGGCAAGAGCACGTTCCTCCACTGCATCGGCACGCTGGACCTCCCGACGAGCGGCCGCATCCGCCTCGGCAACGACGAGCTCACCGGCCTCCCGGGCTCGCGGCTCGCGGCGATCCGGAACCGGACGATCGGCTTCGTCTTCCAGTTCCACCACCTGCTGCCGGAGTTCAACGCGGTCGAGAACGTGATGATGCCGGGCCTCATCCAGGGGAAGACCCGCCGCGAGATGGAGCCGCTCGCGCGCTCGCTGCTCGCCGAGGTCGGGCTCGCGGCGCGCGCCACGCACCGGCCGGGGGAGCTGTCGGGCGGCGAGCAGCAGCGCGTCGCCCTGGCGCGTGCGCTCGTCCTGTCGCCGAAGCTCCTCCTCGCCGACGAGCCGACCGGCAACCTCGACACCGCGACGAGCGACTCGATCCACCAGCTGTTCTTCGAGATGAACCGCAAGCACGGCACCACGATCGTGGTGGTGACGCACAACCTCAGCTTCGCCGAGTCGATGCCGCGCGTGGTGACCATGCGCGACGGGACGATCGAGAGCGATCGCATCGGCAGCGAGCGCGCCGCGGCCCTCGGGTACCGCGACGGCTCAGCCGGATAGCCGCTCGCTCAGGAGCTCGGCCGCGCGCAGCGACATGGCCATGATGGTCATCTGCGGGTTCACGCCGAGCGACGAGGGGATCGCGCTTCCATCGCACACGTAGAGCCCGGCGACGTCGTGCGCCTGGTGGTCCGGGCCGAGGCACGACGACCGCGGATCCACCCCGATACGGCACGTCCCGAGCGGGTGGAACGCGGCCACGTCGAGGTCGCCCGCCTGGATCTGCCGCGCCTTGAGCCGCTCCAGGTCCACGGGGCCGTTCACCTCGTCGCAGCCGGCGACGAGCGGCAGCACGCGCCGCGCCCCCGCGGCCAGGAACACCTCGCAGAGCAGCTCGACCCCGCGCTGCATCTTGGCGACGTCCTCCCGGTTCATCGTGTAGAGCACGAGCGGCGTGCCGCCGATCCCCGGCCTCACCTCGCCGCGGCTCGTGTCCTTGATCATGAACCCGAACGTCGCGAGGTGCGGGTACCGCTCCATCAGCTCCGTGTAGCGGTGCCCCGTCCAGGGCACGGCCAGCGCGGCGACGTCGAACGGGAGCGAGCCTCCCTCGAACATCAGCCCTTCATCGGCGAAGTGGTCGATCTGGTAGCCCTGCGGGATGCCTTGCCACTGGTCGATCCGCTCATCGAAGAGCGCCATCACCTTCGAGGCCGGGTGGATCGAGAGGTTCTTTCCCAGCGCGCCGCTCGACAGGCACGCTCCGCTCCGGCGCAGGAGCAGCGGCGTCATCAGCGCGCCGCCGGCCACGACGACGGCCTCCGCCCTCACCACGAGCCGCGGCCGCCGCCGTGCGCCGCTCGCCGCGCGGTCGCCGTTGCCTTCGGCCCTCATATCTCCGCCGAGCACTGCAGTCGCCCCCCGCGCGCGGCCCGCCACGAGCTCGATCGTCCTGACCCGCGCCGCCGTGATGAGCTGAGCGCCCCGCTTCAGCGCCTCGGGCACGTAGCTCACGTCGGTCGAGCGCTTGGCCCCCGTGGGGCAGCCGAAGCAGCAGATCCCCTGTCCATCGCAGTCCGGCGCGTTGCGCTGGAGCGGCCCGTGCCGCAGGCCGAGCCGCTCCGCCCCGCGCCGGACGATCGGCCCGATCGCCCCGAGGTGGAGCGGGTCCGCGGGGGCGACCTGGAGCATGCGCTCGACGCGCTCGTAATAGGGAGCGAGCCCGCTGGACGAGAACTCCGCCGGGAGCCCCATGCCGCCTCGCCACGACGCAAAGGTGCTCTCCGGAGCCCGGTAGCAAGTACCGGAGTTGATCACGGTGCTCCCTCCGACGGCGCGCCCCGCGAACACGGGGATATTCACGTTGCCGAGCGTCATATCGAGCCCGTGGTCGCGGTACATCTCCCGGTACGCGCGCGCGGGCCGTCCGGTGAAGCTCGAGCGGCGGTGAAAGTCGCCCTCCTCGAGCATGAGCACCGCGTGACCGCGCGACGCGAGCTCGTAGGCCGCGGCCGCTCCGCCGGCGCCGGTGCCGATCACGAGGACCTCGCACTCGAGCTCCAGGTCCTCCTCGACCTCGCGCCCGTCCGTCACCTGCGCGAGCCAGCGCGGCGCCTCGTCGCGCACCGTGGGCAGCTCGTAGCGGCAGCCGACGTGCTTGAACATCTCGGGCCGGTCGTAGTGGACGAACCTGAGCGGCGTGAGCGCGGCGCGGAGCAGCGAGCGCAGCGTCCGCGCCCGGCTCTGCTCGAAGCCGCGGAGCACCTCCATCCGCTCCTCGAGCGGCAGCGCCGACAGCGGCCTGAGCCGGAAGGGCAGGGGGGCGAGCTCTATCGCCCACAGCGCCGCGCGCACCCCCTGCGCCAGGTGCGGCGGGATCGAGCCGAGCCAGGCCGCGAGCCGGCTGGCGGTCGCTGCGCCTGCGCCGTCGAGGAAGCGCCCGGGCGGCATCGCCGCCTCGGCGAGCGCGGCCGCGATACGCATCTCCCGCCCGGAGAGCCTGGGCTCCGCGCCGCCCTTTGCCGCGGGGGCCCTCTCCGCGCCGGCATCCTCCCTCGGTGTCCCGGGCCAGCGTTCCGTCCGCTCCAGCGCGGGCAAGCGCCCGAAATCGAGGTCCAATCCAAGGGTCATGGTCCTCCGAACCGCTCGTGAAAACTTCTGTTAATTCTGTAGCAACAGAATCGTTGCAGTGCAAGGCGGCCTGATCCGTTGGTGAACCTGGCGCACAGGCGGCCTGGTCCGCTGGCCTCGTGCGCGCTGGACGTGGCGCGCAGGCGGCCTGGTCCGCTGGCCTCGCGCGTGCTGGACGTGGCGCGCAGGCGGCCTGGTCCGCTGATCTCGCGCGTGCTGGACGTGGCCGCAGGCACCCTGTCACGGCATGGGCAGGACCCAGATCGGCGAGCGAGGCTGAAGCTCGAGGTGCTTCCAGGCGTCCTCGGCGATCGCCATGCCGAGCTCTCCCTCATCGCGGAGGCTCGCGGAGACCGCGCGAAAATAAGGGGCGTCCGGGCGCTCGATCGCGAGAATGCCCTTCGGATCCGACGGGCTCGGGGTGAACGGGCGGCCCGCCTTCGCCCGGCGCGTATCGCTCACGAGCGAGATTTCGTCCATGCGGGCGGTGAAGTGCGGCCCTCCGTCGAACGGATCGACCCTGTGGGCGTAACGGAAGCCGACGCGGCGGAGCAGCTTCTCCACCCCACGGGTCTGCGATCCGACCTTGCCGATCACGCGCTGCGCGTCCTCGCGGAGCAGCGAGGCGTAGATGGTCCCCTCAGGGAAGAGCCCCTTGATGAACTCCTTGTTCTTCTTGGAGAGGAGATCCGCGTCGGCATAGCTCATGTCGGTGAACTTGCGCCCGAGCGCTTCCCAGAGGTGGCTTGTCCCATCCGGCTCGAGCGGGGGCATCAGCTCCGCGAGGATCTCCTCCTGGAACAGCGCGGATCGCGCGGCCATGTAGAGGAAGCGAACATAGGAGATCATCGTGCCGAGCCGCTCGGGCCCCTGCCGGTACTCCGGCATGAGCACGAGCCCGCCGATCTCCGTGGGGCCGTTGTACGAGTAGCCGATGCGCAGCACCGTATGATGGAAGTGCTTGTCGATCGTGGCCGAGTACTTCTCCTCGTCGAGCACGTCGAAGAAGATGTAGGGGACGCCGCGCCGGCCGAGCTGCGCGATGATCATCGACGTCCCGACGATCATGCCCTTCTCGCCCTTCGTCAGGTCGACGAGGACGAAGACGTATTGGCGGAGGCGGGGATCCTGGATCGTCCCGTTGAAGCTCTTGTGGCTCTCGGCGACGATCTCGTGGATTGCGTCACGGTTGTTCGGCAGGTTGACCGAGTTCAGGTGGCGCGCGACATAGAGGAGCTGTTCCTCGTCGCCGGTCACGGCTGCGCGTATCTCGAACGAGACCATCGCCGGAAGCCTACGCGTGGCGCCCGTCCTTGGCCATTGCTCCGGAGGCTGTGCGCACGGCGCAGAGCGGCGGTCGTCGCGCGGCCGGACAGCGCGAGCCTGACGCGGGACGTCGCGCGCATCAGCCGAGCTGAGCGCGCAGCGCTTCGTCCGTGGCGCCGAACGGCGGCTCCACGCGTCAGCCGAGCTGAGCGCGCAGCGCTTCGTCCATGGCATCGAGCGGCGGCTCCCGCCCGGTGTACAGCCGGAACTGCTCTGCAGCCTGGTGGAGGAGCATCCTCCCGCCGTGAACGGCGGTCGCGCCGCGCCGCCGCGCCGCCGCCACGAGCTCCGTGATCATCGGCTTGTACACGATGTCCATCACCAGGAGACCTTCCCGCAACGCCTCCTCCGGGACAGGGCTTCGCGGATCGACCTCGGCCATGCCGAGCGACGTGGCGTTCACGAGGACGCTGTGGTCGCGCGCGAGCGCGGCTGCGTCGAGCGGCGCGGCCGCCCCGCCGACCGCCGCCGCGAGCTGCCGCGCCTTCTCGAGATCGCGGTTCGCCACCGTGACGCGGGCGCCGCGCTCCGCGAGCCCGAACGCGACCGCGCGCGCCGCGCCGCCGGCGCCGAGGAGCAGCACCCGCGCGCCCCTGAGCTGCGTCACCTCCTCGAGCGCCCGCACCGCGCCGATCCAGTCGGTATTGTGGCCCCTGAGGCGCCCGTCATCGTTCACGATCGTGTTGACCGCCCCGATCCGCTCGGCGACGGGATCGAGCTCGTCGAGCAATGGAATTACCGCCTGCTTGTAGGGCATCGACACGCCGAGGCCGCGGATCCCGAGCGCGCGCATCCCGCGCGTCGCGCCTTCAACATCGGTCACCGCAAAAGGGATATAGGTAAAATCGAGTCCCAGCGCGCGGTAGCCGGCGAGGTGCATGGCGGCCCCTGTCGTTACCGGATGACGCGACATTGATCCGCAGAGTGTGAGGCGGCCCAGAGCTTGGGAGAGTGGTGCAGTCGATGAAGTGCAGCCGTGCATGCAGCGAAGCTGGCTTGTCTCGAGCGCGGATGCTAGCCCCGCCAGAGATGAGCGAGCCGAGCGTTCCCCAGCCGGCGGTGGAGGCCGCGGCGGTGTGCCTCCAGCCCGACAAGGCTGGACTTTTCATGCTTCGATCCGATCGCGCGTTCGCGCGGCGCGCCTACCAGAGGGTCGCGCCGTTCGGGCGGAGCCTCCTCAAGATCCTCGCGGCGCTCGCGATCCTCACGCTGGGTCGCTCGACGCTCGCGGACCAGTACCACGTGCCCACCGGCTCGATGTGGCCGACGATCGCCCCGGGTGATCGCATCCTCGTCGACAAGGTCGCCTACGGGCTCCGCGTCCCGCTCATGGAGCATTACCTGTTCGAGCGCAGCGGGCCGAGCGCCGGCGACGTGGTGCTCTTCGCGGATCCGCGCGGCGGCCCCACCCTCCTCGTCAAGCGGGTGATCGCGCTCCCCGGTCAGACGGTGATGCTCCGGCGAGGCGTGCTGTACGTCGACGGCGCGGCGCAAGCGCTCGAGCAGCGCGGGGACGGCACGAGGGTGGAGCACCTCGGCCAGGTCACGCACGCGGCCGGCGAGACCGACTTCGATGCGTTCGGTCCGGTCGTCGTCCCGCCGGACCACCTCTTCGTGATGGGCGACAACCGCGCCGCGTCGCTCGACAGCCGAGCGATGGGCGCGGTGCCGCGAGAGCTCCTGCGCGGCCGTGTGCTCAGCGTCGTCTATCACTACGACGCCGCGGGCTTCGATCTGTCACGCGCTCTGCGGAGCGTGGACTGAGCGCCTCGTCTACGTTTCCCTCCTCGCCACCATCTCCCTGAGCTCATCGCCGCTCAGGGTCTCGACCTCGTAGAGCCGGGCGGCGACGCGCTCGAGCGTCGGCCGGTGCCCCTGGATCAACGCGCGCGCCCGCGCCTCCGCGTCCGCGAGGATGCGCGCGACCTCCGCGTCGATCGCGCGCGCGGTCGCGTCGCTGCACTCGCGCGGCCCTGCGCCGGACGGCATCGCGCCCTGCGCTTCGCCGAGGAACGACAGCGGCCGGCGCGGATCGAGCGCCGAGAGGCCGACCCCCTGGCCCATCCCGAGCTCGCGGACCATGCGACGCGCGAGCTCGGTCGCGTTGAGCAGATCGTCCTGCGCGCCGGTCGACAGGTCTCCGACGGCCTCCTCCTCGGCGACGCGCCCGCCCAGCAGCACGACCAGCCGATCGAGGATCTCCTGCCGGCTCCACAGGTAACGATCCTCGCGCGGCTGCTGGATCGTGTACCCGAGCGCGCCCGGCCCCCGCGGCACGATGGACACCTTGCGCACAGGATCCTGCGTCGGCAGCAGCGAGGCCGTCAGCGCGTGCCCCACCTCGTGGTAGGCGACGACGAGCTTCTCGCGCGCTCCGAGCCGCCTGCCACGGCGCTCGAGCCCCGCGAGCCCGCGCTCGATCGCCGCCTCCAGGTCGCCGTGTCCCACCGCCGCCGCGCCGCGCCGCGCCGCGAGCAGCGCCGCCTCATTGACGATGTTCGCGAGGTCGGCGCCGACGAGCCCCGCTGTCTGCGCGGCCACGGCGTCGAGATCCGCGCAGGGATCGAGCGCCACCTTCTTCGCGTGCACCGCGAGGATCTCCTTCCGTTCGGCGAGGTCGGGCCGATCGATGTGCACCCGGCGGTCGAACCGCCCTGGCCTGAGGAGCGCCGGATCGAGGATCTCGGCGCGGTTCGTCGCGGCGATCACGACCATGGCCGTGTGCGCGTCGAACCCATCCATCTCGGTCAGGAGCTGGTTGAGCGTCTGCTCCCGCTCGTCGTGTCCGCCGACGGAGCCGCCGAGGCCGCGCACCTTGCCGACCGCATCGAGCTCGTCGATGAACACGAGGCAGTGCCCCTTCTCGCGCGCCTGGGAGAAGAGGTCGCGCACGCGCGCGGCGCCGACGCCGACGAACATCTCGACGAACTCCGACCCGCTCGCGCTGAAGAAGGGGACGCTCGCCTCTCCCGCGATCGCCCGAGCGAGCAACGTCTTGCCCGTGCCGGGCGGCCCCACGAGGAGCACCCCTCTGGGCATCCGCCCGCCGAGCTTCTCGTAGCGCTCGGGCGCCTTGAGGAAGTCGACGATCTCGCCGAGCTCCGTCTTCGCCTCGGCGTTGCCGGCGACATCGCGGAACGTCGTGATCGCGCCCCGCTCCTCGTAGAGCCGCGCCTTGTGCTTGCCGAAGGCGGTCGCGGCGCCCGAGATGGTCCCTGCCGTCGCCGCGCGGCGCGACGCGAGGTGGCCCATCGCGACCAGACCGGCGAGCGGCAGCAGCAGCCAGAGGTACGGCGGCAACCCCAGCTCGTCCGCGACGCGCGTGTACGGGATCCGTCGCCGGTCGAGATCGGCGAGCAGATCCTTCTCGGTCTGCTCGATGCGCCCCGTGCGGTAGCTCTGCGGCGCGCGCGCGCTCAGGCCGGGCACCGCGCGCCCGATGTACACGTCGTCCCGGATCTCGATCTCGGCGAGCTCTCCGCTCTCCGCGAGCGAGCGGAAGCGCGCGTACGGGATCCGGCCGTCGGACGCCGCCATCACCTGAAGCAGCAACGCCGAGCCGAGCACCAGGACGAGAACAATCCAGAGCGACCGCATGCTCCCGCCTCCGCACGGACAGGCGACATGGTCGGTGAGGCCGACCTGTCGTCACGGTGCGCCCTGCACGGAGCCTGCCAAGGCGGCCCGTGCACCTTCGCGGCAAGCGCGGCAGGCCGAGGGGTCGCTCGATCCGCCGCGCAGCGACGAGCGCGCCCGGCGCGGCATGGACGCCCGGCGCGAGCCGATCAACCCTCGCTGCATGGGGAGATCTCTTTTCTTGATCACGGTCACGGGTCTGCTGTCGACGTCGCTGCTCGGTTGCGGAGGGGCCTCGCCGCCTCCGATCGAGCAGCCCGAGCCCGCGCGGCCGGAAGAGCCGTCGCCGACGGCCGAGCCCACGAACGATGCCGCCCAGGGCGCCGCGGCGCGGGAGGCAGACGCCCCGCCCGACGCGCCGGCGCCGCCGCGTCGCGACGACTCGGTGCCCGACGACTATGCGCTGATGCATGGCGACTGCGTGGAGCTCGGCAAGCGGCTCACGGTGCTCACGCGCTCGGATCAGGTCGCGGCGCTCAGCGCCAAGCTCACGGCGGAGCAGCGGGGCGAGACCGAGAAGAAGATCGACGCTGTCGCGGCCACGCTCGGGGAGCAGTACGCGCGGTCGTGCGAGCAGAACGTCGGCAAGAGCGTGGATCCGAGGTCGCTCAAGTGCGCGTTCGACGCGCGGACCGTCAGGGCGTTCGAGGCCTGCCTCAACGCCTCGCCGCCGGCCCAATGACGCCTCGGCGATGCGGCGAGCGGCGGATGACGGCGCGCTCTGTGGAGATATACTGGCCGTCACCCATGGACGCTTCGCTCCTCGATGACCCCTGGATCGCCGCTCAGGTCGACGCCGCCGTGGCGCCCTACGTGGGGCGCCTGCCCGCGCACGAGATCGCGTGGATGCGCGAGCAGCTCGCGGAGGTGCTGCTGCACGACGAGGAGGCGAGCCGCCTCCTGCGGCGCGCGCATCCGCGCGAGGTCGACGAGAGCGGCGAGCGGGCGTTCGGGGTGCTCGGCGCAGCGGGGCGCGCCAAGGCGGGATAGCGGTGCGCACTCCGGAAGACCGGCTGCTCGCCGAGGGGCTCGACCTGCTTCAGCTGGTCGCGAAGCGCATCGCGCGCCGTCTGGGCCGCCGCATCCCGGTGGAGGACCTCGTCGCGCTGGGGCACCCGGCGCTGCTCGAGATCGTGCGGACCCACGATCCGAGCCGATCCACCTTCGAGGCCTACGCCAAGCGGAAGCTCCGGTGGGCCATCTTCGACGGCGTCCGGAGGGAGACGCGCTGGCGTTCCGCGGCCGCGCGGGCCAGCGCGCTCGCTGCGTCGGCGCGCTTCGCCGAGGGGCGCGGGGCGGAGGACGACGCCGAAGCGCCTGCCACGCAGGAGGCCTACGCCGCGCGGCTCGGCGATCTGCTCGCAGGCCACGCGGCCGCGATGGCGCTCGGCCTGCTCTCGAGCCACGGGGACGTCGCCGCAGTCCCCGACGCCGCGGACGACCCGGAGGAGCGCGCCTCTCGCGCCGAGCTCGCGCAGGCCGTGCGTCACGCCGTGAGCGAGCTCCCGGAGCGCGAGCGCGCCCTCGTGGAGCGCCACTACTTCGACGACGAGCGCTTCGATCAGATCGCGCAGGATCTCGGGATCAGCAAGAGCTGGGCGAGCCGGTTGCACAGCCAGGCCATCGAGCGCCTGGGCGAGCTGCTCCGCACAGCGCGCTGAGGCGCGGGCGCTCGCTGGCGGATGCCGGTCAGCGCTGCCGGCTCTGCAACGAGCGGAGATACGGGGCCCGCTCCTCGTCGCTGACCGGCTCGTTGCTGATCACCCGGTGGTCGCGCGGCAGGAAATACACGAGCCGGACCGTCATGTGGTCCTTCGCGACGGTCAGCTTCCCCCTGCGACGGAGCTCCGCGGCCTCCTGGAAGCTCTGCGCCTTCGGATCGTAGGCGATCATGTGCAGATCTGACCCGAACGGCGCGGGCAGCTCTTCCACCTCGACGATCTTGTAGATGCGGAGCCCTCCGCTCTGCTCGGCGGCTGCGACCACGGCGCCGATCACCAGATCCTTGCCCGTCGGATCGGAGGTCTCGGGCACCGGGGGGGTGCGGTCACATGCAGGCGCGAGCGTCAGGATGCCGGCGCACACGGCGGCGAGCGCGATCGACCTCATGGGCGCTGAATAACATCGATGCCACCCGGCGCAAGCGGCGGTCGCGCGGGTCGCCCGCGTTACGCGGGGCCCTGCACGCCGGGCGGGGGTCGCGGGCGTTGGTTGCGCGTTGCGACGTCGTCCGCCGCCTCGCGGCTGTGTCGTGGTAGACGGCGCGCTCGACACGGTGATCGGGAGCGATCCCTGGAGGAGTGCGATCATGCGACTCGAGGACACGAAGTTCGTCGTCACAGGTGCTGCCCAGGGGCTGGGTCGCCACTATGCGCTGCGGCTCGCGGAGCTCGGGGGCCAGGTCGCCGCCGGCGACATGAACGAGGAGGGGCTCGCGTCGCTCGTCGAGGCGAGCAAGGGGCTCGCCGGCAAGATCCACGCGCGGGCGGTCAACGTGGCGGTGGAGGCGGAGGTGGAGGCGTTCGTCCGCTTCGCGCACGAGGCGATGGGCGGCCTGAACGGCCTCGTGAACAACGCGGGCATCCTGCGGGACGGCCTGCTGGTCAAGAAGGACCGGCAGACCGGCGCGGTCGTCAAGCTGAGCGCGGCGCAGTGGCAGGCCGTCATCGATGTCAACCTGACGGGGGCCACGCTCATGGTCCGCGAGGTCGTCGCGAAGATGATCGAGACCGAGCAGAAGGGCGTCATCGTCAACATCAGCTCCATCGCGCGCCACGGCAACCGCGGCCAGTCAAGCTACACCGCCGCGAAGAGCGCGCTCGCGGCGAACACGAAGACCTGGGCGCTCGAGTTCGCGCCGTTCGGCATCCGCGTCGGCGCCGTTGCGCCCGGCATGATCGAGACGCCCATGACGCAGGGCATGCACCAGAAGGCGCGCGACGCCTTGGTCGCCATGATCCCTGTGGGCCGCATCGGCGTGCCCGAGGACATCTGGCAGGCCGTGCGCTTCGTGATCGAGTGCGAGTACTTCAACGGCCGCTGCATCGACGTCGACGGCGGCCTCACGATGTGACGCCTTCGCGCGGCCGATCGCTCCGCGGTGGGCGGGCGTTCGCGCCTCGCCTCCTCGCCCGCCAGCCCGCGCTCGCGCGGCGTCATCTTCCGCCGGTCTGACCGGCTCCATCCCTGCCCGATCCCTCTTCCCGGAGCTCCTGCGGCGCTCGACTCACCGAGCGCTGCTCGGCGCGCTCGCGCGCTCGACCGGCCGAGCGCTGCTCGGCGCGCTGGATCGAGCGCTTCTGGCTCGATCCAAGGCGATTTCGGATCACGTGCCGACTCGACAATCCGCCCAGGCGACATTCCCCTTGACGCTTCGATATTGAAAGCTATGTTCAATATCAATCCCACCCGTTCCGTAGCCGGGGTTCTGCATGTACGTCTGCCTCTGCATGGGCGTCTGTGATCGAGAGATTCGCGAAGCGATGAGTGAGGGCGCCTGCTCTGTTTCGCAGGTGATGGAGTGCACGGGCGCCGGTACGCGCTGTGGCTCCTGTCGGTCGACGATCGCCGAGCTTGTCGGTGAGCGCGACGGGGCCTCGACGCCGCGCCGCCTGGTGATGGCGCCGGTCTCCAGCGCAGCTTGATTCTCCGGACTGGCCGGCAACACGCTGAACGCCTTGGTTTCCGTCGGGAGCGACGGCATCGCCGCCTATTTCCTTAGAAACTTCTTGCGCACCTCCACGGACCTTGCGCATTTGTGCGGGGCGCTGGCGCTCCAGTCAGCGTCCCCCCGCCCAACAGGGGCGGGGCCAGCACGACAGGCATGAGCGCGAGAGGGATTCGATGAAGGGTGCAAAAGACGTCGTTGATGCGTTGAACGAGGTGCTTGCAGCAGAGCTCGTCGCGATCAACCAGTATTTTCTGCACGCGAAGATGTGCTCGCACTGGGGCTTCGTCACGCTCGCTGCGCGCGGGCGCGCCGAGTCGATCGACGAGATGAAGCACGCCGATGCGATCATCGAGCGCATCCTCTTCCTGGACGGGCTGCCCAACCTGCAGCGCCTGGACACCCTGCACATCGGGCAGAGCGTGCCGGAGCAGCTCAAGAGCGACCTCGATCTCGAGTACAACGCGGTCAAGCGGCTCAACTCCTCGATCGCGCTCTGCCGCGACAGGGGCGATCGCACCAGCGAGGAGCTCCTGGCCAGGATCCTCGAGTCCGAGGAGGAGCACATCGACTGGCTCGAGACACAGATCGGGCTGATCGAGAAGCTCGGCGAGACAGCCTACCTCGCCCAGCAGATCCGCGAGTAGGGGAGGGTGGGGGACGCCCCTCGCGCAGAGGGCATCCCTCGTGCACCCTTCTGGCGGCGGAGGTCGTGCTTGACGTACGATGCTATGGACGCATGTCCGAGGCGCCGCGGACGACCGTGCTCGCGCGCTTACGCGCCAGCGCGGTACGTCGGTCGTGATCGTCGCGCCGCGCTCGTCCCCCGGAGAAGGATGAGCGCGGCGGGGGAAATCCATGTCGAAGATTCTTGTCGTCGATGACCAGCGGAACATGCGGACCACGCTCGCGATGATGCTGCGTGGCGCCGGGTACGAGGTCGATGAAGCGGCGGACGGCAGCCAGGGCGCCGATCTGGGCGCCAAGGGGGCGTACGACGTCGTGCTCACCGACCTCCGGATGGGCGGCTTCGACGGGATCGGCGTCCTGCGCGCGGTGAAGGAGTCGAACGCGAACACGGAGGTCATCGTGATGACCGCGTACGGCACCATCGAGAGCGCGGTGGAGGCGATGCGGCTCGGCGCGTTCGACTACATCCAGAAGCCCTTCTCGGAGCAGGAGCTCCTCGTGAAGGCAGAGCGCGCGATCCAGAACCGCAAGCTCACCGGAGAGGTGCAGCTGCTCGCCAGCGAGTTCAAGGAGCGCTACCGGTTCGAGAACATCGTCGGCCGCTCGCAGGCGGTCCGCGAGGTGCTCGGCCGGATCGTCAAGGTCGCGCCGACCGACGCGACGGTGCTCATCACCGGCGAGAGCGGCACCGGCAAGGAGCTCGTCGCCAAGGCCATCCACGCCAACAGCAAGCGCGCCGACCGCCCGTTCGTGCCGGTGAACTGCGCCGCCATCAGCGAGACGCTCCTCGAGAGCGAGCTGTTCGGCCACGCGCGGGGCTCGTTCACCGGCGCGATCTCGGCGAGGAAAGGGCTGTTCGAGGAGGCCGATGGGGGCACGTTCTTCTTCGACGAGATCGCCGAGACCCCGCTCACCTTCCAGGCGAAGCTGCTCCGCGCGATCCAGGAGAACGAGATCCGGAGGGTAGGCGAGAACAAACCCATCAACGTCGACGTGCGCATCATCGCCGCGACGAACCAGGAGCTCCTGACCGCGGTGTCGGAGAAGCGGTTCCGCCAGGACCTCTACTACCGGCTGAACGTCGCGCGCTTCGTGCTCCCGCCGCTCCGCTCGCGTCGCGAGGACATCCCGATCCTCTGGGAGTTCTTCCTGGAGAAGTACAACCGCAAGATGAGCTGCCGCGCCCGCGCCGCCGACGGCGTCGTCGAGGCGCTGACGCAGTACGACTTCCCCGGCAACATCCGCGAGCTCGAGAACATGGTCGAGCAAGCGGTGGCCCTCTCGGGCGGCGGCGTCATCAGCGTCGACGACGTGCTGCCCGCCGCGGTGCAGCCGAAGCGCGCGCCAGAAGCCGGCGGCAGGCTGCTCGCCGACGTCGTCGACTGCGCCGAGCGCCAGGCGATCGAGGCCGCGCTGCGGGAGTGCGACGGCAGCCGGGAACGCGCCGCCGAGGTGCTCGGGATCAGCGCGACCACGCTGTGGCGCAAGATGACCCGCCTGGCGATCACGTATCCCCCGGGCTGAAACGACGCCGAACAGCCGAGCGCCTTCCATTGCCTGCCCAGCCGGGCTCAGCAGCCCGCTCCCACGGCACACAGCGACCTCAGGCGGACCGCGCTCGACGGGCCGTGCTCCCCCGGCACCGCGCCCTGCTGCCCGTCGAGCTCATCCTGCATTCCTCCGTTCGGGTCGTAGGGAAGCGACCTCTCGAACGGAGCAAACCACCTGACTCAGCAGTGAATCGGGGGAGCTAGCCTACGTGAGATTGCATCTTTGCAATGATGCAGCGTCGGGATTTGCCTTAGTGCAATGAGGCGCCTGATGTAGACTGTGCTCTTCTGTTTCACTTTAGCGTCGGCAACCGCAACGCGTCGATTCGGGAACTTGGCCCGACGATTGCTAGACAGATAGGCGTATTGAATGGCGGCGATCGCCGCAGGAGGACGCTTAATGGCCCGCATGCTGATCGTGGACGGTGAGAATTCCCAGCGTCGCGCTCTTTCGGCAGGGCTAAGCGTCGAGGGGTTCGAGGTCGTGTTCGCCGCCTCGTTCCAGGATGCGATGTTCACCCTCGGCTCGTCTCCGGTCGACGTGGCGATGATCGACCTGATGATGCCGGACCTGAACGGCCTCGAGCTGGCGCGGCACATCCGGCATGCGTTCCCGAGGGTGCGGGTCGTGCTCTCCAGCGCCTATCACCTCTCCGCGCGCCAGGTCGAGCGCGCCGACTGCGGCGCGGTGGCCTTCGTCCCCAAGCCTTATCAGGTGGGCGAGATCTGTCGCTTCCTCCGCGCCAAGACGAGCGTGCTCGCGCCCGCGTCGTGCTAGTAGCGCGGCGTGCGCTGCGAGCTGCTCGACTACGAACTCCCTGAAGCGCTGATCGCTTCGCGGCCCCCCGAGGAGCGCGACGGAGCGAGGCTCCTCCTCATCGATCGGGGCCGCGGAGCGGGCGAGGTCGAGCACGCGGCGATCCGCGATCTCGACCGGCACATCGAGCGCGGCGCGCTCGTCATCGTCAACGACACGAAGGTCGTCCCCGCTCGTCTGTTCGGGAGGAAGCGCGGCACAGGCGGGCAGGTCGAGCTCTTCCTGCTGCACCGGCTGGACGGGGCCCCGGCCGGCGCGGAGGACCTCGGCGGAGGGCCGCAGGAGAGCGCGCCGCGGTCCGAGCGCTGGCGAGCGATGGGGCGCGCCTCCAAGCCGATACGTCCCGGATCGGTGCTCGATCTCGAGCGCGACGGCGCGCTTGTCGCGGAGGTGCTGGAGCGCGCCGAGGACGGCGTGCTCACGGTGCAGCTCTCCTCGACCGCGGGGCTGTCCGTCGCCGCTGCGATCGACGCGTACGGGCACGTCCCGCTCCCGCCCTACCTCGGCCGCGGCGACGACGCGTCCGATCGCGAGCGGTACCAGACCATCTTCGCCCGGGTCCCAGGGGCGGTCGCCGCGCCCACGGCGGGCCTCCACCTCTCGCCCGGCCTCGTCGAGCGGCTGCGCGCGAACGGGGTCGAGATCGCGAGCGTCACGCTGCACGTCGGCCTCGGTACGTTCCAGCCGGTCACGGCCGACGATCTCGACCTGCACCCGATGCACGCGGAGGTCTACTCGATCCCGGACGCGACCGCGGGCGCGATCGCGGCGGCGCGCGATCGCGGCGCGCCGGTGATCGCGATCGGCACCACCGTGGTGCGCGCGCTCGAGACGGCCGCCGATCCGGCCCGCGCAGGCCTCGTGCGGGCGCAGTCCGGGGAGACGCGCCTCCTCATCCAGCCGGGCTATCGGTTCCGCGTCGTCGACGCCCTGCTGACCAACTTCCACCTGCCGCGCTCGACGCTGCTCGCGCTGGTGTTCGCCTTCGCCGGCCGCGAGCGCACGCTCCTCGCGTACCGCGCGGCGATCGACGCCGGCTACCGCTTCTACTCGTATGGTGACGCCATGCTGATCCGCGGGGTGGACGCGCCATGAGCCGGACGCCTGGTTTCTCCTTCTCCGAGCTCGCGAGGGACGGGAATGCCCGGACGGGCGTGCTCTCCACGCCGCACGGCGACGTGCTGACCCCGACGTTCATGCCGGTCGGCACCCAGGGCAGCGTGAAGACGTTGACGCCCTCCGAGGTGGCCGCGACCGGCGCGAGGATCGTCCTCGGCAACACGTACCACCTGTGGCTCCGCCCTGGCCCCGAGCTCGTCGCGCAGCTCGGCGGCCTGCACGCGTTCACCCGCTGGCCGCACGCGATGCTCACGGACTCCGGGGGCTTCCAGGCCTTCTCGCTCGCCGAGCGGCGCACCCTCATCGAGGACGGCTTCGTGTTCCGATCGCACCTCGACGGCGCCCGCAAGACGCTCACGCCCGAGGTCGCGATGGAGGTGCAGGGGCTGCTCGGGGCCGACATCGCGATGCAGCTCGACGTGTGCCCGCCGGGCGGCGCGCCGCGCGCAGAGGTCGAGGAGGCGTGTCGCCTGACGACGCGCTGGGGGAAGCGCTGCCTCGCCGCGAAGCGCCCGAGCCAGGCGCTCTTCGGCATCGTGCAGGGCGGCACCTCGGTCGCGCTGCGCACGGCGCACGCCGATGAGCTCGGCGCGTTGCCGTTCGACGGGCTCGCCCTGGGCGGCTTCTCCGTGGGCGAGCCGATCGCGATGATGCACGAGGTGGTCGCGCAGATCGCGCCGCACCTCGACCCGACGCGCCCCCGCTACCTCATGGGCGTGGGGACGCCGCTCGACCTCGTGCACGCCATCGGCGCCGGGGTCGACATGTTCGACTGCGTGCTCCCCACCCGGAACGCGCGGAACGGGCAGGCGCTCACGCAGCACGGCAAGATCGTCATCAAGCAGGCCCGCTACAAAGAAGATCGTTCGCCGCTCGATCCGACCTGCGCTTGCCCGACCTGCGCCGGTGGATACAGCCGCGCGTACCTGAGGCACCTCTACATGGCTGGCGAGATCCTGGTGCTGCGCCTGCTGACGGAGCACAACCTCCACCTCTATGGCCGCCTGATGCGAGAGGCGCGCGCGGCGATCGCCGAGGGGAGGTACGCGGCGTTCGCTCGCGCGTGGATCGGCGCGAGCGACGCCGGCAAGGCAAACGGCGCGAACGATACAGCGGACACGACCGAGTCGACCGAGTGACCCTACATCGTCGCCATGGCCGCTTCGATGCGTTCACGGAGCGGGCGCAGAGGGCGCCTTCGCGCCGCGGGCGCATCGCCTGCGCTGCCGGGAGGGTTCCGGAGTACCATGGGCGGATGGTGAGCTCTCGCCTCTGGCGCCGGGACGCGCGCTCGGATCCGCGCGCATCGGGCGGCGTTCTGGCCGCGCTCGACCCGGCCGTATGCCCGAGCCGCCGGCGCACGGGCCCGAGCCGGTCGTGTCGGTCGGACGGCCGACTTCGCGCGCGGGTCGCGTGCTTGCCCGCGCATTCCTCGTCCATTAGCCTTCGAACTCGGCCCGCGGAATGACGCAAGACGCCAACAAGAAGCCGCTCGGACGCATCCTCCTGCAGCAGAGGGCGGTCACCCAGCCCCAGCTCGAACAGGCGCTCCTCGATGCGCGCGCGAAGGGGGTGCCCCTCGCCACGAACCTCATCGAGAGCGGCACCGTCTCCGAGGTCGCTGCGCTGAAGGCCCTCTCCGAGCAGAGCGGCGTTCCTGGCATCGATCTCAACCAGGTCTGCATCAAGCTGAGCGACCTCTCCATCCTCCCCCGCGAGATCGCCGCCAAGCACAAGCTCCTTCCCGTGCTCGTGCGCGAGGATCGCATCCTCGTGGCCATGGCCGCGCCCGCCGACAAGAAGGTGATCGACGAGCTCGAGTTCGTGACCGGCAAGCGCGTCTTCCCGTACATCGCGCTCGCGGGCCCCCTCGTGCGGACCATCGCGGCCGCCTACGACATGAAGGAGCAGGGCGAGCCGTTCTACGTGGGCGCCAAGTGCCCGCCCGAGGTGCTGAAGCGGGCCGGGCTCGGCTCCACCACGTCGTCCGCTTCCGAGGCGCCGCCCGCGCCCCCGCCCGCCCCTGCACAGCCTGCACAGTCTGCACAGCCTGCGCCGCGCCGACCTGCGTCCGCCGTGCCCCCGGCGACGGCGGCCCAGGCCCCGGTGGCCCAGGCCCCTGCGGCGCCTGCTCCCAGCGCCGCCCCGCCGCCGCCGCGGTCCGCGCCGGAGCGCCCGCGTGACGACGCGGAGATCTCGTTCGCCGATCTCACCGACGAGCCGAGCCCGCCTGCTGCCACGTCGCCGGCCCGCCTCTCCTCGGCGGGGCCGCCGCTCGTCGTCGACGACGCCATGCGGAGGGCGGCGGCGGCCGACGAGCTCACGGACACGGATTTCGGCACCGCAGATCGCGATCTGTCCGTCGTCGAGTCGCTCCCGGGCGCAGGCAAGGCGCCGCAGGGCGATCAGACGACGATCCTGGTCGTCGACGACGAGCCGGAGATCCGGAAGCTGCTCCGTCGCATCTTCGAGGAGCGCGGGTACCGCGTGGAGGAGGCCGATCGCGGGCTCCTCGCGCTGCGCATGGTCAAGGAGAATCCGCCCGACGTGATGATCCTCGACGCCATGCTGCCGGAGGTGCACGGCTTCGACATCGCCCGCCGCATGAAGGGCACCCAGCGCTACGGCCACATCCCGATCATCATGATCTCGGCCGTCTACCGCGGGTGGCGGTTCGCGGAGGACCTGAAGTCGAGCTACGGCGTCGAGGCCTACATCGAGAAGCCCTTCCGCGTCGCCGACGTCGTCGCCGCCGTGGAGAACGCGCTCCAGGCGCGCTCGATCCGCGGCGATCAGGACCGGATCTCGGCGGAGGCGGAGCGCCTCCTCGCCGCGGGGATCGCGGCGTATCGCGCGGGCGATTTCGACAAGGCCGTGCGGCACCTGCGCGAGGGCACGGCGATCGACCCGCTCGCGTACCGGCTGCACTTCCACCTCGGCCTGCTCTACGGCAAGCAGGGGCAGCTCTACGACGCCATCCAGGAGCTGGAGACGGCGCTGCACATCAACGGCAAGCACTTCCCCGCGCTGAAGAACCTCGCCGTGCTCTATCAGAAGGCCGGGTTCCGCAACAAAGCCATCGAGACCTGGGAGCGCGCGCTGGGCGTCGCCCCCGATGACCCGACGCGGCAATCGATCAAGGAGCACTTGCTCGGGCTGCTCTGACCGCCTACCCCATGTCGTCTGGGGCCAAGCTGTCGTAGACTGCGCCATTCCACCGGCAGGCGCGTCCCTGGATGAAATTCATCTGCGATAACTGCAAGGCCAAGTACCAGATCGGCGACGAGAAGGTCGCCGGCAAGATGGTGCGGATGCAGTGCCGGCGATGCGGGCACCTCATTCAGGTCAGCGCGAGCGTCACCGAGAGCTCCGTGGCACGTGCTCTCCCCGTCGAGCCGCCGCGCGAGGCGGGCGACGATGCGCACGTCGCCCCTCCGAGCGACGAGGCGCCGGCGGCGGACGCGGGGGCGGCGAGCCCGTTGAAGCCGCCGCCGGCTTCGTCGCTGGGCCAGGGCGCCGCGCCGGCGCCGCCCCGGCCGACATCCCAGGCCCTGCCGCGCCCGGCGGGCGCTCCTCGACCTCCGGTCGCGCCGCGCGCCGTCCCCGGACCGGCGTCGAGCCCGCGTCCGGCGACCGCGCCGCTGGCGGCCCCTGCGGCCCGGACCGCGCAGCCGGCGCCCGCAGCGCCGGCGCGTTCCCCTGCGCCTGCCGCCAGGGCGGCGGAGCCCGCGCCCCCGGCGGGGGCCGCCGGCGCGTTCACGCGCGCGATGTCCAATGACCGCCCGCTCGGGAAGGCGCCGGCCGTGCGCGCCACGGCGAGCGAGGACTGGTACGTCGGGGTCGGCGGCGTCCCGCTCGGCCCGGTGCGCCTCTCGGTCATTCGCGACAAGGCGCTTGCCGGCGCGGTGGACGGCGAGTCGCTCGTCTGGCGCGAGGGCTTCGATGAGTGGCTGCCCCTCAAGAACTTCCCGGAGCTGCTCGAGATCGTCACGCAGGCTCAGTCCACCCGTCTGTCTCCGCCCGCGCGCCGCATCAGCACCACGGGCTCCTCTGTCGGTCAGCCGCAGGCGTCTCCGTCGGCGAAGGCGCCCTCCTCGTCGAGGATCCCTGCGCTCGCAGGGGCCGCGCCCGCGCGCCCGGCGACGCGCGAGCCGGAGCCTCCTGGCCTGAACGAGCAGGCGCCGGCCGTCGCCGCCTTCACCGCGGCGGGGATGCCCGGTGCATCGACGCCGCTGCCCGCGCCTGTCGCGTCAGCTACGTCCGTTGCGTCCGTCGCGCGCGTCACGCCGGGGGTGCCAGCCGCGAGCGCGCCGGCCGCATGGCCAGGCGCGCCGACAGGCGCCGTGCGGACCCACGCCGCGGGCGCTGCGCCGGTGGAGGTGCTCGCCGATCCCTTCGCGGCCGATCGAACGGCCCCCGTCGCGTTCGCGCCCGGACCCGAGCTGCCCGCGTCCGCCTCGACCGAGCTCGCTCGTGGGGCCGGCGGCCTGGCCGCCGGCGGGTCGCTCGCCGCGGCGGCGCCCGCGGGCGGCCTGGCCGCTGGGGTAACGCGCTCTGCGACGGCGCCCGCAGGAGGAAGGCTGACCGCGGGGGCCTCGTCCGCCGCGCCGGCAGGGGCCCTCGCCGCGGCGGAGCCCGCGCCTCTGGTGGCCACGCCTGGTAGCCTCGTGGAGACGGTCGCGCCAAGGCGGCGGTCGGGCATGAGCCCGCTCGCTTACGCCTTCATCGCCATGGCAGCGGCGTTCGGTGGCGTCTCCGCTTTCGTCCTGCTCTCCCCGAAGCCGCAGCCCGTGCAGGTCGTGACCGCCCCCACGCCCCAGAGCCAGCCGGCCGATTTGCCAACGGCGGCCCCGCCGCCACCGCCGAGCGTCGAGCCGGACGCGCCTGCGCCAGCCGAGACGGCCTCCGCCCGTCCAGAGGTCGCTTCGACGGGCAAAGCGGGCGGCGTCGCGAGCCAGCGCCCTCCTCCTGACAAGCCAGCCGCTCCGCCGGCCTCTGCCCAGTTCGATCGGTCCGGGTTCGGCGCTGGGGTCCCAGGCCCCTCGTCAGGACCGGGGAGCCAGGGGGCCGGCGCCGGCTTGAGCCCGCTCTCCCAGGGGGAGATCTCCGGCGTCGTCGAGTCGAACCGCCCTAGCGTCCGGCGCCACTGCTGGCAGCCCGCCCTCGACGCGCGCGCCAGCAACGCGGCCAGCACCGCGAGGGTCTCCGCTTCGGTGGTCATCGCCGCCTCGGGCGCCGTCCAGTCCGTCTCGGCCGGCGGGTCGGAGAAGGATTACCCCGGCCTGTCGAGCTGTATCGCCTCCCGGATCAAGTCCTGGCGGTTCCCTCCTTCCTCGGGTTCCACCCCCGTGACCATTCCGTTCGTCTTCGCCGCGCAGTAGGGTCCGCTGCTCGGCAGGGACACACCCGCGGAGCGAAGGCCGCTCGAGCGGGCGCTTGGCTTTACGTCTGCCCAGGCAGACGGTAATCGACGCGCTCATGGCAGAGCGCAAAGTCCGAATCCTCGTGGCGAAGCCCGGCCTGGACGGCCACGACCGCGGCGCCAAGGTGGTCGCCAGGGCACTCCGCGATGCGGGGTTCGAGGTGGTCTACACGGGCCTGCACCAGACCCCCGACATGATCGCCTCCGCCGCCGTGCAGGAGGACGTCGACGCCGTGGGGCTGTCGATCATGTCCGGAGCGCACAACACCCTCTTCCCCGCGGTGATCGAAGCGCTCCGCAACCACGGGGCCGAGGACATCGTGGTGTTCGGTGGGGGCATCATCCCGGATGAGGACATCGCGCGGCTCCAGCACGCCGGCGTGAAGGGCGTCTTCACCCCCGGGACCACCCTCAAGAGCATCGTGGAGTGGGTCCAGACCAACGTGACCCCCCACGGCTGACCGCCGCCGCGTCGCTCCTCCCCACTCTCCCCCACCGCGCTCCTCCCCGCCGGGCCACCACGGTCGGGCCACCGCGCTCCTCCTCCCCAGGCCACCGCGCTCCTCCCCACCGGGCTTTCCCCCGGCAAAGAGCTCGCTGAGCCCGTCCGGTAACCCGGATACGCACCCGTTCGTCCGGCTGCGAATCGACGTGCCCAACGGCGGCGATCCGCCTTGCCTGCTTTCCGTCTTGCCAGCGTCCGCCGGACGCGTTCCAGCCCACCTCCCAGCGGCTCCCCACTTCCTCCCACGGACCTGCCCGGGGACGATTTGTCGATAAATCACGCTGTTTTGTTGGGTGCGACCTTGAGGGCACATGTCCTACATAGGTGGTGGATGAGGTCCAGAAATCTCCCAAACTGTTGACACTCGGCACCTCACTCCGTAGCGTGGCGGAGCTTCGTGGGAAGAAGTGGCAGAGAATGTCACGACGCGGCGTGCGCCCGGTGGAGCAACGCGTCGCCAACCCCTCGGCGGGACGGACCAGCCGGAGCTGGGGTCGATGAGCACGATGTTTCGCGGTCACTTCGAGCACGCGATCGACGCGAAGGGGCGCACGAGCCTCCCTTCGCGCTTTCGCGATGTGCTCGCGGCCGCGAACGACCTGCGGATGGTCATCACCCCGGCCCTCTTCGACCCCTGCCTGCACGCGTACCCGATGAAGGCCTGGGAAGAGCTGGAGGCGAAAATTGCAGCACTTCCGCAATTTGATTCGAACGTTGTCGCATTCCGGCGCCGTTACCTGTCCGCGGCCGTCGAGTGTGACCTTGACAAGCAGGGCCGGATCCTCATCCCGCCGTCCCTCCGCGAGCACGCGGACCTCACGAAGGACGTGCTGTGGGCGGGCATGGGCCAGACGATCGAGCTCTGGTCGCAGGAACGGTGGAAGGCCGCTCAGCAGATGAGCGAGGTCGAGCTTCAGAGCTTCAAGAACGCAATCGCGGAGCAGTTCCGCCTATGAACGTCGTCAATGTAGTCCCCATGCACCTGCCTCCTCCGCCGCCGCGCCCGCGCGGCGAGCAGCACGTCTCCGTCCTCGGCCGCGAGGTGCTCGCCGCGCTCTCGCCGGTCAGCGAGGGCGTCTACGTCGACGCCACCCTCGGCGCCGGCGGCCACACAGCGACGATCCTCGAGACGCCCGGCGCCAGGGTCATCGGGATCGATCGCGACGAGCGCGCCCTCGCCATCGCGCGCGCCCGGCTCGCCCGCGCGGGGGAGCGGGTGACCTACGTTCACGGCGAGTTCTCCGAGATCGAGCGGCACCTCGCGGCCCTCGGCGTCCCGCAGGTGGACGGCCTCGTGGCCGACATCGGCGTGAGCTCCATGCAGCTCGACGACCCGGCCCGCGGCATGAGCTTCCGCGCGGAGGGGCCGCTCGACATGCGGATGGACCCGAGCCGCGGCGAGACGGCGCTCGAGCTCATCGAGCGGCTCAGCGACGAGGAGCTCGCGGACCTCATCTACCGCTACGGCGAGGAGCGCCGCAGCCGGAGGGTCGCGCGTTGCATCAAGCAGGCGGCCGACAGCGGCGAGCTCGCGACGACGCTCGACCTGCGGCGCGCGGTGGTGCGCGCCGTCGGGCCGGCGCGCATCGGCGGCGTCGATCCGGCGACGCGCACGTTCCAGGCGCTGCGCATCGCGGTGAACGGTGAGCTCGACCAGCTCGAGGCGCTGCTCGAGGCGGCGCCCAGGTTCATCGCGCCGGGCGGCGTGCTCGCCGTGATCTCGTTCCACTCGCTGGAGGACCGCATCGTCAAGCGCGCGCTGCGTGAGCCGGAGGTCTGGGAGCCGCTGACGAAGAAGCCGGTGACCGCGGGCGACGACGAGGTCGAAGGCAACCCGAGGGCCCGCAGCGCGAAGCTCCGCGCCGCGAGGCGCGTGGGCGGGGCGGAGGCGCTCGCGTGACGCAGCAGCGTCCGTTCCTGATCTTGTGGACGCTCGCGGTGGCCGCGACGGTGGCGGCGTTCATCGTACACCTCGCGCTGCGAGGGCGCACGGTCGACCTGGGCTACAAGCTCGGGCGAGCGCGCGCCGAGCAGGCGCGGCTGCGCGAGGTCAAGCGGGTGCTCTCGCTCGAGGCGGCCAGCTACGAGACGCCGCAGCGCGTGGAGATGGTCGCCCGCTCGCTGCTCGGCATGACGCCGCCCCCGCCCGAGCGCGTGATCCCGGTGCGGGGCTACTCGGCGCCGCCCGGCGAGCGCGAGCCCGACGGCGAGGAGTCCGGCAGCGCGCCGCCGAGCGGAGGGCAGCCGTGAAGAACCTCGATCCCCGGCGCGCGCGGTGGATCCGCATCCGCATGGGGCTGCTCTGCGGCCTCATGGCGCTCGGCCTGGGCGGCGTCGTGTCCGGCGCCTACCGCATCGAGGTCGAGGACGGGGACGCGTGGTACGACCTCGCCGAGCGGCAGCGCCAGCGGCGGCTCCACATCACGCCGAAGCGCGGCACCATCTACGACAGGAACGGCGCGCCGCTCGCGGAGAGCGTCGAGGTGCCCAGCGTCTCCGTGGACGCGGTCGAGATGCTCCGCGGCATCGAGGAGAAGTACGTCCCGATGCGGATCCAGCAGTACGCCGAGCGCATCGCGCAGGCGCTCTCGCTGCCGCTCGAGGAGGTCCTGGAGAAGCTCAGCCGGCGGCGCCGCTTCGCGTGGCTCAAGCGCCGCATCTCCGAGCAGGAGGTCGAGAGCGTCCGCGCGCTCGGGGACAGGACGCAGCGCTACCCGGTGCGCGGGCTCGTGATCGAGGGCGAGGGGCGCCGCTTCTACCCGAACCGCGAGCTCGCCGGCCCGCTGCTCGGCTTCGTCGCGACCGACGGCGAGGGCAAGGAGGGGATCGAGCTCAGCCTGGAGCACGAGCTCCGCGGCAACGCGTCGGAGGTGCGCGGGCTCCGCGATCGCTCGGGCCGGCTCATCTTCTCGGAGGGGATCGAGGACGAGCAGGCGCTCGCCGGGCACAACGTCCACCTGACGATCGACAAGGGTATCCAGTTCACCGCCGAGCGCGAGCTCGAGGCGGCGATGAAGACCTACGAGGCGCTCGGCGGGTCGATCGTGGTCGTCGATCCGGAGAGCGGCGAGATCCTCGCCATGGCGAGCGCGCCGGGCTTCAACCCGAACGACTACTCGCAGAGCGATCCGGGGTCCCGGCGCAACCGCTGCGTCGTCGATCGCTTCGAGCCCGGCTCCACGATGAAGGTGTTCGCCATCGCGAGCGCGATCGCGGCGAAGAGCGTCTCCCCCAGCGCGACCATCTACTGCGAGGAGGGGAACATGGCGATCGACAACGTCGTGATCCACGACACGCACGTGCACAAGTGGCTGACGTTGCCGCAGATCCTCGCCCAGTCGTCCAACATCGGCACGGCGAAGATCGCGCTCGGGCTCGGCGAGCAGCGGCTCTACGAGGGCTTCCGTCGGTTCGGCTTCGGAGACCTGACGGGCGTGCCGCTGCCGGGCGAGTCCGTGGGCGTGCTGCGGCCGCGCGGCCGCCCCTGGGTCCAGGTCGAGACGGCGGCGGCCGCGTTCGGGCAGGGGATCAGCGTGACCACGCTCCAGCTCGCGATGGCCATGGCGTCGGTCGCCAACCACGGGCGGCTGCTCGAGCCGATCCTGATCAAGCGGGTCACCGACGGCACCGGCGTCACGCTGTCGGAGGCGTCGCCGCGCGTGCGCCGCGACGCGGTGCCAGCGCCGATCGCGCGGATGATGTCGGAGATGCTCGTCGCGGTGACGGAGGGGGACGGGACCGGCGTCGAGGCCGCGATCCCTGGGTTCCGCGTCGCGGGGAAGACGGCCACCGCGCAGAAGATCGATCCCGCGACGGGCAAGTACACCGACACCCACTACGTGGCGTCGTTCGTCGGGTTCGTCCCGGCCGAGCGGCCTCGGCTCACCATCGCGGTGGTGCTCGATGAGCCGATGGGCGGCACGTACGCCGGCGGCTCGGTCGCGGCGCCCGTCTTCCGTCGGGTCGGTGAGATGGCGCTGCGCTACCTGGGCGTTACCCCGCGCGGGAGCGTGCCGATGAAGCTGTCGGAGATCAGCGAGCAGTCGGGGGAGGACCTCGCGGCGAGCACCTACCAGGTGCTGAGCGAGGCGCGCGCCGCGGCCGCGCCGATCTCGACGGGGGTGGTCACGCCGTCCGCGCCGCTCAAGGCGGGGGAGCTGCGCGTCCCGGATCTGACGGGGCTGCCGCAGCGCGAGGCCGTGAAGAGCGCCGCTGCGCTCGGGCTCGATCCGAGCGTCGAGGGCACGGGCCGGCTCGCGCGCCAGGAGCCTCCGGCCGGGACCGTGCTGCCGAAGGGATCGCCCCTGAAGCTCATCTTCGAGCCCCCCACATGACGGAGCGCGATCACAAGGAAGCCAGCCTGGGCGAGGTCGAGCTCGCGCTCCGCCTCGGCGACGTGCTGCGCGAGATCCCGGGCGCCGCGCTCTCTCCGGCGGGCGCCGCGGACATGGTCGTGACGGGCGTGCACCTCGACTCGCGCAAGGTGGGGCAGGGGGACATCTTCGTCGCGCGCGCGGGCGCGCGCGCTCACGGCGAGCGCTTCATCCCCGAGGCCGTGGCGCGCGGCGCGCGCGCGGTGATCCTCGCCCGCGGGAGCGCGGCCGACACGCTCGGCGCCGCGCGCGTCGAGGTCCCCGACGTGCCGCTCGCGCTCGCCCAGGCTGCCGCCGTGGTCTACGGACACCCGACCTTCACGCTCGAGGTCGTCGGCATCACCGGCACGAACGGCAAGACGACGACGGCCCACCTCGTCCAGGCCTGCATCGATCGGTGCGGTGGCCAGGCCGGGATCGTCGGGACGCTCGGCTACCGCTTCGGCGATCTCGATGTCCACGCCTCGCACACGAGCCCCGAGGCGGACGAGCTCGCCCGCGTCGCCGCCGCGATGGTCGCCCGCGGCGCGACGCACCTCGTGATGGAGGTGTCCTCGATCGCGCTCGCGGCGAAGCGCGTCGACGCGGTCCGGTTCCGGATCGCCGTCTTCACGAACCTCACGCAGGATCATCTCGACTACCACGGCACGATGGATGTGTACGCGGCGGCGAAGGCGCGCCTGTTCGTGGATCTCGGCCCCGGCGCCGCGGTCATCAACGTCGACGATCCCTTCGGGCGGCAGCTCGTCGAGATGCTCGCCCCGGGCGGGCTCTCGCGCCCGACCGCGGCGACGCTCGCGCGCTACTCGGCGGAGGTGGGCGCGGGCCCGGACGCGGCGGAGATCGCGCCCGTCGAGCTCGCGCACAGCGCGAGCGGCACGTTCATCCGCGCCCGCACGCCCGCCGGCGAGGTCACCATCCGCTCCCACCTGCTCGGCGCGCACAACGCGTCGAACCTGCTCGCCGCCCTCGCCGTGGCCTACCTGCTCGGGTTCGACGTCGGTGACGCCGCCGCGGCGCTCTCGTCTCCGATCCAGGTCGCGGGTCGCCTGGAGCGCTGCGACACCCCGGGCTCCGACGATGTGATCGTGCTCGTCGACTACGCGCACACGCCGGACGCGCTGGCCCGCGTGCTCGCGAGCGTCCGCGCCCTCGGCGGCGGGCGCACCCTCTGCGTCTTCGGGTGCGGCGGCGATCGCGATCCGCTGAAGCGGCCGCAGATGGGCGAGGCGGTCGGCCGCGCCGCCGACGTCGCCGTCGTCACCAACGACAACCCGCGGAGCGAGGACCCGCGCGCGATCGCCGACGCCATCCTGCCGGGGCTCGCCGCGGGGCGCGCGCGCGTCGTCGTCGAGCTCGATCGAGCGCGCGCGATCGAGCTCGCGGTGCTCGACGCCGAGCCGGGGGACGTGGTCCTCATCGCCGGCAAGGGCCACGAGCCGTACCAGATCATCGGCGGCGCCACGCTGCCGTTCGACGATCGCGACGAGGCGCGGCGCGCGCTCGCGGCGCGCCGCGCGCGGACCCTCGGCGACCAGCTGCCGCACGGAGGTGCGGGGTGATCTACGAGCTCTTCTACCCGCTCAAGTTCCACTACGGCTGGCTGAGCTGGCTCAACGTCCTCCGCTACATCCCGTTCCGCACGATCATGGCGACGATCACCGCCATGGTGCTGACGTTCGTGCTCGCGCCGTGGTTCATCCGCGAGCTCCGGCGCAAGCAGATCGGGCAGGTGGTCCGCGCCGAGGGGCCGGAGACGCACAAGATCAAGGCGGGCACGCCGACGATGGGCGGCGCGCTCATCCTGCTCTCCCTGCTGCTCCCCACCGTGCTGTGGGCCGACCTCAGGAACCCCTTCGTCCTCGCGACGACGGCCGTCACCGCGGGCTACGGCGTCATCGGCTACCTGGACGACTTCCTCAAGATCAAGCGGCGGAACAGCGGCGGCCTGCCCGGGCGCTACAAGCTCATCGGCCAGGTGCTCATCGGCGGCGCGGCCGTGGCCTACACGTTCCTGCTCGCGTCCAAGCTCCCGCCGGACTGGGCGGAGATCAGGACGCGGCTCGCGATCCCGTTCGTCGCGTTCTCGAAGTACCCGATCGAGCTGCCGCTCTACGTGTACATCCCGTTCGCCGTCTTCGTCGTGGTCGCCACGTCGAACGCGGTGAACCTCACCGACGGCCTCGACGGCCTCGCGATCGGCCCGGTGATCATCAACGCGGGGACCTACCTCATCCTCGCGTACATCGTCGGCGCCTCCATCGCGAGCTTCTCGCTCGCGACCTACCTCGACATCCCGGCGATCGCGTCGGCCGGCGAGCTGTCGGTGTACTGCGGCTCGGTCATCGGCGCGGGGATCGGCTTCCTTTGGTACAACACGTACCCCGCCCAGGTCTTCATGGGGGACGTCGGGTCGCTCGCCCTCGGAGGCGGGCTCGGGATGCTCGCCGTCTTCACCAAGAACGAGCTCCTGTCGATCATCCTCGGGGGGATCTTCTTCATCGAGACGGTCAGCGTCATCACGCAGGTCCTCTCGTTCAAGCTCACAGGCAAGCGCGTCTTCTTGATGGCGCCGATCCACCACCACTACGAGAAGAAGGGGTGGGCGGAGCCCAAGATCATCGTCCGCTTCTGGATCATCTCCATCCTCCTGGCGCTGGTCTCCCTGGCGTCGATGAAGCTGCGGTGAGGGCATGATGGACGTCCGCGGGCGAACAGTGATCGTCGTGGGGCTCGGCCGGAGCGGCGTCGCGGCCGCGCGCCTCCTGAACGCGCGCGGCGCGCGCGTGATCGCGAACGACGGCGCGCCGCGCGAGCGGCTCTCCGCCGCGGCCGCGGCCCTCGAGGGCGAGGGCGTCGCCCTCGCGCCGGGAGGGCACGACCCGGCGCTGTTCGACGGCGCCGACCTCGTGATCGTCTCGCCGGGCGTGCCGTCGTTCCCCGCGCTCGACGCCGTCGCTCGCTCCGGGCGCGAGGTCATCGGCGAGCTCGAGCTCGCGTCGCGCTTCGTTTCGGCGCCCATCGTGCTCGTCGGCGGGACCAACGGCAAGAGCACGACGACGGCGCTCACGGGCGCGATGCTCGAGCGGGCCGGCCTGCGCACGTTCGTCGGCGGCAATTTCGGGACTCCCCTCGCCGAGGTCGTCGACCAGGCGTGGGACGTCCTCGTCCTCGAGATCTCGAGCTTCCAGGCGGAGCGCGTCCCGACGCTGCACGCCCGCGCCCACGCGCTGCTGAACATCACGGACGATCACCTCGACCGCTACCCGAGCTTCGCGGCGTACGCCGACGCGAAGGGCAACCCGTTCGAGCGCATGACGCCCGAGGACGTCGCGGTCGTCCCCCTCGGCGACGAGCTCGTCGCCCGCCAGGCGGCGCGCGGGCGCGCCCGCGTCGTGACGTTCAGCGCGCGCGACGCCCGCGCGGACGTGAGCGCCGCGGGTGACGCGATCGTCGATCGCGTCGCCGGCGCGAGCTACCCGCTGGATCGCGTGCGGCTCACGGGCGCGCACAACCTCGCGAACGCCTGCGCCTCCGTCGCGCTCGCCGCCGCGCTCGGCGCCCCCGCGGCGGCGATCGGCGACGCGCTCTCGAGCTTCGAGGGGCTCGCGCACCGGACCGCGCTCGTCGCGGACGTCGACGGGGTCCGCTATTACGACGACTCGAAGGGGACCAACGTCGGCGCCTCCGTCGCCGCGCTCTCTGGCCTGCGCGAGGCGAAGGCCGTCCTGATCGCGGGCGGGCGCGACAAGCTCGGCGACTACGCCCCGCTCGTCTCGGCGCTGCGCGAGCGGGGGCGCGCCCTCGTCGTCCTCGGCGAGGCCGCGGACCGCATCGCCGCTGCGGCCGCCGGCGCCCTGCCGATCGCGCGGGCGGGCTCGATGGAGGAGGCGGTCCTCGCGGCGCGCTCCCTCGCGCGGCCGGGCGACGCGGTGCTGCTCAGCCCCGCGTGCTCCAGCTTCGATATGTTCCGCGACTACAAGGACCGCGGCGACGCCTTCGTCCGCGCGGTCCGCGAGCTCCAGGGAGCTGCCGGCGGGGCCGCCGGGGAGGTGGCGTCGTGATGTCGTGGAGCGGGGCGTTCGGCGCGCGCGGCGATGCACCCAAGAACCGGCACGTCGGTCCCCCGGACCAGGAGAAGGCGGCGCCGGGCGGGATCGCGGCGGCCGCCGAGGCCTTCTGGAAGGTGCGATCGAGCCCGTCGGGGCCGGTCGACGCCCTGCTCGCGGCGGTCGTCACGGCCCTCATCGGCTTCGGCGTGGTGATGGTCTACAGCGCGAGCGCCGTCGAGGCAACGGTGCGCTACAAGGACGCCCAGTTCTTCCTCAAGCGTCAGGCGGTCTACGCGGTCCTCTCGGTCGCCGCGATGTGGATCACGAGCCGCATCGATCACCGCCGGCTCAAGGTCCTCACGTACCCGGTGCTCATCACCGTCACGGCGATGCTCGTCGCCTGCGTGGCGGGGCTCGGCCACAAGGCCGGCAACGCCTACCGCTGGATCTCGCTCGGCCCTGTCCACGTGCAGCCGGCCGAGGTGGCCAAGCTCGGCATCGTGCTCTGGCTCGCCTACTCGCTGTCGAAGAAGGCCGAGCGCATCAAGTCGTTCTCCGTCGGCTTCCTCCCGCACCTCCTCGTCGTCGGGCTCTTGATGCTCCTCTGCCTCAAGCAGCCCGACTTCGGCAGCGCGGTCGTGCTGCTCTTCCTGACCTTCACGCTGCTGTTCGTGGCGGGCGCGCGCGTCCCGTACATCGCCGCGTTCTCCATGCTGCTGGCGCTCGCCGGCGCCGCGCTCGTTCGCTTCAGCGGCTACCGCTACGCGCGCTACCTCGCGTGGATCGACATGGACAACAACCGCGCGGACCTCGCCTACCAGCCGTTCCAGTCGGTCATGAGCTTCGGCTCGGGCGGGCTGTTCGGCCTCGGCCTCGGGCGAGGGCTGCAGGTGCTCTACCTGCCGGAGGCGCACACCGATTTCGTGTCCGCGATCGTCGGCGAGGAGCTCGGCTTCGTCGGCATCGTCGGCCTGTGCGCGGCCTACCTCGTCATCGTCTCGCGGGGCGTGAAGATCGCCCTCGAGGCGGCCGACGATTACGGCAGCTTCATGGCGTTCGGCATCGCGACGCTCTTCGGGGTGCAGGCGATGACGAACCTCGCCGTCGCGATGGCGATCCTCCCCACGAAGGGGCTCACGCTGCCGTTCCTCAGCTATGGCGGCTCCTCGTTGCTCGTGAACGCCGTGGCCGCAGGCATCCTGCTCAGCATCAGCCGGTCGCGGACCGTCGTGGCCCCCGAGAAGAGCGGCGAGGCGGGCGCCGCGCCGATCCCGCACGCGCCGAGCGCGTCGGCCGTGGTCGCCGCGTCGGCCGAGGAGGGCGGCACATGGTGACCGTGCTCATCGCCGGAGGCGGCACCGGCGGCCACGTCTTCCCGATGATCGCCGTGGGCGACGCCGTCCGCGCCGCGGCGCCCGAGGCGCGCGTCGTCTACGTCGGCACCGCGCGCGGCATCGAGGTGCGCGTGATGGGCGAGCGCGGCGACAGCCTCGAGCTGCTCCACGTCCTGCCGCTCCGCGGGGGCGGCCTCTCCGGCTTCGTGCGCGGCGCTGCCCGCGCGGGCAGCGTCCTCCCGGAGGCGAGGCGGCTCGTCGAGCGGCTCGACGCCCGCGTGGCGCTCTCGCTCGGCGGGTACGCCGGCGGACCGGTCTCCCTCGCGGCCCGCTCGCTCGGCGTGCCGGTCGCGATCCTGGAGCCGAACAGCGTCCTCGGGCTCTCGAACCGGCTGCTCTCGCCCATCGTCGACCGCGCGTACGTCGCCTTCCCGGAGACGGCGCGCGCGCTGCGCCCGAGCACCGTGCGCCTCTTCGGCGTCCCCCTCCGGCGCGCCTTCGCCCGCGCCCCGTACGCGCCGCGCGAAGGCGCGCTCCGCCTGCTGGTGCTCGGCGGCAGCCAGGGCGCGCTGGCGCTGAACGACGTCGTCCCTCGCGCGATCGCGCGAGGCCGCGAGCGCGGCGTCGAGCTCGAGGTGGTGCACCAGACGGGGAGGGATCGCGAGGCCGCGGTCCGGTCGCTCTACGCCGAGCTCGGCCTCGCAGGGGGCGCGCATGTCGTCCCGTTCATCGACGACGTGGCGGAGGCGCTCGCCGCGGCCGACGTCGTGATCGCCCGCGCGGGCGCGTCGACGCTCGCCGAGCTCTGCGCCGTCGGGCGCCCTTCAATCCTGATTCCCTACCCGTTCGCGGCCGACAATCACCAGCTGAGGAACGCGCAATCCCTCGAGCGGGCCTCCGCCGCGGTCGCGATCGCCCAGGGCGACGCCACCGAGACGCGCCTCGCCGACGAGATCGCCCGGCTCGCGGCCGCCCCGGCGCTCCGCGCCCGCATGGCGGACGCCGCGGCGGCCTTCGGCACGCCGGACGCCGCGGCGCGCGTCGCCGCCGATCTGCTCGAGCTCGCGCGGGCTCCGCGCCACCGCGCGCTGCGCTTCCCCACCCTCGGCGCTCGCGGCGAGCGCGTCGACGAGGCGCAGCGCGGCGTCGTGACGAACCAGGCCGCGCCGCTCGGCGCTGGCCTCGGCTGGGAGGAGGCAGGCTGATGTTCCGCGGTCGCGTTCGCCACGTCCATTTCGTCGGCATCGGGGGCGTCGGGATGAGCGGCCTCGCCGAGATCCTGCGCTCGCTCGAGTTCGAGGTCTCCGGCTCGGATCTCAAGGAGAGCTCGACGACGCGGCGGCTCACGTCGCTCGGCGTCCGGATCGACATCGGCCACCGCGCCGAGAACGTCCGCGGCGTCGATGTCGTCGTGTACTCGAGCGCCATCCGCCCCGAGAACCCCGAGCTCACCGAGGCGCGCGCGCTCGGCACCCCGGTGATCGGGCGCGCGGAGATGCTCGCCGAGCTGATGCGCGTGAAGTACGGCGTCGCGATCGCGGGCTCGCACGGCAAGACCACGACGACCTCCCTGGTCGCCACCGTCCTGCGCGCCGCCGGCCTCGATCCCACCGTCGTCGTCGGCGGCAAGATGGCGGCGCTCGGCACGAACGCGCGGCTCGGCGCCGGTGACCTGCTCGTCGCCGAGGCCGACGAGAGCGACGGATCGTTCCTGCGGCTCACCCCGACGATCGCGGTGGTCACCAACATCGACCCCGAGCACCTCGATCACTACGGCACGCACGAGCGCATCAAGGACGCCTTTGTCGAGTTCGCCGCGCGCGTCCCGTTCTACGGGCTCGCGGTGCTTTGCCTCGACCACCCGCACGTCCAGGATCTGCTCCCGCGCATCCCGCGCCGCCACGTCACGTACGGCGTCTCGCCGCAGTCGGACTACTCGGCGCGCGGCATCCAGTTCCGCGGCCTCGAGACGAGCTTCAACGCGTACCGCCGGGGGGAGCCGCTCGGCGGCTTCACGGTGAAGATGCCGGGCGCGCACAACGTCCTCAACTGCCTCGCCACCATCGCGGTCGCGGACGAGCTCGAGGTGCCGCTCGACGTCACCAAGCAGGCGCTGGCCACGTTCGGCGGCGTCGCTCGCCGCTTCACGGTCGTCGGATCGATCGGCGGCGTCACGATGATCGACGACTACGGCCACCACCCGGCCGAGATCCGCGCCACCATCGACGCGGCCCGCCGGGCGTTCCCCGGCGAGGATCACCGCGTCGTCGTGGCCTTCCAGCCGCACCGGCACACCCGCACGCGCGATCTCTTCGACGAGTTCACGCGCGCCTTCAACCAGGCCGACGTCCTGCTCGTCACGGACATCTACGCCGCGGGCGAGCCGCCGATCCCCGGCGTCACCGCGGACCGCCTCGTCCAGTCGATCCGGGAGCACGGCCACCATGACGCGCGCTTCATCGCCGACAAGGCCGACCTCCCGGAGGCCCTCGAGAAGATCGTCCGGCCCGGCGACGTGGTCATCGCGCTCGGCGCGGGCGACGTGAACGCGTGCGTGCGAGGGCTCAAGGCGCGGCTCGAGGCGAAGTCGCCGCCGCAGGAGGGAAGCTCATGACCGAGCGTCCCAGCGCGCCCCCGCCGAACCGCCGCCGCTCGCTGCCCTCGGTGCCCGCGGCGCCGCCGGTCCGGGCGGCCTCCGCGCGCGCCTCGAAGCCCGAGCCCGTCGCGGCGGTGCCGCCGAAGAACGAGCGCGTGCGCGCGTCGAGCCCGTCGTCTCACGAGTCGCCGGCCCCGCCCGCGACGAGCGTCTCCGTGCGCCCGCCGCGCCCGCAGGCGAAGGACGGCGCGCCCCCGGCGGCGCGCCCTCGGCGCCCGATCGCGCGCCACCTCCGTGCGCTGCAGCTGCTCGCGGGCGCCGCCGTCGTGCTCGTCGCCTCGACCGCCGTCGCGTGGGGCGCGCGCCGCTACATCGTGTCGAGCCCTCGCTTCGCCGTGCGCACGGTGCTCGTCGACGGCGTCCAGCGCCGGACCGCTGAGCAGGTGGCCAGCTCCGGCGGCATCGAGGTGGGCAAGAACATCTTCACGCTCGATCTCGAGCTCGCCGGCGCCTCGATCGCCACCGACCCCTGGATCGAGAAGGCGACGGTCACGCGCAGGCTCCCCTCGACGATCCACGTCGACGTCGTCGAGCGGGAGGCGCAGGCCATGGTCGCGATCGGCGGCGATCTCTACCTCGCGACGCGCGACGGCGAGCTCTTCAAGGAGCTCGCCGAGGACGACCCTGTCGACCTCCCCATCGTCACGGGGATCACCGGCGAACAGGTGGCGCGGGATCGCCCCGGCGTCGTCATCGCGGTCCGGAGCCTGCTCGACGTGGTCGAGGACCTGGAGCGCGCCGGCGTCGCGCGCCGCTATCCGACCCAGGAGCTCCACGTCGAGCGGGACGGGTCGATCGTCGTCACCATCGGGAAGGAGGCGATCTCGCTCCACCTCGGGCAGCCGCCCTACCGGGACAAGGTCGCCCAGGCGTCGCGGGTGCTCACCGAGCTCGCCCAGCGAAAGGCGAGCGCGTCGGTGATCTTCCTCGACAACGACGCGCACCCCGAGCGCGTCGTGGTGAGGATGAGATGAGCGCCGTCGTGCCCGCTCTCCGCGCCGGCGATCGCCGAGCAAAACTTGGCCGGTGCTGCTGGCACATGGCAGCGTCGTGCCCGCCTTACACGCGCATGGGGCTCGTCCCCGCATGAGGTGGTGCACGCAATGAAGAGCCGGATGGAGACTACTGAGATCGTCGTCGGACTCGACATCGGGACGACCAAGGTCTCGGCGGTCGTTGGCGAGATCGACGCTGATGGGATCACCATCCTCGGGGTGGGCAACGTCCCGTGCCGCGGCCTGCGGAAGGGCGTGGTGAGCAACATCGACTGGACGGTGCGCTCGATCGCCGAGGCGATCGAGGCCGCCCAGACGATGGCGGGCGTCGAGATCCGCACCGTGTATGCCGGCGTCGCGGGCAGCCACATCCGCTGCCAGCAGTCCGACGGCGTCGCCGCGGTCTCCGGCGGCGAGGTCACGCGGCTGGACGTCGAGCGCGTCCTCGAGGGCGCGCGGGCCATCCCGGTCGACGCCGATCGTCAGATCCTGCACGTCCTGCCGCGCGAGTTCACGGTCGACAACCAGGACGGCATCCGCGACCCGGTCGGGATGAGCGGCGTCCGGCTCGGGGTGAAGGTGAACCTGATCACCGCCGCGACCTCGTGCGTGCAGAACGTCGTCCGCTGCGCGGAGCGCTGCGGCCTCACCGTGGCCGACGTGGTGCTGGAGCCGCTCGCCAGCGCCGAGGCGGTCCTCTCCGAGGACGAGAAGGAGATCGGCGTCGCCATCATCGACATCGGCGGCGGTACGACCGACCTGCTCCTCTACGTGGACGGCGGAATCGCGCACGCCAGCGTCATCCCGGCGGGCGGCAACAACGTGACGGCTGACATCGCCGCCGGGCTGCGCACGCCGATGGGCGAGGCGGAGCGCCTGAAGCGCAACGCCGGCTGCGCCCTGGGCCGAATGGTGGGCGACGAGGAGGAGATCGAGGTCCCCGGCGTCGGCGGGCACATGCCGCGCAAGGCGGCGCGCCGCGTCCTGTCGGACATCATCGAGCCGCGCGTCGAGGAGATCTTCGCGGTCATCCGCAAGCGGATCGAGGACACGGGGATGCTCGAGCAGCTCTCGGCCGGCGCGGTGGTCACCGGCGGCGGCGTCCTCATGGAAGGGATGACGGAGTTCGCCGAGGAGATCCTCGGGATGCCCGTGCGCCTCGGCGTGCCGGTCGGCGTGCGAGGCATCACGCAGCTCGTGGCCGGCCCGCAGTACGCGACCGGCGTGGGCCTCGTTCAGTACGGCGCCAACGCACTCGCGCAGGCGCGCGCGCTCACGCCGATGACGCTCGACGCCGGCCACGCAGGACGCGCGGAGATCCGTCGCGAGAAGCTCCGCGAGCGCGAGCTGCGCCGAGATGTCGTCGAAGAAATGACGATTGAAAAGAGGTCGAGCGGGAGGTTCTGGAACTGGCTTCGAGCAGCATTCTAGGCATGACGTGGCAAGAGAAAGTTGTTAGAGAATTGGGTTTGAGAGGGTCCGATAGCGCACGGGCGATCCCTCTTGAACGCGAAGTCAAGAGGGTTTGAAGCGCGGTGTTCGAAGGGGAAGAGGCGCCCCTCCGAATGCCGTCCGGAGCGAGGACGTCCTCGCGCACTGAGGGTTCCGCGCCGCTCGACCTCCGCAGGGGTCGGCGCCGGGCCGAGCGGCTAGCTGTACTTCCCCGGGAGGAGTTCATGAGTTTCTCCATCGAGTTTGCCGACGAGCACACCGGGTACGACGCCCGGATCAAGGTCATCGGTTGTGGCGGTTCTGGCGGCAATGCAGTCAACACGATGATCAACTTCGGCCTCGAGGGCGTGGAGTTCATCGTCGTCAACACCGACGCCCAGGCGCTCGGCGCGAGCCTCGCTCCGACCAAGCTCCACATCGGGGCGAGCGTCACGCGTGGTCTCGGCGCGGGCGCCGATCCCGAGAAGGGCCGCAAGGCGGCGCTCGAGGACGTGACGCGCGTCAAGGAGTGCATCCAGGGCGCGGACATGGTGTTCGTCACCGCGGGCATGGGCGGCGGCACGGGCACGGGCGCCGCGCCGGTCATCGCGCAGCTCGCGCGCGAGGAGGGCTGCCTCACCGTCGGCGTCGTGACGAAGCCGTTCTTCTTCGAGGGCAAGCAGCGCTCGCGCCGCGCCGAGCTCGGCCTCGCGATGCTCGCGGAGCACGTCGACACGCTCATCACGATCCCGAACCAGAAGCTCCTCTCGCTGGGCGACGAGGACCTCTCGTTCGTCGAGGCGTTCCGCAAGGCGGACGAGGTGCTCTATCAGGCGATCAAGGGCATCAGCGATCTCATCACGCAGAACGGGATCGTGAACGTCGACTTCGCGGACGTGAAGACGGTGATGTCGAACATGGGCCGCGCGCTCATGGGCACCGGCTGCGCGAAGGGGCAGGGCCGCGCTCGCCTCGCCGCCGAGATGGCCGTCAGCTCGCCGCTGCTCGACGACATCTCGGTCGAGGGCGCGACCGGCGTGCTCATCAACATCGTCGGCGGCCCCGACATGCGGATGCGCGAGATCGAGGAGGCCGCGACGCTCGTGCAGGAGCAGGCGCACGAGGACGCGAACATCATCTTCGGCGCGACGATCGACGAGAACATGGGCGAGATGATCAAGGTCACGGTCATCGCGACCGGCTTCGATCACCTCGTCGCCGAGGTCCCGCAGCAGCTCGCGAGCGCCGCGCAGCCGCGCGCCACCGCGCACTCCATCGGAGCGTCGCTGGCCGCGGCGGCCGGGCCGATGTCGGGCCGCTCCGCCCCGAGCGCTCCTCCCATGCCCATGACGCAGCGCCAGCCGCACCGGCACGAAGAGGTCGCGTACCCGACCACCCGCCGGCCCGCGCCGCAGGTCCAGGCGGCGAGCGGTGGCCCGCGCGACCGCGCGAGCTTCGTCCCTCCGCTCGACTCCGACTGGGACACGCCCGCGTTCCAGCGCCGGGGCCAGTAGCAGCGCCGCAGCCCACACGGAAGAACTCCCGGTGCGCAGCCACCGCGGGCGTTCACGCTGTATTACGCGTTGACAGGCGCGCACGACGACTTATGGTCAGCCGGCGCCTGTGCCCGCTGTCGGGCAGGATCGACGCGGCGGTCCACGATTCATGAGTGAAAAGCGCGACTTCTACGAAGTTCTTGGCCTCGCGCGTGACGCGACGCCTGACGACATTCGCAAGGCCTATCGTCAGGCTGCGTTGAAGAACCATCCGGACCGGAACCCCGGCGATGCGTCGGCGGAGGCCCGCTTCAAAGAGGCCACGGAGGCGTACCAGGTCCTCTCCGATGAGGAGAAGCGCAGGCGGTACGACCAGTTCGGGCACGCCGGTCTCGAGGGGATCGGCGGCGCGGCCGACGGCGACATCTTCTCTCACTTCCAGGACATCTTCTCGGAGTTCTTCGGCGGCTTCGGCGGCGGGCAACGCCGGCGGCGCGGGCCCGCGCGCGGCCAGGACATCCGGGTTCAGCAGCGGCTCTCGCTGCGGGACGCGTTGCTCGGCTGCAAGCGGGAGGTCGTCCTGCGGACGCCTGTGGCGTGCGACGACTGCTCCGGCTCGGGGGCGAAGCCGGGGACCAAGCGCAAGCCGTGCGGTACGTGCGGCGGCGCCGGGCAGGTCTCGACCTCGCGCGGGTTCGTGATGTTCACCCAGACGTGCCCTGAATGCTCGGGCGAGGGGTCTGTCATCAAGACGCCTTGCGCCACCTGCAAGGGGTTCGGCGCGGTCGAGAAGACGCGGAAGGTCGTCGTCAATTTCCCGGCCGGCATCGACGGCGGCCAGCGGCTCAGGGTGCCGGGGCAGGGCATGCCGGGCGCCCAGGGCGCGCCGCCCGGCGATCTGTACGTCGACGTCGATCTCGCCGCGGACGAGCGCTTCGAGCGCGACGGGCTCGATCTCATCACGCGCGCGCCCATCTCCTTCGCCGACGCGGCGCTCGGCAGCACGGTCAAGATCGACCTGCCCGACGACACGGCGGTCGACGTCGAGGTTCCGGCGGGCGTGCAGCCCGGCGAGGTGATCTCGGTCAAGGGCAAGGGCGCGCCCCGGATCGACGGCCGCGGCCGCGGAGCGCTCCAGGTGATCATCCAGGTCGAGGTGCCGCGGAACCTGTCGCCTGCGGCGCAGGAGCTGCTCCGCAGGTTCCAGGACGAGGTAGCCAAGCAGCAGCCGGCGGCGAAGGCGGCGACCGCGTAGCGCTGCTGGTCGACGAGCTGCGGCCAGCGCTGCGGCGTGGGGCGGCGGCGCTGCGCGGAGACGAAGTCGGGGACGCGCGGGCGCGGCGCCGACGACCGGCGAGCCGGCAGGATTTCCGGCGCTAGGCGTGAGCCTGCGCCGCGTTCAGCGCGTCGTGCCGATCCAGGCGCCCGCGCACGCGAGGCTGAAGGCGATGGGGGCGAGCGCGGCCGCGAACACGACGGCGACGGGCGCCGCGAGGCCGAGCAGCACCAGAGAGCCCAGGATGGCGAGCGCCGCCGAGGCGGCCGGCTCCAGGATGCTGCCCGTCGACGAGGCCCGGGCGACGAGATAGCCAGCCACGGGAAAGGCTGCGATCGCCCCTGCGACGAGCAAGAGGAGCGGCGCCGCCGCGGCGGTCGAGGCGTCGCCCCGGTCCACCGCCGCGAAGTCGACGCCGAAGCGGTGGCCGAGCGCGACAGCGGCCGCGAGCGCGGTCGTCATCACCCCGACCGTGACGAGCGCGCCGAAGGCGATCCACGTGAGCGTCACCGGTCGTTCGGTGCGCCTGAGCGCCTCGCGCAACGTTCCGAGCGACGGCGGAGCGATGCGCGGAAGGAAGCGGCGCTCCCTGCGCTGCGAGCTGTGCGGCGACGCGCCTCGGCGGAGCAGGTCGCGGGCCGCGAGGAAGGTCACGAGGCCGGTGCCGAGGAGCACCGGCGCCGCGATCAAGAGCGCGACCGGGCGGCACGCAAAGACGATGTAGTCGTAGGCGCCGTTAAGCAGCATCGCGCCGAGCCACATGGCGTTGAAGCGACGGCCGCCCAGCGGCCGCGTGCGCTCGCGGCCCAGCGCGTAGCCCCAGAGCGAGGCGAAGAAGAGGTGCGCCGGCACGGCGAGGAGGGCCCGCGCGATGTCGAGCGGGTCCAGCGGCCGGCCCCACAGGTACACGGCGTTGCGGGCCGACACGAACCCGAGCGCCGCGGCGGCCGCGTAGACGAGCCCATCGAACGGCTCCTCCACCGCGCGCAGCCGCGCGAACGGCGCGACCGCCGCCACCTTGAGCCCCTGCTCCAGCGGCGCCGTGACCACGAAGATGTAGACGAGCGTGACGGCGTCGAGCGCGCTGGCGGCCTTGTCGAGGCCTTGCCAGCGCTGGAGGAAGGTCTCGATGAGCAGCGCCGGCGCGAACGCGAGCGCGCCGAGCAACGCGGTCCCCACCGCGAACCGGCGCCTGCCATAGAGGCGCTGCGACCAGACGAGGAGCGCGGCCAGCCCTCCGAGCGGCGCGGCGACGGTGGCGAGCCAGAGGAGCGCGGCGGCGGCGTTCATGGGCGCGAGGGGCGGGGCGGCGGAGCTGGCTTCGCTGCGGCTAGAAGTGGAGCCCGGCGACCGCGGTCAGGGCGAGCGCCGAGCCCACGCTGGAGCCCTCGGCCGCGAGCAGATCGGCCTTGGCTTGCTGAGGCGCGGCGGCTCCGCCCTTGATCCGATCGATCGCGGCCGAGGAGAGCCCCGGCCTGGTCAGCGCCAGGAGCTCCCAGCTCGCGTTCGCGCCGATCGAAAAGACCGGCGACAGGTAGAGGTCGAGCCCGCCGGAGACCCTTCCGTAGAAGCCGCGGATCGCGATGGCGTCGGCCGCGCCGCTCACCGCGCTCTTGACGCTGCCGAGGCCGGCGTAGCCGAAGCCCAGATCGACGTGCGGGTCGAGCCTGCCGAGCGGCAGGTGCATGCCGAGCTCGCCGCCGAGGGTGAAGAGCTGCCAGTCGCTGAAGAACCCGACCCGTCCGCGGGCGCCCAGCGTGAAGTACAGGAGCCGGACGCCGACCCCGGCGCCGACGACGCCCCCGTTCGCCGCGCTCGAAACGAACCCGGCCGTGAAGTCGTCCTCGTCGATGTTGAACGTCTGGAGACCGACGTTCTCGTAGCCCCCCTCGACGTTCAGCCAGACGATCTCGAGGCCGCGCCCCGAGTCCCGCTCCTTGGCCTCGTCGAGGCGGTGCTCCGTGCCATCGGGGGCGGTGGGCTCTGGCTCGGGCGTGGTCATCGGAGGGGGCGGCGCCAGGCCTCCGGCCTGCATCGATGGATCGTACGGGTTCGGCTGCGCGGCCGCGGCGCCGGTGGGCGAGGCAGCGCCGACGCTCGTCGAGGTCCCCGGGAGCGGCTGCCCCTGCTGTGCCAGCGCCGCGGAGGTCATGGACGACGACGTGAGAACGGTGAGCAAGCAAAGCGCGCGACGAGCGATCATTCGTCCTCTTCCTGGATGTTCCCGTCGAGTCCGTCGGTTCGTCCCTTCGATTCCAGGGTCTCGGCATCTCCTGTCGATGAGACGGGCGGGCCAGGCACCCGGTAGCCACCGTCGAGCCAGCGGCCGAGGTCCACCAGCTTGCACTGAGGCGAGCAGAACGGAAAGACCGGGTTCTCGGGCCTGAGCCCCGCCGACTTGCGGCAAATCGGGCACCTCGCGCCTGCCAAAGCTCCCATCCGGCGTAACGTAGCAGCGTCCATTGCGGGCATGTAGCCCGCGCTCGGTGAGCAGCTGGCCCGCGCTCGGTGAGCAGCTGGCCCGCGCTCGGTGGGTGTGTCGCCCGCGCTCAGCGCGCTCGATCGAGCTCGCAGCCGTGACGCCCGCTCAGCGCGCCGGGACCGCGAGGTAGCGGGGCGCGCCGTGGCGCCGTACCCGCACCAGGAGATCCTGGTGTGCCGCCGCGCCCAGGCGCGCGGTCAGGTCGGCGCCGCCCCGCACCGGCGCGCCGTTCAGGTCGAGCACCACGTCGCCCACCTCGAGGCGGCCAGCCGCGGGGCTCCGAGGCGCGATCGACTCGATGCGCGCTCCTTCCAGCGCGTCGCTCGCCAGCACGCCGAACGGCGGCTGTTCGGCGTCCCTCGGCGCGCGATCGTCCGGCGCGCGCCAGCTCGGCGACGGCTCGTGGCGGGCCGACGGATCGAGCTTCATCGTCGCGCGCCGATCCGCGCCGTCGCGCTTGTAGATGAGCTCCACCTCGTCTCCCGGCTTGGCTCGCCGGAGGATGCGCGCGAGCTCGCGCGCGTGCTCGACGCGGCGCCCCTCGACCGAGGTGATCACGTCGCCCGGCCTGAAGCCCAGCCGCGATCCGGGGCCCTCCGGCTCGACCTCCGTGATCAGCGCGCCCATCCGCCCTGGCAGCCGGAGCACCCGCGCGAGCTGCGAGGTCACCTCCTGGAAGCTGATCCCGATGCGCCCCCGGTCCACGCGGCCCGTCTCCCGCAGCTCGGGCAGGATCTCGAGGACCTCGTCGATCGGCAGGGCGAAGCTGATGCCGCGGCCATCGGCGTGGATCGCCGTCGCGATGCCGATCACCTGCCCCGTCGCGTCGAAGAGCGGCCCGCCGCTGTTTCCCGGGTTGATGGCGGCGTCGGTCTGGAGGAAGCCGTCGAGGCTCCCCGTGCCCATGGGCCTCGACGTCGCGCTGATGATGCCCCGGGTCACCGTCGGTCCGAGCCCGAACGGGCTCCCGATCACGATGACGCCGTCGCCAGGCCGGACCGGCGCGCTCGATCCGAGGGAGGCGACCCTCAGCGACCTTGCTCCGAGCAGCTTCAACAGCGCCACGTCGAGCGTCGGATCCCGACCGACCACGGTCGCCTCGAAGGCGCGCTCGTCCGAGAGCTGCACCTCGATGCCGAACGCGTCGCCGATCACGTGATCGCTCGTCAGCACGAGCCCTTCTTCGGCGATCACGAACCCGGATCCGATCGCCCGCTCCACCCGCTGCCCACGGCCCTCGAAAGGGAGCGCCGGGCTCGCGCGCCCCTCTGGAAACGAAGGCGCGCGCAGGGTGATGATGGTCACCACCACCGGCCGCACCTGCTCGACCAGCGCAGGCAGGGTCATCGTGCTGCGGGCCGCCGGCGGCTCGGGCGGCGATTCCGCGCGCAGGACCGAGCACGGCGCGCTCACCGCGCCGCGGGGCGATGGAGGGGGCGAGAGCGCGGCTGCCCGGTCGTTGCAGGCAGCGAGCGGTGCGGTCCCGAGGAACCCGACACACGCCCATGCGGCAGCGCGGAGCCGTCCCACGCGCCCGACGTAGAGCCTCGAGGCGGGACCGCAAGCGCGCAAGGACCGCCCGCTGGAAAGCGCTCAGCGCCGCGGCCGAGCTGCCCCGTGGGCCGGACGAGGCGGCACGCGCGGCGCGCCGGCCGCTCAGCCAGGAGGCGCGCCTCGCGCGACCTCCGTGCGCACCACCTGGACGACGACCTCCACCAGGCGACCGCCGGGCTGGATGAACGACGCCTTGCCGCGCCCTCCTTCGAAGCGCCACGCCAGATCGGCAGGAGCGCCCGTCTCTCCTGCGCCTTCGCCGACGCGGACGACGGCGCTCACCTCCAGCGTCTGTTTTCCCGCCGTCACGGCGCCCCGGGCCACGGCGAAGGTCCCGGCGCCGAGCAGCGCGATCGTCCGCTTCGCCAGGTTGCTCAGGTGTCGCGCGGGCTCTTCCCCTCCCGGCTCCGGACGCCACGTCGCGATGTGCCCCGCGTCGTCGATGTCGATCACGAAGCGCGCCTTCCCCGCGCTTCCGGGCGGGAGCGTCGCCCAGATCGGATCCGCCTGGCACGCGGGCGGGATGGCCCTCGTGAAGGCGCGCCCGAGGTTGCGTACAGCGCTGACGCCGGCCGCCCCGAAGTCGCCCTCGCCGTCCTCTCCGGCGCCGGCGCTCGTCCGCGGGGCGGCGGAGCGCGCCGGTGCGCCGGCTTCCCCGCTCGTCGCGGGCTCCCGGCGTCGCTCTGCGGGCCGAGGCGTCGCCTTGGGCCGGGGCGTCGCCGTCGGCCGAGGCGCTGCCTGGCCGCGCGGCGCGGCCGTCATGGGCGGCGCCGGCTCGCCGCCGGCCTCTGCATGGCGCTCTGCGGGCGCCGTGGGCCGGCTGGCATCGGCCGGAGCGCGCGCCGTTGGCATGCTCGTCGGCCCGTCGCGCCCGGCGGCCTCGTCGCGCCCGCTGCGAGCGTCGCTCGGGCGCGCGGCGCCGCCGCTGCCTGGCAGCGCGGCCGTGAGCCCGGTCCAGAGATCGATCGGCTCGCGCTCTGCCGCTGGCGCGGCGGGATCGCGGGCGGGCACCTGCGGCGACAGCCGAGCCGAGCTCCACGCGCCCAGATGGACGAGCGTCGAAACGAGGAGCGCCGGCAGCATCGCTCGTTGATCGCGCATCGGCTCGCACCCCGCCCTTCGACCCCGTCGGACGGGCAGCGGCCCCAGCGCCTCGCTGAAGCTCGTTGCCCTTGGCCCGAGGTTCTGCCAGACAGCATCGCGGCTGCAACGTTCCCGAGCGCGCCTTGAAGCTCCTCGCCCTCTCGACCTCGACCCCGCGCGGCAGCGCCGCCCTCTTCGAAGCAGCGGACGTGGACCTGCACGCCGAGGCGGCGGCCCTGCGCGGCGGCGCCCTCTCCGTCGCCGTGGCGCCGGCGGCCGGCGCGCGGCTGCTCGCGGCGACGAGCTACGCCGACGTGCACGGGCACGCGGAGCGCATCTTCGGAGCCGTCGACGAGGTGCTCGCTGCGGCAGGCATACCGGCCGCGGCGGTGCAGGCGCTCGGCTGCGACGTGGGGCCTGGCTCGTTCACCGGGGTCCGGGTGGCGGTCGCGGCGGCCAAGGGCGTCGCCCTCGCGCTCGACGTCCCGATCGCCGGCGTCACCTCGCTCGAGGCGATGGCCGCCGCCGCCTTCGCCGCTGGCGCGGCGAGCCCCGGCGATCTGCTGGTCCCGCTGATCGACGCCAAGAAGGGTGAGGTCTTCCTGGCCGCCTTCGACGCGCCCTCGGCGGCGCCTTCGATCCCGCCGCGCCACCTGCCACGCGACGCGGCGTTCGATGTCGTGGCCGAGCTCGCCGCGGGGCGCCGCATCGTCGTCGTCGGCGCCGTCGCCGAGGAGATCGAGGCGCTCCGGCCGCTCGCCGTGCGGGGCGACGCGCTGGATTTCCCCCACGCAACATGGATCGGACGCCTCGCGATCGACCGGCTCCGGGCGGTCGCCGCGGGCGGCGAGCGCGGGTCAGCGGTGGCCCCGCACGATCCGGCGCTCCTGGAGCCGCTCTATGTGCGCGCGCCGGACGCGAAGCCGGCCGAGCTGGGATACACTCCGCCCCGATGATCAGCTCGCCTGAAGGGGACGGCGTCGCACCCGACGCGGAGCGCGAGGCCTCGAGCTCCAGCGACGCGGAGCGCGCTCCGCCGCCCGCCGCGGCAGCGGAGCCAGCTCGTTCTCCCTCCGTCCCCGCCGCGTCGCGCGACGAGCCCGCCGCGTCCTCCGCCCGCGTGGAGCCGGCCGAGTCGGGGCCTGATCCCGAGCGGCTCCGCGCCCGGTTCGGCCGCCCGTTCGAGGCCGGCGACGTCATCTTCCGCGAGGGCGAGCCCGGGACCGAGTCGTACCTCCTCGAGGAAGGGCGGGTCCGGCTCATCAAGAAGGTCCGCGGCGCCGAGCGCAGCCTGATGGTCCTGAAGCCCGGCGATCTGTTCGGCGAATCCGCGCTCCTCGGCGGCGCGGCGCGCTCGTCGACGGCGATCGCGCTGTCCCGCGGGGTCGCGCTCGCGCTCGATCAGGGCACGCTGCAGAACCTCGTCGAGCGCAACCCGGCCGTCGCGATGCGCATCATCAAGCAGCTCGTCGGTCGGCTCCGCGACGCGGAGGACCAGATCGAGATCATGATGCTCAACGACACGCAGTCGAAGGTCGTGAACGCGCTCCTCAAGCTCGCGCAGCAGTCGCGCGCCACCGGCAGCGCCGCCTCGTTCGCGATCTCGCCGATGGAGCTGTCCACCCGCGTCGGCCTCGACGTCGACACGGTGAAGCGCGCCGTCCAGCAGCTCCGGGAGGGCCAGTACCTGCGCGTCGCTGACGAGCGCCTCGAGATCCCCGATATCGAAGCGCTGCGGCGGCTGTTCGGCCTGCTGGGTCTCAAGGACGAGATCCGTGGCGAACAGTGATGAGCGGGAACCGCCTGCGCCACCATCCTATGCCGACCTGACAACTGCTGGAAGCCGAATCGGGATCGTGAGGACGCGCTGCGTCTTCCGGGGAGATTCGCGGGTTGACGTGACAAGCGGCCTGGTTTACTCAGGGGTCCCCGCAGGGCAGGCGAAGTCCCGCCCTGACAATGTGCCGCGCCGCGGCATCGTTCGGCAGCGGATTCAAGATCGCACATGACCTCGCAGCGACACAGGACAGCAGCGACCCGCGCGGGGTGCATCCGCGGCGCGGCCGCTGTCGTGTCGATGGGGTCGCTGCTGTCGTTTGCGTCGCTTACGTCGTTTGCGCCGCTCGCGCTCGCGTCGTGCGGCGGCGCGCAGCCCTCGACGCAGACGAGCGACGCGCGGTCGCTCGCGGAGTATGATCTCGCGCGCGACTCGTTCCAGCGCGGTCGCCTGCGCGAGGCGCTGGCGCACGTCGAGGAGGCGCTCTCGCACGACGAGGACAACGCCGAGGCGTCCTACCTCGGCGCGTTGATCCTGCTCGGCTTCTGCGCGGGTGATGCTCACTCCAGCGACTGTCGCTTCGACAGCGCCGAGAAGATGGCGCGGCGTGCCCTCGAGGCGAACCCGGAGATGCGGGACGCGAAGAACGCGCTGGGCGTCATCCTCGTGCATCAGCGGCGCTACGACGAGGCGATCGCGGTGCTCAAGCCGCTGACCGAGGACATCCTGTACGCCTCGCCGGAGAAGTCGTGGGGCAACCTGGGCTGGGCGTACCTGCTCAAGGGCAGGAACGACGAGGCGATCGACGCGCTACGCCGCGCGGTCGCCGCGCAGCCGCTCTTCTGCGTCGGGCAGTACCGGCTCGGGCTGGCCTACGAGAAGCGAGGCGAGCTCGATCTGGCGCGCGAGGCGCTGACGAAGGCGGTCGAGACCGACCAGCCGGAGTGCACGCGGCTGCAGGACGCGTTCGACGCGCGCGCCCGCATCGCCGAGAAGAGGGGGCTCGTGGACGACGCGCGCGCCGATCTCGAGCGGTGCCGGGAGATCGACGCGACGACGCCGGTAGGGCAGCGCTGCGCTGCACAGTTACAGACGTTGCAATAGGGCCTCGGCGCGCCGCTTTCCGAGAAGTTCCGCGGGGTGCGCTAGGGGGTTGAGCAACGGTTCTCAGGGTGAGTAGAGTGACGACCGAATGACGATGGGTGGAATGGGATGGAGTCGATCGGACGCTACCTGAGACGCACGCGTGAGGCTCGAGCCATGAGCGTGGAGGAAGTCGCCCGCGCCACGCGCATCCCGGTGATCTCCATCGAGCGAATCGAGGCAGATCATTTCGACGACCTGCCTGGCGAGGTGTTCGTTCGCGGGTTTTTGAAGGCGTACGCTCGCGCGGTCTCGCTCCCGATGGAGGAGGTGTTGGCCCGATACACGGCGAGCCGCCGGATCGCGCTGGTGACACCGCTGCCCATCGCGGCGCCCGCGCGCCGCACCCAGAGCAGGCGCTTCGGGGTCGCGATCGCGTTCGTGTTGTTGCTCATCCTCTTCACGCTGGCGCTCAGCATCGTGCTCAGGCCCCGCGGCCACGACATGCCGCCGGAGCTGTCGGAGGGTACCCGCGCGAGGGCGAGTACCTCCCTCTCGGTCTGAGGGCCAAATTTTCGCCGCGCGCTCGCGCGCGGTTCACGTCGTAACCCGCCGGTATCTGCCATGCCTCGATCGGTTCGCCCGCGGACGGAGCGCCTCCGGACCGGGGCGCTTCTGGTCCGGCGTGTACCTTTCGGTGAAGCCGATCTCCTGGTCGGGCTCTTCACCGAGCAGGGCGGGCTCATCTCTGCCACGGCGCGCGGCGCGCGCCGCTCGGCCAAGCGCTTCCCGGCGCTCGAGCCGATGCACCTGCTCCGCGTGACCCTGGAGATCCGTCCTGGCGCGGAGCTCGCCCAGCTCACGGAAGCGGCGATCGAGCGCCCGCGCCTGCGCCTCGCGGGGGATCTCGGGCGCCTCGAGGTGGCCGGGCGCGCGCTGCGCTGGGTGCGGGAGATCGCGCCGGCGCACACCGCCGAGCATGCGGCGTGGCGCGAGCTGAACCAGCTGCTCGACCGCCTCGACGAGGTGTCCACGCCTCCTCCCCAGGCGCTGCTGGCGGAGACCGGCCTGCGCCTGCTCGTCGCTTTCGGCTGGGGCCTCGAGCTCACGCAGTGTGTCCGTTGCGGGCGCGCCTGCGACGCGACGCAGTCGGCCTGCGCCGACCCGGCGCGCGGCGGCCTCGTCTGCCGGGCCTGTGGCGGCGGCCCTGTCGTGTTGCGGCCGGAGCCGAGGGAGCGGCTGCTGGCAGCGATGCTCGGCGGCGCGCCGATCCCGGAAGAGGACGTCCCGCTCGCGCTCGACCTGGTCGAGGGCGCGCTCACCGCCCACGCGAGCGGCAGCTGAGCGACGGCCACCCGCTTCGGATACGGGCCCACCTCGACGTTTTCGGTGCTCGGCGTACTGGAGTACGCCTGCGCGCCGAAAACGCCGATCTGGGCCCGTCTCCTGTGCGGGTGGCCGCCGCTCGGCGGCGCTTCTAGTGGTTCGGAGTCACGCTACGGCTCGCCAGAAGCGGGTCGCCGCGCGGGGGGCTTCGGGCGATCCCTCGATCTCCACGTAGGGCCGGCCGGGCGCGGCGCGTGGGAACGAGAAGCTGCCGGTGTTCGCGTAACCGTCGCCGAGCGCCTCGCGGTGCGTGTGGCCGAAGACGACCAGCTTCGCGCCTGTCGTCCTTGCGACGCGGCTGGCGCTCTCGGCCAGGCGCTCGGTGACCGTACCGGCGTAGCGGTTGTGCCCGCTCGCCCAGCTCGCGCCCATCAGCAGCGCGCCGAGCCCGAGCGCCGCGGCGCCGGTCCCCCGCGCGCCGAGCCCGAGCGCCGCGATCCCGGCGCCCATCGACAACGTCGCGATCACGCGATCGAAGTACAGCCGCGTGAACGTGCGCGCCGCGCTCTCCAGGGTCGGCGTGGCCCCGAGCCCGACGAGCGCGTCTGCCATCGCGCGCGGCACCCCGAGCTCGTGCGCGAAGCGCTCCATGGCCGCGGCCCCCACCGCGGCCTCGCCTTCCGCGCGGTAGAGCGGGCCGCTCTTCAACATCGCGCCGATCGCCGCGTGGAAGTAGCGGTAGATGACGTAGGGCGCGCGAGGGCCGTACCAGGTGAACGCCGACAGGAACAAGCTGAGCGGCGTCTGATCGTTCGCCTGCAGATAACGGTGCGCGCCGGTCGGCGCGATGAACTCCTCGACGAAGTGAACGCCGAGGCTGCGCTCGCCGACCACGAGCGGGTGAGCCGGGGCGTTGTCCGGATCGTACAGGTGGCCGTGCTCGAGGTGGATCGCCCCCTCGCGGAAGAACCAGGGCGTCGTCCGGATCCGCGACCGGGCCTCGCCGGTCACCTCGAGCGCCTCCGCCAGCGCCACGGGGAAGTCGGGCGCCCCGACCTCGGCGTCGTGATTGCCACCCGCCAGCCAGAGCTCGCCGCCCCGGTCGAGGTGCTCGGCGAGCGCCGCCCGCGCGGTCGGGTGCGCGAGCAGCGCCTCGCGCAGCGCGCGCGGCCGGGGCATCCAGGGCGACTCGGAGGAGAGATCGAACAGATCGCCCGCGACCACGATGCGTGCCCCCCGGTGGGCCTCCACGAACCGGGCAAGATCGGCGGTCACGTCGCGCGGCGTCTGGCGCACGAGATGGAGATCGGCGAGCACGACCGTGCGGCGCTGCGTCATAACCTTCCTTATTCATCACGTCCGCCCGGGCGCTGCAACTCGCCGCCAGCCGCGCGATCTCGGCTGGTGGCCCCGTGGAGGAGGGCTGCCCACCGAGCTCAGCGCTCATCTGTCGCATCCGTCACCGCTGCCGGGATGCAGCCCTCCGTCACCGTCGCCGCGCAGCCCTGGCACGGGCTCGACGCCTGCGCCGCTGCGTCCCATGCAAGCGTGCATGGAAGGCTCGGCGCGGACGCGACCCTCGGCCCAGCGGGTGAACGGTGGACTGCTCGCAGAGATCACCCGTGCCCTGGGGGGCAAGGACATCGAGGCCCTCTCCCGGATCTACGCGGAAGACGCCGTGATCGAGGAGGTGAGCAGCCGCGATCCGCCGGCCCACCCCAGCGTCACCCGCGGGAGGCAAGCGATCATGGAGCGGCTCAAGAGCGACCTCTTCCGCGATCCGGTCTCGGACTGGGAGCGCCAGCTCGATTCGACGGAGATCCTGGATGGAATCGAGACCGATGAGGGGCTGGCGTACATGGAGGTGCGCGTCTATGCGGCCGGCGATCGGGTCGTCGCGCAGCACCTGGCCCGCAAGAAAAACGGCCTCATCGGCCACGATCGCGTCGTCGTCGCCTGGGACGCGGACTGAGCCAGCGCCGGCGAGCGGCGGTGCCGTCCCACGCGCCGCCGAGGGCCGTGCTGCTCGCGCTGGCGGGGGCTGCGCTGCTCGCGCGGCGGCGAGGGCTGCGCTGCTCCCGCGGCGGCGATGTAGAGTGGCGCCGTGACCACCGCCGTCCTCCTCAGCTGCCACGGCACCGTCGAGCGGCTCGACGATCTGCCCGCATTCGTCACCAACATCCGCCGCGGCAGGCCGGCCCCGCCAGAGGTGATCGACGAGGTCCGCCGCCGCTTCCAGGCGATCGGCGGCTCGCCGCTCATGCGCATCACGCAGGCCCAGGCGGACGCGCTCGCCGCGAGGCTCGGTCTCCCGGTCGCCATTGCCGGGCGCCTCTGGCACCCGTATCCGGCCGAGGTGCTCGGCGCGCTCCACCGCAGCGGCGTGAGGCGCGTCGTCTCGCTGCCGCTCGCGCCGCAGTCCGTCGACGTCTACCACGCCGTCGTCCGCGACGCGGCAGCCGAGCAGGGCGGCATGGAGGTCCGGTGCGTGCCCGCGTGGGGGCTCGAGCCGGCGCTGATCGACGCCTTCGTCGAGGTGATCGACGAGGCGCTCGCGCGCGCCCCCGAGGAGAGCCGGGCGAAGGTGGCGGTGATCCTCTCGGCCCACAGCCTCCCGCAGCGGATCATCGCCGCCGGAGATCCTTACGAGCGCCAGTTCCGCGCGATGGCCGCCGAGGTGGAGCGCCGCATCGCCCCTCGCGGGAACCCGGTGCTCGTCGCCTTCCAGAGCCAGGGCATGACCGGCGACGCCTGGCTCGGTCCGGATCTGCGGTCGACGTTCGCCGGCCTCGCCGCGCGCGGCGTGCGGGAGGCGCTGATCGCGCCGATCGGCTTCGTCGCGGATCACGTCGAGACCCTCTACGATCTCGACGTGGAGGCGCAGGTATTCGCCCGTGAGGCGGGCCTCGCGCGGCTCTCCCGGGCGCCGGCCGTGAACACACGGCCTCGCTTCATCGACGCCCTGGAGGCGCTCGTCCGGCGCGAGCTCGCGCAAGCCGCGCCGTAGGCGGCGCCGCCGGCTCAGCGCCCGCTGACGCGGCGCTTGCGCGGGAGCCTCGACACGGTCGCGCGGAGGAGCCCCGGGGCGTGCCTCGAGAGCGACACCCCGAGCTTGCCGTGGGCGGTGACGATCACCTCGGCGCGCCGCGCGACGATGCCGTCCATGATCTGTCGCGCCGCCGTCTGCGCCGGCATGACGAGCCAGCGCGGCACGGGATCCTGGGCGCCCTCGTGCAGGTTGCCCGCGTTGTCGATCTGGCGGATCTCGCTCGCCACGTACCCCGGCGCGACGTGCGTGACCGCGACGCCCTCGGCGCGGAGCTCCGCGCGCAGCGTCTCGGCGAGGGCGCGCACCGCGAACTTGCTCATCGTGTAGGCGCCCACCGCGGGGACCGCGAGGTAGCCGAGGACGCTGCCGACGAGCGCGACGCCGCCGCGCGATCGCTTGAGCTCCGGCAGCGCGGCCTTCACGGTGCGCAGCGCGCCGAAGACGTTGGTCTCGAGCTGCCGGCGGAAATCGTCGAGCGCGAGATCCTCGATGCGTCCCGCCACGCTGAACCCGGCGTTCGCGATGGCGATGTCGATCCCCCCGAACGCCTCGCTCGCCTGCGCGACGGCGCGCTCCACGTCGCCGTCGCGCGTGACGTCGCACGGGGTCGCGAGCGCCTCGCCGCCGGACCGCCGGATCTCCGTCTCGAGCGCCTCGATCCGCTCGGTCCGCCGCGCCGCGAGGACGACCCGGCCGCCGCGCCGGGCGACCTCCCTGGCGAGGGCCTCGCCGATGCCCGACGACGCGCCCGTGATGAGAACGACCCGACCGGCGAGCGTGCTTGCCATGGACGCCCGCATACCACGATCGCGGGAGCGCGCGCCCTGGCGCGCCCTCGCGCGGTCGCGCATGCTCGGCCTCTCGCCGCTCGGTCGCGCCGGCGGCGTCGGTTACGATGGCCTCTCCCGGCTCGACCGGGCGCCGCGTCTCAGCGTAGGTTTGCGTTCGTTTTGCGTAGGTTTGCGAATGTTTGCGTAGGTCTGCGTTCGTTTGCGTGCGGTTGTGCACGATGACGAACGGTCGCGCATCGTTGCGCACGGGGTGACATGCGAAGCCACTCGATCCGCCGCTCTCTTGCCGCTCTCCTCGTCGCCGCCGCCTGCGCGGCCCCCGCTCCCGCCTCCGGCGAGCCGCCCCCCTCGCTTTCGCGCGTGGAGGCGCTCCTCGCGCAGGGCGACTATGCGGAGGCCGAGAAGGTCGTCCTCAGCCTCCAGGGCGGGAAGGAGCGCGCCGCGGCGCTGCTCGCGAAGGCGCGGATCGAGCTGCTCACGGGTCGCTACGACGACGCGGTGAAGACGGCGAAGGCCGCCGCCGCGTTCGGCAAGGAGGCGCGGATCGCCGCCGCGCCGCTCCGGGCCGAGGCGCTCGCGCGCCGCGGGAAGATGGCCGAGGCGATCGCGGCGGTGCGCGAGGTGGAGCGGGAGGACGACGCCCGCCGCGCGCGGCTCATGCTCGGCGAGCTCCTGATCGAGTCGGGCAAGCGGGGCGAGGCGCGCGCGCCGCTGATGACGATCATCGACGACTACAACGACGACAAGATCACCGCGAGCGACGCGGAGGGGCTGTCGCTGGTCGGGCGCGCGGCGCACCTGCTCCGGAGCGCGCGCGACGCGAACGACGCGTTCAACGCGGCCGAGAAGGTGGGCGGCAAGCAGCGGGTCGAGACGTTGCTCTGGCGGGCCGAGCTGTTCCTCGACAAATACGACCCCGGCCACGCCGGGCAGGTCGTGAAGGAGGCGCTCAAGCTCGCCCCGAAGGATCCGTTTTCCCGCGTCGCCATGGCGCGCGTCAAGCTCGAGAGCGCGATGGACTTCGGCGGCGCCGACAGCGAGGTCGCGCAGGCGCTCTCCGTGAATCCGAACCTCGCCGAGGCCTACTTCGTCCGCGCCGGGCTCGCGCTCCGCGACATGGACATCGACGCCGCGGACGCTGCAGCCGACCGCGGGCTCAAGGTGAACCCGAACGACCTCGAGCTGCTCTCGATCAAGGCGGCGGGCCGCTTCCTCGCCGACGACGCGGCCGGCTTCGAGGCCATCAAGGCGAAGGTGCTCGGCCTGAACCCGGGGTTCTCGCGGTTCTTCCAGATCGTCGGCGAGTTCGCGGAGTGGGAGCACCGCTACGACGACATCGTCAAGATGATGGGGGAGGCGACGCAGGTCGATCCGGACGACGCGAAGGCGCACGCCACGCTCGGCCTGAACCTGATCCGCGCCGGCGACGAGAAGAGCGGCGTGCTCTCGCTGCAGAAGGCGTGGGACAAGGACCGCTTCAACGTGCGGGTCTTCAACACGCTGAACCTCTACGAGAAGGACATCGCGACGCAGTACGTGACCGTCGAGGGGCAGACGTTCCGCGTCCGCTACCACAAGCAGGAGCGGGCGATCCTCGAGCGGTACGTGCCGCGCATGCTCGAGGAGGCGTGGGGCTCGATGGTGAAGCGGTACGGCTTCACGCCGAAGGTCCCGGTCTCGATCGAGCTCTACGCGTCGACGGAGAACTTCAGCGTCAGGACGAGCGGCCTGCCCAACGTGGGCATCCAGGGCGTCTGCTTCGGCCAGACGCTCGCGGCGCTGAGCCCGGCGGCGGGGGAGTTCAACTGGGGGAACGTGCTGTGGCACGAGCTCGGGCACGTCTTCGCGATCCAGCTCTCGAAGAACCACGTCCCGCGCTGGTTCACCGAGGGGCTCAGCGAGTACGAGACGATCGTGCGGCGGCCCGAGTGGCACCGCGAGGAAGATCCGGCGCTGTTCGCCGCCCTGAAGGGCGGGAGGATCCCGGCGGTCGACGGGTTCAACCGGGCGTTCACGCACGTCGACAACATCGAGGACGTGACGATGGCTTACTTTGCGGCGAGCCAGATCGTGGTCTTCATGGCGGGCGAGTTCGGCTTCCCGAAGGTTGTCTCGATGCTGCCCCGGTGGGCCGCGGGCAAGCGGACGCAGGAGGTGGTGAAGGAGTCGCTCGGGATCAGCGCGGAGGAGCTCGATCGGCGCTTCCGCGCGTGGCTGAAGCCCCGCCTCGAGCGCTACGAGAAGCAGTACGTCCCGGATCTGCACGCGCCGCCGCTCGACGAGGCGCGCAAGGCGGCGGCGCGCGCTCCGAAGGACGCGAAGCGGCTCGTCGAGCTCGCGCTCGCGCTGTTCGAGGACGGGCAGCGCCAGGAGGGCGAGGCGGTGCTCGCCGAGGCGCTCCGGGTCGACCCGAAGCAGCCTGACGCGACCTACCTCAAGGTGCGGGCGGCCTTCGCCGAGAAGAAGCCCGACGAGGCGGCGAGGCTCTTGAGCAAGATGATCGCCGACGGGAACGACGGCTACGTCGTGCGGATGAAGCTCGCCGATCTCGCCGAGCTGAAGAAGGACGCGGCGAAGATGAAGGCGAACCTCGAGGCGGCGTCGCGCCAGGATCCCACGCAGGCCGAGCCGCTCCAGGGGCTGTACGACCTCGCGCATCGGCAGAAGGACGCTGCGGGCGAGCTCTCGGCGCTGCGCCGGCTCGCGCTCCTCGATCAGCACGATCGCCGTGTCTGGCGGCGGCTGCTCCGGCTGCTCGTGGAGCGCGGCGCGTGGGAGGAGGCGCGCAAGGTCGGCGAGGGCGCGATCTTCGTCGACGTGGCGAACCCGGAGATCCACCGGCTCTATGCGCGGGCGCTGGCGCGCACGGGGCGGCACGTGTCGGCGATCTACGAGCTGAACAGCGCGCTCCTGTCCGGGTCGAAGCCGGGGGATGCGGCGGAGATCTACGGGGAGCTCGCCAAGGCGTACGCGAAGATGAAGCGGGACGACTACGCGAAGCAGGCGCTCGAGTACCAGAAGGCGATGAAGGGCGCGTCGCCGCCTGCGCCGCGGGCGATGCCGGATTGAGGCTCGGGGCTCGGGGCGAGGAGTGAGCGGGGAGGGGAGGGCGGAGATCCCGGCTGCACGCGCCGGAGGGGGTCTCCGCGCGGCAGGGCGCGGGTGGGCGCTCGGCCATCCGCCGAGGCGGGAGCGCGGAGCTTGCGCGTAGACCACCGCCCGGCATGTCTCCCTTCGGGCTATGCCATCTGGGACGTTTCGTCGCGCGCCACACAAGGCGCGCCTGAGACGTGGAGCCCGCTGGGACCTTATGGCACCTCGGTCGGTGCTCGCCGCGCCCACCCGCGCCCTGCCGCGCGGAGACCCCCTCCGGCGCTCACGGGGTGCCAGGTGAAATCGCCGCGCGCTGGGTGAAGATGCGCGGGTTCCGCCCGCCGGTGAAACGGAAACGGAAATGGGAAGGCAGCTGGGGCCCTCGGCGAACCGGAAACGGTTGCTGCCGCGAGCACGCAGACCTCTCGCGGCGCGACCTACTCGTCCTCCGCCTCGCCCTTGTCCCCCCGCAGCCCGAGCGCCTTGAACTTCTTGTACAGGTGGCTCCGCTCGAGCCCGAGCCCGCGGGCCGTCGCGGCCATCTGCCCTCCATGATGGCCGAGCGCCTCCTCCAGGATGGTCCGCTCCGCCTCCTCCGCGAGCACCCGGAACGGCACCCCCGGCCGGAAGAGCCCGCCCTTCATCGCCGCCTGCTGCCCTCCGAGGCAGACCTTCACGTCGCCCTCGTCGATCGTCTCGTCCGGCGTCAGGATCACCAGCCGCTCGATGATGTTGCGCAGCTCCCGCACGTTCCCCGGGAAGCTGTAGGCGACCAGCATGCTCATCCCGCCGTCCGTGAACGCCATCCCGGGCCGATCGTTCGCCTGCGTCGCGAGCGCGAGGAAATGCCGCGCGAGCAGCGGCACGTCCTCGCGCCGCGCGCGGAGCGGCGGCAGCGACAGCGGCAGCACGTTCAGCCGATCGTAGAGATCCGGCCGGAACTGCCCCTCCCGGCACGCCGCCTCGATGTCGCGGTTCGTCGCCGCCACCACGCGCACGTCGACCTTGATCGTCTCGTGCCCGCCCACGCGCTCGATCTCCCGCTCCTGGAGCACCCTGAGCAGCTTCGCCTGCATCGCGAGCGGCATGTCCCCGACCTCGTCGAGGAACAGCGTCCCGCCGCTCGCGCGCTCGAACTTCCCTCGCCGCTGCTTCGTGGCGCCCGTGAACGCGCCAGCCTCGTGCCCGAACATCTCGCTCTCGATGAGCTCGCTCGGGACCGCGGCGCAGTTCATCTTCTCGAGCGGCCCGCGCGCCCGCTTCGACGCACCGTGGATCGCGCGCGCGACGAGCTCCTTGCCGGTGCCGCGCTCGCCCGTCACGAAGACCGTCGCGGTCGCCTTCGCCGCGCGCGCGATCTGCTCGCGCAGGTCGAGCATCGCGCGGCTCTCTCCGATGAGCTCGCCGACCTGGCCGGTCTGCGTTCGCAGCGCCTTCGCCTCGGCCTCGGCGCGGACGAGGCGCAGGGTGTTCTCGAGCACGAGCAGCAGCCGATCGGTCGAGAGCGGCTTCTCCAGGAAGTCGATCGCCCCGAGCCGCGTCGCGCGGACGGCGGCGTCGACCGTCGCGTGGCCGCTCATCATCACGACGGGCAGCTCCGAGCCGGCGACGCGTATCCGCTGGAGCAGCTCCACGCCGTCGCCGTCGGGCAGCGAGACGTCGAAGAGCGCGATGTCGTAGCTCCGCTTCGCGAGCTTCTCCTCGGCCACCCCGACGCCGCCGGCGACGTCGACCGTGTAGCCCTCGAGCGACAGGGCCTTCTGGAGGGTCGTCAAGATCGCCCGCTCGTCGTCGAGCACCAGCACATGTCCGCGCGGCATGTTTGCCACCGTAGCGCGGAACCGCCGCGGCCGATGCCCGCCGGCTGCGCGCCGACGCTGGAGCGCGGAGCACCCTGCCGGAGCGCGGGCGCACTCCGCCGGAACCAGTGCATGGAACGGGCGTGGAGAGTGCGTCGAGCGCGCGTCGGCGGCGGCAAGAATCCATGGCCGCGACCCGACGCGTGAGGCGGCGTGAGGCGGCGTGAACACCGCGCGCTCCGGGACCAGCGACGCAAGGCCCGCTTCCGCGCCGCTGCGCGTGGAGAAAGGGGGATCCGGCTTGCGCGCGCTATGGTAGCTTGGCCCAGGATGTCTCCCGACGGTCTCGCGACGGCGGAAGGAGATCTGGAGCGGACGCCGTTCGCTCATCTTTTCGTCTATGCCGTCGAGCATCGGCTGACCGGCGCGCTCATCCTGGTGGAGCCCACGGGCGCCGCGCACACGCTGCGGATCGTCCGGGGGAACCCCGTGAAGATCCGTCCGAGCGACGGGTACGCCCGGCTCGGGGAGATCCTGCTCGAGGAGGGAGTGATCACCGCCGAGATCCTGGCGGAGGCGCTCGCGACAAGGGGCCTCCTGGGGGACGTGCTGCTGCTGTCGGGGTGCGTCGATGCCGCGACCATCGACTGGCTAGCCCAGGTCCAGTTCGTGCGGCGGATGATGCGCCTGTTCGATCTGCCTCCGGAGACGAAATACCGCTACTTCGACGGCCTCGACGCGCTGGCCGAGTGGGGGGGAGATCCCGCGAAGGTCGATCCCCTCGCGCTGCTCTGGGCGGGGCTGCGCGAGCACGGCGAGCGCTCGACGCGCCTCCAGCGGACCCTGGAGCGGATCGGGGCCGTGCCCCTCCGCCTGCACCCCGCCCTCGAGCCCGGCCGCTTCGGTTTCCGCGAGGGCGAGCTCGCGGTGATCGAGGCGCTGGAGAGCTCCACGCCCACGCTCGCCGCGCTCCTCCGATCCGGGGTCGCGCCGGAGCCGATCGTGCGCAAGCTCATCTACGCGCTGGCGATCACCCGCTATCTCGATTTCGGGACAGGCGGACCCGTGGGCGCGGAGCTCTCGTCGAGCGTGCCGCCCGCGAGCGCGGCGAGCCTGTCGCTCGGGCGCGTGCAGCTGCGCGCGACCGTCCATCGCGTGGGCGCGGCCGCGCCGGATCCGGCCGGCGACGGGGAGCGCGCGCCGGTGCTCGTTCGAGGTCGCCGCCGAGATCGTCCTTCCTCGGAGCCGTCGCCCGTGTCGACCGTGTCGACCGTCACCGGCGCGTCCCCGCTCAGCGGAGGCTCGCTCTCCGCGGCCGTGGCCGCCGAGCTCGCCAGCGCCGCCGGCCTCGACGTCGGCCGCGCGGCGGGCGAGCCGTCCGAGACCGACAGGGATCGCGAGCCGTGGGGATCGCTCGCTCCGGCCGACGAGGGCGCCGCCGGTGGTCCGTCGCGTCCCGAGGACCCCTGAGGCGAGCCACCCGCTATATAGGCCGCCGCGATGCCTGCGCCCGCGCGACGCCTGCTCCCCGCTCAGGTCCACCTCCCCTCCGGCGCCGTGGCGCGCCTGTCGGACGCCGCCGCGCGCGCTCACGCTTCATCCGTCTTCGGCGCTCCCGCACGCCGCGGCGTCGAGCGCGCGGCCATCGGCAGGTGCGCGCTCGACGTGCAGGTCCTCGCGGGCGCGTCGGTCCTGGCCGACGCGCGCGGCGTGCCGCTGGATCCTCTTGGCCTCCCGCTCACCGATGCCCATGTCCTGCGCGCGCTCCTCGCTGCGGCCGGCATCGTGCCCGAGGAGCCAGGCGCCTACACCTGCGAGAACTGCAGCGCCCCGTTCGAGGTCGCTCCGTCGAGCCTGCTGGAGATCGGGCCGTTCACCGACGGCGAGCTCGACGATCCAGAGCTCGATCGCCCGTTCGACTTCGGCGTCTCGCACCCGATCCCGGCGCTGCGCGTGGGTCGCGCCGTCTGCCGCGCCGTACGCCTCGTGGAGCGCACGGTCGAGGAAGCGATGCCGCTCCTCCGCCTGCCCGCCGACGGCGTCCTCCGCATCACGCCGTCGCTGGTGGTGGCCATGGGGATCGCGGCGCTCGGCCGCGAGCGCCGCGCGCCGGTGATCGCCGACGCGCTCGCCAGCGCTCCCGACGAGGCGTGGGGGGCGATCGTCGACGTCTACCATGAGGCGCGCTACCCCGCGCGGCTCGTCGCCGTCTACCGCTGCCAGGGCTGCGGCGCCCGCAACGATCTCGACGTGCCGCTCGAGCGGGAGCTCGCGCGCGCCCCGCTGCGCGCTGCTGGAGTGGACGGAGCGGACGCGGACGAGCTCGGGGAGCCCCGCTCGACGCGGGCGGGGACGAGGGCTCGGGCGAGCGCCTCGAGAGCCTTTCCGGATCTCGACGGCTTCGAGGCGCGCGTCCGCGCTGCGGCCGGACGCATCTACGAGGCCCGCGGCGTGCGGAACATCGATCTCTTCATCGACGCGGGGGTGCCGGCCTGCGACGACGGAGGCGAGCCGCTGCTCGGATGCTACACGCCCGGGACACCCGCGGACGCGCTCGGGATCGCCCATCCTCCGGAGATCCGGATCTTCTATCGGACGTTCAGGTCGGAAGCCCGCGAGGATCCCGGCTTCGACATCGACGCGGAGATCGAGGAGACGATCGACCATGAGGTGACACATCACCTGCACCATCTGGCCGGCAACGATCCGCTCGACGACGAGGAGCACGAGCAGATCGCGCGCGAGCAGGTGCGCCGGGTGGGCCACGCCGAGGCTGTGCGGCGCGCGCGGCGCAGCGCCCTGTCGGACGTCGCCGGCTTCGTGCGCGCGACGTGGCCGGCCTGGCTGATCGCGGCCGTCGGAACGGCCCTCGCGTGGTGCGCAGGCGGGCGCTGACGTCCAGCGCCGCGCGGGGCGAGCGTGACCGTGCGCCCGCCGCTTTCTTCGAAGCAGGAGGATGAGCTGTCTATACTGCTGGGACAGCAAGAAGATGTGCCGGGGAATACCGGCTCCTCGAGCGCCGCTGTGCTCTTGCCGAGGATCGTGAAGACGAAGAGCTCACCGGCCGGCACGGCCGGGTCCACCAAAGCGCCACGTCCAGCCAAGCGGGGTGGCGGTGCGCAGAACCGCCGGGGAAGTCCGGATGCGGTCGAGAAGCGCCGGGCCGCGCGCCGGTTCAACGAGCTGCTCCTGGGCGGCGGCGGCCGCGCCGGAGACGGCCGTACCGAGCGCCGGCGCCGACGCCTGCTCGCCGAGCTGGCCGAGGGGGTCGCGCGGCGAGGCAAGCGTGCGCTCAAGCCGATCGACGTGCTGTCGCGCGTCGAGGAGCTCCTGGAGCTGGGCGAACCGCTCGCCTCGATCCGCGAGGCGTACCCGCCACCGCCCCCGGTCGAGGTGACCGCCGAGCTCGTCGAAGGCCTGAAGCACCTCCACCGCGCCTACGGTTTCTCTGCGGACGTGTACCGGTTCGTCGGGCTCGACGCCCACGCGCTGCGGAAGGCCGGGGTTCTGCGGGGCGGGGAGCGCGGAGGCGAGCGCGGCGTATCCGCCGAGGGAGCGCCGCGGGGCAGCTTGACCTTGCCTGCCGGCGCGGGGATAACCCGCTCCGATGCGCGCGAGAACGCTGAAGCTCCCCCTCGGCGCGGCCGCCATGGCGGTCGTGTTCGCGGCGTCGACCGGCCTGTCGCTCCGCGCTGAGGCCCAGCCAGCGGCCCCGGCGGACGTCCCGGTGGCGCGCGTCGGCGACGCGGCGATCACGGCGTCGGAGGTCGAGCGCAGGCTCGCGCAGGTCCCGCCGTTCCAGCTCCAGACCTTCGGGCGTACCCCGGACGAGATCCGGAAGAACTTCGTCAGCCAGGTCCTCGTGCGCGAGCTGCTCCTCGCCCAGGGGGCCGCCGCGCAGAAGCTCACCGAGCGCGCCGACGTGCAGGATCGCGTGCGCGGCGTCCTGCGCTCCGCGCTGCTGCAGCGGATCCAGGCGGAGGCGGCGACGAGCTCTCCGGTGACGGACGAGGAGGTCCGTGCCTATTACGAGGCGAACCGCGACAGGTTCAGCTCCCCGGCGATGGTGGCGCTCTGGCGCATCCTCGTCGCGACGCGCGGGGAGGCCGAGGCGATCCTGGCCGAGCTGAAGAAGGACCCGTCACCCCAGCGTTTCAAGGAGATCGCGCGCGAGAAATCGCTCGACAAGGCGACGAACATGCGCGGCGGCGATCTCGGCTTCGTGGCGTCCGATGGCACCACGGCCGAGCCGGGGCTGAAGGTCGACCCGGGGCTCCTCTCGGCCGCCGCCGGGGTGAAGGACGCGGAGCTCGTGCCCGAGCCCGTGCCCGAGGGCGATGGCTTTGCCGTGCTGTGGCGGCGCCAGAGCAAGAAGCCCGTGAGCCGCTCGCTCGAGCAGGAGGCGCCGTCGATCCGTCAGATCCTCGCGCACGGCAAGGCGGAGGCGCAGGTGAAGCAGCTCCTCGATCGCCTGCGAGCGCAGGACGTATCCGGTCACGCCCCCGAGCTCGTGGACCTCATCGACATCACGTCGACGGGCGATCTGCAGCCGAAGAAGCGCCCGGGCACCCTCGCGAGCGGCCGGCGTCCGGGCGCGCCTCCGCCCTCGCCCGCGCCGCGTCAGGACATGCGCTGAGGCGGCCGACGCGCACGGACGTGCGCTCGACATCCTCGGCGGCGCCGCCTCCGGGGCGACTCCCTCCGCGGCGCCGCCTCCGGGGCGACTCCCTCCGCGGCGCCGCCTCCGAGAGCGCTGAACGGCGTGTCAGCTGAAGGCGATGGCGAGCGCGATGGCGGCAAAGCCGGAGGCAATGGTGAGCGCGAGCGCGGCGATGCTTCCGGCGCGTCGAGCGCGCTCCGCCGCGTCGGGGTGGAGCGCGTAGACGCCCAGGAGCAGCGCCATGGAGGCCTTGCCCGGTACCCGGAGCGAGGCCGAGAGGACCTGCTCGGCTCCCTTGGTGCCGCCCGTGATGAGCATGGCCAGCGCGCCGAGCGGGCCAGCCATGAGATCCCAGCCGCACGCGTAGAGCCCGAAGCGGAGCGCGCGCCGGCGCTCTGGCCGCGCGCCTTGACGCCGTGCCCCGAGGTCGAGCGCGGCGCCGTGCAAGGTGTGCGCGAGCACCATCCACACGGTGACCCCCGGAACGCCGATAGCGAGCCACTGGAGGGCGCTCGCGCGTGCGGCCGGGTTGCGAGCCAGCTCCAGCGTCAGGCCCGGCAGCGCCAGCGCGACGAGGGGCAGGAGCGCGGCGATCATCGACAGGATCGCGAGCGACTCCGCCAGCAGGGCGAAGCGCATCGCCGCGGGGAGCGCGCCGTCGGGTATCGTCGCGAAGAACGTCTCGGCTCCCAGCGTGGTCGCCCTCGAGGTGGCCCAGAGCCGCGACCAGACCCCGCCGACCGGGCGCTCCCACGGGACGATCGCGACGACCCCCGAGCCCTCGTCGCTCGCCGCGGAGCACCCGGCGCAGTCGGGCTGTCCGCAGCACGCGCAGAGCACCGCCGCGGGGACATCGAACGTCTCGTCGTCCCGCGCGAGCTCACGGCGTACGCTGGCAGATCTCTTGGCCATTGCGCACCTTCGAGCAGCGGACAAAGGCCACTCCCATCAAGGTTACGTCGCACGAGCGGGCCTGTCGACCCGAGATGTCACCGGCCACACGCCGCTCAGTGCAGCACCTCGTCGCCCCGTCGCCGCTGCCCCGTGGGGAGGTCGTCGATCCTTCCTCCGAAGAACGCCGCGGTGAGCAGCGCGAGCAGCGCGATCGCACCGGTCGCGTAGAGCCCGTAGCCCCATGTGAAGCGGACGGGACGGAGCAGCGTGCTGCCCGGCGTGAACAGCAGGCGCATCGCGACGGTGACGAGGGCGACCGCGGCGAGGAAAGCGACGGCCACGCGGGCGCCGCGCATCTTGTGGATCGACCTCCGGGTCAGCGCGAGCGGGATCATCACGAAGAACGCGACCGCGGGGGCCCACATCCAGCCGAGCCTTCGCGCGAGCCCGAAGCCGCTGAGGTCGCGGAGCTCGGGGGCCGTCTCGTGGATCCACGGCGCGAAGAACGCCGCGAGCCCGAGGAGCGAGAGCGCGAGCAGGGCGCCCCGGCCGCGCCCGGCGTAGGTCCACGGGAGCGGTTCCATGTGCGGCGGGAGCGGCTCGCCAGGCTCATCTTGGAGCGCGTCGTACGAGGGGGGGAGCTTCGCGAGCGCCTCCAGCCGGAGGCCGCAGGCAGGGCACGTGGACGCCTCTTTCGCCTCGAACATCTCCCGGCAGAAGGGGCAGGCGTGAAGCCCGGTCATCGAGGCGGGAGGATAGCGCACGGCGAGCGGCGCGCGCGGCGGACGCCGCGCGGGGCGGGGGCCGCATTCCGGGGTTCCACCGGGGCAGGGCTTAGCCCATAGTTGCGTCCCATGGGCAAGCGTGATCGGCTCTCGGACGATGAGATCGCCGGGTTCGTCGCTGCTCACCCGGGCTGGGTGCGAGCGGGCGAGCGGATCGAACGGAGCTACTCGTTTCCGGACTACGGGACCGGCGTGGGCTTCGTGATGCAGATCGCTCTGCTGGCCGAGCGGCGTGATCATCACCCGGACATCGCGCTGTCGTGGGGCAAGGTGCGGGTCGCGTGGTCCACGCATGACGCTGGCGGTCTGACCGCGCTCGACCTGGAGCTGGCCGAGCTGACCGACCGCTTGAGCGCGGGCTGACGCTGCGCGTGGGCAAGGTGCTGGGGATGCTCCCGAGCGAGCTGCTGCAACGCCTGGATCTGGGGTTGGAGGGGGACCTGCCGCACCTCGAGGAGGCGTTGACGCATCCGAGCTTCTCGAACGAGCAGCGAGGCGGCCGGCGCGTGGACAACCAGCGCCTCGAGTTCCTGGGGGACGCCGTGCTTGGCCTGTGCGTGACGGAGCTCCTCATGGAGCGCTTTCCGGGGGCCAGGGAGGGGGAGCTCTCGATGATGCGCTCGGCCCTGGTCAACACGGACGCGCTGGCGGCGTGGGCGCGGGGGATCGAGCTCGGCGCCGCGCTCAGGGTCGGCCGCGGCGCGGAGGTCGCCGGGGAGCGCGACCAGACGAACGTGCTCGCCGACGCCACGGAGGCGCTCGTCGCGGCCCTGTACCTCGATCGCGGCTTCGAGAGCGCGCGGGCGCTGAGCCGGAAGATCGCCGCGAGCCCGCTCGCGCAGCTCGCGAGCGGCAGCATGCTCGGGCGCGACGCCAAGAGCGAGCTGCAGGAGCGCGTGCAGGCGCGCGGCGCGGCGTCGCCGCGCTACCGCCTGATGGGCACCGAGGGGCCCGACCACGACCGCGCGTTTCTCGTCGCCGTCGAGGTCGACGGCCAGGTCATCGGCACCGGCCGGGGCCGGTCGAAGAAGCTTGCGGAGCAGGCGGCCGCGCGCGCCGCGCTCCTTTCGTGCGCCGCGCCGGAGCTCGCGGCCGCCGCATCCGATGGACGGGCAGCCGCCGAGGCCCTGCAAGGTGCGCCCGAGGGAAGGGGGGGCCCGCCGTCCGGCGGGGCGTCCTCCGAGCAAACCGTGAACGACCGAGGACCCAGCCGATGATCCGTCACCTGATGCTTGCTTTCACCTTCGCGCTCTGCTCGCTCTTCGTCGCGCTGCCGGCCTGGGCCGGGAGCTACCTGGACAGGGCGAGCCTGCTGCTCGACGAGGCGCGCAGGGAGGGCGACATGCTCCTGCCGCGGACCCATGACAAGGAGCTCGTCATGGTGGTGCATGCGCTCGCGGAAGCGCGCGCGCGGGTGGCGAGCAAGATGGAGTGCCCTGGCTCCGTCGCCAAGGCGCACCCGCACCTCCTGCTCGTGCTCGAGAACAGCGAGCGCGCCGCCGACGCGGCGGCTCAGGGCAACTTCAAGAAGTTCATGGAGCACCTCACCGTGGCGCGGAACGAGGACCGCGCATTCCGTGCGCTCCTCGCCGAGCTCGGCTACGCGCTGCCCGATCTGAGCTCGAAGCGCTGAGGCTGCGCGCGCCCCGAGCGGGCCGCGTCCGCTCGAAGCAGGTCTGCGCCGGGGCCCCGTGGCGAGCGTCCCCGGCGCAGCGCGCTTCAGAACATCGCGCCGAGATCGATCCCGAGGGTCCACTGCGACCCGAGCCCGGCGAACTTGTTCTCGCCGTCGATCTCGTTCGCCGCGCCCTGGTTCGCGTCCTCGGGGCTCACGATGTCGGTGATGAAGTGCGCGCCGAGCTTCACCATCTGGAACCGCAGCTGCGCGCCGAAATGCAGCCGGTGGCGGTTCATGCGCACGGCGTCGAACACCACGGTGTTGTTGAAGTCGGCCTGGGAGCCGCCGTCGCACACCGGCTGGCCGTCGTGGGGGAGCGGCTTGCCGTCCTGCCCCTGCACGGGGTTGGCGGGCGAGTTCACCCCTCGGAAGTTGCAGAAGTTCACGGCGTCGGTGTTCGGGGTGAGATCGATGAGCCCCGAGTCTCCGAAGATCCGGAGCCACTGGTAGCCGACGTAGGGGGTGATCACGACGGTGCCGGCGATCGGCAGGGGCTTCGAGATCTCCGCGTCGGCGCCGGCCACGGTCAGCTGGAACTCCTCGGTCCCGGTGATGGTCCGGACGCTGCCGCCGACGGCGAGCTCCGGGAGGATCGCGGGGAGCCCTCGGCGGAACCCCTCGAACAGCGACCAGCGCACGTCGGCGCCCGCGCTGACGAGGCTGGTGTTGGCGAGAAACCCGACGGCGCCGGTGAGCTCGAACCCGAACGGAAAACCCTTGCGGACCTTGAGGCCGTAGTGCTGCAGGAAGGAGTCCGGGCTCCGGTTCTCGATGGAGAAGTTCTTGCTCGTCGGATCCTGCGGTCCCTGCGTGCCCTGCTTCCAGTAGTCGGCGTCGCTGTCAATCTTCGTGTAGTTGGCCTCGATGCCGATCTCGAACCCGCCGTAGCCCGTGGTCCGCGCCGAGTGCATCGCCGACGGCGCCACCGCGAAGCCGTACTGCGCGATGAGCTTGGCGAACGCAGCGTCGTCGGTCAGGCAGCGCTGATAACGGGAGGCGGGGTTGTAGTAGAGGCCATTCTTCGGCCCTGTGATGCGGCAGGGCACGGCTCCGCCGACGCTCGGCTCCGGGTCGCGCACGAGCCGCGCGAGCGCCGGATCCATGGCGTCGGCGGCTGCGAGCGAGGACGACGCCACTCCTGCGAGGGCAATAGCCGAAGCGATCCAGCACGATGCGCGCATTCCGTGTCTCCGAGGCGGGAGGCTACGTGTCCGCTCGTACAGCCGTCAAGCGAACAGAGGGGCCTCCGTCCGTTCGGTTCGCGTTTTCCGCGCGACCGCGTGGGCCGGCTATCCGTCGAGGCGGCGCTGGCGAGCCAGGCCACGCGCGCGAGCTCCCGCTCGGGGGTTGCGGCGCGCGGTCGTGTCGCGGAAAGAGAGGGCGTGCTCAACGATGGTCGCCCCCGGCTCCGTGCGGCGCCGCTCGATCCGCCCTTCCGGATCGTGCTGGTGGAGCCGGAGATCCCCCAGAACACAGGCAACATCGCGCGGCTCGCCGCTGCGACGCAGAGCCCCTTGCATTTGCTCGGGAGGTTGGGGTTCCGCATCGACGAGCGGAGCGTCCGCCGCGCGGGGCTTGACTACTGGCACCTGGTCACGCTCGAGCAGCAGCTCGACATCGCCCACTTTCGCCACCATCACCCGAACGCTCGGCTGCGCCTCTTCAGCGCGGTGGCTTCGCGGAGCTACCTCGACGCGGACTTCCGGCCAGGCGACGCGCTGGTCTTTGGCAAGGAGAGCGTCGGCCTCGACCCCGAGCTCATCGCCCGGATGCCGGACGATGTCTTCGGCATTCCCACGCTGGGTCCCGTGCGCTCCCTCAACCTCGCCAACGCGGTGTCCATCGTCCTGTACGAAGCGCTCCGCCAGGTGGGCGCGCTCGCCGGTGCCGCGCCGGGGTGACGCCGCGGCACCGGCGAGGAACAGCGCCATCCGCTGCGCCGTCACCCTGGACCCGGCGGCTACGCGCCGTGGACGTCGGCGACGCGTCGTTCTAAGGAGAGGGCGGCATGGTCATGCACCGGCAACCCGCGCGACATGACGCCCGACGGCCGGCCGCGCGCCTCGTCCGGGCCGGCATGGCGGTCGCGCTCTCGGTCGCGGCGCTCGCCTCCGTGGGATGCAGCAGGCGGCCTCCGAGCGGCACGCCCGACGGCGCCGTCCGGGAGCTGGTCGCTCGTCTGCGCCAGCTGCACGGCGATCCGGCTGACGCTAAGGCCGCCTTCGAGCTCCTGTCGCGCCGCGCTCGGGACAACCTCGCGTCGCGCGCGCAGCGCTACAGCGCCGCGACCGGCAAGGCGATCGCGCCCGAGGCGATGATCACGCCGTCCCGCTTCCTCTTGCGCTTCGAGCCGCAGCGCTACACCGCCCAGATCGCCGGCGCCCACGCCCTCGTGGACGTCGCCGGCCTGCTCCCGGGAGAGCGCGTCCAGGTGCCCTGCGTCTACGAGGACGCGGGGTGGCGCGTCGATGTGGCGCTGCCCCCGCTCCCTCCCGTGCAGAAGCGACCGGGCAGCGATCTCTGAACGCGCTCGAGCCGATGGTGCGTGGAATTTCCGGTCCACAAAAGCCCGGAGGCCGGCAGTGCCGGCCTCCATCGGCAGCGGCCGCAGGGCCGCTAACCATCAGGTAACGCCTTAGTTGGCGAGAAAGATCGCCTCGATCTCGGTCTTCACCTGCTCTTCCGTCTGACCTCGGGCGATCGCGATCTCCTTCACGATCAGCGTCCGGGCGGTGTCGAGCATGCGGCGCTCACCGAACGAGAGCTGCTTGTCCGTCTTCAAGCGATAGAGGTCGCGGAGCACCTCGGCGACGTCGTAAATAGAACCCGTCTTGATCTTGTCCATGAAGCCGCGGTACCGACGGTTCCAGGTCTGGTTGTCGAACGCGATGGTACGCTCGCGGAGGATGTCGAAAATTTCCCGGATTTCCTGTTCAGAGATGACCTGGCGAAGGCCGACCGCGCTCGCGTTGCTGACTGGAACCATGATCTTTCGATCCGTGTCCAAGATGCGGAGAACATAGAATCGCTGACGGTTGCCAGCGATGTCCTTCTCCTCGATGTTGACCACCTCGGCCACGCCTTGGGCCGGGTAGACGGCTTTGTCGCCCACCTTGAACTGGATCTCCGAACGAGCCTGCATATCGTCTCCTTTGCCTTCCACCCCGCCGTCCTTTTAGTTTTTCGTCTGCCTCCCGAAATCCCTTCGAGGGGCGTACGTTGCACATGCGGTTGAACCTGGACCCGCAGAACCGACACACACCGTCACGCATTCCGAGAAAAATTCCGAGAAAAGAACCATGAGCCGCTGCTCGAGACCGCTGTGCGAGAAGCAGAAACGCGAGCACCCGCCATGACCCGCGAGAGCTCGGTGCTCTGGCGTGCACGGCGGAATCTTGAGAAGCGGCGGTTGAAGCGGACGGTTGCGGGCGGAAGGGATTGAAGTTGGGGGAACGGCCCTCTTGGAAAAGGGCCGGTTTGCGCCAGGCGCGCGCACTCTAGTGAGCCGGCCGAGATACGTCAACGAAATTCCCCGTGGTTGAGCCATCGTGGCGTGATCACTCTGGTTTTTCCTCGGGGTCGGGCGGGGTTACAGTGTGTACCGATGGAGGCATCGGCGTGGGTGCGCGCCGGCTCACCCGCCTAGTTTAGGGCAGAGCGGGCCTCTCCGGGAGAGGTGGCGGACCGGACCTGGGTGGGATGACTCGAAAATGTGACGGACGCGACGGACCTTACGCATTTCGTCCGTCCGGCCTTCAAACGAGCCGGCGTACTCAGACGGGGCTGAGCCGTTCGGCGAGCCCCCAGCGGACGCCGCGATCCGAAACGACGAGATCGACAGGTGCTCCGGCGAGCCCCGAGGCCCACGCGAGGATCTCCTCGATGAGCACGCTGCCCGCCACGATGACGTCCGCGCGCGCTGGATCCAGGGCGGGCAGCTGCCTGCGCGCGGCGAGCGGCAGGGCAGCGAGGCGGGACGTGGCGCCCACGATCTCTGCCCCGGATACCCGCGCGCCATGCACGCGCGCGCCGTCGTAGGGGGCCACGCCGCGCACGAGCGCGGCGAGGGTCGTCACCGTGCCCGCGACGCCGACCAGGGTGGGCGCGGCGAGCAGGGGCACGGCTGGAACCGTCGCCAGCGCCGCACGAGCGTCGGCGCGGACGGCCTCGAGATCCGCGGCGGCCGGCGGGTCCGTGCGGACGTGACGCTCGGTCAGGCGGACGCTCCCCACGTCGAGGCTCACCGCCTGTTCCACCGCGCCACCGGCGCTGCCGACGATGATCTCCGTGCTGCCGCCGCCCACGTCAAACACGATCGTCGGACCGCGGGCCGGCAGGTCGAGCCCCGTCAGCGCGCCGGCGTAGGTGAGCTCCGCCTCCTCCGGCCCCGAGATCACGCGCGGCGCGACGCCGATGAGCTCGCGGGCGCGGGCGATGAACGCCTCGCCGCCGGCGGCGTCGCGCATCGCGCTGGTCCCGACGGCGTCCACGCGCTCGACCCCCCGGGACCGGAGCTCCTCCCCGTAGCGGGCGAGGCAGGCGAGCGTGCGCTCCACGGCCTCGGGCGCGAGCGCGCGCGCCGCGTCGACCCCCTGGCCGAGCCGGGTGATGGTCGCGCGCTCGACGAGCGCGACGAGCTCACCCCCGCGGCGCTCGGCGATGAGCAGGAGGACCGAGTTCGTGCCGATGTCGATGGCCGCGACGCTCATGCCCCGAGCCTTACTGGGTGAGCGTCTTCAGGTCGAGCATCTCCTCGACGTTCGGCAGCACCACGAGCTCGCAGCGCCGGTTGGCCTGCTTGTTCTCCGGGGTGTCGTTGGGCTTCACCGGATCGGTGTCGCCGTAGCCGGAGGCGCTCCACCGCTCGGGCTTGAGGCCGCCGCCGCCCTTGTCCTCAGGCTGGAGCAGGAACGCCAGCACCTCGCGGGCGCGCATCACGCTGAGCCCCCAGTTGTCCTTGAAGCGGCCGCCGGCCAGCGGCGCGTTGTCCGTGTGCCCGGCGACCTGGAAGGAGCGCGACGACAGGCCGGAGTCGTTGCGGATGACCTCGGCCACCTTGATCAGGATCTCCTGCCCCTCCTTCTTGAGCGTCTCCCGTCCCGAGTCGAAGAGGACATCGCCGGGCAACTGGATGACCATCCGGTTGTTGCGGACGGTCACGCTGAGCCCCAGCTTCGTGAGGGCTTGGAGCTTGTCCCGCAGGACCTCGAAGCGCTTTTTGATGTCCTCGAGCTGCTGGGCACGGCGGCGGAAGTCCTCGAGCGCGCGCGCCTGCTGCTCGAGGTTCGCGTTCAGGTTGGAGATGTCCACGCCTGCCGTCTTGAGCTGGGACTTGAGCTGCTCGATGCGGGCGGCCGCCTCGTCGAGCTCGCTCTTGGCCTTCTTGTTCTGCGCCTGCTCGGCGCTCAGCTGGGTCTTCAGGCCCTCGATCTCGCGGACCTTCGCCTGCATCTCCTCCTCCGAGTAGCCGCACCCGAGCGCCCCCGAGCCCGCAAGGAGCGTTGCGCCAAGCAACAACCACGACGTCGAGCGACGAACCAACATACCTTTCCTCCTAGAGCAGCCTAGAGCAGCGCGGCGCTCGGCCATGAGGGGCGCCGCGCAGGCGGCGCGACCGTAGCGAGGCGAATGGCGCCGCACAAGGCTCTCTAGAGCCTGCGCAACGCTGGTGCTCCGTGCGACCATGAGCGCTCCGGCGCCGTTTGCCGCGCCGTGCAGGCGCACGATCGCCGGGGAGGAGCGCAAAGCGCCAAGACAGACATCCCGTCAACTGTCAACAAAAATCAGTCGTACGGTTCGGTCTGGTTGCTTTCATCAGGCCTGCTCCGACGTTTACCCTCGCAACGCTTGCGGACCAGTTTGCCTGGAACACACGGGATACATCGGTTTAGGGCCTGCAAGATTTTCCTTGACCATCACCATGCGTGGCAATATACGTCGTGCAACATCTGTTGCCTCGGTAAGGAAACTGTAGCGGAGAGGACGTTCGGCGATGTCCGCCGTGCCGTGCCGGGGCGAATGCAGGAGGATTTCCAATGGCTGCTAAGAAGACCGCGAAGAAGCCTGCGAAGAAGGTGACGAAGTCGGCCAAGAAGCCGGCCGCCGCGAAGGCCGGGAAGGTCGCGAAGAAGCCGGCGCGGAAGGCAGCGAAGAAGGCCGCCCCGAAGCGCGCCGCCGCCAAGAAGACCCCGAAGCGCGCCGCCGCCAAGAAGCCGGCCGCGAAGAAGGCCGCTCCGAAGCGCAAGGCGAAGGCCGCCGGCAAGCGGGCGGCTGCGCCGAAGAAGGCGGCCGCTCCTCGAGGACGCGCCGCCGCCAAGCGCGCGCCGGCCAAGGGCGCGAGCACCCGCGGCGCGCGCAAGAGCACGCCGGCTCCGGCTCCGGCGAGCACCGGCCCGTCCGACGAGTCGGAATAAGGCGACACGGGAGCGCCTCGGGTCTTCCAACAGAACGAGGCGCAGCGTGCCGGCCCGCCGGTTGTGACGAGATAATCCGTCTAAAAAGACGCTCGGGGGTGAGGACGCCGCAGATCCGGGCACGCGGGTCCAGGCTGGAGGCGCGCGCGGGTGGACGACATCCTCGCGGCGGCGCCGCCGCCTGCGGCCGCGGTGGCCGGCATCGACGTGCGGCGCGCCGCCCCTGTTCGCCGGGGTGCCGGAGCAGCGGGTGATGCGCGGTTGTCCCGCTCGGTGACGGCGGACTGCGGGGGGCTTCCAGGAGCTGCGAGCGGCGCTCGTGCCCTCGGTGCGCCGAGGATGCGGCGGCGCGGCCCGCGAGGGGCGCTCAGGTGCGCTCGCCGAGGTAGAGCCGGAGAGCGCGCGCGGCGCCCTTGCGATCGAACGGGACGCCGGCGAGGTCCTCGCGCTTCGAGATCTGCTCGAACAGCTTCATCAGGAACTCGAAGAACGCCTCGCACTCGCGGATGGCGGCGTCGAGCCGCTGCGGATCGAGGAGGTCGCTCTCCTCGAGCGCCGTCATCGCGGAGACGAACGCGTCGACGTGGGGATAGTCGCCCACCCGGAGCAGCGGGTAGCCCATCGCCCGGAAATACGACAGGAACTCGCGCACGAACGCGAAGCTCGCGATGCCGGTCCACCGATCGGGCGCCGGGCCGGTGTTGCGCGCCTTGCTCGCGAACGCACGGGCGATCTGGGCGAACATCCACACGTCGCGTCGGAGGCGATCGCTCGTCGCGCGCCGCGCGGCCTGATCGTCGAAGACGCGGCCCTCCTCCAGCTTCGCGCCGAGCGACCTGCCGAGGAACAGGATCGCGTTCTGCAGGGCGGGGCGGAGGCCGTGCGAGACGGCGCGGAGGCGGACCCGGTACTCGGACTCGCTCACCAGCGCGTCCGCGGGCGGGAGGTCGTGCTCGAAGGCGCGGCGCATCTCGAGCCGCAGGTTCGCGGCGAGCCCGGTCAGCGCGGCCTTCGTGGAGAGCAGGCGGTGCCCCTCGGCGGCGAGCTCGTCGTGGCGCGCGACGATGTCGCTCGCGGGCACGCGCAGGAGATCGCGCTCGAAGCTGTCCGCGAGCAGCGCGCCCGCCCGGCGCCGGAGGTAGTTCGAGAGCGCGCGGGCGTCGCTGCGCAGGACCGCGAGCACGAGGTACCCGCGCCCCGCCACGCGGTGATCCGAGTGGTCGAGCGCGATGGCGTCGAGCAGGCGGAGGTACCTGAGCATCCTGAACAGCGCGAGGAACGTGAGCGCCACGAGCCGGTGCGCCTGCTCGCCGGGCACGCGGTGGATCAGCTCGAGCACCTGCGTCGACGGGATGCGATCGAACTCCGGGCGAAACTCGAGCGCGTGGAGCGGGTTGAAGAACGTGCTCTGGGCGATCTCGCGCATCGCCGTCGCGAGGTGGGCGTAGAAGAGCCTGAAGTTGACCCTCGGCAGCCGGAGCAGCCCGCCCGCGACCTCGATGAGGTTCGTGAAGCCGTGCCGGAGCACGAAGAGGCTCGACTCCGGCGACTCCTGCGCCATCGTCGCGTGGAGCAGGCGCGTGCGCGCCGTGTCCTCCGGGAGCACCGTCTCCAGGTAGCGCTGGAAGACGAACGCGCGATCGCGATCGCCGAGCATGGTGCGCGTCAGCTGGACCACGCGCGCCATGCCGTCGCGGGCGTGCTGGAGGTGCTCGCGGAAATCGTGGCTGACGATCGTCTGGCGCCGCGCGGCGCCCGGGTGGTTCCGCGGGTTCGCGAAGCAGGCGACGCCCTTCAGGAGGATCTCGAGCTCGAAGAGCGTCTCGTCCTTCTTGTCGGCCGCGAGGCGCGCGAACCACGCCTCGCGCGCTTGCTGCTGCTCGCGCCTCAGGCCGCGCGTGTCGCGGAGCAGCTCGGCGTAGGCGTTGCGGCCGGGGTGGCCCGAGCCGCGCAGGATCCCCGAAGCGTCGCTCGACACTGACGTGCTCCTCGCCGGCGGCGCGCTGCTAGTAGTTGCGCCGCTTGAAGTCGAAGGGGTAGGTCAGCACGGTCTCCTTGCCGCTCGGCGAGCGCGCCCAGGTGATCGACTTCGCGAGCTCCTCCATGCAGGACTCGACCTGCGGCGCGGTCACGTCGCTCTTGTCGCGCACGATGCTCGCCTCCTCGAAGGTCCCGTCGGGCTTCAGCTTGAGCTGCCACGTGATCCTGCCCTGCGCGCCCGGGTGCTTGCGGGCGTACAGATCGAAGCAGCAGCGGAAGCCGTCGCGCCTCGCCTTGATCGCCTCGACGAGCGGTTGCAGGCGATCGCTCGATCCCGCGTCCGCGGAGGTCGTCGCGTTGTTCATCACGACCCCGCCGTCCGGCGGCTCGTTCGTGATCTCGGAGGCGATGACCTTGCAGTCCTCGACGGACTCAGGGGCCTTCTTGCGGCTCGCTGGCCGGTCCGGCTGCGCGGGCGCGGTGGCGCCCGGGTCCGCGGCGCCAGGGGCCGTGGCGCCCGGGTCCGCGGCGCCAGGGGACGCCGGCTGCGAGGCAGGCGGCGGCGAAGGCGAAGCGTTGAGCGATGCGCTGTCAGGCGGTGAAGGCGGCGGCGCGGTGCCGCTCGAGCAGGCCGCGAACAGGGCCGCGGCGAGGAGGACTCCGGTGAACACGGCGCTGGCAGTGGCGCAGGGACGCATGGCGCGCATACTAAACGGTTCGGCCGAGCGGAGGCGAGGCGCCTTGCGTTTTTCTCGCCTCGCGCCGGCAACCTGAGCTCTCCTCGACGGCCGTCTTGAAGATCCCGCTGTGCTTCATCGCGGCCGCCGCCGTCGCCGTCCTCGCCCCGGCAGGCTGCGATCCCATCGCGGAGCCGCGGCTGTGCGGCCAGATCCCGCAGGGAGGGTGCCCGGTCGGCCGGGGGGGCACCTGCGGCGATGCCGCGTGTCGTGCGCTCTACGACTGCCTCGAGGGGGCCTGGACGGAGGTCGCGCGCTGCGATTCCCCCGAGGCGCCCGCCGGGGACGGGGATGCGGGCGTGGGTGGCGGCCCCGGCGCGTGCGAGGTCGTGACGCTCGATCGCAGCGGTGAGGCCGCGGGCTGCACGCCCGCCCTGCAGCAGCCGGACTGCCCGGCGGCAGCCGCGGAGACCTGCGTGGATACCGCGTGCTGGACCGGCTGCATCGACTTCTTCCTCTGCACCGAGGAGGGGTGGCGAGCGATCGCCTACTGCGACGAGCAGGGGCGACTGACCGTGGCGCCGTGAACGATCAGCCGGTCGGCGCCCGGGGCTGCTCGGAGGTGAACGGTCGGCTCGTCTGCGCTTGCCTTCGGCGCCGAGGAGAGACCCACGGGGGAACCGTCAGCCAGCCCTGAGGAAGGGGCTCCACTCGTCGAACGAATGCGGCAAGCCGATCAGGATCTGCATCGTCGCCGACCACCGCGGCGGCAGAGGCTGGCGGATGAGCCGCATGCTCGCCTCGTCCGGCGTGCGCCAGCCCTTGCGGAGATTGCACGTGCGGCACGCGGTCACGAGGTTCTCCCAGGTGTCCTCGCCGCCGCGCGACCGGGGGAGCACGTGGTCGATGTTGAGATCGCGAACGGGCGGGCGGCGCGCACAGTACTGGCACTGGTGCGTGTCGCGGAGCATCACGTTCTTCCGCGTCAGCCGGATCGTCGGGCGCCGCATGCGGTCGTAACGGCGGAGGTGGAGGACGCGCGGCACGCGGAGCGAGCCGCCGACCACGGGGAGGCCATCGTCCTTGTCGCGCACCGGCAAGCTTCGCCACGCCGAAAAATCGTGGAGATCGCCGACCTCGTCGACGGCGAGGGCGGCCCCGCCGAAGAGCAGCAGGAATGCGCGACGCGCCGTCGTGATCTGCACAGGTTGGAAGAAGCGGTTCACCACGAGGACCGGGAGATCGAGCGGCTCGGTCGTCCTACGCTCGTAGCGGAACCCCGAAAAACCGTCGCCGAGATCGAGCTCCTCGTGAGGAGAGCCCCCCGGGACTGTAGCTACCCCGTCCGGCACGCTGGGCAGTGTAGCAACGAAAGCTCCGGTGAACATCCAGTGCTGCACGGCAGCGTTTCTGCTGGATCTCTGCCGTTGCCGCGCGGCGCGGCCCCCTGCGCCGTCAGGGCATCGTCTCGAACCCCCCCGCGCCCGCCCCGTCGACGCTCGGGCTGCGCGAGGCCATGACGCCGGAGCCCGGACGTCACGGGCCGGGCGTGCCGCGCTCGACGCTCCGCGCGGATCGCTTTCGATCGGGCGCCGTATTCGCTAAGACGCGTCCATGTCGAGGGACGGTCGTCTCCTGGGTCGAGCCGCCGTGGTGGGGAAGCAGGTCGGATGACGGAGCAGCGCGAAGGGGTGGCGCCCGAGCGGGCGACCGGCGCGGAGCCCCCTGCCGGCTCGCCCTGGGATGATCCGATCGAGAGCGCGCCGCTCGTGTTCCTCGATCTCGAGATGACGGGCCTCCGCCCCGAGAGCGATCGCGTGATCGAGGTCTGCGCCGAGCGGACGCGGGGGGACGCGTGCGAGGACGCGATCACGTCGCTCGTGCGCCCCGAGCCGGGCGTGTTCGGCAACGCGCACGTGCACGGCATCGATCCGCGGGAGCTCGCGGGCGCGCCCACGTTCGCCGAGCTCTGCGATCGCATCGACCAGGTCACGGAGGGCGCGGTGCTCATCGCGCACGCGGCCGCGTGGGACGTGGCGTTCCTCGAGGCCGAGCTCGCGCGGGCGGGCAGGGCGAGGCGCCTCCCGTACTACCTCGACACGCTCGTCCTCTCCCGCCGGGCCTTCGCCCTGCCGAGCCACAGCCTCGCCTCCCTCTGCAGGGAGCTCGGCGTGCACCGCGAGCGTGCTCACCGGGCCGAAGACGACGTCCATGCCCTGCGCTCCGTGTTCCGCAAGGTCGTGGAGGTCCTCGCGCCGCGGACGCCGCGCGACCTGTGGCACGTCCGGATCGGCGAGCGCCACGCTCGCCCGGCGCTGGTGGCAGCGGCGGTGCGCGCGGCCGAGCATGCCGCCACCGTGCGCGTGCGGTACCGTCCGGCGCGCCGGGGGCCAGAGGAGCTCGTCGTGCGCATAACGGGGGTGCGAACGGACCTCGACCCACCCCGGGTTCTCGGCTATCTGCTCCCGTCGCGCAGCCGTCGCGAGCTACGGGCCGATCGCATCCTGGCGATCGAGCCGATTTCGCCGGGAGAGCTCGGGCCGGACGGTGTGCCGCAAAGGGCCTGAGATCCACGTGCGAATCCATTCGAACCGAAACCCGCCGACGAGAAGCTCCCTCGCTGTCCGCCTCGGCGGCCTCCTGACCGCGACCTTCCTCGCCTCGTGCTCGAGCATGATCGGCCCGGAGTCCGCCCGCCCGCCGGCGGCCGAGAAATGGCTCGCCCGCGCTCGACAGGAGTTCCAGTCCGCCGACGTCGAGAACGCGCGCGATGCGGTCTCGAGGGCGCTGACGATCGTCCCGACCGACACCGAGGCCCGGCTTCTCGCGGGGCGCATCGCGCTGGCCCGGCTCGACTACGCCGAGGCGCTGCGCCTCCTCAAGGGCGTCGCCGGCTCCGAGGCCGCGGGGCTCCGCGGGCGCGCGCTCTGGTACAAGGGCGATCTCGACGCCGCCGCCGACGAGCTCGAGGCGATGCTCGACGATCCCGATGTCGTCGATGAGTGGGCGAAGTCGATCGCCAAGCTGGCGAGGCGCGGCGCGGGGCGCGCGCCGTTCACCGTCTCGGGCGCGCTCCTCGCGGCGATCGAGATGCAGCACGTCAGCGCCGCGGCCCCGTTCTTCGTCGTCCCGCTCGAGATCGACGGCGAGTCGGCGCTCGCGATGGTGTCGACCGGCACGGGCGAGGTGGTCCTCGACAGCAGCACGCGCAAGGAGCCGAGCTGGGTCTCCCTCCGCTTCGGCAAGAAGCTCGAGATCAACGACGTGCCCGCCCTCACGCAGGACCTCTCGGGCGTCTCGAAGCAGATCGGCGCGCCGGTCAAGGCGCTGCTCGGGGTGAACCTGCTCCGGCGCCTCAACGCGACCATCGATTACAGCGGCTGGCAGTTCGTCGTGCGCAGCTTCTCTCCGCCGGCGCCGCCCGACGCGACGCGCGTCGACGTCGCCTTCATCAAAGGTGGCGGCATGGTGCTGCGGAGCAGCCTCGGCCCCGACAAGTCGGTGCAGGGGCCGCTGCTCATCGACACGTCGATGACGTTCCCGATCGCGCTCGACAAGGAAGGCTGGAAGAAGGCCGGCTTCGAGGCCGATGGGTTGAAGCGGGTCGAGCAGGATCCAGAGCAGAAGCTGAAGCAGGGCGTCGTGCCGATGCTGCGGCTGGGCGCGCTGGAGATCCCCAAGGTCCCGGGCGTGTACGGGGCGCCGCTCCAGGCGGTCGAGAAGCAGCTCCAGCTCGATCTGGATGGGGTGATCGGCGCGGGGCTGCTCGCCTACTTCCGTGTCACCTTCGGCGACGGCGGTCGGCTCATGTGGATCGAGGACGACACCGCCGTGAACAAGGTGCTCCGGGGCAGCGCGCCGGCGCCCGTCAACGAAGGGCAGGCTCCCGCCGCGCCGCCAGCAGAGGGCGCCGGTCCAGCAGGCGCGCCCGGCTCACCTGCGCTCCAGGAGCCCGCGCTCCAGGCGCCGCTGGCCCCCCCCACGACCGCTCCGAAGTCGACTCCGCCTGCGGCCGCTCCGAAGTCGGCGCCGCCCGCGGGCGCTCCCAAGCGGACGCCGGACCAGTGAGCATCATGTCCAAGGATCTGTTGGCTGTTTACGCGGGGAGCTTCGATCCGATCACGTTCGGTCACCTCGACCTGATCCAGCGGGCGTCGAAGCTGTTCGGTGAGGTGATCATCGCCGTCGGTAGGCATCCGACGAAGCACCCGCTGTTCACGTACTCGGAGCGGCTGGAGCTGCTGCGCCAGACCACGAGCGAGGTGACGAACGCGCGGATCGATTCGTTCGAGGGGCTCCTCATCCAGTACTGCCAGCGCGTCGGCGCGCGGGTGATCGTCCGCGGCCTGCGCGCGGCGACCGACTTCGAGTACGAGCTGCAGATCGCCCACGCGAACGCGGACATGCTCCCCGGCGTCGATACCGTCTTCTTGCCGACGCGCACTCACTACGGCTTCGTCTCCGCGTCTCTCGTGCGCGAGATCGCGAGCCACGGCGGCGACGTCAGCCACTACGCGCCCGCCGCCGTCTGCGACGCGCTCCGGTCGAAGTTCGGCGCCGCGAAGACCTGACGCTCGCGCGCTCAGTAGGTGCCGAACGGGGTCGGCATCAGCAGGAGCACGAACAAGAGCAGCGTCACCACCGCGATCGCCTTGCGCGCTGGCGACAGCTCGCCGGCCTCCGTGGGAGGGTGCTCCCGCCCGCCGACGCGCAGCATCAGGTAGACGACGCCGAACCACGTGAGCCACGGCATCCCGTTCGCGACCGCGGAGCTGAGCGCGTCGGACAGCCCCTCCGCGATGAAGCGCCGCGTGAAATAGGCGACGTTGCCGACGAAGAGCGCGAGCATCAGGAAGTGCGCGGCGCGGCTGTAGCGGTCCTGCTGCTTGCCGAACAACGCGTAGGCGACGTGCCCGCCGTCGAGCTGACCGACGGGGAAGAGGTTGAACGCCGTGATGAGCAGCCCGGCCCAGCCCGCCATCGCCGTGGGGCCGAGGAAGACGTCATGGGTCTCCGGGATCGGGCCGACCGCGAGCCGCCTCAGCAGGAGATAGAGGAGGCTGCGCCCCTCCTGCAGCGCAGGTCCGGAGCTCGCGTGCACGTCCGAGCGCATGAGGCCCACGAAGAGGACGGGGAGCGCCACCGCGAGGCCGGCCAGCGGGCCGGAGGCGCCGATGTCGAGCAGCGCGTTCCGCGACTTGATCCTGCCCTTCATCGAGATCACCGCGCCCATCGTGCCGAGCGGGCTCACCACAGGGAGCGGGATGAAGTAGGGCAGCGACGCCTCGACCCCGTGCGCGCGCGCCGCGAAGTAGTGCCCGAACTCGTGCGCCAGCAGGATCGACAGGAACGGCACCGCGAACGGCCACGTCTGCGGCAGCGCCTTCACGAACGAGAGCGCGCTGTCGTCGTCCGGCGTGATCGGAGCCCAGAGGGTGCCGGCGACGAACACCGAGATGACCGTCACGCAGAAGAGCGCGAGGTTCTTCTTCCATCGCAGCGGGGGCGGGGGCGAAGCGGCTGCTGCGCTCGGCTCTGCGGAGCTCGGCGCCGCGGGGGCCAGCTCGGCGTCGAGGTCGAGCGTGCTCGGGGTGGAGGATCGACGGTCGTCGGTCATGCGCCGCCTAGCGTGGCCGCCTCCTCGTCGCCGCTCAAGCGATCCACGCGCGCCTGCGTTCAGGGCGGGCAGCTCGCAGCGCCCTCGGAGCGCACGCCGCGCTGCTGGCCGGCGGCGCGGCCCTGCCGTGGCGGCGTGATGCTCGCCTGGCCCCGGGACCCTCGACCACGCCCGCGCAGGCACGACGAGGTCTGCGCGCACACGATGACTTTGCGCGTCATCCCCCTGCGCCACGGTCTTCCCGTGGCGCCGGCCCGGTCGCTGGAAGCGGTCGCGGCCGGAGCTCTGTGCTGCCGCGGAGCGCGCGATGCGGCCGCCCGATGGTACGGGCGCGAACCTCTCCTGGCTGCGCACCGGCTGGCCAGCGCTGTCTTCTGCGCCGCCGTCGCGTCCGTGTGCCCTCCGTGCCCTTCGGCAGGCGCGACTGCGCTACGATCGATCCCATGCCTCCCGCTCGCGTCGCCGCTGAAGCGCTCGTGGGCAAGCTCCTCTGCGACAAGTACCGCGTCGTGCAGCTGCTCGGCAGCGGCGGGGTCGGGCACGTCTACCTCGCGGAGCGCGTCGGCAGGCCGCGTGAGGCCGCGACGTCGCGCGTCGCGCTCAAGGTCCTCCGGGCAGAGCTCCGCGACGATCCGCTGCTCGTCGCGCGGTTCGAGCGAGAGGCCGGCGCGGCGTCGCGCGTCCGTCATCCCAACGTCCTCTGTGTCGATGCGCTCGAGCGCGCCGGCGACGCGCCGTGCTTCGCGATGGAGCTGCTCGTCGGGCTCGATCTCGCCGACACGCTGACGTTCACCCGAGCGCTCGTCCCGTCTCGCGCGGTCCGGATCGCCGCCGACCTCGCCTCGGGCGTCGATGCCGTGCACCGCGCCGGCGTCATTCACCGCGACGTGAAGCCGGAGAACGTGTTCCTCGTGCACGCGGCCGACGGGCGCGAGATCGTCAAGCTGCTCGACTTCGGCTTCTCGTACATCCAGAGCCAGGGCGACGAAGGCGCGCCGCTCCCCCGGGTCGTGGGGACGCCGGAGTACATGGCGCCCGAGCAGGCGCAGGGCGCGCCGGCTGCGCCCGCCGCCGACGTCTACTCCCTGGGCATCGTGCTCTACGAGATGCTCGCGGGACGTGTCCCCTTTCAGGGCCCGTACCCGGCCATCGCAGAGAAGCACGGGCGCGAGCCGCCGCCGCCGCTGCACCGGGTCCACCCTGGGCTGCTCATCTCGCGCGAGCTCGACGCCGTCGTGCGCAAGGCGCTCGTGAAGGACCCCCGCGGCCGGTTCGCCTCGATGGCGGAGCTACGGCAGGCGCTGCTCGCGACGCCCGAGGCCCGCGTCGGGACGTCGTCCGCGGTTCCGCCCGACGCCGGCGCGCCGCCGCCCCCCGGCGTCGGGCACTGGGGCACCAAACCGTGAAGCCCGCTCGCTCCGGAGGCTTCCGTCGCCCTCCCTGCGCCTCGGCTTTGCTCTCACGGCGAAGCCCTGCTAGACGGCCGTTACCATCTCTTGTTCCGGGCGACAGCCGGATCCGCTCGTCAGGCCGACGCTGGCCGCGGCGAGCGACCCGGCTCGGTTCGGAGGTCCGCGGGCGCGGGCCTCGTCTGCGCGGGTCGGTTCTCCAGCGAGTACTGGGATCCCAGAATCGCGCGCCAGTCGTCCTCCACTCCCTCCAGGCGCTGCCTGGTGCTTTCTCGGTTGCTGACTATGGGTCGCGCGACCCCATCACCTGATAACGGTACAGCGGCGTTTCAAGACGCCGAACTCCCGATGTACGAGAGCCGCAGCGCCTCCGGGCCACGCGCTGGGCCCGAAGGCGACCTCATGCCGACGGACACAGGCGCCCTCGACGACGATCCGTTCCGTGTCGAGCTCGTCGACGAAGACATCCCCACCCCGCGCCGCTACCAGGTCGTCTTCGACGAGGCGCGGATCGATCCGGATGTCCAGAAAGTCGTGCGACGCCTCGTGCGCCACGGCTTTCAAGCCTACCTGGTAGGCGGCTGTGTGCGGGATCTGCTGCTCGATCGGCGCCCGAAGGACTTCGACGTCGCCACCAGCGCGCGGCCGGAGGAGGTCCGCGAGCTGTTCCGCAACTCGCGCATCATCGGCCGGCGGTTTCGCCTGGTGCACGTCCTCTTCCAGGGCGGGAAGGTCATCGAGGTTGCGACCTTCCGCCGCAACCCGAAAGAGGACTCCGACGACGGGAGCGAGCTGCTCATCCGCAGCGACAACGCGTTCGGCGTCGCGCACGAGGACGCGCTCCGCCGCGACTTCCGGATCAACGCGCTCTTCTACGACGTCGAGGCGCGGCAGATCCTCGACTGGGTCGGCGGCATGGAGGACGTGCGCCGCCAGGTGGTCCACACGATCGGCGATCCGGAGACGCGCTTCCGCGAGGATCCGATCCGCATCCTGCGCGCGCTCAAGTTCGCGGGTCGGCTGGGCTTCGGGATCACCCCCGACGTCTACGATGCGGTCGTCTACTGCCGGGACGCGCTCGCGCTCGCGGCGCGCCCGCGCCTCTCGGAGGAGATCCTGCGCCTGCTGCGCGGCGGCCAGGCGCGCCGCACCATCTACCTCGCGTGGGAGACCGGGGTGCTCGACGTCCTCCTGCCGGAGGTCTCGGCGCTGCTCTACGACGATCGCGGCGATGACGGCCCCGGGCAGCGCCTCTGGCGCGTGCTGGACTACGTCGACCGGCGCACCGCGGCGGATCGGCCGCTCGACGACACGGTCCTCTGGACGCTCTTGCTCCTCGAGCCGATGAAGGAGGCCTGCGACGGCGTCCGCGACCGCGCGGCGGCGGTCGCCGATTTCCTCGAGCCCCTCATCGATCGGCTGGCCATCTCTCGCCGTTACGCCGACGGCATGCGGCGCATCGTCGCCGTCCTGCCGAGGCTCGCGGGCGGTCGCGCTGGCCGCTTCGCGCGGACGGACATCTTCCAGCCTGCCCTCGACGTGCTGGCCGCCGAGCTCACCGCGCGCGGAGAGTCGACGGAAGCGATCGACAGGCTGCGCTCCGCCCCGCACCCGCGGCGCCAGCACGCCGACGCCGCGCAGTTCCGGCGCTGACCGGTGATAAACGTCGCCGACGTCGGCGGCGCGATCGGAGGCGGCCGTCGGGCAAGTAGCTGACGGTAGCTGACGGCGACCGACCCGCCGCCGTGGAACATCACAGGGGTTTCTGGTTTCATAAGAGGCCCCTGATGTCCTCTCCGGTCGCACGCCTGCGCTCTGCTGCTCCGCCGGCTGTCCCCGTGTCCAGGCGCCGGTTCGGCGGCTCGGCGCGCGGCCTGCTCGTGTTCGCGCTCGCCTGCGCCGTATCGCGGCTCGCCGATGCGCAGGCGTCGCTCCTGCACGAGTTCATCGCGCCGGATCCCGCGGAGGACGTCTCGCTCGCCACGACGACGCTCGACGGCGGGCTCCCCGCGGCGATCCAGACGCCGAGCGGCCTGGCAACGGCGCCCGATCCGCAGCGCCCGCCGTCAAACCAGCAGCAGGTCTACAGCAACGTCGGCTCCGACGCCGGCCCCGACGCGTCCTACGAGCCGGATCGAGATACCCGCCGGCCGAACGTCGAGCGCTACGACGATCCGTTCTCTCCAGCGACCGCGCCGTTCAAGCGGCTGCAAGCGTATGACGCCGTGAGGGCGGACTACTCGCTCGTCGTCCGAGATCGGAGCCTGAAGACCGTCAAGGCGGACGGCGCCGTCTCGGCGGGCGACGAGGCGTTCTACGGGGACATCGCGGTCGATCTCGTGCCCAACGAGCCGGTCCGGATCCCGACGGTGGGACCGGACACGCGCCTCGTGCGGATGCACGTGAACCCCGATACCCCGGTCGTGGTCCTGCGTGACGGCGCCGACAACTGGTTCGTGCGCAGCGCGAAGAGCGCGCGCGTCCGGCTCATCGTGCAGCTCGCCATCGCCCGCGCGACCTTCGGCAGCGAGTTCGCCGACGTCAGCTGGAGCAAGCTCGAGCCCTTCCGCGCGCCCCAGGAGGCCTCCCACGAGGCGGCGTTCAGGCAGGTCGCGCAGGCGATCGGCATCTCGTCTGCGATGCGGCCGCGCGACGTCGTACAGAAGATGGTCGAGTACTTCCGGTCGTTCGCCCCGTCGGACGACCCGCCCAAGGGGAACGGCGACATCTACCTGGATCTCGCGCTCTCGCGAAAAGGCGTCTGCCGCCACCGCGCCTTCGCGTTCCTCGTCACCGCCCTGCACATCGGGATCCCCGCGCGGATGGTCGTCAACGAGGCGCACGCCTGGGTCGAGGTCTTCGATGGCTCGCTCTGGCACCGCATCGACCTCGGGGGGGCGGCCCTCAACATGGACGAGGAGGTCGATCCGAGCCGACCGCCCCATGTGCCGCCGCCGGATCCCTACAGCTGGCCGGAGCAGCGCGACTCGGGCCAGGATCTCGCCGACCGCACGCGCGCCGAGCAGACGCAGCAGGGGCCCGCTGGCCCGGGGGCCGGGAGCAGCGGCGCCGCCGTGCCGCCGCCGCCCCCTGCGCCCACGCCCACGAGCGACGCGGCCGGGCGCGCGGCGGAGAGCACCGACGTCGTCGTGACCGCGCTGGACAAGGACATCCGCCGCGGCTTTCCCCTCCACCTCCAGGGACAGGTCAGCAGCGCCGGGGCGCCGTGCGGGCACGTCCGCGTCGACGTGGTCCTGACGGGGACCGCGGCGCCGCAGGGCGTGACGGTCGGCTCGCTGTCGACCGACGACCGAGGGCGGTACGACGGGGCCGTCGTCATCCCTGGCGATTTCGCGCTCGGCGAGTACGACCTCGCGGTCGCGACGCCGGGCGACGTCCGCTGCAAGGCCGGCCGCACGGAAGCTGCCGCCCCGTGAGCGACGCGCCGGCATGCGCCCTCTCGCCCCCGCGCGTCGCGGTGGGCGCCGTCGTCATCGATCGCCGGCCCGATGCGCCTGACGCGCCGCGCGTGCTCGTCGTCAAGCGCGCTCGTCCTCCCCTCGCGGGCTCCTGGTCGCTCCCGGGTGGGCGCGTGGAGCCCGGAGAGCGGCTCGCGGACGCCGTTGCCCGCGAGATCCGCGAAGAGACGGGCCTCGACGTCCGCGTCGGCCCCCTCGTGGAGGTCGTGGAGATCGTGGCGACTCCCTATCATTATGTGATCCTCGATTATCTGTGCGAGTCGATCGGAGGCGCCCTCTCTCCAGGAGACGACGCCTCCGAGGCGGCCCTCGTGCCCGTCCCCGAGCTTCCGGCCTACGGCCTCACCGACGTCGCGCTCCGCGTGATCCACAAGGCGCTGGCGATGGCGGCCGCCGGCTGAACAGCGCGATCCAGGGAGCGCCCGACTTGGCGCGGCCGTGGCGGAGGTGGGATGTCGCAGAAAGAGCGACTCTCCATGTCGAACTTCCAGTGTTGGACAGCGGCGACGTTATTTTGCTGCCCTGTCGCTCACGACAATCGTCGGTGGCAGCGCTACATTAGATGTGGGTGTCGCGGTGAGCGCTGGTTCGGCGATCATGAGGGGATTGGTGGTCGTCACGGTGGCGACCCTGGTCTGTTCTCCTCTCTGCTTCGCGCTGCCCTGCAATGATGGCGCTGGCCTGTTCGCGCTGCCTGCGCCGCGCGTCTCGCGCGTCTCGCGCGCCGCCGCGCCTCCCGCCGTACCCGATGGCTCAGGATGGCTCCCGGCGCGGGTCGCGCGCGCCTTCTCAAGGACCGTCGCGCGGGTGGCGCGTTCGGGCATCGCCCCGATGTTCCTTGGCCTGCACGGGTTCGGTGTGACCGTGTCCGGCGAAATGTGATGAATGCAGCTACCGCGGCTGCAACATGCGTTTTGCTGCTCCGCTGAGTGAGCGCGCCGATCGCGACGAGCGCTGGTCGCGCCCGTCGGCTCGAATTCGCGCTGTGGTGACCGTTGAGTCTGGATTGCGGCGCTTCTGGAGACATCGTAGACCGGGGAGTCTATGAGCTCGACGCGGAGGGCGAGGAAGGAGGAGCAGAAGGAGGAGCGGCGGCGGTTCATCATCGACGCAGCCTGGCAGCTGTTCCAGGAGACCGCCTATTCCGAGGTCACCATGGCTCAGGTCGCCGAGCGCACCAGCCTCGCAAAGGGCACGCTCTACCTCTACTTCACCACGAAAGAAGAGCTCTTTCTCGCGGTCGTCGATCAAGAGCTCGCGAAGTGGTTCCACGATGTGGATATCCATCTGACGCATTTCTGCGCCTCCCGCGGCGACGCGAGCCCGGCGCGCCCTCGGCCCTCGCGGGCCCGCCGCGACGCGCCCGGGGCGCCTGCCGAGGACGCCTCGGCGAGCGTCGCCTCGATCCTGTCGACGACCCTCGCCGCGCGCGACGCGATGACACGCTTGCTCGGCATCCTCCACAGCGTGCTCGAGCAGAACGTCAGCTACGAGGCCGCGCTCCGCTTCAAGCTCTCTCTCCTGGGTCACGTCGAGCGCACCGGGGTGCTGCTCGAGCGGTGCCTGCCGTCGCTCGCTCCTGGCCATGGCGGCCCGACCCTCATCCGGATGTACGCCCTGCTCATCGGGATGCGCCAGGTCTGCGATCCCAGCGACGTGATCCGCGATATCCGCAGCCGCCCCGATATGGGCCTCTTCCGGATCAACTTCGGCGAGGAGATCCGGGCATCGTTCGCGCTCCTCCTGAGCGGCGCGAGCGCGCCGCCGCTCGCGTCCGGGCGGCTCGGCGCCCCGGCCCTCCCCGGGTTGAGCTCAGCGGAGCGGCGCCGCCCGGAGGGGTGAGGGGCGCGCGTTCACCACGGATCCCGCGCCGACATGGGCGGCAGGTGATCGGCGAACGGCTGGTTGAGGATGCGGGCGATGACGGACTTCCACGTGGTCGCGTCGTTCTCGAAGTCCTCATGCCGCCGCGCCTCGGAGCCGTGGGGAGGAGGCCTCGTGTTGGGTCCCTTGATCCACTCCGCCCTCGGAAACACGACGGGCCGATCGTCCTTGGTCTCCGTGAGGAGCGAGAGGACGTCGGCGTTCTCCGGATCGAGGAGCCCCGCCTCCATGCCGAGCAGCGAGACGCCGCTCGTGCCGGGCACCCGCGGGCGCCGTTCGAGAGCGTTCGACACAAGGTAGAGGAGCGACCTGCCGTACACCTCGCAGTGGTCCTGGAGCTCCGCTTCGTCCGTGAGCGTGAACAGGGCGAACCGGCGCACCATGCCGCTCTTGATGGGCGGCATGTACGTGTCGCGGAACGCGTCCAGGGCGCTCGCCGGCGCGAGCAGGGAGAGCGACTCGATGGGGAGCCCGAACCCGAGCTGACCTCGCATCGGGCCGCCCTCGATCTTCTTGCCCTTCTCCGAGGTGACCAGCTGGACCAGCGGCGCGAGCAGGAACGTGCCGCTCGAATGGGCGACCAGGTGGAGCTCGATCCTCGGATCGGTGTCCATCAGCGACGCGAGGCGGCCGATCATCTCGCGGACGCCGCCGTGGTCGGCGTCCATCGTCGCGTCGCCCGCGGCCAGCTTCATGCGGTCCCACTCGGCCTTGCCGCCCATGCGGCGGACGAGCGGCTCGAGGGCGTCGTCGCGCCGATCGATCATGAACCCGAACGCCCTGGGATCGTAGCCGTCGTGGCGGCGCCCCTCCGTGGCGCGATGGAGGATCTCGAGGAGGCGCGGGTAGTGGTCGGTCTCCCAGAGAAGCTCGATGGGGTAGATCTCGTGCCCGAGCAGCTTCGGCCGGAGGCGCGACATCCGGTTGATCGCGTCGATCTGCCGGCGCAGCCCGCCGCCCGCGATCAGGACGAGCCGGCGGCGCTTCCAGGTCGCGGTCGCGCTCAGGAAATCCTCTTCCATGATGATGCGGACGTCCTCCGACGACGTGCCGTAGGCTCCGCGCTGCTGGAGCTGGCCGTGCATGTCGACGCTGATGAGGTGCGGCCGCAGGCTGGCGAACGTCCGGCTGGTGGACGTGAGCGGGCGGAGCGAGCGCGCCTGGTTCAGGCGGATCGGGACGCCGAGCCGCCCGACCCACGCGTCGAAGCCGTATTGGAGCCAGTCGTCGTAACAGAGTCGACCGAAGCCGCCCTTGCCCCAGCCGACACCCCACGAGTTCTGGAGCCAGAAGCCCTCCGCGTCATACCCGATGATCGCGAACGCGTGACCTCCCCACGGGGCGATGAAGGGATTCGTCCTGTCGACCGTCGGGATGATGCCGCTCCTCTGGGTCCCATAATACCAGCCGTTGAACGGGATCAGCGCGGAGGCCGCGATGATCCCGACCTCCGCGAGGGCGCTGTGCATCGCCGGGAGATCCCTGTGGTTCACCCGTTGATACAGGCCGAGCGGCCGGAGCATCGCGTCCACCGCGCGCTCCGGCGTGAGCGTGCCGTGGAGATCGTTCGCGTCCCACGGCCAGTGCTCATAGGAGCAAATACCGTGTTTGTGCCAGCCCTTCATGGCGCCCCTCAGGCTGGATCCCCTCGCGTCGTCCTCGCCGGGGTACTCGTCGTAGCGGCGCGCCATCGTGTACACCATGTTCTGGCTCACGAGGCTGCGGTCCGGCGAGACCCTGCGCCCGCGCAGCAGGTAGTGCGCCACGGTGGCGACCGTGAAGCCGGTGCAGCCGTTGTTCTTGCCCTGGTCGAGCACGGGCACGCCGTACTCGACGAAGCGCTCCGGGGGCATGATCGGAGGCACTTCCACCATCGTGGGGCGATAGAGGGTGTCCCGGAAATCGAGGACGTCAGCGCGCGCGTCGGTCGTGATGTCCCCGTGACGCCCAGCGAAACGCTCGGAATCGATCATGGTCTCTGATCTCGTGAAGTCGCTGAGTGTCGCACGGGCGGCGCGCGGGGCAAAGTCGGCGGCGCCCGCCCCCTCGGACGAGGCTGCTCGTGCTAGCGTCGCCCGAGTCGGCGCCGCCAGCGCCGTCCGGAGGTGGGATGAGCGAGGACAGCCGCGCAGGGGGAGGCGAGGGCGCGCGAGGCGCCGTCGAGGCGGCGCTCGAGGCCGAGGTGCTGCGGCGGCTCGCGTCGTTCCGGGCCCGGCTGGGGAGCGGGCTCGGTGCGCTGTTCGATGAGCTCGCCGCGCGCCTCAGGCTGTTCGAGGGTGAGCCGGGCGACGGCTACTTCTCGCACCCGACGGCGCTCCCGGTGCTCGAGCTGCCGCTCTGGGTCGCGACGCGTCCCGGCGGGCCGGCGCTCGCGCGGGATGCTGGATCGCCGGCGCTTCCGCCGCTCGCCGTCGATCTCGCCGAGGCGGCAGCGGTCGGGTACCTGCACGTCCGGATCGAGGACGACCTGCTGGACGAAGGGGTCGGTGAGCCTGCAGCGACGGTGCTCCTGTCCGGGGCGTTGTTCGCTCGTCATCAGACGTTGCTCGCCCGCGTGCTGCCCGGCGGAAGCGCATTCTGGGGCCTCTTCGAAGAGGTCTGGCTCGGGTACGGCGAGGCGATGCTCCTCGAGCGGCGGCTCCACCGCGGCGCAGGCCCGCAGGACGGCGCCACGTTCCGCCGGGTGCTCGCCCGCTCGCGCCCGCTCGTGCTCCCGGCGGCGGCGGCCCTGTTCGCGCTCTCGCAGGCCGAGCACCTGGCCGCCCTCGAGGAGTTCGTTTCCGCCCTCGTGGCAGCGCATCAGCTGTTCGCGGACCTGCTGCACGCCGAGAAAGATCGTGATTTTGGTAACACGACGTATGTGCTCTCCAGGATCTGGGCGCTCGCTGCGGCGGATGCGGCGCCGCCGAGCGGGGCCGTCGTCTCTGCCAGCGGGCCTCGTCGCGATCAGGAAGTGCGCAGCGCGGCGGCGCTGCGCGCGCGGCTGTTTGCGCGCGGCGGCTTCGACGCCATCCTGGAGGAGGCGCGTTGTGAGCTCGCTCGCGCCGAGGTCGCCGCCGGGGCCCTCGGGCTACCGGAGGCTGCGCGTTTCTGCAGGGAGCGCGAGCAGTACATGGTCGCGATCCAGCGGCGGGTATTCCTCGCGTTCTTCAGCGCGCTCGCTGGCGACGCGCGATGAACCGGTATGCCGCGCGCGGACGCAACACCCCCCGAGGACGCGCGGACGCGCGGACGCGCCTGCTTGTACTTGCTAGCCGTTTGGAGGTCTCCTAGCCTCCCAGGCGAGAAAGCGAGGAGTCGTGACGTCGAAGAAATCAGAGGCAGAGCTCATCGGTCGTGCCGTCGTGGATTCGAGCTTCCGTCAGCAGCTCCTTGCCGATCCCGAGCGCACCATCCAGGCGGAGGGATACGACGTCGGGGCGGAGACGCTCCAGCGCATCCGGGATGCCGCGACCTCGACGCCCGAAGCGGTCGATGCGGCCATCGCGGCCGCGGCGCGTGAGGGCGGAGTCGGTATGTGACGTTGTCCCCTGCTGGAGGGGTGACCGCCGCCTGGCCATGGCTCGACCCGGGTGACCGGGCTGCGTGCGAGCGCGCCTGGTCGGCGCTTCTACCGGGGGGGGCGCTTCAGCGCGGTGAAGCGGCGTGGGGAGCGCTCGCGATCGAGCGCGGCGTGGGCGCACCGCCCGGGTACAGCATCCCGTGGGCCAGCTGGGCGCTGCGGCTTTGCGGGCGGGCGTCTGCGCCCGACGCGGCCGCCGACGCCGCCGTGGCGGTCGCCGCGGTGGCCGCCGGGGGCATCGAAGGCGCTCCGGACGCGCTCGTGCGGGGCGCGATCGCCGCGCGTCTCCTCGCGCAGCACGCGGACGACACGCGCGCGCACGGGTGGCTCCTGGGGCTGGCCGAGCTGGCGGAGGCTTCGTGGCGCGAGAACCCGGTGATCGAGATCGACGGCTCCGGCGCCCTGGCTGCGCCCACCGCCGCCGGCGTGCGCGAGGCCGTGGCCCTCTGGACGGCGCCCGCGCTCGTCGCAGGCGACGATCTCGCGCCCGCCCGTCGCTTCGGAGAGGCCGTGGCCGAGCCGATCTGGCTGCTGGACGGGCTCGTGCGCCTCTGGATCGATCCGATCGCTCCTGACCTCGCGGCGCCGACGCTCACGCCGCTCTTCGCGCTCTGGCTGCGCGGCGCGGGGCTCGCTCCTCCGCTGCTCCGCGCGCTCTCGGGCGAGCGCGCGTCCCGCGTGCGCCGCGGCGAGATCCACAGCCTGCTCGCGACCCGCCCGTACCGCGCCGCGCTCGCCGCGCGCATGCAGGAGGCGCTCGCGTCGGCCCGTGAGGTCGTGGCCGCCTCTCCTCGAACGAGCCCGAGCGCGCGCGGCCTCGCCGAGGCGCAGCGCGAATTCCTCGACGCGCTCGGCGAGCGCCTCCGCTTCTTCGAGGGGCTGATGTCTTTCCGCGATCTCCTCGGCACCGGCGCGGCGCTCGGGCCGCCGCGCGCGCAGGGCGAGCGGGCGCCGCCCGACGAGGCGCGCGCGGATCTGCAGGCGGCGGTCGCGTTCCTCCTGGACGCCGCGCCGTGGCGCGAGTCCTGGGAAGTGCAGCGCTTCGGCGTGCTCGGGTCGAGCGAGCAGCCGGTCGGGCATTGGTTCGTCCGGGCGACGATCCTGAGAGCGCTGCTCGAGATCGGGGAGGTCGGGCGCGACGTCCGCGCCGACGCCGCGGCGTTGCTCGATGAGATCCCGGCGGGAGAGCTCCGCTACTTCGGCGGGTTCCGCGACGTCCCGCCGGACGCCGACCTCCTCGGCGTCGTGCTCGAGCTGGTCGCCGAGACGGGCGCCGCGAAGGAGCGGGCAGAGTCGTGGATCGAGGTCATGCTGGCCAACGTGGGTGAGGACGGCGTCGTTCCGACCTGGTTCTACCGCGGGCCCGCGGGGCCGACCACGCCGGGCGTGGCGTGGGCCGGCGACGACTGCGCGACCGTCCGGCTGAACCTCCTCGTGGGCCTGCTCTCGCTCGACGCGGAGCGGTTCGCGCGGCTCATCGACGCGAACGCGCGGCGCGTGCTCGACGCCGCCTCGGAGGGCGGCATCGAGGGCGCTTGCTTCTACGATGCCTCGTACACGGACCTCGCGTTCCTTCGCTTCGCGCGGCTTTACCGGGAGAGGGCGGGGGACGCGCGGTGGGCCGACGACGTCGCGGCGGTCGAGGCCGCGACGCTGTCGCGGATGCTCCGATCGCAGCGGCTCGACGGCGGCTTCGGGGCGCCGCTCCGCACGGCCGCGTGCCTCGAGGGAGCGGCGATGAGGGAGCGGCCCGATCCGCTGCTCCTCACGCGAGGGCTGCGCTACCTCGGCGAGCGCCAGCTCGTGGACGGCTCCTGGCCTGCGGAGCCGCTCTACCGGGTGCCCATGAAGCGCGGTCGCGAGGGGCTCCACCAGGGCAGGGCGCTGACGACCGCGCTCTGCGCGCGTGGGTTCGCCGCGGCGCGGTCTCGGCTGCGGCGCGGAGGGGAGCGGCGCACATGAGCATCGAGAAGTCGCCCGAGATCGTGCGGATCATGGAGGCGCAGGAGATGCGCGGGGAGCAGATCGTGAACCACATCCGGTTCGCGTTCGCGCTGCTCAGCGCCGCCACCTTCATGCACGTGTGGCGGATCAACACCCCGGCCGCCAACCAGATCTTCGCGATCCTGAACGGCGGGTACCTCGCCTACTCGCTCGTGCTCTACACGTTCTTCCGGCTGCGCCCCGGCGTCTACGTGGGCTGGCTCAAGTACGTGAGCATCTTCGTCGACCTCGCGCTCCTGACGCTCACGGCCCTGGGGACGGCGAGGAACCACTCGGGGATCATCGAGTACTTCACGAGCTACCTCGCGACCGTCTACGTGCTCTGGAACCTGATGTCGGGCTTCCGCTACAGCCTCGCGGCGTGCCTGTACTCGGCGGGGCTGTCGGCCGTCTTCAACTCGATCGTGCTCGCCGTCACGGTCGGCTCCGGCGCGGTCCCGATCAGCTCGGTGTCCGTCTACGGGAAGAACGCCATCAACATCGCGGACCAGTGCCAGCAGATCCTCTTCATCGCGCTCCCCGGCGTCGTCGCCGGCATCATCGCGCGGATGTCGCGCAACCTGGTCGTGCGGGCCGAGGTGGAGTCCATGGCCCGCCTCCGGCTCGAGCGCGAGAAGCAGGAGCTCGGCCGGTATCTATCGAAGGATCTCGTCGACTTCGTCCTGTCCGATCCGAGGCGGCTCAAGCTCGGAGGAACGCGGCGGCACGTCTCGGTGATGTTCACCGACATCCGCAACTTCACCCCGCTCACCGAGTCGGTCGAGCCGGAGGCCGTGGTCTCGTTCCTGAACGAGTACTTCACGGAGATGGTCGACATCGTGTTCCGCTACGGGGGCACGCTCGACAAGTACATCGGCGACGGCCTGATGGCGGTGTTCGGCGCGCCGCTCTCGGTCGAGGACGCGCCGAAGCGCGCCGTGATCGCGGCGATCGAGATGGTGCAGGCGCTCGAGCGCATGAACCAGCGGAAGCTCCTCGGCGGCGGCGAGATCCAGATGGGCGTCGGGATCGCGACCGGCACCGTCATCTCCGGCAACATCGGCTCGCTCCAGCGCATGGAGTACACCTGCATCGGGGATACGGTAAACACGGCCGCCCGCCTCGAGCAGTTCAACAAGGAGCTCGGCTCCAAGATCATCATCTGCCAGACGACGTACGCGACCCTCGACGACTCCATCCCGGCGCAGCCGACCGGCGCGCTGAGCATCCGAGGCAAGAGCCGTCAGGTCCACCCGTACATCGTGGACCACATGGATCTCTCTCCGGCGCGCCTGGGCGAGCTCCGGCGAGAGCTCCTCTCGCGGGCCCGTCCCATGGACTCGATGCCGCCGCGGGCGCCGGCCGCCCTTCGCAGCAAGGAATAGCCGGAGGCTCGCGGCACGCTCCGCGATCGGGTCGAGGGGGTCACGAGGGCGTGGCGCGGAAGCGCCGGACGCGCGCCGAGCCGGGGCCGCCGTCCTGCGTCGACAGGCCGAGCGCCGTGCGCGCCGGCGCGTGGAGGCGCTGGAGGACGCGATCGAGCAGCCGGAGCGCGCCGTCGCTCATCTTCACGCCGCGCGGCGAGCGGTAGCCGAACGCGACGCCGTCCACGACCTTGTACGCGTTCTCCGTGGGCGAGGCGGGGCGCATCTCGACGACCAGCGCGCCGTCGCGCGTCTTCATGATGACGACGATCTCGCCCGGGCGCGCCGAGGCCTCCACGAACGTCCACCCGCCGGAGGTCGCCTCCTTGATCCCGAGCTCGAGCACGCGCTGCAAGTCCTGGCCTGCAGGCGCGAGCGTCGTCGCGCCTTCGACCCGGATCTCGGCGCCCGGCGGGACCACGCCGCTGCCGAGCGGCATCGCGGGCCGCCGCATCTCGCGAGGCCCGGGGAACGACCACATGTCCGGCGTGATCTCGCCGCCTTCGCGGTAGGCCATCTCGATGAGGCGGCTGCGCTCGCGAGAGAGCGCGTCCTCGGACCAGCCGAGGCAGGAGCGCATCATCAGCGTGAACGGGTCGAAGCGGAGCTCGAACGAGGCAGGCGCGCGGACCATGAGGTCGTCCGGGAGGACGAGGCTGTGGAAGATGCGGATCTTGCACGGGAGCTCGCGCGCGCGCTCGAGCGTGCGCCGGAACGTGATCGGACCGTCGCCGGGGAGGCCGAGGAGGATGTCCACCTCGATGTCCGTGAACGTCGAGAGCTCCTCGATCACCTTCGCGAACTTCGACTCCCTGAAGGGGCGCTGCGTGCCGTCGCCCGTCTCCTTGTTGAGCGGCGGCAGCCGCGCGTCGAGCGAGACGCGCGCGACGCCGCGGAGGAACTCGAGGTGCTCGTCGTGCACGTGCTCCGGATCGATCGATGCCGTCAGCGTCGCCTGCTTGAAGAAGCCGACCTGCTTCTCCGCGGCCACCAGGTTCCGGAACGCCTCCGCGCTCAGGTTGAGCGGGGCGTCGACGATCTGCGCGCCCGGCGCGCCGGCGGCGCGGAGCGCGCTCAGCTCTTCGACGAGGTAGGCCTCGGAGAAGACGCTGCCAGCGTCGCCCGTGGAGACGCCGCACGTCGCGCAGCTCATGGCGCCCCCGCGGCAGATCTCGAGCGGGACGATGCGATCGCTCGGGAGCAGCTTCATCCGGATCGGCGAGGGGAGCTCGTCGGGCGCCACGTAGGGCGGTTCGCCTGTCGAGACCCAGCCGCCGGCGGTGGAGACGTGCAGCCCCGGCACAGCGCGCAGCGCGTCGGGAGAGCGCTCGCTCAGCCGGACGATGTTCCGGAACGTGAGCTCGTTGCCGTGCACGAGGGCGTCGATGCAAGCGGTGGCGTCGCGCCAGGGCGCGAGCGCGAACATCGCGGGGCGCGCGAGGGGCCCGCAGAGCGCGATCGTGCGCCCCGGCCGGTTGCGCTGCAGGTGGCGCGCGACCTCGATGAACGTGGGGAACGACCAGACGTGCGCGGCGAGGCCGACCACGTCCGCGTCCACGGTCTCGACCTCCGCGACCCACGCGTCGAGATCCCTCGTCTGCGCGTCGATCACGTGGATCGGCACGCCGGCGAGGTCCGGATCGGCGAGCAAAGAGGCCTCGACACGACGGACTCCATGGCTGGACGGCGCTCCCCCACCGTCCGGCATGGTTGGCTCCATCGCGAGTAGCGCGACGCGGCGTTCGCCAGGCATCCATGGGAGTCTACCAGGGTGTCTCCCCTGTCGGGGAGTCCGTTCGCGCTCTCTGTCTGCTCGCGCTCTTCGCCGCCCTGGTGCCCCCCCGGTGCCCCCCGGTCGGTTCCTTGCGCCCGGAGTTGCTCCTTCTGCCCGGAGTTGCATCCGGCGCGCAGTCGGGCTTTCATACTGCCCTGGGCGGGAGAGGGGGAACGGAACGTACCGGATCGGCGGACAGCGGCGGACTGTCGGGCTGCGCACTTCGCGGCGTGGTCGTCGGGGTGGCGCACCGCGGCGAGCGCTCCGGTGTGTCCGGGCGATCCGTCACCCCGGGCGCATCACCGAGGTTGGTTGCGCTGCGCTGGCCAGCGGAGGCTCGGGCTGCGTCGAGCGCCCATCCAGTCCTCCCCCAGCATGGGGAAGAGAGGGCGCGCTGCCCTGGCGAGCGACCCCCGCTACTGAAGAAAGCCGAGGGGAGCCATGTGTGGCAAGCACGTGATCCTGGTTGCGGAGGACGACGTTGACACTGCGACGATGCTGGAAGAGCTCCTGACCCTGGAAGGGTACGAGGTCGAGCTGACCGCGACCGCGCGCGCGGTGCTCGATGCGCTCGCGGAGCGGCGCTTCCACGCGGTTCTCCTCGATCTGACGATGCCGGGCATGACGACGGACCGATTCGTCTCCGAGATCGAGGGGCTCGGCACGCCCTCGCCCCTCATGATCTTCTCGGCCCGCCTCCCCCACGAGATGCAGGCGATCGCCGAGCGGCTGCATGCGGCCGCGCTCCTCCCGAAGCCGGTGGACATCGACGTCCTGCTGGGCACCCTCTCGAAGGTGGTGCTCGGCTCGCTCGGCTCGACAGACATCGACCGTTGACGCTGCCCGTTCGGACCACGCCGCGAGCGCCTTGGGCCGTCGTTCCGGCGGACGCCAGGCTGCTGCGCCCCTCGGCGTCGGTGGTAGGATCGCAGCTCATGACGTGGTGGATGGCGACCAAGCCGTGCTGCGCTCACCCTGGCTGGCCGCAGATCGGGTACAGAGCGGCTTCGCCGGAGCGCGACCGTGCTGTAACATCGGGCTCGACCGCCGACGATCGATCCCCGTGATGCGTACGCCCGAACCCGCCTGCCAGAGCTGCCCGGCTCAACCCACGTCGACCTCGCGCCCCTGCGTGGCGGCACGAGCGACGCGGGAGCGGGCTCCGCTCCAAGGCGCCTTTGCGGCGCTGATTGCCGGAGAGAGACGTAGAGAGACCTTCATGCGCCCCCTTCCTCGCAGAACGAGCCCGATCAAGCGGAACCCGAGCAGGGATTCAGGGCTTTCCCTGTTTCGCCGTGACGTCAGGCTTTCGCATAGTGGTTGATGCACCGTGCCTGCCACTCCCTTGAAGAGGATCCTCGTTGTCGATGACGATCCGGATATTCGAGAGACCCTCGCCGAGCTCCTGCAGGAGGAGGGGTACGCCGTCGCGTCGGCGGCGCACGGCGGCGAGGCGCTCAGCGCGCTTAGAACGGATCCGAGACCCGGGCTCATCCTGCTCGATCTCATGATGCCGATCATGGATGGCTGGCAGTTCAGGGCGGAGCAGAAGAAGGATCCGGAGCTCGCCGCGATCCCGGTGGTGATCATCTCGGCGACGGGCCGCGACGAGTTCGTGTCCTCGCTCGGCGCAGCGCAGTTCCTCAAGAAGCCGATCAACCTCGAGCAGCTGCTCGCCGCGGTCGAACAGCACTGCCGGTGACGGCGCGCCTGTTCGTCTACGGCACGCTGATGCGCGGCGAGCGCGCGCACGCGCTGCTCGGGCGCGCGCGTTGCCTCGGGGACGCGCGCACCGCCCCGTCGTTCGAGCTCGCCGATCTCGGCGCCTACCCGGCGCTCGTGCGCGGGGGCTCGGTCGCGGTCCTCGGGGAGCTGTACGAGCCGGACCCGGAGGCGCTGCCCTCGCTCGACCTCTACGAGGACTGCCCCGACGTCTTCAGGCGTGAGCCGATCGAGCTCCACGGGGGCGCGCTCTGCGAGGCCTACCTGATGCCCGCCGGGCAGGCGATGGGGTGGCCTCGGATCGCCTCCGGGGACTGGCGGACACGGCGGCGATGAGCGCGTCAGCCGGGGCCGGAGCGGCGCGCTGGCCGCACCCCGGGTGGAGCGGCCGGGTCGATCTCGGGCGCCGTCCTGTCCTCGACGACGAGCAGCAGGGCCGGGAGCTCGCCCTCGTCGGCCTGGAGCCGGAAGGCTGAGAACGAGAGCGTCCTGCGGCCGGCGTGCGCGAGCACGGCCTCGAGGTGGAAGTCGACGAGCGCGGCGCGGCGGTGGAGCACGTCCCGGAGCTGCTGCTCCAGCTGAGGGGTGTTCCATCCGGCATCGATGGCCGAGAGCGATCGTCCCTCGATGTCGCCGAGAGGGACCATGAACTGCTCGCAGTAGCGCCGGGTGACCGCCCGGATCCGGAGCTCCCCGTCGAGCAGGAGGAACGGATGGCGCAGCACCTCGAAGACGGCGGAGAGGCCGTCGCGCGTGCCCGCGAGCTCGCGCGCGGCGCTCCTCGGCGCCTCGCTCTCCAGCCAGCAGATCACCGCGCCGTCGACCTCGTCGTCGGTGGTCCGGGAGGGGCGCGCCCGCATGAGATAGCAGCGCCCGTCGCGGTCCTCGACGTGCCGTTCGACGGTGCTCCTCTTGCCGAGCACCTCGGCGACGACGGGCGCGATGTCGGCCACGCTCCTCGACTTCACCTCGAGGATGGATCTGCCCACGTCGCTCGCGGCGAGGCCGAGCAGCTTGTCGGCGGCGCCGGCGACGCGGCGGATCCGCAGGTCCGCGTCGACCATCAGCATCGGGATGTTCATGTCGCCGAGGAGCTTGCGCAGCTCGTCGTTGGCGAGGCCGAGCGCGACGTTGCTGCTGCGGAGCTCCTCGTTGATGGTCGTGAGCTCCTGGTTCGCCGACTGGAGCTCGTCGTGGGCGCCCTCGAGCGCGTCGTTCACCCTCTGCAGCTCGTCGTTGCTCGCGAGGAGCTCGTCGTTCGTGCACAGGAGCTCTTCGTTCGTCGCCTCGAGCTCATCGATGAGCGACTGGAGGTACTCCCTCGTGGTCACGAGCTCCCTGCGGAGCTGGACGATCTCCAGATCCTTCTGGGCGTCGCTCGGGGCCGGGTCGCTGCCCGGCCGGTCCAGCCTCGCGGCGCCCGATTCGGAGAAGGTGACGAGGAAGCAGCGCCCTTGCGGGAGCCGCACCTTGAGCGGCCAGACCTCGACGTCGACGTACCGGATCTTCTCGTCCTGCCTGACCTTGATCTGCTCCCTGCGGGCCATCGCGCCCGAGTTCATCGACGCGTCGATGGCGGCCCGGATGCCGAGGACGAGCCCCTCTCGGGCCATCTTGAAGAGGTGCAGGCTAGCGTCGCCCGGTGACGGCTCGAGGTAGGGCCCCGTCTTGCCCCGGAACTGGACGATCTGCATCTCCTCGTCCACGACCACGCCGGCGGGGGCATAGCGCGCCATGACGATGGCGTCGGCCTCCCTGCGCACCGCATCCATGCCGAGCCCCTCGGGCTCCCGCGGCCTCTCCGTCGCCAGGGCGACCACCGGCACGCCGGGCAGAGCGGGCGCGGCGAGGGCGAGCGAGTGGGCCGCCTCCGACGCGGCGCGCTTGCAGAAGATCCTGTGGGTCCTGTCCACGACCCCGAACAGATCGGGCGTCGTCGTGAGGCTCTCGGACGAGCCGAGGAGCAGGAACCCGGTGGGCTTGAGGGCCTGGTGGAACGTCTGCAGCAGCCGGCGCTGCAGGCTCGGCTCCAGGTAGATCATCAGGTTGCGGCAGCTGGTGAAATCGAGCTTCAACAGGGGCGGGTCGGCCGCGGCGTTGTGGCGCGAGAAGACGCACAGATCGCGGACCGATTTGTTGACCTGAAAGCCGCCTTGTACCCTGACGAAGAAGCGGCGCAGCCGGCTGGGCGAGACGTCCATCGAGATGCTCTCGATGTAGATCCCGGCCCGCGCCTGCTGGATGGCGGCCTCGCTCAGGTCGGTGCCGAAGATCTGGATGGCATGATCGGTCGCGTCGGCTTCGAGGAATTCGAGCAACGAGATCGCGAGAGAGTAGACCTCCTCGCCCGTCGAGCAGCCCGGCACCCAGATGCGAACAGGGGAGTCCTGCGGCCTGCTGTGCATGAGCACCGGGAACACGTGGGTCTTCAGCGCGGCGAAGGCGCCCGGATCGCGGAAGAACGTGGTGACCTTGATGAGGAGGTCTTGGTAGAGATCCTCGATCTCGCCGGGGTGCGCTTTCAAGTGCTCCAGGTAGTCCTGGAGGGTGGCGAGCCTGTGGAGCGTCATTCGCCGCTGGATGCGCCTCCTCAGCGTGCTCTTCTTGTACTGGCTGAAGTCGACGCCCACCGCGGCGTGAAGCAGCCTCAGGAGCTTGCTGAGATCGGGGTCCATTCCGAGGGGCGCGCCCTGCCTGAGCCATGGAGCGAGCACGTGCCCGGGGCGACCCATCCGCACGAGCTCCGCCGCGATCTCCTCGACGCTGAGGACGAAGTCGACGCCTCCGGCCGCGATGGCGCTCCGCGGGAGCGCCGGCCGCTCGGCGCCGCGCGGGTTCTCCGCGAAGGTGACCCCGCCCTCGGCCTTCACGTCCTTCAGCCCCAGCGCGCCGTCGCTCCCGGCGCCGGACAGCACGACGGCCACCGCGCCCGACCCGAGCTCGCCCGCGAGCGAGCGCAGGAAGAGATCGCCAGGGCCCGGGCCGCCCTCGCCCCGCGGCGCGAGGTCGACGCGGAGCCCCGCCAGCGTCGCCTGCGCCTCCGGGGGCAGGACCTGGACACGACCAGGCGCGAGCTTCATCCCCGATCGGAGCTCGGTCACAGGGAGAGGGCTGCTCTGCGCCACGAGCTCGAGGAGGGGGAGCTCCCCTGGATCTGCGCTGTAGATCAGGACGAGAGAAAGGCTCGTATCTCTGCTGGGCAACCGCCGGAGGAGCTCCGCGATCGCGTTGCGTCCGCCGGCCGAAGCGACGACACAGACCACGGGAAAGCGCAGCTCGCCCTCGGGGCGCGGCTCGACCGCTGTGGCGCCCTCGCCGGCGCCCGGGAGCGGGACCGGCGCTCGCCCCGGCGCGGATGCCCTGCCGGCCTGGGGCGCGGCGTCGCTCTGGCCCGGTGCCCCGAGTTGCGTCCGGCGTGACTTCTTCTGTTCGGGCATTGTCGGCTTGAACGGTTGGGCGCTCTCTCACGCGTCTCGCTATGGCGAGAGCCTGACAGGGACTAAGCCAGGGTTCCGGTGGGCGGTCGGTCAACGATGGCTGTCGTCGTCCATGTCGCGCATGGGACACGGCGCCTCACGGTCATCTCACCATATCAGCGCGCCCCTTCCAGGCGCTTCAGGAGTTGCTCGAGCCGCTCGATGATGTGTGCGGATCGGTCGGATACCATTCGGGCAGAATCATTGAGCCTCCTCAGGGTCATCTCATCCATCCTCCCGCCGGGCTGGAGCCTGGTCAGGGCCTCCAGCGCGGCGTCGTGGCGCGCTCGGGCGACCTGGGCTGCCGTGATCGCGCGGCGCAGGCGTGCGCGCGGCGGCTCCGGGTTCTCGACGCCGGACCATCTCCTCTCCGGTGGAACGTGCCGGGCTTCGCCGTCGGATCGCGCCAGGTGATCGAGGGGCGCCGCGAGCGGCGGCGCCGGCGCCTCGGGCGCCGCGAGCAGCGCGGGAGCCTGCGCCCCTCCCAGCGATCGATCTGCCTCGCTCCCCGCGTCGTGCGTGCGCTCCGCGCGCTTGCCATCGGTCGGAAGGCGGACGTCGGCGCTGATCTGCCGATCCTCCCCGGACTCTCCGGCGTCCTCCCACCCCCGTTCGTCGACGATCTGCCTCGTCGCGTCGTTGACGAGAAAGACCTGATCGGCGTCGTGGAACCGCTCTGCCCGGAAGGACCGCAGCTGGAACCGCGCCGTCTCGAGCGAGCGGATGTGCCTCATGAGCGCGAGCCGCCTGCCCCGGAAGCGAACGTAAATGCTGTAGCTGGTCTGGGGCGCCATCTCTATCGCCTCGTGGGCCCGGTCGCGTTCTCGGCGTGCGTCCTGCTCGCGGTCTCACGCCCCCGGTACCGCCGTCAGGAGCACCAGCCTCCCGGCGGTCTGCTCGGCCGTTCTGCAGGCGGTGCGCACGAGCTGCCACTCTTCCTTAACGAGCTCCGCCATGAGCGATCTGTCCTGACACAGGGCTTTGCTCAGCGACTCCTCGGCGTCGTCGCCGAAGGAGAGCACGCGTATCGCGATGGCGAGCGCAAAGTCCTTGGTCAGCCGGACGCGCAGGTCGACGTCCGGCGTGGAGACGTGGAGCGCGTGCTCGGCGAGGGCGATCTCGATCCTCTCTGCAATCGACCTTGCGGTGTCCGCACGCCATTGGATCGACCGGCAGGTCTGCCGGAGCAGCTCGTGGATTAACCGTCTATCACGACCCGTCTGTATGCCCATTCCGCCCCCCTCGACAGTTCCGTTCCTTTGCGGAGAGCCGTCCAGAGAGTGTCCGTGACCGGCCAGAGCGCGCGACGGTCAGCCTGGCGCGATGGAACGGGCAGGACCGCTCCCCAAGGCTGCGCTCTTCCCGAGTTGCCTGAACGGTTCCCCTCCGGCCCCCGATCCACCCCCTCACTGTCCTGCCGAAAATTCCTGCCGAAAATCCCGTTGACTGTCAGCTGTAGCTCAGCTGCTGCCCGACCGACCGCTAGGGCGATGTGGAATCGTTCGTCAGGGATTCCCTGTAAGCTGTCCAAATACCGCCGGGTTTCCGACCATTTCATTCAGGCAAAGCCCTACGGCTGGCGGCGGACTGGATCGTGTTTCCAAGGCTCCTGCTGTATCGGCGCTTCCGACGGCTCCAATGTTTCCGATGAAGGCGGAGTGCGCCGACGACCGCGGGAGCGCGGTGCGCCCTCGTCAGCCAGGTCGCCTACGTCGCCTTCGCCTTGGAGCGCCGGCGCTCGCTGCTCGACGCCGAGGCAGGCGCCGGATCGGCGGTCTGCCGCGCGCTGCGCGGGGGTGCTTCCATGACCGACTGGTCAGCGACGGCGCGCACCTCCGGGGCGAGCAGGCCGTGCGTGAAGAGCTGGAGCACCTGCGCAGCCCAGGCCGCGATGTCTGGCCTGCACGGCGCGTCGATGAGCTTGCGCACCAGGCGATCGAAGGCGCCGGACATGAGCGCGGCGATGACGCCGGGATCCAGATCGCGCCGGTAGAGGCCGATGTCGATCGCGTACCGGAGGCGGCCCTCCACCTGCCGGGCGACGCGCTGGGCGAACTCGTCGATCAGGTAAGCGTACGGAGTCCCACCGCCGCCCGCCAGCATCATCCTGAGGAGCGCGCGGTTCTGCCAGCAGAACTCGAGCACCTCCATGTCGTGGGCGAGGAGGCGCTTGAAGTACTCGTTCACCGACGCTCGCTCGGCCTCGAAGACGACGGGCGGCGGCTCCACGCAGTCGGCGAGGCGCGCGATGAAGGTCTCGACGATCTGCTTGAAGCAGTCGTCCTTGCTCTGGAAGTGCAGGTAGAACGCGCCCTTCGAGACGCCCGCGCGCTCGGTGATGTCCTCGACCCTCGCGGCGGCCAGGCCGCGCTCGGTGAAGGCAGCCTCGGCGGCGCGGAGCAGCTCGATCCTGGCGCGGCGATCGGCGAGGCGGGGCATTCTGACTGGTCGGTCAACGTCGGAGGACCGTGGCACTATGGGAAGGCTGCCGGATGCCGTCAAGACGCTCGTCGGCCGCGCTCCTCGCGACGCGGCGCGTTCGACCGCGCCGCATTGCCCATGGCACGAGCGATGCTGCGGAGGCGGTCATGGCGACCGTGGCGAGACGAAATGCAGCAGGGCGCGGCGTCGGCGAGGCGACGGCGGCGGCGCTCGTCCCCAGCCCTCCCTCGTTGCCGAGCCTGCGCGAGGCCGCCGCGCGGTGCCAGGCGTGTCCGCTCTGGGAGCGGGGGACGCAGACGGTGTTCGGCGAGGGCGCGGCGCGATCGGACGTGCTCCTCGTCGGCGAACAGCCGGGCGACAAGGAGGACCTGGCCGGTAAACCGTTCGTGGGCCCAGCGGGGCAGCTGCTCGATCGCGCGCTCGAGGCGGCGGGGATCGAGCGGCGCCGGGCGTACGTGACCAACGTGGTGAAGCACTTCAAGTGGGAGCCGCGCGGCAAGCGCCGCATCCACGTGAAGCCGGACGCGCGCGAGATCCGCGCGTGCCTGCCGTGGCTCGCCGCGGAGATCGCGGTGGTGCAGCCGGCGATCGTGGTATGCCTCGGCGCGACGGCGGCGCAGGCGCTGCTCGGCGGCTCGTTCCGGGTCACGCGCGAGCGCGGCAGGATCGTCGCCTCGCCGCTCGCGCCGCGCGTGCTGGCGACCGTGCACCCCGCGTCGATCCTCCGCATGCCGGACGAAGCGACGAGGCGAGCCGAGCTCTCCCGCTTCATCGAAGATCTCACCGTGGCGGCGCGCGCGCTCGGCTGAGCCGTCGCGCTCCGCCTCCTCGCGAGGCGCGCTCTCGATGGAGTAGGATCCGCCCCGATGACGATGAGCCCACGACCGGTCCCTGCCGCAGAGCGCCCCGCGCCCTCTCCGATGGCCGAGCGCGCCCACATGGGGAGCTCGAAGAAGATGTGGCCGCTGATGCTGGCCGCGCTCGGGGTCGTCTACGGCGACATCGGGACGAGCCCGCTCTACGCGATGAAGGAGTGCTTCAGCCGCAGCAGCCCGCACCACGTCGCTCCGACGCCCGAGAACGTGCTCGGGGTGCTCTCGCTGATGTTCTGGTCGTTGATGATGGTGGTGACCATCAAGTACGTGACGTTCATCACGCGGGCCGACAACGAGGGCGCGGGCGGCATCCTCGCGCTGCTCGCGCTCGTCCCGAGCGGCGATCGCAAGGGCGACGGCCGCGGCCTCCTCGTGCTCCTCGTCCTCTTCGGCGCGGCGCTCCTTTATGGTGACGGCGTGATCACGCCCGCGATCTCGGTGCTCTCGGCCGTGGAGGGCCTCGAGGTCGCGATCCCGAAGCTGGACCCTTCCGTCGTGCCGGTCATCACCTGCGGCGTGCTGCTCGCCGTGTTCCTCGTGCAGAAGCGCGGCACGGCCGGGGTCGGGTCGATCTTCGGGCCTGTGACGCTCGTGTGGTTTGTCACGCTCGTGCTGCTCGGGGCCAAGGAGATCATCGGCAGCCCCGGAGTGCTCCGGGCCGTCTCACCGACCTACGCGGTGAGCTTCTTTGTCGAGAATCAACTGCATGGCTTCCTGATCCTCGGCGCGGTCGTCCTCTGCATCACGGGCGGCGAGGCGCTGTACGCCGACATGGGGCATTTCGGCCGCGTGCCGATCAAGTACACCTGGTACACGATCGTCTGGCCCGGGCTGCTCATCAATTATTTCGGCCAGGGCGCCAAGCTCCTCGCGGACCCCACCGCGGCGGCGAACCCGTTCTATGCGCTGGTCCCGTCATGGGCCCTCTACCCCACGGTGGCGATCGCCACCGCGGCGACGGTCGTCGCGTCCCAGGCGCTCATCTCCGGGGCCTTCTCGCTGACCCAGCAGGCGGTGCAGCTCGGGTATTTCCCGCGCGTCACGGTGGTCCACACGTCGAAGGACGAGGCGGGGCAGATCTACATCCCCGAGGTGAACAGCGGGCTCCTGATCTCGTGCATCGTGCTGGTTCTCACGTTCAAGAACTCGAGCGCGCTCGCGGCTGCCTACGGCATCGCCGTCACGGGGACGATGGGGATCACCACGGTGGTCTATTACGTGGTCACCCGGAAGACGTGGGGTTGGCCGATCTGGAAATCGCTCCCGCTCGCCGGGCTCTTCCTGGTGATCGATCTCGCGTTCTTCGCGGCGAACAGCGCCAAGTTCTTCCACGGGGGCTGGGTGCCCATCGTGATGGGCGCGGCGATCTTCACGGTGATGACGACCTGGAAGACGGGGCGCAAGCACCTCGCAGCGGCGATCAAGTCGGCGATCTTGCCGCTCGACATGTTCCTCGAGGACGTGAAGCGCGTGAAGCCGCACCGGGTGCGCGGGACGGCGGTCTTCATGGCGTCGAGCCCGGAGGGCACGCCGCCGATCCTGCTGCACCACGTGAAGCACAACCAGGTGCTGCACGAGCAGGTGGTGCTCCTCTCGATCCAGGTGACGAACGTGCCGGAGGTGCCGGCGGAGCGGCGAACGACGGTGATCCCGCGGGGCGAGGGGATCTACCAGGTCACGGCGTGTTACGGCTTCATGCAGACGCCGAACGCGCCGTCGGTGCTCGAGGGGTGCAAGCGGCACGGGCTCGACATCGATCTCGGGAGGACGAGCTACTACCTCGGCAGGGAGACGCTGCTGACGACCGGGCGCTCGAAGATGTCCCGGTGGCGCAAGGGGCTCTTCGCCTTCATCTCGCGGAACGCGCGGCCGGCGACGGCGTACTTCGGTCTGCCGCCGAACCGCGTGGTCGAGCTCGGAATGCAGGTCGATTTTTGACGGCGGGGGCGCGCGCCCCCGCCGCCCCGCCGAGCGAAGCTCGTCGGGGCCCCACCACCCCGCGAACCACGCTTGCCGTCTTGCGCGCGGCGCCGCTTCGGGCCTGACGTCGATGGCGTCAGGAGGCTGCGATCAGGGCCCCGTGTACCGGGCGCGCGGCCGGAGCATGTACCCCGCCTCGCGCTGCTCGAACGCGTGGGCGATCCAGCCGGCGGCGCGCCCCACCGCGAAGAGCGCCGCCGCCGTGCCGGCCGGCAGGCCGAGCGCGGCCGCGATCGCGACGAGGCCCAGGTCGAGCGACGGCGGATCGAGGCCGGCGTCGCGCAGCGCGTCGACGAGCGCGAGCACCGTGCGCAAGGCCGTGCTCTGCGGGGCGAGCGCGCGGGCCGTGTCGAGCAGCAGCTGGGCGCGGGGGTCGCCCTCGGGGTAGAGCCTGTGCCCGACGCCGGCGATGGGCTCGCCGCGGCGCAGCCGCTCGTGGACCGCGGCGGCGGCGCGCTCGGGCCGGCCCGCCTCGGCGACCAGGGCCTCCACCCGGTCGGTCATGCCGCCGTGCCTCGGGCCGGAGAGCGCGGCGAGCCCCGCGCTGACGCAGGCGTAGAGGTCGGCGCCGGTGGAGGCGGCCACCCGGACCGCGAACGTCGAGGCGTTCAGCTCGTGATCGGCCGAGACCAGGAGCGCCCGGTTCACGGCGCGCTCGGCCTTCTTCGAGGCGTTCGCGCCGAGGGCGATGAGCAGCCGCCGCGCCGCCCCGTCGGCCTCGAGGGCGTCGGTCGCCCTGCGCGCGTCCCGCCCGAGGCCCACGAGCGCCGCGAGCGATCGCACGAGGGCCCGCGCCCGTGTGCGCTCCGCGTCGCCCGTGGGGATGCGCCCATCGCCCGAAGGCGCGCCCACGTGGCGGGTCGGGTCGTGCGCGCCGAGCGCGGGCACCACGAGCGCGAGCGCGACGAACGGCGGCGCGCCTTCGGGCAGGAGCGCCGCGAGCTTGGCCGGGCGGACGCTCAGCCGGCCTGGCCGCGCCGCCGGCGCGCCCTCCGCCGGCAGCTCGCCCGTCCAGAGCAGCTCGGCGACCGCCTCGAAGGGCACGTCGTCGAGCGCCAGCGCGACCGCCTCCTTGCCCCGGTAGACGGGCCCGCGCGGGCCGATCGCGGTGAGCGCCGACTCGAGCACCGGCTCGCCCCACCGGAGCGCCTCGGCGGCGACAGGGCCGTGGCCGGCGCGCGCGTCGTGCCGCGCCTTGAGCCGCTCGATGTCCGCCCGGAGGTAGAGCCGCGCGCGCCCTCGCCCGCCGGGCACCCCCCGGAGCACGCCCCGGCTCGCGTACGCGTAGAGCGTCTCCCGCTTCACGCCGAGCAGCTCCGCCGCCTCGGCGCCGGTCACGTACGCCGACGGCCGTTGCCCCGAGTCAGGTAGATCCACCATGAGCGCCCATCAACGTTGCATCCATCCTGTCTTCCGATGCACGAGGCGCCGGCGTCGCGCGCGCCGACGACACCCATCCCTCCTAGCACCCCCCTTCCACGGCTTCCTCCGGGATTCTTCCTCGACGCGCTTCGAGGCCGTGCATGGTTGATTGTACAATCAAGGTTGATCAACCTCGTGAGGTGCCCAAGATGTCGTCAGCGGAGGTGATCGGAATGAGGGATGTGGCGGCGCCGCTCGCGAGCGGCCTGGAAGGCGTGGTGGTGGCGGAGACGCGGCTCTCGGAGGTGGACGGAGAGCGGGGGAGGCTCACCCTCGCGGGCCACGACGTCGAGGAGCTCGCCGGCGGCGGCGGGGTGACCTTCGAGGACATGTGCGGGCTGCTCTGGGGCGGCGCGCTGCCCGGGGCGGCGGAGCGGGAGTCGCTCCGGCGAGCGATCGCCGAGGGGCGGACGAGGGCCTTCGCGCTGCTCGGGCGGCTCGGGGACGCGCTCCAGGCCAGCGACGGGATGGATGCGCTCCGCGCCGCGGTCGCGCACCTCTCGGCCGACGTCCCGCCCGCGGCGATCGCCGGGGCGGTCGCGACGTTCGCGGCGGCGTGGGCGCGGCGCTGCGCGGGGGAGGCGCCGGTCGCGCCCGATCCGGCGCTCCGGCTCTCCGCCGACTACCTGCGCATGGCGCGGGGGGCCGCGGCGAGCGAGGCCGAGGCGCGCGAGCTCGACACGTACCTCGTGACGGTCTCGGATCACGGCATGAACGCGTCCACCTTCACCGCGCGCGTTGTCACCTCGACGGGGTCGGACGCGATCTCGGCGGTGGTCGCGGCGATCGGCGCGCTGAAGGGGCCGCTCCACGGCGGCGCGCCCGGGCCGGTCCTCGACATGCTGGACGCGGTCGCGGCGAAGGCGGGCGAGGGCGGCGCGCCGCTGCCGGGCTGCGCCGAGCGCTGGATCCAGACCGAGCTCGCGGCGGGCCGGCGGATCATGGGCATGGGCCACCGGATCTACCGGGTGAGGGATCCGCGGGCGGCGGTGCTCGAGCGGGCGATCGAGCGGCTCGGGCGGACGGCAGGCGGCGCGCAGAGCGCCCGGCTCGCGCTGGCGCGTGAGGTCGAGCGGGCGGCGGAGGCCGCGCTCCGCGCGCGGCACCCGGATCGCCCGCTGCGCGCGAACGTCGAGTTCTACACGGCGGTGCTGCTCGACGCGCTCGGGCTGCCACGCGCGCTCTTCGCGCCGACCTTCGCGGTGGGCAGGGTCGCCGGCTGGTGCGCGCACATCGACGAGCAACGGCGCGCGGGGCGGCTCATTCGCCCGAGCTCACGCTACATCGGGGGCGTCCCCGCAGCGGCAGCTCCGCCGCATTGAGGCGTCGGGCCCGCCGCGCGCGCGGCGAGGCTGCTGGCAGGAGCGCTGGTCATCGCCGGCCATGAGGTCGACCTGCCCAGGTCGGACTTATTGAAGAGCCCGTGACGGCATTCGCTTCATCCCCGTCGTCCTGCCATCCTATCTGCACAGAAATTGCCGGAGAGGCCGCTCCAGAGCCCTGGGAGGGCAAAAGGAGAACGCCACGGGCGCAGGTAGGACGTTGTTCGTCCTGCAAAGTTGGCAGCCGCGCGGGGCACTGTTATCGTGTTCAGTATGTCGTCCGCCGCTCTTGCCGCTCCGCTTGCCCGGGACCTCCTGCGCCATACCCTCCCCGAGTTCGAAGCGCGCGCCAAGACGCTCCCGCTCGGCCTGCGGGAAATCAACGACGCGCTCCCGGAAGGGGGGCTGCCGCGCGGGGGGGTGGTGGAGCTCGCCGCGCCGCGGGGGCTGGGGCGGTCCACCTCGCTCGCCCTCTCCGCGTGCGCGTCGGCGCAAGCGGAGGCGCGGCTGCGCGGGACGAGCGCGACGGCGGGGGCGTGGTGCGCGTGGATCGACCCGAGCGGCTCGCTCTTCGCGCCCGCGGTCGCGCGCGCGCAGGTCGATCTGAGCCGGCTGCTCGTGGTGCGGCCCCCGCCGGAGGTGCTCGCGAAGGTCGCGGTCCGGATGGCGATGAGCCGGGCATTTGCGGTGCTCGTGATCGACGTGGCCGGGGTCCCGGGGGCCTTCGGCCAGGGCGCGGGGAAGGGGGAGCGGAGCGCGCCCGGGGCGGGGCGCCGCGAGGAGGACCTCGCGCGCTGGGTCAACGTGGTGCGCAAGCTCGCCCTGGCGATCGAGGGGAGCGACGGGACGATCCTGCTCCTCACCGATCGCCAGGCGGCGCGGCCGATGCCCTTGCCGGTCGCGATGCGGCTGGAGCTCGAGCAGGTCGCCGAGAACCGGTTGATGGTCCGCGTCGCCAAGGACCGCCGGGGGCGCGTGACCTCGCCGACGCCGGTGGTGCTCGGGGAGCGGCCCGGGGACAGGGCAGAGCGGACGGCGGGCGGCGAGCCGCGGCCCGCGCTGTCGCGGGCGTGAGGGAGGAGAGGCGATGGCGGTGAAGCGCATTGTGGCGATCGTGCTCCCGCAGCTCGCGTGCGAGCTGGTGAAGCAGCGTGGGCCGGTCTCGCCGAGCGGGAAGGCGCCGCTCGCGGTGATCCTCGGGGGCGACGAGGACCGCCGCGCGGCGGCCGCGCCGCGGCCCGAGCGCGAGCCGCAGGCGCCGGCGGCGGTGATCGACGTGGTCGACGACGAGGCGAGGCGGTACGGGGTGAGGCCGGGACAGAAGGTCGTCGAGGCGGCGGCGCTGGTCGCCCACCTCGCGATCCACCGGGTGACGTTCGCCGAGATCGACGCGGCGCTCGGCCGGGTCGCCGAGGTGGCGCTCGGGCTCGGGGCGACGGCGGCGATCCAGCTCGGCGAGCAGGGCGCCGCGCGCGCGGGCGCGTCGCGGGCGAGCCGCGCTCCCGAGCGCGCCGCGAGCGAGGCGAGGAGCCCCTGGGGCGACGGCCCGTACGACACGGTGTGGCTCGACATCACCGGGGCGTCGCACCTCGTCGGCGGCGAGGAGGCGCTGCTCGGCGAGCTCGGCGAGCGCGTCGCGGCGCTCGGCCACCGGGCGCGGCTCGCGATCGCCGACGGACCGCGGCTCGCGCAGGCGCTCGCGCGCTTCGGCGCGCACGCGGACGGCGGGGGAGGGGCGGAGGCCCCGATCGCGCCGCCGGGCAAGGGGGCGCAGGCGATCGGGCCCTTGCCGGTGCAGGCGCTCCCGGTCGAGCGCGAGGTGGCGAGCTTCCTCGTCCGGCTCGGCGTGCTCCGCGTCGAGGATCTCGCGCGCCTGCCGCGGGCGCAGGTGGCGGCGCGGCTGGGGCCGCGGACGGCCGACGTGATGGAGCTCCTCGCCGGGCGCGATCCCGTGCCGCTCCTGCCGTTCGAGGTGCCCCGGCTGCTCGAGGAGGAGGTGCTCTTCGACGAGCCGATCGAGAGCGCCGAGTCGCTCCTGTTCGTGCTGCGCGGCATGACGTCGCGGATCGCTTCGCGGCTCGCCGCGCGCGGGGAGGCGTGTGGGCGGCTCAACGTGGCGATCGCCTACGATCGCTCCATCGCGCGGCTCCGCCTCGGCGAGCGCGAGGACGACGGCGCCGCGGCGCTCCTGGAAGACGACGGGCGCGGCCCTTCGCTGCGCTTCCACGTCGACATGCCGGTGCCCCTCTCGGACGCGGGCGATCTGCTCCGCCCGCTGAAGGCGAAGCTCGAGCGGATCGAGCTCGCGGCGCCCGCGGTGGGGGTCCACGTCATCGCCTCGCGCATCGCGCGGGCTCGTCGGGTGCAGCTCGATCTGTCGCGCGACCGGTCGGTCGATCCCGACAGCCTGCCGGCGCTCCTGGCCGAGCTCTCGGCGGAGATCGGCCAGGAGCGGGTGGGCATCCTGGAGATCGCCGACGCGCACCGCCCCGAGGCGCGCTCGCGGCTCGTGCCGGCCTCCGGCGAGGCGGCCATGACGCGCGCGTCCGCCGCGGCCCGCGCGCGCGCCGCGGCGGATCGGGGCGCGGCGGAGCAGGCGGAGGGCGCGGACGCGCCGGCGCTCGAGCCCGCGCGGCTCCTCGCGCAGCCGATCCCGCTCGGCCGGGTGGGGCGCGGGGCGATCGTGGCCGTCGATCGGCACCTCTACGCGATCGAGCGGCTCTCCTTCGTGATGCGGATCGACGCGGTGGAGTGGTGGACGCCCACGCCGGCGTCGCGCGATTACGCGCGCGCCTGGCTCGTCTCGGGCTCTCCGTCCGGCAAGGCCGCCCCGGCGCGCCTCGGCGAGCTGCGCCCTCCTCGAGACGGCGCGAGCGCGAGCTCCTGCGGCGAAGCGTGGATCTACGTCGACCGCGCGACGGGCGAGGCCTTCCTGCAGGGGTGGTGCGAGTGAGCGCCGGCGCGTCGGTCCCGTTCGTGGAGCTCTGCGGCCGCTCCTGCTTCTCTTTCCTGGAGGGCGCCTCGCACCCCGAGGAGCTCGTGCACCGCGCCAAGGAGCTCGGCCTCGAGGGGCTCGCGCTCTGCGATCGCGACGGGATCTACGGCAGCGTGCGGGCGCACACGGCGGCGAAGAAGGTCGAGCAGCGGGTGATCGTCGGGGCCGAGCTGACGCTGGGCGCGCCGCGCGGGGGCGGCGAGCGCGGGCCGGAGGTCCGGCCGTCGGTGGTCCTCCTGGTCGAGGACAGCGAGGGTTACGCGAACCTCTGCCGCCTGCTCACGATCGCGCACGCCGAGTGCGAGAAGGGGATGGCGAGCATCTCGGCGGAGGCGATCGCGGCCGCGCAGCGGGGCCTCTCCGCGATCGTGCCGCTCGATCCTCTCGTGCCCGCGGGCGTCTCCGGCGCGCTCATCGGCGCGCTGCGAGACGCGTTCGGCGAGCGCGCGCTCGTCGCGACCTGGAAGCACCTCGACCGCCGTGACGGCGAGCGCGTCGCGGCGGCCCTCGCGGCGGAGCGCCGCTACGGCCCCTGCGTGGTGGCGACGGCGCGCCCGCTCTATCATCACCCGTCGCGCAAGCCGCTCGCGGACGTGCTCGCGTGCATCCGGACCAAGACCACGCTCGATCAAGCGGGGACGCGGATCGCGCCGAACGCGGAGGCGTACGTGCGGTCCGGCGCGCAGATGGCGGCGCTGTTCCGCGATCATCCGGCCTGGATCGCGCGCACGGTGGAGGTCGCGTCCCGCTGCCGCTTCTCGCTGTCCGAGCTCCGCTACAGCTTCCCGAGCGACGCCCTCTGCATGCCGGGGGAGACGTCGGATCAGGCGCTGCGCCGCCTCACCGAGGAGGGCTGCCGCGACCGTTACCCGGAGGGGACGCCGCCTCCGGTGCGCGCGCAGATCGAGAAGGAGCTCGCCTTGATCGCGAAGCTCGGCGTGGCGCCTTATTTCCTCAGCGTGCAGCAGGTCGTGAAGATCGCGCGCGCGCGGCAGATCCTCTGCCAGGGCCGCGGGAGCGCGGCGAACAGCGCGGTGTGCTTCGTGCTCGGCGTGACGGCGGTGGACCCGGCCCGGTCGAGCCTGCTCTTCGAGCGCTTCCTTTCGGAGGAGCGCCACGAGCCCCCGGACATCGACGTCGATTTCGAGCACGAGCGCCGGGAGGAGGTGATCCAGGCGATCTACGAGATGTACGGGCGCGACCGGGCGGCGATGGTCTCGGAGGTGATCGCCTACCGCGGCAAGAGCGCGCTCCGCGAGGTCGGCAAGGCGTTCGGCTTCTCGGCGGATCAGGTCGATCGGCTGAGCGGCCTCGTGCTCCACCACGAGGCGGACATCACCGAGCAGCGGGTCAGCGAGGCGGGCCTCGATCCGGATGACGTGCGCGTCCGGCAGGCCGTCATGATGGCGAGCGCGCTCGAGGGTTTCCCGCGTCATCTCTCGATCCACGTGGGCGGCTTCGTGCTGTCGTCGGAGCCGCTGCACAAGGTGGCCCCGGTCGAGCCTGCGCGGATGGAGGGCCGCACGGTGATCCCGTGGGACAAGGACGATCTCGACGATCTCGGCTTCTTCAAGATCGACGTCCTGGCGCTCGGCATGCTGACGGCGATCCGCAAGGCGCTCGGTTTGATCCACTCGGACCGGTACGCCGGGCTCGTGGCTCCCTCGGTTGACGCTGCAGGGGCCCCTGCGCCCGCGGGGGCCTCGCTCCACGCGGGCCGAGGCGCCGCGTTCGATCCGATCGCGGCGCTCGCGCAGATCCCGCCAGAAGATCCGGCTGTCTACGAGGCCATCGGCCGGGCCGACACGGTGGGGGTGTTCCAGATCGAGAGCCGCGCGCAGATGGCGATGCTCCCGCGGCTGAAGCCGAGCAAGTTCTACGACCTGGTGATCGAGGTGGCGATCGTGCGCCCCGGGCCCATCCAGGGCGGGATGGTGCACCCCTACCTGCGCCGGCGGACGGGGCAGGAGCCGCCGGTGTCTCCGCACCCGTGCCTGGATCCCATCCTGGAGCGCACGCTCGGCGTTCCGCTCTTCCAGGAGCAGGTGATGCAGATCGCGATGGTCGGCGCGGGCTACACGCCGGGCGAGGCCGACCAGCTGCGCCGCGACATGGCGGCGTGGAAGAAGCACGGGCGCCTGGAGCGGCACCGCGGGCGGCTCATCCATGGCTTCGCCGAGCAGGGGATCTCGGCGAAGTTCGGGGAGATGCTCTACCAGCAGATCCAGGGCTTCGGGGAGTACGGCTTCCCGGAGTCGCACGCGGCGAGCTTCGCGCTCCTCGTGTACGCGTCGGCCTGGCTCAAGGTCCACCACCAGGCGGCGTTCACCTGCGCGCTGCTCAACGCGCAGCCGATGGGGTTCTACAGCCCGTCGGCGCTTGTGCAGGACGCGCAGCGGCACGGCGTGGAGGTGCGGCCGGTGTGCGTTGTGCAGAGCGCGTGGGACGCGGCCCTCGAGCCCGGCGCCGAGCCCTCGGCGGGCCCGGCGCTGCGGCTCGGCATGCGGCTCGTGAAGGGGCTCGGCGAGGCGGCCGTGGCGGCGATCGTGGCGGCGCGCGAGGAGGCGCCGTTCACGAGCCTCCCGGATCTCGTGAGGCGCACGGAGCTGAAGAAGAACGAGGTGGAGGCGCTCGCAGAGGCGGGCGCGCTCGCCGCGCTGGTACCTGCCCGGAGAGAGGCGCTCTGGCGCGCGCGCGCCCCCCGCGTGGAGGGGTTGTTCGAGGGCGTTCCGATCGAGCAGGACCGGGACGTCGGGCTCCCTCCGCTCAGGCCGCTGGAGCAGCTCGCGCTGGACTACGGGCGCGTGGGTCTGTCGCTGCACGACCACCCGATGCGGCACGTGCGGCGGGCGCTCAAGCGGCGGCGCGGCGCCGGGCGCGTGCGTACCGCCGAGGAGATCAAGGCCGCGCGCGACGGGGAGAGCGTGCGCGTCGCCGGGATGGTGGTCGGACGCCAGCGGCCGGCGACCGCGAGCGGCGTGACGTTCATGACGCTCGAGGACGAGACCGGCGTGGTCAACGTCATCGTCCAGAGGCAGGTCTTCGCGGAGTACGAGCACGTGGCGAGGAACGCGGCGCTCTTGCTCGTCGCCGGGCGGGTCGAGCGGCAGGGCCAGGTCGTCCACGTCCTCGCGCGCGAGCTCGATCGGCTGGAGCTGCCCAGCGGCGAGGAGATCGCGCTCAAGTCGCGCGACTACCGCTGAGGGCGCGCCGGCGTCGCGCTCCCGGAGCCCAGGGCGATCGGCGACGACCTCGTCGACCAACGCGCTCGTCAGCGGGCGGCGACGACCTCGTCGATCAGCGAGAGCAGCGTCGCCGCGTCGAACGGCTTCAGGAGCAGCCGGGCGTCGATCTGCTGCAGGAACGCCTTGCTGCGCTCCGTGAAGGCGCCGCCGGTCAGGAACACGACACGGCGCTGCTGCTCGGGCGCGTGCTCGGCAAGTGAGGTGTAAAAGTCCATTCCCGTCATGTCGGGCATCATGAGGTCGCACAGGATGGCGTCGTACCGCTCTCCGGCGCGGATCCGGCGGAGCGCGTCGCGCGCGCTCGCGGTCGCGGTCGTCTCGTGCCGTGGCTCGAGCGTCCCCGCGATGGCCCGCGTGAGCAGCGGCTCGTCATCGATGATGAGGACCCGTTGTCGCGGCGCCGCCTTCGGCGCGAGCGCGTCGAGGCTGCCGCTCTCGCGCGGCCACCTCGACGCGCCGGAGCCGGGCGCCGCAGAGGCGTGCGCCTCGCTGGCCGCGGCGGCGGGGAGGACGAGGCGGAACGTGCTCCCCTTGCCGGGGCGGCTGTCCACCTCGATCCGACCCCCCAGCGCCGTGACGATGGAGTGGCAGATCGCGAGCCCCAACCCGAGCCCTTCGCCAGCTTCTTTGCTCGTGTAGAACGGCTCGAAGATCCGCCCGAGCGACTCGGGCGCGATCCCGGCGCCCGTGTCGCGCACCTCGACGACGACCGCCCCCTCGGCGTCACAGCGCGTCGAGAGCTCGATCTCGTTCTGCTCGGCGAGCCCCTCGGGGATGGCCTGCGCGGCGTTCACGATGAGGTTCAGGAAGACCTGCGCGAGCCGCGGCTCGTTCGCCTGGACGGGCGGCACCTCCTGGAAGCTCCGGACGACGCGGGCGCGGTGTCGGATCTCGTTCATCGCCATGTGGATGCAGGAGTCGAGCACCCGCCGGGGGTCGACCGGCCCGCGGCGGTCCTCCTCGGCGCGCGAGAAGCTGTGGAGATCGCGCACGATGATCCGCACCCGCTCGGCGCCCTCGCGCGCGTCCTCCAGCAGGCTCAGCACGTCGGAGAGCTCGCTCGATGACGCGCGGCCGTCGCCGTGAGAGCGAGCCCAGGGGCCGCCGCGCGCAGCGCTATTCCGCCGATCGAGCGAGCCGATGCGCCGGATGGCCGCGTCGACGTTCGTGATGACGAAGGCGAGGGGGTTGTTGATCTCGTGGGCGACGCCGGCGGCCAGCGTGCCGACGCTCGCCATGCGACCGGCGCCGACGAGGCGGACCTGCGTCTGCGCGAGCGTCCGGCGCGAGACGGCGTCGCGCGCGGCGCGCTCGCGGACGACGGAGAGCCGCGCCCGGTGGCCCGCGCCGTCGCCGCCCGCGAGCAGGAAATCGCTCGCGCCGGCCGCGAGGATGCCGTCGATGTCCGCGTCGCGCTCGGTGATCGCGAGGACGAACACCGCATCGCCGCCGGGCTGCGCCCGCACGCGGCTGCAGAGCGCGGCGGCGCTGGCGGGCTCGCTCCAATCGACGGCGAGCACCGGCGGCGCCTCGCCCAGGCACCGCTCCAGGGCGTGCGCGGGATCGGAGGTGACGCCGACGTCCGGCACATGGCGTCGGATCAGCGCTTCGAATCGCTCGCTCGCCGCGGCGCACCCGCGGAGGAGCAGGATGGCGGCCGGCTCCGCGCAGCCCATCGACGTCCTCTCAGCTGTCCTTCGAAGACCCGTTTCAGGAGTCCTTCGAGGATCCTTACCGCATCTCCACCCCGGCGTGCAGGCATGGTGATCCGTTCCGCTGCGCCTGCCAGGCGACCTCGTCGCGTCGCCGGTCTCCTTCGAGCCGCTCGCGAGCCGATCGGCTCGCCCGCTTCGCGTGGCTATCGAGGGCTGGCCGTCGCGTCGTCGTCCGGATCGCCGTCGTCGACGACCCTCGTCGCGTCGTCCGTGAGCGGCGGGTACAGGCTCTCGACGAACTTCTCGGAGAGCCGCCCCGCGAGGTGTGCATCCATCCGCGCCATCGCCTCGCGCAGCCGATCGATCTCGGCCGAGAGCGCTGCCTTGAGCGGCTGGCGCTGCGCCTGTTCCATCCAGGTGAGCTCCACAAGCGCCTCCTCAAGGTGCGCGCGCGCCGCACCAAGGTGCGCGCGCGCCGCGCCGCCCGCCTCGCCCGCGTCAGATTCTCGGACCAGGTACTCCGCGACGCGCACGCGCCCGCGGTGGCGGACCCGCGTCCGCTCGAGGAAATCCCGGTACGGCTTCACCGCCCCGCTGAGCGCCTGCACCGCCGCCGCGAGCGCGCTCGCCTCGCCCTGGAGCGCCTCGCGATCGGCGCCGGAGAGCGCCGGGTTGTGCTCGAGGTGGGCCTCGAGCGTCGCCAGCACCTCGCGGGCCCAGCGGAGGTGCCGGAGCCCCGAGGCGCCGCGCGACAGGCGCAGCGCGGCCGCTCCCTCGGCGCTCACGCCACCGCCGCCGCCGGCGCCGCCTCGCGCTCCGGGCGCTTCGCCGTCTCGTTGATCTTCACGCTGACGAGCTTCGAGACGCCGGGCTCCTGCATCGTCACGCCGTAGAGCACGTCGACCGACTGCATCGTGCGCTTGATGTGTGTGATGAGGATGAACTGCGAGTGGCTCGTCATGCTCCGGATCGCCTCGTTGTAGCGGGCCACGTTCGCCTCATCGAGCGGCGCGTCGACCTCGTCGAGGATGCAGAACGGCGACGGCTTGAACTGGAAGATCGCGAAGATGAGCGACACCGCGGTGAGCGCCTTCTCGCCGCCGCTCATGAGCTCGATGTTCCCGAGCTTCTTGCCCGGCGGCTGCGCCAGGATCTCGATCCCCGTCTCCAGCATGTCGTCGGGGTTCGTCAGCCTGAGCTCCGCCTGCCCTCCGCGGAACATCTTGGGGAACAGCGCCTTGAAGCGCGCGTTGATGCCATCGTACGTCGTCTTGAAGAGCCGCTTCGACTCGCGGTTCATCTGGGCGATCGCCTTCTCGAGGTCGTCGAGGGCCTTATCGAGATCGGCCTTCTGGCCCGAGTAGTACGTGTACCGCTCCTCGGCCTCGGCGTGCTCGCGCACGGCGTCGAGGTTGACGGGGCCCATGCGGTCGAGCAGCTCCGTCAGCTCCTGGATGCGCGCGCGGTGCGAGGCGTCGGCGGGCGGCCGCTTGTGGTAGTCGCCGACCACGCGGGCGAGCTCCAGCCCGCGGAAGCGCTCGCGCACCCCCTCGATGAGGTGGTCGTGCTCGACCCGCAGCCGCTCCAGCGCGAGCTCGTGCTTGCGGAGCCGCTCCGACACCTCGGACAGCTCCTGCCGCAGCCCGCGCAGGTCGGCCTCGCGCACCCCGTGCGCCTGCCGCGCCTCGTCCAGCGACCGCCGCGCCTCGGTCAGCGCGGCCTGCGCCGCGTGCGCCTCCGCGACGGCGCGGACCAGCGCCTCCCGCGCGATCATGATCGTCGCCGCGGCCTTCCCCGCGCCCACGGCGCTCTCCGTCCGCTCCTGGTCGAGCCGGGCGATCCGGCCCCGGAGCTCGTTGCACGACCGCGTGAGCCGCTCGACCGTGCCCCGCGCCGCCGCGGCGCGCTCGCGCACGCGCGCGAGCTTCACCTTGCGCTCGGTCACGACCGACTGCTGCCCGAGCACCCGCTCGCGCCACTCGGCCGCGACCTGCTCGGCGTGCTCGAGGCCGGCCGCCGCCGCCTCGCGCGTCGCTCGCCCCGCCTCGAGCTTGTCGCGGGCCGCTTGCTGCTCGCTCCCGCCGGCGTCGAGGTTGTCGGCGAGGTCCTCGAGCTCGGAGCGCACCACGCCCTCGCGCTTCTGCGCCGCGGCGAGCTGCTCCTCGGCGCGGCGGAGATCCTTCTCGGCCGTCACGAGGGCGAGCTCTCCCTCGTGCGCCTCGCTCCGCGCCCGCTCCAGCGCCGTCCCCACCTCGGTGATGCGCAGGCGGAGCTTCTGCTGCGCGTCGAGCAGCGCCGTCACCTCCTCCGACTTGGTCGCGACGAACTCGTGCAGCGCGCGCATCTCCCGCTTCTGCTCGATCATGCCGGCCGCGACCGCGTCGCCCGAGCCGCCGCTCACCACGCCGTCCTCGCGGAGGACGGTGCCGTCGAGCGTCACGAGCGTGCACCCCGCGCCCTCCGCCGCGAGCCGCGCCGCGACCTCGGCGGAGGCGACGACCACCGCGTCCCCCACGAGCGCGCGCGCCAGCGCCTCGTCCTCGGGCGCGAAGACGAGCCGGTCGACGAGCGGCCCGAGCACGCCCTCCCCGCGCGGCGGCCGCCGCGTCGCGCCGGCCACGAACGAGGGCCGCGCCGCGATCACGCTCGCCCGCCCGCGGTTGTTCTTCGACAGATCCGCGAGCAGCGCGATCCCGCGCTCGGCGTCGCTCACGACCGCGCACTGCAGCCGGTCCCCGAGCAGCCCCGCGAACGCCGCGGTCAGCTCGGCCGGCGCCTCGATCCGGTCGGCCACGAGCCCGAGCAGCGCCGGGTCCTTGGTCTTGAGGAGGTTCTTCACCCCGGCGCCGACGCCCTCCAGCCGCGCGTGCAGCTCCTCGAGCGCGCGGAGCCGGTTGCGCCGCTGCCCGAGCTCGTTCTTGGCGTGCTCCACGGCACGATCGCTCGAGACCGCCTGCTCGCGCAGCGCCTTCATCTCGACGTCGAGCCGAGTCCGGTCTTCCGCCGAGAGCCGCTTCCCCTCGGCGAGCTCCGCCACGTTGCGCGTCAGCGACGAGCGCCGCCGCTCGAGCTCCTCCGACTCGTACATCAGCCGCCCGAGCTCGTCCTCGAGCTTCGCCCGCCGCTGGCTCATCTCCGTCATGCGCCGATCGAACCCGGCGAGCGACGCCTCGGCGGCCGCGACCGCCGCGGTGGCCTCGGCGGCCCGCCGGCGCAGGGCGGCGACCTCGTGCTCGGCGGTGCGCTCGCCGTGGCGCAGCTCCTCGAGCCGCTCGTGCTGCTCGAGCGCGAGCTCGCTCTCCCGCGCCTCTTCCTCGTCGACGCCGGCGAGCTGCGCCTCGAGCTGCGCCTTCTCTGCGCTGAGCTCCTCGACCGTCTTCTCGAGCTCTCCCTGCTCCTTGGCCGCGGTGACGAGCCGCTCCTCGAGGTGCCGCAGGCGGTCGCGCGCCCGCGCGATCTCCGCCTCGTGGGTGCGCACCTGGTTGTCGGCCGCGAACGCCTCGTTCTGCGCGCGCTCGGCCCGCTCCTCGCAGGCGAGGGCCTCGAGCCGGGTGACCTCGATCTCGGCCTCGCGCGCCGAGAGCGCCGTGCGCGACGCCTGCTCGCGCTCCGCGTGCGCGGCCCTGCCGAGCGACTCGTGCTGCGTGAGCACCGTGAGCTCCAGGAGCTTGTGCGACGCCTCGTGGAGCACGAGGTCCTCCAGCTCCTTGCGGTAGTTGACGTACCGCTCGGCCTTGGCCGCCTGGCGCTTCAAGGACGCGAGGTTCCGCTGGATCTCGGAGACGATGTCCCCCACGCGGAGCAGGTTCTGCCGCGTCTGGTCCATCTTCTGCTCGGCCTGCTTCTTCCTGGCCTTGTATTTCGTGATGCCGGCGGCCTCCTCGATGAGCATCCGCCGGTCCTCGGGGCGCGCCGAGACGATGAGCCCGATCTTGCCCTGCTCGACGATGGAGTAGGCCTTCGTGCCGACGCCGGTGCCGAGGAAGAGGTCGGTCACGTCCTTGAGGCGGACCTGGGTCTTGTTGATGAGGTACTCGCTCGTCCCGTCGCGGAAGAGCCGCCGCGTCACCGCGATCTCCGCGTAGTCCCGGTACTCGAGCGGCAGCTGCGACGCCGCCGTCGGCTCGCTGTTGTCGAAGGTGAGCGTCACCTCGGCCATCCCGTGCTGGGCGCGGGTCTCGGAGCCGTTGAAGATGACGTCCGACATCGACTTGCCGCGCAGGTGCTTGGCGCTCTGCTCCCCGATCGCCCACCGGATGGCGTCGACGATGTTCGACTTGCCGCAGCCGTTGGGACCGACGATGCCCACCACGTCCGTGTCGAAATGGACCACCGTCCGGTCGACGAACGATTTGAACCCGCTGATCTCGAGCTTACGAATGCGCATGACGTCCCTGGGACCGACCGGGCGGGCTTAAACGTATCGTCACAGCACGCCACGTACCGTCACAACTGGCGTCTCGGGGTCTACGTGGGCTGGCGCCGCGCGGCAAGCTCGGAATCCTGGCTCCACCCGCGCACCGAGGACCAAGTCTTGCGCATCCCGGGGGTGGTGCGATGTCCACGGCGCAAGGTGGGCTTTTGGCAGCCGCCTTGACAGGTGGCTAACGTGACCATACTCCTCGGGTTGTTCCGAGGAGTAGAAACGTCATGCCGACTTACGAGTACGCCTGCACATCTTGCGCGCATGAATGGGAGGCCGAGCAGTCCATCAAGGAGGCGCCGCTCTCGGAGTGCCCGTCGTGTCACAACGCGACAGCCCGGCGGCAGATCTCGCGAGGCACGGGCTTCATCCTCAAGGGCAGCGGCTGGTACTCCGACCTCTATGCGTCGGGCTCGAACAAGCCGCCCGCGAAGTCGGACGGCGGGTCGGGCAGCTCGTCAGGGTCGGAAGGGGCGAGCTCGGACTCGGGGTCGAGCAGCGCCTCGTCGGCGAGCGGCGGCACCAAGAGCGACTCCAGCGCGTCGTCCGCCTCCTCCGCGGCGGCCTGACGCCAGCTCGGCGAGCAGCGACGGGGGTGTGGCCAGCGCGGCGCAGCGCGCAGCGGCGCCGTCGTGGTGCGTCGGCCGTGCTGCGTGCCCACCGGCGCCGGGCGCGGTGCTAGGGTGCCCTGGATGGATGAGAGAAAGCGACTTGAGGAGCTCCGCCGGCAGCTCACGGAGCTGGATCAAGAAATCCTTCGCAGCATCGAGCGGCGGGCCCGCATCGCGCACGAGTTCGCCAAGCTGAGGACGGGCACGGCCCGGTTCGCCCCCACGGCCGACGCGGCCCACGTGCAGGCGCTCGAGCGCGCCGTGACGCCGCCGTTCCCGCAGCGCGCGGTGCGGCCGATCTTCGTGGCCATCGACGCGGCCTCGCGCGCGTTCGAGGTCGCGCCGCGGGTGGCGTACCTGGGGGCCGAGGGCGACTATGGCTGGACCGCGGCGCACGATCACTTCGGGATCGGCGGCGAGTTCGTCCGCGCCGACAGCCCCCTCGCCGCCATCGAGGAGGTCGCGCGCTCGCGCGCAGACTTCGCGGTGGTCCCGTATGAATCGTTCAAGGAAGGGCCGATCTTCCCGACGATCCAGGCGATCGGCGGCGCTGACCTCAAGGTGGTCGGCGAGCGCCAGCTGGTGCAGGCGCTCGACCTCGTGAACCGGACGGGCAGCCTCGCCGACGTCGAGCGGGTGTACTCCTCGCCCCAGGACCACGTGGCCTGCGTGAACTACCTCGAGCTCCAGCACCCGCGCGCCCTGGTGCTCGACGTGCGGGGCCCGCAGGCCGCCTGGGATCTCGCGGCGGAGAACGAGGGCAGCGCCGCCATCGTCCCCCGCGGCTTCGCGGGCGGCGGGCAGGAGCTCAGGGTCGCGCGCGAGAACGTCGGCGACGAGGGGGAGCTCCGGATCCGCTACGCGGTGCTGTCCCGGCTCCCCTCGCCGCGCTCGGGCCACGACGCCACGGCGGTCCTCTTCAGCGTCCACGATCGGCCCGGCGCGCTCCACGACATCCTCCAGCACTTCAAGGAGCGCAGCTGCAACCTCCGTCGGGTCCACTCCCGCCCCGTCCCCGGCGAGGGCTGGGACTACGTGTTCTATGTGGAGGTCAGCGGACACACGACCGATCGGGCGCTCGTCGCGGCGCTCGAGGGCGTGAAGCGCGAGACGAAGATGCTGAAGATCATCGGCTCCTTCCCGCTGGAGCGCCCCGACCCGCCGCACGAGCGAGCTTGATGGCGAGCGCGATGGTGCGGACGCTGTTCCATTCCCGAGGCGCTGCCGTCCTGCGCCGCGCGGCGGGCGCGATCGCGATCGCGGCGCTCGCCCTCCCGGCGCTCGGCGGCTGCGGCGGCGCCGACGACAGCCTCGCGCTGGTCGGCGGAGAGAAGATCGACGCGACGGCGATCGATCGCGACCCCCTGGCCGTCCTTCCGAGCGGGGCGGTGATGCTCGGTTACCTCGACGCGGCGGCCATGTTCACCTCCGGCCTGGGAGGCGAGGTCAACCAGATCGTCACGAGCCTGCTCCCGCTGGGCCCCGAGTCGAACTTCGTCCCGTCGCGCGACATCGTGAAGGTCTACGGCGGTCTCTACGCCATGCAGGGCGCGGACTTCTGCGCCGTGATGCAGGGCAACTTCGACGTCGACGCGATCCGCCGCTCCGCCGACGCCAGGTCGGTCACCGTCATCGGCGCGCCGCTCGTGAAGACGCGCTACGCGGACAACGATCTCTTCACGGCCGGCAACGTCGGCTTCGTCGTGCTCACGCCGCACACGATCCTCACCGGCAACGAGACCGGGATGCGGCGGGCCCTCGATCGGCTCCGCTCCGGCAAGCTGAAGCGCTCCGTGCCTTCGTGGATGGTCGAGCTGCTCGGGACGAAGGGCGCGTCGTTCGCCGTGGCCGGCGACCTCTCGAGCCAGGCGGCGGTCTCGTCTGCGGCGGGGCAGCTCCCTTTCCTCGCGGGGCTCCAGTACGTGCGCGTCATCGGCAACTTCCAGCCGCCCGGGGTCAACTTCGCCGGCGCCCTCACGTACACGGACCCGCAGAGCGCGGCGAACGGCGCCGTCGCGCTCCGCAACCTCGAGCAGATCGCCAGGATCGCGAGCGTGCTCTCCTCGTGGGGCTTCGGCTACGGCTCCGTCCCTCCGATGCAGGTCGCGCAGCGCGAGAGCGACGTCGCGTTCACGCTGCCCCTCGGCGAGGGGATCGTGCGCATGCTCCTCCGCACGGTCGCCGACACGGCGCGGAGCGTGGCGGTCGTGCGCTGACTCAAGCCTTGCGGAGCGGCGCGCGCGAAGGCGGCGCGGCGTGGGCGGGGTCGTCCGGCCACGCGTGCTTCGGGTAGCGGCGGCGGAGCTCCTTCGCGATGGCGGGATAGTGGCGCGCCCAGAACCCCGACAGATCGGTCGTGACCTGCACGGGGCGCTGGTTCGGCGCGCACAGGTGCAGCACCACGGGCACCCGGCCACCGGCGACGCGCGGCCCCTCCGCCATGCCGAAGAAGTCCTGCAGGCGGGAGGCGAGCGACGGCGGCGCGCCCGCCGCGTACTCGAGGCGCGCCCGTCGGCCGCCGGGCAGGACGATCGACTCGGGGGCGAGCTCGGCGAGCGCTCGCGCCTTTGCGGGGCTCAGCGAGGCCTGCACGGCGCTCGAGAGATCGGCGTCGCGGAGCTCGGCGAAGCTCCTGCGCCCGTCGCAGAGCGCCTCGAGCGTGGCGAGCACCGCGTCCTCGTCCACGTCGGGCAACGCTGCGTCGGGGCAGTGCGCGCGCACGAACGCGACCCGCAGGAGCCAGCCCTCGAGGGCGTCGCCCTTCACGAACGCCCGCCACCCCTTCGCCCTCGCCTGCGCCGCGAGCTCCCGCGCCGCCGCTTCCGCCAGCGGACCGCCCGCGCCCGCCGCCGGCCGCGCCTCGTCGAGCACGAGGGCGTCGTACGACAGCCGGCGCACGACCTCGGCGCGCTCCGCGGCGGCGTTCCACGTCGCCTCCGTCGTGTCCCGGATCGCGTCCGTGAAGAGGTCGAGCAGCCAGTCGGCCTCGATCGCGCTCGCCGCCCTGACGACCGTGCGCGCCGAGCGCCCCTCGCTGCGCTCCTCGATGTCGACCGCGACGACGAGATCGACGTCGTCGATGACGCTCGCCTCGGAGAGCGCGGCCGTCCCGCCGGCGGCGAGCACGACCTCCCGTCCGGTCCGACCCGTCGCGCTGGTCGGCCGGCGGAGGCGCCCGACCCGGTCGGGGTATCCGGAGAGGATCGCGATGCGCTGGGCGATCTCGCGCGCCTCGACGGTCTCCGGCGGCGCGGCGCTCCGGTGATCGGCGAGCCGCGAGAGCTGCTTGCGCGTCCGCTCCACGGTGAGCGCGCGCGCCGGGTCCACGCCCAGCCATCGAAGGCGGTCCGCCGCGAAGCGCGCGCGATCCGCCTCCTCGAAGGCCTGGAGCGCGGCGAGCAGGTCGGAGCTGTGCCGCGCGTCGCTCCTCCGACCGTGGGGCTCCCGCGCGCCCGGCGGCGCGCCGAGGTCGCGCTCTGCGACGAGCGCCGCGAGCGTGCACCCGTCGTCGGCGACGCCGCGCCGCTCGGCCTCGACGATCATCCGCGCCTGGCGCGGGTGCGCCGGGAATCGAAGCATCCGCCGTCCGGTCGGCGTCACGCGCCGCCCCTCGTCGAGCGCGCCGAGCCGCACGAGCAGCGCCTCGGCCGCGGCGAGCCCGGCGGCGGGCGGCGCCTCCAGCCACCCGAACCCCTCGAGATCCGTGACCCCCGCGGCGCAGAGCTCGAGCACCGTCTCCGCGAGGTCGAGCCGGCGGATCTCGGGCGCCTCGTGCTCCGGCCGCGAGGCGAGATCCCCGCGCGTGTAGAGCCGGAGGCAGCGGCCGGGCCGCGTCCGCCCGGCGCGCCCCGCGCGCTGCGCCGCGGAGGCGCGGGCGATGGACGCGACGCGGAGCGTCGGCAACCCAGACCACGGCGCGTGCGCGGCCACGCGCGCGAGGCCGCTGTCGACGACCGCGACGACGCCGTCGATGGTCACGGAGGTCTCGGCCACGTTGGTCGAGAGGATGATCTTGCGCCGATCCGCGGGGCGCACCGCGCGGTCCTGCTCCGCCGCGGACAGCGAGCCGTGGAGCGGCAGGAGCAGCAGGTCCTCGCTCTTCGCGATGGCTGAGCACGCGTCCATCGCCCGCCTGATCTCCGCGGAGCCGGGCAGGAACACCAGCACGTCGCCGTCGAGCCCCTCCTCGATGAGCTGCCGCACCGACGACGCGACCAGGCTCTCGAGCGTCCTGTCGCCCCAGTGCGCCCGGGCGCGGCGGTCGCCCGCGGCGTGGGTCGACGCGCTCACCCCGGCGCTCGGCAGGTACTCGATCGCGACGTCGAACATCCGCCCCTCGGCGCGCAGGGTCGGGGCCACCGAGGCTCCGGCGGCCGTCGCGTCGTGGCCGCGTCCAGCCTCGGCCGCCGGGGCGGGCTGCGCCTCCGGCCCGCCGAGGAACGCCGCGATCGGCCCGGCGTCGAGCGTCGCGGACATCACCACGAGGCGGAGATCGGGCCGCGCGCCGCGCTGCAGGCGCCGCAGCAGCGCGAGCGCGACGTCGCCGGCGAGGTGCCGCTCGTGGAACTCGTCGAGCACGACGGCGCTCACGCCCCGGAGCTCGCGATCGACGAGGAGCCGCCGCGTCAGCACGCCCTCGGTCACGAAGCGGACGCGCGTGGCCGGGCTGGACGCCTCTTCGAAGCGCATCGTGTAGCCCACGGTCTCGCCCACGCGCTCGCCGAGCTCTTCGGCCACGCGCCGCGCGGACAGGCGCGCCGCGAGCCGCCTCGGCTCGAGCACCAGGATCTCGCCGCGCTCCGCGAAGCCCGCGTCGAGCAGCGCGCGCGGTACGCGCGTCGTCTTGCCCGCCCCGGGTGGGGCCTCGAGCACCACGCTCGGGCGCGCGCGCAGGGCGGCGCAGAGATCGGGGAGGATCGGATCGATCGGCAGCGGCTGCATGGCTTCGGCGCTCTCCGCGCGGTGGGCGCGCGGCAGCGGAGCCTAGCAATCCTTGGCGCGCGCGGACCTGTGATACTCGTCGAATCGCCGTGAGCGCATCGACCGATCCGACCCATCTTTCAGTGACCGTGCTCGCCGCGCTCCTGGCGGCGCGCGAGATCAGCTCCGAGGAGCTCACGCGGGCGCACCTGGCGCGCATCGACGCGCTCGAACCGCGGCTCCACGCGTTCACCCAGGTGCTCCACGACGAGGCGCTCGCGGCCGCCCGCGGCCTCGACGAGGAGCGCCGTCGCGGGGACATCCGCGGCCCGCTCCACGGGCTCCCGATCACCGTGAAGGAGTCGCTCGACATGGCCGGCATGGCCTCCACGCTCGGCGTCGCCTCCCGCAGGGGGCACCGGGCGACCAGCGACGCGACGGTCACCGCGCTGCTCCGCCGCGCCGGGGCCGTGATCCTGGGGCGCACGAACGTCTCGCAGCTGCTCTTGTACAACGAGGCGCGCAACCCGCTCTTCGGGCAGACGGCGAACCCGTGGAGCCTCGATCACAGCCCGGGCGGCTCGTCCGGCGGCGAGGCGGCCGCCATCGCGGCGGGGATGTCGCCGCTAGGCATCGGGACGGACATCGGCGGCAGCATCCGCGTCCCCGCGCACTGCTGCGGCATCGTCGGCCTCAAGCCCACGCTCGATCGCTGGACCAACAAGGGGAGCAACACGGCGCTCCTCGGGCAGGAGGCGATCCGTGCGCAGATCGGACCGATGGCCAGGAGCGCCCGCGACGTCGCGCTCGTCATGTCCGAGCTCGATCCCGCGTCGATGGCGGAGCTCGACGTGCGCGTGCCGCCGCTCCCGATGGTCGAGCCGGCGAGCGTCGAGGTGGCGCGCCTGCGCGTCGGGTTCTACTGCGACGACGGGCTGGTCCCGCCCTCGACCGCCGTCGCCCGCGCCGTCGCGAAGGCGGCGTCGGCCCTGCGCGCGCGGGGCGCGACGGTCGTGCCGTTCACGCCGCCTGGGATCCCCGACGCGGTCTACGCGTATTTTGCGGCGCTCTCGGCGGACGGCGGCGCGACGGCGCTGTCGCTCCTCGACGCCGGCGAGGACGGCAGCGAGCGGACGGACATCGACGTCTCGCTCCGCTCGCTCCGCACGATGGCCTCGCTCCCGCCGTTCGCGCGCCGCGCCGCCGCGCGCGTCGCTGGCCTCGCGGGCGAGCGGCGGCTCCAGCGCCTCCTCGAGGTCACCGGGCCGAAGTCGGTCTCGGAGTTCTGGCGCACCACGCACGCCCTGCGCGAGGCGCGCGCCGCGATCGCGTCGGCGATGCGCGCCGAAGCGCTCGACCTGCTGCTCTGCCCGCCGTACGCCACGCCGGCCTTGCCGCACACCGCGTCGCGCGACTTCGTCCTCGCGGGCAGCGCCGCGATGCTCTGGAACCTCACGCAGTTCCCGGCCGGCGTCGTCCCCGTGACCCGCGTGCGGCCCGAGGAGGCGCGCCGCGAGCGGCCGCGCGACCGGCTGGAGAAGCGGGCCGCCGAGATCGATGCGAAGAGCGTCGGGCTGCCCGTCGGGGTGCAGGTGGTCGGCTTCCCGTTCAGCGAACACCTGGTGATGGCCGCCATGATCGCCATCGAGGACGAGCTCGCCGGCGAGACCGATCGGCCCGTCACGCCTGTCTCACCGCCCTCGCTCGCCGGATGACGCGGTGAACGCCGGGAGCCGGCTGGCCAGGACGACACCGGAACTCGATGATGCCGCCGCGCGGCCGCTGTCCGGCGCGTTCACAGTCGACAAAGCTGAAGCCCTACAAAGCCGAAAGGTCCGCCGGAGAACTCTCCGCCGGACCAGTCGGGGCGAGTGGATTCGAACCACCGACCCCTTGACCCCCAGTCAAGTGCGCTAACCAGGCTGCGCTACGCCCCGAGCCACTCCGCCGCCTCGTTTCGCTGCGGAGCGAGGGCGCACCGTAGTCGAAGCCTTGGGAATTGCAAGGGGATCGCACCGAGGATCGCAGACTCGCTCCAGATGGGGCGTTTGGCCGGCTGCAGCGGGGCGCGTGGCGCGGATCGCACGGCGAGAACGCCGGGGCTCTCCGCGCGACGCCGCGGGCGCGCGATCCGAGCGGCGCGGTCAGATGCTGCGGAGCGCGGCCGCGAGGCTCTGCGCGGTGCCTTCCGCGACCAGGATCCCGTCGTCGCTCCTGGACCATGCGACCACGTCGCCCGCGTCGCAGGCGATGACGGGCACGCCGAGCGCGCGCGCCTCGCGGATCACCGTGGGGGCGGCCTCGTGCGATGAAGGGTGCAGCAGCACGTCTGCTGCGCCGATCCACGCGAGCGCTTCCCTCCGCGGGAGCATGCCGGTGAAGCGCACCGCCGCGCTGCCCTCGCTGGTCGCCGTGACGCCCGCGCCGCGTGAGCTACCCGCGTCGAGGTCGCCGCCGCTCGCGAGGCGCTCGAGCGCACCGCCGCTCGCGAGGCGCTCGAGCGCGCCGCGCTCTGGACCGTCTCCGACGACGACGAGGCGCAACCCGGGTCCCGCAGCGCGCACCGCCTCGATCGCGAGCTCGACCCGCTTCGTCGGGATCAGCCGGCACGCGACGACGGCGAGGCGCTCGCCGGGGCCCTTCACGATCTCGCGACGGAGCGCGGCAGCACGCCCGGCGACTGGCGGCAGATCGAACACGGGGGGCTCGACGCGCGAGGCGAGGTGCAGCGCGCGAGCCTGCTCCGGGGCGAGCGAGCCTGCGAGCGCATCGCGCAGCGCGCGCGCGGCGAAGACGAAGCGCGCGTCACGCCGGAGGAGCGCGCTCACCACCGCGGCGCGAGCCGCGCGCGGCGCGCGGAGCAGGAGCCGGACGTCGGCGCCGTGCGCGTGCACCTCGAGCGGCGTGCGCGGCAGGGCGAGCAGGAGCGGCCACGCGCACGGGATGATCCAGTGCGCCACCGCGCGGTCGACCGGCCCGATCTCACGGAGCCGATCGAGCACGCCGGCCGCGAACGGCGCCGCGTAGAGCAGCCGGAGCGGCGACTCGCGCGCGCGGGCCACGGCGCCGGGCCACGAGAACAGCGCGCCCCCGCCTGCATGATGGACGACGAGCCGGCCCTCTCGAGAAGGCGGATCGAGGACCGAGCCCCCGGCGGCGATCACGTGGACCTCGTCGCCGCTGCGCGTGAGCGCCTCCGCCGACGACCGCACGAAGTGGCCGGAAGGATCCTCGTCGCTGACCGGATAGGACGTCGTGAGCACCACGGCGCGCATCGGGACCTCGCCAGGCTGGACGCGGCGCGGGCACCGCCTCCGCGTCGCTCAGGCGCACAGCCGCGGTTGCACCATGCCGCCGGGGCGACGGCTGGACGAACAAAATGACAAGACGCAGAGCACGCCGCGGACGCTCGAATCAAGCGTCCGTGTGCGTCTTCTGCGTCTTGGCCGGCTGCTCTCGCGCGGGGCGGTCGCTCTGGTCGCTCCAGTCGCGCTAGGCGACCATGTCCATCTTGGACCGCTTCCGGCGGCGACGAGCGGCCTCCGAGGCCTTCTTCCGTCGCTTCACGGACGGCTTCATGTAGTGCCGACGCCGCTTCAGCTCGCGGAGGATCCCCTCGGCAGCCATCTTCCTCTTGAGATGTTTGATGGCGCGCTCGATGCCCTTGTCGCCCACGGCGACCTCGAGCGGTTTGCACTGAATGGCGTCGGTCGGCATGTCTAGAAGCGTCCTCTGCTGGGAAAAAAACTGGCCCAGTTGGCGGGCAGAATGCAAGCCGGCGGGGGCCGGCAGCGCGGGGCGCGCACTATGGCAGAGGCCTTCTAGCCTCGCAAGACCTCCCGGCGGCCGCAGAGCATCGCGTCGCGGCGCGACGTCCGGGTTGTTTCGTCGGTTTCGTCGGTCTCGTCAGCCCCGACAGTTTCGTCAGCCCCGACAGTTTCGCCAAGCTCATCCGGCTCGCCAAGCTTCGCCCAAATCCGCCTCAGCCCCGGATTTTTCTGGTGGTCCGTCGGCAATTATTAGGACTTGCAGCTGAGAAACCTTCTAAGTACACATCTCGCTGTGGCTACCTCGCGGATAGCTGCTGCAAAGGGGGCCGCGCCCCGCGATGCCCGGGGGCGCGCGGTCGGCTTCGAGCGCAGGGCGGTCGAGGAGGATACCCGGATCGCTTCCATGCTGGCGTGCGTGCGAGCGTCGGGGCTCAAGCTGACGCCGCAGCGCCTGGCGATCGTGCGCGAGCTCGCGGCCGATCCGACGCATCCGACGGCGCAGGAGCTGTTCGAGCGGCTCCGGCCGGCGCTGCCGACCATGAGCTTCGCCACCGTCTACAACACGCTCGACGCGCTGGCGTCCGCGGGGCTGTGCGTCGCGCTGTCGCTGTCGCCAGGCGCCTCGCGCTTCGACCCGAACATGGCGGCGCATCATCACGCGGTCTGCGATCGCTGCGGGCTCGTCCGCGATGTGCCGTGCCAGCCGAGCGACCCGTCCGCCGAGCGTTCGGACGAGATCGTCCCCGCGCCCCTCGCGGCCGCACCCGGCTTCGAGGTCCGCGCCGTCGAGCGGATCTACCGGGGGCTCTGCGCTGCCTGCGCGAAGGACACCCGGGGTGGCGAAAATGCGCGGGGCAAGGCGCAGGACGCCGGGCGAAGCGCGGCGAACAGTCGATTTCGCCCCGCGGGGGTTCGGGGGGCGCGGCGCCCTGGACGTGTCTAGCGGATCCACCGCACCGCCGAGCTGACCTGCGCGGGCATCAGGGACCTATCATCGCAGCCGTTCAACCGAAGGAGAGCGACCCATGACAACCAAGCAGCTTACGGGCACGAAGACGCACCAGAACCTGAAGGACGCGTTCGCCGGGGAGTCGCAGGCAAACCGCCGCTACCTGTACTTCGCAAAGGTCGCGGACGTCGAAGGTCGCCCCGAGGTCGCCGGTCTCTTCAAGGACACGGCGGACGGCGAGACCGGCCACGCGCACGGCCACCTCGACTACCTCAAGCAGGCGGGCGACCCGGCGACCGGCCTGCCGATCGGCAGCACGGAGAAGAACCTGAAGGCCGCCGTCGCCGGCGAGACCCACGAGTACGAGACGATGTACCCGGGCTTCGCGAAGGAGGCCCGCGACGAGGGCTTCGAGGACATCGCAGAGTGGTTCGAGACGCTCGCGAAGGCCGAGAAGTCGCACGCCGGGCGCTTCACGAAGGCGCTGCAGTCGCTCGACTTCTGAGGGCGACCGACGCGAGAGCGCGAGCGCTCCGGGGCGCGCCGAACCGACGGCGACTCGACCCGGGGCGCACGCGCCATCGCGACCTCGACGGCCGTCCGGCGCCGGGCCGCGCGGCGAGCCGTCCCTCCGCGCCGTACCCCAAGTTGAAGCTTTTGAGAGGAGCCGACCAGTGAGCGTCATCCGGCGTGCACCAGACCGTCCACCGGCGACATCGCCGAACGACGAGCGATATCTCGAGCCCCGCGATCTCGAGGCAGAGCTGCGGCGGACGTTCCAGATCTGCCACGAATGCCGCATGTGCGTCGGGTACTGCGGCTCGTTCCCGGCGCTCTTCGCCCGCGTCGACAGGGACATCGAGGCCGGCGTCGCCGAAGGCGCCGAGGCCCTCACCTACGATGACTTCAAGGCCGTCGGCGACGAGTGCTGGCAGTGCAAGCTCTGCTACATCAAGTGCCCGTACACGGCCGACGAGCACGCCTACGAGCTCCTCGATTTCCCGCGCGTGCTCGCGCGAGAGCGCGCGGTGCGCGCCCAGCGGGACGGCATCCCGCTGGTGGACAGGATCCTCGGCGAGCCGCAGCTGATCGGCGAGCTGGGCTCCGGCGCCGTCGCGCCGCTCGCGAACCTCGTGCAGGCGAGCCGCCTGCTGCGCAAGGTGCAGGAGAAGGTGACCGGGATCTCGTCGGAGTTCCCGCTCCCGGAGATGGCGCGCAAGCCGTTCTCGTCCTGGTTCGCGGAGCACGGCGCCGCGGCCGACGCCGGCAAGCAAGGCGACGTGGTGCTCTTCGCGACCTGCTACGGCGAGTACAACACGCCCGCGGTCCCCGAGGCGGCGGTCCGCGTCCTCGAGCACAACGGCTACGCGGTGCACGTCCCGGGCTGCTCCTCGGCGGACGAGCCGCGAGACACGTCGGCGGGGGCGCTGACGTGCTGCGGGATGCCGAACCTCGACGGCGGCGATCTCGCGGCTTTCACCGCGAAGGTGAAGCACAACGTCGCGCTCCTGCTCCCGCACGTGCGCAGGGGGAGGAAGATCGTCGTGATCGGCCCGACGTGCGGCTACACGATGAAGAAGGAGTGGCCGGAGTACCTGCAGACGGCAGAGGCGCGCGAGGTCGCGGCCGCGACGGTCGACATGATGGAGTTCCTCGTCCAGCTCGGCCGCGAGAAGAAGCTCAACCGCGAGTTCAAGAAGGGGCTCGGCACGATCGCGTACCACGCCGCGTGCCACCTGCGCGCGCAGAAGATCGGCTTCCCCGGCGCCAGGGTGCTCGGCGTCGTCCCCGACACCGACGTGCGCGTCATCGAGCAGTGCTCGGCGGTCGACGGCACATGGGGGATGAAGGCGGCCCACTACGAGACCGGGCGCAAGTACGCGTCGAAGCTCGTGCGCGGCGTCGGCGGCGCGGACGTCATCGTCAGCGACTGCACCCTCGCGGGTCTCAGGATGGTCAAGGAGAACGGCGCGAAGGTGCTGCACCCGGTCGAGGCGCTCGCCCACGCGTACGGGCTCGGTCCGACGCCGTGAATCTCGGTCCGAAGTCGTCAAGGAGAGGAGCGTCATGCGTCCCATCGATCGCAACGAGGTGCTCGGGATCGGCGAATACGAGGCCATCCGCGAGCGATTCCGGAGCCGCATCATCCAGGAGAAGCGGCCCCGCCGCGTGCGGATCGGAGACCACCTGACCGTGGTGTTCGAGAACCGCGACTCGGTGCTCTTCCAGATCCAGGAGATGCTCCGCACCGAGCGCATCACGAGCGAGAGCGGCATCCTCCACGAGATAGAGACGTACAACGATCTCATCCCGGGCGCAGGGCAGCTCAGCATGACGCTCTTCGTCGAGATCCCCGATCGAGCGCTGCGCGACCGGATGCTCGTCGATCTGGTGGGCCTCGAGGACACGGTGTCAATCGAGGTCGACGGAGTCGCCGCGCGGGCGCTCGGCAAGCGCGACGGATCGATGGAGGATCGCACGACGGCCGTGCACTACCTCAAGGCGGATCTCCCGGCCGAGGCGCAGGCCGCGATCAAGGCAAGGAAGGCGACGGCATCGATCGTCGTCGGGCACCCGCGCTACGCGGTGAAGGCGCCGCTCGGGAGGGCGACCCTGGACAAGCTCGCCGAGGACCTGTCCTAGCCGCGATGGTCTCCCTCGAGCGCCCGATCAAGTTCGAAGACGTCGACGCCGCGAACATCGTCTTCTTCGCGCGCTTCCTCAACTACGCGCACGAGGCGATGGAGCGGTTCTTCGCGCCGCTCGAGGGGGGCTACGCCGGGCTCATCCTCGAGCGGCGGATCGGGCTGCCGGCGGTGCGGGTCGAGGCCGACTACGCGGCGCCGGTGCGTTACGGCCAGGCGCTCCGGATCGAGACGTCGGTCGTCCATATCGGCCGGCGGAGCGCCACGCTCCGGTACCGCATGCACCGCGCCCACGACGGCGTGCTGTCGGCGGAGCTGCGGCACACGGTGGTGACCACCGACCTCGTGCAGCTGGTGTCGGTCCCGATGCCGGAGGACGTCCGGGCCCTGCTCAGCGCCCACCTCGAGCTCGAGCAGGCGCCCTCCAGCGCCGGTCGACGGGCGTGAGCGCTCGGCCGGCGCGCCCGCGGGCGCGGGCACGCGCGAGGACCGAACCCGAGGCGAAGGCGCGATCGCCGCTGAAGCGGCGCGTCGAGCTGACGCTCCTCCGCGACAGGGCGCACTACGACGCGCTCGTGATGGGCGCCGTCGCGAACGCGCGCGTGTCCGTGTGGATCGCGACGGCCAACGTGAAGGAGCTGCGCGTGGAGGCGCCCATCGGATCGAGGGCGCGGGCGCGCGGCCGGTACATGTCGTTCCTCGACATGCTCGACGCGCTCGCCGCCCGGGGGGTCGAGCTGCGCCTGCTGCACGCCGGCGTCCCGTCGCGCGCCTTCCGCGCCGAGCTCCGGCGGCGGCCCCGGCCGCCGATCGAGATGCGCCGCTGCCCGCGGGTCCACCTGAAGATGATCGCCGTCGACGGCGCGCTCCTGTACCTCGGCTCCGCGAACCTCACAGGCGCCGGGCTCGGGGCGAAGGGCGAGGGGCGGCGGAACTTCGAGGCGGGCGTGCTCACGGACGACGACCTCCTGCTCGACGAGATGCAGGCGACGTTCGAGGCGATCTGGACCGGCGCCGAGTGCAAGGGCTGCAGGCTCCGGCCGCTCTGCCCGGGGCCGCTCGACGAGCTCGACAAAATCCCGTTGCGCTGACGGTCCCGATGGCCGATGAGCAGCGCATGAGCACCGCGGGACCGGACCCCTCCGACCTCGATCGAATCGCCAATGCCGCGCTCGCGCGCGTGGACAGCGGGATGCTGCTCGGGCTCGGCACCGGGCGCGCGTCCGAGGCCTTCATCCGCCGCCTCGGGGAGCGCGTCCGCCGAGGGCTCCAGATCAAGGGCGTCGCAACGTCGGAGCGCTCGGCGGAGCTCGCCCGCCGCGAGAACATCCCGATGGTGTCGCTCGAGGAGGTCGAGCGCTTCCACGTCGCCGTCGACGGCGCCGACGAGGTGGCGCCCGACCTCGGCCTCATCAAGGGCCTCGGCGGCGCGCTCCTCCGCGAGCGCGTGGTCGCCTACGAGGCCGCGGAGTTCATCATCCTCGTCACGCCCGAGAAGCTCGTCGAGAAGCTCGGCTCGCGCGTGCCCATCCCCGTCGAGGTGGTGCCCTTCGCGAGCACGACGGCCGCGCGGCACCTGACCGCGCTCGGGGGCAAGCCGGCGATCCGCAAGAACGCGGACGGGTATCCCTTCCAGACCGACAACCACAACTGGATCCTCGACACGGCGTTCGGCCCGATGGACGCGCCCGCAGCGGTCGACGCGCGCATCCGCAAGATCCCCGGCGTCGTCGACACGGGGCTGTTCCTCGACATGGCGACCCTCGTGCTGGTGGCGGACCCGGGCGCCGTCCGCGAGCTGACGCGGCAGCGCTAGCTCCGCGTGTCAGGGATTCCATCAGGGATCGCTGACACGCGAAGCCGGGGCCCTGGACCTCGGGCGGGCGGCGACGGCGCGGCGCGCCGCGCCGCGCCGCGCCCACCGCGGGAGCTCTGACGGGCGGAGCTAGCGGGCGTGGCGATCGAGCCTGCGGGCCAGATCGTCCAGCGCGAGGTTGCCCGGAGCTCCGAGCGACACGCGCGCGCGGAGGCTCGCCGCGGCGTCGCCGGCCGGCAGCGCCGCGATCTCGGCCGCGACCTTGCGGTAGGCCTCGCGGAAGGGGACGCCCTCCACGGCGAGCTCGACGGCGCGATCCGTGGCGAAGCACTCCGGCGTGATCGCGCGGGCCATGCGCTCCCGGTCGAACGCGAGCCCCTCGACGAGCCGGGGCAAGAGGCGCGACGTCGCGAGCGCCTCGTCGAGCCCGCGCATCGTGGGGCCCTTCGTGAGCTGGAGGTCGCGGTGGTAGCCCGACGGGAGCGCCACGATCGACTGCACCTCGGCGAGCGCCCCCTGGACGACGGAGCACGCGGCGCGCATGAGCTCGACGACGTCGGGGTTGCGCTTCTGCGGCATGATCGACGAGCCGGTCGTGAACGCCTCCGGGAGGCGGATGAACGCGAGCTCGCTCATCGCGAACAGGCTGAGATCCCACGCGAGCCGGCGGCTCACGGCCATCACCTGCCACGCGGCGGCGAGGATCTGCGCCTCGATGATGCCGCGCGAGGTCTGGGACGCGAGCGGGTTCAGCGCCACGCCGGCGAACCCGAGCTCGCGCGCGACGCCGACGCGATCGAGCGGGAGGTTCACGCCGAAGCCCGCGGCGCCCCCGAGCGGGCAGCGATCGACGAGCGCCCGCGTCGCGCGCACCACGTCGATCGCGTCGGTGAGCCCCTCGACGAACGAGGCGGCCCAGTAGCCGACGGACGACGGCACCGCCCGCTGCAGGTGCGTGTAGCCGGGCATCGGCGTCTCCGCCTCGCGCCTGGCGAGATCGAGCAGCGCGCGGGCGCCGGCCGTCGCGTTCTCGGCGAGCTCATCCAGCGCGTCGCGCTCGTAGAGGCGCGTGGCGACGAGCACCTGATCGTTGCGGCTCCGGCCGGTGTGCACCTTCTTGCCCGCGTCGCCGATGCGGGCGACCAGCGCGGCCTCGATCGCGCTGTGGCCGTCCTCGTCGTCCTCGGTGAGCCGCAGCTCGCCGGCCTCGTTCTGCGCCGCGAGCACCTCGAGCTCGCGGACGAGCGCGTCCCGCTCCGCCTCGCTGAGCACGCCGATCCGCGCGAGCCCGCGGACGTGCGCGACGGTGGCCCGCAGGTCGTACGCGAGCAGGCGCTGATCGAGCTGCCAGTCGTCGCGCGAGGTGTAACGCAGCATTTGGGCGTCGGTCGCGCCCCCTTTGTCCCAGAGTCGTACGCTCATTCAGCTCCCCAGGCTCTCGTCCACGAGAGCACGGATCTCGGCAAGCTTCTTGGCCTTGCCCTCGTCCAGCGGTCGCGGCTTCGCCGCGCCGGCCGCGGGCGCGAGCTCTCGCTCGAGCTCGCGCAGCTCGTCGTCCGCCGTCCGCGCCGGCCGGCGCTTGCCGAGGCCGAGCGCGCGGGCCAGCCAGCTCCTCGACTCGCCGATCGCGAAGTCGTCCGCGGCGATCCGGTCCGGCGCGGCGCGCAGCATGCGGACGAGCGCGGCGTTGGAGCTGGCCCAGACGGCGGACTCGTCGAAGTGGGCGCGCGGCGTCACGTCGAGGTGCCGCGCGGCGGTCCGATCGGGCACGTCGTGCAGCCGGCAGTAGACGGCGAGCGCGAGCGCGAGCTCATCGACCGGCATCTTGGTCGCCGAGTGCACCTGCACGCCCCCGCAGCCCTTCGCGTACAGGTAAGAGCCGTTCGTCGCGAGGACGCCGAAGCCGAGCAGCACGGCGGCGAGATCCACGGCGGGCTCGCGGTCCGACGGCACGAGCGCGTCGAAGGCGCCGGCCTCGCTCAGGAACATGTACGCCACGGCGCGCACGAACGCCGTCGTGAGCACCGTGGGGTTGCGGAGCTCGCCCGCGGAGAGCGCGACCCGGTACCCGCCGTCGCCGCGCGGGGCGACGCGCTCCAGCTTCGACTCCAGCGCCATCCCGCCGCACGCGCCGCTCGAGCAGCTCACGGTGCTGGCCTGCCCCTCCGGGGTGACCACCGCGAGCTCCACCGGGAGATCCTGGAGCCCGGCGTGCTCCTGGACCCGCACCATCAGGGCGGCCACCGTCTTCGGCGAGCCGTCGAACGCGTCCGGGAAGAACTCGACCGTCGGCTGCACCAGCCCGCGCACCGGCTCCGCGCCGTGCTGGAGGAGCGCTGCGGTCGTGCGAAGGATCCAGCGGATCTGCGGTTCGTCCGGGAGGTCCATACAGCTACTGTATGCCAGCGCCGCGCGGCGGTCGCGCGGTAGTTCCCGCGTAGCTACAGCAGAAGGCGGACCGGGCGGCAACGCCTGGCCCGGGGGGGCGAAATTTGGCGTTTCTTTGTCCATGCCACTTCCTTTTCGACGGCGGTCGGCGACCGCGTAAAGTTGTGCCCCCATGACGGAAGAGGCGAAGGACATCTCCGAGAGGAAAGCGGACCACATCGAGCTCTGCGCGACCGGTGATGTCGGGTTTCGAGCCAAGACCACGCTGCTGGAGCAGGTCGAGCTGATCCACGACGCGTTGCCGGAGCTCTCCCTCGACGCGATCGACACCTCGGTGCTGCTGCTCGGGAAGCGGCTCCGCGCTCCGCTCCTGATCGCGGCCATGACCGGAGGGACGGAGCGCGCGCACGCGATCAACCGGGAGCTCTCGCAGATCGCCGAGGAGCGCGGGTACGGCTTCGGGCTCGGGAGCCAGCGGGCGATGCTGAACGGCGACGCCTCCGCGACGTACGAGGTCCGCGCGCACGCTCCGACCACCCTCCTCCTCGGGAACATCGGCGCCGTGCAGGCGCGATCGCTGTCGACGGAGGCGGTCGCCGAGCTCGTGGCCCAGGTCGGCGCCGACGCGCTCTGCGTCCACATGAACCCCGCGATGGAGCTGGTCCAGCCGGGCGGCGACCGGGACTTCGCCGGCGCGCTGGACGCGATGGCCCGGCTCGCGAGCGGCCTCAGCGTACCGGTCATCGCGAAGGAGACCGGCTGCGGGATCGGCCCGGGGACGGCGTACCGCCTGGTCCGGGCGGGCATCCGCGATCTGGACGTATCCGGGTCCGGAGGCACGTCCTGGGTCGCCGTCGAGACGGCGCGCGCCGAGGGCGCAGCCCGCTCCCTCGGTGAGGCGCTGCGCGAATGGGGTGTGCCCACGGCCGCCTCGGTGCTCATCGCCCGCGCTATCCGTCCTCGTTTCAAGACCATCATCGCGACCGGGGGCGTCACGAGCGGCCTTGACATCGCTCGAGCGATTGCCCTCGGCGCGCATGCTGCCGGGATCGCGCGTCCGGTCCTCCAGGCGTTCGTCTCGGGGGGACGGGACGGAGCGGTGCGGTACCTCGAGACCGTCGAGGCCGAGCTCCGGGCGGTCATGCTGCTCGTCGGGGCGCGCGACATCGCGTCGCTCCAGAAGTCACCCGTGCTGCTCGGACGGGAGCTGCGCAGGTGGACCAGGTTGCTGAAGCAGATGAAGCAGCTGGAGAGGGCGTAGTCGTGGCGGTGGGGGCAACGGGGGCAGGGGGGCCGAGACGGCGGGGTCCGGTCCCCGGGGTAGGGCCGGCGGGGCCGAACCGACGTTGTCCGCGGGGACGGCGACGCGGCTGCCGGTCGCTGCCCTCGGCGGGGGCGCCGGGCACGCCTCTGGCCCGCGCTCGACGCTTCCGTCCGGTCAGCCCCGCATGATACGGTCCGAAGCTCTGGAGAACCCCGGGATAAAATGACGGAGAAAAAAGGGCGTCCGAGCGATCGTCCCCCCGAGGACCTGAAGAAGGAGCGCGATGCCTTCATTCAGCAGTTCTTCCGCAAGGGGGCGCAGCTGACCGAGGAGCTCCTCCGCGAGAACGAGCGCCTTCGCGACAAGATCTCCGAGCTCGAGTCGGAGAACGGCAAGCTCCGCGCGCACCTCGCGAGCGACTCGGCCATCCGTGATCTGCTCCGCAAGATCGAGGAGCTCGAGCAGGAGAAGCGCGACCTCGTGACGCAGTCGGTGCGGATGGTGGCGGCCTCGGACCGCTTCAACAGCCGCTACTCGGAGGCGGAGGGAGAGCTCGCGAACCTCGCGAACCTGTACGTCGCGCTGTCGCAGCTGCACGCGGCGCGCAACGTGCGCCATGTCCTCCGCAACCTGAAGGAGCTCCTGGCGCAGTTCCTCGGGGCGGGCGCCTTCTCCGTGTACCTGGCGTCTCCCGATGGTAAAGAGCTCGTCTCGATCGCGAGCGAAGGCGTCGCGGTCGAGGAGATCGTGCGCATGCCGGTGACCGAAGGCGTCGTCGGCCAGGCATTCTCGAAGGGGGAAATCTTCTTCGACGAGACCAAGGACGTCTCCAAGGGGAGCATCGAGGATCCCGCTGCAGTGATCCCGCTCGACTTCAACGGGCGCACCGTGGGTGTCATCGCGATCTTCAGCACGCTCCCGCAAAAGACGGAGTTCGTGAACGTGGACACCGAGCTCTTCAAGCTCCTCGGGGCCCAGGCCGCCCCCGCCCTCATCAACGCGCGGCTCTTCACCGACGCCGGCCGGAAGGTGCCTGGCGTCCAGGCATTCCTGGACCTGGAGGACTGATCATGGCCGAGTACTCGTGTCTGATCGTTGAAGACTCGCCCATGATGCGGCAGCTCTTGGTCTTCGCGCTGGCGCGCGTGAAGAACCTCCGCGTCACCGAGGCGGACGATGGCGTCGACGGTCTCCGCAAGCTCGCCTCGACCAAGTACGACGTGATCATCACCGACATCAATATGCCGATCATGGACGGGCTCAAGCTCGTCAAGCGCGTGCGCACGGATCCGGTCCACAAGGACACCCCGATCATCATCATCACCACCGAGGGGTCTCAGGAGGATCGTCAGCGCGCGCTGCAGCTCGGCGCGAACGCGTACATCACGAAGCCCATCCAGGCCCCGCAGGTCATCGCCAAGGTCAAGGAACTCCTCAAGATCGACTGAGGCGCGCGCCAGCGGCCGAGCGCTGTCGCCCGGTCGCCCCGCGTTCTGCGGGCGCATCCTCCGATGCCCCGGCGCGCCGGGTGGCGCGGCGGCGTCGCGCGGCCGCAGCCGCGCTGGTCGGTGTCGTGATGATCCGGGCCCCGCTCTACGGCTTCGCGCCGAACTTCAGGAGCACGCGGTTGCGGCCGGTGCGCTTCGCCTCGTAGAGCGCCTCATCGGCCGCCGCGATGAGCTCCATGCCGTTCTGCACCGAGAGCTCGGGGTGCGCCGCGACGCCGACGCTGATCGTCGTCGGCATGCGAACGCCCTCGTGCTCGAAGACCGACCCCTCGATGAGCAGGCGCAGCCGCTCGCCGAGGATGCCCGCGTTCTCGAGCCCCACGCCGCGGCACAGGATGCCGAACTCTTCACCGCCGTAGCGCGCGAACACGTCCTCGGTCCGCACCGTGTGGCTCGCGATCTTGGCGATCCTCGCAAGCACGTAGTCGCCGGCGAGGTGCCCGAAGGTGTCGTTGATCCTCTTGAAATGATCGACGTCGAACATGAGCAGCGACAGGTGCGCGCCGTGCCGCCGGGCATAGGAGACCTCGGTCTCGAGCCGATCCAGGAAGTACTTCTTGTTGAAGGCCTTGGTGAGGGCGTCGCGCAGCGCGGCGTCGTACATCTGCTGCTGGAACGACTCATCCAGGTGGTCGTGGTAGGTGAACTTGAGGATGGTCGTCGAGCCCAGGCGGATCTTGTCGCCGTCGTGCAGGGCGAGGCGCGTGACGTGCTCGCCGTTCACCATCGTCCCGTTCGAGCTGTTGAGATCCTCGATCAGCACCTGGCTGTCCATCTGGAGGAGGCGCGCGTGGCGCCGCGAGATGCCGTCGTCGTTCAGCCGGATGGTCGCCCCGGATGCCCGGCCGATCACGATCTCGGCGCCCTCGACCCGGTACATCTCGCCGACGTTCGAGCCAGCGAGCACGATGAGGTAGGCGCGGTCCTTCGGCGAGCGCGCCGGGATCTCCTTGTGGAGTTCCCCAACGTTGGCCACCCGCGTGGCCTCGAAGTCATCGTCGGGGAGGTAGCTGCCCATGCTCCCTGAGGATGATCCTAAATCCTTGAAATAGGTTCAAGCGGGAGGGCATGGCACAGGCGATGTTCCCTGTCGGGTAGGGTGCGTGACGGAGCGTCGCGCACGGTCCGCGTGGTCCGCGTGGTTCGAGCGTTTCCCACGACTTGCGCGTCGCTCCCGACGGAGCGCACCCGCGCACCTGCTCACCCGCGCGCTCACGCAGCCCTGCCGAGCGGCACCACGACCTGCTCGACCCAGAGCTCGCCCGCCCGGATCTCGATGAACGTCGCGTCGGCGTGCATCGCGCCATACGCGGTGACGGAACCGCTGCTCCGCACAAGCTCGCCAAGCTCGCCAGGGGCGCGCGCACCGACGCGCACGTGATCAACGGCGCCCCGCACGTCGCTCCGCAGCGAGCACGGCGCTTCACCCACCGAGCCGACGTTGATGATGCGCACGCCGCCCACCATCCGATCGAACGGGACGTGGGAGCCACCACAGATCACGACATCCGCCGGATCGTCGCCGAGCAGGGAGAGCACCTCCTCGTCCGTCATGTCGTGAGAGATCGGCTCGAGCGGATCCGCCGGGGAGCCGTGGACCAGGACGAGCTCGCCGCCGTCCTCGAGCGGCAGGCGGTACGTCGGGGCGAGCCGCGCCAGCCGCGCAAGGATCAGCTCGCCGAGCTCGGTGCGCGTCTGGGACAGGCGATCGAGCCGCGCTCGCTCGTGCTCGCTCCGCGCCCTGACCTTGTCGAGGTCCAGCGTCGCCAGGGCGCGATCCGATACGCCCTGTACGCAAACCGCCTTGGCCTGGGTGAGCCGGCGCCACGTCTCGAGCGGCTTCGGGCCGGGAAAGCAGAGATCTCCGGCGACCAGGAGCTGGGTGTACCCTCGGCGCTCGGCCGTGGCCAGGACCGCCGCGAGCGCGTCGGCGTGGCCGTGAATATCCGAGACGCAGAGCAATCGCACCCGGCGAGCATAGGATCTGAGAGCGACGCCGCCAAGGCGCGAGGTGGGGCCAGGTCGCGATAAACCGGCGGTCGGGCCCTGCGGAACCGCCGTTCACGCCCCCACGGTCTTGCTAGCCTCCCGCCATGCAACAGGTCTCGAGGCTCCTGGAGATCGCCAGCGCGATCGATGAGCAACGCGTGAAGGACCGCGCGGAGCGGCTGTCGTCTCGGCTTCGTCCCGGGACGATGCCGTTCGCCATCGCGGCGCTCCTGACGGCCGCCTACCCCGCGATCGGCGCGATCATCGAGGCAAATCCGGACATCGTGGAGCGGCTCGCGGCGGAGGGCCACCAGACGGCGCGCGATCGCGCCACGTACCTGGCGCGGATCCGGAGCCGCGTCGGCGACGTCTCGGACACGGACCGCGTCCGGCGGGAGCTCCGGCGCGTGGCGCGCGAGGAGCGGATCCGCGTCGCGCTGCGCGAGCTGCTCCCGCCGTCGGCGGGCGGCGCGGACATCGACGTCACCGCGCGCGAGCTCACCGCGCTCGCCGAGGCCACGATCGAGGTCGCGCTCGCCGAGGCCGTCTCCGCCGTGACCGCGCGGTTCGGAGAGCCGCGCACCGCGACGGGCGCGCGCTCGAAGTTCGTCGTGCTCGGGATGGGGAAGCTCGGCGGCGACGAGCTCAACGCGGGCTCCGACGTGGATCTGATCTACCTCTATGACACGGACGACGGGCACGTGGGGCCGCCCGGCGAACGCGCCGTCTCGGTCACCCTGCACGACTTCTGGGCCCGCGTCGCGCGCCGCCTCACGTCGACGCTCGAGGAGGTCACGGAGGACGGCTTCGTCTGGCGCGTGGATCTCCGGCTCCGCCCCGAGGGCCGCAGCGGTCCGCTCGTCAACTCGCTGGCCGCCGCCGAGCGCTACTACGAGTCGTTCGGCCGCCTCTGGGAGCGCGCCGCGCTGCTCCGCGCCCGCGAGATCGCCGGCGATCTCGATTTCGGCGCCGAGGCGCTCGGGGTGCTCGGCCCGTTCGTGTGGCGGCGCCAGGTCGATCCGCAGCTCGCCGTCGACATGATCGAGCTCGTCGAGCGCGCTCGCGCGGAGCTCCCGCACGACGCGTCGCGCGACCTGAAGCTCGGCCCAGGCGGGATCCGCGAGGCGGAGTTCTTCGTGCAAGCCCTGCAGCTCATCTGGGGCGGGCGCGAGCCCCGCGCGCGCGCGCAGGGCATGCTCGACGGCCTGCGGCGCCTGCGCGCCCTCGGGTACGTGACCGACCGGGAGGGGCGGGAGCTCGTGGAGGGCTACCTCGCGCTCCGGCGCGCGGAGCACGCCGTGCAGTCCGCGACCGGCGTGCAGACGCACCTCCTCCCCGACAGCGAGGCGGAGATCGCGCGCCTCGCGCGGACGCTGCGCTTCGAGGACGCCGCGGCGTTCCTGGCCGACACCGCGCAGCGCCGGGGGCGCATCAAGGCCCGGCTCCTGTCGCTCCTGCCGAAGGGGAGCTCCCGGCCGTCGCGGTGGATCGACGTGATGGCCGCGCTCGACCACGGCGATCGCGACGCGTTCGCCGAGGCGCTGGCGAAGCACGCCGTGCTCGTCCTCGGCGGCGAGCCGGCGGCCGGCGCCGCGCCCGAGCCCGCCGCGCCGCCGGAGCCGCACGCGTCCCTGACGGCGCGCTTCCGCGACGTCGCCGACGATCTCTTCGAGCTCTCGCGTCACCCGGACGGCCTGCTCGGCGCGCGCAGCCGCGAGGCGTCCTCGTCCCTCGCGGAGACGCTGCTCGCCGCGGTCGTCGACGCCGCCGATCCGGAGCAGGCCGCGCGCTTCCTCCGGCTGTGCTTCTCCCGCATCAGGCACTCCTCCGTCTACGCGCGCATGCTCGGCGACGATCCTCGCGCGCTCCGCAGGCTCGTCGAGGCGCTCGGGTCGAGCGCGTTCATCGGCGACGCCATGGTGAGGTACCCCGAGCTCGTCGACGCCGTCCTGTTCGCGCGCGGCGCGCCGAGCGCCGAGCTGATCCGACACACGATCGAGGCCAGCCTCAGCGAGGCGTCGCCGGACGAGGATCCGGAGGAGGCGCTCATCGGGGCGCTCCGGCGCGCCAAGGCGCGCGTCACCATCGAGGTCGGCCTCGCCGACCTGAGCGGCGAGGTCGGCACGCGCGAGGCGACGCTGGCGCTCTCGGATCTGGCCGACGCGTCGCTCGAGGCCGCGACGCGCTTCGCGCTGGGGACGCCGGCGGGCGAGCCCGTGAGGGGGCTCGCCGTGATCGCGATGGGCAAGCTCGGCGGCCGCGAGATCGGCTACGGCTCGGATCTCGACGTCTTCTTCCTGTTCGACCCGGCGTGCGCGCCGCCCGGCGAGCACGGGGCCGCGTCGGACCCCGGCACGTACTACGCGCGGCGCGCGCGGCAGATCATCCGGCTCATCTCCATGTCGCACGCGGCGGGCCCCGGCTACGAGCTCGACACGCGCCTGCGCCCGTCGGGCAGCCAGGGGCTGCTCGTCACGTCCGTCGACTCGTTCGCTCGCTACCACGGCATCCGCCGCGGCTACGCGGCTTCCCCGGCGCCCGCGGAGCCGGAGTCGTCGCCCGGCGCGCGGCACATGCGCGCGGCGATCTGGGAGCGGCTCGCGCTGATCCGGGCGCGCGCGTCGGCCGGCGATCCCGAGCTCGGGGCGGAGGCGATCGCCATCGCGCACGAGGCCGCGTACCTCCAGGCGGACGACTTCCATCGGATCGCCGAGGAGATCCACAGGCTCCGGCTGCGCATGGAGCTCGAGCTCTCGCACGAGCGCCGCGGCCGCCGCGACTTCAAGCTCGGGCGGGGCGGCCTCGCGGACATCGAGTTCGCGGTGCAGCTCCTTCAGATCCGGCACGGCGCCGATGCGCGCGTCAGGACCGCCGAGACGCTCGCGGCGATCGACGCGCTCGCCGCGGCCGGACACCTCTCGGCCCAGCACGCCGAGACGTTCCGGGACGGCCACGCGTTCCTGCGCAAGCTGGAGCAGCGGATCCGCATCGTGCACGCCGACGCCTCGCAGCTCCTCGAGGAGGACGCGCCCGGGGTCCCGACCCTCGCGCGTCGGACGGGCATCCGGGGCCGCACCGCGGCCGAGGCCGCGCGCGAGCTGCTCGCGCGCTACGGCGCGATCACCGAGCGCGTGCGCCGGGCGTACGAGGCGATCGTCGCGGGCGGCGCGGCGTCTCTCGGCGAGGCGAGCGAGGCGCGAGAGGCGAACACGGCGAGCGCGGGGGAATCGGGGGAACCGAAGGAACCGGGGGAAGCGGGCGACGACGAGCGCTGACGGTTGCCGTTGACCCTTGTCGGACGCGGTGGAATGCCAGGCGCTCCGATGACCACCCAGAGCGAGCAGAGCGCACGCCCGTCCGTCGGGCACCGTCATGGCACCAGGACGACCTCCCTCGATAGCCTCGTCGGCGCGCACCCGGGCACGCTGAGGCAGTTCTACGAGGCGGGGAAGCCGGCGGATCCGGCGGAGCTCGGCGATCTACCGCGAGGGCGCCTGCTCGCCCTGCAGCCGACGGCCGGGATCCACCTGGCGACGCGCCCGCTGATCACGGCGCTCGCGTCGCGCTGGATGCCCTGGAAAGGGAACGAGTTCGACCATGGCGGCAACTCCGGCACCAACGTGGTCTTCGGGAGCCGGGTGTGCCGCTTCAAGGCGCAGCTGCTCCCTTCGGAGCTCGACGGCGAGCCGACGCTCGCGCTGACGTATGGCGAGAAGGCGTTCGGCAATCCCTGGCCCGTGAGCGCGCTCAAGGACGAGCTGCGGACCGTGGAGGCCGGGCTCGCGATCGGGCCGATGCTGCTGAAGTGGCACGAGCGGTGGCACGCCGTGCTCTGGTTCGGGCTGACCCGCGTCGATCCGTAATCCGCCGGCCCGGCCCGAAGCGGGCTCAGGCGAGCCGGAGGCGCGAGAGGCGCTCGTCGCGGGGCCTCGCTCGCGGCGCGATTGCGCGGAGCGCCAGGGCAACGCGCTCGTCACGAATCATCTATCCGTCAATCCCTCTTGTCATTGCGTCACGCACCATGTCGGACGCACGGAGATCCGCTGTCCAGGCCGTCCGACCGCGCGACACGCGTGTCCCCCGCGGACGCGGTAGTCAGAGGTATCAGGACTCGCCCTAATAACCCATCGCTCCATTCCTGCTCTTTGCTGGACATACTTCCCGATTTCTACAGTCTGGCATACGCTAGAGACTGGGCGGCAGCAGAGCACCTTTGCTCGCGTCGCCGGGAGGCTCGAAATGGTGACTTGGTCGGGCAAGGCGGGAGTCTTGATGGCTGCGATCGCTGTAGCACCGGGCGTCATGGCTGGATGCTCCTGCGGAGATACCGGGGGCACGGCGCCCATAGCATCCGGCGGCGCGGGGCCTGGCGGCTTCGGGCCTGGCGGCGGGAGTGGAAGCGGCGGTGGCTTCGGCGGCTTCCCGGCGATCGCCAGCGGGAGCGGCGTCGGAGGCGCAGGGGACTGCGAGGGCCTCGAGTGCCAGCAGGTCGAATGCGAGAACGGGGCGAAGACCACGGTGAGCGGCACCGTATACGACCCCTCGGGCAAACTGCCGCTCTACAACGTGATCGTCTACGTCCCGAATGCGCCGCTCGATCCCATCCCCGACGGCGCGACCTGTGATCAGTGCAGCGCGACGCTCTCCGGCTCACCCCTCGTGACGGCGCTGACCGATACGGAAGGAAAGTTCGTCCTGGAGGACGTGCCGGTCGGCGAGAACATCCCGCTGGTGGTCCAGGTGGGCAAATGGCGCCGCGAGATGACGCTCCCCGTGGTCAAGCGATGCGAGGACACCGCGACGGACGCCGGGATCATCCGGTTGCCGCGCAACCAATCGGAGGGGCACATCCCGAAGATCGCGCTCACGACGGGCGGCGCCGATCCGCTCGAGTGCTTGCTGCACAAGCTCGGGATCGATGAGAGCGAGTTCACGCCGGAGACCGGGACCGGACGGATCAACCTGTTCGCCGGCCGCGGGGACGTCGATCACGTGGTGACGACGCGCTATGCGGATGGCCTGAATGAAGGCGTGGAGTTCACCCCGGCCACGAGCCTCTGGGGGACCGTCGAGGCCCTGCGCCAGTACGACATGGTGATCCTCGCCTGCGAGGGCGATCCGCACCAGGAAGACAAGCCCGGCCCCGCGCGCCAGGCCATGTTGGACTATACCTCGCTCGGCGGGCGCGTGTTCGCGTCCCACTGGCACAACGTCTGGCTGAAGAAGGGGCCGGCGCCGTTCCCGGACACGGCGGTCTGGGACAACAACATCGAGGACCCGGAGAGCCCCCTCACGGCGCGCGTGGACACCACGCTCCCGAAGGGGCAAGCCCTCGCGGAGTGGCTCGTCAACGTCGGCGCGTCGGACGTCCCCGGCGAGATCGTGATCAACGGCGCGCAGCACACGGTGAGCGACGTGACCGAAGGCATCTCGACCCGGTGGATCTATTACGATGAACCCGAGCCGCCCGGGGTCCAGTACTTCACCTTCAACACGCCCGTCGACGCCGCAGAAGATCAGCAGTGCGGGCGCCTCGTGTTCACGGACATCCATGTCTCTGCGGCGGACCTCACGGGCCCGCCCTTCCCGGGGGGGTGCTCCACGGAGGAGCTGAGCGCTCAGGAGAAGGCGCTGCTCTTCATGCTGTTCGACCTGTCGTCCTGCATCGTGCCCGACGACGAGCCGCCGCCGATCCCCATCCCGCAGTGATCTGCCTCGCTCGCGTCCGCCGCGCCGCCGGCGCCCGTGCGCCGGCCCCGGGGCCTCCCGCCAGGGCTGAAGGGCGCATGTCGGTATTCTCCTGAGCCACGTCGTCTCCATCCCGAGCTGCCCCGCAAACGATCCTTGACGATGGGCGGAGAGCGTCCTCTCCGCTCCACCCGGCGAGCGCCGCGCGCCATCGGGGCTCGCCTTCGCGCCTCTCCGGGATGTCCTGTTGCTATCCGCCTCGCCTGATCGCTGGAGAGCGCGAGCCGGGGAGCGTCTGTGCTCCATTGCGCGCGAGCCGGCGGCGGGACACGCTGCCGCGCTGCGCAGCCATTTCGCCGCTCTGCGCTCCGCGCGCGCCTCGGAGATATCGATTGAGCAGGGGGAGCAGACGGAAGCGTACGAGACGACAATCATGACGACAGCCGAGACAACAGGCTGTCGCGGTGGGAAGCACCACGCAGATACGGAATGTCATCCATGCATGGTCCGGCGATCCTGCTAGGATGAACCTCGCCCTCAGTGCGGGGTTACATCCGGAGCCTGGGCCGCTTGTGTTCGGCTCGGCAGAAGGAACATTCCTACGATGGTCCAGCATCGCCCTACGCCAGCGGCTGCTTGTCGGGCCATCGAGCGCTGGCTTCGCGAGGGCGGTCGCGCTCCGCTGTCGCGCGGGGCGTCGCAGGAGACCGGGCGCACGGAGGCGCTTCCGCTGCAGGGCGAGATGGGGGGGTTGCGCGGAGTGATGGAGGGCGATGAAGTTCGGGTCTGTCCTGCGTCGCCGCCGTCCTCGCGCCGGTACCTGTTCGGCCGGCGCGGCGACGCGGGCTGCCCCCTCTGCGCGCGGCGCGGGCGGTCGGCGATGCCAGGCCTCGGCGGGGCGCCGTATCCCTTCCTGGCCGCCACCTGGGTGGTCCTCATGGTCGGCGAGCCGCTGCCGTCACCGCCCTGATCGCGGCCGGGCGCGGAGGCTCGACAGCCGAGCCTCTGCCGGCGCCTTCTTGGGATGTCTGGGATGGGGTGCGACGGGAAAGGTGCGGTTGGGCGCTCCGCGGCGAGCGGCGCGCCCGACGCTGCAGCTCAGCTGGCCGCCGACCGCTTGCCGGCGGTCGCGCGCTTCTGCCCCGCCCTCTGCGTGCCCGGCTGCGCCGCCTTCGTTCGCCGTGCTGCTCCGCGCCCGACGCGGGCGCTGGCAGACGGCTTCCTCATCGCTGCTGCGCGCTGCGGCGTTGCGCGCTTCGCGCCCGCCGCGCGCGTCGTCTTGCGCCCGCCGGCAGGCGTCGCGCCGGCCGAGCTCCGGGCGCGCCCCGCCACGCCACCGGTGGCGGTCCGCTTCCTCGTCGTGGCCGCCCTCTTGGCCGCGCCGCTCTGCTGCCTGCTCGTCTGTCCGGCGGTCGTCTTCCTCGGCGCGCCGCCGGTCTTCTTCTTCTGTGCCGCCGCGGTGCTCCGCGGCGCGCTCGGCCGCGCCGAGGCGCTCGCTCCTGCCTTGCTCGCTCCCTTCTTCGCCCGGGTCACCCGCCGGGTCGACCCAGCGGCCATCCGTGCGCCGGCAACGGCCTTCGTCCGCCTGCGCGGCGCCTTCCGACCGGCCTCACCCTGGGAGTCCGCAGGCGCAGCTTGCTGGCGCTCGCTGCTCTGAACCCGCTTCCTCTGCTTGGACGTATCCTTCGATGTCTCGCCTCTCGGCATTGAGCCCTCCCCCCGAGCTCTCTCGACATGAGCTCGCTCGTGGACTCATGGTGCCACAGCCTTCCCTCTTTCCCGGTCGGAAAGTCGGCGGGAAGCACCGGAATCGAAATCAGGATCCGCTGTAGCCAACCCCGGCGGAAGCGCCTATTGCGCGTCAGGCGCTCGGCAAATCCGCGCTCCAGACCCGCTCGGAGGAGCCGCAGGCGCGGCGAGCGCGTCGCCCGCGCGAGACCCTCTCCCCTCGCGCCGCCATCGCGCCCCGCGTCAGAAGCAGGTGCCGCCGCCGCAGCTCGTGCCCACGCAGCGCAGCAGCTGCAACGTCTCCGGGCTGTGGATGCACTCGAAGCCGCAGACGGCGGGGCCGCTCCCCTCGTCGAGGCAGCCGAAGAAGCACGCCACGTCGTCCGCGCAGGCGGAGCGGAGCAGGCACCGGTTCAGCTGCGCGCAGCAGCTCTCGGCCACACATCCTCCGCAGCCCGTCCCGTCCGATGGGCAAGCGGGGCCGCCGCAGAGGCCGTCCTGGCAGCTGCCGTTGCAGCACGCGCCGGCGTCCGCGCACGGCTGGCCATCGGGCGTGCACGGGGGCCGGCAGACGCCGTCCTCGCACGCGCCGCTGCAGCACGCCTCGCCGGACGCGCAGCGGCCGCCGTCTTCGGCGCACTCGGCGCAGACCAGCCCGCAGAGCCTGGGGACCTCGCCGGCGCAGATCTCGTCCCAGCTGGTGGTGCAGCAGAACGGATCGAACCGGCAGAGCTCCGCCGCGCACCCGCCGCACTCCGCGGCGAGCGGCGCGCCGATCTCGCAGGGCGCGTGCGAGCACGCCGCGCCTCCGCACACGCCCTGCGCGCAGGCGCCGGAGCAGCACGCGTCGGCCGAGCCGCACGCGTCCCCGTCCGAGATGCACCCGCCGCAGATGCCCGCGTTGCAGCGCCCGGTGCAGCAGTCCGCGCTCTGGCCGCACACGGAGCCGTCGGGCGCGCACGCCTCGGCGCAGACGCCCGCGATGCAGGCGCCGCTGCAGCACGCGTCGCCCGCGATGCAGCGCGCGCCGTTCGGGCTGCACCGCGCGCGGCATGCGCCGTCCACGCAGCTCAGCGAGCAGCACTGCCCCGCGGATCCGCACGCGCTCCCGTCCTGGAAGCAGCCCCGCCCGCAGGCGCCGCCCATGCAGACCCCGGCGCAGCACTCCGCCGCGCTCTGGCACGGCGCCCCGTCGGCGGAGCAGCCCTGCCCGCAGAGCCCGCCTGTGCACAGGCCGGCGCAGCAGTCGCCCGGGGCGGCGCACGGCGCGCCGTCCCGCGCGCAGCTGTCGCCGCCGCAGATCCCCTGCGCGCACACGGCGCTGCAGCAGTCCGCCGCGCCCTGGCAGGGGAGCCCGTCCTCCCGGCACACCGGCGGGTCCGGGGGCGGCGCGTCGGGGGCGCCCCCTGCGCCCGCGAGATCGGGCAGCCCGGCGAGCTGCTCTCGGGAGCCGCACCCGAGGGCCGGCCCCGCGAGGACCACGAGCACGAGGAACACGAGGAGGGAGCGCGCTCGGAAAAGCACGGCGCCGAGGCTAACACGGGGTCAGTTCACGACGGGCGGGCGTGGCGGTGGGGCAACGGCGGGGACGTGGGGAAGGGGAAGTGGAGATGGAGATGCCGAACGGAAGCGGGGAAGCGGCGAAGCGACGCCTCCGGGGCGGGAGACCTCGGCGGCCCGCCGAACGTGCGGACCCGAGGCGGCTTCCGATGCTACACTCGCGAGCGTGTCGTTGAAGATCGACCAGGATCACGGGCGCTTCCGTCAGATCGTTCGCGGCCGCATCCGCGAGAACCTGCGCAAGTACATCTCGCAGGGCGAGCTCATCGGGCGAAAGGGGAAGGACCTCGTCTCGATTCCCATCCCTCAGATCGACATCCCGCGCTTCCGCTTCGGCGACAAGCAGCGCGGCGGCGTGGGGCAGGGCGACGGCAACCCCGGCGACCCCGTGGGGGGCTCGGACGACAAGCAGCCCGGCCAGGGGCAGGCGGGCAGCGGCGAGGGGGACCACCTCCTCGAGGTCGACGTCACGCTCGAGGAGCTCGCCGGCATCCTCGGCGAGGAGCTCGAGCTGCCCGACATCCAGGACAAGGGCAAGAGCAAGATCTCGAACGCCCACGATCGCTACTCCGGCATCCGCAGGGTGGGCCCCGAGTCGCTGCGCCACTTCAAGCGGACGTACCGCGAGGCGCTCAAGCGGATGATCTCGAGCGGGACGTTCCGCCCGACGGCGCCCGTCGTCGTCCCCGTCCCGGACGACAAGCGGTACCGCTCGTGGAAGACGATCACCGAGCCCGTCGCGAACGCGGTCATCATCTACATGATGGACGTCTCCGGGTCGATGGGCGACGAGCAGAAGGAGATCGTGCGCATCGAGTCGTTCTGGCTCGATGCGTGGCTGACCCGCCAGTACAAGGGCCTCGAGTCGCGCTTCATCATCCACGACGCGATCGCCCGCGAGGTCGACCGGGACACGTTCTTCCACACGCGCGAGTCCGGCGGCACGATGATCTCGAGCGCCTACAAGCTCTGCTCGCAGATCATCGACAACGACTACCCGCCGGACGAGTGGAACATCTATCCGTTCCACTTCTCCGACGGCGACAACTGGTCGATGGACGACACGCTCTCCTGCGTGGACGTGCTCAAGACCCAGATCCTGCCGCGGGTCAACATGTTCGCCTACGGGCAGGTCGAGAGCCCGTACGGCTCGGGCCAGTTCATCAAGGATCTGAAAGAGCACTTCTCGCAGGACGATCGGGTGGTGGTGAGCGAGATCAGGGACAAGGACGCCATCGTGGGCAGCATCAAGGATTTCCTGGGGAAGGGGAAGTAGAGCGGTATGAGCAAGTTCGCCCTGAACACCGCGCTTCCCCGCTACCTGCGCACCGAGAAGGAGCGCATCGAGAAGATCGCCCAGGACTACGGGCTCGACTTCTTCCCCGTCATCTTCGAGATGCTGACGTACGACCAGATGAACGAGATCGCCGCGTACGGCGGCTTCCCGAGCCGCTACCCGCACTGGCGGTTCGGCATGGAGTACGAGCAGCTCTCGAAGAGCTACGAGTATGGCCTCTCGAAGATCTACGAGATGGTCATCAACAACAACCCTTCGTACGCGTACCTGCTCGAGGGCAACTCGCTCACCGACCAGAAGCTCGTCATGGCGCACGTGTACGCGCACGTCGACTTCTTCAAGAACAACTTCTGCTTCCGCTCGACCGATCTCGACCATCGCGGCCCGATCCTCGACCCCGTGCGGAAGAGCGACGCCTACGATCCGGACCGCAAGTGGATCGACAAGATGGCGAACCACGGCGCGCGCGTGTCGCGCCACATCGAGCGCTACGGCATCAACAAGGTCGAGGCGTTCGTCGACCACTGCCTCTCGCTCGAGAACCTGATCGACCCGTGGGCCCCCTTCTCCGGCCGTCCTGTGGTCAAGGAGGACGAGGAGCCCACGGAGGAGCCGATGGACACCTACAAGCTCCGGGCCAAGGAGTACATGGACTCCTTCATCAACCCGGAGGAGATCCTCGCGGCGCAGCGGAAGAAGCGGCAGGACCAGAAGAAGCCGGAGCGCAAGGTGCCGGAGCGCCCGGAGCGCGACGTGCTCAAGTTCCTGCTCGACCACGCGCCGCTCGATCGGTGGGAGCGCGACGTGCTCGAGATCATCCGCGAGGAGACCTACTACTTCGTCCCCCAGCGCCAGACGAAGATCATGAACGAGGGGTGGGCCTCGTACTGGCACTCGAAGATGATGACCGAGAAGGTCCTCGATGCGTCCGAGATCATCGACTACGCCGAGAACAACGCCGGTGTCATGGCGACGGCGCCGGGGCGCTTCAACCCCTACAAGGTCGGCGTGGAGCTCTATCGCTACATCGAGGAGCGGTGGAACAAGGGCCGCTTCGGCCGCGAGTGGGAGGAGTGCGCGGACCTCGACGCGAAGCGCACCTGGGACATGCGGCTCGGCCTCGGCCGCGAGAAGATCTTCCAGGTGCGCGCGCTCTACAACGACGTGACCTTCATCGACGAGTTCCTGACGCCGGAGTTCGTGATCGAGCAGAAGATGTACACGTTCGGCTTCTCGGGGCGGAACGACAGGTTCGAGATCGAGAGCCGCGAGTTCAAGGAGGTGAAGGAGAAGCTCCTCTTCCAGCTGACGAACTTCGGCGACCCGTACATCCGTGTCGTCGACGCCAACTACGGCAACCGGGGAGAGCTCCTGCTCGAGCACGTGCACGGCGGCTTCGACCTGCGCGCCGACTATGCGCGCGAGACGCTCGTGGCGCTCGTCCGGTGCTGGAAGCGGCCGGTCGGCGTGGCGACGAAGATGGATAACAAGCCTGTGCTGCTCCGGTACGACGGCAAGGAGCACGCGATGACCCCGTACAAGCTGTGAGCGCCTGCGGAGCGATCCGCCGGCTCGGCGTCCTGCTCGCGCTCGCCGGCTGCGCCCCGGCGGCGTCGCGCTCGCCGGCGCCGGCGTCGCGACCCTCGACGGAGGCCCCCGCGCCGTCTACCCGGCTCGAGCCGCAGGCGAACGCGGCGCCCGCGCCGCCTGCGGGGAGCGGCGCTGCCCCGGGCGCGGCGGGCGCGCCGGTCGGCTCGGGCGTCCCGCTCGACGCGCCGTCCACCAGCGAGGCAGCGGCGGCGAGCCCTCCTCCGCGCGTCGCGCGCGGCACCGGCACGCCCGCGGACAGGAAGCTCGAAGAGGGCGACGCCGCGTATGCGAGCGGCGATTTTGCCGCTGCCGAGAGGGCCTATCGCGCGGCCGCGCAGCTCGACAGGAAGGACGCCGCGGCGATCGTCGGCGCCCAGCGCGCGGCGATCGCCAGGGCCGGCGTGTCCACCGACTACAACGGGGCGCCGGGCGACAGGACGCTGCTCGCCGCGCTCCCGGAGCTGAGGCGCGCGGTGACGCTCGAGCCCGATCACGCGCTCGCGCACCTCGAGCTCGGCCGCACACTCCTCGTCCTCGGCCGCGCCGACGCGGCGCTCGGTGAGCTGACACGTGCCGCGGAGCTCGCCCCGAGCGACGCCGAGGCACACTCCGCGCTCGGCGTCGCTCACCTCGCGCTCGGCAACCTGCAAGACGCCGTCCGCGAGCTGACGCGCGCCGCGGAGCTCGCCCCCGGGGACGCGGAGCGGCAGGCGAACCTCGGGACAGCGCTCCTGGCCGCGGGGAGGACGGCCGACGCCATCCGCGCTTACGAGCGCGCGGCGAGGCTCTCGCCGGCGGACGCGCGCCTGCAGAACGACCTCGGGACGGCGCTCCTCGCCGCGAACGATCCCGCGCGCGCCGTTCCGCATCTGGAGGCGGCGGTGGCGCGCGACCCGGCGCGCGCCACGTACCGCTCGAACCTCGGGTATGCGTACCACCTCCGCGGCGACCTGCAGAAGGCGACCGCGCTCTACCGCGAGGCGCTCCGGCTCGACGACAAGCTCGGGAGCGCCTGGATCAACCTGGGCAACGCCCTGGCGCAGTCCGGCCAGCTGAAGGACGCGCGCGCGGCGTACGAGAAGGCGCGCGCCGTCGATCCCACGGATCCGCGGGTGAAGGCGGTGATGGACGAGCTCGACGCCATCGAGCGGCGCGGCGCTGCGCCGCGGTGACACGGAGGCGTCGATCGCGCGCGCGGCGGCGCTGCACGGCGCGAGCTCGCGATCGGGCCGCGCAGCGCGCTGCGCTCGGGAGGCGGCGCGCAGCCGCGCCGGGCAGCGCAACGGCGGACACACGCGGCCTGCGTGGTTGATTGTCAAGCTCAATCGTTGCCATGTCCGACCTCGCGCGTTGGTTCGTCGTTCGCGCCGTTCGCGCCGCTCGCGCCGCTCGCGCCGAACGCAGGGGCGCTCGGTCGAGCGGCGCCCCGCAGCAGGTCGAGGGCCGCGGGACCATCCATGTTGTGAAGCGCTCCCGGGGCGCCAGACGACACCCGGCGCCAGCCGCGAGCGCCCGCCCGGCGCGGGCGCGTCGCGGCGCTGCCGCGAGACGCCGACTCCCGCGCGAGAGGCCCGCATACCGAATCCGCGTCCGAGAGACGCACTCGGCCCCGGCGCGCGATGGGCTAGGTGGTAGGTGGGCGCACGGATCTCCTCGCACTCCCGCGGCGACTCGCGGGACCACACGATGTCTGAGCGCGCCTTCGTCGCGCGCAGGAAGGGGTTGACAGCAGCGACGCACTTTCGATTACCTCTCTTCTGCTGCTCTAAATGGTCTGATGGTCAACCACTGTGCGCTCCGCCGATGGCGAGCGGGGAGCGCATGTGTAGCGAATTACAAATGGCGCCGCCGGCGCGGGTGCTCTGTGGACAAAATGTCTGCCTGTCGTGGTGACCCACGAACATCGCGTGCCGAGGCAAGCGGAGCCCGTTTCACCCGGATCAGCGCGAAACGGCCGAACGGAACCGTCGACCAGCAGACGGTATCCTACATCGGTTCACCTGGTCATGAGGCCAGTGATCTTCGATAAATGAGAGCTGTATCACAGAAAGTTTGCGGCGCCGTGGCATGCCTGGTGCAACCGGCCGGGCGGCCGCTGACGTTTCTGCCGCGTGAAGGCCCGGATGGCGCTCGCTGGAAACCTCGCGATGCACTCGACGGGGCACCCCGAACCCGGGTAACCTCGTTCGTGCCTCACTTGTCAACCAACCCCCGAGGCTTTGATGTCCGTTTCCAAGCAGGCCGACATAGCTCCGACCTTGCGACCGCCGCCCGCGTTACCGGCGGACGGCATGGTCATTTCCGCGAACTTCTCGGTCGGTGGCTTCAGTAAACGGTGGAACCACTGTCATCAGCTAGCCAATTTCCTCGCGAGGTACGCGAGCGCCAATGAGGATGACCCCGAGCGCCACGCGACCTTGCTATCGACGTTCTTCAACGAATTGCTGGAAGCGATATACCGGAATCACGGCGCCACCGGCGAGATCAAGATGCGGTTCCGCAAGAAGCAGAACCACATCCTCGTCGAGGCGGAGGTCCCGATCAACGAGCAGAGCGCCAAGTTCTACAACCATGCTGTCCAGCTGGCCAATCAGCCGGACCCGATGGCCTGGTATCGAGAGCAGCTAGAGCACGACGTTCCGGATGATGACGCTCAGGCGCTCGGGCTGCTCGAACTCGCGGTCGTCTACGGCTCGAAGCTCAGTATCTCCGAACCCACGAGCGGGGACTGGCTCCTCCTGGCGATTCAGTTCCCGTTCACTGAGGTAGAAGAACTATGACAGCTCCGATCGGTCGCGAATCCGCCGTACCGCCCTCGTCTGCGAGCGGCCTCCCTTCGTGGCGCTCGCAGGTGACCTTCAGCATGCGCGTCGACCAGACCGACCAGGAGGTTGCGCTCTCGGGCATGCTGCGGCCGTTCGGTGCCGATCAGATGAGGGCCATCCGCGGCACGCTGGAGACCGCGGCCAAGAACGCGAGCGGCGAGCTCTGCCTGGACTTCAAGCGGCTCAAGTACATGAACAACGTGGCATTCCTGGAGATCAACAGGTTTGTCCGTTGGGCCGTCGAGGCTCGTCCCAACCTCAAGATCAGGCTGATCATCTCCAGCGTCATCCCCTGGGCGATCCGCAAGTTTCAGGTCATCGCGGAGATCTACTCGAGCGTCTCCGTCGAGATCTACGACGTCGCGTTCTACCCGAGCCAGGGAATGCTCGAAGATGCCGAGTTCATCGACGTCCTCCGCCTCCAGGAGCGGATCATCTGGGAGCACGAGAAGACGGGGCTGACGAACCACGGCCTCTACCCGGGGATGAAGATCGCCGACATCGCGTGCGGCTTCGGCGACTTCGCGATCTTGCTCCAGAAGGAGTTCAAGCCAGAGCACGTCACCGGGGTCGATCACTCGCGGCCCGCGCTCCGGTACGCGCAGGACCACATACGGCGGCTCGGGCTGGAGAACGTCGAGTATCAGTACGGGGACGCCGCGGCGCTGCTCCTGCCGGACAACTCGTTCGACTTCGTGTCTTGCCGCCTGTCTCTCCAGGTCTTCCCGCAGCCCGAGCGCATCATGCAGGAGCTCTACCGCATCTGCAAGCCGGGCGGCCGGATCTACATCACGAACGAGCTCCTGTCGTGCGCGTACGGCTATCCGGAGCAGGACCTCATCCGCGCGACCTACAAGCGGTTCGTCGAGCTCGGCAGGTCGATCGGGATGGATCTCGATACGGGGATAAAGACGCGGCAGATCCTGGGGGAGGCGGGCCTCGAGGACATCCGCGTCAACCTGATCGACATCAACAACATGAACACGGACTGCTTCGACTTCGCGCGCGTCGTCGAGTGCTGGATCTCCGTGACCGCCAACATGGCCCGGACCGCCGGCGCCCCGCCGGACTACCACGCGGAGCTGAGCACCGGGCTGCGCGCTCACATGGCGGCCATCACGCACCCGCACGGCCTCGCCTCGTGGCCGATCTATGCCGGCTCCGGCCGCAAGCCGATGCGGGTCATGTGAGGGGAGGCCGGGTCATCATGCTCCGTCGCGTCGTGATGCCGATCGAGTGGCCCAGGGCCGTGCCGTTAGGAGATTGCCAGCCGTGAGCGTCCAACCTCGGAACCCTGGCGAACAGCGGCCTCAGAGCCTGCTCTTCCAGTTCAGGAAGTTCAGCACCAAGATCATCTTCGTGACGGGCGTGAGCGTCCTGCTCGGCGCCGTGTGGAACGTCGTCGTCGGGCGGCAAGGCATCCACCGGCTGAGCAGCGAGGCCGCCGCGGAGATCGAGGCAGGCCTCAACTCGGCGAACCGCGAGTACCTCACCAATCACCTGGAGGACAAGGCCACTCACGTCAACCTCAGGCTCGGCGAGGCGTACAGGGATCTCCAGACGCTCGCCGGCATCCTTCAGACCGTGATCGATCGCGAGGAGGAGATCGCCCCGTTCCTGCGGACGGCCGCCGACTTCCCGTATTTTCGCGATCAGATGAAGTACAACCCGAAGGGGAACTGGTACCAGAACGATCCGAGCGAGCCGAGCGTCGTCAGCGTCTGGGGCTACCTGGGGAAGGACGGGACGATCCGGCCCGAGGTCCAGAGGGCCGTCGACGAGACGGCGTTTCTCGATCTGATCCTGCCCGCGTTCGGCAAGTACGGCGCCGACAAGCTCCAGATCTATTACATCGGCCCCGAGGACAAGCCGTATGTGCGGCTGACGCCGTACACGGACATGGCGTCGACCTTCGACAGGCTGTATCCGGGGCACAACGACCAGGGGTGGTACAAGTTCTTCTTCCCCGGCATCGCCGAGAGCTGGAACGAGTGGGCGAAGGACCCCGCCGGGCTGGATGCGCACCCGGATCAGACCACGGTCACGGCGCCGTACGACGACGCGGCGGGCGGCGGCATCGTGATGACGGCGTTCCACCCGCTCTGGGCGAAGGACCGCAAGACGTTCGTTGGGTCCGTCGGCCTCGACCTGACGCTCGCGCAGCTCATCGCGTCGATCAAGGACGTCAAGCTGGCCACGGCGGGCTTCGCCTTCCTGGCGCAGGCGGACGGGAACGTCTTCGCGGTCAACGAGCTCGGCGCCAAGACGCTGCGGCTGCGCACGGACGCGGGCGCCGGCCAGAACTCCGGCGTCGGCATGCTGCAGCGGTTCTTCAAGGACAGCGAGGACGCGGGGGTGTCTGGCATCGTCCTCCCGAACGATGATAAGGTCGACTACCGGGAGATGGTGATATCGGGCGAGACGTACATCATCGCCCTCCAGCGGCTCGCGCCGGTGAACGGCTGGGCCGGGCCGGACGCGCGCATCGCCAAGGAGCGGTGGACGATGGGCTTCGTCGTCCCGAAGAAGGAGATGTACGCCTCGCTCCTCGCGGCGCAGAAGAGCATCGAGAAGAGCAGGACGGTGATCGTCGGGACCCAGGTCCTCATCACGATCGCCTCGTTCCTCGTGCTCATGCTGGGCGTCTACCTGATCTCCCGCAAGATGACGGGCGCGCTGGTCGCGCTCTCGACCGGCGCGACGCGGATGCGCGAGGGTGATTACGGCGTTCGCATCGACGTGAACTCCGCGGACGAGATCGGGCAGCTCGGCGTCGCGTTCAACGAGATGGCGAGCGAGATCGAGGCCTACACGAACAACCTCGAAGAGCTCGTCGGCGAGCGGACGAGGGCCCTCGAGAAGGCGAACGAGGAGATCAGCGAGCTGAACGCGAAGCTCGCCCAGGAGAACATCCGGCTCGGCGCCGAGCTCAACGTCGCGCGTCAGCTCCAGCTCATGGTGCTCCCCGCGCCGAGCGAGCTCCAGGAGATCCCGGGCCTCGACATCGCGGGCTACATGGCCCCTGCGGACGAGGTCGGCGGGGACTACTACGACGTGCTCCGGAGCGACGGGCTCGTCAAGATCGGCATCGGCGACGTCACCGGCCACGGGCTGGAGAGCGGCGTGCTGATGCTCATGGTCCAGACGGCCGTCCGGACGCTGCTCGCGGCCAACGAGCGGGATCCGAAGAAGTTCCTGAGCATCGTCAACAAGGTCATCTACCAGAACATCCAGCGCATCCGGTCAGACAAGAACCTGTCCCTGACCCTGCTCGACTACAGCGACGGCGAGCTCCAGCTCACCGGTCAGCACGAGGACCTGATCATCGTCCGGAAGGACGGGACCCTCGATCGTGTCGAGACCATGGGGCTCGGGTTGCCGATAGGCATCGACCTGGATATCAGCGATTTCATCGGTAGCATCGAGGTGAAGCTGGAGCCCGGGGACGTCGTGACGCTCTTCAGCGACGGGATCACCGAGGCGGAGGACTCTGCAGAGGAGCAGTACGGAATCGACCGTCTGTGTCAGGTGATCTCGCGAAACCACGAAAGAACCTCGCGGGAGATCAAGGACGCTATCATCGAGGACGTCTTGGCGCACGTAGGCTACAACAAAATCCATGATGACATCACTGTACTTGTCATTAAGAGGGTATGAGCAAGGGGGAGACTGGGCATTACCATGAGCGAAATCATCGGCGTCTACTCTTTAGACGATTCGTTCAGCGAACACATGTCGCTGACGTTGTACCCCGACTCGTTCGCGGTGAGATGGAGCCTTTGTAACCTGACGGCCAACTTCATGGCCGAGTACTTCGGCGAGCTCTTTCCGGAGATAGACGGCGAGGACAGGCTCATCAGCCGAGACGAGGTCTCAGGCGCCATCGGGTACGTTCTGAACGAACTGGTTGAGAACGCCGTCAAGTTCAATCAGCACGGTGACATCACCGTGACCGTGGGTATCGGGCGTGAGGACCTGGTGTGCCTCGTCAGCAACCAGATCACGAACGCCGCCGTCCCCTCGCTCCGTGAGAAGCTCCTCGAGCTCACGCAGGAGGACCCTGGGGAGCTCCTGCGTCGGCAGGCGGAGGCGAACGCCGAAGACGCGGAGAACGCCGGGTCGGGGCTCGGGTATCTCATCATCATGAATGATTACGGTGTGAGTCTTGGGTGGAAGCTGGACCCGATTTCGGTCAACAGCTTCAGCATCAAGACCATGGCCAGGATTCCTATTTTGAATGAAAGGTCGAGAATGGAAATCAAAGGTGGTAACTATCGGGTTTGGTACGATCCCTCTGAGGTGGTGGTGTACCTGGAAGGCATCCTTCGTCTTGGCGGCACCACCGAGTACGCCCCCATCGAGGAGCTGCTCGACAAGGTCCTGGCCACGAACCCTCCCACCATCACACTCGACGTAAGGGCGCTGAACTTCCTGAACAGCTCGGGGATCAACGTCCTCTACAAGTTCGCGATCGCCACCAGGAAGAAGGGCGAGCTCCAGCTCATCGTCCGTGGGTCGAAGTCCATCCCGTGGCAGGGGAAGTCGCTGCCCAACCTCAAGAAGTTCAATCAGAACTTCGAGATGATACTCTGTGATTGAGATCGGATGGGTTCTTCCGTCCAACCCGAATCGCGTCCAGGTCGAGCCATGACTGCACCCAAGGACATCAGCTCGATGCACTCCAGAGGCTTCCTGCAGAAGCAGAGCAATCTGGATGCCATCAGGGCGATCGTGAAGGAGCGGCAAGCGTGGAACACGTTGCTCCGCGAGGAGGGGAACTTCACAGACTTCATGGAGCGCTGCAGCGCGCTGCTGGAGTACGTCGACAAGCTGAAGCTCGACTTCGACGACCTCTCCCTGGTGCACGAGGCGATCCTGGAGCACGCGACCAGCATCGAGAACGAGCTCGAAGGGTACAACCGGGCCATCGACGACGACCTCGCGGTGGCGCGGCAGGTCCAGCGCGCCCTGCTTCCGGAGGCGAGCGGGGCCATCGCCTCGTCGTTCGACATGGCGATCTTTCACAAGCAGCTCGCCCAGGTCGGAGGAGACTACTACGACTTCTTCTACCTTCCCGGCGAGCGCCACGCGATAGGTGTTTACGATATCTCAGGTCACGGAGTATCGTCGGCGCTCATCATGGCGTTTCTGAAGGCGCAGTTCGCCCACGCTACCAAGCGGCTCGATAGCCCGGGGGCGATCGTGGACTGGGTGAACCGGAGCGCTTACTCGTTCCTCCGGGAGGTTCGCCGGTACGCGACGGTGAACTTCGTCATGTTTACTGACCGATTCCTCCGCTACGTCTCGGGCGGAGGGTACGGGCTCCTGGTCCGTCGCGGTACGCCTCGCTCGTTCAACCGGGTGAGCAACTTCATCGGTCTGCGCATCAAGCCATTTCATGAGTTCGAGCTGCCGTTCGAGGAGGATGACGTCCTCGCCTTGTACACAGACGGGATGTTCGAGGCGCAGGACGCGAGCGGGGAGATATATTCCGTGCAACGTCTCAACGAAATCGTCGTCAAGCACAGCGAGGAACCGGTGCAGGTGATCCTCGACCGGTGCATCGAGGACTACACGCGGTTCCGGGTCGCGGACGCGGACGACATCACACTGATCATCCTGCGAAGGTGCGCCTGATGAAGCCCGAGAAGAATCATTCGCAGACGTCGGTCGGTGCATCGATATATATCTCTCCGATCGATCACATCACGGGCGACGTGGCCGGCCTGCTTGCGAACTTTTTGGACGCGCTTCTGGTGAGGTTCTATCCCAGACGGATCTGCCAGAAGGTCAACGTGGTGGTCACGGAGCTGGTCACCAACGTGCTCCAGCACGGGACCGAGCGTGAGAGCGAGGTGCGGCTCGATCTGAGCATCGATCCCGATCGATTGCTCATCAAGGTATCCAACCGCGTTACGCCGGAAGAGTACCGGACCGTCAAGGCGGTATTCGACGAGATCTTCGCCGCGGAGGACCCGAGAGAGCTCTTTGCCAGGACGGTGCGCGAGAGGCGCAACGATCGACGCAGGGGCGGTCTAGGGCTCATTCGGTTGACCGCCGAGAACAAATTCCATCTCTCGACGCAGTACGTCGATGGAATCCTCGTCGTCCAGGCTACTTTCCCTTGAAAAGGCTGCGTATGTTTTCCACGAAAGGTCGCGTATGAAGGCTCTCAGCTATGGAGAAATCACGGATGGCGGGCTGAGCGTCTTTCAGTCGGTCGCCCGGCTCGATGACGACAACCGCCTCGTCTTGACCTTCGAGGGCGCTATCCGGATCGACAACCCGTACCGGTACCTGTCGAGCTACCTGGACGAGCTCGCCCGAGTCCTCCCGCAGCACCCGATCACGTCCACGGTGATGGATTTCGTGAAGATGCGGTTCTGCAACTCGAACGGCTTCTACGTCATCATGGATATCGTGGACGCCGTGTACAACCTGGTGCCCGGCCGGGTGACCGTGCGGCGGATCCTCGACGATGACTGGCAGCACGAGACGCTGCCCATCCTGCTGAACCTGAACGAGGAGCACGTGGCCGCGCGGACGACGTTCGAGGACGTCAAGGAGACCTAAGCGTGGGGGTGTGGGCTGGGTAGGGCTGCCGGCGATGGACACACCTTCGAACGAAGCGGACGTAGAGAGGTTCTTCGCTGTCTGTCCCGATCCGCTGTGTGTTCTGCGGAGCGATGGATCGTTCCTGCGTGTGAGCGGCGCCTGGGAGCGGACGCTCGGCCTGGGGACGGAGGATCTCGTCGGCCAGAGCCTCCTCGATCTCGTGCACCAGGACGACGTCGTCGCGACCAGGGAGCAGATGGATCGGCTCCGGCAGGGGCCCGTCACGCTCGGGCTGGAGAACCGGTGCAGGAGCAGGAGCGGCCTCTACGTCTGGCTGTCGTGGTCGATGCTCTCGGTACCGAGCGAGGGGCTCGTGTACGGCTGGGCGCGCAACGTGGGCAAGCAGAAGCGCCTCGAGCGGGCGCTGATGCAGCGGATCGAGACCAAGATGCTGGTCGCGTCGATCTCGGCCCATTTCATCAACGTGAAGCTTTCGGACGTCGACCGAGGCTTCCACTCGGCGCTCGCGGAGCTCGGCAAGGCGCTGCGCGCCGACAGGACGAGCCTCTTCCTCCTCGCGGAGGACGGGCGGCGGTTCCTGAACACGCACGAGTGGTGCGCCGAGGGGGTGCCGTCGCTGCGCGCGGAGCGGGGGGTCGTCTCCAGGGACGTGTATCCGTGGCTCGTCGAGCGGCTGTTCCGCCTTGAGGTGTGCGACGTGCCGCGCGTGGCCGATCTGCCGGATGAGGCAGCGAGCGAGCGGCGGGCCTTCACGGAGCTCGGGATCGCCTCGCTCGTCCGGATGCCTGCAGCGTACGCCGGGCGGCTCGTGGGGGTCGTGGGGCTCGACGCGGTGCGATCCACCCGCGCTTGGGACAAGAGCGTCCGGGCGCTGCTCCAGGTCATCGGCGAGATGTTCGCGATCACGCTGGAGCGCATGCGCGCCGAGGAGTCGCTGCGCGCCGTGGTCGAGCAGCAGGAGTCGATGCGCGCGGTGATCTCGCGGCAGGAGTCCGCGATCGAGACGCTGTCGACGCCGATCATCCAGGTCTGGGACAGCGTGCTCGTGCTGCCGCTCGTCGGCAGCATCGATCGTCACCGGGCGACCGAGATCACGGAGAAGCTGCTGCACACGATCGTCGAGACGAAGTCGCGTTATGCGATCGTCGAGGTGACGGGGGTCGAAGAGGTCGACTCCACGACGGCGCAGCACCTCATCAGCATGCTGCAGACGATCGAGCTGCTCGGCGCGCAAGGGGTCGTGGCCGGGGTCCAGCCGCAGGTGGCGCAGACGGCCTCGTCGCTCGGGGTCGAGCTCTCGTCCGTCCAGGTGCATCGGGACCTCCAGGAGGCGCTGAGGTGGTGCATCCGGGAGCTCCGGGCAGACCGGGGGACAGGGAAGCGGCGGCGGGGACGGCGGTAGCTCCCGCTTCGCGCCGCGTTCTCCCCCCCGAACGTTTACGTGGACGTTTACGTGGTCGTGAACGTGGTCGTGGTCGTCGTCGTGGTCGTTAACGGCCTATCGTTGACGACCACGACCACGACGACGACGACGACCACGTAAACGTTCACGACGACGACCACGTAAACGTTCACGACGACGACCACGTGAACGTTCACGACGACGACCACGTGAACGTTCACGACGACGACCACGTGAACGTTCACGACGACGACCACGTGAACGTTCACGACGACGTGAACGTTCAGGTTGGTGACCGGGGGGCTGCGGTGGGGCAGCGCTCGCTCGGTCGGGGGGCGCGGGAGCTTGACGCAAACCCGGGGAGCGAATATTTCGTACACGAAGCATCGTGACAGCGACCCTGCCGCCGCCCGAGAGGCCGGAGATCGACGCCATCGTGGAGATGATCATCTATCTCTACACGGAGTCGCGCAGGCTCACGAAGGGCATGGCGAGCGGGTTCGGCCTCACCGGGCCACAGCTCACCATCCTCAAGCTGCTCGAGTCGTTCCAGGATCTCTCGCTGTCCACGCTGTCGGAGCGCATCCGGGCGCAGAACAGCACCGTGACAGGGATCGTCGATCGCATGGAGCGAGAGGGGCTCGTCCGGCGCGAACGCTCGAAGGCCGACCGGCGCGTCGTCCACATCCGGCTCAGCGAGAAGGGGGCGCGGCTCGCCCGCGAGATCCAGGTCGAACCGATGGAGATCTTCCGGAGCGCGCTGCTCAGCTTGAGCCCGACCGATCTGCGCGATCTGCTCCGGATCCTGACGAAGCTGCAAAAACAGGTGGTGTCGCGGGTCGGACAGAACCGGACTGAAGAAGAGCGACGGCGCTGAGGACGCGAAAGGGAGGCAGGGGGCATGAGAGAGAAGCCGACGTTCACCGGGGAACCGAGGGATCCGAACGGGCGAGATCCCGATATCTGCGTGGTGACCTGCGCGCTGACAGGGGTGCTCGCCGGCCGCAAGCAGTGCCCGGCCATCCCGTATACGCCGGTCGAGATCGCCGAGGAGGCGAAGCGGGCCTACGACGCAGGGGCGGCGGCTGTGCACATCCACGCGCGCAACGACGACGGATCTCCTACGTTCTCTCCGGCCGTGTTCGCGCGGATCAAGGACGAGGTGCGCCGGCGCTGCCCGGTGATCCTGAACTTCTCGACGGGCACCCTCCTCGACGACGTGAGCGAGCAGTGCGCGACCCTCCGGGAGAGCCGCCCCGAGATCGCGGCGCTCAACATGGGCACCATGAACTACTCGAAGTACTCCCGCGCGCGGAAGACCTTCGATTTCGACATGGTGTTTCCCAACACGTACGCGAAGATCAGCAAGCTCCTTCACGCCATGAACGAGGCCGGGACCAAGCCCGAGCTCGAGTGCTTCGATACGGGGCACACCCAGGGCACCTGGCCGCTCGTCGACATGGGGCTCCTCAAACCACCGCTCCAGTTCTCGTTCATCGTCAACGTGCTGGGCGGCATCCCCGCGCACGTGGAGTCGCTCCAGCTCCAGACAAGGATCATGCCTCCCGGCTCGGAGTGGGAGGTGATCGGGATCAGCCACGGGCAGTGGAGGATGCTGGCGGCGGCGCTCGTGCTCGGCGGCAACGTGCGGTGCGGGCTCGAGGACCACCTCTACCTGCCGAGCGGCGAGATGGCGCGCAGCAACGGTGAGCTCTGCGAGGTGGCCGTGCGCATGGTGCGCGACGTCGGCCGGAGGCCGGCGACGGTCGAGGAAGCCCGGCAGATCCTGGGCCTTCACGACGGCGGTGCGCCCGGCACGGCGGGAGGGGCGGCCTCGTGACGGCGCGCGCGTACACGGTCATCCAGGCGTTCTCCGCGGGAGGGGTCCTCCGGCTCACGCTGAACAACCCGTGGCGCAAGAACGCGATCGGGCCGGCGATGGTGAGCGAGCTCCTCGACGCCCTCGCGGCGGGCGCGGCGGACGAGACGGTGCGCTGCGTGGTCCTGACCGGCGCCGGCGACGCGTTCTGCGCGGGCGGGGACTTCGCGCAGATCTCGGGCGCCGACGGGGCGCCGCCGCCCGAGATGAAGGGCGATTACGCGGACCTCCTGCTCGCCTTCGCCAACTCGAGCAAGCCGATCGTGGCGCGGGTGAACGGGCACGCGCTCGGCGGCGGGCTCGGGCTCGTCGCGGCGTCGCACTTCGCGATCGGCGCCCGCGGCGCCAAGCTCGGGACGCCGGAGATCAACGTCGGCCTGTTCCCGATGATGATCATGGCGGTGCTCCAGCGGCACGTCAGCCGGCGCAAGCTGCTGGAGATGATGCTCCTCGGGCAGCGCCTCGACGCCGACGAGGCCGCGCAGTGCGGCCTGCTCAACAAGGTGGTCGAGCCGGGCGCGCTCGACGCCGCGGTCGACGAGGTGACCTCCGCGATCGCCTCGAAGAGCCCGATCGCGGTGCGCCTCGGCCTGGAGGCGTTCGCGGCGCAGGACGATCTCGACCTCGAGTCGGCGCTGCCGCTGCTGCGCGAGCGGCTCGCCGGCTGCCTCGCGACGGACGACGCGCGGGAAGGGCTCCTGGCCTTTCTGGAGAAGCGAAAGCCCCGCTGGTCGGGCAAGTAGGCGCGCCGGGGCGCGCAGGGAGAGGTGGCCCGTGAACATGCGAGAGCTCGTGAAGGACCTCGAGGCCCGCCGGGAGCAGGTGCGGCGGATGGGCGGCGAGGAGCGCGTGGCGAAGCAGCACGCGCGCGGGAAGATGACGGCGCGGGAGCGGCTCGCGGCGTTCTTCGACGACGGCGTGCACTTCGAGGTGGGGATGCACGGCACGCAGATGGGGCTCGCGGCCGGGCCGGACGGGAGCGACAGGCCGCCGGCGGACGCGGTGGTCTGCGGGTTCGGCAAGGTCGACGGGCGGATGGTCTGCGCGGCGGCGTACGACTTCACCGTGAAGGGCGGCAGCATCGGGCACACGGGCGAGGAGAAGGTGACCCGGCTGCGGCAGATGGCGCTCCGCGGCCGCTGGCCGATCGTGTGGTTCATCGACTCGGGCGGGGCGCGCATCGATCCCGGCTCGATGCACCCGGACAGCATCTCGCTGTTCGCCGGCTCCGGGCACCTGTTCCGCGAGCAGGTGCACATGAGCGGCGTCGTGCCGCAGGTCGCGGCGATGGTGGGGCCAGGCGCAGCGGGCACCGCGTACATCCCGGGGCTCGCGGACTTCGTGCCGATGGTCAAGGACGTCGGCTCGATGGCGCTCGGCGGCCCCGCGCTCGTGCGCGCGATGACGGGCGAGGACATCGCCGAGCAGGAGCTCGGCGGCAGCAAGGTGCACGCGACGAAGAGCGGCGTCGGGGACGCGGAGTACCCGAGCGACGCCGAGTGCGTCGCCGCGGTGAAGCGGTACCTGTCGTTCTTCCCTTCGAGCTGCGACGAGGAGCCGCCGCGCCTGCCGGTCACGGATCCGATCGACCGGCGGGAGGAGTCGCTGCTCGACCTCCTGCCGGAGAGCCCGCGGCGCGCGTACGACATGCTGAAGCTGATCGACGCCATCGTCGATCACGGCGAGCGGTTCGACCTGAAGCCGCGGTGGGCGCGCTCGATCATCACCTGCCTCGCGCGCATCGGCGGCCAGCCGGTCGGCGTCGTGGCGAACCAGCCGACCCAGATGGGCGGCATCCTCGACGTGGACGCGTCGGACAAGGCCGCGCGCTTCATGCAGATCTGCGACGCGTTCAACATCCCGCTCGTGTTCCTGCAGGACGTGCCGGGGTTCATGATCGGCTCGAAGGTCGAGCACGAGGGGATCATCCGCCACGGGGCGAAGATGCTGCATGTCATGGCGGCGGCCACGGTGCCCAAGATCACGGTGGTCGTGCGCAAGGCGTACGGCGCGGGCTACTATGTGATGTGCGGGCGCGCGTACGAGCCGGACCTCATCGTCGGCTGGCCGACCGCGGAGATCAGCGTGATGGGGCCGGAGGGGATGCTCGGGATCGCGGCGAGGAAGATGTTCGGCGACGCGCCGCCGCCGCCGGAGGTGAAGCAGGGGATGGTCGACGCGATCCAGAAGAACATCGATGTGATGAAGGTCGCCGGCTGGGGGCTCATCGATGACGTGATCGATCCCCGGGACACGCGGAGGGCGATCGCGTGGGGGCTGGAGCTCGCGCGGAAGAAGCGGGTGGAGCGGCCGGAGAAGAAGCGGGGGATCCTGCCGGTGTAGATCGCGCCAGGGACGGCGTTCCCCGTCTCAGGGGGGCTACTTCGTTCTACGGGTCGTGATCCTCGTGTTCCGACGCCTGGCTGTCCTCGGGCTTCGGCGTCGGCACGGCTCTCGGCGCGGCCGCGTAGAACGGCTCTGGTGCGCTCTTCACGCGAAGGAGCGTCGTGTTCTTGGCGGGGACGACGGCCGTGTACGCGTCCAGGGCGAGCTCGGTGCCCGGCTCGTTCGCGTGCAGCGTGGCCGTGACCTCGTAGAGGCCCTCGCGGTTGAACGTGTCGGTGGGGCAGATCTCCCGGAGGAGGAGCGAGACGTCGACCGATGCGCCGGGCTTCAGCGTCTTGAAGAGATCGCGCGGGACCGCCCCGGTCGGCGGCGCCGCCGCGCAGTTCGTCTCGCCGTTCGGGCCGGCGACGTGGAACTCGAACATCCGAGACCGGAGGGCGACGGTCATGGGGCGCCTGCCAGCGTTCTTCGCGCTCACCCGGACGACGATCGAGCGAGGGCTCGCCGCGTCGGACCAGGGGTCGCTCGTGAGCTCCAGGCGAGGCGCATTGGCGTCCACGATCGGCTTGCCCCGCGGACCGGCGCCGCGGTCCTTGTCCGACGGAACCCGCTTTTCCGCGGCCTCGCCAGCTGAACTGTCCGCGGACGTCTGGGCCGCTTTGTCGTCCGTAGGTTGAGCGGCCTTGTCGCTCTGGGGCTGAGCGGCCTTGTCGTCCTGGGGTTGAGCGGCCTTGTCGTCCTGGGGCTGAGCTGTCGGGTCCGCCGGCGACGGCGTCTTGGCGTCGCCCGCGTGTTCCGTCTCCGTGGCCTCCTCGTGGGGCAGGCCGTAGCTCAGCACGACGGTGGGCCCCGCGAGGCCGGGCGCAGGGGCGAATGCCGGCGGATGGTCCGTCGACTCCGCAGCGAACGGAGCCGCCGGCGGCTTCTTCGACCACTTGGGCGGCGGACCCCAGCCATACCAGGCCTTCACCACCGACCCGCCGGCGAGCGCCGCCTCGTCCTTGCCGAAGCAGAGCAGGCGCGGATCGAAATGCTCCATGTACGACTGACCAGGCGCCAGGAGCAGCGCGCGCCGCTCCGGGAAGCCGCTCGGCTTGAGCCCCGCGGGCGCGGCGCAGCGAACCGTCTTCTTCGTGCGCTTGTTCAGCGTGTCGACCTCCAGGCGCAGCAGCCGCACGTCCGCCGGGACGCGCATCGGCCGCGCCCCTTCGTTGTCGATCCGCAACGTCCATGGCCCGTGAGGCGACGGCGCGATGAGCCACAGGCGCGCCGGCGCAGGCGGCAGCGGCGGGGCTTCGGGCGCCTTCTTCTTCGCGCTCGCCTTGGGCGCACCGACGCTCGCCTTGGGCGCGGCGACCTTGCTCGCCGCGGGCGGCGGGGTCGCGCCTGCCTTCGGCCCCGCGGCGGGCACGGCGGAGCCCGGCCCCTCGGTCTGCTGCGCGGGGCTCGACTTCTCCTCCGCGAGCGCAGGGCTCGACGCGAGCCCCATCACGGCCGCTGCAGTCGGAGCGATCGAGGTCAACAGACGGGCGATCCGGACGAGACGTATGCGCATGGAGGATCCGTTCGGGAGCGAACGCTTCCGCTTTCTTTCCGGGGGCGTCAACCTTAGCGTAGCCAGCGAGCCTGGCCTCCTCCGGAGCGCCTGGGCGCTCTCCCATCGCTCGAAGCGTGGTCATGCGCGGCCTCTACGCCATCGTCGACACCGACTCGCTCGCGCGCCGCGGGCTCGATCCTGCGGCCTTCGCCGAGGCCGTCCTCGACGCGCGCCCCGCGGCGATCCAGCTGCGCGACAAGCGGGGCGGCGCGGCCCAGACGCTCTCGCTCCTCCGCGCGATCCAGCCGCTGGCCGCGCGCGCGGGCGTGCCGCTGTTCGCGAACGACAGGGCGGATCTCGCGATCCTCGCCCGCTGCGACGGCGTGCACGTCGGCCAGGACGACCTCCCGGTGGCCGCGGTTCGCAGGCTGGCGCAGCGCGCTTCCGTCCCGCTGCGGGTCGGGCTCTCCACCCACACGTCCGCGCAGATCGAGGCCGCGCTGCGGGCGTCGAGCGAGCTCCGCGATTCAAGCGATTCCGGCGATTCCCTCGATCGCCTCGACTACGTCGCCATCGGGCCGATCTTCGCGACCTCGAGCAAGGAGCGGCCCGACGCCGTGGTCGGTCTCGAGGGGCTCGCGTCGCTGCGCGCCCTGGTCGAGCGGGCGCGTCCCGGGCTCCCGGTCGTGGCGATCGGCGGCATCTCGCTGGAGAGGGCGGCCGAGGTGGGCGCGCACTGCTCCGCCGCCGCGATCATCGCCGCGCTGCTGCCGGATCAGGGCACGCCCGCGCCGCGCGCCCTCGAGGAGGTGAGCGCGCGGGCGCGGGCGCTCCAGGCGGCGCTCGCGCTGGCGGCCGCGCGCGCGGCGCCCGCGGACAGGGGCGCGCGATGAGCCTCACGCTGCTCGCGGCGGCCGCCGCGGCGGTGGCCGCGACCGTGGGCTACATGGCGTCGCGCCGCGAGCGGGAGGCGCCGGGAGGGAACGGCGGCGAGCGCGCGCGAGGCGCGCCGGCGGCGCCCCCGGGGGACGCGCCGTGGCACGAGCTGCCGCTCGCGCTCGGCGACGTGGTCCTCGCCGGGAGCGAGGAGCGCTGGCTCTCGGGCGCGATCGTCGCGCGCGAGCGGGGCGAGATCGTCGCCGCGGTGTTCCTCGCGCCCGAGGGCGGCGCGCACGGGGCGGTCGTGGCCTTCCCCGCGCCGCGGCGCGAGATCCTGTGGCTCGCGCCTGCGGCGGCCGACTCGCCGGACGAGCCGCCGGCGACGCTCGAGATCGCGGGCGCGACGATGCGGCGGCGGGCGCGGCTGCCGGCGGCGCTCGAGCGGTGCGGGCAGGGCGCGCCCTCCGTGGGCGACGCAGGGATCATCGCCCTCTACGAGGGCGCCGGGCACGACGCGGCCGTGGTGCTCGCCAGCGAGGGGCGGATCCACGCGTGGGCCGGCCGGCGCGTCGAGGACGGCGGATACGACCGGCTGGGCGGAGGGGGCGAAGGCTGACGCCGGCCTGCGCGGCCTGCGCGGCATCGCAGCGTCGCGCGGCGCCTGTCAGCCGACGACGCTGCGCAGCTCCGCGATCAGCGACGCCATCGCGAGGCTCGGCGAGGCGTTGCGCTCGAGCTGCGCCACGGCGCGGGAGACCGCCGCGTAACGCCGGGCCGACAGGCCTGCGCGGCGCGGATCGGACGCGACCGCGGCGCGGGCCTCGCGGGCGAGCGCGGCGTTCAGCGCGCGGAGGTCGTCCTTGAGGGCGCCCTTGTCGCGGTCGACCGACTCGGCGAACGCGACGGCGGGGCCGAGGTCCCGGGCGGCCGCGGCGTCGAGGACACCCTTCACGAAGGCGTCGCGCGAGGCGGTCTGCTCCTCGTCCGCGAGATCGAGCGCCGTGGACGCGCTGCCGGCGGCGAGCTCGACGGCGAGGTCGTGCCGACCCTCGGGCACGCCGCGATCGCGGAGGACGCGGCGGATGAGGGCCTCGGAGAGCGGGGCGAAGCGCACGGGCAGGGTGCGCGAGCGGATCGTGTTGAGCAGGCGGTCGCCGCGCGAGGTCAAGAGGATGAAGTGGGTGCCGGGCCGCGGCTCCTCGAGCGTCTTGAGGAACGCGTTGGCTGCGCCGACGCTGAGGTCCTCGGCGTCGCGGACGATGAACACCCGAGCGCGCCCCTCGTGGGGCGGGTAGGCGGCGTGGGCGAGCACGATGGATCGGACCTGGTCGACCGAGATCTCGGTCAGCTCGTCGCGGCTCCGGCCGATGACGGCGGCGGGGTAGAAGTTCTTCGCGACGATCTGCACGTCGGGGTGGAGCGGCGCCGCGGGGCGCCCGTCGGAGCGCGCGGCCGCGCGCCGGCACGCGTCGCAGCGGCCGCAGCCGAGCGGGTCGCCCCCGGTGCAGACGAGCGCCTGGGAGAGGGCGACGGCCGCGAGCTCCTTGCCGACGCCCGGCGGGCCCTCGAAGCGGTAGGCGTGGTGCACGCGGCCCGCCTCGAGCGCGCGCACGAGCGTGCCGATCGCGGTGTCCTGGCCGAGGATGTGGGAGAACGGCACGGCCCGCTATCTAGCACGACCCGGGGTCGACCTGGTCCCGCTCCGCGCCGCGCGCGGCCGCCCGGCGGCGGCGCCTGCCCGCGCGATGTGGCGTCCTCGTCCTCGTCATCGTCCCAGCGCGCCCGCTCGCGCCGCGATGTGGCGTCCTCGTCATCGTCATTGCGCGTGGCGGTGATAGGTTGCCGCGCATGCGCGTCCTCGTGCTCGGCGGCACTCGATTCATGGGTCATTTCCTGGTCTATCGCCTGCTCGCGGCGGGCCACCAGATCACGCTGCTGAACCGCGGCGCCACGCCCGACACGTTCGGCGATCGGGTCGCGCGGGTCCGTTGCGATCGCGCGGCCGGCGATCTCGCGCAGGCGCTCGGAGGCCGCGAGTTCGACGCCGCGGTGGACTTCACCGCGTACACGGCCGCGGACGGCCGCGCGGCGGCCCAGGCGCTCGGCGGCGGGCGCGTCGGCCACTACGTGATGATCAGCACCGGCTCGGTGTACCTCGTCCGGGAGGCGTGCCCGCGGCCGTCACGCGAGCGCGACTACCACGGCCCCCTGCTCCCGGAGCCCGCGGGCGAAAAGGACCGCGAGGCGTGGTCTTACGGCATGAACAAGCGCGGCTGCGAGGAGGAGGTCGCCGCCGCCTGGCAGAGGGACCGCTTCCCCGCCACCGTCCTGCGCATCCCGATGGTGAACGGGGAGCGCGATCCCTACCGCCGCCTCGATCGGTACATCGTCCGCATGCTCGACGGCGGTCCGCTGCTCGTCCCGGACGGCGGCGGACACCTGGTGCGGCACGTCTACAGCGGCGACGTCGTGAGGGCGATCGTGAAGCTGCTCCTCGCGCCGTCGACCTTCGGCGAGGCGTACAACCTCTGCATGGACGAGACGCCGACGCTCCCCGAGCTGCTCGAGCTCATCGCCTCGCTGCTCGGCGCGCCGGCGCGGCTCGCGCCGATCCCGTCGGCGGCGCTCAGGGCCCGCGGCATCGATCCGGTCGCGATGTCGCCGTTCAGCGATCGCTGGATGTCGCTGCTGGATCCAGCGAAGGCAAAGGCGGAGCTCGGCTTCCAGCACACGCCGCTCCGGCGCTGGCTGGAGACGGTGATCACGTCGCTGCTCGCGAACCCGCCGTCCGAGCCGCCGGACGGCTACGAGAAGCGCGCGGAAGAGATCGCGCTCGCGGCGGAGCTCTCCGGCGCGGGGAGGGGTGGAGGGCGCTGACCCTGCGGGGGCGCCTTCGCCCGCGGGGGGATAGAGAGGCAGGCGGGCGCTTTCGTTGAACCGGCGTCCGCCTTCTGCGAACCATCGGACGGAGGGAGATCTCGCGATGCAGGATGTGCAACCCAAGCGGGTGCTGGCGGCCATCGACGCCTTCCTGAGCACGCCGCTCGACGCGGCGCTGTCGCGGCACCGTGAGGCCGATCCGGCCGAGCGCGCGCTCGCGCTGTTCCACGAGGTCGCCGCCGCTGTCCCTGCCTACCGCCGCTTCCTCGCGGAGCACGGCGTGGACCCGGCGGCGGTCCGGACGCCCGCGGATTTCGCGGCGCTGCCGGTGATCACGAAGCAGAACTACGTGCTCAGGCACCCCATCGCGGATCTGTGCCGCGGCGGGCGAATCGAGCCGTGCGACATGATCGCGGTCTCCTCGGGCTCGACGGGCAAGCCGACGTTCTGGCCGCGCTCCATCACGGACGAGCTCCCGGTCGCCCGGCGCTTCGAGCAGGTGTTCCACGACGGCTTCCGGGCCGACACGCGCCGCACGCTCGCCGTCGTGTGCTTCGCGCTCGGCTCGTGGGTCGGCGGGATGTACACCGCCGCGTGCTGCCGTCACCTGGCGGCGAAGGGGTATCCGATCACGGTCGTCACGCCGGGCAACAACAAGGACGAGATCTTCCGCGTCGTGCAGGATCTGGGGCCGGCGTTCGAGCAGGTCGTCCTGCTCGGTTATCCGCCGTTCCTGAAGGACGTCATCGACACGGGGCGGGCCCGGGGCGTCGACTGGGCACCTTTCCGGATCAAGCTCGTGATGGCCGGGGAGGTGTTCAGCGAGGAGTGGCGGACGCTGGTCGGCGAGCGCGTCGGGTCGACGTCGCCCTGCTACGACTCGGCTTCGCTGTACGGGACGGCGGACGCCGGCGTGCTGGGCAACGAGACGCCGCTCAGCGTCGCGATCCGCCGTTTCCTCGCGCGGAGGCCGGACGCCGCGCGCGCCCTGTTCGGGCAGGACCGGCTCCCCACGCTCGTGCAGTACGACCCGGCGGAGCGGTTCTTCGAGCAGCGCGAGGGGATGCTCCTCTTCTCGGGCGACAACGGCGTCCCGCTCGTCCGTTACGCGATCCTCGACAGCGGGGGCGTCACTCCACACGCGGAGATGATGGCGGCCCTGGCCGGCTTCGGCTTCGACCCGCGGCGGGAGCTCGACGGGGAGCGCGGGGCCCGGGATCTCCCGTTCGTCCATGTGTTCGGGCGCTCGGATTTCACGGTGTCGTACTTCGGGGCGAACATCTATCCGGAGAACGTGGTCGTGGGCATCGAGCAGCCCGGCGTGAAGGAGTGGGTGACCGGGAAGTTCGTGCTGGAGGTCCGCGAGGGCGCGGACAGAGATGTGGTCCTCTCGGTGGTTGTGGAGCTCGCGCCGGGAGAAGGGGAGAGCGAGGCGCGGCGCGAGGCGGCGGAGCGGTCGATCGAGGAGCACCTCGTCCGGCTGAACAGCGAGTTCAGGAACTACGTGCCGGCAGGGAAGCGAGCGCCGCGGGTGACGCTGCGGGCGGCGGGGGATCCGGAGTACTTCCCGCTCGGGGTGAAGCACCGGTATACGCGCAAGCCGGCTGGGTGACGGCATCTGCGTTCGACGCGCCCTGCGTCATTCTCTGGACGATTCTTGCCCTGTGCCTGCGCTCGCTGGGCCTGGCAGCCCGGCCGTGGCTGGGGCCATGTTTCATGGCAAGGCCGTGTAACCGAGCGCGGACGTCGACGGCGGTCACTCGGCCATGTGCATGTGGACGATAGGGGTGAATCGCGGTCAACGCCGATGGGGAGAAGAGGCAGATTCACGGCTCGTCGTCTATGATCTCGGCCTCGTCCAACGGATCGAGCTCCGCGCCGTCCTCGTCCGTGGGCGGGGCCGGGGTGATGGAAGCCGCTTCCCAGAGCGCCCAACAGAAGGACGCCACGTCGGGGAATCGCTCCGAAGCCTCGAACTCGATCGCTCGCTCCAGCACCTTCCGCACCGCGTCGCTGCACGGCAGCCGCTCGAGCACCCGCCCCGGATACCGCATCATGATCGGCGGCAGCTCCGCCCCATAGAGGCAGAACACCGCCGTCATGCCGAGCCCGTACACGTCCGCGCGCGCGTCGGCGTCCTGCGGGCGGTGCATCAGCTCCGGCGCCGCATAGAGGAAGGTCCCCAGCGCGCCGCTCCTCGTGCCCCCCGTCGTGTCGCGCGCCCAGACCAGATCGAAGTCCGTGATCCGGGGCAGCCCCTCTCCGTCGAGCAGGATGTTCGCCGGCTTCACGTCCCGGTGCACGAGCCCCCGCTCATGAGCGAACGAGATCGCCTCTCCAGCGCTGAGCAGCATCGGGATCACCCGCTCTGCTGGCAGCCGCTTCCCGATGACCGCGCTGTGCACGTCCTCGCCATGGACGAGCTCCATCACGAAGTAATGCCAGCCGCTGTCCTCGCCCTTGGGATCGAGCATGCGCACCACGCCGGGGTGGTCGAGCTCCGCCATCGCGCGCGCTCCCCGGAAGAACCGCTCCCGCCGGCTCTCGTCGCCCGCCAGGTTCGGGTGCAGCACCTTGATCGCGACGGGCAGGTCGCCCCGCCCCGCGTCGAGCGCGCGCCACACGGTCGCGAACCCGCCGCGCCCGACCCGTTCCAGCAGCAGGTACCGGCCGTCGCTCAGCTCCTCGCCGACGTGGAGCTGGCCGCCTTCCCTGCGCTTGCGCCGGAGGTCGACGATCTCCCGGTCCACCTGCTCGGTGCTCGCGCCGACGGCCCTCAGCCTCGCCTGCCGCTTCCGCGCGGCGGCGATCTGCCTGTCGACATCGCGGATCGCCTCGTCTGCTTCGCGCAGGCTCATGCCGAGCGCGCCGGGCAGCGCGGTTGCGCCGGCGAGCGCCGCCTTCGGCCGCGCGCTCGCGGCGGCTTCCTCCACCCCCGCGCGGATGCCCTGTACAACCTCCCTCCACGCTTCATCCGGATTGGCCCAGCTCGCCACCGCGGTTCCATCGCGAGGCAGCGCCTGGAGCTCCGCCAGCGGAGTGCCCTCCAGGTCGCACGCGCGCACCAGGATGGGCACCACGCGCGCCTCCCCGCTGCGATGCCGCTCCAGCGCTCGCCCGAGCTCGCGCTCGTAGCAGCTGTCCGAGGCGAGGAACGCCTCGCTCACCAGCAGCAGCACCACCTCGGCGGAGGAGAGCTCCGCCGCGATCGACTCGTCGTGCCTCGCGCCTGGGCCGATCCGGCCGCGGTGCCACGTGCTCACCAGGCCCTGCCGCTTGAGGGAGGCGAGGTGCGCCTCGAGCGCCTCGAGGTGCGACCGATCCGCGGGGGCGTAGGAGATGAAGACGTGGGCCGCCATGCGCAGGGGAGCGTCGCTGCGGCGGCGAGCTCGCTCGCGTCCCGGCCGCCCGCTCCGCGTCGACCAGGCTACCAGACGCGGCGCGGGCCCTCGACCCTCCGTGGATCCGCGCCGTCCGGGCCGTGGAAGCGGCCGGGGGGCTCCCCGGGGCGCGGGCCGTCGACCCGTGAGGTCGAGATGCCCACGACGCCACCGCGGGGCCGCGCTCGTCGCGCTCGCTCAGCCTCTTCGCCTGGTCGTTGCTCGGTCCCTCCGGCCAGCGTCGCCGCGCGCCACGTCGGCTGTCGCCTCGGTGGTGCCAGCGGCCTTCGTCCGTGGGACGCGCTCGTTGCCGTCGCCGTCCGGCGCGCGCAGCCCGACGTCGCCGCCGTCGCATCGCATCACGTCGAACGAGGCGTGCCTGCGCGGATCGAGCGAGGCGCGCCTGTGCGGCAGGAACGGGAGCGCGTCGTGCCTCGTGATCTCGACCTTGTTCTCTTCGTCGATCGTCACGGTGAACGTGCGGTCCACGTCGCACGTCGTCTCGGGGTCAGCGAGCTGACCGCGCACATGGAAACTGGCGGTCGTGGCGCCGTCGTCCATGCGGGCGACGATGGTCCTCGACTCGTTGAAGGCGCTGATGGTCATTCCGGACAAGGCCGTCACGACGGGGGGCTCGGTCCACTCGCCGTCATGGTTCAGCTGAATGAGAAGGGGAGCCAAGGGATCATCCTCGGGATCCTTGTTGAACCACCCCGTCGCCCACAGCCCTTGCCAGGAGCTGTGGGCCACATTGACGCACTCGAGCGGTGGAGACGGGGGATTGGTCGAGCCGTCCTCCTCACACGCGGTGAGCCCCGCGGTCGCGACCACGAGCAGCAACTGCTTCGCTCTCTCCCTTTTACCCATCTCCTGTCCTTCCTGCCTTCGGTGCGCCGCTCCCCCGCCATGCCGGCGGTCGCAGCGCGGCGGCCAGCCCTGCCATGACCATCCTAGGCAGCGGTGCGCCGACCTGGCGACCCACGCGCACGAAGACGACGACGTCGCGACCCCATCCGTGCATCTCGGGCGCGGCCGGCAGCGCTCTCGCGCCGCGGGGGCGTCCTCTCGCGCTTGCTGGTAGAAGCGTCGCCCAGCACCCATGCTCAACACCTCTCCCCCGCTCATCGTCCTCGGCTGCGGCTTCACCGGCGCGGTGGTCGCCGGCCTGCGGAGGGCGTCCGGCGGCCGCGTCGTCGCGACGACGCGCTCGTCCGAGCGCGCCGCGGAGCTCGCGAAGGCAGGCATCGAGGTGAGCGTCCTCCCGGCCCTCACCGCCGAGGCCGTCGACCGGCTCGTGACGGACGGCGCGGACGTGCTCGTCGCCTTCCCGCCCGACGGCGCGACCGACGCCGCGATCGCGCCCTCGCTCCGCCGCGCGCGCGCGATCGCGTACGTCTCGTCGACCGCGGTGTACGGCGACGCGACGGGGCGCATCGACGAGGCGACGCCGACGTCGGCCGACGGCCCGCGCGCCGCGGCGCGCCTCGCGGCCGAGGACGTGTACCGCGCGCGCGGCGCCGTGGTGCTGCGCGCCGCGGGCATCTACGGCCCGGGCCGCGGCCTGCACCAGCGGCTCCTGCGCGGCGACTTCCGCATGACCGGCGAGGGCGATCGGCAGGGCAGGAACGTCGTCTCGCGCATCCACGTCGAGGACCTCGCGCGCCTCGCGCTCGCGGCGCTGGAGCGCGCCGCCCCCGGCGAGGCCTTCCTGGTCGCGGACGACGCGCCCGTGCCGCAGATCGAGGTCGTCCGCTGGCTCTGCGCGCGGCTCGGCCTCGCGCTGCCGGCCGGCGCGCCGCGGGAGGATCTGCACGAGACGCTCCGCCACGATCGCGCCGTGGACAACGCGAAGATCAAGCGCGCCCTCGGCATGGCGCTGCTCTATCCGAGCTACGTCGAAGGGTTCGAGGCGTGCTTGGCCGTCGAGGCCGAGGCGCCGGCCCCCGCGGCGAGCGAGCGCGGCCCGCGGCACCGCGGGTGAGCTGCGCTGGCATCGCGGGTGGACGCCGCGCGACCGCGCCGTTCGCCGCTCGCGCTGCTACGACTCGTCGTCCGCGCTGCCTTGCGGCGGCTCCTGCGGCTCCGTCGCGTCGAGCCGGTCGAGCTCGCGAAAGAGCGCGTCCAGATCGAGCGTCAGCCCCTCGCAGCCCGGGACCTCCGGGAGCACCCCTCCGGGCGCGGTGAGGCGGTGGTGGTAGAGCCCGCCGCGCGCGAGCTCGTGGATCTCGAGGGTGCGGAGCTGCGGATCGAGCAACCAGTACCAGCGCACCCCGAACGCGGCGTACTCCTCGAGCTTCTCGACGCGATCGCGCCGGCTGTCCCGCGGCGAGGGGGAGACGATCTCGACCATGATGTCCGGCGGGACGCCGACGGCGCCACGGGCCGGGGGCCTCCGCGAGGTCGGAAGGAACGCCGACACGTCGGATTTGCGCCCGCGCCGCGGCCTGAGCGCGTACTTCACCTCGGAGCCGAAGACGAAGCCGCCGCGCGGGATGAGCCAGGCCCGCAGGGTGTGGATGAGCCAGGCGACGGCCAGCTCGTGGACGCAATCGGGCATCTCTTCCTCGACCAGGCGGCCATCGATGAGCTCACCGGCCTCGTCTTCCGGCAGCGCTGCCCACTCCGCGACGGACAAGAGGCGGGCTGCCTGGGACTCAGGATACGGGCGCTGGCTCACGCCTGAAAAAGTACCATCACCGCGCGCCTCGTGCCCGGTCATGAGCGGGGTCGCGCGGCGCGCCTGCAAGGCGCGGCAACGCACGATGTCCAGCGAGGCATCCATGTCGGCCGTGAAAATCAGGCATCGACGGACGGGAGGGCCGCGACTAGTGTCGAGGTTCTTGGAGGATCGTTGGATGAAGCTTGGGTATTGGATGGTGCTTGCACTTGCGGCTGCCGCGGTGGGCGCAGGCTGCGGTGATGACGAAGGCGCGAGCAGCGGCGTCGGGCCAGGCGGCTCGGGCGGGGCCGGCGCCGGAGGCGCTGGCGGCGGAGGCGCCGGAGGCGCCGGTGGAGAGGGCGGCACGAGCGACGGCGGGAGCGGCGGGCAGCCCCCGACGCCGCGGTGCGAGCCGTCCGACCCTGCGCTGGCCGACCGCGACGCGGACGAGCTGTACGCGGCGGAGGAGGTCCCGCGCTTCGACTTCTATCTTCCGGAAGAGCGCTGGGCGGAGCTCAAGGAGAACGCCCGTGACGAGCAGTATGTCGAGGCCGAGGCCTGCTACAAGGGCAAGAGCCTGGGCGTTGTGGGCCTGCGCTTCAAGGGGGGTTACGGCACCCTGGACATGTGCTTCGACGGGGAGGGAAACCTCACCTGTCCGAAGCTCAGCATGAAGGTGAAGTTCGACGAGTACGTCGACGGACAGCGCTTCTACGCGCAGAAGCGCCTGAACTTCCACTCCATGATCTGGGACCCCACACGGCTCCACGAGCGGATCGCCTATGGCCTGTTCCGGGAGATGGGCGTGGCCGCCCCGCGGAGCGCGTGGGCGACGCTGAGCGTGAACGGCGAGTCGCAGGGGCTCTTCTCGATGGTCGAGGACGTGGATGGCCGCTTCCTGGAACACCACTTCTCCGACGCTCCGGACGGCGATCTCTACAAGGAAGCGTGGCCGGTCTCGGACGACGCCGGCTACTACGCGGAGCGGATCGAGACGAACGAGGACGCGGCCACGCACAGCCGCTTCATCGCGTTCTCGACCGCCCTCGCGTCCGCCGAGGGCGCGGGGCGCCTCTCCGCGCTGTCGGAGTGGACGGACATCGAGCAGCTGCAGCGCTACATGGCCGTCGACGAGACGATCGTGAACTGGGACGGCGTCACGACCTACTATGCCAACGAGGCCGGCGTCGCCGCCAACCACAACTTCTACTTCTACGACGAGTCCTCGTCGGGCAAGTTCCACCTCATCCCGTGGGATCTCGATCAGACCCTCGGCCCCAGCACCTACTTCGGCCACGTGCCGCGCTGGACGGAGACGCCGGCGGACTGCAGCGCCTTGGTGCCTGTGTTCATGGGCTCCGAGCTCGTGCGCCCGCCGGGCTGCGACGCGCTGTTCGGCGCCTTGAACCAGGACGCAGCGGGCTACAAGGCCGCGCTCCAGGCGCTCTATGAGGGCCCGTTCAGCGAGGGGCGGATCGAGGAGCAGGTCGACAAGTACGCGGCGCTGATCCGCGCCGCGGTCGAGGAGGACCCGCTCGGCCCCGGGCTCGCCGGGTGGGAGCCCGCGGTGGAGCGCCTCAGGCACGAGCTGCCGATCTTGCGAGAGCGCCTGGGGCGTTTCGCCAGCGACACGCCGCTCGCGCCCTTCTCGTTCACCGCGACGGGGATCAACGACTTCGAGGCCGCGGACACGCTCGGGCTCTACGTCGGGACGGTGGTGTCCACCAACAACGCGTCGAGCGCCGTGCCGGGCCTTTCGCAGGAAGAACCGCTGAACGGCGCGCAGAGCATGCTCCTCCGCTTCGATTTCCGCGACGAGGCGGCTCCCTGGGGGCAGTACGTGTACTTCGGGGTGCCTCTCGCCGAGGGCGTGATCGACGCGACGGCGCTCGAGGGGGTCCGCTTCTGGGCGCGGGCGGAGGCGGCGCGCGGGATGCGCTTCGACATCGAGAGCCCGGCGCAGAGCGAAGGGCTCACGGGCGTCCGTCACGGGTGGGACGTGCGGCTCACCGCGGAGCCGACGCTGATCGAGCTGAGGTTCGCCGACATGGCGCTCCCCGGCTGGGCCATCGATCAGGGGCGCGACCCGGGCGACGACGTGAACGACGTGCTCCGATCGATCGTCGGCCTCTCCTTCAGCGCGGAGATGAACGGCGTTCGCGCGAACGGCTTCCTCGGCAAGGACAAGGTCGACTCGGGCACCATCGAGATCGACGACGTCGAGTTCTTCGGCCCGACGTCCGAATCACCCTGAGCGACGGATACGGAGGCCCGGAGCCGAGCGCCCCGGGTCTCCGCGCCTCCTGCGGCGGAGCCCGAGGCCCACGGCGAGGAGCAACGCGGCCCCGCCGCCGGCGGAGGGCGCGTCGCCGCCGAGGCTGCAGCTGCAGCCCGCCGACTCCCCGCTCCCGCTCGCGTCCCCGCCGGCGCCGGTGGAGGGAGCCCCGCCCGAGCCCGATCCGGCCCCGCCCGAGCCCGACGCGGCGTCGCCCGCGCCGACCGAGGCGGCCACGTCGAGCGTCGGACCCGCCGACGTCGTGGTGGCAGGAGACGGCGGCTCCTCGGCGCACATGCCGGCCACGCACCGCTCGCCCGCGGGGCAGACGACGCCGTCGCAGAGGTCGACGCACGCCCCGCCACGGCAATAGGTGCCCGCGCCGCACGCGACGTCGGCGCACGCCGCCTCGACGCACCGCCCGGTGTCCGCCGCGCAGCGGTCGTCCGACGGGCAGCCCCGGCAGCCGCACTGGACAACGCACACGCCGCTCTCGCACACCTCGCCGGCGCCGCACGTCACGCCGTCGCATGGATCCAGGCAGCGGTCGCCGCGACAGGTCTGGCCGTGCGGGCACACCACGCCGTCGCACGGGGCGCGGCACACGCCGTCATGGCACACCTGGCCGACATCGCACTTCGCGTCGACGCACGCCTGCTCGACGCACAGGCCCTCCACGCACACGAGCCCAGGATCGCACGGGAACTCGGCCGAGCCGCAGCGGTTCACGCAGCGGCCGCGGCTGCACACCTGGTCCTCCGGACAGGGCGCCTCCTCGTCGACGATGTCGTCGCAGTCGTTGTCGATGCCGTCGCACTGCTCGGCCTGGCTGCCAGGCTCGACGATCGGCGTGCAGATCGCCTGTCCCTGCGCGTCGCAGTCCGAGATGCCCGCGCGGCACGCGCCCACGTTCTCCTCGACCTCGCACGGCTGGCCGGCCGCGGGGCACGTGATGCCGGAGAAGCGGAACAGGAAGTCCTCGTAATCGAGGTCGTTGCCGTTGACGCCCGCGGCGCCGGCGGCGTTCCGGAAGTCGAGATCCTCGAACCCCAGGTAGAACGTGTTGGCGAGCTGGTTCGACCTGTAGATGAGATCGGAGTACCAGGGCCCCGGACTCGCGCACGCCGTACACTCCACGTTGAACCGATGCTCGGTGTAGTGGTACTGCGTGGCGTTTCCATCGCCGGTGCCGTTCGGGTTGGGGATCAGCACGAAGCCGATGAGGCCGCCCGCGTAGGCGGGGTTCTCCCGGATCGAGACGGCCGTCAGCTCGCGCTTCTCTGCGGGCGGCAGAGCGCCAGAGAACGGAAAGAGGATCTGGATATCGCTCTCCGGCGCCGGCGTGCCGAGGTTGGCGCCGGTGTCCACAGGGACGTACCGCGGCGGGTCGCCGCTGTCGCGGGCATCATCGACGTTGTACCAGCCGACCGCGAAGTTGGCGCCTCCTCCCTTGTCGATGTACTTGCCGCTGAACTCGCAGAGCGGCGAGAACACCTGGGGCTCCACCGCGGCGTCGACCACGACGTCGATCATCTCGTCGAGGCTGTCGTTCTTTGCCGAGCCGTTCAGCAGAGAGCTGAGCCGGTTCGTGATCACGGGGATGACGGTGCCGTTCGGCTGCACCACGTCCGCGCGCGCCGTCCCGCCCGCGGCGAGCGCCACGAGGAGGGCCACACGCCACGCGAGAGCAGACGGTTTGTTGGGAGTCGACCAGCGCATCGGGCTTCTCCTTCCGACAGGATATGTGAGTCCGGATCGTAAATTGGACTCGAGTTTCGCTCTCCTGTCCAGATGCCGCGCGCACGAACGCGCCAAGCAACGACGGATGTGGATGATCAACGCACTTGAGGACACCCTGTATCTGTGCGTGCGAAGGCGAGTGATCCCCTTTTTCCGTGCGCCGAAAGATGGTTGATGACGCGTGATGACGAGCGGACGCCCGGCGCTGGCGCTTCGCCGCCTCTGGCGTCCCCAGCGCCCGCTCAACGCAGCGAGCCGGCAGGCTCCGCCGTGTCACCCTGCGCAGACCGCGGCGCTCACCCCGCGCCGTCGGTGCGCGCCGCGCCCGCCGTCCGGGAGGAGGCGCTCAGCCTTCCTGCTCTGCCGGCTCTTCCCGCTTGCGCGCGAGCGCCGCGAGCTCGCGGACGAGCTCAGGCATTCCCTCGCCCGTCGCGGCGCTGATGAGGTGGAGCTTCACCTTCGCCTTCGCGAACCGCGCCTTGAGCTTCGGGTAGGCCTCGCGCACCTCGGTCAGATCGGCCTTCGTCAGGACGACGATCTCGGGGCGCTCCGCGATCTCCGGGCTGAACTTCTTGAGCTCCTTGCGGAGCGCCCGGTAGTCGGCGAGCGGCTCGCGGCCCTCGCCCGGGTCGAGCGTCACGAGGTGGAGGAGCGCTCGTGTCCGCTCCACGTGCCTCAGGAACTGGATGCCGAGCCCGACCCCCTCGCTCGCGCCCGGGACCAGCCCGGGGATGTCCGCGATGACGAAGCTCGACCCGCCCGATCGGACGCCGCCGCCGATCTCGACCATGCCCAGGATCGGGGTGAGCGTCGTGAACGGGTAGTCGCCGATCTTGGGCCGGGCCGCCGAGACGGCGGCGACGAAGGTGCTCTTGCCGGCGTTGGGGAAGCCGAGCAGGCCGATGTCGGCGAGCACCTTCAGCTCGAGGCGGAGCTCGCGGGCCTCGCCCGGCTCGCCCGGCTCGGCGCGGCGCGGGGCCCTGTCGTGCGGCGACTTGAAGTGCAGGTTGCCGCGGCCCCCCTTGCCGCCGCGAGCGACGATGACCCGCTGGCCGTGCTCGGTCACGTCGGCGATCAGCTCGCCGCTCTCCGCATCGAAGATCTGCGTCCCCACGGGGAGCTTCTCGACCCGATCGGCGCCGGCGCGCCCGTGGCAGTCGCTCCCCATCCCGTGCTCGCCCCTGTCGGCCTCGAGCGTGCGCGCGTAGGTGAAGTCGAGTAGCGTGGACAGGCCTCCGTCGCCCACGAAGACGACGTCCCCGCCGCGGCCGCCGTCTCCACCCGCGGGGCCGCCGAACGGGATGTACTTCTCACGACGGAACGCGATCGCTCCATTGCCGCCATCCCCGGCGATCACCTTCAGACGGCACCGATCGACGAACCGCATGACGGCGGCTCATAGCATACAATTTAGGAAAGACCCCAAAGCGGAAGGACGCCCCGCGCCTCGGGCCGCCCGCCGGACCGCTCGCCCAGGAGACCCCAGGTGCCCGCTCGAATCCTGATCGTGGACGACAACACGAGCCTCGCCGGAAACCTCCGCGAGGTCCTCGAGGGAGCGCGCGAGCTCGACGTCGAGGTCGCCCTCGCGCCCAACGGCAAGCAGGGGCTCGCCGCCGCCCGGCGCGACGGGTTCGACGTCGCGGTCGTCGACGTCAAGCTCCCGGACGCGAGCGGCCTCGAGCTCATCGCCCCGCTCCGCGCCGCCGCCCCCCACGGCGAGATCGTCCTCGTGACCGGCTTCGCGACCGTCGACGCCGCCATGGCCGCGCTCCGCGCCGGCGCCTTCGCCTTCATCCTCAAGTCGTTCCGCCCCGAGGAGCTCATCTCCACGGTGGCCCAGGCGATCGAGAAGATCTCGCTGAAGCGGGAGAGGGAAGAGCTCGAGCGCCGGTACCGGGCGATCATCGACGCGGCGGACGTGCTCATCCTCGGCCTGGACGCCGGCGGCAGCGTCGCGCTCTTCAACCCGCGCCTGTCCGCGCTGACCGGCGTGTCCTGCGACGCCGCGCTCGGCATGGCGTTCTGCGAAGCGCTCGTCGACGAGCCCGATCAGCGCCGGTTCAACCAGTCGTTCCTGAGCGTCGTCGAGGGAGACGCCGCCGCCGAGGTCGAGGTGGGGGTCAGGGACGCGGTGGGCGCGGTCCGCCGCGTGCGCTGGCACCTCTCCGGCGTCCGCGGCGGCGGGCGCGGCGGCAGGACCGACCTCGTCTACGGCATCGGCATCGACGTGACCGAGCGGCGCGCCCTCGAGCGGCGGGCCGCCGACGCCGAGGCCCTGAACGCCATGGCCCCGCTCGCCCTCGGGCTCGCCCACGAGATCAGGAACCCGCTGAACGCCGCGGTCCTGGAGCTCCACCTGCTCAGCCGCGGCATCGATCGCCTCTCCGACGAGGCGATCCGCGAGCCCATGAAGCGGCGCGTCGGCATCGTCGAGGCGGAGATCGCCCGCCTGGGCCGGCTCCTCGGCGAGTTCCTCGAGCTGGCTCGCCCGCGCGCGCCCCACCGGGAGCCCGTCGATCTGGCCCGCGTCGTGGGCGACGTGCTCGACCTCGAGGAGGAGGCGTTCGCGAGCCACCGTGTCGAGGTCGTCCGCGATCTCGCGGACGACTGCTTCGCGCTGGGCGACGTCGAGAAGCTCAAGCAGGTGGTCTTGAACCTCGTCGTCAACGCGCTCGACGTGATGCCCGACGGCGGGGTCTTGCGGGCGTGCGCGTCGGGGGATGCGCACGAGGTGTGGCTGTCGATCGGGGACACGGGGCCGGGGATTGCGCCGACGATCCTCGCCGAGATCTTCGATCCGTTCTTCACAACGAAGGCGGCGGGCACGGGCCTCGGGCTCGCGATCGTCCGGAAGATCGTCGACCAGCACGCGGGCCGTGTGGATGTCGACGCGCACGCCGCCGACGGCACGACGGTCCGGGTGAGCCTCCCCCGCTTCGTCCCCGAGCCCATCGAGCGCCCGGCGGGATCCACCCCCCCGCGAGGCGCTGGCGCCTGACGGGGCGGGTCAGAGCCGCTCAGCCCACGATACGCATCGGAGGCTTCAGGGGGAGGGGCGGCTTGGAGCCGGGGGCGGAGGGGATCGCGGAGGGGGCGGGCTTGGGCACCTCGCCCTCGAGGGCGGCGAGCGCCACGAACAGCCGGTCCATGCCGTAGTCGAGGGCCACCTCGCGCTGGAAGACGTGGGCGACCTTGATGAGGCGCAACGACGTCTGCTTGCCGAGGTCGATCTCGCGCTCGAGGAACGCCTCGAACGAGCCGTAGCCCTTCGCCTGATACAGCTCCTGTTGCTGGATCTCGGCGAGCACCACCCCGATATCGAAGAACCCCTTGTCGAGCCGCTTGCGGAGCGTGCGGATCTTCTGGGTCTGGTTGTGGAGCTCGGCGATCTTCGCCTTGATCTCCTCCGCGCCGCTCGGCACGCGGATGGTCGCCCGGGCGCTGCCAGGGGGCGCCGGCTCCGCGGCCCGGGCCCGCGCCTCGGCCGCGTGCTTCGCGGCGTGCCGCGCAGCCCACGGCGCAGCGCCACGGAGGCCGAGCTTACGCTTCGACGCGCTCGACGCCGATTTCGAATCTTCCTTGATTACCGGATTCACGGGCTTCGCAAGCTGAGCTTCTGCGCCCCCCTTGCTGCTCGAAGAGGCCTTCTTCTTCATACCCGTCGCCTTCTCGGAGCTGCCCTGCTTTGTGATCTTCGGCATGTCGCTGCGTCCCCCGCTGGGTACGAGATCGTCGCGGCCCTTCGCCCAAGCGCGCGCCGCCCGCGCGGCGGTAAAGACCCGCACGGCTGTCAAGCCCAATTGGCTCGCCAGGTCGTCGCCTTACCAAAAAATCGACCACCCCGTCCACTAAGTTTCGGGGAGGCTCCTCGCTTTCCCGAAGGGCAGCATGACCCAAGATCGGCCCGGGAGCCAAAACCAGCGAGCATCGCACGCTATCGGACCTCACGGAAAGGTGGTCGTCGGGCGGGCCGCTGCGTCGCGTCGGCCACATCGGTCCACAATCACCTGCCCCGGCGCGGTCGGCGCTGCGGTCTGGCGAAGGCCGCGGCCGAGGCGCAGGTCGCGCGCCGGCCGGCCGGTTGGTTGGCTGTCGGTTGCACGTCTGCACGTCCCGCGTCATCCCGCGCTCCAAGCGCAGGGGTGGGTCGTGGTAGATCGCGGTACATGACCTCTCCGCCCACCGGTCGCGGCCCCACCGATGACGTCCCCCAGGCCGTGGTCGCTGATGCGCCGCGTCGTGCGAGCGAGTTGCCGCGAGGCGCCGCGAGCAGCCGCATTGCCGTGGTGGTGAACGGCAACGCCAAGAGCGTGACGGCGGAGGTGATCGAGACGCTCGATCAGATCCTTGACACGGGGGATCTGTTCGTCTCGAGGCGGGTGGAGGAGAGCGAGGGCATCGCGCGGATCCTCGTCGACAGGGGTTACGGCACGATCCTCACGGGCGGCGGCGACGGGACGTTCACGGTGGTGGTGACGGCCGTCGTCAACGAGGCGAAGCGGCGCGGGCTGCCGCTGCCGCGGTTCGGGCTGCTCCGCCTTGGGACGGGCAACTCGCTGGCGTGGGTGCTCGGCGCGTCCGGCGGCGCGGGCGCGAAGCCCGGGCTCGCGGTCGACCTCCAGCGGCTGCGCGCCGAGGCCGGCAGCCGGAACCTGCGGCTCGTGGAGGCCGAGGACATCCTGTCGCCGTTCTGCGGCTTCGGGATCGATGCGGTGATGCTCCGCGACTACAACGCGGTGAAGTCGGCGCTCGCGCGCGGCCCGCTGAAGCGGCTCGCGCCGGGGCCGGTGGCGTACGCCGTCGCCGCGACGACGCGGACGATCCCGAGCTACCTCGTGCGGCGCACACCGCACTGCCGCGTCATCAACGAGGGCAACGACGCGATCCGCGTCGGCGAGAAGGGGGCGATGCTCGGGGCGCCCATCAAGAAGGGCGGCGTCATCTACGAGGGGCCGGCGAAGATCGCGGCGCTATCGACGATCCCCTATTACGGCTTCGGCTTCCGGATGTTCCCCTATGCGGACGATCGCCAGGATCGGATGCAGCTGCGCGTGTCGGTGGTCTCGCCGTTCACGTTCGTGCGGAACTTCTCGAGCATCTGGAGCGGAGAGTTCGACGACCTGGAGACGGTGTTCGATTACTTCGTGGATGAGGTCACGATCGAGATGGACCCGGTGACGAGCTTCCAGATCGGCGGCGACGTCCGCGGGGAGCGATCGCGGGTGCGCGTGCGCCTGACCGAGCCGATCCGGATCGTTGATTTCTACGCGCCGCCGCGCGGGTAAGGCTCACTCGTCCCGACTGGGCACCAGGCGCCACGGGTTGGATCAGATTGGCACGACTCGCGTCGTGCTCCTGGCGCAGGGTGGCACATTGGGGCGCTTCAGGGGCTTCTGCTGCGCTGATTGCCGGGATTTCATGGGATGAGCGGGCGGCGAGGGGCTGGCGCAACGCTTGCTCCTGGTCTGTGCCATGAACATCAAGCTGACCCTTCTTCGCTCCGGTTCCGTGGGAATTGCCTCTCTCGCGCTCCTCCTCGGCGCGGGGTCGATCGGCACAGGCTGCGCCGCGCAGGTGACGACCGAAGGGGAACGTGGTGAGGGGACCGACGAGGGCGCGCTCGAAGGCGAGGAGCTCGAAGGTGAGGAGGCCGAGGCGGCGTGTGAGATCGGCGAGTCCCGGAGCTGCACCGTCAACGGGACAGAGGGCTTCGAGCAGTGCGAGAACGTCGACGGGGTGGCGACGTGGACCGGGTGCCAGGCGGGCGGCAGCGTCACCAGCACGCCGCTCGTGCTCTCCTTCGAGCAGCGGCCCGTCGAGTACGTGACCGCGATGAGCGGCGCGTTCGATCTGAGCGGGCTCGGGGCCACGATCGCCACCGACTGGCCGACCGCGGCGACGCCGTGGCTCGCGTTCGATCGGGACGGCAACGGGGCGATCGACGGCGGCGAGGAGCTGTTCGGCTCGGCGACGGTGCTCTCGAGCGGCGCCCGCGCGGACAACGGGTTCACCGCGCTCCGCGAGCTCGACACCGACGGAGACGGCCGGATCACGGCGCGGGACGAGGCGTGGTCGCGGCTCGTGCTCTGGAGCGACCGCGACGCGAACCGCGCGTCGAGCGCCGGCGAGCTCGAGCCGCTCGCGTCGCGCGGGCTCGTCGCGATCGAGCTCTCGTATGCACGCGATCGGCGCTGTGACGGGCGCGGCAACTGCGAGATCGAGCGCGCCTCGTTCACGTTCTCGGAGGGCGCCTCGACGCGGACGGGCGCGGTCGTCGACGTGCACCTCCGCTGGCAGTGACGCCACCGCGGGGGCGGGGGACCGAGCTCTTCTTCCAGGCAGCGAGGCCGTGAGCAGGGCGGCGAGGCCGTGAGCGCCGCCGTCGACGCCGAGCTGCCGGGCGATCAGTCGTAGTACTCGTTGCCCAGGTGGGTGATGAGGTCCTCCCCCATGAGCCATCGCATCGTGTTCTTGAGCTTCATCGACTGGATGAAGAGATCGTGCTCCGGGTACAGGGCCGGCGCGGTCATCGGGCTCTTGAAATAGAAGCTCAGCCACTCCTGCGTGCCGCGCAGCCCGGCGCGCTGCGCGAGATCGAGGAGGAGCGCCAGGTCGAGCACGAGGGGCGCGGCGAGGATCGAGTCGCGGCAGAGGAAGTTGATCTTCACCTGCATCGGGTAGCCGAGCCAGCCGACGAGATCGATGTTGTCCCACCCCTCCTTGGCGTCGCCCCGAGGTGGGTAGTACTCGATCCGCACCTTGTGGAAGAGCTTGCCATAGAGCTCTCCGTGGACGTGCGGCTGGAAAATGTGCTCGAGCACGCCGAGCTTCGAGACCTCCTTCGATCGGAACGAGTCCGGGTCGTCGAGCACCTCGCCGTCGCGGTTGCCGAGGATGTTGGTCGAGAACCACCCTGCGACGCCGAGCATCCTCGCCTTGAGCCCCGGGGCGATCACCGTCTTCATCAGGGTCTGGCCGGTCTTGAAATCCTTGCCGGCGATGGGGACCTCCTGCTTCCTCGCGAGCTCCCACGCGGCCGGGAAATCGACCGTCAGGTTCGGCGCGCCGTTCGCGAACGGGACGCGCTCCTTCAGGCAGGCCCACGCATAGATCTGGGAGCTCGAGATCGCCGGGTGGTCCTCGGCGAGGCCCGCCTCGAAGCGCGCGACGGAGGAGTGGACCTCCGCGGGCGCGATATAGACCTCGGTCGATCCGCACCAGACGGCGACGGCGCGCGCAGCGCCGCTCTCGCGCAGGAAGTCGCGGATATCCTCCCGGACCTGCTCGACCATCGCGGCCTTGTTCGCGCCCTTCTTCACGTGGTTGCCGTGCAGGCGCCTCACGTACTGCGGGTAGAACACCGCGGGCATGGGGCGGATCCGCTCCAGCTCCTCGCGGACGGCGTCGAGGTGGCGGTGATCGAGCACGTCCGCGTGCCGCGCCGACTCGTAGGCGTTGTCGGGGAAGATGTCCCACGCGCCGAACACCAGCTGATCGAGCGCCGCGAGCGGCAGGAAATCCTTGATCCTGGGCGCGCGGTCGTCGGTGCGCGGGCCGAGCCGGATCGTGCCCAGCTGCGTGAGCGACCCGATGGGCGCCGCGAGCCCGCGCCGCGCGAGCAGGGCGCCCGCGATGGTGGTCGTGGAGACGGCGCCCAGCCCCGGCAGCAGGACCCCGAGCTTGCCCTCCGCGGTCTTGATCTCTTTCGGCTGCTTCACGTGACGTGTTCCCCCCGGTCGTGGTCGTGGGCGCTCGTCGGGCAAGGGCGGGCATCCGCCGGCGCCGTGGGCGCGGCGAGCGCGAGGTCGGTCGAGGCCGCGCGGCGCTGCGACCCGCCGGGAGCATGAAGCTCGAACGCCGCGATCACCACGGGCCGGCGCGCGCGCGATGGCGTTTCCGGCGGGCTCCCTTCGCGCGTTTCCGGTGCTCCCTTCCTCTCGGCGCCTCGGACGGCGGCATGCGGCGCTGCCACGAGGCGGCGTGTTCGCGACGCGCCGGGCCGCCCCGGCGGGCGATCACGGGGAGGGGCGCGGGTAACCGGCGGCGGGGGTCATCGCCTCGATCCAGGCGCGGACCGCGGCGACGGCCTCCTCGTCGACGCGCCGGGTCGCGAGCGGCGGCATCTGCTCGGGCGGCGCGCCGGGCGCGTCGCGCCGGGACATGGCGCGGAGCACGGCGCTGTGATCCGGATCGAGGGGCCTCAGCCGATCATAGCGGGCTCCCGGCGGCGCCCCGGGCGGGCGGAGCTTCGCGGGCTGGTTGATCGCCGTCTGGTAGACGCGCGTGCCGCGGACGTCGCCCACCCGGCCGGCGGCGTCGATGTCGAGGCGCATCTCGAAGTGCGTCGCGACGCCGAGCGGGTGGTGGCACGAGACGCCGCAGTTGACGTGCAGCAGGCCGAGGGCGCGCCGCTCCGTCTCGGTGCCGGGCACCTCGAGCGCGGCCGCGTCGGGGAGCGGGCCGCCGGAGGTCGTCGACAGGAGGCCGCGCTCGACGAGCTCGGCATACGTCAGGCCGCTGGCGCCCCGCGCGGCGAGCTGGATCGCCTCGAATCCAAGCGGGTTGTCGGTCTTGCCAGCGTGGCAACGGATGCAGTCGACCTGCGCCGGGATCGCATAGTCGGGGGCGCCGGGGACGTGGGGGACACCGGCCTTCACCTGCGTCGCGCTCGCTCCGTCCTCCGACCAGACGTAGGTGGCGCGCGTCCAGCGATCCTCCGCTGTCTTCCACAGGAACCTCGTCTCGATACGCCGGCTCGCGCCGGAGACGGGCAGACGGAACTCCTTCCACAGCCTGGTGCCGACGGGAAAGGTCCAGTCGTTCATCCGGGAGACATCGATGGTCGCGCCCAGAGGGAGGTAGATCCAACGCGTCTTCTCGGCGCCGTCGCTCCAGAGCTCGAAGGCCGGCTTGAACTCGCGGACGCCCGGCGCGATGGTGCGCGCGCCGGGGTCGCTGTAAAGCCCGGTGCAGCGGAGATCGTGAGGATCGGTGTCGCCGTCCTTGCACGGCGGCAGGCCTCCGGGCGCCTGGACCGCGCCTTGGCCGGGGCGATCGCCTGCGCCGGCTGCGCGCTTGGTGGCCGCGTCCGCCGGGCCGCTCCCGTCCGGTCGGGTGGGGAGAGGCTCGGGCCGGGGCGCCTCCTGCGCGCCGCAGCCGCCGCAGCCGGCCAGCAGCAGCGACGCGAGCACGGCTTGCCAGGCGCGGCCTCTCGTGATGAAGGTGGAGAGGGAGGTGCCCGCTTGCCCGAGAGACCGAGCCACCGGCGCGTCGTGGGGCGCGCTGCCTATGTGACGAGAGCGTGCCATCGGACCGCCTGGTGCCTCCTGCTCGCAGGCAGTGTAGCCGCCTGCGACAGGCGCGTGCAGGTCGCGGGGCCGCCCGAAGAGCCTCGCGAGGGCGGCCCTCCCGGCCAGGCCGCGGCGGTGGGGAACCCCGTCCAGGCGGCTCAGGGGGGCCCGGGGGCGATCGCCGCGCAAAACACGCCGGCCGCGCAGGGGGCGCCGGCGACGCAAGGCGCCCCCGCGGCGCAGGGGGCGCCCGGGAGCGCCGGGGAGCTCGCCCGCCCGGCGAAGTGCGGGGGCGTCCCGTCGCTGAAGCTCACCATGGTGGCGAGCATGCTCGACCAGCCGACGTATGTGGCCGGTCCGCCCGGCGATCCGTCGCGCCTCCTCGTGCTCGAAAAGACGGGGATCATCCGGCTCATCAAGGACGGCGCCGTCCAGCAGGCGCCGTTCCTCGACGTGCGATCGCGCGTGTTCTTTCCGGCGCCGAACGCGGAGGGCGGCCTGCTCGGGCTCGCGTTCCACCCGGACTACGCGAAGAACGGGCGCTTCTGGCTCCACTATTCGTCGGCCCCGCGCGGCAACGTGGTGATCGAGGAGTGGAAGCGCGCGGCGCAGGGCGGCGACTCCGCCCATCCCGAGCCGGTCAGGTCGCTGGTCGACGTGAAGCACGGCGCCTGGAACCACGTCGGCGGGATGCTCGCCTTCGGCAAGGACGGCTATCTCTACGCCGCGATCGGCGACTCCGCGCGATCTCCGAGCCCCGCGGCCGATCTCACCTCGAAGCTCGGCAAGATCCTCCGCATCGACGTCGATCAGCCGGGCAAGGCGCCGGCGGGCAACATGACGAGCGGTGACCCGATGATCTGGGACTACGGGCTCAGGAACCCGTGGCGGTTCAGCTTCGACCGGCTCACCGGGGACATGTACATCGGCGATGTCGGCCAGAAGAGCTGGGAGGAGATCCTGGTGGAGCGCCCGGGCCAGGGCAGGAACGATTACGGCTGGGAAGCGATGGAGGGCACCCATTGCTACCCTCCCGGCGCGACGTGCAAGCCGCGCGGCCTCCCGCCCGCGGTCGAGCACCCGAGGAGCGAGGCGGGCTCCATCATCGGCGGCTATGTCTACCGCGGGGCGAAGATCCCGTGCCTGCGCGGCCGCTACCTCTATGGCGACTACGTGACGGGCCGATTCTTCTCCTTCGTGTGGGACGGCAAGTCCGCGACCGATCCCGTCGAGCTGACCTCGGCGTTGAACCCGAATGGACTCCCGTCCTCGTTCGGCGAGGACGCGGCCGGGGAGATCTATGTGGTGATGTTCAACACGGGGCGCATCTACCGGCTCGATCCGGGGTGAGGCGGCTCCACGGCCGCCGGCGCGTCGCCTGCCTTCTCCGGGACGGGCTGTCGTCGTGGCGGCGACGGAGCGCTCTGCCGCAGCGCCGCGTCGAGGAACGCGCGCACGTCGCGCTCGAGCTGGCGCTGGAACGCCTCCCGATCGAAGCCGGCGCGATCGAGCGCGGGTAGGAAGTCCGGGCGCCGCATCTGGGGAGGAAACGGGCTCAGGAACGAGTAGTGGTTCGCGTTCTCGACGACCTTCAGCGTGACCCGGCTCGGGTCGGGGACGAGGTCGAGGACGAGCTGCCCCTGCCATCTCGGCGCGATGCGGTCGTGCTCCGCCACGAGCAGGAGGATGGGCGCCTCGACGTCCTTCAAGGCGTCGTTGGGCACGAACCAGCACGCCGCGGGGGCCATCAAGACCAGCGCCTTGACGCGCGGGTCCTTCGTGACCGCGACCCTCTGCCCCGGCCCCGTCCAGGGCTGCCCGCCCGCGAGGGCGAGCGCGGTGTAGCCGCCCATCGAGTGCCCGATGACGGCGATGTCGTCGCGCTGCAGGCGAGGCCCGAGCTCCGCGTCGGAGCAGACAGCGTCCACCGTCAGCCGGGCGTGCCGGGGTCGACGCTCCAGGTTCTCGATCGCCTCGGTCAGGGACCGATCGTTGCGGTTGTCCCCGGGGTGCTCGGGCATCGCGACGACATAGCCGCTCTGTGCGAGGTGGGACGCGAGCGTCCGATACCCGAGCGGCGTCCCGCCGCCGCCGTGCGAGATGAGCACGAAGGGGAGAGGGCCGCCGTGCACGGGCGCATTCCAGGCCACCTCGATCGAGTAAGGCCCCATGGCGACGGCCTCGGCAGGGACGTGCGTCGGGTACATCACGAGGACCGGGAACGAGAGGTCGTTCATCGGGTCTCGAACGGTCAGGCTGCGGCAGCCCACGAATCGATTCATGCTCGTTTCTCCGGACGGTGTCGGGGGGATGGGAAGACCAGGGACGATGCCTGTCTGTTCACGGGGAGCTCACTGGAGCGGGAGGAAGACGTCTGTGACGGCCTCGTGATCGGGCACCTCCGGGAAGAAGCGCACCCGCTGCAGGAAGAGCGGGAAATCCCGCAGCTCCTCTCCGCTCATGGGGAGCCAGGTCGCATAGAGGTACCTCACGGCCACGTAGAGCGTGTCGTCGCACCCGACGTGCCGCAGGACGGCGCAGCGGCCGCCGGGGATCGCCTTCTCGACGACGCCGTGCGGGTTCTCTGCAATGGGGCGGTGGATGCCCGCGCAGAGGTCCGCGCGGTAGGCCTCCGGCGGGGACTCGGCCGGGTCGTCGTACAGGATGTTGAAGGTCGCGCTGACCCTCGGCGGGAGCTTGTTCTCCTTGCGCCACGCGATGAACCGGCGCACCGATTCCAGGATCCGCTTCGGGTCGCCGCGGTGCTCGAAGGCCGCGACGCGCGTCTCGTTGAACCGCACGATCGCCACGTCCTCGGCGCGGTGAGCGGCCTTCATGGGGAGGGCCCTTGTCTCCCTCAGGCGCTCATGGGTCGCGTGCCAAGGATCCCACCGGGGCTGCTCCCGGAACTCGGAGGGGGACTGCCCGAACGCTCTCTTGAAGGCGCGCGAGAAGGCCTCGGGGCTCTCGTAGCCGCTCGCCATCGCGATGTCGATGATCCGGGCGTGCTCCCGCTCCAGGAGCGCGAGCCGGTAGGACGCGCTCCGCAGGCGGACGAGCTTCACGTACTCGTGAACCCCCATTCCGAACAGCTCGGAGAACTGCCGGTGAAAATGGTACTTCGAGAACGCGGCGATGCCGCTCAGCCGCTCGAGCGTCAAGTCCTCGTCCAGGTGCGCGTCGATGTGCTCGAGCACCCTGCGGAACCTGGCGATATACGCGTTCTCGGCGGCTTCGGTCAACGCGGCGTCCTCCTCGGCGAGAGACAAGGTAACGAGGCGCGGCGCGCCGTGCCTGACCGAAATTGCTGAACTTCGGGGCGACCGGGGCCCGGAGGGTGCTGGAGGTGGCACAGAAGCGCGGAGGTGGCTGGCCGGGGGATGCCCATCTTTCCGCTGAGGTAAGAATTTTGGTAAGCGTTCACCGCCCAGACCTCCTGAGCTGGGTGGTGTTACGGAGTGGGATTTCACGCTGCGGCCCGTGACTTGTCACGGTGCAACCCGTGACTTGTCACGGTGCAACCCGTGACTTGTCACGGTGCAACCCGTGACAGGTAGCGGCGCATCGGTCCGCATTTCCAGCTCGGTCGTGCCTTTGCCGCACGGAGCGTGATGGCCGGACGACCAAGGCCATTGTTGAACCTGGCACGAGGCGTGCGAGGACCTCCGGGCAGCGGTCGAGGAAGACCGTCGTTCACGACGACCGCGAGGCATCGGGCATCGGGCCTCCGGGCGACGACCGCCTCGGCAGACCTGGCAGCCAGCGCGCAGGCGACACGACTGCCACGAGCCCGAGCCGCGCCGATCGTTGTCCACGTTCTTGCGGATCTTTGAAGCCGAGCTCGAACCGATACCAGGAGCTCGACAGCTCCGGCCATGGGGGCCCGGGCGGCACGGTCCAGGCTGCAGAAGTAAGGATGGAAGTGACGGGATGAGCCAGCTGGTCAAGCATGATACTGGGACAGGGGCGGGCCTGCATTCGAACCCACGAGATTCGAGCTCTCCGGGGCTGCCGGCGGAGCGCTCCAAGGACCGCTTGATAGGGAGGTTGCTCGCGGGCTGCGCGGTGATCGGGTCGCTGTTCTTTGCCTATGAGCTCGGCGCCCGCGCGACGCTTCCAGAGCGCGAGCGGCAGCACGAAGACAGCCCGTCGCGGCCAGGCTCGGTCGCCCCGAACGCCGCCCCGGGAGCGGAGGAGCGCGCGCAGCACGCTCACGCTGATGAGCACGCCGCCGGCGCTGCCTCTCCGCCCATCCGGCCCCTCGAGCCGGGGCCGCCTTCGAACGAGCCCGCCGAGCCGCCCAGGGAGCCATCGCCGCGCGAGCATCGAGATCGCGTCTTGCGTGAGCTCCGTGCTTCAGGCCCGGACCACCGCTTGTTCGCGCCTGCGTCGGCCGTCGTCGGCGCGTGGACGAGCAAGCTCGCGAAACTGGGGGCCGCGGGGACGTTCGAGCCGCTGGAGTGCTACGCGAAAGGCTGCTCCGTGACGGTCGTCCATGCATCCGCGGTGAAAGCGGAGGAGGCCACCGAGGTCATCACCCGGACCCGCGAGTTCAACGGCTGGCAAGCCGGCAAGATGCGCAGCGGCTTGATCGAGCACGACGGCGATCGGGTGGAGGTCACCTGGATCCTCGACGCGCCGCCGCCGGACAGCCCCGTGCTTCCGGAGGAGCTGCCTCGGGACGACCTCGACGAGCTTGTGGAGCGCGGCTCTGGACGATGAGAGCTGCGCTGCCGCGGCGCGGCGTGGAGCCTTGATCGGCTCGACGTCGAAGTGAACGGAGAACAGAGGAGAACGGTATGGGACACAAGGTGCGAATAGGGGCGCTGGCATTCTGCGCGATCGGCCTGGTCACGGTCGGGGCGCACGCGCAATACGTCTACACTCGAGGTCCGAACCACGTCAACATGAGCGGCACCCGCTGCCGCGCTGCGTTCGGTAGTGAGCAAGACAAACTGACGCACTCGGTGCAGAAGACCTCGGTCAAGGGGAACGTTTCTGCGCCCGTGGTTGTCGTTTGCCCGATCACGAGGCGCGCGACCGCCTACTACGGGGATTCGGTCTCATCAAGCACGGCGACCGAAGTGACCGCGACCGGGTTGAAGGCCGAGGTCAAGGACGATAATACGGGAGAGGCGGTGCGCTGCACACCGTTCGCGCAATCGATCGGCGGCAGCGTCGTTTGGGGCACCTCCCGCTACGCGTGCTCCACCGCCGGGGGTTGCACCAGCGCGCCGGCGGGGTCCTACACGACTCCTCTCGGTGGATTCAACACCCTCTCCTGGAGCAACCCTTTCACGTCGCAGACCTCGGTTCAGTGGGGTCTGTCCTGCACCATGCCAGGTAGCTCCAGCATCGGCTCCTACGAAGCAACGGTCTCTTCGAATTGACAGGTGAACGGCATGAAGAAGATCACAATCGTGGCGCTCGTCGCCTCGGCTCTCTCGTTGAGCCATTCGGCGCTTGCGACGCACAAATCCTGGCTGATGAAGAACGGGGGGGCAGAGTGTACATTCGCGTACCCGCTCGCCACCGATCGGATGGATTCGAGCGGTGCGATTCACAACTCCGGCACCTCGGAGCGCGGCGTCATCTGCCCGGTCGCCTTGTCGGGCCGCTGGGGCTCGAACGGGACGCCGGCGTTCAACGCCAAGCGCTGGGCGGATGCGCTCTCGGCGATCGTCTACTTCGATCGCAGAGGAGCGGGGACGCGGACCGTGAGCTGCTACGCCGCGATGCGCGCCTCCGATGACTTTGTTTACTACAGCGCCTCCGTCTCGGACACCGGCGGCTCCGGCGTCGGTCGGCTCGACGTGGCGGGGTCGACGAGCGGCGGCGGCCAGTGGGCGGGCGGTACGGGCGACGGCACCACGCTGGAGGCCCATGAGGATACCGTCGTGAAGGGCCTGGAATTCGTGTGCTTGGTGCCCGAACGAACGGCGATCCTCGGTTACAAGGCCAAGCTCTGCCAGCTCACGGGTGACTGCACTCACGGAGGCGGCGATCCAGAGGACGACACCACCTCATCGACCATGGGGAACTACGTTCAGACGAGCGGCGTCGAATGTTCGCCGGCGGGCACGGAAGGTGCGATCGAGACCGTCTATCGGAACGGGGGTGGGGTCACGAACCTCGGGAGCTCTCCCGTCGACATCTTCTGCCCGATCGCTCCACCCTCGGACGACAGTCGGGAGCATAATCGCAGCGTCACAGCCACGACGGTCTACTACTCGGATATCTACAACACGGCTGCCTCGAACTCGAACTCCTGCGTGGGCGGCGCGACTTGCCCGAGCTGCCGGCTCATGTGGTATGATAGGGATGGAATCATGCAAGATACCGGCGCGCTTTCGAAGATTGCCGGCGTTCGTGAGTTGTACCAGGGAGCCGCCTCGCAGCTTATCGGTAAAGAGCTACAGTTCGGGGTGATGTGCCGGACGCCGCCGAATTTGACGATCGAAGGGATCACCTCTCTCGTGACCGTGAGTGATATCTCAGGCGGAATTTGAACGTCGTGGGTTCTGCTGTCGAAGAGGAAGCCTGTGAGGAACTCAGAGACATCTCCAGGCTTCACATCGCGCAACGCGCCCGAGGCGCCTCAGGCGACCCGCCGCGGCTCTCGATGAAGTAGCTCGCCCTCGCGCGGATTCATGCCCAGGCCGGCGTCTGCTGCGCCACCTCGTGTTCGCCGAAAGCCTATCACCTGGCCTCTCCCGGCGGGGAGTGGGACGTCGGCGCAGCTCAGTAGAAACGAGCCGGACGGAGAGCGCTGCGTGCCGAGCCGGCGCCCCGCCCGGCGCGAGCCCGCGCCTCCGGGCAAGGCGCTTCACCCGGCGCGGGCGAGCTCGCCGCGTACCGCTGCCGTGAGCTCGAGCGAGCGCACCCGCGCGGCGTGATCGAAGATCGGCGAGCTCACGATGAGCTCGTCTGCGCGGGTGCGGGTGATGAAGGCGTCCAGCCACCGCCGCACGGTCTCGGGCGAGCCGGCGACCGAGCAGGCCAGCGCCTGCTCGAGGCCGGCGCGGTCCAGGGGGCTCAGGTCGCGCTCGAAGTCGTCGACCGGCGGAGGAAAGGGCCCCGGCCGGCCACGGCGCAGGTTGACGAAGGCCTGCTGGAGCGAGGTCCACAGCCGGCGCGCCTCCTCGTCGGTGCCGGCGGCGACCACGTTGATCCCCAGCATGACGCGGGGCTCTGCGAGCCGATCCGAGGGGCGGAACTCCCTTCGGTACAGCGCGATCGCCTGCGCCATCTGGCCGCCTGAGCGCGCGGGCGGTGACGGGGTCGGAGCCTGGCGCGCGCCCGAGGCCCAGATCGATGCGCCCCGGAAAGAGCGATGCCAGCGTGCCGAACTGCTCGGCGATCACGAGCGGCGCGTGGTTCGGGAGCATGATCCCGGAGCCCGCAGGCGCCGACGCGGATCGTCGAGGTGCCGTCGGTCACGTGCGCGATCACGACCGAGCGCGCCCTCGTGACGCCGAAGCCGCCCGCGAGCGGCACGCGGCGCGCGGAGAAGAAGGCGTGTGACGACGCAAAGGCGGACGAGAGAGCGCCGGAGCGCGAGTCCACCAAGGCGCCGGAGCAGACGGAGAACGAAGCTCCGGTGCCGCCCGCCACGTCGCCGCTTTGGCCGACGCCCGACGTCGTGATGCCCACGAGCATCACCGTCGCGCATCGGGGGCGCTCGAGCGAGGGCGAGCTCATCGCCGGATCGCGCCGCATCGACTGGCATCTTCTTCTGCGCCGAACCTTCGACGTCCGGAGGACGGGCGCCGGGCACGGCGTGGCCGGCAGCAACGCTCTCGATCGCGGCGGGTCGACACGCAGCGACGCGCGCCGGTGCGCACCATGCCGCGGCGAGCGAGGCGCTGCTGCGTTACGTGCTGCGACCCACGATCGCAAAGGAGCGCGTCGAGCCGCAGCAGGACGGCCTGCTGCGGCTCTCGCTCAAGCGCGCCTTTGCGGACGGGACTGTCGCGGTGGATATGGATCCGGCTTGATTTGCCTACGCGCTTGCGCTTCCTACACCCTAGTGGTAGTGCCTCCTCGAGGTGAGGGATTACTGGTTATTTAGAGCGTGGAGGCTCTACGGCTTCGGCGGTGAGAGGACCTATGTGCTGCGAGCGCGTGATGCACCGGCCGAGCCGGCTGGGGCCCACCTCGAGCCTATTCCTGCCGTGTTCGCTTCGTTAGCCGTCGATGACTGGCGGGACGACAATGTTCGCGTCCTGCAGGACATGTTCTGCGAGCTCACGCTCAGCAGCTTGTCGAGCTTGCACGCCTATGACCAGAGAGTGGCTCGCGAGCTGATCGGCGTTCGCCTGCGGCAAGCCCTGCAGAGGGGAGAGCTCGTCGCCTTTCGCGAGGCATGCACGCCGGCATCGTTCGTGCCGCGAGGCGTGGGTGCGAAAACACCGGAGCCGCGACAGCCGCCTCTGGAGGCGCCGGCCACGCTTTCGTTCTACGAGATCACCCTGCTCGATGAACTCGATGCTCCCATTGCGGGCGTGCGCTTCTCCATGCGCACGCCGGCCGGCACGTTCACGAGGACGACCGATGCTGGCGGCGTCGCCCGCGTCGATGACCTACCGCCTGGCATCGGTAACGCGTCCGTGGTCGGGTTGGCCGAGCTGCAGGAGAGCTTGAAGGAGCGCGAGCGCAAGCCACGCCGCACGGCTCCACCACCCGACGGGGACGCGTGGCACATTCGCACGCTCGCGCGAGCGCTTGATCCGATCACGGTGCCCAGCGGCGAGCGACAGTACCTCATGCTGGTGACACGAACCGACGTGTTTGCGCTTGTCGCAGGTTGGGAAAGGCTATCACTTGCCGATGCGGCAGGCCCCTGGACCTTCCATGGAGGCACCGAGACGGTGCTGAGCCTGCATGCCGATTCGGCGGAGCGAAAGGTTCAAGTCCTTGGCCAACCGTTCTCCCTACCCGAGTTCCTGCCCCCGAAGAACGATCCTCTACCAGGCGAAGCGGAGCGCTGGGAACCACCAAATATCTATATTGTCCAGCCGGGAGATACACTGAGTCTCATCGCCACGCGCCATCTTGGCGCCGTGGATCGCTGGGGTGAAATCTGGGCACGGAATCGAGCATCGTACGAGGGTCGAACCCCCGACATCATCTATCCGGGCGACCGCTTCGTCATGCCTGATGATGCCCTTCCCCACCTGGTTGCGCGCTGCCTCAATCGATGCGCCCCCACAGCCCGCCGGCGACCTGACGGCGCCGGAATGGCTCAGCATCGCCGTGGACTGGATTCATGAAGCGCTGTTTGACAAGGACTTCGACACGGTCATCTCCCTCCTGGAGAGCCTGCCCATCGAGCCCTCGCCGCCCCCAGCGCAGGCACCAGCGCCCATCCTCGAAGAGCTCATTTTTCGAGCTCACTTGACCCACCTGGCCTTCGAGGGGCAGGTCGATCCTCCCTACTCGGCGTCGGAGGAGGGATGACCCTGCACATCGCGGTCACCTGGCCAAACGCAAACAGCCCGCTTCTCCCGGACAATCTCGCTGACGTGAGATTGGAAGCCGGAGGCACACCGCTCACGCCGAAGCAGACTGCGCCGGGGCGGCGGGAGTACGAGATCCCGGACGGTGCGGCGAAGCTCTCGCTGAAGGCGAGTTTTTCGGTTGCGTTCGGCCCGGTCAAGGGTACGGCCAAGAACCCGGATGTGCTGATCGACGTCGGAGCGATGACCCATGTCGTGCTCCGAGCCCAGCAGGAGTTCGATGTAGTCGACGGCGGAACGCGGCTACGGCCGGTGAATCAACCGGCGTACGCAGGCCCGCATCCGCTCGTTCACATGGTCGGAGCGGCTAATCTTCATGCCGCTGTCTCCATCAAGCTTCGCACGGAGTTCGTCGACATCACGCCGTTCTGGAAAGTCTACGCGGCGGTCTGGAGCTATTACGAGACCGAGCATAAGCCGGGTACCAGGCTCCTGGTGCTCGGCGCGACGGGCGCGACACCGATCATCTGGTTCGCGAGCATCCCGGACGCCTGCCTTCATTGCACCAACGGCTTCGCCTCGTGTCTTGTATTCTTCCGCCCGGCGAACTACAGCTATACCCAGGTGAACCAGCCGCACCATATGTCGGCGCTAGCCCGGTATCTTCTCAAGCCCAAGGAAGAGGACGACGCCACAGCGCAGTCGTGGGAGCGCGATTTCATCGATGTGAATGGATACAACCTCGTCCGCTGCGGCTTTGAAGACGCGCTCGCGCGAAGCCAGCGCGCCGTGGTGCTGCTTCACCCCTGGCCGAGCGGCACGAACTTCGGCAGCGCGGCCGGCAAAGATCTGCCGGAACTCTGCGCCGGCGCGCTCCGCCTGCTCTGGGCCGACCAGCACATCTTCCAGAGCACGGGCAATGTCCGCCTCGGCCGGCTCGGTGTTTCCGGCTTTAGCCGCGGCGGCGGCGCTCTGTGGCCAGCGCTGGCCTCGAACATCGGCCGGGTCGACGAGGTGTACGCCTTCGACTGCGTCGGCACGGGCACGAGCGCCGGCACGATCGTGCAATGGTATAACAGCCGTCCCGAGGCGCGGCTCCGGATGGTGGGCGGCGCATACAGCATGGCGACGCACCAATCTATCTATCGGACGATTCAAACTACGAATCGGGTGACGGGACCGCTCACGAACGTGACAGCGATCCCAGAGAGCGACAAGGGTTATGCGCCCGGGGTCAACCCGCTCTGGGATCATGTCCTCCAGAATCGGGAAGACATGCGGAGCGATCCAGATACGCGGCATCAGTTCGCGATTTTCGGAGGGTACATTGCTATCCCGGGACCGTTCGCGCTGACGTTCCTGCTGCGCTTCCTTAAGGAATCGCTGTTCATGACCCCTTGACCGCAGCGAGCAGCTCAGGGCGCGCGCCGGAGTGCGCGGCCGTGCCAGGTATAGCGACCGCGTCCACTGCACAGGCGTCGGAAGATGTCGCGGGCGTTCTGCCATGCTGGTCGATCCGCGGGCATGGCGCCGTGGTGGGCCGCGTCGATCGCTTTGAGCGCGTCTTCGCAGGAGGAGCCGCCGGGAGCCCTCGCGGCGTCGGAGAACCGGAGTACCCCCTCCTCGACGCTGGGCGTGATTGCGACCTTGCACAGGGCCAGGTTCTGGGGAGGGCACTCGTCGAGGGCGGCTGAGGCGGGCAGATCGAGGACAGGTCGGAGGGCGCCCTTGTCTGCAAGATAGAGCACCGTATGCACCACATAGGGGATGAGCGCCGCCTTCTGCTCATGCCCGCGAGAACACACGAGCAGCTCGGCATCGGGCAGAACGAGCGTCCCGCTACAACTGCATTCGTTGACCCGCTGATGATGTGGGCTGACGACGAGCGTCGACCAGCAGGCAGCGTCGGGCCGCCACCGTACGCCGCGGGCCGTGAGCCAGTCATCAACGTCGAACGGCGTGACTGCATCGACCTTTGGACGCCCACCCGTCATCACGGGGATCGGCGCGACAGCGGACGGCGGAGCGAGAACGCCGGCGGATGTCGCGGCGCCACTGGATGCGGTTGGAGTGACGCTGGACGAGGAAAGCGGAGACGTCCCAGACGGCGGTGCGCCGGTGGTGGATGCGTTCGGCGGCACCGGCGACGATAGGTCGCACGCGATTAGGCTCGACGCGGCGAACAGGCGGGTGGTGAACGGGAGGAGGAAGCATGCGGCTCGGTGCATGTCGGACGCAGGGTATAGCGCGGGGGCGGGTCAGGTCCTGCGTACAAAGGAGGTCTTACGGTGAGCAGCGTGGGTGCGCGCGTGGTCCACGTGATCGGCCTCGGCGCTCAGACGTCGGTCGGCCTCACGTGCCCTCCACGACCGCGGCGCTCAGCGGCGCGATTTGCCGGTTTTGCACCTGGGACCACCTGCGCGACCGCCGCACCAGCCACGCGCTCACCCTTGCCCCGCTCGGCACGCTCGGCCGCGATCTGCCGGTCTCAAAGCGGATGCTCAACCAAGGCGGCGAGGGCTTCCTCCTGCCCGTCGACTTCGCCCCCGTCCGCCCGGCAGACGCCCGCAATGCGCCCCCCGCCGCGCGCCTCTTCCAGGCCATCGCCGCCTCGAAAGCGGCGCGCGTGCCGAGCACCGTCCCGCGAACGAGCCGGACGGAGAGCGCTGCGTGCCGAGGCAGCGCTTCACCCGGCGCGGGCGAGCTCGTCGCGCACCGCGGCCGTGAGCTCGAGCGAGCGCACGCGCGCGGCGTGATCGAAGATCGGCGAGCTCACGATGAGCTCGTCGGCGCGGGTGCGGGTGATGAAGGCGTCCAGCCACCGCCGCACGGTCTCGGGCGAGCCGGCGACCGAGCAGGCCAGCGCCTGCTCGAGGCCGGCGCGGTCCAGGGGGCTCAGGTCGCGCTCGAAGTCGTCGACCGGCGGAGGAAAGGGCCCCGGCCGGCCACGGCGCAGGTTGACGAAGGCCTGCTGGAGCGAGGTCCACAGCCGGCGCGCCTCCTCGTCGGTGCCGGCGGCGACCACGTTGATCCCCACCATGACGCGGGGCTCTGCGAGCTGATCCGAGGGGCGGAACTCCCGGCGGTACAGCGCGATCGCCTGCATCAGCTGGCCCGGCGCGAAGTGCGAGGCGAAGGCGTAGGGGAGGCCGAGCGCCGCGGAGAGCTGCGCGCCGAAGAGGCTGGAGCCGAGGATCCAGATCGGCACGCGGAGCCCGGCGCCGGGCACGGCCTGCACGAGCTGGCCAGGCTCCGCCGGGCGGAAGTAGCCCATCAGCTCCAGGACGTCCTGGGGGAAGCCGTCCGCGTCGCCGGCCAGGTTGCGCCTGAGCGCGCGGGCGGTGATCGGGTCGGAGCCCGGCGCGCGCCCGAGGCCCAGATCGATGCGCCCCGGAAAGAGCGACGCCAGCGTGCCGAACTGCTCCGCGATCACGAGCGGCGCGTGGTTCGGCAGCATGATCCCGCCCGCGCCGACGCGGATCGTCGAGGTGCCGGCGGCCACGTGCGCGATCACGATCGACGTCGCGGCGCTGGCGACGCCGCCCATGTTGTGGTGCTCGGCCAGCCAGTAGCGGTGATAGCCGAGCCGCTCGGCGTGGCGCGCGAGATCGAGCGCATTGCGGAGGGCCTGCGCGGCGTCTCCGCCCTGGACGATCGGAGCTAGGTCGAGAACGGAGAAAGGAATCATGTTGGACACCTCGCCAGACTGTTGCACGCCACGGACGGTTGCGGCACCGCTCGGGGACCGGCGCGGCTCGCGCGCGGTCTCCGCGCGTGATCGCGGTGAGGAGGGGGCCCCCGCCAGCGCGCCCGGCCGGCGCGCCCCGCGGCGCATCGCCCCGTGGCGCTCGAGCCCGTCTGGAACGCCATGACGTGGCCGCGCCCGCTGTATTACGCTCGGCCCGTGCGCCGTTCGTCCTCGCCGCTGCGCCGCCTGCCGCAGGTCCTGCTCGTCGTCGCCGCCTCGGCGGCCGCGGTCGCGTCGCCCGGGGGAGCGGCCGCGACCCTCTGGCCCAACGTGCCGGAGCAGATCGCGCGTGCGCTCACGTCGGGCGACGCCCTGGAGCGGCGCCTGGCCGCGACCCGCGTCGGCGAGCTCGCCCCGGAGACGGCGATCCGGCTGATCCAGCGAGGCATGAGCGATCCGGACGTCGAGGTGCGGCTGCACCTCGCCGGGGCGGCCGTGCGCCTGCGGATGCCGCGCGCGGGGGACCTCGTGATCGAGTGGCTCGGCGAGGGCGACGCGCGCCTGCGGCTCGCGGCCTGCGACGTGATCCGCGCGGCGCCCACCGACCGCTCCATCGTCGCGCTCGGGCGGGTGCTCGGCGATCCCGATCCGCACGTCCGCCTCGCCGCCGCGACCGCGATGGGCGCGGCGGGGCTCCCGGACGCTGTCTCGCCGCTGCTCGGCCACCTCGACGACACCGCGCCGGAGGTGCGCGCGGAGGTCGCGCGCGCGCTCGGCCGGATCGGCGACGCGCGCGCGGTCGTGCCGCTGATCGGCAAGGTGCAGGACTCGGTGCCGGAGGTCCGCAAGGCCACGGCGCGCGCGCTCGGAGAGCTCGGAGACCCGCGCGCGGTCAGCGCGCTGCTGCTCGCGCTCCAGGACGCATCCCAGGACGTGCGCGTCGAGGCGGTGACCGCGCTCGGCCGGCTGCGCTCGGACGACGCGACGTCCGCGATCGCCGATCTCGTCACGGCGTCGCCGGGGGCCGCCGGCGCGTTCCCGGGGGCGCGGCCGTCCGACAGCGCCGCATCGAGCAACGACGTGCGGGAGGCGGCGCTCCGCGCGCTCGGCCGCATCGGCTCCGAAGCGGCCGTGAAGGCGCTGCTCGCGGCGCTCGCGAAGGACAACCCCGCGGCGCCGCGCTCCGCGGTCCGCGACGCCCTCGTCAGCGCCGGCGCCGCGGCCGTCCCCGCGCTCGTCGCCGCGCTCTCGGCCGCGCCGTCGGCCAACACGGCGGCGGGCGCCGCCCTCGTGCTCGGCGAGCTCAAGGCGAGGGAAGCGCTGCCCGCGCTCGTCCGGGGGATGCAGCGGGGCGTCGTCCCGCTCCGGCACGGGCTCCGCGCCCTGGGCGCGCTCGGCGATCCCGCGGCGCTGCCCAGCGTGCTGGAGCTGCTCGGCGACGCCGACCCCGCGGTCCGCGCGGAGGCCATCCGCGCCGCGACCGCGCTGCTCGATCCAGCGCGGCCCGACGGGCGCGCGGTGGATCCCGCGCGCGCCCTGCTCGTCGATCCGGCGACCGCGTCCGACGAGAAGCTCGCCCTCGTCCAGCTGCTCGGGCGCACCGGCTCGCCGCGCGCGCAGGCGGCGCTGCTGCCGCTCGCCAAGGCGCGCTCCACGCCGCTCCGCCTCGCCGTGATCGAGGCGCTCGGGGCCGCGCGCGCGGCTGGGGCGCTCGGCGCGGCCGTGGACGCCGCCCTGCTCGCGGCGCTCGACGACGAGTCGGCCGACGTGCGGCTCCGGGCGGCGATCGCGCTCTCCCGCGTCGCCGGCCCAGGGAGCGCCCGGCCGCTGCTCCAGCGCCTCACGGTGGCGGCGGAGCAGGACCGCGGCGCGCTCGGCATCGCGCTCTCGGGCGCCCTGTCGCGCGCGGACGACGCCGGCGGCGCCGGGAGCGCCGGCGGCGCGACGGACGCGAAGGCCGCGCGCGACGCGAGCGGCAAGGGCCTCGTCCACGAGGTCGCGGCCGCGATCGCGAGCGCGCCGGACGCCGCGCGCGACGCGCTGATCGAGGGGCTCGGGCGCATGCCGGGGCAGGCCGCGGGCGCCGCGCTCGCGCGGATGGCCTCGGCGGCGCCCATCGACGATCGCCGCAAGATCGCCGAGGCGCTCGCGGGGCACCCGGAGGCCGCCGCCGCGCTCCGCAAGCTCGCGGGCGATCCGGATCCCGGCGTCCGCGCCAACGCGGTCTGGTCGCTGGGCGCGGCGGGGGACAAGGACGCGCTGCCGCTGCTCGCGCCGCTCCTCAAGGACCCCGACGCCGCCGTGGCGGGCAACGCGGCGGGCGCGATCGGGCGCGCCGCGGGCCGCGCCGGGCAGCCGGCCCGCGCGGCCGCGGCGCTCTGCGCGGCGCTGCCCGACGCGCGCCCCTACGTGCGGGCCAACGCGCTCGCGGCCCTCACCGTGGCCGGCGCCCGCTGCGACGGCGGCGCGGCCCGCGACCTGCTCGCGCGCGACCCCGCCGAGGCGGTCCGCCTCGCGGCCGCCGACCACCTCGCGCGGAGCGGCGCCGACGACGATCGCCGCGCGCTCGCGCGCTGCGCCGCCGAGGACAGGAACGCCACGGTCGCCGGGCGCTGCGCCCGCCCTGCGCCGCCCCGCGCGCCGGCCGCCGCCGCCGAGGACGTCGTGGTCTTCGTCGTCCCGTTCGACGCGGGCCGGGGCGGCTCGGCCCGCGACGCGCCGGCCCCGCGCGCGCCCTTCGCGCTCCTGCGCGCGGACGGGCTCATGCGCCTCGGCGTCGCGGACCGGCGCGGAGAGCTGTTCGAGCGCGGCGCTCCCCGGGGGCCGATCCGCCTGACCGTCCCGGCCCCGCTCGTGAAGTGAGCCCGCGCCCGCCGCGCTGAGCCGGACACCATGCGAACCCGACCCGACGTCGAGCTCCGGATGTCCAGGACCGTGCACCCGGGCGACGTCGTCCTCGTCGAGCTCGTGCTCCGCTGCCGCGGGAGGACGCCGGTCGACGCGATCGAGCTCCACCTGGAGGGCATGCAGGTCGCCCGCGTCGAGGAGCGCGTCCTCGTGCCGCCCCACTTCCTCTCGCTCGTCGCCCGCCTCTCGGGGGCGACGACGCTCCCGGAGGGCGAGCAGCGCTACCGCGCGAGCTTCCCGCTCCCGGCCGACGCGCCCTGCTCGTACCTCGGCACGCGCGCCGAGATCCGCTACGGCATCACGCTCTCCATCGCGATCCCGTGGTGGCTCGACGTCCAGGAGTCCTACGAGGTGCTCGTCACGCCCCGCCCCGTCACGCGCCCGGCCCGGTCGCCGGCCGCGGGGACCACGGCGCGCGGCGACAGCCCGTTCGTCGAGGTCTCGCTCGACGATCGCGTCTTCGCGCCGGGCGACGAGATCTCGGGGGCGGTGGCCCTCGGCAACGTGCAGGGCCGCGGCGTGCGCGGGATCGAGATCTCGCTGGTCGGCGTCGAGCGCCTCCTCAGCGCCGACCGCTCCGCGCCGAACCGCGCGACCGAGGCGCACCGCTTCACCGCGTTCCGCCGCGCGGACAGCCGCGACGAGGGGCGGGAGCTGCCCTTCCGGTTCCGGATCCCCCGCTCCGTCGCGCCGTCGTTCGACGCCGGCTGGGTCGCCCTCGTCTGGGGGCTCGAGGTGCGCGTCGACCTCGCGCGCGCGGACGGCGTCGTCCACACGACGCCGCTCGTGCTCGGCGTCTTCGACGCCCCGCCCGGCCTCGGCGCGATGCGGCGGCAGATCGGCTCCGGGCGGTGGCGCGCCGTCTGGGAGGCGGTCGGCGCGCGCCACGGCCTGTCCCTCGACGCGCTGGAGCTCCGCCTCACGGGCACGCTCTCCGGCGCCGCGGCGTCGGTGTCGATCGACGCGGGGTCCTCGTCGAGCGGCGCGCTCGTGGGCGAGCTGCGCTGGCCGTCGTGGGGGCTCGACCTGGAGGTCGGCGTGAAGCGCTTCCTGCTCGCGCTGTCGTCCGAGGACGACGAGGGCTTCGGCCGCCGCTACCGCGTGCGCGGGCGCGATCCCGGCCAGGTGCGCGCCGTCGTCGCGGGGCCGCTGCGCCGGGCGCTGCTCGCCTTCGACGACGTCCGGCTGGACGACGAGCACGTGTCGGTCCGGTCCCGGACGCCGGGCCACGATCAGCCCTGGCTCGGCGCGTTCCTGGAGCACCTCGCCGCGCTGGCGGCCGAGATCGGCGCCGTGACCGAGCGCATCCCGCCCCCCACGCCGATGGCGGGGATGCGCGCGGCCTGGGAGCGGTTCGCGGCCGAGGTCCACGGCCGCTTCGAGGTGGGCCGCATGCGCATCCGGGACGCGCAGGTCGACGGCGCCACGTTCCACGTCGACACCTGCTTCGAGCGAGGCCCCCACCCCGAGCGCTCCGAGATCACGCTGGTGGTGGATCCGCCCCTCGACGCGGCGCTCGACCCCGACGACCCCGAGCAGCTGCGCGCCGCCTCGCCCGGGGCGCGCGAGGCGGTCAAGCGCCTGCAGGCCCGCACGCGCGCGCTCCGGATCGCCCCGCACGCCATCGTGATCACGCTGCCGGCCCCGCTCGAGGACCCGGCGACCCTGCGCGATCTGCTCGGCGCTCAGCTGCACGTGGCGGCGCTCCTGCGCGGCCCGCGCGTCGCCCGCCCGTACCGCTGAGCCGCGAGGAGCGGGCGCCCGGGCGGGGGCTAGCGCTCCTGCGGGAAGTTGCCCCGGATCAGCAGAAGAACCGCCATGGCCCCAAGGCCGCCAAGAGGCGAAGGGCTGTTCCTGCATTGGCCCTCCTATTCCCCGGGTTTCTTGGCGCCCTTGGCGTCATGGCGGTTCGCTTCCCGGCCCGACTTTCCGCAGTCGTACCAGGGCGACCACGCGAGCGCCGGAAGGCACAAGGCGCAAGAGGCAAGAACCGACGATCCGGGAATCCCCTTACGCGGCGCGCGGCTCGCTGATTTCCACACAAAACGCTGGCGGATCCGGGCTAGAGTCCCCGCCCATGCTCGACAAGCTTTCTCGCGAAGAACGCCTCCAGCTGATGCGGTTCATCTGCTCGTTCGCCTGGGCCGACCTCCAGGTGCGCGACCAGGAGCGCGAGTTCGTGCGCAAGATGATCCTGCGGCTCCACCTGGACGCGGAGGAGACCAAGCAGGTGCGCGGCTGGCTCGAGCTGCCGCCCGCGGCCGACGACGTGGATCCGATGAAGATCCCGCGCGCGCACCGGCAGCTCTTCCTGGACGCCGCGCGCGAGATGATCTCGTCCGACGGCGAGATCGGCGAGGAAGAGCGCGAGAGCCTGAGCCTGCTGGATCAGCTCACGCGCTGACGCGGGCGCGGGGCGTGCGGTGCGTCGACCGATGACGGATGCCAATGACGGATGGATGAGGAGCCGGTGAGCGGTGGAACGATGAGCACGATGGCGCAGGGAGGGGCCGGCGAGGGCCGGACCCCGGCGGAAATGGGACCGAGCTCGGCCGAGAAGCCCTGGGTCGGCGTGATCATGGGCGGCAAGAGCGACTACGAGCACCTCGCCGTCACGAGCGAGCTTCTCACGCAGCTCGGCATCCCGCACGAGGTGCGCGTCGTCTCGGCGCACCGCACGCCGGACCGGATGTTCGAGTACGCGAGCACGGCCGCGGAGCGCGGGATCGAGGTGATCATCGCCGCCGCCGGCGGCGCCGCCCACCTGCCCGGGATGGTCGCCGCGAAGACGGTGCTGCCCGTCATCGGCGTCCCCATCCCCGCCACGGCGCTGAACGGCATGGACGCGCTGCTCTCGATCGTCCAGATGCCGAAGGGCGTCCCCGTCGCCACGATGGCGATCGGCAAGCCCGGGGCGGCCAACGCGGCCCTGTTCGCGGCGGCGGTCCTGTCGGGCAAGCACCCGGAGCTCCGCGAGCGCCTCGCCGCCTTCCGCGGCGCCCAGGAGGCGGCGGTGCTACGCGACTCGGTCATCGTCTAGCTCGTCGGGCCTCGTCAGGCCTCCTTTCCCTCCCCCTCGTACAGGTCCTCCGGAAATGCCCATCGCTCCCGGCTCTACGCTCGGTATCCTCGGTGGCGGCCAGCTCGGCCGCATGACGGCGCTGGCCGCCCGCACGCTCGGGTACAAGGTCCACGCCCTCGACCCCGACCCGGACTGCCCGGCCCGTTCGGTGCTCGATCGCTGCATCGTCGCCTCGTTCGACGACGTTGCGCAGGCGGCGGAGCTCGCGTCGCAGTGCGACGTGGTGACGCTCGAAATCGAGAAGATCGCCACCGACGGCCTCGTGGCCGCAGCCCGGTTCGCGCCGGTGCGCCCGTCGGCCGACGTGCTGGCCATGGTGCAGGACCGCGGCGTCCAGAAGGGGTGGCTGTCGCGGAACGGCTTTCCGGTGGGGCCCTTCCGCGAGGTCGCGACGAGCGAGCAGCTCCTCGAGGCGACGCGCGCGATGGGCGGGGCGTGCTTCGTGAAGTCGTGCGTCGGCGGGTACGACGGCCGCGGCCAGCTGCGGCTCTCGGGGAACGCCCGCTCGAACGATGGCGCCGACGGCGGCGCTGGCGGCGTCGGCGACCTCGAGCGCGAGGCCGCGGCGCTCTTCGCGTCGCTCGGCGGCCAGCGCTGCGTGGTCGAGCAGGCGCTCGACCTCGAGGCCGAGCTCTCCGTGCTCGTCGCGCGGAGCCCGAGCGGCAAGCTCGCGGTCTACCCGCCGGCGCTGAACCACCACGTCGACCAGATCCTCGACTGGTCGCTGCTGCCGGGCCCGCTCTCGGCCGCGGTGACGGGGCAGGCGGTCCAGATCGCGCTCGACCTCGCGGTCGGCCTGCGCGTCGAGGGGTTGCTCGTCGTCGAGCTCTTCCTGCTCAAGGACGGCCGCCTGCTCATCAACGAGCTCGCCCCGCGGCCCCACAACAGCTACCACGCCTCCGAGGTCGCCTGCGCGACGAGCCAGTTCGAGCAGGCGGTCCGCGCCGTGTGCGACCTGCCGCTCGGCTCGGTCGAGATCGTCCGCCCCGCAGCGATCCTCAACCTGCTCGGCGACGTCTGGCTCGGCGGCGCGCCGCCGCCGTTCGAGGCCGCGCTGGAGATCCCGGGCGTCCGGCTCCACCTCTACGGCAAGCGGGTCGCCCGACCCGGCCGCAAGATGGGCCACCTCTCCGCCACGGGCCGCACGCCGGAGGAGGCGCTCGTCGCCGCTAAGCTCGCGATGGCCCGGCTCTCGGCGCAGGCCGGGCTGCCGCCGCTCTCCGGGCGCTGAAGCGCCGCCAAGCGAGCCCCCGCCGGCCCACGACGCTCTCCACTGCTGCCCGTGATGGCGCGGCGCGCGCCGCGCCATCACGTCGACGGATTCGCCCCGTTCGCGTCGATTCATGAGCCGCCGGTGAGCCGCGGCGCAACTGCATGTTCTGGACGGCCCTGTCGGACGAAACATCGATATAGGATGTGTTCGATCCGAACACACGCCCTGGACTTCGACGAATAACTCGCACAGAGGCGCCTCTGTGGCATGTTCGAATCTTAACAGGTCGCGACCGTGGAGACTCCGGTCGTGCCCCTGCTTGCAACCCTGTCCATCGTGGGCGGCGGTGACCGCCCGCGGAGGAGCAAGTCGATGAAAAGAACCTCATTCATGGTGTTGGCGTGCGTGTCGTGCGGGCTGGGCAGCGTGTCGTGCGGGGGGGCGGACGCGGGCGACGACGCCACGCACGAGACGGAGCCCCAGTTCTCCGTCGACGCTCAGGGCGGGGTCTTCACCGGGGATGATGGATTCAGGATCGAAGTGCCGCCGGGGGCGGTCAGCGCGGCGACGGAGCTCACCATCGAGAACATCGAGGTCGCCCGCGAAGGCGCGGTAGGTCCCATGTACCGGCTCGGTCCGGAGGGGCAGACGTTCGCCAAGCCGATCAAGCTCACGCTGCCGATCACCGTCGAGCTCGAGGCGGAGCTCGGGGAGAATACCGTCCTCGATGCCTACGGCTTCTCCGCGCCGATGGGCTCCGAAGTCTTCACGCCGCTCGAGCATCACGAGGTCTCTGCCGCTGAGCTCATCACGGAGACCACCTCCGTTGGCACCTTCTACGCCGGGATGATCCCGGCGGGGGTGATGGCGAGCCAGCACGCCTACCCGATGGCGCTCGCCGCCGACGAGACCTACCTCTACTTCGCGAGCGGCGGCACCGAGGCCACCGCGCCCGCGGACTCGAACGACGGCTACATCTATCGCGTCAGGCCGGGCACCACCGAGGTGGAGGCGATGACCGCGGCGGATCCCGACCCCAAGGCGCTGTGGGTCAACGCCTCCCACGTGTACTGGGCGAGCGGCGGAGACAACGATCCGGTCATCCCTTCGGCGCTCAAGCGCGTCGACAAATCGACCCTGGAGATGGAGACGCTCGTCGAGATCGGCTACCTGCTGAGCGTCACCGGAGACGAGTCGTCCGTCTATTTCGGCGATGGCGACGGACACAACATCTACAAGATGCCCCTCGACGGCGGCGCGCCCGTCGTCCTCGCGGCCGACGCCGGCGCTCCGGAGTACCTGGCGCAGGACGCAGAGAACATCTACTGGACCGGCGGCGCCACGACGAACAAGGTCTACAAGGTGGCGAAAGCGGGCGGGGACGTGACCGTCATCGCCGAGAACGAGGGCGAGCCGGCCGGGATCGCGGTGGACGCGCAGTTCGTCTACTGGGCGAACACCGGTGACGGCGGCGTGTTCAAGGCGCCGATCGCCGGAGGGGCGAAGACGCTGGTCTACCAGGGGGGCTCGATGGGGGGGCTGGCCCTCAGGGGCTCGACGCTCTTCTCGACGGACATGAGCCGGAACCGCAGCGTTCAGGCCCACGATCTCGCGAGCAATTCGACCGTCGTGCTCGCGCTGGGCCAGCACTTCGCCTGGCGCATCATCGCCCCGGAAGGTCAGGACGTGTTCTGGACCAACGGCGGTGACTACCGCTTCGAAGGCCAGATCGTGTCCTACCGCGCTCCTTGAGCGCGCGCGTCCGGCGGCGATGCCGGGCAGCATGACAGCAGGGGCGAACGCGAGGTCGCCCCGTCCCGCCGATTTGTGAGCCGCCGATGAGCCGCGGTGCGACTGCTCATCCGGGACCAGCGTGACGGGTAGGGGGGTGGTCCCACATGCTTATGCTTGGCTTCACTTCCGGTGACTCCGGGGCTCCCCTGTCGTGTGGACGCGACGGCGGCGCCGGGGCCGCGTGCTGCGAGCTCGGCACAGTCAATCGTCTCCACTGCCAGCGCGGAGAGCGCTCACGGCGTCTTTGTCTTCATGGCGAGCGCGTGTCGGCCGGGGCGGAACCACGCGCGTTGGCCACCGGGACGGACCGTCAAACCAGGAAGCCGTTGATCCGACAACACCCGAGCCCAACTCCAACGATCATCTCGTGAGAGGCGCTGCTGTGGCATGTTCGCGCCTCATCGGCTCGCGACCGTGGAGACTCCGGCCGTGCCCCTGCTTGCAACCCTGTCGATCATGGGCGGCGGCGACCGCCCGCGGAGAAGCAAGTCGATGAAAAGAATCTCATTCATTGTGCTGGCGTGCGCGGCGAGCGGGCTGGGCAGCGTGTCGTGCGGGGGGGCGGGTGCGGATGACGGCGCCGCGCAGGGGAACGAGCCGCAGTTCTCCGTCGACGCTCAGGGCGGCGTGTTCACCTCGGACGACGGGTTCAAGATCGAAGTGCCGCCGGGCGCGGTCAGCGCGGCGACGGACATCACCATCGAGCGCGTCGAGGGCGCGCGCGAGGGCAGGGTGGGGCCCATGTACCTCCTCGGCCCGGAGGGGCAGACGTTCGACAAGCCGATCACGCTCACGTTGCCGATCACCATCGAGCTCGAGGCGGAGCTCGGAGAGAATACCGTCCTCGATGCCTATGCCTTCACCGCGCCGGCCGACGCCGATGATTTCACGCGGCTCGGGCGTCATGACGCTTCCCCTGCCGGCGTCATCACGGAGACGCCGCATTTCTCCCGCTTCCAGGCCGGGATGGTCCCGCCGGCGGCGATGGCGAGCCAGCACGCCTACCCGATGGCGCTCGCCGCCGACGAGACCTACCTCTACTTCGCGAGCGGCGGCACCGAGGCCACCGCGCCCGCGGACTCGAACGACGGCTACATCTATCGCGTCAAGCCGGGCACCACCGAGGTGGAGGCGATGACCGCAGCGGATCCCGACCCCAAGGCGCTGTGGGTCAACGCCTCCCACGTGTACTGGGCGAGCGGCGGAGACAACGATCCGATCATCCCCTCGGCGCTCAAGCGCGTCGACAAATCGACCCTGGAGATGGAGACGCTCGTCGAGATCGGCTACCTGCTGAGCGTCATCGGAGACGAGTCGTCCGTCTATTTCGGCGACGGCGACGGACACAACATCTACAAGATGCCCCTCGACGGCGGCGCGCCCGTCGTCCTCGCGGCCGACGCCGGCGCTCCGGAGTACCTGGCGCAGGACGCCGCGAATATCTACTGGACCGGCGGCGCCACGACGAACAAGGTCTACAAGGTGGCGAAAGCGGGCGGGGACGTGACCGTCATCGCCGAGAACGAGGGAGAGCCGGCCGGGATCGCGGTGGACGCGCAGTTCGTCTACTGGGCCAACACCGGTGACGGCGGCGTGTTCAAGGCGCCGATCGCCGGAGGGGCGAAGACGCTGATCTACCAGGGGGGCTCGATGGGGGGGCTGGCCCTCAGGGGCTCGACGCTCTTCTCGACGGACATGAGCCGGAACCGCAGCGTCCAGGCCCACGATCTCGTGACGAACAAGACCACCGTGCTCGCGCTGGGCCAGCACTTCGCCTGGCGCATCATCGCCCCGGAAGGTCAGGACGTGTTCTGGACCAACGGCGGTGACTACCGCTTCGAAGGCCAGATCGTGTCCTACCGCGCTCCTTGAGCGCGCGTCCGGCGGCGATTGCGGGATCAGGACAGCAGGGGCGAACGCGACGGATGGAGCCCGTTCGCCCTCACCGCATTGCACCGAGGGTGGCTTCGAGAGCCTGTGGCGAGCGCTCCCGAGTCCGCTCGCCAGCGCGCGCTGCGCCGCCCCTCTGCGCCGGCGTGCGCTGCTTTACGCATTGACCGTGTCCAGCGTCCTGGCGTAGTTCTTCTCATTCGATGCAGATCACCGTCTCGAGGGCCCGGCTCCAGGTCGCGCTGCTCGCCGTGATGGCGGTGATCGCGGGCGCCGGGCTCGCCGTCGAGGTGCTCAAGCCGCTTCTCCACCTGAGGAGCCAGAGCGGCGTCGTCCCGTTGTTCTCGCTGAGCTACGAGCAGAATGTGCCCACCTGGTACACCTCGTCCCTGCTGTTCGTGTGCTCACTCACGCTCGCTGCCATTGCCGTCGGCGCCCGCCGCACGGGCAAGTTCGTGAAGCACTGGTGGGGGCTCTCCGCGGCATTCCTCTACATCTCGCTCGACGAGGTGGTCGAGATCCATGAAGCGGCGAGCTCCTGGCTCGATCTGGGCGGGGTCCTGTACTTCAGCTGGGTGATCCCGGCGGCCGCCGTGGTGGCGCTGTTCGCGGTCGCATACCTCAAGTTCCTCTCGCACCTCCCGCGAGCGACGCGGAATCGATTCCTCCTCTCGGGCGGGATCTACGTCACCGGCGCCCTCGTCCTGGAGCTGCCGCTCGGGTACTGGACCGAGCGTGCCGGGAGCGACAACCTGATCTACGCGCTCATCGACTTCGTGGAGGAGTCGCTGGAGATGCTCGGCGTGAATCTCTTCCTGCTGGCGCTCGTCGATCACCTCGCCGTGCAGGGGTGGACGATCGGCTTCTCGCAAGCAGCACCAGAGCCGCGGCCCGCGGCGGCACCGAGTCCCACATGAGCGCACGGGCCGAGCCCGCGTCCGCTGCGCTGCTCGGTGTGGGCCGGGCCGCGTACATCGTCGGCCCCTGGTACGATTGGGCGTTCTTCCTGCTCCCGCCGCTCGTCGCGCTGGCCGCGGGCGCCCTGATCGCGGGGACGCCGTTCGCCGACGCGACGTTCAGGCTTCACGGGGAGAAGGTCACGTGGGCGGGGCTCTTCATCGGCACGCTCATCCACGGCCACCTCGCCGCGGTGCTCCTCCGGAGCCACGGCAACGCGGACATCTTCCGGCAGCACCGGCTCCGCTTCCTCGTGGCGCCGGTCGCCCTGTTCGCCGCGATGATGCTGTCCATGTGGGCCGTCGCCTGCGTGTCGGTCCTCGTGGTGTTCTGGGACGTCTACCACTCGGCGCTCCAGACGTTCGGCCTCGGGCGCATCTACGACGCGCGCGCGGGGAACGCGCCAGCGCTCGGCCGCCGGCTGGATCTGTGGCTCAACCTCGTCCTCTATGCCGGCCCCATCCTGGGCGGCGCGACGATGCTCCTCCACTTCCAGAGCTTCGACGCCTTCGAGGGCGTGGGCCCCGCCTTCTTCACCGCGGTCCCTGCGCTGATGACGTCGAGCCACCGCGCCATCAGCTGGGCCGTCATCGCCGCGGGCACGGCGTACCTGGTCTATTACGCGCTCGCTTACCGCGCGATGTTCCGGCGGGGTTACCGGGTGTCGTTCCCCAAGGTGTGGCTGCTCGTCAGCACGGGTCTCTGCTCGATCTATACGTGGGGGTTCAACCCCTGGGGACAGGCCTTCTTCATCATGAACCTGTTCCACGCCGTGCAGTACCTGGCGCTCGTCTGGTGGTCGGAGGGCGGGCGCCTCCGCCGCCGGCTGCGGCTCGACGCGCTCCGGGCCGGAGCGCCGATCGCGGTGGCGATCTTCCTCGGGGGCGTCCTTGTGTATGGGACCTGGGCCGAGCTCGCGCCGGCGGACGACCGCGCGCTGTGGTCGATCACGCAGACCGTCGCGCTGATGCACTTCTGGTACGACGGCTTCATCTGGTCCGTGACGCGCAAGCAGGTATGAGGCGATCGAGCCTTCAAGGTGTTACCAAAGAGGGGTGTATGCCAATCCAACGTTGTCTCCGATCCATGGTCATCGCGCTCGGGGTCGCCTCCGCGGCGCTCGTCTCGCCCGCTTGCGGCAAGTCGCCGCAGATCACGGCGGAGAGCATCGAGGACAACTGGGCGCTGACGGAGCAGCACGAGCCCGGGTCCGTCGTCATGACGGTGGCCCCGGACGGGCAGGTGACGGCGCTCGTGAAGGATCGCGACGGCAAGCCCATCGCGGCGGATGTGTCGGGCAGCGTCTCGGTCAAGGTGCCTGGCAAGGGCGGAGCCCCCATGAGCGCGGCCCTCGTGCCGGAGCCCAAGGCGGGGGGCGTGCTGCTCGCCAAGCTCCCTCCGCTCGAGGATGACCTGACCGAGGTCAGCTATGAGCTCAAGGTGAAGGGCGAGCCGTTCAACGGGGTGCTGCACGTGCCGCGCGGCGGGACCCGGGAACTCCAGGAGAGCGCCAGGGAGCACCAGACGACCCAGCTCGACGGGACCAAGGGGCCGAACGGGGGTGTGCTCCAGCCGGTCGGAGACGACGTCGTGGAGATCGTCGCCGACAAGGAGAGCGGCGATCTGCGCGTGTACGTGCTCGATCTCAACCTCAAGCCGGTGCCGATCGGCGAGCGCGAGATCAAGCTCGCGATCCAGACGCCGTCGGGGCCGGACGTCATCGTGCTCGCGCCCGGGCCCGATCGGCTCTACTTCACCGGCAAGCTCAACGTGAAGGTCAATCCGACCAAGATCACGGTGGTGCTCAAGCAAGGCGGCCACACGCACGTGGTCCTCTGCGGCTACCGTCCAGGCGCTGTGATCGTGGTCGGCCCGAGCGCGCCCGTGATCGGCATCCTGGTGGCCACCACGTGGGCCGTGAGGGTCGACGTCAAGCCGACCGTGGTGGTGCATGACGACGATGACGACGACGGCCGGGTGATCGTCATCCACAAGCACAAGCACAAGGGCAAGGGGAAGGGCAAGTGGCACTGGAAATGACGGGGGAGGAGGGCGCCGCGCTCGGACGGGGCGCGCCGACGCGGTAAGGTGGCGGCGCGGCGCGCCCGCGCCTCCCTCGAGAAAGCCCTCTCCCATGACCGAAGCGCCCGAGATCCCCGACCTCTCCCCCGACGACTGCCATCCCCGGGCCGCCGCTGCCCTCGCCGACCCGTTCTTCTGGTCGCTCACCGACGAGACCGCGCCGTTCGGCAACGAGACCGCGCACGAGACCCTCACCGCCTTCCGCGATTTTCGCGACGAGCACCCGAAGAAGAGCCCGATCGAGCTCCTCGACGCGCTCCTGGAGCGCTGGGAGGTCGGCAATGGCGGCTGGGACGCCGCGGACGCGGCCGAGGTCGAGGCGCTCGGCGAGGAGGACGAGTACGGCCTGCTCACCCGCGACGAGGCGATCCTCGCCCTGGCCTTCAGCCAGATCGTCGTCGAGGGCAGGCTGGATCCGGAGGTCCGCCGCCGCGCGCTGCTGGCGCTGGCCCGGCAGGCGCTCCCCGCCGTGCTCAGCGCCTACGAGGGGCGCGCCCTGGAGAGGGCGCTGCGGATCGACCGCATGAGGGGGGTTCTCTCCGCTCGCTGGGATTAGTTCGGGCTGCCAGAGGTCCGGCCAGAGATCCGGAGAGAGATTTCAACGCAAAGCCGCAAAGTCGCAAAGTCGCAAAAAAGAGCAGACTACTTGTGTTTTGCGTCTTTGCGCCCTTGGCGCCTTTGCGTTGAAATCTCTCTTCGTTCGCGAGACAGATCCCTGGCGGGATTTATGACACGCGGAACTGGCCAAGCACCTCGGCGCGGACGGCTACGGGAGCGCCCAGTCCTGCGCGTCCTGTCGGCACACAGGCCCGCAGTCTTTGCCGTTCGGGTACGATGTCCGGTACGCGGGGGTGAAGGTCTGCTCTCCGAGGAGGGCGCCGTTCCGCCGCATGACGACGTCGACGCGCGCCGGCGTGCCTTGAATCGCGAGCACCTGCGTGAACTGCCCGGGGGCCGGGATGCAGCTCTGGGAGACGGCGTCGCCGTGCCTCGTCTCCGTGCAAATTGCCACCGCATTGATCGAGACACTGACGGTCGGGCTGCACTGGACGAACTCGCCGCCGCCGCCGACCTTCGGTGTGTTCGTCCAGCTGTAGGCGCACGACACCGCGTTGCCGTCCACCGTGAGCTCCAGCGTGTACTCTCCCGCTGCCCAGCTCTTGTTCGCCGTCGCGGCAGTGATGGTGAAGGTGTCGCTACAGCCCATCTCGGTGCATGCCTTCGGGTTCATGATGCAGCCGGGCATGGCGGCGGCCATGACGAATCCGGCGGCGAGCGCGGCGGTCGTGCGCGCGCAAGAGCCGAGCGGGACGAGGGAAAAAAGAGACAAGGACATTGGGGGGCATCCTCTCTACGGCGGGACCGCCGTCGATGGACGCGGTGGCGTAGCAACGGGCAGGCCACCCGTGCGGCGCAAGCAGCTGGCTCTCCGGACGCCTTGCGCCATGTGCCGCCGAGCGGCGCATGACAGGTGTGTCAGGGCAGCGACCTCGTGGCTCGGCGGACGGATGCCCCGGCGCCGCCGGCGCATCGCGTCTCCCGATCGCGCGGCGGCGCTTCGAAGGGGGCTCCCGCCGGCGCGGATTCGGGTACCGTCAGGCCGTCGAGCGTTCGAACGTGAACGCCTGTCCTGCCAGGAGGTTTGCACATGAAGAAGACATACACGGGGAGCTGTCACTGCGGTGCGGTCCGCTTCGAGGCCGAGCTCGACCTGAGCGCTGGAACCAACAAGTGCAACTGCTCCATCTGCACCAAGACGAGGAACTGGAACGTGATCCTGAAGCCGGACGCGTTCCGGCTGCTCGCGGGAGAGGACGCGCTGAGCGACTACCAGTTCGGCATGAAGGCCGGGCACCACCTGTTCTGTCGACACTGCGGCGTGCGCTCGTTCGGGCGCGGGTATGTCGAGGCGATCGGCGGTGACTACGTGGCGGTCCAGCTCGCTTCGCTGGACGACGTGGATCCCGCGGAGCTCGTCTCCGCGCCGATCCGGTACGCCGACGGACGCAACAACAACTGGGGCGCGCCGCCGGGAGAGACCCGGCACCTGTGAACGGCGCCGCCGCTGCCTGCGGCGGAAAGCGTCCCACCGACGGATGGCGCCGCTGTACGCCGGCGCCCCCGGCGCGCCGTCTTCACCCGTCTTCACTTCGCGACCTCTCCCGTCTTCAGATCGAGCTTCAGCTCCCGCACCACCTCCGGCTTGGCGCACACGATCTGCGGCGCCGAGCCCTGCACATCGGTCTTGATCCGCTCCTCCAGCTTCTTCGCGAGATCCCAGGTCGGCACGAACGCCGCGAAGAAGCGCTGCCCCATGTCGCGCGTCACGACGAAGCGCGCCGGCGAGAACTCCGTGCGTCCCTTGAGCGCCTTGCGCGTCAGCGGGAAGTCGTAGTCGTCCGGCGCCGTCTTGCTGAACGTGTAGAGAACCACGAGGTTCTGCGGGCACTTCGGCCCGCCGGGCCTCGGCAAGGTCCGGTTCTCCTTGGGTGTCGGCGGCGGCCCCTTCTGGAGCTGGATGGTCCCCGGCGCCGCGCCCGCGGCCTCGCTGGCGCCGCCGTGCTTCAGGATCGCCCCGCCGGCCGCGACCCATACCGCGCCGTCGCTCCCGACGGCCACGTCCCGGGCCTTCACCCCGTCGGGCAGCGGCGCCTGCTCCCAGGCATCGCCCTTGCGCGCGAACAGCGCGTCGTCCGTGAGCGCCCACAGCGTCCCGTCCGGCGCCGCCGACGCCGTGAGCACGCGCGCGCCCTTCGCCGGCGGATCGCCTCCAGGGCGCTCTCTCCGTTGCAGTTGTGCCCGTAGCTCAGCGCGGTCCCGTCGCGCGTCGCCCCGAAGCCTCCGGGCGGACCTCGCGCCCGGCGCGGCAGCGCACGCGCCCGCGAGGGCGCCCGCGATCAGCAGGCCAGGGCCAGGTGCACAGCGCCGCACGCGGCCCTGTCTAGGGCTGCCAGATGCAAGCGCACCGCTCGTAGGGGCCGCTCGACTCGCCGACCGCGACCTCCACGAGCTCTCTGCGCGCGAGCGCCGCCTGCTCGTCGGGCCCGAGCCCGGCGGCCGCAGCGACGCCCGCGGGATCCTGCGCGTACGCCAGCTGCTGGAAGGGATCGATGTTCAGCTCGGTAAGAAAATCGTAGACGCGATCCATGGTCATTCCTCTCTGGTGATGTTGTCTGAGTGCAGCGCAGCGGGGTCGATGCCGAGCGTCTCCATCATGGCCTCGTCCAGGGGAGCCGGGCCCACGGCGGGGACGTAGAGCGTGGAGACCTCCGAGACGGCCGTCGCCGGGAGCTCCGCCAGCGCGACGCGCGACGCCCGCGGCGGCTCGATGGGCAGCACCGAGGCCTCGTAGACGACGACCTCGTGCGAGGCCGGGAACCTGGTCGTCAATACATCGCAGAGCACCCGGAGCCCGCGCTGGATGCGGCCGGCGTCGGCGGCGTCGAAGAAGCCGGTGTTGCCGATCACCCCGATCTGGCAGAGCACGAGCGGCGTATGGACGTCGAACGGCCGCCGCCGCACGAGGAAATCCGTCGCCTCATGGATCTGGCAGCCACCGCGCGCTGGATCGACGCCCAGATCCGCGTACATGCAATCGAGGAACGAGACGCCGGGCGCCATCTGCGCCGGATAGCCCGCGCGGCGCGCCTCCTGGATGGCCGCGTGGGCGGCGCGGACCAGCACGCCCGGGTGGCCATAAAACACCGCGCATACCCGCAGTCCTTCACGGAGCGGGGCCAGGATGCGCCGGATCATCTCGGCGTAGATGTCGCGCCGCGGGCCCTTCCCGGTCGCGTACGGCAGCGACTCGGCCGCCGGGTTCAGGCCGCGGATCCAGCGCGCATTCCAGGGATCGGCCACCGCGAAGAGCACCCGGTCGGCCTGCTCGATCGCCCGCCGCGCAGCGAGCGTCATCTGGCCTCCCCACTGGATCCCGGTGCCGACGATGATCAGGGAGCCGGCCATTCAGCGTCGAGGGTACTACGCACTCGGTAGTACGGACAAGGATGGTATTGGGCGGGAGTGTGCTCCGGCGCTGGTGGCGCGGCGCGCGGCGCGCGCCGCGCGCCGCGCGCCGCGCGGCGGCGGTAGCGGCGGCGCTGTAAGATCCCGTGGGCTTTCGTGTTTCCATGCCCATGCACGCGCTTGCTCTGCTCCTGTGCCCCCTGCTGCTCCTCGCCACGGCCTGCGCCGCCAGGGAGCCCGACCCGGCGGATCGCCCTCGCCCGGGCGCTGACAACCCCTGCGCGCCGGGGGGGACGCCTCGGCCTCCCCGCAAGCACGTCGTGGCCACCACGGTCACGCCGGACGGCCAGATCGTCGACTGGATCCCCATCGAGTCCCAGACGCCCGACGGCAAGATCGCCACGCCTCCCGCGGGGCCGACGGCGCCGGAGGGAGCCAGCCCCCCGCCGCCGGCGAGCCCGGATGGCGCTGCGCCGGCGCGGTCTCCGGACGCGGCTACCGTTCAGCTCGGGCCGAGAGGCCCCGCCGGCACGGTGCCGGTGCTGCGCCCCCGGAGGCCGCAGTGCGACTGCTTGCCCGGGTATGTCCAGCAAGCCGACGGCTCGTGCGCAGCGCTTGCGTCGCACTGCTCGGGCGAGGGAGGGATGGCGTCGAGCAAGTCGTTCACGACCTGCTGCCCGGGTCTCACGCCCATCGAGAGCATGGAGCGCGTCGACGGTGCGTGCGTGACAACGGCGCCCGACGCGCACCTCTGCGCGAGATGTGGAGACGGCGCCTGCGGCGCGGGGGAGAACGACTGCAATTGTCCGGGCGACTGCGGTGGAGCCCGGCCCTGAGCGACGCTTGGATCATCCGGCATACAAGCCGCGCGTGCGTCCGCACAGGCGCACGAGGCCGAGCAAGCTGTCGATGGTCGGCGTCGGCACGCCGGTCAGCTTGCCAATCTCATGGACCACGGTCACCAGCGCATCGATCTCGAGCGACTTGCCCGCTTCCGCGTCCTGAAGCATCGATGTCTTGAACGCGCCGAGCCTGCGCGTGACCTCCATCCGGTCTTCTCCGCTCTGCGCGATCGGGCAACCGATCTTCTCGCCGATCGTCGCCGCTTCCTGCATTGCATGGAGACAGAATCCGCGCACCAGCGGATCGTCGAGTATCCGATCGCACGTCGCTCCGGTGAGCACCGACACCGGATTCATCGTCATGTTGCCCCACAGCTTGTACCAGACGTCGGTCCGGATGTCGGCGCTGGCCTTGGCCTCGAAGCCGGCGCGCTGTAGCAGCTCGACAAGCGCGCCCACCCGAGCCGAATGTCCGCCGGCCGGCTCGCCGAGGAGCAGGTGGTTGCCGCGGCCGACGCGCACCAGCCCCGGCTCCGGGCTGGAACCCGACAGGTGCACGACGCAACCGATCACCTGGCGGAGCCGGATGGCGCGCGGCACGACGTCGCCCGGATCGAGCGACTGGAGCCGAGCGCCGGCATAGGGCACGTTCTCGGGGGCGAAGAACCACCACGGCACGCCGTTCATCGCGGGGACGACGATCGTGTCCTCGCGGAGCAGCGGCGCGATCCGCGCGGCGACGTCGGCCAGCGCGGTGGCCTTGACAGCGATGATCACGACGTCCTGCGCGCCGAGCGCCGCGGGATCCTGCGCCGCGCGGATCGGCACGCGGGTGATTTCTCCATCGACTTGCAGCAGCAGACCGCGCCTCTGCAAGGCGGCGAGGTTCTCTCCGCGCGCGACGGCGCTGACGTCGCAGCCGGCCGTGGCCAGCCTGGCGCCGAGCAAGCCGCCGATGGATCCGAAGCCGTAGACAGCAATTTTCATGGTGTGCCTGCATCCTATCGTTGCGGACCGCCGGTCGCCTCCTCGCTCGCCGCCGCCGGTCGCGGCGCACCGCGGCAAGCCCGTTCCTGGCCAGGCGCGGAGCTCGAGATCGAGGTGCTGTGCCGTTTGTGCCGTTCGGTCACCTCGGCGCTTGCGGCGCGAGGCGCGCTGACGATGATGGGCGCGCCCGACCGGCACACCATCCGGGGCGCTTGGAGGAACTTACTTATGAAGGCCAGGTATTCGCTCGTTGTCTCTTGGATTGTGTTCATGGCGGCGAATGGCTGCGGCGGCGGCGACGACCCGCTCCAGTCGGAGGGCGGGGGTGGATCCTCCAGCGATCCCGGGGCCGGCGGGTCGAGCAGCTCTGCGGGCGGCGTGGGCACCACGACCTCGAGCGGCACCAGCGCGGGCAGCGCGGGCAGCGCTGGCGCGGGCGCGAGCGGCGCCACGACGGGGAGCGGCAGCGGCGGCGCTGCGGTGGGGAGCGGCAGCGGCGGCGCTGCGACGGGGAGCGGCGGTGGCGGCGCCGGGGCGGGCGGCGCCGGAGCAGGCGGCGGTGGTGACGTGTCGGCCGTCTGCCCGGGCGGCCCGTACGCGGCCAATCCGCTGCCGGCGAACGGCGGGCCGCAGCTGGTGAGAGGGGGGTTCACGTACGTCGAGGGCCCGGTCTGGGTCGCCGAGCTCGGGGCGCTGTTCTTCTCGGAGATCAACATGCTGTCGCAGAACACTCCGCCCCTCAACGGTCCGAAGGCGAAGATCCAGAAGCTCACGCCGCCGGGCACGATCGAGGTGTTCCTCGAGAACAGCGGGACGAACGGGCTGGGCCTCCACAGCGATGGGAACCTCATCGCATGTACCCACGACACGCGGAGCATCTCCGTGTTCGATCTCGGCACGAAGGCGCGGCGCGAGGTCGCCGGGTCGTACATGGGCAAGCGGTTCAGCTCCCCGAACGATGTCGTCGCGCGGAGCGACGGCAACGTCTACTTCACCGATCCCGATTTTCAGCTCAGCGCCGGCAGGCCGGAGTTGCCGACAGCGGCTTACCGCGTGTCCCCGTCCGGCGAGGTGAGCCTCATCGGCACGCTGGAGACCCCCAACGGCGTCGCGCTCTCGCCGGACGAGCGCGCGCTGTACGTGACCGAGTTCACCCCCGGCCGGATCCGTCGTTATCCGCTGAGCGCCGAAGGAGCGCCCGGCGCCTCGTCCGATTTCGCAGCGAACCTGCCGAAGGCCGACGGCATGGGCGTCGACTGCGCGGGCAACGTCTACATCGCGTGGCGCGACGGCATGGATGTCCTCGCGCCGAGCGGCGCAAGGCTCGGCTCGATCACGGGGCTGGGCGAGGTGTCGAACGTCGCGTTCGGCGGGGCCGATCGAAAGACCCTTTACATCACGGCGGGCGCGTCGCTCTACGCGATGGAGGTGAACATCCCCGGATATCCTAACTGAACTTTGCTGGACGCGGGCCGCCGTGCTCAACCGCGCCGGCGTTCCAGCTGCGAGCGTCCGGCGGCTCGTCCCCGCGCGCGAGCGCGTATTCCGGGAAATCCGTGGTGGCTCGATCGACGCGGAACACCGAGCGGGCGATAGCGCTTGACCGGCCTGCCGGCCCGGCATAAGTCACGATGTTCGAGGGAATCGAGCCGGTGAGCATGGGAGTGGTTGTCGCCGAGGCGCTCGCCGCGCAGCATATCGAGCGCGACGCCGAACGCAGCCTCGACGCGGCGCTCGCCCTGGCGACCACATTGCATGAGCCAGGGCAGCGCGAGCGCTACCGGCGTCTGCTCGAACGCGCGATCGAGCAGGCGGATCGCGCGCTGGCCGCCGCCGAGCAGGAGCGCGCCGCCCTCCAGGGACATGAGGTCGACGCTGGAAGGGAACGAATCCTCGCGACGGCGATGGGCGCCCGTTCGACGCTGGCGCGGGCTCACGCGGCGCGGGCGGCAGATGCGCTCCACGGAGCGGGCCAGCTCTCGTTGAGCGCGCAGCGCGCGCCGACGCGCGAAGCGTGCGACGACGGGTGGCGGCGCGTGGAGGCGATCGTGGCCGGCGCAGAGGCCTCGGCCCGCGCGGCCGCGATCAGCGCCGCAGAGCTCGAGGGCGGCTCTCCGCGGTCCAAGGTCGCCCGCGCGGCGCGCGCGGCGGCTCACGAGGCCGAGGCCGCCGCCCGCGCGGCGCGCAGGATCGTCGAGGAGCGAAACCACGCGTATACGTTCCACACGGACAGCGGCTTTTCGTTCGGCGAGGGGTGGTATGTCGCCGCGGCCGCCGTCCTCGCGGGCGCGGCCATCCAGGTCGAGCCAGGCAAGCCGGGGACACCGCAAGCCGAGGCGTTTCTGCGCGATGCTGGCCTGAGCGATCACCTTCAGGCGCACCGCTCGCGCCCGCGCGCGGTGAAGCAGACGACGGAGATCGTCGCGCGCGCCTTCAAGGCCGAGCCGTCGTCCGCCCAGCGGAGGCTCCGCGCGGCGTTCCTGGGGGACGCGCCGATTCCGGGATCGGTGATCGCCTGGGTCGATCGCAGGCTCGCGGAAGCGCGCGCGGGAGAGTCACGCCGGAAGAAGGTGCTGCTCTGGATCCGCGAGGGGCTCCACCACCCGCACCGCAACACGACGCTCGCCGAGCTCCTGGAGCTGACAAACCTCGTTCAACGTGCAGGGCTCGTGCCTGTGTTGACCGGCGACGCCCTTCGAGGCGCACAGGTCCCCGACGGCGCGGTCGACATGACGCTCTTCTGGAAGGACCCCACCTTCCGGCAGCTCGACATGCGCCGGGCGCAGCTGCAGTTCTTCGAGCACTTGAAGCGCACGCACGACCTCGTCGGTCAGCTCGGCGTCACGACTGCAGGCATGGATGGGCCCGCGCTCATGGGGCTTCCCACGATGTATCTCACCGACGTGTCGAACGTGCGCATGCGGGAGTGGGTCGGCGCGGTGCCGGGATACCAGGAGATCGTGCGCGAGGGGGGGTATCTCGAGCGCGTCAGCCGTGTGTTGTCCGAATGGGCGGCAGCTCCGTTTTCGTGAAAGTTCACAGGGAGGAGGCGAGCGGGGAGTAAAATCCCATTCATCTCCCTGTCTCCCCGTCTCCCTGTTCAATTCCTCGTATTTGTCAGGAGGCGCCGCCTCCGCCGCCCGTGCCGCCCCCGCCGCCGGTGCCGAGCGGGGTGTCGTCGCCGCTGCAGTCCTGATCGATGCTGTCACCTGCCACGTCCGTCGCCCCGGGGTGGATGTCCGGATTGCCGTCGTCGCAGTCCTCCTCGGGCCCGTAGCCCTCGCATGTCGCCTGGTAGCCGTCGCCGTCGCTGTCGGTCGCGGGCTCGTCGCACGGGGGCATGCCGTAGCAGGCCATCAGCGTGACAGCCATCATGCCGCCCGACGCCACCGCGAGCAGCCTGCTCGCCATCCCGTGGCGCGCCTGCGCGCAGGTGACGCGCTCGGCCGTGGCCGTGGCCGTCGCGCCGCAATGCGGGCAGGCGGAAGCGCCCGGGGGAACGAAGCCATCGCAGCAAGGACAAGCGCCGAGGGTGAGCATGAGGATCTCCGCCTTTGAGCCATGCGGCCGAGCCCTGGCGCACGTCGGAAGGCCGAGCCAGGGAGGTCGAACCCTCCCATTCTATGGCGAGGCGCCCAGGCGCCACGCAAGGAAAATGGAGGGGAATGGCGCAGCGGCCCGGCGCGCGCGTGCACAGGTCACCATCCCCCGCGCGTCGAAAGGGCGCAGGAGCGCAGGAGCCGGCGGCGGACTTCGCGGTAGGCTCGGGCATGGCGCTGCGCCGTCTCGATGTGGTTCCCGGCGAGTATTTCCCGGCGTACGTCGTCTGGGAGCTGACGCTCCGCTGCGATCAGCCCTGTCGGCACTGCGGCTCCCGGGCAGGGGCCGCGCGGCCCTCGGAGCTCGGCACCGAGGAGGCGCTGGGCGTGGTGCGGCAGCTCGCGGCGATGGGCGCCCGCGAGGTGGTGCTCATCGGCGGCGAGGCCTACCTGCACGACGGCTTTCTGGAGATCATCGCGGCGCTCAAGGCCGCGGGCGTGCGGCCGACCATGACCACCGGGGGGCGCGGGATCACCGCGGAGATCGCGGCGCAGATGAAGGGGGCCGGCCTGCACAGCGTCTCGGTCAGCGTCGACGGGCTGGAGCGCGCCCACGACCTCATCCGCAAGGCCCCGGGCAGCCACCGGAGCGCGCTCTCGGCGCTCGGGCACCTCCGGGGCGCGGGGCTGCTCACCGCGGCCAACACCAACCTCAACCGGGTGAACCAGGGCGATCTGGAGGCGCTCTACGAGCTGCTCCGGGAGCAGGGGATCAAGGCGTGGCAGGTGCAGATCACCGCGGCGCTCGGGCGCGCGGCCGACCGGCCGGCGATGCTGCTCCAGCCCTACGATCTGCTCGACGTGCTCCCGCGCATCGCCGCGCTGAAGCGGCGGGCCTTCCAGGACGGGATCACGGTGATGCCCGGCAACAACCTGGGCTACTTCGGCCCGGAGGAGGCGCTCCTGCGCTCGCTGCGCGAGGGCGGCCGCGACCACTTTCGCGGCTGTCAGGCCGGGAAGCTGGTGCTGGGGATCGAGTCCGACGGCGCGGTGAAGGGCTGCCCGTCGCTCCAGAGCGATGCGTACGTGGGCGGCAACCTGCGCGGGCGCGCGCTCCAGGAGATCTGGGACGAGGCGCCGCGCCTCGCGTTCGCGCGGGCGCGCACGGCCGACGATCTCTGGGGCTTCTGCCGGAGCTGCGCGTTCGCGGAGGTGTGCATGGGCGGGTGCAGCTTCACGGCGCACGCGCTCTTCGGGCGGCCGGGGAACAACCCGTACTGCCACTTCCGCGCGCGCACGCTGGCCGCGCAGGGCAAGCGCGAGCGCCTCGTGCCGGCCGAGCCGGCCGCGGGGAGGCCGTTCGACAACGGGCTGTTCGAGCTCGTGCTGGAGGATCTCGACGGCCCCGATCCCGGGCTCGATTCCCCGGAGCGGCTGGTCCAGCTCACGCGTAAGCCGCGGCCCTCGAGCTGAGTTTGCTAAGGTTCCGGGATGGTCCGACCGGTCACCCGTCGAGCGTTCCTCCACGCCAGCTGCTGCGCTGCTGGAATTGCCGCCTTCGATGGGATTGCCATCGAACCTTCGTGGCTCGATGTCGCCGAGCACGATGTCCCGATTCCGCGGCTCCCGGCCGCGCTTCAGGGGTTTCGCATCGCTCACCTCTCCGACATCCACCTGCGCGCGCTCGGCGGTGTGCACGAGAAGGCCATCGACGCCATCCGCAGGCTGGCGCCCGATCTCGTCGTGCTGACCGGCGACTCGATCGAGGGCGAGGGCTCGCTCGGCGCGCTGGAGGAGTTCTGCCGCAGGCTCGCCGCGCCGGGGCGGGAGGTCCTCGCCACCGTCGGCAACTGGGAACACTGGGGGCACGTCCCCTTGCAAAGGCTGAGCGAGGTGTACGCGCGCGCCGGAGCCAGGCTCCTCGGGAACGAGTCGGTGCTGCTGAAGCGCGGCCTCTCCGTCGTCGCGACCGACGATTTCTGCAGCGGGAACCACGACCTGCGCGCCGCCCTGACGAACGTGCCATCCGCTCCGGCTCGGCTCTTTCTCACGCACGCGCCCGGCATCTTCGAGGCGCTCTCTCCCGGCGCGCCGCGCTTCGACCTGGGCCTCGCGGGGCATACGCATGGAGGGCAGATCCGAGCGCTCGGAACGGCGGTGTGGGTTCCGCCTGGATCGGGCCGATTTCGCTCGGGTATGTACGACACGGCCCATGGCAGGGTGTACGTGAGCCGCGGTGTCGGCACGAGCGTCCTGCCCGTGCGGTTCACATGCCGGCCAGAGCTGCCCGTGTTCCGGCTGATCGCAGGGTGACGTCCTGCCCGACGACGGATGTCCGGGGGGTGAGCCGCCGCAGTCCGTCAGTCGCGCTTCGGTTCTGCGGAGAGCGCGTCCAGGCGGCACGCGACCGACAGCGAGAGCCCCACCTCGACGAGCGAGATGGGCCGCTGCTCGATGGCCCCCGGCGGCGCGCAGTCCACGAGCGAGAGCGGCGCCGACGCCGCCTGCGCCGCCTCCGCGAACGACCGAGCCCTCCGGAGCCATTGCTCGGTCAGCTGCGCGCGGTGCCCCTCCGGCTCCTTCACCTCGGCCCGAGGCTGCCCGAAGGTGGCCCCGCGCCGCCCGTCCTTCGCGGCCTGGACCGCGGCGCTCACGTCGCGCCGGACCTGCGCCACGGCCGCGGCCAGCCGGCTCCTCGCCCAGAAGTCGAGCTCGGGGGCGAGGCGCACCTCGATCACGCCGTCGACGGCGGCCGATACGGCGTCGCCATCGCTCTCCGCCTTGTCGGGGAAGACCGCGGTGAACGATGCGCCAAGCATCTTCACCGTGGATGCGCCGGCGGTCGCCTCCGTGAGCTGTCGCCCCAGGTCCTCCACCGAAGCCTTCGCCGCGGTGAGGGCGCGCTGCGGATCGGCGTCGGTCTCCTGGAGCGCGAAGCTGAGGACGAGCACGTCGGGGCGGACGACCAGATCGGCCTGGACCGTCCCCCGACTGGGCAACGCCGGCGCGGGCAGCATGCTGGGCATGCTCGCCGACGTGGAGCCCAGGCTCGACGCGTAGGAGGGGGAGAGGGCCGCGCCGGGCGCCGCCCCGGATGCGCCCCCGCAACCGGTCAGGAGGGCGAGGGCGAAAACCGCGGTTCGCATCGGGGGCCGACGCTAACACGCGCATCGAAACCCAGCAATCGTACGGCCGGGTTGGATCCGCTGTGCACGCTCTGGAAGGCGTGCCGCCGTGCCATCCGCGACGTCGACGCGGGACCTTCGGTACGGGAGGCGTGACGCGAGCGCATGGCGCGTGCGTGCGCCGGGTCATCGACGTGAAGCTTGCCGCCTTTTATACCGCCCGCCCGATCACCGTGGGGCCTTCTGGGCATATAGGACCGCCACTTTCTGACGCCTGCTGCAGGCACCGCCAAGGGGTTGCACTCCTGGGATGGAGGATTTTTGTGATGAACAGGGCACGAGCTTCGACCGTCGGCATATTGCTCGCGTTTCTCTTGGTGGGTTGCGGTTCTTCGAGCGGCCCGGAAGAACCCGAGAGCTCGGGCGGCCCGGGTGCGGGTGCGGGCAGTAGCGGGAGCACGGGCGGCAACGGGAGTACGAGCGGCAACGGGAGCACGAGCGGCAACGGGAGCGCGACGACAGGCAGCGGCGAAGGGACGGGTGGCGCGACGGGTTCGAGCGGTGCCGGCGGCGATCCGGGTGGAGACGGGGGTTCTGGCGGCTCGTCCACCGGGACCGGCGGTGACCCCGACGTGGTCGAGCCCACGCTGATCACCTCGGGCGCGAACGAGTACTGGAAGATCGGGACGCCGACGGAAGTGACGAGCGCCAATGCCGACGTGACCGTCGATGACGCGGCAACGCAGCAGCGATGGGATGGCTTCGGCGGCTCGTTCAACGAGATGGGCTGGAACATGCTCTCGATGCTCAGCGAGTCCGACCGGCAGCGAGCCATCAAGCTTCTCTTCGACAAGGACGAGGGCGCAGGGTTCGCTTACGGGCGCATCCCCATGGGGGCCAGCGACTATGCGATGGACCGCTATAGCCTCGACGAGAAGAAGGATGATTTCACGATGGAGAGCTTCTCCATCGCGCGGGACAAGGAGAAATTGATCCCGTACATCAAGGCGGCGCTCGCCGTGAGGCCCGGCCTCCACCTCTGGGCCAGCCCCTGGACGCCCCCCACCTGGATGAAGAGCAACGGCGCCTTCGATGGTGGCAAGATGAAGGACGACGCGAACACCCTGAAGGCACATGCCCTGTACTTCGCGAAGTTCGTGGAGGCGTACGCCGCAGAGGGCATGACCATCGAGGCGGTCCACCCCCAGAACGAGCCGACCTACGAGACGAGGTATCCGAGCTGCGCCTGGACGGGGCAGCTCATGGCCAAGTTCATCGGCACCCACCTGGGGCCGCTGTTCGAAGAGCGCGGGATCAAGGCTCAGATCTTCCTCGGCACGATGTCCAACGACGCGGCAGACCCGGGGATCCTCAGCGCCGTGACCGGCGATGCCACCGCGATGAAGTACGTCAAGGGCTTCGGGCTGCAGTGGAACATGCGGGGCAGCGTGAACGGCTTGAAATCGCGCAACCTGCCGATCGTGCAAACGGAGCACCAGTGCGGCAACTACAACTGGAACCCTCCGGGCGTGCCGGCGTTCAACCCGAACACGGCAGCGAACGATCACGCCTACGGGCAGGAGAGCTGGGGGCTCATCCGCGACTGGATCAAGGCGGGGGTGAACTCGTACAACGCCTGGAACATGGTGCTGGACCCGGTGGGCAAGAACATCGACTCGCAGCGGCCGTGGCCCCAGAACGCGCTCCTCAACGTGAAAGCCGACACGAAGGAGCTGATACTGACCCCTGCCTACTACGTGTTCCGCCACGTCTCCCAGTACGTCGATCCTGGAGCGATGCGCGTCAACACGACCGGCGGTGACGCGCTGGCCTTCAAGAACCCTGACGGCACCATCGTCACGGTCATCTACAACTCCGGCAGCTCCGCGAAGACGACCACCCTCAGCGTGGCCTCCAAGAAGCTCCAGTTCAGCGTCCCTGCCCGCGGCTGGGCCACCGTCAACTGGAAGTGAGCTGCGCGCGACCCGACCCGGGTCGACCCATCGCGGCCTGAACCTGTCGACAGCCTCCCGGGAGAGGTGAAGCGGTGGTGCTGCACTTTGCCCCGAAGTGCAGCACTCGCGCTCAAAGTGCAGCACCCTGCGCGAGCAAAGTGCAGCACTCACGACCCCTCCGGGGGATCGAGCCGGTCGAACAGGGAGAGCTGCTCAGGCTCGCGGGGAGCGACGACCGGGGGAGGCGGGGGCTCGGAACGACGCGGCGAACGCTTCAGCGCGGGCGTCGGCTCGGTCACCAGCCGGAGGAAGCCCCGGCCGTTCGGAAGCGGCCTCGCTGGCGCGGAGGGCTCGCGATGAGTGAGCGGCTGCGCCTCGGGAGCGGCGACCTCCTCGCCCGACAGGAGCTCGTCCATGAGCTCGTCCAGCGTCCACACCTGGTCCGTGATGCCGCCCTGCATCCCAGGTGTGACGCGCAGCGTGCGCACGACTCGTGTCAGGTTATAGGCCACATAGTTCAGGGCGACCGCTGCGGCGTGGTGGTCCGCCTTCTTCGAGAAGGCGTAGCAGAGCCGACGCATCCGCCCGTTCTGGTGCCGCGTGGAGCCGTTCAGGCGCTCCACGTACGCCGTAGAAGCCTTGGCCGGGTCGGGCGCGCCGTAGACCACGGACTTCGTGATGAAGGGGTCCCGGGGCGGTTCGTAGCGGTGGTCGTCGTCCCGGCGTCCACGGCTGCCGGAGCGGTAGTTCTTCACCGTCTGCATGTAGTCAATCGACTTCCCGAAGGACGTGCCTACGGCCGGGATGTACGGCGCGAAGCCGTCCGAGGTGAGCTGAGGCATGACCACCATGCGCGCACGAAGGTCCTTGATGAAGGCGTCCGTCGTCGGCTGGTCGCGCTTGCCGACGCGCCAGCAGATGACCATGCGGCTCGTCGCGTCGATGGCAACGAAGGTGTACGCCTCGCCAACGGTGGGCGGGTCGGCCTCGGTCACGCGGGACTGCTTCTTCTGGACGAAGGACCAGATTTCGTCGACCTGCACGAGGCTGCACTGCACGTCTCGCACGAGGCGGTCATGCAGGCGCACCGCGCCGGCACCCAGCGCCAGCAGGAGGCGCGTGATGGTGCGGTGGTTGACCTCGGTCATGCGCTCGGCCGCCCGGATGCTGTTGCCATCCAGCAGGGCAGCCAGGACACGCAGGCGCTTCTCCGCCGGGAGCACGTTCGCCACGGGACCCTTGCCTTTCCCCGGCGGAGGGCCCACGATCCGGTCTGCCAGGACGTCGGACGGGTCGCACCGCTCGGCTTCTGCCGCCCTGCCTTCGGGTTCCAGCCGGAGGCGGGGCGCTTTCGTCTAAGGTCCTCTGATTATAGCGCTTTTGTCGAGGAAAACCGCTTAGGAGAGCGCGGACTCGATGCCGGCAGGACGGGGTATGTCACAGCCGAGGTGGCGCGTTGCGCGGGGGGTGCGCGATGAGCAACTCCGCGTGTCCGTTCGTGTACGCCGGTCGCCGCGTCATCGAGACGTCTTTGGCACTGAGAACGGAATGGCTCGAATTGACGGCTGATCGCGACGCAATTCTGGCTCGCATGAGAGACGACATCATGAGATTCGATGGTCACCTTCCAACATGGAGCAGGCGCGGACAGGTGAGCATGATGCCGCTAGAAGGGTCACCGCATGATTACGAGCCGATATGGAATCGGGAGCGGATCGTTGGCTACAGACTCAGGTCCGACTCTTCTTGTCCACCAGCGCACTGAGGATGTTGTCGTAGAAGTTGTCATCATTCGAGCACGCCTTGCGCAGGACACCGGCAAACTCGATATGATAGGACCCGTCCTGAGCGAGGAACATAATCAGATCCACGCTCACGTCCTTCCCCTGTCCGGCTTTTATGAGGTACCGCGCCTCGATAGTGTTGGGCCCTTGCAGCGCGTGCGCGCACCCAACCACGCGAGAAAAGCCATCTTCGATGTCGCTGTCTTTGATCTGGTGAGGCGTGCACGCGCTTTGGTCCATGCCGAGGCCAGCCGCGATCTTTTTCATCTCCGAATCTATGATCGATTTCCACCGCGCCGGCGTAAACTCGATCTTCACGCCAGACTTGATCAGCTTGTCATATCGGCTCATGAGTCCCTCCTTGACGAACCGGGGGTCATGAGGCACGATGCCCCCTCGTACGGCGCGAGCCGTTCCCGGTCCACACGACGGATCGGTCTAGAAAGGTCGGGTCTGAACCACCCGGCCTTTCGTTTATGGACCGAACCTTTGTTTCGACCCGCAGTCAAGCGGGTTTTACTGCGAAAAGCACGCGGTTTTACACGCATAAAACCGGAAGAGCCGCGCAGGTGCGCAGATCCGGGATCTCTGGGTGTCGTTCGCGTGGCTACTTGCGAGCGTTCATCGGCGCCGCCGCTTGAGCCGGAGCGCCAGCGCCTTTCGGGCGATCCTGAGCCGCGATGCCGCCGTGCTTGGGTTCATGCGGCGCCGCTTGGCGTACGCGACGAGGCTCTCTGGATCGTCCACGGAGAGCAGCGCCTCCAGTTGCCAGTCCGGGAGCTCGGTCATCGCGTCGAGCACCTCCCGCGCCTCGATCTGGGCGTGCATGTCGATGCCGACGGGCTCGCGGAGCAGGCCCAGCGGGCTCGGGTGGAGCACGGCACGGCGCGCCCACGCGCTGTGGACGTAGTGCGAGGCGAGGCGCCACGCGATGCCGTGCAGCCACTTCCGGAGCGCATCGCGCGGCTTGTCCCGGGGGTCGGGTCTGTAGAGCCCGCGTCGGACGGCGTTCCAGGCGTTGAGCAACACCTCGGCTTCGACGTCGCGGCGGTCGCGCTTCGGGATGCCGGCGAGCGTCGCCAGGACGATGCCGCGCTCGGCGAGGATCGCCTCCATCGTCGGCTTCTTCCGGGGATGTCGTGCGGCAGGCGGGCGTCCGGCCCCCTTCCGCGGGCGCTTCATCCGCTCCTCCCGCAGGTTGGGCAGCGGTCCGCTGCGACTGGGCGGCCGAGTAGGCGCTCGATCGTGGTTCCAGCCGCCCGCGCGGCGCGCATGGCGGTGCCAGGCGACCCGGCGAACTGGCCCGAGGCGATCGCGCGGATCGAACGGGTCGGCATGCCCATGACCTCGGCAAGGCATGCCCACGTGCCGTACGCGGCGCGCAGGTTCTTCAGCGCCGCCCGGAGGCGCTTGCGCTCGGGTTCGGTGAGGGAACGGGTGACGAAGGAGCGGCGCCGTGTGGGTACACGTCCGCCTTGCCCACCGTCGGGTGGGATCAGGTACAACTGCATCGTCGGACTCCGTGGAAGCGGGGTTCGGCCACGCAGCCCGGACGGTTGGCGCCGTCGCGGGCTGCACTACTTCCGGCCGAACTTAGCCGCTCACGCGAGGTCCGGAGTCAAAGTGCAGCACTCAGATCCAAAGTGCAGCACCACCGGTGAAGCTTAAACCGGAGGGTGTCGACAGCCTCCCGGGAGAGGTGAAACTCAAACCGGAGGGTGTCGACAGCCTCCCGGGAGAGGTGAAGCTTAAACCGGAGGGTGTCGACAGCCTCCCGGGAGAGGTGAAGCTTAAACCGGAGGGTGTCGACAGCCTCCCGGGAGAGGTGAATCTCAAACCGGAGGGTGTCGATGCTCCGGAGCGTCGCCGCGCTCGGCCTTGCGAGCCTCCGGCCACGGGGCGCTATGATCGCCCTCCATGGACGCCGCTTCCTTCCTCGCCGAGCTCGAGCCGCAAACGCACCACGACCGTGTCCGCCGCGTGGTGGAGCTGGGCCGCGCCGCCGCGCGCGGCGACGCGGGCGCAAGCGCGCTCCTCGGCGCGCTCTGGAAGAGCGCTCAGCCCTACGAGCGCCTCCTCGCGTTGATGAGCGTCTACGGCTCGGGCGACGGCGCGCGCGTCGTCGCGGCCGTCTCCGACCCGTCCCGCTCCGTGCGGCGGCGCGCAAGCCGCATGATCGCCCGCTTCTGCGACGACGCGCAGGCGCTCGCGGCGCTCGGCGCCCTCCTCGAGCGGCGCACCCTCCGGCGCACCGTCGCCCAGCTCGCGCGGCGGAAGCGCCAGGCCGCCGTGGACGCCTTCCTCGGCGCGCGCATGCAGGCGGGGCGCGATCCCCTGATCGTGGATCTGCTCCCGTTCGGCTCCGAGGCGCTCGTGTCGGCGCACCGGCGCGCCATCGACGAGGCGGGCGGCCCGAGCTGCCTCGATCGGCTCGGCGTGAGGCACCCCGCGGCCGCGGCGCGCTGGTTCGGGGAGGCGATCGCCCGCTCCCCGTCCCTCGACGTCCGCCAGCGCTACCGCCTCGCGCCGCTGCTCGTCCCGCTCGCCAGGCGCGCGCCCGACGCGGCGCTCCCGCTGATCCAGGCCCTCTTCGAGCGCGGCGAGGAACCCTCGTTCCTCGCGGGACCGCTGCGCTTGCTGGCCCGATCGCGCCCGGCCGCCACGTTCGACCTCCTCAAGGCGCGCCACGAGAGCGGACGGCCCGCGCGGCCGCCCGGCGCCTTCGAGGTGGTGCGCTTCGACAAGGGCGCGCCCGCCCTCGGCGCCGAGCGCCTCGAGTACCTCATCCGCCACGCCTGGGGCGCGCTGAGCGACGGCAAGCGGGGCCCGCGGTGGTTCCTGCGACTGCGTCCCGACGACCAGAAGGCGGTCCTGCGGGCCTTCCTGCTCGGAGGGCGAGGGGGCTTCGGCGCCTTCCTGTTCCGCTACGTGAAGGCCGAGTCGGCCGAGGAGCAGGCGCTCCGGGAGCGGGCCTTCGAGCGCTGGTCCTGCGCTGCGCAGGCCGCCGACGGATCGATCGCGCCCGAGGTGCTCGACGCGCTGCCCCGCGACCTGCGCGAGCGCGAGGCGAGGCGGCACCTTTCCAGCTGCCCGTCGCTCGTCTCGAAGCCGGAGCGGCGGATGAGCTACGCGCGCCTCCTGTCCTTCGCCGAGGCCAAGGAGGTGCTCGCGCCGCTGCTCGGGCACCCGGAGGGCGAAGAGCGGGCGAAGGCGCAGGCGCTGCTCGTCGCGAGCGTCCTGCACGACCGGGGCGCGCTCGCGGACGCCCTCGCGAACGTGCGCGCCCGCAAGTTCGAGCAGGATCCGGTGCGGCGGGCGATGCTCGGCGCCCTCGCCGCGCTGCCCATCGGCAGGTTCGCGCAGGAGCACCTGGAGGCCGCGGGCGCCGTGGCGCAGGACGCGCTCGACGCCGCGGACCTGTCCCACGCCACGGCCTCGGCCGTGGAGCGGCTCGTGGTCCGCCTGTTCCGCATCGACGGCGCGTGGGGGGCGCGCTGGATCGCGAAGATCCTCGCGGTGCGCGGCTCGGTCTCGACGGCGGGCCTCGGAGAGGGGCTGACCCGGGCGGAGGCCGAGCGGCTCAGCCCGGCGCTCGCGCAGCTCGCGGGCGCGTGGTGCACCGGCGAGCGGGCAGGGGCGGTGCTCTCGCTCGCGCAGAGCCTCGGCATCCGCCTCGCTGTGGTCACGCCGCTGCTCGAGGCGCTCGAGCGGCTGTCCCGCGAGCTCCCGTTCGTCGGCGTCGCGGCGGGCGCGCTCGGCCTCCTGCGCGCCCACGACAGGCCGCGGTTCGCGCGGCTCGTTCCCGCGCTGCTGGGCGAGGACAGGAGCTTCGTGCTGATCGGCGCCGTCGCCCGGCACGTGAGCCAGAGGCGCCAGGATCTCCTCGGCCCCCTGCTCGACCGGACGCAGCCCATGACCGGCAGGTTCGCCACGGGCAAGACGCGCTGGGTGCTCGATTTCGGCGGGGGCCACGGCCGCTGGACGGCGAGGCAGCAGGAGAGCTATGCCGCCGGCCTCCGCGCGCTGCTCGGCGACGAGACCTGCGACGTCCCCACGCTGCGGTTCGCGATCTCCGCGCTGGTCCGGCTCGCGTACGTCGACGCGTCGGCGGTCACCCCGTTCGCCTCGGATCCGAGGCCGCCCCTGCGCGAGATGGCCATCCGGGGCCTGCCGTGGCTCGACGCAGGCCAGGGCGTCCCCGTCCTGATCGAGTGCCTGGGCGACGATCGCGCGCGCTGGGCGATCTACGCGCTCCGGAAGGCGTTCGCCGAGATGTCCCGGGAGCGGGTGCTCGCCGAGCTCCGGGCGGTGCCGACAACGAAGGTGACCGTGGCCAAGGAGGTCGTGCGCCTGCTCGGCGAGCTGGGCGGCGACGACGCCTACCGGGACCTGCTCCGGCTGGACGGCCCGAAGACCCACCGCGACGTGCGGATCGCGCTGCTCCGGGCGCTCTGGGACCACCTGGACAAGCCCGAGACCTGGGACGTGTTCGGCCGCGCAGCCCGGGATCCCGACTGGATCGTGGCCTCGAAGCTCGCGGACATCCCGCTCGGTAGGCTGTCGACCGAGGCCGAGCGGCGCGTGGTGGACCTGCTCGCCGCGATCCTCGGGCGGGCGGAGCCGGAGGCGCGGCTCGATCTGCTGCGGCGCGCCGCGCACCTGCCGCTCCGGGACGACGCGCGGTCGCTCTTTCGCCGGCTGCTCGAGCACATGGCCGCGCCCGCGCCCGAGGAGGCGGCGGAGGCGCTGTCCGCCGTGCTCGCGAGGATGCAGCCGGGGGAGGTCGCGACCGTCGTCCAGCGGCTCGCAGAGCTCTTGCCGAGGCGCCGGCACCTCGTGGCGTTCCTGCCCGCGCTCACGGCGCGGCTCGGCCCGTACGCCGCGAAGCACCACGTCGCCGTCGGCGAGGGGCTGCTCGCCGCGCTCAAGGCGGACGCCCTGGCCGTGCCCCAGTACCTGGGGCTCGCGGCGCGCCTGCTCCCGTGGAAGGCGCTCGGGCAGGCGCTCGCGGAGCTCGGCCGGCGGGACCTCTTGCACCACGATGCGATGGTCGCGGCGATGTCCGCGGTGCACGGCTGCGTCCACCCGTCGCAGCTCGAGCAGGAGCTGCGGGGGAGCCCCGATCCGCGGCTGCGCCGGCTCGCGCTGGAGGCGCTCGTGCAGGCGGCGTCGCCGAAGAACGGCTGGACCGCGGACCGGCGCGAGTCGCTGGAGCGCTACCGGAAGGACCCGTCTCCTGCCGTGGCGGGGCCGGCGTCGTTCGTCACGCCGCCGTGAGGGGCGCTCGCCGCGCGGCCGTGAGGCGGCGCGCGGCGGGCGAGCGCCTGGCAGGGCTCATCGCACGACGACAGCGCGGCCATCGACCGTGACAATCACCGCCTCCGCCATGGCGAGATCGGCCGTCCGCGGCGTCGGTTCGATCGGGCGGCGGCGATCCGCTCTCTCGTCCTTCGTCGAGCGCACGAACGGCCAGAAGAGCTGCTCGGCCCACGGCTCGACCGGCGCGCCCTCGGGCAGCCCGAAGCCCTCCTGGCGCGCGTGCGGGATGGTCAGCGTGCCATGGAGCCAATCGAAGCAGATGAGGGCGCCGCCATAGTTCTTCATGGCATTGCCGAAGCGGCCGACTCCGTGGTGCACATGGTGCGTGTCTGGAAGCGAGACGATGCGCTCGAGCACCCGCATGGCAGGGCGCGTGAAGCGGCTCTGCTGGAGGTGCAGGTCCCAGCGGAGATCGCTGTGCTCCATCAGCACGATCAGCGTCCTGAGGGCCAATCCCACGACGTAGGCGCCCGGGTGGCCGAGCCAGACGACGAGCGGGGCCAGCCATGTGCCCGGTACCAGGACGTCCCATAGCCAGTTTTCGCGGTACGTGACCGCGATGTTCATGTTGCGCGGCACGTGGTGCGGCTTGTGGATCCGCCAGAGCCAGGGCAGCTCATGGCTGAGGCGGTGCACCCAGTACAGCCCGTATTCATCGAGTAGCAGGTAGATCGGCAAGACCAGCCAGGGGCTCACGTCCGCGAGCGCGCCCTCCGAGTCGGGCCAGAGCGCCCCGAGCGCCCAGAGCACGGCGACGAAGGACGCGCCGCGGATCACGAGGTAGGTGCCGACGGACAGGAGGCTCGCGCCGAGCTCCCGCATGGTGAGCACGCCTGGGCGCCGGTACAGGCCGAGCGCGAGCTCGAGGGCGGCAAAGAGCGCGAGGAAGATGAGGATGAACATCGTGCTGTGGATGATCATGAGGGCTCCCCCTTTCGAGCATCGTGGCCGGGCTCAGGCGACCGCAGAGGCGGCGCCGGCCACCGAGCCGCGGTCCAGGAATCTATCGTGATGCAAGTGCTTCGGCGGGATCTCGCCGCGCAGCACGTCGAGCGCGGCGTCGATCATCCCGGGCGGCCCGCACACGTAGGCCGCGCAATCGGCGTGGCCCCCGGCGACCTCACGGAGGTAGTCGGTGACGTGCCCCTTTCGCCCTGTCCAGCTCGAGCCTTCGGGCTCCTGCGAGAGCACGGGCACGAAGACGAATCGACCTCGCCATCGCTTCTCGATCGAGGCAATGGCGTCGAGCGCATAGAGATCCTGCCGGGTGCGCGCGCCTACGACCAGCGTCACGTCTCGGACGAGCCCGTCCGAGATCCCCTGCTCCAGGATCGCCTTGATCGGAGAGAGCCCGGTGCCTCCTGCCACGCAGAGGAGCGGCCGCCCGGCCTCGTGGTAGCGGAAGCTGCCGTGTGGCCCCGAGAAGCACAGGCGCGCGCACGTGCGATCGGCCCCGAAGAGCCAATCGGTGAAGGCGCCGCCCGGCACGTGGCGGACATGAAAGAGCGCCCTTCGCGGCGAGGCGCGATCCGGCGCCTCGGCGAAGGAGTAGCAGCGCGGCTTGTCGAGCCCCGGTACGCCGGGCACCGTGAGCTGTGCAACCTGCCCGGCCACGTAGCGGACCTCCGCGGCGAGGTCGACCTCGAGCGCGAGGACGCCGGGCGAGAGCGGCGTCACGCGCGCGACGCTCGCGTCGATCTGCACCGGCGCTGGACCCGTCGAGCGCCCGCGGCCCGTTCCCGGGACTTCGACCGCCACGTCCTCCGACACGGCCAGGCTCTGGCAGGCGAGGACGACGCCGGCAGAGAGCTCCTCGGGCGCGACGTGTCGTGAGATATCGCTCTTGAGGCGGATATGCCCTCTGATGAGGCGGCACTTGCAGGTGCCACACTCGCCCACGTTGCACATGTGTGGAAACGAAATGTTCCCGCGCACGGCTGCGCTGAGCAGCGTTTCCCCGGCCTCGATACGGGCCGTGCGATCGCTGCCCAGGACATGGAGTGTGCCGGCTCGACCGGTCGTCCGGCCGCCGAATGAGATAGCCTTCACGATGTTATGTTTCCCTCTCGTGCGCGGCTTCATGGGGGCGGCCCTCCGAAAAGCCCAATCAAGAAATGGTATGAGGCAGATTGCCGGCGTGAATATTCCGCCGAATCCACGGCCGCCCGTCTCTCTCCCGGCCGAGCGCGCCCGCCTGGGACGCGTCAGATGCGGCTGCAGAGCTCGATGAGGGACCGCCGGAGCCACTCGTGGGCCGGGTCGCCGTCCTGACAGGCATGCCACATCATGAACAGCGGGATCGGCTGGATGGGGAGCGGACAGCTCACCACCCGCACGGGGAAGTGCTGCTCGAACAGCCGCGCCAGGGGGAGCGGCAACGTGCAGACGAGGTTCGACTGCGAGACGATGAACGGCATCGAGAGATAGCGGGGGACCTGCGCCCGCACGCACCGCGATCGCCCGACGAGGGCCTGAATTTGCTCTGCCAGGTTGGTCTGGCCCTCGCGCGGCTCGATGATGACGTGCTCGAGCGCCATGTACTCGTCGAGGGTCAGCGAGGGGCCCACGGTCGGATGATCCTGGCGCACCAGCGAGACGAGCTCGACGTCGAGCACGCGCGTTCGCCGGAACTCCTCGCCCGGGATGACGATGTGATCGAGGACGAGCTCGACCTTGCCGAGCCGCATCTCGTTCTGCAGCGAGGCCCCGGGCTCGCGGCAGATATCGAGCCGGACGCGGGCGCCGAGCTGCTCGAGCCACTGCAGAAAACGAGGCAAGAGGATGGCGTCTCCGAGGTCGCTGATCCCCAGCCTGAAGGTGTGGCTCGCCGTGCAATCGAAGGCGCCAGTGTAGGCGAATGAGGCATGGATCAGGTCGAGCGCCTTGCGGATCGGGCCGGCGAGCGCGAGGGCGCGCGGCGTCGGGGCCATCTCCTTGCCGCGACGCACGAAGAGATCGTCGTTGAACAGGAGCCGCAGCCGGTTCAGCGCGCTGCTCACGGCCGGCTGCGTCATGCCGAGTCGCTCGGCCGCTCGCGTCACGTTGCGCTCGGTGAGCACGACGTCCAGCACCGTGAGCAGGTTCAGGTCCACGGCGCGCAGGCGCGGCAGCGGCGGTGCGTTCATGAGGGAAGGGTAGCGCCGCCCCGACGCCCGCCGCCGAGAGCCCGAGCGGCGAGCTCTTCCATGCGCCTGCCGTCAAGAGGTAGCGGCCGGCGCCTACGGTGGCCCGGGCGCGGCTTCGATGCCGCCTGGCCCGACGCCCGGGGGTGGCGGCATCGCCGCGGCCACGAGGGCCACGCTCGCCCCGCGCGAGAGCCCGAGGGTCACCCGGGTCCCCGCGGGCACGCGGATCAGGGACCCGACCAGATACCCCAGCTTGCCGCTGACATCGTGGCCGTCCACCGAGACGATCACGTCCCCCACCTCCAGGCCCGCCGCCGCGGCCGGACCGCCGCGGCGCACCTCGACCACCTTGTGCGGCCGCATGGCCATCTCCATCGGCGACTGGGGCGGCTCGACCGTGAACCCGAGATCGCCGGGAGGCTCGTCCTGCTTCACCCGGCGCTTCGCCAGGAGCAGCCGCCCGACGTCGGTCTCCGCGCCCGGCTCCACATCGACCGGGATCATCGCCGCGTCGAACGCCGAGCTCATCGGATCCGCGGGCATGAGCATGAGCACGAGGGGACCTCTGGGGACACGGTCGAGGTGAAAATGACCCGCACCGTCCGTGACCTCGCGTTGCTGCACCGGAGAGGGCGCGATTCCGCCGGCGCGCGGGTACGCGTGCACGGTCACCCCGGCCATGGGCGCGCCGTCCTCCAGGGACACCACCTGACCCCGGATGGCGACGCGCCCGGCGAGCGTGAGCACCACCCCGCTCCGCTGCTCCCCCTGCGCGAGCGTCACCTCCCCCGTGGCCGTCCCCTCCGGGGCGTCGGCTGCGATATCGTACTTGCCCGCCGGCAGATCGCTCATCGTCCAGGCCCCGTCCGTGAACGAGAAGGACTCGCTCCGGAAGAACGGCGCTTCGCGGCCCGTGACGCGGATCGTGAACTGATCGGGCGGCGCGCCGCCGGGGCGGGAGACGGCGCCGGAGACGGTGCCTGTCTCCTGGATCGTGAGCGTCACGGTGTCGCCGATATGGACGTGCTCGACGGCGGCGCGGCCTCCTCCGCGGCGCTGCGCCTGGACCGTGTACGTGCCCCGGCCCAGGTTCCCGATCACGAACTCCCCGTCGGGATCGGTGAGCACCGGCGCGTAGGGCCCCATGCTCTCCAGCGGCGGGGGCGGAGGGGCCGGGGCGCCCCGCTCTCCCGCGCCCTCGGGCTCCCGCTGAGCATTGACGAACGCGTCCGCCACCGGCCTGCCGCTCCCGTCGATGACGCGCCCGTGGATCTCGCCGTTCTGGCGCTCCACGACCAGGCTCACGCGCGCGGCCGCCCCTGCCTTCACGTTCACGGCGACCCCGGGGTCGCCGTTGCCGACCTGACCTGGCGCCCTCATGGGCATACCCCCCTGCATGGCCCAGATCCGATACGCGCCCGGCGCGACCCCCTTGATCACGAAGGTCCCGTCCGCGAGGGACTTTCTCGGAGGGCCGTTCCACCCGGGCTGCTGCGCGCTCAGCATGACGTCGGCGCCCGCAACGGGGCGGCGGTCCTCGTCGGTCACGGTGCCCTCGACGCTGCCCCCGCTATCCATCACGAGGGTGATCTCGGGAGCGCGCTCATCGACGAGCTCGACCTCGACCGGTTCGGGCGGAATGTGATCGTTCGAGTGCGCCATGACCCTGTGCTTGCCGGGGAGGAGCCCCCGGAGCACGAAGCGGCCGTCGTCGTCGCTCTGCCCGACGGGGCCGGGCAGCATCGCCCTCATGTCGATCGGGCTCGCGTGGACCATGGCGCGCACGGGCTTGTCCTCGCGGTCCACCACCCGGCCGCGGAGCGACAGCCCGGCGCGGACGGTCCACACGAGGCCCTCGACGTCCGCCTCGCCGACCTCCACGGCGGGGTAGGTCGGCTCCGACGCGTGATCCTGGCAGAGCACCATCACCTGGTACGAGCCGGGCAGCACGCCCTCGAAGCGCGCCGAACCGTCGGCCCCGAGGACAGCGGGGAGCCAGCCGCTCCCTTCGTGAAACAGGGTGACGGAGCCGCTCGTGCAGGGCCCGCCCCCGGGCGCGACCTCCACGCGGCCAGCCACGCTGCTGGCGGGGTGCATCTCGATCACCAGCTCGCTCGAGGTCTGACCGATCCCGAGCACCACGCTCGCGCGCGCCTGGCCATAGCCGCCCGCGGCGCGCGCCGTGGGTTTGTACCGCCCGGGCGCCAGGCCTGGGATGCGGAAGCGCCCCTCCGCGTCGCTCGACGCGGGTTTCACCTCCCCGGGGCCCCACCGCTGCTCCATGCCGGGACTGATCTTCGCGCCGGCGATCGGCTCGCCCGACCCCGCCTCGACGACCCGCCCCTCGATGACCGAGCCGGGCGTCAGCAAGATTTCGAGCGGCGGCCCCGGCGCCATGCCGTGCTGCGACCCCTCGGCGTACCCGTCGGCGGTGGCGCGGGCCAGGCAGTAGCCCTCCTCGGTCCACGCGGAGAAGGAGCCCTCTGCGTCGGAGCGGGTCACCGCGGCGCCCTGGTGCGACCCGAGGAAGCCATGAATCATGACGAGCGCCCCGGCGATGGGCCCGCCGCTGACGTCCTTGACGTGGCCCCGGACCTCGACGCCGCCGCGGACGAGCGTCAGATCGACGCCGGTGCGTGCCTCTCCCTGGCGGAGATCGAGCCAGCCGGCGCGGTCCGGGGCAGGGGAGGTGTAGCCCGCGGGGCGGTGGCCCGGCGCCGAGGCGAAGATCGTGAGGCGCGCGGGGGAGAGATCCGCGATCTGGTAGCGGCCGTCCTCTCCTGCGGGCGCGCATGTCGGCTCGCCCAGATCGAACGGCGTCAGGCCGCCCGCGCCGCCGCTCGCGCTGGCGCACACCAGCGCTCCGGCGACGGGCGAGCCGGCCGCATTGGCGACCCGCCCCGCGATGCTCCCGAGCAGCGGGGGCGGCGCGTCCCTCGCGCGGAGGCGCCGCGCTCCCCGCGTCGAAGCGGCGCTCGCCGGAGGTGCGGGGCCGTCCGGCGGCGCCTCTCCGGCGCGGAGCCATAAGAAGAGGCCCAGGAGCCCCGCCGCCGCCAGCCCGAGCACGACAAGGGCAAGCCACCGTCTCGCTTCCGGTCTCTTCATGGCCTGACAGCCCCTCCTTCGTCCGTCGCCCCCTGCCGCCGGGATCACTAATCCATCGCGCGCACGCGCGGCGAGGCCTCGCTCTGGGTAGCAGGATCACGGCACGTTCCCACGGCGGGGCGCGGGAGCTTGCCTTGTCGCCTCATCGGGGGAGTATCGAGTGGCTCGACCCGCCCCCGGAACCCCCATATGCGTTAACCAGCCTTCGCGCCGCGTTCTTCTACATCCGAACGTTTACGTGGTCGTAGTCGTAGTCGTGGTCGTGGTCGTGGTCGTGGTCGTAGTCGTGGTCGTGGTCGTGGTCGTGGTCGTAGTCGTGGTCGTCAACGGTAAGCCGTGAACGACCACGACCACGACCACGACCACGACCACGACCACGTAAACGTTTACGTTCACGTTGGTGATCGTTGGTGCCGAGGAGAAGGGGAGGGCTTCGTGCCCTGAGCGTGACCGAACGAGCTTGGTGAACGCTTATGCCCCGGAACCGCCGACCCGCCCTCCGGAACGCGGTGAGGCCACCGCGGGCCGTTACGGGCAGGCAGTCCCGTCGGCCAGCGCGGTGCACTCGTCCGGGTTCTCGAACGCGCGGCTCACGTGGAGCAGCCGGCAAGAGACCGTGTCGCCGCCCTCGGCGCTCGCCACGGAGTAGTGGGAATCATGGGCGGCTCCCGCCATCGTGCTGCACTCGCCCTGGCACGCCGCGCCCCAGCCCTCGTACGCCTCGCCGAGCGCCTCCTTGCAGGCCGCCTCGAACAGCGTGCAGTACGACACGCAGTTGCCTGTCACGCCCGAGCCCGGCTCCTCGACCCCGCAATGGCCGTCTCCGCCCGGCCCCGTATGCGGGCAGTGGGTCGTCGGCGCCAGCATGGCGCTGTAAGCGTGGTACTTGCGGCAGCCCACGGTGTTCTCGGTCCGATCCTCCGCCCCGCCGGGAGGGAGCGCCGCGCAGACCGCGAGGCACTGCGCTCTCGACTCGTAGACGGCCATTTCCCCCGTGCACGACGTCATGACCACCTGGCAGAAGTCCTCGCAGCTCGGCTCGGTCCCGTCCGGATCGGCGCAGGGCTGCACGGGCGTCAGGCTCGCGTGCGGGCAGTGCTCCTCGGGGTCCACCGTCGCGGAGCTCACGTGCACGAGGCGGCACTGCAGCGTGTCGCCTTCGTGGTTCTCGATGACGTCGAACATGTCCACGTCCTTGAGCCCCGCGCACATGGCGACGCAGTCCTCCTGCGTGGGGACCTCGAGCGTGCACGCCGCGGCCCGCAGCGCGCAGTAGCTCTCGCAGTTGCTCCCGCACTCGCCGCCGCCGCCGGGGCCGGCCGCTGGACAGTGCACCTCGACCTCGCCCGTGGCCCCCGCCAGCTCCGCCTGGCGGGCGCGGCACGCGACCGTGTTGTCCACGGGCTCCAGGGGATCGCCCTCCGGGAGCAGCGCGCACACGCCCTGGCAGGTCTCCAGCGTGGCATAGACCTGGTGCTCTCCCGTGCAGTTCGCCATCACGTCGGCGCAGTACGACGCGCACTGCTCGCTCACAGGCGCCTGCCCGCCCCCCGTGTCCGCGCCGCCCGGGTCGAAGGTGCGGTCCTCGATGCCGGCGATGGCCTGGCAGCCGAGCCACGCGAGGCTCGAGAGCGGGGCGAGCAGGGCGAGCGACAGGAGCCCTGTCATGCGTCTCATTCGAACGTACCTCCCACGCGCAACCCGACGTTGCGCGCGTCCACGAACGCCCCGACCTGGACGGGCGGGGTCTGCCTCGGCGCGACGACGAACACGAGGACGGCGCCGCCGATCGCCGCCGCCGCGCCGAGCCCGAACGCGACGTTCGACACGGTGGCGGCGCTCTTGGCCTCCTCGGTCAGCGTGACGCCGCGCTCGTCCTCGCACGTGCTGCCGCCCTTGCAGTAGCCCTCCGCGTCGCTGTTCTTCGAGATGGCCTTCACGCCGAAGAACGTCCCGACGCCGAGCCCCACGACGCCCGCGCCGCCCACGACGAGGCCGATCAAGCGCGTCGTGTTGCCCCCGGACGCCGCCTGCGCCGGCGCCGGCGCAGGGGCGCCGCGGGCCGGCGCGGGGCCTGTCCCCTGGGCGGGCGGCGACGCGAGGGGCGCAGTCGGCGGCCCCTCGAGCCGCTTGAGCGCCGGGACATCGACGCTCGCAGGGCCCTTGTTGTCGCCCCCGAGCTTCACGGTCGTCGTCCAGGTCTCGTGGCCCGGGGCGCTCGCCTCGATCGCGATCTCGCCCGGATCCACGGGGAGCGCGACGCCGAAGACCGCAGGATCGACGGCCTTTCCGGCGGAGCGCACCTTGAACCCCTCGATCGCGAGGTTCTCGGCCGCGACGCCGATGCTCAGCTTCGACAGGCCCGGCTCCAGCCGGGCCGCCCTCGCCTGCGCCTTGCGGGCGCGGTCGGCTTGCCCCGCGGCCTGCGACTCCGACATGGCCTGCCGGAACGTGGCCCAGGCGCTCGCCGTGCGGCCGGTGTTCTCGTAACACTCGGCCAGGTAGAGGAGCGTGCCGATGCCCGGATCGATGCGCTGGCTCTGCTCCAGCCTCGGGCACGCCTCCGCGCTGCGCCCCTGCTTCATCAGGTCGAGCGCCGCGTCGAAGAGCGCCTCCGCCGCCGCCTTGTCGGCGGCGCTCGGCTCCGCCCGCGCGGGGAGGCCCCCGGAGATCAACGCCGCGCACAGGCCCAGGCCGACGCAGTGTGCGATGCTTCGCTGACGACGTTTCAACCGCCTCATACGTCCCGTGTTCTCCTCCAAGCTGGCCACGGCGGCCCCGGGGGCCGTCGCCGGATCGACGCGAGCGGCACGCTCAGCGCCGCCCGCCGAAGTCGCTGATCGAGTTGCCCTGCGTGGGCTCCGGGCGCGCCCCCGCGCCCGGATGCGAGCGCTCGACGGGCCGGGCCGTGGCGGTCGCCCGCGGAGCGCCCGGCTGCGCGGGCGGTGAGGCAAGGTGCGCCGCTGGGCTGGAGGACGCCGCCGGTGGCGTGGCGGGCGCGCTGGAAGAGGCCGCCGGCGCGGTCGGGGCTGGCGAACCGCCGGCCACCTCGGGCGCGGCGCCGGCGGCGCCGGGAGCCTCGTGCGCGTCGCCCTTGGCCGTGGCTTCGGCGGCGGGCGCCGCCGCGGCCTCGGAGGTGTGCGCTGCCGTGGCCTCGGCGGTGGGCGCAGCCGCGGCTGCGGGGGGCTGTCCCTGGTCGGTGGCGAGCCCGGAGCGCAGGAAGAACAGGGCACCGAGCGAGGCCCCCGCCAGCAAGGCGCCGACGGCGATGGCCAGGGCGACGCGCGCCCCGTTGCGGACCGTTCGCACCGGATGGCCCGAGTTGCTCCACGAGTTGACCGTGGGCCCCGTCTCCGCGTTGGGCGCGGTCGGCGAGGCCGGCACGAAGGACGGCATGCCCGGCGCGAAGGACGGCGAGGTCGGCGCGAAGGACGGCGCGCCGGGCGCGAAGGACGGTGAAGACGGCGTGCCCGGCGCGAACGACGGCGAAGACGGCGTGCCCGGCGCGAAGGGCGGGCCCCCGTGCGGTATCGACGGGCGCGATCCGGTGCCCTGAGCGCCCCCGCTCGGCACGCCCGTCTGGAGGATCGACGGCCGTGCGATGTCCGAGGAGCTGCCGAGCACGCGGCGCGCCCTGTCGACGTGCATGTGGCCCGTGGCGGGGCCGAACGGGAGCAGCGCGGCGGCCAGATCGCCGACGTTCCTCCACCGCTGGTCGCGGTCCTTGGCGAGGCAGTGCATCACCACGACGTCCAGCTCGCGCGGGACGTCGGGGCGCCGCTGGGCGACCGGGGCAGCGTTCTCGTAGAGCAGCGCGTGGAAGAGCTGAGCGACGGAGTCGCCGTCGTACGGAGTCCGCCCGGTCAGCATCTCGTACAGGATGACGCCGAGAGACCAGATATCCGCGCGCATATCCACGTCCCGCGCGGAGCGCACCTGCTCGGGAGACATGTAGAGCGGCGACCCGAGGAGCGACGCTGTCTGGGTCAGCGCCACCTGATCGCGCGATATGCCGAGCAGCGACTTCGAGATACCGAAATCGAGGACCTTGATGACCCGGTCGCCGTCGGGCCGGAGCGAGAGGAACAGGTTGGCCGGCTTGAGATCGCGGTGCACGATCCCCGCGGCGTGCGCCTCGGCCATCGCGTCGAGGGCCTGGAGCATGTACGCGACGGCCTCCACCACGGGCAGCGGACCGCGCGCGCGTATCTCGTGGGCGAGGTCGTTCCCCTCCAGGAACTCCATCACCATGTAGGGCATCCCGCCCTCCAGCGAGCCGACATCCAGGACGCGCGCCACGTGCTCGCTCTTGATCCTGGCCAGCGCGCGCGCCTCGCGCCGGAACCGCTCCGTCGGGTCGCCGCCGTCCGGCGGCACCGAGTGCAGGAACTTCATCGCGACACGCTGATCGAGCTCCAGGTGCCACGCGGCGACGATCGTGCCCATCGCACCGGCGCCAACGATCTGCTCCACGCGGTACTTGCCCGCGAGAACGTCGCCCACAGCAACGGGAGCCATCGCCATGCGCCCCAGGCTAGCCGAGATCCACGAGATCACATACTTCGGCGAGCCGCGCTCTGCGTGGAGGGCGGAAAACCATCGCGGAGGCTTCCGCTGCGGCGGAACCATGCGTCCGGGCGCGTGGTGGGCAGGCATGACACCTGCGCCGGCGAGATCTCACCGGCGTTCCAGCGCGACGCCCTCGACGCAGCGCCAGCGCTCGGTCTGCCCCTCCACGGTCCACAGCTCCAGCCGGTCGGCCCACCACGTGTCGTGGGCGAGCGCACGCACCCGAGGATCCGCGGCGAGCTCCTGGCGGCGCGCCGCCGGCAGCTCGCCGTACACGAGGCTCACGTGCGGCCGAAAGGGGGCCTCGTTCGCGCCGAGCGCGGCCTCGGCCGCGCGGCGCAGCGCCGTGAGCGGCTCGGACGGCGCCACGTCGAGGAACACGCACTGGTGGCGGGTGCTGCCGGTGGCGGGGCCCCGCGCCTCGAGCGCGACGGGGCGGAGCGCGCCGCCGTCGCCGCGCAGCCTGCCGAGCTTCGCGGCCAGCGCGCCGGCGTCGCCGCGCAGCCCGCCGAGCAGGGTGAGGTGAGGCGCGAACGCTCGGCCCCCGGTCTCCCGGGCGAGCGCCTCGATGAGCTCCTCGAGCCGCACGGCCGGCGCTCCGCCGGGGAGGAGCCACAGGGCGAACGCTGTCTCTTGCGCCATGGCCGACACCCATTGCGCCGCCGCGCCCCGCGGGCAAGCCGCCGCGCGCCGGAGCTCGCGTGAGCGCCCCCCTCTGGCGATGGCCTGCTTGGGGCGTTCGCTGGGCGGCACCTCGCGGCGGACCGCTCGGATCGAGCGACGAGATGCTCCTCAGCCGAGCGCCGCGTGCAGGCTCCGGTAGAACGCGTCCGCGGCCCCACCCTCGGGGATGCCCGCCGACCCGCCATCGTTCAGCTCCACCAGCATCCAGCCGCCCCCTTCCTTCTCGGCGACATCGGCCGCGTAGAAACGACCGCGCACGCGGCCGAGAATGGGCGCGAGGACATCGGCGCTGGGCGGTTCGCCTGGATACTCACCGTCGGCCCAGTACGGCGCCGCGTAGAACGGCCGGCCGTCGAGCACGAAGAAGCGATGCTCGTTCACCAGCGGCAGCCTGCTCTTCGGGTGCAGCCCGATGCGCCGCAGCTCGACGAACTCCCGGAAGACGAGCCCGCCGACGACGTGGTCGTCCTGGAGGCGAAGGAAGTTGCCCACGACGCGCCGCACGTTGGCCTCGTCGTCCGCCGCTGGGATGAAGCAGGCGTCGAACCACTCGTGCTTGCGAGACTTCACATAGTCCTTGAGCATCACGGCGCCCGATCCGAACGCCTCTCGCACGTGAACCACGACGGCTTCGAGGTCGAACGTGGAGCCCGGGATCCAGATCGATCGTGCGGTGTGCTCGGCACCGCCGATCGCCTCGTACCACTCCGGCAGGTGATAGCAGTGCTGGTACGCCGCCGGCTCCGTGATCAACCGTCGGCCACGCGCGGCGACGACCTCGCTCATGCATCGATAAGCATCGAGGCCCAGGAGCCAGCCGCGGTAGATCACCTCGCCCGGGCCTTCCGGCACCCGGCGGAGCTTCGCGTCGCCGCCGAGGAACGCCTCGAGGTCGATGAGGCCGATGTCGAATCCTGCGCTGGCGGCATGCCGCGCTTCTTCCTCGAAGGCGCTGTCCGGCGCGGTCGGGTGCACCGGGTTGCTCGGGAACAGGACGAGCGGGGCTGGGAGCATTGCGCCGACTCTATCCGACGGCGGGAAGGTCGTCACGAGGGTGTAGATCGGGCAATGATCGCGCGGACCGCGCGATGTTCAACGCGAAGGCGGCCCCGTCAGGGAGTCGACACTCGCGGCGCTCGTGCCCGTGCCCGCGTCGGGCTAGTCTCGCGCCATGGAAATGACGCTGCTCAGGATGCGCATCGCTGTGCTCGCGGCCCTGACCTGGGGGAGCGCCTGCGGTGGAAACGTCGTCGTCGACGAGATGCCCGACGGGTCAGGAGGCGCCGGCGCGACAAGCACAAGCACCAGCACCAGCGCGGTCGGCGTCGGCGTGACCAGCGCGGGCTCGACGGCCATCTCGGCGGCGGTGGGCTCCACCGGGGTGGGCGGCGGCGACTTGAGGTCGACGTGCTTCGAGTACTGCGAGCTCTTCGAGTTGACGTGCGGGGTGGCACCGCGCGGCTGCCGCGACTTCTGTGAGGCGCACAAGTCCGCGGCGTCCGCGTGCAACGACCTGCTCGACCAGTTCTTCGATTGCGCGGTGCTCACATTGAGCTGCGATTTCCCCCCGCCCGCGTGCGAGCTGGTCCTGGAGCCGTACCTAGAGTGTGCGTCCGCTCCTCCCTGCGGGGCGGGGGTGCTCGAGTGCCCAGTCGGCAGCGACAGGGTCTGCGGTTGCGAGGGCTCGTGCCCAGGCATGGACCTCTCCGTCAGCTGCGGGCCGGTCAGAGGCGGCCCCGACATCAGCTGCGATTGCCTCGTCAACTACACGACGGTGGGCGCCTGTCAGGACGTCGGCCCACCGTGCGACCTCGCCCTTCGCTGCTGCGGGCCGATCTTCGAGCAGTTCCGCTGAGAGGTGCAAGCGGCGCGAGGCCGCGGCGCCGCCGCTCACGGGCACGACCAGCGGCGCGCGCGAACCTGGCGCCAGGCCCATAGCCGCGGCGCGGCCTCCGCCGCTCACGTCCCAGCGCCGGAACGAGCCTCTCAGCGCGTCCACTCCCAGGCTTCTCGTCCGGCCTGTCTCGAACCTGTTGGCATTCTCCGGCCAAAGGACGTTAGCCGGTCATCGCCGCGCCCCGCAGGCTGTGGCGTTACGGTGGCCCCTCGATGGGTAGAAATTAGGCCCCTTCTTCAGATTGCAATGAATGCAGCAGAGGCACAGATTGGCAACATCGTCGGAGCCACGATGCTGCCTCCCGATGATGTGGTCGACTTGATGGGGGAGGATTGAAGCTTCTTGAAAAAGCCGGCAGTACTCACATGCGCCCTGGGCGCGTCGCTGCACCGTCTCCCGCACATCGTTCGAGAGCTTCACGAAGCCGCGCGCGCGGCTGAAGCCGCTCCACGCCCGAGGGCCGCACGGCCCGGCGCACGACCCGTAGCAGATCCACCGTGCGCCGGCGGTGCGGAGCCCTGGCTTAGGGGAGCCGTTGCTTATGCCTGTCAGCGTCATCGGGCAGAGCTCGTCAAGCGCCGAGCCCATTTGTCGAACGTCGGCCGATGAGCCGCCAGCGCCGCAGGCGCCCGTCGGATTTACCGGCAGGTTGGGCGGCGTCAGCGTGCACCTGGGAGTGCACCCGCGAGTCGTCGCGTGAGATCCGCCGCTGGCACTGCCTTACACCCGCTGGCGTTTTGCCCCGCCCAGAGCGGCGAGAAGTCGCCGCTGCCCTGGCTTTCGGCCTTGGCGCGCAGGGGCGCGATGGCCGACGCCGCCAAGGGAAAAGCTGGCACGGCGCCGCTCATCGGCCCCAGCTCCCTCATGACGCGGTTCACGATGCCCCGAGCGGGTCGCCCGCTGAAGAGGTTGGTGAGCGCCGTGGTGCGGGCTGCGTCGCTCTGGAGGGCCGCGCGATGCACCCTGCTCGTGGTGGCCTCGGGACACAACAGGTACGCCGTCCCGATCTGCACGCCGGCCGCACCGAGGGCCATGGCGGCCGCAACACCCCTCGCGTCCGCGATGCCGCCCGCGGCGATGACGGGGATCTTCACGGCGTTCACGATCTGCGGCACCAGCGCGAAGGTGCCGAGCTGGACGCTGAGATCGTCGGACAGGAAGCTGCCGCGATGACCGCCCGCCTCGATGCCCTGGGCGATGACCGCGTCGACGCCGCGCGCCTCCAGCCAGCGCGCCTCGTCGACCGTCGTCGCAGAGGACAGGATCTTCGCGCTCCAGCGGCGCACCCGCGAGAGCAGAGCCTCCGAGGGCAGGCCGAAGTGAAAGCTCACAACAGCAGGCCTGAACTCGTCGAGCACGTCAGCGGCCTCATCGCTGAAGGGCAATCGGCCGGGGCCGGTCGGGATGGCGCTCGCATCGACGCCGAGCTCAGCGAAGTACGGCGAGAGCCGGGCACGCCAGATCGCTTCTCGCTCGGCGTCGGGCTCGGGCCGCGTGTGACAGAAGAAGTTCACGTTGAACGGCTTCGTCGTCTGCGCTCGGATGGCTGACAGCTCCTTGCGCAGGGCGTCCGGGCCCAGCACGGCGGCGGGCAGCGAACCGAGCCCACCAGCGCTGGAGACCGCGATCGCGAGCGCGCTGCCCTGCACGCCGGCCATGGGTGCCTGGATGATGGGGAAATCGATTCCAAGGAGCTTTTGCAGCGTCGTCATGAGAATCTCCAGATCCACGGCCGATGCAGAGTCCAGCTTTTGTCCTTTTTTCGCCCGACAGAGAGCGTTCGGCCGTGGGACCTGAGCGTAAGCGAAGGGCCCATCGGTAGCAACGCCGGGTTGGACGGCCCATGCTCACCTGCACGATGCGCTAGTCGTTCCTCTGCCAGTACGAAGGTCGACATGAGGTATTGGGGATGAGCGTGGCTCGGGAGTTCGGGCCTGGATCTCCGAGGGCACGCTGAACACCGTCAGTTCTCTCGCAACGAACCGGGGCATCGCTCTTGCGGTAGGACCGAGAGCTGGTTTCATAATCGAGGTACCACGTGACGGACCACGTTGAACCATAGGTCCTTGCAAGCCAATCCGGGGCGCCTGTCGCCAGATACTCGGACTCTAGAAGGTAGAGCCGCTTCCATCCATTTTTCGATTCAGGCAGAGGTACCACATGGCCAACGCCGTCGAATACGGTGCGAACGCATGCCGGAGGCTCCTGGGACACCACCACGCGCGTTCCCATTTGTGTCGGCGACGCGCTGAATGTCACCCTGTGGTCCTCGCGGCCGTCAGCGTTGATGTCGCCGATCGACTCAACGCTGGGCGCTTCGCTGTCGAACGGCAAAACCCCAAATAGTGCGTCTTTCGCGGAGCATGGCGCCTCCGCGAGATACCGCACCTGGAAGAAGACGGTGCAGTTGCCGGTGTCTTTGGGAGCATCCACGTCTGGCCAGCTGAACCCAAGTTGATAAACGCCCGACGGCAGTTCAGTCGTGTGCTCTTCCGCGATTCTCGTCAATTCGGTGCTGTCTTGCCGAAGTGTCGGCGTGATACCAGTAGCAGGGCACCCTGGCGTCTTGAACCATACCAATGCCCGTTCGCGAAGTCGGAACGCATGGGAGCCGGGGCTGCTCGCGACAGCGGTGATTTGCAGGCTGACGACGTCTTGCGCAGTAACGCTCGGCGGGCTTGGCTGTTTCGATGCTGGCAAGCTGCTATTTGATATATCCTGGGCGGGGGTTGGCGGTAGAGTTGCAGAGCCGTGGGGCAGCGGCGACGGACCATTTTGGGCACAGCCGGCGTGCAACAGGAGTATCACGAGTAGCGGTGCTTGTGTCGTTTTCATGCGCAGGTTGGGTTGTCTGTTCAACTATCAGTCGATTGGTCAACCGAAGCCGCCGGACGAGGTCTGTCCAGTGGACAGCTCGGTGGGTCTTTCAACATGGTCGTGGAGCAGAGCCGTCCGAGCGCGGCTCGCCGCCGGTGTGCGGGCTCGACGGGCCACCGCGGATTATGTTGAAAGATCTGTCGAACAGTCCACCAGTTCGTTGCCTTTCGTGGCCTCCCCCACGCCTCCGTTGCCCAGGGTACCCTCTCGATCCTGGCCCCACAGCCCGAGCGGATCGCGACTCAGAAGGTGCCGCCGAGGCCGACGGTGAAGCCGCCGGGCGCGAAGCCGATCTGGGGCTCGAGCCGGAGGCGGGCGGAACGATGGCTCTCCGGTTCGCTTTCCTCGTACGGGAGGACGGCGATATCGACGATGTTGGCCGCGAGCAGGCCGAGGCTGCCGCCGAGGATCGCGCCAGCGACCGAAGGATCGACCCAATCACCTTCATCGGCCTTGCCGGCGGCCTTCGCTCCGATCAGGCCGCCGACCAACGTGCCCCCGATGTTGATGCCGAGGCTGGCCAAGGCCTTGCCGGAATTGCCGTGACCGCCGTGGATGATCGGGCCGCCGACCGCCATGCCGCTGAGGCTCACCACGAGGAGCTCCGGGGTCTCGGCGCCGATGGCGATAGGCACGAGCAGGAGACTCCCGCCGAGCACGATGACGTGCTTCCAGCCATACCAGACGAGCCGCGAGTTGCCCTTTGTGCCCGGGCAGTGATTCACGGGCTGCCATGGGCCAGCGCGCCAGCCGTCGGGCGGCGGGGCGTACCCGGGCGGCGAATACCCCGCCTGTGGCATGCTCTTCACGCCGGACGGAGGCTGAGATGCTACGCCCCCCGCCTCGCCCGCAGGCTGCACGGGCGGGGCGGCGCCAGCAGCCGGCGGCACGACGACCGGCGGCGCCGTGGTCGAGTCCGCCGCTGCAGGCCGAGACGGTGCCGGCGAGATCTGCGGCGCGGAACCGGGCGGCGGTTCCGTCGCGCCCGCCTGACCCAGCGCCAACACCAGGGCCGCTGCGCAGCAACCCCCTAGTCCATCGCGCACCCTGATCGTCACCTCGCCGCTCCTCTCTCTTCTCTGCTCCTCTTCTGTTACCCCCAAGCGCGCAACGTTTGTGCTCGAATGCGGGTCGCATTCATGCTCATGAGGCGAGCGAGCCCGGAGGACCGAAGGCCCTCGCGGCGTCGTTCAGGTCGCTCGCGCTTGCCATCGGTGGCCTCCGGGCACAAGAGGTAGGCCGTCCCGACCTGCACGCCGGCCGCACCGAGCGCCATGGCGGCTGCGACACCCCGCGCGTCCGCGACGCCGCCCGCGGCGATGACGGGGATCTTCACGGCGTCCACGATCTGGGGCACCAGCGCGAAGGTGCCGAGCTGGACGCTGAGATCGTCGGACAGGAAGCTGCCGCGATGACCGCCCGCCTCAATGCCCTGGGCGATGACCGCATCGACGCCGCGCGCCTCCAGCCAGCGCGCCTCGTCGACCGTCGTCCCAGCGGACAGGATCTTTGCGCTCCAGCCGCGCATCCGCGAGAGCAAAGCCTACGAGGGCAGGCCGAAGTGAAAGCTCACCACGGCAGGCCTGAACTCGTCGAGCACATCCGCGGCCTCATCGCTGAAGGGCAATCGGCCGGGGCCGGTCGGGATGGCGCTCGCATCGACGCCGACCTCGGCGAAGTACGGCAAGAGTCGGGCACGCCAGATCGCTTCTTGCTCGGCGTTGGGCTCGGGTCGCGTGTGACAGAAGAAGTTCACGTTGAACGGCTTCGTTGTCTGCGCTCGGATGGCTGCCAGCTCCTTGCACAGGGCGTCCGGGCCCAGCACGGCGCCCGGCAGCGAACCGAGCCACCAGCGCTCGAGACGGCGACCGCGAGCGCGCTGTCCTGCACGCCGGCCATGGGTGCCTGGATGATGGGGAAATCGATTCCAAGGAGCTTTTGCAGCGTCGTCATGAGAATCTCCGGCTCCACTGCTGGGGCAGTGTCCAGCTGTTTGTCTTCTTTCCGCCCAACGTCTTGCCGGTGTGCCGCAGCGCGGAGCGCCGTCGGCACCCGCAGCGTGTTCAGTATGCGCCGCCGCGCCGACTCACGGGTACCGTTTTCGGCGCAATAGTAACGTACGCAGGCGAGCTCGGCCCTCACCGTTCATGTCCAGAAGCTGGACTGTGGCGCGCCCCTCGGCCATCAGCCCTTGAATGACATCCTCAATCGCGATCGGGAAGTGCTCGCGCCAAGAGTGACGCCTGGGGTGATACAGCGCCACGAGGAGCCCTGTCATCGCTTCCTCCAGTACGGCCACCCGCTGCCGCGAGGAGGCGGCGACGGGACTCTGGCCATGGGATGGGCGTCACCGTTCCCGCATCGACATCGTCCAGGCGGCGCTTGATCTCGTCCGTCCAGGCTTCCTCGACATCATCGCCGTCTGCGTCGACTTGGTCCAGGCTCTGGAGCAGTTCGGCTGCCAGAGCAGCCCGCGCCTTGCCAGGCAGGCGTAGCGCAGCAGCCAGCACGTCTTCCAGGTCGCTCGGCATGCCCGGAGCCTACCACACGGCACGCCGGTACGGCGAGCCGTGCGCCCTGGCCTACGCTCCCGCAGCCATCAGGACCGGCGCGAACCAGCCAGCCGGGGCCGGGGCTGGCGGGGCGAGCAGCGAGGCTCTCATCAAGGGGCAGCGCCGCACCGGGGATGCTGAAATCCAGGTTCCGTGCGGACTTCGGCCTTCTCTAACTCCTCCGCCCAACGGATTGGCGATAATCCGCCTGCGACCGACCGTGTCGAAGGCGAGGGAGGACGAGCGTCGGGTTCATTGCCTCGTTAGACCAGCTTTCTCTCGATGGCGATCCAGCGCAGGCTTACTCGGGTAAAGCGCTCGATCCCGTGGCTGGCGGAGTGGCGTGCCAGCAAGAGATGCGTAATCGGAGCCGGTAAGTGCCTTTGCTGTGATCACGCTCATGCTCTCCGTGTCGACTGCAAGCAGGCCAAGGTCAAAGAGAGTGTGGATGTCCGTGCGCAACAGTAGTCCGTTCTGAGGGTGATTCGTGTCTGGGCCCTGGTAGGCGATGATGTGGGCCGCGTCCAGTAACGCCAGGAGAGCACATCCGGCGACGGCACAGCAGCCGTCGTACGCTTCAATCAGCTTCCGCCGAAATGCTGGCTGCCCCCGTCTTCGAACAATCGCGCTTATGGTCTTCGCGCGGGCGTCCTGTACTCCCGCGGGATCGAACTCACCGGTCGCGTCGACTGCTGTGGCCTCGGCGGCGACCAGGTCCTCGCCCTGTGCCGGGCGGCAGTCACGGCAGATGTTCACAGTGACTCCGTGGTTGATGGCCCACGCTCGAAGCGCGTCGATGTTGAGTGCGCACGCCTTCCTCTTCCGAACGAGGTCGCCGCCGGTGCCATCGCTCTCCCAGGTGGAGTTCCCGAGGTGCTGACACTCTGTGCGATGCAGCTTGCCCGATGTCGTCGTGAGGCAGTTCAGCAGGAAGCCATCCGGGTTCTCGCTGCGCCAGCGTTGTAACCGCGCGTGAGCATCGGGCTGTTCACGGTAGAAGAATACGTTCACCATCGTCATGGGCCCATCCATAGTAGCAGGCGGCTGCTCGGTCTAACGTCGCAACCCATGCGCTTTCACGGCGGCAAGCACGTACGGCAGGGGAACAGGAGGAGCGGGGCTGGGAGCATCTCGCAGACTCTATCCGACGACGCGACGGTCGTCACGACGGGAATGGATTGTCAGGCCGCGGCGAGCGCACTGACCATGACGTAATACCCATCAGGATCACGGAGCGCGAATTCGCTGGTGCCGGTATTGGGGTTCAAGCGGGGTTCCTCTTCCAGTTGATCGACAAGGGCGCGTGCCCGAAGCAGCGTCTCATTGAAGTCGTCCACACGAAAGAACAAGAGTAGTCCATTGCCAGGTTGAGCATGATCGGGGCTGGTCAGCGGTGGATGCTCGTGGGCTCCCCACTGGTGAAGGCAAAGCAGCACCGTTCCATCGGTGTCTAGTATTTGCCCGAAATCATCATGGGCGGGATTCGTTTCCAGTTGACCAAACAGCGACTGATACCACTTGAAGCTACGAGCAACATCCGCAACACCGATGATTGTCCACGTGCGTTTCATGGCTTCCTCCTGCGGCCTAACGTCGGCCGATGAGCCGCGGGCGCCCGTCGGATTTACCGGCAGGCTGGGCGGCGTCAGCGTGCACCTGGGAATGCACCCGCGAGTCGTCGCGTGAGATCGGCCGCTGGCACTGCCTTACACCCGCTGGCGTTTTGCCCCGCCCAGAGCGGCGAGAAGTCGCCGCTGCCCTGGCTTTCGGCCTTGGCCCGCAGGGGCGCGATGGCCGACGTCGCCAAGGGAAAAGCTGGCACGGCGTCGCTCATCGGCCCCAGCTCCCTGATGACGCGGTTCACGATGCCCCGAGCGGGTCGCCCGGTGAACAGGTTGGTGAGCGCCGTGGTGCGGGCTGCGTCGCTCTCGAGGGCCGCGCGATGCACCCTGCTCGTGGTGGCCTCGGGGCACAACAGGTACGCCGTCCCGATCTGTACGCCGGCCGCACCGAGGGCCATGGCGGCCGCGACACCCCTCGCGTCCGCGATGCCGCCCGCGGCGATGACGGGGATCTTCACGGCGTCCACGATCTGCGGCACCAGCGCGAAGGTGCCGAGCTGGACGCTGAGATCGTCGGACAGGAAGCTGCCGCGATGACCGCCCGCCTCGATGCCCTGGGCGATGACCGCGTCGACGCCGCGCGCCTCCAGCCAGCGCGCCTCGTCGACCGTCGTCGCAGAGGACAGGATCTTCGCGCCACAGCGGCGCACCCGCGAGAGCAGAGCCTCCGAGGGCAGGCCGAAGTGAAAGCTCACAACAGCAGGCCTGAACTCGTCGAGCACGCCAGCGGCCTCATCGCTGAAGGGCAATCGGCCGGGGCCGGTCGGGATGGCGCTCGCATCGACGCCGAGCTCAGCGAAGTACGGCGAGAGCCGGGCACGCCAGATCGCTTCTCGCTCGGCATCGGGCTCGGGCCGCGTGTGACAGAAGAAGTTCACGTTGAACGGCTTCGTTGTCTGCGCTCGGATGGCTGACAGCTCCTTGCGCAGGGCGTCCGGGCCCAGCACGGCGCCGGGCAGCGAACCGAGCCCACCAGCGCTGGAAACGGCGACCGCGAGCGCGCTGCCCTGCACGCCGGCCATGGGTGCCTGGATGATGGGGAAATCGATTCCAAGGAGCTTTTGCAGCGTCGTCATGGGAATCTCCATGATCCACGCCCGAGGCAGAGTCCAGTTTTTGTCCACATCCGCCCGACGTGCCGGTCTGCCGCGGACGCGCAGCGCGGCCGTCGGTACCAGCGGCGGGTTGGGCGGCCGGAGTCAGTTGCCGCCATTCGCGGTGCGCCGCGGCGAGTCGTCTGGAGTGGCTGGGTTGAGCGCCATCGCCATGGCGGACGCGGCTTCCATCATCGTTGCCAGACCGCGCGCTTGGGCCGCAGCGGCCGCTGCAGACGCGCGGGCGTCTGCGACGGATCGCTCGGCGTACCACTGATCTCTGGCGTCCTTCGCGAGCCGAATGGCCGCGTCGATGCGGCGTAGTTCCCGAACGACTTGGTTGACGTGGTTGGCGAGGTACTCCAGCTCGGCACGCTTCCGAGCAACGGCACGTTCGTGCTCCGTTGCGGCTGCGCGCCTCTCCGCTTCGGATGCCGCTGCGGCATCCCCGCCTACCAGAGCCCATTTCGCCTGCGCACGCCGGTCCGGCGCCGCGCCAGCTTCATGCTCGAGCGCCTTCAACGCGCGCTGATAATCTGCTTTCAGTACTGCTAGATTCTTCTTCGCTTCCATCAGCGCGGACTCGGCTCCGAGCACCATCACATTGATGGTGGACAAGGCATGACCGGCGGCGCCGGACTGGATGAACTTGCGGATTCGAAAGCGCGCTTCAGCGTAACGGACAATGTCGGTCGCCGCGGACTTCAAGGCGCGCGCTTCCTTCTGGAGTCTGCGCATCAGCTCGATCATGCGATGTCCTCATGTTCTCTTCGTTGCGTCACGACGCTCCACGGGCATGGCACCGTGAGGCCATAGGCCCGCCCAACCATCCGTCAATCGATCAGCCGAAACCTCCGGACCAAATCTGTCTAGCTCGTCGCCTTTTGTTGCCTCTCTCCACGGAAAATCTCACGGATCGGTGCTACGCCGCAAGGCTCGAATGCTGTCCAGCGCCATAGGGTAGATCGGTCCAGGACCGGTGGCAGTCGCCGCCTTTCCGGGGCCGGTGGCGCCTGGGGGGAGGGGCGCGGCGGGCGCGCAGCCAGAGGCGTCGTGCCGCATCGCGCCTGGAGGACACGGCGCGGCCCCCTCATCAGGAGGTCGCAGGACATCTATCAATCCGCTCCATGATCCGACGATTCATCGGTCAGAATGGTTTTGTACGGGCTATCCTCCCATGGGAAGATATGGGTCGTTGGGGACTTCCCCGTTGCTCAGGGAACCCTCTCGACCGTGGCCCCACAGCCCGAGCGGCTCGCGACGCAGAAGGTGCCGCGGAGGCCGCGGGCGGGGCGGCGCCAGCAGCCGGCGGCACGACGACCGGCGGCGCGGTGGTCGATTCCGCCGCCGCAGGCCGAGACAGTGGTGTGCCAGCGGCTACACTGCGCGGCCCGTGGACTCCGTGATGGACCGCATCGAGGCGATGGTCGCCTGGTTCCGGCAGCGCCGGTGGGCGCACCTCGCCGTGGTGAACCTGCGCATCCTGATCGGCTTCGCGTTCCTGCCGGCGGGGCTGAAGAAGATCCTCGGCGAGCCGTTCACGGATCCGGGGAATCGCGGCCCGTTCCACGAGTTCTTGCACGCGTTCCACGCGACCGGGCACTTCTACACGTTCGTGGGCGTGGTCCAGCTGGTGGCCGCGACGCTGCTCATGACGCAGCGGTTCGCGACGGCCGGCGCATTCATGGCGCTGCCGGTGACGGGCGCGATCCTGGCGTTCTGCTGGAGCACGGCGGTCGTCCCGACGGCGACGGTCGTCACGCTGATGTTCGCGGGCCTGGTCGGGCTGGCGCTGTGGGACGTCGAGCGGTGGCGCGGCGTCCTCGACGCGCCGGACGCCACGCCGCGGGCCGCGCGCGCCTCGTCACCAGCACCGATCGACCTGCGGCTGTGGAGCCTGTGCGGGGCGGCCATCCTGGTGGCGTACCTCGCGACGTGTCTGCTCAGCGGCGGCATCTACCGGCCGCGCGGGCCCGCGTTCGACGAGCCGGGGTTCTACGTGCTGATGGCGCTGCCGTTGTTCCCGATCGTGACCGCGCTCATCGATCGTCGCCGGCGCGCGGGGCGCTGACCGTGCCGCAGTAGAGTGCCCATGCAGCGGTGTCATGCGCCGGCGGCACCCTCCAGCGCCACGACGATGTCGCCGAGCGGCGCAGCGAGGTGGAGCCACGCCTCGCCGCCCACGCGCAGCACGGCGAGCACGTCGTCCGCCCGGCCGCGGAACGCGCCCAGCGAGCGGGCCGGGCCGCCCTCGTCGACCGCGAGCACGGCCGCCTCGTCGTCAGCGCGCACCACGACGACGAGCACACCCGGTTCGGTCGCGCCCAGCCAGACAGGGCGGCCGCCGAGCGCGACGTTCCGGGGAGAGCCGCGCTTCGGCACCTCGTGCAGGAGCCCGCGCGGAACGTCGCAGCCCCAGAACGAGCGCAGCCGCAGGGCGGCCGGCAGCCGGCCGCCGAAGGCCTCGTAGGCGTCGCAGGCGTCGTAACCGGGGTCGAGCGGGAGCAGATCGGCGTCGTTCGGGACGAGGCGGGCGAGCGCCGCGTCGCGCGCCTCCGTGAAGCGCCAGAGGGCGCGTCGCAGGCGGCCGGATGGCCAGTTGAAGAGCGGGCCGAGGCGGGAGCGGTCCTCTCCGCCTTCCACCGAGATGCTGTGCACGCCGCTGCGCCGGAGAAAGAACAAGCTGCCCTCGCGAGCGGCGAGCGGGCTCCCGGGGGCGAGGAGCCTGGCCAGCTCGGTGGCGCCATGGCCTCTCTCCAGCCGCGCGAGCTCATGACCATCGATGCCGAATGCGCGGGCACCATCCGTGCAAAGGCGATTGAACCGCCCCCCCGACGACGCCGCGACAAGCTTGGTTCCCGGCGGGGCGAGGTCGCCCTCGCCGAACAACAGGCGCCTGGCGCGAACGATGTTCTCCTGAGCGCCGGAGTCCCGAGCCGCGGCCAGGAGCGCCTCGCGCACCTCCAGCGGCATACGCTGCTCGATCCCCCATCGCGCGCGCCAGGTGATCTGCTCGACCAAGAACCTCGTGATCCCTGTGCGCGCCGCGGCGGGCACACCCGCGAGCGCTGCCTCGAACACCACGTGGGCACCGATGCTGCGAAGCATCGCCTCAGGCACCGCCTCGAAGGCATACGCCTCGTCCCAGCGACCCCGGCGCGCGCCGTACCAGGCACCGAGCGCCCAGGCCATCTCGGTCGGCTCGCCCCGGGCTGCGCGCAAGGCTCCCAGGGCCGCGCCATACGCCTCGGCGTCGAGCACGGCACGCCCCTCCTGCCAGAACGCATCCACGTACCGGCGGAGCTCCGGCGGCGCGGCGGCACGCCAGGTGTCGAGCACGCGATCGATGTCAGCCTGGTTCGGCGGCGGAGAAGGCGCTGTGGGCCACACTGCCATGAGCTACGTCTGATGGCCCGACTTCTCCGTGATCGTGTCCATTCCCAGCGCGGTCACCTTGGCCATCGCTGCAGACCTCCTGGAGGGCAGGGTACATGACCTCCGGAGCGAGCAGAGAGGGAACTCCGATGCGCAGGCCTGCCTGCGAGGAGGTGCGGGCGACGGCGCCGGGCGGCGTGCCGAGCTGGCCGCGCCGCCGCCCTGAACGGCACGACGACCTACAAGGGGAGCCGCTCCGGCAAGCTGGGCCTGCCCGACCACGAGAACGACGTCGGCCATCGAGCGCGGAGGGGACGGCGGTCTCGTGGCTGCATCTCCTCCACGGAGTGACCGTCGACAGGATCCACGGGTGATCGAACGGATCCTCGATCCTGGCCGCACGGTGGCCTTCGCCCGGGAGCACGACGGCGCGGCGCCTTCTTTCGCCAGCCGCCTTCGCTGCTATCTTGAGCCACATGCGCCACGCCTTCTTCCTCGCTTGCATCGCCGCCTCGCTGATGCCCGCCGCGTGCACCTCCCTCTCGATAGGCTCCAGCAACGGCGAACAGGCGGCCGGTGGATCGCCGGGGGGCGCCGGAGGGCAGGGCGGCGCCGGAGGGCAGGGCGGCGCCGGAGGGCAGGGCGGCGCCGGAGGGCAGGGCGGCGCCGGAGGGCAGGGCGGCGGGCAAGGGGTTTGCCTGGGCGGAGACGGGAGCGATGGGAGTTGGAGCCGTCTGTTGCTCAGCCAGGGAGAGTGGGACTCGGGCGAGGGCGTCGTGCCTGCCGCCCTCGTGCCCAATGCCGTCGTGGTGGACGCCGCCGGCAATACCGTCGTCGTCGGGGTCTTCTCCGGCGCCCTCCAGGTCTGCGGCGAGCAGGTTTCCGCCACCTCGGAGTACGACCTGAATTGCTTCATCACCAAGCTCGACGCGGCCGGCGAGCATCTCTGGACCCACCGCTTCGACGATCCTGTAGGCTTCTATGACTGCTCCGTGGTGGCCGTCGATGGCGAGGGAAACATCGTCTTTGCCGGCCTCGGTCCGCGGGTGATCGGGCTCGATCCTGCGGGGACCGTGCAGTGGCAGCAGGCCATCCCCGGGTATGGGACCATCACGGCTTTGGCCCTCGATCCGGCGGGGGACCTGGTCATCGCCGGCGTGTTCCGGGAGGACGTCGATCTCGGCGCCGACCCGATGACCACGACCGGCTACGATGATCGAGACGTCGTCGTGGCCAGGCTCGACCCGGCCGGGGTCGCGCTGTGGAGCCGCGACCTGGGCAGCTACGACGATCTGCGGGCCTCCGCGGTGGCCGTCGACGACGCAGGCTCGATCCTGGTCGCGGGCAGCCTGTTGGGCACGATCGAGGTCGGATCCACCGCGCTGACCAGCGCCGGGGACGCAGACGCTCTCCTCGTCCGCCTCGACGCGGCGGGCAACCCGGTCTGGGGCGCGCGCTACGGCGACGCCGGAGCGCAGAGCCTGACCGGCGTCGCCCTCGACGCGGCCGGCGACGTCGTGATCTCGGGCTCCTTCAAGGGGAGCATCGAGCTCGGCGGCGGTCCGCTCTCGCCGTCCAGCAGCTCGGGCGTGACCAGCAGCTTCGTCGCGAAGCTCGACCTCGCCGGCGCGCACCTGTGGAGCCGGGGCTATGGGGGGCCGTACGATTGGCGGATGAGCAGCATGGCCGTGGACACCAGCGGGAACGTGCTGCTCGCCGGCCAGGTCAAAAACCCGCGCGACTCGCCGTACGATTACTATGGTGACGCGCTGATCGCGAAGTTCGACCCGGCGGGCCGGCTGCTATGGGAGCGGACGTACGGGAACAGGATCCAGACGCAGGTGGCGACGGGCGTCGCGGTCGATGCGACCGGGCATGTGGTCGTCGCCGGCTTCGTGGATGGCACGATCGACTTCGGCCACGGCCCGCTCTCCAATCCGACCAACCGCAGCGGCTTTGTCGTCAGGCTGGCGCCCTGAGGCCCAGGCGCGGGCTCCGATGCGTCTTATCTCAGCCTGGAGCCGTACTACGCGATGGCGACGCTCGCCCGTTGGGCGGGTGTGCCCCTATCGCTCGTGACGGCGCAGCCCCTGCGCGCTGCCCCCCTGCGCCCTCCGGACACCCTGCGCCGGCGATTCGCTCCCTGAGCCTGCCGCTCTGAACTCCTACTCACACCGGAACAAGCCGCGGCTCACCTCACACCCTGTGAAAAGCGCCCTCACGAGAGCGGAGCTAGCGAGTCCAGCGCACGAAGAGCGGGCTCGTCCAGACCTTGGCGTCACCGATCTCGCGCCCGAAGAGGTACACGGGATAGGCGGGCGCTTGCCCATCGAGCGCCGGTGGTGGAGCGCTCCAGGGCAGCGTCAGCTCGCCCGTGAGCTCCAGCGGCAGCACCGCGTCCGTCACGCGCTCGACCGCGACGAAGAGGCCCTCGCCGCCGAGATCGAAATGAACCCGACCCTCGTCGAGCAACGCGCCTCCATGCACTTCGAGCTGCGCCGCCTCTCCCCAGGGCTGGCCATCGAAGCCGCTCACGCGCACGTCGAGCGTGAGCCGGGCGTCCCGCAGCGAGATCAGCCGGAGATCGAGCTCGTCCGCGTCGCCGTGGGTGGTGCTCCGCACCTCGAAGCGCCCGTCGGACAGCGCACTCACGCTCTCCTCGGGGTGCTCGAAGCCGCGCGCCGTCCAGTCTTCGACGGCCGTGCCGCTCACTCGCAGCGACAGCGCGTAGGTGGCCCAGCGATAGCGATCGCGCACGCGCGCGCCGCCCCAGCGCACGCGCAACCGGTTCGCGGCGTAGCCGAGCTCGCGGTGCAGGTCGCGCTCCCAGACCACGCCTCGGTGATCTTTGAGCGCGACGTACTCCCACCCCGAGTGCCCGAGCACCCGGTAACGCACGGGCAGCGGCCCCGCGTGCTCGAGCTCGTCGCCCTGCACGTGCGCTCCCGACCCCACGAGCGCGACGTTGCGCTCGCCGGTAGTTGCCCACGTTCGGCGCTGGCGCAGGGCCAGGCCGATGGCGGCGCGGTCGAGCGCCGGGCTGAGCACGCCGGTGAGGCCGCCGCGCACGCCGAAGATCGAGGCGCCCGGGGCGCCCCCGCCCGGTCGCCCGCGGTGCTCGTCGCCGGAGGCGCTGGCGCCGAGCCGGTAGCCGCGGGCGAGCGCTTCCGAGAACAGCCACTCGAAGTGCCCCCAGGACGACGATAGCTCGCACAGCCGCTCGAGCTCCGGGTGATGGTAGTCGAGGCTCGCGCGGCGACCGCCCACGTGAGGGATCAAGAGAAAGCGCTCCGGCGCGTCCTGGTACGCCGCGTAGAGCGCCGTGAGCGGCCAGCGGCCGGGCTCCGGCGCCGCCCCGCGCATGTGCTCGTGCCACTCGAACGAGCGCAACGACCTGCCGGTCGCGTCGTTCGGGAAACGCACCTCGTCGGAGAGGAAGACGACGTTGTGGTCTCCTCCCACGGCGCTGTTGCCGCACCACTCGGTGCCCGGGAAGCACACGAAACGGCCGTCCGCGTGGAAGCGCGCGATGTCGGCCAGCGCCGAGGTCCAGTCGCGATCCGTGATCTGGAAATCGTTCACCGTGTAGCCGAGCACGTCGAGCCCGGCGAGGTCACGCGCAAAGCTCAGGTTGGAGGCGGTGGAGTTGGTGCCAACGGTGTCGTGCGCGTGCACGTGCAGGTCGGCGAAGTACGGGCGCTCGCTGGGCAGCTCGCCAATCGAGAGCGGAACGGACGAGACCCATGTCTCCTTTCCGCTGTCGACGCGCACCTCCAGCCGGTGGTCGCCCGCCTCCGAAGGCCGGACCCCGTGCCGAAGCGCGCGCGCGCCGGCCACCCAAGTCACCGTCTCGCTCGCCGTCTCGCTCGCCGCCGCGCCGCCCCGTAGCGAGAAGCTCACCCGGGCATCCGCGAGCGCGCACGGGTTGCCCCAGGCGTCGTCGAGCCGCACCACCACCGGCGCGCTCACGCCGGGCCGAGCCGCGCGCGGCGTGAGCACCCGCAGCGCGTGCGGGGGTCCGGCAGCGACGCGGAGCACGATGTCGCCGGGGACCGCCGCCAGCCGCGACGTGCCTGTCACGTCCACGTACGCGCGGAACCTGAACGCGTCCTCCACGAACGTCTGCACGCGCGTGCCGGCTCCGCCGTGCGAGCGATCCCCGAGGCGCACCTCGATGCGATCACCGGGGCGCGCGAAGCCGTCGACGAGGTCCACGATGACCGCCTTCTGGTACGGGCGCTCGTGCCCCTTGGTGTCGTACTTGACGGCGAGGCGCCGGAGCGTCGCCGGGCTCTCGCCGGGGAAGCTCGCCCTCGGAACGAAGCGCGCGCTCACGTAGTCGCGCGCTCGCGGCTCGTGCGTCTGCAGCTCGCCCCAGTCCGAGTAGAACTTGAACGTGATCTTCAGCCGGCCGCTGTCGGCGATGCCCGAAGCGCCGACCTCGTACACAAGGAGGATCTCTTCCACGGCCCCTGCGCGCACTTCGCCGGTCGATGCGCTGAGCGAGCCGAGGAACGGCAATCCCGCGAGATACGCTTCGAGCCCCTCCGGGGCAATCACGGTGGTCGCCACGGCTCAGTACACGAACACGGCGCGGTTCTTCGTCAGCCCGAAGTCGACGAGCTCCTGCGCGCGCCGATCGGCGAAGGCCCTGAGCTCGGGCGAGACCGCGACCGACAGCTGCTTGCCCGCGGCATACAGCGGGTTCTCGGCCGAGATCTGCTGCACGAGCGAGGGCTCGAGGCGCAGATCCTCGGCGAACCACTCCGCCGTCCGCTGAGGGTTCGCCGCCACGAACTGCGCTGCTTCCTGGATCGCCGCCACCAGTCGCTCGCGCACGCCGGGATGCTCCGCGAGGAACTCGGTGCGTGCGATGGCCCAGAGGTGATGCGGCCAGCGCTGGATCACCCGCGCGCCCTTCTGGCTGAACTTGAGCAGCTGAGGCTGGCGCAGCAGCACCGCGTCCGCCTGCCTCTGCTCGAGCGTGGCGGGCTGCGCGTTCGGCGGCACGTTGACGAGCGTGACGTCTGCCGCCGGGTTCAGCCCGGCCTCCCGCAGCGCCGCGAGCAGATCGACCTGTGAGTCCGTGCCGAAGGCGACGGCGATTGTCTTTCCCCTCAGATCCGCGAGCGACCGCGCCGGGCTGTCGGCGGGCACGACCAGGCCGTGGCCAGACTCGCCCACGGCGGCGATCACCGTCACCGCGCCCGGTTGCTTGGACAGGTACGTGGCCGTGGGCACGAGCGACGTGAACGCGACGTCGAGGCTCCTGGAGACCAGGGCCTCGATCTGCGGCGGCCCGTACTGGAAGAAGGCGGCCTGCACCGCGATGCCGTGCCCTTTGCCGATGTCCGTCTTGCCCAGGACCTTCGCGATCTCGCCGTGCAGCGCGGTGGCATAACCTACGCGCACGGCCAGCGGCTGGGCGCTCGGGGCCCGGGGCCACGCGAGCGCCAGCGCGATGGCCGTCAGCGCCGTCAGCGCGGCGATCCAGCCGAACCTCCTCACTCCTCGACTCATGATGTTCTCTTCGTCTCGCTTCGTTCGAAGGACCTTCAGTCCGCCTTCTTCCAAGGGAAGATCCAGGCTTCCAGGCTGCCGAGCACGCACGTCATCAACGCCCCGATGATGGCGATCATCGACATGCCGACGAACACGCGCGGCGTCTCGAGCTGGAGCCGGTTCAGCTCGATCATGTGTCCCAGCCCGGAGCGAGCGGCGACCAGCTCCGCGGTCACCACGGCCATCCACGACTGACCGAGGCCGATCTTGAGGCCCGTCCACACGTGGGGCAGCGACGACGGCAGGTACACGAAGCGCAGGAGCGACAGCCGGCGCGCTCCCAGGCAGCGCGCCGCGCGCAGGTGCTGCGAGTCGACCGCGCGAGCGCCGCCGAGGGCGTTGAGGAAGATCGGGAAGAAGGCCGCGACGGCGGTGACGAAATAGCTCGGATGATCGCCGAGGCCGAACCACAGGATGGCGATGGGGACCCAGGCGATGGGCGGGATGGGGCGCAGAAGGGAGAGCACCGGCAGGAGCAGCTGGCTCAGCGAGGGAAACGACACCACGAGCAAGGCCAGAGGCACCGCCGTGAACGCCGCCAGCGAAAAGCCGCTCAGCACCCGCTTCAGGCTGGCGGCGACGTCGACGAGCAGCGTGCCGTCCTGCACGACCTCGTGAAAGCCGCGCAGCATGGCCCAGGGCGAGGGCAGCAGGATCGCGTTGTCGAGCCACAGCGACGCCGCGCCCCAGCCGCCGAACAGCAGGGCCACGCCGGCCAGCGCAAGACCCGAAGCGCGCGCCACGTCCCAGCGGAAGGGGCGCCTGGGAACGGGCACGGCGAGCGGGCTGGGCTCGGCGTCGCTCGTCACGACACGACCCTCGGGCCATCGAGCGTCTTCGATCTCACGTCGCGGATCAGCCTGACGACGATGGGAGTGCGGGGGCGCACATCCATGGCATGATCAGCCGGGGCACGCGCGGAGATGAGGACGAGGGACATCAAATGGTTTTCGATCGTGAGACGAAGTCCGACAACGCAATCCCACACCACCGGCGCCGCTCACGCGCGCTCGGCCAGGCGCGAACGTCGGCCGCGCGAACACTGAATCGACTGGTGATCGCACAGGGATCGCACAGGACGTGCCAATGGCAAAAAATCGCATACGACCGGCGATTTTGCCGTCGCCGTGAGGAGACGCTGCTGCCAGAGCAGCAGCGGATCAGCAACGTTGCTGCTCTGGCAGCAGTACGGAGACCGAGAGACAGGCGGCGTGGGCCGAGCGCCGGTCACCGGATCATCCAAGGCCGGGTGAGGTCGCGCTGTCGCCGCGAGCCGGAGAACGACACAACACGAGACGATCCAGATAGACGGTTGCGCGCGTCCTCCGGTATGCTCTGAGCGTCCATATGGCCCGCTCCAACGCCCCGTTCTTCATCGTAGGTAACGAGCGCTCCGGCACAACGCTGCTCATGGCGATCCTGGGGCACCATAGCCGCCTCGCCGTGCCCGAGGTCGCCTGGTACTACCCGCGCTTCCGTCCCTACCTGCACACGTACGGCGATCTGAAGCAGGCGGAGAGCTTTCGCGCGCTCGTCTCCGAGATGATCTTCGGGTTGAAGACGCCGTTCTTCGGGCTGGACCTGAACCCGAGCACGATCGTGCAGGAGCTCGTCGCTCGCACCCGGCGAAACACGTTCGGGGAAGCGTATCGTGTCATCCTGGAGCGCTACGCGGACGCGGTGCAGAAGCCGCGCTGGGGCGAGAAGACACCGCACAATTTGTTCTACGTGCGCGAGATCCTCGAGGACTTCCCCGAGGCGAAGTTCTTGAACCTCGTGCGAGACGGGCGCGATGTCGCGGTGGAACAGCTCCGCTCGGCGTTCGGCCCCCGCAACGTCTACGCCGCCGCGCTGATCTGGCGCCGCTCGCAAGCCATCGCCGAGCACTGGGCGCGCACGCTTCCGAAATCGCAGTGGCTGGACGTGCGCTACGAGGAGCTCACCCGTGAGCCCGAGCGCGTGCTCGAACGGGTGGCGGAGTTCTTGGGTGAGGACCACGAGCCCGAGGTCTTCGAGTTTCACCGGGGGGAGATCGCGCGCCGGCGCGCGCAGACGCGCGACCACCGGGCCCTCGGTGGTCCGGTGTCGACGCAGTATGTCGGCCTCTACCGGCAGTACTTGAGCCTGGAGGAGCAAGGCGTGTTCGCCGCGGTCGCCGGCGACGCGCTCGGGCGCGCAGGGTACGAGGTCGGGGTGAGCCCGCGGCCAGTCTCGGACGAGGAGGCGGCGCTCTTCCTGGAGCTCGACGCCCGCATCCGCGCCGCGACCCTCGACGCGCCCGAGGGCCATATCGTGTACGAGAGCTATAATGACTGGCTCGCGGATCAGCGCGAGGAGCGCCGCCGGCGCGGCCTGTGGACGCGCGATGCCGCGCCGCGCCCGTTCGGTGCGGAGGAACCCCTCTTCGACTGGGACGAGGAGTTCGTCGCAGGCCAGCGCGCGCCTCGAAAGTGGAAGGACTACTTCGCCGTGAAGCGTCGCTATCACGGCACAGGCATCGTGCTGTGACGCAGGCGGCGGTCGATGGGGCTCTGGCAGCCGCGGGCGAGCGCGCCACCCTGGCGAAGCGCGCGGGCGGCGCCATCGAGCTTGCCGAGATATCGGTGCAGTTCGGCAAGGCCGGGCGCGAGGTCACCGCGCTCCAGCGCGTGAGCCTCACGATCGAGCCGGGGCAATTCGTGGCTGTGCTCGGGCCGTCCGGCTGCGGCAAATCGACGCTGCTGAACGTGATCGCCGGGTTCGAACGACCGCGGGCGGGCTCCGTGCGGGTCGACGGCGAGCTCGTGACCGAGCCCAGCCCTCGCCGCCCGGTGGTGTTCCAGCAGCACTCGCTGTTTCCGTGGATGACCGCGCTCGACAACGTCGCCTTTGGCCTCAAGATGGCTGGCGACGCGGCGGCGCGCGAGCGCGCGCGGCACTACCTGGCGCTCGTGGGCTTGTCGGATTTCGCCGAGCATTACCCGGAGCAGCTGTCGGGTGGCATGCAGCAGCGCGTGGGTATCGCGCGGGCGCTCGCCGTGGAGCCCGCCGTCTTGTTGATGGACGAGCCGTTCGGCGCGCTGGACGCGCAAACACGCGCGTTGATGCAGGAGCAGCTGCTCGGCCTCTGGGAGCGCTGGCGTCACACCGTCGTGTTCGTGACCCACGACATCGACGAAGCGATTTTCCTCGCCGATCGCGTGGTGGTGCTGGGGGTCAAGCCCAACGGCCTCCGGCGGATCGTCGACGTCGACGTGCCGCGGCCGCGCAGCCTGCGCGCGCGCCTCGATTCGACCTACCAGGCGTTGTATCAAGATCTCTTCGGGCTGATCCGGGACGAGAGCTCGAAGACGTTCTATGGCTCGAGGGCTGCGTCATGACGAGGGACGGGCGGCCGATGGCCGGTGTCCTCGACGCTGGCCTTCTGCGTTGTCACGTCGTCGCGCGCGCCGCGAGGTGCCGCTCGATGTGGTCTATCGCCGTGGTCACGCCGTCCTCGCCGCGGATCCGGCGCCCGAGCTCCTCGGCGCGCTCTTTCATGCCGGCGTCGGTCGCGGCGGTCCGGATCGCGGCCGCGAGCGCGTCGGCGGTGAGGCGCGGCCGCGGGATGGCGCGCGGGCCGACGCGGAGCTCCTCGACGCGGCGCCCCCAGAAGAGCTGGTCCGCGAGGTGCGGGACGACCACCGCGGGCCGCCCGGCGCGCAGGCATGCGGCCACGGTGCCGGCGCCCCCGTGGATCACGGCCGCGGCGACCCGCGGATAGAGCCAGTCGTGCGGCGCGGCGTCGATCCGGAGGATGGTGTCGGGAAGCGCCATATCGCCGAGCCCGGCCCAGCCGGAGAGCAGGACGGCGCGCTGGCCGCTCCGCGCGACCGCGTCGACGAGGAGCCTCGTCGTGGCGCCGGGATCGTGGGACGTCATGCTGCCGAAGCCGAGGGCGATCGGCGGCTCGCCCGCCGCGAGGAACCGCTCGAGCGCCTCGGGCGGCCGGTACTCTTCGCCCTCGTCGAGGAACCAGTAGCCCGTCGTGTGGTAGCTGGGCGGCCAGTCCGTCGGGTGCGGGACGACGTGGGCGCTGTAGCCGTGGACGACCAGCATGCGGCGCAGCGCGGCCATGTACGCCCGCCGATCCTGCGGCGGAAGGCCGAGCCTCTGCCGCACGCGGGCCGTCACGCCGCGGTACCAGCGCCACACCGTCGGCTCGATCAGGAGCTTGCCGAACAGGAGGTTGAGCAGGCTGTCGCGGCGCGGGACGGGGGCGGCGAGCGCGGTCGGCCCGTGGCGCGTCGCCAGGATGGAGGGCTGGAGCGGCATGCTGACCTGCACCGCGCCGGAGGCCTCGGCGATGGAGGCCGCGTACGTGTCCGAGGTGAAGCTGCTCAGGATGAGCTCGGCGCCCTCGCAGGCGCGCAGGGCGTCGTCGGCCATCTCCGCGCCGAAGCGGTCGATGATCCGCTGCAGGATCCCCGACTGGGCCATGGGGTTCGTGCCGCGCGAGACCCACTCTTTGCCGAGGTCGCTCTCCATGATGTCGACGGAGTCGACGCTCGCCGGGAGGGTGGCGAGCCCGTGCGCCTCGATCCAGGGCAGGAAGCTCTTGCCGGCGAGGACGCGGACAGCGTGGCCGCGGGCCGCGAGCGCCTTGCCGAGCGCGATCGCCGGCTGCACGTCGCCGCGGCTGCCCAGGGCGAGGACGGTGGTCTTCATGGGGCCGCCTCGCCTCAGAGCGCCTTCCAGGACGCGTCGCCCGAAGGCAGGCGCGGCGGCTCGACGGACAGGATGTAGTCGACCCGGCGGTTGCGCGGCTCGTCCACCTGGTCTGCGGTCTTCACGAGCGGCGCCGACTCGCCGAGCCCCTCGAAGGCAATGGGGAGCTTCACGCCGCGGCCCTTGAACCAGGCGGCGATCGCGCGGGCGCGCTTCCGCGACAGGGCGAGGTTGTGCTCCACGCTGCCGACCGTGTCCGTGTGGCCGACGATGAATAGCGTGATCTTGCCGAGCTCGCTGGTCTTCGCCACGACCTCCGAGATCTTCTGGAGGCTCGCCTCCAGCTTGGGCACCTCGGGAGCGCGGATGACGTCGGAGTTGGTCTCGAACTGCACCTCTTCGTGGGGGATGCTCACGTTCCAGGGGATGATCGCGATCCCCGCCCAGTACCCCTCGGTGTCGTAGCCGTACACCTCGATGCGCGCGACGGGCTCGTCGCTCGAGGGCGACCAGGTCACGGCGAGCGGCGAGCCGGCGGCGACCCCGCCGAACGGCTTCTCCTCTTCGGCCAGGATCGCGCCCGACTGTCCGAGGACCTTGATGCGCACCTTGCCGGCGGCGCGCGACAGCTTCACCTCGATCTGGCGGCCCTTGAGGTCGACCTTGGACCTGTCGATCGTCACCTCGAGCGCGGGCGGCCTCGCCGGGGCGCTCTGCGCGGGCGGGGGCGCGTGCGAGGGGCCGTCGGCGCGCGCAGCGGCGGGGGCGAGCAGGGAGGCGGCGAGGAGCACGGCCGAGGCATGGCGCATGGGGATCCCCATCTCTGGAGGGTGAGGGAAGTGGCGGGAAGACGGGACGAGTGTACCACCGAGGAGCGGGCGCGGCGCCGGCGGGGGCCGGGCGTGCTGCGTCTTCCCTGCGACCGGGCGCTCTCGCGAGCGCCGCGCCGGCGGGGGCCAGGCGCGCTGCGTCTTTCCCCGCGACCGGGCGCTCTCGCGGGCGCCGCGCCGGCTCGATGCGGCCAGCTCGGTCCGGCGCGCCGCTCCGCGTTATCATGGGCCATGCCTGGCTTTCGCTGCATTGCACGGACCGATTTTCTGACGCTCGTGGCCCTGCTCGCCCCGCTGGTCGCGCTCGTGCTGGCGGCGGTGGTGGGGTGGAACGGCCTGCCGCGGGTGAACGCGGGGCGGGTCCCGCTCCTCTCGGGGGACGCCGCGGAGGCGCCGCGCGGGGAGCTGGCGCGGATCGCCCTCGCGCTGTCGGGGGTGTTCGCCGTCCTAGGCGCGCTGGTCGCCGCGTGGCGCGTGCGCGTGATCCGGAGGGCGTTCTCGGGGCGGCGGGTGGAGGGGGTGATCACGCGAATCGTGGCCTTCGACGATCGCGCGTATGTGCACTACGAACATGACAGCGGCGGGGCGCCGCAGCGCCACGTGCACTTCGTGCATCTGTCTGCGTCGACACGACGCCTCGTCGAGGGGCAGCGCGTCACGCTGGCGCTCGATCGGGATCGACCGAGCAGGGCGTTCATCGTCGAGGCGTTCGAGTAGCGCGCCGGTCCCGCGCGGTGCGCGCAGGCCTCGCGTGTTCTTGGGCGCGCGCCCTCGGTGAGCGGCCCTGCACCCTGCCCGCGGGGCGGTGGCGGGGCCACGCGCGATCTCGTAGTGTCCACGGGCGTCGAGAGGCCATCCGGCGGCGAGAGCGCCTCTGCGTTCCAGGGCACATGGCAGTCACCATTTTCGACCTCTTCAAGATCGGTATCGGGCCGAGCAGCTCGCACACGGTCGGGCCGATGCGCGCGGCGCGCATGTTCGCGGTGGATCTCGACGAGGCGGGCCTGCTCGCCCGCACCGCGGCGGTGTCGGTGGAGCTGTTCGGGTCGCTCGGTGCGACCGGCCGCGGCCATGGCAGCGACAAGGCCGTGATCCTCGGGCTCATGGGCGAGACGCCGGACGGGGTGGACGTCGAGCAGGCGGGCGCGATCGTCGAGGGCGTGCGGCAGAGCGGCCGGCTGTCGCTGCTCTCGCGCCACGAGATCGGTTTCCAGGTGAGGGGACACCTGGCCTTCCTGCACCGGAGCCTGCCGTTTCATCCGAACGGCATGCGCTTCACGGCGCTGGACGAGGGCGGCGCGCCGCTGCGCGCGCGCGTGTATTACTCGGTGGGCGGCGGCTTCGTGGTGAACGAGTCGGCGGCGAAGGGGGAGAACCCGATCGAAGCGGACACGACGCCGCTCCCGTATCCGTTTCACAGCGCCGCGGAGCTGCTCGCGGCGTGCGCGGCGAGCGGCCTGTCGGTAAGCCAGGTCATGCTGGAGAACGAGAAGGTCTTCCGCCCGGAGGCGGAGACCCGGGCGGGTCTCCTGCGGATCTGGGGGGTGATGCAGGAGTGCGTGCGGCGCGGCTTCCGGGCGGAGGGCGTGTTGCCCGGCGGCCTCAAGGTGGTGCGCCGCGCGCCGGCCCTGTACCGCAAGCTCATCGAGAGCCCCGAGGCGGGGCTCCGGGATCCGCTGACGGCGATGGACTGGGTGAGCCTCTACGCGCTCGCGGTGAGCGAGGAGAACGCCGCCGGGGGCCGCGTCGTGACGGCGCCGACGAACGGCGCGGCGGGGATCATCCCCGCGGTCCTGCACTATTACCGGCGCTTCGTGCCGACGTCGACGGACGAGGGGGTCATCCGGTTCCTGCTGACGGCGGGCGCGATAGGCATTCTCTACAAGGAGAACGCGTCGATCAGCGGCGCGGAGGTGGGGTGTCAGGGCGAGGTGGGCTCGGCGTGCTCGATGGCCGCGGGCGCGCTCGCCGAGGGGCTGGGCGGCACGCCGGAGCAGGCGGAGAACGCGGCCGAGATCGCGATGGAGCACAACCTCGGACTGACGTGCGATCCGGTGGGCGGTCTCGTCCAGGTGCCGTGCATCGAGCGCAACGCGATGGCCGCGATCAAGGCGATCAGCGCGGCGCGCATGGCGCTGCACGGCGATGGGGCGCACTTCGTGAGCCTCGACAAGGTGATCAAGACGATGCGCGACACCGGCGCGGACATGGAGTCGAAGTACAAGGAGACGGCGCGCGGGGGGCTCGCCGTCAACGTGCTCGAGGTGCCGGTGGAGGTGGGGGTCAATTTGCCGGAGTGCTAGGATTGCGGGGGTCAAGGTCCTCGTTGGTTGCGTGTGCGCGCCAAGTAGCGCCGCGTCGGCGGTGAGCGCGGAACCAGGGACGAGCTTGGGCCTCATCGCTCGTGCGGAGGAGCGGAAGACGCAAAGCGCAACGACCTCAATAGTTTCACGGGATAGGGACGGTTCGGTTCTCCTCCGCTGCGGCCCAACTCGGGCCCAGCCGGCCGCCTTAGGAAGCTTCTTCGTCGGCGGTGCGGGCACGGGCTCGCTCCCGCAAAGGCGCCGTCTCGTGTCCCGCTCCGCGATCTCAGGTCGCTAAGCCCGGGCCGGGTCGGGCGGCCGGCTCAGTCGAGCGGATCCCCGTCCTCGTCGATTGCGACGGCGAAGGGCCCCGCGCTTGGCCCCGCCGGCATCACCCACCGGCCCGCCACGGCATCCGGCGCGACGCCGGCGAACTCCGCGATGCGCTCCTGCCAGTGCTCGGACGCCTCGGTCGCGAAGCGGATCACCGTGGACGCCGTCTTGCCCCCCGCCGGCTCGGCCTCCAGTACCACGGCGACCTCCGCCGCGAGCGCCGCGTCCGCCTCGACGATCTCGGCGTCCGGATCGGACCGGCGGATCAGATCCGCGACGCGCGCGGCCTCCGACGAGCCGAGCACGTACGTCCCCACCTGCGCGCGCTGCGCTTTCACGAGCCGGCTGAGCGCGTCTTTGCCCGCTTCGCCCAACGCGGCAAGGTCGAGCGGCGCCGCCCGCGTGAGGGCCGAGCGCCCCGCCTCGGCGAGCGCCTCGGCAACGGCACGCTCGTCCACGATCTCGCCTCCGAGCACCGCAACATCGCCGAAGCGGTGCCGGCGGACCACCTGCCTTGCGGCCAGCGAGGCGCCCTCATGCAGCGCGATGCCAGCCCGGGCGCACCCGACCCGCACGGCCGGGAACGCCGCGCGAGACCCCGCCGCGCTGGCCAGGAGCACCGCAGAGATGCCGTATCCCCGCACCAAGTCGAGGCACAGGAGCACGAGGCGGGCCGCCGACACCCGCGACAGCGTGCTGTAGGGGGCGTGGCGCGTGTCGGAGAGGTGGATGATCCGGTACCCCTGTACGAGCGACGCGATCTGCGACGAGAGGCGCGCGGCGGCGCCGCGCTCGTCGAGAATGACGAGGGTTCGATGGCTGGATGAGCTCATGACTGGCGGGGGGCGAAATGTAGCAGGTGGAACCGGCCGTCTTCAGATGCTTCAGCGTCCACCACGGCAGGGGCGGCAGCGTCCTCCCGGCCCAGCGCCTGACGCGGCGCCGAGTCGACGGCAAGGGAGAGGCGCCGCTCGTCGCAGGTGACAGAACCTTCTTCTACCGTGCGCGTCGATGAGGCGGGCGTCCTCCTGCTCGAGCGCGTCGGAGCTCGCTAGGCGCTCTTCCTGGGTAGCGCCGTGCCTGCGGCATACCCATCGACGAACTCTTGCAGCTTTCGCATCTGGTACGTCCGCACGAGCCCCCTGAGCTGCTCGAGCCACGGGCCGAGCCGCGGGTCGGCTTCCTCCATCCGCGTCGCCTCCGCCACCACGTTCCGGACGCGCCCCGACGCCACCAGCCGCGACAGGAGCGCAAGCTCCTCGGCTGAAGGCGGCACCAGCGGGCCATTCACCCTCGCCGCCGTGGCGGGGGCCTTCTCCTCCGCATGAATCCATTCCACGCCGAGGAAGCGGTGGATCTTGTCGAAGAGCGCGCCCGCTTGCACCGGCTTGTGCACGGCGTCGTTCCAACCGGCGCTGATGCCCTCCTCCCGTTCGGCTCCGGAGACGTTCGCCGACGAGATCAAGATGACGACCTCGCCGAGCTCGGGCATCTGCCGCAGGCGGCGCGTGGCTTCACGGCCGTCCATGCCTGGCATGACCAGGTCCATCAAGATGAGCGCCGGCCTCCGCTCCAGGGCCAGCCGGAGCGCCGCCTCACCGTCCTCGGCCTCCACGACCTCGAAGCCGATCGGGGCCAGCAGATCGCTCATCAAGGCACGGTTGTGCGGGTTGTCGTCCACGACGAGGATCGTGCGGCGCTCTCCGCGATACCCGGTGATCGTATGCCATCCGAGGGCCCTGTCGGCGCTCGCGGAGGCAGGCCCCGCCGCGAGCGTGAGCGTCACCGTGAAGGCGCTTCCTCGGCCGAGCTCGCTCTCGACCTCGATCGTGCCGCCCATCTGGTCGACGATCTTCTTCGTGATGGCGAGGCCGAGCCCCGTGCCGGCGCTCTTCGCCTTGTGATCGCCGAGCTGCTCGAAGGGATCGAAGATGCGCGCGACGTGCTCCGCGGCGATCCCGGGGCCCGTGTCCTCGACCCGGAGCCGCAACGTGCTTGCTTCATCGGGGCCGCGCTTCAGCTCGTCGATGACGAGGGCGATGCTCCCTCGCTCGGTGAACTTGATGGCGTTGCTCAGGAGGTTCAGCAGCACCTGAGTCAGGCGCTTCTCGTCGCCGTAGAACGCGGACGTCGCCCCACCGCGTATCTCATGGGTGAACGCGATGCCCTTCTGGTCCGCGCGCACGCGACACAGATCGACCACCGTGCGCACCAGGGCCTGCAAATCGAACTTCTTCGAGACGAGATCCATCTTGCCGGCCTCGATCTTCGCGAGGTCCAGCACGTCTTCCAGCAAGGAGAGGAGATGCTCGCCCGATTTCTTGATGACTTGCACCCCGTCACGGCTCTTCGGGGAGAGCTCGGGCGCGCGAGCGAGGACCTGGGCATAACCGAGGATGCCGTTGAGCGGCGTGCGCAGCTCGTGGCTCATGCTCGAGAGGAAATCGCTCTTCGCCCGGTTCGCCCGATCGGCCGCCTCCTTGGCGATCTGGAGCTCGGCCGTGCGCTCCTTGATCTTGGCCTCCAGGTCCCGGTACAGGACGGCATTCTCGACGGCAATGGCCGCCTGCGAGGCCAGCACCGACAGGAACTCCACGCGCGCCGGAGGGAACGCCGACGGCACGTCCCGGTGCTCGAGGTACAGCACGCCCACGAGATGGCCCCTGTGTGTCAAGGGCAGGGCCAGCAGCGAGAGCACCGCGCGCGACGCGAGGTAAGGGTCGATGGCGAAGCGCGCGTCGGTCGTCGCATCGCCTGTCACCACCGGCTCGCCCGCGCGGGCCGCGTACTGCACGATGGTCGCCGGAACGTCGTGGCTTTGCCCGAGCGGCTCCGACAGCCCCGTCTCGATGCGAGCCCCCTCCACCGACAGCCGCGCCACGACGGAGAGCGCCTCCCCTTCGCGGAGCACGAGGGCGCCGCGCTGCGCCCCCGCGTTCGCCAGCAGCAGCTCCATCAGCCGGCCCACGACGCGCTCCGGGTCGAGCTCGCTCGAGAGCGCCTGCGCCGCGCGCACCGCCGTGTTCGCGTCGAGGCTCGCGCCCGTGGAGGCGCCCGTGGTCGCCGTGGTCGCCGCCGCCGTCATCGCGCGCTCGACAGGCGCCCCCTGCATGGCCGTCTTGAGCAAGGCAGGGTATTTCGCGTTCAGATGGGCGACCACGTTGACCGCGCCCCAGCGCGCATAGGCGTCGCGAGCCTCGCGCAGGTACATCGCCCCGATGTGCCTCTTGCCCGTTTGCAGCCGGAACTCGGCGGCGAGCTGGATCGAGAGCGCCTCGATGTGGAGGAAGCGGTGCTCGCGCGCGAGCTCGATGGCCTCGTCGTACCTGGCGATGGCCTCCTCGGTCTCGCCGCGGACGCGGGCGTATTCGGCCTCGGCGAGGCGCAGCTTGTGGACGAAGTTCGGCGCGCAACCTTCCGCGAAGTACCGCAGCCGCTCGAGGCCGTGCTCGATGTGCTCCCGCAGCCGCGCCTGCTCCTCGGCGCCGGCGGCGTCCTGCCAGCACTTCGCCGCCGAGAGGGCGAGGAAGAACGGGATATCCGTGACCGGCGGCATGCCGAGGATGTCGGCTCGAGACTGGTCTGCCTCCCGCGCCCGCGACAGCGCTCGCTCCCACCTGCCGGTGACGCCGAACAGATAGACTTCCAGGGTGCGAGCGAGCCCTCCCGTGAACCCGTCCCCGTCGGCCAGGAGGGAGTGCGAGCCTCGCGACAGCGGCTCGTCCTTCAGGAGCTTCGGGGCGCCTTCGGCGGTCATCAGCACGTCACAATAGGACGCGATCGCCTCGAAGTGGTGCCTTCCCACCGCGTCGCCCGCGCGCTGCACGAGATCCCAGCGAGCCTTGACCTGCGCGTCGACCTGGACGAGCGGCAGGCCACGCCAGACGCGGTAATAGAACAGATCGGCGAGGAGGCCCCAGCTCGTGCCCTGGAACGAACCGAGCTTCAGGCCGGTCGCCATGCCTTGCTCATAGAGGGCAGCCGTCTCGTCGACAGGCCTGGAATAGACCATGTAGATGCCATGAAGCACCAGGCACTCGGGGAGCATCGGGGACCCGACGCGCACTGCAGCGCGCACCCCGGGCTCGACCCACCGCAAGACGCGGCGGTACATGCCCGTTGCCACCGACCAGACATTGGCGAAGCTGCAGAGCATGAGGGTGGCCGCTGGCGTGAGGGCCCCCCGTCGCACCGCCTCGGAGACCAGGCGAACGATGATGAGCGTGTAGAGCATCGGCCGGCCGCCGTAGATGGAGCAGAGCTGCGTCTGCGTCATCAGGGCGTCGATGAGCCGGTGCTCCGGGGACTGCTCGGGCGGCATTCGATCGAACGCGCCGAGGTCCTGCTCCAGCCATCGATCCAGCGCGGCGGACTCCTCGAGGAGCGCCGGCTGGCACGCTTCGTCCGTCTCGGGGAAGGCGAAGCCCCGCTCCGCGAGCGCCGCGATACCAAGCCCGATCCCCCGCGCATACCGGCCCGTCGCCAGGCAGCAGCGGACGCGGATCTCCTGCGCCGACAGCCAGGCCGCCGCCCCGACAGGCCTCGCGAGCAAGTCGAGCGCACGCCGCTCGACGTCCTCGAAATCTCGCAACAGATACGCCGCCTCCAGCTGCTCCAGCGCTATCTCCACCGACAGCGCCAGCTGTTCCTTGGCGGCTCGCTCGCCGAGGAGCGCCTGCGCGTTCTCCAGCAGGGTGGCCATCAGCCGGTGAGAGCTCGCGGCCTTCGCGACGCGAGCGGCCTCCAGGTTCATCCGCGCGACGTCATTGAGCTCCTCCACGGACGTGAGCCGCGCCGAACCCTGGTTCATGTGGCGCGCGAGCTCGAGGAGCTGCTGAGGCGTGCCTCCTTCCGCGCGATACCGCGCCCAGAGCCGCCGGCCGATCTCGAGGTGCGCGAGGACGCGCTGCTCCGGCGAGATCCGCTCGTAGCTCGCCTGCTGCACGCGGTCGTGCAAGAACCGGTACGAAGCGTCCAGCGCTCCGTCGCCCACCCCCCCGAGCGCCTGCGCGGGGCGATACGCCCCGTCCACAGGCACGACCAGCTCCTCCTGCAGCGCCGGCCACAACGCGCCCGTCACCCGGGCGGGCTCCCACCCGCTCAATCGCTCCAGATCGTGGAGGTGGAACGTGTGCCCCGCGCACGCCGCGAGCCCCATGAGCTGCTGTGTCGCGTCCGGCATTTCTCGCACTTTGTCCGTCAGCAGCGACACGACGTTGTCGGTGATCTGCGCTCGCTCCAGGTCCGCTTGATTCCAGCGCCATTCCCCGCTCTCCGCGTCCCTCGCCAGGAGCTTCTGCCGGTGCAGGGAGAAGAGCAGCTGCTCCAGGAAGAACGGGTTTCCGCGCGTCTTTTGCCACTGCACACGCGCGAGCGGCTCGATGCGCTTCGGCTCGCTCTCGAGCGTGCGCGAGAGCCACTTTTGCACCTGCTCTTCCGACAGGGGGCCCACCGTCAGCCTCGATACCTTGGCCTCGCTCGCCTCCACTGCCTCGACGAGCTTCCACAGCGGATGCTCGGGCGGCGTCTCGTTGTCACGGTAGGCCGCGATCACCAGCAGCGACCTTCGCTCCACGTCCGTCAGCAGCGTCTGCAGGATGATCAGCGTGGCGCTGTCCGCCCACTGCATGTCGTCCAGGAACATGACGAGCGGCGGGTTCGGCGTCGTGACGGTTCGAACGAAGTTTAACCACGTCAGCTTCTGCCGATTGAGCACCTGCTCGCCCTCCGCCGGCGGCACCGGCAGCAGCTTGCCCATGACGAGGTCGAGCTCCGGGACCACGTCTGCGATCAGCCGCGCGTTGTCCCCGACCTCGTTCCGGATCCGATCCCGCCAGGTCTCCAGGACCGCCTTCGGGCTCGAGATCCATTGGCGCATCAGGCCCCCGAATGCCTGCGCTATCGCGGCGAACGGCGTCGACCGCGCGAGCTGGTCGTGCTTGCCCGCGATCAGGAGGCCGCGCCCCGCCTTCGCGATGTCGTGGTAGACCGTGCGCACCAGGGCCGTCTTGCCGATGCCCGACGGTCCGCCGACGAGCAAGAGCTCCGCCGCGCCTCGCTCGGCGCGGGCGAACGATTCGCCCACCCGCTCGACGTCCCGCTCCCGCCCCACGAGCACCTGCGGCAACCGCAGCTTCCGTGAGAAGTCCTTCTTTCCAAGCGAGAAGGGCGCCGCCGTACCACGCTGGTGGAGCGCGCGGAGCGCCTCCTCGAGATCCTCGGCCGCGCCTCTGGCTGTCTGGTACCGCCGCTCGGGATCCTTCGCCAGGAGCTTCGATATGATCGCCGACACGCCGCTCGGCACCTCCGGCGCGATCGTGTCGAGCGGAGGCGGGCTCTTGGCCAGATGCGCGTGCACCAGCGAGAGCGGATCGCGGTCCGTGAAGGGCCGCCGCCCCGAGAGCACCTCGAAGAGCGTCACGCCCAGCGAATAGAGATCCGTGCGCGTATCCAGCGCGCGCGCCGTGCGCCCCGTCTGCTCTGGCGAGATGTACGCCAGGGTCCCTTCCAGCGCTTCGGGGATGCTCGCCTCGGTCGCTTCCTGCGACAGCAGCGAGGCGATGCCGAAGTCGAGCAGGGTGATCTGCTCGTACGTGTCATCCACCAGCAGGTTCTGCGGTTTGACGTCCTTGTGCATCACGCCGGCGGCATGCACGCCCTCGAGCACCTGAGCCAGGCGTTGCCCGAACCGCAGCCCGGCCACCACCGGCAAACGACCGTGCTTGGCGAGTACCTGATCGAGCGAGCTCGCTCCAGGGTTCTCGAGCACCAGCGCCGCGGTGCCGTTCCGCTGCTCGAACGCATGCACGCGCGCCACGCCTGGCACCGCCGCGAGCTGCTGAAGCACCTGATGCTCGTGGACCAGCCGCCCCATGACGCGCGGGTTGGGTACGTCGGCGAGCGGAAACTTGATCGCCACCTGCGCGCCCGAGGGGAGATGCACCGCGCGACAGACGCGCGTCTCGCTCCCCTCGTACGCGATATCCCCCAGCGCATACTCAGTCAGTTCCATGCCCGAGCCCCTCCCATCCATGTGCGCCCCGGCCCGATAGCCGAGTGTGCGCTAAACTAGCCTGGGCAGGGCAACACAAGTCAATGCAAATTTGAAAGACGCTTCGCGACTGCCACATTCGCGCACCCTACGCACGTGCTGGAGCACACCCGCGTGCGCCGTTTCCAGATCGTGACCAGCGTTGCGCAACGTCGTACACGTCGGCACACACACAGTTTGATGTGTCCTGGTGTTCTCGACGTGAAGGATGTTACAGATGCGTCGTGCGAGCGCTTCGCAGGGATCTTCGGAACCGCGCTCCCGGGGCGACGCTGCATGCTTGACCCTTTACAGCCGTCACGCGCCTTGATAGCGTCCAGCTGCGTTTTTCAGGCGCCGGGGGGACGAACTTGACGCAATTCAATGGCTTCGTGGTCGCGGTCGACGACAATCCCGCCAACCTCGACACGCTCCTCGACGCATTGTCGAGCGAGCATCTGGACCTCGCCGTCGCCACGGATGGCAACATGGCGATCAGCTTGATCGAGCGCGAGCAGCCGGATCTCGTCCTCCTCGACGTCATGTTGCCAGATATCGATGGCTTCGGGGTGTGCAAGCGCCTGAAGGCCAACCCGCAGACCGCCGACACGCAGATCGTCTTCATGACCGCCTTGAACAATCGGGAGCACCGGCTGCAAGGGTTGAAGGCGGGCGCCGTCGACTACATAAGCAAGCCCTTCGATACCGAGGAGCTCCTTGCGCGGATACGCCCGCACATCGCCGTCCGGCGCATGACGCGGGCGCTGCAGGAGAAGAATGCGAGCCTGGAGTCGGAGGTTCGGCAGCGCGTCGCCGTCGAGGCCGCGCGCGAGGCGCTCCTCGTCGAGCTCATGACCCGCACCGACGAGCTGCGCGAGGCCAAGGAGGGGCTCGAGCGCGAGCTCGTCGAGAAGGGCCGCGCGAACGCGGAGAAAACCGCGCTGCACGAGCAGGTCATCGCAGTGCAGCGCAGCCGGCTCCTCGAGCTCTCCACGCCGCTCATTCCCATCACGGATCGCATCCTGGTCATGCCGCTCATCGGTACGATGGACAGCGACCGGGCTCAGCAGGCCATCCATGCGATGCTCCACGGCGCCAGCAGCCGAGGCGCGGAGTTCGTCATTCTGGATATCACGGGCCTCAAACGCGTGGACGAGAGCGTCGCCACCATGCTCCTCACCGCGGCCAGCGGCCTGCGGCTCCTGGGGACGCGCACGGTGATCACCGGGATAGGCTCGGAGGTGGCCCGGACGCTCGTGCACCTCGACGCGCCCCTGCAGGGCGTCGTCACGAAGGGCACGCTCCAGGACGGCATCGCCGTCGCGATGCACGCCTCCCGTCATCGGGGATAGGGCGTCTGCTCTGCCGGAACGAGCGTCAGGGCGCCGGCAGGAGGATCCGCGCGCCGCGAGCGAGCGTCACGCCGTCCACGTGGCCCATCAGCGGTCGCTCCGGCAGGACGACGTGAAAGTGCGTGTTTGACCCCATGTGCGTGAAGACGCCGTGGTGGTGCTTCGAGAAGAAGCCCACCAGCACCCCCTCGACGGCGGGGAGCGCTCCGCTCACCGACGCCCGGACATGGTCGGCGTGGCCTCCGCCGGGGGTGAGCTTTTTCCCGTCGATGACGTGCCACCGGAGATCGCGGAAGCCGCCGCGCACCTGGACCGGGACGGCGCCCTCCGTATCGAGGCCGCGCTCCCGCAGCAATGCCTCGATGCGCGCGTCGATTTGCCCGTCAGGCACGTCGGCGTCGAGCGTCGCCTCCTGCCATCGCGCGACGTTCGCCACCACGAAGAGCGTCGCCTCCTCCTCCGCCCCGGCGGGGCGGACGTCGAGGGTCCCGTCGTCGCGCGCATAGGAGGTCCAGATCGCGTCGTCGACGACGGTCACCTCCCCGCGCAATCCGCTGAGCGCCCCGACCCCGAACGCGCGTGGGCCCGGCACCACATCGCCGATGCGCACGGCGGGCCCCGTCTGCCCCTCGTGCATGATCGCGCGCAGGGCGCCGAACGAGCGGACCTGCACCGCCGCCGGAGCGCCCGGCGCGGGTCCCGCAGCGGTCTCGCTGGAAGGCGTGCAGGAGGCGAGCGGGGACATCAGGAGAGCTCCGAGGAGCTTGAGAAGAACGTCATGGAGAGTCGCTCGCATCGGGTTGCTCCTCTGTCGGGCGCGTCACGCGCGAGAGCGCACGATTCAGGGCGTGCAGCGCGCGCACCACGGCGGCGCGCTCCTCGCAGGGGATGGCGTCCACGATCGCCTGGAACCGCAGCAGGCTTTGCTCCTCGATTCGCCCTGCCATCCGGCGCCCGGTCGAGGTGAGCCGCAGGCGGCGGACCCGCCCGTCTTCCTCACTGACGTCCTGCTCCACCCGGCCATCGTCACGAAGGCGCTGTATCAGCCGGGTGACATTGCTCTTGTCGATGCCGAGCGCTCGCCGCAGGTCGCTCTGGGAGAGATGCTCTCCCGCCCGCTCGGCGTCCGCCAGGACCGTCAGGGCGTGGGCCTCGCGCGGCGCCACCCGGACACCGCACGGCGTGCGCTCCTCGTCCAGGAGACCGAAGCCGCGAACGAAGGCGCGGACCTCCGAGCAGAGCTCTCTCGTGGTCACCCTCCGAGGAGAACACAGATGGTTGCGGTGCGCAACCAATTTGGAGGCAGGGACGTTCCGCTCCGCGGCCACCCATGGGCGCCGAGCCGCCCCGGGGCCGTGGGCGCATCGCGCGGCTCGTCGCTGGCGTTGCCGGTGGCGCGCGCGCCGGACGCCTACCTCACCCCGCGAGTCCTGCGCTGTGGATGGCCCAGCCCAGCGCGCCGCCGCCGACGACGAGCCAGGTCGAGTTGACCTTGAAGCGAAAGAGCAAGAGCGCGCTCGCGGCCGCCAGCAGCACGGTGGGGAGATCGATGAGCGAAGCGCGACCGAGCTGCACCGTCACGACGAGCATGAGGGCGAGAGAAGCGACGTTCACCCCATCGAGGACCGCCCCCGCGACCGGCGATCGGCGCAGCCGCGGCACCAGGGGGCCGCTCACGGCGACGAAGAAGAACGCGGGCAAGAAGATGCCGATGGTCGCGACGAGCGCGCCCGCAGGGCCCGCCAGCACGTACCCCACGAACGTCGCGGTCGTGAACACAGGCCCCGGCGTGACTTGCCCCACCGCGATCGCGTCCAGGAGCTGCGCCTCGGTCATCCAGCCGAGCCGCTCCACGAGATCCGCACGCAGGAACGCCAGCAAGACATAGCCGCTGCCGAAGAGGACCGCGCCGGTCTTGAAGAACACCCAGAAGAGCCCTGGCAGCGTGACCGACCCTGCGACGGCAAACCCGGGCAGCCAGGGCGCCAGCGCGGCTGCTCTGTTGCCGGCGCCTGTATCTTCATCGCTCGGCGCCGGAGGGCGGACCGAAGGCTTGCCGAGGCGAGCGAGCACCGCGCTCGCAGCGCCCGCGCCAATCAGCACGGCGAGCTCGTTCACGCCGAGCCACGCGAGGACGGCCGCCGCGACGCCGAGGAGCCTGAGCGACGTGGTGCGGGCAGCCTTCGGGGCGAGCGCGCCGATCGCCTGCACGACGACGGCGATCATCACGGGTTTGACGCCGTAGAGCAGCCAGTTTGCTGCCGGCAACGCCTCGAAGCGCACGTAGGCCCAGCCGAGGGCGCCCGTGATGAGCATCGCGGGCAGGATGAAGCAGATGCCGGCCACCGCGAGGCCCGGTCCTCGCGCTCGGTCGTAGCCGATGTGGATCGCCATCTCCGTCGAGTTGGGGCCGGGGATGAGGTTCGTCGCGCCGAGCAGGTCGAGGAAGCGCTCCTCCGAGAGCCACTTGCGCCGGCGCACGACCTCGTCCTGCATCATCGCGACGTGCGCGGCAGGCCCCCCGAACGCCGTCACGCCGAGGCGCAGGAACAGCCACGCGAGCTCGCGAAGATCGGCCCCCGTCCAGCGCCGGACCGACGTGGGAGAGGTGGCTGATTCATTCACGGCGCGCTCCGGCGCCGCGCCAGGCGCGCGTCGACGGACAGGCGCCCCGCGCCGACGACGAGGAGAAAGAGCGCGCCCAGCAGCATCGCCCAGTCCGTCCTCGCCTCGTGGGCCATGCTCCAGAAGCCGTATTGCGGCATCTTGCGCACGTGGAAGCCGAGGATGTCTCGGCCGAGCAGGATCGGAAGCTTGGTCGAGACCAGCGCCACGACCATGTCGATGACGAGCAGAGCGGCGGCGACCCGGGTCAGAAGCCCCGCGAGCACGAGCGCCCCGCAGACGATCTCGACCACCCCGACGAAAGGCCCCATGGCCTCCGGCCAGGGGATGCCGATCTTGGCGAACCTTCCGGCGCCGAGCTCCGCTGGATAGATGAACTTCTGGAGCCCTTCGGACAAGAAGACGGCCCCGACCGAGAGGCGGACAAGGAGCGTCGCCGCAGGCGCATCGGAATCGAGCATCTTGCGCAGGAGTTTCCTCATTTCGTTCCAGCCCTCGTCGACGGAGTGTGGATGTGGATCTTCCAGAGGCTCACCCGGATCTCTCGATGCGCCGTCGAGATCATGGTTCGAAGCGCGTAGACGATCCTGGTAATCTCGTCAACCTGGACGCGCTGCCGTACGGACGCGGCCTGTGGCCTTCCGGCTCGGTCGTACAATCGAACCCGGCGCCTCCGCATCGGCCGGCTGGGAGCTCCTTGGTATCGTGATCCATGGCTCAAACCGCCCGCATCGCAGGTCACGGGATGGCGCCGGCCGCTGCGCTCGTGACCGGCGCCTCCAGGGGAATGGGCTGCTCGATCGCACCACGCGCGTGGAGGGGCTGAAGCACGGGTAGCAAGCTGGGGCGCGGTGCGGAAGGGAGGTATCGCCCATGAACAACGACGGATTGTTGCGGCGGACGCTGGTGCTCGCGACCAGCAGCATCGGCATGAGCGCCGTCCTCGGCGCCTGCGCGCGTCAGCGCGACGCGGCGGCCCGCGAACCGAAACAGGAAGGCGGCGCCGGGGAAGGCGACGAAGTCACCCCCGGCGAAGATCTGATGCGAGAGCACGGGGTCCTGCGCCGGGTCATGTTCCTGTACGACGAGGCAATCCGGCGCCTGGATGGGCCCGCAGATGTCCCGGGCGACGTGCTCCTCTCGGCTGCGGGCGTCGTGCGCCGGGTGATCGAGGACTATCACGAGAAGCTCGAAGAAGACTTCCTGTTCCCCCGCTTCGAGAGGGCCGGTAAGCACACGGATCTCGTCGCGGTGCTCCGGCGCCAGCACCAGGCGGGGCGCCTCGTGACCGCCGACGTGCTCACGCTCGCGAGGGAGCCGCTTCGGGAGCAAGCCGCCCGCCGCAAGCTCGCCGACAGGCTGCGCGCGTTCAATCGGATGTACCGGCCGCACGCGGCGCGCGAGGACACGGTGCTCTTTCCCGCGCTCCGGGCGCTCGTCGGCGCCAAGGCATATGCCGACCTCGGCGAGCAGTTCGAGGAAAAGGAGCACCGCATGCTCGGCGACGAGGGCTTCGAGAAGGCGGTCGCCGAGGTCGCCGAGCTCGAGGCGGCGCTCGGGATTGCCGACCTCGCGAGCTTCACGCCAGCCTAGGGGAAGGTGTGACGGGAGTGCTCGGGCTTCGCGAGCGCCGCGCAGCGATGTGGCCGGGGCCGTGATCGTCGGCCATAGTGTCCACGTGTTGTATGTCCGCCACGTGCCGGGTCCGCCGCTCTCGGCGCACGTCGCCGAGCTCTGGTACCTTTCGGCTGCTCCGCCGCACGCGGCCGAGCGCATCCTGCCCTCCGGTACCCTCCAGCTGGTCGTCAACCTCGACGAGGACGAGGTTCGCATCTACGACGGCCCCACCATCCGCCGCCACGCCGGTGCCGTCGTGTCGGGTGCGTACCAGTCCTGCTTCGGCGTCGATACACGCGAGCACGCGTCGATGGTCGGGGTCCACTTCCGCCCCGGGGGCGCGTGGCCGTTCCTCGGCGCGCCGCCCGGCGCGCTGACCGACACGCACGTCGACCTCGCGGAGCTCTGGGGGCTGCGAGCGGCGGAGCTCCGCGAACGCCTGTGCTCGGCGCCGGAGCCGCGCGCTCGCTTCGAGCTGCTCGAGCGCGCGCTGCTCGACCGCCTTTCGAATGCGCGCCCCGGTCATCCCCTGGTGCCGCACGCGATCGCGGCGCTCGATGGAGGCGAAAGGCGCGTCGCGGACGTCGCGGCCACGCTCGGCATCAGCCACCGCCGGCTTGTCGACGTGTTCACCGCCGAGACCGGCCTCGCGCCGAAGGCCTTCGCCCGGATCACACGCTTTCGGAAGGCGCTCTCGCAGGCCGAGAGGGAGCGCGAGCCGGACTGGGCCCGGCTCGCTGCCGTGTCAGGGTTCTGCGATCAGTCGCACCTGATCCGCGAGTTCGTGGCCCTCTCCGGCAATTCGCCGACCGCGCTCGTCGCCCAGTCCTCCCGCGAACGCGTCAAGCTGCATCACATCGCCATCGCGGCGCCGGATGGGGCGCGCGGAAGGGACCGGCGACACGCGCGATCCCGAGGCGTCCTGACCGGATGACCGCGAAGGAGCAGCGCGGTGTCAGGACACACCGCAGCGCGCCCGGCGCATAGCTAACCCGCCGATGCCTCGTGGAGCTCGATCGGGTTGCCGTCGGGATCTTCGAGTTGAATCTGCGCGCCCCCCATGCCGCGCTCGATGTCGTTCCGGAAGGGTGTTTCGGCCGCGCGGAGTCGCTCGATGATCGCGGCGAAGTCGTCGACGTAGAGGACGATGCGGTTCCAGCCGCCCGCGGTCTGAGCGCGGCCATCGGGCATGGGGCGCGCGCCTGAGCTGCCGGGGCCGCTCAGGAGCAAGCGCAGGTCACCGCGGGAGACCGTTGCGAACGCCGTGCCGGACTGCAGGTCGAGCGTGAAGCCCAGTTGCTCGGTGTAGAAGCGAACGGCGCGATCGACGTCCGTGTTCTGGTAGCGGACGACTGCTGAGGTGGCATCGGGGTTTCCTGCTGCCGAGGTCGATTCCTCCGGCGCCTCGTGAAGCTCGACCGGGTTGCCGTCGGGATCTTCGAGTTGAATCTGCGCGCCCCCCACGCCGCTTTCGATGTCGTTCCGGAAGGGCGTGCCGGCCGCGCGGAGTCGCTCGATGATCGCGGCGAGGTCGTCGACGTAGAGGACGATGCGGTTCCAGCCGCCGGCGACCTGAGCGCGGCCATCGGGCATCGGGCGCGCGCCGGAGCTGCCGGGGCCGCTCAGGAGCAAGCGCAAGTCACCGCGGGAGACCGTCGCGAACGCGGTGCCGGCCTGCAGGTCGAGCGTGAAGCCGAGCCGTTCGGTGTAGAAGCGAACGGCGCGATCGACGTCCGTGACCTGGTAGCGGACGACGGCCGAGGTGGCATTGGGGCTTTCCATGGGCGAAGTCGACTCCGTGGTGTGGGAGATGCAACCTCCGAGTGAGACGATGACCAGCATGAGGATGATCTTGAGGATGATCTTCATGCGCCGATTCTGTCGCCCGCACGCGCCGCCGTATTGGACAAATTGGAAGCCGCGGCGGTCCGGGCCGTCATCGCGGGCACGGGCACCTGGTCTTCGACGTCGTGTCCCACGAAGGCGTCGCGACCCCGACCGCCAAGGAGCCGCCGGACGTCGGGGTGACGAGCGCTTCGCTGGCCCACCTCGCGCGCTCGCGCCGGGGCGATCAGCGCTGCCTGTCGAACTTTTTGATCGCTTCCGGGCTGACGGGGGTGAAATAGTTCACGAGGTTGCCGTCCGGGTCGCGGAAGAGGAGCGAACGGTTGCCCCAGGGCATGGTCGTCGGCTCCTGCACGACCTTACCGATGACAGGAGCCAGCCTTCGATATTCCGCGTCGACGTCGCTCACGCGAAACTCGACGATGATGGAGTGGTTGTCGGCGGGGTGCGCTGCTCCCGCCGCGAAGAGATCCATGGTGCGCCGGTGCGCGATGGCGAGGGTGCACGAAGGCGTCTTCAGCTCGGCGAAGTCTTCGGTGTACCAGGTCGCCGCGACGCCCGTGACGTGCTCGTAGAACGCGACCAGACGTTGGGTCGCGTCGGTGATGATGCGAATCGAGACGAAATCCATGACGGCCTCCTTGCGCAGCCGTGGCTGCGGAGTTGACGCGCATCCCATGTAGTTTGCGCCTGCTGACAGCGTGGCGTCAGCAGGGGCTCTTCAGGCTCGTGGACATGCGCCGCACCGAACGACCCTTCGCCATCCTCCATGGGCTGCGTGTCAATGTTTGACAGGCCGGGAGCCGCAAGGCGGTGGAAGAGTCCTGCGCCGTAGTGTCCGCGGTCGCAACCCGGGACGTTCAGATTGCGATTGCCCGGCGCGCCGGGGTGCGCTCTTCTTCGATCCAGGAAGCGGGAGACTCTCCCGCGAGCGCGCCGCGATGAAGCCCTCGTACGAAGCTCGTGCACCAGAGATCGTGACGGAGCCCGAGCAGGTGGACCAGCTGCCGGCGCTGATCGAGCGGATCGCGGAGCAGACGCGGCGCGATGCCGAGGGTCGGCAGGTGGAGCTGCCGTCGGGGCGCGTCGTCGAGGTGCGATCCGCGGCAGGGGACGAGGAGCGGGTGACGATCCGGAGCGCTTCCGGGGAGATCGAGCTCGACGTGCGCCTCACCGCGCGCGGGCCGGTGCTGCGGATCAGGGCGGCGGAGCTCGAGCTCGAGTCGCCGGGCGCGGTGCGCGTCGACTGCGATCGTTTCCATGTGCGCGCCGAGCACGGGATCGTGCACGAGACCGGCGGCGACCTCGCGCAGACCGTCGCTGGCGACGTGACGACGCGGGCGCGCGGCGAGCTGCGCGCCGAGGCCCGTCAGGTGAACCTCGAGGCCACGCGCGGTGACGTGCAGATCGCGGCGAACGATGACGTGCAGCTGCTCGGCGAGCGGATCAAGCTGAACTGCTGAGCGCCGCGCGCGGACAGCGTGTGGCGGGCGGCGTCCGCGCTCACCGACAGCGCGCCGCGGGCGGCGCGCGCGGGGTCGATCGCGCGTCAGGGGGCCGAGAGCGCGCGCTCGACCTGCTCCGCCAGCGCGGCCTGCGTTGCGACGCGCCGCTGCCACACGCGCTTCAGCCGCATGCCGAGCGGGGCGTCGAGCCCCTGCTCCGCGATCTCGAGCGCGAGCTTGCTCCGCCGCTCGGCCCTGACGAGGCCGGCGTACTGCTCGGCCCCGAACCGGTCCGGGTGGCGCCGCTCCCAGGCGCTCACGTACGCGTCGTCGAAGCGCTCGCGCAGCGCGCGATCCCCGTGCTTCAGCGCTCGCTCGAGCTCGTCACGCCAGCGCCGGTCGGCCTTCCGCCAGGTGGCCTCGTCGAGGTCGTGCGCGGAGAGCACCTCGCCGCGCAGCGCGCCCCGCTCGGCGAGCTCCGAGCAGACGGTGGCGTACCGCTCGATCGTGACCGACTCTTCCGGGCGCGCTGCGCTCGGCGCCGGCGGTTCCTTCAACGGGGCCGGCGGCGACGGCGCCGGGGCGGGCGCCGTGGCGCGCGGCGCGGCGCCCGCGGGGGCGGGCGGCTGCGATGGGGCCCCGTTGACGTCGAGCGCGGCGAGCACCGCTCCCGCCGCTGGGCCGGGCGTCGTGGCCGCGGCCGGGGTGGCGGGCAAGGTGCCCGACCCCGGCGCGCTGCCGGGCCCGTCGAGCGCGAGCGTGCCGCCCGCGGACCCCTCCCGCCGCCGCGGCTCGCTGGAGCGCGACGGCGCGGCTGGCGCGGCCGCCGCGGCGCGCTGGCCCGGCGGGCGCCGCGGCGGGACCGCCGGCGCGCTCCCGACGCCCACGCCGGCGACGGCCATCAGGCGCTCCCGCTGCGCCGGGTCGCGTAGCTCGACGTGGGCGCGCCAGGTGATCGTGCAGAGCAGCCGATCCGCGTCGACGTGGAGGCCGTCGGCGTGGAACACGAGCCGCGCCGGGGCGTCGGGATCGGCGTCGTCGAGGCCGTACACAGCGCCGGCGACGCGCGCGTCCGGCAGCGCGCTCTGGATGCGCGGGCGATCCGGGTGGAAGCCCTCGAGCACGACGACCGTGTCCGGCTGCAGCGCGGAGACCCACTGGTCGCGCGGGGCGCACTGGAAGTACGACCAGTCGAAGGCGCCCGGCACCTCCATCACCTCGGCGTCGAGCCTGGCGCGGGCGCCGGCCGGGAGGCGGCGGCTGCGCGCCGGCCACGCCGCCGCGAGCGGACCGAAGCCGATGGGCCTCTGCGGATCGACCGGATCGAGCACGTTCGGCAGCTCGCCGTCGCGCTCGCTGCACCCCAGCGGGTTCTCGGGCACGCCGACGCCGCCGGCGGCGCGCTCGTACACGATCGGCATCCGCACGAACGGCTCCGGCGCTGCCCCGGCCTCCTTGCGGCGGCCGACGACGCGCACCGTCTTGTCGAGGCCAGGCGCCTCGCGCTGGACGAGCGCGAACCGCGCGCTCATCTCGGCGACGGGGCGGCCGCCGGGCGCTGCGGCGTGCCCGAGGGCCGTCACGTCCACGTACTGGCGGTACGGCACCCGATCGCTCGCCGCTGTCACGTGGGTCATGGGGCCGCGGCGGTCGTGGACATCCTTCGTCTGGAACGGCGCCGCCACCTCCGCCGGCCGCATCGGCGACGCGTCGAGCGAGAAGCTGGCCTTCACGACGACCGTCAGCCGGAGCTTGCCCTCGTGGCGCCAGGGGACCGTGTCGATGGTCGCCTGCGCCGCCGTCGCCGACGCCGCCGGCGTGAGCGACGCGCAGGCGACGCCGCCCACGGTGCCTGGCAAGAACGGCAAGGCGCGCGCCGCGAACTGCGCGGCCTGCGCGTCGTCGACCGGGAGTGTCCCCTTCGGCTCGCTCATGTCCCCGTCGTGCACGGTCGCAACCGCGCCTCTCGAGGTCAAGGGCTCATCCAGCGATCGCGGGCCGCGACGTACAGTGGAGTCGTCGTCGGTGTGTGGCGGTGCGCGGATCGCTTCGGAACCTGGCCGCCGAGCTCGACAAGAGGTGCGCGCCGGCGGCGGGAGATCACAACAAAATACCGAGTGGCCGCCCGCGCGCGCCAAGTACCATGACCGCATGAAGCGGCTCACCGACCCCTTCCACGTGCTGCCGGAGGCGCAGCGCCACGAGCTCATGCGCGACACGGTGATGGCGATCTTCGGCCCCGCGGTGGGTCAGGGCTTCTGGGATCAGATGGAGCCGCTGCTCACCGACACACGGCGCCAGCCGGGCGACGCGGAGGAGCCGGAGAAGAACTTCTGGCGGGGCCGCTGGCGCATCTACGAGGCCGAGTGAGCGGGGAGCAGCGGCCGTGAGCAACGACCCGACGCCGCCCGCCGCGCGCGCGCCTGCGCACAGACCGCGCAGACCGCGCCGCAAGACCGAGCTGCTCCTGCAGGGCGAGCCCGACGGGAGGCGGTGGATCGCCTGGATCTCGAAGCGCACCTACCGGATCCACAACGGGCGCTGCGAGCTCGACGCCCCCGGGCAGCAGGAGGTCCTGCACGACGACGAGATCCCGTACAGCGAGGATCGCATGCCGCCGCGGGTCTCCCCGCCGATCGCCGTCGACGACATGCTCCCTTTCCGGCGCGCGACCGACGTCGTCATCCAGGCCTTCGCCCACGCCTACAAGCCCGACACCCGCACGCTCACCGCGAGCGTCCGGTTTGGCAAGCACCACCGCGAGATCGTGGTCCACGGCGACCGCGTGGGCGAGATCGACAGGGCGGGCCGGCCGCGCTTCTCCGACGCTGCGCCGATCGAGGTGGTCCCGATCCGCTACGACTATGCCTATGGCGGCGTCGATCTGACAGCGCTCGGCCGGAACGGCGACATCCTCGGTCAGCTCGTCCAGGAGGCCCGGCGCGGCACCGACAGGCTCGCCGACACGGTGTACCACTACCCTAGAAATCCATGCGGTTACGGGTACTTGATGGAGCTCGACGCCGAGGGCTTCGCGGGGCGGCCGATCCCCAACCTCGAGTTCCCTTTCGACCCGCTGACGCCCCAGCGCCTCGCCGTGGGCAAGCCGTACCGGTGGATCCACGCGCCGCTGCCGGCGGGCTGGGATTACCAGTCCATGGCCTGGTTTCCCCGGCTCGCTTACCTCGGGCTCGCCCCGACCTGCCAGAGCGACGGCAAGCTCCCTGCCGAGGTCGAGCGCGGCTGGGCCGCCCGCGATGTCCTCTCGATACCGCCCATTTATCAGGCTCCGGACGCCCCGCTCCGGCTGGAGTATGCGCAGGTCGCGTCGCCCGGGATGAGCGTCTCCGACCTCGCGCCGGACGAGTATTTCGAGCTGCACAACGTGCACCCGAGCCGGCAGGTCTACTCCTTCCACCTGCCCGGCGAGGTGCCCCGGGTGATGCTGGAGCTCGCGCCCGGTCGGGCGCTCGTCGAGGTGGAGTCCCACCTCTGCTCGGTGGTCGTGCGGCCGGTCCCGGGCGAGGTCGTCGTGGTCTGGAGCGCCCGGGCCCCCGTGGCGCTGGATCTCACCGAGGAGCAGATGACGAACCTGCGGCGCGAGGTGCGCTGGACCTCGGCGGCCCGATGAGCTCGATGAAGATGAAGGAGCGCGGACGATGTCCTACGGCTGCCTGACCGTCACGCGGTGGAACGTGTTCCTCGGCCTCTCGTGGCACGAGGCCCTGTTCTGGTGGCCGATGCCGCCGCCCGGGGCCTACGTGCCCCAGAAGTACTGGCCTCATTTCCAGACAGGGCTTGTCAGCGGCACGCACCTCTTCTCGTTCTGGTCGGAGCAGAAGAAGCACGAGATACAGCTCGACGGCGTGCACTGGATAGGGCGGGGGAGCGACGCGAGCCTCGTCGTCCCGCACGTGGACGTGGTCCAGGGGTGGAATCCGCTCCTGCCCTGGACCATCCTCTTCGGGAGCTCCATCTCGGTCTGGGGGACGAGCGGGGTCGCGATCGGGTGCGATAACCCCATCTTCGGCGAGACGACCTGCGATCTCGCGTGCTCGCCGTTCAAGACCGTGCCGTTCTCGCTCCACCTCGCGTGCAACAGCCCGATCAGCCTGCCGCTCGATTTCACCATCGTCTGGGGCACCGCCAAGGCCGGCTTCACCTGGACCGACTTCATCGCGTGCCTCGTCGACATCGCGATCGAGATCGCGATGGACATCCTGATGAAGTTCGGCGGCCAGATCGCGGGCAAGCTGTGGAAGGGCGCGAAGGCCGCCGGGAAGGGGCTGATGAAGGGCGCGAAGATGGCCGCCGCCAAGAGCGCGGATCTCGCGCAGCCGTTCTTCAAGCGGGCCGGCAAGGCCCTCGCGCGGGAGAGCGCCGAGGAGACGCTCGCGAAGATCCTCAAGGAGTCCGCCGAGGAGGCGGCCGACGACGTCGCGTCGAAGGTGGGCAAGCAGGCGGCGGAGAGCTTCTCGGACTCGCTCAGCCGGCTGCGATCGCAGAGCGACGAGCTGCTCGAGGAGCTCGCGGAGGCCGCGGACGGCAGCGTGTGGAGGTCGTTCAAGCAGGGCGCCGCGGAGCTCGGCGAGAGCGCCGCCGATCGCATGAAGAAGCTCGGGAAGAGCCTTGGCGCCGCGGCGAAGTCGGCGAAGGACACGATCATCGCCGTGAAGACGTGGAAGAAGGTGACCGAGGAGAACCTCCTGAAGTCACGGAAGGTGAGCAGCATCCTCAAGTACACGGCCCTGGCGAACGGGTTCAAATACTCGAAGAAGATCGGCGGGAAGCTCGCCAGCTCCATCGACGCGCAGTACCACGACCCCGGGGATCTCGACGCGGCCTCGGACGGGTACAGCTTCGGGCCGTTCGCGCTCGGGAGCAGGAGCGGCGTCTACGACGACCTCGGGGACCCCGTGGGGGACACGGGCGACGACGACGAGGATGACGAGACCAGCAAGACCGTGGTTGGCGATCGGTTCGCCTGGAGGGGCGACGCGAGCGCGAGCGCGAAGGCGCGCGTGAGCGAGCGATTCTCGTGGTCCGATCAGAGCGACGAGAGCGGCGGGAGCGCGGGTGTGGACGACCGCTTTGCCTGGATCGTGAGCGACGCCGCCACGTCCGGCGCATAGCTCCACCCACCAGGAGTCCAGGTAGCCTGACCGCCTCGTCCCGCTGTTGCGCGTCCGCCCTCGCAGCACGCCTACGGTGTCACGAAGATGACCGAGAGATCATCCACGTAGAAGGAGCCCGTGGAGTTGGCGCCCATCCTCTCCGCGGAAGGCGCTGAATCGACCCTGGATCGATGTCACGTCGTTGAAGTTCGGGTGCTGAATGAGCACCCACTGCTCATTGGCCTCGCCGGCCGGCGAAGCGGCCACCATCACGTTGCCGTTGCCGAGCGCCGTCGCGACGGTGCCGACCGTTTGCTGCGAGCTCGGCAGCTGGGATGCGGTGTCCTGGTTGAAGCCGGCGCTGAGGATCGTCTCGGTGCAGCCTGTGAGCAGCGCCGAAAACGAGGCTCAGCGCTCCTCTGATCTCGGGAGAAGAGCACGGGGCTGCCGAGCACCCTGTCTCTCGGAAGGAGACACCTTACCCTCGAAAATTTCCGCCCCAGACACCATTGCTGTAAGGCGCGATCCGTGTCGACAATGACGCTCCGCGGCAAGCCGACCGCCCCACAAAGAGCTGGATCCAGGTGCGCCGTCGGCATCGACGGCGGTGATCGGCAATACCAACCGGGCCGTAACCAGCGCCCAAGTGCGGCCGGACTTCGCATCGTGGACGCGGCATAGGCGGGCTGGCGGAGCCCCCGGGCGGCGCGTGGGCGCCGGGCGGGTTCGGCGCACGAGTCTTGCACCGCACAGACGAGGGTTCGAATTCTCTTTACGCTCGCAAAGCAGCCTGAGATGCTATGCGCTGCCACGAAACGGCGCACAACGAGGGCATCGTTTCGGGTGCGAAAGCATCTTGGAGGGGTAACATGCCGATCTCAGTGACAGTCAAAGGGAAGACGTACGAGAGCGACGGTCATTACCATGCGGAAGAGGTCATGCTCGCTTCCGTCAGCCGTTCAGCAAACCTTGTTGTAGAAATGAACGGTTGGCCGTGCACGGGCGAACGGCACCACAATTGTCACAAGCGCTTCCTCACCGAGTCCACTGGCCGCACGATCACGGTGACCATCACGGACGATCATGCCGGCTACGCCGCGAACCATGGGCGCAAATTCGGGCAAACAGGGACGATCACCTACGCCAATGGCGTCGCGACCTATGGTTAGGACGTCAAACGTATAGAAAGGCGTGCCATCGGCCAGCCCAGCGCCGAGCGAGACGCAATCCGTCGACCAGCTCGCTCAATCGGCTGTCTGCCCGTGGTCGGCGACGAGGAGCAGCTCATCGGGATCATCACCGAGACCGATTTCCTGAGCATCGCTCAGCAGGCGCTGCGAGGCGTCGACGTGACCCACAGCGCCGGAGATCGCTAGAAGACGGGCGGTGGATGGCGAGTCCCCGTTCCTCCTGAAGCACACCTCCGGCGGCACGCTCTGGGTCGCCGGCACCTTCTACGGTTCCATCGACGTCGGCTCGGGTCCCGTCGCGCCGCCGAGCACGACCGGATTCGTCTTCCGCATCCCGGCGCGTAAGTAAATTCAGAAGGCCGGGTAGCAGCTCTTGCCGTCGGTGGTGATCGGTCTGTCCTCGGGCTCGGCCTGCGTGAGGTCGATGGCGTGGAGATCCGTCACGTCGTCATGGCGCAGGCAGTAGACGAGGGACGTCGCGTCGGGAGCGATCGTCGCGCTATCTATGTAGGTGCCGGGCTCGGCGAGCACGAGGGGGGATATCATGGCTGTGGCCATGTCGTAGACCAAGAGGGCGCTTGTCTCTACCGTGGTGTCGTTGGCCGGAACATCGATGGTTCCGACGAAGACAAAGCCGCTGCCGTCGCCGAGCCAGCTCGCCGTCGTGAGCGAGGGCCGCACCTGGCCTGCGCCGTAGCCCTCATCCACGAGCTTCGTGGGGCTGGTGCCGCCCGCTCTCGGATAGAGAAAGATGCCCTGATCCTCCGAATTCAGGCACACGCTGTGAATGAGGAGGATTTCGCCGGTGGCCGGGTTGACCGAAGGTTCTATCACCGTGCAGCTCAACACCGTGGGGAAGGGCTCCGGCAACCCACCTCCCGCGGGCACGCGCCACGGGAACGAGCCTCCTTGGAGGCTCGTCCCCTCGTACCACCAGTTGCCAAAGTCATAGAGAATGCCGGTGCCGTCGGCCGTGAACCTCGGTGCGTCCACCGAGATTTCGAAGTTCGTACGGCCCTCGCCGTCGTTGGGAAACACCGGCGTGAGGCGGCGGAAGTCGGTCCCGTCGGTGGCGAGGCTCCAGAGGCGGCGGGTCGCGAGGTGGGTGTCGTTGTCTTCCTTGGTGGGGCCGTAGAGCGAGGCGAGGACGATGCGGGTGCGGTCGGGCGAGAGGGTATGGCCCCAGATCTCCCAACCTTCACTGCCGTCGCCGCGCAGATCGGTGACGATGCGCTCGGCGCCGGTCGCGAAGTCTCGCGCGATGAGATGATCGCGATCGGCCGTCTCTGCGCGCACGTAGAGGAACGTGCCGGCCGGGAGGGCACCCGCGCCGGTGGACGAGCCACCGCTGCCGGAAGCGCCCGTGCCGCCCGATGTGCCGGTGCTGCCGGAGGAGCCGCTCGGACCAGCGCCCCCGCCGCCGGAGGTGCCCGCGCTGCCGGACGTGCCCGCGCCGGTGCCCGATGTACCGGTGGACGACGCGGTCTCGATTGTGCACGCCAGCGTCGAGCTCGCGACGATCGCAACGAGACTGAAAACTGGCCAACTGTTCTTCGTCGGAGTCATGCGACCAGCCTAACAAACTCTACTCAGGCGCATTTGTCTTTCAATCCGGCTGGATCTCGGGCTCGACCAGGTGCGCTCGAGCCCCATCGTCGGCTTCGACTTCGAGCTCAAGACCGTCGAGTATGTGCGCCAGGGTCGCATCGAGGCCACGCACATCCGGCGGCACTATTACGAGGGGTACCTCGATGGCCAACGTGCGACGAAGCTGCTCGGAGCGGTTTGTCGATGGCGCGATTGCCGTCCCGCTTGCGTTTCGGAGCGGGCTTGTCGTCCGCCATCGCGGACTCTTCCGGCCTCGCGGGGCGTCGTCGCTGGCTCAGCTACCCGACTAGGGGATTTCGGGGTCGGTGTGCCTTCGCCACTCGTTCCGCGCGCTTGAGTAGGCGGTCCGGGCGGCGAGCTCGCGCTCCACGCCGGTGATGGCGGGCATCTTGCGATGGCACAGCTCCCCGGGAAGGGTGATCTCCACCTGAGTTCGTGCTTCACGCAGCGTGCCGGGCCATCCGCCGGCGGCGGGGCGGCCTTCTCGATGGAGGTCTTGACGCCAACGCCTGGCCCACGCCTGGCCCAGCGCGTTGGCGCTCTGCTCGATGAATCGTTGCCGCACGGTCGCCTGCGCCGAGCCGTCCTGGTCGGTTGCTGGCTCTGACGGGGCGCGCTCGGCGCCCTGGCTCGGCGCTGCGCGCTTCACTCGATGACCGCAGGCTGAGGCCCCGGGACGATCCCGGCGATGTCCGGATCCTCTCCCGGTGTCCCGCTGACGGCGGAGCCCTTTCCCGTGCGGCGCGCGAGACGGTTCGCGTCTTTCTCGCGCTGCTTCTCTTGCCGTTCGCGTTCCTTTTGCCGCTTCAATGCTCCCTGCTTCTGCATGCGGAATCGGCCTTTCGGCGCCTCTGGGCGCGTTCTTCAGCACCTGATGGTGCGTCCTGAGAGCGCAGGCGTGGCGGCGCACGAGCGCCGCCACGCCGCGCCCGTGATCAGTACCGGTCGCGACCGCCGCCGCCGCCGAAGCCGCGCGCCGGACGCTCCTGCGCTTCGTTGACCTTCAGCGCGCGGCCATCGAGCATGGCGCCGTTCAGCTGCGAGATGGCGCTGTTCGCGGCCTGAGCCGTGCCCATGGTCACGAACGCGAAGCCGCGCGGCTGCCCCGTCTCGCGGTCGGTCGGCATCGCGATCTCACGGACCTCTCCGGCCGCGGCGAACGCGGACTCGAGGGTCTCGCGGGTGGTGTTGAACGAAAGATTTCCTACGTAGAGACGATTTCCCATGCCATCCTGCTCTTTTACGGCTTTCTGGTGCGCTCTGCGGCGCTCTCGCGCCTGCCATCCGACGAAGCCGTGACGGATCGAACGGAGACGTGCGGCGCGGAACTCCCGCGCGATCACACGGTGCGTCGTCCAGTCGTCCGAGCGAGCCGCAATCTCCCTCACGAGTGAGGGAAGAGGGAAAGCGTCGTTATCGAGGGCCAGGGACGGTCGTGAGGAGGGCATCCTAGCCCGGTGCATCGTCGTCCGCAAGCGGGCCGTTCCGTCTTCCGTCGCCGACCCTGCCGCCGACCGCAGGCAGCCGGCGAACAACGAAGTTGCATGGGGGCGAAATGGCCCATGTCCGCGATCGCCGTGCACCTCGGCCCCGGACCCTGCGATGGCCCGCCGTGAGCTGAGCGGGGCCTGGCGCCTGCGCCCGCGCCCCTCGCGACCGCGCAGCGTGCTGAACGGGCCCGGCCACCGGCGCGAGAACGTCAATCTCACGTTAACATCCGCTCGCCCTGGACCGGGGTTAGGCGGCAGGGGAGCGCGCGCCGGCCTCACGGGTCGTGCGCGATCCGGTAAATCCCCGGGATCAACGCCGGCAGCGGGCCATCGTACAGCGTCGCGGTGCGCCGCTCCTCCTTGCGGACGTGGTACTCGAACACGCAGCGGAGGGAGAAGAACACCCGCCCTTCCCCCGCGACGATCCCTATCTGATCGAGGTGCATGGGAAACACAACCTCCCGCTCCTCGAGCTGCACATGGATGTGCATCCGCAGGTCGGGCATCGCGAAGGCGAGGTCCCCGCCGCGCAGGCCGTGCGTGAGCCGGATCCCGTCGCCCGGCCTCGGCTCGCCGCCTGGCTCGATCATCATGCCCGGGTGCCCCATGTTGAAGAACGTGGGGAGGATGTCCCTGTGCCCCACCTTGAATTCGGGCGCCCTGTCAGGCGTGAGCCGGCTCGGGTCCGGCGCGGCGGCGCTCGTCGCGGCCTTCACGCGGAGCGCGCCGTCGCCGGGGTAATAGCCGAGGCCGACGGGATCGGGGGAGTCGCCGAACGAGCGGAGCAGCCGGTTCGGGTCCTCGAGGTTGGGCAGCGGCTTCCCGAGGGCGCTCTTCGCGTCGAGGTAGAACCCTCGCCCCGACGGGTTGGGCGTGAAGGGCATGTCGAGCCCGTAGTCGGTAGGGCACGTCCCGCCGAAGGCGCGCCCGTAGTCGAGCTCCATCGAGACGAACGACTCCGGCTCGCTCGGGACCAGCGCGCCGCCGGCCCCGGGCGCCCAGGAGCGGTCGCCGAAGACGGCGATCCGCCGCCGGAAGGTCCGGCCCACCTCGAGCTCGACGTCGAGGCGCTGCCTCGCCGCGCCGCCGGGCTGGCGCACCTTCCCGCCGAGCAGCACGTCGATCCCGCCCATGTAGAACGGCTTGTCCCCGGGCATCTTGCCGAGCGCCGTCGCGACGGGCTCGCCCGAGATCGGCCACGGCTCGTCGGGCGTGGCGACGAGCGCGCCGCCGGCGACCCGGAAGGTGGGCCGCGCGATCGCGCAGCCCAGCATGTGGTCGTCGCTGCGCGCCGACGCCGTCCTGAGGAGCTGCGCCGGGTGCCTTGTCTCGTTGCGAAGCTTCACGGATCGAGCCCTCTCCGCCGCGGCGCCGCGCTCAGCAGTTCAGGCGCACGGTGCCGCCATCGAGCTTCTCCGTGGCGCTCCCGTTGGTCACGTAGATCCCGTCCGAGGTGATCTCGATCTTCGCGGACTTGCCCTCGGCGTCGGTCGAATTGCCGATCTCGAGGATGATCTTCTTCTGGGCCCGGATCCGGATCGTCGAGTCGGCGAACAGGGCGAGATCGGGTCCGCCGATCTGGACCTCCTGCTCCGACTCGACGCGCACCTCTCCGGCGCACGTCATCTCCAGCGCGCCGTCGGTCACCGCCCACTCGAGCGAGCCCGCGCTGAGCGTGCAGTGCCCATCGACGACCTGCTGCATCGTGCCGCCGACCGAGAGGGTGAGGTTGCCCGTGACACGCCTCGACTCGTCGTCCAGGGACGAGATCGCGTGCGCCCCGGTGACGACGACCGTCCGATCGCCGGTCACCTTGACCGACTCGTCCCCGCCGACGCACGCGCTGCGGTCCCCGGCGACGATGTCGCGGCGGTCCCCGACGACGCTCGCCGTGTGGTCGCCCGCGACCGAGAGCCAGCTGTCGGCGCCGACCGAGGTGGTCTGATCCGCCGCCACCGTCCTGGTCTCGGCCGCGCCCACGGTCACGGTGCGCGCGCCCGAGACCGTCACCGCCTCCGCGCCGCCGACGGTCTTCGTGCGGTCGCCCGTCACCACGAGCGCATCGTCGCCGCCGACGTTGCGGCGCGCGTCGTTCAGGGCCTCGACCTTGAGATCGCGCTGGGCGCGGAGGTAGACCTCTTCCCGGCCTGACTGGTCCTCGAAGCGGAGCTCGTTGTACCCGCCGCCTCCCGGGGTGCTCTGCGTCCGCAAGGCCGATCTGGTCTTCTCGGCGGGGAGCGCGTACGGGTAGGGGCTCACGACCGTGTACACCCGCCCGGTCACGATCGGCCGGTCCGGATCGCCGTCGAGGAACTCGACGAGCACCGCGCTCCCGACGCGCGGGATGTGCATCGCCCCGTAGCCGGCCCCCGACGCCATCTGGGCGACGTGGACCCAGCACGCGTTCTCCGAGGCGCTGCCGTTGCGATCCCAGTGCAGCCTGACCCTCACGCGCCCATCGCCGTCCGTCTCGATCTCGGCCCCCTGCGTCCCGACGACGGTCGCGGCCTGCGGGCCGGCGATGCGCGGCTTTGGCGTCCTGCACGGGGGCCGGAAGGCGACGCCGGCAGGGACGCACTCGAACGTGCAGCGGTACCCCTCCTTGCTGTCGAACCGGGCCGCGTGCTCGAGCCGGGTGACGAGGTACTCCGCGTTGAAGCTCTCCCTCGGATGATCCTCGAGCCGGAACCGCGCGCCGGGCGCGAGCCGCACGGAGCAGGCCTCGCCCTGTCCCACGGCGGCGGTCGCCTGGAGCGCGTCGAGGCGGACCTCCGCCGCGGGGCTGGCCGGGTACGCGAACACGGCGAGGTCCGTGTGGCGCCCCTTCTCGACCGCCGTGTCCACGACCGAGGCGGGGTTCTCGAACGGCACGTCGCGCGTCGTGACCTTCCCCGGCCGGACCCGCTGCGCGAAGCGGAACGAATCGATGCCTTCTCCCGTGTGGAGCGCCCCCGTGACCGACCGATACCGGAGCTCCTTCGGGGAGAGGGGCGAGTGGACCTGCGCCGTGTCGGAGATCATCAGGGTCGCGCCAGCGTCGGTGTGCTCGAAGTAATAGAAGATGCCCTCTTCCTCCATGAGGCGGCTGAGGAACGCCCAGTCCGACTCGCGGTACTGGACGCAGACGTCGCGCGCCCCGTAGCTGCGCTGGAGCACGATCTCGTAACGCCGGACGCCGCCGAGCTTGAGCACCCGCTCGATGACCTCGGCCGTGGTGACGCCCTGGAAGATGCGGCAATCGTACCGCTGGTCGAGGAGCCAGACCTCCGGCACCAGGGTGGCGCGGTAGGCGGCGCGGTGCTCCGACGTGTGGACCTGCTCGAACCCGCTGACGATCCCGTGCAGGTGGCGGGCGCTGGCGCCGTGATCGAGCGTCAGCACGGCCGACTCGGCGACGAGCGCGTCGAGGTCGAGGTCGGTGTCGGCGCACTCGACGGTGATGTCGAAGGCGTAGAGCTGCGACATCGCCTCCGCGCCTGAGAGCTCCTTCACCTCGAGCGAGGTCTTGAGTCCATCGATCGTGAGTCGTGCGCGGACGAGGGGCGGTGCCACGGCCATGAGAACCTCGGAAGAGTTTCGGCCATCAGAGCCGATGTCGCGCCGATGTGCAAACCCGTCGCGCGGGCCGGCCGCGCCGGGCGAGCTGTGCGGTGCAGGTGCGATGTGTGCCGTTCGCGCCCCGGCCCCGCTGCGCCCAGCGCATGTCGCGGGCCGCTCATGCCTCGTAAAGCGACGCGATCCCGAGCGGCCGCTGTCGGCCGTACGGCCCTGGCATGTACGCACAGCTCGATGGGCCCGCTCGGTACGCTCACCGGCGGAGCCGGCGGGTTACACAACCTGTCGACGGCAGCGGCGAGCGCTCGAGGCTCTAGATCGCTCGCCCGGGGTTCCGCGCGGTCGCGCCGGCGCTACCGAGAGGGCGGCGTCTTCGAAGCGCAGCAGGTGAACTTTGCGTGGCTCGACTCGTAGGCGGCGCATCGGCCATCGTACCCGGCGTCGAACGCCGCGAGCTCCGCGCCGTCGCTCGCGCATGTGGCGTAGGCCCGTTCCTTGAGGGCGGACGCGTCAATGCACGAGGAGCCGTCGCCGAGAGAACCACCCCAGCAGGCCTCCGGCGGAGGAGGCGGCGGCTCGTTACCGCAGCACTCGAAGAAGGCCTTGCTCGTCTCGTAGCCGGTGCAAAGCGGGTTTTCCTCCTCGTACGTGAAGGAGGTGAACCTGGCGCCTGCGCTCGCGCAGGTCGCATAGGCCTTATCCTTCATGGCCGAGCGGTCGACGCAGGATTTGCCGTCGCCCAGCTCGCCCTTCCAGCACGCGCCGGACGAAGGAGGCGGCGGCTCGTTGCCGCAGCACTCGAAGAAGGCCTTGCTGGTCTCGTAGCCGGTGCAAAGCGGGTTTTCCTCCTCGTAGGTGAAGGAGGTGAACCTGGCGCCTGCGCTCGCGCACGTCGCATAGGCCTTATCCTTCATGGCCGAGCGGTCGACGCAGGATTTGCCGTCGCCCAGCTCGCCCTTCCAGCACGCGCCGGACGAAGGAGGCGGCGGAGGAGGCGGCGGCTCGTTACCGCAGCACTCGAAGTAACCCCAGGTGGTCTCGTCGGCTGCGCAGCTCGGGTTGTTCCGCTCGTAATCGAAGAAGGTGAGGTCTCCGGCCTTGAGCGAGCACGCCGCATAGGCCTGGCCCTTGAGGTCGGAGGGGTCGACGCAGGATTTGCGATCGCCCAGCTCGCCCTTCCAGCACGCGCGCGGCGGAGGGGGCGGCGGCGTGGAGCCGCAGCACTCGAAGGTGGCCTTGGTGGCCTCGTTCGGACCGCAGCGCCCGGGGTCCGGCAGGGCGTCGAGCCAGGTGAGCTGGGCGCCCGCGCTCACGCACATCGCGTAGGCCCGTTCCTTGAGGGCGCCCATGTCGATGCACGAGGACCCGTCGCCCAGCTCGCCCTTCCAGCACGAGTTCGGCGGCGGCGGCGGAGGCGGCGGCTCGCCGCCGCAGCACTCGAAGACCACCTCGCTGCTCTCGTGCTCGGCGCAGCTCGGGTTGAGGGTGTCGCTGACGAAGCTCGCGAGCTCCGCGCCCATCCTCGCGCACCTCGCCTGGGCGTGATCCCGGAGCGTGGCCGTGTCGTGGCACGTGAATCCGTCGCCCATGTCCCCGAGCCAGCACGCGGAGGGCGGGGGAGGCAAGCGTCCCCCGGCTCCCTCCGATCCCGGGTCCTCGCCGCCGCCCGCCCCATGATCCGCGTTTCCGCCTTCCCCGCACGTCGAGCCCGCTGGTGGATCGGAATCCGGCGCCATGGTGATGGTGCACCCGGATCCGACGAGGAGACTCGGTATCGAGACGCTGAGCCATAGACCTATCGCAAGGGAAGTCCGCATCGTGATCCTCCGTGAAAGCCGGCGTTGCGCCGGACAGCTCCGAACGCGCGCCGCTCGTGCTCGGGTCAGCGCGCCCTCTCCGTCGTGTCGCTCTCCATCTACCAACCGCCACGAGGCCGGCGGTTTCCTCGCGCGGGCGATTTCGCGATCAGAAGGGGCAGCAGGTGTAGCTCAGGCTCGTGGCCGTGGCGTCGGTGCAGGCGACGTGTTTGTCCCCGAACACGCGACGGAAGAGATAGTGGCCCTTACCGCTGCACAGCGTCGTGGCCTCGGCATCCAGCCGCTCGTACGGCTGGCACGCCTCACCGAAGTCGATCTCGCTCGTCCAGCACGACGGCGAAGGCAGCGGATCCCCGAGGGGACAGCACTCGTAGTAGACCCTGGTCGTCTCGTGGTCACCGCAGTCAGGGTCAGGCTGCTCCTGATCGAGGGAGCGGAGCTCCGTACCCCTGTCCCTGCACATCCTCCAGACCTCGTCCTTGACATACGTGGTGTCGAAGCACGTGACGCCGTCGCCGAGCACCCCTTTCCAGCACGTGGTCAGTGCCATCCTCCCGCACGTGTACTCGGCGTCGAGGTAGCTCCCGTGATCGCAGGGATCGAGCAGCGTCAAATCCGCGACGATGAGGCCTTGCGCCTCGCACTTTGCCCTGGCCTCATGCCGCAACGTGTCCGCCGTCTGGCAGAGCGCCTCGTCCCGCGGGGCCGTCGGATCCTCGGTCGCGGGTCCTTCGGCGTCCGTGGCTCGGGTGCCTTCTCCGCTCTCGCCCTCGTGCCCGGCCGTTTCCGCGGGGACGCCTCCGGAGCCTCGTCGCGGCGCGGCGTGAGGGCCTCGCTGCGCGAGAGGAGATAGCCCTTCCGGGCCATCAACCCATCTCCGGCCCAGCGTGTGCGGGGGGGTCAGCGGCTCGACGCGCCCGCGCGCTGGCGGAGGCGAGGCGCGGTCGACCGGGAGCCGGCTGTCGTCCAGGAGCCTCGGGGTGTCGTTCGCGTCCCGCGGCGGCACGGCGCTGCGCGGCACGGGCGGCGCCGGAGCGAGCCGGCGGGGAGGTTCCTGGAGGAGCGGGGCGCGGATCCGGGGAGGCGGCGCTGTCGGGCCGTGGGCCGGCGTGCGCTCCAGGAGCCCGCCGTCCGCGGGAGGGGTATCGCCCGCGAGCTCGATCGCTGGCTCGACGGGGCGCTCTGTGGAGATCGAACCGGGTGTGAGGTGCTGGAGCGCGGTGCCCAGGGCGACGATGCTCGCGCTGGCGCCCAGCGCCAGCACGAGCGAGCGTCCCCCGCTCCCGGCCCTGAAAGGCCGCCGCCCGCGCCGATCGAGCTCCGCGACGAGGCGCGCCTCGAGCCGAGGGGACGGCTTCGCAGAGGCGAGCTGCTGGTCCACCTCGCGCAGCAACGCGAGCAGATCACGGTTTCGCGTCATGGCCCACTTCCCATCCGGCGTCGCGGAGCTGCGCAACCGCCTTTTGAATCAGCTTGCAAACGTATCCCTTGGAGTGGCCGAGTATCTTCCCGATCTCCTCCTGCTCCTTGCCGTCGAGATAAAACATCGAGAAAGCGACCTGTTCTTTGGGAGGCAGCGTGCCCAGCGTCTCGAGCGCGCGGCGCAGATCGTCGCGCGCGATCGTCACTTCATCGAGGGGGCTGCGCTCGCCCTCGCCTTGCCCGAGCAGCCAGCGGATGGGCGGGAGCGCCAGGAAGCGGTCCCGGCGCAGGCGGTTCAGACAGCGATTCGAGGTCGTCCGGTACAGCCACCCCTCGAGGTTGTCTCGCTCGGTCAGGGTCTCGAGCGCCTTCATGAGGTCGAGGAAGACGTCCTGCGTCACGTCCTCTGCCCAGGCCACGTTGCCGCGGCCGTAGCGGAGCGCGAGGCGGTACACCAAGCGATGGTGGTTGCGGTAGAGCGCGCCGATGTCCAGCGCCTCTTCGCCGGAGCGCTGCGTCACGGCGGGTGGAAGCTTCCGCTCCGAAGGCACGGCGATGTCGTCCGGCGGAGCGCTCCGGCCTCCATCCCCCGGAGGGGGGAGCAGCTCCTCCGCCCGGGTCTGGCCCTCGAAATGAGGTCGCGCGGCGAGGTTCACCGGCGCCTCCGAGCGAGGGTCCCGTCCGCCGTGAAGCCCCACGAGCCGACCAAGAGTTGCGCCATCTGACACCCTACACAATCGAGGTCGGCGCTGGTTTCCTGTCGGCGGTCTCAGGCGCCGATTTCCCCTCGACGGGGTTCTCCTGGCACCCTCATGCACCGTCCGCGGTAGAATCGGCGAACGCCACGAGAACCGCTGCGGATCGGCGTCGTCGGGCTCTTGAGGCTCCGCGAGCGCGCCCTGCTCACCCGGCGCGCAGCGTCTTCATGGCGCCGGCCCACGCGATCAGCTGATCGAGCAAGGCGCCGACGGACTTCTCGTGGCGAGGGCGGGGCTTGAACACGCTGAAATTTTCGAAGTCGTCGAACAGAGAGAGCATGACCTGCGCGCGCACGTCCGCGATCTGGAGCTCGGCCATCACGAGCCGGAGCTGCTCGACGGCGCGTGAGCCTCCCGCGCTGCCGTAGCTCACGAAGCCGGCCGCCTTGTTGTTCCACTCCTTGTACAGGTAATCGATCGCGTTCTTGAGCGCGCCCGAGGTGCCGTGGTTGTACTCCGGCGTGACGAACACGAAGGCGTCGAACGAATCGATCTTTGCCGCCCAGGCCTTGGTGTGAGGCTTCGTGTACTGTCCCATCGACGGGGGCGCCGGCTCGTCGAGCAACGGCAGGTCGAAATCCTTGATATCGACGAGCTCGTAGTCGGCGCCGCCCTTCTTCGCCGCCACGTCGTGCACCCACTTCGCGACAGCCTCGCCGTTGCGGCCCGGCCGCGTGCTCCCCAGGATGATCGCCACCTTCAACATGTCTTCTCTCCAAGGCAATAGCCCCTCTCCGCTCGAGCCGACAGGCGGCGTGATGCGCATTCCCACGACGCCGCGGTGGAGGGGAGGGGGCTCACGAGGTTGCTACCAGCTCGAGGCTACTACCAGCCAGGCAGGCTTCCCGCCAGCCAGGCGTCGCGGGAGCGCGCGATCCCTGGACCCGTACCGCCGCTCGCACATCCACGCGCCGAGGCAGCGACCGCTGGTAGATCGTGCGGGCGTGCGCGAGGAGGGCTCCGGCGCCAAGGCAGCCTGAGCCGTCGACCGCTCGCTTCGTGGACAGCTCGGGTCGCTGCCGCAATTCGTTCTCAGGCATGCGGCGCCAGCCGGGGGACCGCCGCTCCAGGACCTTCACGCACGGCCGCGCCGCGTGGCGTGCCGAGTCAAGCCACCTCCCCCCGATTGATTGCGTCCGGTTCATGGCATGACACGGCGCGCGCCGTCGCGATGGCGGCGCCGCGCGGCCTGTCTCCCGTGTAGACACGCGCCGGCGTCGGAGATTTGCTTGCGCCGTTTATAATTAGTATTTACTTGCGGCCTTGGTCCGTTCGTGAACAATCAGCTCGACGGCGCGGTCGAGATGATCGTCAATCCGGGCGATCGCCGCGGTCGCGTCGAGACTCTTCCTTTTGGCCGTGGCAGCGCGTGATCGAGGGGCAGCCTCGCGCGCGGCCGGCAGTGGAGATCAAGAGCCATGACCGACAAGAAGCAAGGAACTCCTTCGTCCAGCTCGACCCCTACCCGTCGCCAGGTGCTGAAGCAGGCGGTGGGCCTCGGCGCGGGGCTCGCCGCCACGCGCTTGCTCGGTGGCGAGGCGTCGGCCGCGCCGCGCATCCGCTCCGGGACCTTCACGACGAGCGACGGGGTCGCCCTCAATTACCTGGAGGCGGGGAGGGGGAGGCCGCTGCTGCTCCTGCACGGGTGGTCCCAGTCGGCTGCGCTGTACAGGGCGCAGATCCTCGCCTTCTCGCGGCACCACCATGTCTTCGCGCTCGACTGGCGCGGCCATGGCGAGTCGGAGAAGCCCGAGCACGGCTACCGCATGGCCCGCTTCAGCAAGGATCTTTCCGAATTCATCCGCGGGATGAGGTTCAAGCACCTCTCCGTGCTGGGTCACTCGATGGGGTGCGGCGCGCTCTACAGCTACTGGGACAACTACGGGGGTCGCGACCTGGACCGCCTGATCCTCGTCGACGTGGGCCCGGCGATGACGGCGTGGCCCGACTGGTCCGCGGAAGAGGCGGTCGAGGCGGGGGCCCTGTTCACCCCGCAGTCGCTCCACGAGACGGCGGCCGCGCTGCGCGGGCCCGACGGGATCGCCACGACCTACGGGCTCGTGGCCACCATGTTCACCCCCGGCTACCCGGCGGATCAGCTCGCCCTGGTCGTCGAGCAGAACCTGAAGCTCCCGCGCGAGTACGCCGCCAAGCTGCTCGTGGACCAGGCCGAGCAGGACTGGAGGGACATGATCCCGCGGATCGACGTGCCCACGCTCGTCGTCGGCGGAGAGGCGAGCATCTTCAACCCCATCTCCCAGCAGTGGGTCGCCGACCAGATCCCCGGCGCCGAGCTCATCCTCTTCGGCGCGGACGAGGGGGGCAGCCACTTCATGTGGCTCGAGAACCCCGAGAAGTTCAACGAGGATGTCCTCGACTTCCTCGGCTGAGCTGCGCCGCCCTTGAGCAGCCGTCGCGCGGGGTTGCGCGGCGATACCTGGCTTCGCTGTCGATACGATGACGCGGCGCCTACTTCTTCTTTCTGCTCGACCAGCTCTCGATCGGCAGGCCCTGAAATCGCTGAAAGTATCGAATGTTCGCCGTTACCAGGATCAAGTCGTTGCTCTTCGCGATGGCGGCGATCTGCCCGTCCACGAACGGTGCCGGCGTTCCCTTCGCATCGAGCCGAGCGCGCTCGTCGGCATGCCATGCCGAGGCCGCGGCGTCGTATGGCAAGATGGGAAAAGACACGTAGACGACCTCGCGCAGGTACGCCTCCAGCGCTGTGCGCCGCTTGCCTGAGGGCAGGAGCCGACAGCCGTACCACAGCTCGTGCCATACGGGGGCGGCGAGCGCACTCTCGTGCGCGTGGGCCTCGATCTTCGCGAGCATCGCCTCGTCGGGAGCCTTCTTCATCGGCTCCGAGATCGTCGAGGTGTCGAGCAAGAAGCGCGGGCTCACAGCTTGACCTGTCGACCCGGTGAACGGTCGCGAATGGACGCGGCGAAGTCGCGCTCCAGGCCCACCTCCTCGAGGTCGTGCCTCTCCCGGAACGCGCGGTACGCGTCGCCGAAGCTCGGTCGATCCGAGCGCAGCCGCTCGAACTCCTCCCGGGACAGGACGACCGCCACGGGGCGACCTCGCCGGGTGAGCTCGACGATTTCACCCGCCTCCGCTTGCTCGATGATGGAGGGGAGATTGGCCCGAGCTTCCGCGACGGAGTAGCGATGCGCCATTCAATAGATGTACACCAACATGTACATTCGTGCAACCTGGCGGGATGGCTCTGGTCCATCCTCCCTCGGGTCGCGCAGCTCGGCGGCAGGAGCGGACCGGTCTTGGTGCCGGAGGACTCCCTCCGACAATCCCGCCGACGATAAGTGGCTCGCGACCGACGAGTCGGCAGTCTCGGCTGAAGCGCGCGCAATCGTGCGAGCCGCCTTCGGTGGACGGTGTGGTTACTGCGGCGTTTCCGAAACGTCGGTGGGGGGCGAGCTGGAGATTGATCAGTTCCACCCGCTTGCTGCGGGCGGCTCCGACGACATCGGGCCGCGCGCGGCAGAAGCCCAGGTCGTCGTGCGGGGAGACCTTGTGACAGAGGGTCCGGGAGAGATGCACGATTGACCGCGGGCACAGCAATCCAATCAACGCCTCCCCGTAGTTCGAGCCGACGCGACCGCTGCGCCCGTCCCGGCGCCGCCGCTGCCCCATTGGACATCCGGTGAGGGAGCGGGCATCGTGGCGGCCATGAAGGTCTTCGTTACGGGGGGCTCGGGGTTCATCGGAGGCCATCTCATCGAGGGGCTCGTGCGCGCCGGTCACGAGGTGAGCGCGCTGGCGCGCTCGCCAAGGAGCGCCGACGTCGTGCGACGTCATGGCGCGACGCCGGTCGCGGCCGACCTCGGGACGCTGAAGGGTGAGGACCTCGCGGGCGCCGAGGCCGCGGTGCACTGCGCAGCGTATGTCGAGGAGTGGGGGACGCGCGCGCAGTTCTGGGAGGGCAACGTGGAGGGGACGGCGCGGGTGCTCGACGCGGCGCGCGCCGCCGGTGTGCGCCGGTTCGTCCACGTCGGCACCGAGGCGGCGCTCTTCGATGGCCATGATCTCATCGATATCGACGAGACGCACCCTTATCCCGAGAAGCAACGCTTCCTGTACTCGGAGACGAAGGCAGAGGCGGAGCGGCGCGTGCTCGCGGCGAACGAACCCGGCGGCATGACCACCGTCTCCATTCGCCCGCGCCTCGTGTGGGGTCCAAGGGATGCGACGGTGCTGCCCGTCGTGCTGCGCATGGCGCGGGAGGGGAGCTTCGCGTGGCTCGACGGCGGCGGCGCGCGCACGTCGACGACGCACGTCGCGAACCTCGTGCGCGCGCTGCTGCTCGCCCTGGAGCGCGGCCAGGGCGGGCGCGCCTACTTCGTCGCCGACGACGGCACGCGCACGCTTCGCGAGTTCCTGACGGCGCTGGCGCGGACGCAAGGGGTGGCGCTGCCGGGGCGCAGCGTCCCGAGCGCCGTCGTCCTCTCGCTCGCGGCCGTGATCGAGGGCGCATGGCGCCTCCTCGGCGTCCGCCGCGCGCCGCCGATGACCCGCTTCGCCGTCGCCATGATGTCGCATTCGGTGACCGTGAAGACCGACCGTGCCCGCGCCGAGCTCGGGTATGCGCCCGTCGTCAGTGTGGAAGAGGGGCTGGAGCAGCTCTCGCCGGCGCGCTGACAGGGGACGAGCCGCGGGCGGTGAGCGCCGGCGATCCTTCTGTCGCTCGTGGCCGGGGTCGGGCCGTTTTCCGCCGCCACCGCCGGGGCTGGGAGTGACGGCTCGGTACCCGCCGTGCGTTCATTGCGCACGAGCGCCGCGGCGCTGCGCAAACAGCCAGCGCCAGGTCGCATCCTCGGCGTAGACATCGACGAACACGGCGTGCCCGCCGCGCGCGAACTCCGTGAGCGTGAGCGCCTCACCGCGGCTGCCCCCGCCGTGCAGCACGAGCAGGAGCGGGCGCGGCCCCGGCTCCGGCGGCACGTACTCGACATATCCGTAGGGCGACGCCGTCGACCCGATCGGATGCGCCTGCATCATCAGGGCAGGGATCACGTAGCGCAGCGCGAGCAGCGCGAGCCCCGTCGCCGCGACGACGGCCTGCGTCGCCCTCCTCGCGCGGCGAGCCCAGCGCGGTCCTGACACGCGGCCGAGCCTACACTGCGCCGAGCATGGGGACCACAGCGTGCTGCGCTCCTTCCGGCGCGAGCGTAGCTCGCCCACGGGGGGTGGTGTACTTTGGCCGAAGGTGGCGTCTTTTGAACCGCCAAGTCGCCAGAAGACGCCAAGAAAAACATAAAATCTTGGCGTCTTCTGGCGTCCTTGGCGGTTCCATCATTCCGGCAGGGCAGGGTAAGTACCCCACCACCCGCCCCGGATGCCCAGCAGCCCGCGTCCGGCCGCCCGGCTGCTTGCCAGGCACGCCGCGCGCGGCGAGGGAGCGTGCCAGTGCCTCGGCGCACTCACGCCTGCGAGGTTTGCTGGTAGAGTGACGTTCTCATGCCGCGATCACCGGCACGATGAAGCCCCTCCGCCCGGCGCTGCATGAGCGCGCGGGCGACCCCGACAGACGCTGAGCCGAGGAGATCCACGTGAGCGCTCGAATTCCCCTGCAGCCTTTCCCCCGAGGCTGGTTCCAGGTCGCCACCTCGGACGAGCTGTCCACGGGCGGGCCCATTCCGCTCCGCTGCTTCGGGCAGGATCTGGTGCTGTTCCGGACGCAGGACGGCGAGGCCCGGGTCCTCGACGCCCACTGCCCTCACATGGGCGCGCACCTCGGGGTGGGCGGCCGCGTCGAGCAGGGCGGCATCCGGTGCCCGTTCCACGGATGGGTGATCTCCGGCGAAGGGAAGTGCGTGCACATCCCTTATGCGGACACGATCCCGCCGAAAGCGAGGACCCGCGCCTGGGAGGTACGGGAGCTCGACGGCCTGATCCTTGTCCACCACGCGCTCGGCGGCGAGCCCCCCGCCTTCGAGATCCCGCCGCTCGCCGAGGCGCGCTCGACGGAGTGGTCTCCGAAGCTGAGCAAGCGCTGGAGGGTCCGGACGCACATCCAGGAGAACCTCGAGAACATCGTGGATCCAGCCCACTTCGTGACGGTGCACGGCATGCTGGTGCCGCCCCGGACCGAGATCGAGATCGAGGGCCATATCATCCGATCCAGGTCGGCGGTGAAGCAGAAGGGCCCGGGAGGGCAGGTGGTCGACGGCACGATCACCTGGGAAGGCCACGGCATGGGGTACGGGACGATCCGCTTCACCGGCATCGTCGAGCTCCTCTTCGTGAACACGGTCACCCCGATCGACGACGAGCTCGTCGACATCCGCGTCGCCTTCTGGCTGCGCAACGACGGCGCGCAGCGCCTCGGCCAGGCCCTGGCCGCGGAGGTCTGCCGGCAGATCGAGGAGGACATCCCGATCTGGGAGAACAAGATCTACCGCGCTCAGCCCGTCCTGTGCGCCGGGGAGAAAGGCATCATGACGTTCCGCAAGTGGAGCAGCCAGTTCCTCTGACGCGCGGGGCGCGGCGGCGGCCGCTATCCGAGCTAGGCCGGATCGGCCGGGAGCTGGTTCAAGGGACGCAGCACCTTGCCATCGAGGAAGGCGCGGATGTCCTCGACCGCCTGGCCATAGAGCAGGCGATAGCCCTCCTCGGTGACGTAGCCGAGGTGCGGCGTGATCACCGTGTTGTCGAGCGCGAGCAGCGGGTGATCCGCGGGCAGCGGCTCGGGCTCGAAGACGTCGAGCGCCGCGCCGGCGATGCGCCGCGCGCGCAGGGCGTCGAGCAGCGCCGCCTCGTCGACGAGGGGGCCGCGCGAGGTGTTGACGAGGAACGCTGTCGGCTTCATCCGCCCGAGCTCGGCCGCGCCCACCAGCCCGCGGGTGCGCGGGCTCAGCACGAGGTGGACGCTGACGACATCCGCGCCGGCGAAGAGGTCGTCCTTCGGGACGAGCCGGGCGCCCACCTCGGCGGCGCGCTCGGCGGTGAGGTTCTGGCTCCAGGCGATCACCTCCATGCCGAAGGCGCGGCCCACCTGCGCGACCTGGCCGCCGAGCTTGCCGAGCCCGACGAGGCCGAGCGTCTTGCCCTTGAGGCCGAGGCCGAGCGTCGTCTGCCAGCGGCCCTCGCGCGCGGCGCGGTCCTCGGCCGGGATGTGCCGGAAGAGCGCGAGGATGAGCCCCCAGGTGAGCTCCGCCGTCGGGTAGGGCAGCATGTCGGTGCCCGAGACCTGGACGCGGCGCTCGGTCGCGGCCGCGAGGTCGATCGAGGCGTTGCGCATGCCCGCCGTGACCAGCAGCCGGAGGCCGTCCAGCCTCTCGAACAGCGCGCGCGGGAACGGCGTGCGCTCTCGCATCAGCACCACGGCCTGGAAGGGGCGCAGCCGCGCGGCCAGGGCCTCGAGGTCGTCGAGGTGGTCGGTGAAGGCCTGCACCTCTGCCGCCGGGTGGAGGCTTCGCCAGTCGGCCATCCGGAGCGCCACGCCCTGGTAGTCGTCGAGGATCGCCACGCGCATGGGTGCTGCCTCTCGCATCTCGGGTGAGCTCGACTTCTAGCCGATCCCGATGTCCTCTGTTCCGGATCCCTCCGCGAGGGCAGACTGGGGGCAGGTCCCCGCGTGCTCGTGCCCGCCCCCAGATCGCCCCTCTCCGGCGTCGGCGTCGTCGGCGTCGTCGGCGTCGGATTCCGCCCCGAGCTCGCCGCCGACTTGCTGTCCGCGCCCGGCGCCGTGGATTTCGTCGAGGTCGTGGCCGAGGCCTGCTTCGCGAGCCCGGCCGCGCGGCGCGAGGCCTCGGCCATCGCGCGCATCTGGCCGGTGGTGCCCCACGGCGTGAAGCTCTCGCTCGGCAGCGCCTCGGGCATCGACATGGACCGCGCGCGCCGCCTCGGGGCGCTCTGCCGGGAGCTCTCGGCCCCGGTCGTGAGCGAGCACGTCGCGTTCGTGCGCGGCGGCGGCCGGGAGATCGGCCACCTCACCGCCCTGCCGTACACGCTCGAGGCGGCGCGCGCTGTCGCGCGGAACGTCGCCGCCGCCCGGCGAGCGCTCCCGGACATCCCCCTGCTGCTCGAGAACGCGGCGTGCACGCTGCGGTTCCCCGGCGACGCCCTCGGGGAGGGGGACTTCTATGCCGAGGTCGTCGACCGCACCGGGTGCGATCTGCTCCTCGACGTCGGCAATGTCTATGCGAACGCCGTCAACGCCGGCGTCGATCCCGGGGAGCTCGTCGGTGCCTACCCGCTCGAGCGCGTGGCGATGATCCACATCGCCGGCGGCGTCGTGGAGCACGGCTTCTACTTCGACACGCATGCCCATCCGGTCCCCGCGCCGGTGTTCGCCTTGCTGGCCCAGGTCTTTGCGCGCACCGGGCCTCTCCCGATCCTCCTCGAGCGCGACGGCGACTTCCCGCCCTTCGCCGCGCTCGCGGCCGAGATAGCGACCGCGAGGGCGATCGCCCGGTCCGCGCCGTCCCGACCGACGTTGACCCGACCGACGCTGACCCGACCGACGTTGGCCGGGCCCACGCTGGCCGAACCCACGTTGGCGCCGACCCGACCGGGGTTGCCTGCCTCTCGCGACTTGCTGAAAAATTCTGCCGACACCTCACCCCCATCGGCGTCGGCGCTCGCCGAGGTCCAGGCCCGCGTGGCCGAGCTGCTCACCTCACCCGTCGATCCGCCGCCGGAGGCCGTGGCTCCGTTCGACGCCGAGGACGTCGCCCGGTCGCGCGCGATCCTCCAGCGCAAGCGCGTCGACGACGCGCTCCCGCTCTTGCCGCGGCTCTCGCCTCATCGCGAGGCGGTCGCGCGCCTCGGGGCCCTGTGTGTCGAGGCGTCGCCGCGGGCGCCGAGCCTCACGGCGGTCGCCGACGCGCTCCGCATCGCCGCGGCGGCGGTGGACGACGCCCGGCTCGCGCCGGAGGCGATCGTCGACCGCTTGCTGCTCCGCGCCCGCTTCGTCGGGCCCGCGGGTGACGGGAGCGTCAGGCCCAGGCTCCTGCCCTTCATTCGACGAGAGCGGCTGCCGGGAGGTCGGGTAGTCTGGGCGATCAAGGGGATGGGCTCGAGCGCCGAGGTCCGGCTGATCGAGCCGCGAAGGTAGACCATGAACGAGGGATCCATCGCCACGGGGAGCGCCGTCTCCAGGTTGCCGGCGCCGGTGCAGGCGCGGCTCGTCGAGCTCAAGGAGGGCCTGGAGCGGACGCTCGGCGACGAGCTTTCGTGCCTGCTCGTGTACGGGAGCGCGGCGCGGGGCGGCTACCGCGACGGGCAGAGCGACGTCGATCTGATGGTGGTGCTCGAGGAGGCCTCCCGCCAGAGCCTCGACGCGATCGCCAACGCGCTCCAGATCGCGCGCTACGCGGCCCGCATCGAGGCGATGATCCTCACCGCCGCCGAGATCCCGCGGGCCGCGGACGTGTTCCCGCTGCTCTACGACGACATCCGCCGGTGCCACGTGCTCCTCTCCGGCCGCGACCCGTTCTCGGCGCTCGTGATCGACGGCAAGAACCGCCGCCTGCGCGTCGAGCAGGAGCTGCGCGAGGCGCAGATCCGCCTCCGGCGCGCGGTGGTGGACGGGATGGGCGCGGACGACGCCTTGAAGGGCGCGGTCTCCCGCAAGGTCAAGCAGATCCGCGGCCCGCTCCACGCCCTGCTCGGCCTGCACGGGATCGAGGGCGGCGACGATCTGGGCACGGTGCTCGCCGGATCGGGCAAGCTCCTCGGCGTCGACGTGGCCCCGCTGCAGCGCGTCCACGAGGCGCCGGGCGCGGCCTACGCGGCGCTGGCAGAGCTGCTCGCGCGCGCGGTCGACGACGTCGACCGGCTGGAGCACCCGGAGGCGGCGCGATGATCCACGAGATCTTCGACTTCTTCCCGTTCAACATGGGGTCGGGGCCGGCGTTCCTGCTCTTCTATCTGGCGCTCTCGATCGCCGGCCTCGTCGTCGCCATCCTGGTGCGCAGCGCCGTCGGCGCCTCCCTCGATCGCTCCGCGCAGCTGAGCGGCGCCGCGGCGGTCGCGGGGGCGCCGGGGGGCGCGCCTTACCGAACCCCGGCCTACGCGCATGCGCCGCCGCGGCAGCGGCTCTCGGCGGGCTGGATCCCTCAGCCGGACGAGTACTGGGCGATCGCGTACCTCCGCGACGGGAACAAGGGCGTCGCCGCCACGCTGATCGCGGTCGCGATGGCCGCGGGCTGGCTCGTCCCCGCGGGGGAGGCGAAGGACGCGCCGCAGGCGCTCCACGTCATGGTCGGCTCGGCCCCGCCGGACCGGGTGCTCGCGGCGTTCTTCAGCTCGCTCTCGTCGAGGGGCGCGCACGGCGATCGGATGGTGGCGCTCTCGCTCGATCAGGTGCGCGCCTCCGCCGACCAGATCGCGGCCCGCTTCGAGCCGGAGCTCCGCGCCGAGCTCGCCGCCGCAGGGATGCTGCGCCCGCGGGGGACGATGACGGCCCTCTCGGCCGTTGTGTGGGCGGTCGGCGTCGGCCTGCTCGGCGTGGGGCTGATCCGCGCCATCCGGGCGGAGGAGCTCGATCGGCCGTACTCGTTCCTGGTGGTGGAGATGATCGCGCTGCTCGTCGCCACGTGGATCGTGGCGCGGACCGCGAGCGCCTACAGCACCATGAAGTCGGACTACCTCAGGTGGATCGACGACTCGACGGTCTCGCTCCGCTCCGACGTCGCCAGCGGCCGCCGCCGGGAGGCGGTGGACATCGGGTTGACGGTCGCCGCGAGCGGCACGGCGGCGCTCGCGATGTCGCCGCTCTTCGGGCCGATGGTCTATGCGATGACCCCGCCCCCGCCGATCTCGACGGGGGGCGGCTCGTCGGGCGGATCGAGCTGCAGCTCGTCGAGCTGCGGCGGCGGCGGCGGCTGCGGCGGCGGCGGCGGCTGCGGCGGTGGTGGTGGCTGCGGCGGGTGACGCCCGCTTCGAGGTGCTCGACGCCCTCGGCCTGTGCCGGCTCACCCGGCGCGCCGGCGATCTCGACGGTGCGGTGCCGCTCCGGGTGGCGAAGGCGTGCGTGCCGCTGCTCGAGGGCAACGCGTTCGGGCTCCAGATCACGCTGGCGCGGCCGATCGAGGTGCGGCGGCGCCTCGGGTCGCTCCGCGCCGAGCCGGCGGGCGAGCACCGCGAGGCGCTCGTCCGCGCCCATCGCGCCGCGCTGCCCCGGCTGGTCTCGCAGGGCTTCCTGGCGCCGGAAGGGGCATGGCACCGGGCGCTGCGCGGCGGCCTCGCCTGGACGTGCCGGAAGGGGCTGGGGCCGCCTCACCTGCGCCTGTGGACCGGGCTCCTGGTGCGCCCCGACCCGGGCCTGTGGCTGCGCGTCGCGGGGGCAGCCAACCGCCGGAACGCGCTGATCGAGGTGAGCGAGGCGTACCTCGCCGACGACGGCGCGTTCGTCCCGCTGGTGGTCGAGCTGCGCGTCCGCGACGAGGCTCCGCAGAGCCTGCAGATCGAGGGCGAGATCGGCTGCATCGCGCCGGTGCTCCCCGACGTGCAGATCGAGGCGTGCTCGCTCGCGGAAGCGCCCGAGGTGGGGCGGGCGCACGCGGAGTTCTACGACGCGAAGTACTTCGCGGTGAAGAAGGGCCAGGTGACCCGCAAGTACCGGCGGCTCGTGGGGGGCACGGCGGGTTGGCGGAACGCGGGCGCGGGCGAGGAGAAGGCGGGCGAGGGGAGCGCGTGCGAGGAGATGGCGGGCGAAAGGCGCGCGGGCGAGGGGAACGCAGGCGAGGGGAGCGCGGGGCCGGCGCGCGTGCGGCTGGTCGTCGCGGGGCCGGCGGTGCCGGAGATCACCGAGGTGACCGAGGTCACGACCGGGGCCGGGCCGGATCCGGTCCCATGGCGCGGGGGTGCTCGGCGGCTCGCATCGATCGTGGTGAGGAACGCCGTCCCGTTCCGCGCGACGTTCGACGGGCACACGCTCGCCGTCGCGCCGGACGCGCCGCGCCTCGCCGACGGGGCGGCCGCGGTGGAGCGCACGTTTGCGCAGACCTTCGGCGACGAGTTCATCGCCGCGAACCGCGGGGCGCTCTGGTACCTGACGAAGTACTTCACGCCGCATCCGCCGGGCGAGCCGCACTTCTTCGTGAAGCCGTGGGCCTTCACGCGGACGCCGCCGGGCTGGTCGAGCCTTCTCGACGGCGTCAACGGCGACGGCTACGACGTGATGCGCGGCGTGGTCGCGACCGACGCGTTCTTCGCGACCCCGGCGGTGTTCCACGTGCGCCGGCTCGGGGCGCCGGTCGAGGTGCCCGAGGGCGCGGAGCTGCTCCGGATCGTGCCCATCCCGCGCGATCTGCTCCGGGCCGGCTTCCGGGAGGCCCGCTTCCTCGATGCGTGAGCGGGGTGGACGGCGCGATCATCGGGTCCGTATGTGCTGGATAAATAGGATGATTTTGCCCTTCGAGCGCCCCCGCAGAGCGCGCCCATGAGCGAGCGATGGATCTGGCCCGGGCCGGAGGGCGGTCCGGCGAGGCTCTTCGACGAGCTCGCGGCGCGCGGCTTCTCGGTGCTCCGCGGCGACGCGGCGCTGGCGCCGGAGGAGGCCGCGCGGGCGCCGTGGAGCTTCGCCGAGCGGCTCCTCGGGGCAAGGCCGCTCCTGGTGGAGCGGCAGCCGATCAAGGCCGTGCCGGGCGGCAGGTCGTTCGCCGCGAGCTCCGCGGCGGCGCCGCTCCACACCGACAGCCAGTGCTTCGCGGGCGCGCCTCCGTCGGTGCAGATCATGGCCTGCGTCAGGCCCGCGGAGCGCGGCGGCGCCTGCCTCCTGCTCGACGGCTGGCCGCTGCTCTCGGCGATCGAGCGCGCCGATCCCGAGCTCTTCCGCGCGCTCTTCACGGTGTACAGGCGCATCCCGTTCGTCTTCGGCGACTTCTTCGGGCCCACCGTGTCGCTCCGCGGCGGCGCGCTCGCGCTCACGCACGCGCCGTTCGTGCCGCCGGGGGACGCGATCGCCGCGCGCCTCGCGCGGTTCGTCGAGGCGTCGCGGCGCGAGGTGATCGAGCTGTCGCTCGGCCCGGCGGACATCCTGGTCGTCGACAACCGGCGCATGCTGCACGGGCGGCGGGCGTTCGAGGGGGCGCGCGAGTTCGTGCGGCTGCTCGTCTGGATGGAGGCGCGGCTCCCGTCGCCGCCGGCGTACAACGCGCTCGCCGCGGAGGTCGCCGAGGCTGCCGCGCGCCGCCTCGCCGGAGCGCCGCGGGCCACGCGGCGTCGGCTCGGCCTCGGCGCGCCGCCGCCGCCCGAGGCTCGCCGCCGCCTCGGCCTGGTCCTGGAGATGCTGCGCGGCGTCCCGCCGGGCGTCCTCGCAGCGCGCGAGCGCATCCCCGAGCCCGAGCTCTACCGCCTCCGCGACGCGGCGCTCGCCGCCGCGGAGGAGGCGCTCTCGGGCGACGCGGAGGGCGCGGACGACGGCGCGCTGAACGAGGCGATCGAGCGGATGAGCTAGGGGTGAGCCGCGCTTGCGCCGGGCTGCTGTGCGGAAGAGAGCCGTGACCATCGGGCGGAAGCTGCGTGGACGGCACTGTGGACGTCCGCCAGGTCGATGCGGTCGGAGCTGCGCTGGCCTGTCCATCGGCTCCGCCAAGCGGCATGGTACAGTGTGGCCATGAGCGCAGGTGATGAGGCTGCGGAAGCGCGGCGGTCGGCTCGCGCGGGCTGGATGATGCGCGTCTTTCGGCCAGGAGAGGACGAGGCGCAAGCGGAAGCGGACGCCCTCTTCTGGAGCTCCATCCCCATTCAACAGCGTGCCGAGGTACCCTGGAAGCTAAGTCAGGAGCTGTTCGAGCTGGCCTTCCCGGGATCCGCCCATGAACGAAGACTTCCTCGATCTGATTTCCGCCCTGTGCGCCGTTGACGCGAAGTTCTTGGTGATCGGGGCCTACGCCGTCGGCGTGCATGGCCGCCCGCGCGCGACCAAGGACCTCGATATCTGGGTCGAGGCGAGCGCACCCGGCCGCGCCTCAGCGCGCGCTTCGGTGTTGGTGCGGCCCGGCCGCCGGGATACGTTCTCTAGGCATGGCGTCACGTCCTCTCGGAGCGGCTGCGCTGTGCGGGATCGCCCTTAGCTGCGCGGCGTGCAAGCCGGCGGCGCCGCCGCTGCCGGCGCATGTGCGCATCTCCATCGACGGCGCCGTCATCAGCCCGGCCAAGGCGGACGGCCGTCAATGGGACGGCATGGGCGCGGTCCCGGCGGAGGCGCTCACCGCCATCGGCGGCCTGCTCCGCACGAAGCACCCTGTCGCGGCGGCCGCCAGCGTGGCCGGCTTCGTGGCGGAGGCGGCAGGGGCCGGGACCGAGCCGCCGGAGCCCTTCGGCTCGGCGGAGCTGTTCGTGGGCGGCCGGTCGCTGGGGCGGCGCGCGCTGGATCGCCCGGGGCAACGCGACACCTGCACGCCCGGATGGAAAGGCCCGCCGACCTGGTACCGCGTGCCGCTCACGCCGGATGTCCACCTGAGCGGTGAGCTCATCGACAGGGACCTCGTGAACGACGACTTCATCGGGCGATTCGCGATCAACCACGCTCACCTCGTCGAGGCGCTCCGAGCGCGCACGGTTTATCCGGTGGCGGTCGACGACCAGGCCGCCGGACAGGTGCTGTTCGTCTGGATCGAGGTCTGGCCGGAGTAGAGCGGCGGTCACCCGCTTCGGATACGGGCCCACCTCGACGTTTTCGGTGCTCAGCGCACCGGAGTGCGCTTGCGCGCCGAAAACGCCGATCTGGGCCCGTATCCTGTGCGGGAGACCGCCGCTCTGCTCTGCATGGTGCAGAGGCGGGCGGAAACCGCTGTAGGGCGACAAACGGGCTGAAGCTGCCTGAAAAGCGCAGATTTCGGACCGCCAAGGCGCCATAAGACGCCAAGATATTTTTATTCTTCTGGCGTCTTCTGGCGTCTTCTGGCGGTTCATTTCTCGCTTGAGCAACGTGAACAGTATTCTAGGGCAGCGCGGCGGGCACCGCTTCGACCCGCGTGCTGACGACCCTCCGGCGCTGCGCGCCGATGTTCGCGAGATCGAAGAGAAACGTCAGCTTGGGCAGCTTCACGCCCGGCGACGGCGCCAGATGAGGCGACCTGAAGCGATCGTCCAGCGAGTCTTCGCGGATGATCGACCTGCCGTCTCCAGGTCTCTTCGTCGGCGTCGGGATCCCGTGCGACGTCCCATCCGGCATGACGACCCGGCTGGTCACGTGGACCGTCACCCTGCTCCCGGCGGCAAAGTCGCCGTTCATCGCCAGCGCACGCGCGGAGAAGCGCTTCAACACGGCCTGGGCGACGCGCCGGAAGTCGTCGCCGTTCCCCGTGTTTGCCTCCAGGAAGCGCACCGAGACCAGCCGTCCCTTCGCGTCCAGCGTGAGCTCGAACGAGCTCTCGGAGTCCGGCGGCACGGCGGATGACGACACCTCCTCCGCGACAGCAGAGGCGAGCACGCCCGCCGCGGGGAAGACCAGGACCGGCTGCCGCCCGTCCTTGGCCGCGTCGCTCCGCGCGGAGCGCTCAGGGACGGGGCGCACCGGGGCGAGGGGGCGCTCGGCAGCGCGGGGACGCACCGGAGGCTCCACCGGCAAGACACCTGGCAATGCCCAGACCGGCGCGCCGCCGAGGCCTGGAGGTGCCGCGGCGGTGGGAGGCGCGTCGGGCGCGCCCGGCGGCGCGTGGGCAGCGTCCGGCAGCGCATGGGCGGCGTCTGGCAGCGCGTGAGCCGCGTCCGGCGGCGCGTGATCGTGGGTCGCCGCGCCGGAGCGAGATGCTCGCGCAGGAGGCGCCTCGGACAGCGCTCGGCCGCGCTCTCTCGGCGCGGCACGCGAGAAGCCGGGATCGACGCCCGTTGCCCGGGCGAGGACCTGGCGGGGCTCCGTCGCTCGGGCTTCCGGCGTCCTGGGTTCGTCCAGCAAGACATCGGTGTCCAGCACCAGGAGCGGCTCGAGCTGGTCGCTCGCGCCAGCCCGCGCCGGCGCCTCGAGGCCCTCCGGCACGAGCACACGAGCCGCGATGACGCCGCCCGCGTGGAGGAGGAATGCTGCGAGCAGAGAGAGGGAGCCCCGACCGCGCACTGGCCGGCGCGAGGGTATCACGTGGGCGCGCTTCCGATGGCCTCACACCGACGTCGGAAACTGGCTCCGTGCGCCGCATCGCGCGGGCGCTCCAGCCAGTTCTGCGAGGCGCCCGCCCGAGCTCAACCGTTTATTATCCAGGCATCAACGGCGCCGCCTTCACACGCTGTGCCCTCCACGGGCCCGCCATGGCGCATCCGTCGTCTTCTACGCTGTGCAAGCGTCGAGCGACGCTCGGCCGCTCAGCCTCGATTCCTTCTTGCTCGCGCTCTGAAGAGGAGGGCTCCGATCGCCGCAAGATGGATCCCGAAGCGCCAAGGCGGCGTTCCGGGCTCGGACCCGGGGACTGAGACGCTGCAGCTAGAGTCTTCCGTCGCGGGCGCCCCCTCGTCGGTGCCGCCGCTCGCGCTGCTCGAAACCTGCCCGCCAGTCGTTGCAGAACCGCCTGTCGTGACGGCACCACTTCCGGGCACGCCCCCGCCGTTTCCGCTTCCTTCCCCTGCGCTACCGCCGTTGCCGCTCCCGTCCCCTGCGCTACCGCCGTCGCCCGCGGCCCCGCCGGCCCCACCGGCGCCATCCGCCCCACCGGCCCCACCGCTGCCCGTCGTGCCCCGGTCGAGGAAGATGCGTTGGGCGAAGTTGTAAGTCGGATTTGGGCCGGTGAGGTCCCCCTTTTGGCGCCTTCACCGAGGCGCTGTCGAGAGAGCTCCACTTCCAGCGATGCCGCGACGACCGTCATACAGGATGCCGGCCATCACGACTCGCGCTGAGACTGGAGGGCGACCTCCCTTCGGCTTCGGCGGCTCCGCTCGTATCAGCGGCTCGATCCGACGCCACAGAGCGTCGGGCACGTCGGCAGACTTGGCTTCCACAAAGCACTGTAGCTCACACTCGATCCGACCTTTCAAGAGGTTTTAGGCTCGACTCTTGGCAGCCTAGAACTGACTGAAGAACTTCCAAACCTCTTGCGGTTGCCAACGTTGACCACCCTCTCGCGGCGGATCAGGCGTGTGCGGTCCCACGAAGGAGCAGAACTCGACCGGATAACCCGTCGTGCAGCCCATGAAGTTGGTGCACACGTGGTTTCCGGTGGCCCTTGTCGGCTCCTTCCAGGTGCAACCGTTCAGCCCGGCGTACGTCTGCGCCATCGAGACACCGCCACCGTACTGAAGGACGTTGTCGTTGGTGCCATGGGATGCGTAGAAGGCGACCGCTTCGCTCGGCTTGCAGTTGCCGGCACTGAGCTGCGCCGCTCCGTTGTAGATGGCGACGGCGCGGACACCCCAAGTGCCGGTTCCATCGAGTGGACGCGAGCAAGCCGTCCGGTAGGACATGCTGCCGCCGTAACTCCAGCCGTTTGCGAAGATCTTGCTCTTGTCGATACAGAAATTTTGCTCGACCTGCTCTACCACGGCGTCCGCGAGTGCCACGTTCGAGCCGCTTGAGTCGGGCCACCCGCAGCCGCTTTCCCCGTTGCCAGTCCCGGTGCACGGCGTTCCGTTCTTCTCCCCATTGGGAGCCACGAAGATCGTACTGCTGGCGGCGTCGGCGATGTCCTTCAGCCAGTAGTAGTTCTGCTGATACATCTGCTTGTCGTTTCCATCGAGCTGATGCCAAGCGATGACCAATCTGTACGGCTTCTTATTGTCGTAGTTGGCCGGCACGCTCAGGATGTATCGACGTTGCCGATTCGCCGCCGTAATCGAGATCGGGTTGCCGTTATTGTACATGCTGGCGTCAATGGTCGGCGTTTTGCCGCACCCGGCGGACAACGTACCCGTGTCCGAGCCTCCACCAGCGCCACCACCGGACCCGGCCCCGCCGGCTCCGCTACCACCTGAGCCAGCAGCCCCGCCCGTGTCCGAGCCGCCCGTGTCCGAGCCGCCCGTGCCCGAGCCGCCCGTGGCCGAGCCGCCCGTGGCCGAGCCGCCCGTGGCCGAGCCGCCCGTGGCCGAGCCGCCCGTGGCCGAGCCGCCCGTGGCCGAGCCGCCCGTGGCCACGGCACCGGTGCCTGCGGAACCATTGGGAGCGCTACCTCCAGAGCCCTGCGTGTCGCTCGAATCGGACGAGCAACCGACGAGCGCCGAGGCACACGCGAACGAGTTGAGAATGACGACGAGGGAAGCGCGGTTCATTAGGCCTCTCCATAAAGGGGACGTACGGGTTTACCTACCGCTTGTAAGTACCGGAGTCACGGTCTAGAAATTTATTCCTTCGCTGTTCGCTCCCTCGGTCCGATCCGCGGGTGAGCACGTGGGCGCTCGTGGGCGACGCCGAGCTGGCGCGGGCTGGATGCACTCCGCCATTCGCGAGATGCTGCGAAACCCAAAGTACGTCGGCGAATTCTCGTTCGGTCGACGGAGGTGGAATTTGTCAACGCGGATGAGACAGCGGTCACGAGAATCCTAACTCGGCACGCGCTCTCGTATCGCCGGTGGCCGCGGCGGGCTCGTACCTCGGTACAACGTCGCACGGCTCACTCCCAGCGCGGCGCACGCGGCGACCACCGAGACCCCAGGCTCGGCGAAGTCTTCCACCAGGTCCATCAGCTGTCTCCGTGCGGATAGGACAAGCAAACGCGTTCCGCAAAGTCAAGATTCTCGGAGCCGTTCCTGCCTCGTGCAGTCCGACTGTACGAGCTTATCGACAGAACGGCCTGATGCGATCAGACAGGCCTTCCACTCGTGAAAACGCCTGCGATTGCCGCGACGTCGCACCAAGCGGAAGGCATCCTACCGTATAGCTGTACACTACTGGCACCAAGCGGAAGGCATCCTACCGTATAGCTGTACACTACTGAGCTCGTCCAAACGGCCGCCGTCGCGGTTCGCGGCGCGTCGTGATGGCCGGCGCACGCACCTCAGGGCAGACCTCCCCCCGGCCACGTCGTCGAGCAGCGTCCCTCCCCTTTCAGTTTCGTCACGCGGGGTCCGCCGGGTACCGCGCGCGGCACTCCAGCGGCTCGGCGAACAGACCGAGGTGGCTCAAGATCTTCCTCGCCGTCGCCTTGTCCGTGATCGCGGCCATGAGTCGCATCCGCCCGCTGCATCGCGGGCACGCGAGAACATCTACTGCGTAAGTCCGCCGCAAAAGCTTCGCCCATTCGACGCGAGGCGACGTCGCCAGAAGGAGCCCATCCAGCAGCCGATCAAGATGCTGGACCGAGATCCCCTCCGACACGAATCCAACATCAGCCCACGGCAGTACAGCGCCCAGCGCAGTCGACACCCGCTCGCGCTCGACCGCGCCATGCACCATCGTCAGCAGCGCCCCAACCGCCACGTCCCGAGCGCCTCGCTCCGACACTGCCGACGGCGCCGCCTCGCTTCGCTCGTCTCCTCTGCGCTACGGCGTCTCCATGCCTCTCGCCGGCCCCTTCGGCGCCTGCCTCGCCGGCAAGGGCGTGATCGTCGTCGTCTTCTTCTTGTCATCGCTGCCCGCGCTATCAGCTCCGGCGCGCTGCTCGCCCTTACGCGCCTTCCCCGTCGCCTTCGGCACCACGAGGCTGCGTTGCTTCGCATGCGGCGCGAGCACACCGTGGTAGCGCACCAGCGGATGGCGCGGCGGCGGCACCAGCGCGGCGAGCCTCGCGAAAAACACAATCGGCGTCATCACCCGATGCGTTCCTTTTCGCCGCGGGTATTTCACCTGATAGGCCACCCGACCGTCGCGGAGGATGCTGAGCCGCTCCAAAGCGAAGCAGGGACGCGCGCAATACCGGACGAGCCGCTCGCGCCCCTCGTCGTCGTAGCCCTCGATGCGCACCGCCGCCTCGACGTTGAAACCATCGAGCTCCACCGTGAGCGGCCGACGGCGCTTCGCCTCGAACCGCGCATGAGCCAGCGAGGCAAAGCGGTCCGGATAGTCGGGCTGGTACTTGAGCGTCTTGAACTGCGACTCGGAGAAGGCGTTGTCATCGCTGACGTGAGGCCGGCTGAAGCTTCGAACGACGCCGAGCGAGCCGAGGAGCTGAGCGAGCCCCTCCGACCTCATCGCGGAGCCGCGGTCGGCGTGCACCGTGAGCGAACCGGGATCGACGCCGTGGCGGGCGACCGTCTCTGCGAAGAGGTGCTCGGCGAGCTCCGCGCTCTCGCGCTCGGCGAGCAGCCAGCCGACGGTCATGCGACTGAACAGGTCGAGGGCGACGTACAGGCAGTAGAAGACCCCGGGCAGCGGCCCGCGCAGCTTGGTTATATCCCACGTCCAGATCTGGTTGGGGGCTGTGGCGGTGAGCGTCGGCTTGGCATGCTTCGTCGGCCCACGCTGCGCGCGTCGCTCGCCGCTCTCGCCGGACGCCGCGAGCAGGCGGTACATCGTACGGATGGAGGCAAGGTAGACGCCGCGCGACAGCAGCGTCGCGTAGACCTCCGGCGGGGGCTGGTCGACGAACTCGTCGCTGTGCAACACATCGAGCACGGTTTGCCGCTCGGGGTCACTGAGACGGCGTGGGCTCGGAACGGGCCCCCGCAGCGCGGGTGGCCTCGCGGGCTGGGTCTGCCGGTAGAGCGTAGCGCGGCTGACGCCGAGTGTCGCGCACGCCTGCGCGATGGGGACGTGCGGGTCATCGAGCTCTTCGATAACGTCCATCAGCGCTCTTCGTCGCTCGTGAGGTTGATGCCCAGAATGGCAGAGACTTTTTTTTGGAGATCGATGAGCTTCTCAGCGAGCGCGAGCTTCTCCTCGAGTCGGGCCGAGCGCTTCTCGAGCTCGGCGATGCGCCGGTCCTTCGCGTCCTGCTTCGGCTTGCGGCCGGGCTTGCGCCCGCGAGAACCTCGCTGCCGTGGAGAGCGAGCTGCTTGCGCCACGCCGTCAGGAGGGAGCTGTAGATGCCCTCGCGGCGCAGCAGCGCCTCGATATCGCCGCGCTGGGTGCATGCGGCCGCCTCGCGAACGATGCGCAGCTTCTCCGCCGCCGAGAACTTCCGCCTTTTGCCCGCCTTCGGCATGGTCTCGACGGCGACGCCACTCGCGCGAGGAGCAGCGCCCTGCGCCGCTGGGGTAAGGGTAGGATCGACGGATCGGAGATGGGAAGGCTTCGGCACGGGTCAGGTCCATTCTCCGCCCTCTCACCACAGATTTCCAGGGGGAGCCTGTCTCACCCGACGTTGGCACAGAGGGCTTGCGCCCCCTCAACGGGAACAAGGGGCAGTTTGCGTTTGATGGCAAGGCGGTGTAACCGAATACGCGACGCCGCTGCTTGAGCATGGCGGCAAGGTGGCTGCGCCCTCGGCGGAGCTGCGAGAGGGCGGTCCCGATCGGCATCCCGAGGCTCCGGGCGATCTCGCTCACCTGCTCACCGCCGCCGACGAGGATCAACACCCAGCGCTCCCACTGATGCACCTCCCAGAGCAGGTCCACGATGGCGCGAACCTCTACCTCGCCGTAGGGAGACGGCGCCCGCTACCGACCGGCGACGTAGATCAGCGGAACGGCGACCTCCAGGCGGCAGACCCCGTCGTGGGACTTGCGGCCTGGTGGACGGCGACGGCGTTCAGCCGGCCGCGGTGGCGTTCAGGATGGGCTCAGGATCGCGCGCGGCGCGCGCTGGCGAGGTCGACGACAGGCGCAACGTGGTTGGGCTGCTGCGGGGCGCTGAGGAGCGCCGAGAGGGTGCGAGCGGCGATCTGCGCGGTCGCGAGGTCGCCCGCTACGTGGGCAGCGGCGATGGTCTGCGTGAGGGTCGTGACGAGCACCTGGCGCGGGCTGCTCGCCGGGGGCGTGATCGGGGCTGCTTCGGGTCGGGGAGGGGTCGTCAGCGCGGTCTGCTTCACAACCGCTGAGGGCATCGCCGGAAGCGTCACGGAATCGTCCGGCCGACCAGAGATCGCGGGGTTAGCGCCCACGATCGCCGAGTCGACGCCGGCTTCGACCCCCTCGAAATCCGCTGAAACCCGCCCCATCGCGTCCTCCCGCTCCCCCTGGAAAAGTGACGCTGTACCAGGAACTTTTCCGTGCGGGCACGCGTGCCAGGGGCGGCTCGCGCCCCACACGCCGCGTTGCCTCCCTCGGGGAAAGCGGTCAAGGGACAAGGAGTCCGCGGGACATCCAGGTCGCAACCACAGGCTTCGTGCCCTCCCAGGCGACGAGGGCCTGCTTCGTGAGGTCGATGTCTGTCCGTTTTTCGCCACCCTTGCCCTAACTGGGTTCGGAGCGGGGGACGAAGACATGGCAGGCAGGGTGGAGAGTTCAGCGCTGCCAGCGATGACCTTGTCGTCAAGGGAGATCTTGTCCTTCGAGAGGTGCCCCTCCGGGTGTATGCTGCCGGTTGCCGCCCGTGGGACTTCGGGGCGATTTCCGATCCCAGTCTGGAAACTGTCGTAGGTTGATCGCCCCATCATTCCCCGGGCGGCTCTTTGCCATGCCCACCGCCCCTCCCGCGCTCCCCGCACGCTTTCACACCGAGCGCGTCGAGCGCGAGGACCTCGTCATGTTCATCAACGCCTGCTTCGCGTGCACAGGGCAGGCCGAGTTCTATGGCACCTCCGGAGGCCAGGCCGTCTCCATCGAGTTCCTCCACGAGTACATCCTCGGCAATTACCGCCGCCTCTACGCGCGCACGCTGGCTGCCGGCATCAACCACTTCAACCAGGCGCGCATCGCCGTGAACCTCCTCGCGACCGGCGCCGAGACGCCCGCCGCCGACCGGCGCGAGGAGGGCTCGCTCATCGCGGCGGCCCTCCGGGAGCTCCCGCCGCAGCGCGCGCTCCGGGCGCTGCGCGAGCTCCGGGAGCGCCGCGTGAACAACCGCCGCGCGCGCGCCGTCATCCGCGGCTACCTCGCCGGCCGGCCGGACCCGGCGTTCGACGCCGTCAAGTACCGCGCCCACGTCCGCGCGCTCGCGGTGCACGCCCACCTCCAGCTCCCCGGCGAGATCGGGCCGTTCCTGTTCGAGCCCAGGCGCCGCGCGCCGCTCGAGGCGCCGCTCCTCGAGCGCGCGCGGCAGGCGCGTTATGCGAAGGAGGCGATCTTCGACCTGCCGCTGACCGTCGCCGAGGGGCTCGCCGCCGCCCGCGGCGTCTCTCGCGACGAGCTCCTCCGCCGCGCCGCGCCGCGCATGACCGAGGGCGAGCGCCTCCGGCTCCAGCGCGCCGCCGGGCGCGAGGACGTCGACCTCGCCGTCGACCTCGGCCGCGCTCCCCTCACGCGCGTCGCCCTCTACGCTCTCTCGCTGCCCGAGGAGGCGCGGCGCGAGCGCCGCGACGAGCTCCACGCGGCGCTCGATCGCGCCGCCGCCCGCGCGCTCAGGAAGAGCCCGGCCGCGCTCGGGCGCGTCGCCGCCGTGCTCGACCGGAGCTACTCGGCGTCCGGATCGAGCGAGAAGCGCCGCCGCCCGCTCGCCGTCGCGCTCGGCGTGAGCTACCTGCTCCGCGCCGCCGCCCGCGAGTACCGCGCCTTCTGGACCGTGCCCACGCCCGACGAGATCCTCGTCGGCGCGCGCGGCCAGACCGATCTCGCGACGCCGCTGCTCGACGCGCTCGCCTGGCGACCCGACGTCGTGGTCATCCTCTCCGACGGCTTCGAGAACGACCCGCCCGGCGCCGCCGCCGAGGTCGCCCGCTGCTTCCGGGCGCGGCTCGATCCGGGGCAACGCACGTCGATCGTCCACATCAACCCCGTGTTCGACAGCGAGCGCTACGCGCCCCGCGCGCTCGGGCCGTCGATCCCGACGGTCGGCCTGCGCGACGCCGAGGACCTGCCGACGGTCCTCGGTTTCGCACGCTTTGCCGAGGGCACGGCGCCGCTCGCGGAGCTCGAGCGCTACCTCGCGCAGCGCGCGGTCGCGCTGCTCTCGCGGCACGCCCGGACGCCGGGCGCCGCGGAGCCAGCCGTGGAGCCGGGGCCGGCAGGCGCCGTGGCGCTGGCAGGTGCCGTGGCGCTGGCAGACGCGGTGGCGCTGGCGGACGCAGTGGCGCTGGCAGACGCGGTGGCGCTGGCGGACGCAGTGGGGCCGGCAGACGCAGTGGAGCCGGCAGACGCCGCCGAGCTCGCAGAAGACGCGCCCGCCGCGGCGCTCGAGGTGCCCTGATGGCCAAGGCGCCGGCCCTGCTCCGGTCGCTCTCGCTCCGGGGCCTCTCCGCGACGCACGCGCAGGTCTTCGCGGGCGTGCGCCTGGTCCCGCTCCTCCGGGACGCGCCGCGGGACGACCTGCGGATCGCCGGCCGCAGACACGAGGACGCCTGGTCGATCGTCGATCTCGGCGACGGCACGGCCTACTGCTCCTACGTGCCGCACGCGCTCGTGATCGGGTGGACCGACGACGGCTCGCCTGTCGCGTCCTACGGCGCGGCGCTCGCGGGGCCGGGCGCCCGAAACCCGCTCAGCAAGTGGGGTTGCGGCGTCCAGCTGCTCCACCGCATGGCCCGGCGCGAAGCCCGCGGCGAGGACCCGGCCGAGCGGAACCGCCTGCGCCTCTTGCCGCTGCACCTCGCGATGGAGGGCTTCCTCGCGCTGCACTTCAACGCCCCCGAGATCGCCTGGTCCGAGTACTCGCGGCGGGCGATCTCCCGCGGTCTCGACCCGCGCACCGAGGTGTCGCTCTCCGGCCGCGCGATCCCGAGCCTGGAGGACGCGCTCCGCGTCTTCGAGATCCACGAGGGCCAGTGCGGCGTCCTGCTCTTCGTCGGCGAGCTGCTCGCGTCGGTGTTCGTGGTGTCGCACCCCGACGACTACCGCGCGCTGCACCGCACGCTGATCGAGGACTTCTACGAGCAGACGCTGCTCTACGCGGCCCGCCACAACGGCGACAGCCAGGCGCTCGAGCACACCTTCGACGCCGCGCGGATCGGCTCGCTCGACGACCTGCGGGCCGCGCTCGGCCGGGCGCGGGCGGAGGCCGGCGCGCTGCACGTGGACACGGCCGCGGGGCTCCTCGGCCGGCCGATCGCGGCGGAGCGCGTGTACCGGGCGGGGCCGTTCTCGCTGCAGCGGTTCATGACGGAGCTCGATCCGGCGCTGGACAACCACATCGGCGAGGCGATCGTGCGCGAGGACGGCACGCTGGAGTACGCGAAGACGTACCGGCTCGCGGCGGGGCAGGTGAGGCGCGCCCGGCTCCTCCAGCAGCTCTCGGCGCACGGGTGGAACCTGGACGCCACCGCGGCGGCGCTCCGGACCACGCGCGACCAGCTGATCCGGCGGATCGACGGCGAGGGGTTCGGCTACCTCATCGCGGAGCACGTGCTCAAGGCGGCGCTGAAGCGGACGAGGTGAGCCCGCAGCGCCGAGGGGGAACGTGGGCGTGCTTCGCGACCTCCGTTGCAAAGGTCTGCCTCCGCAGCCGATGATGCGCGCCGAGGAGGAGCCTCTCGATGACAATCACCATTACCGCCTTTGAACGCTCACCCGATGGAGGCAAGGGACTGGCGCGCGATACGCGCGTTCGCTGGGCGCTCGAGGAAGTGGGCCAACCCTACCAGGTTCGCCTCGTTTCGTTTCGCGCCATGAAGGAGCCCGCGCACCTGGCGCTTCATCCTTTCGGCCAGATCCCGACCTATGAGGAGGGCGATCTCGCGCTGTTCGAGACAGGGGCGATCGTGCTCCACATCGCCGAGCGACGCGCGGGCCTCCTGCCGGACGACGCCAACGCTCGGGCGCGCGCGATCACATGGATATTTGCCGCGCTCAACACGGTAGAGCCACCGATCCTCGAGCTCGTCATCGCCAAGTTCCTGGAGGGCGACAAGCCCTGGACGGCGGAGCGCCTGCCTCTGATCGAGGCTCGCATCCGCGCTCGGCTCGGCCAGCTCTCCGTTCGCCTGGGCGATGCCGACTGGCTCGATGGTGCGTTCAGCGCCGGCGACTTGATGATGGTGTCGGTGCTGCTCAGGCTGAGAGCATCGGGCATCCTGGACGAATACCCGAACCTGGCCGCTTATGTCGCCCGCGGCGAAGCGCGGCCCGCCTACAAGCGAGCCTTCGACGCTCAACTGGCGGTGAACACCGGCAAGCCATCGACCGGCTGATCTCTAGGCGCGCGCGCTCACGAGCCAGCAGGCCGCGGTGAAGCGGGCCGCGCCATCGCGGACGTACGCGTCGAAGGCAGGGCGAACCGCTTCGGCCGTCCGGGCGCGCGTCGCCTCGTCCGCGTCCCGCAGGGCCTGACCCACCTGTCCCATCCGGGTGGCATAGGCGAGCAGGTCCTTCTCCGCGACGCTGCTCGGCGCGTCGATCGGGCGAATGTCGACGTCGGTCCAGCCGCTCGCGTCCAGGATCCGCTGCACGCGCTCTCTGTCCGCGAAGGCGAACGGGCCGGGGGCGTCGGGGGGCGGGACGCGCAAGTCGGGCAGGAGCGGGGCCGCGGCGCGTGCGGCCTCGGTCATGAACGGGTTCTCGTCCGGGCTGCGCCAGGCCATGAACGAGAGCTTCGCCCTGCGCCGGGCGGCGCGCCGGATGTTGGCGAACGCCGCCGTGGGATCGTCGAAGAACATCACGCCGAAGCGCGAGATCACCGCGTCGTACGTGTCCTGCTCGAAGCCGTGGGTCTGCGCGTCGGCGTGGAGGAAGGCGGCGGAAGCCAGGCCCTCGGCGGCGGCGCGCGCCCTGGCGGCCGCCACGAGCGGCCCGGAGATATCCACGCCGAGGCAGAGGCCGGCTGGCCCGAGGCGCCGCGCCATCGAGAGGGCCGTGGCGCCCGCGCCGCAGCCGATGTCGAGGACGCGCCCGCCCTCGCCGGGGAAGCCCGCTTCGATGAGCGGCGCCTCGAGCGGCGCCAACATGCCATCCAGCATTTCCTGCAGCTCCACCCAGGTGCGCCCGGCGGGGTCGTTCCACAGCGCGATCTGCTCGCGATTCGGCTGATGGGCTTCGGACATCGGGGTCTCCTTCTTCGGTTTGATGTCGGAAATCATGCGGCGTAGCCTGCAAGTTCAAGTCGACTTGAGGTCAAGCATGAAACAGCTGGACATCGCGGAGGTGGCCCGGCGCTCCGGCGTGCCCGCCTCGACCCTGCGGTTTTACCAGGAGAAGGGGCTGATCGCGTCCACCGGCCGGCGGGGCTTGCGGCGGCTGTTCGACCCCGGGGTGGTGGAGCGCCTGGCGCTGATCGCGCTCGGCCAGGTGGCGGGGTTTTCGCTGGACGAGATCGCCCGGATGTTCTCGCCCGACGGCCGGCCGCGCATCGAGCGAGAGCGGCTGACGGCCAAGGCCGAGGAGCTGGACCGGACGATCCAGCGGCTGGTCGCCCTGCGCGACGGCCTGCGCCACGCGGCGGCGTGCTCCGCGCCGAGCCACATGGAGTGTCCGCGCTTTCGCAGCATCGTCCGGCTCGCCGGCGCCGGCCGTCTCGAGCCGCTTGTACAGAACGCTCCCCGGCGGCGGTGGCCCACCTGAGTCCGGGCGGGTGCCGCCGGCGCGCCGGTCAGAAGCTCGCGTACTCCAGCGCCATCTGGTCGGCGTAGTCGAGCGCGATCGCGCGGACCTCGGCGCGGAAGCCCGCGTGAACACCAAGGGCCCCCGCCGGATGACACCAGCGCGGCGCAGGGTCGCGACGCAACCGCAGAGGGCTGCATTCACGCCCAGCCCGCTGGCGCGACGGATCTCACGATCCAACGTTCAGGCCTGGCTCTCGACTCAGCATCTGTCCTGTCATGCCTGCCACGACTTCGGCGCATGGGGCATGTCTCCTGAAGTCATCAGGGTGGAGCACGGCCCTCTACGGTGCTTCACAACACGCCACATCCCCCTGAAGCACGTCTGCGATCGTAGGACCGTGGTCATGGCGGCGTGACCGTGCTGCCCCTGAGCTTCGCCCGTATTCGCTGCGGGATGTGTGTTCCGCGTCACCTTGTCGCTGTTCACTGAATGACGAGGACAAACAGGCTCCCCTCGTCTCTGTGGCGCGGCGCGACAAGCACCCTACACCACATCCACCCACGTGTGCGGAATCTTCAAGAAGTTCCGTCCCTTGTGCCGCTGCGCTGTGGTATCTTGGTGGTCGCGTCCACGAAGTCTTCGGTCAAGGGCGGGAATGGGTTTCACTTGGCATCCGGAGCATCATGCTCTCCAGAGGGTATGGTGACGACGTCGGCCGACCTCGATAGCCGCGAGCGTGTCCGACGCAACATAGCGCGGTTTCATGCCGCGGCTGTTCACGCCTACTGACACGCAGGCGCAATGGGGAGCGCCCCAGAACGCACCTGCCGCAGTCGAGATTCCCTCACGGTTGGTGCCGACATCAATGAAGGGGCGTATGAGCGACGAGCGCAAGCACCATTGCATCCATGAGGTTTTTGAGATCCAGGTGGAGCGCACACCTGACGCCGTAGCTGTGGTCTTCGGGAATGAATGCGTCACGTACCGTCACCTGGATCGCAAGGCCAATCAACTCGCGCGGTACTTGCAGAGCCTGGGTGTCGGCGCGGACGTCCCGGTCGCTGTCTGCCTCGAGCGATCCATCGACATGATCGTGGCGCTCCTCGGTGTGCTCAAGGCCGGGGGCGCCTATGTCCCGCTGGACCCGAGCCACCCGAAGCACCGCCTCTCCTTCCTGTTGGAGGACACGGGGGCGTCGATCGTCCTGACCCAAGAGCGCCTCCTCCAAGGGAGCGTCGGCCGCCTGCCAGGCCGCCTCGTCCGTTTGGACACAAGGTGGGAGGCAATCGCACAGGAGAGCACCGAGAGACCACGGATCGACGTCTCGCCGGGCGACCTCGCCTATGTGATGTACACGTCGGGATCGACGGGTCAGCCGAAGGGCGTCATGGTCCTGCATCAAGGGGTCGTCCGGCTCTGCCGAGGTGCCGACTATGTGACGCTCACCGCGGAGGACGTGTTCCTCGCGCTCGCTCCCCTCTCGTTCGACGCTTCGACCTTTGAAATCTGGGGTTGCCTCTTGAACGGCGGGCGGCTCGTCGTCATGCCTCCTCACCAGCCCTCCCTCGAGGAGCTGGGGCAGGCGCTTCGGCGCCATGGCGTGACGACCCTATGGCTGACCGCCGGCCTGTTCCATCTGATGGTCGACGAGCGGCTCGAGGACCTCCGCGGCCTGCGCCAGCTGCTCGCTGGCGGCGATGTGCTCTCCGTGCCCCACGTCCGACGCGCCGCCGAGGCGCTCGATGGGTGCCGGATCATCAACGGCTATGGCCCGACAGAGAACACGACCTTCACGTGCTGCTATACGATCGGCGACCTCGCGGGCGTGAGGGACTCCGTCCCTATCGGCTATCCGATCGCCGGCACGCAGGTCTATCTGCTGGACGAGCGCCTCGCTCCGGTCCCGGAAGGATCGCCTGGAGAGCTCTACGCTGGCGGGGCGGGCGTCGCGCGAGGATACCTGAACAGGCCGGACCTGACCGAGTCGCGCTTCATCCCGAGCCCGTTCAGCGATGATCCGGGCGCCATGCTCTACAGGACGGGCGATCTGGCGCGCCGCCGGGAGGACGGCGCCATCGAGTTCCTCGGCCGAATCGATCAGCAGGTGAAGATCCGCGGCTACCGGATCGAGCCCGGCGAGGTCGAGGCGGTCCTCCGGCGGCACCCCGCCGTCAAGGAAGCCGTCGTCATCGCCCGCGAGGACGGGCCCGACCAGAGGCGCCTCGTCGCGTACGTCGTCGAGAACCTGCACCACGAGACATGGAAGGACGATGAGCCCCGCGGCCTGGACGGCGAGGTTGTGTCGCAATGGCAGGCGCTCTACGAGGACACATATACAGGCGACCACGAGCCGCGGGATCCGGCGTTCGATACCGTCGGCTGGAACAGCAGCTACACGGGCCTGCCGATAGCCGAGGAACAGATGAGGGAGTTCGTCGACGGGACGGTGTCTCGGATCCTCGCAACGAAGCCCTCGCGCGTGCTCGAGATCGGCTGCGGGACGGGCCTGCTCCTCTTGCGGCTCGCTCCCGCGTGCACCAGTTACACAGGCACCGACTTCTCCCGGAGCGTGCTCTCCCGCCTCCGCGAGCGGCTCAACGCGGGAGGCGGGGCGCCCTCGCTCCCCCACGTGACTCTCGATCACAGAGCCGCCGATGATTTTTCCGGCATCGAGCCGGCGTCGATGGACACTGTTATCCTGAACTCGGTCTCTCAGTATTTCCCGAGCATCGACTATTTCATGCGCGTCATCGAGGGGGCCGTCGCGGCTGTGGCGCCGGGCGGCCGCGTCTTCATCGGCGACGTGCGGAGCCTCCCGCTCCTCTCTGCCTATCATGCGTCCGTGCAGCTCCACCAGGCGCCCGACGCGCTCTCCCGCAAAGACCTCGCCGAGCGCGTGCGGTCGCGCGCGGAGCGGGAAGAGGAGCTGCTCGTCAGCCCCGAGCTCTTCGACGCCATCCAGGCGAGGCTCCCGCAGGTGAGCGGCGTGCGCATCCTGAATAAACGCGGGCGCCACCACAATGAAATAACGATGTTCCGCTACGACGTCATCATCGAGGTGGGGAGCGCGTCGAACCCCCTCTCGGACGTGACGTGGATGGACGCGTCGGAGCGGGGGCTGTCGCTGCCGGAGATGCGCCAGGCGCTGGGCAGCGGTGCGCCGGATACGGTGGGCTTTTGCCGGCTGCAAAATCAGCGCGTCGCGGCGGCGATGAAGACGGCGGAATGGCTCGCGAGCGCCGGCGATGGCAGCGTCGAGACGGCCGGAGAGCACCGCCTCGCTCTCAAGAGCCAGCAGGCCTGCGGCGTGGATCCTGAAGAGGTATGGGAGCTCGCGGCAGAGCTCGGTTACGATGTCCATACGCTCCGAACGACGCCCGGCGCGCCCGGTCTCATCGACGTCGTGTTCCGGCGCACGGGCGCCGCGGCGACGCGCTCGGCGAGCCCGCGGGCCAGGAGCGAGCCGCCGCGTCCTTCGAGGCACTGGCGAACCTACGGCAACAGCCCGCTCCGGGGGATGATCGCCGGCAAGCTCGTCGCGCGGCTCCGCGACTTCCTGCAGCAGAAGCTGCCCGACTTCATGGTACCATCCGATTTCGTCCTCATGGACGCGCTCCCGCTCACGGCGAACGGAAAGGTCGATCGCCGCGCGCTGCCCCCTCCGAACCGGAGCTCGTCCGCGCTCGCACAGAGCTTCATCGCGCCACGCACGCCCGTGGAAGAGGTTTTGAGCGGCATTTTCGCCGAGGTCTTCGGGCTCACGCGCGTGGGTATTCACGACGACTTTTTCGAGCTCGGCGGCCACTCGCTCCTGGCGGTTCAGATCATCTCCCGCGTGCGCGCCGCGCTTCGGGTGGATCTGCCGCTCCGCTCCTTGCTCGACGAGCCGACCGTCGCCCGGTTCGCTAAGCGCGTGGAGGCGCGCGCCGCCGGCGAGAGCAGGTCAAATCCTCCCCCGGTCACGATCGCGTCGCGGGCGGAGGACCTTCCGCTCTCCTTCCCCCAGCAGCAGATGTGGCTCCTGGCCGAGCTCGAGCCGAACGCGCCCGTCTATAATGACCCGTTCACCCTCCGAATGCCCGGCCATGTCGACACGTCCGCCCTGTCCTCGAGCCTCCGCGAGATAGTCCGGCGCCACGAGGCGTGGCGGACCACGTATGCGCTCAAGGAAGGACGGCCCGTTCAGGTCATTCACGACGAGTTGGCGTTCACCCTCTCCCAGATCGACCTCCGGAGCCTCCCCGAGGGCGAGCAGGAGGCCAAGGCGCGGACGCTCGCGACCGAGGAGCTCAGGCGTCCGTTCGATCTCGCAAAGGGGCCGCTGATCCGCGCGACCCTGATGCGCCTGGGAGAGGCTGACCACAGGCTCTACCTGGCGCTGCACCATATCCTCTATGACGGCGTCTCGCTCTATAACGCATTCTTGGCGGAGCTCCAGGTGCTCTATGCCGCGTTCACCGCAGGCGCGGTCTCACCGCTCCCTCCGCTCCCGCTGCAATACGCCGACTTCGCCGCCTGGCAGCGGCAATGGCTGCGCGGGGAGGGGCTCGTTCGCCAGGCGGAATACTGGAGGCAAAAGCTGGCGGGCGTCGCCAAGCTCAGCCTCCCCTCCGATCGGCCGCGCCCCGCGATCGGCACGTTCCGAGGCGCGCGCCATTACTTCTCGCTGTCAAAGGAGCTGACCGAGGCGCTGAAGGCCCTCTCGCGCCGCGCGGGCGCGACGCTCTTCATGACGCTCCTCGCGGCCTACAAGGCCCTCCTCTTCCGCTATACGGGGCAGGAAGACATCCCTGTCGCGACGGTCGTCTCGGATCATGGCCGGCCTGATCTTCGCTCGCTGATCGGATGCTTCGTCAACACGCTCGTCTTGCGCACCAGCGTCTCCGGCGGCTCGACGTTCCGGGGACTCCTCGACCAGGTGCGCGAGGTGACGCTCGAGGCGTACGCCAACCAGGAGTTGCCGTTCGAGGAGCTCGTGAGGGAGCTCTCGCCGGAGCGGAGCCTCGGGCAGAACCCCCTCTTCCAGGTCATGTTCCTCCTTGATCCTCCCATGCCCGCCATGGCCTCGGGGTGGACGATGACACGCATGGATATCGATAACGGGACGTCGCGCTGCGATCTATCCATCGAGCTCGACGAGCGGCCGGAGGGCCTTGTCGGGCTCCTTGAATACAGCACCGATCTCTTCGACGCCGATACGATCGCGAGGATGGCGGACCATTATCGGATCCTCCTGGAGGGGATCACCGCCGCCCCTGAACGGAAGATAGAGCAGCTGCCGATCTTGACGGAGGTCGAGCGGAGGGACCTCCTCGCGGGGCCCATCGCTTCGCCGGATCTCGCGGCAGGGCCGTGCATCCATCGCCTCTTCGAGGCGCACGCGGAGCGCTCGCCCGACGCCGTCGCGCTCCGCTGGGACGGCGCGGAGATGACCTATGACGAGCTGAACCGGCGCGCGAACAGGCTCGCGCGCCGCCTCCGAGCGCTCGGCGTGGGGCCGGAGGTCTTCGTCGCGCTGTGCCTGGAGCGCTCGCTCGATATGGTCGTCGCGCTCCTCGGCGTCCTCAAGGCAGGCGGCGCCTATGTGCCGCTCGATCCGGCGTATCCGCCGGATCGCCTCGCGTTCATGCTCGACGACGCGAAGGTGCCCGTCGTGATAACGCAGGAGGCGCTCCTCGGCTCGCTCCCGCCGCACGGCGCTCGCGCGTTGTGCATGGACGCGGGCTGGGACGCCGCGCCGGAGGTGGACGAAGAGAACCTCGAAGGCGGCGCGTCCGCCTTCGATGCGGCCTACGTGATCTACACGTCGGGCTCGACCGGGAAGCCCAAGGGCGTCGTCGTCAGTCACGCAAACGTGACGCGGTTGTTCAGCGCGACGCGGTCGTGGTTCCGCTTCGACGAGCGCGACGTCTGGACGCTCTTCCACTCCTATGCCTTCGACTTCTCGGTATGGGAGATATGGGGTGCGCTCCTCCACGGCGGGCGCCTCGTGGTCGTCCCGTTCTGCGTGAGCCGCTCGCCCGAGGCGTTCTACGAGCTCCTCGCAGCGGAGGGCGTGACCGTGCTCAACCAGACGCCATCCGCGTTCCGCCAGCTCATCCTGGCGGAGGAGGCGTCCTGCGGCGCCCGAGAGCTCGCTCTCCGCCTTGTCATCTTCGGCGGAGAGGCCCTCGAGCTCCAGAGCCTCCGGCCCTGGTTCGATCGGCACGGCGACTCGCGGCCGGCGCTCGTCAATATGTACGGCATCACGGAGACGACGGTGCACGTCACCTACCGCCCGGTGTCGCTGGCCGATCTCGAACATCTCGGGAGCGTGATCGGCGCTCCGATCCCGGACTTGTCGATCTATCTCCTCGACGCGGCCATGCAGCCTGTGCCTGTCGGCGTCCCGGGTGAGATGTACGTCGGAGGCGCCGGCGTCTCGCGCGGCTATCTCAACCGGCCGGAGCTCACCCGTGAGCGGTTCATCGTTGATCCGTTCCGTACGGGCACCTCCGCTCGCCTCTACAAAACAGGCGACCTCGCGCGCCGGAGGCCCAACGGCGAACTCGAATACCTCGGCCGCATCGACCATCAGGTGAAGATCAGGGGCTTTCGCATCGAGCTCGGCGAGATCGAGGCCGCCCTCGCGCAGCACCCCTCGGTGCGCGAGGTCGTCGTCATCGCGCTGGGCGACACCCACGGTGATAAGAGCCTCGTCGCTTATGTCGTGGACCATCGCAGCTCCGGCCCTCACGCGCCGAGCTCCGAGGGGACGCTTCGCCGCGGACTCCCCGCGGAGCTGCGCGGCTTCCTGAAGAGCCGCCTCCCGGATTACATGGTGCCGTCGAGCTTCGTCTTGCTCGATGCGATGCCCGTCACGTCGAACGGCAAGGTCGATCGACGCGCGCTCCCCGCGCCTGACAGGACGAGGTCCGACCTCGATCCAGGCTTCGTCGCGCCCCGCACGCCCATGGAAGCGGCGCTCGCGGCGCTGTGGGCCGACGCGCTCGGGCTCCGGGCCGTCGGCGCTTCGGATAACTTCTTCGAGCTCGGCGGGCACTCCATCCTTGCCACCCGGATCCTTTCGAGGGTGCGGGATCGGTTCCAGGTGAACCTCCCGCTCCGGGCCCTGTTCGAGGCGCCGACGATCGCCGAAATGGCCAAGATCATCGAGGCGCGCCGCGGCGAGGAGGCGGGCCGGGGGGCCGCGCCCGTGGTGCCGGTCCCGCGTGGTCGGAGCTTCCCGCTGTCCTCCGCGCAGCGAAGGCTCTGGTTCCTCGCGAGGCTCGAGCCAAGCTCGCCCGTTTATAACGAGCCTGCCACGCTCCACATCCAAGGTGCGCTCGACGTGGCGGCGCTCGAGCGAAGCCTGAACGAGATCATCCGACGCCACGAGGCGTGGAGGACGACCTTCGGCGTCGAGGGCGGCGAGCCGGTGCAGATCATCCACCCGGAGGCGGCAATCGAGCTCCCGGTGATGGATGTTGCCGGCCTCACTCCGGACGAACGAGAGGCCGAGGCGCGGAGGATCGCCCTTCGAGATGCCCTGCGCCCCTTTGATTTCACTACCGGCCCCATGGTGCGCGGCGTGCTCGTCAAGATGAGCGATGACGAGCACCGGCTCTACCTCACGCTACATCATATCGTCGCGGACGCGGTCTCCGTGTACAGCGTGTTCCTCCCCGAGCTCTCGGCGCTCTACTCGGCGTTCTCGACCGGGAGGCTGCCCACGCTGCCCGCCCCCCCCGTGCAGGTTGCCGACTACGCCGTGTGGGAGCGGCAATGGCTGCGCGGAAGCGGGCTTGAAGCGCAGCTCGCATGGTGGAAGCGGGAGCTCGGCGGCGAGCTCCCCGTGCTCGAGCTGCCCACGGATCGGCCGCGGCAGAAGGTCCAGTCGTCGCGCGGATCGAGGCACCTCATCGCCATTTCGAGCGATCGCACCCGCGCGCTCAAGGCGCTCGGGCAGCGCGAGGGCGCCACGCTCTTCATGACGCTGCTCGCGGCGTTCAACATCCTCCTCTGCCGCACCTCGGGGCAAGAGGACATCATCGTGGGCACCGTGACGGCGAGCCGCAGCCGGCCGGAGATCGAGAACCTGATAGGCTTCTTCCTCAACACCATCGTCTTGCGCACGAACCTGCGCGGCGACCCGACCTTCCGCGAGCTCCTCGCGCGCGTGGCGGACGCGAGCCTCAGCGCGTATTCGAACCAGGACGTGCCGTTCGAGCGCCTGGTCGAGGAGCTCCAGCCGTCGCGGGCGCCCGGGCAGAACCCCCTCTTCCAGGTGGCTTTCATCCTGGAGCCGCTCATGCCGACGCTCGCGACGGGCTGGAGCGTCAGCCAGCTCGAGGTGGACACGCTCACGGCCAAGTTCGAGCTGACGCTCGAGCTCGACGAACGACCCGAGGGCCTCATCGGCCGCTTCGAGTACCGCACGGACCTGTTCGACGCCTCGACGATCGCTCGCATGGCCGACCATTTCGACGTCTTGCTCGAGGGCATCGTCGCCGACCCGGATCGGCGCCTGTCCGAGCTGCCGATCATGACCGAGGCGGAGATCCGGCAGCAGGTATCGTGGAACGAGACGCGCGCGGACTACTCGCGCGAGGTCTGCATTCATCGTATGTTCGAGATCCAGGCGGCCCGCTCTCCGGACGCTATCGCGGTCGTGTCGTATAGCTCGCGATCGCCGAAGGCGATGCTCACCTACGGCGAGCTGAACCGCCGCGCCAACCAGCTCGCCCACCACCTGCGAAGCCTGGGCGTCGGCCCCGAGGTGACGGTCGCGGTATGCGCCGAGCGATCCCCCGAGCTCATCGTCGGGCTCCTCGGGATCCTGAAGGCGGGCGGCGCGTGCGTGCCGCTGGATCCGTCGTTCCCCAGGGAGCGGACGGCCTTCACGCTGGAGGACGTGAGCGCCAGGGTGGTGCTCACGCAGAGGTGCCTGGCCGGGGCCCTCCGCGAGCACGCGGCGAACATCGTCTGCCTGGACGAAGACTGGGCGGAGTTCGAGCCTCATAGCGCGGAGGACCCACCGGGCGACACCGCGCCTGACGCGCTCGCTTACGTCATCTACACCTCCGGCTCGACGGGTCGGCCGAAGGGCGTCGAGCTGGCTCATCGCGGCCTCATTAGCTTCGTCACCTGGTACCGGCGGACGTTCGCCCTCTCGGGCTCCGACCGAGGCACGCAGATCGCGGGGCCCGCGTTCGACGTCTCGATAGGGGATATATGGCCCATCCTCGCGGCGGGCGCGAGCCTTCATATCCCCGACGAGCACACGCGCATCGCGCCGTCCGCGCTCCGCGACTGGATCGTGGCGAGCTCGATCACCGTCGCCTTCCTGCCCACGCCGCTCGCCGAGAGCGTCCTCCCGCTCGAATGGCCGGCGGGCGGCGCGCTCCGCGCGATGGTCACCGCCGGCGACAGGCTGCACGATTATCCTTCGCCGTCGCTGCCCTTCGCGTTCATCAACGCGTACGGACCGACGGAGAGCACCGTATACACCACGACGGCGCTCGTCCCTCCGAAGAAGCACGCGGACGAGCTGCCGGCGCCGCCGATCGGGAGGCCCATCGATAACACGCGTGTCTTCCTGCTCGATGGCCGGCGGCGCCCGGTGCCGGTCGGCGTCCCCGGCGAGCTCTATATCGCCGGCGACGGGCTCGCCCGCGGGTATCATAACCGCCCCGACCTCACCGCCGAGCGCTTCATCGAGGGCCCTCCATGGATTGAACCGCGCGGCCGCCTGTACAAAACGGGCGACCTCGCGCGGTACCTGCCCGACGGGAGCATCGAGTTCCTCGGCCGCGCCGACTTTCAGGTCAAGATTCGAGGATTCCGCGTCGAGCTCGGGGAGATCGAGGCTCTCCTCCGGCAGCACCGCGCGGTGAAGGAGGCCGTCGTCACGGTCCGCGAGGATACGCCGCGCGAGAAGCGCCTCGTCGCGTATCTCGTCCTCGCGGACGGCGAGGGCGATGACGCCCCGCGAAGGCTCAAAGACCACCTCAAAGAGTACCTGCCCGAGCACATGATACCGGCGGCCTTCGTCCGGATGAGCGCGCTGCCCATCAACCCGAGCGGCAAGATCGATCGCCGCGCGCTGCCTCCTCCGGATCCCGACGAGCCGCGCGCGGCGGCGGACGGCGCTGAACCGGCGACCGAGATGGAGCGGCTCGTCGCGTCGATATGGCGCGACGTCCTCCGCCTCGACGAGGTCGGCCTCCACGCCAATTTCTTCGATCTTGGAGGCCACTCTCTGCGGCTAGCGCAGGTCCACGACAGGCTCGCGACCTCGCTCGGGCGAGATATTCCAATGGTCGATCTCTTCACCTACCCCACCGTGAGCGCTCTATCGAGGCACCTGACTCAAACCTCGTGCGAGGCACATTGTTTCACGACGCTCCGCGAGCGGGTCATGCAGCAAAAGGCTGCGGCGAAGCGGCTCCGGCGACCCCTGCGCAAGGAGGCAAAGGATCATGAGTAGAGACGTTGATCAGAGCCCAATGAATGACGGTATCGCCATCATCGGAATGTCCGGTCGATTCCCCGGCGCGAAAGACGTGGATGAGCTCTGGAGGAACGTGCGGGACGGGGTGGAGTCCATCTCGTTCTTTTCGGACGAGGAGCTCCTCGCGGCGGGGGTCGATGCCGCCTCGCTACGCGATCCGGACTATGTAAAAGCGAAGGGGGTCCTCCCGGACATCGAGCTCTTCGACGCGGCTCTCTTTGGGGTGAGCCCGACGGAGGCGCAGATGATGGACCCGCAGCACCGCCTGTTCCTGGAGCACGCCTTCGAGGCGATGGAGAGCGCGGGCTACTCCGCGGAGAGGTACGGCGGCGCGACGGCCGTCTACGCCGGGGGCGGAGGGAGCAGCACGTACTTCCTCAAGAACATTCATGAGAACGAGGAAATTCGCGGGCGCGTGACGGAATACCAGGTCTTCCTCGCGAACGGCGGCGATTTCCTCGCGACCCGGGTCTCGTACAAACTGGGCCTCCGTGGGCCGAGCGTCGCGGTCCAGACCGCGTGCTCGACGTCCCTGGTCGCCGTCTGCATGGCCTGCCACGGCCTCTTGACCTATCAATGCGATATGGCGCTCGCCGGAGGAGCCGCGGTGAGCGTCCCGCAGCGATCGGGGTATCTCTATCAGGAGGGGATGATCCTGTCCCCCGACGGGCACTGCCGCGCGTTCGACGCCAGAGCGCGCGGCACGGTGGGCGGGAGCGGCGTGGGGGTCGTCGTGTTGAAGCGGCTCTCGGACGCGATCGACGCCGGCGATCACATCCACGCCGTGATCAAGGGTTCGGCCATCAACAACGATGGATCCTCGAAGGTAGGCTACACGGCGCCGAGCGTGGAGGGCCAGGCCGAGGCCATCGCGCAGGCGATCGAGGCCGCGGAGGTCTCCCCGGAGACCATCGGCTACGTGGAGGCGCACGGCACGGGGACGGCCCTCGGGGACCCGATTGAAATTGCGGCGCTCACGAGGGCGTTCCGCGCGGGCACCCAGCGGAAGGGGTTCTGCGCCGTTGGCTCCTTGAAGCCGAACGTCGGCCATTTGGACGCGGCGGCCGGAGTAGCGGGCCTCATCAAAGCGATACAGGCGCTCAAGCACAAGGAGCTCCCGCCGATGCTTCATTTCGAGTCACCGAACCCGGCGATCGACTTCGCGGCCAGCCCGTTCTATGTCAACGCGAAGCTCTCGAGCTGGAGGGCCGGGCCGGCGCCGCGCAGGGCGGGCGTGAGCTCGTTCGGCATGGGCGGCACCAACGCGCACGTCGTCCTCGAGGAGGCCCCTCCCGCGGAGCCGTCGGGCGTGTCCAGGCCCTGGAAGCTGCTCGCGTTATCGGCGATGACGGCCGACGCGCTCGAGAAGATGACGGCGAACCTCGGCGAGCGCCTGAAGCAGGATCCAGCTCTCGATCTGGCCGACGCCGCCTATACGCTCGCGGTGGGCCGGAGGGCGTACGCGCACAGGAGGGTTATTCTGTGCGAGGAGGCGGGCGACGCGGCGCTCTCCCTATCCACGCTGGATCCGGCCCGTGTCTTCTCGTGCCGGGAGGCGGCTTCGGCGCGGCCGGTCGTCTTCATGTTCCCTGGGCAGGGCGCGCAGCACGTGAGCATGGCCGCGGAGCTCTACCGCGACGAGGGCGCGTTCCGCGAGCAGCTCGATCGATGCGCAGACATCCTCGCCCCAGCGCTCGGCCTCGATCTGCGGAGCGTGCTCTATCCCAGCGAAGCGCAGGCGGAGAGCGCGGCGAGGAGGCTCGATCAGACCGCCATCACCCAGCCCGCGCTCGTGGCGATCGAGATCGCCCTGGCCCGGCTCTGGATGAGCTGGGGGGTGCGCCCCCAGGCGATGATCGGCCATAGCATCGGTGAATACGCGGCGGCGTGCGTCGCCGGCGTGCTCACCCTGGAGGACGCCCTGTCGCTCGCCGCCGCGCGAGGACGCATGATGCAGGAGCTGCCCCCTGGCGCCATGATCGCGGTCGCGCTGCCGGAGGCCGAGGCGCTGGCGCTCGCGACGGACGGTGTGTCCCTCGCGGCGTCGAACGGCCCCTCTCTCTCCGTCCTCTCGGGGCCCCTGGGCGCCGTGGCGGAGCTCGAGAGGAGGCTCTCCGAGCGAGGCGTGGGCGCGCGGCGCCTGCGCACCTCCCACGCGTTTCACTCGTCGATGATGGATCCTGTCCTCGCGCCCTTTCTTGAACAGGTGAAGCGGCGGAGGCTCTCGGCGCCCGCGATCCCCTATCTCTCCAGCGTCACGGGCGCGTGGATCACCGCGGGGGAGGCGACGGATCCGGGCTACTGGGCAAGACACCTCCGCCACACGGTGCGCTTCGCCGACGGGCTGTCGCGGCTCTTCAGCGACCCCACGCGGGCGCTGCTCGAGGTGGGTCCGGGCGCCACGTTGAGCAACCTCGCGAGGCGCCATCCAGGCGCGCCCCCGGGGCAGATCGTCCAGAGCTCGCTCAGCTCGTCGAGCGCCTCCACGCAGGGCTCGGCGTGCACCATGGAGGCGCTTGGAGCGCTGTGGGTCCAGGGGGTCCTCGTGGATTGGGAGGGTGTTTACCGCGGCGAGCGGCGCCGTCGAGTGCCATTGCCGACCTATGCTTTCGAGCGGCAGCGCTACTGGTTTGACCCTCCGGCGCAGCGGCGCGGCAGCGGCGCGGCTGCCGCGCCGCTCGCGCGGCCGACGATCGATATGGACGTGGAGGCCACCGCGATCGATCGGCTGGAGGCCTTTCTGGAGCAGGACGCGAAGCCGGAGGCGCTGCCGGCAGGGTTACGAGACCTGGCGCACAGGATATGCGCCAGCCATATCTGCGCCTTCCTCCGCGCAGGCGGCGTCGATACGAGCCGCGGCAGCGAGCACGACGGGCGGGATCTGTTGACCCGGCTCAGGATCACGCCGCAGTATGAGAAATTCTTCGCGTTCTTCGTGAAGACGCTGGCGGACGACGGGATCGTCGGCGTGAACGGCGACACGATCACGTTCCTGGCGAGCGAGCGCGACGTGCCGGCCCCGGCCGCGCTGACGGAGGAGCTCTGCCGTTTGTACCCCGATTTCCGGGGCGATTTCGGGCTCCTTGATTACTGCGTCGGCAGCTACGGGCGCGCCCTGTCGGGCGACATGAATCCCATCGAGGTGCTCCACCCCGATGGGGGCGCCGATCTCCTCGCGCCGATGATCAAGAATGGGCTCCGGTTCTCGCGCGCGCCCATGTACCAGGCTCTGACGAGGGAGGTGCTCGCCCACGTCCTGGAGAGGGCGGGCGGCCGCAGGCTGAAGATCCTCGAGCTAGGAGGCGGCGCCGGGCACCTGACCTGGCCGCTCATCCCCTGCCTGCGGGGGCGCGACATCGAATACACGTTCACTGACATCGGGAACTACTTCGTCGTCAACGCGAGGCGCCGGGCTGTCGAGCTGGGGATCGACTTCATGCGCTTCGGCGTCCTCGACATCTCGGCCGACGCGGCGAAGCAGGGGTACGAGCAGGGCAGCTACGATATCGTGCTGGCGTTCAACGTCGTCCACGCGACGAGGAGGCTCGACGAGTCGGTCGGGCATATCAAGGAGCTGCTCGCGCCCGGCGGTATAGTGCTCCTCCTCGAAGCCTCGCACCTCGAGCGGTGGCATACGATGATATGGGGGCTCGAGGAGGGGCTCTGGTATTTCGCCGATGAGGACATCAGGCCACACTCCCCGATGCTGAACGGGGCGGGGTGGGAAGGCGTCTTTCGGCGGCAGGGCTTCCGGGGCGTCCACGCCTTTCCCAGGAGCGGCGAGAGGAGGAGCGCCTCGGATTATTCGTTGATCGTCGCGCAGAAGCCCGCGGAGGCGGCGCTCGCGGCCGCGCCGGCGGAGGCGCGAGGAGAGACCCCGAGCGGCCGAGACGGCCAGGGCGGCGCGGGGGCCCTCGTCGCTCGGCGCTCGCTGAAGACGGCGTACGTCGCGCCCCGGACCGAGATGGAGCGCACGATCGCCGAGGTCTGGCAGCATACGCTGGGCATCGATCGCGCAGGCGTTCACGATAACTTCTTCGAGCTCGGCGGCGACTCGCTCATCGCGGTCCAGCTCATCTCGAAGCTGCGCCAATCTCTCCAGAAGCCGCTCGACCAACACAGCTTGCTGAAGTCGCCCACCATTGCGTCGCTCTCCGCGTCGCTCGAGGACGCGAGCACGTCGCCCGGGCCGACCCTCCACGCAGCGCGCGAGCTCCCCAAGAACCTCGTCGAGCTCCGGCGCGGCGGCACGAAGCCCCCGCTCTTCCTCGTGCACCCCGCCGGCGGGCACGTCTATATCTATCGTGAGCTGGCTCAGCTCCTCCCGCCGGATCAGCCTGTCTACGCCGTTCAGGCGTCCGGCCTCGACGGGGCGTCGGTCCCCCTCTTCAGCGTGGAGGAGATGGCGGCGCGCTATGTCGACGCGGTCCGCGCGCTCGACCCCGAGGGGCCGTATTATCTGGGTGGCTCGTCGTTCGGCGGCATCGTGGCGTTCGAAATGGCCCAGGTGCTCCGCGGCCTGGGCCGCGATGTGGCGCTCCTCGCTCTCCTCGACGCGGGCGGGCCGGGCCACTTGCCATCCCCGGATATGGAGGAGGATGAGGTGGCCATCCTATCCTACTTCCTTGGCGCAGGTGCGAAGCTCACGGTCTCGCCGGACGACCTGAGGCGGCTCGATCCGGACGAGCGCATGCGTTACTTCCTCGAGCATGGCCGTCAGGCTGTCCGATTGCCGTCGGACTTCGGCGTCGACGAGCTTCGACCGTTCTTGGACCTCTTCAAGATGAACGTGAAGGCGCTGAGGGCCTACGCTCCGAGGCCGTATCCTGGGCGCATCACCTTTTTCCGTGCTCGCGAGCGCGACTCCGTGACCCCCAACACCCCGGAGCTCGCGTGGATCGATCTCACCTCCGGGGGGGTCGACATCCACGATGCGGAAGGAAACCACATCACCATGCATTTCGCGCCGCACGTCGCACCCCTCGCCGAGCGTCTCACGGCGTGCCTCGATCAGGCATCCCAGATGTGATGATGCCGGCGATGTTCACCGTGGAAGCCTGTTGGCTCCCCGGTCGGGGAGCCGAGGACGCCGACGATCCACCTCCGGCGCACAAAATCGTCACTGCTGCGAACCTCTGTTGACAGTGGCGTCGTGTTGCGCCTACTAGTCGATGTCGAACTCTAGCCGTGATCTGCGGATGCACAGTCGACTGTCGTTCTGTGCCGGTGAGGACAAGTGGACTCGAAGCAATTCATCACTACCGGTATTCAGCTTGCATCCGCGCTCGCAGAGCTCCACGAGAGAAACATCATTCACCAGAACATCCGCCCGCAGAACCTCGTCGGAGGCGGCGAGGGCGGAGCGGTGAAGCTGCGGGAGCCGACGTTTGGCGCGAGCCGCAAGGGTCTTCGAAGCCGAAGCGACGAGCTCAGCGTCTCTGCCGAGATGTTCCCGTACATGGCGCCCGAGCAGACGGGGCGCATGAACCGGCCGGTCGACCACCGCGCGGACCTCTACTCCCTCGGCGTCACCTTCTACGAGATGCTGTCCGGCGAGCTTCCGTTGGTCGCCATGGACGTCCTCGAGTGGGTTCATTGCCACGTCGCCAGGGCTCCGCGCCCCCTCACCGAGGCGGCCCCGGGCGTGCCGCCGGTGATCGCCGCCATCGTGATGAAGCTCCTGGCCAAGGAGGCGGACGATCGCTACCAGAGCGCGCGGGGGCTCGCGCTCGATCTCGAGCACTGTCTGGCCGAGCTCGAGGCCAAGGCGACCATCGAGCCCTTTCGCCTCGGGGCGAAGGATGTGTGGGACGAGCTGCGCTTCCCGGCGAAGCTGTATGGCAGAGAGGCGGACTGTGCGCGACTCCTGGCGGCCTTCGAGCGAGTGGTCGCGGACGGCGTGGCCGCGCTCGCGCTCGTCTCCGGGTACTCGGGGATCGGGAAATCGTCGCTGGTTCACGAGGTTCACCGGCCTATCGTCCGCGAGCGGGGCTTCTTCCTCCAGGGCAAATTCGACCAGTACAAGCGGGACGTCCCCTATTTCACGATCAGCCAGGCGTTCCGGGAGCTGACCCGTCAGATTCTGAGCGCGAACGAGGCGCAGCTCGGCGCGTGGAAGCGGCAGCTCCTCGATGCGCTCGGCGCGAATGCAAAGCTGATCGTCGATATCATCCCGCAGGTGGAGCTCCTCATCGGCAAGCAGCCCGACGTCGCGCCGCTGCCGAGCACGGAGGCGCAGAACCGCTTCCATGCAGTGTTCCGGAGCTTCATCGGCGTCTTCGCCCAGCGCGAGCACCCGCTGGCGCTCTTCCTCGATGATCTTCAATGGGCGGACTTCGCGAGCCTCAAGCTCCTCGAGCACGTCATCACTCACCCTGAGACGCGGCATCTCCTTGTTATCGTCGCGTACCGCGATAACGAGGTCGGCCCGTCGCATGCCCTGACGACGACGGTGGACGCGATCCGGAGCGCGAAGGCACGCGTCACCGAGTTCTCGCTCGGACCCCTGTCGCTCGCGAGCTTGACCGAGCTTGTCGCCGACACCTTCCGCTGTTCTCCTGCCCGCGCCGCGCAGCTCGCGGAGCTCCTGAACCGGAAGACTGCAGGCAATCCGTTCTTCGCGACCCAGTTTCTGGGCGAGCTCTACCGCGAGGGGCTCGTCGGCTTCCGGGGCCCGGTGGTCGGGTGGATCTGGGATGTCGACGCGATCAGCGCGAAGAACTACACGGAGAACGTCGTCGAGCTCCTCGTGGGCAAGCTCTTGCGCCTGCCCGAGCAGACGCAGGCCTCGATGAAGCTCGCGGCGTGCATCGGCAACGAGCTCAGCGACGACGTCCTCGCGATGATCTGCGGCAAGTCGCTGGAGGAGACGCGCGCCGACCTCGAGCCCGCCGTCAGCGAAGGGTTCCTGCTGAGCAGGCGGGACGGCTACAAGTTCCTGCATGACCGCGTTCAACAGGCCGCTTATACGCTCATCCCCGAGGAGACGCGCGGCGAGGTGCACCTCAAGATCGGGCGGCTGCTCCTCGAGAGGGCAAAGAAGGAGGAGCTCGCGGAGAAGATCTTCGATATTGTCAACCAGATAAACCTCGGCGCCTCGCTCATCGGCGGCGTCGAGGAGAAGACCCGCTTCGCTGAGCTCAATCTGATGGCGGGAAAGAGGGCCAAGGCGTCCTCGGCGTACCGCTCGGCAGTGAATTACCTGTCCGCCGCGTCCTCGCTCCTCTCGGAGGAGAGCTGGGACACCCACTACGCGCTCACGCGCGAGCTCCACACGGAGCTCGCGGAGTGCTTGTTCCTGAGCGGCAACCTGGACGATGCGGAGCGGGAGTGCGCAAACGTCGATCGTGCCCGGACCAAGCTCGACAAGGCGACCTTCTATCGGCTTCGAATGCAGATCTGCCTCGCGCGGGGGGAGAACGACAAAGGCATCGCCCTCTGTATCGAGTGTGTGGGGCTCTTTGGCGTCGAGCTCCGCACGAAGCCTGAGAAGGAGGTGGTGCTCGCAGAGCTTCAGAAGGTGCGCGACCTCGTCAAGGGCCGCCGTATCGAGGATCTGCTCGATCTGCCCGTGATGACGGATCCGGAGATGGCCTCCACGATGAGCACGCTGGCGTGGATCTACCCTTCGGCGTTCTACGTCGATCCGAGCTTCACGGATCTCGTGGTGGGCACGATGGTGAGGCTCAGCGTGCTGCACGGCAACGCTCCGGCGTCGACCATGGGGTACGCGTCGTTCGGGGCGGCGCTCTGCGCAAAGTTCGCCGCGTACCAGGAGGGCTACGAGTTCGGCAAGCTCGCGTGCGACCTCACGGAGAGGCACGGGTTCATCGCGTTCAAGCCGGAGGTCTTCCAGACGCACGCCTGTCTGATCTGCATCTGGACCCAGCACGTGCGTATGCAGGTCGAATACGCTCATATTGGCTTCGTGACGGGCCGCGAGCTCGGGAACTCGGCGTACGCCTGCTTCAACCTCCTGCAATACGTCTTTGGAATGCTCGTCCGCGGAGACTCGCTGGAGTCCGTGCACGCCGCGGCCGTGAGCAGCGCCGACTTCATCATCAACGCGAAGATGACCTTCGCGGCCGACGTCATGATAAGCGTCCAGCGCTTGACGCTGGCCATGCGCGGGCTGACGGACCGCCTCGGGACGTTCAGCGGCGGCGATTTCGTCGAGGCAGATTATGAGAAGCACCTCGCCACCGAGAACATCCCGCTCGTCCATTTCTTCTACCAGGTGAACAAGCTCCAGGCGCGGTTCATCGCGGGCGAATACGAGGAGGCGGAGGCCGCGGGCGAGGCGGCGAAGGGGCTCCTCTGGACGGCCACCGCGGAGACCATCCTGGTCCACGAGTATTATTACTATGCTGCCCTCTGCGCGGCGGCCCTCTACAAACACGCCACGATCGAGAAGCAGAAGGAGCTCCGCGAGCGCCTCGCCGCGAGCGAGGCGAGGCTGCGTGTGTGGGCCGAGAGCTGCCCCGCGAACTTCCTCGGCACGCACGCCCTGGTCTCCGCGGAGATCGCGCGTATCGAGGGCAGAGACGGAGACGCGGCGAAGCTCTATGACAAGTCCATCCGCGCCTTCCGCGAGGGCGGCTTTGCGCAGAACGAAGGCGTGAGCTCCGAGCTCGCGGCGCGGTACTATATCGACCGAGAATTCGATCTTCTCCCGTCCATGTACCTCGCGGGGGCCGAGGCCTGCTTCACGCGCTGGGGCGCCCAAGGCAAGGTGCTTCAGCTCGGCCGGATGTACGCCCCGCATTTCGCGCATAAGGACGCGCCGATCTCCCCGGCGGCCCATGGCAGCGCGGACACGAGCTCGGAGCAGCTCGACACGCTCGCGGCGGTGAAGGTATCCCAGGCGCTCTCGAGCGAAATGGGGCCCGACAAGCTCCTGGCGACGCTCATGCGCATCGTCATCGAGCACGCAGGCGCGCAGAAGGCGTGCCTGTTCACGCCCGAGGGAGAGGGCTTCGCGCTCGTGGCAGAGGCCCGAGTGGATCATCGTGAGACCAACGTCCGGGTGGTCGGGCGCGAGGAGGACGCGAGCGTCAGCGTGTCCGATTTCCCGGCGTCGGTGCTCAACTACGTGAAGCGCAGCCGGGAGAAGGTCACCCTGGACGACGCAGCGAAGGACAGCGCGTTCTCGTCCGATGAGTACATCGTCCGCGCGAGGCCGCGCTCGCTGCTCTGCATGCCGATCTTCCGGCGGGGCGCGCTGGCCGGCCTCCTCTACCTGGAGAACAGGCTCGCCGCGGGGGTGTTCACGCCTCGACGGCTCGTGTTGCTCGAGTTCATGGCGTCGGTGTCGATCGAGAACGCGACGCTACACGCGGAGTTCGCCCAGGAGAACGCAGATCGAAAGCTGGCCCAGGCGACGCTGCGGCAAAGCGAGGATCGCCTTCGGAGGCTGGTCGAGACGGCGAGCGTCATCCCCTGGGAGGCCGATCGCACGGCCGCACGGTTCACCTACGTCGGCCCGCAGGTCGTGAAGATGTTCGGGTACCCACAGGACACGTGGTATGACGCCGGCTTCCTGGGCGAGCACGTACATCCGGAGGATCGCGAGCGGGTCCTTCCCCGCTTCCTCCAGACGGACGCGGTCGGCGCTGACGACGATTTCGAGTTTCGCTTGCGAGCGGCGGACGGGCGGGTCGTATGGCTGCACAACGTCGTGAGCTCGACGGCAGGCGAGGATGGCAAGATGGCGCTCGGCGGCTTCCTCTTCGACGTCACGGACCGCAAAGAGACCGAGGCGACGCTGGCGGAGAAGCTGGCCATCATCCAGGACCAGCAGGCCGCCATTCAGCAACTGTCGACGCCTATCATCGAGGTATGGGAGGGCGTGCTGTCGATGCCTGTATTCGGCTCGATCGACACGCAGCGCGCCGAGCAGATGATGGATGTCCTCCTCAACGCCGTCGTCCGCACGTCCTGCCGCTATGTCATCATCGATCTGACCGGCGTCGATAAGGTCGACGCGAGCACGGCCGACCATCTCATCAGGCTCATCCGCGCGGTGCAGCTCGTCGGATCGAAGGGCATCTTGGTGGGGATCCGGCCCGAGGTGGCGCGCACCGTCGTGTCCATCGGCGTCGATCTATCGTCGTTCATCACGCTGGGGAACCTGCGTGAGGGGCTGCTCTTCTGCATGAGGCATCACGGGCTCGCGGTCGGGCGGATCCCGTCCGCGTCCTCTGCTGGGCAGCACTCGAATCGAGGGTGACCTCGCGGCGACACGAAGAGACACATCGGACATCGACGTTACCTCGTAGAGCGTCGTCCGCTCGCGGGGAGCACGCGCGGTCACGGGGATCCAGCCGGCGGTCGCGCACACGATGACCTCGCTCGGCATCGATCTTTCGAGCATGGTCACGATGCGCACCCCGAAGGACGCGATCCGCCTCTTCTCGACGACCGGCCCAGCCCGCTAGCTCGGCGGACGCGTCACATCGGCTCTTGAAGGTCCTTGTAGCTCGGCAGCGCGCCGAAGTTGAACCCGATGCCGAAGTTGTAGACGACCCCGGGCCCCTCGAGGCTCTTCATCATCGTGAGCTCCGGGTGGATAGCGAAGCTCTCGGAGGTCCGGAACTGGAACCCGAGGCTGCCTCGGAGGAGGAGGCCATCCGCGGTCGAGGCGGCCTCGTTGTCGTCCGTGATATCACCCGAGGCGAGGCCGTAGGTGACGCCGGGGGTCACCACGATCGAGAACCAGTCCGTGGGGTTCACGCCGAGCATCACCGGCGCGTGAAGGTAGACGATGTGTACCGATGCGTCGTTGGACGAGAGGTAGAAGTACTGCACCCCCGGATCGACGGCGAGATCGAAGACGCCGCGAACCGGGTTCACCTTGAGATCGACGCCGAACGAGCTGAGGTTATGGACGTGGGCCCCGAGGTCGAGGATGTCCGTTAAACCGGCTCGGAGCTGATACGAGGGCAGCGTCGGCAGGAACCCGCTGATCGTCCTCGTCCTCGGCTCCGCCTGTCCGGTGTCCGGATTCTCCACGAGCTCGGCGGTCTCGCCGATGTAGCCGAAGCTTTCGAGCGACACCGAATGCGCGATCTTGCCGGGCGCCACGGTCCGCGGGGTTCCGTAGGAGTTCGGGTTGGGGCAGCCCGAGAGCAGGGCGCCGAAGAGCAGGACGGCCGGAAGCGCAAGGAGACGAGCAGATGGCTTTCGCATAGCCGACCATCCTATCCATTCCACACTTGCAATGTCCAGGCGCCTTGCGGAGAGAGCAGCATTACAGCGGCATGGCCTCACGCGTGGTTCACGCAAGCCAGGGGCCGCCCGCTCGACGCTGTCGGCGAGTGCCCTCGTGCAGCGTGGGAGCGCTGTTGTCTCGTCGCGCAACGGCCGTGATGGGCCGATTCGCCACTCCCTTGTCGGGATGGGCCATGGCGCATATACGCCGGCGGCATCCCGCTCCTTCCTCCGTCCAGCGTCGAGACAGGGCTCGCGCTTTTTGCCCGACGGACGGATTGAAAACTCCTGGATAGGGCAGAATTTTGACTGCCAAGAACGCCGAGATCTTGTCATCTTCTTGGCGTCCTTGGCGCGCTTGGCGGTTTGTTTCTCTGAGGATCGATGTGATCGGCGCCTCAGCCGTCGCTCACCCGATAGTGCGCGACGCCGAGGCGGCCGGCCGCAACGTCGATGCCGGGTGCTTTACCACCACGACGGCGTGACCCTGCGGTACCTCGAAGCTGGCAGAGGCAGGCCCCTGGTCATGATCCCGGGATGGTCACGGACGGCGATCGTGGTGGCGCAGCAAGTCGAGGCATTCTCGCGTCACCACCACGCCGTCGCGCTGGAGTTGCGAGGGCACGGAGGCTCGGACAACCCGTGGTACGGCTACCGGGCAGGGGCCTCACCGAGCAGGCGGGCAGGCATGTCAGACATGGGCGGGGGCCTCGCCGAGCAGGCGGGCAGGCATGTCGGACATGGGCGGGGGCCTCGCCGAGCAGGCGGGCAGGCATGTCGGACATGGGCGGGGGCCTCGCCGAGCAGGCGGGCAGGCATGTCGGACATGGGCGGGGGCCTCGCCGAGCAGGCGGACAGGCATGTCGGACATGGGCGGGCCTTGCTGCCGGCCGCACGGAGACGTGGATCACCGATCGGACGGCTACACCTCGAGCGACCAGAGCCCTCGCGCTACGTGAGCGCGGGGCGGGCGTCGTGGGGGCCCGCCTCGCCGGCAGGCGCCGGCTGGCTGCGCTCCAGCGCCTCGATGCGCCCGAGGAACGCGCGCCCTTTGACAGGATCCGTCATGTACACGAACGCCGCGAGCCCCTTGAGCTGCGCGAGCGTCTCGCCCTTGCCTGGCTTCCCGAGCTCCCGGTTGCGGATCGCCGCGCGCAGCGCGCGCACCCGCTCGCGCGGGACGCGCGCCGCCGGCGCCGCGTCGCCCGCCTGGTTGACGACGAGGCCTGTCACCTTCTGCCGGCTGCCCTTGCGCATCACGACGGTCTTGCTCGGATGCAGCCGGAAGCCCTCCGAGCTCAGGATCTCCCGGAGCCCGCGGAGCAGCGCGCCCACCGGCGCGCGCGGCCGCGCGACGCCGGCGAGGGCGGGCGCCTCGGGCGCGCGGAAGGAGAACGTGAGATCGTCGGCATACCGCGTGTAACGAAGCCCCAGCTTGCGCGCGAGGCCGGACGCGCGCCGATCGAGCCGCAGGCAGATCGCGTTCGTGATCGCCGGGGAGGTGGGCGCGCCCTGCGGGAGCACGCGCGGGCCCGTGGCCACATAGAGCGTCTGCCCTCGGAACTGCACGACGTCCCGCGGCGCCTCGGTCGAGAGGAGCGCCACGAGCGTCGCGGGACCCTCGGCCACGCCCGCCTTGCGGAGCAGGCCGCGCACGCGCCGCCACGTGATCGTCGGGAAGAAGTCCTTGATATCCACCTTGACGATCGTGTCGGCGCCGGCGTGCGCGGCGGCGTTCGTGACGATGGATCGGCTCGCCAGGAAGCCGTGCGCCGCGGCGTGGACCGGCAGCTTCTCGAACAGGTTGCGGAGCGCCCAGCGCTGCGCGCGCTTGAGATCCCGCTTGGGCGACGAGATGGTGCGCGCGCTGCCGTCGCGCTTCGGGATGTGCCACCGCCGGTAATGGGTGCCCGTGTCGACCTCGCGGTGATACGCGAGCCAGCGGAGCCGCGGGATCGACAGCCCCAGCGCGGTCGCGAGCTCGGCCGCGCCCGGCAGGTCGGGGAGGCCGTGCGCCCGCGCGCGCTCGCTCAGCCCAGGCACGTCGAGCCTGTCCGGCCCGACGCGGTCGCTCCAGTGCACGCCCGCGCCGAGGTGGTTGACGTGCGTGGCGACGTAGGCCTCCCAGGCCAGGCGGCGCAGCGAGCGGCGCTCCCTGGCCTCGACCTTCTTGCGCTCCTTCCACTGCGCGCGCTCCCGGTCGGACATCGCCTTGGGATCGCCGGTCGCGACGGCGCCCTTCGCCGCGAGCTCCGCGCTCACCCACGCGTCGATCCCGCCCGCCTCGTCGATCGCCTTCCAGCGGGCGACGCGCTCCTCGTGGGCGAGCCGGCGCGCTTCCACGCCGCCGGCGGCTTGAAAGCGCGCCGCCGCGCCGCCGGGGGCAGGCGGCGTCGTGATGGGGAGAACGACGGGGGCTCGGGCTTGAACGGTCGCGTCGATCTTCGCGGTCATGTCTCTACGGGAGCGTGGTGGTGAGTCACGATGGGAGCGATTCGGTCCCGAGGACGCCGGACCGTCGATCGCTGTCTCATGTCGCCAAGAGAGGCTCCAAGCGCATCACCTTCATCGCTTGGTGCACGGTAGCCTCACCGGTTCTCCGGCTAGACGAGCCCTACGGCGTCGGGAGAAACGGCGTTTGCGAGGTTGTCTCAGCTCTCCCGACGCCGTAGGGCTCGTCTAGCCGAAGAGAACCAAGAACAGGCTACCTTGCGGAGAGTGACTGGCGGTTCCTCCAGAGCGGCGCGACGCCGCTCCTACGCTCGAGGCGTGGAGGCTGGTGCGTTCAGAACCTCTCCTGGCAACACGAACAGTCTCTTTTTCTTGCCCTCCTTCCCATTCTCATGCTGACGACGCATCGGCGTCCACGAACCCAGAGGACGTCAACGCATCCAGTCTCTTGAAATACGCGTCGCGCGCTTCGCCGTCCGTGTCAAACCAAATGCGCTGGTGTCGAGGCGCTTCGGCGCGCGCCCCCCACGACAGGTGTACTACGCGCTCGTCCAGGGAGACACGGTAGACGACCTCCGCGCCCGAGGCCTCGCGGCGCACGTACGTGCGCGTCTCCGCGCGGATGAGCGACCGCCCCTCGGCCGTCTGGCGCAAGGCGTCCCGCTCGGCGCGCTCGCGGGCGTAGGCGACGCGGAGCGCGATCATGTGCTCGCACGGACCTTCGCGGAGGCCGCTCCGGCGGAACGTGGGGCAGCTGCACCACGCGTCGGAGACGCGGCCCTCGAGATCCATCGTGAACCGCGGCGCGAAGTCGCGGTGCGCCTCCCGGTCCGCGACCTCCCCGTGGATCTCGGTGCCCTCGCCGGCGATCTCGTGCACCTTGGTCGGCCTCACCGCGCCGGGCGCGCCGAGCAGGCGGTGGGCCGCGGCCTCGCGGGGCGAGCTGTAGCGGATGTCGCGCTCGTCCACCGGATCGGCGAACAGCTCGCGCGGGCGGTAGACGCGGCGCGCGACGTCGTAGAGCACCCGGCCGCGCAGGCACTCGAGCTGGAGCGCCGCGCGGGCGTCCTCGGCGCCTCCGCCGGCCGCGAGCGAGGCGAGCGGGAGCGGCCCCCGCTCGCGGAGGAGCGCGAGCTGCCTGCCCGCGAGCGCGTCGAGCGCCGCGCGCGCCTTGTCGCCGCCTTTCCCCTCGCGAGGCATCAGGGCGTCGAACGAGGCGGCGCTGGCCCAGCTGCTGTCGGTCCAGCCCGTGAGCGCGATCGTCAGCGTCGCGCGGCCCAGATCGAGCACCCAGAAGACAGGCAGCCCGGGGCCCCGGAGCTCGGCGCGCACGCGCTGCACGTGCGGCAGGAGCCGCGACAGCGCGAGCAGCCGCTGCCGGCCGAAGGTCCGGACCACGCGCGGCGGACCCTCGTACGGAGGGCCGTGGCCCTCGATCAAGATCTCCCAGGGCTCCAGGATGAGGCGCGGCGGCTTGCCGGGGACGAGCTCGAAGCGCAGGCCGCGGGGCGGCTTCTTCGCCTTGCGGGTGCGGAGCACGAACAGCGCGTTGTAGAGATCGATCGGCGCGAGCTCGCAGGAGACGGCGGGGAGCGTCGCCGCCGACTGCACCTGCAGGAAGCCGCGGAGCCAGGTCGTCGGGACCTCCAGCGAGCGCTCAATCGGCCCTGCTGTGGCGTCTCCGCGCGCCGCGCCCGCGTCGAGCTCCACCTTCGCGTAGGCGCGGAGGCGATCGATCTGCTCGACGATGCGCGGCGAGAGATCGACGAAGGCGGTGCCGTGGGCCGCCTCGCGGCCCTCGAAGAGGTCGCTGGAGAAGGCGAGCCGGGCGTAGGCGCTCTCGTCGCGCGAGAAGACCTCGATCGAGACCTCGTCCGGGTGCACCGTGAGCACGGGATCGAGCGCGCCGGAGGCCCTCGGCTTCGCGGCGGAGCCGTCGCCCTGGCCCGCCGCGTCGTCGGGGAAGGCGCCCTCCAGGAACGCCTTCTGGGCCTCCCAGATGGCCGCCGTCGCCTTCTTGCCCTGCTTCATCAGGTAGGCGAGGTACGCGGTCCGATCCCGGCCCTTGTACCGGAGATCGCTCTCCAGGATGGTCGCCAGCGCGGCCATCGCGTCGCGGAAGAGCGCCGCGTCGCGGACGGTGCCGCGCACGCCGACCGGGCCGCGGGCGCCGTCGAGCGAGAGGCGCACGCTCGAGTGGAGCGGGGAGGCGGCGAGCTCGCTCGGCGCGGCGTACCGGAGGAGGATCGGGCGGGCGAGTGCGGCCGTCATGCGTTGACTCCTTCGGGGGTCTCGGGCTCTCTGGAGGAGCGCGCGGACGCGAGCCGCGCCGCGCGAGGATCCGCTGCCTTGCGCTTCGCGCGGCGGTACGCTCGGTACGCGGCCTTGCGGACGGCGACGTCGGCCTTCTCCTTGGCCTTCTCCTTGCCGAACGCGAGCGCGGCCAGCGCCTCGAGCGCGCGCTCGCCGCCGGCGCGGCCGAGCGCCGCGATCGCGTCGAGGCGCGCGGAGGCGTCGCCGCCGCTGCCCTGCGCGAGCGAGATCAGCGGGGCGAGCGCGGCGACGTCGCGGCGCGCGAGCATCGCCGGCAGCGCGAGGCGCCGGCCCGGCTCGGTCGCGGCGAGCGCCGCGAGCGCCTCGGGCGAGGCGACGCGCGCGGTCGGTCCGAAGGCGACAGGGTCGAACGGCTTCACCGCCGCAGCGATCGCGGCCGAGCCGTCCGGCGCGAGCGCGGCGAGCGCAGCGGACGCCGAGGCCCGGACGCCGGCGTCCATGTCCTTGAGGGCCGCCGTGAGCGCCTCCACGGCGCCCGCGGGCGGCGCGGCCCCTGCGGACCTCGCGGCCGACTCGAGCGCGCCGAGGGCGCGCGCGGCCTCGCGGCGGACCTCGCCGGGAGCGCCGTCGTTCGAGAGGAGCGCGCGCAGCGCGGGCGCCATAGCAGTCGCGCCGGCGCGCCCCGCGGCCCAGAGGAGCTCGCGCCACGCCGCGGCCTCGGCGCTGCGCTCGTCGCCGTGCGCGGACGACCAGCGCTCCGCGGTGCGCTGCGCCGCAGCGGCGAGCGCGCCCGCGAGGGCCCCGCGATCGCCGGCCACGGTGCCGGCGGCGATGAGCCGCGCGGCCTCCTGCCGCGCCGGGGCGCGCTCGTCCTCGAGCATGCGCAGGAGGGCGGCCACCGGCAGCGCGCCGCGGCGGAGCAGGCCCATGGCGAGGCGCTGCCGCAGGTTCCCGTCCTTGAGCGCCGCGAGCCGGGGCAAGAGCTCGGCCGGGTCGGCCTCCGCGGCGAGGTAGCTCGCCGCCGGGCCGGCGATGTCGTCGTGCTGGCTCCCGACCGCGAGGAGCTCGACGCGCGTCCGCTCGCCAGGGAAGAGCTTCTCCAGCGCCTTGCGCGCGTTCTTGCGGACCTCGCTGTTCCGCGCGTCGAGCGCGCGGGCGAGCGCGGGCTCGGCCGCGCCGTCGCCGAGCAGGCCGAGCTCGTTCACCGCGACGACGCGGAGCCTGTCGGGCGTGTCGCCGGCGCGCACCAGCTCCTCGAGCAGCACCCGGGCGCGCTCGCCGCCGAGCCAGCGCACGCCCTTCGCCGCCGACTCGCGGAGATCGACGGAGTCCGCGTTGAGCGCCTGCTCGACGCGCTCCGAGGCGCGCTTGCGGAGCTCGGCGCTCCCCAGCTTCGGGGCGATGCGGCCGAGCGCCTCCGTGGCGGCGGCCTGCATGCTCGGCTCGATGGGCGCTTCTTTTGTGCCGCCGGCGGCCACCACCTCGAGCTCCTCCAGCGCGCGGGCGTCGCCGAGCGTGCCGAGCGCGAGCAGCGCGCGCTCGCGCTCCCCGGGCTCGCCCGCGCGCACGACGAGGAGGAGCGGCCGGAGCGCTGACGCGAGGCCCCGCTCGGCCACCCCCTCCGCGGCGGGCAGCACGAGCTCGCGCGCGCCGGCGCGCAGCACGGCCTCGAGCGGCCCCGAGGGCGCGCCCTTGTCCTTGACGCGCTTCGCGTACGACGTCACGGCCGCGACGCGCGTGGGGAGATCGCGATCCGCGAAGAGCGCGACAAGGAGGTCGTTCTGCGCGGCGTCGTCGCCGAGATCGAGCTCGCGCGCCGCGGCGAGGCGGAGCGCCGGGTCCTTCGCGCGCGTGGCGGCGGCGAGGAACGCGAGCGCGAGCGCCGTCTCGCGCTTCTCGCGCTCGCGCCCCTTGTCGACGATCTCGAGGCACGCCTTGAGCGCGGCGCTCCGGACCTCGGCCGCCTCGTCGTCGAAGCGCGCCGCGAGCGGGCCGGTGGCCGCGGGGTTCCGCGTGCTCCCGAGCGCGCCCGCCAGCGCGGCGCGATCCGCCGGCGTGGCGGCCTCATCCATGCGCGCCGCGAGCGCCTGCACCGCCGCGTCGCTCGCGAGCGCGACGAGCGCCTTGCGCGCGCGCGCCGAAGGCGCGGTCGCGCTCTCGCGCAGGAACGCCGAGAGCACGTCGACCGCGCGATCGTCGCGGCTGCGGGCGAGGAGCTCCGCGGCGCGCAGGCGCAGGTCGTCGTGATCGCTCTCCATCGCGCGGCACAGGGCGGGCACGATGCGAGGATCGCTCGACGACGCGAGGCGCTCGAGCACGCCGAGGCGCAGGTCGGCGTGCTCGCTGCCGAGCGCCGCGAGGAGCGGATCGAGGCTGCCCTTCGGAGAGAGCCGCTCCAGGAGCTCGAAGGCGTAGCGGCGCACGTCGGGCAGCGCGGAGCTCAGCGCGCGCACGATCTCGGGGCGGGCGTCGCCGCCCCGCGCGGCGATCTCGTCGAGCGCGGTCCGCGCCACGTCGGCCGACGCCGACGCGAGCCCGAGCGCGAGCGGCTCGCCCGCCCCCGCAGGGAAGAGCGCCTTGAGCCCGGCGAACGCCGCCTTGCGCACGAGGTGGTGCGGGTCGTCGAGCGCCCGGACGAGCGGCGGGACCGCCGCCGTGCTGCTGACGTGCCCCTTGGCGCAGACGTCGACGATGCGGTCGATGGCGTCGCGGCGCGTGCGGTGCGCCTCGTCGTCGCCCGCCGAGACCTGCCGGAGGAGGCCCATGTACGCGCCGAACGCGAGCCAGCGCAGCCGCCGCTGCTCGCCCTCCGGGACCGCGTCGCCGGCCGGCTTGTCGCCCTGCTTCTGGCCGCTCTGCCCGGTCGGCTCGGGCTGCGCGAAGAGGCGGCGGAGCCACCCCTTCGCGGGCTTCGTGTCGCTCTCCTCCGCGGCGCGCGGGGTCGTGTCCGCCACGACGTGGGCGCCCGCGGGGCGCAGCGCGGCCACGCGCTTCGCCTCGCGGAAGTAGTCGACCGGCTTGCGCCGGATGCGGAGCACCTGCGCGGCTGCGTAGCGCTGCTGCGGGTCGTCGCTGGCGAGCGCCTCGGCGAGGCCGACGAGGATGCGCCCGCGCGCGACCTCGGGCGGCCAGTCCTTCATGCCGGCGGGCTTCTCTCCGTCGGCCGCGCGGCCCTGCTCCGCCGTGTCGGGGCGCGCGGGCATCAGCGCCTCGATGAGGTGGGCGAGGTACGCCTCCGGATCGGTGCGGAGCTCCAGCGCGCGCGCCGCGGCGAAGCGCACGTCGGAGCGCTGCGACGAGAGCGCGCTCGTCAGGAGGTCCGGCGGGTCGCCGCGGCGGAACGCCCTGAGGTCGCGCGCGAGCACGATCGCGAAGACGATCTCCTGCACCTCGCGCGAGCTGTCCTCGAGGCCCTGCAGCATGCCGCCGTAGCCCTCGGGTCCGAGCGCCGCGAACGACATGATCGTCGCGACGCGGATGGGCGGGTGCTCGTGGCGCAGCGTGCCCGTGAGCACCGGCAGCGCCCGCACGTCGCCGAGCCGCGCGAGCCCGTCGGCGGCCCACGACCGCACCGCGACGTCGGCGTGGCCCATGGCGTCGAGCAGGTAGCCCTCCTCGCCGCGGCGGGCGGCCATCGCGAGCCCGCGCGCGGCCTGCTCGCGCACGTCGGGGTACTCGTCCTTGAGGAGCTCGGTGGCGAAGTACTTGACGAGGCGCGGCGAGCCGAGCGTCGCCAGCGCGGTCGCGGCGCGGGCGCGCAGCGGGCCGAGGACCTGGATCGGCAGCTGCTTGAAGAGGGATTGATCGGCGAGGAGCGCCCGCATCGGGTTGATCAGCTGCTCGTCGCGCCGGACGGCGCAGAGCTCGGCCGCGCGCACCCGGAGGTCGAGGTGGCTCGACTGGAGGCCGATGTGGAGCGGCCCCGCCTCGCCTGGCAGCAGCTTGTCGAGCGCCTCGATCGCGGCGATGCGCGGCCCCGTGTGCTCGTCCTCGAGCAGCTTGCTCAGGGCGCTGCGCGCGGCCTCGCCCACCGGCACGCGCGTGGCGAGCAGCCGGAGCAGGGCGTTGCGCGCGTCGTCGCCCGCCGGCATGTGCGCGGCCCCGCGCGCGCCGCTCTCACGGACCGAGGGGTGGATCGACGCCATGGCGGCGAGGTGCGGCTCCGCGGCCTCCTTGCCGCGCAGCTTGACGACGGCGTCGTACGCGGCCTGGGCCACGCTCGCGTCGCGGTCGCCGATGGCCGCGTGCAGCCGCTCCGCGGCCCACGGCTGCTCGCCGTGCGCCTTGAGCTCCTCGACGGCGCGCAGGCGCAGGTCGGGGAAGCGCGCGAGCTGCGCGCGGTCGAGCGCCGTCTGCGGATCCGAGGTGTGCCACGACCAGAGCGTCCGGAACGCCTCGCGGCGGACCTTGGGCGACTCGTCCTCGATCGCGTCGGCGAGCAGCGCCTCGGCCTCGGGCGGCCTCGGCCCCTTGCCCTCGCCGGCGAGCGCCACGAGCCGGTCGAGCCCGCGGACGCGGATGTCCTCCTGCGACGAGCGCAGCGACGCCTCGGCCACGACGAGCGGGGCCGACGACTCCAGCCGCGCGTAGGCATCGAGCGCCGCGGCGCGCACCGCGCCGTCCGCGTCGTCGAGCATCCAGATGAGCCGCTTCTCGGCGCGGGTGTCCCGGAGCTCGGCGAGCGCGGTCGCCGCCTGCCTTCGCAGCGACGGGTCCTGCTCGCGCGTGAGCTGCAGCAGCGCGCCGAGGGCGCGCGTGTCGCCGAGCTGCGCGAGGCCGCGCGCGCCACGCACCGCCGTGTCCGGCGTGCGGCAGGCCATCGCGGTGAGCAGCGGCTCGAGGTCGGCCTCGGCGGGCTCGGCCCCCGGGCTCCCCACGCCGGGGATCCGGGCGCGCGCCGCCTTGATGGCCGCCTCGTCCGCGGCCTTCGCCCCATCCTTCGCGTTCGCCGCGGGCTTCTCCGCGCCGCCCGCGCCGGCGCGCCGCAGGACCTCGGCCGCGCGCCGCGCGATGTCGATCGCCGCGCGGCCGAGATCCTCGTCGCGCGCCTCGAGCGCGTGGGCGAGCGCCCGACGCTCGATCACCTTCGCCGCGAACGCGATGCGGCGCACCTCGGCGTCCTCGTCGTCGAGCGCGCGCGCCGCGATCGGCGCGAACTCCGGCGCCGAGAGCCAGCCGGCGAGCGCGGCCCGGATGAGCGCCTCGACCCGGAGGTCGGCCGGGCCGCGCTCGAAGGCGGCGCGGAGCGGCTGCGGGCCGTCCGGGTGGATCTTCTGGAGCTGGTCGAGCGCCGTGAGCCGCACCGACGCGTCGCGGCCAGCGAGCTTCTCGGCGATGAGCCCCGGGATGAGCGGCGAGCTGCCGTAGAGCCTCCCGAGCTCGAGGAGCGCCCGGCGCTGGACGTCCGCGGCGCGGGCGCCGAGCGCTGCCCGGAGCGGGGCGAGCGGCGTGTCGCGCTCGATCGCGCGGAGCGCCTCGAGCGCGGCCATGCGGACGTTCGGGCTCTCGTCGTCGAGCGCCTCGCGCAGCTTCGCGCGCGCGCCGCGGCGCCCTCTCTCCCCGAGCTCGCGGGCGGCGAGCGCGCGCACCTCCGCGTCGCGGTCCGATCGGAGCACGGGGAGCGCGGCCTCGAGCGCCTCGGGCTCGTCGAGCGAGGCGAGCGTCTTGACGGCGCTCTCGCGGGCCGGTCGCGCGCCCGAGAGCGCCTGGGCGAGGACATCGAAGCCGTGCGCGAGCTCTGCGGTGCCGTCCGCGGGCGCGCCGGCGGCGTCGATCGGGAAGCGCCATACCGTGCGCCGGTCCCCTGCGGCGAAGACGGCGCCGAGCCCGTCCTTCGCGTCCGCCCCGCCGCGGGCGGCCTGCCCGCGCGCGCCTTTGCGCGCGGCGGCGGCCGGCGCGAGCGCGAGCGCGTGGAGCGGCAGCGCGCTCGTCTCCAGCGTGCGCGGCTTGCGCTTGTCCTCGAGCCGGTGGATGCGGATCGCGCCGTCCGCGCCTGCGGACAGCAGGCGGTCGCCGCTCTCCTTGCCGTCTTCCTGCGGAGGCGGGGTGGGCAGGCACAGGAGCGCGCGGACGCCGCCCGCGTGGCCGCTCCCGTCCGCGCCGCGCACCTCGCACTCGACGTCGCCGACGAGGTACCAGAGGCGCACGGTGCCGTCGTCGCCGCCCGAGGCCAGCCGCCCGTCGCGCGGCGTGAACGCGAGCGCCGTGACCGGTCCGTCGTGGCCGGGCATGTTGCGGACGGCGCCCGTCGACAGCGTGACCACGCGGACGACGCCGTCGTCGCCTGCCGCGGCGCAGAGCTCCCCGGCAGGATCGAAGGCGACGGCGCGGAGCGGCGCCGCCGAGAGCGCGAACGACGAGATCTCGACCGCGGCGCCGGGCTGCGGGGCAGGGGATCCGGCGCCCTCGCCGACACGGAACACCCGCAGCGCGCCGTCGACCCCCACGGTCGCGAGGCGCGCGCCGCCGGGCGCCGCGGCGATCGCCGTGGCGCCGCCCGGGTGCGCGTCGATCGCCCGCCCGTCGGCCCCGCCGCCCGTGAGGAGGCGCAGCGCACCGTCGGAGCACGCCGCCGCGAGCAGGTCGCCCGCGAACGCGAGGCCCAGCACGTGCGCGGGCACGTCGATCGAGCGAACCGGCTTGTTCGCCACGTGATCGAACAGCGTCACCTGGCTCGCGCCGGCGGGGGATCGCGTGGTCTGCGTCTCGCGCGTCTCGCGCGTCTCGCGCGTCCCGCCCGCATCGCTCGGCGCCGGCGCGCGCACGCCGCCGACCGCGAGGAGCCGTGGGCCGATCGCGAGCGCGCGGACCTTCTCGTAATGGCCGATCGCGTGGCTCATGCGCTCTCCTGTCCGACGCTGGGGAGCGCCCGGCCATCGCCGGCCGCTTGTCCGACGCTCGGGAGCGCCCGGCTATCGCCGGCCGCTTCGAGGCCTTCGATCTCGAGCCCCGGGTGCGCGTGCTTGAGCCGCAGGAGCGCCGCCAGGCAGGCCTGCCACTCGCCCTTCGCGATCGACCCGGTGAACTCCGCGATGACGGGGGCGACGAGCGCCGCGAACGCCGCGTCCTCGACCGCGAGATCGCGCACGACCTCGATCACGTGCCGCTTGGCCTCGCTCGCCGAGAGGCGCCTGCGCGAGCCCGCGTCGTCGCCCGGCTCCGGCGACCTCCCTGCGGGGATCCCGGACAGCACGTACCGCAGGAAGCGCCGGAGCGCCTCGACGTCCGCGAACCGCCCCGCGTCCTCGGGCAGCTCCGCCGCGGGGCGGGCGTCGTCTCCCCGCGCCCCGCGCGGCCGCCAGCCCGGCGGCAGATCGCGCGGCCGGTGCTTCTCCCAGAGCATCCGCACGGCGAAGAGGCGCACCTCGCGGTCGGCGCTCTGCATCAGCCAGCCGAGGCGCTCGGGGCCGCCGAGCCGCGCGTAGTGCTTCAGGATGAGCGAGAGGCCGAGCTCGCGCGCGCTCTTCTTCAGGCTCTCCGTGAGCGCGAAGACCTGCGCCGGATCGAGCTCCTCCGGCGTGAGCGCGATCGCCGGATCGGCCGACGGATCGCCGACCTTGCGGAGCGCGTCGAAGGCGATGTTGCGCACCTCCTTCGCGTCGCTGTGCGCGAGCTCGTAGACGCGGGTCTGGTAGCCCCACGCCCGGAGCTCGGCGCGCGTGATGAGCGCCGCGAAGCGCCGGACGTCGTCCCGCTTGTCGGAGAGCGCGGGCCAGATCCGCTCGGCGGTGAACGCGCCTCGCTTGAGCGCCGGCTTCAGCTCGAGCTCCTTGGCCTCGCTCTGCTCGGGCCCGAGGACGGGGTGGTGGCAGCGCAGGTACGTCTGCGCGAACGCGCGCATCGGCTCGGGCTCCTTCTCGCCGAGCGCGAGCGCGAACAGCCTCGCGGTGCCCGCCTCGCGGTCGCCGCGGCCGCTCGCGTCCTGCCCCGCGTCGAAGTCCTGCGGCTTCATGTGCGACAGGAGGTAGCGGCGCGCGAAGCCGTTCAGCGTCGGATCGGCGCGCCGCGCGAGCGCGAGCAGCCAGGGCAGCGTGAGCTGCCGCGGCGACACGATCTTCGGGTTGCCGAGCACCTCCAGCGCGACCGCGCGCGTCTCGGCGCTGAAGACGAGCCCCTTCAGGCGCTCGACGCCCTCGGCGGTCAGATCGGGCAGCGCGTCGGCCTTCTGGAGCCAGGTCGCGACCGTGGACCCGATGCGCTTGCGCGTGAGCGCGCCGAGCAGCCACGGCGTCCCGATCGCCGCGATCGGGTACTTGCCGAGCGCGTCGAGCGCGGACCTCGTCGCCTGGTGGTCGTCCTCGTGGCGCGGGTCGTCGAGCACGCGCACCCAGAAGCCCGCCCCGGGCTCGCCGGGCCGGTACTTGGCCTTGAAGTACGCGGCGGCCCACTTCTTCTGCTCGGACTCGCCGTAGAGCATGTCGATGAGGAAGCCCTCGGGCAGCTCGGCGCGGTCGAAGCTCTCGCTCAGCGCCTTGCCGGCCCACGCCTCGGTCTCGCTGTGCGTGAGCAGCCGCCCCAGGAACGCGTGGCCGAGCGCGCGCGGGCTCTTGCCCTGCAGCGCCGACGCCGCGAAGGCGCGCGTGTCCTTGTGCTCGGAGCCGAGCAGCGTGGCGAGGCGCTCCGGGTCGAGGTCCGTCGCGTGCGCGCGGGCGTACTCGATCGCGAACGTGCGCGCCTTCGCGCTCGGCGAGCCGAGCAGCGCGAGCGCCGCGTCGTGCAGCCCGAGGCCCCGCAGCTTGCTCTGGTGGAGCTCCGGCGAGCCGAGCAGCGTCTCGATCAGGAACTCGTGCGCGCTCGCCAGCGGCCGGTACGCGAGGCGGGCCAGCCACGCGGGCGTGACGCTCCGCAGGGTGTCGGCGAAGTCCTTCTTGAGCCCCTGGATCGCGAACTTGGCCGGCGGATCGGCCTGGCAGGTCGAGAGCAGGAGCATCAGCGGATCGGGCGATCGCTTCCACGCCTCGTCGAAGGCGCGGTGCTTCACCATGTCGTTCGGCGGGACGTTGCCGTGGAACGAGCGCCCGTCGTACTTGCCCGTGCCGTGCGCCCAGACGTGGTTCGCGACCCAGAGGTCGCCGAAGCTCGTGCCCGGCGCGTAGTGGCGGAGGACCTCGACCGCGAACTGCGGGTAGAGCTCCGGCGTGCTCCGGCCGAGCTCGCGCAGGAAGCGCCACGCGCGGCGGCGCATGTAGATCAACGTCCCCTTGGAGACCTCGCGCCGCCGGGCGCGGGAGAGCTCGACGTCGAAGCGGAAGGCGAGCGCGCCGAAGAGCTCCGCGTCGAGCCGCGCCTCGGCCAGCTTGTAGATGCGCTTGAGCCCGCCCCACGCGCCGAAGACCAGCGGCGCGCTCGTGGCGATGTCGCGCAGCGCGCCGCGCCCTGCGTCCGTGCCCTCCTCGTAGATGCGCACGAGCAGGTCCGCGAGCTCGAGCCGCGGCGGCGGCGCGGCGTCGACCTGGGCGAGGAAGCGCTTCCATGCGTCGGTCGACTGCTCTCGCCGCTGCTCGGGGGAGCGCATGCCCTGCGCGCGCGAGAGCGCCTGCAGGAACGCCGTGAAGGTGAGCGCCCCCTCGCGCGGCGGCACGTCCGGTTTGGGATCCGGCTGGCCGAGGTACGCCTCGACGACCTCGGCCAGGGTGGGCGAGCCGCTCGTGGCGAGCTGCTTGACGTTCGCGATGTCGATCGGGTTCGGTGAGCTCGTCAAGGCGCCCTCCCCTTGCGGGATGGCCTGGGAGAATCGCGAGCCCCGTGGTGCAGGTCAAGCCAGAGTCGATCTGACGTTGACGGAAGCGTCATCGCCTCCGCGTGGTGTGCGCCTGTGGGTGGGGCGTGTTCGCGGATGCCGGGGTGCCCCGCGGGGGCCCGGAGCCGCCCGGCGCATCGCCTCGAGGCGCGCCAGGCGCGCAGCTCAGGCCGCGGAGCTCACGCCGCGCGCGTCCGGGCGACTCACGCCGCGCGCATCCGCGCGACCCGCTCCTCGACGTGCGGGTCGCCGCCCGCGTCGATGCCGGCGAGGAGCTCCTTCAGCGAGCGCCCGCGGTGGGCGAGGTGCGCCTCGAGGTGCGGCGAGAGCGCCTTCCAGCGCCGCGCCCACCCCGCCTCGGCGCTCATCGCGCCGTGGTGCGGCCGATCGACGAGCAGGGCGCCGAGCCGGAGGCCGAGCTCGGGATCGTCGAGCTCCTCGAGCTGCCGCTTCAGGAGGGCGAGCGCTCCGGCGGCCGGAGAGGTCGCTGGCGGGGCCTTCCAGGTGTCGCGCACCGCGCGCGCGAACGCCGCTGCGTCGAGCTCCGAGAGCAGCTCGATCGCGCGCACGAGCGGCAGGCGATCGCGCGCGCTCGGCGCGACGACGCGGGCCAGGAGCGCGTCCAGCGCGGCGGACAGCGCCCTGTCGGTCGCGGGATCGAGCCCGCCGAGCGACTCGAGCGCGCGGCGGGCGCGTCGGACGGCGCGCCCGAGCACCCAGCTCCGCCGGCCGCGCGCGGCCGAGACCGCGGCGAGCGCGTGGATGGCGGCCTTGCGCCGCGCCTCGGTAGCCTCGCCGGGCTGGACGCGCGGCGGCAGATCGAGCTTCGGCGGCGGCGGGGGCGCGGCCGCTCCGGCGGTGGCAGCGGGGGCGCCGCCGGCGGGCGCGCCGCCCCCGGCGGCGGCCACTTCCTGGTAGCCCTCCCTGAGCTTCTCCGCGACCTTCTTGTCGCACTCGCGCTGCGCGGCCTCCGCCGTGGGGAACGCCTTCTCCTTGCGTTGCCCGGCGGTCCCCAGCCGCCCGTAGACGACGATGAACGTCGTGTCGTCCACGTCGGCCATCCAGAACTTGGCGCTCGTCCCCTGCACGAACTCGAACCGGCGCATGCGGGCGACGATATCACGCCGCGCTGGCGGCGCGCCTCACGACGGCAGCGGCGAGGCCGGCTGGCGGACCAGCACGAACGGCGCGACAACGAGCGACAGGAAGCGCAGATCGTGCTGCTGCGGCCAGCGCACGAGATCGGCGGCCGTCGGCTTGGTCAGCTTGCCGGCCGCGATCCAGGCCTCCACCGCGGCCGTGTCGTTCGCGGCCATGGCCTCGCCGACGTCCAGGAGATCGAGATCGGCGGCGACGACGATGACCGCATCGCGCACTGTGTGGGCGCGGAGATCGGTCCAGAAGACCTCCCCGAGCGTCTTGGCGAGCTGTTCGCGCATGGGGGCAGCATAGATCCCGGGCAGCGGCCGCCAAGCCGGCGATCCGCTGCCCGGGCGACGGCGGGCGGCGGCTGCCGGCCGTGGCGCTCCGGGCAGGCGGCGCGGCCGGAGGCTCCGATCGAGCCCTACCAGCCCATGTTATGGTGAACCCAGCAGTCGATCTGCTCCCAGCCGACCCGCGCCTTGCGATGGCCGTTCAGGATATGGCCGGTGTCAGGGACGATCGCGGTCGTGACGAACTCGGCGCTGGCATAGAGCGCCGCGTCGGAGTCCACGTACGACGCCGGCTGCAGCGCGTCCGTCTCCCCGAACTGGATCAGCACCGGGCTCGTCACCTCGTCGATGCCGGCGAGCGTCGGGTCCTCGGAGACGGCGAGGAGGCTCAGGAACTGCCCGCGCGTGAACGTGTCGGCGATGGTGGTGTTGTCGAAATCGATGAGCGCCGGGTTCGCGTTCGTGGTGTCGTAGAAGATGGCGGTGCGCATCTCCGGTGGGATCGCGATATAGGGCGTCTGCAGCAGCGCGGAGATCGCCTCCGACGGGACCGGGATCGGGTGCGGCGTGAAGGCCAGGCCGGTGTTCACGAGGACGTCCGCGTCATTGTAGGTGCTCTGAACGAACGTGTTGATGATGGCGCCGTTCGAGTGACCGACGAGCGCGACGCGCGTGAAAGGCGTTTTGTAGACGCCGCCCGGCGTGCGCATTTCGGTGATGATCTGATGGACGCTGTCGGCGGTCTCGGCCAGGTCGACGAAGTCGCCGTCGGGCCGGCTGCTCTCTCCGGCCCCGAGCATGTCGAGCGCCAGGACGGCGTATCCCTCCTTCGCCATGTGCTGGGCATAGGAGTAATCGTGTCCGCCGAACGACGGGAGATCCCAGTACTCGTGCGTGTAGGTCAGGCCGTGGACGAGCACCTGGAGGGGGCGGTACTTGGCATGACCCTGATAGTAGAGGTAGCCGACGACGTCGTAGGTGTTGCCGTCGGAGAGGGTCACCGGGAACACGAGGCGCTCCACCTTGATGGGCTGCCTCGACGACGACGCCTCGGCATTGCCCGAAGAGAGCCCGGCGACCGCGAGCGCCGCCGAGAAGAGTGCCGTGCTGAGTGCGCGATAGTACAAGTTCATGAATTGACCCTCATGGTTGCGGCAGGTGATTGGAGGTGAGGCAACGTCTATCGCGGTGCGATATCCCGTGGTCTCTCAGCTCCAGCGCCGCCACGCCGTGTTCGCAAACATTGGACCAGAAAGCATCTCTGTCAACAGGATAGCGCACGATCTCCGCCCGCGCCGCCGCTCGGCAGCATTTCGGAGCGTTGTTGGTCTCCGGCGCGACGCCCGCGGGCTCGCCGGACCCTCGCGGTCCGTCGTGAGGAATGGACGCTGCACGGGTCTTTGCGCGATACCGCAATGATTTGCACGGGTGGGTGGGTGACGCCGGCTGCCGGTGCCGGCGCATGTGCCAGGGAAGGCCTCATCATGACGGCTTCTGTGCTGGCGAACAAATCTCCCCAGGCTTTACGGCTCCTGCCGGACGTCATGGCCAGAAGACGCCATCGCGGCCTGGACATCGTTTGATGAAATGGTGTGCGATTTTTGTGGCTCCGCTGCATCGTGCTCACGGGTCCACGGGTGATGGATCCCCCGCGGACGATTCCCGGCGATCCTCGGCCCTCGGCGCGGCGCGGGCGCGCAGCCGCGGTGCTCCTGGTGAGCGCTGCCCGCGGGGCTGTGACGTCAATGCCGCTCAGAAGGTCGCTTCGGCGCCGATGCTCGGTACGGTATGATGATGCGTCCGAGCGTCTCCGGCTCGCATCCGCGCAGGAGTGAGCGCTCGTCAAGCAAAACCTACCGGCGCGCCTGGCGGGCCGAGCGGCGCGCGCCTCGCCGAGGTCGCGCTGGACGCCCGCGCCGTCCCTGCCGTAGATAGCTGGCAGCGCTGACGTGGGCTCGAACAGGAAGCGACAACAGAAGTCCTCGGGGTTGCGCGTGCTCGTCGCGCTCCTCGTGACCGGGCTCAGCGCGGTGGGGGTCAAGTGTGGCCTCGAGCGCGGGCTCGACGGGCTCGGCCTCGACCTCGGCGGCGGCCGCACCTCCAGGCCGTCGCCGACGCCCGGCCGATCCGGCAGCGCCTCGCCGCCGAAGGCCGCTCCGCCGAAGGGCTCCCCGCCGAAGGACGCGCCGTCCTCGCGCCCGCCCGCGCCGAGCCCCCACCTCGAGCTCGGCGTCCCGGCCCGCACGGGAGCGCGCGCCGCGCGGGCCGACGCGTCCGACGATCACCTGATGATCAAGCCCCAGTACGCCCTCTCCTACAACCGCTCCAGGAACGTGGCGAACTGGGTCAGCTGGAGGCTCGACGCCGCCTCGTTCGGGGACGCCCCCCGCCATCGGGGCAAGTTCCTGGCCGACACCGCGCTGCCGGACGGCTGGTACCGCGTGCAGCACGACGACTACACAGGCTCCGGCTTCGATCGAGGCCACATGGTCCGCTCCGAGGAGCGGACGCGGACCCCCGACGACAACAAGGCGACGTTCCTCCTCACGAACATCCTGCCGCAGCGGCACGAGCTCAACGCCGGTCCGTGGCTGAGGCTCGAGGAGGCGTGCCAGGAGCTCGCGCAGAAGGAGCGGCGGGTGCTGTTCTTGATCGCCGGCGGCCTCTTCGACGAGCGCGAGCGCCCGGCCGCCACCATCGGCAAGGACGTCGCCGTGCCCGACGCGTTCTTCAAGGTCGCCGTGGTCCTCGATCCGGGGCAGGGGCCCGACGACATCGGCCCGGCGACGCGGGTCATCGCGGTGGTGATGCCGAACGAGGCGGGCATCCTCGATCAGGGCTGGGGGCAGTACCGGACGACGGTGGACGAGATCGAGGGGCGCGCGGGCTACGACCTCATGACCGCCCTCCCCGAGGCCGTGCAGCGGACGCTGGAGGCGCGCGTCGACGACGGGCCCGCCGGCGCCCGCTGAGCGGCGCGCGCTCAGGTCTCGACGACCTTCGTCACGAGGCCGAGCCACGCGCCCGACGGATGGCGGCCGACGACGTAGACGTCGATCGCGACGCGCCCGACGCGGTAGACCCGGACGTCGGTGAGGTGGCGCTCGAGCAGGTCCATGAGCCGCCGGTATCGCCCCGCCTCGGCCAGCGCCGCGTCGCCGGCGTCCCCCGGCACGTCGATCACCGGCGCGAAGAGGTCGCCCGCCGTCGTGACCTCGACCGGCGTCGCCGCGCCGAGGCCCTCGGCCGCGAGCAGCGCGGCCGGCGAGGACGCGTCGCCGCGCGCCCGGAACGGGCGCAGCTCGTGATCGGACTCGCTGGGGAACAGCAGGCCCTGCGCGGCCTCCGCGAGGGATGCGAGGAGCTCTTCGGGCGAGATGGATGAGGCCTGCATGTGGATCTCCGGGCGGCTGCTCGGCGAGCGCGGGCTCGCCGTGGGGTGATCATTCCACCGAGAAGCCAGCGGAGAATCCGCTTGCTCCCTGGGCTTTGGCGATGGTACCGGGACCGCGCCCGCCCTGCGGATCCGATCCACCCTTCCGCTTTCCTTCGCCGCGTTGCATGCTCGGGCGAGACCCGAGCAAGGAACAAGGATTCAAGGTGCCATGTCCAAGATGAAGCTCAAGCCCGGCGTGATCACTGGCTCCGCTCTTCAGGAGCTGTTCGAGTACATGAAGAGCGTCGAGTGTGCGCTGCCGGCCGTGAACGTGATCGGCTCGCACAGCACGACCGCCGCGCTCCAGGCGGCTCGAGAGGCCAAGTGCCCCATCATCATCCAGTTCTCGAACGGCGGCGCCCACTTCTTCGGCGGCAAGTTCCTGGACAACAAGGGTGAGAAGGCCGCCATCGCGGGCGCCGTCGCGGGCGCGCACTACGTGCGGAACCTGGCCGAGGCCTACGGCGTGCCGGTCATCCTGCACACCGATCACGCCGCGAAGAAGCTCCTGCCGTGGATCGACGGCCTGCTGGAGCACGGCAAGAAGTTCTTCGAGAAGAACGGAGAGCCCCTGTTCTCCTCTCACATGCTCGATCTGTCCGAGGAGCCGCTCCACGAGAACCTGGAGATCTGCCAGAAGTACCTGCGGCAGATGGCGGCGCTCAACATGACGCTCGAGATCGAGCTCGGCGTCACGGGCGGCGAGGAGGACGGCGTCGACAACAGCGGCATCGACAACTCGAAGCTGTACACCCAGCCCGCGGAGGTGCTCGCCGCGTACGACGCGCTGAAGCCGATCGGCAATTTCACGGTCGCCGCGTCGTTCGGCAACACGCACGGCGTCTACAAGCCGGGCAACGTGCAGCTCCGGCCGCCCATCCTGAAGAACTCCCAGGACGCGATCCAGAAGGAGCGCAAGACGGGCGCGAAGCCGGTCGACTTCGTGTTCCACGGCGGCTCCGGCTCGTCGCGCGAGGAGATCCGCGAGGCGGTGTCCTACGGCGTCATCAAGATGAACATCGACACGGACACGCAGTGGGCCTTCACGCAGCCCATCAAGAAGTACATGGACGACAAGGGCGCCTACCTGAAGTCGCAGCTCGGCAACCCCGAGGGCGAGGACAAGCCCAACAAGAAGTACATCGACCCGCGCGGCTGGCTCCACCTCGGCGAGAAGGGCGTGGCGGCGCGCCTCGTCGATGCGTGCAAGGACCTGAACTCGTTCGACAAGTTCGAGTTCTGATCCGCGGCGAAAGCGAAGGCCCCGCTCGCGCGGGCGGGGCCGGAGCGACGCCTGTCGAAACTCGCCGCCGCGACACCGTGGCGCGTCGATCAACCCACGGGCTGGCTGCTCACGAGGGCGACGGGTGCGCCGCGCTCAGAGAGCGCGGCGGTGCCGCCACAGCAGGGCGGCGGCGAGGCAGCCGGGAGAGCGGCAGGCCGAAGAGGCCAAGCACGGTGAGCTCGATCCCGAGCACGGGCAGGAAAGTGGGTCCCGAGGGCCCCGCGGCGAGGAGCTGGACGAGGGCGAGCGGCGCCGCCACCGCCAGGAGCGCTGTCGGGTAGGCGACGCCGTGCAGCAGCGCGAGCAGCACGCCGACGATCCCCACGGTCAGGCCGCCGTCGACGCTGGGGGTCATGTCCAGCGCGCCCGGCGCGCGCAGCGCGGCGCGGATCCACAGCAGGGAGCCAGTCCCCAAAAGGACCAGCGCGATCGGCAGGTTGGCCGAGGAGCGGGTCGTCATCTTCGGTATCTGGAAAGCCATGGTTCCGGTGCTGGCAGCACGCGATGTGCCATCACGGCTCCCGGGCGGCGACGGGCCGGCCGGCGCGCTGCGCGATGCAGGGAGTGCGGGGCGGCGCACGCCTTGCGCGCCACGATCCGTCGGTCGCGTCAGGGTGAGGGCGGGCCGGGCTCCTCGCCGGCGCCGGGCTCGCCTGCGTCAGGGTGCTCGTGGGTTCGCGGCGGGCGCGCTGGCTCGACGGGCGCGAGCCGGATGCCCAGGTTCAGGAGCTTCACACAGTCCTGCTCGCACGTGGGCCGCCCGCCGGGGAGAAGCGAGCAGTGTGCGACCTCGACGGGCTCCTCGGAGCGGCCGTCGACGACAAGCCGACACCGCACGGGAGCCCCGGTCCGTGGACAGACCAGGGTGGCCTCCGAGGTGTGGTAATGCCGCCGGGCGAGGAGGCGTCTCGTCCCGACGATCGACGCCACGACGCCGCCCGCAGCCGCCAGCAGCACGACGAGCCAGTCTGCCATCGCGACCCCCTGTGAAGAGCGCTGCGGCGCCCACCGCAGCACAGACGACGCAGCAAGGGGTGCGCCATGTGCTGCGCCGAGGCGTGGCCCAGCCGGCGCGGCAGGGTCCGTCCCTCGTTTCATCGCAGATGCATTCGGCGCGCCTCTCGGCGCAGGGCGTGCGCCCCGGAGTCCGGGGCGAGGCGCAGCAGCCCGCTCCGCCGCTGAGAGATGACGTGCGGAGCCGTGAAGAAGCATGGGAGTCGACGGCAACAGGCGCGATCCGGGTGCGGTCCTGGCGGCTCGCCATGGCGGCGCCGCGGGTCGACGTCTTCCGGCTCGATGATTGCAAACCGCCTTTCATCGGCAGATGGCCGCGGGAGGAGGTCGCCATGGCCTGTCATCTGGAGGAATCGGACAAGCTGGTGTGGATCGAGGTCGAGGGGGGTGGCACCGAGCCACGGACGGTGCGCTGCCCGCGGCGGGCGGCGACGGTGGACGCGCGGGAGTGCTTCGCCTGCCCGCGCTACGCGACGCTCGCGATCCATCCGAGCGGGAAGAAGGTCTATCTCGTCTGCGAGCCGTTCGACGACGCGCCCGTCGACGGAGCATAGCGGCGCGAGCGCTGGGAGGCGGGCGGACGGGGCGCGGCGCGCCTTGAACGCCGGCCGGGGACGTGCGAAAGCCTGGAGAGCCACGACGGCGTCCGGAGAGCGTCTCGATGACCCCTCGCCCCAAGCCCACCCGCTCGGCCTGTTTCCAACCGGACAACTACGTCGATCTGGCGCTGTTCACGAACCGGGAGGAGCTCCTCAGCGACTTGGTGGAGAGGCTGAAGAGTGTCCTGGAGCCTGGGGGGCCGGGGCAGGCGAGGATCCTGGTTCGTGGGCATCGCGGGGTCGGAAAATCGATCCTGACCCGCAAGGCGCTCGACACAGTCATCTCGTCGCCCGGAGCGTTCCGGGTCATCGTGGACGGCGCCCAGACAGGACACGGTCCTGACGCCGTTCTCAAGCGCATCGCAGCCGACCTCGGCCGCGAGGCCACGGAAAACGCGAACGATCCGGCGCTGCAGAAGGGCGCGGAGCTGCTCCAGCGCTTCGCCGCGCTCACGAAGGTCAGCGTCAAGGAGGTTCGGCAGTGGTCGCGCAACCTTCAGCTCGGCGTTGCGGTGAAGTCCAAGCTCGTCGAGAGCGTGCAGGTCGAGTTTGGCATCAGCGGCGCCGCCAGCCGGGTCCGGTCCGTCGAGGAGTCGTACGAGCGCGCGATCGACGCGGATTTCCTCAGGGAGAAGGTGCAGGACTTCCTCAGCGATTGCCGCGCCGCCGGGGAGCACGTGGTCCTCTTCGTCGACAACCTCGATCAGGTCGGCTACGCCGAGATCGAGGAGGACGTGCGTCGGGTCACCGACCTGGCGAAGGCGATCCTCGGCTTCCGGGACTGCGTGGTCGTCGCGAACCTCCGGACCGAGTTCGTATCTGCGGATCTGCGCAAGCTGTACTCGAACGAGGTCGTCGTGAAAGGTCTGGAGCCCGAGGAACTCCTCCGGATCGCGAAGACACGGATGGGCACGGCAGGCCCGGACAAGCGCCTGGCCCTCAAGGAAGCCGGCTTCGAGAAGCTGGCAGCGAAGCTCGCCTCGTGGACGACCAACGCCTGGGGGTACCTCTCGTGGCTCGCCGATCTCGACTACGAGCGCATCGACTTCCCGCCCGACGACGGGGATCGCCTGCGCGAGGCCTTGCTCCGGATCGCGGAGAATCGCTTCGCTGGGCTGCGCGGCGAGGAAATCCGCCGGGTCGCGGCGGCGTTCAAGCACGCCCCGCACCAGTTCCTCACAGGCGTCGAGCTCGACACGCATGGTGTGACGCAGGAGCTCCGCGAGCGCGCGCTCCGCTATGGCGCCCTGGTTCCCGACTGGCTGCTCAGCCCTGATCGTTACATGCTCTCGCCCGGGCTCCACTTTCTCTGCGAGCACGCCGCCGGTCAGCTTCCCTGAGGAGACCGCGTGCGCCTGTTCGCCGGCGATCACTTCCCGCGCCTTGCCGTCCAGAGCGGCGATCTGCAGCGACCGTGGGTGATGCCGCTCGGGCTTCCGCGCGCGCACCGCGATCGCCTCGCGCTGCTGCTCGCGCAGGCGCTCCGCGCGCTCGAGCCGGATCTGAAGCTGGTCCAGCTCCGCTGGGCGGAGCGGCACGCCCTGCTCTCGGGCCGGATCAACCTCCCGAACCCGGTGCTCGTCTGGTGGCGCGTCGACGCGGTTCCGGTGGTGGACCCGCAAGCGGTTGTCCTCGACGGGAGCAAGATGACGCCGGGGCTCGCGCTCTACGATTTCGATCAGGAGGTCAGCCTTCCAGCGGAGGCGTGGCTCGGGCCGCTGAAGATCGGGGTGCTGCATCGCATCCTGGATCGGCTGCTCGACGAGCGGCCGGTGGGGGCGTACGAGGAGATCGCGGATGCGATCCGGGAGCTTTCGGCAAAGCTGATCAGCCCGATCGACCTCGTCGATGCGGCCGAGGCCATGGTCGAGGTCGAGGCGCAGGGCGAGGGGCTCGACGCGGCGAAGGCGGAGGCGATTGGACGCGTCGTCGCCGGGCGATTCGCGGGCGGGCCAGCGGACACCGCCCTGCGCGCCCTCGTTGCGGTCGGCAGGGGCGAGACGCTCGGCGCTGAGGGACGCGAGGCGCTGCGCAAGGCGGGGTTCGCGGACACGGGAGGGGTGCTGCCGATCCTCGACCTGTTGTGCGACGAGGAGGTCCTCCGGCGGGCGCTGCTGCAAGTCGCCGCGCTGCGGCGGCTCGAGGGGTCGATCGCGGAGCTGGCCCCCGGGCTGTTTCCCGAGGCGGAGGGGCGGGCGGTGCCGACACAGGCTGGCAGGGACATCGTGTCTACCCAGGTGCCGAGCCCCATCGACGCGCGCTCGCCCAGCCTGCCCGAGCCCCGGAGCATGGCTGTCCGCATGGCGCTGGAGCTCGTCGAGGACGGTGACGCCGAGTCGGGCGCTCGGCTCCTGCTCCGATCTCGCCAGCTACGCGACGACAGCGCCTGGTCGAGCGAGGATCTGCTGGTCGCGGGGCGGATCCTGTACGAGCTGGCGACGGACGAGGATGAGCGGCGCGGGGAGAACAAGGATGCCGCCACCATCGAGCGGATCTCGACGCTCTATGAGGCGGCGGGCGATTGGCTGGAGCGCTCTGGCGCCGCGCCCGAGATCGCCGTAACGGCTCTCGCCAAGGCAGGAATCGGCCGCGTGATGATGCTTCGGTGGGATGGTGCCGCGGTGCTGCTCGAGCGTGGGCGCGAGCTGGCGGCGGCTGCCGGTGATTGGGGCGGCCTCGCCCTCTGTATGAGCCGCTTGTCCCACGTGAAAATCTGGACGGGGCGCGTGCAGGAAGCGATCGAGGACGCGGAAGAGTCCGTGCGACTCTTCCAGCGCGTCGGCTGGCGGCGCGAGGAAGGTGTCGCGTTGAAGACGCTCGGAGATGCCTGGGTCGAGCTGCATCGGCTCGATCGAGCACGGACCGCCTACGAGCGGGCGCTCGCTGCTGCCGATGACGCCGGGGACTCGATCGGGCGCGCTGCAACGCTCCTCTCTCGTGGGCGATTGTGGCGGCTCGAACAGAATGTTAAAAATGCTCGCCAGGATCTCGAGGAAGCCCTGTCGCTCGCCAGAGAGCACGAGAGCCGGCGTTTCGAGGCCGCTGCCCATGAAGAGCTCGGAGAGCTTTCGCTGCGCCGGAACGAGCCGCTTCGGGCTAGGGAAGCTTACGAAGAGGCCGCGCCGATCTATCACTCCCTCGCCGACCTAGCCGGGGAGGCGAGGGCAATCGAGGGACTCGGCGATGCGTGCGCATTGATGAATGATGTGGCGCTTGCGGGAGACGCTTACCAGGCGGCGCTGGAGCTTGCGCGTGAACTGGGAAATCCTTCGCAGGAAGCGGCCCTGATCTTCAAATGTGCGAGGGTGCACCGTCAGGGCGGCGATGACGAAGGCGCGTTGCGAGACTACGAAGATGCCGCGCGCCTCTACGAGCAAGTGGGGGATTGTTCTGCCTCGGGGCGCGCGCTGATGGCGATCGGCCATATCAAGAGCGGCTCTCGCGACTGGCCCAGTACCGCCGTCTGGTACGAGCAGGCCGTCTCCTGTTTTCGTGAGGCTGGCGATCGAGCAGGCTTGAGCGACGCGCTCCATTGCCTCGGCAGTGTGTTGTTCCTCGCGGATCAGCCGGAGAAATCGCGAAAAGTGCTCCTCGAGGCCGTCGACGTCGCGCAAGCCGAGGGTAACGAGCATCTCGTCGCTGAGGCGAAGCGTCTCCTCGACCACCTGGCCGAGGACACCGGGATACGACCCGAGGTCGCGCGGAGATGACCCCGCAGCAGAGCGAGCGCTGGACACGCGCCACTTACTCTACCTACCGGCTCAGCGGTGCCCTGCTGCTGGACTCGCGCGCGGGCGCCTCAGATCGCGCAGCTTCTCCAGCTCGAAGAACCCCGCGAACGCCACGCCGAGCAGCGGGTACGGGAACAGGATCGCCATCGTGAGCAGCACGCCGAGGTGGAAGAGCCAGGCGGCGCTGCAGAAGACGAGCGCGACGCGCCGGCTGAACAGGGCGAGCGGCGCGCCGAGCTCCATCGCCAGGCTGGCGAGCGCGAGGGGCGGGAACAGGAACCGGTAGCGGACGAGCGCGCCGCCGAGCGGGGAGTGCGTGTCGCCGAGCGCGATCTTCCGGACGTTGTCGTAAGCGATGTAGTTGCGGAGGATGTCGCTCGTCGCCCACTCGAGGCCGCTGTTCCGGAGCTTCGTGATCCCGGCGATGAAATACGACATCACCGTGATCGCGCAGAGCAGCCGGATCGGCCAGCCATAGCGGCCGTCCGGCGCCGGCGCGGGGGTGCCGGCGCGGCGCGCCGCGCGCGCGTCGAGCGAGTGCGCGTCCGCCGCGGCCCCGAGGCCGAGCGCGATGACGTGGAGCGCGAGGAGGTTCTCGGTGTGGAACACCATGCCCCAGGAGTTCCGGTAGCTCAGCACCCAGAGCAGGAGCGCGCCGAAGAGCGGCCCTGCGACGCGGAACCGGTAGCCCGCCACGAACGCCGCGCCGGCGGCGATCGCCGCGCCGAGGAGGCCGCGCACCGCCCAGAGGGGGAGCGGCGCGGAGAGCATCGAGATCACGCCGACGGGCCTGAAGCTCTCCGCAGGCAGGTGGCCCACCCGCTGGAAGTGCACCGCGCGGACGCAGAGGTACACGAGGGCGAAGCCGCCGACCAGGAGCCGCAAGAGCGCGAGCCGCTCGGCGGGCGCCTCCGCGAAGAAGGCGCGGTCGAACCGCGCAAAGAGCCGCCTCATCGCGCGCCCACCTTGCACGTCGCGTGGAGCTTGGAGTCGACAGGGGCCTCCTGCCCCTCGAAGAACGCGACGGCATCGAAGGTGTCGGTCCGGATCTCGACCGCGACGAGATCCGCGTAGCCGTCCTGCGCCGCGACGCGCGACGCGATGCCGCGGCAGAGCGCGCGGGCCGCGCGGGCGCCCTGCCGGATGCTCTGCGCCAGCGTGGCCTTGGCCTGCAGCACCTCCTCGCTGCCCACGAGGCGCGGCGGGATCGGCCGCCGCCCGCCCCGGGAATCCACGCCCACGGCGCGCTCCACGGCGGTCTGTGCGTCGTGGCGGCCCCACGAGAACATCGGGTAGGTCGACAGCGGAAAGCTGTCCACCGGAGGGCGGCGGAACAGCGGGGCGAGCATGAGGAGCAGGAGCGCGGCGGTCACGCCGTATGCGTACGCCCGGCGCTCGCTGAAGCGAGCGGCCCCGCGCGGGCTCGATCCACCGCCGGCGCCGGCGCTCACGGCGCCGTCGTGCGGGCTCGATCCGCCGCCGGCGCCGGCGCTCACGACGGCCGCTCCCTCGCCGCCCGCGCTCACAGAGGCCCCGCCGCCGGCGCGCTTCGCCCAGGCACGAGCCCGAGCACCCGGCCCCCGTGGCCGAGCGCGGCCCAGGCGTGCTGCACGTAGTCGATGCGGATCCGGGGAGACGCCATGCTCTCGCTGAAGCCCCCCTCGATGATCACGTCGCGGCTGCACGCGAAGCAGGTCGCAGGCGACCACTGCTGCCGCACGAGGAACTCGAGCACCCGTCGCATCGACGCCCGGTCCCGCGAGAGGTCCTCGCCGCGCGCCTCCTTGACCGCCATCGCCGCGGCCAGCGCCTCGCCGAACCCCGCCGTCGCCGTGTTGTGCGGCGGCAGCACGTTGCCGAACCCGTACCCGCCCACGAGATCGGGCGTCACCCCGCTGTCCTCGTCGAGCACGAGCCGCGACTTGAACGCCACGTAATCGAGGCAGAACCGCTCGTAGTCGTCGCGGCGGTGGTGCCCGAGCGCCGCGCGCGCCGCGAGGCAGTGCCAGTTCTCCTCCATGTACACGAAATCACTGGCGAAATGATCCCAGTAGCGGTTCGCGTAGTAGTCCATGGCGCGATCGACGGCCGCGCGCACGGCGGCCGCGGGCGGGAGCTCGGGGCTCGGCTCGCGGGCGGCGAGCGCCTCGAGCAGCGTCAGCGCGAGCACCGACTGGCCGCCCTCGTAGAGCTGCGTCGGGCCGAGGACGGGCGCGACGCGCGCGAGGTCGAGCTGCGGCGCGAACCCGCCGTCGTCCCGCTGCGTCGCGAGCACCATGCGGGCGAGCCGCCCGATGAGCGCGTCGTGGGCGCGCGCGTCGTGGATGCCGTCGCGGCACGTGAGGAACGTGACGAGGGTCAGCGCCGTGGGGTTGAGGCTCGCGATCGTCCCGGGGCTGTCCGCGGGGTAAAAGAGCGCGCCGACGGAGTTGCCTTCGCCGGCCCTGCGCTCGAGCTTCGCGAGCAGCCCGAGCGAGCGCTGCACCACCTTCCCGAGCTCCGGCGTTGCTGTCGGGTCCTCGGCGCCGACCCCGAGCTCGCACAGGGCGAGCGTCGTGCCGGCCTGCCGCGCGATCGAGAACCCGTCGAACGAGGCGCGCCCGGTGAACGGGTCGACGATGTAGCGGAACATGCCGTCCTTCCGCTGCGCCCCGAGGATGTAGCGCTGGGCAGCGGCCGCCGCCTGCTGCGCGGTCGCCTCGGTGAGCGGGACCGACGGCTCTCCGAGCCGCGACAGGAGGTGGAGCGCGCCCTCGCCGTCGACGGCATAGCTGAGCGTCTCGATCCGCGCGAGGCCGTCCTGCAGCGCGGCGCCGCCGGCGCTGTGGCCGCCGCGCGGCTCGGGCTCGCCGAGGGCGCGGCGCAGGACCGCGAGATCCACGCCGAAGCGGAAGTCGGGGACGCCGGCCAGCGGCGCGTTCGTGTTGAACGCGTCGAGCGCGATGAGCTGCCACGGCATGAGGCACCGCTCCGCGAGGCAGAGGCCGTCCAGCCCGGGGCGCAGCGACAGCCCGTCGAGGCCCGGCCCGGGGGAGGCGAGCGGCTGCGCGGCCGAGACCACGTCGATCTTGAGCGGGCCGCGCAGGGCCTCGGCGAGCGCGCCGCGCAGCGCCGCCGCGGCGTCCTCGCCGGGGGCGGGCTGGAGGCAGCGGGTCGCGACGGCGGCGCGCTCGGGGTCACGGCCGGGGGCGAGGTGGGTGACGACGAGTGTGGGGCGGCCGGGCTCCGGGGGCGCGGCGCACGCGGCCGGCGCCGTGGTCATGAGCGAGGGCGCCTTGGCCGGCGGCGGCGGCGGCGGAGGGAGCGCGTCGAAAGAAGCGAGCGCCTCGCGCAGCGCCGCCCCGGTGCGCGACGGCGCGCCGCCCGGCACGGGCACGACGTCGGCCTTGGCGACCCGGTGACGGACGAGCAGCGAGAGCGCGGCCAGGACCATCAGCGCGGCGAGCGCGGCGAGCGCGGGCGAGGGCCGGCGCTTCGGGCGCAGCAGGCGGAGGCCGCCGGTCGAGGCGACGCCCCAGCACGCGAACGGCAGCGTGAGGAGCGCGACGACCGCCCAGACCGCGAGCAGCGCCGCCGCGATGCCGGTGCCGAGGCCGCGGTTCAGCGAGGCGACGTAGACGGCGGAGGACAGGAGCTCGAAGCTCAGGAAGGCGAGGTAGCCGAGCGAGCAGAAGGACGCCGCCCGGAAGGCGCGCGGCGCGAGCGGGTGGGCGAGGAGCGAGAGGACGGCGGTCGCGGCGTGGAGCAGGGCGAGCGCGGCGGTGACCACGGCGAAGAGCGTCCACGGCCGGAAGGGGAGGGAGAGCGCGGCCCAGGCGAAGACGGGGGCATGCAGGGCGCTGAGCAGCCCGACGGCCCAGCGGCGCGTGGGCGGGCGCGGGGAGGCAGCGCCGCGGCTGGCGAGCGTGGGGGATTCGGGGATCGGGGGGGCGCTGTCCTCGAGCGGCTCCGAGGGCGCGGGGGGATCGGTGTCGGGCGCCTGCATGGTGCGGCGACGCTTAACACGGCGCCTGGCGCGCACGATCGCCGCCGTCGCTCGAGGGCGGCGCGAGGGGCGGGCGGCCTCAAGGCGCTCGACGCCGGCGCCCTTGGCCTGGAGCGACAGGGACGCGACACGACGTCGTCCGACTCAATCGGTGGCACAGCGGATGAGGCCGCCGGCATCCGCGCAGATCGCGGACATCTCTGTTCCCCCGTTCCTGCAGGAGAGCCAAGCGACGTCGGCGAGGTGGTGGAGGCCGAACGCCCTGCCCGTGCCGGCGTCGATGATCGGCGACCCGCTCGAGCCCCCTTCGCTGTCGCACGAGTAGCCGATCTGCGATCCAGAGACCGTGCCGGAGTAGGTCTGATCGATCGCGTCGATCTGGCAGCGGAGGGTATGTGCGTCATCCCTCCAGAAGCCGATCTCTTTCGGGCGCCCACCCGGGTGCTGAATGAAGTTGATGGGGTTGCCGACGCTGGGTGCCTTCGTTGTCGGTGTGAGCACGCCCCAGGTCGTCTGAGGGTTGCCCGGCAGCCTTATCAGCGTGTAGTCGAGGCCGCCTCTGGAACGGGTGCGGGTCCGGCTGTTCGTCTTGACGAGGGAGCCGCCCATGACGCTCTCGCCTGCCGCCACCGTCGGGCCTCCGCAGGCCGTGTTCTGGTAACCAAAGCGGGTCTCGAGCGTGGTTGCCTCGTCCTGGGTGCTGATGCAATGGTTGTTGGTGATGAGCGTGGTGTTGCGGTCGTCCCCGGTTGCGACCAGCCACCCCGTGCACAGGTACATGCCGGTGCCGCGGGCGAAGAGCAGCCGCGCCACAGGCCTCTGCTGGAGGTCGAGCTCCGGGTGACACGCGATGTTCTCGCGACCCTCCGTGGCACACACGATGTCCGGCGTGCCTCCGCCGGGCCTCCTCGCGAGGGATGCGCTGCCCGGCGTCGCGTCGCCCGATCTCAAAGAAGCCGGAGCGAGCGCGATCGTCCCGTGGCCGATGTCCGCGATCGAGAACCCGTGGCCACCGCCGCTGGTGCTGTGCAGCTCGACGATCGCCGTCTCGCCGTCGACGGCGAACGCCCAGACGTCGCCGTCCCCGTTCGGGCCGCGGTCTTCATACCGGAACGACTGCGTGCCGTCGGGGCTCGAGACGGTGACGTAATCACCCTTCGCGAGCGAGAAGTCGTTGAAGTGCACGCGCACGAACGTGGCGCCCGGCGAGGTGATCGCCTGTTTCCAGCCACCCGCGTACGGGTGGGACGTCTCGGCCGCGTACGCGATGACGTCACCCGCCCGGAGCGGACCGGGCGCTGTCTCGAGCTCGTCTGGGTCGTCGGCTCCGCCTGCGCCGGGAGCGTCCACGTTCCCGGCACACCCCGTGAGCGCGAGGAGCGACCCAGCGACCAGCATCATTCTGTTCATTACAACCCCCCTTCGTCCCGGCTCGCCGCATGGAAGCGGCGCAAGCGGACGAACCGCATAGGATAGGATAGGATGACGAGCCTGGCAAACACGCCTGCCCGCCGAGCGCCGGGGTAGTCGATCGGCGACGCCTCTCCAGGAGCGACAAACGGGTTGAAGCTGCCTGAAAAGCGCGAAATTTTGACCGCCAAGGCGCCAAAAGACACCAAGGTATTTTATTGTTCTCATGGCGTCTTATGGCGCCTTGGCGGTTAATTGCTCGCTTGAGCAACGTGATCGGTATTCTAAGCCTCGAAGATCTCGCGCACGCGGCCGAGCTCTGCCGGCTCCACGAGCACTTCGAGCCTGTCCCCGGCCTCGAGGATCGTCTGGCCCCGGGGCACGACCGTCCCGCCCTCCCGGTGAACGGCGCGAATGAGCACGCCGGCAGGCAGGCCGAGCTCGGCGATACGCTTGCCGACGACGGCGGCCCCGGGCACGAGCTCGAACGTGCGGGTCCTCGGCTCTGTGCCGGCGAGGGTGTGGGTCGTCGGATCGTAATGCGCCGCGAGCTCGTTCACCACGGTCTCCGGCGAGAGGGGCGTGCTCGTCGTGTAACCGGCGCGAGCGAGCAAGTGCGTCGCCACGGGCATCGTCAGCGCCACGAACGCGATGATGACGATGGCCCGGGTGGTGACCGCCGGGTCGTAGAAGTGAAGGGCGGAGGCCGAGATGATGCACGTCATCCCCAACACCGAGGCCTTCGATGTCACCTGGAGGCGCGTGAACAGGTCCGGCATGCGCAGGATGCCCACGGCCGCGAGCAGCATGAAGACGCATCCGATGACGAGGAGCGCGCCCTCGACGAACTCGAGGATCACGACGTCTCCCCCTGTCGCTCGAGGTAGTACGCGAACGCGATGGTGCCGAGGAAAAAGATGAGCGACAGCACCATCACCGCATCGAGGAGGACGCCGCGGTCGGTCACCATCGCGTAGAGGGCGATGCCCCCGCTGCCGACCGTCGCCATGAGGTCCATGGCGACAACGCGGTCGGGGAGGCTCGGCCCGAGCAGGAGGCGGATGAACGCGACGACGAACGCCACCGTGACGACGGCGATCGCGACGAGCAAGAGCGGGGTCACCGGAAGAGCTTCTTCACGCGGCGCTCGAGGTCGCTCTTGATGGTCGCGCGCAGCGCGTCGGCGCTGTCCACGAACATCGCATGGACGAAGAGGACCGTGCGGTCGCCCGAGACGTCGAGGCCAAAGGTGCCGGGCGTCAGGGCGAGGAGGATCGTCAGCACGGTGATCTCGAGATCGGTCGTCAGATCCAGGGGGACCGCGACGATGCCGGGGCGGCTCTTTCGCCTGAACGAAATGACGTCGCGGGCGACCCTGAGGTTCGCCCGCACCATCTCTCTCGCATAAAAGAGCATGAACGACAGCACCCCTGGCAGCTTCTCGAAATAGGTCGTGGGGCCGATCAGGCGCCGGAGCCAGAGGAGCAAGAGGTACCCGAGGAGGAAGCCGAAGACGAGGCCCCCCGCGGTGGTGCGGCCGGTCAGGCCCACCCAGACGATCGCCAGGAACAGATTGAGAACGAGGGCTCTCATGGGCGACCCTCCCCCAGCACGGCGTGCACGTAGTCGGTCGGATCGGCGAGCTGCGCGGCGGCCCGCCGGACGACGGCGAGGAGCGGCTCGGGCGCCATCCCGAGCGTGACGCCCAGCGCGGTCAACAGGACGACCGGCAGGTACAGGAGCGCGCTACGCCGCGCCCCGCTCTCGCGCGGGGCGAGGTCGGCCCCGGCGGGCGCAGGCTTCCAGAAGGCCTCGTTCCATATCTTCGTCATCGAAATGAGGGTGACGAGGCCGACGGCGAGGCTCGTGGCGACGACGGCCGCGGCCCCTCGCGAGCCGACCTCGAGCCCCGATCGCACCAGGATGAGCTTGGCCCAGAACCCCGACAACGGCGGCATGCCGGCGAGGGAGAGGGCCGTGACGAGGAAGCAGGCGGAGAGCCCGGGGCTCCGCGCGAGGAGCCCGCCCTGGAGGTCGAGGCGGGCGTCTTTCCCCCCGGATCGCATGATCCCGCTGATGAGGAAGAGGTTCGACTTGATGATGGCGTGGTGCAGGATGAAGAAGATCGCCCCCGAGAGGGACGACAGCGTGAACAGGCCGAGGCCCATGACCATGTAGCCGACCTGGCTCACGCTGTGGAACGCAAGGATCCGCCGGACCTCCCGGTGGGACACCGCGCCGAGCACGCCGACGGCCATGGTGAAGGCCGCGATCCCGAGGAGGAGCGCGTGGGTGGTTTCCCCGTCGCTCACGAAAAGGAGGGTGAAGCTACGCACCAGGGCGTAGACACCCACCTTCGTCAAGAGCCCCGCGAACAGCGCGGTGACCGTCACGGGAGGCGTGTGATACGAGTCCGGCAGCCAGAAGAAGAGGGGGAAGACAGCCGCCTTGATGCCGAACGCGACGAGGAAGATCATCGCGAGGGTGAACCGGATCGGCGGCGCGAGGCTCGGCAGCTTGAGCGAGAGATCGGCCATGTTGAGGGCGTGCACGGATCCGTAGAGGACGCCGAGGCCGGTGAGGAAGAGGGCGCTCGAGATCAGGTTCATCGCGACGTACTTGATCGCGCCCTGCATCTGCGGCCGCTCGTTGCCGAGCACGAGGAGCACGAAGGACGCGATCAGCGTCACCTCGAACCAGACGTACAGATTGAAGAGGTCGCCGGTGACGAAGACCCCGTTCGTCCCCATGAGGAGCGCGTGCATGAGCGGGTAGAACCCGTGCTCCCGTCGTTCGCGGTCGATGTCCGACAGGGAGTAGAGCGACGTGACGACGGCGATGACGCCCGAGAGCAGGACCATCAGCGCCGAGAAGAGGTCGACCACGAAGGTGATGCCGTACGGCGCGGGCCAGCCTCCGAGCTGGGTCGATTGAATGCCTCCCCGGTGCACGGCGCGGAGCAAGGCGACACCGACGGCGAGCTGAAGGACGCTCCCGATGAGCCCGAGCGCGCGCTGCCTCGCCGCGCGCCGGAAGGAGAGGAGCGAGAGGGCCGCCGTGGTCAGGGGGACGAGGACGGGCAGGACGAGGAGCACCTTCATGGGCGGGTCGATTCGAGAGAGTCGATATCGTCGCTGCCCATCGTCCGATGAACGCGATGAAGGAGGACGACGGCGAACGCGACGACAGCGAAGCTGATGACGATCGCCGTCAGGATCAGCGCCTGGGCCACGGGATCGGCCGGCGGCGCGTGGAAGGCCCCTTCCCCCTTGGGGATCAGCGGGGGACGGCCGCGGACGACGCCGGCTGCCGTGAGGATGAGGAGGTTCGTACCGTGCCCGAGCAGCACGAGGCCGAAGGCGAGCTTCACGATGCTGCGCCGGAGCATGAGGAACAGCCCCGACGCATAGAGCCCGCCGACGACGATCGCGAGGAGGACCGTCATGAGCTCATCTCCGCGGCCATGAGGAGGATCATGAGCACCATGCCCATCACGGCGGCATACACGCCGACGTCGAACAGGACCGGCGTCCCCACCGCGACGTCGCCGAGCCCCGGCACGGGGACGGTCGCCCACACGCCTTGCAGGAAGGAGCCGCCGGCGACGAGCCCGACGACGCCCGAGAGCAGGATCGTCGAGAGTCCGAGCCCCATGAGCGTCTGGGGCGCGACGCGGAGCAGCTGCCGCGTCGAGGGGACGTCGTACGCGAGGATGTGGAGCGAGAACGCCGATGCAATGATGAGCCCGCCGAGGAACCCGCCCCCGGGCTCGTCGTGGCCGCGGAGGAGCGCGTAGATCGAGACGATGATCAGGAGCACCATCAAGACCGGCGTGGCGGCGCGCAGGATGACGGAGGGCATGGCTCAGGCCCCCTTCCGCGTGCGGGTCGCGAGCAGCGCATAGACCCCGATCCCGGCCACGCAGAGGACCGTGGACTCGCCCAGCGTGTCCATCGCCCGGAAATCCACGAGGATCACGTTGACGATGTCCCGCCCGTGGGCCTCCGGGTATCCCTTCGCCACGAAGAACTCGCGCAGGATCGGCTCGGGGGAGAGCGTCGACGACATGAGGATCAACAGGGTCACCGTGACCCCGAAGATCGCGGAGACGATCGCGTCCGGGATCCACACGCGCGCGGAAGATCGGGGCACGAAGCGCGGCAGGTGGTGCAGGACGAGGACGAAGATGACGACCGTCAGCACCTCGACCATGATCTGCGTGAGCGCGAGATCGAGCGCGCTGAAGATCACGTAGACGAGCATGACGCAGAGGCCGATCGCGCCGAGCGCGGCGACGACGGCGAGGCGCGATTGCGTGCGCGTCGCCATGGCCGCGGACGCGAGGATCACGCCCGCGAGCACGAGCTCCGGGAGCGCCACCGTGAGCGACGGGATCGTGAAAGGGAGGCTCCGGAGCAGGGGCGTCCCGACGAGCACGACCGTCGTCAGGACCGTGACGAGCAGATAACGGCGCAGATGCCCCGTCTGGAGCCGCCCGGTCAGCCACTCCGCGAACCGGAGGAGCCCCGCGAAGGCTGCGTCGTACACGCGCCCGGGGCCCCAGGCTCCGAGGCGCTCGGCGGCGTGGAAGAGGCGCCCTTCGCGGCCGGAGAGGACGCGGAAGAGCTCGAGGCCGGCGACGAGGGTCGCGGCGCTGAGCCCGAGCACGGGGGTCAGGCCGTGCCACAGGTGCAATTCGAGCGGCGCGGGCCGGCCGAGGATCGCGGTCGCCGCCGCGCTCGGGAGGTCGCCGAGGAGCCGCGGCGCCACCCCGAAGACGAGGCTCGCCGCCGCGAGCGTGGCAGGCCCGAGCCACAAGGACGGCGGCGCTTCGTGGGGGAGCGTGGGCGCCGCCGGGGAGCCGCCGAAGAAGGGGCGATAAGCGACGACCAGGCTCACCACGACCAGGAGGGCGCTCGCCAGGACCGCGGCCCCGGCGAGGACCGCCGTCAGCGAGGGCGGCGAGAGGACGGCCTCGTAGAAGAGCTCTTTCGACAGGAAACCGAGGAGGGGCGGCGCCCCCGCGCTCGAGATCGCCGCCAGCACGGCCGCCGTCGCGGTGATCGGCATCCGCCGCGCGAGGCCCCGCAGACGGGTGACGTCGCGGGTCCCGGTCTCGTGGTCCAGGGTCCCCGCGGTCATGAAGAGCGCGCCCTTGTACAGCGAATGCGCGACCAGATAGACAACCGCCGCGGAGACGGCCGCCCGGGTCCCGATGCCGAGGAGCATCGTGAGGACGCCGAGCACGCTCACGGTCGAATAGGCGAGGATCCGCTTGAGATCCTCCTGCGTGACCGAGAGCGCCGCGCCAACCACCATCGTGGCGGCGCCGAAGCCCGTCACGACGAGGTACCATTCGCGCGTCGCGCCCAGCGTGGGATGCAGGCGCGCGAGCAGATAGACGCCGGCCTTCACCATCGTGGCAGAATGCAGGTAGGCGCTGACCGGCGTGGGCGCCTCCATCGCTCGAGGGAGCCAGAAATGAAAGGGCACCTGCGCTGATTTCGTGAACGCTCCCGCGAGCACGAGGAGCAGGATCGGCAGGTAGAGGGGGCCTCCGCGGACGACGTCCCCCGAGAACCGCGAGATCTGCGTCTCTCCCGTGACCACGACGAGGAGGACGAGGCCCGCGAGCATGGCGAGCCCGCCGCCGCCCGTCACGAGGAGCGCCGTCAAGGCGGCTTTGCGCGCCTCCGGCCGCTCGTGGTCCCACCCGATGAGGAGATACGAGCTCACGCTCGTGAGCTCCCAGCACACGAAGAGGAGAATGACGTCGTCGGCGAGCACGAGGCCCGCCATGGACCCCGTGAACAGGAGCAGGTAGGCGTAAAACCGCCCGAGCCGCGGGTGCGAGCGCAGGTATCCGCTCGCGTACACGAAGATCAGCGCCCCGATGCCGCAGATGAGCCCGAGGAACACGAGCGAGAGCCCATCCAGCCTCACCGCGAGCTCCACGCCGAGCGACGGGATCCACGGCAGCGACGTGGGATGGGCCTCGGCGACGAACGCAGTCGCGAACACGAGCACCTGGAGCGGGAGCGCCGCGAAGAGCCAGCCGGCCGGGCGCCCGAGCCCGCGATAGAGGGCCGGCGCCAGCAGCGCTCCGACGAACACGCTCAGGACAGCCCACAGCATCGCAGCAGGTTCCCCTTCGATGCCGGCGAGGGGCCGAGGCGTTCGAGCTTGCGGCCTACCGGGCGAGCTCGACGCGCTGTTTGCCCTCGCTCCCGCGGCGCCGGCGAGCGCGACCGGGCGAGCGCGCCGTGCCGAGCAGCCCGCCTCGTTGCGGCTGCGCGCTCGGTGGCTGTGCCGCGATGCGCGGCGGGCGCAGAGCATCGGATGCGGCATGGATGCGCAGCGCGCAAAGGCGAGGCCCGCCGCCCGCCGCCCGCTCGCGGCGCTGCTCCTCGCAGCGCTGCTCCTCCTGGCGAGCTGCGGCCGGGCGCCCGCCGCCCGCCGGGTGGAGCCGCGCGTGCGGGCCGTCCTGGAGGCGCACGGCGCGCCTGCGCTCCAGGCGCCGCTGGCCGCGGAATCGGTCCCGCTGCTGCTCGTCGCCGACGCCGCGCCCGCGCCCGCGCCCGCGAAGCGCCCGCCGGGAGCGGCGCCGCCGGCGCCGGAGGCCGTCGTGTCGGCGGCCGTGCCGTTCGCGCCGGGCGCGCTGCGCGACGTCCGGTTCATCCGGCTGCGCGACGCGCGCGGCGCGGCGGTCCCGCTCCGCGCGAAGCCGCTCGCGGTCTGGCCCAGGGGCGGCTCGATCCGCAGCGCGCTCCTCGTCTTCGGCGCCGCGCTCGCGCCCGGAGAACGCGCGATCTACACGCTGGATTTCGGCGCCCCTTCGCCATCATCCCCCTCGCAGCGCGCCGACCACCCACCCACCCAGGCGCCCCCGGCCCCCCGGCTCACCCAGGTCCCGCAGCCCTTCCAGGTCCCTCGGGCGGCCGTGCTCGACGAGGCGCTCTTGCCGAACCCGGACGGGCCCATCGCGGCCGTGCTGCCGCCGTCGTGGTACGCGGCGAGCCTGGTGTCCGGGCCGCAGCTGCCGGTGATGGACGATCGCCGCTTCCCCGGGTTCGAGGCCGGCATCGAGGGCGCGCTCGCCCGCATGACGCCCGCGTACGACGCGTACGGCGTCACCTGCTCGGCCCCGTACCGCACGTACTACGACGGCCCGCACGCGCTCTACCAGCGCTTCCTCCGCAACGGCGACGCCGCCCGCTACCGCCGCGCGCGCGCCGAGGCCGTCTGGTACCGGCAGCACGAGCTCAGGTTCTCGCCCGATCGCCGCCTCGCGGTCCACGTCTGCGAGCGGGAGGACTGGACCCCGGCGGCGCCCCTCTCCTGGCAAGTCCTCCGGCGCATGCTCGGCCAGGGCATGGTCGACGACTACCTGCTCACCGGCGATCCGGCGGCCAGGGAGGCCGTCCTCGCCATGGGCGAGGCCCTCCGGCAGAACCAGGCCGCGCTCACGGGCGGAAGGGAAGACGTGCTGCGCGTGACCGAGCGCAACATGGCCTGGGTGATGATGACCCTGTCGAGCTACTACGCGCTCGACCCGCGGCCGGAGCTCCTGTCGGCGCTGCGCGGGCTCGCGGATCGCACCGTCGCGTGGCAGCAGCAGGGCGCGTCGGGCGCGTTCGAGCACGACCTGACCCGCGCCGACCCGTCGGAGTGCGAGCGCGGCCCGCGCGGCGGCTCCCCGTTCATGACCGCGCTGCTCGTCGACGCGCTCATGGACTACCACGCGCTCACCGGCGACCCGCGGGTCCGCGACGTGGTCGCGCGCGCGGCAGATTGGCTCGCCGAGCGCGCCATCACCTCGGACGGGCGCGCGTTCCGGTACCTGTGGGGCTGCGAGACCGACGCGTACGACGACAGCGGGACGGCCGACCTCAACCTGCTGATCGTGCCCGTGTTCGGCGCCGCCTACGCGCTGACGCGCGATCCGCGGTGGATCGAGGTCGGCGACGCCCTGGCCGACGTCGGCGTGAAGGAGATGCTGGTGAAGGAGCCCAAGCACTGGAACCAGGCGATGCGCGCGTTCGGGCGCTACCTGGGGTACCGAGCGGCGCTCCCCGGCGCGGCGAGCGAATCGCAGCTCTCTGCCGGTCCCTGAGAGCGGGGCCCGCCCCGCCGCCCTTCAATGGCCGTTCCTGCGCCCGGGCGCGGGGCCGTTGCGGGCGTGCTTGCCGTTGACGTGCAGGCCCGCCCCGCCGTCGCCGGCTTGCTGGAGCGCATAGCCGATGCCGCTCTGGAGCGTCCCCTTGGTCACCACGGCGCCGAGATCGACGCCCAGATCGATGAGCGTCTGCGCCAGCTCCGCGCGGATGCCGGTGATCACCGTCTTCGACCCGAGCAGCCGCAGCGCCGTCGCCGTGCTCATCAGCGTGCTCGCGACCGCCGAGTCGAGCACCGTCACCCCGGTGACGTCGATGATGACGACCTTCGCCCGGTTCGCCTGGACGCCGTTCAGCGCCACCTCGAGCGCCTGCTGCGCTCGCGTGGAGTCGATCGTCCCGATGAGCGGCATCACCATGATGTGATCGGTGATCGGGATGAGCGGCGTCGAGAGCTCCGCGAGCCGGGCGCTCTGCGCCTCGATGACCTCCGCCTGGAGCGCGGCGCGCTCCTCCTCGGCCCGGGCGCGCTCCCCCTCGGCCCGGGCGCGCTCGACGAGCTCCAGCTGCAGGCGCTCGTTCGTCTGGCGGAGCTCCTCCGTCTGGCGCGCGACCTCGGTCTCCAGGCGCTCGTTCGAGCGGCGGAGCTCGGACGTCATCTCCGCCAGGTGCCCATAAAGCAGGGCGTTCTTCACGGCCACCGCCGCCTGGGAGGCCAAAAGCCCGAGCGTCTCCAGCTGCGCCGCGAGCAGCGGCTCCGGCGCCGCGTCGCCCTCGATGTAGAGGACGCCGATCAGCTCTCCCTGGCACATCATGGCCAGACAGAGGATCGACCTCGGCCCCTTCTCCGCGAGGTACCGCGCGTCCGCCGGGCGAGCGTCGCGGCTCGTGTCCCAGACGAAGATCGATTGCCGGGCCCTCGCGACCTCCTCCACGAGCGACACAGCGAGATCGACCCCCGGGCCCACCGGCGTCGAGAGCCCGAGCACCACCGTGTCCGGATCGCTCGTGATCGACGCCTCGATCACCAGCCCGGACTCGCGCGAGAGGACGAGGACGCACTTCCGCGCGCCGGCGTGCTCCAGCGTGAGCCGCATCAGCCGGTCGAGCACGTCGTCGAGGACGATCTCGCCCGAGACCGCCTGCGCCGCGCGGATGACCGTCGCCATCTGCGCCTGCGCCTGCGTGAGCCCCGCGAGCGCGCTCTCCAGCGCGACCGTGCGCTCTCCCACGCGCCTCTCCAGCTCCTGCGTGAGCCGCTGGAGGGCCGCCTCCGCCGCGATCCGCTCGTCCACCTGCGCGGCCAGGTGCATCGTCAGCCTCCTGAGCTTCGTGTGCACCCGGACGCGCGCGAGCAGCTCCTCGTCCAGGAACGGCTTGGCGAGGTAATCGACGGCCCCGAGGTTCAGGCCCTTCACCCGGTCCGCGGACAGGTCCGTGCTCGCCGTCATGAAGATGACGGGGATCGCGGCCGTGGCCGGGTCGCCCTTCAGCTGGCGGCACGTCTCGAATCCATCCATCCCATCCATCTTCACGTCGAGCAGGATGAGATCCGGCATCCCCTCCCTCGCGAGCCGCAGGGCGCGCGCGCCGTCCACCGCCACCGCGACCTCGAAGCCTGAGCCCGTCAGGGTATCGGACAAGAGACCGAGGTTCCTCGGGTTGTCGTCCACGATGAGTATCGTCCCGGCGTCACTGGCATCCATCGTTCTACCCTCCAGGAACAGGAAGCGCGCGCTCCCATCGCCACAACCAAGGCGCGCGCCGTCCAAGCAACGTCAATCGCGTAGGTGCATCTTGATGAAATCTTCAACGGCTTCCATCTTGAAATCCTGCATCAGGCGGCGCAGGTGCCTGCAAAACGGCGCGAGCTTCGGATCGGCGCGATCGAGCCTGTCGAGGTGCTTCTGGAGCTGGTTGAAGAGCCCTCTGTGCGCGAGATCGAAGAGGCTCCGCAGATCCTCGGCGGCGGGGGCGGTCACCTGCGGATCTGCGCCGCCGGCGAGCTCGGGTGCGCTCGGGTCGCGGTGGGCGTCGGCGGGCGCCTCGCCCATTGTGCCGGGATCGCCCTGCTGCTCGTAGATCCACGAGACCCCGAGGTGCCGCTGGATCTTGTCGAAGAGCTCCTCCAGCTGCAGCGGCTTCGGGAGGAAATCGTCGGCGCCCGCGGCCAGGCTCTTGTCCTGATCGGAAAGGAAGACGCTCGCGGACGACGCGAAGATCTTCAATCCTGCTCGATCCGGCGCCTTCCGGAGCAGCCGGATCATCTCCCAGCCGTCGAGCTCCGGCATCGCGAGGTCCGTGACCACCAGGTCGAACTCGCGCTCGGACGCCGCCGCGAGGCCCTCCTTGCCGTCCGTGGCCTCGGACGTCTCGAACCCGACGGACTGCAGCATCTTCACGAGCACCGCGCGGTTCTCGGGCTTGTCGTCGACCACGAGGACCTGCCGCCGCCTGCCCTCGTAATCGACGATCGCCGACGCGGGCCGGAGCGCCGTGGGCTGGGTTCGCCGGGGCGACTCGGCGAGGATCACGTCCATCCAGAACACGCTCCCCTTGCCGGGCTCGCTCCTCACCTCGATGGAGCTGCCGAGCAGCTTCATGATCCGCTGGCTGATCGCGAGCCCGAGCCCCGTCCCGTCGACGCGGCGCTTGCCGTCGCTGGCTTGCTTGAACGGCAGGAAGATCTGGTCGAGCTGATCCGGGCTGATGCCCGTCCCGGTGTCCTCGATCTCGAAGCGCACCCGGTGCGTCCTGCGCGGCGCGCTCTGGATCGCGGCGGAGTCCGGCGCGGAGGCGTGCGGCGGGCGCGGCCCGTCGCCCAGCCGCTTGATCGTGAAGGAGACGCCGCCCTTCTCGGTGAACTTCACGGCGTTGCCGAGCAGGTTGATCAGCACCTGCCGCAGCCGCCGCTCGTCGGCGACCACGTCGGTTGGGAGCTCGGGATCGGGCGTATACACGAGCGAGATGCCCTTCTCCTCGGCGCGGATGCGGCAGATCTCGGCCGTCGACCGCAGGAACGAGGGCAGGTGGAAATCGTTCGCGTGGGTCTCCATCGCCTGCGCCTCGATCTTCGCCAGATCGAGGACGTCGTTGATCAGCGTGAGCAGGTGGGCGCCGGAGCGATGGATGATGTCGATGCCGCGCAGGTCCTGCTCGCCCAGCCCCCGCGAGCGCCGGAGGATCTGCGCGTAGCCGAGGATGCCGTTGAGCGGCGTCCTGAGCTCGTGGCTCATGTTGGCGAGGAAGTCGCTCTTCGCCTTGTTGGCGGAGTCCGCGGCGATCTTCGCCTCCTTCAGCTCGGCCGTGCGCTGCTCGACGCGGTGCTCGAGCTCCTCGAACGACCCCTGGATCTGGCGCGCCATCTGGTTGAAGGCCTCCGCCAGCGTGCCCATCTCGTCGTGGGATCGCACCTCGACCGCGGTGTCGAGCCTCCCGCTCGCCAGCTGCGACGCCGCCTGGGCGAGGCGGGTGATCGGCCTCGTCAGGACCTGCGCCATCAGGACGGCGACCGCCGTGACGATCGCGGCGATCAGCGAGGCGAGCAGCAGCGCGTCGCGCGTCGTCTTCTCCTCGATGGGCTCGAGGAACGCCGCCTCCGGCCGCACGAACGCCACGGTCCACGGCGGCTTCTTCATGCCGTCGAAGGCGCTCACGCGCGCGAGGGCCACCGCGCTCATGGGGGCGTCCCTCGCGGCCATGCGGGCCCGCAGGAAGCGGCTCGCCGCCGAGGTCGGGTCCTGCTCGAGCTCGAACCGGCGCAGCCCCTCGTCGAAGGCCTGCACGTCGGTCGACAGCTCCGCGGGCGGCTTGTCCGGCAGCCGCCGCTCCGCCCTGAGCCGGCCTTCGAGGTCCGGGCCGAGCGGTACAAGCGACTTGAACACGAGCTCCGGAGCGCGGCCGTGCGCCAGGCGGACATGGTGCTCGTCGAGGAGGATCGCGAACGCGTCCGACGCCTTCAGGAGCTGCGTCTGGGAGAGGATGATCCGCTGGACGGCGGACAGGTTGTAGGTGCACCGGAGCACGCCGATCGTCTTCTTCTTGTTCAGCGCGTCGCGGACTGGGCTGCTGAAGACGAGCTGGGGCACCTCGCCGGCGAACACGACCGACGACGCGTAGGGCAGGCCCGTCTCCATCGCGCGGACGAAGTAGTCCCTCCTGGATTCGTCCCTCTCCGCGGGCGTCTGCACCGTGTCGAGGACGTTGTGCCCCCGCTGGTCGAGCAGCGCATAGGAGAGGATGTTGATCGTGTCCTTCCGGATGAGCCCGTGCAGCGTCCTCGACGCGAACGCATGCGCCTCGCTCCCGCTCCGCCGGTCCTCGTCGTCGAGGCTCAGGTAGCTGGTCAGGCCGGGCAGGCGGGCCTCGACGCGGACCGCGTCCAGGTTGCTCTCGACGAAATCGTCGACGCTGGTCGCGGCCTGCGACGCGGCCGCGGCGAGCGCCTGGTTGGCGCTCTCGGTCAGCACCGCCTCGTTGGTCCGCTTGTTCAGGAGCGTGAGGATCGAGAGCGGCGCGAGCGCGACCGTCAAGAGCGCCACGATCAGCTTCATGCGGAGGGTGATGAGCGGGGCCTGCTGCTGCATTGCGCGACTCATGGCGTTCGTCGAACCTCCGTGGCGATGCTGTCCAGGTGCTCCGCGGGCCGCGGCGATCACTCCCGGTTCGTGGCGGGCGGCAGGAACGACGAATCGAAGATGTTGTCGAGGTCCGGGCGGCGCCCCAGCTGCCCGTCCTGGACAAGGAAATCGATGTGCTTGTTGACGAGGGGGGCCAGCGACGTGGGGTCGTTGTTCGGGGCGAACCTCCGTCGGACCTCCTCCAGCGAGAAGAGCTCGTATCCGTCCGTGCTGATGTCCGAGGCCGGGATCTTGAGCGCCTTCGCGATGATCTCGTTGCCCTCCTGCGGGTGGGCCTTCCAGAACTCGACGGCCTGAAACCAGGCCCGGATGAAGGCGCGGACATCGTCGGGCCGGTCGCGCAGCACCGTGCTGCGGAAGAGCGTGAAGTCGGCGAACAGCCCGGGCGTCTCCTTGCTCGAGAAGACCGCCTTGGCGCCGGACTTCGCCGCCTGCGTGACATAGGGCTCCCAGGTGTGCCCAGCCTGGATTGTATTGTTCGCCAGGAACGGAGCGACGTCCGTCTCGCTCACGTTGACAAGCGTCACGTCGTCGATGGCGAGCCCGTTCCTCTCCAGCATCTCGCTGACCAGCATCTCGCCCATGGCGCCGGTCTTGGCCGCGATCTTCTTCCCCTTGAGATCGGAGATCGTCTGGATCTCCGGCCGCGCCATGATGACGTCGGCGCCCGCCGTCTGGCCGGAGTAGAGGACGACCCGCGCATCGGGCTCCCTCGCGAGGATGCGCACGACGACCTCCATGGTCCACGGCAAGCCGTCGACCTTGCCCGCCGTGAAATCGGAGATCATGCCGTAGAGATCCGGGTTGAAGACGAGTTCCACGTCGACGCCCTGCTGGTCGAAGAAGCCCTTCTCCTCGGCGATCGACAGCGGGAAGTACCCGAGCCAGTAGCCGTGGCTGAAGCGGAGCGGCGGCCGCGCCTCCTTGCCCCGATCGCCGGGCGACGGATCCGGCTGGCACGCCGAGGCGAGGACGGACAGCGCGGTGACCGTGAGCCAGCCGAGGGCGCGTCGCACAGCCGATGTCTTCATGGTCGGGGCTCCTTCCCGGGGCGTGCAGAGCGCGTGTCGAACGGGCGCGCGACGGGCTCCCGCCGCGCGCCGTGATCCCGGCGCCGAAACGACGGCCCGACTGCGAGGCCCCCCTGCATGTTGCGCAGCCTACCATGAACCGCCGCGGCGCCGCGATGCCCGGCGATCGGATCACGGCGATCCCGGGGCTGTCTCGAGGAGCGCCGACGCCGTCTGCCCGACAGGACTGCCTCGCACCGCCGCGGCCCCTCGGTAGGTTGCTCGGCGCAGGTGTGCCGAAGGGATCGATTGCTGAAGCAAAACCATTGCGATATTGCAATGCGAGCCGGCCACGACTACGTTTCAATAACCTTCGCGCCTTATCGTCTGCTTGCCATTCGAAATCATGTGAGGAGAACCCCACTCATCGGAGGTGACTCATGGCCTCGTACTTTGTCGTGCGCGACGTCCTCTCCCGTCTCGTCGCGGCGTCGGCGCTGCTCGTGGGCCTCGCGGCCGGCCGATCCGCCGAGGCGGCGTCGTCTTTCACCCTCTTCGAGAGCGGCCATGTGCGTCCGCTCGCGCTCTCGCCCGACGGAAAGCTGCTATTCGCCGTGAACACACCCGACAACCACCTCGAGGTGTATCGGGTCAAGGATCAGGGGTTCGAGCACCGCGCCTCCATCCCCGTCGGCCTCGAGCCGGTGGCGGTGGCGGCGCGGAGCGATACCGAGGTCTGGGTCGTCAACCACCTGTCGGACAGCGTGAGCGTCGTCGAGCTGTCCCAGGGGGCGCGCTCGGGCCGGGTCGTGCGGACGCTGCTCGTGGGCGACGAGCCGCGGGATATCGTGTTCGCAGGCCCAGGAAAGCGCCGCGCGTTCATCACGACGGCGCACCGCGGACAGAACATCCCGTTCGACCCCCAGCTCACCACCCCCGGCGTGGGCCGGGCGGACGTCTGGGTCTTCGACGCCGACCGCCTCGGCACGACGCTCGCCGGCGCGCCGCTCACGATCGTCACGCTGTTCAGCGATACCCCGCGGGCGCTGGCGGTGACGCCGGACGGCAGCAAGGTGTATGCGGCGGCCTTCCACTCCGGGAACCGCACCACCTCGCTCCACGAGGGCTTGATCCCGAACGGCGGAGAGGCGGCGGGGGGCGTGCCCGGGCCGGCCACCAACGCGGAGGGGATCCCGCACCCGGAGACGGGGCTCATCCTCAAGTTCAATGGTGTCCACTGGGTCGATGAGCTGAACCGCGTCTGGGACAGCTCCGTCCGGCTCTCGCTGCCCGACAAGGACGTGTTCGTCATCGACGCGAACGCGAGCCCGCCGAGGCAGCTGCCCGGCGCCGCGGGGTTCTACACCGGCGTCGGCACCATCCTCTACAACATGGCGGTCAACCCGGTCAGCGGGAAGGTGTACGTGTCGAACACCGAGGCGGGGAACGAGAAGCGCTTCGAGGGGCCCGGGATCTTCGCCGGCCACACGATACGAGGCCACCTGCACGAGAGCAGGATCACCGTCCTCGGCCCGGCGGGCAGCGTCACGCCGAGGCACCTCAACAAACACATCGATTACGACGCCTGCTGCGCCCCGGTGCCGAACGCCGAGAACCAGAAGAGCCTCGCGCTCCCGCAGCAGATGGCCGTCACGGGCGACGGCAAGACGCTGTACGTGGCGACGATAGGCTCGTCCAAGATCGGGGTGTTCAGCACCGCCGCACTGGAGAACGACACCTTCACGCCGAGCACCGCCAAGCAGATCCCGGTGCCCGGCGGCGGCCCGACGGGGCTCCTGCTCGACGAGGCGCGGCGGCGCCTCTACACGATCACGCGCTTCGACAACGCGATCTCGATCCTCAGCACGACGACCAGGGCCGAGATCGCGCACGTGCCGATGCACAACCCGGAGCCGCCGAGCGTGATCGCCGGCCGCCGGTTCCTCTACGACGCGTCGTTCGCGTCGAGCCACGGCGACTCGTCGTGCGCGAGCTGCCATGTTTACGGCGACTTCGACAGCCTGGCGTGGGACCTCGGGAATCCGGACGAGGTGGTCCTGGACATCCCGGGGCCGTTCGAGTCCCACCCGCTGGACTTCGGGATACCCGACACCCACCACCCGATGAAGGGGCCGATGACGACGCAGAGCCTCCGCGGCATGGCGAACCACGGGCCGATGCACTGGCGCGGCGATCGCACCGCGGGCCGCGACGAGCCGAGCGCGCATCCTGACAGCGGGACGTTCGACGAGGTGGCGGCGTTCCTTGAGTTCCAGGCGGGGTTCACGGATCTCGTGGGGAGGAGCGAGTTCATCCCCGAGGCCGACATGCAGGCGTTCGCCGATTTCATCCTGCAGGTCACCTATCCGCCCAACCCGATCCGGGCGCTGGACAACTCGCTCACGCCGGCGCAGCAGGCCGGGCGCAGCTTCTTCTTCAACAACGTCTCCGATTTCAGCGAGGAGGGCACCTGCGTCTCGTGCCATGTGCTCGACCGCCACGCGAACGAGGAGTTCGGCGTCGATGCGCCGGGCTTCTTCGGCGGGGATGGCCGGTACACGTTCGACCTGGAGACCGAGGCCTTCAAGTCGCCGCACTTCCGCAATCTGTACCAGAAGGTCGGCATGTTCGGGATGGCGAACAACGATCTCTTCCCGGGCAGCGACGCGTTCCTGGGCGACCAGGTCCGCGGCTTCGGCTTCAACAACGAAGGGGGCGTCCCGACGCTCTTCCGCTTCGTGAGCTCGGCGACCCCCGACATGGGGTTCAACCAGTCGCCGCTCACCCCGGGCGGGTTCCCGCCGGGGCCGGAGGGCGACGTGATGCGGCGCCAGGTGGAGCAGTTCCTGCTCGCGTTCGACAGCAACCTGGCGCCGATCGTCGGGCAGCAGGTGACGCTCACCCGGAACAACGCGGCCGTGGTTGGCCCGAGGATCGATCTGCTCCGCGCGCGGGCCGATGCAGGGGAGTGCGATCTCGTGGTCAAGGGATCGGACGACCACGAGACGGCGGGATTCCTCTACGTCGGCGCGGGCCTGTTCATCGGTGACCGGCTCTGCGACGCGCCGATCCGCGACGCGGCGCTGCGGCACCGGGCTTCTCGCAATCGGGGCGAGCTGACGTACACGTGCGCGCCGCCTGGCTCGGGGGAGCGGATCGGGCTGGATCGCGACGGCGACGGATTCCGCGACGGCGACGAGGAAGACGAGGGCAGCGACCCGGCAGACCCGTCGAGCACGCCCTGAGGGCCGCGCCGCGCCCCTCGCTCGCGCGACTGCCCATATGATGGAGGCGCTGCTCGTCCCTTGGCGCGGCCTGGCGACGAGCAGCGCGGGGGCGACGCTACCCCGCCGGCCGGAGCCGGAACGCGCCGCAGTCGGGGTGCTCGATGCGCCCGGCGAAGAGCGAGCCGTCGAACGCGAGGTCGCCCTTCATGCCCACGGTGACGTAGTTGGGCGGGCGCTCGAGCCAGGCGCCGGGCGAGAACGATGCGGTCCGCGTCTCGGCGTCGTAGCGGCCGCTCATGAGGTATTTGCCGGCGGCGCCGGACTCGGCATGATGAAAGCCGAACACGGCCTTGATCCTGTCGCCCTTGACCTCCAGGATCCGGAACGTCATCTCGGTCGTGCCCTGCGGGCAGTCGTAATCGCCGATCCAGGTCCGCGTCCGCTCGAACGGGTTGTCACCGGGGAATTCGTCCGGCACCCAGCCGTCGGCCGCCGTTGTCGCCGGCGCCGGGGGCGGATCCTGGAGGACGATGTAGATCGTCTCGGCGGCGGGCGGCGGCTCCGGCGCGCGCGGCTCGGCCAGCGTCGGCGCGGGGCCGCACCCGGCCAGCAGGAGGGCCGCGCACGCGGCGCAGCGCAGGGCCGAGCGCCGTCGGGGGGCTGGGGCGTTCGCGGTACCCATGCGCGGGAGAGTACCACGGAGAGGGCGCGAGGCGCGCGCTTCAGCGGCGGCAGCCGATGCGCTCGGTCGCCACGACGACGTCGTCGTAGAGGATGGTGTGCGTGTCGGAGACGGTCATGCCGAGCTCTTCCATCTCCGCCCGCCGGCGAGCGTTGGAGTCGCGCTCGTAATAGGCGTCGAGCATGAAGCTCTTGAAGCGCACGTCATCGCTCGATCGGAAGTCGAAGCCACCGAACGGCTCGGGGGGCGTGCACGCGCTGAAGTCGCACCCTCCCGTGTGGAACTGGTCGCGGAGCCAGGTGCCGTCGGGGTACCCGGGGCGGTAGTCGCCGATCGGCACGCCGTCGATCCAGAACGCGAGCGCGCCGTCGCTCTGGCCTACGGTATTCGCGCGCGCGTACATCTCGACGCAGAACCAGCGGTCCCGCGGGAACGGCGCCTGCCCCGGCGGCTGGAAGCCGTTTCCGTAGTGGTACGTCGTGCCTTGATCACCCGCGCAGCCAGGCGTCGCGGTCCCGTCGTTGCAGCGACCGGAGCGCATCTTGTACCAGTAGACGTAGAAATTGAAGACGTCGTCTGTGTTCGTGTCGAAGTCGAACCAGAAGCCCCCGTCTCCGGGCGGCACCGTGTTCGCGAGGCCGCTGCTGTCCCAGCTCTCGTTGCCCGCCGCCATGCGCACCCAGTGGTGCGGGTTCGGGGCGAGCTCGGGGAAGCGCACGTGGAAGCGCCAGTAGATCTCGTCGACGCGCTCGTGGGTGACCCACGTGGACGACGAGATGTACGTCTCCTCCGCCAGATCGGCGGTCGTCACGGTCGAGCGGAGGTAGCCCTGCCCGGCGTGGGCGGTCGCCGCGTCGGCCTCGATGTGCAGATAGCGCGTGTCGGCGGTGGGCCCGTCCCAGCGCCCCCAGCCTTGCTCGAAGTCGTCGTGGAAGAGCACGGCGGGGTCACCGGCGATCCCCACGTCGTCCGGGTAGCGCTCGCTCAGCGTGCCGGACGGCGACGTGTCGCCGCCGCCCCCGCCGCCATGGCTCGTCCCGCCGCCGCCGCCGCCGTCGTTCGTTCCGCCGCCGTCGGGGAGCGGCGAGGGCACGTCAGGCCCTGAGCCGCCGTCGCCGCCCGAACCCGGCGTGGAGTCGCAGGCGGCGAGGAACAGCGCGATCATCAGGGGAAATTGCAGATGGTTCTTCATCCTTCCACGCTATCCGCAGCTCCGCCGCCTGCGCGAGCGCCCGAGGAGAAAATGCGGAAGACCCGGTGGCGGGCGGTGTAGGTTCGCTGTCCGGCGAGCCGCGCTCAGGATCAGGCCGCCCTTACCGCGATCGGAGAAACTCCGGATCTTGCAGGCCTGTGTTCGCATTGAAAGCGCTTGACAGAACGATGGCGGGTTGGTTGACCTTCCCCCAGGAATCGCGACCCTGAAGCCAGCGCCAGCCGGGCTGTCGGACTGACGGCGACCGCCCAGGCCGGCACCGCGACGACATGCTCCGTCTTCGCGACAGCGAAGAGCCGTGATTGAAGCGAGGTGCGTCGATGCCCGTGGCTGGACCGCTCGATCGAATTCCGCTCTGGTTGCTCCTGGGGATCACGATCGTGGTCCTGGTGCTCGCCGTCGAGGGCGGCTACCGGCTGGGAGGGTATCGGCTGCGCCGCTCCGAGGGGGAGGGCGGGACCCACGTGCTCGCCCTGGTCACAACCACGATGGGCCTGCTGGCGCTCGTCCTGGCATTCACGTTCGGTTTTGCGGCGACCCGCTTCGAGGCGAGGAAACATATGGTCGTCGACGAGGCCAACGCCATCGAGACGACCTACCTGCGCGCCGGCCTGCTCCCCGGCGACCGCGGCGCCAAGGTCCGCGAGCTGCTGCGTGACTACGTGGCGTCGCGTCTGGAGGGGGCGAGGCCCGACAACTTCGAGCAAGCCGTGCGGCGCTCGGAGGAGGTGCACCGGGAGCTCTGGAAAGAGGCGGAGGTCGCCGGACGAGATCATCCCAGCTCGCCCGTCGTGGCGCTCTTCATCGAGTCGCTGAACCGGACGATCGAACTCCACACGAAGCGCGTCAGGGTGGCCGTCCGGAGCGGTATTCCAGGGGTCCTGTGGGCGGCGCTCTTCGCGGTCGCGATCCTGAACCTGATGGCCGTCGGTTATCACGCCGGTCTGGTCAAGACGCGCCGGTCGCCCGCGGTCGCGACGCTGGTCATGAGCCTCTCGGTCGTCATGATGTTGACCGCCGATCTCGACCGCCCGCAGGAGGGGGCTCTGAAGGTGAGCCAGGAGGCGATGATCGAGCTGCGGCGCACGATGGGCGAGTGAGCCTCCCGAGCGCGTCAGGCGGACCGGCGAGGATCCGAGCAGCATATCTCACACGGCCGTGGGGCGATGAGCGCCGAGGGAGGGACGGAAGACGGAGATGGCCACCGTAGACGGAGCATCAGACGGATCATCGACGGTCGCGGGGGAGTGGGCGATGCCGCACCTCACCGCCGAGGAGCACGCGGCTCGCGGGAAGGCGGAGCGCGCGGAGATCCCACGTGCCGCGCACGCGAACTGGGAGGCGCTGCCCTACCGGCCCGATCCGATCGCGCTTCTGGAGGAACAAGCGAAGACCCGCGTGCCAGAGCTCGTGCCGATCCGCTACGGCCGGATGCTGGTCTCCCCGTTCACGTTCTACCGGGGCGCAGCGTGCGTGATGGCCTCCGATCAGGCCGCGACGACGCGCTCGGGCCTGAGGGTGCAGCTCTGCGGCGACGCGCACCTCTCGAACTTCGGGGTGTTCGGATCTCCCGAGCGCCGCATGGTATTCGACATCAACGACTTCGACGAGACGCTCCCGGGACCGTGGGACTGGGACGTGAAGCGGCTGGCCGCCAGCTTGGAGCTGGCCGGGCGCGACAACGGCTTCTCGAAGGCGGCGCGGTCCGACATCGTCCTGACGACCGTCCGCGCGTACCGCGAGGCGATGCGGAGCTTCGCGGCGCTCCGCAACCTCGACGTCTGGTACGCGAGCCTCGACATCCAGCAGATCCTCGACCGGTTCCGCTCGCAGGTGGGTCGCGATCGTCTGAACGTCACCGAGCGCAACCTCGCGAAGGCCCGGGCGAAGGACAGCCTTCAGGCCTACGAGAAGCTGACCCGCGAGGTGGGCGGCCGGCGGCGAATCATCAGCGATCCTCCCCTGATCGTCCCGATGGAGGATTTCGTGCACGGCGTGGACCGCGAGCGGCTCGAGCAGCAGGTGCGCGAGATCCTGCGCGGCTACCGCAGCACCCTCCAGGCCGATCGGCGGCACGTGCTGGAGGGGTACAACTTCGCGGACATGGCCCACAAGGTCGTCGGGGTCGGGAGCGTCGGCTTGCGCGCCTGGATCATCCTGCTGTTCGGCCGTGACGACCAGGACCCGCTCTTCCTGCAGGCGAAAGAGGCGCAAGCGTCGGTCCTCGAGCGGTTCCTCGGCAAGAGCGCGTACCCCAACAGCGGCCAGCGCGTGGTGGCGGGCCAGCGGCTGATGCAGGCCGCGAGCGACATCTTCCTCGGCTGGCAGCGCGTGAAGGGCGCCGACGGGATCGAGCGCGACTTCTACGTGCGCCAGCTGCGCGACTGGAAGTTCTCGGTGGACATCGCCGCGCTGGATCGGGTCCTGCTCACGACGTACGGCGGCCTCTGCGGCTGGACCCTCGCGCGCGCACACGCGCGCTCGGGCGATCGGATCGCGATCGCGGCGTACCTCGGGAAGGCGGACACCTTCGACAAGGCGATCGGCGCGTTCGCGATCGCCTACGCCGATCAGACGGAGCGCGACCACCAGGCGCTGGCGGCCGCGGTGAAGAGCGGGCGCATCCAGGCCGCGGGCGAACACGAGTGAACCGTCGGTTTCGTGGAGCCCCGCGCCGCTCTGCTCGACGTTTTTACGCTTACGCGTGATGCGGATAGCTCATCTCTGCACCGCGCGGATGTGCGCGAGTGCCTCGGGCGTCGTGTCGAAGATGCAGGCCGGATCGACAGACATGGCGCAAAGGTGGTCATCTGCACCTGGTGATCGAATCCACGCGGTGGGACCGCTCCGCTGGACGAGGGGGGCGAAGAACGGATGAAAATAGGTGCCCATCGATCGGAAGTTCGAAAAGTCGACGATGAGGGGCTCATCCGCAGGGATACCAGAGAGCACCTCGCGAAGGGCGTCGGCCGCATCGGGGCTCCAACCGAGGCGCCCGAAAATCCGGAGAATACGCGGCGGCCCCGGCTGCACTTTGACCGGGAGCCCCGAGCCACGAAGGTAGCCGAACAGGTTCTCCAGCGCTGCTACACTCCCGGGAAGGCGAGCGCGTTCCCACGCCGCTTCGAAGAGGAGCCTGGCGAGCTGGACGCCAGGACCACCGCTCGCCACATGAACATTGAAGTCGTGCTTACGGCCGTCGCGGAAGCACCCTGCGACCCTCAACCCATCGAGCGCCCGGGCTTGCCGCTCCGCACCGTCGACCGAAATGGCCCCGATCTTGCGCCAAAGCTCCACGGCATCCGCCGCGCGCACGACAACCTGCTCCTGGTGAACTGCGAGAGCCTCTGGCAGTCGCTCGGCAGGGAGGCTGTTCGCAAAATCGGGGTCCCAGGCGAGGTAGGCGGAGCGCCAGAGGCTGACGCTAGCCGCCGTGATCGAGAGCACGGTCCGGTCGTCGTCGAGGACGAGGGAGAGAACGGCTTCCGGGTCGAACGAGGGATGGTAGACAACCTGGACGAGCTGGCCGACGGTGGCAGACGCGGAGTCGCCGAACTTCACGCCGAGGACGCCGGCCACGGTCTCTCCGCGATATCCATGAAAGAGGATCGGCAAGACGGCCGCCGTGTTGACGAGTCTCACGTTCCCCTGCTCCATGTGCGCGCGCGAGTAGCGGAGCTTGCCTTCCTCCAAGGCCGAGAGCTCTTCACCGACCGATTCGAACAGCGCCGCCGCCAGCACGTAGTTCTTCTCCGCGAACATTCGCCCGGCGAGCCGCCGCCGATCCTCAGCAGGCAGCGCTGAATATCCATCCTCGTACGCCGACGGCTCGCTCATCTACCACTGCTCTCCACGGTTGCTTGTCGGCCCGACGAGTCGTCGACTGGTCAACCGAAGCCGGCGGACCAGGTCTGTGCATTCGAACGTCTCTGGTGACCTTGCGCATTGAGGATCTCACCGGCGGCTCCGCGCCGCAAGCCCGATGGCTGTCAGCGCCGAAGGGTGCGTTAGCAAGAGCTGAATGTCGGTCGGGCGGCGCACCGGTTCACCCATGTCGCATCGTGGCTCGCGACGCAGCCGCGGACGCGTCCCAGCCTCGCCCCCGCTCACGTCCCCTGAGTGCCCGCAGCCCCCCTCGGGCCCCGGAGCTCGCGCGGAGGGCAGCCGAACCAGCGCCGGAACGCGTGGCTGAACGCGGTCGTGTCCGAGAAGCCGAGCCGTAGCGCCGTCTCGGTGACGCTGCTCCTCGCCAGGAGGTCGGCCGCGCGGTCGCGGCGCACCTCCTCGACCAGCTTCCGGAAGCTCGTCCGCTCGCCCTGCAGGCGCCGGCGCAGCGTCCGCTCCGTCGTGCCGAGGGAGCGAGCCACGTCGTCCAGCGTCGGGAACCCGCCCTCGGCGCTCGAGAGCGCGCGGGCGAGCTGGTGCCGCACGCCGTCCGCGCTCGACGGCGGCGCGAGCTGCTCGCAGAGGGCGCTCACGCTGCGACACAGGTACTCCCATAACCTCTGGTTCGCGCCCGCAGGCACCATGTCGAGGACCTCGCGGCGGAACACCATCCCGTCCCAGGGCGCGTCGAACCGCACGGAGCAACGGAAGAACTCCACGTGCGCCGCCCGGCGCGGCGGCGCCGCGTGGCGGAAGCTCACCTCCAGCGGCGTGAGGTCGTCGCCCGCCATCTGCCGCAGACAGCCGAGGTTCTGCGCCAGCGCGGTCTCATTGGAGAGGCGGTGCCCCAGCGTGAGCGGCCGCAGGCGATGCCACCGCACCGCGGCGCGCTTCGCGCTCTCGACCGTCTCCCATCGTCCCGAGTCGGTCAGGAGCGCGCTGTACCGCGCCGCGGTCTCGAGCGCATTGCGGATGGAGGGCGCCGTCATGATGGCGAAGCCGAGCACATGCAGGTCCTCCACCCTCGCCCGCTGCGCGACGCGGATAGGCAGCGACGGGTCGTCCAGCGTCTGACCCAGATAGGTCCAGAGATCGAGCAGCCGGTCGATCTCGATGCGCCGGTCGGGATCGGCGGCGAGCGACGGCAGGCGCGCGGCGCGCTCCATCGCGCCCAGCCGTATGCCGTCGCGGAGCCCGAGGTCGACGACCAGCCTGGCCACGGACGTCATCACGGTGGGCAGCGGGCGTTGCATGTGCCCGTGATCATGCAGGATCCACACCGGCGGTCGCTCGCCGGTATTCACCGCGGCGCGAGGGCGCGGGGGCGGGCGCGCTCTGACGCGCCGATCAGGGCGCAGGCACCGCGGGCGTCAGGGGCTGGTGAAGCCGAGGAGCCCGTGGCCGACAAGGATGGTCGTGATGTTCGGAGGCAGCGCGGCGGCGTTCGTGGGGGCGGCCCATCCTTCGCGCATCAGCGCCGTCCGGATGCGCGAGATAGGGGAGCCCTGATGGGCCTCCTGGAGCAGCTTCATCGCCTCTGCCGGGATGGTCAGCGTGCCATCACCTCCCAGCGCGACGCATTGAATCTCGACCTGCCTGCGCGCGGGCGGGGGCATCGCGAACGGCGACGCGCCCTCGACGTCGCCATCCGTGCTGGTGAGGCGCACGAGCGTGGCCTGCGCCGGCCCGCAATTGCCGCCGGGGCCGCCGCAGCCGAGCGTCAATGGGTTGCCGTCGAGCGGCACCGCGACGAGGGCAGCCGCCGACGCCGTGTCGGGAGTGAACGCCTCGCCGGCCACGATCGGCGCGCTGTCGGCGAAGTCGAAGGCCATCTCGCCGCCGGGCGAGATGCCCACGACGACCTCGTCGCCGCCCTCGATCGGGTCGACGGGGTTGTTGGGAACGGGCCCCGCCCCGGCGAGCACGGTGTACTCGGCCGCGAAGGCTTCCTCCACGGCGCCCTGGTTGACCACGATCGCCGTCGTGCTCGACCCCACGGCGACGATGGGGAACGCGCCCTGTTTCTTTGCGCTCCCCGCGCCGGTGATGCGCAGGTAACGGCCGACATCGGCTGCGGAGAAGGTCGCCCCCTCGATCGTGTAGGCCGCCGTCCCCGTCTGCCCTGGAGCGACGCTCGCCTGTCCGGCCCCCGTCGACGTCGGGCAAACATAACCCGAGCCAGCAAAGCGGCACGCGAGGGGCCCGCCTTCGAGGCCGGCAATCGTGATCACCCCCTGATCCGTCAGAGCGGGCGGCGGATTGTCCTGCATGTCGTAGACCCACGCCCTGCACCCTTCGATTTCCCCGGGCATCTGCTCGTAAGCGGGAGGGCTGGATGGGGTGAACAGGACTTGCACCGTGAGGCCGTGGCCTGCCTGCGGAGCGCCTTGAATCGATACATCCTGGATCGAGATGATCCCGTTGTGCGTCGCGACCGGGCAGCGGACCGAGCCGCCCTCGCCGGAGCTTGATGAGCCGCCCTCACCGGAGCTCGGGGAGCCGCCCTCACCGGAGCTCGGGGAGCCGCCCCCACCGGAGCTCGACGAGCCGCCGTGCCCTGCGCTCGTCGAGCCGCCGTCATGTTCATCGTTCTCCGAGTCATGGCAGCACCCTGCGACCGCGAGGGTGGTGATGAGCGCAAGGGCCATTGAGCCCCTCCCTGAATTTCGCGAGAACTTCATTCGACCGATCATGGCTTGAGCCTCCACGTGTCCGGCGAGGCGCGACGCACGCGCCTCCGCGACCGGACGTGAGGCAGATGTAGCGATTGGCCTCGGCTGCGGCCTGGTCGCGCCGGCCTGGGAGTTGGTCGAATCGGCCAGCCGGTCGCCTCGCGATACGCTCCGTTCGTCCCATCCAGGCCATGCCCGAACGAACCCTCGCGACGACGGCGCGCAGCGCCCACGATGGCTCGATCGAGCCCCCGTCCGGGCGCTCCTGTGCGCTGCGCGAGGCGCTCGCGGCGTTCCTTGTCGATCGACGACCCGATGCAGCGCACGCCCGTGGACGACGAGCAACCCGCGCGTCTGCCGCTCGGAATGCCGCCCCTGGCATATTGACCGCGTCTGCCCGACTGGGTACGACTGGTTCGTGCCGGGTGAACCTGATCAACGAACGCTATCCGCCACGGGCGGACAGCGGTATCTGGACAAATCAGGCAACGGCAGCTTTTTGTTTCTGATCGCGGACAGCCATCGGCCGCTTGCGTCGTCGGCGCGCATCGCCCTCGACGACGTCGAGGAGGTCGTTATCGGCCGCGGCAATGCCCGGAGGCTGGAGGTCGCGGACAGCGGCTCACGCCGGCGCGTCGAGATCCAGCTCGACGACCCCTGGCTCTCGTCGAGGCATGCGCGGATCATGCGGGTCCTCGGCCGGTGGTGCTTCGAGGATTGCGGCTCCAAGAACGGCAGCATCCTCAACGGGGCGCCGAGGAAGCACGCCGAGCTCGGGGAGGGCGACGTGCTCGAGCTGGGCCGCACGTTCTTCCTCTACCGCGCGGCGATTCCCCGCGGCGCCGAGCAGGTCACTCTGCTGGAAGCGTCGAGCCTCGCCGCGCACGTCCCTGGGCTGCTCTCCCTCGTCCCGTCGCAGCTCGAGATGTTCGAGCAGCTCAGGGTGGTGGCGGCCTCCACCATCCCCGTGCTGATCCAGGGCGAAACGGGCACCGGCAAGGAGGTCATGGCGCGCGCCATCCATTCGCTCTCGGGCAGGCCGGGCGCGTTCGTGGCGATCAACTGCGGTGCGCTGCCGCGGGACCTGGTCGAAGGCGAGCTCTTTGGGCACAGGAAGGGCGCCTTCTCCGGGGCCACCGAGGATCGCCCCGGGCTCGTGCGCAGCGCCGATCGCGGGACGCTCTTCCTCGACGAGATCGGCGATCTGCCCCTGTCCGCCCAGGTGGCCTTGCTCCGCGTGCTCCAGGAGCGCGAGGTGCGCCCCGTCGGCGGCACGCGCTCGATCCCCGTGGACCTCCGCGTCGTGGCGGCCACACACCGGCCGATCGAGCGCATGGCGACGTCGGGCGACTTCCGCTCCGACCTGCTCGCGCGGCTCGCCGGCCACGCCATCGAGCTCGCGCCGCTCCGGGCTCGCCGGGAGGACCTCGGCCTCATCCTCGGCGCGATCCTGCGGCGCGTCGACGGAGAGCGCGCCGAGCACATCCAGCTGCACCCTCGCGCGGCGCGCGCCCTCGTCACGTACGGCTGGCCGCTCAACGTGCGCGAGCTCGAGCAGTGCATCACGACCGCGGTGGTGCTGGCGCAGCGGGGTACCATCGAGCTCGATCACCTGAACAGCGCGCTGAGGCGCAACGCCGCCGACGCGACGGAGCAGGGAGACGATCCTACCCGGCCCGAGGAGCTCAAGGCGCTCCTGCGCGCGCACAGCGGCAACATCGCCGGCGTGGCGCGCGCCATGGGCAAAGCCAGGATGCAGATCCATCGCTGGTTGAAGCGCTACGAGATCGACCCGGATGATTTCCGCCACTGAGGTGCTGCGCCGCGGCCGTGGGGTGAGGCGGGCATGACGCCGGACACGGTCGTCGCGTCTCGCTACCGCGTCCTGCGTCGCCTGGCCGCGGGCGCGATGGGCGCTGTCTACGAGGTGATCGACCTCCAGACGGAGCGCCGACGGGCGCTCAAGGTGATGCACGCTCATACGGTCGAGCGCGCCGACCTGAGGGAGCGATTCGCGCTGGAGGCCCGCGTGTCCGGCCAGGTCGACAGCCCCGCGCTCGTCGACGTCGTCGACGCGGGCGTCGATGACGCCACGGGGACTCCGTTCCTCGTGATGGAGCTGCTCCGGGGGGAGACCTTGAGCGAGCGGATCGCGCGCGTGGGCGGCCACGCGCCGGCCGAGGTGCTCGCCTATCTCGGTCAAGCCGCGCCGGCCATCGACAAGATGCACCAGCTCGGCATCGTCCACCGCGACCTGAAGCCGAGCAACCTGTTCCTGGAGCAGCGAGAGCACGACGCCCCGCGCATCAAGATCCTCGATTTCGGCGTGGCGAAGGTGCTGAACGAGGGCGCGACCCGCGGCTCGACCGGCGCGGCCGGGACGCCGATCTACATGGCGCCGGAGCAGTTCCAGAGCGGCAGGATCACTCCTTCCGCCGATATCTACGCGCTCGGGTTGATCGCGTACACGCTCCTCGTCGGCAGACCCTACTGGGAAGAAGAAGTCGGCATCGGCGACAGCCCCGTCGCGTTCGCGCTCGTCGCGCTGCAGGGCCCCAAGGAGCCTGCGTGCGAGCGCGCCGCGCGGTACGGCGTGACGTTGCCGCCCGCGTTCGACGCGTGGTTCACACGCGCGACGGCGCTCGCGCCGGGCCAGCGCTTCCCGACCGCGGGCGCCGCCGTGGGGGCGCTCGCGCGAGCGCTCGGCGTGCCAGGCTACGAGCTGCCAGCACAGCAGCCCGCCGGGGCCGAAGCGCGTGAGGGGACGCCGCCCGTCGACGAGCAATCGACGTGGACCGACACGTTCCAGTCCGACGGGCATCTGGGTGGAAGCGAGGGAGTGGGACGCACGGACTCGGTGGCCGGCGCAGGGGGGCCCGGCCCCGCGCCGCCTCGCTTCGAGTCCGAGAGCGACGCAACGGACCCGAGCCCCCCTCGGCAGCCGCAGGCCATCGTGCATCGGTCGCGCCGGTGGCGCTGGATCGCGGCCTCGAGCGTCACGCTGGCCGCCCTGGGTCTGGGCGCCGTCCGGTGGGCGTTCCCTCACCGGCCAGCGCCTGGTCCTCCACCCACGGTCATGCGATCTCCGCTGGAGCCCGACAGCACGGTGCTCGCTTGCCCGATCCTGGAGGCCTCCGGGGTCGAGGCGCCGGCGGGATGGCTGGGAGCGGCCGCCGCGGCGACGCTGTGCGAGCGGGCTCGGGTCCTCCTCGGAGGCCGCGCGGCGCGCACGTTGGTCCCTGCGGAGCTGCTCTCGCTCCCACGGCCGCACGCGGACACGGTTCCTATCGATCCCTATGCCGGGCCGGAGGCTCGCGCGCAATCGCTGGACGCGGCGCGCAGGAGGGGAGCGGCCTATGTGGACGGGGCGATCGTCCTCGAGCCGTCCCGCGCCTTTCAGCTCACGGTCACGCTGCGAGCCGCCGACGGTAGGGAGCTCGCGTCCTCGGTCGGCAGGGGGAGCGCGCTTTATGAGGCCGTGAGGAACGCCATGGATCCCTGGGTCGATGCAGGGGTGTTGCCAAAGGCCTCACGCCTCGACGACGCCGTGGCCGATTTCTCGAGGGCGCGCACGGTCGACGGGGCGCTGGATCTGCTCGACCTGACGCTGGCCATGACCCACAACGCCGGCGGGCTCCGACAGGAGTGCGCCCGGTTCGAGGCGCGCGGCGGCGGCCTCGCGGAGATGGGACCAGGCGAGCGCTTCCGCTGCGCCTACACGCTCGGCGAGCCCGCTCCCGTGGTCACGCTCCCGCCGGTCGGCGCCAATGCCTCACCGGGTGAGCTCGCCGCGCGCGCCCGCGTCGATCTCATGATGCGGCGTGCTGTCGATCCGACGGCGGTGGCGGAGCTCCAGCGCCTTTATGATCGCGAGGCGTCGGCCTGGGGACGCTCGACCCTGGCGGCGACGATATCCTGCCTGCTGCCGTCGCCCGATGAGGAGCGCGCCACGGAGAGGACGACGCTCGCCAAGGACATGGCGTTCAGCGCGGTGCAGGCCGAGCCGAAGAACCCGATCGGGGAGTGGTGCGCGCCCTGGGTGCAGCTGGCGACGGTGACCCACGGGACCCCGAGCGCGGCGAGCGCGTTGCAGGGAATGCGGGCCTGGATGCCGTGGGAGGCGTATGGGTGGCTGTTCGAGGACTCCGACCCTGGAGCGGCAGAGGCTCCCCCGCAGCATGCTCGTACGCGCGCCCTCGGGTTCGCGCGGCGTGCCTATGTCCTCTCGCCCCTGGACATGAACGTGGCCGACACGCTGGTCGATCGGCTCCTCCAGGATGGAGCGCGCCAGGAGGCGCGCGGGATAGCGCTCGCGGTGGGCCAGGGAAGCCAGGTGCTGCACAAGGTCGGCAGCGAGCTCCTCCTCATCCGCGTCGAGGCGAGCGAGGCCGGCATCGGCGCCGCCCTCGAGCGGGCGAGGCGCGCGATGGCCATTTCCCCCGGTGATTCCGGGTTCGTTCGCGTGCAGCGCCTCCAGATCGCCTGGCGCGCGCTGGAGCTCGCGCTCGTCCTCGGGCGCGAGCGCGAGATAGCCGACCTCATCGTCGCCCGCTTCCTCGACCCGGAGCCACCCCTCCTCGAGGGCACCCACATCAGCGTCCCGCTGCGCATGGGAGCCGTCTGCGCCCGTGCCAGTCGGGCGGTGTCGCGGCGTTGCTTCGAGCGGCTTCGCAAGCTCCGGGTCAGGTTCCCGGAAGGCGAGCTGCCGAACACCGAGAGCTTCATCACGGGAGCCGAGCGTTATGCCAGCGGAGACCAGCGGGGCGCCGCGCTGGCGTGGCGCCCGCTGCTTCAGGAGCCTGAGCCGTTCGTCGAGGTGCTTGGCGACGCCATGGTCGCGACCTATGAGCGCGAGGGGGAGCACGAGCTCGTTGACCGGCTGGAGCGGGCGAGCCGGGACGACAGCGAGGCCCTGAACGGCGCGAGCCTGAAGACGGTGCGCGAGGCGGAGCGCGCGGCGAGGCGCGGGGACAGGCAGAGGGCCCTCGGGCTGGCCCAGCAGGTGATCAAGGCGTGGTCGGTGGTGGACGCCCCTGTCCCGGCGGTCGAATCGATGAGGCGGCTCGCGGCGAGGCTACTTGAGTGAGCGGTCGATCAACCAGGGCTTGAACGAAGAGCACCCGGAGTCGCTCCTGAGATCGCATGGATGGTTCAAGTAGACCGTGACGGGGTATTTCCACTGCGCGCCCGCCCCATCGCACGGGGTGTAGATGGATCGCCTGGCACCAGCAGACCGAACGCAAGCGCCCGGATTCCCGTTGAAAGGAGAGCATGGCTTCGGTTCGTGGACGAAGCACTGCGCTGCCGCATCGGACGCAGGGAGGGCGCAGAGCCTGTCGGCGAGGTTCGCCATGCCTTGATTCCAGTCCTCGCCATAACACGCGTACTGCTTGTCGAAGAGCACCCCGTCGGGCCGAGCCCCCCCGGGGTTCGAATCGAAGATGTTCCCGTAGAACCCGCCCTCGCGGTACCTGAACAGCTCCACCTCCTTCGCCGGATACCTCACCCCATCGGAGCTCGCGAATTTCACGTCGACCGCGAAATTTCGCTCCGACAGCATCACGCTGAAGTACCCGACCTGTTCGGGGGTGGAGCTCGCCTCGTCGACAATGCCTGTGCCAGCAGGGCCATTCGCGGGGCATGTGAAGTCGACCGTGTCGCCAGGACCGTCGAGCACATCGCTCTTGATGTGCTTGATGTACCTGCTCCGAGGATCTGCCGCGTCGTAGTCCACGTGGTTGCATCCATGGTTACCCGCGCATACACGCACGAACACCGGAGATGAGCTGGCGTGGGCCGAGTCGAGCTTGAGCCTGACCGTCCTCGGCCCACTATCGCCTGACCTCTGCGCCAGGCATTGCCCGACGTAACGCGCCGTCCACCCGCAGTCGCTCGTCGCCCGACGCGGTCCGCCGGGAGGGTTGCAAGCGGCGAAGCTCTCGATCTGCGTGGCCTCCCCTGTGCTGGTGTTCCTCTCTCGAGACCTTGTCTCGGCGGGGACCTTGTCATGGAGCGCGACGAGATCCCCTGGGCCGCGCATGGATACCACGACCACCTTGTTGAGCGCGTTCACCCGGGCGAGCACGCCTGCGGAGACCGCTTGCAGGCATTCCGGGGATGGAAGGTCGTTGAACCAGTCCCCCAAGGGTCCCCCGCTGGCGCATGCCCCGATCTGCCCATTCCACTCGTAGCGCTTGTTCCCCACGCGGACCGACACCTTCTGGCCTTCCTTCAGCGCAAAAGATACGATGTAGTGCATCAGCTGAACGGCGCGAGGCTCCAGCGTCGGGTCCTGCGTGCTGAAAGGCTTGACATCGTCGAGCTTCAGGCTGTTCAGCTTGCTCACCTTGAGGCGCTCGAGCAATTCGCTGTTCGCGCGGAGCGCCTCCACGCTGATGCCGTTCTTGGGCATGCCGTTGTGAGGCAGCTGCCCCGGGGGAGCGACTGGCTCTGCTGGCCCAGCCGATTGCGCCGGCGTCACAGGCCCGCCGGGAGTCGTCACGATGACGCACCCGCTGCACCCGAGGAAAGAACCCACGCCGATGCAGGCTAGCGCCATGTACAAACGGCCTATGGCCACAGGTATTCTCCTTCTTCTGGACTCGAGTCGCGAGGTGAGCGCCCCTCGTGGGCGCGCATCCTGACACGGACGCGCAGCGGTTGGCCAGCTGGCCGCATCGATGCTGAATGGCTATTGCCGCCGCCGAGGCATCTTTCGTGCCACGGTGTGCGCTGCGCGCCGTTGCTCACCAGCGTGGCTGGATGCCTGGTTCTGACCGTGGGCGGCACGTTCGCCGTCCCATCGAGGCAGCGCCGAGCGCCGAGCGCCGGCGCGGTGAGCCCGGCGTGGCGCGCCCGGCGCCCGCGATAAAACGGGGTGTTACGCCGGTGATACACCGTGTTGCGCTGAGGAAAAACGCGCCGAGCACGTGTCCCCGTAACAGGTCGGGCGCCCTGCTGTTGCACCGCGCGGCGCGGAGCCAGGGGGCGTCACAGGAGGGCGACAGTACCGATGCGCCGGGCCGGCGGTCGGTTTCGGCGTGAAGCCATGAACGATGCGCCGCCATGGAACGGCACGTCCAGCCGTTCGGCATCACCCCGTCGAGGCGCGGGCGTCGGTATTGGGCACGCGCTTGAAGGGCCAGCTCTGGCCACACGCGATCATCCGTCCGGTTGGCACCGGAGCTGCAATGCCGGCAAGCGTCTCCCCGACCGGGCGGTCAGGCGCCCGGATAGCCATCACTCGGCCCGGGATCCGCGGCCAGGGGCAGGGGATACGTCCAGCTCTGCGTGAGGATTGCAGACGTCTGGAGCTTCTCGTCACGCGCGGGAGCCTTTCGCGCCGCGCGCACCAACGACCAGCGATGGAGAATTCCATGAAGAATCGATCGATAGGCGCGGCGTTGACCTGCGCCCTGCTGTTGACCGCTTGCGGCACCGAGCCGGAAGAGCCGGAGCTCGCCGCATCGAACAGCGACTCGCTCATCGTGGCGCCCTCCAGGCGGGCGCCCAAGGTCGAACAACTGCACCTGCGGCTCACGTCGGATGGCGTCGGGGTGCTCTCGCTCGAGCTCGCGCCGGGCGACCGCAAGCGTGTGATCGAAGAGAACAAGGGCGCGGCGTTCCAGATGAGCCTCGATGCGCGCGAGAAGGCGGTCACCTTCAACGACTCGGGGACGAAGCCGGATCTCAAGGCGGGAGACGGCTTGTTCTCCGCCTCGATCCCCATCGATCTGGAACGGCTGAGCCAGATCAACAGCGAGATCTCGAAGCTCAAGACCCGCACGCTCCAGACGTTCGAGCCGGGGTCGCGTATCGCCTCCAAGGCCATCGAGATCTCGCAAACGAACGCTATCGACATCGAGGCGCTGAAAAAGGGAGCGACCATCCGTTTGCCCAACCTCGCGGAGCTCGGCCCCTTGCGCACGCTCGGCGGCGTGACCACGGCCGCCATCAACCCGCAGAAATCGCTGTTGATCCGTTCACTGCCGGTGATCGAGGACCCGGCGCGCACCATGAACCCGTGCGACTCGAGCGCCGCGAACGCCCCGCTCAAGAAGTGGACCTTCGGCTACCTGATGGAACAGATGGCCATCGGGTCCGGGCTCACCGCGAGCCAGTTCGTCGAGCAGTGGCTGGCTTCCTGGCGCACCCAGCAGATCGTCAACGCGAGCTCGGGCGGCCTGGTCCTCGATGCTACCAGCGCGGCCGCCGCGGCGAACGTGGACAGCATGATCATCAACCCCTGGCGCCAGAGGAGCGGCGGGGGCGCGTTGAACCTCAGCATCGCGCCGTTTCGGCTGCAGGCCATCCTGTACCGCCCCGACCTCGCGCAGAGCTCGCCCTACCTCGGCGGGGCTGCCGGCAACAACGGCGGCGAGCTCCGCTTCGTGTTCGGCCTGATGGAGGTTCGCGACGGAAATCGGGACGGCGACGCCAGGGACAGCGTGGACACCTGCCAGCCGATCGAGGCCGCGGCGATCTTCGAGTACGGAGTGCCCATCACGAGCTGCGTCGACATCAAGGACTGGGCGAACAAGTGGGTCAACCTGAGCGCCTTGCTCCCCGGTGACCCCGCCTACGGAACGGCGCTCGAGGCGTTGACAGAGCAGGTGGTGAGGAGCGGCGCCGCGCCGGGCAACCCCAACCAGAACGCGCTCAACCAGCTGCGCACGAACGAGATCGATCTCACGGGGATCTGGCAGATGCGCGAGTTCGTGATCCGCCCCGGGAGCGGACCTTTGCAACAGACCACCACCAAGAACAACCCCCGCGAGCACCAGGCGAGCTTCACGTCGGTTCCGGGCACGACCCCGGCGCCGATCGATCTGAATGGCAGCGACGCGCTGCTCACGGAGATCCTGGCCTCCATGGGCTCCGGCTACACGATGCCCGAAGCCCCCGGGGGCGTGCCCTTCATGGGTGGCGCGTCGACCTACAACGCCGGGACGTTCTGGGATCACCCGGACCTGAAGACGTCGGCGGAGCTCGAGGCGCGCTTTCGGTTCTCGTCCAATACGTGCAGCGGCTGCCACACGGGCGAGACGGACACGCTCTTCTACCACATCCGCCCCGCGGGGCCCGGCGGCGTCCCCAGCATCTCGGCCTTCCTGCAAGGTCCGCTGACGGTGACGGACAACCGTGGGCTCAGCCATTCGTTCGCGGAGATGGACAACCGCAAGCAGGCTCTCGCGAGCCTCGCGAACCAGTCGTGTTCGTTCCGCGTCGGAATCCCACCCTTCCAGGTGTTGCGGCTGCCGCTGCTGAGCGTCCACTGAATCGCGATGAGCGCGGGGCCCGCGGCGACCGAACGCGCCGCCCCGGCCCCGCGCCAGCCGGGCAGGTGGAACCGGCCGGCGCCGCTTGACGATCGGCGTTCCTCGTTTATAGTGAGCGCCGCTGCTGCGGTGTGCGCTTCCCTCGTGCGCGCACCGGGTCCAGATCGGGGGAGAGTGAGCCGCGGCCCCGTCGCGTGAACGCGTCGGCCGCGTGCGTCTTCGTGGATTGGACAGCAGCATGGTTGGCAAATTGCATCTCGATGCGGTGGTGCGTCGCCTGGATGGCGCGACGGCCCGCATCGACAATCCGTTCGGTATTCCGATCACCCTCGTGGCGAGGGAAGATGTCGTCGTCGAGGCCGACGGCATCGAGGAGCTCCTCCGGTTCGCCTCGCTTGAAGGCACGCTCCGCGATCTTCGGACATGGGAAAAGGCCGGCAGGATCGCCCCGTTCTGGGGCGGCACAGCCGGCGAGATCCGCTCCATCGTGCTCACGCCCGACTTTCACAAGGGCGCGGGCATCCCCGTGGGCACCGTCGTGGATGCCCGGGGGTTCGTGGTGCCGCAGGCCGTCGGCAACGACGTCTGTTGCGGCATGCGCCTGCTCGCGACCGACGTGGATCGGGACGAGCTCGCGCCGCACATCGGCGCCCTGAAGCAGCGGCTCCGCGCGATCTTCTTCCAGGGGCAGCGCGATATCCCCATGTCGCCGCGGCAGCGCGCGGCCATGCTCCGTGACGGCCTGTCCGGGCTGCACGAGACGGCGGCGGACAACGCCCGCACCGGCCTGTGGGCGCATTACGATCCTCGCGCGCAGCGCGCGGATCTCGATCGCGTGCACTTCCACGGCGGGCTCCCCGCGCGCGGGACGTTCGCGTTCGACGCGTACATCCAGGCGTCGGGCCGGGCGGACGGGCGTGACATCCAGATCGGCACGGTCGGCGGCGGCAACCATTTCGTCGAGATACAGGCCGTCGACGAGCTGGTCGACGGCGCGACGGCGCGCTCGTTCGGGTTGACGAAGAACGCCGTCACGATCATGGCCCATGCGGGCTCCGTCGGGCTCGGACACGCGGTCGGCGGCTATTTCAACGAGCGCGCCCGCGCGCTGTACCCCGCGGGGGTGCCCCATCCGGCGCACGGCTTCTATGTGCTGCCGGCGGTGGGCCCCCACGCCCACGAGGCGTCGGTCTACCTCGATGCGATGCGGAACGCCGCGAACTTCGCGTTCGCGAACCGCCTCTTCCTGGGCCTCATGGTGGTGCGCGCGATGCGGGAAGTCCTTGGCCGCGAGGTCGCGAGCACGCTCGTGTACGATGCGCCGCACAACCTCATCTGGGAGCCCGACGGGGCCGAGCCGCGCTACCTGCACCGCAAGGGCGCGACGCCCGCCGGGGGACCGGATGGCGAGGGCGGAGCGTTCTCGTACACGGGTGACCCGGTGATCATCCCCGGGTCGATGGGCGACTCGAGCTGGGTTCTCGCGGGCGCAGGGCACGCGGCGCTGCTCGCGAGCGCGTGCCACGGCGCGGGCCGCAGCCTCACCCGCGGCCGCTCCGCGCACGCGGACGAGGACCTCTACCGGCGCGCGGTCGAGAAGCTGCATGTCGTGACGCCGCTCGACCCCGACGCGCCCCACGTGCGGCGGCGGCGCGACATCCTCGCGAAGTACCACCAGCGGATGAAGGAGGAGGCGCCCTATGCCTACAAACCCATCACGCCGGTCGTGCGCTCCGTCGAGGAGGCAGGGATCGCGCGGCGCGTGGCGCGACTCTGGCCGCTCGTCACGGTCAAGGGATAGGGAACACGATCCGGGCGTGCTCCGCACGCCGGGGCACGCGCCGGATCACCTCTGCTTCGTCGACGAGACGTGGGGCGCCCTGCTCTTGGCCGGGGAGATGGCTCAGCAGATCGCACGGCCTGTGAGCCACGTCGACTGCTCTCGCCCGCGCTGCCCGGCTCCACGTCAGTCGACGTCAGTCGACGTCAGTCGACGTCAGTCGACGTCAGCCGTCTTCACGCATCGAAGAGCCTGCTCCCGCGACCGATTGCGATCATGGACCGCACCCGCGCGGCGAGGTCCTCGGGGGAGGTGAACGCGGGCTGCGCGCGGTAGAGCTCGAGCGAGCGGCGCACGGCGCGGATCTCGCCGAGGGCCTGCAGCGCCTCGAGAGAGGTACGCTCCGTGGGCTTCGCGTGAACCAGGCCGCGCGGGTTCAGACGCCCGAGCGCCACGTTGTGGTTCACCTGGAACGCACAGCGACACGGGTTCGCTGGATTCGCGACACCGCAGTGCTTCGACACGAACGCGTCGAGCGCCGCGCGCGCACGGGAGAGTCGTTTGCGGAAGGCAGCTTCCGTGATGCCGAGCGCGTAGGCCGCGTCGGTCGACTCGAGCTCGCAGATGCCGCCGAGCACGTAGGCGATGCGCAGCGGCCTGTCGAGCGCCTGGAGCATCGCCTGGGTGCAACGGAGGAAGACCTCTTCCTCGAGCAGACGCGCCTCGGCGCTCTCGAGCACCTCCGCGCCGATGGCGTTCGGCGCCTTGGCGAGATCCTCGTCGACGAGCTGCTCGAAGGTCAGGCGGCGGTACGTCGCGCGTGCGCGGAGGAGGTGTCGGCACGCGACGCGATACGCCCACGTCGAGATCGAGCTCTCGCCTCGGAACGTGGAGAGCTTCGTCACGATGAGGATGAGGATTTCCTGCGTCGCGTCGCGCGCGTCCTCGGGGTGGCCGAGGAACCTGCGCGCGAGGCGGAACAGGGGATCCTGCAGTCCTCGCACGAGCGCTTCGAGCGCCTCTCGGTCGCCCGCGCATGCGCGGATCGCCAGCGCGTCGAGACCCGCCTCGCTCATGACGCTACCGGTTGCGCGCGCGTCGGCGGAGCGAGGGTATCGAGCCAGCCTGCAAGCGCGTCGGCGATCTCCATCGGCGAGTCCTCCTGAGGATAGTGCAGACCGCGCACCGTGACCTCCCGCTGGTTCGGGAACCCGCGACAGATTTCGCGGAGCTCCCCCGTGAGGATGCGGCCCGGCTCCGCGTTCACGAACAGCTTGGGCACGCTCGATGCCGTGAGCCACGCGACGTAGGCGTCGGCGAGCGCGCAGATCGCCTTCGGCTCTCCGTCGAAGGGCAGCAGTCGCGGCCACGAGAGCGTCGGCCGCCGCCCCTCGCCCGGCACGAGGAACGGACGACGGTACTCGGCGCGCTCTTCGTCAGAGAGCGGACGCAGCATGCTGCCCTCGGAGATCATCCGCTCCAGGAAGACATTCTGCTCGAGGACGAGCATCTCGCCCGCGTCGGAGCGGATCGCCTCGAAGAACTCCCTCGCCGGTGCGGGCCATTTCCCGAGCGGCATCGATCCGACGATCGCCTCCATGTACGCGACGCCGCGCACGCGATCCGGATGCCGTCGAGCCCAGTCGAAGCCGAGCGCCGAGCCCCAGTCGTGTACGACGAGCACGACGGGCTCCTCAGGCACGACCGCGTCGAACCAGGCGTCGAGGAACCTCGCATGTGTGGCGTACCCGTAGGCTTTCCTGCCCATCTCCGGCAGCTTGTCCGAGTCGCCCATGCCGATGAGGTCCGGCGCGAGGCAGCGATGCCGCGCCGAGGTTGGTCCAACGATGTTCCGCCACAGGTACGACGACGTCGGGTTCCCGTGGAGGAACACCACCGGCGCGCCCATCCCCTGGTCGACATAGGCCATCTCGTGGCCCTCGATGCAAACTCTCTTCTTCGAGCTCGTACCCATAGATCCCGTCCTTCCCGGCCGTACGCACGCGGCGTCCGACCTTTCTCTCGGGTTCGAGACGGGGAGCCCTGTCCGTGTGACCGGAAATCGACCTCCTCGCGGCGGAAGGGCGGAACCTGCTGCGGACGCCCGGCCGGCGAGGCGGGCGGCGCCGTCGCCTGGGCGAAGGACTGGCCCTTCGCGCGGGAGGGCGGCGAGCTCGTGCAGACCGTCGGCTACTCCCGCCGCTGGTTCGCGGCGCCGCTGTCCGCGCACACCACCCGGTGGATCGCCGTCACCGCGCGCATGGCCACGGCCCCGAACCGCCTCTTCCTGCGCCTCATGGTGGTGCGCGCGATGCGGGAGGTCCTTGGCCGTGAGGTCGCGAGCACGCTGGTGTACGATGCGCCGCACTATCTCATCTGGGAGCCCGACGGGGCCGAGCCGCGCTAGCAACTCACACGCGCGGCTCAATCCGAACGTTGGGCGGCCCAGGCAAGCTCGGAGGACTCCGTGCCGAACTCGAAGCGCATCGCGGGTCTACACATCGGTCCGTTCAACGGCGTTGGGCCGGAAGAGCGCGGGGGCGCAGGCGCGATTTCGAACAGGCGGCAGCGCATCGAGGGGCCCGGCAACAGGAAGGCATGGACCTAACCCGGGCCCAACGGTCAAGCCCCGGGCCTGGGGAGCTCGCCGTGACCGCCGCTACTGAAGTCGAAGGCCTTGGCCATTCACAGCCTCAGGCTGCGACAGGAGCGTTTCGAGCGTACTCTCCCGCTTGGTCGCGCAAGGCCTTCTGGAAGGCCGGCCGCGCCTCACAGCGCTTGACGTAGGCGTCGAGCACGGGAAGCTCGGTCAGCAGGTCTGTATGCCGAAGGAACCTCAGCACGGCCGTCATCAGGACGTCCGCCGCGGTGAAGCGATCGACCAGATAGTCGCGCCCGTCGAGCCAAGCGGAGAGCGCGCCCAGCCGAACTTTCACCGCATCCACGGCCCGGGGACGCCCCAGCTTCGCCCACTGTTCTTCGCTGTGCAGCAGGTCCATCGCGAAGAGGTTCTGGATCGGCGGGCCGACCGTGTTGAGGGCGGCGAACATCCTGGCGACCGTGTTGGCGCGGTCGTGCCGGTCGACGGGCATCAGAGCCTCGGAGTCCGCGGCGATGTGATGCACGATGGCGCCCGATTCGAACAGCCCCCGACCATCCGCCTCGAAGGCCGGCACCATCCCGAAGGGGTGCTTCTGGCGGTATGCGTGCGAACTCCGCTCCTCGCTATCGACCAGTCTGACGCCAGGCCAATCCGGGTGCCACCGTGGACTTGGGTGAGCGTCCACGTGACGACGGTCTCTCGAACAAATCGCGGCGCGACGCGCGCCCGCTCGGCTCACGAAGACGTACTCCTTTTCGATCTCACGCAGGGGAGCTCGTGCCGATCCGCGGAGAGCGCGTCGCGTCCTCGCGCGCCGTCCGCCGGCAACGAAAGGTTTAACGCAGGGGCGGCGCCCCTGGGAGCAACAAGTTTGTCGCGAATCCGGTGAGCGGCGGCGCGAGCACCACGACCTCGTACGAGGCGGAGGCGACGCCAGACCGGCGAGGTAGGCCGCGAGCAGAAAGCCGAAGGCGTCCGGAGCGCCTTCGAGCATGAAGCCGTAGACCCGGACCCAGAGGACCTCGTGCGAGAGCGCGAGATAACCGCCGAGCATGGCGACGAGGACGGCAACGAGGAGCCTCATGGCTCGCCGCGACGCCCCCGGCGCAGGACCATCACGAGCGCACCGCGAAATGCGTCGTGCGCCGCGGCAACCTCCGCCGTGGCCCGGAGGCCCAGCCCGCCCAGCAGGTAGCGCGCCGCCAGAAAGGCACCGAACGCAGCGCCAAGCGTGTTGGTGAAGTACAGGTTACCTAGCGAGCGACTGACGTTACGCGATCGCGACGTGGCGTGCGCGACCAGGAGGGGAAGTGTGGCTCCCATCAGCATGACCGGGAGCACCACGAGCGGGAAGGCCACCCCGCCCGTGGCGACATGGCCAATGCCGTGCGTGACCTCTGCAACAAGGGCGAAGAGGCGAAGGCTGAAGGCGCCGTGGAGGCCTATCCCGATCTCGGAGAGCGCAAACAGCGTCACCGCAGCTTGCGGGTACCGGCGCGAAAGCGCCCCACCCGCCAGGCTCCCGAGGCCGAGACCAAGCATGAACGCGGTGACGACGATCGTGACCGACAGGATGTCGATGCCGTAGAACGCGTAGAACGCGCTGCCAGACGACCTGCTACACCAGCGCTGCCGAGCCTGAGAGGAAGAACACCGGGAAGAGCCAGGGATCCATGGCTTGCGCCTTCAGCTGCTCACCGGCTGGCAGGGCGAGCCTGGTCGAGAGGGTCTGCGAAGGCATGCTTGCGGCCGGGCTCTCTGGCCCGCGGACAAGGCCATCACGCCGCCCCGCGCGACCCCTCGCCGAAGAGCATCGCCCGCAGGGCCTCGGCCTCCCGCTGCGCCCGCGCGGCGATCGGCAAGAGCCCCACGAGGCACTCGACCGGCACCTCCCGCACCAGGATCACCCCGTTCTGGCTGCGGAAGACGCGCACGCCGCGCGCCCGGAGCTTCGCGGGGCTGATCTCGAGCATCACGTCGACCTTCGCGCGCTTGCCCACCGCGCTTCCCAGCGCGTCGGTGCAGTGGACGTGCGTGCGCGCCGCCGGCCGGATCCCCTCGCGCGCGATGCCGCTCACGGCGTCCACGCTCGTGCCGTGCCAGATCGACGCGTCGCCGTGGACCTCCTCCCACGACGCCTCGAGGCCCGCGAGCGTCACAGGCATCCCGTCGCGCGAGTGCCCTTGCGAGGCGCGAATCCGGTCGCCGCGAATCTCGAGGCGGTTCTTCGTGTTGTTCTCCACCGCCTCGTCGAGCACAGGCCGGGAGATCCGGAGCGCCTTGAGGACGTCGTCCACGGCCACCCAGCCGGCGTGGTCCATGGCGACGCCCTGCGCGGGCGCCGCGTGGCGGAGCAGCCAGGAGAGCTTCTTGCTCGTGTCGGTCAAGCGATCGCGGCCCATCTCAAGCTCCATTCTCGTCTCGTGAACCGGAGCCGCGGCCCGCGATCCGCGCGGGCAGGCAGAGGCCTCCGGAAGGTCCCTGGTCGGGACCGGGACCGAAACCGTGAAGGGAATCGGCGAGAGAAAGAATAGACGCCCGGCTATCATCCGGAAGAAGTATTTCTGGAGTCGCTATCGCGTTCTGCGATAGCTTCCCGCCATGCTCAACCTCGACTGGCTCGGCGCCTTCGTGGTCTTCACCGAGCACCTCAACTTCACGCGCGCGGCGCGGGCGCTCCATGTCTCGCAGCCGGCGCTCCACGCCCAGATCGGCAAGCTGGGCGAGGCGCTCGGCGTCACGCTCTACCAGCGGCGCGGGCAGCGGCTGGAGCTCACGGCCGACGGCAAGCGCGTCGCGGCGTTCGGGCGCGAGGTCGGCGAGCGGACGCGCTCGTTCCTCGACGTGCTCCGCCACGGCGAGAGCCGGGAGCCGGTGGTGCTCTGCGCCGGGGAGGGCTCGTACCTCTACCTGCTCGGCGAGGGCATCCGCGCCTTCACCGCGCGCGCCGCGGCCCCGCTCCGGCTGCTCACGCGCGACCGCGAGGGCACCCTCGAGGCCGTCGCGGCGGGCGAGGCGCACCTCGGCGTCGCGCCGCTCGAGGGGGCGCCGGACGGGCTCGCCGCGGATCGCCTCACCGAGGTGGCGCAGGTCCTCGTCGTCCCCGACGGCCACCCGCTCGCCCGGAAGCGCCAGGTCCGGCTGCGCGACCTCGAGGGGGCGCGGCTCGTCGTCCCCGGCCCGTCGCAGCCCCACCGGGCCCTGCTCGCTCAGGCGCTGCTCTCGGCAGGTGTCCGCTGGGAGCCGGCGGTCGAGGCGAACGGCTGGGAGCTGATGGTCCACTTCGTCCAGCTCGGCGTCGGCATCGCGGTGGTCAACGCCTGCTGCCGCCTCCCCCGGGGCCTCGTCGCGCGCCCGCTGCCCGAGCTGCCGCGCAAGGTCTTCCATCTCGTCCGCAGGCGCGGCGGCGAGCTCCAGGGCGCTACCGCGGAGCTCCGGGACGCGCTGCTCACGAACGCCTCGGCGTGGCAGAGAAACCATGCGTCGGGCGCACCGGGCGCTTCGGACGTGTCCGGCGCGCCGGATGCCGCCCGGACGGCGCCCGCGCGCCGGCGCTGAGCCTCAGCATCGCTCTTCCTGCCGCCCACCGGGGCTCCTTCCCGGGTCCTCGTTTCCTGGCTCAGGCTGCCTTTCTCGACTTCTGCTTGCTCTGCTTCGCCTTCTTGCCGCCGATGTCGTCCGGGCGGCTCACCAGCTTCGAGAAGTAGCTCGGCTCGCCGCTCGCCTTGGCCTCCTGGTACACGAAGGCCAGGTTCGACGCCTCGAACTTGTCGAAGAAATCATCCCACGAGATCTCCTCCAGGGTGTCTTCCCCGCTGTACCCTGGGAAATCGATCCGGAGGACGCCGGGCTCCCCCTCTTTCTCGGTCCGCGCCACCGTCGACGGGTGGCCGCCGCGCGCCTCGACCCACGCGCGGATCTCGTCGTGGTCGATGGTCATGTGGGACGCGTGATCGCCCTCGGCGCCCCTCGGGCGGGCCTGCTTCCCGCGAGGACGCTGCTCGGCGCCGCCGGGCTCCTCGTCGAGATCGATCTGGACCTCCACCTCGACGTCGAGCTCGGCCTTCTCGCGCTTCTCTTTCGTGCTCCTGGCGCTGCTCGCCTTCTCCGTGCTGCCCTTCGCCGCGCGCGACGTCGGCTTGCCCTTCTGGACCATGTCGTCCGGGCGGCTCACCAGCTTGGAGAAGTTGCTCGGCTGCCCGTCCGCTGTCTTCTCCTGGTACACGAAGGCGAGGTTCGACTCCTCGAACTTGTCGAAGAAGTCCTCCCACGAGATCTCCTCCAGGGTGTCTTCCCCGCTGTAGCCGGGGAAATCGATGCGGAGGATGCCAGGCTCACCGCCCTCCTCGGTGCTCTTCACCCGTCGCCGGGCGGCCTCCGCGCGATTCGGCCCACTGGCGGATCTCGTCATGAACGATGGTCGTCTTTGATGAGCTGGCCGACATGATCTTCCCTCCTGTGTTCGTGCATTCGATGGCGCGGAAAACGGCAATCTGCGTGCCAGAGGTCGATGAGAAGATCCGCGCAGGAGATGACCGACCTCGGCCATGCGGTGGCTCCCTGGAGCGAGCGTGGCGCGCCGCCGATCCCTCCCGCCGCGAGCCGTGCCGTCGCGCAGGCAACGCGCCGCGATCACCGGGCGAGACCGTGGTGAAAGGAGGGGAGCTCTGCAGTGGCCGAGGATGGGCTCGGCGATGCAATCTGCCCCGCCTGCGGCGAAATACTGCCGGTCGGCGCAGGTCCTCGCTCGAAAGCGAGGGCGTTGTCCTGGCCCGGATTGAAGCAGACAGGCAGGCAGACGGCCCGGCAGACAGGCTGCTTGACGGCCGACAGACAGACTGCCTGGCTGACTGAAACAGCCCGACAGGGGACGCACGGCACCCTCGCGGAGGCACACGCGTACGCTGCGAGGGCATCTCTCTCGGTGGCGCGCTCGCCACGGAACCAGGCGTCCCCATTGTAGCTCGCGCTCGACGCAACCACGTGGGCTGGGCCAACCCGGGTGGGCGGCGGCCGAGAGATCGAGGGAGCGCATGTCGACGCGGGTGAGCCGGTCGTGCTACCTAGAATCGAGCGCCGCGATGCGCGCTGCCGAGGCCGAGGACGTGACCGCCGCGCACCATCTGCTCCTCCGGGTCGCTGTGATCGCCGTTGCCACGGCGACCGCCGCGACCGCGGGCGCGCGCCCGCCACGCCCCGCGCCGGCGGCCTCGCTGGCCCACCCGCCGCGCCCCGCGGCAGCCCCCTCGCCAGGGCGCCCGCCGCGCCCCGCGCCGCCCCCCTCGCCGGGGCGCCCGCCGCGCCCTGCGCCGGCCGCCCCGCAGGCCCTGTTGCCTGCGCCGGCCGCCCCGCAGGCGCCCCCGGCTTCGCCCGCCTCTCCGGCCTTGCCTGCCCCGGCTTCTCCCGAGCCCGCCGCCTGGCGCGCGCTCGTCGTGGGCGGCGGCCCGAGGCCGCCCATGAACCAGGTGGCCATCGAAGGCCACATCCGGTACTTCCAGTCGTTGCTCCCGGCCACGGCGGAGCGGCGCGTCCTCTTCGCCGACGGGCGCCGCGGCACGCGGAGCGTGCAGTTCCTCGACGGCGAGCAGACGCGCTATCGCGCGCCCAGGCTGCCGCGCATCGACGGGGCGACCACCCGCCCCGGGTTCGACGCGATCTGGCGCAGGTTCGTCCACGCGCGCCCCGCCGACCCGTTGCTGCTCTATTTCGCCGGCCACGGGAGCCCGGATCCAGGGCACGACCTCGACAACAACGGTTTCGACCTCTGGGGCGGCGGAGCGCTGTCCGTGCGCGACCTCGCTGCCCGCATGAAGGAGCTGCCCGCCGGCACCCCCGTCGTCCTCGTCATGGCCCAGTGCTACTCCGGCTCTTTCGCGAACCTCCTCTTCGAGGGCGGCCGACCCGACGGCGAGCTGGTCGAGCGCGACGTCGTCGGGTTCTTCGCGGCGACCCGGGACCGCCCCGCGTCGGGCTGCACACCCGAGATCGACGAGGCGGACTACACCGATTTCAGCAGCTTCTTCTTCGCCGCCCTCTCGGGCGTCGATCGCCTCGGGAAGCGCGTCGACGGCGCCGATTACGACCGGAACCAGCTCGTGGGGATGAACGAGGCGTTCGCGTACGCCCTCCTCCACCAGGAGACGGGCGATGTGCCGGTCGCGACGTCCGATGTGTTCCTGCGCCGCTACGTCAACAAGCCCGATCACGAGACCATGGCGACCCCCTATTCCAGGGTCCTCTCGTGGTCGACCCCGGCGGAGCGGGCCGCCCTCGAGGGGCTCTCGGACGCGCTCGGCCTCCATGGAGAGCACCGGCTCCGGGCCGCCTACCATCGCGAGTTCGGGCCCGGGGTGGGCAGGAGAGACGTCGAGGACGTGGACTCGGCCCACCGCCTGCGGTTCATCCGGCTCGCCAAGACCGTGGTGCTCGCGCGGACGCTGCGGCAGAGCGGCAACCGCGCGCGGATCGAGCGCTTCGAGCGGCTGCGCGCCGCCGAGGCGCGCAATCCGCTCGTCGAGGTCAGGGCGGCGAGCCAGGCGCGACAGGTCAGCCGGCGGCGCGCAGCCCGGTGATCCAGGGCTGGCCTCGCCCGCCTGCCCCAGGTGCTATCGGATCACCGGACAGCCGCGCTCGCCGCGGGGCGAAGCACCTGTCACGGCCCGCGCCTTTCGTCCCGCAGCATCGCGATAAGATCGGTCGAGCCGGGGTCGATTCCCATCTGTGTGAGCAGGGTGGTCACCTGACCGCGGTGATGGGTCTGATGATTGAAGAGGTGCCCGACGGACCACCAGAGCGGAGAGGTGTAGACCGTCCCGCTCCGCGTGTACGTCAGGTCCCCCGCGAGCGCCCGCTCGTCGATCTCGTGCACCCAGGCGAGGATGTCCGCGTCCGTCGTGGCCCGCTCCCGGGAGAGATCGCCGAAGTCCGCATAGAGCTCCTGCGAGAGCGCGGTGATCTCGATGGCCTTCCCGCTCGGATCGCGGGAGACGAACCGCTCCGCGTCGCCGGTGAAGCGCCCCATCCACGTGCGGTCGGCGAGCAGGATATGGTTCAACGTGCCGTGGATCGACCGGAAGAAGGCCCCGCGATCGCGCTTGCGCTCCACGTCGTCGAGCTTGCCGACCAGCGCAAAGAGCTTGTCGTTCATCCACCGGTTGTAGCGAGCCAAGGCGCGGTACTGGTCGATCCAGCTCATGAGCGACTCCTCGTTGTTCGAGAGCCGGCGAACGCTACCACGCCCGCCCGCGACGGTGAAACCTGGACAGCGACGTCGCTATCGCCCGCGGCGTCACGGCCGGCGCGCACCCCCGGACCGCGCGCCTCGGGCGCATCGCCGCCATCGCGCGCGGCCGTCGAGATCGCGCTTGCTCGGTCCGCTATGGCGGACTATTGTCCTCGATAACAGACGTGGTGCGCGGAGAGACATTCCATCCGGAGCCGTCTTTCGCCGATCTCCACCTCCTCTCACAAGGAGCCACGATGGTCAGCCTTTCGCTCGATTCAGCTGTCCTGGCCGAGACCTACGATCGCGTCAGCGATCGGCAGTTCAACCACGGGAAGCTGCTCATCGAAGATCTCCAGGTTTCCCCGGGCGAGCGCGTCCTCGACGTCGGGTGTGGGACGGGCCGGCTCGGGGCGTATGTCGCCGATCGGGTCGGCCCCTCCGGCGCGGTGGCCGGCGTCGATCCGCTGCCGCTCCGGGTCGAGCTGGCGAACGGGAAGCGCCGGCCGAACTTCCGCGCCAGCGTCGGCCAGGCCGAAGATCTCTCGCAGTTCGCCGCCGGGAGCTTCGATGTCGTGTTCCTGAACAGCGTGCTCCACTGGCTGCCCGAGAAGCTCGGCCCGCTGCGCGAGGCGCGCCGGGTGCTCAGGCGGGGAGGGCGCCTCGGCATCAGCTCGGCCGCCAGGGAGCGCCCGCACGAGTTCGAGCGGGTGATCGAGGGGGTGCTGTCGTCTCTCGGCCTGACCGGCACCGCGGAGACGCTCGGCAACACGACCTACAAGGTGACCTCGGACGACCTGACGAGCACCCTCCTGCTCGCCGGCTTCGAGGATCCGAGGCTCCAGATCCGGTCCTTCACCGACCATTTCGCAGACACGGACGACGTGGTCGCGTTCTACCTGGCCAGCTCGTTTGGCAACTTCCTGTCGGACCTCGATCCGGCGGAAGCCGCGCGGGTCAAGGCCGCGCTCGCGGCCGAGCTCGAGCGCCGCCGCGCGCCGGAGGGGATCCGGCTGGAACGTCATTTGATCTTCGCCGTCGCCCGCGCGGGAGGCTGAGCGGCCGCTCCGCGGAACACAACGTCGAGGCGGGGACACGCCCGCCCGAGGGAAGCCAGCCGTCGCGGGCTCTCGAGGTGCTCCTCTGGCATCACCGGAGCAGCAGGCGCTGCGCCCGGAGCAGCATGCGCTGCCCCCGGAGCAGCAGCCGGAGCCGCCGCGATCGACAAGGCGGCGTGGGACCTCGGGGCGATTCGGGCACGGCACCTGCATTCGGCCGCGCCGCCGCTGCCTTGCCTTCCGGACATCCCTTCCCACGCGGCGGCACGAGGAGCTCGCCCATGGAGTACACAAATCTCGGTTCGACTGGCCTCAAGGTCTCGCGGATCTGTCTCGGCGCCATGACGTTCGGCTCGCCCAAATGGCGGGATTGGGTGCTCGACGAGGCGGCGAGCCGCACGCTCATCAAGCGAGCGCTGGACCTCGGTATCAACTTCTTCGACACGGCCGATGTCTACTCGCTCGGCGAGAGCGAGTAGGTGCTGGGCCGCGCGCTCAAGGATCTCGGCCCCTCGCGCGACAGGCTGGTGATCGCGACCAAGGTCAACGGCCCCATGGGCGACGACCCGAACCAGCGCGGGCTCTCGCGCAAGCACATCAGGCACTCCATCGACGACAGCCTTCGTCGTCTCGGCACCGATTACGTCGATCTCTATCAGATCCACCGCTTCGACCCGAACACGCCGATCGAGGAGACGCTCGACGCGCTGAACGAGGTCGTCAAGGCGGGCAAGGCGCTCTATCTCGGCGCGTCGTCCATGTTCGCGTGGCAGTTCGCGAAGATGCTCCACGCCTCGGACAGGCTGGGCCTCCACCGGTTCGTGGCCATGCAGAACCATTACAACCTCGTCTACCGGGAGGAGGAGCGCGAGGTGATCCCGCTCTGCAAGTCTGAGGGCATCGGGGTCATCCCGTGGAGCCCGCTCGCGCGCGGGTTCCTGGCGGGCAACCGGGGCAAGGACGGGAAGGGGGAGACGGTCCGCTCGAAGAGCGATGAGTTCGCGCAGCGGCTCTATTTCCAGGACTCCGACTTCACCGTCGTCGAGAAGGTGACCGAGATCGCCGCGAAGCGCGGCGTCCCGAACGCGCAGGTGGCGCTCGCGTGGCTGCTCCAGCAGCCGGGGGTGACCGCGCCGATCGTGGGGGCGACCAAGCTGTCGCACGTCAACGACGCGGCCAAGGCGGTGGAGCTCAAGCTCGACGCCGAGGAGCTGCGCGCGCTCGCCGAGCCGTACCGGCCGCACCCGGTGCTCGGCCACAGCTGAGCGCGCTCGGGCCTCGGTCTATCGTCCTATCGTCCTGGATCGGTCAGCGGTAATCGCCGGAGCCTGACGCGGGTAAGATCCGCTGTCACCGCCGCGCCCGCAAGGAGCTCTGAGCCGCACACCGCGAGCACATCCAGGATCATCCTGGCACATGCCTCTCCGTTCAGTCGCTCTACCCGCAGCCTCAACACAGAAGGGGCGTTCGCGTCAGCAAGTGCGAGCAGTGTGTGAAAATCTGCATCGAGCGTCACGACCACCTGCTTCGATTGCCGGGCCTGTTCGAGGATCTCCTCATCGAGCGCGGCCCACATCCCGATCTCGGCTACATGGATCGCGTCGACACCGGCCGCGCGTAACCGCTCTGCCGCCGAGCGCGGAAGCCCTTGATCCAGGAGCAATCGAAAGGTCGGCGTCATGCGCTCCGGGGCAGGTCGATGACCTCATCCCCGATCATGGCGGCGGCGAAGGCCAGGGCCTGCCGGATGTCCTCGTCGTCCAGCTCCGGGTAGTCGCGTCGCAGCTCTTCGCGGTCCGGATAGGTCGCCAGCACTTCCAGCACCCGCTTCACCGTCAGACGAAGGTCCCTGATGCACGGCTGCCCGTTCATTCGGCCAGGGTGCGCGGTGATCCGGTCAAAATTTCGCATGGTCCGAGGATCTCCCGCGGGAGGATACACCGGCCGGGACGCGGCGTCCTCGCTTGACCCGGCGGGGGCTGGCAAGCTCGGCAACCAGCGGCCAGGGGCGACGGGCGGGCCGGCGCGAGCGTTCCAGAACCCCCTCCGAGGTAGCGCGCGTCGGTTGCCTGGCCGCGCGCGCCTGCGAGGATACGGCGCCGGCAGGGGCGGGGAGCCCGGTGAGCGCCCGCGCGCGCTCGACGACGACCGAGGAGCGCTGAGCCTGCCGCTCGGAGGGCAGGTGAGCGAACGACTCGACGTAGAGGTGCTGAGCCGCCGCGAGGAGCTCGAGGCGCTGCGGGAGCCGTGGAGCGCGCTGTGGCAGCGCTGCCCGGCGGCGACGGCGTTCCAGCGGCCGGAGTGGCTGATCCCGTGGTGCCGCGCGCTCGGGCCCGAGGAGGTGCTCGCCCTGGTCTTCCGGTCGGACGAGGGGATCGTCGGCCTCGCGCCCCTCGCGGTTCACCGCATCGGCGGCGAGCGCGTCGTCGCGCTGCTCGGCGCCGGGATCTCCGATTACAACGATGTCCTGGCCGCGTCCGGGTACGAGCGCGCGGTCGCGGACGCGGCGCTCGCTTGCCTCGAAGAGCGCGCCGACGCGTGGGACGTCGCCGATCTCCACGACTTACGCCCGTCGTCGCCGCTGCTCCTCGCCGAGGCGCCCCCCGGCTGGTCGGACGAGGTCGAGAAGCACGAGGCGTGTCCGGCGGTGACGATCCCCGAGGGCGCCGGGCTGGACGCGCTGTTCCCGCCGGGGATGCGCGCGCGCGTCGCCCGCGCGCGGAAGCGGCTCGCGCGGGCCGGGGACCTGCGCCTCGACGTGGCCGACGCGGCGAGCGTGGACGAGCTGATCGAGGCGCTGTTCGCCAACCACAAGGCGCGCTGGCGCTCGCGCGGCGAGGGGGGCGTCCTCGACGAGGCGCTCCGGCCGTTCCACCGCGAGGCCGCGCGCGCGCTGTGCGCGCGGGGCGCGCTGCGGCTCTTCGGCCTGCGGCTCGACGGGCGGATCATCGCGTCGCTCTACGGGTTCGCCGAGCGCGGCGGGCTCGCGTCGTACATCACCGGCTTCGATCCGGAGCTCGCGTGGTACAGCCCGGGGCTCGTGATGCTCGCCAGCGCGATCGAGCACGCGGCGCGCGAGGGCGCGCGGACCGTGGACTTCCTCCGCGGCCGCGAGCCGTACAAGTACGACTGGGGCGCCGTCGACCGCTGGACGTTCCGCCGGCGGCTGCGGCGCCGGGGCGCACACGGGGCGGGGCGGGAGGTCGGACAGGGCGAGGGCGCGGTGCAGGCCGTCATGTCCGGCGAGGCGTCGCCGGAGGTCGGCCTGGTGCGGCTTCTCGGCGCCGCGGGGGACCTCGAGGCCGCCGCGGGCGCGATCGACGCCGCGCGGCCGGCGGCAGGGGAGGGGGAGCAGGCCGCGCGCCTCGAGGCGCTGCGCCGCTGCCTGGACGAGCGGCGCGCCGGGTGCACGACCGTGGCGGCGATGCTGGGCGCGCACCGGGGCGCGCCCAGCATCGCCGGGGAGGACGCGCGGGGAGCCTGTCGCTCCACCGCGCGGCTGTTCGACGAGCTCTGCGAGCGCTCGGAGGAGGCGAGCGTCGCTGCGTACTCGCTCGGCGATCCGGAGCTCCTCGAGCGGGCGACGCGGGAGGTGGTCGAGCTCCTCGAGCGGTGGGGCGCGATCGGGGAGGACCGCGCGATCCTGCAGATCGGCTGCGGGATCGGCCGCTTCGAGGCGGCGCTCGCGCCGAGGGTGCGCGAGGCGTGGGGGCTCGACGTCTCGCCGCGCATGATCGAGGCAGCGCGCCGCCGCTGCGCGGGGCGCTCGAACGTCGTGCTCGCGGTCTCGTCGGGCGTCGATCTGGGCGACGCGCCGTCGGCCCGCTTCGATCTCGTGTACGCGGTCGACTCGTTCCCGTACATCGTCGCCGCGGGCCCGGAGGTCGTGGATCGGCTCGTCGCGGAGGCGCGCCGGGCGCTGCGGCCGGGCGGGGAGCTCGTCGTCCTGGGCTACTCGTACCGCGGCGACCCCGCGCGCGACGCGGCCGACGTCGCGCGGCTCGCGGCCCGCCACGGGTTCGACGTCCTCACGAGCGGCGAGCGGGTGTTCTCGCTGTGGGACGCGCGGGCGTACCGGCTGCGGAAGATCGAGCAGCGGTGAGGGGCGCTCGAACCGCGACGTCACGAGGGCGATCGACGCGAGGCCGACCGTGGAGGAGGCCTGTTGGAATCCCGCCGTCCTGGAGGTTCAGCGAGGAAGAATCGCTCGCTCGCACACGTAGCAATCGACACAAGGTGCTTGCCATGAAGACATCGATCCACGGTGCGTTCGCTCTCCTCCTGAGTTGTCTGACCCTGCCCGCCTGTGCCGCCGTCGAGCTCAGCCCGGGCGCCGAGCGGGTCATCGTCACCAAGCAGCCGGCCCCGCAGGGGTGCCGGTTCCTGGGGACGGTGATCGGAGAGCAGGGCGGCTCCCTGTCTGGAGCGTTCACCAGCAATGCGAACCTGCAGGAGGGCGCGGTCAACGACATGAAGAACAAGGCCCATGGCCTGGGCGGCAACTACGTGGTCCTGGAGAACACGAACGCCGGGACCACCATCTCCGGCGACCGAGGCAACATCTCCGGCCAGCAGACCGACGTCACCCACATGGGCAACGCGTACAGCTGCCCGCCGCAGCTCGTCGGTCTGTAAGACGCCCCGATCCCGCGAGGTCGCTGCCGCGATGGTCCGCAGCGCGAGGCTCCCGGAGGCGCCGCCGGCGGGAGCCTCGTTTCCTCTGGCCGCGCGGCCCGTCCGGCCGCCTCCGGGGAGGCGCGCTCGACCAGGAGAGCCCACTCGAAGCGGTCCGACCGCAACGCGGCGGGCCGGAGCTCATCCAATGTCGACGAAGGGCCGGTGGAGCGTCGCCTCGGCGGGGTGCCCGCCGGTCGACCGTGCGGCCTGCGCCAGCCGTCGGGATGGCTCCACGGTCGGGCGCGGCCCCCGCCGCGCCCCGATCCGCGCCGAGGGGGCCTGCCGCAGGGGGAGATGAAGAGATGGAGATGTCGTTGTCCAGGCGTACGGCCGCAGAGTTTCTCGGAACGTTCTGGCTCGTGCTCGGCGGTTGCGGGAGCGCCGTGCTCTCGGCCGCGTATCCAAGGCTGGGGATCGGCTTCCTGGGCGTGGCGATCGCGTTCGGGCTCTCCTTCCTGACGATGGCCTACGCGGTGGGCCACATCTCGGGCGCGCACTTCAACCCCGCCGTCACGCTCGGCCTGATCGCCGGCGGGCGCTTTCCCGCGCGAGACCTCCTGCCGTACGTCCTCGCCCAGATCGCCGGCGCCATCGTCGCCGCCGGGATCCTCTATGCGATCGCCAGCGGCGCCGCCGGGTTCACCGTGCACGCAGGGTTCGCGTCGAACGGCTATGGCGGGCGCTCGCCCGGCGGATACTCGCTCTTCGCGAGCCTCCTGGCCGAGATCGTCCTCACGTTCGGCTTCGTGACGGTGGTCCTCGGCGCGACCGAGCACGGCGCGCCGCGCGGGTTCGCGCCGATCGCCATCGGGCTCGCGCTCACGGTGGTTCACCTCATCGGGATCCCGGTCACGAACACGTCGGTCAACCCGGCGCGCTCCACCGGTCCTGCCCTGTTCGTCGGCGGAGGGGCGCTGTCTCAGCTGTGGCTGTTCTGGCTCGCCCCGCTCGCCGGCGGCATGCTCGCGGGCGTCCTCTATCCGGTGCTCGTGGGCCCGAGGCCGAGCCGGGCCGTCGTCACGTCGCCGCCGGTCATCTGACGAGGCCGAGGAAGGGAGGAGGCCGACGGCGGGGGATCAGGCCGGCCCGGCGCCCGGCTCCCCGGCCTCGGCCTGCCGATCCCCGGCGGCGGCCAGCGCGTCCTTCGGCGAGATCCGCTCGACGAGCAGCGCCGCTCCCGCGCCCAGGAACGTCACCCCGACCTGCAGCACGTACAGCCAGAACACCGCGGCGGATCCGGGGCCGACCACGTCGCGCGGGGAGATGTACATCGACAGCCCGGCGTAGACCGAGATCTGGAACGCGCCGAAGAACCCGGGCGCGTTGGGCACGAGCACCCCGAGCGCGAGCACGCCCATCACCACGCACGCCTGGCCGAAGGTGAGCCCGGTGACGCCCGCGCCCCGGCACACCATCCAGATGCCGGCCGCATTGACGGCCCAGTACACCACCGTGACCGCCAGGAACGGGCCGGTGTAGCGGAAGCGGGGCAGGAAGCGCAGGCCGTCGGCCACGTGCTCCACGCGGTCGGCCAGCCAGACGCCGAGCCGCGGCGAGACAAGCCCGACGACCCGCTCGGTGGTGCGGCGGGCCCAGGCGCGCCGCCAGTAGAACACCCCCATGGTCACGAAGCCGGCGAAGAAGACGGCGAGCGCGGTGTACGCGGCGCCGGGGACCACCGCCGCCGAGACCTGCAGCTCGCCGATGCGGTCCGGCAGGGGGTCGAGGGGCCTCGCGATCTGCAGCGCGGCGAAGAGCAGCGCGCTCAGGTAGAGGCCGTCGAGCACCCGCTCGGCGCCCACGCTGCCCGTGGCCGCCCAGCCCGAGATGCCGCCCTGCTGGCGGATGAGCGCGGGGCGCACCAGCTCGCCCATGCGGAAGGGCAGGAGCAGGAGCGCGCCGTAGCCGATGAACGAGACGGTGAGCACCCGCCGCATCGACACCGGGCGCAGCGGCCGGAGCAGCCAGTACCAGCGCATCGCGCGCAGGGTCAGCACGAGCAGCCACACCGCGCCGTAGGCCACGGGGACCCATACGGGCACGCGCGCGAGGTGCTCGGCCGCCGGCACGACCGGCAGGGTGCCGGCGCGCATCAGCCAGACGAAGCAGCCCGCGACGACGAGCGATCCGAGGAGCCCCAGCGCGCGGCGCCGGGCGAGGTTGCCGGCTGCCGGTGCGGCGCCCTCGTGGACCGGGGCCGGCTCAGCCATCGGCGCCGCTGCCCGCGCGGTCCGCGTCGGCCCGGGCCGGGGCGCCGCGGTCCTCGCGCGCGCCGCCGTCCTCCCCGGGCCGCGGGCGCCGCACAAGGAACATCGGCCGGTGCTTCACCTCGTCATAGATCACCGCGACGTAGAGCGCGATGACCCCGACGCTGGTGAGCAGGAGCCCGCCGAGGATGAGCTGGAGCAGGATCACCGTGGTGAACCCGCTGAGCGCCTCGCCGTCCAGGTAGCGCCACAGGGTCTGCGCGCCGAGCCCGGCCGCGAACACCAGGGTGCCGAAGCCCATGGCCGTGACCATCTTCAGCGGCAGCGCCGAGAAGGCGATGAGGTTGCGGATGGAGTAGCGGATGAGGCCGACCAGCGACCATTTGGTGGTGCCGTGCAGGCGCTCGGCCACGGTGAAGGGGATCTCGGTGGTCCGGAAGCCCACCCAGGTCACGAGGCCCCGGAAGAAGCGGTTGCGCTCCGCGCATTGCATGAGCGCGTCGACCACCTGGCGGTCGATCAGCTTGAAATCGGAGGCGCCCCGGAAGTCGCCCCGCGCCGCGCCGGCCATGAGCGCGTTGAACACCCAGGTCATCATCCGGTAGACGAGGCTCTCGCGCGCCCGCGTCTCCTTGACGGCGCTCACCACGTCGTAGCCCTCGGCCCAGAGCTCGACCATGCGCGCGATGAGCGAGGGCGGGTGCTGCAGGTCGGCGTCCATGAAGATGAGCGCGCGGCCCCGGGCCTCGCTCAGGCCGGCGGCCATCGCCGCCTCCTTGCCGAAGTTGCGCGCGAGCGGCACCGGGCGCACCCGCGGATCCGCCGCGGCCGCGGCCAGGAGCCGCTCCAGGGTGCGGTCGCGGGAGCCGTCGTCCACGCAGACGAGCTCGTAGCTCCGGCCGATCTTGTCGAGGTGCCCGCGCACCACCTCGAGGCTGTGCTCGATGGCCGGCTCCTCGTTGTAGACGGGGATGACGACCGAGATGTCCACGCTCACCGCCGCGCCCTCCGCCGGCTAGCCCGGCCGCCGCGCGACGACCTTCATGCCGTGGCCGCGATCGGCGAGGCGGCCGGCGAAGTACACAGCCGCCAGCACCGAGTTCACCAGCGGACCCTGCCGCATCTCCGCCGAGCGGAAATTCTCCCAGAGCAGCGGGTCGGGATCGATCGCCAGCACCTCGTAGCCGGTGTCCTCGAGCAGCGCGCGCATGGCCCGCTCGGTGAAGAAAAAGAAATGCTCGGCGTGGTAGATCTTGAGCACCGCGTCCTTGTAGCGGCCGCCGCTCAGCTGGTAGCTGAGGTCGGCCACCTTGTAGAACGGCGAGCGGAGCGTGGGCGTGCGCAGGAAGAGGGTCCCGCCTGGCCGGAGCATCTCGCGCATCGCCCGGAGCGGCGACACCACGTCGTCGAAATGCTCGATGACGTCCATCATCGTGATGGCGTCGAGCGAGCCGCGCAGCCTGTCGAGGAGCGACTCCACCGGCCCGCACAGCGCCCGGTCCTCGCCGAGCAGCGCCGCGGCCTTCCGGCAGGCGTCCTCGGAGATGTCGCAGCCGAGCGCGTCGTAGCCCGCCTCGCGGAGCTGGGCCGCGAACTGGCCGGTGGAGCAGCCCACGTCGAGCACCCGGCCCGACGGGGCGTAGCGCTTCAGCACGCCGACGCGCTCCTGGTTCTCCTTGCGGTACGCCTCGGCGCGCCGCACGTCCTCCTCGCCGCCCATCCGCTCGTGGTACTCGGAGCGGTAGAACGCCGCGATCTTCTCGCGCGGCGCCGGCAGCCGGAAGCGCAGGCCCGAGGCGGGGCACTCGAAGATGCGCGCCTCGCTGGTGCGCACGCCCCACGACGACTCCACGCCCTCCTCGGCCTGCACGTCGAGGAAGACTCGCGCCCGCACGCCCGAGAAGGAGGGAATGGGGCAGGTGGGCGCCTCCACGGACCCAGAGGATCCGAAGGAACGGCGGCTTCGGAGCAGCTCCGCGATCACGGCCGGAACTTGGCCGAACCCGCCGCGCGCTGTCAAGACATCACGCACGCCTCGTGTCACCTGTGCTAGGGCTCGCGCCGCGAGATGGGGACCAAGATGGGGACCGGGCCCGGTGCACCCGAGGCCGACATGGCCGGGGATGACGAGATCACCGCCGGCGCAGACGGCGGGGAGAGCTCCGGCGCGGAGGGCGCAGACGGCGGGGAGAGCTCCCCGCGCGCCGCCGGGCCCGAGGCCGCCGCGGCCGGGCCGGCGCGGCCCTCGCCGCGGCAGAGGCTCGCGCCGCTCCTCCCCGAGCTGCCGGCCGCGCTCATCGCGCTCGTCATCTCCGTCTGCTTCGGGCTGAGCTACGGCGTCAACTACGGCGCCAGCAACCAGACGGCGTACATGCTGGGCGCCCTCCGGCTGCTCGACCCCAGCGTGCTCACGAAGGACTGGTACGCGACCGGCCCGGCCAACTACCACCCGGCCTTCTCCTACGTGGGCTGGCTGCTGCTCGCCATCGACCGCGGCGGCTCGGCGGTGGGCTGGGGCCTCGTGGTCACCGCGACGCTCGGCGCCCTGTGCGTGTACTGGCTCGCGGCCGAGCTGCTGAAGGACCGGCGCCTCGCGCTGGCCACCTTCCTGCTGGTGATGGCGATCGCCTTCGTCACCCGCACCGACAGCGTCGCGTCCAGCTACATCTTCGATTTCATCCTGCAGCCCTCCACCCTGGGCAGCCTCTTCCTCCTCGCGGCGCTGCCGCCCCTCGTGGCAGGTCGCACCCTGCTCTCGGGCGTGTTCCTCGGTCTGAGCGGGCTGTTCCACGCCAATTACCTCGTCCTCGGGATCGGCACCTTCGGCCTCGCCCAGCTCCTGCTCGGCTGGAGGGACGGCTGGAAGGGTCTGGCGCGGCGCATCGCCATGCAGGTCGGGCCGGCCATCGCGGTGTTCCTGCTCCTCTCCCCGCTCATCCTCCGCTCGGTGCGCTCGCCGGACGCGGCGTTCGCGCAGGAGATCCTCTTCAACATCCGCTCGCCGCACCACTACGCGCCCAGGACTTACAAGGGTAATTTCTTCCCGGTGGCGGCGTGGCAGATGTTCGGCCTCGGCGCCGGCGGGTGGCTCTTGCGCGGCCGGGAGGGGCGCGGGCGCCGCCTCGGCGCGGTGGTGCTCGCGATGGCGATCGTCATCTGGACCGGGACGCTGCTCACCACCTGGGTGCAGATCCCGCGCGTCGCGCAGCTCTTCGTGTGGCGCTTCGCGCCGTTCCTCGATCTCCTCATGCAGCTGCTCGCCTGCGCGGCCTCGGCGAGCATCGCGGCCCGCCCCTCCCTCTTCCGGCGCATCCCGTCCGCGGGCCTGGCGCTGACGCTGGGCGGCTTCGTCGCCCTGGCCATGTTCGACAAGGAGGGGGATCTGGCGCCGCCGCTCCTGCTGGCCCTCGCGCCCGGCGCCGCGGGCGCCCTCGTCGGCGCGGCGGCGTCGCTGCTCGAGCGCCGGGGCGTCGGTCTCGCCCCGGCGCGCGCATTTCTGTTGCGCTTCGGCGCTTATGCGCTCGTCGCCTACGCGGCGTTCGCCTGCCTCCGCTTCGGCGTGCCCAAGGTGAGGGGCTACGAGGAGCGGTCCAACGTGATCAAGGGCATGCGCGGGCCCGAGGCCGATATGTACGCCTGGATCCGCGCCAACACCCCGAAGGACGCGGTGTTCCTCACGCCGCCGCAGCTGGAGCGCTTCCGGCTCCTCGGCGAGCGCGCCATCGTGGTCGACTGGAAGGGCAGCGCCTACGTGCCCAGCGAGCTGGTGGAATGGTACCGGCGGCTGGAGGACGTCTCCGGGCGCAAGGGCTTCCGGCGCTCGGACGACCTGGCCGACGGCTACGGGGATCTCGACGCCGCCCGGCTCGACCCGCTGCAGAAGAAATACAAGTTCGATTACGTGGTGGTGGGCCGCGGCCGGCAGAGGGATCTGCCCGGCAAGGTCGTCTATCAGAATTCGCGCTTCGTGATCCTCGACCTCGCCGGCTGAGACGTGATCGGGACTTGATCGGAACCTGAAGCTCGCCGCGGGTCGCGTAGCGCCTGGGCTACGCGCCGAACCGGTCCCACGCGAGCTTGGCCGTGAGCGTGAGGCCGAGCGCGACGACGAACCACCGTACCTTCCTTGGCTCGATGCGGCGGGCGACCACGGCGCCAGCGAGCGAGCCGACCACCGCCGCCGCCATCATGATCGGCGTGGCGACCGCGTCGACCGCGCCCGCGAACAGGAACGCGAGCGCCGCCACGCCGTTGATCAGGCTCGCGAGCACCGTCTTGATCCCGTTCAGCCGGTGGATGTCCACGTCGCCCGCGAACGAGGAGAGCAGCGCCAGCATCATGATGCCGATGCCCGCGCCGAAGTAGCCGCCGTAGACGCTCACGAGGAACTGGAGCAGGAACACGACCCACGGCCGGGAGGGCAGCGCGAAGCGCTCCGCGCCGGGATCCGCCGCGCCGTCCTTCGCGGAGGGCTTCGCCGGGCGCAGGTTCTGCCAGAGCAGGAGCAGCGTCGCGACGAGCACGAGCCCCGGCACCGCGGCGTCGAACACGCGCTGCGGGGTCACGAGCAGGAGCGCCGAGCCCACGACGCCGCCGAGCAGCGACGGCAGGAACAGGACGCCGAGGACCCGGTAGTCCCGGGAGAGCTCCCGGCGGTACGCCCACGCCGACGCGAGCGACGCGGGCGTGAGCGCCACGGCGTTCGTCGCGTTCGCGGCGAGCGGGGGCAGCCCCGCCGCGATCGCAGCGGGGAACGACACAAGCGTGCCGCCCCCGGCCACCGCGTTGATGGCGCCGGCCACGGCGGCGCCGCCGGCGAGGAGTGCCGCTCTGGTCAGATCCACGGCGCGAGATCGCCCGAGCCCCGCCGGCCTGTCAACCGCCGCGCCCCCGCCTGCGCGCCGCCGGCCGCGCCGCGCTTGAGCGGGCGGGCGCGGCGCCCCTAGGATGGCATCGCGGCCGACACCGGCGGTCGCTCCTCCTCGAAGAGCCGAGCGACATGCCGCGATCCTTCCCGCACCTCCCCGCCGCGCTGCTCTTCGCCATGGCCTGTGGCGCGCTCGCTCCAGCGGCCGCCGGCGAGGGGCAGCCCGAGCGCGCGCGCGTCTGGGTGGCCGACGACGGCACGCGCGTCCGCCGGGAGGACGTCGGCCTGCCGCTCTCGCGCGGCGAAGGAAACGCGGTCTTCCGGCCCGGCGAGCCCATCCGGCTCGGCGCGCTCCGCGCGGAGGTCGTCGCCTTCCAGGTCGTCGTCGAGGCCGGCGCCGAGCCCGTGCGCGGCGTCACGGTCGAGCTCTCCGCGCTCGGCCCCGCGGCCGGCCCGGGCGCGCCGGCCAAGGCGCCGCAGGCGCTGCAGCAGCCCGCGCAGGGGCAGGGAACGGCGCCCGCGGGGGCGATCTCGATCCGCCGCTTCGTCGAGCACTACGTCGAGATCACCCGGCGCTCGCGCAACGAGCAGCGCCCCCGGGAGTCGCTCGGGTGGAGCCCCGCGGCGCGGCCGCCCGACGACCTGCACCTCGGGTTCCTCCCCGACGCGCTCATCCCGGTCGAGCTCGCGCCCCCCTGGGCGCCGTACCCGCTCGAGGTCGGCGCGCGCGAGACCCGGGCGGTCTGGATCGATCTCCACGTCCCGGAGGGCGCCATCCCCGGCGCTTACGAGGGGAGGGTGGTGGTCGGATCGGCGTCGCACGGCGAGCTCGCGTCGCTCGATCTGAGGCTCGACGTCGCCCCGGCGACGCTGCCGTACGGCGCGGTCGACTTCATCGCGTTCTACGACGTCGACGAGGTCGCCGCGCGGGTCGGCGACGGGCCCGCCGTCGAGCAGCAGCTCTGGCAGCTGCTGCACGAGCACCACGTCGACGGCTTCGCGTCGGTCCAGAGCCCCGCCGAGGTCGAGCGGCTGCGCGCGGCGATCGACGGCTCGCTCTTCACGGAGGCCCACGGCTACCGGGGGCCGGGCGCGGGCGTGCCGCCCGCGGCGGTGGCGCTCGGCGCCTATGGCGGCTTCGGCGATCCCGGGGAAGCGGCCCTCCACCGCGTCGAGGCGGTCGCGGATCTCCTCCCGCCGGCGGTGGACGACGTGATGCTCTACGCGATCGACGAGCAGTGCGAGAGCCCCCGCGGGCCCGGCTGGCGCAGGCTGATCCGCGGCTCGCGCCTGTCGTCGCGCGTCCTCGTGGGGCACTCGTGCGGCGAGGTCCCTCCGGTGGAGCAGGACGTCGACCTCGTGCTCACGCCGGCGAACCGCTTCGACTCCACGTGGGCGCGGGCCGCGCGCGAGGCGGGCAAGCGGCTCTGGGTGTACAACGGCGCGCTGCCGCGGACCGGCACGTTCATGATCGACGCGCCGCTCACCGGGCTCATGGCCGACGGCTGGATCGCGGCCTCCCACGAGGTGGACCGCTGGTTCCTGTGGGAGACGGCGTTCTGGCACGACGGCAACCGCGGCGGCCGAGGGCCCATCGACCCGTTCACGGTCGCCGAGAACTTCCACAACCGCGACGGCGACGCGTGCCTCGGCGACGGCATGCTGCTCTATCCCGGGACGCAGCGGGGCGCGTTCTCCTCCCGATCCGTCGGCTTTCCCGGCGTGCTCCCCTCGATGCGCCTGAAGAGCCTTCGCCGCGGGATCCAGGACGCCGGCTACATCGCGCTCGCGAGGTCGGCGTCGCCCGGCGCGGTGGACGCGATCGTCAAGGAGGTGATCCCGGCCGCGCTCGACGAGGCGCTCGACAGCGCCCCCGCCGCGTGGAGCGCCGACGGCGCCCCGTTCTTCAGGGCGCGCGCCGCGCTGCGCGCCCTGATCCCGGCCGGCGCCTCGCTCGACGCCGCCGGCGTCCGCCGCGCGCTCGCCGAGGCGGCGGCGGCGCGCCGCGCGCTCGTCCCGCTCCCCCGCGCGGGCGGCGAGGCAGACGGCGCGGGACAGGCCAGCCCCCGGCCGCTCGGCCGGTGGAGCACGACGGCGCGGCTCATCGCCGCCGTCGCGCTGGGCGCCGCCGTGCTCGCGCTGGCCATCGGGCTCTACCGCCGTGCGAAGCCAGGGGCCGAGGGGCGCTGACCGGCGTACGCCTCACTCGCCTGCCTGGCGGCTGAGCCCGTATCCCACGGATCTGCGCCCCGCTAGGATGAAGAGGGTTATCGCCGGCGGGCCGAGCGGCGTTTTGGGCTCGTCGAACTCAGGATGACTGCTGGATGATGAGCTGCTGCGTCGCCCTGCGCTCGCCCACGACGGCGACCACCGTCTCGGAGGCGAGCCCCGCCGCGCCCTGCGACGTGCGGCGGATCGTGCCGAGCAGCGCGAGCCAGCCGATCTGGCTGCTCGAAAGGGCGCGCTCGCTGATTCCGTCCAAGCGGACCAGCGCCTTGCGCGCGACCCGGAACACGCTGCGATCGACCCCCTCGATCAGGTCGAGCGTGGCGCCGAGCCGCTCCTGCGTCTCGACGCGCACGTCCTCGAGGAAGCCGAACCCCGCGCGCACGATCTCCTCGACGACGCCCAGGCTGCCATCAACCCAGGTGTAGATCAGGCCCTCTTGCGGAATGCTGAGCTTCGCGCGATCAGAACCATTGCTGCCGGACGCGGCCTGGCCGGAGATGCTCTCGTTCATCTCGAACCCCCTTCCTCAAAATGGCTCGCAGGCCATTCGCCTGCTGCGAACCCACTATCAACAACCGAGTTCTCGGATGGGTTATCACAGGGCAACAATGGCGTGAACTCTTTCTTTGTCACTTCGTCATCGCGAACGCGCCCTCTGGCGCTCTGGTTGGTTGCGTCCGTTGCGTCTGTTGCGTCCGTTGCCTCTTGCGTCCGTTCCCGGGGCCAGACGTGCCGCGCGGCGTGAGGCCGTGGCGACGGCCTTCCAGGCGTCCTGCCGAATCCGCTCTGCCTCGGTAAATTTCGCCGAAAACACGCGATAAACGGCCAGCGCGTCGGAGACGTAAGCTGGCGGCCACCGGAAGATCCTTGGTCCTTGGCAGGCGCGCCGCGGCTGGGTACGGTCCCGCGGTGCCCACGAGGCCCACGAAGATCGAGCGATTTCTGAGGGGAACCACCTTGTCCACGCTGCTTGCCGCCTCCTGCGTCTCCGGCGCACCGCACGGCGAGGCGCCCTCCGCGCCGCCACCCGCCGAGCTCCTGGCCTTCGATTTGCGAGAAGGCCTGATAGACAACCACTTCTTCCGTCGTGGTCATATCGCCGCCCATCTCTTGACGACCTCGGGTGGTTCGCCGCGGCTCATCGTCGCTTTTCCGGCGGGCAACATGGGAATCGCTGTGTGGTTCGATTCTCTGCCCGCGCCGGTCGATCTCTCGGTGGAGGGGGACGTCGCTGGCGTGGAGCGCGTAGAGCGCGCGGAGCGGCCCGGCGTCATGCGCGGCGTGTCGGCGCTCCTCGCGAGCGCGGCGCCGGCGCTGCGTGTCCATCGGGTGATCCTCGGGAGCGTCCGGACGCTCCGCGACGTGGGGCGCGACGCCGAGGTTCCGGCCTGGCTACGGAACGATGTCGAGGCGTTCGCCTCGCTGCGGGGGGCGGCGATCGCCGTGCGGCGCACCACGCTGGACGGCGAGCACCACCTCGAATTGCTCATCGAGCCGCAGGACGGCACGACGGCCGCGCTCGGGGACGACGGCCGGATCGAGCTGGCGGCGGGGCCGAGCGGCCTCCGTGTCCGGGTGACGGCGCTCTCGGACGAGGCGCCGCTCACGCCGGTGCCCCTCGAGGAGCTCGTGACGGAGCGCGCCAGCGACGATCTGCGCCACCGCCAGGCGCTCGGCTTCCTCGCGTACCGGGAGAAGCTGCTGGCCGGGTCCTGGCGTTTCCTCACGTACTTTGGCCGGGACACGTTGCTCGCGGTGAGGATGCTCCTGCCCGTCCTCGAGCCGGCGGTGGTCGAGGCGGGCATCGGCTCGGTCCTCGATCGGCTGAGCCTGGCCGGCGAGGTCGCGCACGAGGAGGCGATCGGCGAGTACGCCGCGCTCATGCACCTCGATTCGCGCATCCCCGGGGCGCTGCGCGAGCCCATCTACGATTACAAGATGATCGACGGCGACTTCCTCCTCGCGCCGGTCGCCGCCGAGTACCTCCTCGGCACCGCGGCCGGCCGGGAGCGCGCGGCGGAGTTCCTGTCGCGCAGGACGCCGCGGGGCGACACGTACGCGGAGGCGCTCGCGCGGAACGTGTCGCTCGTGCTCCACCTCGCCGCCCCGTTCGCCGAGACAGGGGATCCGATGAAGTTGATCGGGCTCAAGGCGGGCACGAAGGTCGGCGAGTGGCGTGACAGCGAGCAAGGCCTCGCGGGCGGCCGGATCCCCTACGACGTGAACGCTGCGCTGGTTCCGGCCGCGCTCCGCGCGTCGGCGCGGCTGCTCGCGAGCCCGCTGCTCGGCGCGGACGCGGAGCGCGCCGGCCGGGCGGAGCGGCTCGCGCGCGCGTGGAAGGACGCCGGCGTGTTCTTCCATGTGGAGCTGCCGGAGGACGAGGCCAGGCGCCGCGTGTCGTCCTATGCGGAGTCGCTGGGCCTGGACGCGGCGCCGGCGCTCGCGTCGCTCTCGGGGACGCTCTCGTTTCCTGCCGTCGCGCTCGACAGCGAGGGCAAGCCGATCCCCATCATGCACTCCGACGACAGCTTCGTCATGCTGTTCACGGACCCGCCGCCCGCTGCGCTGGAGGAGATCGCGGGCCGCCTGATCCGCCCGTTCCCGGCCGGCTTGCGCACGCCGGTGGGGATCCTCGTCGCGAACCCCGCGTTCGCGCAGGATCCGGCGCTCTGGAGGGAGTTCACGGCGGCCCACTACCACGGGACGGTCACCTGGTCGTGGCAGCAGGCGATGCTCGCCGCGGGCGTCGAGCGGCAGCTCGGCCGCGGCGATCTGCCGGCCCGCGCGCGGGGCGCGCTGGAGCGGGCGCGGAGCGCGCTCTGGGAGGTCATCGCGGCGACGCGCGAGGCGAGCACGCGGGAGCTCTGGAGCTGGGCCTTCGAGGGCGGCTGTTACAAGCTGGTGCCCTTCGGCGCGGAGCGATTGCACCACGACGAGTCGAACGCGGTGCAGCTCTGGAGCACCGTGTACCTCGCGGTACGCCCCTGAGCCGAGCGGCGCCTCGCCCTCAGGCCTTCGCGCCGGCGATCAAGTCCATCAGCGATCGCCGCTCCCCGCCTCGCTCAGCCCCATCAATCCCCCCCAGCTCGACGTCCGGCCGGATCCCCGTCCCGTGGACCGGCTCCCCGCCAGGCAGGACCATCTTTGCAGCCGGCGCGAGCACCGGCGCGCGATCCTCCGGATCCGCCGCGACCTTCAGCGCCGTCCCTTTTCCGTACGTGCGCTCGCCCGCCACGACCGCCCTCCCGTGCCACTGGAGGCAGCCGGCGAAGAGCTCCGCCGCCGACGCCGTCCCGCCATTCACCAGGATCCACAGCGGCACACGGCACGGATCGCGGTGGCTCGACCGGTACGCGATCTCGTCGCCGTCCGCGTCGATCGCCCTCCCGAGGACGCTCCCCGGCTCCAGGAAGTCGCCCGCGAGCTCGAGAAAGGCCGTCAGCTCCCCACCGGGGTTGTCCCGCAGATCCAGCACGAGCGTCTCCAGCCCTTCGGCCTCGAGCGCCTTTACTGCCGTGTGGACCCGGGCGGGCACGTCCAGCGAGAAGGTGCGGATCTTCACGTACCCGACCCCCGGCTCGAGCTGGACGCTCTCGACGGGCGACGCGCCGCCGCACGGGTGGAGCGACGTGACCAGCGCGTCCAGATCGGCCAGCATCGGGGCGCCGGCGGGCCGCTCGCCCCCGGCGGTGCCCGCGTTGTACGTGATGAAGACGTTGGTCACGCTCGGCAACACCTGGACGCCGATGAAGCAGTTGTAATTGTTGCCGGCCCTCGGAGAGAGCAGCGACGTGGCGGGGGCATAGTTGATGAAGACCCGCACGTTGCCGAACGTGTACTGGCCTGTTCCCATGAAGGTCCAGTGCAGCGTGCCCAGCCAGTCGCCCATCGTGAGGATCGCGCGCGCCAGGAGGCTCAGCGCAGGCCCCATCGAGAACCACACGTTGAACGAGAACGGGAACTTCACCGCGTTCAGATCGAAATTGGGGAACGGGAACGGGCCGAGCGCAGGCGACATGCACACGTCGGGGTACCCGGCGCTCATGCCTGTACACTTGTTGTTCGCAGGGAGCATCGCGCCGGCCTCCTATCCCAAGAGGATCTGCTTGCCGTTCACCGTGACCGTCTCCTCGGTCAGGATCGTGGCGTTCTTCGCCTTCGTGAACGCCGTCTTCTCCACGACCGTGTGCGACTCGCTCGCTTGAACGCTCAGCAGCGCGCTCACCCGCTGGACCATCGAGGTGAACCTCTGGACCACGGCGTCGGCCACCATCCGGATCTTGCCCGCCTGCACCTCGAGCTCCGGCCCCCGGATCGAGACGCCCTTGTCCCCGGACAGCGAGAGCTCTCCGTCCCTCGCGTGCACCGCCACGTCCCCCTGGAGCGACAGCACCGTCCGACCCGCGCCGTGGAGCACGCCGATGGCGTAGTAGCGCTCCTCCCTGCCGATGACGAGCAGCGTGTCGCCCACGGCGGGCTCGTAGGGCAGCGCGAGCGCCATCTCGACGGCGACCGGCTGGCCGCCCGGCAGCTCCACCGCGATCGCGCCCCCCTCCGCCGCCGTGACCCGGCCCGGGCCCAGGTACTCCTTCGGGAGCGCCGCGGCGCCCTCCTGCCCGGCGCCGTCGGCCGCCGAGGCCCCGTCCCGCGGGAGGCCGATCCGCAGCACGTCCGCGCCGCGCGGGCCGTGCGCGCCGTACGCCCGAGGCGCGTGCTCCTCGCCCGCCGGCGCATCCACCCGCACGGCCGCCGCGCGATCGCTCTCCTTCATGGCTCCCATCGACATCGCTCCTCCTTCATTGCGAGCGCCGCTCGGGCGGCATCCATGCTTCGGCCTCCAGGCGATCCACGTCCGTGCGCCTCGCCGTGGTGAGGTTGGCGTCGAGATACCGTGTCTTCTCGTCGCGGACGTGGTGCAGGTTCGCCCAGTGCAGGTCCGCGCCGGTGAAGTCGGCGCCCGAGATGTCCGCGTGGGAGAGATCGGCGTGGTGCGCCTTGACCCCCACGAACAGCGCCTCGGCCGCGCGGACCTCGTGCATCACCGTCTCCCGGATGTCGGCCCCCGCGAGGTTCGCCCCCGAGAGATCGGCCTTCACGAAGATCGCATTGCGGAGCATCGCCTGCGTCAGCCCGGCGCCGGCGAGCACGCCCTCGCCGAAGAAGGCGGCCTTCGCCATCACGCCCGCCAGCGAGGCCTGCCGCAGGTTCGCCCCCTTGAAGTTCGCGTTCGCCAGGATGGCGCCGTCGAGGCGCGTCCGCTCCAGGTTGCACGAGGTGAAGTCGCAGTTCGACAGGTTGCACCCCGAGAGGTCCATCCCCGAGAGATTCCCGAGCGCGAAGAAGCACCGCGAGATGGTCAGCCCGGAGAGCGACACCCGCGTCAGGTCCACGCCGGAGAAGTCCACGCAGTCGAAGATCGCCTTCTCGAAGGTGATGCCCTCCACGACCGCCGTCCGCAGCGTGGTCTGCGAGACGAGCGCGCGCGTCAGGTTCGCGCCCGTCAGGTTGGCGCCCTCCAGCACGCAGCGCACGAGCCGCGACCCGGACAGGTTCGCGCCCGAGAGATCGGCCTCCTTGAAGACCACCATCTCGAGGTCCTTGCCCGAGAGATCCACGCCCGGCAGCCGCGCCCGGTACAGCATGCACGACCTCACCGTCGCGCCCCGGAAGTCCGCGCCGGTGAGGTCGCAGCTCGCGAGCACCGTCTGGTCGAGCGTCGCGCCCCGGAAGCTCGCGCCCCGGAGGTCCGTGCCCTGGAGCGACGACAGCGTGAGGTTCGCGTTCTCGAAGCTCACCCCCGCGAAGTCCATCCCCTCCAGCGCCGCGCCCGCGAGGTCCGCCCCGGAGAGGTCGAGCCGGCCGAGGCGCGCGCCGTCGAACACCGCCTTCGTGAGCTTCTTCGGGAGCACGGCCTCCCGGAGATCGGCCTTCAGGAACACCACCGTATCGAGCTCTGCGCCCGACATATCGGCCCGCGTCAGGTTCGCCTCGGCGAACGACGAGCTCTCGATCCGCGCCTGCGACAGCGAGGCGCCCGAGAGATCCGCCCGCGTGAACGACGACTGCGAGACGGTCGCGCCGTCGAGCGCCGCGCCCGACAGGTCGGCCAGGTCGAGCCGTGTGCCCTTCAGGGTCGCCCCGGACAGCTCCGCCCCCGCGAGCTTCGACTCGGCCAGGTTCGCCTCCTGGAGCCGCGCGCCGCGCAGGTTCGCCCCGGTCAGCTGCCCGCGGACCAGGCTCGCCCCCGTGAGGTTCGCCCCGGCGAGGTTCGCGCCCGAGAGGTCGCTCTGGGCGATGGCCGCTCCCTGGAGATCGGCGCCCGACAGGTCCGCGCCGCGGAGCGCGCACCAGGCCATCTTGATGCCGCGGAGATCGGCCCCCGAGAGGTCGGCTCCCTCCAGCTGCACCCGCCCGAGCTTCACGCCGCGCAGCCGCGCCTTGCGGAGATCGGCCCCCCGCAGGTCCATGTCGCCGAGCGTCCTGCCCTCGAGCGCCTCGCCCGCCTGGAGCAGCGCCCTCAGCTCGTCCGGGGTCATCGATCTCGCTCCAGCGTCGACTTCTTCAGGTTCGCCCCCCTGAAATCACAGCCGGATCCCGAGGTCTCGTAGAATTTTGCATCGTAGAGGTTCGCGTCGACGAACTTCGCCTCCGGGACCCGCGCCTTGAGCAGGTCCGCCTCGAAGAGGTTCGCCCGCGTGAAGTCGGCGCGCGTGAGGTTTGCCCTGTCGAACCGGGCGCCCCGCACGTTGGCCCCGAAGAAGCTCGCGCCGTCGGCCGTGGCCTCGCTGAAGAGGGCGCCCGTCAGCACGGCGAGGCTGAGATCCGCGCCGGTGAGGGTCGCGGCCATCCACACGCTCCCGTCGCCCCGCGCGCCCGTGAAGCTCGCGCCGGTCAGGTCGGACCCGGAGAAGCTCGATCCGGTGAGGGTGGCGCCCGCGAACGTGGCGGAGGCGCCCTTGACCTTCGACACGAAGCACCGCGTGAGCGAGGCCTGCGACAGGTCCGCGCGCTCGAGCACGGTGTCCTCCAGGAAGGCCACGGCCCACGCCGCCCCGCGCGCGACGGCCCCCGTCATGTCCGCCCTCGAGAAGACGAGCTGCGACCCCTGCGTGCCCGAGAGATCGGCCTCCATGAGCCGCGCGCCGTCGAACGTGGTGCCCTCCAGCGTTGCGCCGCGGAAGACGGCGCGCTCTGCCCAGGCGCTCTGGAGGGTGGCGAGGCTCAGGTCCGCGCCCGTGAAATCCGCCTCCCTCACGTCGGCGTCGAACAGCACGGCCTGCCTGAGGATGGCGCGCGTGAGCCTGGCGCCCCGGAGGTTGGCGCCCGTGAGGATGGCGCCCGTGAGGTTCGCGCCGGTCAGGTCGCGGCCGCTCAGGTCCTGCTCGCTGAGGTCCTGGTCGCGGAGGTCGCTCCCTGGCCCGATCTGCCCGGGCGGCCGAGGCGGGGCCGTGGAGAGGCCCATCGACGCGAGCTTCGGATCGCCGGCGAGCTTGTCCCACGCCGCGAGCGCCGGGACCTGCGTCCCGCGCGCGGCCGCGAGCGCCTTCGCCTCCTCCACCGCCCGCGCGACGCGCCGGAAGGCCGTCCGGAGCGCCGCGTCCATCAGCATGGGCGACGCGGCGGAGCTCATCGGCGGCAGCGCCTGCGAGGCCTTCGGCAGGTTGCGCAGCGCCTCCGCGATGACGCTGCCGAGGACCTTCCCCCCCGGCAACGCGACGCCCGAGAGCCCCGCCATCGCCCGACCGATCCTCTCCTGCTGCGGCTTCGCGACGTCGCCGAGCCGCGCCTTGAGCAGCGCCGACAGCGGGTCGAGCCCCGCCGCGCCGCCGCCGCCGGGCGGCGCCGCGCCGTCGCCCTTCTTCTGAAGCGCCTGAAGCGCCCCCCATTCCTCCTTGAGCTCCGGCGCGAGCTGCTCCTCGATCTCGAGCGGGTCGGCCTCGAAGCGCGCGAGGATCTCCCGGTAATGCTCCTCGGGCAGCGCCGGCCCGTCGAGCGGCTCGGAGGCGGCAAGCGTGGTGACGCGCGAGAGCTCGTCGTCGGTCACCTCCGTGAGGCCGCGCCACGTGAGGAACAGGGCCCCCTCGTCCAGGTTGGCGAGCAGCGTGTCGAGGTGCATCGGCACCTCCCGGAACCCGCGCTCCGCGTCGTTCGCGAAGACGCGGATCCGGAGGCCCGGCAGCCGCGACCGGAAGACCTCCGCGTCCGGGTGGAGGTTCTGGAACAGGAGATCTTCGTCGCCGCGCAGGTACGGGAGCCACTGGTCGGGCCGGGCCGAGTTGAAGTACGTCCAGTCGAAGTCGTCGGCGTAGTACGGCGCTCGCTTCTCGCGGTACGCCTTGCCGTAGTTCTTCCCGACCCGGGCGCGCCGATCGGGCCTGTTCGGCGACAGGGGCCCGAACCCCGCGGGCGCCGGCCGATCCGAGCGCGACAGCAGCAGATCGTCCGCGCCCTCGACGTTGGGCAGCTCGCGCGTCCCGTGGCCCCTGCCCACCGGGTTGAGCGGGTGCCCCGGCCCTCCGAAGCTGCGCCGATCGCCGAGGGGCATCCGGTCGAACGGCACGGGATCGCTCATGGCGGGCCCGAGCAGCCCATCCATCCACACGCGCTCGCCGACAACGCGCAGGATCTTCGACCAGGACCCGACGCCGAACCGCACAGGACACTCGGTCATACGCGCCTTGCCCGGCGTGTGGCACGTGCCGATCAGGAGCACGTCGGCCTGGGGCTTGAAGTCCACCAGATCGCTCGGGTAGAGGCACTCGCCGGTCTGCTCGTGATCGTCGTCGTGGAACACGTCGCCGCGCAGCGTCTCCTGCGCGAGCGCCGGGTGGCCCTCGGGCAGGGAGAGCGGCGCTCCGGGCGTGAGGATGAACTTCGCCCGGACGATCAGGGTCATCTCCGGCTGGGGCGGCCTCCGCGAGGTGACCTTGCTGCCGAAGAGGAACGGGGTGAGATTCTTGTTCGCCATCCGTGAGGGTCGCCGCGCTTGCGCGTCACGTCATGAGGTGGACTGCCGCGATGTTCGTGCGGACGGGCGCGACCTTGCCCCGGTCCAGGGTGACCTTCAACTTCTCCGTCCCCATCGAGAGCGTGGGCCCGATGCTGGCATCGAGCGACGCGGCGACGGTGACGGACGCCTCCAGGCCGATCGTGGCGCTGGCCGAGATGCCGCCTGTGAAGCTCACCTCCGCGCCGAGCGTCGCCTCGATCATCGCCCCGAGGACGACCTCGTTGACCATGCCGAGGTTGATCGTCGTCTCGATCCCGTCGACGACGGTCTTGCTGTTGCCCTGCGTGTAGGAGTCCGCGTCGCCGTACATCTTGTCCTCGGTGTCGGCGTGGGTCTCGGAGATGATCTTGCTCGCCTTCGTAGTGCTCTTGATGGTGTCGGCCTCGGTGTGGTCATCGATGGTCCCGGTGACCGTGGTCGAGGTCGTGATCGACCCTGCCTTCATCGTCGACTTCGACGGTCCATTGACGGTCGTCTCGTCGGTCATCGACGTGGCGTGGGTCTTCGACACCATCGTGTCCGCCCAGGTCTCGTTGGAGATCGAGGGCACCCGCAGCTTCGCCGAGCCGGTATAGGACGAGATGCTCTTGGCCCACGTCCTGTCGACGATCGTGGGGTTCTCCCCGAGGACGCCTGACGGAGGGAGGCCCCAGGGCGCCGTGAGCGCGTCCAGGTCGCGCGGCGGGCTGTCGTGTCCGGTGACGCTCTCCAGCTTGCTGCCGTAATGGAACTCGAAGGCATCGCCGTGGTAGGTGGTGTGCACCTCGCCCTTCACGGTCTTCTCGCGCAGGCGCTTCTCGCCGCGGGGGCCCTGGATGAAGTCGAACTCGCCCGACCCGTGGAAGGTGATGCTCTTCTCGTTGATCTGCCCGTCCTCCGCCTTCCAGCCGCCCTCGAACTCGCGGCGCCCGAGGACGGTCATCTTGTAGGTGCCCCCGATGACCTCGACCTTGTCGCCCCGCGTGGTGATGACGCGGTTGCCGTCGGTGTGATCTCGCCAGGAGTACTCGTCGCCCTCGGCCGCGCCGATGCGCAGGTACGACGACATGCCGTCGCCGAAATCAGGCACATGGAGGATACCGTACTTGCCATCGCCGGCCATGGGAGCTCCGTATCCGGTGGCGCGTGGAGCGTGGTGCTCGCGCCCTCAAACGAAGAGGTTGAACGCAGAGACGATCTTGTTCGCGAGCGCGATCTCCGTCTTGCTCATGTGGAGCTCCACGCCCGCCGGGCTGATCTCGAGCGTGGGTCCGGCGGAGACGTCGATGCTCCCGGTCAAGCTGAAATCCGCCTTGAGCCCGACGGTCACGTCGACGATGCCGCCGGCCGTGAAGGTCACCTCCGCGCCGAGCGTCGCCTCGATCATCCCCCCCAGGACGACCTCGTTGACCATGCCGAGGTTGATCGTCGTCTCGATCCCGTCGACGACGGTCTTGCTGTTGCCCTGCGTGTAGGAGTCCGCGTCGCCGTACATCTTGTCCTCGGTGTCGGCGTGGGTCTCGGAGATGATCTTGCTCGCCTTCGTGTAGCTCTTGATGGTGTCGGCCTCGGTGTGGTCATCCATGGTCCCGTCGACCTTGGTGGAGGACGTGATCGACGCGGCGTGCATGGTGGATTTCGACTCCCCCTTGACGGTCGTCTCGTCGGTCATCGAGGTGGCGTTCGTCTTCGTCACCATCACTTCCGCCCAGGTCTCGTCCGTGATCGACGGCACCGGCAGCTTCTCCGAGCCGGTATAGGACGAGATGCTCTTGGCCCACGTCCTGTCGACGATCGTGGGGTTCTCCGTCGGGATCGCCTGGGGCGAGGGCGGGTTCTTGTCATCGATGAAATCATCGGTGACGTTCAGCGTGGGGAACGTGTCTGTGCCGGTCTGGCTCTCCTTGACCTTCCCGAAGTAATAGTCGAAGACGTCGCCGTGGTAGACGGTGTGCACCTCGCCCTTGATGGTCGTCTCGACCACCTTCCACGTCCCGCCGTAGTTCTGCACCCACTCGATCGTGGTGCCGCCGCCGAAGGTCTCGCTGACCTCGGTGACGTGCCCTCCCGACACGTCCCAGCCCGCCTGGTGCTCCCCGCGGCCGAGGATGAGCAGGCGGTAGTTCCCTCCGATCACCTCGACCTTGTCGCCCTTGGTGGTCGAGATGCGGTTGCCGTCGGTGTGATCGCGCCAGCCGCCCTTCGTGTGCAGCTTCGCGGTCTCGGCCTTCCGCTCGCCCACGGGCACGAAATCGGGCGAGCCGTCCCGCTTGCGGTCGTCGTCGGTGAACGTCTGAATCCGCTCGGCGAGATCGTCCCCCGCGCTCTCGCCGAGGGGCGCTGCGGCCCCGAGGCGGAGGTAGGACGGTTCCCCGCCGTTCAGATCCGGTACTTCGAGGAGCGCGAACTTGCCTCCGGACACTGGAGCCTCCGAGCGTGATGGACGACGCATGGCGTCGCCGTGTCGCGGACCGCACAATCCTATGTCAGGGTGCGCCGCCCGTCCACGCCGAACTAGAGCGACGGTCACCCGCTTCGGATACGGGCCCACCTCGGCGCTTTCGGTGCTCAGCGCACCGGAGTGCGCTTGCGCGCCGAAAACGCCGATCTGGGCCCGTCTCCTGTGCGGGTGACCGCCGCTCTGCACGTGGCAGAGGTGGGCGGAAATCGCCGTAGAGCGCGCGGCTCATGAGGCCTCGGCGGGGCGCTGCGCTGCCGATTCGGGGGCTTGGTGCGCGATGGCCCAGACGAACTCCGGGAGCAGCGCGAGGGAGTGCGGGTCCTGCGTGACGCCGATGAGGCCGCTGATGAACTCCATGGGGTGCTCGCGCCTGCCCCCGTCGATGAAGCGCAGCTGGGCGCTGGTCAGGCCGGGCGGCACCTCGGAGAGCCCTGGTCCCTGCGGGTTCCCGAGGCCCCCGAGCGCGTCGCTCCGGGCCTCCGCCGTCCGCCATCGCTCGTGCCATGTCTCGATATAGGGGTTCGGGGCGAAGTAGTCGTTGGGCCAGGCGCGCAGGTAGGGAAACAGCACGTGGATCCACCCGGTCAGCTCGTCGGCCGAGCTCTCGTACCTGAAGAACGCGCGCCAGAACATCGTGTCGGCGCGCCCCTCCGCCGAGGCGGCGATCTGGTCGAGCACGGGCAGGAGCGCGCGGGTCCAGCGATCTTGCCCGACGGAGCCGAGCATCGCCACGCGCTGGCGCACCCAGCGCCAGTCGTCGGACGTGCCGAGCAGGTACACGCGCGGGATCCCGCGCTGCGGGAACTCCATGTCGCCCGGGAACGGCGGCTCCCACGCGTGGTGCGGCGCGAGCGGGGTCGCGACCGTGAGCTCCGACGACACCCGCTCGACAGGCCCCGTGGTGGAGAAATTGGATGTCACGAGGTCCCGCAGCGAGCCGACACGGGACGAAATCTGCCTGGAAAAGTCCGGAAACAAAGCCGGCCACGGGTTCACGTCGCCCAGGGTGAAGTCCGGGCGATCGACGACGAGCGCGAACTCGCGATCGTCGGGGAGGAAGCGGCGTCGATGCTCGTCGTTCGCGGCGAGGTGGAAGGTGAAGCCGCGCGCCAGGCAGAGCCAGACCACGTCGGGCGAGAGCACGAGGGGATAGCGCTGGGTGAAGGCGGTATAGGCGGCCTGGACGAGCGGGTGGAGGTCCGTGCGTCCCACGAGGGGCAGGCGGTGGCGGTAGGAGGCCTCGATCTGGGAGACGAGCAGGCTCTGCACCGCAGCTTCGCTATCGAATCCCGGCAACGGCGCCGTTGCGGGCTCGACGTCGGCAACGGCGATCGTCGTGACGTTCATGAAACCTCGTCCTCCCCGGGCTGCGCGGCGCGCTCGTGATCCTTCGCTGTCCTTCGTACACGAGCGTGCGGCGCGCGACAACGGGCCGCGTGCGGGCGCCCATCGCGGCTGCGCGACGTGGAGAGGAGCGCGCCCGGGCGCGGCGCGCTCCTGCTGTCCGGCGTGAGCGCTTGGGCCTGGCAAGGTGCTTGTTCCGAGGCATCGATTGTCGATCGTCGTGAACGGTCGTGCTCCGGGTCCGCTGGGGAGCGTGTGCGGTCGTTGTTCCGCAGCGCCGAGAAGAGCTCTGGACCTTTCTCGGATCCTTCCCACGGCGCGCGCAGCCAGGTCGACGGCGCTGTCGCCCGGCGCCGGCGTTGCAGCCGAGCGGGTTGTCGTCGGAAGTGAGAGATTTTTCTGGATCCACGCTTCTCTTCGCCGGAAGCGAGAGGTTTTTCTCTGGATCTTGGCTTAGTTTGGTCGGAAGCGAGAGATTTTTCTCTGGATCCGCGCTGTTGTTTGCCGGATGTGAGAGATTTTTCTCTGGATTGGGGCCGATTTTAGCCGGATGTGAAAGATTTTTCTCTGGACCCGGGCCGATTTTAGTTAGAAGCGAGCACGATGTCAGCGCGCCGTTCACGCCGCGCCGGCCCCTCCATGTGCGCGCTATGCCGCTGGAACGTGATTTTTTGCGGGCAGCAGATGGCCGACGGCTGCGCCGTGCCGGTGTTGCATGTCCATGGTGAATGGTGCACGACTAGGCGCTCGTGCAGCCGCGGCGAAATGCCCTGAAGGAGGAGCGCAGCAGATGAACTCACGCCAGGCGAGTCCCCTCGGGGCGAGCGTATCGGCCAGCCCGAAGCTGGCGCTGCGGATCGACTTTCTCAAGAAGGTCTACGGGCTCTTCACGGCGAGCCTTGTCGTCTCCTCCCTGGGCGCCATGTGCGCGCTGTACATCGGGGCGCCGGACGTGGAGGAGGGGGCTCTGGGGCGCGCGATGCCGCCGGTTGTCGAGCTGTTCGCGCAACACCCGATCCTCTCGATGGGCGTCGTGTTCGGCGTGATGTTCGGCGCGCGCGCGGTGCGCAAGATCCCCGGCGTCAACGTCCTCGCGCTCTTCGGGATGGCGGCCGTCCTGGGGGTCACCACGGCGCCTGCGCTCTACATGGCCCAGGCGGCGGCGGGCCTCGGCGGCACGCTGTCGTCGGCCCCGGTGCGGGACACCTTCATCCTGACCGTCCTCACGTTCGGGAGCCTCACGCTGGGTGTCTTCCTCTCGAGGGAGGACCTGTCGTTCATGGCCAGCGGGCTGGTGATGGGCGCCATGGTCGTCCTCGGCGCGATGCTGCTGAACGCCCTGCTCGGGAGCACGCTCCTCGGCCTCGCGATCGCCAGCGTGTCCGTCCTCGTGTTCGGGGGATACGTCCTCTACAACACGTCGCGTCTGCTCCACTCGAACGAAGAGGACCCCGTCGGCGGCGCGCTCGACCTCTACCTCAACTTCATCAACCTCTTCTCGTCGATTCTGCAGATCCTCTCGGGCCGCGGTTGACGAGCTGAACCGGCCGCGTCCACGGCGCGCGCGCTCCCGCGCCTGACCGCCCTCGGGTCTCTTGCCCGGGGCGGACGGCCGGAGGGCGGCTTGACGCGCGATTTGGGCCGAGTAAGAACGCGCTGACCATGAGCCTGCAGCTCCTCGTCGCCGCGTTTGCCCTCTCCCTGTCCTCCCTCGCCTGCAGCAAGCCCGCCGAGGAGGCGCCGGTGGTGGCGGCCGCCGAGCTCGCCGCGCCGGCGAACGTCAAGCGCATCGACATCGCGGTGAACGACAGCGGCTTCTCCCCGTCGACGATCGAGCTGAAGAAGGGAGAGCCCGTGGTGCTGCGCTTCACGCGGACGACGAAGAGCGAGTGTCTGAAGGCGATCGCGATTCCCGATCTGAAGATCGAGAAGGACCTGCCGCTGAACACGCAGGTCGAGGTGGCCGTCACCCCGCAGAAGGAGGGGAAGATGGTGCTTCAGTGCTGGATGGCGATGGTCAAGGCGACCATCAACGTGGTCGGCTCGTGACGCGGCCGCGCCCGTCGCGAGGCGCGCGCGCTGTCAGAGCATGAGCCAGAGCTCGGCGTCGTAGCGCTTCGCGCTGCCGCCCGTGTCCTGCGCCGCGCGGCGCCTCCCCGAGGCGGGCTCCCCCGCGCTGCCCGGCGCGTCGTCCCGGCGCGCCCCGTCGCCTCGAGCGGGCGCGCCGGCGTGGGCCACGTCGATCCCGGCCGCGGCGCAGCGGGCGACGGCGAAGCGGAGCATCTCGCGCACGTCGCCCGAGCCGAGCATGCCGCGCGTCCGGTGGCGCGCGATCGCGGCGGCGCGCTCGATGCACTCGGCGCAGGGGGCCACCTCCGATCGGAACCTGAAGAGCAGCGTCCCCTCGGGCCACCCGAGCGCCGACGCCTCGATGCTCACCACGACGAACTCGCCGTCGCGGACCACCCGGGTCCGGGCCGCGCCCGCGCTGTTTTCCGCGGCGCCGTGCGATTCGCCTCTCAGGAGGAACCAGTAACGATCCATGAGGCGCTCGACGTCGTCCGGCTCACCGTGAGCGATGATGTCTGTCATCCGTGACCTCCAATGAGGCAATGTGAGGCCCGCTCCTCGGAACTTCGATGCCAGGGAGAGACAGGAAATGTCCGCCCAGAAGGACAATGTCCGGGCGATCGTGACGCGATGCGTCTTGAAGAGATGTAGTGCGGATCACCGTTATGGCGGTGGTTTTCGCTTCCCTTTGGGGGCTCCGTGGGTAAGCTCTGCGCCCCCCAACGTGCCCGGCGGGAAGCCGCCCCGGTTCTTCGCTCCGAACCGGCTCGTGACGAGGCGCACCGAGGGGATCGCTCTCGCGGCGCGCCGCGCGGAGCCAGTCCCAGCCACCCCAGACGGAGCGAGCAAGGCAATCCCATCATGAATCAGCATCCCGGCATCATCGGCAAGAAGATCGGCATGACGCAGATCTTCAACGAGACGGGCGAGGTCCTGCGCTGCACGGTCGTGCAGGCGGGCTGCGTCGTCATCGGCAAGCGCACGCTCGAGAAGGACGGCTACAGCGCCCTCATCCTCGGCCTGGGCGAGCGGGCGGAGAAGCACACGACGAAGCCGGTCGCCGGCGCGTACAAGAAGTCGGGGCAGACGCCGAAGCGGATCGTGCGCGAGCTGCGCTGCAGCCCGGAGCACGCGGCGAAGTACGAGCTCGGCAGCACGCTCAAGGTCGACGAGATCTTCGAGGTGGGCCAGCGGGTGGACGCCCAGGGCCGCTCGCGCGGCCGCGGCTTCAGCGGCGTCATCCGCCGGTGGAGCTTCGCCGGCGCGGTCAGCTCGCACGGTACGCACGAGTACTTCCGCCACGGCGGCTCGATCGGTACGAACATGACCCCCGGCCGCACGCTGCCCGGCCTGAAGATGCCCGGCCACTACGGCGACGAGACGGTGAGCGCGCTCAACCTCAAGATCGCGAAGCTCCTCCCCGAGGACAACCTGATCCTCATCGAGGGTCCGGTCCCCGGCCCGAAGAACCAGGTGGTGACGATCCGCGGCGCCGTGAAGAAGCGCGGCGGCAAGGGGATCGTGCCGGTGCAGCAGCCGACCAAGAAGAAGGGCGGCTGATCCCGGCCGACGGCGGTGGCGCTCCCGTGAGCGAGCGCCCCGCCGGTCGTGCCTGCCGAGTGTCCCTCCGTGTCGCAGAAGCCGAAGAACCCGTACAAGCGGCCTGACGCCTTCACGAAGGCGGCGAAGGCGCAGGGCTATCCTGCGCGCAGCGTCTTCAAGCTCGAGGAGATCGATCGCCGGGTGCGGCTGCTCCGCCCTGGCCAGCGGGTGCTCGACCTGGGCGCAGCGCCGGGCTCGTGGTCGATGTACGCGGCGCAGCGGATCGGCGCGGGGGGCAAGCTGCTCGCGGTCGATCTGTCGCCGATCACGGCGGCGTTCGGCCCGCAGGCGACCGTGGTGCAGGGGGACGCGCTGTCGCTGACGAACGAGGCGCTCGCGCAGTTCGCGCCGTACGACGTGGTGCTGTCGGACATGGCGCCCGCGACGAGCGGCAGCAAGATCGCCGACCAGGCCCGGAGCTACGAGCTGTTCATGCGCGCCGTGGCCGTGGCCGAGGCGCTGCTCGCGCCGGGGGGGGCGTTCGTCGGGAAGATCTTCATGAGCGAGGACTTCGTGAAGGCCCGGGACGCGCTGAGGAACCTCTGCGAGGAGGTCCGGAGCATCCGGCCCGAGGGGACGCGGGCGAACAGCGTGGAGATCTTCCTGGTGGGGCTGCGAAGGAAAGCGGCGGGGAAGACGGGGTAGGGGAGCGGGGCGGCGGAGAGGTCTTGGCGTACTGCCCGGCCCCCGGAGAGGGTGTTCGTGGGGCGGCGCGGGGGCCCCACCGAACTCGCCCAATTGACGTTCTATCTCCGGCGTGCACAGCACGCCGGAGATAGAACGTCAATTGGGCTCAAACAACGGTCCGTCCCCCGCGCCGCCCCACGAACACCCTCTCCGGGGGCCTACGGCTCTCCTGGATCATACCCACTGGGACAGCGATCCATACCCGCGTTGAGATGCGATAGTCCCTTTCGGGGGCATCTATCACGGTGATTCGGGACCGAGGCAGCGCAGAATCCGGGCGGTTGCCATCAGAACGCGTTGTGCCCCGTGATCGCGTTGCCGAGGATCAGGCAATGCACCTCGTCGGTGCCCTCGTAGGTGTACACGCTCTCCAGGTTGAGCATGTGCCGGATGACCGGGTAATCGAGCAGGATGCCGTTCGCGCCGAGCACGCTCCGCGCGGTCCGCGCGATCTTGAGCGCCCAGCCGACGTTGTTCCGCTTGCACAGCGAGACCTGCACCGGGCTGATGCCGGTCGTGTCCTTCAGCCGCCCGAAGTGCAGCGCCATGAGCTGCCCCTTCGCGATCTCCGTCGCCATCTCGACGAGCTCGGACTGGATGAGCTGCCGTGACGCGATCGGCTGGCCGAACTGGGTGCGCTCGCGCGCATAGGAGACCGCCGTCTCGTAGCAGGCACGCGCGGCGCCCAGCGCGCCCCACGCGATGCCGAAGCGCGCCTGGGTCAGGCAGCCGAGCGGGCCCTTCAGGCCGACCACGCCCGGGAGCACGTTCTCCTCCGGTACGCGCACCTCGTTCAGGACGATCTCGCCTGTCGGGCTGGCGCGCAGGCTCATCTTGCCGTGGATGAGCGGGGTCTCCAGGCCCTTCATCCCGCGCTCCACCACGAAGCCACGGATGGACTCGGCCCCTCCATCGTCGACCTTGGCCCACACAACGCAGAGGTCCGCGATGGGCGCGCTCGTGATCCACATCTTCGTGCCCGTCAGCACGTACGAGCTCCCGTCCTTCCGGGCGCGTGTCTTCATCGAGCTCGGATCCGACCCGCTGTCGGGCTCCGTCAGGCCGAAGCAGCCGATCAGCTCGGCGGCGGCCATCCTCGGCAGCCAGCGCTGCTTCTGCGCCTCGGAGCCGTACTTCCAGATCGGATACATCGCCAGCGAGCCCTGGACGCTCACGAAGCTGCGCAGGCCGCTGTCGCCATACTCGAGCTCCTGCAGCGCGAGGCCGTATGCGACCGAGTTCATGCCGGCGCAGCCGTAGCCGGTCAGCGAGCCGCCGAGCAGGCCGAGCGCGGCGATCTGGGGGATCAGGTCGGTCGCGAACTCCTCGCGCGCGAACAGATCCGCGGCGCGCGGGAGGTACCGCTCGCGCACGAAGCGACGGACGGCATCGCGGATCATGCGCTCTTCCTCGGAGAGCAGCGGATCGATCGCCATGAGCTGATCGAGCGAGTGGGGCTCCTGGGTGGCCATGGAGCGAGCGTGTAGCGTGCCTTCGCGCGGCGCGGAAGGGGCAGCGCCGGCGGGCCGGCGGCTCAGGGGCGGATGGAGACGAGCGTGCCCTTCCGTAGCGAGAGCGCGCCGTGCCATTCGGCCGGCACCTCGGGGGTCGTCCACTCGAACAGCCAGGCGGCGTCGAGCGGAGAGAGGTTCACACAACCGTGGCTGCGCGGGGTGCCGAAATCGTCGTGCCAGTAGGCCGCGTGGAACGCGAAGCCCTCCGTGAAGTACTGGACGAAAGGCACGTCGCGGAAGTCGAACGGATCCTCCTCCTCCTCGTCGCCGTCCATCGTGACCGTGACGTGCTTCGTGTGGATGCGGAACAGCCCCTGGATGGTAGAGCGCGTCGTCTTGGGATCGCCGAGCCCGTCGGCCCCCGTCGAGACAAGGGTCACGTAGACCGGGCGAGCGCCCTCGTAGGCGACGAGGCTCTGCTTGTCGATCGAGACGTCGATCCACTTCCGCCCGCGCACCGCCCACGCGGGGGTCCTGGGGAGCGGGTCGACGCGCACGACCTCGTCGGCGCGGACGAGCGAGCCGTCCCGCGCCTCGAGGTAGTCGATGCCGCCGACACGCCGCGATGCGCCGGACAGCGGGATCGCCTCGCGAAAGCGGAGCGGGGCGCGGGTGACGCCGCGCTCGCCTGGGACGAGGCGCGCGGCGTGGCGGCGCCTGGCGAAGGCCACGGGCAAGGTGACGCCCTCCGGGAGCGCCAGCCCGGCGAAGGCGCTCGGCCGGATGACGCGGGTGCGGTCGAGCGGCAGGACGGCGAGGTCGGTCGTCAGGCCGAAGCGGCGCCCGTCGTGGTCGAAGGTCGAGAGCAGGGCGAAGCCGGAGCGCGTCCGGGCGCGGCCCAGGACGAGCGCGCCGGGCGAGCGGCGATCGCCGGCGAGCCCGGGCGCCGGCCGCCCATAGAGCAGGACCGAGGGGGTGACGTCCGGAGGCGGAGGCGCGACGAAGTCCGGCGCGCGCGCGGCGGTCGCGGCGCGGAGCAGGTGCGCGGCGAGGTCGGGCTCGGCGCCGCGCTGCTCGTCCTCGTCGGGCAGGCGCGCATAGAGCAGCGGGGTGGGGGAGCGAGACATCACGTACGTGTAGGGCAGGCCGCCGAGCAGGGTTGTCGCGTCGCCTGCCCGCATTGCGGCAAGTGCGCTTGCGCCGGCCTGCGTTGCGGCAAGCGCACTTGCGCCGGCCTGCGTTGTGGCAAGCGCGGTCTCGCCCGGCTGCGTTGCAGCAAGTGTGGCCTCGCCCGCCTGCGCCGCGGCAAATGCGTTTGCGCCCGGCTGCGTTGCGGCAAGTGCGGTCTCGCCCGGCTGCGTTGCGGCAATTGTCGCCTCGCCCGGCTGCGCAGCGGCAATTGTGGTCTCGCCCGGCTGCGCAGCGGCAATTGTGGTCTCGCCCGTCTGCGCAGCGGCAACTGGGGTCTCGCCCGGCTGTGTTGTGGCAGGCGCGGCCTCGCCACGAACGACCGGCAAGGCGGGCGGAGCGAACCGGCGGGCCGGGCGGCGAGACGATGCCTCGACCGCGAGGTCGTGAATGTTGAGCGTCGCACTGGCGCCGATGCAGACGTAGCCGTTCGGCTCGATGCGGTACCAGCCCTCGGCGCACGACGTCCTGCCGGACGGCTGCGGCCTGCGCGCGACCACGGCGCCGGCGCGCAGGTACCCGATCCGCCGGCTGGTCCAGCGCGGCTCGGCGAAGACCCAGGTCTCCCTGGCGATGCTCGCGAGCTCGTGGACCTCCTCCTCGGCCGCCGTCGGCGAGGTGGCCGGGGGAGGATCGATCTCGGGCAGCTTGTCGGATCCGTCATCGACGAGCTCCGGCGGCAGCGCCGGCAACGCGAGCGGGTCACCGCCAGGCGCTGCCGCGAGAGCGCCCGGCGCCATCGCGAGAGCGCCCGGCGCCATCGCGGCCTCCGCGCTGGGCGGCGCGGCGTCCTCGACGCTGGCGGTGGAGGACGCCGGGGCAGCGACGGCGGGCGCGGTCGCGGCGAGCGGCGCGGTGACGGCGGCGGCGGGCGCAGGGGCCGGGGACGTCGCGGCTGGCTCGGAGGCAGGGCGCGGGCAGCTCACGCTCAGCGTCGCGAGCGCTATGGCCGGCAGGAGGAGGACGCCTCTCACGCGCATGGAGCGCGCGTATCAGGAGGCGCCGACGAGGGCCAAGTTCAAGGGGGTTCAGCAGCGTGGGAGGGCACGGGAGCGAGCGGCTCGCCGGCAGGAGGCGCCAGGAGGCCCGGCAGGGCCGGCGGGCGCCTTGGCGCGACGTGCGCGGCCGGACCCGCGCCCGCCGGCTTCACCAGCGCGGCGCGCGGCCGCCTCGCCGCGCCGCCGGCTGGAGCGGCGTCACGGCGTGGGGAGATCGCGCGCGCACGTCGCTGTGACGTAGTAGCGCCGCGAGGTGCCCGCGTAGGAGACCTGATAGTCCGTCGTCTGCTTGAAGGCAGCGGCCAGGAAGCTGCCGCCGTGCATGAAGCGCGTGCTCGAGCTGTTGTCGAGCCGCGAGCAGTCGTTGCAGGGCGTCAGCAGCGAATAGTTGTCCGAGCCGTCGCGGGTGGCCTTGTACGCGTTGCCGGCCAGGTCGAGGTGACCCCACCGCCCGGCGCCATGGGGGAACTTGCCGACGTCCGTGAGGTCCGTCTGCGAGCAGGGATAGAGCGACGGATACCCAGTGACGCAGTCGCCCGCCACCGAGCCGTCGCCCTGGCAGCACCAGGACGCGTCCTGAAGCGTGATATCGTAGACGCTCGAGCCGCCCCACGGATAGAGGCGCTGCTCGTTGCCGCCCGCAGAGGCGTAGTTGACCTCCGCCTGGGTCGGCAGCCGGCCGCCGTCCCACGCGCAGAACGCGAACAGCTCGTACCACGTCGCGCAGACGATCGGCTTCTTCTCCTTACCTGCCGGCGTGTCGCTCCAGGACGGCCATCCATAGGGATCGCAGATGAGCGCCGTCTTGAGCGCGCTCGTGTTGGCCGTGAGGTTAGTGTTCCACGACGGGTCCCAGCCGCTGTTCGCGATCTTCGGGTGTGCACCCGCCCCGGCGGCCGGCGGGTTGGCCTGGGTCGGGCCGCCGGTCTGCTCGAGGTACTGGCGGAACCGCCCCACCGTGACCGAGTACTTGTCGAGGTAGAAGCTGCTGACCGTCGCCGGCAGGCCCGCATTGTTCAGCCGGTTGAACGTGCCGCCCGGGACCGGGAGGGTAGAGCAGCAGTTATCGCCCCCCTCGACGCCGCAATTGGCACCTGCGCCTGGGGTGCTGCTGTTGCAGCTGATCGGCAGGCCAGGCACGCCGCCCCCGCCTCCACCCCCCGCGCCCCCGGCGCCGCCCGCGCCCCCGGCGCCGCCCGCACCGCCCGCGCCCCCGGCGCCGCCCGCGCTGCTGGAGCTCGCCGTCGTGGAGGAGGTCGTCGAGGAGCTGGAGCTCGCCGTCGTGGAGGAGGTCGTCGAGGAGCTGGAGCTCGCTGTCGTGGAGGAGGTCGTCGAGGAGCTGGAGCTCGCCGTCGTGGAGGAGGTCGTCGAGGAGCTGGAGCTGCTCGACGTCGCCGTCGTGCCCCCCGTCGCGCTGTCGTAGCAGACGCGGAGAGACGGCCGCCTATCCAGCGATGCCTCGCTCGTTCTGATGTGGGTGCGACTCGTGGTTTGCTCGAAGAGCACGCCGTGGTTCTGGACGGCGCCGCTCACCCAGCTCTGCACAAGCTCGGTGAGGCTGAGCGTGTGGTAAGAGTAGTTGTATCCGGCGTCCGCCGTGAGGTACCCCAGGACCGTCGGATCCCAGGCGGCCGAGTGCGAGTTCCACGTCACCGTGTTCTCGTCCCAGGCCGTCGTGATCCGGTGCGCCCGCATCACACCCGGGGGGGGCGCGGCACCTATGTTGAGGGAGAGATCCGCTGAGACGATGGTGGCGTTGGCAGGGATCGACGAGAGATCGAACGCGATCAGCGCGCGCATCTGGGAACCGGAGCTCTCGCCGGCGTACATGTCGGCCCCGGTGGGCGTGTAGTTGGGATAGGTCGAATTGAGGAGGGCATCCTTGACCACGCCCGTCGTCCCGGTGCGCTGGAGAGTCACACAGACCGTCACGGCCTGCTGCGCCTCACCGAGCAGCTCGCCACCTTCGTCTTGTACGCCAACGCACCCGGCGAGCGCCGCGCCGGAGGCGGCGGCAAGAGAGGCCAGGAGCAGATGCCGAGACCCTCGCACGATCGTTCGATTCCTCATGATGCTCTCCGATCCGCATCGCCGGGCCAGCTCCGCCCGCGAGGCTGCATGTGATGCCATCGCGCAGGAACGCCAGAGAGCGCCCCCGCCAAAACCACCATCTGGATGCGCGCCGTAAAGCATCACCTTCATCAGGTCAGCCGTCGGATCGTTCTGGCGTCAAACAGCGCGCGAGGAAAACGATACCGTTTTACGGCTTCTCTTTGAATACGTCAATTGGGAAGCGAGGCTTGTTGTCGAAAATCTGATAATATTGCTTGTGATGTCAGGACAAAAATAATCATTATTGCTCAAGTCGATGGTGATTGTCGAGCGCCGTGAAGCACATTTGTGATGTCGCTCACGTTCTACGTTCTGCGCGCTTCCACGCGGCGCGCGCGGCCTGAGTGACCTGTTCAGCTTGCCGAGGCGCGTGAGTCGATGGCGGATTCTGCCGTTCAGGCGAGCGTGAGGCAGTGGCGATGGGGCAGAGGCGCCTACTTTTGTCTACCTGGCCACCGTTTGGCTTACCCGCTGCCTTTTCCTGGCATGGGCTCGTGACCGGCAGCCCTGGAGAGCCCCTCCTCGACCTCGGTCACGACCATCGTCGCGAGCAGATCGAGCAACGCACGGCCTTCGTCCTCGGATGCCTCGCGCGGAGAGCCGGTATAGGCGGCGTCCATGCCCAGGGCGCGGAAGCTCTTCACCCCTGCTTGAATTCCCTCCGACAGGCTCAGCGCGAGATCGGGCAGCGCATGGGCGATGTCTCTCCGGACGAGCGCGGAGGCCGCGGCGAGGACGAGCGAGGTCTCGTAACGGCCCGCGTGGCAGGCGCCGCTCCGGAACTCCGCGGAGAGCGTCCGTGCCCAGCGGCGCGCGAGCGGACACGCGACGGAGGCGCGGCCCAGGGGCAGGTCGCTGGCGGCGGCGCGCACGGCGCGGTCGTGCTCCGGCTCGAGGTGGTTGTTGATGAAGCAGACATGGGCCAGGCCGGCCGACAGGTAGGCCTCGGCGACGGCGCGCAGAAAGGCGGTGAGCGCGGGCGCCGGGATCGAGATCGCGCCCGCGAAGCCTGCCGCGAAGTCGGTCACGCCATAACCGACGGGCGGGGCGACGAGCGCGGCGACGCCTCGCTCCCACAGCCGGCGGCCGGCCTGCTCGGCCGCGGCCTCGCCGATGAGCGTGTCCGTACCGAGCGGCAGGTGCGGGCCGTGCGGCTCGACCGAGCCGACCGGCACGAGCGCGACGCACGGCGCGCCGGCCGAGAGGAGCGCGGCGAGCTCCTCGGTCGTGAGCTCCGCGAGGCGCGGCGCGGCCTGCATGGGCTACAGGCCCGCCGGGTTCTCGCCGGCGACCTCGCGCTGCCGGAGCGCCTTGCGATCGGCCTTGCCGCGATCGTTCCTCGGGATGTCATCGACGAAGGCGACCCAGCGCGGGTACTTGTGCTTGCTCAGCCGATCCTTCACGAAGGCCTTGAGCTCCTGGGCGAGCTCGGCCCTCCCCTCGTCGGTGGCGACGCGGCCGCGCGCGTCGTCGCGGACCACGATGAACGCCTTCGGCTTCACGAGGCCCGCCTCCTCGGCGCCGATCACGGCGGCGAGGCTGACGGCCGGGTGCTCGGTCAGGCACTCCTCCACCTCGACCGGCGCGACCCAGACGCCGCCCACCTTGAGCAGCTCGTCGGCGCGCCCGCTGAACCAGAGGTAACCCTCGGCATCCATGCGGAAGAGATCCCCGGTGCGGCACCAGTGGCCGTGGAAGGTGCCCCAGCTCTTCTCGCGATCCTGGAAGTAGCCGAGCGCGACCGAGTCGCCCTTCACCCACATGACGCCGGTCTCGCCTGGCGGGAGCTCGGGCGCGCCCGGCCCGGCCGCGTCCGAGGAGAGGATCTTGATCGTGTACCCCTCCACGACGCGGCCGAGCGACCCCGGGCGCACATCGCCGGGGCGGTTCGTGCAGTAGATGTGGAACATCTCCGCGGAGCCGATGCCGTCATAGACGTCGGCGTGGAACCGCCCGCGGAAGCGCTCGAGGAGCGCCGGCGGCAGCGCCTCGCCCGCGGACAGGTGGAAGCGGACGCTGGAGAGATCGAGGCGCGGCTCGCCGCGCGCCGCGAGGGCGTCGTCGTGATCGAGCAGCTTGCCCATCATCGTCGGGACGTTGGTGACGACCGTCGGGCGATAGCGCTCGATGTACCGCGCGAGCGACTCCGGCGTGGGCCGCTCGACGAAGAGGCCGGACGTCGCCCCGACGGCGAAGGGGAACATCAGGTTGGTGCCCGTTGCGTAGCCGAAGAAGAGGCGCGGCACCGAGACGGTGATGTCGTCCTTGCGGTAGCCAACGGTCGCCTTGGCGTAGCGCTCGGTGTTGAAGGCGAAGTCGCGGTGCGTGTGCATGGCCGCCTTGCTCCTGCCGGTGGAGCCGGACGTGAACAGCCAGATGGCGACGTCGTCGCGCCGGGTGGGGCGGGGGCCTGCCGGGGCGCGCTTCGCCGCGAGCGCCGCGCGCCCCTGCGCGAGGGCGCCGCGGAGCGAGGTACCCCGAAGCGCCGCGAGGGCCGGCGAGACCGGGAGATCGGCCTCGAGATCGCCGCCGGTCGGGACCTCGGGCACCAGCACGACGGTGCGGACGTTCGTGGCCGCGAGCGCGCCTTGAAGCGCGAGCGCCTCGGCCACGCGCGGGATCGTGACGACCGCGGCGGCGCGCGTGTACTCGACGAGGTGCGCGAGGTCGGGCGCGGGCGCCTCGGGGTTGCCCATCGCCACGACCGCGCCGTGGCCCAGCGCCGCGAAGAAGGACCAGACGAACGCGGGCGAGTCGTGCAGGACGATGAGCACCCGCTGCTCGAGCGCGACGTCTTCGACGGCGAGGTGCGCCTGGAGCATCCGGACCTTCTCGGCGACGTCGGCGTAGGTGTGCCGCTGATCGCCGAAGAGCAGCGCGACCTTGTCGCCGAGCCCCTCGCGCAGCCGATCGAACAGCAAGTAGTCGGCGAGGTTGAACTCGTCAGGGAACGTCGGTGCGGTCATCGTCACGCCTCCTCTCGCCTCCATCGCGGCGCCGTGAGCCGCCGCTTTCCGCCCTCCGTGGTCGCGACCCCCGGCTCGTCGAGCCCCTCGCGATCCCAGAGCTGACACGTCACGGGTCGGTGGCGCTGATCGAGCGCCTCGCAGTAATTGGAATAGATGCAGCGCCGGACCTCGCCGCTGCGGCCGAGCCGCACCTTCAGGAACCAGTCGGGATCCGCGAGCGTCTGCCGTGCCGCCCCGATGAGATCGGCCTCGTCGCGCGCGAGGATCGCCTCGGCCTGGGCGAACGTGCAGATCCCCCCCGCCACGACGACCGGCGTGCCGAGGCCGGACGCGCGCAGGGCGCGCCGGATCTGCGCCTGCTTCGGCACCTGCCGCCCGAACGGCCCCGCCGCGTCCGAGAGCGCGGTCGGCATGCACTCGTACCCGCTCGGGCCGGTGTAGGGGTACGCGGCCTCGCCGACCTTGGGCTGCTTCGCGTCCTCGAACTTGCCGCCGGTCGACAGCGAGAGGAAATCCATGCCGGCGCGCGCGAACGCGATCGCGAAGAACGCCGCGTCGTCGACCCGGCTGCCCCCCGCGATGACGTCGTCACAGAGGAAGCGGCAGCCCACCGTGAAGCGAGAGGAGACGGCGGCGCGCACCGCCGCGTAGACCTCGAGCGGGAGGCGCGCGCGGCGCTCGCGATCGCCGCCGTAGCCGTCCGAGCGGGTGTTCAGCGCGGACAGGAACGAGGCCATGGTGTAGGCGTGCGCGTAGTGGAGCTCGACGCCGTCGAAGCCCGCCTCGCGCGCCCTCACGGCGGCCGCGGCGAACAGGCCGGGGAGCGTCCGCGGCAGGTCGCGGATGTGCGGGAGCGCGACGTCGGTGACGCGCTCCCGCTCGCCGAAGCGCAGCGCCTCGAGCTCGCGAGGCGCGAGCACGGCCTCGAGCCGAGCGTCGTCGAGCGCGAGCAGCCGCGCGCGCACCTCGAGCTCCGGCGCGTCCCGGAGCGGCGGCTCCTCGAGCGCCTCGGACAGGGCGCGCCGGTGCGCGCCGGTGATCTCCAGGAACTCCCGCAGGAACCTGTCCTTCGGCGGGCGCCTGCGGATGCGGAGGAAGTCGATGAGCTGCAGGAACACGCGCGTCCGGCCGGCGCTCCGCGCGCGGACCGTCCGGACGAGCTCCCGGAGCCCAGGGACGAACCGATCGTGTCCGACGCGGAGCAGCGGGCCGCTCGGCACGTCGCGGATCCCGGTCGCCTCGACAACCAGGGCGCCGGGCTGACCGTCGGCGAAGCGGCCGTACCAGTCGAGCACGTCCTGCGTGACGACGCCCTCCTCCGTCGCGCGCCATGGAACCATCGCGGGCACCCACGAGCGCTCGGCGAGCTCGAGGCCCGAGGCGAGGCGGAGCGGCGAGAAGAGGCGCGCGCGCGCCGCCTCGCCCGCGGCCGGAGGCTCCTCGCGGGGCAGCGCGTGGCGGATCCGCTCCGGCGGCTTCCACATGGCTACCGCGCCCCGTCGCGAGCGCGCTCGTCGGCCGGGGGCTCGGCGGCGGCGCGCTCGAGGATGCCCTTCGCGATGATGAGCTTCTGGATCTCCGTCGTCCCCTCGTAGATGCGCAGCGGCCTGATCTCGCGGTACAGCCGCTCGACCTCGGTCCCCTCGATGACCCCCATGCCGCCGTGGAGCTGGACCGCGCGGTCGATGATCCGCTGCGCCGCCTCGGTGGCGAACATCTTCGCCATGGCCGCCTCGGTCGAGACGCGCGCCGCCGCCGTGTCGCGCTTGTGGGCCGCGCGGGCGACGAGCAGGCGGGCCGCGTCGAGCTCGGTCGCCATCTCGGCGAGGTAGGCGCGCACCATCTGCTGCTCGGACAGGGGCGCCCCGAACTGCCTCCTCCGCGTGACGTGGGCGATCGCCTCGCGGAGCGCGCGCGCCGCCATCCCGTTCGCCGCCGCGCCGACCGAGATCCGGAAGGCGTCGAGCGTCTGCATCGCGAGCTTGAAGCCGCCGCCCACCTCGCCGAGCCGCGCGCTGTCCGGCACGCGGCAGCCCTCGAAGCGGAGCCGGCCGATCGGGTGCGGGACCGACATCGGGAGCGGCTCCGAGGCGACGCCCTTCGCGCCGCTGTCGACGAGGAACGCGGTGATCGCGGCGCGCCCGCCGCCGCGCTCGCCCGCCGCGCCGCCGTCGCGCGGCGGCGCGCCCGTGCGGGCGAAGACCACGACGTGGTGCGCGAGCGGCACGTTCGAGATCAGCACCTTCTCGCCGTCGAGGACCCATCCGTCGCCCTCGCGGCGGGCCTCGGTCCTCAGCGAGGCGACGTCGCTGCCCGCCTCGGGCTCGGTCAGCGCGAAGGCCCCGATGCGCCGCCCCGAGAGCACGTCGGGCAGGATCGCGCGGCGCTGCGCGTCGCTGCCGGCCAGCACGATCGGGTACGAGCCGAGCCCTTGCACCGCGAAGATCGCGTCGGCGAGCGGGGCGACCTGGCCGAGCGCCTCGCGGATGAGGACGAGCGAGCGCACGTCGATGGCGGTCGCGTCCGCGGGGACGCCGCCGCCGCTCGGCGCGCCGCCGAGCGCCTCGGGGACGAGGTGCGCGTAGAGCCCGAGCGGCTCGCCCATGCAGCGCGCCACGGCGGCGGCGTCGTGCGCTTCGGCGAGCCGCGCGAGCGGCGCGAGCGCCTCGGGCGTCAGCCGCGCGGCGAGCGCGGCGTGGCGCTCCTCGAAGAAGACGGGGAGATCGGCCGAGGAGAGCGCGAGCCTGCTCATACGCGGGGCGTCTCCAGGCCGGTGGACCGCGGGGTGGGGGGCGCGTCGGCGTCGCCGGGCGCGGCCGGCGCGTCGCCGAGATCGGCGCCCTCGAAGCGCGGCGGCCGCTTCGCCCTGTTCGCCTCGTGGGCCTCGCGGAAGTCGGGGTGGGCCATGCAGATGGCCTGCGCCTGCGCCTCGGCCTCGATCGCGGCGGCGAGGGGCATCGTGCGCTCGCTCTCGAGCATCTGCTTGGTCATCGCGTGCGCGAACGCCGGCCCGCGCGCGAGGCGCTCGGCCCAGCCGCGCGCCACGCCCAGCGCGTCGCTGTCGGCGACGACGCGGTTCACGAGGCCGATGCGGAGCGCCTCGTCGGCGCCGATGAGATCGCCGAAGAAGAGCAGCTCGGCGGCGCGCCCCTGGCCGACGATGCGCGGCAGGAGGTACGAGGCGCCCATGTCGGCGCCGGACAGGCCGACCTTGGGGAAGATGAACCCGAAGCGGGCGCTCGCCGCGGCGATGCGCAGGTCGCACGCGGCGGCGATCACCGCGCCCGCGCCGACGGCGACCCCGTTGACGGCGGCGATGACCGGGCGCCGGAGCTCGCAGATGCTCTGGATCAGCGCGCCGGTCGCGCGGGTGAACTCGAGCAGCCCCCGCGCGTCGCGCGCGAACAGCTCGGCGATGATCCCCTCGACGTCGCCGCCCGAGCAGAAGCCGCGCCCCGCTCCGGTGAGCACGACCGCGCGCGCGGCCGAGCGCTCGAGCGAGCGGAACGTCGCCGTGAGCTCGCCGTAGACCTCGAAGGTGAGGGCGTTCAGGCGGTCGGGGCGGCTCAGCGTGATCTCCGCGACGCCGCGGCTGATCTCGAGCTGGAAGGAGCGGGGTGTGAGGGTCATGGGGATCTCCTGGGTCCGGTGCGCGTCGGAGGCGAGCCTCGCGCGATCAGGGCTTCGTCCGCGTGCGCCGCGGGGGGCTGCGCGCGCTCCGCTCGGCGTGAGCGCGGGCGCTGCCGGGGCGCGACGGGACGGGCATGTCCGGCTCGCGGAGCGTGGTGCGCAGCTTGTCGAGCAGCCGCGTCAGCGTGGAGAGCTCGGCCGGGCTCAGCCCGGAGAACACCTTTGCCACGCGCGCGGCGTGCCGCCGCTCGGCGTCGCGGAACGCGCGCTGCCCCTTGGCGGTCAGGTGCACCCGCCACGCGCGGCGGTCGCTCGGGTCGGCGCGCCGCTCGACCATGCCGTCGCGCGCCGCGCGATCGACGAGCCCGGTGAGGTTGCCCGCCGTGACGAGCATGCTGCGGGAGAGCGACGCGAGCGTCTGCCCGTCGCTGCGCACGAGGTTCGCCAGGAGGTCGAAGCGCGGGAGGGTCATCTCGTGCTCCAGGTCCTCGCGGATGGCCGCGAGCGCGCGCTTGTGGACGGCGAGGATGCGCACCCAGGCGCGCACGGCCGCCTGGTCGCCGCGCGCGCTCTCCGGCGGGGGGACCACGGCGAGCGGCCGCCTCGCCGGCGCCCCGCGCCTCACGGGCCGCCCTCGCCGCGCGCGCCCGTGGAGGGCGGCGCCGCCGCGGCCGCGTCGATCTCCACGGCCGCGCCCTGGGCCGCGGCCTCGCCGCGCGCGTCGAGCGCCGCGACGGCCTCGATCTCCACGAGCGCGCGCCGCTCGACGAGCCCCGCGACGCCGACGAGGGCCATCGCCGGGAAGTGCTTGCCGAACCGCGCCCGCCACGCGGCGCCGATCGCGCGGAGCGAGCCCCTGTACGCCTCGAGATCGGTCACGTAGACGGTCATGCGCGCGACGTCGCCCGGCTCCCCGCCGGCGGCCGCGACGACCGCGAGCACGTTGTCGAGCGCCTGGGCGAACTGCTCGGCCAGATCGTCGCTCCGGAGCTGCCCGGACGCGGGGTCCCACCCGATCTGCCCCGCGATGTGCAGCGTCCTGCCGCGCGTCACGACGCCGTTGGCGTAGCCTCGCGGCGCAGGCCACCCGGCCGGCTGCACGATCTCGAGATCGCCGTTCACCGCATCACCTGCCCCCCGTCGACCGGGATCGCCTGGCCATGGATGCTGCGCGCCTCGTCGCTGCAGAGCATCGCCACGACGAGCGCGACCTCGGCGGGCTCGACCATCCGGCCCTGAGGCGACATCGACTCGAGCGACCGCCGCGCCGCGTCCTCGCCCCGCCCGGTCTTCTCGGCGATGCGGGAGATCGCCTCGTCCGCCATCCTCGTGTTGACCCACCCGGGGCAGACGCAGTTGATGGTCACCGGCGTCCGGGCGATCTCCACCGCGATGGCGCGGGTCATGCCGACCATGGCGTGCTTCGACGCGCAGTACGCGGTCGAGTAGGCGCACCCGACGAGCCCGGCGGTCGAGGCGACGTTGACGACGCGCCCGAACCCGCGCGCGATCATCTTCGGGATCAGGGCGCGGCAGAGCGCGAAGGCGCCGGTCACGTTGACCGCGAGCATGCGGTCCCAGAGCGCGTCGCTGGTCCTGTCGAACGGCGCGCTCTCGGCGACGCCCGCGTTGTTGACGAGCACGTCGATGTGCCCGAGCTGGCCTTCGAGCGCGGCGATCGCCGGCGGCGCGCCCTCGCGATCGCCGACGTCGAGCCGGACGGCGACGCCCCCGATGGCCGCGGCCGTCTCCTCGATCTCGGCCTGCGTGCGGCCTGCGACGGCGACGCGCGCGCCGCCCTGCGCCAGCCGCTCGGCGATCGCCCTGCCGATGCCGCGACCCCCACCCGTGACGAGCGCGATCCTGCCTTCCAGGGACATCCGGAGCACCTAAATCATATATATATGAAGCACAAGGCGAAGTCACCCTCGTCGGCGCTCGCAGCGCCGCCCGCCCGCTGAGGTCGGAGTCGGCCGTCTCGCGACGGAACGCGCGGATCGGCCTCGATTTCGTCGCTCTCCTCGCTCGACTGGCGCTTGGTTTCTCGTCGCGCTCGTCGCGCTCACCGCGCTCGGCGTCCGCCGAGCGTCGCCTGGAACGTAGTGGGCGGAGAGCATGGAGTACGGCCAGAGCGGGCGTGCCGTGTGCTCTGGCTCGCGCGCGTCCGCGACGGAGCTGCATGCGCACCGGTGATGAAGGCGAGCGCGTTCGCGACGAAGCGCCGCGCGCGCCGCGGTGGTCTGCCTGCTTCAGCGCGAGCTCGAACCGTCGATCTCGACGAATGCATGCGCCACCATGCCCTCATGCGCCCCTCCCTCGCTGCGGCGACGGCCGCGGCATCGTCGCTCGTCGCGGCGCTCGGCTGCGGCGATGCGCGTCCGAGCGTCTCGTCCATCTGGGTCTCGCCTGCGCGGCACGGCGAGCTCCGAGGAGAGCGGTTCTTCGACGCGCCGTGGCCGAGCGATCTGCGCCGCGAGGGCGGCCTGGTTCGGCTCGACGGCTACAACAACCCGCGGCGCCTCAGGATCCTCGACGAGTACATCCACGAGATGGACTCGGTCCTCGACGGCTTCTCTCCGGCGGCGGCGGGGTTCCTGCGGTTCGCCGGGCCGATCGACGTCTCCTCGTTCCCGTCGACGCCCGCGCTCGCCATGAGCCCCCTCGGGACGGTGCAGCTCATCGACGTGGATCCGGGCTCGCCGGAGCGCGGAGCGCGGCGGCCGATCTCGATCTATTTCCGGCGTGAGGCCGGCGTTTACTGGCCCGCGAACACCCTCGCCTTCATGCCCGTGATGGGCTTCCCGCTCCGGCCGCGGACCCGGTACGCGCTCGTCGTCACGGACGCGGTGCGCGGCGAGGGCGGCGGCGCGGTGGAGGCGAGCCCGGAGCTGCGCGACGCGCTCGGGATCGGCCAGGCCGGCGTCACGTCCGACGCCGTCAGGGAGGCGCTGGCGCCGGCGGTGGACGAGATCGAGGCCGCGGGCGTCGACCGGGAGCGCATCGTTCACCTCACGGTGTTCACCACGTCCGACCCCACCGCGGAGCTCTTCGCGCTGCGCGACCACCTGCTCGCGAACGTCCCGCCGCCGGAGGCGCGGCCCGCGCTCTGGCGGCGCCTCAGCCACAAGGCGACGTGCGACGAGTACGCCGGCGTGTACGGCCCGTCTCCGAACTACCAGATCGGCCGGGCGCCGTACCTGAGCCACGACGACGGCGGCGGCTTCGGGAGCAAGGCCGGCGAGCCGGTGATCGCGAGCTACTTCGACCTGCGCTTCTCGCTCACGGTCCCCAACGCGAGCCGCTGCCCCATGCCGGAGGCCGGCTACCCCGTCGTGCTCTTCGCTCACGGCACCGGCGGCGACTACCGCTCCTACGTCCGCCGCGGCACCGGCCAGGAGCTCGCGGAGCGGTGCCTCGCGGTCATGGGCGTGGACCAGATCTTCCACGGCGCGCGCCCGGAGGCGCCGCAGGATCCGTCGCAGGCCGGGCTCCTCTACTACAACGTGCAGAACGTGGCCGCGGCGCGGACGAACGCGCGGCAGTCGGCGCTCGACGAGGTGCAGCGGGCGCGCCTCTTCACCGAGTCGCGGATGGCGGTGCCCGCCGCCGTGTCCAGCACGGGGGAGCAGATCCGGTTCGACCCGTCGAAGATCCTGTTCTTCGGGCACTCCCAGGGCGGGCTCAACGGGCCGCTCTACCTCGCGGCGGACGACTCGGCGCGGGGCGGTGTGCTCTCCGGGGCATCGGCCGTCATGTCGGTCACCCTGCTCGAGAAGACGAACCCGCCGCCGAGCATCGCGGCGCTGGTCAAGTCGGTCTTCCTCGGGCTGATGGGCGAGGAGGACGGCGAGGTGAACGAGTTCCACCCCGCGATCTCGCTCGCGCAGTCGATCGTCGACGTTGTCGATCCGATCCACTACGCTGCGCGCCTGTTCGTCGCGCCCCGCGACGGCTTCGCGCCGAAGAGCATCTACATGACCGAGGGCATCAACCCGGATGGCACCGGCGACACGTTCGCGCCGCCTCGCGGCATCGAGATGCACGCGCTGGCGATGCGCTTGCCGCTGCAGTTGCCTGCGCAGCGTCCGATCCGAGAGTACGGCTTCGGCGGCCCAGAGCCCGTCGAGGTGCCGCCCGGAGGGCTCGCCGGCAACCTCGCCGACGGCCGCGCGTCGGGGTTGCTCGCGCAGTGGCCGGTCCCCGAGGGGAGCGACGGGCACTTCGTGATCTTCGACGTGCCAGCGGCTGCCGCGCAGGCCCACGGCTTCCTCCAGAACCTCGCGGACGCGCCCCGCGGGCGGGTGCCGGCTCCATGAGCGCGGCTCTCGTGCTCGCGTCGCGCGTCGCCGCGCTGCTCGCGCGCTCCGGCGTGGAGGCGCGGCCCCCGGCGGCAGGGGCGGGCGCGTGGTCCCTCGCGCTGGCCGAGCCGCCGGATCTCGCGGCGCTCTACGCGGCGGCGGACGGCATCGCGCTCCCGGACGGGACGCTCATCCTGCCGCGCGGCGACGTCGCGCGGGCGACGGCGTGGCTCGCGGAGGAGCGCTCGCTCGACTGGGCGCACGACCTCCTGGTCATCGGGGAGCGGGAGGATCTCGTCATCGTGCTCGATCTCGACGTCGCGGGCGCGCGGGGCGGAGGCGGCGTGCTCGAGGCGCCGACCGACGGGCTCGCGTCGTTCCAGCGCGTCGCACGCTCGGTGGTCGGCTACCTGGAGCGGCGCCTCGGCGTCGCAGGGGCCGAGGCCGCGGGGCCCGAGGTGCGGGCGCGCGAGGCCGCGGCGCGCCGCGACCTCCCGGCGCTCGTCGAGGCGCTCTCGGAGGAGATGTACCCGGGCGCGGAGCGGCAGGTCGCGCACGCGGCGCTCACGCTGGGCGCGCTCCTGTCGGAGCGCGGGGACGAGGCGGCGCTGGACGCCTTCGCGCGCTCGGTCGAGGCGCGGGTCGCGGCGGCGCCGCGTGGCGCCGCGGGGCCCGAGCGGCTCGCGGCGTGGCGCGCGTGCGAGATCGCGGCGCGAGAGGCGGGGGCGGAGGCGATCGCCGCGGCGTGCGCGGCGCGGGCGAGCGGCGGGGGGTAGGGGGCTGGCCTCGAAGCGCCTCGGCAGACGGCGCTTCGTCGCTCAGCGGACCGAGCTCACCTGGCGCATCGCTCCCGGAGCCTCGCGCGCCACGCGCGCACCACGGACGTCTGATCCCCCTTGCGCAGCATGAACTCCGTCAGCCCCGCGACGTCGAGGCCGGGCAGGAGCCGGCTCTGCCCGGTCTCCGCGTAGCCGTCCGGGCCGAGGAGGTGGATGGAGAGCTTCCCCTTCTTCAGGAACCAGACCTCGGGCACGCCGAGCCCCGCATAGACGGAGAGCTTGTTGATCGTCCCGCTCTTCTCGATGATCTCGATCGCGAGCTCCGGGATCTCCCCGTCCTCGACCGTCCCGAGCACGTAGCACTCGTCCGGCTCCACCCCCCGCTCCGCGAGCCTCTTGCGGACGGTCATGCTGCCGTATCCGCTGAGCGGCAGCTCCGCCTCTTCGGCATAGGCCTCGACGAGGCGGGCCAGGATCGTCTTCCGCCCCTCGTGGGGTCCGCCCGGGCTCATCAGCTCCAGCACTCCCTCGCAGTACGTCACCCGCACGCCAGCCCGGTCGCCGAGGGCGGCCAGGATGGCCTCGTACTGCTCCCACGAGACGTCATGAACGACGAAGAGCTGGTCTTCCGAGCCGTCCGCCGCGACAGCGTCGGCGGCGCCGGCAGGGGGGGCGAGGAGGGGTGCAGCGGCGGCCATGACAGCGTGCTCCTCCCGGGAGTATCACCCCCGCGCCGCGCGCTGGCAACCGCCGATCCCAGCGCCCGTGCGCCGCTGCCCCGCTCGACGGCCCTGACGCGCGCCATGGACTCGCCGGACGCTGCCAGGGGCGGGCCCGGGGCGCTCGGGAGCCGCGCCCTCAGAACACGCGCCCCAGCCCGTCGAGCGCCGCGACGCGGTAGGCCTCGGCCATGGTGGGGTAGTTGAACGTCGTGTTCACGAAGTACCGGATCGTGTTGTGCGGCGCAGGCTGCGACATGATCGCCTGCCCGATGTGGATGATCTCCGCGGCGTTCTCGCCGAAGCAGTGGATCCCGAGCAGCGCGAGCGTCTCGCGGTGGAAGATCAGCTTCAGCATCCCGACCTGCTGGCCTGTGATCTGGGCGCGCGCGAGCGTCTTGAACGTCGACTTCCCCACCTCGTAGGGCACCTTCTCCGCCGTGAGCTCCCGCTCGCTCTTGCCCAGCGACGAGATCTCGGGCGTCGTGTAGATGCCCGTGGGGATGTCCCGGACCAGCTTGTCGTCGGCATCGCCGCAGAGGTGGCTGGCCACGTACCGGCCCTGGTCGTAGCTCGCGCTCGCGAGCGCCGGGAAGCCGACGACGTCGCCGACCGCGTAGATGTGCGGCTGGCTGGTCTGGAATGTCTCGCTCACCTCGATCTGACCGCGCTTGTTCGGCGTGATGCCGACGCTCTCCAGGCCGAGATCGGCCGTGTTGCCCGACCTCCCGTTGGCCCAGAGGAAGACGTCGCTCCGGAGCTTCTTCCCGCTCTTCAGGGAGAGCACGACGCCCTCCTTCGTGGCCTCGACCGCCTCGTGCTCCTCGCCGTTCAGGACGCGGATCCCCTTGTCGCAGAAGTGGTACCCGAGCGCGTCGGTGATCTCGTCGTCGAGGAACTCCAGGAGATGGGCGCGCGTGTTCACGAGGTTCACGGCGACCTGCATGTTGCGCAGCATCGACGCGTACTCGCAGCCGATGACGCCCGCCCCGAAGATCGTGATGCTCCGGGGGGTGTGATCCATGCGCAGCAGCGTGTCGCTGTCGAAGATGCGGGGGTGGCTAAAGTCGATGTCGGCCGGCCGGTACGGCCGCGAGCCGGTCGCGATGACGAAGCTGTCGGCCGTGTAACGCCGGCGCTGGCCCCCGTCGCCCTCCACCTCGATCGTGTGCGGATCGACGAAGCTGGCCTGCCCCGGAATGAGCTGGACGCGGTTCCGGTCGTAGAAGCTCTCCCGCAGATCGACCTGCTCGTCGATGACGCGGTTCGCGGTCGCGAGGAGCTCGGCGAACGGGTACTCCGGAACCACATCCATCCGCTTGTAGATGGGGCTCTGGTTGATCAGGTTCATGTGGTAGATCGCGCGGCGCAGCGCCTTGCTGGGGATCGTCCCCCAGTGGGTGCAGCCCCCGCCGACCCGCGTGTAGCGCTCGATCGCCGCGACCGACTTGCCGTGCTTCGCGGCCGTCATGGCGGCGCCTTCGCCGCCCGGCCCCGTGCCGATGATGATGAGATCGAAGTGCGGGGTGGTCGCCATCGAGTTCCTTGCCTCCGGCGCGCCGCGCGCGCGTGCGCCAGGGAAGGCTACTCGAACTGGAGCGGCTCGTCGTCGTCCCCGACGCCGAGCATCTCGAGGATCTGCCGCACCTCCATGGCGGACTCGACCTCAGGGCCCGCGTCCAGGAAGCCCTGGAGGTGCTTCCGCGCGAGCGCGCGGTTGCCGCGGGCCGCGTACGCGAGCCCCATCGCGTGCATCGCCTCGCCGTCCTTCGGGAACCGGCGGAGCGCCTCCTTCGCCTGCGCGATCGCGCCCTCCGTGTCGCCGACGCGACGGAGCGCGTGCGACAGGGCCACCCGCGCCCCGAGGAAGCTCGGCGCGAGCCGCACGGCGGCGCGGTATGCATCGCGCGCCGGCTCGAGCTGGCCGAGCTCGTAGAGCGCGTGCCCGAGCAGGTTGTACGCGTACGGGTTCGACGGGGAGGCCTTGATCACGTCGCGCAGCGCGACGAGCGCCTCCTGGACTTGCTCCTCTTGCAGGAGCTCGGCCGCCTCCTCGACGGCCTCCCAGTGGGCGGAGTCAATCGATTCGTCCACCACGGCTCTGAGCACCATGGCGCGCAGTCTAGCCAGAATCGGCGCGCCGTCCTGGGCTCCTTCGTGGTACCGGCCGGGCCGTGAGGCGCCCGCCGCGGATCCGGCTGCTCTTGTGGCACGCGAGCGCCGCTATCCCGGTGCTCGGCGCCGCCGCGGCGTTCTACGGGCCCGCGCTCGCCAGGACGGGCGGCGTCTGGCCGGCGCCCCTCGACGACGTCTACATCCACTTCGGCTTCGCCCGCGCCGCGGCCCTTGGCCACCCGTTCTCGTGGATCCCGGGCAACGGCTACTCCTCGGGCGGGACCAGCCTGGTGTACCCCCTCGCCCTCGCGCCCGGGTACCTGCTCGGGTTTCGCGGCGCGTGGCTCGGCCTCTTCGCCGCGCTCCTCGCGTGCGCCGCGCTGCTCGACCTCTGCCGGTCGCTCCGGCGGCTCCTCGATCCGCGCGCCGGGCCCGGCGCCGCGTCCTCCCGCTGGGTCGCCTGGGTCGCGCCGCTCTTCGTCGTGGCCGTGCCGCTGCTCGACTGGAGCTGGTTCTCCGGGATGGAGGTCGCGCTGCTCGGCGCGGTGATGGGCCGGGCGCTCGTCGCGGTGCGGCGCGCCGAGCTCGCCCCGCCGGCGCAGCGCCCGGCCGAGCAGCTCCGGGCAGGGCTCCTCGCCGCGCTGCTCGTCGCGACGCGGCCCGAGGCCGTCGCGCTCGCGGCGCCGCTCGCGATCGCCGTGGCCCACGCGTCGGGCTCGCTGGGCGCGGCGGCGTCGCTCGCGCGCGCGTCCCTGCCGACCGCGCTGCTCCTCGGCGCGCAGGCCGCCGCGAACCGCGCGCTCACGGGGGAGTGGAGCGCCGCGGGGGCGGTGCGCAAGCTCATCCTGTCGAACCCGTACCCGGCGCCGCTCGAGAAGGCGGTGGAGGTGATCAAGAACCTCGCTGCGCTGCGGGTGCAGGCGCTGGAGAGCGCGCTCGGCGGGCCGTCCTACGCCCTCCTCTTGCCGCTGCTCGGCGCGATCGCGGCGCTCGACCGGCGCGCTCGGCGCCTGGCCGTGCCGCTCCTGATCGGCGCCTACGGCTCGCTGCTCCTCGTCTCGCTCAACGCGACGGCGCGCTACCAGAACCTCCGCTACGCCGCCCCGGCGCTCGCGATGCTGCTCGTCGCGGCGGCCCTCGGGGCCGAGGCGCTCGCGCGGCGGGGGCGGCTCGCGGCGGGCGTCGCCGCGGCGCTCGCGCTCGCGGCCCTCGCGGCGCCCTCCCCGTGGTTCGGGCGGCAGATCGACCACTTCGCCCGCTCCTCGGCCAACATCGCCGGGCAGCAGGTCGAGGTCGCGCGGCGCCTCGCCGCGCGCGCGCCGCGGCCGCGGCGGGTGCTGCTCGGCGACGCGGGCGCGATCCCGTACCTGTCGGGAATCCCGGCCATCGACGGGCTCGGGCTCGGCGGGTACCGGGGGATGCCGTTCGCGCGGGCCTCGGTGCACGGGGTGCCGGCCGTGGTCGAGCTCATCGAGCGGCTCGACGCCGCCGAGCGGCCTGACGTCTTTGCCCTGTACCCCTCGTGGTGGGGCGGGCTCGCGGACGTCTTCGGCCGGCGCGTCGACGCGGTGAAGATCGAGAACAACGTGATGTGCGCCGCGGACGAGAAGGTGATCTACGAGGCGGACTGGTCGGCGCTCGCTCCGCCGGGGGAGCGCCGCGACGGCGCCATCGACGAGGTGGACATCGCCGACCTGGTCGACGAGCGGGCGCACGGCTACGCGTTCCCGTCGCCGCGCGGCGGCTGGGTCGTCGGCGCCGTGCTGCGGGACGGGAGCGACGGCGGCGGTGCGCCGCGGTTCGACGCCGGCAGGATCATCCCCGAGGGGCGCGAGCAGTCGTTCGCAATCGGATCGGCCGCCGCGGCCGCCGCGATCGCACCCGGGCCCGCCGTGCTCGCGCTGCGCACCGACGGGGGCGGCCCGATCGCGATCGGCGTGGCGGTCGAGCGCGCCGCGGACGAGGCGCGCGTCGAGGTGCCAGAGCGCCCTCTGGACCGCTGGTTCGAGATCCGGGTGGCGCTGCGCGACGTCGCGCCGGGGGACCTGGTCCGGATCCGCGCGCTCCGGGGGACGTTCCGCAGCTTCCATGTCTGGCTGCTGCGGCCGTGATCGGCTTCCTTGCCGCCCGCGCGGCGTCCTCGTGGCGCGCGCCCGCGACACAGCGCGTCGCGAGCCACGGGGACGTCGCGCGACGGATCCATGGTAAGAGCCACCACGTGGCGAGGTGGTTCCGTGCGTCGGCCTTCGCGGCGACAGCTGGCAGGGAGGTGGCCTCGTTCGCGAGGCAGGCGGTCCTCCTGCCGTACGACACCCTCGCGCCGGTGATCCCTGACGGGGCGCGCGACGGCGACGAGGTGGTGGTCATCCTTCACGGGCTCTTCGCTTCCGCCGGCGTCCTCCGGCCGTTGCGCACGGCGATCGAGCGCCACGCCGCCCTGTCGCGCGCCTCGCGGGCGCGCGGTCGGACGGACCCGGCGCGCGCCGAGCCGTCGTGGTCGGTCCACACGGCGACGATGTCCTACGCGCCGGGGCCCGGCGTCGAGGCGCTGTCAGAGCGCCTCGCGGCGCTCGTCGCCGCGTTGCCGGACGGCGCGCGCTTGCACCTCGTCGGTCACAGCATGGGCGGCATCGTGTGCCGCTTCTTCGCGCAGGAGGTCGGCGATCCGCGCGTCGTGCAGACCATCTCCATGGCGAGCCCGTTTGGCGGCATCCCGCGCGTGGCGCTGCTCGGCTTCGGCGGCGCGCGCGATCTCGACGCGTCGAGCCCGGTCCTCCGGCGCGTCCTCCTCGGGACGGCGCGCTCGAGCATCCCGCACCTGTCGATCGTCGCGGGGGCCGACACGCTGGTCCGCTCGCCCATCGCGCACGCGCTGCCGGGCGGCGAGGTGCGGGTGATGGAGGGGCGGGGGCACAACACGCTCCTCTTCGATCCCGAGGTGGCCGCGCTCGTGGCGCGGCACATCGTCGAGCGGCGCGGCCCCGCGCGCTGACCTATCGCCGCTCGGCGCTTCGTGCTAGCTCGCTCGCGTGCGCTCGCCCATCGCCTGCCTCGCCGCCGTCGGGGCCCTGCTCGCCCCGCTCGCCTGGTCCTCGCCTTCGCGCGCGGACACCTCCGCGTGGACCTTCGTGGGCGCCGGCGCGGTCGGCTGGAAGCAGGGGGAAAGCGATCTCGTCTTCGACGGCGCGCTGTCGTGCGACGTCGGCGTCGGGACCACGCCCGACGCGCCCGTCATCGTCGGCGGCCTGATGCGTGCGACGCCGATCCTCGACAGCGGCATCGATCTCGCGCTGCTCGCCCGGGTCGCGACGCGCGGCTTCCAGGCCGGCCAGCTGGGCCTTGCCCTCGACGCGGGCGGCTACCGCCGCTTCTGGGGCGCGGGTTCCACGGGCGTGGCCGGCGCGCTCACGCTCGGGGCGCCGCTCGGCATCAGCCTCTCGCTCCAGGGGAGCTACGGGACCGACAACGCCATGGCGTTCGCCGCCATCGCGGGCATCGACCTGCTGCGTCTCACCGTCTACCGGCAGTCGCTCCTGCCGCTGTGGCCGAACCCGTTCCCCGCGCAGCAGAGCCGAGACGTCGCCTCGCGCTGAGGGGCGCGCGAGCGTCTCTCCGGACACGATGGGGAGCCATCGAGCCGGGAAGGGGCAGTCGAGGACCGGGCGCGCGACGCGCATTGGCGCCGCGGACGCCGGTTGACCGGCGAAGTCGTACCCCGGGAGGGTGCGGCCAGGGGCGCGTCATGGATGTCGTCGCCGCGCTCGCCATCCTCCTCCTCGCGTTCATTCACGTTGCCCCTCGCCGGATCGGATGTCACGCGCGGAGGGTCGACGAGATCGCGACGGCGAAGCCGGTGCTGGAGTCGGTGGCCGAGTGGAGCGAGCCGATCGACGGCGCGCGGTCGATGACCGAGCTGCCAGCGGCGGCGCGGCACTACGTGGAGATGGTCGAGAAGGAAACGGGCATGCCGGTCGACGTGGCGTCGGTCGACGCGGACCGCGACGCGACCATTGTCCGGCGCAACGCGTTCGCGTGATGCCGCAGGGCTGAGGGCGCGCCGCCTGCGCGGGCGCCCCGCCGGGAAGTCCGTCGCTGGGGGCGGCGCGGGCGGGTGTGGGGCGCCCGCGGGCACGCGGCCGGCGCTCGTCCGTCGATGACGGCTTAACGCGGCCGCAGCCCGCGGTAGATCATTCCGGATCGGAGGGGGTGGAGGAGGGGGCCACGCTTGAGAGGTAGGGCTCCTGCTTGACCCAATCCAGGATCAAGCGTCGGGCGATGGCCCGTCCATTGGCCAAGTGATAGGCGACCCACGCATCGAGGCCGTCGGCAGTTCTCTCATTGGGATCTAGCCAACTCCTAAAGCCACCAGATACGGAACCCGCTGACTCCTCCAGCTCGCGCTTGATCGACGCTGGATCAACTTGGACCCGAACGAACAACGATTCGAGGTATTCGGCCAAGGCGGTGCATGGATGATTCCCGATGGCCTTCAGTCGCTCGATAATCTCGGCGTCGCTCAGCGAGAGGATCCAGACCTCCTCTGGACCATACCAACCGGTGAACTCAGCAAGAATCTCGTCGATCGACTTGTCCATGTCTCACTCGCACTACTCATTGCATCAGACAATGTGCAAAGCAAATGCCACTGGCAACCTCACCAAGATCGCGCACATCGCACGCATCCATGCAGCATTTGACGCGTGCACCACCGGACGTCCCGCTGCAGCTCTTCGCCTTCTTCTTCCAATCGGGCTCCTCCGGCTCCCGGTATGGATTCGCGGGACACATCCCAAATCCATTCTTCGGTTTCGGACTTTCCCCAGGATGCGATCCCGGCCCAGGATCGGATCCTGGCCCAGAATCGGATTCGGACTTAGAACCCAATTTGGACTTCTCTTCAGCCCAGCAGTCCGCCAAGCTACGTCCGCTCAGAAGACAATCAAAAAATACGATGGGGCCGAGGCCGTTCGGATCCGTGAAGCTGATCGGATCGTTGAGCACGTACCCGTACAGGTTTGTGTCTCCACCGTCAAACCGGATCGGATCCTTCGCCGTCCACCGCCCCACCTCCGCATCGTAATCTCGCGCTCCGAAGTGCACCAGCTTCGTGTCGGCGTCGTACAGCCCGCCGGCGAAGCCGAACGGCTGGAAGCCCGGGTTCGTGTCCTGGAGGAGGCGGCCGAACTCATCATAGTCGATGCGCTGCGCTATCGCTCCGGTTGCGGTGTTGACGACCAGCCGCGGGCTGCCCCGATGGTCCGTCAGGATCCGGTAGGTCGCCGCACCCTTCAGGATGAGATCAGGGACATTGCGACCCTGACCATAGACGAACTGCGCCACCACCGCGCCCGCGGCGTTGAGCTCCGCCACGGGTTGCAGGTCGTCGCGGTAGATGAACCCCTGCACCACCGCGCCGTTCTTCTTCTTCCAGATCCGGCGATCCTCCCCATCCACCATGTATTCGATCACGTCACCGGTGCCCAGCACCACCTGACGGAGGTTACCGCGCGCGTCGTACGTGAGCGTCGTCGTCGCTCCCGTGGCCGTATCGGTGATGCTCGTAAGGTCGCCCGCCGAGCTCACCCCGTAGGTCTTGAGCGCATAGCTCAGGAGCCGATCCTGGTCATCATACGTACCGCTCTCCGTCCCTGCGGGCGACGTTCGCGACAGGCGATTCCCGTTCGCGTTGTAATCGTAGTGCGCCGCGATCACGCCATCGCGATACACGTCGGTAAGACGGCCGGCGAGGTCGCGAACATACTCGTACGTTGCGGTCTGCCCTTGTATCGTCTCCGTCATGCTCTGGATGCGCCCTAGAGCGTCGGGCGTAGTTGTCACCTCGTACAGCGTCGAGCCGCTCGCCTGCGCGACGTACGTCGCCACTGCGCCGTAGGCGTCGCGGGTGATCGTATCGCTCACGACGCCGATCGTGCTCCCGGTATACGTCCCGTTGTTGGGATGCCGGGAGAGCGTGAGCCCGCCCGCTTGGGTGAGGAGGCCGTCTGCGTCGTAGTCGAAGTTGATGGTCGCACCGCTGCCCACGGTCTCCGTATCGATGCGGAAGTCGTTGTCGTAGACCCACTGCACACTCGAGGAGTTGCCCCCGAACCCGGCTCCTGTCCACGTCAGACCGGTCAAGAGCATGCCATCGTAGGCAAAATTGAGCGAGATACCTGAAGGACCGGCGATGGTCGTGAGTCTTCCAGTCGACGGATGATAGGCGTAGCTGATGGTGCCCATCCCCAGCGGCAGCGCCACCTGGCTGAGGCGACCCGTAGACGGGTCCCGCGTGTAGCCTGTCGCGGACTCACCCGGCCGCGCCGAGCTCGTGAGCATGCCGTCCAGATCGTAGGACCACGAGGTATTCCCGGGAGCACCGCCGACGGCCGGAGCCTGGTATTCCTCCAGGAGATCTGCCGGCGTATAACCGAATGTGTGCGCCGGCCGGTCCGGCGGCGTCACCGTGTGGACGAGTCCGCCGGAATAGTAGCTCGTTCCGATCACCTCGTCGTCGGCCCTCGTCACCTGCGTGGAGCGGCCGACCGCATCGTGAAGGAAAGAGACGGTGTTGAGCAGTGGATCGGTTGCCGTCGTGAGCCAGCCGTTATCTTCGTACGTGTACGTCCACGTCCTGGCTCCCTGGGTTCGCGCGCTCAAGCGACCATCCGGATAGTACGTGAAATCTATTGGCAGGATCGCGGGCACCGCGATGCGCTGGGGGCGCCCCTTGGGTGTGAGGGTGACCGTGGACTGGCGCCCCGCAGGGGATGTGTGGACGGTCGCCCTCGCGGCTTTGTTGAACACCGTGGAGAACGTGTGTCCATTGGTGGTCACGAGGTCGGTCACCGAGGTGACGTTCAGGGGATCATCGCTCGGCGGCGCGAGCACGACCGAGCGCGACCGGGTGACCTGCTTCGTCCTGCCGAGCGGCGTGGTCGTCGTCTCCTTGCCGACGATCGACGACTGCATGCCGAAGCGCGGATCTCCCTGCACCTCGATGGAGGTCACGGTTCCGTCCGTCGCCGTGATCGTCCTGGCTCCGCTCGTGCTGATTTGCTCCACGGTCGAGAGCCCGTCCGATCCGGTGCGGATGCGTTGCTTGCTTCCGTCCGGGAACCTCGAGAACTCGTACCCCCGGGGCAACCCCATCGCGGTCGTGACCGTGACACGGCGACCGTTGGGCATCTCGGTCCGGGTGAGCTGCTTGTAGCCGCCCGCCGGATTCTCATCCCTGATGAGGCGTCCTTGCGCGTCGAACTCGAACTCGTGCAGCCGCCCCAGCGGGTCCTCCAGGGACTGGAGCAGGCCGCTGTTCGGGTAGTACAAGAGCGTCGTCGTCTCGTTCGCCGGATTCGTGAACGTCCAGAGATTGCCCTCCGCGTCGAGCGTGAGCGAGGTGCTCTGTCCGCTCGGCGCAACGATGGCCGTCGGCTCGCCAGTCGCGTTGCGCTGGATGGTCGTGACCTGCTGGTCGATATCGGTGATGGTCGCCAGCCGGCCCGCAGCGTCGTAGCCGAACGTGTAGAGCACGGTGCCGAGGAGCGCGTCGCGGGTGGTGAGATGCCTCCCCTGCTGATCGAAGGTGTACACCTCGGTCCCGTCTTCGCTCGCGATGGCGTCGGCGACGCCGGGGGCCTTGATACCCACGAGCGCCATGTCGACGAGGCCGATGTAGTAGGGGCCGCCGTCGCCATCGATGAACATCAGGCGGCCATCTGGAGTAACTGTAAAATCCATCATTCGCATGACCCAAGCCGCGGTCGGGGGCCCGCCAACACCGCAAGCATAGCAATTCCAAGGGCGAGGAGCTCGGTTGCCGACGACCGTGGTCAGTACCCCATCGGGCGAGATGCGCCGGATGAGCTTGTCCCGCAGCAGCTCGCCGGATTCCGCGGCGAAGTACACGCTGCCGTCCTGTCCGACCGCCAATGAGTAGGGAACACCGATCGAAGCCGAGATCGCTGGCACCCCATCCTCCGACGTGGTCGTCTCGACGCTGCCCGCAATCTTGTTGATAATTCCACTGCGATCGATCCGCCGGATCGCGTAACCAAGCCCCGTTCCGGATTGCTCCGAGATGTATATCGATCCGTCCGGACCAAGCGCCACGTCTCGGATCAAATTGAATCGCGCATCGACAGCGGGGCCGCCGTTACCGGAGCTAAACGCGGAATTGGTGTTCCATGAGCCTGCAACCGTCGTGATGATCCCGTCAGGCGCCATCTTGCGGATAGAATTGTTGAGTGCCAGGTAGAGGCTGCCGTCGCTGGAAACGTCGAGGCCATATGCGAAGCCCAGAGCGCCGGAAGTGGCAAGCGCACCGTCGGGCGGTCGAGTGCCCGATAGGCCATTGCCTGCGACACTGGTGATGATTCCGTCGGGCGAAATCTTGCGGACGCGGCGGTTGCCCGTGTCGATGAAATAGATGGCGCCGTCGGGTCCGATCGTGAGTCGCCGAGGATCGTCCAATAAAGCCTGTGTCGCAGGCTGGTTATCTCCATTGAATCCGGCCTGCGCGTAGACGCCGGCGATCGTGGTGACGAAGCCGGCGGGCGAGATCTTGCGGATGCGATCGTTGCCCGACTCGGAGTAGTAGATGCTTCCATCCGGACCGACGGCGATTCCGTAGGAGAAATCAATAGGCACCCTCTCGGCGCGGGCTCCCTCGGCGGTGGCGCTGCTCGCAGGAGGAGGTGGATTGCCGGCGACGCGCCGGAGCATGGTGACCATGTTCCGGCCGGTGCGGCGCGAGCCGTCGCCGCGGTAGAGCGTCGACGTGCTGGGATCGAAGACGTGATGATGACTCAAGCTGACGCCACCGAGCGCAGGCGAGCCGTTGGTCCAGGCGCTGAGCGTGCTCTCCCAGCGTCGGCCGATGTAGATCTTCTCCCGCGCGCGGATCCCCGTGATCACGGCGTCGGAGGGGAGCCCGAAGGACGAGAAGCGGCCGCCGCCGCCCGACATCGAGCCCTGCAAGGCGGGTACGTAGTAGAAGGCGCCGTAAACGTAATCGATGTCCACCGTGACCGGCTGCGGTCCGGGGACCGTGCGTCCGAACGCGTCTTTCCCGTCCCACTCGAACGTGTACTGCTGGCCTGGCGAACAAGGGCAGTCGACGCTGACATCGAACGTCCTCCCCGCCACGGTCACCTTGAAATCGATCCGCTCGAGGTTTGGGGGCACGGACGACGTCGTGAGCGGGATGGCGAGGCGATAGAGCTCTCGGTTGCCTCCCGCCGTTCGGTCGCTCTTGTAGCGGAGATCGAACGGCGTCCCGACAATGGGCAGCCGCTCCCCGAGCGTCTGGCTTTCGCATTCGATGATGGATCCGCACTCGCGGCTGGGGTCGTCCGGATCCCCGCCGCCGGGACCGCCGCTACCGCCGGAGCCACTGCCGCTGCCGGAGCCGCCGCCAGGACCGATCGGCGGCGGCGTGGCGCCAGGGCCCGGGCCGATCGGCCAATTGCAGTCCCACGGGGTGAAGTGCGTGACAAGGGACCGCCAGAGACTCATCCCCGCTGTGTACTGCGCGGCGAGCTGTCCGAGCTCCTCGGCGCTGATCCCGAGCGCGCCGAGCTCGCTCGCGTCGTCGGCCGCGCCGTCACCGTCGATGTCGACCAACGCTACCCCGCCGCTCACGTCGACGATCTCGATGACACGCCCGTCGTTCGCCGGCACCCACGCACCTTTCTCGGCGTCGTAATAGCCGAGCGGCACGTGCATTCCGACCGGGAAGTCGAGGAAGTTCTCGACATAGAACGGAATGGGCTGGTTAAACTCGACCTTCGTCGCCCCGGCGGCGACTGCCTCGTCGAGCCCGAGCTCCACCGCATACGTGTACCCGCTGGTCGGCGGCAAGGTCCCCGGCATCGCCTCGGGGCCGTTCGGGCCGACCGTGTACTCGGTCGCGCGCACGTGCACCTCCGCCGGCAGCGCCACGGTCATCGTCGCCCCCGGCGGGCCGCTCGGGTTCGGCACGGTCATCGTCCCCGTCGTGCCCGAGGGGAAGAGCAGCGTCGCCTGGCGCGTGCCGCTCTCGTCCGTCTGGACGCTCCCGCGCGCCACCTGCGCTCCGGCCGCGCTACCCAGCGCGACGGGCGTCACCACCGGATCGCTCTCGATCAGCACCACGTCGGGCGCCGCGGACCAGCGCTGCCACTGGGTGCCCACCTGCCGTTGCACCGGCAGATAGCCGTCCTTCTCGTACTTCATCGTGAGCGGCTGACCTCCCCGCACGACCAGCTCGAAGGCCCCGTCCGCGCGCGTGAGGACCTGCCCGTAGCTCTCCGCGTCTCCCGCACCGTAGTGAAGCACGCTCACCTTCACGCCCGAGATCGGAACCCCCACCCGCGTCGCGACCTTGCCCTTGACGACCGCCACAGAGGCCGGGGCGATCGTCGCCGTCATGCCCGTCTGCGGCGCGTTCGGCCCCTGGTAGATGCAGCCCACGGCGTCGATGAGCCGCGTGGCCACGGTCGGGTCCAGCGCCGGACAGGCGACGTGCGTCACCGCGCCGGTCGCCGGGTCGCACGTGTCGATCGTGCTCGGATCGCTGTCGTCGGTCGCGATGGGCGTGTGCAGGATGCCCAGCACCGGGTCGCAGGTATCCGTCGTGCACGCGTCGCCGTCGTCGAGCGTGCCGGTGCAAGTCGGCGCGGTCGTGTAACAGACCTCGAGGCTCGGCCGCGTGGCCACATTCGGCTCCTCGCTGCTCCGGAAGGAGGTGGTGAGGACCGGCGCCTCTTCCAGCAACACGCCGTGATTCGGCGTGGTCCCCGCGAGCCACGCCGCGGTGAGCGCGGTCAGATCGGCCGAACGCATGCCGGCGCCGGGAAGCGACTGAAAGGACGCCGCGATCGCCGGGTCGAAGTCGGTACCGTTCGCCAGGCTCTGCCAGGTCACTGTCGGCTCGGTCCACGGCGAGAGGATCCGGTGGATGTTGATGGTGCTGGAGCTGGTATCGTCCCGGTAGATCTGCCGGAGGCGCAGCGTCGCGGAGACGACCTGCGCCTCGGTGGGCACCGGCGAGAGGTCGAAGCGGAGGACGGCGTGCCGCACGCCGAAGCCGGCCAGCGTGCCCGTGCGGAGCAGCACGGTCGAGTCGCTCAGGTCGGGTACGTCTCCCAGATCGTCGCGTCCTCCACCGCGCCGGCCGTACCGCGCTGGATCGTCATGCAGGTCGCGTCCTCGGCGCTCGCCGCGAGCCTCGCCGTGCCGCGCAGCTCCTCATCGTCCGGCGATCCGGAGCTGCATGCCCCTACGAGGAGCACCGGAACGCAGCCCGCGAGCGCTCTCCACTTCACCCATCTGAATGTCATTGCTTTCCTCCGCGGGCGCGAAGGGACCAGGGCGATGAGTAAATAGCAATTACAACCGATAACAGACAGCGCCACCCCGCCACAAAAGCCGGCAGCTCCGCCCGCTTCCCAGCACGATTTCAGCGCATCCGCTGGCGCTCCGCCTCCGAGCCATCGCATCGAGCACGGCACGTTCCCGTTCGTGACGTCGTCGGGGGCGATCGCAGGGGGCGCGTGCGTGGGCGCCGGGGTCGGCCCGACGCGCATCCGCCGGGTGCTCGGCCTGGCGAAGGCGTACTGCACGCGCGTGGGCGAGGGCCCGTTCTCGACGGAGCTCGGGGCGGCGCGCTGGGCGAGCGGCTGCGGTCGATCGGCGGGAGTACGGCTCGGCGACCGGGTGCCCGCGGCGGACCGGCTGGCTCGACCTGCCGGCGCTGCGCTACGCGGCGCGCGTGAACGGCCTCGACAGGATCGCGCTCACGAAGCTCGACGTGCTGACGGGCATGCCGGAGCTCAAGGTGTGCGTCGCCTGCGACAGCCCCTCGGGGCGGACGCGGGAGTTCCCGATCGACGAGATCGCGACGGCGAAGCCGGTGCTCGAGCAGGTGACCGAGTGGAGCGAGCCGGGCGATCCCCGGCGCATCGGCCCGATGAGGCGCTCCCGCCCCGCCGAGCAGGGCCGCCGCCGCCCTCCGGAAGCCCTGTCGGGCGGTCTGGAAGGCCACCGTCTTCGGTCCGGAGGCCATGTCGGGCGTTCTCGAAGGCATAGATCGCCTTCCCGGGCATCCGGGTCCCCGTTTCAAGCCTTGGACCGGGCGACTCGGTCGCCGAGTGAGCGATTTCGAGGCTTGATCCGCCCCGCTGGCCCGCCGAGTCGGCCGTCTCAAGCCTTGAAACGCCCCGCTGGCCCGCCGAGTTGGCCGTCTCGAGCCTTGAAAGGGCCGACTCGGCGACCGAGTCACCCGTTTCAAGGCTTGCATCAAGCCTTGCGGCAGGCCGCGGGGCTCACCTGTCCAGCGAGGGCTCCTCCAACTGGGCGGTAGGCCCCCGGCGAGGGTGCTCGCCGCGCGGGCGCGGGGTGGGGACGGGCCGCTGTCCGAGCCCAATAGCCATCTCTCCTCCGGCTATGCCGGAGGAGAGATGGCTCAGGCGAGTTCGGCGGGGCCCCACCCCGCGCCCGCGCGGCGAGCACCCTCGCCGGGGGCCGGGCAGCTCGGCACACCCTCCCGCGCCCGCACCGCGCTCCGATCAGCCGCCGCCGCGCCTGGCTCGGAGCCGCCTCCTCCGCTTCAGCCCGAGAACCCCGCGAGCCCCGCCACGAGCCGATCGAGATCCGCGCGGCTGTGCCGCTCGGTCACGGCGACCAGCAGCTCGTCCCGCCGCCGCGCGTCGATCCGCCCGAGATCGAGCCCCGCGATGATCCCCTGCTCCGCCAGCGCCCTCGTGAGCCGCCCCGCGTCCCCGCCGCGGACCTTCACGACGAACTCGTGGAACGTCGGCGCCGACATCGGCAGCGAGTACCCGTCGAGCCGCGCGATCTCCCGCTTCAGGTGCTCGGCCTTCGCGAGGCACTGCTTCGCCGCCTCCACGAACCCGCGCTTGCCGAGCATGCACATCCGCATCGTGACCGCCGTCGCGCAGAGGCCGCTGTTCGTGCAGATGTTGCTCGTCGCCCGCTCGCGGCGGATGTGCTGCTCGCGCGTCGCGAGCGTCAGCACGTACCCGCGGGTCCCGTGCTTGTCGACCGTCTCGCCGACCAGGCGGCCGGGCACCTGCTGGAGGTACTTGCGGTCGTTCCGGCAAGCGAACAGCCCGACGTTGGGGCCGCCGTACTGCGGCGGCAGCCCGAGCGGCTGGCCCTCCGCCACCGCGATGTCGGCGCCGAGCGCGCCAGGCGACTCGAGCAGCGCGAGCGCGTACGGGTCCAGGGTGACCGTGATCAGCAGCGCGCCCTTCTGGTGGCACACCTCGGCCACCTTCCGGATGTCGCCAACGACGCCGAAGAAGTTCGGATAGCCGACCACCACGCAGGCCGTCGTCTCGTCGATCGCCCGCGTCAGCGCCTCGACGTCCGCCGTGCCGTCGCGGCCGACGTCGACGCCGACCAGCGACGCCTTGCCGGTCCCGATGCCGTGCACGTACGTCTCGACCGTGCCGACATAGTCGGGGTGCACGCCCCCGGACAGCACCGTGCGCTCGCGCCCCGTCAGCCGGCGGGCCATCAGCACGGCCTCCGCGAGCGCGCTCGCGCCGTCGTACATCGACGCGTTGGCGATCGGCAGCCCGAGGATCTCGCTCACGATCGTCTGGAACTCGAAGATCACCTGGAGCGTGCCCTGGGAGACCTCGGGCTGGTACGGCGTGTAGGCGGTGTAGAACTCGCTGCGGAGCAGCAGCTGATCGGCGGCCGGCGGGAAATGGTGCTCGTAGGCGCCGGCCCCCAGGAACGAGAGCATGCGGCCGGCGCGGTTCTTCTGGGCGAGCTCCTCGAGGTGCCGCATGAGCGAGGCCTCGTCGAGCGAAGGCTCCATCGAGAGCGGGCGCGTGAGGCGCGCCTCTTTCGGGATCGCGCTGTAGAGCTCCTCGAGCGACGACAGGCCGACGGCCTGCAGCATCTCGCTGATTTCCTCGGGCGTGTGGGGCAGGTAGCGCATGGTCTTGTGCAGCGGAAAGCAGGAAGGGTGATGCGGAATGCGGAGGGGCGCGGCGCTCAGTGCGCCGCGGTCTTCAGGAGCTCGCTGTACGCGTCGGGATCCATGAGCGTGCCGAGCTCGCCCTCGTCCGAGGGCACGACCTCGATCATCCACGCCGTGCCGTAGCAGTCGTCGTTGACCAGCTCGGGGCGGTTCTCGAGATCCCCGTTGACGCGCTGGACCTTACCGCTCACCGGCGCGAACAGATCGCTCAGCGTCTTGACGCTCTCGATCGTTCCGAACGCCGTGCCCGCGGTGATCGTGTCGCCCGGCTTCACGTCGAGGTTGACCAGCGTGATGTCGCCGAGCTGCTCGACCGCGAAGGCGGTGATCCCGATCACGACGAGATCGTTCTCCTGCTTGGCCCACTCGTGGTCCTTCGTGTACCGCCGGTCCGTTCGGACATTGTCGCTCGCCATGTGACTTCTTCTCCCTTTGCCAACCTGAGTCTCTGGTTGACGCGCACGGTCGCTCGGATCAGCCCGCCGCGGCGCGCCTCGGCGCGGGTCAGGCCCGCTTGTAGAACGGGGTCTTGACCACGACCGCCTCGACCGAGCGCCCGCGGCAGTCCACCTGGAAGGCGGTCCCGATCGCCGCCATCGGCGCCGGCAGGTAGCCGAGCCCGATGTTCTTGCCGACGGTCGGCCCCGGGCTGCCGCTCGTGCAGACGCCGACCTTCGCGCCGCTCACGTCGAGCAGCGGGTAGCCGTGGCGCGCGATGCCGCGGCCCGTCATCTCGAAGCCGACCAGCTTGCGCGCGGGGCCCTCGTCCTTGATGCGCTGGAGCGCGGCGCGCCCCACGAAATCGCCCTTGTCGAGCTTCACCACCCAGCCGAGGCCCGCCTCGATGGGGTTCGTCGTCTCGTCGATGTCGTTGCCGTACAGCGACAGGCGCGCCTCCAGGCGGAGCGTGTCGCGCGCGCCGAGGCCCGTCGCCTCGAGGCCGAGCGGACCGCCGAGCTCGACGAGCGCGCGCCAGAGCCGCTGCGCGTCGGAGGGCGAGCAGAAGATCTCGATGCCGTCCTCGCCGGTGTAGCCGGTGCGGGCCACGGTGCAGCGCACGTCGGCGAGCGTCGCGTCGCGGAAGTGGAACGGCGTGAGCTCGCGCAGCGCAGGGCCGTCGCCGCCCGCGAGCGCGACGATGTCGAGCGCCTTCGGCCCCTGGAGCGCCATCATCGCCGTGCGATCCGACGCGTCCTCGAAGCTGCAGTGGCCCTGCGCCGCGCCCCGGATGTGGGCGGCGATCTTGTCGCGGTTCGACGCGTTGCAGACGATGAGCCACTGCCGCGCGTCGATCCGGTACACGATGAGGTCGTCGAGGATCGTTCCGGCCTCGTTGCACGCGCACGTGTAGAGCGCGTGTCCGTCCTCCAGCTTCTTCACGTCGTTCGTGACGAGGTAGTCGACCACCTGTCCGGAGTGCTCGCCGCTCAGGATGATCTCGCCCATGTGCGAGACGTCGAACAGCCCGGCGGCGGAGCGCACCGCCTTGTGCTCTTCGGTGACGCCTTTGTACTGGACCGGCATCTCCCAGCCGGCGAACGGGACCATGCGGCCGCCGAGCTTGATGTGCTCGTCGTAGAGCGGCGTCCTTCGGAGCGGAGCGGTGGGGAGCGGCTTGGTCGACACGGCCGCGATCTACTTCGAAAGGTCGTAGATGTCGACTGGCGCAGCGGGCCCCGCGGCGCGGGAGGTCGAGGCCGCCGCCGCTGTGCTCACTCGAGGTGGGTGGGATCGATCACCTTGCCGTCCGGCGTGAGCCCGCTGCGACGCCAGCGCTCCTCGACCGACAGGCCCTGCTCCGCAGGCGGCCGGGTCTCGTCGCGGACGACAAGCTCCGAGGTGTGCGCGCGCGAGACGACCTCGATCCGGATCATCCGCTGCGGCGCGCTCTTCACGGTGGCGCGCGAGAAGATCGTCTTCGCAGGGCCGGTCTCGACATTTCCGGCGAGGACGCGCGTGCGCACGTAGTTCGCCACCCGCTCGGCTGGGATTTCCCCGACGGCGAAGACGGCATCGGAGAAGCGCGCGCGCACCTTCATGCGGCGCGGGATGGGCAGGCCGAACGCCTGCTCGGCCCCCTCGGCGAGCTCGCCCGGCAGCGCCTGGTCGACCGGCGGCTTCGGGGCCGCGGCCTCGCTCGCCTGCGGCGCCGGCGCCGGCGCGCCGGCGTCGCTGCGGCAGGCGGGCGCGGCCGAAGCGCACGTGACGAGCGCGGCGAGCGCGCCGACGGCGCGTGACAGGCCGGCTCGCTTCATTCGATGAGGGTGGCCCACGAGTCGATCTTAACGACCTTGCGCGGCCGCTGCAGCGTCCTCGTGCTCGTTCGCGTCGCGCCCCCCTGGGCGTCCGCGTCGCCGGCGGCGCCGGTGTGGAACACAAGCTGGTACTCGGGCGGGGTGGACTGCCGGACGATCGTCTGCGGGCCGAAGTACGGATCGATGTACTCCCCCGTGTCCGTGCAGGTCGGCTTCTGGGTCACGGCCACGCCGAAGACGATGGTGCCCGGCGACTGATCCTCGAAGCGTTCGTTAGGATCGTGCGGGACGAGGCAGCCGTTCGGGAGCGCGGCCGGTGTCCCCGGCGCGCCGAACAGGTAGTCGACGCCCCAGATCGAGCCGCGCCCGTCCGCGCACGTGTAGGTCCCGGGGGCGACGGGCGTGAACGTCGCGAAGTACGCGCAGCCGTTGAAGAGGGAGATGGGCCCGGTCACGCGCTGGCCGCCCATGAGGGGGACGACCCAGTTCTCGCTGAAGCGGAGGCTGCTGTTGTGCGGTCGCTCGGTGATCGACCAGACCCGCGTCTCGATGGTGCCGCTCGCCGTGAACGCCTCCTGATCGCCGGTGGAGAACAGGATGACCTTGTTGCCGAGCGGATCGGTGCTCACGATCGGCGTCGTCTGGATCGGCTGGCTGCTCGCCGCGGTGTCGGTCGGGAACGAGTACGCGTCCCAGGCGAGGTCCACGGTCCAGTTGTCCGGGTTGGTGCTCGTCAGGCTGACGCGCCAGAGCGTCCCGTCGGCGTCGCCGACGTAGATGCGCTCGGCGACCTCGCCGACGCCCGCCGGGAACGGCACGGGGACGCCGGTGATCGGCGAGTCGAAGTCGACCACCTTGCGCCTCGAGCCGAGCCCGGCCGGGGCCTCGTCGAGGTGGCCCCGGAACGTGCGGATGATCTCGCCCGTGTCGAGCCGGACGATCGTGAGCGAGCGCGACGGGCCGACGAGGCCGCCGCTGCCCGCGCTGCCCCAGCACCGGACCGAGTCGCGGACCGCCAGGGTGCCCGTCGGATAGAAGAGCGGGTGCGTCGTGTTCTGCCGGTTGCACGCGGGCTGGCTCGTGTCGAGCGGGGCAGAGCCGCCGGGCAGGATGGCGACCGCGATCTCCTTGATATGACCGCCGTCCTGCATCTCCACCATGCCGATCGCCGGCGTCGGCGTCGCGTCGCCGAACAGCGGGTTGCCGGCCTTGTCCGTGGAGAGCTGCCAGAGGAACCGCGGCGCCTTCGGGTTCGTCACGTCGAGCGCGTAGTAGAAGCTGCCGCCCGCGCCGCCGCCGGCGACGAGCACGGTGTTCCAGGTCGCGCTGGCGCTGCTCACGTGCGCCGACGTGCGCTCGAAGACGACGTTCTTCACGACGGGCGCGCCGTCGAGCAGCAGCGATTGCTGGTTGAACGTCGCGAGCAGCCGGGGGAGCACGTGTGGCGGCAGGAACGACCAGAGCTCGTTGTTCGCGACCTTGTCCACCTTGAGCGGGTCCGACGCGGTCGCCGCGGTCACCTGGAAGGCGTGCAGCTGCCCGTCGGTCGTCGCCGTGTAGAGCACGAGCGGCCGGTTCGCCTGATCGGGGTGCTCCGCGAAGGCCCGGTAGGACTCGTCGGGGATGTAGTCGTTCGGCGGCCCCACGACGACCGGCGTGGAGTGATAGATGCTGCCGAGCACGTTGCCCTCGCGGGAGGCGACGCCCGAGGGCATCGGCGCGCCGACCTCCCACTCGATGAGGCGCCGGGCGCAGTCCCCGGCGTTGGTCGCCTGCAGGCCGCCCGAGCACTGCGGCGGGATTGCCGCGCTGGGATCGAGATCGAGCGCGCGGGACGCGCTGGCGAGATCGGTCGCGAACGCCGTCGCCTGCGCGGGCGCGCCGCTGCCGGTCACCGTGCCCGCGTAGTCGCTGAGATTGTCCGCGTTCGCGGCCGCGGCCTCGGGGCGGATGCTCCGGCTCGACCAGATGCGCTGCGCGGTGGTGTCGAGGTCGCCGATCACGGTAAAGAACCGCCGCGGCTGCCCGGTGTTCGAGTTGACGTTGGCCGCGAAGTCATCGCCCTTGCCGGGGTCGATGTCCTCCAGCTGCGTCGTCATGACGCCGCTCACCGACTCGCAGACGAAGCGCTTGCGCTCGAGGTTGCCGCTCCAGAGCGAGCCGTCCGGCGGCGGGCTGAACGAGGAGGCGAACTGGTAGGCGACCCCCGCGGCGGTGCTCCCGGTGTTCGCGGTCGTGGCCGCGTTGGCGAAGACGGGGAGGGTGCGGCTCGTCGAGTTCGCGGCGATCTGCGCGAAGATCCGCGACATCACCGCGGAGAGCTCGTTGGCGTCGTTCGGGAAATAGCCGCGGTCGGTCCCGCCCTCGATGGCGATGCGCGAGAGCGTGCAGCACGCCTTGAGCGCGCCGGACGCGCCGTCGCAGCGCCCGCCGGCCAGGAAATCGGACGAGGAGATCGTCGAGCAGTCGGTGCCCGCCTCCGTGGAGAGGCCGAACCCGACGGTATAGGTCGGCACGCGCCGGTTCGGGTTGACGTGGGTGTTGAGCGAGTGCGCGATGACCTGCGGCTCCTCGTAGGGACAGCCCGTCCCTTCGGGGCCGGGGCCGGCGCCCTGCGTGCAGGTCGGGCGCAGGTCGAGGTTCGGCTCGCCGTCGGAGATGAGCACGATCGAGGTCTTGCGGCAGCCGCCGCTGATGAACGGATCGTCGCGCGGCCCGAGCGGCCGGCTCTTCCAGGTCGAGGCCTCGTTCAGGATGTAGTCGCGCGCGTCGGAAAGCATCCCGGCGAGCGGCGTCGCGCCGTAGGGGCGCGCCGCGATGAGCGCGTTCTGGATGCTCTCGTTCACGCTGCGGATCTCGGTGGTGTCCGCCGTGTAGGTCGGGAAGGGGATGAGCGGCCCTTCCCAGAGCGGCGCGGACGGGTTCCTGGCGCCGACCTCCATGTCCGCGGCAGCGCAGGCGGGCGGGTTGCCCCGCGCCGGGTATCCCGCGCCGCTCTCGAACCCGAGGAAGTAGCTCCACATCCCCTCGATGCCGCCCACCGGATCGGGAACACCGGAGAGGAGCCCGGTGCTCGCGTCGGGGAGCGTGTCGAACGTCATGAGCGAGAACCGGATCCGATCCTGATAGACGTCGAGCAGGCCGGAGTTGAGCTGTGCGAACGGCGTCGTACAAGGAGTGGCCGCGTTGTCCCAGCGATGCTCTCCCACCAGATCGTAGGTCGCCCCAGGGCCCTTCGTGCAGTGGCCCGAGATCATGCGATGGAACGGGACGTAGTAGTTCCTGTCGTAGGGCGGCTCTCCCCCAAGGCTGAACTCGTTGACGAACGCGGCGCCCGTGCGGGGCTGCGCGACGCAGCTGAAGTTCTGGATCGGGCCCGTGAGCGACTCGACGAGCTTCGTCCAGCGGCTCTTCAGGGCCTCGGAGGCGGGGGGAGTGCCCGGGTTGCAGTCCGGCTCTCCGCCCGCCACCGTCTTCTCCATCGAGCCCGACGTGTCGACGAGCAAGAGCACGTTGGGCAGCGGCGGCTCCACATCCATCGCCTGCGCGCGTGCGCGCCCCGCGATGAGGCCGAGCGTCGCCGCGGAGCTCATGGTGACAAGGACCTTCGTCAGGTTTCGCATCGTGCGCTCCGGTTCGTCACTTCGAGCAAAGGATATCGGCAACGACAGACATGGATTCCTGGCTGCCCGCCGTCGCGATGGCAGAGCCGCCGGGCCAGGCGATGAGACGCGCGCTCATGGTGACCGTGCAGTAATCGACGCTCACCGGGTTCGGGCCGCCCATGTCGCTGCCGGCGCGGTTCCCTATCGCAGGCCTTATCTTATCAGTGATCTCCACCTTGGCGATCCACTGGACGGCGGCGCGACCAAGGCTCCCGGGCGTCTCCGACGGGCCGGCCGTGGGCTCCTCCAGGAGCGGCTCTGCCGCGCCGAACGTGTGCGGCAGGAGCGGCCAGCACTCGCTGGTGGCGACCGAGCAGGTCGTCGACCTGGGGATCATCTCCAGGCCTCCCTTCTGCTCGATCTCGGCGATCGCGAGCTGCATCGCGTACTCGGTGAGATAGTGGGTCTGCGTCATCCGGCGCTCGTTGCCGCTGGCGATGGTCGACAGCGTGGCCGCGTGGGCCGCGAACAGGCCGATGGCGGTGAGCATCGTGATGACCAGCACGACGATGAAGACGGCGGCGCCCCGTTCACGGGAGCGCCGGCGGGACCGGGCGATGCTTGCGTTCACCATTGGACGTAGGCCTGGTTGGGGAGCGCGATGTCGGCGTAGAGCGTGCGCATCCGGGCATAGACAGGCGGCGATCCCGAGGGCGCCGTGTTCCCATAGGTGTTGGCGCTGGCGACGATGCCGGGGATCAGGAACCTGAGCCTGCGGCCATCCGGGCCCACGGGGACGGGGAGACCGACGTCGCGATCGGGCGCCCGGGTGCGGGTCGAGAGCCGGACCTGGACCGCCCGCACGCGCTGCGGCGTGCCGGGCGGTCCAGCATCGAGCGCGGCGGCGGTGCTGTACACGAGCGCGTTGTCGGTCGCCAGGATGGGATACCGCGTGATCTGCGGATTGGTCACTCCAGGGGTGGTGCTCTCCTGCGCGACGGAGATCCCGAACTTCAGATCGACGGCGTACTCCGCGATGAGCTCGAGCGTGTCCGGGAGCTCCGCATCGTTCTCGTCGAGCTCGACCCGCACGAGCTCGGTGCGGCCGTTGTCGCCGGTGAGCGACGGCGTGACGGGCGCCACGAGAGGGTCGTAGGCCGTCCCCTTGCTGGCGAGGCTCCGGATGTCGTAGCGGACGCGGGAGACGACGTTCACCCATCCTCCGTCGCCGGTGGAGCCGCCGGGGGTCACGCCGCAATCGGCGAGCCCGACCAGCGTCGGCAGGCCGGGATCAGCCTTCAGCAGGATGGAGATCGTGATGGGCGGATCGCCGACCACGTTGACCTGATCGATGACGCCATACAGGAACTTCTCCTGACCGCGGACCATGATGCGCAGGAAGCGGTGAGGAGCGAAGATCTGGGTCAGGCTCTGCCCGCCGCCCCGCGCGCGCTCCAGCGTGCGCTGCACGGCGGTGCTGCTCGGGTTGAGCTCGACGATCCAGTCGCCCGACTCATCGCTGATCTTCCTGAACTCGAACAGCTCGGTGCTGTTCAAGCTGCCGCCGATGATGATGGAGTCGGGGTGCAGCCCGTTGGCGATGCTCTGGCTGAGCTCCGTCCCGTGGAGGAACTCCGACCCTTGACGCAAGATCGAGATCCCGGCGAGGCGCCTCAGGCCGACCGGCGAGGCCGGGACCTGACAGACCTCCGGGTCCAGGAGGATGTTGGGCGACGAGAGATAGCCCGCGCGCTGCAGGTCCGCGGTGAGCCGGTTCATCCCGATCGTCGCCGCGAGGTGCGAGGCGGAGGCCCTCGCCTCGTTCTGGAAGAAGCGCGTCGCGTTCTTCGAGAGCAGGAAGGCCGCCAGCGACACGACGAGGCCGGCCGCCATCGCCACGAGCAGCTCCACGAGCGTGAAGCCTCGCTGTCCTGAGGCCCGCGCGCGCGGAGGGTGGTGGATGATGTGTCGGGTCGTCTTCATCGCTCGCTCGTGTTCCGGAGCACGCCGGTCGTCAGGTAAACCGCGCCGAAGCGCCCCGGGGCCGTATCGACGTCGAACGGGGTGATGATCGTGCAGTTGATCGGGTTCCCGTTGCGCTCCCAGACGACGCGGATCTCGGCGCGGATGAGGCTGTCCCAGATCGGCGCGCCCGACACGGCATCGGTGAACTGGCGGAAGCGGACGTGCGTGCAGAACGCGGACGCCGACGTGTCGCCCGGGTAGATGTCGGCCCCGAGCACGTCGGCGCTCGGCGACCCGAGCGCGGTGATCTCCGTGGGGGTCACCTTCGTGAACGGGGCGGTGGTGCTGAGCGCGAGCCAGTTGGTGTCGGTACCGAGGTCGGTGTCGGGGTCGGTCAGGGGCTCGTTCCACTGGAGCGCGTCCACCCGCAGCCGCTCTGCCCAGGTCATGGCGATGCTGTTGGCGATCGCGAGGTTGCGCGCGTTCGTGTTGCTGATGAGCGTCGCCTTCTGCAGCGCGAGCACGCCGGTGGCGCCGATCGCGAGCACGCCGAGCGCCGCCATGACCTCGATGAGCGTGTAGCCGCGGCTCGCCGCCCTCCTCGCACGCGCCGCGCTCACAGCCCGAGCCTCGCGACGCCGTTCGGCGGGACGAAGACCGAGCGCAGGAGGCCGGTCCTCGTGTTGGTCACGTTGACCCGGAGCGCGCCGAGCAGCGGCGCGAACCCCGTGCTGGGGTCGTAGCGGACGAACGTCCGCCCGCGCGGCGTGAAGCAGACGTCGGCGTCGGCGCGCGCCGTGCCGGTGGGATCGAGCAGCTGCATCGACGCCAGCTCGACGCCCTCGGTGTGGAACGTCGTGACCGGCTCGGTCTCGGCCGCGTTCATCCAGTCGACGACGCTGAGGCAGCTCTTCGCGATCATCGGGCCGGCGGGGGTGCTATCGACCTGCGCCTGCCGCACCTGGAACTCGCCCGTCGAGGCGGTCCACCGCACGAGGACCGCCGTCCCGCGCCCGATCGCCTGGTAGCGCGCGAGCCGGTAGATGCCGCTGATCTCCATCGCCGTCCGGTTCACGCGGCGATCGCGCATGCCGCTCACGAAGCTCGGCGACGCCGCGGCTGCCAGGATGCCGATGAGGACCACCACCGCGAGCAGCTCCGGCAGGGTGAAGCCGCGCGCGCCACGGCGGCGCAGCGCGCGCTGCCCCGGAGAGCAAGCCCGCGGCCTTTCGGAATCACGAGGGGGACGTCGCGAACAGGAGGTAGGGCGCACCAAAGGCTCGGCAAAGGCAAGCTGCATGCCCTCGACGGGATGCGCTAAGCCATTGAACTTCATGGTGAATCTCTCAAAGCGATTCGCCGCGGGCGCTAACGATTGCGGCGCTATGAAAAAAGGTGCAAGGCGAACGGGCCATGCGATTCCCGCCCGAAAGGTGTTCACCGAGAGGCCCCTTGGACCACAGCGCGTCAGTTCCGACTCGCGCGAGCCGCGCGACGCGCGCGTGCTCCGGGAGGCCGTTGCGCTCCCCTGCGTGGAACTGCGCGCTGCTGGCCGGCGCGCTCGCGGCCGCGCTGGCTTCGGGCTGCAGCAAGAAGGAAGAGCCCCTCGGGGCGCCGCCGCCGCCTCCGCCTGCCGCGAAGCCGGCCGCCTGCGCCGGCGGCGGCGGGACGATCGGCGACGCGGCGAGCGCGCCGTTCTTCCCGCGCACGACGGGCGGGTTCTGCCTCGACCCGAACGGCGGGGAGAAGACGTTCGGCGAATCGGCGCCCCTGCCGCTCGACAGCATCTGCGACATGTTCGACGGGGAGTGCGAGATCTACAAGGGATTCGGCGTGCGGCGGGTCGTCGAGGCGCGGTACGTGAGCGGCGAGGGCGGCTCCGCGACCGTCGACGTCCACCTCTCGAAATTCGGATCCACGGAGGGCGCTTACGGGATGTTCACGAAGCGCACCGTGGGCGACGGCGACCCCGCCGACGAGGCGACGCCGCGCCCGATCGAGGGGGGCGGCGCGGCCGCGATGGGGGTCGGCAACGCGTACCTCTGGCGCGGGCAGTACCTCGCCGAGATCACCTACAACGACGAGGCGCTGGCCGAGGCGGCGCTCAAGTCGTCGAGCGAGAAGGTCCTGCCTGGGCTCGTGAAGGAGATGGGCGCGAAGCTGCCCGGCGAGCCGTCGCTGCCGCCCGCCGCGGCGGCGCTGCCCAGGGACAACATGATCCCGCTCGGGATCCGCTACGAGACCAAGGACGTGCTCGGGGTGGATGGCGCTGGGCCCGGCGCGTTCGGCTACTACAAGGAGGTCGACAAGCGCTACCGCGTGGTCGCGGTCGTGCGCGGCGACGTCGACCAGGCCAAGGACGTGGTGTCGACGCTGGCGAAGCTACCGGGCGCGGCCAGGGAGAAGGGCATCGGCGACGGCTCGGTGCGCCTCATGAGCAAGGACGGCGAGGGCTCCGCGACCGAGTGGGTGTTCGCGCGCGCCGACAAGACCGTCTACGGCATCGGCGACGAGGCCCGCGTGCTCCGCAACGGCATGACGGCCGACGAGCACGCCAAGCTGACGCTGACCAAGGAAGAGAAGACGGCGAGGCTGAAGAAGCTCGTCACCGCGCCCGCGCGCTGATCGCCGCGGGAGGGGTCGAGCCGCCCGGGGCTCGCGACGCTGTGGCGCCGCGCGCCGCGGCCCGGGCGGCGCCGTGCGCTCACTGCGTGCGGAGGATGACGTGGTAGCCGAAGGCCGTCTCGACGAGGTCGCTCACCTCGCCGACCTTGATCTTCTCGAGGCCCGCCTGGAACTCCGGGACCATCGCGCCCTTCGGGAACTTGCCGAGGTCGCCGCCGCGCTTGTCCGCGCCCGGCTCGTCCGAGTACTCCTTCACGACGTCCGCGAACTTGCTCGGATCGGCCTTGGCCTTCGTCATGGCCTCGGTCGCGCGGGCCTTGGCTTCGTCCTTCGTGCGCTCGATGGTCGGGGGCGCTCGGCGGCTCCCCTTGTACATGACGAGCAGGTGCTTCGCGCCGAACATCTCCCTCGGCGCCTGCGCCGCCTGTGCAGGGCGGGGTGTGGGAGCGGGCGGCGGAGCGGCGGCGGTGGCGTGCTCGTGCTCGTCGGGCTCCGGGGCGACAGGGGCCGCGAGCCGAGCGAGCGGCGTCTTGTTGAACATGCCGAAGAAGCCGAGGAGGCCGATCAGCACGAGCGCGCTCAGCACGGCGTGCGGCGCCCACCAGTACGGATCTTCCGGCTCCGCGCCGTCGTCCTCTGCGTCGTCGTCGTCGTGCGCGTGGCCGTGGCCACGGCCGCGGGCCGCGGTGGCCTTCGCCTCTTCCTCCTCGCCGTCGTCGTTGCCTTCGTCGGCCGACCCGGCCTCGTCGTCGAGGTCCTCGTCGTCCTTGGCCCTGTCCTTCTCGCTCGTCTTGCTCATAAAGCTTCCCTGATCCGGGCCTCGGCCCTTAGCACGCGACCACGCCGGCCGTCAGCCGATCTCCGCCCACGCGCTCGTGAGCACCGGATCGGGGCGTTCCTTGACAGAGGTGACCACCGCGACCTTGCCGCCGGCCAGCGCCCAGCCTCGCGTGATGAGGGTGTCGCCCGGCCACACCGGCTTGCGGAACTGCGCGCCGTACGCCCGCAGCCGGCTCGCGTCGCCGCCCGCCGCCTTCTGGATGATCGCGCGCGCCGCGAAGCCGTACGTGCAGAGGCCGTGCAGGATCGGGCCTTGCGTGAAGCTCGCCTTCGCCGCGACCTCCGGATCGGCGTGCAGCGGGTTGTCGTCGCCCGAGAGCCGGTACAGCAGCGCCTGCTCGGGCGTCGTCGCCTGCTCGACGACCCAGTCCGGCTCGCGGTCCTTCGGCACGGGGGCCTCCGACTCGGCGTGCGGCGGGCGCGGTCCGCCGAAGCCGCCGACGCCGCGCACGATGATCGACCACACCGTGTCGAAGAGCGGCTCGCCGTCGAGCGTCGTCTTCGTCTCGACGATCACCTGCGCGAACTTCTTGAGGTCGTAGATGCCCGTCAGCGTGGCGGTCGTGAACAGCGTCCCGCTCGTCGGGAGCGGGCGGTGCACCCGGAGCGTCTGCCCTCCGTGGACGATGAGCGCCAGCTCGGCCCCGGCCGCCTCGAGCGCCTCGAACACCGTCCCCTGGGAGGGGATCACGCCGAACGTGGGGTAGACCTTCATGCCCCCCGGCGTGCCCTCGTACAGGTACTCGAGCTCCTCGCGCTTGGCGCCGATCCCGAGCGCGTAGGTGGCCAGGGTCTTCCAGTTGAAGGTGAACGCGCTGGGCTGGGTCGTGTAGCCGACCTTCGAGAGATTCAGCGGCATCGGGGGCTCCTCGCAGGATGGAAACGGCCGGGCAGGCGTACCGACCTGGCGATGTCGCGTCAACTGCCGCCCGCCGAGCGGAGCGCGGCGTCACAGCGCGCGGCGCTGCCGGCGGCGCCCGGCGCGGCGTCAGAGCGCGAGGCGGTACGCGATCAGGACGCCGATGTTGAACATGTCGACGCGCTGGGAGAGCGAGGCGAGATCGCCGGTCGGGGAGACCTTGCGCTTCTCGGGGAGGAACCAGCTCGAGTAGCGGATGTGGCTCCCGACGCTCCAGTTGTCGGCGAAGGCCCAGTCGCCGCCGAACGCGAGCCCAGCGGCGACGCCTTCGGTGCCGATCGTCGCCGCCCTGGGCCCGACATACGCCGTGTCCGAATAGGGGTTGCGATCGGCCTCGACCGACCACGAGTCGTTGACGACGACGCCGCCGATCGTCACGCCGGCCCACCACTCCGAGCTGTGGATGCGGAGGGCGTAATAGCGAAACAGCCCATCGAGCATGAAGTAGCTGCGCGCGTGATCGCGCTCGAGGCTGCGCGCGCCGCGCGCGGCGTCGGAGGTCAGCGTCGCCGCCCAGAAGATGCCTGCGCCGAAGCCGATGTCGCGCCAGCGGTAGAGGTTGTGGATGCCGAGGGAGACGCTCGTCTCGCCCTGCTCGCAGGCGCCCGGAGACACCGAGACGGGGCAGACGTCGGCGCCAGGGAGCGTCATCACGCCGCTGCTCACCTCCACCATGGTGTAGGGGAAACCGCGCTCGCGCGCGGCGACCGCGCGGCGGGCGGCCCTGCTCTCGTCGGCGCGGCCGGGTGTGGAGATCAGGAGCGCGGCGAGCGCGGCGAGCGCGGCGGCGCACGCGGCGCCGCGCGAGCGCACGCTCGCTGATCGCGCGCTGTCACGCCCCGCCAGCGCTGCCCGGCCGCCCTGCCCGGCGCGGGCGTCGGAGGGCGCTTGCGACGTCGGGTACCGGCCGCCTGGACTCACGTTCTCTGGATTATAGCCATGGACCCGTCGACGAGGGGAGCGGCGAGGCGGCGTCCGTGGGCAGCGGCGGCGGCGAGGGAGGCAGGACCGGGGTTGGCGCGGCGCTGGCCGGCGGCGAGGCAGCGCCGGTGCCGTCGGGCGAACCCGCGCCTCCCGGCGTCGGGAACGGGGCCGGCGCGCCCCGGGGGACGGGCGCCGGCGGCTGCCCCTGAGGAGCGCCGCGGGCCTCGGCCGGCGCGGGGCGGCGCGGCGCAGGCCTGCGGTCGGGGCCTGCGGCCTGTGTCCCCGAGCTCTGTGGAGCGACCTGAGGGGGCGGCGCCGGGGCGGCGCCCGGCGGGCCCCCGGAGAGCTCGGCGACGAGGTGCTGGGCGGTGGTGAGCGTCGGCTGCAGCTCGAGCGCGAGCTTCGCGAGCTGGATGGCGCCGGCCTTGTCGCCGGCGTATTTCCGCCCGAGGGCGTCGGCGACGATGCGCTCGGACGACTCGCGGCGGAGCTCGGCGAGGCGCGCGTCTCCTGGCCACCGCGCGAGCGCCTGCGAGACGATCTCCTTGACGTTCTCGCGGGGCGGGGTGTCCCAGGCGTGCCTGCCCATGCAGTCGCGCGCGCGCTCGATGTGCCCTTCGATGGTGTCGCGCGCGGACGGCCCCCCGAAGGCGCCGAGGTGCCGCCCGCCGAGGAACACGACGAACCCCACCGCGCTGGCGCACGCGAGGAGGGCGGTCGCGCGCGCGATCATCGCCCGACGGGGGAGCGGCGGCGCGGCGGACTCGACGCCTTGCATGGTCGACGGGACGGGCGCAGCGTCGCGCATGGGATCGATGCCGAGGCCGATCGCCGTGCGCGCGGGCTCGTCCGCCGCGCCGCCGTGGCGAGCGGGGCCCCACGATGCGCGCGCTCCGGCGTCGAGCCGCTCCGCCGGTTCGGCGAGCGCGCCGCCGAACCGCCCGCCGCTCGAAGGCCGCTCGGCCTGGGACGACGCTGCGAGCGGCGTTGTCCACGAGGGCGCCGAGCTGAACGAGCTGGACGAAGCGCGCTCGGCGCCGCTGGCGGAGGAGCGCTCCTCCTCGCGGCGATGCGACGCGGGGTCGCTGTAGCGCGCCGCGTCGCCCCCCGGGAGGCGGGGCTCGAGGTCGCCGATGTGGGCGCTCTCGAGCGTCGGCGCGGCGATGCCGCCGATCTGGGCGGCGAGCGCGGGGGAGAGATCGAGCGATTTGGTGCGCGACTTCGAGGCCAGCTTCATGACCGCGCTGGCGCGCAGGAGCCCGGGCTGGGCGGCGATCTCCTCGGGGTCGAGCCCGCTCGCCCGGACGGCGAGGGCGAGGTCGCGGCCGAGGGCGCGCGCGTCGGGGGCCCGGTCCGAGGGCTTCTTGGCGAGGTTCTGCATCACGATCCGCGCGATGGGCTCGGGCACGTAGCTGGAGCGCGCGATGCTGCGCAGGTCCGCCGGCGGGGCGTGCGTGTGCTGGACGAGGAGCGCGACCGGCGAGTCGCCCTCGAACGGGGCGCGCCCCGCGAGGCACTGGTACAGCATCGTCGCGATGGAGTAGACGTCCGCCGGCGGACCGACCCGCTGCCCTTCGGCGCCTTCGGGCGAGATGTACTTGGCGGTGCCGAAGATGAGCCCCGCCTGGGTGGTCATCGCCTTGTCGGCCCAGTCGAGGCGGGCGATGCCGAAGTCGAGCACCTTCACGTAATCCGGGTCCTCGCTGCGGCGGACGAGCATGATGTTCTCGGGCTTGAGGTCCCGGTGGACGATGCCCTGCGCGTGCGCCTCGCCGACCGCGTCGCACACCTGGAGGGCGATGTGGAGCGCCCTCGGGAGCGGCAGCGCCTCGCTCTCGCCACCTGCCCCTGCCGCGGCGAGCGCGGAGAGCAGCGAGATGCCGTCGAGGTGCTCCATGACGAGGTAGAGCTCCCCGCCGATCCGGGGGTCGGCCGCTGAGGGCACGCTCCCGGTCATGAGGACCTGGACCACGTTCGGGTGGACCAGCCGGCTCGCGATCTTGGCCTCGCGGTGGAAGCGGCTCACGAGCTCTGCGTTGCTGCTGAGCTCGCGGTGGAGGATCTTCACGGCCACGTCGCGCTCGATCCCGGCCTGGAAAGCGCGGTAGACGCGGCCCATCGAGCCGATGCCGATGAGGTGGCGGGTCTGGATCTGCCCGCCGAGCGTGATGCCCACGTACGGGTCGCGCTCCGCGGCGCCGAACGTGGGGCTCTTGCGCGAGCTCGCGAGCGGGGTGCCATCGCGCGGGCAATAGAGGACGCCCGCGTCGTAGCGCTCACCGCACGAGGGGCAGCTCTTCGCGGGGGACGGCTCCATCGACGGCGCTGATCCTAGCACCGCTCCCGCCATAAATTCTCGGACGGAGCGGCGTTTCGGCGCGCCGCGGCGCCCGAGGACGCTCGGACGTGGACCGACCGGCGCCTTGCGACTACGGTCGCGGCGTGAGCGGTTCCAAGGCGAGTGCAGCACGGGCGCGCAACGGCAGAGGGCGCGGCAACGCGGGTGCCGCCCCTGCGCCCGCCGCGCGCCAGGCCGCCCCCTCGCCGGCCCGGGAGGTCGCCTCGCCGGCCCGGGAGATCGACTCGCCGGCGGCCGACGCAGGGCCGCGCGAGGGCGAGTACGTCGTCACGCTTCCCACGTTCGAGGGGCCGCTCGACCTGCTGCTTCACCTCATCCAGCAGCACGAGCTCGACATCCTCGACATCCCCGTGAGCTTCGTCACGGAAAAATACCTCGAGTACCTGAAGCTCATGCGGTCGCTGTCGATCGACCTCGCGAGCGAGTACCTCGTGATGGCGGCGACGCTGACGCACATCAAGTCGAAGATGCTGCTGCCGAGCGTGCCTGCGGGGCAGGACGACGACGGGATGCCGGGCGAGGAGGAGGATCCGCGGGCGGAGCTCGTCCGGCGGCTCCTCGAGTACCAGAAGTACAAGGTCGCCGCAGCCGACCTGGCCGAGCGCGGGACGCTCGGGCGCGACGTGTTCACGCGCGGCATGAGCGAGAGCGAGGTGCCCAAGGGCCCGGCTCCGTTCGCGCAGACGGCGATCTTCAGCCTGCTGGACGCCTTCGAGCGGGTGCTGAAGCGGACGAACGTCCAGATTGATCATGAGGTCGTCTTCGATCGCATCAGCATCACGGATCGCATCGTCGAGCTCACGGAGAAGCTCTCGGCGCGGCGCGCCATGCGGTTCGAGGATCTGCTGCTCGACAGCGTCTCGAAGGGGGGGGTGATCCCGCGCTTCGAGGTCGTGATCACGTTCCTGGCCGTGCTCGAGATGTGCAAGCTGAGGCTCATCCGGGTCCACCAGACGGACCCGCTGGCGCCCATTCACATCCAGCTCGCGGTCGCCGATGGCGCGCCGGTGGTGTTTGACGGCTCCGAGGACGGCGTGCCGATGGCATTTGACGGCTCCGAGGACGGCGCGCCGACGGCGGAGCGGATCGAGACGGCGGGGAGCGAGGGGGCAGGAGCGCCGCCTGCTGCCGCCGAGGGCGAGAAGGCGGAGGCCGTCGAGGTGGGGCGAAGCGAGCCGGCCGGGCCGGAGCTCGTCGAGCCGGTCGAGCCGACGAGCGGAGCGCCGTCGGGAGCGGAGCCCGCGGGGGCGTCGGGCGTCGCACCGGAGAGCCTGGAGCCGGTCGAGCCCGTGGAGCAGGTGGAGGACGTCAGCGCCGAGGCGGCAGAACCGGAGCCCGCGGAGGAGTCGAGCAGCGAACCGGCGTGGCCCGAGCCGGCCGAGCCTGTGGAGCTTGTGGAGCCGCTGGAGGACGTCAGCGCCGAGGCGGCAGAACCGGAGCCCGCGGAGGCAGCGGAGGAGTCGAGCAGCGAACCGGCGTGGCCCGAGCCGGCCGAGCCTGTGGAGCCTGTGGAGCCGCTGGAGGACGTCAGCGCCGAGGCGGCAGAACCGGAGCCCGCGGAGGCAGCGGAGGAGTCGAGCAGCGAACCGTCATGGTCGGAGCTGGCTGAGCCTGTGCCTGTGGAGCCGCTGGAGGAAGTCAGCGCCGAAGCAGCAGAGCCGGAGCCCGCGGAGGCAGCGGAGGAGTCGAGCCGCGAACCCGCGTGGTCGGAGCTGGCTGAGCCCGTGGAAGAGCGGAACGTCGAGGCGGGGGACGCGGAGCTGGCGGAGGCCGTTGAGCCAACGAGCGGCGAACCGGCGTGGTCGGAGCTGGCCGAGCCAGCTGAGGAGCTGGCCGAGCCAGCTGAGGAGCTGGCCGAGCCAGCTGAGGAGCTGGCCGAGCCAGCTGAGGAATCGAGCGGCGAAGCATCGGCGACGGACCTCCCCGGGGCCGCGGAGGAGACGAGTCGTGCGGACGACGCCGCAGCGGGCGAGCCTGCGATGGAAGCGGTGGAAGGTGATGCCGACCCGGCTCCGGGAGAGGCGGAGCGCGATGCGGTCGTGGACCCGAATGCGCACTCGGCCGCAGAGGACTTCGCAGCGCCGCCGGCAGAGGTGGATGAGGTAGACGCGGGGAGTGGCCGTGACGGTGGCTGATGCCGCGGCGAAGCGGCGGCGCATAGCAAAGACGACGACAGGACAGGGCGCATCGGCGCGGCTGAGGGCGGCGGCGCACGCATGGCTCGGCGAAACGAAGCGGCCGAGGGGCGGGAAGAAGGAGCCGCGTGCGCCGAAGACGACAGGGCAGGGCACGCTGGCGAAGGCGAGCGCGCAGGCCACGCCGGCGCGGTTGAGGGCAGCGGCGCACGCGTGGCTCGGCGGAACGAAGCGGCCGAGGGGGGGCGGGAAGAAGGAGCCACGCGCGCCGAAGACGGCAGGGCAGGGCACGCCGGCGAAGGCGAGCGCGCAGGCCACGCCGGCGCGGCTGAGGGCGGCGGCGCACGCGTGGCTCGGCGGAACAAAGCGGCCGAGGGGGGGCGGGAAGAAGGAGCCACGCGCGCCGAAGACGGCAGGGCAGGGCACGCCGGCGAGGGCGAGCGCGCAGGCCACGCCGGCGCGGCTGAGGGCAGCGGCGCACGCGTGGCTCGGCGGAACGAAGCGGCCGAGGGGCGGGAAGAAGGAGCCGCGCGTATCGAGAGGGACGCGGCAAGATCCGGTCGCTCGCTTCCGCGCTGGCGCATGGGACCAGCTCGGTCATCCGGCGCGCCGCGCCGACGTTCCGGTCCGGAGCGCGACCACGGCGCCCGGGCTCTCTGCCGTCGCGCGCAAGCACCTGAAGGGAGTGCTGGAAGCGCTCATCTTCGTGGCGGAGCGACCGGTGCCGGCCCGGGAGCTCGCGCGCTCGGCGAATGCAGAGCACCGCGTCGTGCGAGAGTTGCTGGCCGAGCTCGTCGCGGAGTACGACGGGCGAGGGTTTCGCCTGGACGAGGTCGCCGGAGGGTATGTCTTTCGCACGAGCGCCGCATTTGCGCCCTTCGTTCGCGAGGTGACAGAGCAGAAGCCGGTCAAGATGTCTCGCGCCCAGACCGAGACGCTCGCGATCGTCGCGTACCGGCAACCGATCACGCGGCCCGAGATCGACGAGATCCGCGGCGTGGACTCCGGCGCGGCGCTCAAGTCGCTCCTGGAGCGTGATCTCGTGAGGATCCTGGGCAAAAAGGACGAGCCTGGGCGCCCTATGCTGTACGGCACGACGGCGCAGTTCCTCGAGTTCTTCGGCCTGAAGGCGCTCGGCGAGCTGCCCACCCTGCGCGAGTTCACCGAGCTGACCGACGAGTCGCGCCGCGCCTATGAGCGCGAGCTCGGCGAAGAGCCGCCCGAGACGGGGGTGGTGACGTCCGGACAGGAGAGCTTCGCCGGCGCGGAGGGATCGATCCGGACGAGCGTCGCCGCCAGTGCGGGGGAAAACCTATCGGAAGACGTCGGCGCGTCGTCTGCTGCGCCGCGGGAGGGAGAGGTCGCGATGGAAGCAAGGGAAGACGAAATGCCTGAAGAGATCTCTGTCGTGGGAGCGGACGCAGCGCTTGGTGAGGCTGCTGAGAAGGACGCTTTCCAGCACGCCAACGATGTCGCGGATGAACAGCGCGACGAGGATGAAGACGACGAAGACGACGAGGAGGACGACGAAGACGAGGAGGGCGACGAAGACGAGGAGGAGGGCGACGAAGACGACGAAGACGAGGAGGAGGGCGACGACGAGGAGGAGGACGACGAGGACGAAGACGAAGACGATGATGACGAGGAGGACGACGAGGACGAAGACGAGGACGACGAAGATGATGAAGACGAGGACGACGAAGATGACGAGGACGATGACTGAACGTTCATCCTCGTCTGAGCGTCCAGCGCGTCGCCCCGTCGCTCACGGCGGTGGAGCATCCGTCGGATCGGGATAGGCCTCGGCCAGCTTCGTTGCGGCGCTCCTCAGCTCGGGGTGGGCGAGGAGCTTGCGGAAGAGCCGCCAGAGCTCGGGATCGGCGAGCATCTGGAGCGGCGAGGCGGCGACCTGTTTCCTCTTCTTGCGGGGGATCGCCTCCGGACCTTTCCGTCGCAGATCCTCCATCATTCCCACGAAGCGCTTCGTGGGAAAGAGATCTCCGTGCTCCCACGCGAGCACGGTCTCCTGCTCGATGCCCAGCGCTCCGGCGAGCTCGCGGGCCGTGCAGCCGAGCTCCTGCCGGAGCTTCTTGATGTCCTCGGGGGCCATGCGGGGCGAGGGTAGCGGCCTCGAAAAAAGAAAGCGACGTCGAGCAACCGGCCGCGAGCTCCCGCCGAACTCCGCGTCATGACCCATCGTTGCCCGATTCACCCCTCGTGGACCCCCCGCGCGTTACGCGCACTGCCGCTTGCGCTCGCGCCGCTCGTGGCCTCACCCCTGTCCTGCGCGCCGGAGCTCGTCGTCCCCCCGCAACTCGATGAGGGCGGTGACGAAGAGGACGCCAACGTCGCTGGCCCCACAAACGCCGGCCCCGAGCTCCAGATCGAGCCCCCCGCGCCGCTGGACGCCGCGCCTCCGGTGCTGCGGGTGCGCGTGCTCCTCCCGGGCGTCGCGCTCGAGAGCGTCGATCCCGCCCGTGCGCTGGTCGTCCGCGGCAAGCTCAGCGCGGCGCATCTCCGGCAGATTGAGCGAGGCGAGCTGTCGACGGCGCTGTCGGAGCGCGTCGTCCCCTCGATCGCCTGGCTGAACGGGACGCCCCCTGGCGACCTCTCGCTGACCGTGGCGCCGCTCGCCCCGCTCGCGCCCGGGGAGACCTACGCCATCGCGAGCGGCAGCCCTGTGTTCTCGCACCACATCCAGATCGCCACCGAGGGCTCGCCGCCCGTGCTCTCACGGCTCTGGCCGCCGCCCGACGCCGGCGCGACCCTTGGCCTGGGGGTGTGGTGCGGCGACGCGCCCCTCCCGGAGGTGGTCGCCGCGGCGACGCTCGCGCCTGGCGGACCGGCGGGCGAGCTGCGCCGCGGCGCCGTCGACGACATCGGCGCGCGCTGCCTGCGCTTCGAGGGGGAGCCAACCGCCACGGCGCCGCCCGACACCGACGGCTTGCGCCTCGTGGGGCCTCCGGTCGCGCTCCCGGGCGAGCCGGCGGCGGTGAGCCTCGATCCGCGTCCGTTTATGCTGGAATCGGATCCGCTTCCAGCCATCGCGACGGCGTGCGCGCCGGACGAGCTCGCGCTCGGGCCGGGCTGTGCCCAGATCGCCGACGATCGGATTCTCGTTCGTTCGGCGGATGCGCCGCTGCTCTGGGCGATCGCGGGCGCGGGGCTCGACGAAGTCCTCGCGGTGCCGCCGGGCGAGCCGTTCGTCCTCGCTCCACTGCCGCCCTTGAGCCCCGTGGAGCTCGCCATTGCGACCGTCGACAACGCCGGGGTCGTGGAGCGCCGGACGTTCTCGGCCATGACGCTCGCCCCCATGCCCCATGTGATCATCAACGAGGTGCTGGCAAACCCCGTCGGGCCGGAGCCAGGACAGGAGTGGGTCGAGCTCTACAATGACGGTGACGTCCCTGCTGAGCTCACAGGGGTTGTACTCGCCGATGTGGGTGGTGAGACCGAATTGCCCCCTATTTCCCTCATGCCCGGCGCGTACGCTCTGGTCGTCAACGAGGACTACGTTTCTGATGATGAGCTCGACCCTCCGTCTGCTCCCGAGACGCTTCTTCTCCGCGTGCCAAAACTTGGCAACCATGGGCTGTCGAACTCGGGAGAACCGCTCAAATTGAAGGATCGAGGAGGTGCTGTCTTGTCCAGGTCGCCCGCCGCGCCCACGCCAAAGCCGGGGATGAGCCTGGCCCGCGTCGCTCCGCACGCTCCAGACGGCTCGGCTGGCTCCTTCGCGACCAGCTGGCCGACGCCCGGTCGCGTGAACATAATGAACCAGGAGATCCCCTGAAGGATGGGGAGTTTGCCTCCGCGCGGGGCGAACTCGCCATGGGGCCGAGAAAATTCGAGCAAAGCGGGTGACGGACCCGTCTATGAGAGCTAGGTTTCAATCGAGTAGACAGACGGGTGGGGGGGCCGCCACCTGAGGAGACGCTGCCGCGCTGTGAACGCGAGCTGTGCGGCAGGTGCCTTTCGCGTGGAGTTCGGCGATGGCTGGTGTTCGTGAAAAGCTGTTGACGGCATCGGACCTCGCAGCCTTGTGCGAGGTCGACTTGAAGACAATCCATAACTGGGTAGATCGAGGGAGGATTGCCCATTTCCGTACGCCGGGGAGACACTTGCGCTTCAAGGCCGCGGACGTGGCCGAGTTCCTCCGTGCGTGGGGCTATTCGGTGCCCCGGGAGCTCGCCAAGGCGACCTCCAAGTCGATGATGGCCATCGGCACCAAGGATACGATGGCCCACGTGGCGCGAGCCCTCGGGGAAGGCGTGCCCATCCGGCACGCGAGCCACCCGTATGACGCGCTGATCTTCGCGGGGGCGGACCCCGCGGACGTGTACATCGTCGACGTGCGGGCGGTGTCCAGCGACGTGGACGTCCCCTCCCTCTTCGAGGCGCTCCATCGAGCGAACTCGCAGGGGACGTTCGTCGCTTTGTCGGATGAGCCGATCAGCCTGCCGTCGTTCGTCGGCCGGATCGGCCGAAGCGACGCGCAGCAGCTGAAGGGCTTCCTCATGCCCGAAGCGGCCGCGCAGACGGCGACGCCGCTCCAGGCGGCGAGCGGTCCGGCGTCGGAAGAGCCGCCGCGGAGCCTCGCCGCAGGCGGGTCTTCACGCTGAGCCAGGGCCCCCGGCCGTCCTACGCCCGGCAGAAGAGGCTGGGCTAGGACGGCCGGTCGCGCCCGAGCAGGCTCCGCCAGGAGCCGCAGCACAGCCGCAGCAGTGCAGAGCGAGCCGCTGAGGTCAGAACCCCCTCCCGCAGCACAACCCGGGGCCGGTTGATGGGTCGCTCGCAACCCCGCTGCAGGGTCCGCGTCGGCGTCTCCTGGAGGAAGACGCGCTCGAGGAGCATGGCTCCTCGGACGGAGCGCTTCAGCTTCCAGCGATGGTCATGGAGGAGACCCGGAACGTCGGCGAGCACGTCGACGTCCGGAGATCGAGGTCGTCCCCGACGGCGTCGATCCGCTGCAAGAGCTCGTCGAGGTTCAGCGAGATGGTCACCTCGCTCACGGGGTAAGCGAGCTCTCCGTTCTCGATCCAGAAGCCGGACGCACCCCGGGAGAAGTCGCCGGTCACGGCGTTGAAGCCGAAGCCCATCATCTCGGTGACGTACAGCCCGCGCGGCGTGGAACGCACGATCTCCGCCGCTGGCGTGGAGGTGGGCTGGAGGAGGAAGTTCGACGTGGACGGCCCGACGCCGCCGCCAGCGCCGCGCGAGGCGCTGGCGGTCGGCGGGCGCTTGAGCTTCCGGCCGCTGTAGCTGTCGCAGAGGTAAGTCTTCAGGACGCCTTGCTCGACCACGACGTTGCGCCGGGCGAGGAGGCCCTCGCCGTCGAACGGGCGCGAGCCGGGCGCGCGCGGGATCAGCGGATCGTCGACGATCGTGATGAGATCGCTGGCGATGCGCGTCTCCTCGCGGCCGACGAGGTAGCTCGACTTGCGCCAGATCGAGCTGCCCATGATGCAGGAGCCGAGCAACCCGAGCATCGACCGGGCGACGTCCGGGTCGAAGACGACGGGCGCCTCGCAGGTCGGGACCTTGCGGGCGCCGAGCTTGCGCAGCGTCCGGCGCGCCGCCTCGCGGCCCACGGCGTCCGGGGCGTCCAGGTCGGCGAGGTGGCGCCGGCCGGTGAAGTAGAAGCCGCGGCGCTTCTTGTCGCCGCTGTCGTCGGCGATCGGGGAGACAACGAGCTGCGCGTACGAGCCGGCGAAGCCGCCGCGGAACCCGCCGGACAGGACGAGGGCGAAGGCGCCCGCGCTCCGCGAGAACGTCGCGCCCTCGCTGTTCGTGATCCGCGGGTCGGCGTCGCGCGCGGCCTGCTCGCCTCGGCGCGCGATGTCGATCGCCTGCGCGGCCGTGACCTCCCCGCCGGAGGGATCGTAGAGATCGAGCGCGGGGAAGGGCCCCTTGGCGATGAGCTCCGGATCGGCGGGGCCGGCGAACGCGTCCTCCTGGGAGATGTCGGCGAGCTCCAGCGCGTCCGCCACGAAGCGATCGATGCCGCGGGGCGTGAGGTCGGACGTCGAGGTCAGCGCGACGCGCTGCTTCTTGATGATCCTCATGCCGAGGCCCTTGTGGACGGCCTCCTCGACGAGCTCGGGCTCGCCGAGGCGCACCTTGGTGGTGAGCTCGGAGCCGGAGCGGGCGATCGCCTCCGCGACGTCGGCGCCGCCCTTCCTGGCGCGCGTCACGACCTGCTCGGCGAGCTCCATGAGTTCCTCGACCTGCTGCTCCACGCGGGCTCGTTCGGACATGGGGCGACAGGGTGGTGGAGCGGGCTGGCTCCGTCAACGCGGTGACGCGGTCGCCTCGCGGCGCGCTCCCCCCCCGCGCGCGGGGGGGGGGAGTCTCAGCCCGGCCGGTTGGAGCGCCCTCCGCTACCGACGCCGAGCCGCCGCTGAGGGCGTGCCGAGGCGGGCCGGGGCGGAACGACCTCAGGCGCCGGCTCGCTCGGGGCGGCGCGGGGGCGCGCGCCGGGGGAGGGCTCGGCCTTCGGCCCGCCCTCCGCGGGCTCGCGCCGGAGGAGGGCGCTCACGGTGGCCGCGAAGCCGGCGGCCAGCATGGTGTACATCCAGAGGAGCGCATAGCCGAGCGGGCCGCCGGCGACCGGGTGGACGCCGAAGTCGCCCTCGACCTGCCGGTAGGTGCCGTCGAGCGCGAGCCGCCGCGACAGGGCCACGACGGCAAGCAGGGCGATCGACAGCGGCGCGCCGGCGAGGACGGCGAGCGCGCGGACCGCGCGCTGGGCGGTCCACCTGCCGCCAGCGCTCCCGGCGAAGCGATTCGCGGCGGCGAAGCCGGCGGGCACCGAGGCGGCGTTGACGAGGACGAGCACGAGGTCGACGGCGGACGGGATGCGGCGCGTGTCGACGAGGTACGCGAAGCTCCAGTCAGGGGCGAACACGAGGAAGTACGCGCAAACCGGCGCGAAGACGAGGCAGGCGAACAGGGAGACGAGCACGAGCGGCCGAGCGCGCGCGCCCGGCGCTAGCCGAGGCTCCGCCGCGCGCAGCGCGCCCAGGCGGTGAGGGGCTGCAGCGCTGAACCAGGCGAGCAGCGCGCCGAGAGCAAAGCCGACGAGGGGAGCGACGAAGGCGGGCACGCGGCGCCGAAAGTAGTCCTGTCGCCCCCTCCTGAGCAAAGTGCCTGGACCTTTTCCTGACCAGGACGGCTCGAGCGGCCCACGCCAGGGCTCTTCCGAGTGCGGCTGGGCAGGCGGGGCGGAACGTTTGCCCTGGGGACGCCGCCGCGCTAAGCGGCTGCGCACATGGAGCCGCGCCTCGTCCGGGAGATGCTTGAGCGCGTTCGGACCGGCGAGCTTGCCGTCGAGGAGGCGCTCGATGCCCTCCGGGGGCTGCCTTTCCGGGACCTGGGCGTCGCGACCGTCGATCACCACCGCGCGCTCAGGCAGGGCGTCCCCGAGGTGATCTTCGGCGAAGGGAAGACACCCGAGCAGATCGCCCTGATCGCCGGGGAGATCTCGGGGGCAGGGCAGAACGTGCTCGTGACCCGGGTCGACGCCGCGAAGGGCGCGGCGGTCTCGGCGCTCGTGCCCGCGTTCCGTTATGTGCCCCTCGCGCGGACCGGCAGCATCGAGGTCGCGCCGCCGCCGAAGCGCGCCGCCGGGACGGTCGCCGTCGTGACGGCGGGCACGAGCGATCTCCCGGTCGCCGAGGAGGCCATCGAGACCCTGCGCGCCGTGGGCCTCGAGGCGAAGCGGCTGTACGACGTGGGGGTCGCGGGGCTGCACCGCTTCCTCCATCGCGTCGAGGAGCTGCGCAAGGCGTCGGCGGTGATCGTTGTCGCGGGCATGGAAGGCGCGCTGCCGAGCGTGGTCGGCGGGCTTGTTGCGGCGCCGGTCGTCGCGGTGCCGACGTCGGTCGGCTACGGCGCTGCCCTGAGCGGCTTCACCGCGCTCTTCGGCATGCTCACGTCGTGTGCCTCCGGCGTCGCCGTGGTCAACATCGACAGCGGCTTCGGCGCGGCGATGGTGGTGCATCGCATGTTGCCGAAGGAGTAGCGCGGAGCGAGCGCGATCGCCGGAGCGCCGCGCCGCGAAGGCGCCCGGGGAACGGAGAAGGCGAGAGATGGGACACGGGCACGATCACGACCACGCGCACGGGGATGTGCACGGAGACGAGCACGGGCACGCGCACGGAGGCCATCACCACCACGAGCACGCGCACGGGGGCCATCCCGACCACGGGCACGCGCACGGAGGCCATCACCACCACCACGCGCACGGAGACGAGCACGCGCACGGAGGGCACCACCACCACGCGCACGGAGACGAGCACGACCACGGGCACGCGCACGGAGGGCACCACCACCACGGGCACGACCATCCGCGCGCGCCGCTCCTCGAGGAGGGCGCGGGCGCGGGCAAGGTCCTGTTCTTCGACGCGTTCAGCGGGATCGCGGGCGACATGACCATCGCCGCGCTGCTCGATCTCGGGGTGCCCCTCCTCGTCATCGAGCGCGCCGTCGCCGCGCTGCCGCTCGATGGGTTCCACCTGCACCGCGGGCACGCCCATCGGAGCGGCATCGTGGCGACCTCGTTCGACGTGCACGTCGAGGCGCCGCAGCCAGAGCGCACCTACGGATCCATCGACGCCATGCTCGCCGCCGCGCCGCTCGATCCACCCGTCGCCGCGCTGGCACGCCGGATCTTCCGGCGCCTCGGCGAGGCGGAGGCCGCCGTGCACCGGATCCGCCTCGAGGACGTGCACTTCCACGAGGTCGGCGCCGTCGATGCGATCGTCGACATCGTGGGCTCCGCCGCGGCGATCGTGCACATCGGGGCGGAGGTCGTCGGATCGCCGCTGCCCATGGGGCGCGGGTTCGTGAAGGCGCGGCACGGGATCCTCCCGCTGCCGCCGCCCGCGGCGGTCGCGTGCCTCCGCGGCGTCCCGACCTACGGCGTCGAGCTCGACGCCGAGCTGGTCACGCCCACCGGCGCGGCCATCATCGCCACGCTGGCGACCCGGTTCGAGCGCTGGCCGACGTTCGCCCCCGATCGGATCGGCTTCGGCGCCGGTCAGCGCGAGCTGCCGGACCGCCCCAACCTGCTGCGGGTCGTGCTCGGGACGCGCACGGGCGGCGAGGAGAGCGTCGGCAGCGCGTCGCACGTGCTCGTCGAGGCGAACGTCGACGATCTGACGGGCGAGGTGGCAGGGCACGCGATCGAGGCGCTGTTCGCGGCGGGCGCGCTCGACGCCTGGGCGGCGCCGATCACCATGAAGAAAGGGCGCCCCGCCCTGACGATCGCCGCGCTCGCGGCCGCCCCCCAGGCCGACGCCGTCGCGACGGCGCTGCTCCGCGAGACGACCAGCATCGGGCTACGGAAGATCCCTGTCGCGCGCACCGAGCGGCCGCGGCGGATCACCACCGTGCAGACGGCGTACGGAGCCATCCGGGTGAAGATCAGCGAGGGGCCGTTCGGGCCGCCGCAGATCAAGCCGGAGTTCGACGATTGCGCCGCGGCGGCGAGGACGCACGGCGTGCCGGTGCGCGAGGTCGTCTCGGCGGCGCTGTCGGCCGCCAAGGGGTAACGCCGCCCCACGCAGGTGCCGCCGCGAGGCGCCGTGCTCGCCGAGCGGCGCAGCGTTCGGCAGCGGTCAGTCGGGGCGCTGGATCGGGAGCGCCTCGGCCTCCCACGAGAGAAAGCCGCCCTCGAGGAACGCGACGGGCACGCCCTCCTCGGCGAGCTTCGCGGCGACGTCCTTCGACTTGTCGCCGGAGCGGCAGTAGAGCACCGGCGCGCCGGCCAGCATGTGGAGCTCGGCGAGCCGGCCCTCGATCTCCTCGATCGGGATGTGCACAGCGCCCGGGATGTGGGCGCGGCCGTAGGCGGGGGTCTCGCGCGTGTCCACGGGGACCACCTGGCCCTCCCGGATCAGCTGCGCCAGCTCGGCCGCCCGGATGGCGCCCTCGGCGCGCGGGAGGAACGGATCGAGCAGCTCGCGGAGCTGCTTGCGGTTGAGGACGCCCTGCTCGGCGGCCACCGGGCGGCCTCGATGAAAGACCATGAACGTCGGGACGGCCTGGATGCGCAGCGTTGTGGCGATGCGCTTCGACCGGTCGATGTCGACCTTGACCACCTTGGCCTTGCCCTCGAGCTCGCGCGCGATGGCGTCGACCTCGGGCGCGACCGTCTTGCACGGCCCGCACCAGGTGGCGGTGAAATCGATGAGCACGGGCAACTCGCTGCGGAGCACCTCGCGCTCGAACTCCTGCTCGTTGATCTCGGGAACGGCCATGGCGGGCGAATTCATAGCGGGCCTTTCCTGCGAGATCGAGCGGCGCGAGGGCTCCGCCGCCGAGATCGCGGAGAGGAAGGCGATTTCGCGCAATTTCGGCGCGCGAGAGCGCTGCACGGCCGGCGGCTGGCGCGCGGACGTACGGCCCCCGCGCCCCGCGCGTCAGCGCGGGACGCGCGCGCGCACGGTGCGTGCATCGATGGAGTCGCGCAGCGCGTCGGCGATGAGGTAAGAGCCGCCGACCGTCGCCAGGAGCAGCACGCCGGGGAAGACGAGCAGCCGGATCTCGCTCGGGTGCCGCGCCGCCTGGCCCAGCGTCTCCCCCCACGAGGCCACGCGCGCGGGCGCGCCCATCCCGAGGAACGAGATCGCCGCCTCGAGCAGGACCACGGACGCCACGCCGAGCACCGAGCTCACGATCACGGGGCCGAGCGCGTTCGGGAGGATGTGGCGGTAGAAGACGCGCAGCCGGGTGCTGCCGAGCGCGCGCGCGGCCATCACGTACTCCTCGCTCGACGCGCGCAGCACCTCGGCGCGCACGAGGCGCGCGATCTCCGCCCAGCGGACGAAGGCGACCGCGAGCACCAGCGACAGCGCGGAGGGCTCGCGCTCGATCGCCCGCACGATGGCCACGACGAGGATCGCCGGGAAGGTGTCGACCGTCTCGACGAGGCGGACGAGGCCGTCGTTCCAGACGCCGCGCAGCGTGCCCGCGAGCCCGCCGAGCACGACGCCGAGGAACATGCCCACGAGCACCGCGCTGAGCGACAGGCCGAGCGCCGTGCGCGCGCCGTAGATCAGCCGCGCGGCGAGATCGCGGCTCTCGAAGTCCGTGCCGAGCGGGTGGTCGAGGGACGGCGACGCGTTCGGGCCAGCGTCGGTGCGCTGCTCCGGGCCGTAGCGGATGGGCGGCCAGATCGCGAAGCCCTCGAAGCGCACCCTGAGCTCGGCCTCGGTGAGCGAATCGAGCGTGGCGCCCTCGGTGACCGCGGGCAGGATCTCCGCGCCTTCCGGCCCGAAGCAGGCGATGGGCGCAGGGGCGGCGAGGAGCTCGGCGAAGATGGCCAGCAGGGCGAGGACGCCGAGCAGCACGGCGCCGATGGCGACGCGCTTGCTGCCGACCATCCGGCGGAGGAACGCCGTCGCGTGGGTCACGCCTCGCTCCTCCGCGAGAGCACCGCCGGGCCGAGCCGCGGATCGACGAGCACATAGGCGAGGTCGGTCGCGATCACGCCGAGCGCGGCGATGGCCGCGGCGCCGATCGAGATGGCCATGAGCCAGCTCACGTCGCGCGCCTGCACGGCGAGGAGCGTGAGCTCGCCGAGCCCGTGGAGCTCGAAGACGCGCTCGACGACGAACGCGCCGCCGAGCGCCATCGGCGGCTCGAGCATGGCGAGCGTCACGACCGGGAGCACGGCGTTGCGGAGCCCGTGGACGGCGATGGCGCGCGCGGCGCCGGCGCCGCGCGCCCGCGCGGCCCGGACGAAGTCCTGCGTGAGGATCGCGACGAGCGCGGCGCGCTGCTGCCGCGCCGGCGCGGCGACGAGCGAGAGCGCGATGAGGCACGTCGGCAGGAGCAGGGACCGCGCGCCGCCCGAGAGGAGCACGGCGGCCACGGCCACGACGGCGGTCGGGAGGACGGCGGCGGTGAGCACGGCGGCCGCGATCGCGGAGTCGCTCCGCCGGCCCTGCGAGGCCGCGCTGAGCGCGCCGAGCGGGATCGCCACGGCGTAGGCCAGCGCGATCGCCCCGAAGACGAGCGCGAGGGTGACGGGCGCGCGCCGCGCGAGCTCGTCGAGCACCGGCTCGCCGGTCGCCGCGACGCCGAGCCGGTGGGTGACCGCGCCGAGCGCCCACTTGCCGTAGCGGGTCTCGAGCACGGTCGCCGCGAGCTGCGCCGGGCCGGTGAACACCTCGAAGTCGCTGCGGTACACGTTCCAGAACGACCTCCACCGCGTGACGCACGCGCGGGCCTCCGCGAGGTCGTCGCCCGGGGCGATCCGGTCGTCGATCTCCGCGATGTGGGCCGCGACGTCGACGAGGGCGCGCGCCTGCTCGAGCGACTCGGCGTCGCGCGGCGGCTGTAGCGCGGCGATCACCGCCTGCAGGGCGAACGTGTCGAGCTCCAGCAGCTCGGCGGCGCGCGACGCGGAGCCGTAGCGGACCAGGCGCCGCACGGCGCTCCGCACCGACGCGCTCCGGAACTCGATGCCGCGGTCGTCCCAGAAGCGCGTCCAGAACGCGACAGCGTGCGCCGGGTCCGCGGCGTCGTCGGCCCGCGGCAGGCCCATCCGCGCCGCGACGGGCGCGAGCGCGAGCGCGACGCGGGTGCGCGGCTCGGGCGCGAGCGCGTCGAGCGGCAGGATGTGCGGCAGCGCGGCGCCGCCGAGGCGACGCAGCTCGTCGGCGGCGGCCGCGGCGTCGTCGCCGCCGGCCGCGATGGCCTGCGCGGCCGCGAGGGCGCGCAGGCGCACGTCGCGCGGCTTCAGGTTGATGAAGCGCGGCAGGTCGAGGAAGCGCTCCCGGCGGAGCCGCGCGAGCTCCGCGCTGGAGAGCGAGCTGGCGAGGAGCGGGTCGTCCGTCGGATCCGGGACGAACGAGAGCACGAAGAAGGTCAGCAGCGAGACGCCGACGAGGGTCGGCAGCGTCCAGAGGAGCCTGCGGAGCGCGTGGCGGAGCATCTCTCTCGGCCGGGAGTCAGCGCAGGATGGCGTCGAGCAGGTCGATGCGCATCCCGAACTTGTAGGGGGAGGCCTTTACCACCTCCATCTTCTGGCCAGAGATCGTCTCGTCGTTGCCCTCGAGGTAACCGCCGGCGTTGATGCCGATGACCTTGCCCTGGCCGTTGAAGATGGGGCTCCCGTTCATGCCGCTCGTGCTGCGGGCGTCGTGCTGGATCAGCCATGCCTCCGCCGCGGGCGCGGGCCGGCCGTTCGCGCCCGTGATCCGGCCGATGTTGGCGGCGAGGAACGTGGCGACGGGGTTCGCGGTGTCCGTGAGCCGCTCCGGGAAGCCGATCAGGTACACGTCGTCGCCGGCGCCCGCCGCGGCGAGCTCCTCCCGCGTCGCGAGCTCGAGCACGGCGGCCGCGCGCCCCGCGATCGTCACGGTGCCGATGTCCGGGGTGAGCTGATCCGCGCTGTCGCGGTACTGCGGGTGCGTCCGCATGCCGGTCACGGCGAAGCTTATCTGGCCTCGGCCCTCGTTCTCGAGCGCCACGATCGCGCCGCCGCGGCGCTTGGCCGCGGTGATGCAGTGGGCGTTCGTCACGAGGACGGAGGGCCGCACCGCGAACGCCGTGCAGAACCCCTCGCGCCCGGCGGCGAGCATGAAGATCCCCTTCCTGGAGCGGTCGTGGAGGTTGCGCCCGAAGTTGGCGTTCGAGGGGTGGAGCGTCCCGAGGCGGCGCTCGATCTCCTTGCGCCGGGGGTCCTCCGGCGAGAGGCCCGCGAGCTCCTCCCGCAGCTGGCTGATCTCGTCGTGGGAGGAGCGGTTGTAGACGATGAGCGCGGCGAGGCTGGCGAGCGCGATCACGAGGAGCGCGGCCAGGATGTAGGTCGTGCGCCGCTGGCCTGCCGTCGCGGCGTGCACCTCCTTGTGGAGCATGGCGTTGATCTCGACGGTGCCGCGGGGCTTCGCGCGCCCCGTGGCGGCCGCGACGGCGGAGGAGATCATCATGGCGATCGTCCGCTCGCCGACCCGCCGCGCGCCGGCCGGCGGCGCGGCCGGGACGTGTCCATGGGAGGCGGCAGCGGGCGCGGGGTACGCGGCGGGCGCGGGGTACGCGGCGGGCGCGGGGTACGCAGCGGGCGCGGGGTACGCGGCGGGCGCGGGGTACGCAGCGGGCGCGGGGTAGCCCGCAGTAGGCACCGGGTACGCAGCGGGCGCCGGATGGCCCGTCACTGGCGCAGGGTAAGCCGCGGCGGGAGAGAGGTGAGGCGCCACGGCGTGCGCCGGCGGCGGACCCGACGTGCGGCGCTCGATGAGCTCCAGCCGCACCCGCGGGCCCTTGGCGCCGAACGTGATCTCGTCGCCCGACGCGATCGGGTGCCGCTTGATCCGCTGCCCGCCCGCGTAGGTCCCGTTGCGGCTGTCGAGGTCGTAGAGCACCCAGCCCGTCGTCTCGAGGCGCGCCTCGGCGTGGTGGCTGCTCGCGTCGCGATCGTGGTTCGGGTCGAAGACGACGTCGTTGTCCGGCGCTCGACCGAAGCGCACCGCGCGCCGGTCGTGGAGCTCCACAGACCCGGCGTTGCGCCCGAACGTGTGTACGACGCGCAGCATCACGGCGCGGGGACCCCCTTCAGCAGATCAATCCGCATCCCGATGCGGAACGGCGAGCTCTGCGTCACCGTCGCCTTCCGGCCGTCGATGGTGACGTCGTCCTCGTCGTCGATGTGCGCCGCGTGGATGCCGATGACGTGCCCGTACTGGTTGAAGATGGGGCTCCCGCTGTTGCCCCCGCGCGTGACCGCGTCGTGCTGGATCAGGACGGCGCGGTCCGGCGTCGTCGCCTCCTCGTCGATGCCGGTCACGCGCCCGATGCGGCCCTGCAGGAACGTCGCCGAGGGGCTCAGCGGGTCCATCAGGCGACCAGGGAAGCCGATGACGTAGGCGTCGTCGCCCGGCCCGATGGCCCGCAGCTCGGCGTCGTTCGCGAGCTTCACCGTGTGCGTCGCCTTGCCGGTTATCCGGAGCAGGGCGACGTCCGGCGAGCCGGCGCCCGCCTGCCCCGGCTTGTACGCCGGGTGGGCCGACATCGCGACGATGGGGAAGCGGATCTTCCCCATCGAGTCGTTCTGCGTAACGATCGAGGTGCCGCCGCGGGCGCGGCAGTCGCGGACGCAGTGAGCGTTCGTCGCGAGCAGATCGGGCGCGATGGCGAACGCCGAGCAGCAACCGCCGATGCGGTTGTCCACCTTGTAGCCCATCACGTAGAGCGCCAGCCTGTTCTGCTCGAAGATGGCGCGCCCCGAGAGTACCTGCTCCGGGATCGCGCCCGACGGGCGCGCCGCGGGCGCGATCCCGAGGCCGACCTCGCGCGCCAGCGCGTCGGCCGCCCGGCGCGACCTGTACGTGACCACGGACGCCACCGCCACGGCGACGAGCGCCGCGGCGACGCCCAGCCCGAGGAGCAGGTTGTGGCGCGACACCTTGCGCCTCGCGTCGTCCGCCTTGGCGCGCACGAGCGCGAGCGCCTTCTCCTCGCGCCGCATCGCCTGCACGACGGCATCCTTGACGATGCGCTGCGCGGTCTCGACGTCGACGCGGCCGTCCGCGTCGGGGCGCCCGGGGGGCCACTCTTCCTGCGGGGCGGCCGGCGTCTGCCGGCCGCGCTTGTCGTTGCTGCGCAGCATCGCGGTGGAAGGCGCGCGCACGTGCGCCGCGCGAACCCTAACGAAGCAGGTAGTAGCCGGCGATGGTAACGCACGCGACGGCGCTCACGATCATCAAGATCACCAGCCACTGCGGCGCGCCGTCGGTCGGGATCATGATCGGCTCGTCGCCCTGGACGGGCGCGCGGGCGTTGCGCTCGTCCAGCGCGTCGTCGGCCGGCAGCGGCGAGGCGACGTGGTCGTAGTCGTCCCCGTCGTCGTCCACGTCGCTGTCGGCGCTGCTGCTGAGCCACGACTTCGGCGAGGGGGGGCGCTGCGAGATCTTCTTCTCGTCGAGCTCCTTCACCTTGCGCGCCGGCTCGGACGCGGCGGCGTTCTGCGCCAAGAGGTGCTCGGGCAGCGCGTACTTCTGGTAGCGGAGGTCCTCGATGTCCTCGGCCTCCGGCGGCGCGAGCCCGTCGCCGTCGAACTTCGCGACCACCACCGTGATGTTGTCGTGCCCGCCGGCCTGGTTGGCCCGATCCGTCAGCACCTTGCAGGCCTCGATCGGATCGTCGACGGTCCGCAGCACCTCGCGGATCTCCTCGTTCCGCACCATGCCCGAGAGCCCGTCGGAACAGAGCATCAGCGTGTCGCCCCGCCTGAGCTCCACGAAGGTGAGGTCGACCTGCACCGAGTCCGCGGTGCCGAGCGCCTGGAGGATGATGTTGTTGTGCTCGAAGGTCTCGGCCTCCTCCTCGGTGAGCTGGCCCGCCTCGATGAGCTGGTTCACGAGCGACTGGTCGCGCGTCACCTGCACGAGCCGATCGCCGCGGAGGACGTACGCGCGGCTGTCGCCGACCTGCCCGAGGAACAGGTGATCGTCCATGAGCGCGGCGATGGTCGAGGTGGTCCCCATCCCTCGCCGGGTCCGATCGAGCTTCGCCTCGCTGAAGATCCGGAGGCCCGCCGCCTCGATCGACTGCACCAGCCGCGCCGCGAGCTCGTCGTGGTTCTCCGGGGGACCGGCGGCGCTCATCCGCTGGTAGATGATGTCGACCGCGAGCTGGCTCGCGACCTCGCCGGCCGCGGCGCCGCCCATGCCGTCGCACACGCCGAGCAGGGCGCCCCGCTCGCCGACGACCTGGTAGCGGTCCATCTCCATCAGGCCGCGGCTCGCGTTCGTGAGATCCGCGACGATGAAGTTGTCCTCGTTGTGCTCGCGGACCTGGCCCACGTCGGTGCGGCCGAACAGCCGCAGCACGACCTCGGGGCGGCGCGGCTCGTCGGGCGGTGTCGCCGCGCCGTCCATGCCGTCGGGGCGCTGCCCGCCCTCGTCCGGCTCGCCGGCTCCCGGCGCCTCGCCCGCGAAGCGCCCGGCCGCGCCGCCGCCATGGGCGGCCTCCGCGGCGGGGGTCTCGTCGAGCGCGCCGTCGTACGACGCAGCCGCGAGCGAGGCGTGCGCTTGAGCGGCTGCCGGCGGCGCGTCGGGGGTCACCGCGTCTCCGAGGTCGTCCGACCGGGTCGTGCTTCCATCCGCGTCTTCCTCGCGTGACCCGCCCGCGGTGAGCCGCACCCGCGGCGGTGGAGGGAGCTTCCGCCCGACCTTCTCCGGGCTCGATGCGCTGGGCGCCTTCACGGGCTTCACGGCGATGCCAGCCTTCTGCGCGGCGTTCGCGGCCGGACGCGTCTTGGGCGGCGGGGGCTTCCAGTTCACGGGCTTGCCTGCTTCCACAGACCCCGCCTTGCCGGGCTCGAGCGACGCGGCGCCGTGCGGGGAGTCATGAAGCGCCTTGCCGGCGTGGCTGCTCGAGTCGGTTCCTGCCGAGGCTGCGCCGGGGAGCCCCTCGACTTCCAGCGCCTCGGTCGGCGTTTCGCGGACGGTCTGGTCGCTCATCGGGTGAGATCCACGCGGAACAGGTGCTGCCCGATGCGCACGAAGTCGCGATCGAGGAGGCTGACGTCCTCGCGGATGGCGACGTAGGTCCCGTTCGACGAGTCCAGGTCGCTGAGCGTGAACTCCCCCGTGGCCGGGTTCCTCCGGATGGCGGCGTGGCGTCGCGAGAGGAACGGATCGGCCGTGAATACGATGTCTCCCGTCTCCCGTCCGATCACCGTCTCATCCCGGTAGAGGTGGTACACGTCCCGCATCACGCCCTCCACCGTCCGCTGGCAGAGTCTCGCCCGGCGGTGGATGGCGGGCGAGCCAAACAGCAACGTTCCATGCTGGATGGCATGGCCGAGGCCTCGCTCGCCGTCGTTCACGGTCTGAAACTGTAACACCTCGAGGCCCAGGAGGAGCAAGTCGCCATCTCGGAGGGCGTGCGTCTTCCGGATGCGAAGGTAGATGCGGTTGACGCTGCCCAGGTCACGGAGAACCCAGGACCCTTCCTGCGGAATGATCCGCGCGTGCCGCGGCGAGACGTACTGGTCGTCCTCCAGGAGGATCTCCCCCTCGGTGCGGCCGATGTCGATCTGCGGGCCGGCGAGGGGGAAGCTCTTTCCCTCGGTCCCGTCTTCGACGATCACGATGAGCTTGCCCTCGGGCGCTCGGGTCGGCTGGGTGTCGGCCGGAACCCACGCCGGCGGGCGAGCCGAGAGGGACGCGCGCAGCGGAGCGAGCGGCTGCTGGGAGGGCGGAGGCGCGCTGCCCGTCTCGGTCGAGAGCGGCCCGGCGGGCTCGGCAGCATGCGGGGGCCGCTGCGGGTCGCGCCGGGCGTCCGGGGCGAGCGCGGGCGCTGGCTGCGGGCGGTCGGTGGCGGGTCTGGCGGGGCGCTCGGAGGCGGGCCGCTCGCCCTCGAGGGGCGCGCCGCAGTACTTGCAGAACCGCGTGCCCGCCAGGCACTGACCGCGACAGCGCGCGCACTCGACCGGCGGGACGGGCGCCCGCTGCGAGGACGCGATGTCGACGACCGGCGAGCCGACGATCTTGTCGGCGCTGCTCCCGCTGGCCGCGGGCGGGGTCAGCCGCGCCGGGGGCAGGGCGACCGGTGGCAGCGGGGGCGGAGGCGGCCTGGCCGGCGCGCCGCCCCGTTGCTGCGCGTCTCCGGCGCCGGAGCGCTCGTCGCGGGCCGCCGGCGGCGCGGCCTCCGCCGGAGTTGCGTGCCGGGGCGTGACGTGCGTGACGTGCGTGACGTCGTCGAGACCTCGCGCGGTCGTCCCGATCTCCTCGTGCGGCGGGGGCGCCATGTACGGCGCGCCAGGGGAGAGCGCGGCGCCTGGCTCGCCGCGCTCTCCCCTGGCGCGCTTCGACACCTGGCTCACCGGCTGTGGAGCGCCCGCCGCCGCTCCGCCATCCTTCCTGTTCAGCGGCGCGCCGCACGTCACGCAGAAGCGGTAGCCCGGAGGGTTCTCCCCGCTGCAGTTCGGGCAGGAGAGCCCCAGGATCGCGTCGGTGATCGAGGGCGTCGCGGGAGGCGCGGGCGCGTCGCCCCGCTCGGTGACCTTCGGCGCTTGCAGGGCTGGCACCATCTGGATCGCGCTGTCCAGCGCGCCGGCAGCCGGCGTCGCGGCGCCCTCGCGCGCCGGGCGCGATGCGCCCTCCGCGCGGCCGTGCGCCGCCGGCATCGCCGGTTCCGTCCTCGCCGAGTTGAGCGGGCTGAAGGAGAACACGGGCGCCTCCGGGCGAAGGCGCCCCGGCGCGCCGCGAGGCCCCGGCGGCCTGGCGACCGCGCGGGCGTCGTTCGCGGGCGGCGGCGTCTCGGCCTGTGCAGGCGCGGGCAGGGCCGGGAGCGACACCTGCGGCAAGCCGCTCGGCGGCGTCGGCGGGACGACCCGCGCCTCTCGAGCCTTCAGCCGCCGACCGCAATCCTGACAGAACGTCAGATCGCCAGCGTTGTCGCGACCGCACACATCGCAGATCACGCTGCCGAGGGGACCGCGGAGCGACGGTCGAGTCAAGTAGCCGGTGCGTTCTCTCGAGCGGACAGGGGAACCGCTCAGCGCCGGCCGACCTCGGTCCGCACCTCGAGGAGGAGCTCGAAGCCGACGAATTGCGCGATGGCGGTGGCCCGCTGGTAGTTCGCCGTGTCCCTCCAGCCAGCGAGCAGCACCGGCCGGTACACGCAGCTGACGCCGAGCACCGCGCGGCGCGAGACCTCCAGCTCGACCCCGACGCCGCCGAAGATGAGCGCGCCGCCCGTCTCGACGCCCCACTCGTTCCCGTAGGCGACGCCGCCGATCCCGGCGGAAAAGTACGGAGCCGCCCGGTAGCCGATGTCTGGCAGGTACCTCATCTCGGCCCGCAGCTGCTGGAAGATTCCAAGCCGGTAGAGGTTGCTCGAGTCCATCTTGGTGAACTGGTACGCGCCGCCGAAGTACCAGGGGCCCGGCGAGCGGTATCCGCCGCGGATCGCGAGCCCGCCTCCGCTGCCCAGGATGCACGCGTAGAGGGGCCCCGAGCGCGGGCATGCAGCGCCCGGATCGAGGCTCATCTCCGCCACGAGGGCGACGCCGTACTGCACGTACTCGACGTGCAGCGGCGGCGGTCGGGAGGCGAGCTCGACGCGCGGCTTGACGGCGAGCGATGGCTCCTGCTCGGCGGCGGTCTCGTCCCCCGCCGCGTGGAGCGGCGCGCTCCCGGTGGGCGGGGCGCGGCCGTCCTCGGCCCCTTCGCCCGGGCCTCCTCCCGTCCGGCCGCCGGCGGGAGCGCCTGGCGCGGCGCCGTGGAGGGCGCCCTCGGCCTGGGGGTGCGGAGGCGCGGCCCGCGCTGTCAAGGACAGCAGGGCGCCGGCCGCGATGATCGCGGCCGAGAGCGCGCCGGGCGGAGATCGCAAACGCACGAGTTGTTTGAGATACGCGAGAGATCTGCCGCCGGCAACGCTCCTCCGCCGCGCGGGCGCTGGCGGCGTGCCCGCGCCGACCTCCGACGTGGGCGAGCGCGTGGCCGCCTGGGGCAGCTCCGCGCCCCGCGGCGTCCCGGCCGCGCCCCCAGGAAAAGACGCGACGGAGGGGGGAGGCGAGCGGTCTCTTGAAGCTCGACACCATACGCCGCTTGACGGCAGCTGCGAGGGTCGCCTAAACGAAGCCACCTTCATGGAGATTCACCTCGACAAGCGTGCCGTAAAGCAGATCCGCCTCTCTGCGGCGGATGCCGTTGAGGAAGGCGACACCGAAGCGCTGCGCGAGGACGTCCTCGAGGCGTTCTCGGAGGAGCAGGTCGAAGAGATCGAGCGTCGTCTGGACAGCGGTGATTTTTTTGAGTTCTTGACCGACGTGCTCGACGAGTGGGGGGGCGACGACGTGGACGAGCTCTTCGAGCTCCTCGAGACCCAGCTCGGCGACATCGGCATCGATCTGAAGTACGAGCCGCGCGAGGACGACGACGACCTCGATGAGGCCGACGACGAGGACCTCGCCGACGACGAGGACGAAGACGACGACGACGACGACGCCGAGCTGGAGCCCGCGGACGACGAGGACGACTGAGCGCGGTCGGCGCGCCGCGGCGACCGCGCCGCGCGGCGTCCCCGCGTCAAGGGTCCTTCCGTTCGTCGAGCTCGCGGAGGATGTAGTCCGCGCACGGGCGAGGCGCCGCCGGGAGCGACGGACATATCGCGTGCGCGCAGCGCGCGTAGCGTGATTCTGGGAGCTCCCGGGCGATCCGGGCTGCGGTGGCGCACGCCTCCTTGCTCCGGCCATCCTCGCGCCACAGCTTCGCCTCGGCCCAGAGCGCGTCGTCGCGCAGGATGGACGCGGGGTGGTCCGTATAGAGCTTGTGCAGCTCGCGGCGCGCGGCCGCGCGATCGCCGAGCGCGTCGCGGTAGAGGCGCGCGATCTCGAGCTGCGCGTCGTCGAACTTCCCGCGGTCGTAGCTGCCGGTGACGGCCGGCTCGCGCGCGGAGAGCATCTCCCTCAGGTAGCCGATGGCCTCCTCGGGGCGCCCGAGGGACGCGGCGAGCTCCGCCGCGTGGAACAGGGCGTCGTCCGTCAAGCTGCCGACGGGGTACGGGTGCGCGCGCGCGGCGGCGACGAGCGCGCGCAGCGCGGCCTCGCGATCGCCGCTCCGCTCCAGGAGGAGCGCGGTGTGGTAGGCGACGTCCTGATCGAGCTCCGTCCCGCGGAGCGCGGGGCCGCGCTGCCGCAGCCACGCGAGCGCGCCCGCCGCGCCGGCGCGCTCCTCTTCGCGCCGGATGAGCCGCTTCAGCGCGTTGCGCGCGAGCCCGTGCGACGGGTGGCGGAGCGTCGCCGTCAGCAGCATCGCGTAGCCCGCGTCCGCGTCGCCGTGCTCGATCGCGAGATCGGCGAGCTCGAACTCCGCGCGCTCCGAGCGCGGCCCGCGCGGCGAGTCGGCGAGCAGCCGCTCGTACGACGCGCGCGCCTCGCCCCAGGACTCCTCACGCTCGAACGAGCGCGCCTGCATGAGGCGCGCCTCGTCGCGGTCCTTCACGCGCAGCGCCTGCGACGCGGCGTCGTCGAACGAGCGGGCCGCCTCGCGGTAGCGCCCCGCGTGGTAGGCGCGCTCGCCGGCGGTCATCGCGGCGAGGTAGGCGTCGCCGAGCGCCGGCGCGCACGCAGGGCCGAGCAGCGCGGCGATCGCGAGGGCGATCGCCGGCGCGGGGGCGTTCGTGCGGCGGCCGCTCATGCGCGCGCGCCCTCGGCGCCGCGATCGCGCGGCTGCGCCAGCACCTCGGCGAGCGCCTCGGCGAGGGCGCTCGCCGCGGGCGCGACCTGCTCCGGCGCGAGATCGAGGTGGGTCACGGCGCGGACGGCGCTCCGGCCCGTCGCCCCCACGAGCACGCCGCGCCGTCGCGCGGCCTCGACGAGCCGCTCGGCCGGGATGCCGGGCGTCTCGATGTAGAGGATGTTCGTCTCGGGCTCCTCGATCGTCGCGGGCGCCGCCGCGTGGAGCGCCGCCGCGCGCATCGCCCGCGCGATGGCGCGCGCGGCCTCGTGGTCCTCGGCGATCCGGCCCTGGTGGTGCGCGAGCGCGTACAGGGCGGCGGCCGCGAGCACGCCGGCCTGCCGCATGCCGCCGCCGAGCATCTTCCGGAAGCGCAGCGCGGCGCGGACCACGTCGGCGCTGCCGCACAGCGCGGAGCCGACGGGCGCGCCGAGGCCCTTCGAGAAGCAGACGCTCACCGTGTCGAACGGCGCGGCGAGCTCGGCGGGCGTCCGGCCGGCGGCGACCGCCGCGTTCCAGAGGCGCGCCCCGTCGAGGTGCAGCGCGAGCCCGTGCGCGCGCGCGACCGACGCGATGGCGAGCACGTCCTCCTGCGGAAAGACCCGGCCGCCCGCGCGGTTGTGGGTGTTCTCGATCGCGACGAGGCGCGTGCGCGGGAGGTAGTACTGCGGCGGCTTGATCGCGTCCTCGACGTCGGCCGCCGTGAACAGGCCGCCGCGCCCGGCGAAGGCGAACTGCACGCCGCTCCAGGCGGGGGCGGCGCCGCTCTCGTAGAACGCGCAGTGCGCGCCCTCGCCCACGATCACCTCGTCGCCGCGCTGGGTGTGGCAGAGGAGCGCGATCTGGTTGCCCATCGTCCCGCTCGGCACGAACAGCGCGGCCTCCTTGCCCGTGAGCTCCGCGACGCGCTCCTCGAGCGCCCGCACGGTGGGGTCCTCCCGGTACACGTCGTCGCCGACCTCGGCCGCGGCCATGGCGGCGCGCATGGCCGCGGTCGGTCGGGTCACGGTGTCGGAGCGGAGATCGATCGTCGCTTGCATCCTGGAACCTCGGCTGTCGGCGTCGGCCGACGTTGTAGCACCGCGCCGCGCCCCTCTACGCGGGGCTCGCCGCCGCGAGCCGCGGGAACCGCTCGGCCATCCGCCACGCGATGCGCGTCGCCATCGCCATGATCGGCACCTGGGAGTTCACGCCGATGCTCGTGGGGAGGATCGAGCCGTCGGCGACGAAGAGCCCCGGCAGCGCGAAGCACTCGCCGCTCTGATCGACGATCCCGCGCCGCGGATCGTTCGCCACCCGCGCGCTCCCGAGCGGGTGGAACGCCATGCACTCGATGCGGCGCGCGTCGATGGGAGCGCGCTCGGCGGCGCGCGCGGCGTCCATCGACGTGACCGGCGGCGCGCCGAGCAGCGCGGTGTAGACCTCGCGCGCGCCGGCGGCGAGCGCCATCTCGCTGAGGATCGTGATGGAACGGCGGAGCCGCGCGAGGTCCCGCGGCGCCATCGCGTAAGAGACGAGCGGCTCCCGGCCGGGGCCGGGGCGGACGCGGCCGCCGCCCTCGTCGTGGATCATGGCGCCGAAGACGGCGCAGCGCGACAGCGCGGAGGCCCGCCGCCGCAGCGCGGACCCGACGCCTGGCAGGCCCGCCGCGAGCACGTTCACCGCCGAGTAGACGCCGACGAGCTTGATCCCCTCGGCGTCGAAGTGGTCGGAGTAGACGCTCTGGAGCGCGCCGTCCCAGCCGTTCAGCGCGTCGTCGAACCGCGCGACCACGCGCACCGCGGGGTGCAGCGTCACGCCGTCGCCGAGCCCGGAGCTCGCCCCGAACGCGCCCGTCGCGCGGAGGAGCAGCGGCGTGTGCAGCGTGCCGCACGCGGCGACCACGGCCTTCGCGCGCACCCGGAAGCGGCGCGGCGGGGCGCCGGGCTCGCCGCCGAGCAGCCTCCCCTCGACGCCGACGGCGCGCCCGCGCTTCACGGCGATCCGCTCGACCAGCGCGTCGGCGACCACGCGCGCGCCTCGCGCTGTCGCCGACGGCAGGTAGGCGACGTCGACCGAGCGCTTCGCCCCGGCGGGGCAGGTGAAGTTGCACCGGCCGTTGCCCTCGCACGCGCCGCCGGTGTTGCGGCGGAGCGGGCGCATCGGGATGCCGAGCCGCCTCGCGCCCTCGACGAGCCGCGCCGTCGAGGCGGAGCGCAGCGCCTCGGGGACCTCGCGGACCTCCAGCCGCTGCTCGACGCTCTCGTACGCCGCCTCGAGGGCGCGCTCCGAGAGCTCGTCGAGGCCGAGGTCGCGCGTCCATCGCGCGTGGACGCTGCCCGGGATGCGGAAGCAGACCCCGCCGGTCACCACCGACGATCCGCCGACGGCGCGCCCCAGGGTGAGCGAGATCATCGGCGTCTGGCCGACGCCGAGCGCGGTGAACAGCCCGGCCTCGCGGAACAGCCGCCGCACCGACTCGCTGGGCTTCCAGCGCTGGTAGTCGTCAGGGCGAACGTGGGGGCCCTCCTCCAGCACGATCACGCGCCGCCCCGCCTCGGCGAGCAGCGCCGCGACGACCGCGCCGCCGGCGCCGGAGCCGACCACGACGACGTCGCATGGCTCGTCGAACCCCGCCGGCAGGTCGCGCCCGCTGACGATCGGCTCGCTCGACGCGATGCCGCCGTTCACGCGCGGCCCCCGGCGCCGAGCCCGGGCAGCCTGCGCCGCGCCGCGGTGCTCTCGCGGTCGAAGCCCGTCAGCGCGAGCTCCGCGCCCTCCTCGAAGGCGGCCATGCACATCGGCACCTTGAAGGCGAGGAGCAGCATCGCGAGGAGCCCGGAGCGGCTCGACTCGAGCGCCTCCAGGTACGCGAGCCGCCGGCCGAGCGAGAGCCGGCTCATCCGGCCGAAGGCGCCGATCACGAAGGGCGGCAAGAGCTCGAGGCAGACGGCCAGCAGCCCGAAAGCGCGCCGGGTCTCGGGGGTGCCGTGCTCGAGCGAGAGATCCAGCGCGGCGACCGCGCGCTCGCACACCTCGGCGCCCGGCGGGGCGAGCTCCCCGCGCTCGTCCTCGTCGCAGAGCATCGCCTCGGCGGCGGCCCACGCGACGCGTCGCGCCCACGGCGAGAGCCCGCGCCCGCCGCGCTCCCACAGCTCGACCCCTCGCGCGGCGCGCTCGGGCGCGCCCCTTCCCCCGTCCTCGTGCATGGCCGCGAGAGCCTAGCCCGGATCGACGCAGCGCCGAGGCCCAAGGCGGCGCGCGGCGTGGTCGGGTGATCCCGGGCGCTTGGCCCGGCCACGCGGATGGGCTGTTCGCGTGGCATTGCAGAACGACATCCTGACGGTCCGCTGAAGGCGCGCGCCGTGTCGCGTCGAGCGCGGCGCCGCGGCGCGTAGATCGCTCTTCGCGGACGCGCGTGGGCTGGCTGTCCGCCGCGGATCCGGTTCTGGTATTGAGCAGTGCGGCCGGGGGAGCACGGAGGAACCATGGCGGAGCGATCGCTGCAGCACCGGGATCCCGAGAGCAAGGATGACGAGACGCTGAGGAGAGAGGCGCGCGTGCACCTCGCGAGCGAGCCGGCGCTGCAGCTCGTGGCCGAGCTGATCGCGCGGCTGCGCGAGCTCGATCTGCCGTGGTGGACGCCGGTCAAGCTGCGCGAGCAGTTCGGCGCGGTCGAGCGGATGGGCTGGTTCCGCGAGCGGAGCGACGTGCGCCAGCAGATCACGACGTCCCTCACCGGCCTCTCGCCCAAGGCCGCCCGCCGCAAGACGCCCGACTTCCAGGGCGCGCTCATCGACTCCGTCATCGACGAGAGCGACATCACCCCGCGCGCGTTCGAGGACGCGTTCGATCCGCGCGATCTCGCTGTGTACGGCCCGGCCGGCGGCTACTGGCAGTTCTTCCGGGACTCGGTGCCGTGGGATCAGGACACGCCGCAGCTCCAGGAGATCGTCGCGTGGCTGCTCAAGGCGCTGCTCGCGGATCGCAGCCCGTTCGAGGGCATCGGCAGGACGCCGATCCTGACGCCGTGGGACGTGCGCACGGCGATCGACGGTCGGCTGTGGCAGACCCGCATCCCGCTCGAGATCCGCGTCGCCATCGACAACGCGCGGCTCAAGCAGGAGCGCGAGCGCCCGGGCGTGCCGTTCCACGCCGACGGTGAGCTCGCGATCGCCGGGCCGGACGTCATCGCCGCGAACATCCCGCCGCGCGACATCCTCCCCGTGGTGCAGCTCGCGCAGAAGGCGATGCGCTTCGATGGGCCGCGGGCCGCCACGCCGAAGGGGGCGGCGCCGGTGGAGCTCTCGTCCGGCCGCGGCGGCGCGCCCGCTGCCGCGCCGCCGGGCGGCGCGGCGTCCGCATCGGCGCCGGGGGCCTCTGCTCCCGTCCCATCCAACGGCGGTCCCGTGTCGAAGCCGGCGGTGTCGGCGTCCGGCGGGCCCGTGTCGGCGCCGGCCCCCGTGTCGTCCGGCGGCGGGCCCGTGTCGGCGCCTGCCTCCGGCTCGCCCGGCGGCGCGCCCGACGCGGGTCAGGCCGGCAAGGCCGCGAGCGCCGCGCCCTCCGGGGCGTCCGGCTCGCCGCCGGGAGGCCTCGCGGCGTCGGTGAGCAGCCCGCCGGCCGGCTCCCCCGCGGGGCCGAAGGCCGGCGGCAGCGTCACGCCGCCGAGCGCGATCGCCGCCAGGCCGCCCGCCGCTGCGGGCGCCGCCGCGGCGTCGGTGTCGCTGCAGGGGGGTGAGCCGTCGCGCAGCAGGCTCCCGAGCGACCCTGGCACCTCGTCGGCCCGCGCATCGACGCCGCCCCCTCCGGCGGTGCGCGCGTCGACGCCGCCCCCGCCCCCGGCGCCGCGCGCATCGACGCCGCCCCCGCCCCCGGCGGTGCGCGCCTCGACGCCTCCTGCGCCGAGCGCCTCGCCGGCCGGGGCCAAGGTCGAGTCGCTCGACGACCTCGAAGAGGAGGAAGACGACGACGGCGGAGAAGGCGGCGCACCCGAGAGCGAGCGCACGAATCCGTGGGCGACGTCGGGCGACGGGAAATCCAAGGACGACCTCGACGACATCGGCGACGTCGAGTCGGTGAAGTAGGGCCGCCGGAGCGCGAAGCGCCGTCCGCGAGTGGATGGCGCGCCGCTCCGCACCCGCTGGGCGCGCCGCTCTGCAGCTGGGCGCGCCGCTCCGCACCAGCCGGGCGCGCCGCTCCGTCATGGGGCCGCGCTGCCCGCGGCGATCTTCATGCTTCTTCACACACGCTCCTGAACATCCTTCACACGCGCTGCGCAGCTTCGAGGTGTCCCGGAGCCGCGCGTCTGCGGCTCCGGTCGTTGCTGCCCGGGGCGGCGCCCGCGTTCGGACGAGCCGAAGCCGCGCGCACATGCCCCGTGCACGGATCGACGGCGGAGACGCTCACGGAGGGTACTCATCATGTTCGGATTCGTGGTTGGAACGGCCTGTCTGATAGGCCTCTTCATGACGCTGAAGCGCGGCTACAGGGGGGACTGCGGTGCGCCCTGGGGCGCTGGATCGCGCTTCTTCGGGCGGCGCGGCTTCGGGGGGCACGGCTTCCGCCGTCGCTTCTTCCTGTCCTTCCTCTTCGATCGGCTCGGCACCACGCCGACGCAGGAGAAGGTCATCGTCGCGGCCATCGACGAGCTCCGCTCCGCCGCAGAGGCCCAGCGGAGCGAGATCCGCGGCACGCGCGCGGACGTCGCTGCGGCGATGCGGAGCCCGAGCTTCGACGAGACGCGCCTCGGCGAGCTCTTCGCGCGCCACGACACGGCCATCGAGTCGCTGCGCAAGGCCGCGGTCGGCGCGCTCGCGAAGGTCCACGCCGTGCTCGAGGACCGCCAGCGCGAGCAGCTCGCCGATCTCATCGAGATCGGGCCGGCCGCGTTCCGCGACATGTGGTCCGGCAGGGCCGGGTGGCGCGGCGACGATCCCTACAGGACCCACGGCCGGTGGGCGTGAAGGAGACGATGATGCGACGCCAGATCACCATCGCGCTGCTCGCGCTCGGCACCGTCGCCGGCTTCGCCTCCGGCTTCTCCTCGCTGCGCTGCCGGGCGGAGGCCCGCCGCGACGCCTTCCAGCGCCACGTCGCGTCCATCTGCGTGGACGCCGCGCGGGAGGCCGAGCGCTCCTGGCCGCGGAGCGCCCCGCGCGCGGCCCACGCGCCCGCGGCGGCCGACCCCGACACCGGCGCCGGTCCCTGAGCTATACAAGGGGTGAGCGGCGGCCGGTCGCCGCCGCACCTGCCCCCCGGATCCTTCCATGGCGCTGCGGCTCCTGCTCATCGACGACGACACACGGCTCCACGCCTTGCTCGCGAGCTACCTCGAGCAGAACGGGTTCGCGGTGACCGTCGCGTGCGACGGCGCGCGCGGCCTGGCGGCGCTCGCCGCGGGCACCTTCGACGCCGTCCTGCTCGACGTGATGATGCCGGGCATGGACGGCATCGAGGTCGTCCGCCGCATCCGGCAGAAGAGCTCGATGCCGATCCTCATGCTCACCGCCCGCGGCGACGAGGCCGATCGCGTGGTCGGCCTCGAGATCGGCGCCGACGACTACATCGCGAAGCCCTTCAGCCCGCGCGAGCTGCTCGCGCGCCTCCGCGCGGTGCTCCGGCGGGCCACGCCCGACGCCGCCGGCGAGCGGATCGTGGCCGGCGACATCGCCATCGACGTGCCCGGCCGCGTCGTCACCGTCTCGGGCAAGCCCGCCGATCTCACCGGCATCGAGTTCGACATCCTCGTCGCCCTCGCGCGGCGCGCCGGCCGCGTCGTCGCCCGCGAGGCGCTCCTCGAGGAGGCCGGCCGCGGCGACGTCAACGTCGGCGGGCGGACGGTCGACGTGCACATCTCGCACCTGCGGCAGAAGCTGTCCGACGACCCGAGGTCGCCAAGGCTCATCAAGACGGTGCGCGGCGTCGGCTACGTGCTCGCCAAGGACCGCGTGTGAGGAGGCGGTACCGGTCCTGGCTCTACGAGAACGGGCGCAAGGTCTCGATCGGCCGCTTCCTGAGCGCGCGGCTGCACCGCCGGCTCTTCATGTGGTTCGGCGCGACCATCCTGATCACCGCGCTCGCCGCGGTCGCCACGATGGGGGCCATCGATCGCGTCGGCAACTCCGGCTGGCGGCGCGAGCACGCCCGCGCCCAGTCGTTCGTGGCCCACGAGTTCGAGCGGGTATGGGCCGATCCCGCGGCCCGCGACGCCCTCGCCCGCGGGTTCGCCGAGGATCTCGAGATCGACCTGGAGCTCATCGACGCGACAGGGCGGCGGCTCGCGAGGTACGGCCAGCCCTGCCGGGCGCAGACCCTGGTCTCCCCGGTCCGCGACGAAGCAGGGCCGCTCGGCTCCGTGCTCCTCTGCCCCGCGCGCGGCCGCTCCGGCGGGTCGCTCCGGTTCGCCCTGCCGCTGCTCGCCGTGGCCATCGTCATGTGGGGGGCCTCCGGCCTCATCGCGCGCCGCCTCGCCCGCCCGCTCGTCGATCTGGCCCACGTCGCCCACGAGATCGGCGCCGGCAAGCTGTCGAGCCGGGTCCGGCTCGACTGCCACGGGCAGCAGGGCGAGGTCGGGATCGTCGCCGAGGCGGTCAACGACATGGCCGCGCGCATCGAGCGCCAGCTCGCCGACCAGAGAGAGCTCCTCGCCGCCGTGTCGCACGAGCTCCGTACGCCGCTCGCCCGCATCCGCCTGCTGACGGAGATGGCCCGCGAGGGCAACGGACCGAGCGCCTGCGTGCTCGACGACCTCGACCGCGAGGTCATGGAGATCGACGCGCTCGTCGGCGACCTCCTGGCCAGCTCGCGCCTCGATTTCGCGGCCCTCACCGTGACCCGCCTCGACCCGGCCGAGGCCGGGATCCGCGCCCTGGAGCGCGCCGGGCTGGATCCGACGCTGCTGGAGGTCGTCGAGGGGACGCCGGCGTTCCAGGTGGACGCGACGCTGCTGGCGCGCGCCCTCGCCAACTTGCTGGAGAACGCGCGCGCGCACGCCGGCGGGGCCGAGCGGTTGAGGGTCCGTCCCGGCGGCCAGCGTAGCGTCGTCTTCGAGGTCGAGGACCGCGGGCCCGGGTTCGCGGAGGGAGAGGAGACGCGCATCTTCGAGCCGTTCTTCCGGCGCGAGCGGGCGGCGGGCGGCGAGAGCGGCGCCGAGCGCGGCTCGCTCGGCCTCGGCCTGGCGCTGTGCAAGCGCATCGCGGAGGCGCACGGGGGCCGCGCGTTCGCCGAGCGCCGCGAGGGCGGCGGGGCGCGCATCGGCATCGAGCTCGCGCTGCGTCCGCCGACCAGCGCCGCGCGCCCACAGCGACGCGACAGGGAAGCAACCGGAGCAGGCGCAGGCGGAGCCAACTTGGCGGGCCGAGCAGACACGGACGCCCGCCCTCGCCGCGCGTAGCGTTCCCGCTTGACCGCGCGATGGGGCGGGTGCAACGCTCCCCGTGCTCGCGACCATGCGAATCCTCCTCTGCGAAGATCAGGACGCGATCCGGCGCATGATCGAGGCGCTGGTCGGAGCGAGTGGTCACGAGGTGATCGGCGTGGGCACCGGCCGCGAGGCGGTGGAGCGCGCCTTGACCGAGCCCTTCGACGTGCTGCTGCTCGACCTGATGCTGCCCGGGAGCATGGATGGCTTCGAGGTCTGCGAGCGCCTCCGCGCGCACCCGGGCACCTCCAGCCTCCCCATCATCGTGATCAGCGCCCTCGACGATCACGAGGCGCGCGCCCGCGCCTTGAAGCTCGGCGCGACCGCCTACTACGCCAAGCCGTTCCGGCCCCTCGAGCTCCTGGAGCACATCGGCGGGCTCAAGGCCGCGCGGCGCGCCTGAAGCGGCGGCCCCGCCTCGACGGAAGCCGTCCGGCGCGACGCGCGACGCGCGACGCAACGGAGCGCTGGAAGATGGCGCCCGTTTTGACTACACCCGGCCGTCATGGACACTCGGTGGCGCTGGGTCATGGCTTCGACGCTCGCGGCGGTCGCCCTCTCGGGGCTCGCGGGCTGCGAGGGGGAAAAGAGCAAGGCGCAGGTCGCCGCCGACGCCGGCGCGCTCGACGCCGGCCCGGCGCTGCCGGTCGTCGGCGGCAAGCTCGGCGCGGAGCTCGCGGAGGCGGCGTCGGGCAGCACCGAGAAGCAGGGGCCAGCGGCGGGCGGCCCGGCGGATGGACCGCCGGAGAGCGGCGTGTTCTCGGCGTCCGACGCGGCCGCCGCGCTCCCGAAGGACGTGCCTTACAAGATCGAGGTCATCAGCGACGGCAGCGAGCCGCGGACCAGGCTCGCCGCGAAGCCCGACCCGAAATCCGAGCAGAAGCTCGACATCACGCTCGGGCTGCGCCTCGGCGGGCCGCAGGGGCTGCCGAACCTGGAGCTCGGCGTGAGCTTCAAGGCGGAGAAGCCGGCGGACGCGCCCAAGGAGGGCGCAGCCGCGCCCGCGGCGAGCGCGGCTCCGACGAAGGTGATCGCGAAGATCGCGTCGGCGACGCTCGCCTCGATGTCGGTCGGCGGCCCGCCGAAGCAGCTCTCGGACGCGCTCGCGAGGCTGAAGGGGAGCGCGCTGCGGTACGAGCTCTCGCCGGCGAACGTGGTCAGTAACCTCCAGCTCGAGCTCTCCAAGGACGCCGATCCAGGGCTCCAGCCGCTGATCGGCGCGCTCGGGGAGGCCATCGCGCTCCTCACGCCGCCGCTCCCGGACAAGCCCGTCGGCGCAGGCGCCTACTGGATGGTCACCGATCGCGTGGTGGCGTCGGGCGCGCAGCTGCCGGTGCTGCGGTACCGGGTCTTCAAGATCGAGAAGGTGGAGGGGGGCGCCGTCTCGCTCAGCGTGGACACCCGCCAGTACGCGGAAGGGGCCGACCTCAAGCTGCCGGGCCCGAACGGGGAGATCACGATGACCATCGACCGGCTCGACTCCTCGGGCAAGGGCACGCTCACCTGGTCGCCGTCGAGCTTCGCGCCAGGCGTGGCCGACGCCTCGCAGCGGCTCCAGGCATTGCTTGTGCCGCCCGGCGCCACCGCCCAGCAGGCCGCGCAGCGCAGCGTGGCCCAGGTGGAGCTCTCCGCGAAGTTCGCACCGCCGGCAGCGCCGTAGCGCCGGTCCGCTGGGCGAGGGCGGCAGCTCTCGCCAGCGCCACGCCCTGCCGCCCGGGGCACACGGAGCGGCTCTCGCGCATCGGGCGGTGTGAGCGCATCGCCCTGGCGGCTGTGCACTAAGGTGCGGGCGTTCGCGCCTGCATCTCCCGCCGCGCAGCCGTGCCGCCTTCCAGGACGCAGGTGTGCGTCCCGGTCGCTGCCCGCGAGCCATGGAAACCATGGCAGCCGCGACCAACCCTGGAGCGGCGCCGCGGTGCAGGGGGTGTTGGCTAATCCCGTGCATGAGCGCCCGTGCGGGGAGGCGTGACGGCTGTCCGACCCGGCTGCCAGAAGCGGGTGAGCAGACCGAGCCACGGTGCAGACGCATGGCGTACGGGTGCGAGCGGAACATGCGCGGGTGCAGCCTCGAGGCCTACATCGAGGAGCCGGGCCTCACGGAAGGGCAGCGCCGGCGGCTGCGGCTGTTCCAGACGGTGGAGGAGGCCGTGAGCCGTCGCGTGGAGCGGCTGTGCACGTCCAGCGAGATCGAGGTGACGGACGCGGCGATCCTCGTCGTGTCCCCCGCCGCGCGCCGGGCGCTGTTCCGGATCGACGCGCGGGGCAGCGCGGAGGCGCCGGGCGCGAGCGTCATCGTCGACCATCGAGCGCGGCTCCACGAGTTCCTGCACGCCGTGCTGCCGCCCACGGACGAGGCGCCGTTCGATCCGTACGTCGACCTGCTCGCGCCGTCTCCGCCCCAGTGCGTCCGCGTGCTCATCGTGGACGAGGACTCGCTCACGGTCCTGAATTACGGCGCGTTCGTCGTGGTGAACCTCGACCGCAGGGAGATGCCGAAGGCCTAGCTCCCGTATCGGAGATCAGAAGCGCACGGTGAGGCGGAACGGGTCGAGGGCGGCGCGCGGCGGGGGCTGCTTGCGCGGGGCGCCGGCGGGATCGCGGTCGAAGATCATCACGAGCGCGCCGACGCCCGCCGCGAGGAGGCCGGCGCCCACGACGATGTCGCCCGCGAGCGCCTGGGCGCGCGCGGCGTCGGCGGCGTCCCCGTCCCGCGTCGGCGCGTCCGACGCGCTCGCGACCCCGAGCAGCCCGATGGCCGCGCCGGCCGCCGCGGTGGTCAGACCGCCGGCGAGCAACACGATCGGCACCACGTGGCTCTGCGCAGCGTCGGGCGCGGAGCTCGGCGGGGCGCCGCGCAGGACCGGTCTGGCCGGAGCGCCGCTCGCTGGAGCGCTCGCCGGAGCGCTCGTCGAGGACACCCGCGGCCCGGCGGGCGCTGCCGGCGGGACGACCTCGCGCTCGAGGCTCAGCACGACGACGGCTCGGCTCCCCGGCGCCGCCGCGACGCTCCGCTCCGCCTCGCGGTAGCCCGGCGCGCTCGCGGTCACCGTGTGATCCCCCGGGTTGACCGGGCGCGGGCGATCGAGCGCCGCCGCGGGCACCACGACGCCGTCGATCTTCACCTCGAGGCCGGCGGCGTCGCCCGGGGAGAGCCGCAGCTCGAGCGCCGCCACCTTGCGCTCGAGCTCCTGGATCGCCTGCCGCGCGAGCTTCTCGTACCCCTTCGTCGCCTGCGCGGAAGGCTCGACGAGGAACGCGCGGAAGTTCTCGAGCGCCTCGACGAGCTGCCCCGTCTGCTGCTGGGCCACCCCGAGGCTGTAGAGGGTGATCGGCGCGCGCTTGATCGCGAGCGAGCGCTCGTACCGCTCCCGCGCCTGCTCCCAGCGGCCCTGCCTGGCGAGCTCGGAGGCCTCGATGAAGATCTCGCGCGCGACGGCGACGTCGGCCGCGCTCTGGGCCGCGGCGGGCGCGGGCGCGCCGAGCATCGCGGCCGCGACGAGGAGCGCCAGGACGCCCGAGAGCGCGCGCGTCCGTCGCGGCGTCACGGCCTGAACCGCTCCCCCTCGGGCACCAGCGAGGGCCCGTCGAGCCCGGACCACAAGATCAGCTCGGTCCCCGTCCACACGCCCACGCCGAAGGTGTGCTGCTTGCTCGCGGCCGACATGCTCGCTCCCCACGCTGCCATCATCGGATCGTACAGCTTCCCGTCTCGCCTGAACGTCAGGCCGCTCCGCCCGCCGGCGATGAGGGCGTGCGCGCCGGTCCACCCGGTCCAGCCGGTGCGCCGCTCGGCGCGGCTGCGATCCGAGGGGGCGCCCTTGTCGTCGATCCCGCGCCACGCGTCGGCCGCCGGATCGTAGATCGCGCCGCTCTTGCGGGCGTTGCCGTCCTGGTCCTGCCCGCCCCAGATGAGGAGCCGATCGCCCATCCAGACCGCGAACGCATCGGTCCTCGGGCTCGGCGCGTCGGCGCTGGGCAGCGACCGCCACACGTCGGTCGTGGGGTTGTAGGCGTACCCCTCGTTCGTTGTCGCGTCGCCGGCTCGCCCGCCGAAGACGTAGAGCTCCGTGCCCGACCAGGCCCACGCGACGCCCTCGCGCGCGGGGGCCGCGCCGGCGCTGGAGGCCGGCGTCCATGCGTCGGCGACCGGGTTGTAGAGCCCGCCGCCGGCGACCGGGGCGCCGCCCGCGGAGCCGCCCCAGATCAGGAGGCGCGTGCCGGTCCACACGCCGATCGGCATCCGCCGCGCCGCGGGGGCGTTCGTGGTGCTCATCGCGCGCCATGTCCGCGCCGCTGGGTCGTACACGCCGCCGGTGGACAGGCCGAACAAGCTCGTGAACGAGCCGCCGCCCCAGACGAGCACCCGGGAGCCCGTCCACGCCGCGGCCGCGAGCACGCGCGGCGAGGGGGCGCCCTCGTTGCCCAGCGTCGACCACGTGTCGCGCGCCGGATCGTAGAGCGCCCCGTCGCCCACGTCCCCGGCCGACGTGCGGCCGCCCCACAGGAAGAGCGCGCTCCCGATCCAGGTCGCCGCGGCCATCTGCCGCGGCGCGGGCGCGCCGAGCCTCGTCATCGGGGCCCACTCGGGCGTGCACGTGCCGGCGCGGCACTCGCGCCCGCTCAGGCAGGCGTTCCCGCACGCGCCGCAGTGCTCGGCCGAGCCCAGGCTGACGCACTTGCCATCGCAGGCCACGAGGCCGCCTCCGCACGGCGCGATGCAGGCGCCGCCGGAGCAGATGTCGCCCCCGCTGCAGTCCGCGCTTGTGCAGCACTGGCGGCACGCGACGAGGCTGCAGCACTGCTCTCCGTCGGCGCAGCCCGTGCTCTTGCACCTCGCGCCGCCGTCTTCGCACACGTCGGCGGTGCAGCCGTCGCCGTCCGAGCAGTCCTCGTCCGAGCAGCAGGCGCGGCAGGCCGCGCCGCAGTCGTGCGGCGTGAGCGCCCCGCACGCGCACGCGCCGGAGGCGCACACGGCGCCCGGCTTGCAGGCGGTGGCGCACGCGCCGCAGTGCCGCGGGTCCCTCGTGAGATCGGACTCGCAGCCCGGGGCGACCGGGTCGCAGTCGGCGAAGCCCTCGTCGCACACCAGCTCGCCTCGGTCGCAGCGCTGGTGCGGCCCCGCGGCGACGCCGCACGCGCCGCAGTGGAACGGGCTGACCTGCGTGTCGACGCACGAGGCGTCGCACGCGGCGAGGCCGGGGGCGCAGCCGGCGGCGCACGCCGCGCCGTCGCAGTAGGCCTTGTCCGGCGCGCACCGCACGTCGCACGCTCCGCAGGTCGTCGGGTCGATGCCGATCGCCTCGCAGCCAGGCGCGCCGTCGCAGTCGAGGCGCCCGCTCGCGCAGGCGCAGCCGCTGCGGCCATCGCAGATCATGCCGGCCGCGCACGTATCCCCGCAGCTCCGGCAGTCCGCCTCTGTCCCGAGCGTGGCCTCGCAGCCGTCGTCGGGCGCGCCGTTGCAGTCGGCGTATCCCGGAGCGCACCCGCACACGCCGGCCTGACACGCCATGTTCGGCCCGCAGGTGACGCCGCAGGCGCCGCAGTTCGCGGGATCCGAGGAGCCGTCGATCTCGCACCCCGTGTCGTGGAGGTTGTCGCAGTCGAGGAGCGGCGGCGCGCAGGCGCACTGCCCCGCGTCGCAGATGGCGCCCGAGGGGCAACGGAGCGAGCAACCGCCGCAGCGCTCGGGATCGCTCGTGAGATCGACCTCGCAGCCGTTGGTGACGACGTTCCCGTCGCAGTTGTCGAAGCCGAAGACGCACTCGGACGAGCAGTGGCCGCCCACGCAGAGGGTGTTCGGGCACGCCGCGCCGCACGCGCCGCAGTGCGAGGGATCGTTCAGCACGCTGGTGCACGACCCGCCGCAGCACGACTCCCCGTCGCCGCACGCGTTGCCGCAGGCGCCGCAGTGCTCCCGGTCCGTGTCCAGCGCGACGCACGTACCGCCGCAGCAGGCGCCGTCCGGGCAGTCGGGCGCGCAGCCGCCGCCCGTCGAGGTCGCGTCCTGCCCGCCCTCGGAGGGTTTGTCGGAGAGGGCGCTCTCCGCGAGCAGCGAGCAGGCGCCGGTGAGCACGGCCAGCGCGAGCAGCAGCGGCCAGCGCGCGCCGGCCGTGGACCTTCCATGTCGCGCCTCGCGCGCGGGGCTTTCCTGGGAAGACATCGCGACGCTAGAAGTTCGGCCGGGAAGGGACCGGCAAGGCGGCGCCAGAGGTCTTCGCGCCCGCCCGCGAGGGCGCGGTCCGCCGCGAGCCGGCGCTCCGGGGAGCCGGCGCGGGCTCCCGCGCGTGGGCGCTCGCGGTGGGGCCCTCCGCCGGTCCGAGGCGGGGTGCGCCGGCCGAGGGCTGCGGCTCGGCCGTGCGCGCCGGCTCGGGGCGGCTCTCGGGCGCGGGGCCCTGTGCGGCCGATGGTGCGGCGGCGGCCTGCGACGCAGCGGGCGGCGCCGCAGGCGCGGGCTCGGCGCTGCCGTCCCGCGCGTTCATGGCGCGCAGGGAGAACAGCGCGGCGCCGAGGATCAAGAGCGTCGCCAGCCCCGCCGCCGCGACGATGGCGACGCGCCGCCGGTCCCCGCTCGGGCGAGCGGCCTCGTGGTGTACAGGGTGTACAGCGGCCTCCAGGTGGTCCTCGCTGCTCCTCTGCGCCCGCACCGCCAGCGCCGGCCGCTCGGAGAGGCGCCGCTGCTGCGCCCGCACCGCAGGCCGCTCGGAGAGGGGCCGCTGCTCGCCGTCGCTCAGCCAGTGCATGGCGAGCGAGGTCCCTGTCACGTCCTCCACGACGCCGTTCTCGGTCGCCCACCGCGCGAGCGCGACGCCCATCTCGCGCATGGTCCGCCACCTGTTGAAGCGCTCCTTCCCGAGGCCGCGCGCGATGATGGCCCACAGCGCCTCGTCGCCCACGCCGAGCGCGGTGATCGGCGTCGGATCCTTGACGAGGATCGCCGCGACGAGGTCGTGGTAGTTGCCGCCCTGGAACGGCTTCTGGCCGGTGATCGTCTCGTAGAGCACCACGGCGAACGCCCAGACGTCGGTCTGCCCGTCGACGTCGGTGATGCCGCGCGCCTGCTCGGGCGACATGTAATCGGGGCTGCCGAGCACCGTGCCCGCCTTGGTCATCTCGCCGCTCGCCGTCTCGCTCCACACCTTGGCGATGCCGAAGTCGACGATCTTCGGGGTGATGTCGCCGCGATCGTTCTTCACGAGGAAGATGTTCTCGGGCTTGAGATCGCGGTGGACGATCCTCCGGTCGTGCGCCGCGGCGACGGCGCTCGCGATGGGCAGGAGGATGCGGAGCGCCCCCGTGGGCGAGAAGCGCTTCTTGCGCTCGATCGCCTCGACCAGCTGCTCCCCCCGGAGCACCTCCATCACGATGTACGGGTCGCGGTGATCGGACTCCCCGAAGTCGATCACGCGGACGATCGAGGGGTGATCGATCCGCGCGGCGGCGCGCGCCTCCTGGTGGAGGCGCACCGTCGCCTCGGTCGAGTTGACCTCGCGCCGGATGAACTTGATGGCGACGTCGATGTTGAGGACGTCGTTGTGGGCCAGCCACACCATCCCCATGCCGCCCTCGCCAAGGACGTAGCGCAGGCGGTATTTGCCGCCGATCACGTCGCCCTCGCGGTAGATGCGCCGCGCCGCCCGTCCCGGGGCGGGCGACGGCGTGCTGGCCTCCGGGGGCGGTGTCACGCGGGACGGATCGAGCAGCTCCGGGTCGAGCGAGCCCGGAGCGCTGCCGCGCGGGAACGCCGCAGAAGCCGCGAACGAGCGGCTCGCGCTCTCGGGCCGCGGGGTCGAGTCCGTCGACGAGGCGGGCGCGGAGATGGAGCGCGGCGGCATGGAGCGATCGCAGTCTAACTTTGCTGGCCTCCCACAGCCATGGTCTCGCGCACCCGTCTGTCGTTGCCTGCCCGCGCGCCGCTGCCTGCCCGCGCGCCGGCGCGCCGGCGGCGCAGGGTCAGCGCGTGATCCGTGCATGATCAGCGTACGATTCCGCAGGGATGCGCGTGCTCGCCGCGGGTGCACACATCGTGCGACGCGCGCCGGGCGCGGGCGGGGCGATGGCCGGACTTGTGCTCCACGAGGATCTTCACCCGCGGGCCGATGCGCACGGGGAGCGGGCCTGCGTGCTCGTGCACGTCGCCGTCGCAGACGTAGTGGACCACGCCCGACCTGGCCTCGAGCACCGCGCGCCGGGCGATCTTCTCGAACGTGTGCGCCTCGCCCATCGGCCGCGCTCGCCAGATGTCGGGCAGCTTCCTGACGAAGCCGAGCGCGGAGGTGTGGATGCCCAGCATGTGGAAGCTCTCCGGGCGCTCGTCGTGGCGGTGGAACGGGCGGAACCCGAGGCCGATCTGGTCCACCGTGCCGGCGGCGACGGCGAGGTAGTCGCGGTCCGGGAACGCCGAGCCGTCCTCGAAGTGGACGCGGCCCTGCCAGCGCGCGGCGACCTGGGTGCCCGTGTTGAGGAGCACCGCGGCGCTCGCGCGGGCGAGGACCTTCGCGGCCCAGAGCGCGCTCCGCTCCTCGCTGCGGTTGTACTCGGCGATGAAGCCGTGGACGCAGCCGGTGCCGAAGATGAAGCCGTAGTGGGCGCCGATCTGCATCACGTGGCGCTCGACCCAGCGCAGCGGGTCCCGGCCGCGGTCGGTGTAGCGGGCGATGAGCCCCGCGAGCAGGCCGTCGGGGCGCCCGCGGGGGACGCCCACGGCGTTGGCCACGGTGTTCATCGTCCCGCCGCGCAGGAAGGCGATCGGCGGCAGCGGCTCGTTCTCGTAGACGTCGAGGAAGCCGGTGATGGTGACGTGGTTCGTGCCGTCGCCCCCGGAGATGCCGAGCACGTCGATGGAGAGCTTCCTGAAGTCCTCCGCGATGCGGGCGAGGTCCTCGCGGGAGCGCGCGGCGCGGACGACGCCGTGGTCGCCGAGCGCGCGCGCGAGCCGGACCGCCGCGCGGGGATCGCTCAGGTTCTGGCGCGAGCGGGGGTTGATGATGACGCCGATGCCGCCCATCTAGCGCCGGCCTCGCGGCGACTTCCACCGCGGGTTGAGGTGGATCCGCACGACGTCCGCCATCAGGCCGATGTGGGCGCAGTGATCGGGCTTGTCGTCGCCGGTGTACCCGCGGACGTGGAAATCGCCGCGGTCGAAGCGCAGGATCATGTCGAGGCCGAGCACGTCGGCGCGGGAGGAGCCCCTCGGCTTGCCCCGCAGCTGCTGCACGATGAAGTTCGCCGTCTCCGCCGTCGACGCGTAGCCGGGCGGCAGGATGGAGGAGTGGCTCATGAACATGAACGCCTCGCCCGCCGCGGCGCGCCTCGCGAACGCGATGAACGGCTCGATCTGCGCGACCTTGAGCTTGTGCTGCTGCTCGTCGGCGTACCCGGCGTGGAGCGAGTCGAGCAGCACGAGGGCGTCGACCCGCTTGCCGGCCGGCTGCCGCAGGATCTGCTCGATCGCGCCGTAGCCGGCGCTCCACGACGACAGGCCGAGCTTGCGGATGTAGGCCTTCTTCTTGCCGGTCTTCTTCGCGACGGCGCGCTCGATGCTGTCGAGCAGGTTCTCGAAGACGTACGGCGCCGAGAACGCGCTCGAGTACGCGCCGGAGCCGATGCCGAGATCGATGCCGACGAGGACGGCGCCCTCGGCGGTCTTCACGAACTCCTTCCGGAGCGCCTCGTGGCCGTGGAAGTGGATGATGACGTCGAAGCCGCCGCGCTTCGTGACCCCGCCCCGGTGGGGCATGATCATCTGCCCGATCGAGGGCGCGCGGGACCACGGGTCGTAGACGCCCCAGCCCGGATCGGGCGTCATGCACGGGTTGATGTCCCCGCGGCGCTTCTTGGAGGGGGCGGCGCGGCTGCTCGTCGCCCCGGGCCTGTCGCGCCGCGCCGCGCTGCGCTGGCCAGCGTCCGAGGCCGCGCCGCCGGCGCCACCCGCACCGTCCGCGCCGCCCGACGGCGCGCCGGCGCCGGCTGCCCCGTCCGTCGGGGGCGCGCCGCCCGCCGCCGGAGGGCTGTCGGCCTGCGGCGCTACGGCCGGAGGCGCATCGGCCTGCAGCGCGGCCGTGTGCGTCGCGGGCGGAGCGTCGTCGGCCTGCGGCGCGGCGGCCTTCGGAGCGGCCGTGTCCTGCGCCGCTGCAGGGGGCGCGGCGAGCCACCAGGTGGCGGCGAGCAGCGAGAGGAGCGCCCATCGCCCGGACGGCCGGCGAGCCTGCAGGGGGTGTCTCATGTCGGGAGCGCCTCCATTCCATGGAACGGCGTGCGGATCGAGCGCTCGGTGCAGGGCCGCCGCCGCTGTGTGTTCGCGGCGACACCCCGCGGGAGTTCTGTGGCTGTGCAGGGGGCAGGCGCGCCCCCCGCGCCGGCCGGCGTCACGCTGCCGGCGTCACCCTGGCGGCGGCTTCCCCTGGGTGAGGGCGGCGCCCGCGTCGGCGGCGGCGAGGATGCGCTCCTCGGCCTGGGAGGCGAGCTTCTCGACCGCCGCCGCGGCGTCGGTGGGGGGCAGCGAGCGCAGGAACTGGATGAACTCGAGCTCGAGGCCGGGCTTCACGCCGCTCAGGACGAGCACGATGGGGATGGCCGGCTTCTCGACCTCGGCGAGCTCCGTGGTGCGGGCGCGCCAGCGGCCCGCGCCGAGGGCGAGGCGGAAGGCCCACTGCGCGCCGAGGCCGATGAGGAGGCCCGCCATGACGCCGGCGACGAACAGGTCGGCGTCCCTCGGGGCGAGGAGGGCCGCGGAGAACCCGCCGATGGCCGCGCCGATCACGAGGCCGGGCTCGCCGCTGTTGTGCGCCGCGGCGGTCTTCAGGATCTCCGCGGCCTGCATGCCCGGGCGCCCGCTGCGGACCGCGTCGCGCAGCGGGAGCAGCGTCGCGAGGCGGCGCATCGAGGCGGCCCGCACGCCCAGGTAGCTGATGAAGAGGGCGCAGACCGTCAGCCCGACGCCGACGCTCACGGCCACGCGCCGCGAGAAGACGCCCTGAGGCAGCGGCTCGCGGACCATCGCGGTGAGCGCGCGCTCCCGGTCGCGCTCCGCGCTCGCCTTGAACGCGGCTTCGGCGTCCTTCGTGGCCTGCGCGACCTTGTCGGCCGGGATGTCGCCGAGGAGCGAGAGCAGCTGCTTCGCCGCCTCGAACTGCTCGGCCTCCGCGGCGCCTGGCGGCGTGATCGCGGCCGCCTTGACGATGGCCTCCCAGGCGGGGATGGCGCTCACCCGAGCCCCGAGGAGCGCCTCGGTCGCCTCGCGGCAGCCCGCCAGGGTCTTGGCCTGCTTGTAGAGCGGCTGGGCGGAGGCCCACGCGCCCTGCTTGTCCGGCTCCTTGGGCTTCGGCGGCGGCGGCGCGTTGCGCGGCGCGCGCCCCTTCGCGGTCGTCGCCGGCGGCGGCGGCGGCGCGGGGGGCGCCTGGCCCGGGTCGGGCATGCGCGCCGATTTCGCGGCCGCCTTGAACAGGTCGATCTCGACGATCAGCTTCTCGCCGGCGAGGGCGCACGCCCGAGCGGGCGCGACGCGGGCCTCGGACTCCTCGGCCTGGCGCCGCGCGCCCGGGTCGGGGATGAGCCTGCCCTCGACGGTGACGAGCCGCAGGACCGCCACGGCGATGCACAGGACGAGGATGGCCGAGGCGATGAAGGTGGCGCGGACCTCCTCGCGCCGGGTGTACTCGTTCACGCTGGCTCCCTCGGAAAGACCGGAGATGGGCAAGGCGCCGGCCGGGTCGGCGCGAGGTCGGCGCGCGCGAGCGCTGCCGCACGGCCGGAGCGGCACGAAGCGCCACGATCGGCGTCGCCGCCGTGACGGCAGGGGGACACCGAGGGAGCGTGAGCCCGTCGCATGCAGTTCACCGTTTAAACCAGATGCCGGACCGATACCACAGCGTCGCTCGCGATGGAGTCCGCTGCGTCCTCGCCGCCTCACGGCGCCGCGGCCTCACCGCGTCGTGCTTGCTTCCGCCGTCGGGCGCGGCGGTCGGGCGTCCCGGAACTTGCTCCGTCCCGGGGCGCATCGTGTAAAGGTGCGGAGAAGGCGTGGAGGCTGCCGTTACATCCCACAAGCCCGTCGAGCCCGCGGTCCCGGCGCGCGCCGCGCTGCCCGAGCAGGGAGCGGAGCCGCCGAGGCGTGGCGCCTCTTCGGAGGCGCCCGGCGAGGCCGCGTCGTCCGGCGTGGCGGCGGCGCCCGACGCCGCGGCGGGAGGGGCGGGCCGGGGCCTGTGGATCTCGTCGACCTACTTTGCCGAGGGCCTGCCCTACGCGATCGCGCACAAGGTGGCGGGGGAGTTCTTCACGGCGGCGGGGGCGAGCCTGGAGATCATCGGGCTGACGTCGCTCTACGGGCTCCCGTGGAACCTCAAGTTCCTCTGGAGCCCGCTGGTCGACCTCCACGGCAGCCCGCGGCGCTGGCTCGTCGGGGCCGAGATCGCGCTCGTCGCGATCGTCCTCGGGCTCGCCGCGGCGGCGCACAGCGGCGCGATCTGGCTCGTGGCGGCGCTGTTCGGGGCGGTCGCCGTCGCCGCGGCGACGCACGACATCGCGGTCGACGGCTTCTACCTGCAGGCGCTCGACAAGGACGCGCAGGCGGCGTTCTCCGGGCTGCGGGTCGGCGCGTACCGGCTCGCGCTGCTCGCGGGCGCGCTCCTGGTGGCGTTCGCGGGCTGGGCGTCCTTTGGCGCGGCGTTCGGCGTCGCGGCAGGCGGGCTCGCGCTGCTCGCGATCGCGCACGCCGCGGGGCTGCCGCGCCCGGCCGAGACGCCCGGAGCCGGCGCCGCGCCAGGAGCCGGCGCCGCGCCAGGAGCGACCGGGCTGCGGCGCTACATCGAGCCGTTCCGTGCATACCTCCGGCAGCCGAAGATCGCGTCGAGCCTGGCGTTCATCCTCTGCTACCGGGCAGGCGACGCGCTCATGTTCGCGATGTCGTCGCCGCTGCTGAAGAGCCTCGGCCTCGACACGGCGGCGCGCGGCAACGTGGGCGGGGTCGGGACGGTCGCCTCGATCGCCGGCTCGATCCTCGGCGGGGTGATCATCAAGCGGTGGGGGCTCTCGCGGACCATCTTCCCGATCGCGCTCGTGCAGAGCTCGGCGATCCTGCTGTACGTGGCGCTCGCGTGGGCGCGGCCGGCGCTCCCGTGGGTCGTCGCGCTCGTCACGCTCGAGCAGCTCGCCGCCGGCGTCGGGACGGCGGTGCTCGCGGTGTTCCTCATGCGGCGCTGCGTGGACGGGTACAAGTCGTCGCACTTCGCGATCGGGTCAGCGCTCATGTCGGTCTCCGCGACGTTCGCCGGCAGCCTGAGCGGCTACCTGGCCGCCAGCGTGGGGTTCACTGCGTTCTTCGCGATCGCGTTCGCGGCATCGATCCCGGGGGTCGTCCTGTCGCGCCTGGTGCCGCGAGACTAGTTACCGCGGGTCGGAACCCCGCCAGGGATCTGCCTCGCGAGCGGAGAGAGAGAGTTCAACGCAAAGGCGCCAGGGCGCAAAGACGCAAAAATGCACATTTGTTTTTGCGCCTTCGCGCCTTTGCGCCTTTGCGTTGAACTCTCTGTCCGGATCCCTGTCTGGACCTCCGGCGGGTGGAACCAGATAGATTGGACTCGTCTGCGCGATCCCGATGCAAGAGTCCACGTCCGCCCCCTCCGAGCCGAAGGCGCGCGCCGACCGCGCGCTGAGCCTGGTCTCCCTCGGCCTCCTGGCGCTCCAGGCCGCGCTCGACGCGCCCGCGTTCCCGCGCGCGACGCTCGCCGTCGCCGCGGCCGCGGCCCTCGTGGCGCTGCTCGCGGCCCGCGTGGCGCAGGGGCCGGCGCGCGCCGTCGCGGCGCTCGTGGCGTGCATCGTGGTGGCGATGCGCCTCGGCGTCGTCTGGCAGCTCGCCATGGTCCTTGCGCTCGCGGCCTACGCCGGCGTCTCGCGGCTCTTGCCCGCGCTGCGTCCGCCCGAGGGCTGGCGCGCGGCCGGCGGGCTCCCGAAGCGCTGGACGGCGCTCGTCGGCGGCGTCACGCCGGTCGCGCTCGTCGGGTGGCTCGCGTTCGCCCGGCCCGACCTCCGTGACATCACCGGCTCGGAGCTGCTCCAGGTGTCGACGCCGGTGCTCATCGCGGGAGGCGCGGTCTTCGCCGTGCTGAACGCCACGCTGGAGGAGGTGATCTGGCGCGGCGTGCTCCAGCCCAGCCTCGCGGCGGCGTGGGGCGCGCGCGTCGCGGTGGTCCTGCAGGCCGCCTCGTTCGGCGCGCAGCACGCGCACGGGTTCCCGCGGGGGCTGCTCGGCGTCTTCCTGGCGGGCAGCTGGGCCGTGATGCTGGGCCTCCTGCGGCAGCGCTCCCGCGGGCTCCTTGCGCCCGTGCTCGCGCACATCGTCGCGGACGCGACGATCGCCGCCCTGGTGATCGGCATGCTCCGCTGAGCGCGTCAGGGCCGGAGGCCGAGCAGCTCGAACGCGCCCAGCAGCGCCGAGCGGGCCCACGCCCCCCGGCCGCTCGACGTGCGCCGCGAGGCGGGCAGCTCCCAGAGCCGCTCGAAGTGCGCCGCGAACGCGGCCACGAAGGCCGGATCGCGGGTCTCGAGGTCGGTCTCGAGCCAGGCGCGCGAGAACGAGTTGGGCGTGAAGTTGGCCTGGCCGCCCACGAGCATCGGCCGAGCGCCCAGCCGCGCCGCGGTCTTGAGGTGCATCATCGCCCCGCCGCGCGAGTCGTGCACGCGCAGCGCGAAGCGGTCGGGCCACCGCGCCTCGGCCTCGATCGCGCGGGTGATCCCGTGGTGGTTGACCAGGTTGCGGATGAGCCACGCGGCCGCGGGGGGCAGCGGGAGCGCGTCGATGGAGTCGATCAGCACGCGCACCCGGGCGCCGCGCGCCGCCGCGCGCTCGAGCGCATCGAGCACCGGCAGGTCCGAGAGGTACGTCGTCGCGACGAGGAGCTCGTCGCCCGCCGCCGCGCCGTCGAACATCTCCGCGAGGCGCGCGCGGATCGCCTCGTGCTCGACGAGCGCGCACGTCTCGTCGCCCGCGACGGTGAGCGCGCCGGGCGGGGGGAGGGGGACGCGCAGGCCGCCGGCGTACCCCGGCACCGGCGCGAGCGTTGGCGTCGGGGAGGCGACCTCCGTCCCGAGAGCGTCGGGCCCGCGCGCGGCGTGCGAGGCGCGCGCGGCGCCTGCGACGAGCGCGTGGAGCGCGGCGCGGCCCTCGTCGCCGATCGCCTGCGGGAGGGTGAGCGCCTCGTCGATCGCCGCCATCGCGACGCGCCAGAGCCGGCGGGCCACGGCGCCCGTGAGCCAGAACAGGTTCTCGTGCCAGTCGAACGCCGCGTCGATGAAGTTGTGCGACGTGATCGCGCCGGCGCGCCCGCCGTCGATCACCAGGTTCTTCCGGTGGTCCTCGACGTTGTGCAGCACCTGCCAGCGGTTCTGGTGCTCGACCCAGTCCTCGATCGCGACGCGCGCGTGGTCGAGGTGGAAGTTCATCCGGGGCAGGAGCCGGCGGCGCCGGTCGAACCGCGCGCCGAACAGGCAGGCGTTCAGCACGAGGACGCCCGCGTCCGCGAGGCGCCTCCGCACGAGCGCGCCGCGGCGGCGCGTCAGGGCGGGGTTCGCGGGCGTGTTGCTGTCCAGGATCACCACGACGGTCACGTCGGGACGCGCGCGCTTCTTGGCGATCAGCCAGTCGGCGACCGTGTCGGCGTAGGGGAACGCGCCCGGGCGCGGCAGCAGCGTCGTCTGGTCGCCGTTCGCCGCGAAGAGGTACATCTGCAGGACGACGCTCCGCTCGGCGGCCTCGATGAGGTCGCGGCACGCGGAGAGGATGCCGTGGCTGTCGCCGATGTACGCGAGCCCGGAGCTCACGCGGCGTCCGTGCGCAGCGCGCGGCGCAGCGCCCAGCAGAGGGGCCGCGCTCCCGCGAGCCCGCGGCCCTCCAGCTTGCGCGTGAAGCTCTCGGTGCCCCAGCGATCGGACTGCGTCGGGGCGCGCGCGCCGAGCCGCCGCCGCTGCGACGCGTCGAGGCCCAGCTCGCTCCCGGCCGCGGCCACGAGGCAGCGCCAGGCGTCGCCGACCACGCCGTCGACGTACACGAGGAAGGGCAGCGCGAGGGCCGTCTGGATCGCGGCGAGCCAGCGCGGACAGCGCTCGTTCAGGTGCAGGAGCACGCGCTCGTCGATGGCGACGTGCGGCGCCTCCTCGCGCGCGTGCAGGGCCATGATCTCGGCGACGAGCGCCGCGCTCTGGTCGGGCCGGGCCTCGATCGCCCGCGGCACGAAGAGCGTGATCTCCTCGAAGTACCACGCGAGCAGGAAGAACGTGCCGGCCGGGGCGAGGCGCAGCGCCGCGTCGTCGCCGCGGCCCCAGCGCAGGAAGCGCGGTGGCGCCGCGTCGGTCGGGTAGAGATCCGGCCGGAGCCTGTGCAGGAGCCGGCGGAACATCTCCGCGTGGGTGCGCTCCTCGGCGACGAAGCGGGCGATGACGGGCGCGGACAGGTACGGCGCGCGGTGGGCCGACCGCTCGAGGTACCGGATCACGTAGCCCTCGAAGTGGATGAACAGCTCGCACGTGAAACACGCGAACAGCCGGTTGATCGCGACGCGCTGGCGCTCCGTGAGGCCGAGGCCCGCGACGTCCATGTAGTGCGCCTCGGGGATCACCAGCGCATCGGCCGGGATCGGGCGCGTCCAGTCGATGCGGTCCCAGCGCCGGCGCACCGCCGCGTGCAGCCGGTCCTCGCGCGCGGCGGCCTCTCCGTCGTGGAGCGGCGTTCGAGGGTTGCCTTCGTGGCCATGGAGCGCGGGATCGGCGGAGCGCTGGAGGCTCACGATGGGACCGTCCTCTCGATCGACGCGACCGCGCGCTCGTCTGCGGCCGCGGGCGCTGGGCCGGCTGCGGGCGCCGGCGGCGACCACGCGGGCAGCTCGCACAGCCCGCCGCCGAGGAAGAGGTGGTGCCACAGCTGCGTGGTGACCACGGCGGTGTAGCTCCCGTCGGCGACGATCCGCCGCGGGGCGAGCGCGGGAAGGATCCGCTGGAAGCGCTGCTCGCGCGCGACCTTCGCGGGCGAGAAATAGCCCGTCTTTCGCAGCGACTCGGGGCTCACGAGCTGCGCGATCCAGCGGGGCTGGGGCCCGAGCGCGCAGAGCGCGTGGGCCTTGAACATCCCCTTGGGCGGGTCGGCGACGTCACGCGGGAGCACCCGCCGCGCCACCTCGCGCAGGAGCCACTTCTCCCGCAGCCCGCGGAGCTTGTACGCCGGCGAGAGGCCGCTGGAGAGCTCGACGAAGGCCTCATCGAGGAACGGGTAGCGGTGCTCCACGCCCGAGCGCATCGCCGCGCGGTCGCCTTTGCCCACCAGCAGGTGTCCGGCCAGCATCAGCTTGTACTCCACGTAGAGCGACCGATTCAGCGGATCCCAGCGGCGCATCCGCGCTGGCGCGATGTCGAGCTCGGAGAACGGATCGTGGCCCGCGACGCGCTCGGCCATCGTATCCGAATAGAACAGCCAGCGCGCGCGGGAGAGCGGCTCGTACAGGTCGAGGAGGCTCGGGCGAACGTCGCCGAAATGGTCCTGGAACGTGGGCGCGGGTGTGCCGGGCGCCGCGAGCTCGGCCAGCGTTCTTCGGATCGCGCGCGGCAAGGCTGGGTGGACGCGGGCGAGGCGCTCCATGGCGCGGTGGGTCTTGTGCCAGACGTAGCCGCCCATCGCCTCGTCCGCGCCCTCGCCCGTGAGCACGACCTTGAACCCCCGGCGCGCGGCGCGCTCGGCCAGCAGGAGCACGCACCCGTCGGCCGTGTCCATCACGGGGCCCTCGGCGGCCTCCACCACACGCGGGAGGGTCTCTATGATCTCCGCAGGCGAGGGCACCAGGGTCTCGAGCCGCGCGCCCAGGCGCGCCGCGCTGCGGGTCGCGCGGCGTCGCTCGTCGGGCCCGGCGCCGTCGAAGCCGACGGTGAACGACGCGATGGGCGCGTCGCCGCGGGCCTCCCGGGCGAGGCCGAGCACCAGCGTCGAGTCGAGCCCGCCGCTCAGGTACGTCGCCACCGGGCCGTCGGAGACGAGGCGACGCTGCACGGCGTCGCGCAGGCAGGCGCGCGTCTCCTCGATCAGCGCGTCGAGCGAGGCGACGCGCCGCTCCTCGCCCTGGGCCGGGAAATCCAGGTCCCAGTAGCGCCGCTGCTCCACCGCGCCGCCCTGCGCGCGGAGGTAGTGCCCGGGCCAGATCGAGCGCACGCCGCGGAAGCACGTCCGCTGCGTGCCCGCGGCGAACAGCGAGAAGACGTGGTCGATCCCTGCCGGATCGGCCTCGGGGCGCACGAGCCCGCTCGCCAGGATCGCCTTGATCTCCGAGGCCCAGAGGAGCCAGCCGTCCGCCACCGCGTAGTGGAGCGGGCAGATCCCGATCCGGTCGCGGCCGAGCAGCAGCGTGCGCGCCTCGCGATCCCAGAGCGCCACGGCGAACTGCCCGCGCGCGCGGGAGAAGGCGCCCTCGCCGGCGTCGAGGTAGAGCCCGGGCCACAGCTCGGTGTCGCACCGCGTGCGCTGCGCGTGCCCGCGCGCGGCGAGCTCGCGGCGCAGCTCGGCGTGGTTGAACAGCTCGCCGTTGTACGAGACCCACACGCGGCCGCCCGCGTCGGCCATCGGCTGGCGGCCGCCCGCGACGTCGACGACGGCGAGGCGCCGCGTGGCCATGGCGATCCCCGGCGCTGAAAAGGAGGCGCCTTCGTCCGGGCCGCGGTGCCGCACGCTCGCCGCCATGCGGTCGAGGCGCGCCGGATCGAACGTACGTCGCCCGGCCAGATCCAGCGCTCCGACGATGCCGCACATGATGGATCGTTACCTCCCCGTGTCCCCGAGCAGATGTCGCCGGAGCCAGCGCCAGCCGAGCCGTGGGCCGAGGCGCACCGCGACCGCGCGCACGAGCGGCCGGCTCGCGCGCGCGTACGCGGCGTACCCGCGCCAGATCCGCAGCGTTGCGCGCTCGATCGCGAGCGCGTCGCCGGGCGCCGCGCAGGCGTCCATGAACCGGGTGATGGCCTCGATCGACCACGCGGTGTGGCCCGACGCGGCGTTGTCGATGGTGTTGTGCAGGTCGAAGAAGTACGGGTCGATCCGGTGGCGCCGCAGGATCGAGGCGGCCGTCGCGTACCCGCGGCCGATGCCGGCCATCTCGATGGCCAGGTTGAGGCCGAGCAGCTCGGGCCAGAGCGCCATGGACCCTTGCGCGAACGCGAGCCAGAGCACGGGCATCGAGAACGCCTGCGGGAGGAAGTCGGGCCGTTCGATGAACGCGCGCGCGTCGCACGGCGGCAGCGTCACGCCCTGCTCCGCGAGCGCCCTGCGCAGCACGTTGCCGTGGTGCTGGGCGGGCACGCCCGCGCCGAGCTCGTCGCGGTAGATCCGGAGCAGGAGCGCCGCGACCGGCGTGCGGAACGCGCCGGGGGCCGTCGCGCCCTGGAGCCACGCGCCGTCGATCACGGCCGCCGGCGCGAGCTGGGTGAGCAGCCAGACGGCCTCGTCGCGCGTGAGCTCTCGCGCGATGCCCGCGTCGTCGGCGGGCTGCGTGCGCTCGCGCTCGGGGCGTCGGGCCGCATGCGGTCCCGCCGTGGACTGCGCGTTGGCGTGCCCTTCCTCGAAGATCTGCTCGCGCAGCCGCGCGTCGACCCAGCGCGAGAGCCCCGCGGCGGACCAGGGCCAGCGCCCATCCGCGGCGAGCCGGGCGGGGGACACCTCGCCGTGCACCTCTCGGAGCACCCCTTCGACGTGCGCCTGCGCGAGCTCGCCCGCGTCGCGGTCCACGTCCCCGGGCCCGCGGGCGCAGAGCAGCCGGTGGTACAGCTCCGGCAGGGGGAGCCCCGCGCCTACCTGCGCGCGAGGGGTGGATCCTCGACCATTCCCGTCGATCGAGGCCTCGTCGTGATCGACGCGCGGCGAGCCGGCGCGCTCGTCCCCGCCGCGCGATGCGCGGACGGGGGCCGGAGGCTCCGGCGCCTCGATCAGCGCGCGGATCCAGGCGCGCATCACGTCGACCTCGGCGTCGGTGAACACGCCGAACATCGGGCCGCCGAACTGCACGGAGCGGGTGACGAGCGGGCTCTCGTCGGGCCTCCCCGGCACGATCCACGGCGAGCGCGCGAGGCGCAGGAGGATGCCGCGCGCGTCGAGCCGCGCCGGATCGAGCGCGCCGTCCAGCGCCTGTCCGTCGAGCCGGACGCGGCCGTGAAATCCGAACGCGTGGCGCGCCTTCGCCTCGACGAGCGCCAGCATCGCCTCCCACGCGGACGGCGCCGCGGCGGGCCGGAGCGACGCGAGCCACGCGCGCCGCGCGGCCCAGAGCGACCACGCGCCGCGCCACACGCGCGGCCAGTCCGGCGCCCCGCCGGCGGCGTGCGCCTCGAGGCACCGACGCGCGAGATCGCGGACCCGGCGGGCCGTCTCCGCGCCCTCCGCGTGCTCGGCGAAATACAGGCCGTCGCAGCGCGCGCGCGACGCGGCCCGGCGCACCGCGGCGGGCGGGCCCAGCACCGTGGCCGCCGCGTGGTGGCCCAGCGCCTCGGGCAGCCTCGCGGCCCCGAGCTGCGCAATGCGGAGCCCCGGGATCGCGAGGGCGAAGTCCGCGTCGGCGAGGCAGACCGAGCGCTCGAATCCGGGGCTCGCGAGATCGGGCAGCGCGAGCCCCGCGGCGGCCAGCGCGGCGCCGTACAGGGCGCCGTGGTGCCGCGCCGGGTCGCCCTCGCCGCACTCCAGATAGAACGCGTCGAGGCAGGCCGCGCCGAGCGCGCCGTCCGCGTGGCGCACGCGCACCGCCGCGGCGAGCCAGCACCCGTCGAGCAGCGCGGTCGGCGCGTAGCCGAGCAGGACCCGCGCGGGGCCTTCGCCCTCGTCGCCGGGCGCGCCGCATCGCTCGTCCTCGTCGCGGAGCGCGGTCAGGGCCGCAAAGAACGCCTCGATGCCGTCGGGGGCCGTGGCCTCGAGCGCGGGCTCGCCCGCGAGATCCTCCGGGGCCGGCTCGCCGGCCCGCAGCCTGCGGTAGATCGCGCGCGGCGACGCGTCCGAGGCGCGCGACCGAGGGCTCGCCGCGCGGTCCGATGCCGGGGTGGGAAGGGCGTTCATACGACCGGACCACGCAGGCTGCCGGCGCCTACCCCCATCCGGACGACGTTATGCGTGCGCGCGACCGGCGTCCACACAGGGCACGGATCTCACGCGAGCCGCTGCACGAGCCCCGCGAGCCCCAGCGCCACCAGCGTCCACCCGAGGCCGCGCACCAGGCGCCCGTGCCATGCGCCGAGCCGCTCGCGGTAGCGCGCAAGCAAGCGCCCGAGCGTCGCGAACCAGCTCACCACGCCCACGGCTGCGCCCACCGCGAGCGCGGCCGCGTGGGCCGGCGCTACCGCGGGCGCGAGGGCAGGGTACGCGCGGAGCACGGCGCACGAGGCGATCCACGACGCCAGGAACGACGGGTTGAGCGCGACGAGCACGAACCCGGTCAGGAGCGCCGATGTCGCTCGCCCCGAGGACGGCGCCTCGGCGGCGCGCCGCGGCGCGAGCGCCAGGGCGAGGCCCATCGCCACGACGAGCGCCGCGCCGCCCGTCCGCAGGGCGCGATCGATCGCGGGGTGCGCCTCGAGGACCCACCCGAGCCCGCGCGCCGCGGCGAGCGCCCAGAGCCCCTCGGCAAAGGCTCCTCCGACGGCGAGCATCAAGGCGCGCCGGGGCTGCCCCGCGAGCGCCGCGGCCACCAGCAAGACGGCCAGCGGCCCCGCCGCCGGGATCGATCCGAGATAACCGAGCAGGAACCCCACGACGAGCGCGAGCGCCATGGTTCATCCCAAGCGAGGTGTGCGGCGGCGAGCTGCAACGGAGCGCCCGCGGCGCCCCGCGGGGGACGGGCGCGGGGGCGAGACGCGGTCGTCAGGCGGTTTCAACCCGGTCGTCGCCTTAGCGCAGCGCCAGCGTGAACGCGAGCCCGAGGCTCACGCGCAGATCGTGGACCGCCTGCACATCCAGGGCGGGCGGCAGCAGCCGGTACTCGCCCTCGAGCACCGCGGCGATGGGTTGATCGTCGATCGCCGCCAGGATCCTCTCGGCGTGCGCGGCCGAGCGCACAAGGACACGCCAGCGCCCTTCGCTCGTCCAGTGCGGGACGACGTCGCCTCGACCATCGAAGACCGTCAGCCCGTCGCCGCTCTGGAGGCGCAGCCGCAGCGAGCCCGCGGTCATGGGTGCGATCCGGTGGACCACCCTGGGCTCACCGAGCGTGCGGCGCGCGGGCGCGGCCTGGGAAGAGGTGGACTCGGCGTAGTAAGCGTCGACGTCATAACGGACCCCGAGCCCGATCTCGAAGCTGCGGCCCGCCTCGCCCGTGCGCCACGGATCGAGGATCGCCGTGGCGCGCGCCACGCCGAGCCGGACCAGCGGCGCCGGCGATCCGTCGCCCCGGCGCTGCGGGATCGAGGGGATGCTCACCCGGCCCACCTCGGCTTCCACGCCGATGTCGAAGGGGAAGGGGACCGCGATGGGCGGCGACATGGGCAAGACCACCCGCGGCGACTCGTCGTGCCGCAGGAACGATGCGCCGTACAGCGCCGCGTCGAGCGCGGGCACGCCGTCGAGCGCGGGCACGCCGTCGAGCGCCTGCCCCGTCGGAGACACCCGGCCGGCGAGGACGCGGTGATCCGACTGCCAGATCACGCGGCCCGGCCCGGAGCCCGTGACGCTGCGCGCGCGGTAGGCCAGGCCCGCGTCGATCTCGGGCTCGATCTCGATCGCCCCGCCCGCGCCCCGGTGCAGCGCAGACCCGATGCCGAGCCACACCCGGCTCGCCGGGTCGAAGCGCACGCGGAAGCGCCGGCCCTCCTCGGAAACAGCGGTATCGCCTCCGCCGGCGCCCTCGCTCCCCCCGCGCGCCGGCTCGGCGCGGCCGGCGCGCGGGGAGAGCGCCGTGGCCGCCGCCATGACGAGCAGCGCGGCGAAGCGGCGCCGAGCCGTCACGGGTCCTCGAAGACGGGCATCGGCTCGAACACCCGCGGGGGAGCCCAGAACGACACCCGCAGGCCCGCGGCGGCCTTGACCTCCACGTCGCGAACATCGCTGTCGAGGTCGTTGCGGCTCACCCCCATCGCGGCGAGCCGCAGCGAGATGGGCTGATCGTTGATCGCGAGGAGGATGCCCTCGTAGGCGACCGTGGCCTCGATGCGGTTCATCGCCGCTCCCCTCCCGCTCCCGGCCGCGATGCTCGGGCGCCGGTAGGTGAACGCGGTCGAGAGCGCGTGGAGGCCGCCCTCGCCGAGGCTGAAGCGCGATTTGATGGCGCCCGTCGGGCCAACGTAAAGAGCGCCGGTGTCCAGGCCGTCGTCGATCTCCGATCGGTGCTCCCAGTACTCCCCCAGATCGGCGCCCGCCTCGAACCGGACATGGCTGTACATGTCGTTCGACTGCCACGGATTCCACGCGAGATGGACCTCGCCGAACTCCACGTCGAGCGTGTCCCGGCGCGCGGGAGGGCGGTCGTTCACCGACACCACCCGGAAGCCCCAGCCCATCCGCGGCGAGATCGGGTAAAGCCGCGGCTTACCGACGAAGGTGCTGAGCCAGTGGGCTGGCCGCCGGTGCAGGTGCTGGTAATCGTAGCTGAGGAGCACCCCGGAGAGCTCGAGATCGTCGAACGTGGCCGATCCCTCGAGGATGCGCAGGTCATGGCGGGCGCGGGAGCGCGTCGAGAGCACGCTCACGTGGATGCCGGCCTCGGCCCTCCCGCGGCCCAGGGGGAAGCTCGCGGGCACGGGGAGCCCGTTGTTGCCATGGAACGTGGGCAGCCAGGACGCGCCCAGGTAAAGCCGGTTCAGGAGATCGAACTTGACCTGAAATGCCTTGCCGTCGGCCGAGCGTGCGTAGCCCGGCGGCGCCTCGGCGATCGCGGCGACGAGGCGGGCGCCGCGCGCGGTCAGGGCCCGGTAGGCCGAGGCGTCTTCAACCACGTTGCACGGCTGCACCTTGTCGAGCGCGCCGCCGTCGTAGGCCAGGTGATCGGGCGCGACGAGGCAGCGCTCGCCCTCCGGGCCTGGCTCGCATTGAACGCGCACCGCGCCGCCGTCTGGCGACCGGATGCAGCGAACCGGCTTGTCCCAGGAGAGCTGCGGCGGCTCGTCGGGGCGAGCGGGCGCGGACCAGAGCATCGCCGCCGATAAGGGGGCGAGCAACGCGTGAATCCGAGGCAGACGTCGTCTCAAAGCACCCTCACGAGGCAAAGGAGCTCCAACGCGGCAAAGCCGCCCGCGCTGTACGCGAGCGATTCACCAGGCGCTTTGCGGGCGCCGGCGGCGATAAAGCACGCGTCGTGCCCTGCCACACGGTGTCGGAGCGCGCGCCGCGCATCCGAGAATTCCGAGAATTCCGAACGTTCCGACTTCTTCGAGGGGGCGAGGTGCGAAGCGGTCAGCGCGGCGACCGCTGTATGGAGAGCAATGCATTACCCAGGCGCGCAGGGTTCTTCACAGCAGGCTACGGGCGCGTCGCCAGCGGCGGTCACGGCTCGCGTCGTTGGACCCGAAGCGCGGGCTGCGGGTGCGAGTCGACGTCCTAGCCGGCCTCCGCCCGCGAGATCCACCGGAGCGCCTCGGGCAGGACGTCGGCGACGGCGGCGAGCGCGTCCTCCCCGCCGATGCGCGCGATGAGGGGCGCGAGCTGTTCCACGCCGCCCCAGCGGCTCAGGGTCGCGACGAGCGTGACCTGCTCGGCTGCGTTCCCGAGGCTCACGGAGAACAGCTTCGCTGCGTCCGCAAGTGACATCCAGGGTGCGCAGCGCACCACGCTCTCCAGCCCGTCGGTATCTCGATCGTCGTGGTAGGCAGCGACGGCACGCGCGGCGAGCGCAGGGCGCGACGGCTCGGGGGCGGCGCGACAGAGCGCCGCGAGGGCCGTGATGCGCGCTGCCTCGGAGCCACCTCCGCCTGCCCGTTCGGCGATTTCGACGGCAGCATCGAGGCCGAGCACCTGGATGGCTTCGGCTGGGTGTTCGCAGACGAGCTTCGCGGCGACCCATGCGGGGTCGAGCGCAGCCACCGCCTTGCGCGCGGCTTGCACGAGGGAGCGGCCGCCCTCGGTCGCCGCGGCGCGGAGCAGCGCGCGAGCGCCGTGGGTGCCACCGCCACAGAGCTCTCGGATGACGTCGAGCACGCGTCCCGGCGCACCGAGCTGGGCGAACCGCACGGCCAACGCGGCGCCCATTCCCGTCGTCGGATCGTCAAAGAGCTTCGAGAGCTCAACCAGCCCTAGGAATGGAACAACAGCCGTGGTGCAGGTCTCGTCGTCAAGCCGCTCCGCGTCTGCATCAAAGTCAACGAAGAACGCATCGAACACCACCCCGACGGCTCTGGCCCGCTCGTCATCGGGCAGCTTCGACAAGAGCGGTGCCAGGGCGTTCGCGCGTGACCTCGGTTCGAGGGACATCGCCGCGCGAAAGAGGGCGAGCGCCTGCCCCTCCGGCGCGGCGAGCTGCGCGAGCGCACGCCCCGGCTTCGCGCTCACCAGCGCGCGCTCGATGGCTTGTTGGACCAGCGCTACCGCTTCCGACGGGGGCAGGAAGCTGGCTGCGGTGAGCCACGCGTGCAAGTAGATGTCGGGCCCTTTCTCCGCACGCCATGTGGCGGAGACCGCCCAGCGCGCGCACATCGCGGCCTCGCCCCCGGACGCAGCACGCGCCGCGGTGAGCAATGCGAGCGCATCTTCCCACCCATCGCCGCGCCACGCGGCGCCGGTCCGACGTACGACGTCGAGCGCGCGCGCCTCGATGTGTGCGCGCAGCGATGGTGAGGCGTGCGCCGCGAGCGCGAAGAGCGCCACGGCGAGCGCCCGCTCCGTGTCGTTCCACGCCTCCTTGCCGGGCTCGTCCGCCTCAGGGGGCCACGCGTGGCGCAGCGTCGCGAGCGCGCCCTGCGCCATCGCGAGCCTCACGAAGCTCGATAGCGCTTCGGACGGGATTCCCATGGCGTCCGCGCCGTCAAGCGGCGCCGTCAGCGTGCGTCGCACGCGCCCCAGCTCCATCCGGCGCGCGGCGACATCCTCGCGGGAGCGCGGCCAGGCCCACCGCGGGTCGCATAGCTGGAGGAGATCGGCGTGCGGCGCTCCCGACGCGACGAGGTGATCGCCGGCATAGCGGCGGAGGTAGATCAGCGCGCGAGATTGGGCGTTGTCGACGCCCTCCCAGGTGCGAACGAGGGCCTGGGCAGCCTCAGCGAACCGTCGCTCGGCGAGCGCCACGTGCTCCTGGTTCGCGGCCGCCCAGGCGGCGCGCAAAGCTTCGTGACGAAAGCGAATCCGGTGACCCTCTTCATGCCATATGATCACCGAATCCAGGGCGTCGCGGTGCGCATCGAGCCACCCGGTCACCTCGGCCACCTGCGCATCGAGGAGCAGAGCCAGCGCGGAGATGTCGAGCGGCGCGAACGCGCACGCGAGGATCGCCATGAGCGTCTCCAACCGCACTGCACCACGCTCGCGAAGCGAGGTCGCGATCGCCTCTACATGGGCGCGTGGACCTGGACCGTCGACCGCCGCCCAGGCGAGCTTGTCGCGGAGAGCTGGATCGATCTCATCGATACGGAACCCGTCGACCGGAATGTACGTCACGCGCTCGGTGCGGAAATTGAGGCGCTCTGCCCACCGCTCGGCGACATCGCGCGTGCCGGAGACCGCCACCAGCACACGCGCGGCGGGCCCCGGGTCGTCCAGCACAGAACGGCGCGGGTTCTCCGGCCAGTCCACGCATGCGTCAGGCGCGATGAGACCGAGCAGGAGCTGCGGCTGCCCGTCGTCGCCGTCCCAGTTCATGATTCGGTTCACGAGGCTCGTGCGAACGCCGAAAGCATGTTCGCTGAACCCTGTGCCCTCGGGCCACGGACCTGCTGAGAGCCTCGCGAGCGCCTCTTCCTCGAAGGCAGCACCGAACACGCGTCCAGCGTGGACGACGAGCTTCAGCGTTCCAGGAGCGGTGATCGAACAGAAGAAGCGTTCGAGGACGGTGCTCTTCCCCGCGCCGGGCGGACCGTGGACGATGCATGCCGCGGGGCGGCCCGCATCATACCAGGCCCGCAGCCCTTCGAGCGCTCTGGACTGACCTTTGCCAAAGAACCGTCCTGCCACCGGGCTCTCCTGAACATGAGAAAGACTCATCATCTTGGCTTGTACGGGCCGAACTTGCCGCGTTTGTCTCCCTCGGGACAGGGCACCCGGCCATCAGGACACGCAGCTGGCCATCAGGACAGGGTACCCGGTCATCAGGACACGCTGCTCGGTCATCAGGACAGGGTACCCGGTCATCAGGACACGCTGCTCGGTCATCAGGACAGGGTACCCGGTCTTCAGGACAGGGCAGCCGGCCATCAGGACATCCCACCCCGACGCTTTTCCCTCCGGTGGACCTCGATCGCGTCCGGATCGTGCGTCTGCTCTGGACAGCGCTTCGAGCGGACTCATCTTCGCGTCTCCGCGCCGCGCCCGGAGGGGGCGAGGGACGCAGGAGGAGGGGTCGAGCAATCATCATGGCCAAGCAGGGGAAGGACTACGATCGCTGGGTCAAGGCCGCCGCCGAGCAGGGGCGGACCGATAACCCGCTGAGCCTGCCGTACGACGTCGCCGTGCGCGAGGCGGTCGCCGCCGCGGCGTTCGTGAAGAAGTACTGGGAGCCCGACGGCGATCGCCCGGGCCTCAAGCGCGTCAAGAACCGACTGCCCGCTTCGAGCAGCGACGATCTGCTCTCCATCGTCCACGCCGTGCAGGAGGCGCAGACTCGGCTGCTCCTCATCGTCGACCCCGCCGTGGCCGACGTCGGAGAGCGCGCCAGGTTCGTTGTCGATGAGCTCGAGTCGGCGCTCGAGTTCCTGCTCGACGATGACGTCGACGAGCCCGCCGACGCGCAGCTCGCGCGCATCAAGGAGTTTCACGCGCAGGACGGCCAGCGCTCCAGCGCCCTCTCCCAGGCGCTCCGCGATTACGCGGGGCTCGCGGCGTCGCTCGAGGAACGCCTGGTCGAGGCAGATGAGGAGTTCGATGTCCGCCTCATCGTCGAGGCCAGGAAGCTCGCGGAGGACCTGCAACGGCGAGCGCTGCAGACGATCCCCGACGGCGACACCTCGGCCGCCGCGACCGCGACCCGCAATCAGCTCCTGCACCTCATGCTCGAGCGCATCGGCGCGATCCGGAAGACGGCGGCGCACGTCTTCCGCCGCCATCCGGAGATCGTCCGCGAGGTCACGAGCGCCTACGAGCGGCGCCGCCGCGCTGCAGCGCGGCGGGAAAAGGCCCGCAAGACCGCAGAGGGCAAGGTGGCCGGCAACCGGCCGGGGGCAGCGCCTCCGCCTCCGCCCGCGGCGTCCACGGCACCGGCCGGCGCTCAGCCCTCGTAAACCCCACCCTACCCCGTCCGCGTCGCACGCTCCTTCTGCATCTGTGGTGCGTTCGTCCTTCGTGACAAACTGACAACCACACCCGTTGGCCGGGCGCGGCTCCGTATCCATGCTCCCGCCCGCTTGCGCTCCGCCCGCGACCGGCGCAACCCTCGGGCTCATGCAGACCCGCGCGCGTCACCCGCCGCTCCCGCGCTCCACCGGGCCGATCCTGGTCGCCGTGGCCGCGGCCCTCTCTCTGTCCGGGCCGAAGCCCGCACCAGCAGCTCCGCCCGAGGCCACGTCCTCACCGCCGAAGGCCGCGCCAGCCGCGGCCCCGAAGGCTGCGCCAGCCGCGGCCCCGGCGTCCGCGCCAGCCGCGGCTCCGAAGGCTGCGCCAGCCTCAGCCCCGGCGCCCGTGCCGGCCGCGGCCCCGGCGCCCGCGGCTCCGAAGGTCGCGCCAGCCGCGGCCCCGGCGCCCGCGCTGGCCGCAGCCCCGGCGTCCGCACCCACCGCGCCTCAGTCCGCGGCCTCGCAGGCGCCGAAGCTCGACATCCCGTTCACCAAGTACACCCTCAAGAACGGCCTCACCGTGATCCTCCACGAGGACCACGCGCTGCCGATGGTCGCCCTGAACCTCATGGTCAAGGTCGGCTCGCGGTTCGAGGAGCCGGGGCGCACCGGCTTCGCGCACCTGTTCGAGCACCTCATGTTCATGGGCACCCACCGCGTCCCCACGAAGCAGTTCGACGCGTGGATGGAGGCCGAGGGCGGCTGGAACAACGCGTGGACCAGCGAGGACCGGACCGACTACCACGAGGTGGCGCCGGCCCACACGCTGCCGCTCCTGCTCTGGCTCGAGGCCGATCGGTTCTCGTCGCTCGCGGACAGCATGGACCTCCCGAAGCTCAACGCGCAGCGCGACGTCGTGCGGAACGAGCGCCGCCAGACGAGCGAGAATGAGCCCTACGGCAAGGTCGATCTCCTCATGCCCTCGCTGATGTACCCGGAGGGACACCCCTACCACCACCCCGTGATCGGCTCGCACGAGGACCTCCAGGCCGCGACCGTCGACGACGTCACGACGTTCTTCCGGCGGTGGTACGTGCCGAACAACGTCTCCCTCGTCGTGGCCGGCGACTTCGACGCGCAGAAGACGCGCGACCTCATCGAGCGGTTCTTCGGCGGCATCCCGGAGCGGCCCGTCCCCGCGGCGACCACGCCCGCGCCGGTGAAGCTGAGCGGCGTCGTGCGGAAGACGATCGAGGACAACGTGAACCTCCCCAAGGTGGTCATGGCCTGGCACAGCCCCCCGCAGTACGCGCCGGGCGACGCCGATCTCGACCTCCTCGCCACGGCGCTCGAGCAGGGGAAGGCGAGCCGCCTCTACAAGGCCCTCGTCTACGACAAGCAGCTCGCCCAGGAGGTGAGCGCCGTGCAGCACTCCGGCGATCTCGGCTCGACGTTCACCGTCGAGGCGATCGCGCGGCCAGGCGTGCCGCTCGAGAAGGTCGAGGCCGCCATCGACGCGGAGCTCGCCAAGGTGCGGGACGCGAAGCTGAGCCGCGAGGAGCTCGACCGGGCCAAGAACCAGTACGAGACCGCCTTCGTGACGGCGCTCGAGTCGGTCGCCGGCCGGGCCTCGATGCTCAACCGGTACGAGACGTCGAAGGGCCAGCCCGGGTTCGTGGAGCAGGATCTGAAGCGCTACCGCGACGCGACAGCGGAGTCGCTGCAGGCGTACGCGAAGAGCACCCTGGATCCCGACGCCCGGGTGATCCTGCGGGTCGTGCCGAAGGGCAGCGAAGACGCGAAGAAGGCGGTGACGAAATGAGAGCGACACACGCAGGCGCGATGATCGCGCTGGTCGCCGCGGCCCTCGGCTGCGAGCCGAGGACGCCGGCGCAGTCCGCAGCCCGGGCGGAGGCGCCGCGTCCGAGCGCCCCGCCGGCGGCCGCGAAGCCCGCGGACCCGCTCGGGCCCAGGCCGGAGCTGCCGAAGCCGCAGCCGTTCACGCCGCCGGCGCCGGTGGTGCTCGACGGGCCGAACGGCTCGAAGGTGTGGCTGCTCGAGCGCCACACGCTGCCGATCGTGTCCGTGGCCATCTCCGTCGCGTCGGGGGCGGCGGACGATCCGAAGGGCGCGGCGGGGCTCGCGCACATCACCGCGGACATGCTCGACGAGGGCGCGGGGACGCGGAGCGCGGTGGAGCTGTCCAGCGCGATCAACGACCTCGGCGCGACGCTCTCGGTCGGGGCGCGCGCCGACGGCAGCGTCGCGACGCTCTCCGTGCTGAAGAAGAACTTCGACAAGGCGTTCTCGCTGCTCGCCGACGTGGTCGCGCGCCCGCGGTTCGAGGCGAAGGAGTGGAAGCGCGTCAGCGAGCTCTGGCAGAACGACCTCAGGAAGCGCGGCGACGACGCGACGCGGGTCTCGGGGCTGGTCTCGATGGCCGCGCTCCACGGGCCGGGCACGCCGTACGGGCACCCCGTCGACGGGCTGGTCGCGGACGCGAAGTCGATCGGCCTCCCGGCCGTGAAGGCGTTCTACAAGGCGGCGTGGCGCCCGGACCGCGCGGTGATCACCGTGGTCGGCGACATCACCCGGGACGAGCTGCAGCAGGCGCTCTCGCGCGATCTCGGGACGTGGTCGGCGAAGGGCGCCACGGCGAGCGCCGCGCCGGCCACGAAGGGCGCGGCGGCGAGCGCCGCGCCGGCCGCGAAGGGCGCGCCGGCAGCGCAGGGCGCGGCGGCCGCCGCGCCGGCCTGGAAGCCGCCGCGGCTTGTGCTCGTCGACCGCCCGGGGGCGCCGCAGTCGGTGATCGCGGCCGTGCGGGAGGGGGTCGCCGCGAGCGATCCTCGGCGGCCGCTGCTCCAGCTCGTCAACTCCGCGCTCGGCGGCTCGTTCACGTCGCGCTTGAACCAGAACCTGCGCGAGGATCACGGCTGGTCCTACGGCGCCGGCTCGGCGTTCACCGAGACGAGGCTGCCGGGCGCGTTCGTGGCGCGGGCCTCCGTCGTCACCGAGGCGACCGGACCCGCCCTGAAGGAGATGCTCGCCGAGCTCGCCAAGATGGCCGACTCCGGGCTGACCCGTGACGAGCTGGCGAAGGTGCAGGCGCAGGACCGCGCGGATCTCGTCTCCGCCTACGAGACAGTGAACCGCACCGCGCAGCGCCTCGGGACGCTGGCGCGGCTCGAGCTGCCGGAGACGTTCGACGGCGACGCGAGCAAGGCGCGGCAGGGCGCGACGCTGGCGACCCTGGCGGAGCTCGCGAGGGCCGTGGATCCGAAGGGGGCGACCGTCGTGGTCGTGGGACCGCGGCAGGAGATCCTGCCGCAGCTCCAGGCGATCGGCCTCGGCGAGCCGGAGGCGTGGGACGTCGAGGGGCAGCCGATCCAGGCGAAGAAATAGCCCCGAGCGGCGCGCGTCCTCGCCGGGCGCTCCTCCCGCCGCGCGGGCAGCGGGAGGAGCGTCAGGATCGCGCCCTCAGGGCGCGGTCGGCTTGAAGTCGATCGGGTCGCTGGGCGCGCCCTCGTGCAGGACGCCGTCGCCGAACCAGTAGACGAAGCGGGGCTCCGGCGCCCCGTCGAGGTGGGCCTCCAAGCGGACGACGGCGCCCGGGGTGGTGGCAAACGTCATCGCGTCGATGTCCGAGCCGGTCTCAGCGTGGAAATACGCGACGCCGATGTCCACGAGGCGCGTCTCGTCCGTCTTTTCGATCTCGATCCCCGCGACGTCGATGAGCTCGGACGACGTGTCGACCGAGGCATAGAGATCGAAGCTGCAGACGACCTTGGAGGTGTTGGTGTCGCAGGTCGTCCAGAGCGTCCACGTCCCGCCCGCCGTGTACTCGACGAAGATGCCGACGCCCTCGCCCGGCTCGGTGCTCAGGGTGGCGTCCGTGTCGACGGCGACGCGCCGCACGTCGTCCGCGGGCGGCGGGGGAACGCTGCCGTCGTCGCCGTCGTCCCAGTCATCGTGGACATGATGGCCATCGTGGTCGCCGTCCTCGTCGACGATGATGCAACCGGCCGAGGCGAGGGGCGCGGCGACGAGAAGGAACGACCACAGCCCCAGTGAACGACGCTTCACAAAGTCAGCGGAAAGAGTCATCGGATCTTCTCCTGCTCGTGGACGTCGCAAGACGTGGACCAAGCGCTACCTCGACCGCGGGCGACCGGACGCCGGCGCCGTCTTCCCCGGAGCCGGGCCCGACGGGAGGTGGAACCTGGGGCGCGGCGGCGACGACGGCGCGCTCGGGAGCGCGCGCGGCTTCGCGATCGGCTGCGGCGCCGGCGTCGCCTGCGGCAGCGGTCGCGGCGCGGTGGCCGACGGCGATCGGTGCGGGAGGTCGCGCGTGGCGGCCGGCGTGCCGACGGGGCGCGGCGCCGGGGAGGCCGGCGTCTCCGGGGCGGGGAGGGGCGACGCCGGCGTGACCGCCGGCCGCGAGGGCCGGTGCGATGGGCTCACGCCGGCGCGGTGCAGCGCGCCCGCGTCGGACACGCCCCGCGCCGGGAGGCCCGGCCTGGCGACCGGGGCCGGAGCGTCGCCGTCGCGCGTCCCCCGCGGGTGCAGCGGCGTGCGCAGCGCGGGCGCCGCGCGACGGTCGTCGCCCGCGGGCGACGCCGGACGGCGCGCCGGCGGGGCCGCGAGGCGTGCGCTCGGCGTCGTGCTCCTGTGGGCGTAAGCGAGGGCGCGAGGATCCGGCCTGTCGCGGTGCCTCGGCGCGGCCGAGGAGGGGACGCCGGCCTCCGCGAGCGACGGCGAGGCCGGCCGGTAGCCGCCAGGACGGATGCCGTGGGACGGGCTCGAGCGGCCCGCGCCCCCGTCGCCGCCCGGGCGGACGTCGGCGCGCCCGGGCCTGCTCGCGGTGGGCCGCGCCGGCCTGTAGGTGTGCGAGTGCGCGGCGACGCGCCGGACGACCTCGCGATCGCGGATGACGTGCGTGTGGACGTGGCGGTGGAAGACGTGCGTCGTCGGGCAGAAGACGTACGCGGCAGGGGGGACGGTCCACAGCGAGACCGCGACGCCGCTGCTCCAGGTGTAGGTCGGCGGCATCGGGGCCCAGCCGACGTAGCCGGCGTCACCGACGCGCCAGACGACCCACGCCGGGGCGTACGTGCGCCCCGGGATCCAGGCCCAGCCGTGGGAGGAGATCCAGACCCAGCGGCCATAGTGGAAGGGGATGTGGCCCCACGTGTAGTCGCTGACCCAGAGCCACTCGCCGTCGTCGGTCAGCGCCCAGTGGCCCGCTGTCTGGTAGGGCGCGAAATCGGGGCCGACCACGACCGCGGAGGGCACCCAGACCGTGCCGTAGCTCGGGTCGTCGACCCAGGTGCCGTACGCGGCGAGCGGCTGCTGGAACTCGACGAGGGCGCTCGGGTCGGTGTCTTCGTACTCGTCCGCCTCGATCTGCGCCTGCGCGCTCACGCGGACATCGACCTGGACCGGCGCGGCCTCGGCGGGCTGGGCGGCGGCGCTCGCGGGCGCGGCGATGAGCGCGGCGAGCAGCGGCAGGGCGCCGCCGAGCCGGCGGAGCCGGGCCCCGGGGATGCCCGGCGCCGCGGGGGCAGGGCGCGAGGGGGAAGCGGACAGCGGGAGAGGCATCGGCAGCATGATGGGTCCTTCTGGAAGGGGGTGCCAGGGAGAGGTCGGGCTGGCCTCGGGCGCCCTCGGATCTCTTCAGACGTCCCTGCGCGCTCGACGTTGCACATTGCAGGCCACGTTCCGGAGCGCCGCGCTGGCGTGTCATGCGCCGCTGCGCCCGACCGAGGTTGAGGCACGGGAACCCGACCGATGTTGAGGCGTCGGCGCTCCTCAATCGAGGTCGCTGTCGTCGAGCGCCGGCGTCTCGTCCCCCGGGGGCGGCGCTCTCCCGGGCAGCGCCGGCGGCTTCGGAAGGAGCGACAGCCGCGCGTGCGCGTCGGCCAGCTTGCGGTCAGCCTCGCGCAGGCGCCGGTTCAGCACCCGGATCACGGCGTCCGCGATCTCGGCCGTCTCCCGCACCGCCTCGTGGAAATCCTCGGCGGAGACCCGGAGCAGCTCCGCGTCCTCGGTCACCACCGCGGTCGAGGCCCTCGGCTCGCTGTCGAAGAGCGACATCTCGCCGAACACGTCGTTCGCGCCGAGGCGCGCGATCTCGCGGCCGTCCAGGGTGAGGCTCACCTCGCCCGAGATGATCGAGTAGAGCGCGCCGCCCGGCTCGCCCTGGCGGAAGATGACGTCGCCCCGGACCAGCGACACCACGAGCGAGCCGCGCGCCAGCGCCACCAGATCGTCGCCGGCCACGCGGGAGAAGAGCGGAACGCGCTGGAGGAACAGGACCTTCTCGATCGTCGTGTACATCTCGTCCTCGGGGTCGATGCCGGTGCCGCCGGTGACCGTCCAGTATCGTGCGTAACGGGCCACCGCGGGATCCTCGTCGGCCCGCAGCGCGCCCAGGCGCTCGCGGGCGCCCGGCGGCGACGTGACGGCGACCGCGATGGCGGCCGCCTCGCGGACCAGCGGGTCCGGATCGTAGGTCGCGGCGAGCGCGTCCCCGGCGGCGCCGGAGATGGATCTCCGGGCGACGGCATCGAGCGCGAGCGCGGCGCTGTAGGGGTCGCCGCGCACGATCTCGTGGCGGATCCAGGAGATGACCCCGGCCTCCGGCGGCGCGGGCCTCCGGGGGAACGCGGCCGACAGCTCGAGCAGGCGCTCGACGAGGGAGACGAGGCGCTCGCGCAGCTGGCGGTCGAGGAGCGACTCCAGCACCTCGAACGCGTTGGCCCGCAGCGCGGGATCCGGGCCGAAGACGTGGGTGCGCACGAGGGCGACGACCTCGCGCGGGTAGGCGAGCTCGCACAGCCGGAGCACGCGGATGAGCCCCTTCCGCAGCCGGCGGAGCAGGTGCTGATCGAGCAGCGCGCCGGCGACGCGCGGGCGCACCGCGATGTACGCCTCGCGCGTGCGGACGTGCTCCACCGTCTCGTCGTCGATGCAGGCGCGGATCGCGCGGAGAGGCGCCGGCGGCGCGCGCAGCGCGAGGCGCAGGCGCGACGCCGACGCGAGCACCTTCTGGCGGAGGGCCTCGTTCGGGTGGTCGATCCGGGCGAGCAGCACGTCGAGCGCGTCGTGGCTGCAGAGCCGCGCGAGCACCCGCGGGATCGCGAGCCGCACGGCCCGCGGGGTGCCGTCGTCGCCGAGGCGCGCCGCGAGCTCCGGGATGGCGTCGTCGCCGAGCGCCTCGATAGCCCGGGCCGCGGCCGGCGCGAGGGCGCGCTCGGCGAGCGCGTCCGCGAGCAGGGGGAGCAGGCGCGGGTCGGCGACGCTCGACGACGAGCGCACGGCCGCGCGCCGCACCGCGGGGTCGGGATCGCCGATGAGCCGCGCGAGCGCGCGCTGGAGCGACGCGTGGCCGACCAGGCCGAGGATCCGGGCGGCGGCGACGCGATCGCGGGGCGACGGGCTGTCGAGCAGCGCGCGCAGCCGCGGCGCGCCCTCGAGCATGCCGTCGAGGCCGCAGTAGCGCAGGAGCGCGGCGATCGCGGCGGCCCGGAGCTCCTCGCCGCCGTCCGCGTCCGCGGCGTCGCTCTCCCGCGCGAGCGCGAGCAGCTCGTCGTGCGCGTCCTCCCGCAGCAGCGCCGCGAGCGCGGCGACGGCGGCGACGCGGACGTCGGTGTTCCGGTCGTGGATCGCCGCGCGCGCGATGCTGGCGCCCTCCTCGTGCTCGAGCTCGGCCGCGAGGCGCACCGCGAGCGCGCGCACCCTGGCCGAGCCGTGGCGCGCGAGCGCGGGCACGGCCTCGCGCACGAGGGGCGGGTCGAGCTGCTGGAGCTGCTCGACCGCGAAGAGCACCTGCATCATGGCGCGGCTGTAGAGCGCCTCCTTGAGGATCGCGCGCGTCTGGGGGCCGTACGCGACGCTGTCCGGCTCGATCTGGCGGCGCATCAAGGTCCGGCGCATGGCGTCGAAGTAGCCGCGCCGCACGAGCGGGAGGAGGGCGATGGCGGCGGCGCAGAGCGGGAGGGAGTAGACGCCGATCCACGCGGCCTCCTCGACGAGCGCGGGGCCCGTCGCGGCGGTGGGCGCCACGGCGAGCAGGATCAGCGCGCCGAGCCCGTAGCCGAGGGGCTTGGCGATCGTGGAGACGAGCGTCCGCACCCGCTCCCGCAGCGCCGGCTGGAACGGGAAGAACAAGAGCTGCATCGTCGCGTCGTAGATCGTGAGCTGCAGCGCGTTGTCGCTCAGCTTGAGGATCGCGCCCCAGGCGAGCGACGGCGCCGCGAGCAGCGCGACGGTGCTGGCGGTGAACGCGGCCGGCATGGCGAGCAGCCCGCCGAGCACGCCGTGGCGCCGGAGGACCAGGGGGGTCGCGACGAGCTGCACGAGGAGGCCGACCACGCCGATGGCGCCGTAGAGGAACCCCATGAACCGGGTGAGCTCGTCGACGTGGGGGTAGGCCGTGAGGGCGATCGCCTTGAACTGGTAGTCGCCGATCGTGAGGACCGTGAAGAGGAGGAAGGTCAGGAGCGCGACGGTGAGGGCGTAGCGCGATCGCCACACTTCCAGGCGCGGAAGGCGGGCCTGGATGAGCGCTTCGTCGCCGGACGGGGGCCGCCCGAGCGGGTGGCGCCGCGCGAGCGCGGTCGTGAGCGCGGCCATGGCGAGGAGCGCCGCGATGAGCACGAACAGGAGGTTCTCGGTGCCGATCCACCGGACGACGGCGCCCGTCGCGAAGCCGCAGGCGACGGTGCCGACGACGCGCCCGCTGCCGATCAGGCCGAAGAGGCGCTTGGCGCTGCGCGGATCGTGCAGGTCCTGGGCGACGGCCCAGACGAGGACGGCGGTGAAGTTCGCGATGATCTCGGACCAGATGTAGAAGACCAGGATCGCGGCGCGCACCTCCTGGCCGATGAGGACGCGCAGCAGGGCGAACGTGACGGCGCCGAAGAGGGCGAAGGCGACGCACAGCTGGGCGCGCGGCAGGCGGCGGGCGACGCGGTCGTACGCGAGCGCGGCGACGGCGGAGGCGGCGCCGTACACGATCCACATCGGCGCGATCCAGGTGACGGGGAACCTGGTGAGGAAGAGCGCGTCGCGCGCGGAGCGGCCGACGACGAAGAGGAGGGCGGCGAGGAAGAGCAGGCAGAAGAGCAGCGCGGTCCGGTGCAGCTCGACACGGGTGAGCGGGACGCCGAGGACGGCGGTGTCGGCGTCGGGGGCGGCGCCGCTCGGCGGCAGCCGGCTGGGCCGGATCGAGGTCGGGCGCACCGACGGGGTGGCCCCGGACGCGAGGGACGAGGGCGCGCCTTCCGGGCGCTCGCTGGGCTGGCCGGGCTGCCCAGCGCGCGCCGGCTCCGGCGCCGTGGCGCGCTCCTTCGCGCTCGGCCCTGCCATCGAGCCCGGCTCCGGAGGAACGGCGTCGGTCGAGTCCACGTGCCTCAAGCTAGCCGAGCTCCCTCGAAGAGCGCGTGTTTCGGGCCACGCAGCGCGCACGTCGACCCATGGCGCCGCGCGGCGGTTCGCTCACCCTGCTGCTCCGCGGCGTCGATGCCAACTTGTCAGGAACGGACGGCGAGCATGGCCAGCTCGTCATGCAGCGCGCCTCCGAGCCTCCGAGGTGGGGCGTCGAGGACGCCTCCAAGGACGCCTCCGACGGGACCGCAGGGGCCTCCGAGGGCGCGTTCGACGCGGTCTCCGGCGTGGGCGCACGACCGTTTTCCCCGCCGTTCGAAGGGCTGTGCGGGGCATTTGCGGCGTGGTACGAGCTGTGCTGAAAGGACGCGCCCATGGACACGACAAGGTATCTCGTGCGGCCCCGGCCGCGAGGGCGGCGGCACCTCCCCCGGCTCTGCGCGGTGGCCCTCGCGGCGGCGGCGCTCGCCGGAGGCGCGCGACAGGCCGGCGCGACGGTGACCATCAGCACCGACGTGAAGCGGACCGAGCTGCAGCGGCCGGACGCGCAGTACCCGCTCTGGATCAGCCGCGAGGACTGCGTGACGAACAACGATCTCGAGTTCACGCTCACGCTGAGCGGCTTCTCGACGAGCGATACGCTCGCCGTCTGGGTCAGCGAGTCGCTGGACTGCCTTGCGTACTCGAACCGCGACACCGGCACGCGGTGCAAGCAGGTGTCGGCCCAGTCCAACCTGGATGACACGATGGTCGTCAAGGTGTCGGCGAAGGCGATCGCCGAGGCCCTCGGCGCGGAGGGGTGCGACAGCACGAGGGCCAGCACCGGCGCGGTCCCCCTGAACATCTATTTTCTGCGGCTCGAATCCTCGGACCAGGACAATCCGGATTCCGCCAAGTGGGATACCACCAAGATGGACCTCCAGGGCCCGAAGCCGCCGACCGGCGTGGTGGCGCACCCCGGAGATGGTCGTCTCCTCGTCGACTACACGCAGAACGAGGACGAGGACGTGCAGGGCTACTACCTCTATTGCGATGATGGGGGGCAATCCGCTGCAGCGTCGAGCGGGTCAGGGGGATCCGGCAGCGGCGGCGGAGCCGCTGGAGGCGGTGACGGAGCAGGGGGAGCCGGCGGCGGCGCAACGAGCGGCGGCGCAACGAGCGGCGGCGGCACAACAAGCGGCGGCAGCTCCGGCTGCCAGTCGTCGCTCCTGGTGTCGGGGGAGATCCCGGACTCCAAGTACCAGTGCGGCAGCGTGGGGAGGGCCAGCCGCGGCGAGGCCACGGAGGGCGTCGTCAACGGCAAGTCGTATGTCGTCGGCGTCGCGGCCTATGACCAGGTCGGGAATGCCGGGCCGCTGTCGGCGCTCTCCTGTGCGACCGCGACCGACGTCGACGGGTTCTTCGAGCAGTACCGGGACGCCGGCGGGCAAGCCGGCGGGGGCTTTTGCAGCATCGAAGGGCCGGTGGGGGCGGGCCGGTGGGCCGCCGCGCCGCTCGCCGCCGTCGCGGCCGGCGCGGCGCTCGGGTTGTGGCGCAGGAGCCGTCGTCGTCGACGCCACGCACACGCGCACGCGCGTTCCTTCACGCAGGAGAGCGAATGATCTGTCATCTCCGTCATCAGCTGGTCGCCGGCCTCGCCGGCGGCGCGGCGCTCCTCGCCGCCTCCGTGGCCGGCGCGCAAACGAGCCACGGGGTGGGCGACTGGCGGCAGCACGATCGGTCGAGGATCCAGCGGGAGGAGCGCTATGCGTCTCCTCAGAGCTTCGCGTTCGAGCTCCGCTTCGCCCCGTACTCTCCCCAGGTCGACGAGGAGTTCTCCGGCGCGGGCCCCTACGGGAAGACCTTCGGCGACGGCCAGAATTTCTATTTCGGGGTCGAGGTCGACTGGCTGCCGCTCCGGATCCCGTACGTCGGGGCGATCGGCCCAGGGCTCGGCTGGGGGTACACGTCGGCGTCGGCGAAGGCCTTCGTGGCGGGCAGCGACGACAGGGCCGAGGCAGAGGAGACCTCGCTCACCATCATGCCGATGCACCTGTCGGCCGTCCTCCGCGCCGACGAGCTGATGCGCAAGACGGGCGTCCCGATCGTGCCTTACGCGAAGGTGGGCCTGGGGATGGGGTTATGGACCACGACGTCGGGCCCCGGCACGCCGAAGCCCGATGGCGTCCGGGGCGAGGGCATCACGTGGGGCACGCACCTCGCGCTCGGCGGGATGCTCGCGCTCAACTGGCTGGACCTCCGCTCGGCCTCCCAGCTCGATGAGACGACGGGCATCAACCACACGTACCTGTTCGGCGAGTGGATGTTCGCGAACCTCGACGGGCTAGGCTCGCGCCCGCAGATGCACGTCGGCACCTCGACGTGGGTCCTGGGGCTGGCCTTCGACATGTGAGGCCCGGCGCCGCGTGATCGGCGCGCGGCGCCCGCACGCGCTTCACGGCGCGCTGCCGTCGAGCGGCGCGCCGCCGTCGTCTTCCTCGATCACCGTCGTTCCCCGCGGCCGGGAGGTCGTCGGGCGGCGCGGGGGGCTGTCGCTCGCGAAGGCCTCGACGGTCTCCTTGGACGGGGCCCCGAAGATGGGCACGACGAGCTCGCGCGCGGCGCCCTCGCGCTCGTACGCGATCTTGAGCTCGCTGGCGCTGGCCAGGGCGCGATAGGCAGCGAACAGGTCGTCCGGGCGCTCCAGGGTCGAGCCGTTGACCTGGGTGACGACGTCGCCGGTCTTGAGCTCGATGCTGCTCCAGTCCGCGGGCAGCGCGAGGATCTTCCAGCCGATGAACGCGCCCGCCCGGACGACCTCCTCGACCGGCACGCGCCGAAGGATCCAGGGCGGCCCCTGCATCAGCACCCGGTCGACGTCGGCGCGGGCGAGCTGCCCGGCGGGCGCCGCCTGCCTGGACGGCGCCGCGCTGTGCGCGCGCGGCGCCGGAGCCGCTGCCGGGGCGGCCGTCTGCGGCCCGCCGCACCCTGCGAGGAGGGGCAAGGAGAGGCATGCGCCGAGCAGGAGTGTTACGGGCGTCGACATCGGCGGGACTATGCGCAGCGGACCCGAGGAGGCCAAGTTCGATGCGCGGCGGGGGCGTGCCGGGTGCGATGGGGACGCGCGCGGCGGTCGAGCTGAGCCACGGGGCCGGGGCCATGGGGCTCAGCTCGACCGCCGGGCTCGCGAGGGGGCGAGGATTGTCGGAGAGGGTCGGGGAGGCGGGATTTGAACCCGCGACAACGAGCACCCAAAGCTCGTGCACTACCGGACTGTGCGACTCCCCGGGCAGAGCGCGTCCGCGAGCGGGACCATAGACGAGGCGCCCTGCCGGGGCAAGACAGGTCGCATCGGTGATCGAGCACGTCGAGCGCGCCGCGCGCCCGGCGTCGGCCGATCGAGCGCCCGGCGTCGGCGAGGCGCCAACCGCGCGGCGCCTGCGTGGCTTTTCGGGTGCGTCGCCGCGTGAAAGGCGCTGAAATGAGAGCGCAGCATGAGCGGGACGGTAGCGTCGCTGTCGGTCCATCACCTCGCCGTGGTCGTGGGCGACCTGGCGCGGGCCGAGGCGTTCTACGCGGGCGTCCTCGGATTGCCGGTGGTGCGGCGCTGGACGGACGACGCCGGAGCGCCGCGGTCGGTGTGGCTCGATCTCGGGGGCGGCGCCTTTCTGGCCGTGGAGCGGGCGGGGGCCGCCGGGCCGACGCGCGCCGACGAGGCGCCCGGCTGGCACTGCGTCGCCCTCGGGATCGCGCCGTCCGAGCGGGAGGCCTGGCGTCGCCGGCTGGCCGCGGGGGGCGTGGTCGTCGAGCGGGAGAGCGCCTACACGATGTACGCGCGCGATCCCGACGGGAACCTTGTGGCGCTCAGCCACTACCCGCAGGCGGGGCCGGGCTGATGGCGCGGACCGTGTGCAGCGCGCGTGGAGCGCCGTGGTGGGATGATGGAAGGTCGGGCAGCGCGACAGAGAGCTGGAAGCTGCTCGAGGGCCTGCGCGTCGAAGAGGAACGAACGAGCCGGAGGGTTTCGAGATGCCGCGTTCAACGTCCGATTCCATGTCGCCTGATGCTCCCGTGTCGCTCGTGCTCCCCTGCGGGGCGATCGGGCTCGTGGGGGGCTGGCTCACGGCCGACGTTCTCGAGATGGATGAGCTCGTGCCCCGCTTCCTGCTCGCGGGCGTGACCCCTATCGTCGCGGCGCTGCTGGGCCACTACCTGACGCCGCGGATCGGAGGGGTCCGGGGCGATGGCGCGATGGCGCTGGGCGCGGGCGAGGCGCCGGTGGACGGCGCGCCGTGGGTGGACGCGCCGTGGGTGGGCGCGCCGGGGAAGTGGACCCGCCGAGGGCCGTTCATGGCGGGCATGCTGGCGCTGTGGGCCATCGTGGTGGCCGGCGTCGTGAACGGGATGACCATCGGGCTCGTGGCGGGGCCGGCGGGGATGATCGTCGGCGCGGCGTTCGGCGCCGTGTTCGCGCTGCCGTTCGTTCCGGCGCTCGCGGTGGTGCTGAGCGCGGCGAACCGCGTCGGGCGGGCGCGCGCCGGATCGACCGTGGCGCTCTCGGATAGGCGGGCGGTGTGGGCGGCGACGGCGGCGGTGACCGCGGTGGCCCTGCAGCTGGGGTCGGGGCTGCCCGGGGCGGCGGCGCCCGACCTGGAGCGCCTCGTGGCGGCGATGGGGTTCGCCGTGGTGGCGGGGCTGTGCATGGTCGACGCGGTGGCGATGGCGAGGGTGCTGAAGCTGCCGCGGGAGCGGAGCGGGGCGGGGGACGAGGTCGCGGAGCGGATCGCAGCCGAGATCGAGGCGGGAGCGACGGGTGCGATGGCGGCGGGAGAGGACGGCGGAGCGGCGAGCGCTGCGCGGGCCGGGGGGAAGGGGACGGGGGAGAGGATCGATCTCGGCCTCGGGGACGAGGTGCAGGTCGAGGTGGTGAGGCCGACCCATGCCTACCGGGGGGCGGAGCAGATCGCCCGGGTGGTGCGGGGGGACCGCGAGCGCGCCGTGGCGGCGCTGCGGGCAGGGCTGATGCGGGGCGCGGCCGCGCTGGCGATCGGGGCGGCGCTCTGGGGCGAGGTGTGGAGGTGATCGAGGCGCGCGGAGAGCGGCCGGTGGGAGATCGCGGGCTGACGGCCGGCAGAGGAGCGTCGGCCGCTGGGGCGCGCGGAGAGCGGCGGCCGGTGGGAGAGCGCGGGCTGGCGGCCGGCAGAGGAGCGTCGGCCGGTGAGGCGCGGCGGAAGAGCGGGCTGGACGAGGGCGTGGCTGGGGATCTGGCTTGATGCGTGAGGCGAGGTGTGCCAGGGTCCGGCGCCCGTAGCGGCTGTTGCCCCTGCCCCCGTAGCTCAGTGGATAGAGCAGCGGTTTCCTAAACCGAAGGTCGCAAGTTCAATTCTTGCCGGGGGTGCCGAAGGATCTCGGGCACTTACGAGAGCCAGCCCAGATGTCATGGGCTGATCGATCGGCCCATACGCCGGACGCCCGATGGGTCTCCCTTGCCGCTGCGTCGCGGGCGGAGTCTGCGGGATGGGCGTAGCGCTGCGTGACGCTGGCGTCGGGGTGGCCCGAGGAGCTCCTCGACCTCCTCCAGCGTCCAGCGGCGCCCGCGCCTTCCGGGAGGCGCTCCCGCAGAGGCACGAGCCGGGCGAAACGGACCGTCAACGTGAGGGGCGGCGCCCGGTTCGCGATGGCAGGTAGCGCTCACACGGTGGGCGCAAAGGGATCGAACTCGGCACCCGGATCGGCGATCATCGACGCTCGCATATAGTTGATCGGCGAGTGGTGGCCCCACGAAAATGGCAGGCGTAGCCAGCTGACGGGGAGCACATCCTGCGTCAACCAGGCCGCGATGCCGATGATGTTGCTGACGCCGGCCGTTATCGCCCTACGCGCCGGCTCGTCCCGCAGCGCCCATCCTGTTTCGGTTGAGTGGTACTCTCGTCCGATGTGTTCGAATCGCCCCATGGTAATGGGTGGAAGGCGAGGTACAATGTCCCTTTCGTAAATATGGCGGAACAGGATCGTGCCGATGCTGTCCTTGTGCTCGCGGGCAAATGTGGAATCGCCGACCATCGGTTGTCCGTAAGTGTAAATGCCACGGACGGCAGAGCCGAATTGCGTGCTGAAATCATCGTCTCGATGAAGTATCGCGCCAGCGAGAACCGCCAGAGCTCCCCCCAGGCTGTGCCCCGTGATGTAAATTGCAGGCGGCTTCTTTTCGGGCAAAATTAATATGGGTGGCTCGTTTGGGATGATGGGGTCGTTGATGGCCGGGGCAGGCGGTCCCTCGGCTGCGGCTGATGGCTCTTCCACTGTACCTGTGGGTTCGTCGCTCGGGAACTCATGCGGCGTCGTGTCTCCGCAGGACTTTAGCCATATTCGCTTCTGGTACTCGAGCTCTTCGCAGACGGATCTCCTTTCGGCGACGGCAATGAGCAACGGCCTGAGCACAGGCCAGATCGCCCGGATGGCGCGGTGAAAGCCACCGTGAACTTCTCCAGCGGAGAGGAAGGACTCTCTTCGAGCGGTTGCGTCGGTGAGCCAGTTGATCGGGCCACGGATCTTTGTCCCTCGGAAGGAGATGATCGCGGCGTCACTGAATTGGCTTTGCAGGATGAACGCTGAAGTGTCGACGAACAGTGCGTCATTCGTGAATGTGATGGAAACGCAGTTGTTGTTCTTCAGGCCGTGGTTTGCCATCGCGTACGCATATGTACTGATGTCCGAGTATGTCCATGATGACGCGAAAGCAAGAAGTTCGGCGATCTTGCGATCGTAGAATCCTCTTCTGGTCATTGTTAAGTGCTGTGTCATGGTCTGAAAAAATCCCGTGCCTGCTGTTGCTGGTAGGCCTTTTAGCCCCTTGTGTGTCGTGGAGGCTGGTTTGTCTATTCTTGGGGGTATGTAATTCCCTGCGGCGTGAATGCTTTCAAAGATCATTTGTTTCTCCGTTGTTTGTGGGCGTTGTGGTTGCGAGCGTCGGTATGCCGGGGGCTGGCTATGAAGACCGCCTTGGCGGGTCGAGGCGCCGAGCGACGCCGTGTTGAATCTGTGTGGCGTGAGGCCACGCGTCGATCCCCGCCCAGATCAAGGGAGCGCCGCCCTGGTCCGGGAAGTAATTCGGAATGGCTTCAGGAAAGGGGCGATACGGCGGCGCACCTGGAGGCGCGACATTTCATGCAATTCTCGCCAGCTCACCGCTGGGGCCGAGGTGGCGGCAGTCTCATTTCTGATGGATCGCGCTCGCACCGCAGCACGGCGAACACCGGCGATCGAAGGGTGGCTGGCGGGTCCGGGATGATGCGCTGCGAGGCGATAGGCCTTGTCCGGCGCGCCTTGCGGTCGGAGGAACTCTGGCTCACGCGCGCCCCGTCTGCGCCCGCGGCCGGCGGCACGTCGACGCCCCACCAGGCCGCGGCGGGCCGACCGAGGCACCGCAACGGGCTCGGCCGTGCGTCGGTCGCCCGCGCTTGCCTGAAGCTCGCGTGCTGGTGCGTTCTTTGCTGAAACCCCGGCTCTCCGGGAGGACATCTCATGACCGATCGCAAAGACCCCGCGAAGCTGTCGTCCAGTGATCCAGCGCCGACCGAAAAGGGCGCGGGCAGCGCGAAACAATCGATGGGCGGCCCGTCGGCGAAGCCGCGGGCGGCACGGACGAAACGCAGCCTCCTCGAGCGCGCGGCGACCGCGCTCGGCAGCGGGACGAGCAGCGATGACGCCGCTGTCCGCAACGCCGCGGCAGCCGACCGCCTCGACGCGAAGGTCGACGCCACGGAAGCGCTCGTCGCTGCGATCTCCGAGAACGTGAACAAGAGCGCCGAGTACGCGCTACGCGGCAAAATGCCACAGCCGCCGCAGGGTGCCACGGCGAAGCCCGAGAACCTCGACGCGACCGCGAGCACGATCACCGAGAGCAACGAGTCCGAGAAGAACGGCGCCAAGGCGGCGCCGGGCGAGAACCCGAACCAGGGACCTCTGCAGAAGCATCGGGTCGACTCGCTCGGTCGGGCGCTGACGACGAACCAGGGCGTGCCCGTCGGCGACAACCAGAACTCCCTTCGCGCGGGGCTGCGCGGCCCGACGCTGCTCGAGGACTTCATCCTGCGCGAGAAGATCACCCACTTCGATCACGAGCGCATCCCCGAGCGCGTCGTGCACGCGCGCGGGTCGGGCGCGCACGGCTACTTCGAGTGCACCGAAGACATCACCTCGCTCACCAAGGCCGCGCCGTTCGCCAAGGTCGGCAAGCGGACGCCGGTCTTCGTGCGCTTCTCGACCGTGGCGGGCGAGCGCGGGAGCGCCGACACGGTGCGTGACGTGCGCGGCTTCGCCGTGAAGTTCTACACCGAAGAGGGCAACTGGGATCTCGTAGGCAACAACATCCCCGTCTTCTTCATCCAGGACGCGATGAAGTTCCCGGACATGGTGCACGCCGTCAAACCCGAGCCGCACCACCAGATGCCGCAGGCGTCGAGCGCGCACGACACCTTCTGGGACTTCATCTCGCTCATGCCCGAGTCGATGCACATGATCCTGTGGCACATGAGCGACCGGGCGATCCCGCGCAGCTTCCGGACGATGCAGGGCTTCGGCGTGCACACCTTCCGGCTCGTCAACGCGGCCGGCGAGGCGACGCTGGTGAAGTTCCACTGGACACCCATGCTCGGCACGCACTCGCTCGACTGGGACGAGGCGGTGAAGATCGCGGGCGCCGACCCCGACTTCCACCGTCGCGATCTCTGGGAGGCCATCGAGGGCGGCGCGTTCCCCGAGTACCTCCTGCAGATTCAGACGTTCACGGAGGCCGAGGCCGAGCGGTGGAGCTTCGACGTGCTCGACGCGACCAAGATCGTGCCGGAGGAGCTCGCGCCCCTGCGCACCGTCGGCCGGCTCGTCCTGAACCGCAACCCCGACAACTTCTTCGCCGAGACGGAGCAGGTCGCGTTCTGCACGCAGCACATCGTGCCCGGCATCGACTTCACGAACGACCCGCTGCTGCAGGGGCGCAATTTCTCGTACCTCGATACGCAGCTCACGCGCCTCGGCGGGCCGAACTTCCACGAGATCCCGATCAACGCGCCGGTCGCCGAGGTGCACAACAACCAGCGCGACGGGTTCCACCGCCAGGCGATCAACCGCGGCCGCGTGAACTATGAGCCCAACTCGCTCGCCGGCGGCTGCCCCTTCCAGGCCGGCGCGCGCGGGTTCGCCACAGTCGCCGAGCGGCTCCTGGCGCAGCAGGCCGCGACCGAGCCGAGCAAGCTGCGCGCGAAGCCCGAGAAGTTCGCGGACCATTACACGCAGGCGCGCCTCTTCTGGGCGAGCCAGACGCCCGTCGAGCGCGCGCACATCGCGCGCGCCTTCCGCTTCGAGCTGACGCGCGTGCAGACGCAGGCCATCCGCGAACGCATGGTCCGGATGCTGCGGAACGTGGACGAGGGGCTGGCCGCGCGCGTCGCGGCCGACCTCGGCATGCCGCTCCCCGAGCCGCTCTCGATGGTGGCGCCGCCCGTCAAGAACCCCGAGGTCGCGGCGTCGCCGGCCCTGTCGCTGTTCGCCCGGCCCGGCGATGGCCGCATCCTCGGCCGCCGCGTCGCGCTCCTCGTCGCCGACGGCGTGAGCGGGGCGGCGGCGAGCGCGCTCTACGACGCGCTGCTGCTGGCGGGCGCGGTGCCCCGCTACGTCGGAGCGCGCCTCGGGGTGGTGCGCACCGCCGAGGGCGACGAGCTGCCGGTCGAGGTCACGATCGAGGCGGCCCCGAGCGTCCTCTTCGACGCCGCGGCGCTGCCGCCCGGCGGGGGCGCGGCGGCGCTGGCGCGCGACGGGCTCGCTGTCGAGTTCGTCCAGCTCCAGTACCGCCACTGCAAGCCCCTGCTCGTGCCGGCGTCGGCCGCGCCGCTCGCCGAGGCCGCGGGCGTGAGGGCCGCGGCGGCCGGCGCGGACGCCGATCCGGGCCTCCTCGTCCTGCCGGACGACGCGGTGGCCACGGCGGCGCCGGCGTTCATCAAGGCGATCGCCATGCACCGCGCGTGGCAGCGCCAGACCGAGCCGCCGGCGGTCTGACCCGACCTGCCCCGCCGACGGGTACTGGTCAAATTTCAACAGGGAGGCGGGGAGGCGGGGAGAAGAACTTGGTAAATCTCCCCGTCTCCCTGTGATCTTTCTCGGGCAAAGTTGACCATCACCCGCCAGCGGGGCGGCGCGCGACGGGCGCCGGGGAGGGATTCAATTCAGCCGGCGAGTGCCGATGAGCTCCGGGCTCAGCGCTCCTCGACCACGACGTCGACATCGCCCTCGACCCGCAGCACGTCGACCTCGACCGCGTCGCCCCGCTTTCTCCGGAACTCCAGATCGACGCGGCCGTCCGCCACGGCCAGCCCGCGCAGCGTGGCGCGGCGAACGAGCCGGGGCAGGACCGGACGAACGACGCGCAGGCGCCGCTCGAAGCCCTCGGGCTCGAGCCCGAGGAGCGAGGCGAGCATGTACGGGACGGCCCCGGCGGCCCACGCCTGCGGGTGACACGCGACGGGGTAGCGGACCGGAGCGCCGTGCTCGCCGCGCGGGAAGCCGCAGAAGAGCTCCGGCAGCCGGTACATTCGATAATACATGGCGGCCCTCACGATGCCGCCGAACACGGTGCGCGCCTCGCTGTCGAGGCCGTAGCGGCGCAGCCCGGCGACGATCAGCGCGTTGTCGTGGGGCCACACGGTCCCGCGGTGATACGACATCGGATTGTAGGCCTTCTCGTCCGCCGCGAGCGTGCGGATGCCCCAGCCCGAATACATGCTCTCCGACAGCAGGCGCTCCGCGCATGTCCGCGCCCTGGACGGGTCGGCGATGCCCGCCCACAGCGCGTGTCCGGCGTTGGACGAGCACACAGCCGCGCGGCGGCCGCCGTTCGCGAGCGCCAGCGCGTACACCCCTCGCTCCGGGAGCCAGAAATCCCGCTCGAAGCGCTCCTTCAGGTCCGCGGCCTCGCGCCGGAGCCGCGAGGCCGTCTCCGCCTCGCCCGCGCGCTCGAACAGATCGGCAAGCCCCGACTTGGCGAGGTACACATACGCCTGCACCTCGACGAGCGCGATCGGCGGCTCCGCGATCTGCCCCTCTTCGTTGACGATCGCGTCGCCGGAGTCCTTCCATCCCTGGTTGACGAGACCCGATTTCGAGGTCGAGTCATAAGCCAGGTAGCCGTTGATCTCCGGGTGAGCCTCGGGGCTCGACAGCCACCCGAGCGCCGCGTCGACGTTCTCCCTGAGCTCGTGGAAGACGTCGAGCCGACCTGTCCACGCCGCGTGCCGTGAGATGAGGATCAGGAACAGAGCGGTCGTGTCGACGCTCCCGTAATACGGTGTCTGGGGGATCTCGCCGACCCGCGCGAGCTCGCCGACCCGGAGCTCGTGCAGGATCTTGCCCGGCTGCTCGTCGCGCCACGGATCGCGCTCGCGCGCCTGGAATCGCGCGAGCAGCCGCAGCGTATCGACGGCGACGGTCCGCTGGTAGGGCAGCACCTCGAGCGCCGTGATCAGGCTGTCGCGGCCGAAGAGGGCCGTGTACCACGGCACGCCCGCGGCGAAGAACGTGTCGTGATCGAGCGGGGTCCGCAGGAGGAGCAGGTCGGTGAACGATCGCGCGAGGACGCGATTGACGAGCAGGCTGTCGGTCTCGACGTGGGCCCTCTCCTGCGCCTGCGCGGCGAGGTGCTCCTCTCCCCGCCGCTTCGCCGCCGCGACGTCGGCCCCCGAGCACGAGGGCGCGGGCGCGTGCCGATGGGCGGGCGCCGCGCCGGAGGACTCCGAGAGCGAGATCACGAGGGAGACCGCCTGGCTGTGCCCGGGCGGCAGCCGGACGCGGAAGAGCGCGGAGGTGCCGTCGATCGCGTCCGGCCGGCAGCCCCAGCGGATGGTCACGGCGCGCTGGAGGCCGTCGGCGCCATCGTACGAGAAGCGCAGTGCGTCGTCGTTCGCCGTGGGGGCGCAGACCTTCCCCAGCGCCTCGGGCATGAGGCCGCGGACCGCGTAAACGTCCTCGAACTCGGCGCGGAAGGTCAGCTTCACCTCGAGGTCGACCGCCGAGCGAGCATAGTTGTGAACCGTGATGTTCTCGTAGACCGCTGTCGCATCGCCGTCGATGACCCGCTCCCACCGGAGGCCGACGTCGTGCTCGGACATGATGTGCCCTTCGCGCATCAGGATCCGGGGGTTCGCGAGCCGGAAGACGCCTGCGTGGTCTGCCTCCGCGGTCGAAGCGAGCACCTCCGGCCGGGCGTCGTCGAGCTCGACGGTATAGCCGTTCAGGAACCGGCAATCGTGGTAGTAGAGGCCAAAGCCGTGCTCGCCCTGCAGGGGGATCGAGCCGCCCTGCTCGGTGACCAGGAAGACGCCGCCCTGCTTCAGGACGATCGCATCCGCGATGCTCTGCGCCATCGAGGAGGTGCCCTGGGTGAGCACCTTCTTCTTGCGCTCCTGCCGTTCGCTCGGCGAACGCTCGCCCGTCCCGGCGTCCGACCGCGGCCGGCGCTCGCTCCCCGGTTCAGCACGGCGAGTCGACTCATGAGCTCCCATCCCAGCCCCCTTTTGCGATGGCTTGCAATTTCGTTGCAATTGCTTGCGATTGTCGTAAGTCGTTGAATCGAGTCGTCTTGGCGCTGGGCGTGTGGTGCGGCCCTTCGGCGCAGGCGCTCGGGGCCGGGCGCATGCAGGCGCGCGCTCGAGAGGGGGTGACATCATGAGGAAAGACCAGGGCGCATCGGGCAGTGATCGGCGGGCGAGGCGGCGGCGGGCGTCGCGCCTGCCCGGCGCCGGCGCGCTTCGCGCCGCGCTCCGGCGCGGCCGATCGAGCGATCTCGCCCGGCGCCGTCTCATCGCCGTCGCGTCCCTCGCGGGCGGCGCCAGCATGGCGGTCGTCTCGCTGTTTCAGCTCGGGATCATCGAGCACCTGCCCGATCCTCCGCTCCCAGGGTTCGACTCGGACAAGGTGACGAGCTCCGATATCGCGTTCGGGCTCACGCTGCCGGACGCGCCGATCTCGCTCACCAGCTTCGCCTCCAACCTGGCGCTGGCCGGCTGGGGAGGCGCAGAGCGCGCCAGGGACACGCCCGGGATCCCCGTCGCCGTGGCGGCCAAGGCGGCCGTCGAAGCGGCCGTGTCGGGGTGGCTCTTCGTCCAGATGCGGAGACGGGAGAGGGCCTGGTGCGCGTACTGCCTCGTCGCCCTGACGGCCAACATGGTCGTCTTCGCGCTCTCGCTCCCGGAGGGGTGGAGGGCGCTGAGGAACGCCCGAGCGCGTTCGTGACAGGGCAGCGCAGGCCGGCCCTGCCGCCGGCGCCGGGCGCGCAGGCGTTCTTCCACCCGCGCACCCGCGCGCGCCCGAGGCCCCGCCCTCATCGCGGCGCCGGCGATCGCGACCCGCGGCGCCGCGCGAGCCGCCCGAGCAGCCCCACCGCCGCGAGCGCCGCGGCCGCGACGCCCGCCGCCGGGAGCCATCGCTCGCGCCGCCGCGCCCGTCGCCGCTCGGCCGCGAGCCGGCGGCCGCCCGCCCAGAGGAGCGCCGCGCCCGCCGGCGCCGCGGCGAGCGCCGCTACCGTCGTCCGCGGCGCCACGTAGACGTCCGCGGGCCCGGGCAGGTAGGCGCGCTCGGGGTAGTCGCCCGCCGGCCCCTCGGGGCCGTGCAGCGCGGCCATGCGCACGACCTGGGCGACGTGCAGCGCCTGCCTGTCGGTCGTCTGCTTGATCTGCTCGCGGCAGCTGAAGCCGTCGGCCACGATCAGCGCGTCCGTCGGCGCCGACCGGACCGCGGGCAGGAGCACGCGCTCGCCGCACCGGATCGAGACGTCGTACTTGGCGCCCTCCTCGAAGCCGAACGCGCCTGCCATGCCGCAACAGCCCGAGTCCAGCAGCTCGACGTCGAGGCCCATGCCGTGGAGCACGTCGCGCTCGGCGTCCATCTCGAGGATCGCCTTGTGATGGCAGTGGCCGTGCACCACAGCGCGCCGATCGAGGCGCGGCAGCCCGCGCCCGCCGGGCGACGGACGGGCTGGATCGCCCCCCGCCGCCCCCTTCAGGAAGTCGCCGAACATGTGCGTCTGCTGCCGGAGCTTCGTCGCCAGCGGGTCGTCGGGGAAGAGCCCGTGGAGCTCGTCGCGGAAGACCGAGACGCAGCTCGGCTCGAGGCCGACCACCGGCACGCCCCGCTCGATCGGGTCGCGCAGCGCGCTCATCACGTCCCGCAGCAGGCGCTTGGCCGTCTTCAGGAAGCCGAAGTCGTAGAGGGGCCGGCCGCAGCAGAGCTTCTGCTCCGGGACGATCACCTCGTGGCCCGCCCACTCGAGCACCTCGGTCGCGGCGATCGCCGTCTCCGGGAAGAAGTGGTCGTTGAACGTGTCCGGCCAGAGCACGACCTGCGGTCCGCCGGCGTTGCGCCGCGGCCGCCCCTGGAACCACTGCCGGAACGACGTCCGCGCGAACGGCGGGATGCTCCGCTCGGGCGCGATGCCCGCGATCTTCTTCGCCACCGCCGCGAGCGCGGGCGTCTGCGTCACGAGGTTCGCGAGCCCCGGCACGAGCTGCCCGAGGCGGGCCCACCAGTGGATGAGCCCCATCGTGTAGGCGGCGCGCGGCCGCAGCCGCCGCGCGTAGTAATGGGACAGGAACTCCGCCTTGTAGGTGGCCATGTCGACGTGGACCGGGCACTCGCCCTTGCACCCCTTGCAGGCGAGGCACAGGTCGAGCGACTCGCGCACCTCGCGATCGCGGAAGCCCTGGAGCTCGCTCCCCTCCAGCATCTCGAAGAGCAGGCGCGCCCGCCCGCGCGTCGTGTGCTCCTCCTCGTGCGTCACCATGTAGCTCGGGCACATCGTGCCGCCGTCGTGGCGCCGGCACTTGCCCACGCCCACGCAGCGCAGGGTCGCGCGCGTGAAGTCGCCGTCGTCGTCCGGGAAACGGAAGTGCGTCTCCACGGCGGCGGGGCGGAAGTCGGCGCCGAGGCGGAGGTTCTCGTCGACGCGGTAGGGGTCGACGACCTTGCCCGGGTTCATGCGGAATGAAGGATCCCACGCCGCCTTGAAGCGGCGGAACGCCTCGATGAGCTCCTCGCCGTACATCTTCGGCAGGAACTGCGCGCGCGCCTGTCCGTCGCCGTGCTCCCCGGAGAACGAGCCGCCGTAGCGGACCACGAGATCGGTCGCCTCGTCGAGGAAGCGGGTCCAGTTGCGGATGCCCTCGGGCGTCGTCACGTCGAAGTCGACGCGGCAGTGCACGCAGGCCTGCCCGAAGTGGCCGTAGAGCGCGGGCTGGTAGCCGTGGCGATCGAACAGCGCGCGCAGGTCGCGGAGGTACCCGCCCAGGTTGTCCGGGTGCACGGCCGAGTCCTCCCAGCCGGGCCACGTGTCGGGCTCGCCCGGGACGCGCGCCGTCGCGCCGAGGCCGGATTTGCGCACCTCCCAGAGCGCGTTCTCCTGGTCGGGGTCGTCGTAGAGCTTCATCGACGGCGGGTTCGGCCCGCGCTCGAGCGCGCGTACGGCGTCGAGCGCCCGCGCGTCGGCCTCCTCCCGGGTGTCACCCCCGAACTCGGCCAGCAGGAAGCCGCGGCCCTCCGGGAGGTAGCGCAGGTAGCGCTCGTGCAGCCCCTTCTTGTGCATGTCCTCGATGAGGCGGTCGTCGATCCCCTCGAGCGCGATCGGCTGGAAGCGCATGATCTCGGGGACGTGATCGCCCGCGGAGAACACGTCCGGGTAGCCGAGCACGAGGAGCGACCGGAACCTGGGCCAGCCGACGAGGCGCAGGGTGGCCTCGAGCACGGTGACGCACGTGCCCTCGGTGCCGACCAGGGCGCGCGCCACGTGGAAGCCGTTCTCCGGCAAGAGCTCGTCGAGGTTGTAACCCGACACGCGGCGCGGGATCCGCGGGTAGCGGGCGCGGATGAGATCGGCGTACCTGTCGCGGATGGCGCGCAGCTCGGCGTAGATGCCCCCGCGCCGCCCGCCTGCGCGGATGATGGCGTCGAGCTCCTCCTCGCTCGTCGGCCCCACGCGCAGCCGCAGGCCGTCGTAGGTCAGCACCTCGAGCTCGTGCACGTTGTCGGCCGTGCGCCCGCCGAGGACCGAGTGCGTGCCGCAGGAGTTGTTGCCGATCATCCCGCCGAGCGTGCAGTACTCGTGGGTCGAGGGATCCGGCGCGAACGTGAGATCGAACTCGTTCGCGGCGTTGCGGAGGGTGTCGAGCACCGTGCCCGGCAGCACCCTGGCGCGCTTGTGCATGGGGTCGAACTCGAGGACGCCGCGCATGTACTTCGAGAAGTCGAGCACGACCGCGACGTTGCACGTCTGCCCGGCGAGGCTCGTGCCGCCCCCGCGCGCGAGGATGGGCGCGCCGTGCCGGCGGCACGCGGCGACGGCGGCGATCACGTCGTCCTTGTGGCGTGGCACGACGACGCCGATGGGCAGCTGCCGGTAGTTCGACCCGTCGGTCGCGTAGAGCGCGCGGTCGCCCGCGGTGAAGCGCACCTCCCCCTCGACCGTGCGCGAGAGCTCGTCCGCGAGCGCCTCCACCTCGGGGCCGGCCGCGGGCGCGAGCCGCACGCGCCGCTCGCCGGGGAAGCGGATCACGCCGCGATCGATCTCGCGCTGGACGGCCTCGGCCGGCCTGCCCTCCGCGGGCGCCTTCTCTCGCTCCTGCTCCTGCTGCTGTTCGACGTGCTGCATGATCTCTCCTCACACCGCGAAGCGCTCGACGTCGGCGCGCCGGAGCGAGATCCCCATGCCGGGGCGAGCGAGGTCCGGGGCGAGCGCGCCGCCCGCGGGCGCCGCCGCGCCCTCGAAGAGCATCCGCTCGATGCGGACGTGATCGTGAAAGAACTCGATGTGCGCGAGCCGCTGCACCGCGCACGCGGGGTGCAGGTGCAGCGAGGGGGCGCAGTGGCACGACAGGTCGAGCGATCGCGCCTCGCACAGCGCCGCGGCGGCGAGGAAGCCGGTGATCCCGCAGCGGCTCGCGTCCGCCTGCAGGACGTCGACGGCGCCGGCGTCCAGCATGCGGCGGAAATAGACGAGGTCGTAGCCGTACTCGCCCGCCGCGATGTCCATGCCGGCGGGCGCCCGGTCGCGGAGGAGCCGCAGCCCGTCGAGATCGTCCGAGGTCACGGGCTCCTCGAACCAGCGCACGCCCTCGCCGGCGAACCGCTCGGCGAAGGCGAGCGCCTGCTTGCGGGAGTAGGCGCCGTTGGCGTCGACGAACAGCGCGGCGTCCTGGCCGATGGCGCGGCGCGCCGCGCGAACGCGCGCGAGATCCGCGTCGGGATCGCGCCCCACCTTCATCTTCACGCGCGGGATCCCCGCGGAGACCCAGCCGCCGAGCTGCTCCGCGAGCTCGGCCTCTGTGTACGAGGTGAACCCGCCGCTGCCGTAGATGGGCGCGCGGTCGCGCGCCATGCCGAGCAGCGTCGCGAGCGGGAGCGCGAGCAGGCGGGCCTTCAGGTCCCACAGCGCCGCGTCGACGGCGGCGATCGCCATCTGCGCGATCCCCGGCCGGCCGAGGTTGCGGACGCTGCTCACCATCGCGGCCCACGCGCCGGGGACGGCCATCGCGTCGCGCCCGCGCACGACGCCGGCCAGCCGGTCGGCCACGAGCCGCGCCGTCGCGACGTCGGCGTACGTGTAGCCGAGCGCGCGCTCGCCGCCGGCCGACGCGTGCACGACGACCAGCGTCGTCTCGCGCCACGCGAGCGTGCCGTCCGACTCCGGACGGTCGGTCGGGATGGTGTACGCGGCCACCTCGATCCGCTCGATCGGCACCGACGCGCGCTGCTCCTCGTCGGCCATCGTCAGCCCCGGTGCGGGATCCAGCTCTCGATCATGTCGCGGTACGCCTGGCGGACGATCCCGCGCCCGCCCGGGTCGCCGCGGAGCAGCGCCGACGTGAGCATCGCGGCCTGCTTCACGGTGATGTGCGGCGGCAGCGGCGGGACCTCCGGGTCGGTGATCGCCTCCACGACCACCGGCCGGTCGACCCGGAAGGCCTCGTCCCAGGTGCGCGCGACCTGGTCCGGGCGGTCGATCCGCACGCCGCGGAGCCCGAGCGCCTCGGCGTAGGCCGCGTACGGGAAGTCGGGCAGCGTCTGGGACGCCTCCAGCTTGGGGTCGCCGCTCATGGCGCGCAGCTCCCAGGTGACCTGGTTCAGGTCGCGGTTGTTGAGCACCAGCACGACGAGGCGCGGGTCCTTCCACTCGCGCCAGTACTTCGCGACGGTGATGAGCGTGTTGATGCCGTTCATCTGCATCGCGCCGTCGCCGACCATCGCGACGACCGGGCGGTCGGGGAAGGCGAACTTCGCCGCGACCGCGTACGGCATCGCGGGTCCCATCGTCGCCAGCGTGCCCGAGAGCGAGGCCATCATCCCCGCCCGGACCTTGATGTCGCGCGCGTACCAGTTCGCCGAGGAGCCGGAGTCGGCGGTCAGGATGCAGCCGTCGGGCAGCCGCGGCGACAGCTCCCAGTAGACGCGCTGCGGGTTCAGCGGATTGGCGTCGTTCATCGCCCGCGCCTCGAGCACCTTCCACCAGTCGGCGACGCTCTCCTCGAGCTTGCGCCGCCACGAGCGGTCGGTCTTGAGCTTGAGGTAGGGGATGAGCGCCCGCAGCGTCTCGGCGCAGTCGCCGATCAGGTTGACCTCCATCGGGTAGCGCAGGCCGAGCATCCGGCCGTCGATGTCGATCTGGACGCCCCGCGCCTTCCCCTCCTCCGGCAGGAACTCCGGGTAGGGGAAGTTCGAGCCGACCATGAAGAGCGTGTCGCAGTTGGCCATCATCTCCCAGCTCGGCTTGGTGCCGAGCAGGCCGATCGCGCCGGTGACCCAGGGCAGGTCGTCGGGGAGCGCCGCCTTGCCGAGCAGCGCCTTCGCGACGCCGCACCCGAGGATCTCGGCGGCGCGCGTGACCTCCGGCGCGGCCCCGAGCGCGCCCTGGCCGATCAGCATCGCGACCCGCTTGCCGGCGTTGAGCACGTCGGCCGCGCGCCGCAGGTCCTCCTCCTTCGGCACGACGCGCGGCGAGGCGTAGCCGATGCCGGAGTGCACGGTCCCGTGCGCGTGCGGAGGCTGCTCGACGGCGTCGAGCTCCTGGACGTCCTTCGGGACGATGACGCACGTGACGGTGCGCTCCGCCCTGGCGATGCGCATCGCGCGGTCGATGAGGTGGCGGATCTGCGCGGGAGAGGACGCCATCTGCACGTACTCGTGCGCGACGTCCTTGAAGAGCGTCACGAGGTCGACCTCCTGCTGGTAGTGCCCGCCGAGCGCGGCGCGGTCCTGCTGGCCGACGATGGCCACGACCGGCTGATGGTCGAGCTTCGCGTCGTAGAGCCCGTTCAGGAGGTGGATCGCGCCGGGCCCCGAGGTCGCCAGGCACACGCCGACCTCGCCCGCGAACTTCGCGTGGGCGCACGCCATGAACGCGGCCATCTCCTCGTGCCGCACCTGGATGAACCGGAGGTCCGGAACGCGGTGGAACGCCCCGACGATCCCGTTGATGCCGTCGCCCGGATAGGCATAGACGCGCCGGACGCCCCACGCGACGAGGCGTCTCAGCAGGAACTCGCCGACGGTCTGGGCCATGATTCCCTCGCTGCGAGCTCGTACGTGAGCTCGACCCAGCGCGGCGTGCGACAAACGTGCCGCCTCGCCGCGCCGCGCGCTGCGTGCCGCGGCTGCGCGTGCGAGCGTGCGCTATGCGCGCGGGCGCGGGCAGGGCGCGGGCAGGCAGGGCGGCGCTTTGCTTACGTGAGGACTTACGTGAGGAGGCGCCGCCATGGGCTCGCGCGCCGCGCGGCGGCCCTGCGCGCGCCGAACCCGACCACGGCCGCCGCGCACAGCGCGAAGGCGCCGAGCGACCCGCGATGCAGGTCGAGCCAGAGCTCCGGGCTCGAGGGCTTCGAGCGCCGGTCGAACGGGCCGTGGGCGCCGAAATCGCCCTGCACGGGCGCCCACAGGTCGTCGGGGCGATCGGGATCGGCGGGCTCGTCGGTCAGCTGCCGCGTGTACCCGACCCGGGCGAGCCATCGATCGAGCAGCCCGGGGATCACGCGGTTTCCCCAGATCGCCTTGACCGTCGGGAGGCCGACCATGACGTCGCGGCGGTCGTGGTGCGCGGCCCAGTAGAGCGCGTCGGCGGCCACCTCGGGCTGAAAGATCGGCGGGACCGGCTGTGGCTTGTAGGGGAGGCGCGACTTCGACCAGAGGAACTGCGGCGTGTTCATCGCGGGCAGGTGCACCATGCTCACGCGCACGCGGCTCCTGTCGTGGAACAGCTCGCTGCGCAGCGACTCGGTGAAGCCCACGATCGCGTGCTTGGACGCGCAGTAGGCCGACTGGAGCGGGATGCTCCGGTGAGCGAGCGCGGAGCTCGCCTGGACGATCGCGCCGTGATCGCGGGGGAGCATGCGCGAGAGCGCCGCGAGCGTCCCGTGCACATAGCCGAGGTAGTTGACCTTCATGACGCGCTCGTACTCCTCCGGTCGCGTCTCCTTCACCGGCGAGAAGACCGACGTCATCGCGACGTTGATCCAGGCGTCGATCGGGCCGAAGCGCTCCTCGACGGCCGCGGCCGCGGCCTCGACCTGCGCGAAATCGGCGACGTCGGTCGGCAGGACGAGCGCGCTCGCCCCGGCGTCCTCTGCCTCGCGCCGCGCCCCCTCGAGCCCGTCGAGCCCGCGCGCGACGAGGCCGATGCGCGCGCCTTCGCGCGCGAACCGCCTCACCGTGGCGCGCCCGACGCCCGCCGACGCCCCCGTGATCACCACGACCTCTGGCCGCCTGCCTCCGTCCATTCCCATCGTGCTCTCACCTCGCCCGCGGCGTCAGGCAACGTGAGTGCCACCCGGCGAGTCAGCGACCGCGAGGGGAGCTCACGGCCCGCAGAGCTCCGGGTTCGGCGGCGGCGGCGCCGGGTACGCGTCCGTCGCCGTCTTTGCGAACTGGCACGCGAGATCGTCCGGCTGACACCCCGCCTGGGAGATGCACGCGCCGCTCTCGTCCGTCCCCTGGCACAGGCACTCCTCATCTCCCGGGTTGCAGATCTCGACGAGCTCCATCATCCCTTCGTCCTCGTGGTTCAGCTTGTGGCAGTGCAGCACGAACTGTCCCGTGAACCTCCGGGGGTTCATGATCACGTCGCGCGGCCCGTCTTCGGCCTGGACCCACATCGTGTCCCGCCAGTGGGCGAAGTTGGGCTCCTTGTTCGATTTGTTGGGGCACACGAGGAACGGGTTGATGTGAATATGGAACGGGTGCCCGTCGAACGCGCGGATCTCCCAGCGCTCCGGGCTCCCGGCGGTCATGACGCGATCGCTCCGGTAGCCGCGGGCGCGCCGCTCGTCGAACTTGCGGCAGCTGATGTTCGGATCCGGGCAGATGCACACAGGGGCGTCCGGATCGACCTCGTGCGGGTGCTCTCCCGGGTCACATGACATGAGCGCCACATCGCTGCTGAGATCGGGCGGCTTGCTCCCCGGCGTGGGCACGAGGAGCACCACCTTCTGGTGCACGCTCTCGAGCGAATCGCAGCTCACCTCCATCTGCTCGCCGTCGACCGTGCCCGTCCACGAGGTGGGCGGCGCGAGCGCGGCCACGTCCGCCTCCGCGGGCAGGTTCACCTCGGTGGGCTCGCCCGCGCCCGGGTCCACGTCGACGATCGCGATCACGCTCCCCAGGAGATCGTTCGGCCGGCGCCCGACGAGGCAGAGCGTCTGCTTGCCTTCAGGCATCTTCACCATCACGTCGGCGCGGTACCCGGGAGAGACCCACACCGTGTCGCTCCTGTAGAACTGCGGGAGCGTCAGCCCGTCGCGCGCGATCTGCGTGGTCTCGATGGGCGTCTTGTCGAAGTCGGAGCACGAATCGTCCTTCGCGACGTGGAGCTTCATCCCCATCTCGTCCGGGCTGCCCGCGTAGACCATGCGCCAGCGCTCCACCTGCCCGGGGGGCGTCGTGAGCCGCGGCCTGAGCTTGCCGTTGATCAGCGTGGCCCGGAGCGACTCGACGGCGAGGAAGTCGGTCACCGACAGGTTGTCCTCGGTGCACTCCTCTCCCTCCTTCAAGGGCACCGTGTTCTCGTGATCGATGGGCACCTGCGTCATGACCATCACCCGCTCTCTGGCCTTGGCGATGCCGGGCAGCTCGTCGAGCGCGCCCTCGATGAGGAGCGCCCCGGCGGCCCCATCCATGACCTGGATGGCCGTGGAGCCGTGGATGTGAGGGTGGTACCAGTCCGTGCCCTCGTGGTGGATCCCGTCCTCGTCCAGGTCCCAGCGGTACCGGGCGCTCTCTCCCGGCCCCACCTCGTGCAGCACGTGGTCGCCGAAATACCTCCCTTCGGGCGCGCAGCCGTCCCCCTCGCACGGGTCCGCGGGATCGTCCGTCGCGAAGTTGGGCTGCACGTGCAGGCCGTGGCCGTGCAAGTTCGTCAGGTTGAAGTCGTGGCACGACCTGCTGCCATGGCCCATCATGCTCGCGATCTCGCGGAAGTCGCTCTTCGTGAAGTCGTTATGCAGGTTCACGTGGACCTTGCGATCCTCGCCCTTCGGAATGCGGATCGTGGGGCCGCTCGTCATTCCGTTGTACGCGCGGAGACAGAACCGCCGCCCGTCGATCTCGACCTCGCTCGGGCCGAAACGCAGCTCGTAAGCTCCATCCGCGCCCGGCTGGAGCTCGGGGGGGTCCTCGTATGTGGACGTCGTCTGCGGCGTCGTGCTCGTCGTGCTCGTCTCCTCGCCTCCGCCGCAGCCTGCGAGCGCCGCGAGGGAGAGGGTTAGCGCCGCGAGCGAGGCTGTGCGCGTGAGCGCGTGCGAATCGTCTCGTGCCATCGACTTGTCTCCTCCTTCCGCGACACTATCGAGCGGCGCCGCATGTGGATGGCCGAAGACGGTCACCCCTGGCTAGAATGCGGACAGTGGCAGGGTGTATGGACCTCGAAGAGCTTCGCGCCTTCCTCGCCGTGGTCGAGGCCGGTTCCTTCCTGGGCGCGGCCCGCGCGCTCGGCTCGTCGCGCACGACGCTCCGGCGTCAGGTCGCGTCGCTGGAGGCGCGCGCCGGCGTCCTCCTGCTCGAGAGCGTGCGGAACGGCGTCGTGCCGACCGAGGCCGGGCAGGTGCTCGCCCGGAAGGGGCGCGGCATGGTGCAGGAGGCCGCCGCGCTCCTCGCCTCGATCCGGGAGGTGGGCGACGCGCCCTCGGGCACCCTGCGGGTCATCCTGCCCGTGGGGCTGCCGCCGCACATGATGACGCCGCTCTTCGCCGCCGTCCGGAGCGCGTATCCGAGGCTCCACGTCCACTGCCGCTTCAGCAACGATCCGCTGGGGGAGGCGCTCACGGACATCGACATCGCCGTCCACTTCGGCGAGGACGCGCCGAGCGGACACTGGATATCGCACGTCGTCCTGCGCGTCCGCGAGTGGCTCATCGCCAGCCGCGCGTACCTGGAGAAGCGCGGCACGCCACGGACGATCGACGATCTGAAGCACCATGAGCTGTTCGCGTGGCAGGCCCCGGGCGAGGACGCGCGCACCTGGAGGACATGGCGGGGCGCGCCCTTCACCGTCCAGCCGGCCCTCATCGCGACGGACATCCACTTCATCCGGCACTGCTGCATCTCCGGCCTGGGCATCGGCCTCGTCCCCGACGCGCTCGTGCCCGACCCCGACGTGGGGCCGGACGTGCTCGTGCCGGTCTTGCCCGACGTGGTGGGGCAGGAGCGGCCCGTGCGGCTCAGCGTCCCGGGGGCGCTGTCGGAGATACCGAAGATCAAGGTGTTCATCGGGCACGTGCGCGCGTCGCTCGGGAAGCTGTAGCGGGGCGTGGAGCCGCAGGCGGCCGCCGCGGGCATCCCCGTCACGACGGCGATGCGCCCGAGATCGCCGGTGCTGGCCCGCCCGCGCGCGTCATTCTTTGGGCGACAAGAAGAAGACTCCGAGGGCGGCGCTGATCAGACCTTGAATCGGAGTCATGTAGACATTGGATTGAAGAAGCATGTCGACGGCCTCGGCGGCATTCCCCTTGTGAGGGGCGCCGATGGGCAGGAGCAGCACGATCGTCAGATAGAACGCCGAGGCTCCCAGCGTGAGGTGGAAGAAGAATTTCGACACCCGCCGACGCTGTGCCTCTTGTCTGGCAGCGGCGACGAGCTCGCAGTTCACGAGCACGCCCATCACCAGGATCAATGTCGGCGTCGTCGCTGGCAACATCCACTGCCAGACGCTCTTCTGCAAGTCCTCTCCCTTCGCGGTCATGAAGACATTGCCGAAGCTCGTCTGCGCTATCACGACGATCAATATGGCGGCGAAGAACCCCATCCAAAGTAGCGCCAAGGCGCGCTGGCAGTCGAGGAGTGGCTTTGTGTCCATGCTGTGCCTCGCTATGGCGTGATGCTGATCTGTGCCGCTGAGAGGTGCTCGGAGGCGCTGACTCCGCTCTGGACCAACGTCGCCTCCGCGCCCTTCTCTGGGCGCTCGAATACATATGCAAGTGCGCGAACGGCGTATTGGCGGGATGGCAGCGTATCCGGGATGCCGAGAGGAATGGAGGACGACGTGTCTCCCGCTTCCGGCGCAATGAACGTCTCAAGGGTGCCGACTCGGTCGCTGTCCTTGATGGATCCGCTCGTGCACGTGAATATGAACATTCGGTACCGGGTGCTGTCGTTGATGAACGTTCGCCTCAGCCGGTGTACGACGATGTCCCAGATGGCGTCTGGAGTGGTGTCGAAGTCGGTCGAGAATCGTCGCTCCGGCTCCGGGTACAGCGGCTTGTTGTTCGCTCCGATCTTCTCTGGCGGCGTGACGATGGCGAATCCATCCAGAAGGCCGAACCAGTAGGTTCGCGTGTACCCGGCGCGAGCAAGCCTGTCGGCGATCCTCTCCGAGGCCAGCTTCAACGACTGGGCGGGGGCATCGGATGTCCTCAATGTAGCCCGCGATGATGCCTTGGGTAAAGGATATTTCATCCTCGGCAGGTCGCTTGGGCGGTGCCACCGGATGTAGCCGCGAACTAGGGCCGGTGGTAGCGCGTAATCTCCAACTCGAGCGGCTACGCAGGCGTCAAATTGTGGATCGATGTCTGAGTGGAATGCCGCTCTTCCTGAGCTCTCCAAGCTCAGCTCGAACATGCCGCTTCCACTGCCAACGGGAGCGCAATCTTCGGTCGCCGCTGCCAGCCCGGTGCCAGCCGACCGCTGGCTATCCGAGATGGCGATCCCTGAAATTCCGAGCGGCCCGCTGAACGACGTGTCCATTGCCGGGGACATGTACCCGGACGGGTCCGTCGGGAGGCCGCAGCTGGTGCTGAGCGAGGTCAGCGCGAGCGCGGCCAGGATTGGGCTTCTTTTTTGTCTCAGGTGAGGACTCATGTGGTAGATCACCTCAGGCTGAACACGTCAGGGCCAGGAGTCGTATTCCTGCGGAGACCGGCGGGCGCCAGGCCGGCCGCGCCGCTCACTGAATGGAAGGCCCGTTCAGCTCCTTTTGCAGGTTGCCGATGTCGCGGAGCAACTCGAGGCGCTTCTTTTCCTTCTCCAGCGCGTCGATCCCGGCATTGTCGACCGCGTCCTTGCGCGTCTTCGCGGCGTCGATCGCCCTCGTCACGCTCCCGCCGAACGACTCCACTGCAGCCGCGTCCACCGGTGAGCTCGACGATGACATGCTGAGCAGGGCGCCCGACGACGGTGCGAGCTTGACCGAGTACGACATCGCAACCTCGCCCGCTTCCCCGTCCAGATCGCCTGGCAGCGCCGCGATCGCGCCATACTGCGCGATGTTCAAGGTCGAGTGAAGCCTCTCTTCCTTGCCCACGGTCAGCCACGCGAGCGCCTGAGCGGGGACACGATAGACGATGCCGGAAGGGGAGGTTCGTGAAGCTGCCGTCCTCCGCGAGGCGTTCGCCAGAGACAGGTCGCTGATCTTCAGCTGCCCGCGGCGGCGCGCGGAACGGGATGTCACGACCATCGAACGTCGAGGGCCTCCAGCCTGATTCGCTCATGGTTCAGATCTCGTCTCCATGGCCTGAGCCATCCCAGGGTGGCGCGCCGGTCGTCAACGTGGGGTGAACGAACCGAGCAAGCAGGACCCGTACCTGCGACCGCGACGCAGCGTGGTGCCTGCGCGCTCGATGCCGCGGCGCGGTACGTCCCTGCCTACGCCGCCGTGCGTGGGTCGACGAATGAGCGCAAGCACGGAGGACCCGCTCCGCGGGCGCTCCACTCTGACGCGTCGGCCGGCGGCTGACGCGTCGGTGACGCGCCATCGGCGCCGCGCCCTGCTTGGTGCTGCACCCCCGAGGGTCGTCGTCACCCTCCGCGTGCTCCTCGGTCACAGCGTGTCTTCGTCCCACCCGGCGCCGCGCAGGGCAGCTCTGATCTGCTCGTACGCGCGATGGGCGCGTTGCTTGACGACGTCACACGTCGTGCCGAGCACGCTCGCCGCCTCGGCGACGCTGAGCCCCTCCTCCCTCAAGATGACGTAGGCGCTCCGGGTCTTCTCGGACATCCGAGCGATCTCGCGATCGATCACCAGCGCCATGTCGCGCGTGCACGCGTCGTCCTCCGGCGAGCCGTCGCGGCTCGGCAAGGAGCGGAGCGTGGTGGGCCCGCTGTCGGGGCCGTGCAGGTCCTCTCGACGTCTCTGGCGGTGGCGGGCGCGGTCCAGGTGCGCGGAGCGCGCGATCGCGAAGGCCCAGTGGAGCGCCGGCCCGCCGGGAACGTAGGAGGCGCGCGCGCGGTGGAGCCGGAGGAACGCGTCCTGGAAGAGATCGTCCGCGTCGCTGCGGCTCCGCGTGAGGCGCAGGCAGAAGCGGTGCAGTCGTGGGGCGAGGGTCCGGTAGAGCTCGCCGAAGGCGCTCGCCTCGCCCGCCGCGTAACGCTGCATGATGCCGTCGAGCGATGGGGCAGAGCAAACCATCGATGGCTCGGTCGCGCGCGCGGCGCGGCGGTCGACCGAAGAGGCGCGGAGCCTGCCCTCGATCAGCCCTGTCCCGCCCATGGTCACGTCGGCGGCCATATGCCCTCCCGGCGGGTGTGCGTCGCCGCGGTGAGCCGGCGACATTCCGCATGCGGCGGCCCGCCGCCAGCGCGGGCGTTCGTCGGCCTTCCGGCGAGCGCCCAGCGCGCAGACGGCGGGGAGCGGCTACTCGCCGTCCTTGCCTCCGGCGCCTTTGCCTCCTTCGCCGCCGCCGCCCGTGGTCGAGCCGCCCGCGCCTCCGGCGCCCCCGGCGCCCCCGGCGCTAGAGCTCGACGCTTGAGACGACGATGACGCTGCGCGGCTCGCGCCGCACTGCTGGCTCTCGCCGTTCCTGTTCAGGAACGTCGGCGTGCGCTCCTCGCAGATGCTGTTCGCGAACTCGATGGCCTGCCGCGCCGCCGGACGAGCTTCGTCCGCCGTTCGGAAGTAGCAGGCCTCGGCGTCGAAGTTGAGCCCGCGGCAGCCGCATTCGTTGTCGACCGAGTAGAAATCGTTGCTCACGCAGCAGGTGCAAAACGGCGTGTTCTGATATGCAGGGTCCTTGCAGACGTCCTTCAGGGTCGTCTCTATCTCGCTCTTGGCATCGTCGCAGCCGCTCGGCTGGTCGCACGCAGGGGTCGCGGCGGCGAGTCCGGCGAACGTGGCGAGGGCCGCCACGAGGCGCATTGCGAAGCGTCTCATGAGTGCTCCTTCGGCGCTACAGATTGAATGTCTTGCTGAGGTTGACGAGCCCGACTGCCAATCCCACGTAGGGGTGGAGCGACCTGTCGAGCGAGGTGGTCGCGGCGCCGCCCATGCCCATCAGGGTGAGGAGGCCGATGTCGCCGGTGCCGAGGGTGACGCCCAGGTACGCGCCGAACGCGGGAGAGATCGTGGCGTCGGCCTCGCAGGGGAGCCTCTTCTCGAAGTCGCCGTTCGCGACCCGGCAACCGTTTCGCTCGCTCGCGGCCAGATCTTTGGAGACGAGCATCGAGAGGAGGCCGAGCTCGCCCGAGAGGCGCCCCTTCGTGTCCATCGGGAGACGGATCCCCGCCGCGGGGATCGCGGCCGATACGAGCGCGTGGCTCGTCTGCCCTGCGTGGTAGGCCCCCGGCGACACCGTCGTGAGCGAGCCGCTGGCCACGAAGACCCCCACGTACAAGCACGGGTGAAACCGGGCGCCGCCTCCGCACACGGCATCTACTTTGGCGGTCACGGCCTTGTCTGCCGTTGATTTCGTCACCTCCGCGACGTCTTTTTTGCGGGCTTCCTCCTCGCTTGCTGCCGGCGTGGCGGCGAGGGTCTTCGCGTCCGCGTCGAGCTCGTCCGTCGTCTTCTTCGCTTCTTCGAGGCGCCCCGCCTCCGCCTGCAGTATGGCCTTCTCCGAGTTGTTGAGTATTTTCTGAGACAATGATTCAATCGTGGGCGCCGGGGGGTCCGCTGCCAAGGCGGGTCGCGCTGAAGCGAGCGCGACGAACGCGGCGGCCCATCGAGGATGTCTGAGCATGTTTCACTCCGGGGTGTGGGCGAGTTCTTGTGGATTTCTGAGGGTGCCGTTCGGCGTCGAGCGGGAAACCGGCGTCGTGTTCGCTCTCTCGAACGAGAGCTCGTTCCTCGCGAAGCGCTGCCGCTCGGCTCTGCTCGACGCCATCCGACGCGGCCCGCCGTCGCTCAGCGGCGCGGTGCTCATCCTCTCGTAATGGCAAGGAGCGTGCCTCGTCGCTGGGGGGCGAAGTCGCCTCCCGGCGTCGGGCAGCGGCCGGGGGGCATTGCCCGGAGCCCTCTCGGCGGAACGTCACTGACACGTCAGCCGGGAGCTGACGTGTCGGCGGCACGGCAGGGGGCAGATCGCCGGGAGGGCTGGCCCTCGCGTTGACGCGCCGACGTGTCATCGACGCGTCGGCCCGCAACCGACGCGTCGGCGACGGGCCGTTGCTCCGCCGCGCGGCGGTGCGCTCCGCCGTTGTGCCCTGCTCTCACGGTCTCCCAAGGCCGTCCGGCTACCCGCTGTTGCGGACGGGCGGCGAACCGCCCTACACTCCGCGGTTGGCTCGATGGCGCATCGCACGGCCCCTGATCCCGAGACCGATCCCGCGCGCACCGTCGCTGTCGCCGCGGCTGCGCTCGACACCTGGCGTGGATCGCAAGCCGTCGACGAAGGGCTCGTCCAGCCGGTCCTGGTCCCGGCGCTGACGATCGCCTACCACCCGCTGATCGAGCGTATCGGCGCCTACGCGGTGCTGCACGAGCTCGCCGCGGGCGAGCCGGTGCTGCTCTCGCGCGTCAGCCCCGCGTTCTCCTCGCGGAGCCAGCCGGACGCCGAGCCGCTCGCTGACCGGAACCTGAGCCGCGGCCCGCTCCTCCTGACGGCGAACGGGAGCGGCGTGCGGCTCGATCGCGGCGACTGCCGCACGCACGTCGCGGTCGGGGGTGAGCCGCTGCGGGGCGCGATCGAGCTCTCCGCCCACGACCTCCAGCGCGGCGTCGTGCTGGAGCTCGCTGGCAGGGTCGTCCTCCTCTTGCACCTCACCCGGGCCGCGATCGCGACCGGCACCACGTTCGTCACCCTGGGCGACGATCCGGTGCGCGCCGATCTCCTCGGCGAGAGCGCCGCCATGCAGCGGCTGCGCCAGGACATCCGCCGCGTCTCCGATCTCGACGTCCCGGTGCTCATCCGCGGGGAGACCGGGACCGGGAAGGAGCTCGTCGCCCGCGCCATCCACGGCGCGAGCCTGCGCCGCGCCGGGCCCTTCGTCGCCGTGAACCTCGCCGCCATCCCCGGCACGCTCGCGGTCTCGGAGCTCTTCGGCGCCGACCGCGGCGCGTTCACCGGGGCCGTGCGGCGTCACGCCGGCTTCTTCGCGCAGGCGCACGGCGGGACGCTGTTCCTCGACGAGGTCGGTGAGGCGCCTCAGGAGATCCAGGTCGCGCTGCTCCGCGCGCTGGAGACAGGCGAGATCCAGCCGGTGGGGGCGGAGCGCCCGCAGAAGATCGACGCGCGCCTGCTCGCCGCCACGGACGCCGATCTCGACATGAAGATCACCGAGGGCAGCTTTCGCGCGCCGCTGCTCCACCGCCTGGCTGCCTACGAACTCTGGGTGCCTGCCCTGCGCGAGCGCCGTGACGATATCGGACCTCTCCTGCTGCACTTCTGCGAGCAGGAGCTCGCACACCTCGGCGACGCGCACCGCCTCCGCTCGGCTCCGGAGCAGGGGGAGCTCTGGCTCCCCGCCTCGCTGGTCGCCCGCCTGGTCAACTACGACTGGCCGGGGAACGTCCGGCAGCTCCGCAACGTCGCGCGGCAGCTCGTCATCGGCAATCGCGGCCGGAGCCGGGTCGAGTTCGTTCCCAGCGTCGTGAGGCTCCTGCACGGTATGCACGCGAGCCCGGCCGTCGGAGCCGCGTCTGGAGCGGGCCCGGTGGCCGTCGGAGCCGCGTCTGGAACGGGCCCGCCGGCCGGCGGGGTAGCCGCGTCCGGAACGAGCCTGCCGGCCGGGGTAGCCGCGCCGATCTCCAGCCCCCCGGAGGGCGATCCTGCTGCTCCGGCCCAGCCGAGGCTCGCCGCAGGAAGCAGCGCGCCCCCGGCGCCCGCGCCGCGCGACGCCTCGTCGCCGCTCGACGCAGCGCACCCCGAAGGGCGCCGCAAGCCGGCCGAGCTGAGCGAGGACGAGGTCTCGGAGGCCCTGCGCGCGAGCCGCTGGGACCTCGCCGCTGCAGCCAGCCTGCTCCGCATCTCGCGCGCGTCGCTGTACGCCGTCATCCAGGGCAACGCGCGCTTCCGCACGGCCGGGTCCCTGTCGGCCGAGGACATCTCCCGCGCCCACGCGACGTGCTCCGGCGACGTGGACCGGATGGTGGAATGGCTCGAGGTCTCCGAGAGAGGTCTGCGGAGGCGCCTGCGCGAGCTCGGACTGGAAGAGCACCCCGCCCGTGGTCCCGGCGACGACACGAGGAAATCGAAATAACGGCGCCACGGCGCAAGGATCCTCGCCGGAGTCTCCCTTCGCGATTCCGATCACGAGTGAAATTTGTGACCATCATGCCCGTCGTGGCCGTTCGACCCCACCTCCAGGAATCGGGCCCGCGCCTCTCGCAGAGCGACCCATCCCGGCGATGACACCGGCAGAGCTGATTCACTATCTGGAGGAGTGCCGCGCGCTCGCGGCCGCGGAGATCCGGCGCATCATCCCGGCAGACCGGCGCTCCGGCGGGGCGCTGTACGAGCTGATGCTCGACTACCCCCTCCGGGAAGCCAAAGGGCTCAGGCCGGCGCTCTGCATCGCGACGTGCCGCGCGCTCGGCGGCAAGCTGGAGGCGGTCGTGCGCTCGGCCGCCGTGCTCGAGCTCTACCACAACGCCTTCCTCATCCACGACGACATCGAGGACGAGTCGCTGATGCGCCGCGGCGGCATGACGCTTCACCGCGCCCACGGCGTGCCCATCGCGGTGAACGTGGGCGACGCCATGCTCGCGCTCTCGCTCCAGCCGCTGCTCGACAACGTCGGCGTCATCGGGCTGGGCCCCTCGCTGCGCATCCTCCAGGCGGTGGCGAGGATGACGCGCGAGTCGGTGGAGGGGCAGGCCCTCGAGCTCGACTGGGTGCGCCGGGAGGTCTGGGACCTCTCGGACGACGATTACATCCACATGGTGGAGCAGAAGACCTGCTGGTACAGCTTCATCACGCCCGTCGTGCTCGGCGCGATCGCGGCGCGCCTCGATCCCGAGCGCACCGAGCGGATCGCCGAGTTCGCGCGCAGGCTGGGCGTCGCGTTCCAGATCCAGGACGACGTCCTGAACCTGGCCGGCGACGTGGGCGAGTACGGCAAGGAGATCGGCGGCGACCTCTGGGAAGGCAAGCGGACGCTGATGCTGCTCCACATGATGCGCCGCGCGACGCCGGAGGAGCGCGCCGAGGCGGCGCGGATCCTGTCGCTGGCCCGCCCGCGCGGCGTGGAGGGGGAGCCGGCGGTGCCTCCGGCGATCGACGCGACCCTCGCGCGGCTGGTCGATCGAGGAGAGCTGACCCCGGCCGGGCGCGATCAGCTGCGCGCCGCGCTGGCAGAGGCGCACCGCGGGGGCGACGCCGTGAAGACCACCGAGCAGGTACGCTTTCTGCAGGAGCTGATCGCTCGATACGACAGCATCGAGCACGCGCGGGCGGTGGCGCGCGCCTGGGTGGAAGAGGCCCAGCGCGCGCTCGACGCCTGCAAAGGATGGCTGCTGCCGTCTGCGCACCGCGATCTCCTGGAGGCTCTGGTCTCGTATGTGCTCGATCGCGTCAGGTGAGTGATGGAAGAGATCTTTCGGATGTTCGCGGAGGCCTATCGCGCCAGCGTGGCGCAGCCGTTCCTGGGATCGCCGTTTGCGGGAGCACCGCTCGCGGGAGGGCCGCTGCCGGGAGTGCCGTTTGCGGGAGGGCCGCTGCCGGGAGTGCCGTTTGCGGGAGGGCCGCTGCCGGGAGTGCCGTTTGCGGGAGGGCCGCTGCCGGGAGTGCCGTTTGCGGGAGGGCCGCTTCCTGGAGCGCTATTTCCGGGAGGACCGCTTCCGGGAGCTCCCCGCGACGCCACGCCGCCGGGGTCGTCGGGCGGTGAGCCTGCCGCGGGCCCCGAGGTGGCGCAGGACGGCGGCGCGCCGTCGCCGGGCGCCGCCGGCAGTCCATGGTGGGTCGCGCCTGCGCCGGGACTGCCACCGTTGCCCTCGATGTTCGATTGGATCCGCATCCAGGCGCTCATCTATGAAGAGATGCGGCGCATCCAGGACCTCCTTATCGAGCGCCTGGTCGCGCCGGCCATGCGCGCTTCCGCGCGAGGGCCGGACAGCGCCGGCGGGGCCGCTCCGCCCGAGGGGGCCACGGCCGATCCGCGCGAGGGCGAGATCGTCGATGTCTTGCGCCGGGCGCAGCTCCTCCTGCTCCGGCACCCGGTCGCGGCGCAGGCCGCCTTTTCTACCCTCATCGCCGAGGGGAGGCGGTTCGCGGCGACCCCCGAGGGCGCCGCGTGGACGGCGGCGCTCGGGTCCTCGGATCTGCTCCGCCACGGCCGGCGCGTGTGGGACGCGGTGTCGCTCAACCTGCTGGAAGAAGATCCAGAGACCATCGTCCCCTCGGCGTACCTGGAAGCGCTGCTCCGCGCCGCGAAGTCGGCCGATCTCGACAGCCTGCTGAGCGCGCTGCGGGACGCACCCGGGGAGGGCGGCCGTGCCCCTGCTCGATAGCGTCCGCGACGAGTTCGCGAACCGCAATGTGCTCCTGCACCTGCTCCTGGGCGCCATCTCGGTGGGCCGCAGGCTCGACGCGTTCCTCCCCGGGACGCCGCCGACGCCCGAGCCGCCGGCGGACGCGCCCGAGCCGCCGGCGGACGCGCCCGAGCTGCCGGCGGACGCGCCCGAGCTGCCAGCGGACGCGCCCGAGCCGCCCACGGACGCGCCCGAGGCGCGCGGCCTGCCGCCGTCGGACGGCGCCCAGCGTGTCACGTCGGCGCGCGACCGCCGCGGCGCTGGCGATCAGCTCCTCTACCTGGTGCTCGGCGCGATCTCCCTCCGCCGCGCGCTGATGGCCGAGATCGAGCCGCTGCGCGCCGCGCACGCCGAGGCCGCGCGGCGCGACGCCGCGGGGGCGCAGGAGCCCGCGGTCCAGGCGGCGAAGCTCCGGGATCTGCTCCGGTGATCTCCGCGCCGCCCTTCCCCGCGCCGTCGCCGGAGATCACGGCCGCGCTGCCCGGGATCGACTACTTCCGGCGCTCGCCATCGCGGCTCACCGGCAGAGCGGATCACAAGGAGTGGCAGCACTTCCTTGTCCACACCGAGGCGGCTCACCTGCTCGTGAACTTCAACCTCATCGACGATCGCTGGGCCCGCGACGCGAGGCGCGCCGAGACAGCGCGGCTCATCGTGCTCGCGCGCGTCGGGGCCGGCTGGGACGGCGACATGGACCGCTTCGAGGAGGCCGAGGTCGACGTGATCCCTGGCGGCATGAGCGCGCGCTTCGGCCGCAACGCGATGGGCTTTGATCGCGGGCGGTACCTGCTCTCGATCGCGCTGCGCGGCCGCCCGATCGCGGCCGAGCTCGAGCTCGTGCCGACGACCTTCCCCGCGCTCTCGTCGAATCAGCCGCTCTCGCGGGACCGGTACCTCTCGTGGGCGTTCGTGCCCCGCCTCGTGGCGCGCGGCACCATCTCGGTCGGCGGCCGCGCCGAGCGCATCGAGGCCGCGCCCGCGTACCACGATCACAACTGGGGCCATTTCCTCTGGGGCGACGATTTCTCGTGGGAGTGGGGCTCGGCGCTGCCGTGGGACGCTGGCAACGAGTGGAGCCTCGTCCACGTGCGGATGGCGGACCGCGGCCGCTCGGTGGCGCGTTATCAGGGGCTGTTCCTCTGGCGGGGCGCGCACCCGTTCCGGATCTTCCGCGACGACGAGATGAGCGTGACGCACGACGGCTGCTTCGATCTCACGAGGCCGCTCAAGATCCCGCGCGTCATGGCGATGCTGTCGCCCGGCACGGCGAGCGACGTGCCGCGGCGCATGGAGGTGCGCGCGCGCGGCGACGGCGACGACCTGCGGGTGCGCTTCGAGTCGGAGGACGTCGCCCAGGTGGTGATGCCGAGCGAGCACGATCTGGAAGGGGTGATCACGCTCAACGAGGTGAGCGGCCGGGTCACCGTGGAGGGCCGCGTCCGCGGCGCGCGCGTCGAGATGGAGGGCCCCGGTGTCTTCGAGTTCATCCGCGACTAGGGGCTCCGTGGCGGCGCTGCTCGACGAGTCGCTCGCGACGCTCGCCAGGGAATTGCCAGAGGCGTACGCCCGGATGTGCGCGCGGCTCGCCGGGAGGACGGTGCGGATCGAGGTGGACGGGGAGATCTTCGCGGCGGTCTTCGAGGGCGCGGCGGCGCGCGTGCGGCGGCTAAGCCCGGAGGACGACGCGGGCGCGGACGCGTCGATCACGGCGAGCCGGCGGGCCATCCGGGACGTGCTCGAGGCGCGGCGGTCGCTCGCGGACGCGGTGCTCGCCGACGAGGTGGAGGCGGTGGCGCCGGTCGACAGCCTGGTGGAGGTCCTCTCCGGGTTATCGACGTACGTGCACGGCGCTGTGCGGTGTCCGTCGTTCCCGCGGCTACTGGAGCGGTTCCAGGCGCTGCTCGCGGGGGATGAAGAGGCGTGAGGTTCGGGGAGCGAGGAGGGTGACGTGGCAGATAGAAAAGGCATGCCCAAGGTGACTGTCTTCGGGGCCAGCATCGCCGGGCTCACCGCCGCGCACGAGCTCGCGGTGCGCGGGTTCGATGTCGAGGTGATCGAAATGGCGACGGCCTTGGCCCCGGACCTCAAGAATCGCGGGCGCGTGAAGCGCTCGCTCGCATTGGGCGGCAAAGTCCGGACGCAGTATGTGCTGGCCGACCCGTTCTCCGACCCGGACTCCTGGGAACCGTCGCTCCCCACCGCCACCGCGGAGGTGCCTTCCTCTGCGCTGGGTTGGGCGGGGAAAGCGTCCACTCGTCAGCTACCGATTCTAATCCCGTTCAAGCGTCCCGAGGATGAGTTGGCCAGTGAAAGCGCGCGGCTTCCCGCCGACAAGGCGAAGATGCTGAAGGGGATCGTGGACGAAATTCGAGCGTGCTGCGCTCCGAGGCGAAGCGACGCAGAGACCAGGGCGAATCGAGCCTGGTACTGCGTGGAGATCTCCGGAGTCCAAGGCTCCGAGAATCCGGCGAACTCAGCCGAAGTGGCCAAACTGGAGAGGCTCCTGGCCATCTGGAGCAAGCAGGTCGAAGATGCATTGAAATATGAACTGGGTGCTGCGCTCGAGAATGAAGCACGCGCGCACGAGCGCGGGAGAGCCAAAGGTCCGGTGAGAGAGTCTGCCCGGACGGAAGCCCGCGCAGCGGAGATGCTCCATCCTGCGACAGGGATCAATGTGCTTCATCGCATTGATGTCAAATGCGAAGGGGGAACGCGCGCAGCGGCCGCAGATGCAACGGAGAAGCAAGCGGAGGGCGTCCTTGCACGGACAGGAGAAGAGGCAGAGGGATGCCTGGGCGTCCAGGTGCGCTTTGGGCACGTGTTCCCGATAGCTATCACATTTATCGACTCGCGGCCCATGATGCCGCGTCTGTCCAGCGACGGCGAGCGAAGCGTCGAGATGATCGGGCGCATACTCGATCGCGTTACAGAAAATTATACGCGATCGCCTTGGGTGATCGTTCATGTGGACGCATCTGTTCTGCATGCGGACGCCGACAGTATGAAGAGGGCCGAGTGGGGCGTGCGCCTCATTGAGGATCGCTTGCGCGGGAGGGCGCGCCTCGTGAGCACCGAGCCTCATCGCGAGCTGGTCATCTTGCGCAGTGTCAATGTGCATCCCCTCACTCCGCCGCCGGAAAGTCATTTTGTGGTTTACGTCGATGTCGAACAGAGTTTGCCCACGGATATCGAGTTCTATGCCAGCGAGAAGACATTGACGCCGGCAGGGGCCGAGAAGGTCGATGCGCTGGTCGCTGCTTACAGGGTCATGACAGCTAACCATCGATGGCCACGCTGGTTCATGTGGCCGTTCGAGTGCCACGATCCGAGCGACGTCACGCTCGCGGGGGCCGTCCAGGAATGGCTGCGGGGAGAGCCGCTGGACCCCTCCCAGGGCGGGCTGAATTCCGAGGCCTCGACGCGGAGAACGCAGCTCCATCTTCTGCCGACGATGCTGCCTGGTGAACATCGGCCATTCGCTGTCGCGCCCTATGACCGGCACCTCACCAACACGCTACGCCGCATCTTCGTGGGGCCTTCGGACGCAGCCGTCGCCGCCGGCGAACGGGTCGTGCTCGACAATTTGAATCCGCTCTTCGGCAGGGGTGACGCGGACTGGGGGGGGAGCGCCGCTCGACAGCAAGGCCAGGCGATCGACCTCCGGACACCAGCGGCCTTCTTCGCGCGCCTGCGTGACGATCCTGGCAGCTTCGCGCAACTGCTGCTCCGACTGCTGCGGTACGCGACGATCTGCCCGGAGCGGCGTGAAGCGGAGCTCGCGAGCTTGTCGTTCTGGGAGTACCTCGAAGGGCGTGACAACCTCCTTCGCATCCCCCGCTATCGGTACTCTGACGTGTTTCGGAGCGACCTCTCCCTGCTCTGCAGAATTGTGACCGGAATGAGCGCCGATGCGGGCGATGCGCGGACGTGTGCCAATGTGTTCTTGCAGGTGCTCACGACATCCATCCGCCCCACGCCGAAGCCGTACCAGGCGTTCAACGCACCGACGACCGAAGCCTGGCTCGCACCGTGGCAAGAGTACTTGAAGAGTCTCAACGTCAAATTCACACACGGAAAACTCACTCGTCTCGAATCGGCAAGGGGAGAGGTCGTCGCGCACTACCAGCCGCTCTGCGAGGACGGGGAGGCCGACGGACAAGAGGTGTGCAGCGCGGCCGATTATTATGTTGTCGCGACCGGCATACTGACCACGCGCCAGCTCACATGGAAGCTCGACGGCGATGTCCCCGCCCAGCTCTCGGAGTGGGTCGACGCGGACGCGGACGACCCGCCGCCGGCCGGGCGCCTCAAGCCGCTGGCGGGCATCCAGTACTTCTTCGTCACCGACGAGCGAGCGAGGATCGAACCTGCGTACTTCTGTGTGCGCGATTCCGGTTGGTCTCTGACGGTCGTGACGAGCGACAAACTCTGGCACTATCCGCCGCGCGTGACGTGCAACGGATTCAATGGAATGGTCAGCGTTGATATCCTCGCGTGGGATACGCCGGCGGGGCAGGGGCCGCTCGCAGACCGCAGCGCCTGGCAGTGCACGCGCCGCGAGCTGGCCGAGGAGGTCTGGAGGCGTATCGAGCCTCACCTCCGGACGAGGCTCCCCGAGGGAGCTCCTCCGCTCCGGCCGCGCTGGTACCACATCGATGACAACGTCGTCTACAAGGGGTCTATCAGGGAGACCGGGGCGGGACCAAGCGCTGACGCCGTGGACGCCGGGCCGATCGTGCGGTGCGATGCCATGTACGCCATCCCGCAGAAGGGCGAGTGGAGCCGCCGGCCCGGCGCGCCGCGGCCGGGTCGCAGCGCCACCGATGTAATTCACCGGCACAAGTTGGTGTTCGTAGGGGATTACATGCAGACATGCACGCGGACGGCGACGCCGGAGGCTGCCAACGAGTCCGCGCGGCGCGCCGTGAACGCGATATTGCAGGATAACCTGGCGAAGTCGCAGGGAGCGCATCTGGCCTCCAGTCATGGGAAGCACGGGAAGGACACCGTGTTCGACGAGGTATGGTCGACCTCCGGAGAGGGGTGGCACTCAGCGTGGATTTCGCGCCCAGAAATCCGATCCGGGGCGTGAGAAATCCGGCGCTGTAAAAGGAACGCCTTGAAAGAAAGGCTCGGCGTGGCGACCCGTCCGGGTTGCTATGACCAAACGAAGGCACACGCCGAGCACCTCCAAGGTGCGCCGGCGCGAACTCGGGTTCAAGAGGAAAGGCGACGGGCGGCACCAGGAGCGAATCCGGCGGCCAAACCCTGCCATGATTCACATCGCGCCCACGGAGAAGAATCTGACGGGCATCGCAGGGCTTGCCCCATTCGGCGCCTTCATCCGGGAGCTTGGCGTCGACGCGGCCTTGAGCCGCAGGTTCTTCCGGCTGAAGTCGGGTCGCTCGGTTATCTACCCGATGGCCGCGCAGATGCGCCTGCTGATGGACGGCGCGCTCGCCGGCGAGGAGCGCGTCTTCGGCATCGAGGCGCTCGCCGTCGATCCGCTCTTCGTACGCCTCGCCGGCGGGGTCGTCCCGAGCATCGACACCGTCTACCGGGACCTGTGCCGCTTCGACGACGATGCGCTCGAGGCGCTGCACAGCATGGTCGTCGATCACGGGCTTGCCCTGGTTGCTCGCCGAAAGCACCGATTCGTGCATATCGACGTCGACACCACCGTGGAGCCGCTCTTCGGAATGCAGGAGGGGGCGCGGCCGGGCCCGAACCCGCGCTACCACGGCCGGCCGAGCTATCATCCGATCCTGGCGCGGATCGCCGAGGTTGACGCCATCGTCGGGGCCAAGCTGCGACCGGGCGACACGAGCTTCGGCGAAGCCGATGTGCCCTTCGTCGAGAAGTGCATTGATCGCGCGCGCGCCGCAGCTCCGAGTGCAGCCATCTACGTACGGATCGATGGCGCTGGGGATTGCAGCGCCTTGATGCACGCCGTTGCTGCGAAGGGATGCTTTTTCCTGACCAAGGCGCGGATGAGCCCCGATCTGGTGGGCAGGATCGCGTACGCCACCGGATGGCGGACCATCGACCGAGATGCCGACGGTCGTCCTCGACGGCAGGTGACCGAGGTGCTCTTCCGGCGCCGCGATTGGCCCGATGGGGTCCGCGTCATCGCCGTACGCACACGCGACCGGGAGAATGGCAAGCAGATCAACCTTTGGGAGGGGCTCGACTACACGGTGCAGGTCTTTTTGACCAACGAGCCGGTCGAAGCGCCGGAAGACGTCGCGGCGCGGTATGACCTGCGCGCGGGCATCGAGCCGCTCATTGGCGAGCTCAAGCACGGGTGGGGATGCGGTCGCGTGCCGAGCCACTGCTTCAACGCCAATCATGCCGCGCTGCTGCTGAAGCTGCTGACGGCCAACCTGATGCGCCGCTATGTGCTGGAGCACGTTCCGCACCTGGCGAGCTGGCGAACGCCGTGGCTGCGCCGCGCGCTGATCCTCGTTCCGGGAAGGTTGGCCCGGTCGGGTCGGGGCACGACCCTGCACGTGCCGACGTGCTCGCAGCTCGCCCGCTGGCTCAATTGAAAATGAAACCAGCCGAAATGATCGTGGGGGGTAAGGGGGGCGTGCGCCTTCGTGACGCTCTGGGCGTCAGCCAATTGTAGTTTAAACCGCACGCGCTTGGCCGAGCGCCGCTCGCACGGCGCCTTCGGCTCGCTCGTGCCCCCCTGGGCGCGAAATCCACGCTCAGCAAACCGCGTGCTCCGCAGCGAAGCGCGTCAGGTCACGGATCTGTGCGAGGTATGGAATCCGGAAGACCACGAGATCCCGGAGCTCGCCCAGATGAAGCGCTACGACGCATGGTGCTTCGCGCGCAAGCTCGCGCCCCCCTGGGATCTCGTCAATATCGAGGCGCTACCCATGCTCATGTCGTGGGCGCCGGGCCTCGCGCCTGGCAGCGCGGCGCGACCCAAGGGCGAGCACTTCTCGCCAGCCGAGCAGACACCTTCGTGGACAGGTGAGGCCCTCATCCGGCTCATCATGAGCATCCGCCAGGTCGTCGAGGCGCGCTTGAACGTCGAAGGACCGCCTTCCGTCGGGTCTGACGACATCACTTCGGACGCGAGTCGGCGGTGAGGTTACCATGACGGACAAATTGAGCCCCAGTTGCGAGACGAGAGACAAAGAGGAGCTAGACCGCGCGCGGAGTGTGACGATCTACGGCGCCGGGATCGCAGGGCTGACCGTCGCCCACGAGCTGGCCGAACGCGGATTCAAGGTCCGTGTCGTTGAATGCGATACGGCCTACGACAAGCGCGGAGCGCTCGGGATGGCCATTGGCGGCGCTGCCCGCACGCAGTACGCAGCGGCGCGTCGCGATGATACGGGCGAGTCGCGGCCTCTCTGGTGTCAGAGCGAGCTGTCGGCGGCGGATGCGCGGCTCCATCCCGCTCGCAATCAGATAGTTCAGCTGAAGGTCCGCTTCCGCCACCGGAGCGATTGGATCCACAAAGACGATCGCAGCAAGCTCGAGCGACAGCTCTACTGGTGCTTCTCCAACTTTCCGGAGGCGCAAAAGGTGGAAATCCAGGGCTACGTCGACCCCGACCAATTGATCGGCGATGATCTGCACCGCAAGCGTGCCGCGGCCGTCAAACAAGCTTTTGAGGAAGTCTGGCGACTTCATCCGACTATGGCTCGCATCAACAGCCCACCGCTCACCTTGAGTCCGATCGGAGGGCAGGCGCAGCCAGCGAATCCATGGAAGCTACTGAAAGCGGGCAGTGCAATTTCTGTTAATCTGCTAGCCGACGGGGACGGCATCGATAATAAAGATGATGTCGTGGCGTGGCTCAAAGATAGTCTTGAGCGTCGCGGCGCAGAACTCGCGCTCTGGTTCGTGGTCACGGCGGGACGTAGCGGACCCGGCTATCCGCACGTCCGTGAGCTCGCTGAACGCCACCTGCGGATCGCGAGGGCACGCGTGTGGAGCCTGGTAAAGTCGCACGTCGACCTACCCGCCGATCTGACGTTTCGTGCGGCGGGCGAGGTCAAGCTCGTGGATGGAATCGACCCGATCCGTGTGACGCTGTACGTCTCAGAGCGTCCCTCGCGGACTCAGGGCCAGAGCGGCAAGAACCTCGACTCTTCGCGCCGCGATCTCGTTGGAGCCTCGATGCGCATATGGTTCGGGCCGCTGTGCGAGTACGTGCAGGAGAAACCGAAGTCGGGGAGCGGCGAGTCAAAGCAGTCGAATTTGATGGTTCAGCAGCTGGCGGACCCGATCATACGGGCAGAGAAGCCATCGTTCGACTTGTACCGAGTAATGCCCTCGTCCAAGGAACTCCCTTCGTCGGAGTCTCCGCCCGCACAAGGGGATGTATCCCCCTCGCCGGCGGCGCCGCGCAGCCCGGAGGCTGGCGAGGAAATTGGGGGTCTCCGCGCGACCCCGTGGCGTCCCGTCACCGTTCAGTTCGGTGAAGGGGCCCGCGAGCCGGAGGAGACGGAGAAGACCGCGCTGCGCAACGCGCTGACAAGATTGTTCGAGAACACAGGCGACAAGGAGATCCACAGGATTACGGTTACCGGTTACGTCGGCGCCGAGGTCGATCCGAAAGAGCCGAGACTGCGTCGTGAGGGCACCGAGGATGGGAGTTCGCCCCAGGCGCTCTATTCTAAAGGGCTCGCCGAGGCCCGGGCGAAGGCTATCTCTGGTTTGATCACGGATAGCCTCCCGAAAGAAAGAAGTCGTCAGTTCCGCGTCGAGGCACGTTGGGCTCGGCCGGGTGAGCTGGCTGCCTCGGTGCTCGGCGAGCCCATGGAGCACAACCGCGTCGCCGTGGTCGATGTGCGCCGCGTCATGCTGCCCGGTGAGCATGGGTTCCGCTTCTTTCCCTCGTACTACAACCACGTGTTCGACACGATGCGCCGGATCCCTATCCTCGATGAGAGCGGACGCGAGACCGGTCGCAGTGTCTACGACAACGTGATGCCAACGCCCAACCAGGGCGTCGCTCAGAACGGGCTCAGCCCGCTCATCCTGCCCCGCTCGCCCCCGGAGTCGGCCTATGAGCGCAAGGAGCGCCTGTCGGTGCTCCGTGACCTGGGCTACACGCCGCTCGACGTCCTGCAGTTCATGCTGAGGACGCTTCGATACATGAGCACCTGCTCGAAACGGCGATCCGCGGAGCTGGAGGCGATCTCCTGGTGGGAGTACCTTCAGGGGTACGATCCCAGGACAGACACTTATCGGTACAAATACAGCGAGCGGTTCAAGCGGGATATCACGACACAGGCGCGTACCCTGGCTTCGTTCGATGCGGTGTGGGGCGACGCGAGGACGTGCGGCAACACCTGGGTCCAGCTCTTCTACAACTGGCTGCAGCCGGCCGCGAAGGTCGACGGCACGCTCAACGGCCCCACCAGCGAGGCGTGGCTCGACCCATGGAGACAGTACCTCACGACGCGGCTCGGCGTCGAGTTCGTTCAGGGGACGTTGGTCCATGTCGAGCTGGAGGAAAAGGACGGCAAACCGACCGTCGTGCCTCATGTGTGGCTGCCCGACGAAGCCGCTGACACGCAAGGCCCCGGGCCTGTCCCCGAGAGCTACGAATCCGATTACTACGTCATCGCGACCGATCCCAGGACGGCAGAGGAGGTGACCCGGAATCTCTATGGCGCGCCCGGTGACAGGGGCCGGATCGGCGTGCCCCTCGGGCTGGATGGGTTCACGACGCGGGTGCGCCCGGAGCCGCCCGAGGAGGGGCCAGGGAAGGCACGGAGCCCGTCCGGAAAATTCGGCCTCCAGCTCTGGGACAGGTTCCAGACCATGTCCGGCATCCAGTTCTTCTTCAAGAACGAAGACTTCAAGCTCAACGACGGCTATGTCTTCTTCAACAAGGCCGCATGGGCCCTGACCTCGATCAACAGCGCGCAGTTCTGGACCCGACGCCCGACGGAGAAGCGCGACGGCTTCACTTCGCTCATCACCGTCGACCTCTGCGACTGGGATGCAAAGGCCGATGGCGGCCGCGTGGTCGGCAAGTCGATGTGGGAGTGCACGGCGAACGAGATCGCCGACGAGGTCTGGCGGCAGATCACGAAGGAGATCCGGCTCGCAACCCCGCGCGGCCAGACAGGGAGCCCGTTCGCGGGCATCCCGCCGCGCCCCACCTGGTTCCACATCGACCGGAACATCGAGTTCGGGAAGGATCCGCCCGACGTCGAGCGCCCGGTCCGCAACCGCACACCGTACCTGGTTCCCATCAAGGCCGACTGGCGCAACCGGCCGGGCGCCCAGCCGTGGGACCCGAGCCCGGTCGCCTTCAATCTCCCGCCCGATTACCCCGAGGAGAAGCGGCTCGAGGGCGAGTGGCAAGCGAGGCACGGCGGCTACCTCGTGCACTGGGACAAGCTCGTCTTCGCCGGCGTCTACCTCAAGACCTTCACGCGCATGACGACCATGGAGGCCGCGAACGAGTCCGGCCGGCACGCCGCCAACGCGATCCTCGACCACTGGCTCGCCACGTCCCCCGGCAGGTGGTCGCCGCGGCACCGGGAGGCCGTGAGGGCGCGCGCGGACGAAGACGAGGAGGAGCGCATCGAGGAGGCGCGGCACATGCGCTCGAGCGTCTTCTACACGGCGACGCCGGGCGGCGACTACTGCAAGATCTGGAACCCGGAGCGCTGGGAGATGCCCGATTTCATGCTGGCCAAGCAGGCCGACGAGCGGAACTTCGACCTGGGCCTGCCGCATCCGTGGGACGTGTTTGGCCTGGAGACGATCCCGTCGCTCCTCTCCCACACGATCAACGCCAAGATCTCCGGCGCCGCGCCGAACAAGCTCGGCGCCTCCCTCCCGGACTCGTTCGAGGCGGCGTTCGAGACCCTGCTGCGCTCCATCTACCCCGAAGGCGGGTGGGACTCGATGCTCGACGTCCTGCGCAAGTACCGCCGCGAGATCGATGAGCAGATGCGCAACGCGGCCCGGGCCGCGCGCGGCGAGCCGCTCCCGTGATCCGCGCGCCGCTACCCGCGCGTGAGCACCAGCCCGGGCGCCATCGCCGCGACGAGCGATCGCGGCTTCTTTACGCCCTGGTCCGCCATCCACGCCTCGGCCCGCCGCACGAGCCCCGCCCCCTCCGCGCCGCCGCGGAGCTCGCCGAGCGCGTAGCGCGCCGCCTCCCGGTAGAGCGCCATCTCCTGCCGATCGAACCCCTCGATCGCCCGCGCGAGCTCCCGCTGCGCCGCGAACCCCCCGCCCCCGAGGCGCGTGAGCCCCGCGCGCACCAGGCTGGCCAGCGGCGCCGCGCTCCCGGCCGGATCCCGGGCGATGGCCTCGGCCTGCCCCCGTGCGTCCTCGAGAAGCGCCCTCCTCGTCCAGCCCCGGCCGACGCCTGCCGGCGGCGCGCAGCGGTCGCTCGGCAGGGCAGCGGCCGCGGCCAGGGCGGCCCGGGCGCGCGCGTGCCGGATGAAGAGCCCGGTGATCCGCAACGGCAGGAGGAACGCCGCCTTGATCGCCGGCCACTGCGCCTCCACCGCCGCCCACGCCGGCCAGGGATCGCCCTGGTAAGCCCCCGCGTAGACGGCGGCGACGAGGTCCGCGTACTGCTGCCGCCGGTACGCGTTCACGGGCCACCGCGGGGCCCGCGTCGACTGCGCCGCGAGCGCCTGCGAGGCCCGCTCGCGCGCCTCTCCGATCCTGTCGTCGGCGAGCCAGACGAGCGCCGGCTCGTTGATGTACGCCTCGCAGCTCGCGTGGATGTCCCCCCGCAGCGCCGCGTCCTTCTGGAGCTCCGCGAGCCGCCCGCGCAGCCTCGTGAGATCGCCGAGCATGGCGAGCGTCTGGTGGAAGAACACCGCCACGGTGACGCGCTCCCACGCCGAACCCGGGCACCGCTCGCGGAACACCTCGTCCGCCCGCGCGCACGCCTCGGCCGTCTCGCGCCACCGCCCGCCCGTGTAGCCGACGTTCGCGAGCGCGAGGTGCTGCCACGCCCGGTCGTACGGATCGCCCGTGCGCTGCGCCAGGCGCTCGACCTTCGCGAGCAGCTTCCGGACATTGCCGTCGAAGAAGCGCCCGCCGACGTGCGCCTCCATGGACGCCTCATAGGCGAGCGCCCTGCAGAGCTCCGAGGCGTTGCCCGACGCGACCGCCCGGCGCAGGTGCATCAGCCGGAACAGATCCGAGAGCGTGTAGTTCACGATCGCCCAGCTCGTCGTGGCGCTCCAGAGCACGTCCATCCGGTGCTGCTCGTCCGGCGGCGCCGGAGTGAACACCTTGCGCTCGACCTCCACGGGGCGCGCCAGGAACGCGATCCGCCGGAGCATCGCCGTTCCGACGGTGCCGAGCGCCGAGCCCGGCACGGGGATGCCGAGCTCCTCGAGCACCGCGCGCATCTCGCCCCACCCCTGCTCGAAGCGGCCGCTCTTGATGTACTGCTCGGCCGCGCGCCGCTTCAGATCGCTGACGCGGCGGATCGAGCCGGCGCCGGTGAGCGCGGCCGCGGCCTCGAGGTAGCGCTCCGCGGCCTCGGGCGCGCGGCCGCGGCTCGCGAGGACCTCGCCGAGCCGCTCGAGCAGCCCCGGGCGCTCGGCGCTGTCGCCGAGGAGGGCGAGGCTCTTCTCGTACAGGGCGGCGGCGTTGTCGAAGGCGAGCGCGGCGGCGGCGCGATCCGCGGCGCGGATCGCGTGCTGCCCGGCGCGAGCGCGATCGCCCGCGCCTTCCCAGTGGAGCAGCAACGCGTCGAAGTCGGTGGAGGCGCGCGCCGTGAGCGCCTCCGCGATGCCGCGGTGCCTCGCCCGGCGCTCGCCGTCCGCCATCGCGCCGACGAGGACCTCGCGGATCCGGTCGTGGTACGCGGCGACGGCGATCGCGCCGCCAGCGGCGACCTCGCGCAGCAGGTTCGCGTCGCGGAGCTGGACGACGAGCGGCCGCGCCCGCTCGCCGAGCCCCGCGGCGTCGAGCGCGACGCTGCGCTCCACGGGGCCGCCGGCCACCGCCGCGACCTCCAGCAGGGCCCGCTGCTCGGGCGGGAGCGACCGGATCCGCGCCAGCACGACCTGCGCGGCGTCGAGGTGCTCCGGCAGCGCCTCGGCGCCGCCGCGCGCACGTCCGGCGGCGCGCGCGTCGAGGTAGCGGGCCATCTCGCCGGCGATGAACGGGTTGCCCTCCGCGTGGGCGACGATGGCCTGGAGCTGCCGCTGCATCGCGGGTCCCTGGACGCCGAGGAAGCCGCGCGCGAGCTCGGCGACCTCCTCGGCGCCGAGCGCGCCGAGCGCGATGGTGACGACCCGAGACGGCCCGGCGTCGCGCGCGACGCTCGAGAGGTGCCGCAGGAGGGGGCTCGTCTCGCGCTCGTCGGTCCGGTACGTCAGGAGGAGGAGGAACGGCGGCGCGGGGGCGCGCAAGAGCTCGTCGAGGAGCGGCGCGGAGTCGACGTCGCCCCACTGCACGTCGTCGAGCCACAGGATGAGATCGCGGCGCTCCGCGACGCGGGCGACGAGCTCGCGCAGCGCCGTGGCGCCCTGCGCCCGGAGCTCGATGGCCTCGGGCAGCGCCGCGGGGACCGCCGCGCCGCGGAACGCGGGGAACTTCGCCAGCACGGGGAAGAGGCGGAGGAGCGCGTGGGCGTTCGGCGGGAGCAGCTCCTCGACCTCGGCCGGGGGCAGGGTGTCGAGGAAGCGGGCGATCGCGTCGATCGCCGCGTCGAGCGCCTTGTACGGCACGCTCTCCTGCGGATGGCAGCGCCCCTCGAGGATCAGCGGGGCGCCGGCGAGGCGCTGGCTGGCGAGGAACTCCCGCGCGAGCGTGGATTTCCCCATCCCCGAAGGCCCGTGGATGTGCACCGTGACCTGCCGCCGCAGCTCGGCGACCTCGTCGACGGCGTCCTGGAGCGCCGCGATCTCGTCCGCGCGGCCGACGAACGGGCGGCGCCGCCCTGCGGCCGGCGCGCCGACGAGCGCGCTCGTGGCCGCGATGGCGTCGCTTCCTCGCGTCAGCCGGGCGATGCACTGCTCGGCGGGGGGGCGCCGCTCGGGCGAGCGCGAGAGGAGAGCCATCGCGAGCTCCGCGAGGTCTCCCGGCGCGTCCGGCGCGACGGCGCGCGCGGGCCGCGGGGTCAGGTGGACCTTGTTGTGGAGGAGCGTCGCCACCTCGCCGGAGAACGGGAGCGCGCCGGTGAGCGCCTCGTAGAGGATGACCCCCACCGCGTAGAGATCCGCGGCGCGCGTGACGGTCTCCCGGAGCGCCTGCTCGGGCGCCATGTAGGCTGGGGTCCCGGCGATCCTCTGCGCGCCGCCGTCCGCCTCCGCCGCGCGCAGCTCCGTGACAAGGCCGAAGTCGAAGAGGACGACGCGATCGCCCGGCGTCACGAACACGTTGGCCGGCTTCACGTCACGGTGGACGCGCCCCGACTCGTGCAGCGCGTGCAGCGCCTCCACCAGCCCGGCCAGGGCGCGCCGCAGCCGCGACCACGACGCGGCTGTCGTGGCGGCCGGCGCCGCGGCGGCGAGCGCGCGCGGCGCCGGTTGAACGCGGTGAAGCGGCGGGGCGCCGGCCGCGAGCGCCTGCTCGGCCATCGCGTGGCGGGCCCAGTCCACGGGCGCCGTGCCGCTCTCGACGACCTCGCCGAGCGTGCTGCCGAGGAGGGCGGAGTCGGCCGCGGCGGCGCCGCCGGAGAGGGCGAGATCCCGCCGGAGCCAGCTCGACAGATCCAGCCCGTCGACGAGCTCCATCGTGAAGAAGCAGAGGTCCTCACCGACGAAGAGCTCGTGGAGCTCGACGAGGTTCGGGTGCGCGACGCCGGCCCGGGACCGGAACTCCGCTTTCAGCTGGAGGAGCTCCCTGGGACCGAGGCGGCGCATGGTCTTGAGCGCGACCTCGGTGTCGAGCTCGCGGTCGTACACGCGGTACACCGTGCCCATCGCGCCGTGGCCGAGCTCGGCGCGCACGTCGAACCTCGCTGTCCCTGCGAACGATGGGGACAGGCTCATCGGGTCTCCTCGTTCGGCGCGATGGGCGCCGCGGTTCAGGGCGGGCCAGGGGCGATGCGTCCGGGCCGTGAGCCCTGTTTCGAAGGCACTATATCGGGTAGGGCGCTCGGCGGTCAACGCCTACCCTGCGCGGGAGCGGCGCGCCGCCGCGAGGCACCGCCGGTGTTGGCAAAGGGCGCGAGTTGGAGTCAGCGAGGAGATCCGCCGTGAACGACCAGATTCGACTCTACCTCATGCACCAGCTGGCGCTCTCCCTGCACTGGTGGAACGCGGCCGTGTTTCAGCCGGCGATCTACCGGAAGAAGCTCGGCCTTTACGTGCCCGCGACGCTCGGCGCGCCGCCGGTGCACGGCGTCCCGGCGGGGGGCGGGCAGCGGCTCACGCTCCAGCATGGCGAGCCCGAGCTGCTCCCGGCCGAGCCGGACGACTACGAGGGCGTGCGGGAGTTCGACGCGCACTCGGCGGACTATGACGCTCTGGTCCGTCCCTTCTCGGATCCGATCGTCGCCGAGGTGATCGAGCTCCTCCGGCCGCACCTGGCGCGGAACGCGAGGATCCTGGATCCGTCGGCCGGGCCGGGGAGCGCGGCAATCCAGCTCTCGCGGCTGGTCCCGGAGGGGGAGGTGATCGCCGCCGATCTCTCGCGAGGCATGGTGGAGACGGCCCACCGCAACGCGCGGGCGGCGGGGTGCCGGAACATGGCCTTCTTCCAGGCCGACGTGGCGCGGCCGCCGGCCGCGTTCGAGGGCTATTTCGACGCCATCTTCTGCTGCCTGTCGTTTCACCATTACCCGGACGGCGCGGCTGCCGCGCGCGCGTTCCGGACGGTGCTGGCGCCGCACGGGAAGGCGTTCATCGCCGATCCCGGGCCCGCGTGGTTCATCGAATTGGCGCGGACGATCTCGGTGCTCGCGGACCCGGGGTTCGTCCAGCACCGGACGGGGGAGGAGTTCCAGCGGATGTTCACCGAAGAGGGGTTCTCGTCGGTGTACTGGGTCGAGGCGCTGCCAGGGATCGGGGTGACGATCGCGTCGGTCTGACGGGCTGACGCGTCGGTGACGCGCCGGAGGGACCGTCGAAGGCGCGATGGTCTCCCGCCGGGGGTCGTGCTGCGATGGGAGCGAGCTGGCCGTCCATCGAGCGACAGCCGAGAGAGTGCCATGGCGAGACACCACCGGAAGATCGCGATCTCGTGCGCGGCCGCTGCGATGGCGGTGATCAGCTTCGCGGGAACGGCGCGCGCGCAGATCGCCGACGCGGTCTACGAGGACGTGAGGGAGATCATCGAGGATCTGATCCAGCGGGAGGTCGCCGAGGCGGTCGCCCCGAACCTGGTGTGCCAGACGGCGCGCCTGGCGAGCGTGGATCAGCGCCTAGAAGAATACGCAGGGATCCTCGACAAGCTCGAAGACGCGGCGGCGGGCCCCGAGAAGGACGCGCTCGAGAAGCGGCGCGACGCGCTGAAGCCCGTCCTGCGGAGCGGGTTCCCGATCCTCACCTATTTCCCCCTCACGCTCCAGCGGGTCTTCCGGCGGCAGTTCAGCGCGATCCGGACGAGCGTCACGGACGAGGTCGCGGGCTTCGCGGGGCACATGGTCTATGTCGGGCTGACGTCGAACGAGGGCCAGATAAAGAAGCCGCAGGGGACGCAGAGCATCGAGCTCCTGCACAAGTTCGCGAGCGCCGACGACGCCCGCGCCGAGCGCGCGGCGGCGAGCAAGCTGACGTGGACGAGGCTCGACCCGCGGTCGTTGAACACCTGTGTCTCCGTGCTCAGGGAGGAGCTCGCGTCGGGCGTCACCGACGCTGGCGCGCCATCGCCGCTCGAGAAGGACTGCGGCGCGAGCGCCGCGTCAGGGACCAGCTACGCGTGCGAGCTCGCGTTCGCCGTCCGCGCCATTCTCCAGAGGAAAGACGCCCTGGCGGAGGAGCACTTCATCAGGGCAGCCGCGGTCGTGGTCGGGGCGACCGCGGCGAAGGCCCTCGAGGTGACGGACGACGCCGCGAGGAGAACACTCCTGGACGAGGCGGTCCTGGTCACGCGAGACGTCCTGCGCGGCGGCAAGAAGCTCGACGAGATCATCCCTGTCCTCTTGTCTGCCGTGCCCGCCGCGTCCGCCGCACCTGCCGCCGGGGAGGCAGACGCCGCCGCTCGGGCCCGGGAGCTGCGCTCCAGGTTGAGCAACCTCGATCGCCTCCGGGTCCAGTGGAACATCGGCACCCGGGGCGGCGCGAGCAACCTGGAGCTCGTGAGCTTCGTGAACGTCATCGGCGCCGCCGGCGGCGCGCTCCGCGATCTCTGTGACAGGGACCTGATCGGCCAGATCTGCGCTCAGATCGAGCGACAGTCCTCGGCGCTGACGAAGATCGGCGACCTCCAGGCGGACCTCTGGCCGGCGATCCGGCTCGCCAGCCAGGGCGAGTACGGGGAGGCAGCGAGCCGCGCGATCAGGACGTTCTTCTCCTCGCGCCCCGGAGGCGAGGGGGATCAGGTCGAGATCTACCGGCGCTTCGCCGAGGCGCTCATCGTCTACGTGCTCGCGACGGCCAACGACAAGGTACCTTCGGACGCCGACCGGGCCGCGTTCCGGGAGGCCTCCGTCGAGGTGCTCCGGGAGCTGGGCACGGGGGGCGGCATGGATCGCCCGTGGGGTCACGCCTTCTACAGGCCCGACATGGGGCTGCGCGTGTCGTGGAGCCCGAGCTACATCGACGCCGAGGGCGGATCGCCGAGGATCGTGCCGTCCGCGAACACCATCAACCTGCGCGGCGTCGTGCGTTCTACGGATGCCTATTATCTCGCCCTCCAGCCCTCCTTCATCGACCTCCTCGCCCCGCTGAGCGAGCTCGCGCTCCGGCGCTCGGAGGCGGTCGAGTACGAGGATTCGGGCCGCGTCCTCCTGAACGCCGTGACCCCTCGGATCGAGGTGATGGTCGGCGTGCCCGCCCTCTCGAAGCACCTCGTCGTCTCCGGCGGCGCTTCCCTGCGCTTGGCGGCGCCCTTCAAGAAGAAGGATCAGGAGGGGTGCGACGGCACCTGCTATCGCTACAAGTTCCTCTGGAACAGGAAGGCCGATGTCGTCTCGGACCCGGCTGGGCTCGGGTTCATCGAGTTTGGCTTCGGGGTCAAGTACCTGCTCTGAAACACCCCCTCGAATCCTCCGGGGGAATCCACAGGGAGGCAGGGAGTCGAGGAGAAAAATCCCAGATTTCCCCGTCTCCCCGGCTCCCTGTTCAATTTTGCGCCGAAGATGGCGGGGCGCGGAGAGACTGAAACTGTATACTTGACAGTTGTAGTGTCTCGATGCAGGGTGCTCCTCGTGATGACGTACAAGCTCGACGAGCTCGCGGGCGAGGCGGGGGTGGCGCCGCGCACGGTGCGGTATTACGTGCAGCGCGGGCTCCTTCCGGCGCCGGAGTTCCGCGGGAAGGACACCTCCTACGGGCGAGAGCACCTCGCGCGGCTCCGCGCCATCAAGGTCCTCCAGCTGGCGCACTTGCCGCTCGAGGAGATCCAGGCGCGCCTCGCGGGCGCGGGCCTCGACGAGATCGAGCGCATCGCCGCGGGGGCGCCGCCGCGCGATCCGGACGTGCGCTGCGCCGCCCCGGAGGAGGTCGCCGCGGCTCCGCCCGTCGGCTCCGGCGCACAGCGCGGCGAGCGCTGGGAGCGGGTCGAGATCGCCGACGGGGTGGAGCTCCACGTGCGGACCGACGCCCCGGAGCGCTCGCGGCGCATCGCCCTCGATATCGAGTCTCGCTACACAACCCTTGCCCCGAAAGGCTCGCGATGAACCCCTCCCACGATCCTTCGCACCCGTCGCCGATCTCGTGCCTTCGCTCCTCCGAGGGCCACCCCGTCCCCCTGCTCGGCGTCTCCCTCTCGGGCGAGGTCCTCGGCGGCGCGGCGCGGCTCGTCGTGCGGCAGCGCTACCGGAACGAGGAGCGCCGCCCGATCGAGGCGATCTACACCTTCCCGCTCCCGGGCGAGGCGAGCATCGCGGGCTTCGCCATGGAGTGCGCCGGCCGCCGGCTCGAGGGGGAGGTCAAGGAGCGCGAAGAGGCGTTCCAGGCCTACGACGAGGCGATCGCCACAGGCCACGGCGCGGCGCTGCTCGACGAGGAGCGGCGCAACGTGTTCACGGCGAGCGTCGGCAACCTCCTTCCCGGGGAGGAGACGGTCGTCGAGGTCGCGTTCGTGCAGGCGCTCACGGCCGACGAGGGGGCGCTGCGGCTCATGATCCCGACCCTCGTCGCGCCCCGCTACATGCCGGGCGCGACAGGGGGCGACCGGACCGCGCACGGCGTCCACGCGCCCACGGGCGACGTGCCCGACGCCGACCGCATCTCCCCCGAGATCGCGCGGGTCGACTACGGGATCACCGTGGATATCGTCTTCGACCTCGGGCGCGACGTCGCGATAGAGAGCCCCTCGCACGCGCTCTCGGTGCGCCGCGAAGAGGGGTATCGCCAGCGGGTCTCGCTCCGGAACGACAAGGCCGCGCTCGATCGCGACATCGTGCTGCTCGCGGCGGGCGCGCCCGGCGTTCAGGCAGGTGTGGTGTGCGACAGGACCCCTGGCCAGGAGGGGACCTTTGCCCTCACCGTGGTGCCGGACCTCTTCGACACGCATGCGCACGCGAAGCGGGCGTCCTCCCGGCGCGACGTCGTGTTCGTCGTCGACGTGTCGGGATCCATGCAGGGCGAGTCGATCGACCAGGCGAAGCGCGCGCTCCGGCTTTGCCTCCGTCACCTCGCCGAGGGGGATCGGTTCGGGGTGATCGCGTTTTCCAGCGGTTTCCGGGCGATCGAGCCGTCGCTCGCCCCGTTCACACAGGCGACGCTCAAGGCCGCGGACGCGTTCGTCGAGGGCCTCCGCGCGGACGGCGGGACGGAGATGCTGGAGCCGCTGCTCGCGGCCATGGGCATGCTCGGGGACGCGGAGCGAGACCGCGTGGTCGTGTTGCTGACGGACGGGCAGGTGGGCAACGAGGCGCAGATCGTCGAGCGCGTCGTCGAGCGGGGCAAGGGGGTGCGGATCTACACGTTCGGCATCGGCACGAACGTGAGCGACGTGCTGGTGAACGATCTCGCGCGCCGGACGGAGGGCGCCGCGGAGTTCATCCACCCGGGCGAGCGCATCGACGAGAAGGTCACGGCCCAGTTCGCGCGGGCGACGGCGGTCCGGGTCACCGGGCTCGAGGCGCGCTTCGAGGGGATCGACGTCGGCGAGCTCGCGCCGGCCGAGCGCCCCGCGCTCGTCGACGGGGAGCCGTGGGTGCTCTACGGCCGCTACGGGCAGCCGGGGATGGGGCGCCTCTCGCTGCGCGGGACCCTGCGCGGGGAGCGCTTCCACCTCGACGTGCCGGTCGAGCTCGCGGCGGAGGCGTCGCGGCCCGGCCTCGAGGCGCTGTGGGCGGGCGCGCGGGTGCGCGAGCTCGAGGAGTCGGAGCGCGCGCTGTCCGGCAAGCGCGCCGAGGCGATGCGGAAGCGCATCGTGGACCTCGCGGTCCGGCACCGTGTGGCGTCGAAGCACGCGTCGTTCGTCGTGATCGAGCGGCGGACGGGCGACCGGCGGGCCCATGGGCAGCCCGAGGCGCGGCCCGTGCCGGTGAGCGCGCCGGCGGGGTGGGGGATGTCGAGCCACCGCGGCCCGGCGGCGCCCGCGGTGTACGCCGCGATGTCGATGGGCGGGGGCGGCCCGATGATCGGCGGTCCGGTCGTCATGAGGGCCAGGGCCTCCGCGGCCGCTCCCGGGGCGCCCCCTCCCGCGGCGCCCGCCGCCCCGCCCAGGTCGGCGCCGGCCGCGCGCGGCCTGCTGGCGCGCGCCAAGCAGCTCTTCCAGCCGACCGAGGGGGCCGCGGCCGCGCGCGGCTCGGACGAACGGTCGGTGAGCTGGGTCGCGCCCTCGGCCGCCGCCGCGCCGGGCGGCCCCCCGCACCCGGTGCCCCCGCCGGCCCCGGCCGCCGCGCCGGCGCCGCAGCACGTGCCCCCGCCGGCCGCGGCCGTCGCGCCGGCGCCGAGCGCAGCCCCTGGAGTCCCGCCCCAGGGCCACGGCCTGGGGAGCCTCTTCGAGGAGCAGCTCGCGTCCGGGCTCTGGGAGCGCGGCGACTCGACCGATCTCGGCCGGCTCACCAGCACGGCCCTGTGCCTCGCGGCGTGCCATGACCAGGGCGTCGACTCGGCCCACCCCATCTACGGCGCCCAGGTCGCCAAGGCGATCGAAGCGCTCTGCGCGCTGGCCGGGGCGCTCCTCCAGCGCGGTGGCGCCGACGGGGAGGTGGCCGCGGCGCTCGCGGCGGCCTACCTCGCCGCGAGCGGTCGGCGGCTGCGGGCGCAGGTCCGCGACGCCGTGGCGGCCGCCGCGCCGGAGGCGGTGCGCGCGCTGCTGGGCGAGCTCGGGGACGCTGCGGCGCTCAGGAGAAGGGTCGACGCGCTGCGCGGCGCATGACGGGCTCACCGCGGCCGGATGGCCGCGGCAGCCCTCGCGTCGCTCTCACGGATACGTGTCGTCCCCACCCTTCGTGCCAGCTCCCGGGCGGGCCGCGCCAGCCGGTGCTGCGCCAGCCGGTGCTGCGCCAGCCGGTGCTGCGCCAGCCGGCGCTGCGCCAGCCGGTGCCGCACCCGTCGGTGCCGCGCCTGCAGGGCGAACGGGGCCCTCCGGGAGCTGCGCTGTCCCCTCGATCACGATCTCCACGCGCGGCTCCGGCGGTTGCGCCGGGGCGCCTCCGCCCGCGTCGGCAGCCGGCAGATCGGCGAAGCTCGCCAGGCTGAGCCGCGCGAGGGGCACGCCGGCCTCCTTGGGCTGCGCCAGGAAGAGCAGCACGGCGCGCGCCTGGGCGACCGTCACGTCCCAGCCGTTGCGCCAGGCCACGCCCGGCGCGCCGCTCGCCGTGTGGCCGACGACCTGGTAGTCGAGGCCCTTGAGCGGCTCGTTGCCGCGGATGATCGCGGCGATGTCCCGCAGCACCTTCTCCCCCGCCGGGGAGAGCGCGTCGCGGTTCCCCTTGAACAGGACCCGGCTCGGGATCGAGATGACCACGCGGCCGTCGCGCGGCGCGACCGTGACCTCTCCGGCGGCGACCGGCAGGAACGCCCTCAGGACGTCGCTGTCGCGCTCTGACGCCGGGCGGGCCCCGGCCGGCTCGCCGCGCGACGGCGTCGCGCCCAGGCCGACGTCGAGGCCCGAGATCGGATCGTTCGCCCAGTGCGGCTCGGCCGCCGCGTCGCCGCGCGGGCCCTGCTCCTCCAGCTGGCGGACCCGCGCCTGGCTGGCCACGAGCTCGCGCTGGAGGCGCTCGGACCGGTCGAGCTGAGCTTGCCATTCGAACTCGGTGTAGCCGCACCCGGCGAGGAGCGCAGACGCGAGCAGCGCGGCCAGGCCGCGCCCGGCGAAAGCGGCCCGGACGGCGCGGGGAGGGGAGACCTCGGCGCGCCCCTTCGCGCTCACCTCTGCGACACCCGAAACAGGCAATTGCACTTGGCAGGCTCCTTCTCGCCCGATCATCCGGATCCATCCTCCTCGCGCCGGTGCGCTGAGCGGGCGGGAGCCTATCCGAGCGGCCGTGATCCCACAAGGCGCGGGCGGCGCTCACTCCACGTTTGGGCCAGGCTCGGGCCACATCTGGGCCAGGTTCGGGGCGCCCCCGAGCGGGGGATGCGCGCGTCGCGCGCCATCTGTCGACGCGTCGACGCGCGCGGCCCCACGTCGCGGCCGGGCCGGGGCGCGCCCCGGCCTCGGAGACCTCGGCAGGGGACCGGGCCGAGGGATCGATCCGGTCCGGGATCGATCCCCCTGCGCGCGGCCCCGCGCTCGCTGGGCGTGCGGGTGAGCCCGCCTACGACAGGCGCTCGTGGCCGGCGCCGTTCGGCAGCGAGGCCTGGTGCACTTTCCTGCGTTGCTCGAGCTCGGCAGAGATGAGCCGCACGAGCTCCGTCGAGAGGACGATCGCCTCCCGAGGACCATATCCATGCTTGCTCAGCTCCCGCGCGACCGACTTGGCCAGGATCTTCATGGCCGAGTCGATCTCTCCCGGCGTCTTCGATGTCGACGTCGAGAAGAGGCTCGCGGTCATCTGGGTGTCGGCGCCTCGCCCCTGGCCGTCATCGGGCGTTCGGCGCAGCGTCGGCTCGAGCTCCGGAGGCGCCGCGCTCCGGAGCGATGGCCGATCGATCGCGTTGCTTTCGTGGTTTTCGGCCGATGCGGGCGTCGTCGTGCTCGTCGTGCTCGTCGTGCTGTCCGTATGCAGCGATGTCATGTTGTGCGCGCTCACGGTGGATCCCCGTCGTCGTTGAACCGGTTTTCTCGCCTTCGTCCTTCGTTCCCGCGCGTGAGAGGTGCTATCGATGGCGAGCTCACGCCGCTCGTCGCAGCGGCAGGCATCGGTGGATTTACGTCGCGAGACGAAGTTGACGGTAAAAGCAGGAATGGCACCTGCGGGGACCGTGTGGAGGCGGACCACATTGGCCCCTGACCCCACGATAGCAGGGCTCCGATGAAAGGCATCGATCCATCGGTCGTTCGCGCGGGAACACCCATGTTCGCGAGCGCCGCCGGCGACGCGCGGCGCCTCCCGCCGCCCACGCTGCTCAGGAATCGTCATGTGGCCTGGCGAAGCCTCGTGCCGCCGCGAGCGATCTGGGCCGCTCGACACACCGGGGCTGGCGCACGATGTCCGCGCGTTCAGCGCCTGACATGGAAAACGCGGGTGGGCGCCGAGGGGCGATCGCGCGAGACTGCGACTCTGAACGTGCGCGCCAATGCTCGCCCGATGGGGGCGCCGTCCGCGCTGCGCTGCGAGCGCGAGAGACGGCTTGCCCGGGGCAGACCCGGGTGCGTCTGGCGCGCTCGCAGCGCGGGGCGCGGCGCGCCGCCGCCCGCGCTGCGCTCCGCCGGGGAGCGCGGACGCACGCGTCCACGGATGAGGAACAATCGACGTTGAGCACGGATGGCGAGTCCGGTGTTCGCTGGTTGGACACAGCTTGTTAGGAATCGCACGCCTTCCATTGACGATGTGTGTTTCCTGCGGTACTCGATGGAATCGTTGGCGGCCTGACGCTGCGGCGCCATGGGCGTCCGGATGGAATTCCGGGCTTTGTAGAGCCGACGGCGCGGCAGCGCGGTAGATCGACGCGACGTCCTTGCTTCCGTGTGCCGCTCCATGGCGCCGTTCGCTGCGGCTCGGCCGACGCCGGACGTTCCGAGTTCATCATGTGTAGGGGGTAAGTATGGCCACACTGTGCAGGCCGGAGGTCGCGGTTCCGGAGTTCATCGTCACGCGGGAAGATACGCTGAAGCTGGCGGAGCGGCTGCACGCGAGAAACCCGCAGCTGAAGCTCGTGCTGCGGCTCATCAACGGCACCGGGGTGCAGAAGCGGCACATCGTGCAGCCTCTGGATCAAACGCTCACTCACCCTGGTTTCGAGATCCGAAATAGAATTTACGAACGGGAGGCCAAGCGCCGGGTGCCGCCGGTGATACGGCAGGCGCTGGAGAACGCCGAGCTCACGGCGCGGGACATCGACGCCATCATCTTCGTCTCGTGCACCGGCTTCATGATGCCGTCTATGACGGCCCATCTGATCAACGCCATGGGCTTCCGGCACGACACGCGGCAGATCCCGATGGCGCAGCTCGGCTGCGCGGCCGGGGCGGCGGCCATCAGCCGCGCGCACGACTTCTGCGCGGCTCACCCGCAGGCCAACGCGCTCATCGTGGCCTGCGAGTTCTGCTCCCTCTGCTACCAGCCGACGGACGATGACGTCGGATCGCTCCTGTCCGACGGCCTCTTCGGGGACGCGGTGGGCGCTGTCGTCGTCCGGGGCAGCGGAGGCACCGGCATCCGGCTGGAGCGGAACGAGGCGTATCTCATCCCGGACACCGAGGAGTGGATCTCGTACGCCGTCAAGGACACCGGGTTTCACTTCCGGCTCGACAAGCGGGTCCCCGGGACTATGAAGCCCCTCGCCCCCGTGATGCGCCGGCTCGTCGCGAGCCACGGCTGGGACGTGGGCAACCTCGACTTCTACATCGTCCACGCGGGCGGTCCGCGCATCCTCAACGATCTGTGCAAGTACCTGGAGGTGCCCCAGGAGGCGTTCCGGTACAGCAGGGCCACGCTGACGGAGTACGGCAACATCGCGAGCGCGGTGGTGCTCGACTCCCTAGGACGCCTGTTCGCGGACAGGCCGATGCCCGACGGCGCGCGCGGCGTGATCGCGGGGTTCGGCCCGGGGATCACGGCGGAGATGGCCGTCGGTTCCTGGGTGAACGATCACGGCCAGAGCAGGGGCGGAGGGCGTTCGTCCGCCGCCGCGTGACAGCGGCCCTGTCGCTCCTGCCATGTAAATCGTGTGAGAAGAGGAAGGGAAGGCTGATGACCAACGCATCGCTGAAGACTCCGTCGTTGAGGTTCGCGCTCGGAGGCGACCGTCCCGTCTGCCGCATGGGCTATGGCGCCATGTACCTGACCGGGCCGGGCTACTGGGGGCCGCCGGCCGACCCGGACGCGGCCGTCCGGCTCCTGCGGCGCGCCGTCGACCTCGGGGTCAACTTCATCGACACCGCCGACGCCTACGGCCCGGACACCAACGAGCAGATCATCCGCCGCGCCCTCCATCCGTACCCGGAGGGGCTCGTGATCACCACCAAGGGCGGGCTGCTGCGCTCCGGACCGGAGGACTGGACGGTGCAGGGGCACCCGTACATCGTCCCGTGCGGGCGTCCGGCGTACCTCCGCCAGCAGGTGGAGATGAGCCTGCGAAACCTCGGGCTCGAGCGCATCGAGCTCTATCAGCTCCACCGCATCGACCCGGCCGTACCGCTGGCCGATCAGCTCGGCGAGCTCGCGCGGCTCCGGGAGCAGGGCAAGATCCACCATATCGGGCTCTCCGGGCAGCCCGAGGTCACCGTGGAGCAGCTCGCCAAGGCGCGCGAGATCACCGAGATCGCCGCCGTGGAGAACCTGTACAACGTCGCGGACCGCTCCGGGGAGAAGGCCCTTCGGTACGCCGAGCAGCACGGCATGGCGTTCATCCCGTGGTTCCCCATGGGGCACGGCGACCTCGCCAAGCCCGGCAGCGTCCTCTCCGGGCTCGCCAAGGAGCGCGGCGCGACGCCCGCCCAGCTGGCCCTCGCCTGGCTGCTGCACAGGTCACCGTCCATCCTCGCCATCCCCGGCACCTCGTCCATCAAGCACCTGGAGGAGAACTGTCGCGCCGCGGAGATGAAGCTCGACGAGAGCGAGCTGGCCGCCATCGAGGACGCCGCCGCCGCCGCGAAGACGTGGCGTCCATCGACGTCGGAATCGGGGTCCGCCCACACGGAGGAGACGCCATGAGCACCCAGCAGCAAACCAGCGCCGCCCATCCGAACGTCCAGAAGCTGCGCACCCTCTACGCCGATCTGTCGCGCATCGGGGAGTTCGTCGCCGACGACATGGTCCTGCACACCGCGCACCGGGAGCTCTGCCGCGACAGGGCCGCCGGCCGCGTCGTCGGCAGGGCGGCCGCCGCCACCCACGAGCGCGAGCTGATCCGCATGACCGGCGGCACCCTGCAGATGGATGTGCAGCACATCTTCGCCAACGATCACTTCGGCGCCGCCTTCGGCTTGCTGAGGGCCCACCTCGGCGGCGCGAGCCTCGCGATGCCGTTCTGCGGGGTCTGGCGCTTCCGCGGGGGCCTGATCACGGAGCACTGGGAGAACGCGTACGACGTGGCCTCCGTGATGGCGTTCCTCGGCGACGAGAGCGGCGCCCCGCCCGCCTGAGGCGCCGAGGGGCCGCGCCACGAGGGCCTTGCCCCCTCCTTTGTCGCTCCCGCCGTCCTCCCGGATCTGCTACTGCTGCCCGCCGCGCCGGTGCCCTCCCGGGACCGGCGAGCCCCCCCGAGAGCGCGCTCGCCGCACGTCAGCCATGGCTCAAGGTTACCTCTTCCTGATCATCGCCCTCGTCTTCAACGCGACAGCGAACATCCTAATGAAGCTGGCGTCGCGGCGCGTCCCCTCGATGGAGGGGCTGTCCCTCGTCGAGAAGGCCCTCGCGCTCGTCACGAACTACCACCTCGTGCTGGGGCTCGTGCTCTTCGCGTCGAACATCCTGTTCTACGTCCTGGCGCTCAAGCGCATCAACCTGTCGATCGCCTATCCGATCATGTCGTCGGGCGGCTTCCTGCTCATCTCGGTCTTCTCGGTGTACTTCCTGCGCGAGACGCTGACGGCGCTGCAGATCGGCGGCATCGTCCTGATCGCGGCGGGGATCGCGCTGCTCGCGTACAACATCGCCTAGAACGCCGAACATGTTGAAAATCGTCTAATTTCGACATGTTATGCAGCCTCCCGGATCAGCCGCTGGGCCGCCTCAAGATTCTGGATGGCTGCGGTGCGCCGGAGGTCGAACAGATTTCTCCTGGCGCCGATGTAGCGCGCGCAGTGTCCTTTCCGCGCCGCGATATGGGCGAGCGCATGCTCCACAGCTGTCCGCTGCCGGAGCACGGCGCGTCCTGGCCCGGTCTGCTGCAACTTCCGGAACTTGCCCTGCAGAGCTTCATCCTCGGCGATGGACACGGTCCGCCCTCGCCCCGAGGCAGCTTGCGTGCACTTGGCTCGGAGGGGGCACGCGCCACACTCCTCAGGGTCAAACTCGACAGTATCGCCCGGTTCGAACACCTCGATCTGTCCCGCTGGACACGTGATTGTCTTGGCGCGCAGGTTGATCTTGAAGTCGCGCTTGCTGAATAGATCGGGGCTGCGAGCCCGCTGGCCCCAAGGCTTCGAGAACACCTGGCCGCCAGCGCGGATCACGTCGTCAACGACGGGACTGTGGACGTAGGCGCGATCGATGTGCAGCTCGACGAGGCGCAGCCGCTGATGCTGGACGTCCTCGGCGATCGGCGCGGCACCCTCTTCTTCGGGCCGATTCGCTGGCGTGACCGCGCAGGCGACAATAACGGGAAGGTCAAGGTCGCGTGCGATGTGCTCCTTGTAGCCGTCGAAGCGCTTCGAGCGGCTCTTGCGACCGTGGCGCATCTCGGCGTCTTCAATGGAGACACGGCGGTCAGGTGCAACGCCTTGCCGGATGCGAACGGTCCCATCCTCGGCTGTTTCCAGGTCCTGGTCTCGAACCTGTGTGACCGCCTCCAGATAGGTGCGAAGCGGCTGCTCGACGACGTCGTCCAGGTGGCGGTCGACCCACTGCTGCAGCGACGAGACCTGCCGCTCCAGGATCTGAATCGCTGCCGCCTTCTGTTTCGGGTCGCTCCAGTCCAGGTCGAGCCCGGCCTTGATGCTGGGAGCCAGAAGCAGCGGGATACCCGCCTTGCGGCAGATCTCCTCGGGCGGACGCTCCGTGATCTTCGACACGACGCGGACTATGTTGCGTGCAGCATGGCCGAGCAGGTTGATCGTGTCCTCAACCCGCCCGGCCCCCGCTAAAGGGCGGCTATCGATCGCCACGCGCAGCGCCTTGGACACCGCACGCCTCTCGCCCTCCGTCATCGCGCCGGACCGAACAAGCGCCACGGTCCTCTCCAGCAGCATCCGGTCCATCTCGTGCGCGACCATCCTCTCTCGGAACGCCTGCAGGGCGCCCTGCGAGAACGGGGGCGTCGCCGCACCCAGGCACCCGAGCACCATCTGCCAGCGCAGGTCGACGACGGACAACTCCACCGCCTCGGCATCCGATGCGCCGACGTAGCCTTGGAGCAGCGTGACCATGCACATCAGCGCCGGTGGATGCGGCGGCTCGCCTGCCCCCGTCGTCCGGTACATGCCCTCCAGCTGCTCCTGGAACGTCTCATCGAACAGCTCGTGCCGGTGCTGCCTGAGAAAGCCGAACAGTGCTCTCACGCGCGTCAGCCGCTTCATCAGCGCCTGCTCTTGCCGCGACAGCTCCACGGGCGGCGACCATCGTTCCATCCGTGCACCTCCGGACGCGGACGAGATCATGGCCCGACGAGACCGTCGAGCCTTCCATCGAAGCGACCAGAATTATCACAAAATCAACCTGATCGGTCCTCTAGGCCTCCGGCCGGCCTCCGCGGCGCGACGTCGGACCGCCGGACCGGCCTGCCTCTCCGCCCTCCCTCGGCGTGGGGCCGTGGTACGGTGGCGCGCGCCTCGCGCCCGAACGCCCTCACCCCGGAGACCGCCGCCATGCGCAGCCGAACGCTCCCGCGTGCCTTGCTCGCCGTGCTCCTCGCGGCGCCCCTCGCGACCGCGTGCCACGGCGCCCGCCAGGACGCCGCGCACCCCTCGCCCGGCCGGGCCGGCGCCGCCTGCGGGCGCGGCGATCCGATGACGCGGACCGAGCTCTTCTTCGGCCTGGATCGGTTCGAGCTGCCCCCCGTGACGCAGGCGGAGTGGCAGCAGTTCGTCGACACGGCGGTCACCCCGCGCTTCAAGGACGGGCTGACCCAGTTCGATGTCGACGGCCAGTACCTCGCGAAGACGGGGAAGCTGATCCGCGAGGACAGCCGGCTGATCATGCTCCTCCACGACGGCGGCCAGGTCGCCTCGGACGCCATCGACGCGATCCGCAAGGAATACAAGGTTCGCTTCAACCAGGAGTCCGTGCTGCGTATCGACGAGCCCGTCTGCGTCGGCTTCTGACGCCTGAGACCGCTGCTGAGGGTGGAGCTCCGCCCGCCGCGGGGACAGCGCATGTCCCGCGCGTGTCTGTTCGGAACAGCGCCTGTTCTCCCCCTTCGGCGGTCGCCTGATCGCGAAGATTCTTGACCCGCTGGGGGCTGGGAGACAAAGTTTTATTACAACTGCCAGGCTTCGGTCGGCGCATGGCGCGCATTGCATTGCGCGCATCCGTCGGCGTGCTCGTGCCTGGCGTTCATAACGACAAGCGTTCGCCGTGAGCGCTCCTGCTCGGCTCCAACGGGAGCAAGGAGATCCCCGTGCTGATGAGGCTTCCCTGGCGGTCCGGATGGGCCATGACGATGGTGGCTGTCGTTGGGTGCTCGGGCTCCGAAGCGCCTCCTCAGGAGGAGGAGAGCGTAGCGGAGAGCCAAGATGAGGTGCGCTACGACTTCCATGCACCCGCGTCTGGAAGGACGGTGTTCGCGGACGTCGTGGCCATCGATCAGATGTTCGTCTACGACCGCCTCGGCGCGTTCAACCCTGGAGGCATGGTGTACGCGCTCCGCCGAGACGTGGTGGCCGCCGACCCGTCGAAGGCCATCGGGCCGGGCAACGCGACGCTGCGGCCGGGCAAGCGCCCGAGGCCCCTCGTCCTGCGGGTCAACGCCGGCGACAGGCTCTCCATCAAGTTCACCAACTGGCTCACGCCTGCGACAGGCGCGCTGCCGAGCACCTCGACGTCGACCCGCGACGCCTCGATCCAGGTGGTCGGGCTCCAGATCCGGAGCATCGACGCGCTCGCCGCCGACGTCGGGAAGAACGAGAGCTCGCTGGCCGCGCCGGGCGAGACGCGCACGTACGAGCTCTTCGCCGGCCGCGAGGGCACGTTCCTCATGCACAGCGGGGGCGCCACGGTCGGCTCGGAGCCCGGGCCGGGGCGGCGGATCTCGCAGACGCTGTACGGCGCTGTCACCGTCGAGCCGCCGGGCGCGGTCGCGTACCGCTCGCAGGTGACGGCCGCCGAGCTCGAGGACGCGTCCCTGAACCCCTCGAACCCGGACGGCACCCCGCGCATCGACTACGACGCGGTCGACGCGTCCGGTCAGCCGATCCTGAAGATGATCGACGACGCCGGAGAGATCGTGCACGGCGACGTCAACGCCATCATCGCGGGCTTCGACGAGACGGAGGCCGGGTCCCCGGCCTCGGAGAACATGGGCTATTTCCGCGAGTTCACGGTGCTCTTCCACGACATCCTGAGCGTCGTCCAGCCCATCGCGGAGTACCAGGCGGATCCGCGCTACAACGGCGTGCGCACCGGCTTCGGCATCAACTACGGCGCCGCCAGCCTGGGCAGCGCCGTCTTCGCCAACAAGCAGAGGATCGGCCCGAGCAAGCGCTGCGAGGAGTGCAAGTTCGAGGAGTTCTTCCTGAGCTCGTGGGTCAACGGGGATCCGGCGCTGAACATCGACCGGGACGACGCCGGCAACGCGACAGAGGCCCTCTATCCGGACGACCCCTCCAACGTATCCCACGGTTACCTCGGGGATCCCGTCCGCATCCGGAACCTGCACGCCGGCCCCAGCGAGACGCACGTGTTCCACGTCCACGGTCACCAGTGGCTGCGGTCGCCGGGCAACGACAAGAGCGCGTACATCGACTCGCAGACCATCGGCCCGCGGGCCGCCTACACGTACGACATCACCTATGGCGGAGGCGGCAACCGCAACCTCTCCGTGGGAGACGCCATCTACCACTGCCACCTGTATGCCCATTTCGCGCAGGGCATGTGGGGGCTCTGGCGCACACACGACGTCTTCGAGGCGGGCACGCCGGACCGCTCGCTCCCGGACGGCGAGCTCGCGGCGGGGACGCCCACGCCCGCGGTCGTGCCGATCCCCGGCGTCGCGCTGGCGCCGATGCCGACCTACGCGCGGACGTCGGTCAGGATGGCCGACGGGAAGACCGAGGAGCGCGACCCCATGCCGGGTTATCCGTTCTACGTCGCCGCGGTCGCCGGGCACCGGCCGCCGCAGCCGCCCCGCGACATGGAGAACGACGGCGGGCTCCCGCGCCACTACATCGCGAACGTCCCGCAGGGGGGCGCGGCGGTCGGCGGCCGCGGCCTCTTCGACGTGCAGCTCTCCAAGGCCGACGTGCAGCTCTTGCCGAAGGACGGCACCCCGTCGGAGGTGGCGGCCGCCAACTTCCACGCCGGCGCGTTCCCGGGCGCCGTGCGCGCGCCGGAGCGCTACGGCTTCCCCGTCAAGGGCTACCCGGCCTTCACGGCGGACGGCAAGCCGGCGCTCTTCCTCGTGAACGGCCAGCCGCCGGCCGCGGGCGCCCCCTTCGCGGACCCGTGCCCGCCAGGCGCGCCGGTGCGCACCTACCGCGCGGCCTACGTCCAGACCAACGCCCCGGTGAACCGGGCCGGCTGGCACGACGCGCAGGCGCGCATGATCGTCCTCGAGAAGGACGTCGAGGCCACCCTCGACGGCACGAAGGCGCCGGAGCCGCTGTTCATCCGCGCGCAATCCGGCGAGTGCGTCGTGTTCCACGCGACGAACCTCATCCCGGCGGCGCTCGCGGCGGACGACTTCCAGGTCTTCACGCCCACCGACGTCATCGGCCAGCACATCCACCTCGTGAAGTTCGACGTCACCGCCTCGGACGGCGGGGCGAACGGCTTCAACTACGAGGACGGGTCCCTGGCGATGGAGGAGGTGGCGGCGCGCATCCAGGCGGCCAACGCGCTCGGCGGGGCCCTCGCCGCCGACGTCAGGAGCCGTGAGGCCGGGGCGCGCGTGCTGCTCGACGACCCGACGCGCCACCCGCGCATGACCACCCCGTCGTTCGGGGCGCAGACAACGATACAGCGCTGGTGGGCCGATTCGATCCTGAGCGAGGCCGGCCAGGACCGCGCGCTGAACACGGCGTTCACCCACGATCACTTCGCCGCCTCATCGCACCAGCAGCACGGGCTCTACGGCGGCCTCGTCGTCGAGCCGGCCGGCTCGATCTGGCGCGATCCGGAGACCGGAGCGGTCTTCGGCGATCGCAGCGACGGCGGGCCGACGAGCTACCGCGCCGACATCCTGTTTCCCCCGGGCGACCACCGGAGCCCGTTCCGCGAGTTCAACCTGAGCATCGCCGATTACGGCCCCATCTACGACGAGTGCGGCCGGCCGGTGAACCCGTCGTCGCAGGCGCCGGCGCCGCTGCCGCTGGCCATCACCCATGGGCCCTCCACCCCCGACGCGATCTCGTGGCGTGACTCGGGCGTCGGGCTCATCAACTACCGGAACGAGCCGATCCCGCTCCGGATCGCCGAGCGCAACTGCAGCACGCGCGCGGTCGTCCAGAAGAGCGGCGACGCCGGCGACATGCACAACGTCTTCAGCTCGCGTGTCCACGGCGATCCGGCGACACCGCTGCTCCGCGCGTACGAGGGCGATCGCACGCTGATCCGCCTCACCCAGGGCGCGCAGGCGGAGCAGCACGTGTTCACCGTGCACGGGAAGAAGTGGCTGAACGAGGCGACCGATCCCGACAGCGGCTACGCCAACGGGCAGCCCATCGGCGTCTCGGAGCAGGCGGATCTCGCGCTCGACGGGGCGCCCCTCTTCCGGAAGAACGCGGCGGGCGGCGCGGACTACCTCTATGCGGGCGCGCCGACGGACGATCTCTGGGAGGGGCGGTGGGGCATCCTGCGCGTCCACGGCGAGCGGCAGACGGATCTCTTGCCGCTCTCGGGCGCGTCGCTGCCGAGCGGCAGGCGCCGGGAGGTCGAGGTGTGCCCGCCAGAGGCCCAGAAGAGGGCGTATACAGTCCACGCGATCACCGCGAGGGGCAACCTGCCGGGCGATCGCCTCACGTACAACGCGACGTACGGGCTCAACGATCCCGACGCCCTCCTGTTCGTCCTCGAGGAGGATCTGGCCGCCCTGCGCTCGGGCGCGCGCCCGCCCGAGCCGCTCGTCCTGCGCGCGGCGGCCGGCGAGTGCGTCGAGGTCACGCTCGTCAACGACCTGCCCGAGGATCTGCCGAAGTCGCCTCAGTGGAACTACAACGCTCCCATCGTCGACGGGTTCAACGTCAACCAGGTGAGGCCGTCGAACCGCGTCTCGCTGCACGCGCAGCTCGTGGGGTATGACGTCACGGCGGGCGACGGCGCGAACGTGGGCGAAAACCCCGATCAGACGGTCGAGCGCGGGAAGCAGCGGACGTACACCTGGTACGCCGGCGACATCTCCGTGACGACCCGGGGCGACGTCCGCTGGCAGCCCGTCGAGCTCGGCGCCGTGAACCTCAAGGACATGGCGGACGTGGTGAACCACCCGATGCACGGCGGGATCGGCGCGCTGGTCGTCGAGCCGGAGGGCGCCGTCTGGTACCCGAGCCGGGACTCGCGCGCGGCGGCCCAGGTGAAGTACCGGGACGAGAACGGCTCCGAGATCTGGTTCCGCGAGTTCGTGCTCCTCTACCAGGACGAGGTGCCCTTGCAGTCGGATCAGGCGGCGTTCCGCTGCCTCAACCCGGCCCTGGCCTGCGGCGCTGTCCTCGCGAACGTCCTGGGCCCTCCCGATCCCGACTTCACTGGCCACAAGGCGTTCAACTACCGCGCCGAGCCCATCTGGGCGCGGCTCGGCGTGGGGCCCGACGCGCATCTCGGCACCATGCCGGGCCTCGACGTCAGCGGCGTCTTCAGCTCGGCGGGGCGCGGCGATCCTGCGACGCCGATCTTCACGGCGGGGCGCTATGACCGCGTGCGCTTCCGCGTGCTGCAGGCCTCGGGGCACCGGCGCCAGCACTCGTTCGGGCTCTCGAACACGGAGTGGGCGTACAACCCGTGGGCGCAAGGCTCGGGATCCCGGTACCAGGGCCGGAACAGCAAGAGCTTCGCCGTGAGCGCGCACGGCGGCATCGGCCCCATGACCGCGTGGAACGTGACTCCCTACTTCAGGTCGGGCGGCATGTTCGAGGTCCCCGGCGATCGCCTCTACCTGGACCAGTCGAACGCCATGCTCACCGGCGGGCTCTGGGGCATCTGGCGGGTCACGCCGTGAGCGGGAGGAGGGGCGCTGTGATGCGAAGGATCTCGATGGGCGGGACCTCGATGGGCTCGCGCGGACTCTGGCTCTCGCTGGCCTGGCTCAGCGCCTCGACGGCGCTCGGCTGCGGCAGGAGAGAGGCGCTCCCCGCCCCGGAGGACCCGGGGGCCGAGCCGCCGGCGCAGCCGGCGCAGCTCGCGCAGCCGGCGCAGCCCGAGGAGCCGGCGGCTCCCCTGCAGGAGAGCCGGGTCGAGCGCGATGGGCTCTCCATCGCGTTCGCCCTGCGGCCGCTGGACCGCGGCCAGCAGGGCGGAGAGAGCGGCCTCGGCGCGCCGCCGGCCGCGGCGGTGGCGGGCTCCGACGTCGTGGCCGAGTTCACCATCACCGACGCGTCCACCGGCGCGCCGGTCCGTGGCCTCACGCCGCTCGGCTGGATGTCGCGCCGCGCCGGGGCCGACGGCGCCGCCGCGGCGAGCTTCTCCGGCGGCGCGCCCGAGGCGAGCCTCGCCAGCGGCGCGCCTGCGGCGAGCCTCGCCAGCGGCGTGTCCGCGGCGAGCCTCGCCAGCGGCGCGGTCGACGCCGCGCCGGACGAGGCGGCGTGCCGGGGGAAGATCAGGAGCTTCATGGCGGGCCTCCTGTCCGTGCGCCCCGAGGTCGACATGAACGCCTACCTCCTCTGGACGCTGAACCAGGACAACACCCTCTCGGCCATCAACCCGCAGGTCACCCTCGCCAGGACGCAGCTCCGGAGCGTGGTCAGCCTCGCGGGCCCCGGCGTCTCGTTCGTCCTGCACCCCGACCGGGAGAGCCTCTACGTCACGCTCCGGGGCGGGCGGGGCCTCGCCGTGGTGGACACGCGGCGGGGGCTCGTCCGGACGAACGTCCCCGTCGGCCAGGATCCGTCGCGCGTCGTGATCGCGCCCGACGGGCGCACGGTCTGGGTGGGCAACGACGGCGACGGAACGGTGAGCGTGATCGACGCCCGCTCGACGGACGTCCTGAAGACGCTCCCGGTGGGCCCGGGCCACCACGAGATCGCCTTCACCGGCGGCGGCCGGGCCGCGTGGATCACGAGCCAGCAGGGCGATTCGGTGGCGGTGGTCGACGGCGAGACGCTCGAGCCGCTCGGCGAGATCGCGGTGGGCGAGGGGATCGTCTCCATCGCGGCGAGCGATGAGGCGGGCGTCGTCCACGCGGCGAACGCCGCGCGCGGCGAGGTCGTCGTCCTCGACGCCGCGCGGCGCGTCGTCGCCGGGCGCGTCGCCCTGAAGCCAGGGCTCGGCGCGCTCCAGTTCGATCCGCGCGGGCGGTTCTCGTTCGCGCTGAACCCGACAGCGAACGAGGTCGCCGTCCTCGACGGCGCGACGGGCGCGGTGGCGCACACGCTCACCGGGCTGGCCGCGCCGGACGCGGTCACCTTCACCGGGGCCTTCGCCTACATCCGCAACCGGGGCGCCGCGCGGGTCTCGCTCGTCGACCGGGCGGCCCTCGGCGGCGCGGCGGCCCCGCCCCTCGTCAACATCGCGGTCGGCCAGGGCCCGCCTCTGGCCGCCGCGGCGCGGCCTGGCCCGGCCGCGCTCGCCACGCCCATCGCCCCCCTGCCCGAGGGCAACGGCGCGCTCGTCGCGAGCCCGGCCGACAAGGCGCTCTACGTCTACGTGGAGGGCATGATGGCCCCGATCGGCACCTTGCCGAGCTACGGCCGCGAGCCGCGATCGCTCCTCGTCGAGGACAGGTCGCTCAAGGAGGTGCGTCCGGGCGTATACGCGACCACGGTGCGCCTCGGCGAGGGGGGGCGCTACGACGTCGAGCTCCTCCTCGACCGCCCGCGGACGGGGGTGTGCCTCGAGGCCACCGTGGCGCCCGCGCGCTGCGCCCCGGGCGACGGCGAGGCCGACGGGTCCGGCTGCGGGGGCGATCCCGTGAAGGACATCGCGATCGCGCCGCTCTTCGAGCCCGACCTGCGGCTCGCGGCGGGCGAGCCCGCGACGCTCCGCTTCCGCGCGACCGCCGGCGAGGGGGGCCCTCCGCTCGACGCGGAAGACATCGAGGTGATGGTCGTCCGGTTCCCGACCGGGTACCGCTTCCGCGGCGCGCCGCGGGCCGAGGGGGACGGCACGTTCTCCGTCGCGTTCACGCCGCCCACGCCGGGCCAGTACCGCTTCCTCGCCGCCGTTCCGGGGCGCGGGGCGCCTGTCGGCGCGCTCCCGTCCGTCCCGCTGCGGGTCTCGCCGCGCGGCGCCGGGACGCAGGTCGGAGGTGGGCGATGAGGCCCGGGGCGGCCCTCGCCGCGGTGGCCCTCGCGCTCGCGCTGTCCTCGTCCGCGCGCATCTCGCCCGCAGAGGGCAAGGTGCCGCGCGTGGAGCGCATGAAGATCGGCGGCGTCTCCAGGGAGGACGACGCCGCCGCGGAGCGGTACTTCACCAACACCGAGCTCGTCGACCAGCACGGCCGCGCGCACCGCTTCTATGCCGGGCTGCTGCGGGGCCGGAAGGTGCTCATCAACTTCGCCTTCACCTCGTGCAAGGGCGCCTGCCCCACGATGACGGCGAACCTCGCGCGCGTGCAGGCGCTGCTCCGGGCGCGCGGGCAGGCGGTGACGATGCTGACGATCACGGTCGACCCGGAGAACGACACGCCGGCCGCGCTGAAGGAGTACGCCGCGAAGTTCAAGGCGGGCGAGGGCTGGTACTTCCTGACCGGCACGCCCGAGAACGTCGCCACGGTGCTGAAGCGCCTCGGCGGCCAGGTGCGGCGGCCCGACGAGCACACGATGACGCTGCTCGTCGGCGACACGTCGACCGGCATGTGGCTGAAGGCGTTCGCCACCGAGGAGCCCGAGGCGCTCGCGCGCGCCGTCCAGCACCTCAACGACCCACGGTGAGGCCGACATGCGTTTCCTGTCGCTCTGTGCATTGAAAGCGCTGGTCCTGGCCGGCGCGCTCGCCGCGGCCTCGTGCGGCCGCGGGAGCGCGCCTCCTGGCGAGCACGCCGCCCCCGCTCCCGCGGGGCCGCCTGGGCGTCCTCCGGACGTCGCTGCGGCCGCGGGGCCGCCTGGGCTCTCCCCGGACGGCGCGGCGGAGGTGCGCGCCTCGCCGGCGACGGGCGTCGAGGTCCTGGACGACGAGCTCGTGGATCAGGACGGCCGGCCCGTCCGTCTCCGCGAGCTCGCGAAGGACCGGGTGCTCGTCGTCAATTTCATCTTCACGACCTGCACGACGATCTGCTCGCCGATGACGGCCATCTTCGGCCGGCTCCAGGCCCAGCTCGGCGACGCGCTGGACCGGGACGTGCGGCTCGTCTCGATCTCGCTGGACCCCGCCATGGACACGCCGGAGCGGCTGAACGTCTACGCCGAGAAGTTCGGCCGGCGGAAGGGCTGGTCCTTCCTGACGGGGCGGCGCGAGCGCGTGAACCGCGTGCTGGACGCGCTCGGGGGGCGCGCCCCGATCAAGGAGCGGCACGCGCCGATCACGCTCATCGGGCGCGAGGCGGAGGGCCGCTGGACGCGGGTCGAGGGCATCGCGCCGCCGGGGCGCCTCGCGGACGAGGTCCGGGCCTTCCTGCCGCCGCGAGGGCCTGTGGCGCGGAGCGCGGGCGGTGGATAGGCCGAGGGCCCGTCGGCCGAGGGCCCGTCGTCCTGGCAGGGCGCGGCTCGGCCTCCTGGCAGCGGTGCCGGCGCTGGGGCTCTGCGCGGTCGCGGCGTGGGCGCTCGGCCGGGATGACGGCGCGCCCCGAGCGCATGCGGCTGCGGCGGGCGAGGTGGGGTCGTGCGAGGAGCTCTCGCCGGCCGCCCGGCGCGGCAAGCACATCTACCAGCGCGGCGCGACCGAGGATGGCCGGCCCATCGAGGGCGCGATCGTCGGCGGCGCCGCGGCGCTCTCCGGCCGCGAGGCCGCCTGCGCGGGCTGCCATGGCCCCAGCGGGCAGGGGACGACCGAGGGCGGCGTCACGGCGCCGCCGCTCGCGGCCGAGCGGCGCCTTGCGTCGAGCGGCGAGCGGGGTGGGGGAGCTGGGCAGGGGAGGCGGCCAGGCGAGGGAGCGATGAGCGCCGCCGCGCTGGTGACGGCCATCCGCGAGGGGCGAGGGCCCGCGGGGCCGTGGCTGAGCCCGGTGATGCCGCGGTACCGCCTGGAAGAGGCGGATTTATCGGATCTTGTTGAATATCTGGGCTGCGTCGGCCGGGATCTGGATCCTGGCGTCACGGCGGGCTCGGTGGCGCTGGGCGCGGCGCTGCCGCTGACCGGGCCGGATGCGCCGGTCGGCGCGGCTGCGCGCGACGTGCTGATCGCGGCGTTCGCCGACGTGAACGCGCAGGGCGGCATCTACCGGCGGCGGATCGAGCTGCGCGTGGAGGACAGCGCCGGGCCGTCGGGCGAGGCCGGGGCGACGGCGCGCCTGCTGGACCGGGGCGTGCTGGCGCTGGTGGGGAGCGCCTTCGACGGGGATCCGGCGCTGCGGGCGCGCCTCTCGGAGGAGCGGGCGCCGCTCGTGGGGCCCTTGGCGCTGGCGGGCGCACCCGGGTTGGCCGACGGTGCCCCGGGCCCACCCGGGTTGGCCGACGGCGCCCCGGCGGCGAGCGCACCCGGGTTGGCCGACGGCGCCCCTGGTCGCGCGCGGGAGGCAGCCGGAGGGGGCGCGGCCGGGGCCGACGATGTCGTGTTCCAGGTGCTGCCGGGGCCCGACGTGCTGGCCCGCGTGGCGGTCAAGCACCTCGCCGGCGCTCCTGCGAACGCGGGGTCGCTCGCGCTGGTCGTGCACACGCGCGACCGCGCCGGCGAGGCCTGGGCGTCGGGCGCGCGCGCGGAGGCAGCTCACCGCGATCTTCCTGCACCGCCGGCGCTCTCCTTCGAGCCAGGCCGCCTCTCGCCGCGCGACGTGGCCGGCGCGGTGCGGGCGCACGGGGCGCGGGCCGTTCTCTTCTGGGGCCCCGGCGCGGACCTCGCGAGCGCCCGGGCGGCGCTGGACGACGCCGGATCGGCCGCGCCGATCTACGCCTCGCTGGGATCGATCGCCGGGAGCGCCGGGGCGCCGTCCCGCGAGATCGCCGGCCGCGTGCTGTTCCTGTACCCAGGCTCCCTGGGTGAGCGGGAGCGGGCGTCGGAGGACGCGCTGCAGGCGTTTCTGCGCCGGGCGGGCGTCGCGCCGGGGCCGCTCGGGGTCCAGGCGAGCGCGTACGTCGCGGCGCAGATCGCGATCGAGGCGCTGAAGCGCGCCGGCGCCCATGCGACGCGGGAGGGGCTGATCGCGGCGCTCGAGCAGCTGCGCGACTTCGACGCAGGCCCGGCCCCGCCCGTGACCTTCGCCCGGAACCGCCGGACCGGGGTGCTCGGAGCGAGCGTCTTCCGGATGGATCCGGCGTCCGACGCTCCTGTGCGCGCGTCGGTGTGGATCGAGGTGGTTCCGTAGGACGGATCGAGCTCGACCTGGGTGGTTCCACGAGGACGAACCTGCAGGGGAGGACCGTCGCGATCCACCGGTTCCACCGCTGCTGCCACCTGCCGCGCGGCGCCCTCGTCGCCAGGTCGCGGGGCCGCGGTCCGTCACCGCTGCCGCTCCTCCTCGTCCTCGTCGTCGTCGAACAGCGCGCCTACCTTCAGGACGATCGCATCGAAAGGCTCGGGCCTGACCCGATCCTCCCGCTCGGCCGCCAGCACCAGCAGATATCCCTCGGTCGTCCACCGGTAGACCATGAGCGTCTCCGTCTCGGGGTCGACGATCCAGTAGTGGGGCACCTTGCAGCGCTGGTAGGTTCGGAGCTTCTTGAACAGATCGTTGCGGCTGTTCGACGGCGATAGCACCTCACACACCCAGTCCGGCCGCACCCGGATGGGCACCTCCCCAGGCAGCTCCGGCAAGCGCTCGCGCAGCCACCCCGTCACATCGGGGCGGTAGACCTCATGGGTTTCCAGCTCGACCTCGACCTCGGTCGCGAACCACCAGCCACCGGGCCAGCGTCCGCCGGGCCCTCGATCATACGGTCCGCTGATCCGGCTCCCGATCCGTAGCTGGGCGCGCCCGTGCGGGCCGCTCGGCATGGCCTTGCGAACGAGCTCGCCACCGATGACCTCGTGGAAGCGCTCGCGCTCGGGGATGGCCAGGAGATCGTCCGCGGTGGCGAGGCGGCGGGCGGAAGCGGCTCCGGACATGCGCGCAGGATAGCGCCGGCGGCTGTCGAGGGCACCACCGGCGTCGCCGACACATCACCGCGACCGACCAGAAGGAGAGGGAGCACGGCCTCGACGCGCTCGCCCGGGGAAGCTCGCGTGCGGTCCGGTCGAGCGCATCGCCTTGTTCAGCCTCATTCGCGGGTCTCGCGTTTCGCGTACCTGCTGACAGCCAGCTGATGGGCCTCAGCCAGCAGCGGCCGCACCGCCTCGAAGGTTGCCTCGCTGGGGTTCAGCACGCAGACCCAGGACTGCGGTGCGTACACAGGGTGCGGCAGCAGTCGATCCAGGGCGGCGAAGTCGTGGCCGGTCTCCACGGCTCTGCCAGCAGGAGGAGGAGACGGCTGGGGGCCAAACAAGGAGCGGTACGTCTCCTTGCTGACGCCGATGTTCAGCCGGAAAACTCCCGGGCGATCCAGCTGGGAGGCGCAGTCGAATTCGCCATAGTCTTTGGTGACGATCGTCGCGAACGGGAACCGGTGAGCAGGCGGGAGCTGGCGTCCGGGGTCGTAGCTGAAGAAGGTGTCGCCCCAGGCGAGCTCGGGAGACCCGGCCTCGCGGGATGCGACGACCACATCGACGCCATCCAATGTGTCGGTGATGTACCGGGTGATCGAGGCCTCGTTCATCGGAGTCTCCGCGGCAGTGTCTGCCAGCAGGTGTGTGGGGCGAGGCCGCGCGCCAGGCGCTGAGCGTCGGGCGAAGCCCGTCGTGAGTTCGTTTAGCGGACTTGGCCTCTTGATTCAACTTCAACGTGGCCGTCCTCCGTACCGGCGTCAGGCGCGTAGCTCACTCCCTGTGAACTCGGCGTTCTTGGCGGTTCCTCTCTCTCCGCCATGAAGCTCCCGCAGCAGCGCTGGACACGCCATCCGCGCCCGCTCACTCATAGCCAGCCGCAATGATGTTGTTTTGGAGCGCGTCCTCCGTAGCATCGTTCGGGTAGCCGGCGGCGATCGCGCCCTCGTAGAACGTACCTGCGCTGTCGTTCGCGCCGCCGTCGGGCTTGCAGCAATCACCACCACTGCCGAGCACGATGGCGCCTTGCTTCTTCATCGGGCTATAGTTGGGCGGCAGCGAGCCCTCGTAAAGCTTGGTCAGACTTCCCGACTGGGCGTTGCCGCCCTTCAGCGCGAAGCGCGTGGTCCCGTCGTTCTTCAGGATCGCGGTGACGTACTTGTGCGGAAGCGCCTTTTGGTTCGGGTTCCAGCTGCTGCTGCCGCCGGGAAACAGACCCCACTCCAGGTCGGCCTGCACCCACGGACCGGTGCCGGAGCAGCCTCCGAACCAGCACTGCTTGCTGAAGTTGATGGCGTCCATGGCGCCAGCTCTGTCGGCCTTTCGGGTGGTCTCGCTGTTGCCGTAGTCGAAGCAGCACCCGCCGTTGACGTGGATGCCGCTCGTCACCATGTACAGGCCTTCCGGCGCGCTTCCCGTCGGAACGCCGGTGGTGTGGCCGTCGCGCCAGTAGCTGTTGCCGGGGTTGATGTAAAGCGAGTAGACCTTGCTCCCGCTCACCTGCAGCGACTCCGTGGTGGCCTTCGCTGGGCTGCTCCTCGGTGAGCCGGGCACCACGTCCGAGCCCTGGTACCAGAGGTCATTCCCGTGTCCGGATTGGTCGTAGAGCACCGTGATCACGCACGAGGTCCCGGCGCAGAACGCGTCCTGTGGTGCGGAATCGGCGGGGCCCCCGGCTTTGAGCACGGAGATGTCCTTGGTCGCGTTGTCCGAGGCACGCCGGACTTGGTAGAGCTTCCCGGCGTAGGCGCCGAACAGGGCGCGCACCGTGCTATGGGCGGCAACACACGGCGTGCCGCCGCTCTCGTAAAGATCGCACGGCCCGGTCGATGCGTTCACGTCACCGGAACCGCCAGTGCCACCAGCTCCCCCGCTTGTTGCGCCGCCGCCGTCTCCCGCTCCCCCGCTTGTTGCGCCGCCGCCATCCCCCGCTCCCCCGCTTGTTGCGCCGCCGCCATCCCCCGCTCCCCCGGTCGCTGCGCCGCCGCCGTTACCACCAGCGCCTCCTCCAGCAGTTGCCCCGCCAGCGTCTCCGGTCGCCGTGGGCTTCTCGGCTCCGGGGTTGTCAGCGGTGCAGCTCAAGCCTTGCGCGGCCAATACGAACGTGAGCATCAGCGTCTTTTTCATCTTTTCTCCTGATCGGGCGCTATTGCCGAGTGAATGCGGCTCGCAAAGCCAAGTGGCCACCTGACTTGGCCACTGTGCCACGGGCCCGTGGCGCCCATAGCGACGCCAGTTTGCCTCGAGCGAACGAAGACAGTAGTCCCAGTGGCATCTCTCCTCGATTCGGGTCGCTGGTCGAGCCGGATGGGAACTGAGATCGCCGAAGCAGAAGGATGCCCCTGCAGGTCAATGTGAGCGTTCACATTCCGGATGTCAATTCCAATCGACCGGCCTCCCGCTGTCCTCGATCCCGGGGGAGGACGAGGCTGGCGGGGCTCCTTCGGAGCGCCGCGTCGAGCGAGGGATCGTTCGGAGCGCGGCGTCAGGAGAGATCGGCACAGGATCGCGATCTTCGCCGGCCCGCTCGTCCACCAGGCCTCCAACGGCGTCTGGCTGACCGACCACGTGTCGCCTGCCTTGCGTGTCGGGCTGGCCCGGCGAGGGTCCCGCCCAGCAAGCGGGAAGGCCGCACCTTCGCATGTCGGGATTCCGACATACCCATCGTGCTTCACGTCCTGCAAATATTCAATCGCTGGATGTCCATGTCCTCCAGGATGAAGGCGAACGACGCCGTTCCGGTCTTGGTCCGGATGTCGTGCTCAACCTTCCTTCTGCTGCGTGCATGGGGCGATCAGCGGTCGACTGGAACGACGACAAGCCCCGAGGTCCTCCTGGGGTCGGTCATCATCTGCTCATGGTCGACGGATACGAGGCACCGCCGCGAGCGCCCGGCGGCCGTCTCCTGCTTGCCTTCGCCGCTCCCGCTCGGTAGCGTCGGTCCCGGGTAGACCTCTTGCCGGCCCCGATCGTCGTCGATATCGCGTCGGGCCCTGCCGTACAAGGCGAGCTCCCGGCGCTCCTCGTCGAGGCGTGCTCCCGCGCCGCCGGCGGCGGCGGGTGCGCGCTCGGCGATCCGAAGCACGCCGGGACCCCGCTCCGGGCGCTCGCCGTCGTCTGGCTGGACGGCCCGGACTACCGCCGGCTGCGGGTCGACGTCGCCTCCCTCGGCGCGCCCGAGGGCACGCTGTCGTCGCGCGAGATCGAATTCCGCGAGGAGGATCCGCTGCCCGACCGCTACCGCACCGCGGGGCTGCTGGTCGCGGCCCTGGCGTCGGAGCGCGCCGGCTCCGCGACGCCGCCCGACCCGACCGCCGCCGCCCCGACCGCCGCCGAGCCGGCCGCGGACGCACCGCCGCCGCGCCCGCTGGGCTGGTTCCTCGCCGCCGGCGGGCTGGTCGGCAACGGCCTCGATGTCGGCCCCGCGCGCGCCGCCGGCCCCGCCCGCGTCGGCGGCTGGGTCATGGCCACGTCGCTCGACCGGCGCTCGGGCTTCTTCGGGACCCTCTCGGTGTCCTATGCCGCGGCCCTGCGCGAGCCGGCCCCGGGCCTGTCCGTCCAGTGGCTCACGCTCGGGGGCGGCGGCGGCATCGCCGCGCCCATCGCGCCGCTCGACGCGCTCGTCCGGGCGAGGATCGAGGCCGCCGCCGACTGGGTGATGGCCTCCCCGCGCGACCCGAAGAAGCCGGAAGAGACAGGGCACGGGTGGGCCTTCGGGACGCGCACGGCGATCGACCTCGTATGGCCGGCCGAGGGCAGCGTGGCCCTCCTCGGGAGCGCCGAGGCGTTCGTGCGGATCCACCAGACCGACCTCCACCTCACCCCGAAGCCCGAGGCCGCGCTGCCGAAGGGCGGCGTCACGGGGATGCTGGGGGTGCAGCTGCGCCTGCGCTGACTCCGCGTTTCAGAAACCCCGCCAGAGAAACCGTCGATGACGAGCGGTCGCTGGAAACAGTAGTAATTTTGATAGTTTCCGCCTGTCTCGCCGCCGAGGGCGGCTTCGGTGTGGCCCAACGGAGCGCCCTCCGCCGCCGCATCGCCCGCGGTGAAGGGCCCGTAGCATCACCGATCGGGGTCGGTGCCGGGACCGGCGGCAGAGCGCCGATCGACGGTTGGGGCCGTGACGTGCTGGTCCGGGCGGCGCCGAGCGCGCTACGGGGGCGCATCGGCGGCCGCTCCAAGGCGCCGGCGGACAAGGCTCTCTACCGGAAGCGGATCAAGCCGCTCGGCCCCGCGGCGGTGGCGCTCCTCAAGGACCTGATCCCCGAGATGGTGGACATGACCCTGCACCACGTCATGTTCATGTTCCAGCGCCCGACCCACCACGGCATCCGCATCTCCGTGACGATGCCCGACGGGACGACCGTCCCGGACCTGAACGCAGCGAGCGATGGGCTGGCGGGGGATCTCGTTGCGTGGATCCCCGCTTTCTCCAAGGAGCGGCACAAGCCCTTCCCAGGCATGGAGGCGGATGCCAGCACGAGTGCTCCGACTCGGCGGAAGACGTGCCCGCGTTCTTCGACCAAGAGAACCTTCACCAAGAAGGTGACGTCGCGCGTTGGTCGCCCTGGCGCCGCCCGCAAGCGGTGAGCGCACTCGCGCATGGCCTCTTCGGCCGCGGGCAGTCGCAACCGAGGTCGTGATGTCGCAGCCGGCGCTCGTTCGTGGAGGATGCGGTCAGCGCGTCGACACCCGGCCGTTGGTCTCCGCATCGCGCATGGCGACGAAGGCTCGGTGCCCGCAGGGCGTAACCGCTGTCCGGTTCACGGAGAACCAGCACACGATGTTGCTCAAGCGGATAGGGCGATCAAACGGCTTCGTGAAAGTCAAGATTTTCTTGGCGTCGCTGCACGACACCAGCGGCTTCCCGATCGCGATCGATCCCGACGCGCCGGTGCGGCAGAAGGTGCGCTTCTTCGCGGACCTGCCGAGCACCGTCGAGGCCGCGAGCACGCCCGCGTTCGATGGGTCGGGCAGCGTCGTGCTGCAGGCGATCGTCTACTCGGCGGCCGGCGACACGACCGAGAGCTCCGACTACTACGGCCCCGCCGTGACGCTCGACGGCTGCCCGTGAACCGTCGAGGACGCGGCTACGTCGAGACGAACTCCCGGCGCAGCAGCGTGGGGGAATACCCCAGCATCCTCCGGCACGTCCGCGACAGGTGCGCGAGATCCGAAAAACCCGCGAAATGCGCTGCGTTCGTGTTGTCGAGCCGCACGCACGACGCGATCGCGATCAGGAGCCTCCGCCACAAGAGGTACGTGCGGATCGGCACCCCGACGTCGCGCACGAACAGCGCTTGCAGGTGCGCGGCGGAGAGCCGGGTCCTCGCCAGCACGAGATGCCGATCGGCGTCTGGATCGCGCAGCGCCTCGACCACGCTCGCGACCCGCGTGTCGAGATCGCGGCGCGGGGCCTCTTCCGCAAACCATGCTGCGGATTCGCGCGCCAGACCCGCGAGCACGTCGGGGCGCGACAGCGAGGCGCGGTGCGAATGGAGGGCGCCGCCGAGGCGCGCGGCGATGCGGCCCTCGAGCGGTGAGGCGCGACCCCGCTGGCGGGCGTAGACGGCGACCTCGGGCGCGAGCTCCGGATCGTGGTGGAGCACGATCGCGGGGCCCGGGCAGAAGGTGGCGTGATCCACCTCGGGGGGAACCACGACGACGCGCGCGCGGATCGGCGGGCTACCCTCCTCGGTGACGGTCACGTCGCCGTCGAGCCCGGCGTAGATCATGGTCGCGTGCTGGGCGTGGAGCGTCGAGACCAGCGACGGCGAGGCGCGCGCCGCGAACGCGTCCGTGATCACGCCGCCGATCCGGGATTCGTTCAAGCGCAGCATGGCGCAGGGCCGTACTGTAGCCGCATGCCTCGACCCGCTGCGCGCCTTTCTCCGGGGATCGCGGCGCGGGAGGCATGCTCGGGCGTCCGTCCGGGTCGCACCCCAACTCCGAGCGATGGAGGTCGAACGAAGTGCTGAACTTCATCTCCGAAGACATGCGCCGCAACCCGTATCCGCTCTACGCGCAGATGCGGAGCGTCTCTCCGGTGCTCGCCGTGCCGGGCGGCGAGATCTGGATGATCCTCGACTACGAGGGTGTCAAACGTGCGATCCACGATCACGACACCTTCAGCTCCCGCGCGGCGCCGCCGGGCGGCGGGCCTCTCGACTGGATGATCTTCACCGATCCGCCGCGCCACACCAAGCTGCGATCCATCGTGGTGAAGGCCTTCACCCCGCGCTCGATCGCGGGCCTCGAGCCGCGGATCCGCGAGCTGTCGCGCGAGCTCGTCGATCGGACCATCGAGCGCGGCGAGATGGATCTCTGCGCCGACTACGCCGTGCAGCTCCCCATCCTGGTGATCGCCGAGATGCTCGGGATCCCCCTCGCAGATCGCGATCGCTTCAAGCGCTGGAGCGACGCGATCCTGAACCTCAGCCAGATCATCGGCGGCGGCGAGGAGGGGGCGCGCGCAGCGCGGGAGTTCGGCGCGGCGCGGGAGGAGATCCGCGCCTACCTCGCGGGCATCCTCCCCGAGCGCAGGCGGGCGCCGAAGGACGATCTGCTGACCCGCCTCGTCGAGGCCGAGGTCGACGGAGAGCGGCTCGGCGAGGACGAGATCCTCGATTTCTTCATGCTCCTGCTCCTCGCCGGCAGCGAGACCACCACCAACCTGATCACCAACGCGATCCTCTGCCTGCTCGATCACCCGTCCGAGCTCGCGCGCCTCCGCGCCTCTCCCGCGCTCTGGCCCTCGGCCATCGAGGAGGTGCTGCGGTATCGCTCGCCGGTCCAGGCGGTGTTCCGCACGCCGCGGCGCGATGTCGAGATGCACGGCCAGCCGATCCCGGCCGGCAAGCTGGTGCTCGCGATGATCGGCTCGGCCAACCGCGATCCGAAGGTGTTCGAGGCTCCCGAGCGCTTCGACGTCGGCCGCGATCCCAACCCGCACGTCGGCTTCGGCCACGGCATCCATTTCTGCATCGGCGCGCCGCTCGCGCGGCTCGAGGCGAAGGTGGCGCTGCCGGATCTGGTGTCGCGGCTCGAAGGGCTGCGGCTCGCGAGCGACGCGCCGTGGGAGCCGCGCAAGACGCTCCACGTGCACGGGCCGACGCGGCTGCCGATCCGGTTCGAGCCGGGGAGGCGTTGAGGCGTCTCAGCCGCGCAGCTCGAGGGTCAAGCACTTCACCCCGCCGCTCGACTGCGGGCTGCTCTGCCGCGGGTTCGCGCGGCTCCGGTGCGAGCGCTGCGAAGAGAGTCGGCTGGTGGCGTAAGGTGGGCGCCCGGCGCCTTGCCGGCTCTCGCCGGTAGGTCTCCGGGCGCCCCCTTCCGAACCGGGCATGCACCTTTCGTTATGCACCCGGCTCTCCATGATGGATTGCGAACAGAGGCCGACGGGCCGAGGCCAGTCGGTAGGGGCGAACATGAGTTCGGCCAGTGACAAACAGCGTGACACCGCGATGGTGCCATTGTCTCCGGGCGCGTAGGTAAAAGAAGCCGGATCGCAGCGCGAAGCAGTGTAGCGCAGCAAACCGAAAGGGTGGGACCGCGAGCGTCGTGATGGCTCGGTCCTGGGCCGAAAGAGCGTGGTCCGGGCGGCGCCGAGCGCGCTACGGGGCGCATCGGCGTGCCGTGGGCCCATGTGTCCGTCCGGGCGTTGGTCTGGCCCGGGAGGCGCGTCGCGAGACGCTATGCGGCGTCACCGAGCGCCTTGCGGCGCACAACGGTGCTTTTCCAGTACGGTGGCCGCTGCGTCGGCGCTGGGAGAGCGTGCTGGAACATCGGTCAGCTCGCCGAGCGCGGAGAGGAAGCGGGCGATGTTCCTTGGCTTGGTCACCATGGCGACGAGCTTCATCCGCCCCTTGCAAGCTGGGCACTCGAGGACGTCGATCGCAAATGTGCGGCGCAGGAGCTCGGCGCGGTTTATCGACCGCTCGATAGCCGCCACGCTTGCGTTTCGAAGCGGCGCCTTCGTCCGCCTTCGTAGGCTCTTGTGGCTTAGCAGGGCGCGGTCCGATGCGATTGCGCGCCAACGTGGGCGACTTGCCGAGGCGAGCACGCCCGCGTACTTGACGGTGTGAAAGCGCGGCGGCGGGACGCTGGCTGCGAGGCGACACAAGAGCGAGAGTGGATCCATATCCACCGCGACAGTCCCGTCAGCGAAGGCGCGCTTGAGCGAGAGCCGCACCAGGCCGTCCTGCTGCGGCTCGACGCGCTCCTTTGCGATCGGGGGTCGCAGCACGTAACGCAGCAGCGCCTCCCTCGCAGCGGCATGGTGCGCACCGGCGCGCGTCGCTGCGTGCAAGGTGAAGCCATCGAGCGCAGCGCACAGCGGCTTGTCGTACGCGAGCGCGCTCGGACAATACGACGAGAGCCCGCGGAGCCATTGCGGGGCGACGACGTGTGGCGCGGCTCTCGTCCCGAGACGGCGGAGGCACAGAGCGCGGCCTCGGGCTCGTCGTCCTCCTCGACGTCGTGCTCGATCTCGAGATGCCCGTGCCGCCGGAGGTAACGGAGCATCCGCCCGACGGCGTGCTCTAGGACTTGACCGACCTCGCCCGTTCGCAGGTGACCGAGTTCGTTCCACACGAGCTCGGTGCCGTCTTCGTGATAAGCCCCGTCGAGGAAGACCACGTGCAGGCTCACCGAGGTGGAACCGCCGCTCGCCGCGCCGGAGGAAGCGTCCTGCTCGGGGTCGGCGCAGGCGGCGTCGAGCAGCGCAAAGGCGAGCAGCGCGCCCGCGATCGTCCAATGTTGCGACATGGCGTTCTTCCTTGCTGCCTTGGTGGCTGGAGGAGGATCGAGGATACCGAAAGCCTGGTCCGCCGAGAAGCGATAAATCGTGGTCTGCGTGTAGGTGTGGCGTGAGCGATGGCCGACAGAGGTCCTGATAGAAGCAGACTGCGGGACTATTAATTTGACGCCCCACTGCGCCGGGACCATGCTCCGGCGCTGGTATGAAGCATTGTAACCAATACGGTAGATGGCTGCTGGTCGCAGCCCTGACCATCCCTGTTCCCGCCTGCGGGGACGACTCCACGGATCCCCCGGCTGACGCGACAGGGTCGGGCGGCTCCGGCGCAGGCTCCACCACCGGCACCGCCGGTGGCGGCGGCGACGGCGGCTCCGGCGCGGGCTCCACCACCGGCACCGCCGGCGGCGGCGGCGAGGGCGGCTCTGGCGCGGGCTCCACCACCGGCACCGCCGGCGGCGGCGGCGAGGGCGGCTCCGGCGCGGGCTCCACCTCCGGCACCGCCGGCGGCGGCGGCGAGGGCGGCTCCGGCGCAGGCTCCACCACCGGCACCGGCGGTAGCGGCGGCGCGGGCGGCTCCGGCGCAGGCACCACCACCGGCACCGGCGGCAGCGGCGGCGCGGGCGGCTCCGGCGCCGGCTCCACGGGCACCGCCGGCGGCGGCGGCGAAGGCGGCTCCGGCGCCGGCTCCACCACCGGCACCGCCGGTGGCGGCGGCGCGGGCGGCGAGAGCGCGTCGGTCGAATGGCCGACGGTGACGAGCGAGATCGCGCTCGACCCGGAGATCGAGGACGCCATCGCCGAGCTGCTCGCGCAGATGAGCGTGGCGCAGAAGGTCGGCCAGATGGTCCAGCCCGAGATCCTGGCGATCACGCCGGACCAGGTCCGGGAGTACCACATCGGCTCGGTGCTGAACGGCGGCGGCTCCTGGCCGGGCCGCTCCAAGCACGCGACGATGGCCGACTGGGTCGACCTCGCGGACGCCTATTACGCGGCCTCCATCGACACGAGCGGCGCGCCCGGCGAGCACCTCGGCATCCCCGTCATCTGGGGCGTGGACGCGGTGCACGGCCACAACAACGTGATCGGCGCGACGCTGTTCCCGCAGAACATCGGGCTCGGCGCCATGAACGATCCCGATCTCATCGAGGAGATCGGCGCCATCACCGCCGCCGAGGTCGCCGTCACCGGGCTCGACTGGGCCTTCGCCCCCACGCTCGCCGTGGTGCGGGACGATCGGTGGGGCCGCTCCTACGAGGGCTACTCCGAGGATCCGGAGATCGTGAGGAGCTACGCGGGCCGGATGATCCGGGGCCTGCAGGGCCGGCCGGCGGACAGCGCGGACCTGTTCAACGGCGCGCACGTGGTCGCGACCGCCAAGCACTTCATGGGCGACGGCGGGACCGAGCAGGGCAAGGACCAGGGCAACACCGTCTGCTCCGAGGAGGCTCTGCGCGACATCCACGCCCAGGGCTACCTCTCCGCGCTCGCGGCGGGCGCGCAGACCGTGATGGCGTCGTTCAGCAGCTGGAACGGCGACAAGATGCACGGCAATCAGTACCTGCTCACCGACATCCTCAAGGGCCAGCTCGGCTTCACCGGCTTCGTCGTCGGCGACTGGAACGGGCACGGCCAGCTCCCGGGTTGTAACAACACGCGGTGCGCCGCGGCGATCAACGCCGGGGTGGACATGATCATGGTGCCCAACGACTGGATGGCGTTCATCGAGAACACCATCGCCCAGGCGGAGAGCGGCGAGATCCCGATGGCCCGCATCGACGACGCGGTGACCCGGATCCTGCGCGTGAAGATGCGGGCCGGCCTCCTCGGCCCCAGGGCGAGCAAGGGCGCCCCGTCGACCCGGTCGGTCGCCGGCGACGCCGCGCTCCTCGCCGCGCCGGAGCACCGGGCCGTGGCGCGCGAGGCCGTGCGCAAGTCGCTCGTCCTGCTCAAGAACAAGGGCGATGTCCTGCCGCTCAGCAAGTCGATGAACGTCCTCGTGGCCGGCAAGACCGCAAACAACATCCAGAACCAGTCCGGCGGCTGGACGCTGACCTGGCAGGGCACCGGCAACACCAACGCCGATTTCCCGAACGCGCAGTCCATCTACGCCGGCATCGAGGAGACGATCACGGCCGCCGGGCTGAGCGGCGCTGCGACCCTGAGCCCCGACGGCACCGCCGCGGCCGACACCTTCGACGCCGCGATCGTGGTCATCGGCGAGACGCCCTACGCCGAGGGCCAGGGCGATATAGGCAAGTTCGAGACGCTCGAGCACGCGAACCTCTACCCCGAGGACCTCGCCGTCATCGAGACCATCCGCGCCCAGGCGCCGAGTGTGCCCATCGTCACGGTGTTCGTGTCGGGCCGCCCGCTCCACACCAACAAGGAGCTCAACCGGTCAGACGCGTTCGTGGCGGCCTGGCTGCCGGGCAGCGAGGGCGGCGGCGTCGCCGACGTGCTCTTCGGCGATCACGAGTTCCAGGGCAAGCTGTCGTTCTCGTGGCCCTCGGCCGACTGCCAGACGTCCATCAACAGGGGAGACGGCGAGGAGCCGCTCTTCGCGTATGGCTATGGCCTCGTGACCACCGACGCCGACGCGCTCGGCGACGATCTGCCCGAGGTCTCCACGGGCCACGGCTGCGATGCCCCGGACCCGGGGGCGGCCGGCACCACGAGCGAGCCGCTCGAGATCTTCGTGGATGGCGAGGACAAGGGCGACTACGTGCTGCGCATCGGCGGCCCCTCGAACTGGGGCGGCATCGACGTGGGCATGGGGGCCACCCTGCCCGGCGGCGAGGTCAGCGTGAGCACGATCGACGGCGAGATCCAGGGCAGCGCCAAGCAGGTGACCTGGAGCGCGACGGGCCAGATCTACGCGCAGGTTTCGGCGGGCGCGCCCGGGGTCGATCTGTCGCCTTACTACAACTCGGAGACCTCGATCGTCTTCCGGGCGCGCGTCGATGCTCCGCCCGAGGGCCCGCTGGTCACGCTGTCAGCCCACTGCGTGTATCCCTGCCTCGGCGACATCAACATCGCCAATACGCTGACCTCCATCGCGGACGGGGAGTGGCACGAGGTCTCCGTCCCGCTGAAGTGCCTGACGGACAACGGGCTCGACATCACCAACGTCAACACGCCCTTCCTCCTCTACTCGGAGTCGCCGATGGACGTGGCGATCGAGGACGTCCGCTGGGAGCCCTTCACCGCCGGCCCCACCCCCACCTGCACGTTCTGATCCTCTAGAGCGGCGGGCCCCCGCTTCGGATACGGGCCCACCTCGACGTTTTCGGTGCTCAGCTCCCTTTCGTGCGCTTCCGCGCCGAAAACACCGATCTGGGCCCGTCTCCTGTGCGGGTGACCGCCGCTCTGTTTCTCATGTACCGGACGCGGCTGAGCACCGCTCCCGGGCGCCTTTCGGGCGCCCCGCTTCACCCCTGGAGCGCCGGCCGGGCCGCCGCCGCGCGTGCCGGGCGCCTCCCGCGGCCGGCGTCGCTGCCGCGCGCCGCCGCCGCTCGGGTGGTGTACCCGGCGATGCGCGCGTAGCGCGTAGGTAAAAGAAGCCGGATCGCAGCGCGAAGCAGTGTAGCGCGGCAGAGCGAAAGGGTGGGACCGCGGGCGTCGTGATGGCTCGGTCCTGGGCCGAAAGAGCGTGGTCCGGGCGGCGCCGAGCGCGCTACGGGGCGCATCGACGTGCCGTGGGCCCATGTGTCCGTCCGGGCGTTGGTCTGGCCCGGGAGGCGCGTCGCGAGACGCTATGCGGCGTCACCGGGCGCCTTGCGGCGCAGAACGGTGCTTTTCCAGTACGGTGGCCGCCGCGTAGACGCTGGGAGAGCGAGCTGGGACGTCGGTCGGCTCGCCGAGCGCGGAGAGGAAGCGGGCGATGTTCCTTGGCTTGGTCACCATGGCGACGAGCTTCATCCGCCCCTTGCAAGCTGGGCACTCGAGGACGTCGATCCTGCGAACGTAAAGCCGAAAACCGGCCGGAGAGCGGGATCGCGTGCTCGATAGCGACGTGGTTGGGCCACGCGGGTGTGGTGGCGGTGGCTGCATCGCCGCTCCCAGCGTGGTCTCTCCTGGGCGGCAATGAATCGGCTCCTGAAGCGCTACCCGCTTCTGAAGCCGACCGCCGTCCGAATCGTGTAGCGAAGCCGTGTTTCGAAGAGCCGGATGCGGGAAATCTGCACGTCCGGATCCGTGGGGGCCCCGGGAAGGCGACGACCCGGGGCTACCCGACCGCTATACGACGGTCTGGTTCGGCAGCAAGGTGAGCGGCGAATCGCTCCTGCAGCCGCCGGGGACGCCCTGACTGAACTGCAATGGGAACAGGTTGCGCCAGGATGAATGCCGAAATCCTACCCGAGCAGAGGATCATCATGCTGGCAATTCTGGACTGTAGGAAGAGCTGACGGTCACGGCGCTGCCCGAGACTGTGAAATTGATTTCTTTTGGTGTATCGGTGTGCGATTTCCAGGAGTCTGTTGAGTAATTGTATTCCGCTCTGAGGTAAACTGTGTCATTGACGCCAAATTGGATGGTCGCGTCTCCGCTTAGAGAAATGGTATAGGTCTTGCGTATCGAGCCAACTGTGACACTCTTGTTGATGACGTTTTCCGAGTAAATCGACCATTCCTGTTCTTTCTGCTTCGAGGTGTTGTAGATAAACAAGGTCTTGTTGCGTGCCATTGCGAGCCCTCCCCTGTGATCTCTACTCAGTGCTGTGTGCGATCGGTCGTGGTGCGCGAAGTGCTATATAAAGCGGTGGCTCTTCGTCCACCAGGGCGCAGGTGCGCCTGCAGATGCGCCACGCACGATTTAGGGAGGTTTTCCGACGCAGCCGGCAAGACTCCCGAAGGTTGACGTTCCCTGGAGTCTCGAAGCGAACCCTGTCGCGTGAACTGCTCAATTTTTGCAATTTTTTTTGCAAAGAGAAATCTCGAGTAGACGAGCGCGAGGTTCTGGAATCGCGCGAAGCGGGAGTGTGAATGTCACGGGTCTGCAAGAGTACTGGTCGCGCGTGTGCTCGGTGGTATGCAGCACGGCGTCGCGTTCGATGCGATCGACAATAGTGTCGTTTCTTGCGAAGCTCCCGAGCTCGCGCAGCGGCTCGCCGACGGTCTTTCCGCTGTAACCGCCCAGCCAAGGGCATCGTGACCGTCCGCGCGGCGCCGGTTACCTGTTCCCATCGCGACGAAGGAGGAAGCGATGGCGACGAGAGTGGAGTGGGCCGAGCGGGTGGGGCGATGGGAGCGGAGCGGGCTGAGTGCCGAGAAGTTCGCGCGCCGCGAGGGGTACAAGCCCAAGCAGCTCTATTGGTGGCGCTGGAAGCTGCGGGCTGACGGGCGCTCGCAGCCCTCGCCGTCGTCGTCGACCGAGCCGCCGCGGTTCCTGCCGGTGCACGTAGTGATCGACGCATCGCCGGTCGCGGCCGAGCCGATCGAGATCGCGCTGCCCAACGGGCGGGTGGTTCGCGTTCGGCCGGGCTTCGACCCGGCCACGCTCGAGCGGGTGCTGGCGCTGGCGGCCGAGGAGTCGCCGTGCTGACGCTGCCGCCGTCGGTGCGCGTCTACGTCGCGGCCGAGCCTACCACGGCAAGCCTATGTCCCCGGCCGGCTCGACGTCAGGATGGGCTCCACCGAACGCGTATAGCCTACCGACCTGCGCAAGAGCTTTGATGGCCTGTCGGTGCTGGTCGCGCAGCGCTTTGGAGCCGACCCGCTCTGCGGACATCTGTTCGTGTTCAGGAATCGGCGAGGCGGTGACCGTCGTGCAACGCACGTCCGGCGACATGCGGCTCAATCCGCATCTGCACGTGGTCTTCCTCGACGGGGCTTATCACGAAGACGGCACCGAGCTGGTGTGGAACGAACTCGGTCACCTGCGAACGGGCGAGGTCGGTCAGGTCATAGAGCACGCCGTCGGGCGGATGCTCCGTTACCTCCGGCGGCACGGGTATCTCGAGATCGAGCACGACGTCGAGGAGGACGACGAGCCCGAGGCAGCGCTCTGTGCCTCCGCCGTCTCGGGACGAGAGCCGCGCCACACGTCGTCGCACCGCAATGGCTCCGCGGGCCCTCGCCGTCCTCCTTCTCCGTCCCATCCCTGCCTCCTGGTGCCGTCGGGGGTGTCCACGGAAGCGGGGGAGGACCAGAGCGAGGCGCTCGGGACGTGGCGGTTGGGGCGCTGCTGACGATGGTGCATGGCGCGGTCGAGCGCGAGCGGGTGTCGACTGCGCTGGGCGCTGTACTGCCGTGGGCTGATGTTGGATTCGTGTCGGAGGGGATCTCGGTCCGGCATCTTGATCGGCTGCTGGATGGGCTCCTTCTGGCGACGTCGCCTCGCGTCGAATGGGCGAAGCTTTTGCGGCGGACTTACGCAGTAGATGTTCTCGCGTGCCCGCGATGCAGCGGGCGGATGCGACTCATGGCCGCGATCACGGACAAGGCGACGGCGAGGAAGATCTTGAGCCACCTCGGTCTGTTCGCCGAGCCGCTGGAGTGCCGCGCGCGGTACCCGGCGGACCCCGCGTGACGAAACTGAAAGGGAGGGACGCTGCTCGACGACGTGGCCGGGGGGAGGTCTGCCCTGAGGTGCGTGCGCCGGCCATCACGACGCGCCGCGAACCGCGACGGCGGCCGTTTGGACGAGCTCAGCAGTGTACAGCTATACGGTAGGATGCCTTCCGCTTGGTGCCAGTAGTGTACAGCTATACGGTAGGATGCCTTCCGCTTGGTGCGACGTCGCGGTAATCGCAGGCGTTTCACGAGTGGAAGGCCTGTCTGATCGCATAAGGCCCGTTCTGTCGATAAGCTCGTACAGTCGGACTGCACGAGCCAGGAACGGCTCCGAGAATCTTGACTTTGCGGAACGCGTTTGCTTGTCCTATCCGCCAAAGCGCTTGACGACGCTGAGCGGCTGGGCGAGGACAGAGTCACCATGAGGCGTTGGCTACTGGCTTTGGGCGTGTGCGTTTCCACCGCGGCGTGTGGTAACGGATCGAATGGGGACGCTGCCGCGAGCGGGGGCGCGGTTGGCACGGACAGCGGTGGGACGGGCAGCGAGGGCACGGCCTCCGGTGGTGCGACGGGCTCTGGGGGAACGGCCGAAAGCGGCAGCGCATCCAGCGGCGGCGCATCCAGTGGTGGGGCTGGCGGCTCGGGGTCGGGCGGCTCGAGTGGGGCCACGGGTGGCGCGGCTTCGGGCGGGCAACCGGGCAGCGGCGGCCAAGGAAATGCCGGAAGCGGCGGCACGACCGGTAGCGGCGGCTCGGTCAGTAGCTGCGTCGGCGACCCGTTCCCCACGGCCGATCCTACCAAGACGGGCCCCTTCTCGGTCACCGCAGACAAGAACGTCGGCCCCCTCGCCGGCGTCATTCCCGATCCGATCTATGGGGACGAGCAACAGCGCTTCCACGTGTACCGCCCGAGCAATATCGCAACCAGCGGCCACTGCCATCCGATCCTGATCTGGGCCAATGGCTTCCGGGACAATCCGGAGCAGAACCCGCCGAAATGCGTCGTCAACGCCGGCAGCAATCAGTGGTGCGGACAATACGGACCGATCGTCAACCATCTCGCGTCCCACGGTTTCGTCGTGGTGGCTTCTCTCAGCACCGCGACCGCCGAAGGCGATCCTCTTCCCACGACCGCGGGCCTCGATTGGATCTTGGAACAAGCCGAGGATGCGAGCAGCCCGTACTATCACGCCCTCGACACCACGAAGATCGGCCAGCTTGGCCATTCCTATGGGGGCATGTCGACTTGCAAGACGGCCTCCGATCCCCGTTTCTCGGCCCTCGGCACGATTTGCGGCACCACTGCCCTCAAGGGAGTGCACACCCCCATGTTGTTCTTCTGCGGAGGGAAGGACTCCACGGTGAAATGCAGCGGGGTCCACGATGTCTTCAAGACGGTCACCGATCAGCCCGCGTTTTTCCTCAACGAGCTCAACGCGGATCACGGTAGCTGGGTCTATCAGGGCGCAAATGGCGTGTCCCTGTCGTCGGCCGCGGCCTGGTTCCGCGTTCATCTGATGGATGACACAGCGAACAGGAACTTCTTCTACGGCGACAACTGCAAGTTCTGCACCGATGGCCGCGTGCAAGCAGAGCAGAACGCCCTGATGAAGGTCCCCTGAGCGACGGGGCCGATCTGGCTAGGCTTCACTGACTCACGAACGTCGTCACGCTCATGGCTTCGAGGGCCATCGGGAGCGTGGCGTCCGTTACGGTGACGGGAGTTCCTTCGGCCCAGTTCTTCGAAGCGGCGGTCACGAAGGGGACCATCGCGCTTGGCGCGGTGCCGCCTGCGAAGGCGAGGGGAACGGTCTGGGCGGAGGTTGTCTCGTTGATGGCGACGACGACGACTTTGCCGCTGTCGTTTGTGTAGGCGAGCTTCATCCGCCCCTTGCAAGCTGGGCACTCGAGGACATCGATCGCAAATGTGCGGCGCAAGATCTCGGCCCACGGTCGATAGCCGCCACGCTTGCGTTTCGGAGCGGCGTCATCGTCCGCCTTCGTAGGCTCTTGTGGCTTCGCAGGGCGCGGTCCGATGCGCTTGCGCGCCAACGTGGGCGACTTGCCGAGGCGAGCACGCCAGCGTACTTGACGGTGTGAAAGCGCGGCGGCGGAACGCTGGCTGCGAGGCGGCACAAGAGCGAGAGCGGATCCATGTCCACAAGGGCAGTCCCGTCAGCGAAGGCGCGCTTGAGCGAGAGCCGCACCAGGCCGTCCTGCTGCGGCTCGACGCGCTCGTTTGCGATCGGGGGTCGCAGCACGTAACGCAGCAGCGCCTCCCTCGCCGCGGCATGGTGCGCACCGGCGCGCGTCGCTGCGTGCGAGGTGAAGCCATCGAGCGCAGCGCACAGCGGCTTGTCGTACGCGAGCGCGCTCGGAGAGGACGGCGAGAGCCCGCGGAGCCATTGCGGGGCGATGACGTGTGGCGCGGCTCTCGTCCCGAGACGGCGGAGGCACAGAGCGCTGCCTCGGGCTCGTCGTCCTCCTCGACGTCGTGCTCGATCTCGACATGCCCGTGCCGCCGGAGGTAATGGAGCATCCGCCCGACGGCGTGCTCTAGGACCTGACCGACCTCGCCCGTTCGCAGGTGACCGAGTTCGTTCCACACGAGCTCGGTGCCGTCTTCGTGATAAGCCCCGTCGAGGAAGACCACGTGCAGATGCGGATTGAGCCGCATGTCGCCGGACGTGCGTTGCACGACGGTCACCGCGCCGCTCTTGACCGCGCCGCACGCGCCTCGGCGCGCGGCGCGCTCTTCGCAGAACCGCTCCACGCTCTCGACGAAGATGCGGGTCAGCACGCCGAACAACGCCCCGTCCTGGGCGAGCCTGCGCCGCCACGGAAACGGAAACGTCAACACCCACGGACGGTGCGCCACCTGGGGCAGGACGTCCTCGATCAGGTTCGCCGCCGTGGCACACATGCGTCGGCCCAGACACGACGGGCAGAAGCCGCGTCCTTTACAGCTGAAGGCACCAGCCGACTCTCTTCGCAGCGCTCGCACCGGAGCCGCGCGAACCCGCGGCAGAGCAGCCCGCAGTCGAGGTAGGCTTCGAGCTCCTTCTTCGCGTGCTTGGGTATCCGGACGGCGATGGCGCCGTCGTCGATCGCCCCGTACAGCGTCTCCACGTTGTCGCGCACGATCTCGTAGAGCGTCGTCTTCTCGGGACGACGGCGCTCGTAGACGACGCCCGTGGTGTGAGCCGCGCTGGCCACACGGCGCCGACACCGCACGCCGCACGCCACGCGGTGAGGGCGCGTTTTCGCCGCGAATTTCGATAACCGGCCGGGCTATCGCCCATGGCGGCGCCAGGGCGGAGCGGCGGGCCGGGGGGCGGCGGGCCGCGACGCTCGCTGCCGCGGCGGCGGAGGCGCTCGCCGAGCACCCGGCTCGCGCTCGATATGTCGGCGCGCGAGAACGCAGAGCGCGAGCGCGCAGCGTTGCAGGAGGAGATCATCCGGGTGCAGCAGAGCCGGCTAGCGGAGCCGCCGATGATCCCGATCACCGCGCAGGTCAGAGCCCGCGGGCACTGGCGAGCGGCAAGGCTCCGGCAGCGAGTCGACGCGAGCGGCGGGCTCGACGTTCGGCCCAAGCTTGCTCACAGCTCCGGTGCCACCGGCAGCCCGAGCAGCTGACCGATCGCCTCGTGCACGACCCGGGCTGCCTCCGCGTCCCCGAGGGCGACGGCTCGGCTCAGGGTGCCGGCGAGCGACGCAACGACGGCGGCTCGAGGCGATGGATCGACCGTCGCGAGCTCTCCGGGCCCAGGGCTCGGCAATTGGGCCCGGGTTGGGCCCATGCCTCCCGAGGGGGTGCGATCCGTCGTCACGCTCTCCCCAAATCCCCGGGGAAGCGACGGATCGCGACGGTTCGCCCCCGCGGAATCGTCCCGCCAGAGAAACCGGTCGATGACGAGCGGTCGCCGGAAACAGCAGCGATTTTCATGGTTTCCGCCTGTTTCGCCGCCGAGGGCGGCTCCGGTGTGGCCCAACGCGGCGCCCTCCGCCGCCGCGTCGTCAAAGGGCGTCGCGCTCCGCGGAGAGGAGGAGCCGCTGAGCGCGAGGGGAAAGCAGGTGCAGGGGCAGGGAAGGTCGCATAGGCGGTCTGTCAGCGGAACACGGGCACGTTCTGGATTGTGAACACCTGGGCGATGTTGGGCATGGCCTGCGCGGTGGCCTGCGGCGTCATGACCTGGTTCGACAATCCCATGTTGTTCAGGGGCGGACCGCAGAAGTCGCACGGTGCCTTGTAGCTCCCCGAGGTCGGGCCGCCCTTTTTCATGGGTACGACGGCGACGACCTCCTGTTGGATCCGGTTCAACATGGTCACGTCGCCGGGGTTCGGCTGCTTCGCGAGCCAATTGCGATAATCGGTGAGCGCCGTCGGGGCCGAGAGCGGCCGCTCCGGGCGCTCAGGCCGCGAGGGCCGCGGGGTGGCGACGTCGCCAGAAGGCGAGGCGAACGCGCAGCACGGCCGCGAAGAGGCGCATGGACAGGCTGTCGGACGGGGGCAGGGGCCGCACCCGCGTGTTCTGAAACGCCGCCACCTGCCAGCGCCCGTCGTCGCCCCGCACCACCACCGTCATCTGCCGCGACCGCCGGCTTGCGGGCGCCGTCTTCTGCCAGGGCCACAGCAGCGCGCCGGTGCTGACGACCACGGCCGCGTTGGGACTGAGGAAGCGCACGCTCTCGATCTCGGAGACCAGGCGGGTGCCGGCGAGCACGCCGGCGAAGAGCTCCTCGTGCACCCGGCGGTTCGCCTCGCGGCCGCGCAGCCACGAGCCGTCGAACGTCACGTAGTCGGAGTCGGGCGTGTAAAACGCGTCGACGGCGCTCGCGCCCTCGCGCGCCCACGCCTCGCTCAGGGCCTTGAACATGCGCCGGATGGCCGCCTCGTCGGTCAAACGATCCATGGAAGATCTCCTTGTTGGTAACTATGTTAGTAAGTAAGATAATCAGGCAGGCTTGTCAAGCCGGCGGCGGCTCGGGTAGAGTGCGGGCGGTCGAGGCGAGAGGCGATGGCCGCGAAACGGACAAGCGCGAAGGCGGTGAGCGAGCTGGTCGACACCCTGGGCGACCGGCTGGGCCGCGAACTGAGCACGCAGTCGGTGCTCTTTCACCAGGCGATCGCCGAGCGGCTGGGGCTGAAGGGCACCGACCACAAGTACCTCGACGTCATCCAGCGCGCGGCGGAGGCGGGCCCGGTCACGCCGGGCGACCTGGTGCAGCTCACGGGGCTGACCTCGGGAGGGGTGACGGGGGTGCTCGACCGGCTCGAGGCGGCTGGGTTCGTGCGCCGCGTGAAGCACCCGAGCGACCGGCGGCAGCTGGTGATCGAGCCGGTGCCCGAGCGCTACGCCGAGCTCGGCGCGCTCTTCGCACGGTTCCGCGAGCGCTGGACGGCGCTCTGCTCGCGCTACTCGCTCGCCGAGCTGCGGCTCATCTGCGACTTCTTCGAGCAGGCGATCGCGCTGATGGCCGAGGAGATCGCCCGGATGCAGCGCCCGGGCGGGCCCGAAGCTGCCCCGGCGAGCGCCGCGCCTGCCGTCGGTGCACCGACCGCCAAGGGCACCAGGGCGCGCCCGCGCCGCACCTCCTGAAGAGCGCTCCAAAGCGGAGCGCCCCTCCGCCGCCGCTCACGCTGCCGTGCAGGCACCGCGCGCAGCGCGGATCCAGGCCGCCGCAGGCGCCCGCGCAGCGGGGCGAAGCACCTGGAGGCGCGCGAGCACGGTGCCACGCTCGCCAGGTGACGGCGGAGCTTCTCCGACCTGTCCGGTTGCGCGGCCACGATCGGCAGGTGCGGGAACCAGCAGGATCGACCTTGCGGACGCCACGTTCCTATGATGCCTAGCCCCAACTTCACCGCGCGCCTTCCGATCAGCCGGTGAGCAGGGTCCCAGCCGGTCCGCATCCCTCGAGAAAGGTGATCAGGATGCGCGAGAGGCCCCTCCATCTTCATGGCGACGCTCAGCAGGCATGGTCGCGGGCTCGACGTCGGCGGCGGCGTCCTTGTCGATGGCGGCAGCGGCGCTTGGATCGGCCTCATGGTTCCCCTCCTGGTCATCGGTCGAACCATGGCCGGGTGCTGCGGGAGCGCAGCGGAAACCGAGGTCGTCGAGCAGGCCGCGGAGATCTATCAACGCTCGAACATTTGGCCGAGCGGCGCCGAAGCGCATCCGCGCGCATGCGGGGCGCGCCGCCGTCCCCGGCGCGCCCGGTCGGCTCGCCTGCCTGAGGTCCCCGTGATCCGGGCCGCTCGCCCCGAGGAGGCTGAGCTCCTCGGCGCGCCCGCCCTCCGTTCCAAGGCGCACTGGGGCTACACGCGCAAGTTCATGGAGGCGTGCCGCGCGGAGCTCTCGATCTCGCCGGCGTACGTGGCGCGGCATCCGACCTTCGTCCTGGTGCGTGTAGACGAGGCGCTCGGGTTCTACACGCTCGAGGCCCTGAGCCCGACCCGGGTGGAGCTCGGCCACCTCTTCGTCGAGCCGGAGGAGATCGGGCCCGGTCATGGCCGCGCGCTCCTGGCGCACGCGCGCGACGAGGCGCGGCGACGCGGGTACCGCGTCCTCGTGATCCAGGGTGATCCGAACGCCGGGCGGTTCTACGAGGCCTGCGGCGCGCGGCGCGTGGGCGAGAAGGGCTCTGCCAGCATCCCTGGCCGGCTGCTCCCGCTCTTCGAGCTCGACCTGTCGCGCTGACGCGCCGCCGCTCGCGCTGGCCGAGCCTCCACGATATCGGCAACGTGAATCGATCTCCGGATCCTGTTCGTCCTCGATGGCGTGTCGTACTGAATGTTCGGTCGGCCCGGGGCTTGGTCTCCGTGAACACGGAGAGCAGGCGTCGGAGACGCGGCGACCCAAGGGCTCAGCTCGTTCACTCGATCGGGCGCGAACAGCTGTCCTGTGCCCCATCGGCCGCCATCTCCGACAGTGCCAGCCAAGGCCAAGACAGTTCGGTTTCCGCGGATCTCCGCACCTGTCCTATCCGGGCGCCTCGTCAATGCGGCTTGCTACCGTCGGCGCGACCTTTCTCTCCCCTCCGGTGCTGGCACCAGGCCGAGCAGCCGACCGATCGCCTCGTGAACGATCCGCGCCGTCGAAGCAGGCCCAGCTGGCTGCCGCGGTGCCGGTGGTTGGGGATCGCGCCGGCTTGATCGAGATCCAGTCCGCGCCAGCGGACGCGCGGTTCGAGCTGGAGCTCGGCCGGGACCGTTGCCTCCGAGTGCCATCGAGGCGACGGAATCGACCTTATCGGATCTGAACGCTAGGGTCTGGATGCGGCCGAAGGCCGCTGGCCGCCAGTTTCCTCGAGTCGCCCGCCGCCCTCGACTGGCGCGAGCACGGCGCCGGCCTGTGCCTTGAGGAGGCGTTCTACCGCTTCTGCGAGTACGTCGGCCTGGGCAACCCGGCGGTGCGGCCGGACGAGTGGCTCACCGCCCAGCTGCGCGCCCTCGCGCTCTGTCCCGAGCCGGCCTTCGTGGTGCCCGCCGAGGTGCGCCGCGCGCCGCGCGGCTGGTTCGCCATTCGCCGGCGACCCGCCGATCCTGTACGCCGCGCTCGCCGGCCGCGCCATCCGCGGCGCGATCACCCCGAACATCGCCGCGGTGCTGCGCGGCGAGAAGGCTCTCGACGACGCGCTGGCCCGCGAGCTGGGCGCGATGGGGCTCCTCTGCGTCAGCGCGCGCGCCGGTAGTGCATCGCCACCGCGCCGCAGCGGAGCGGCTTGGCCGAGACCAGATCGAGCCGCCGCGTGGCGGGCAGCCCGCTCTGGTACAGGGTCGGGCCGTGGCCGGCGACCTTGGGGTGGACGAGGAACTTGTACTCGTCGATGAGATCCAGCTGATCCAGCTCGGTCGCGAGCTTGCCGCTGCCGAGGAGCACGCCGGCCGGGGTCGCGTCCTTGAGCTTCTGCACGCCCAGGCGCAGATCGCCGGCGATGGGGTGGCTGTTGGTCCACGGGAAGTCCTTGCGCGTGGACGACACCACGTACTTCGGCTTGGTCTCCAGCTTGACCGCCCACTCGCGCAGCGCCGGAGGCGCCTCCTCGTCGCCGCGGGCGACCGCCGGCCAGTAGCTCTCCATCATCTCGTAGGTGACGCGGCCCCACAGCATCGCGCCGCTCTCGTCCATGAGGCGGGTGAAGAAGGCGTGCGTCTCGTCGTCGACGATCCCCTCCTGGTGGTCGACGCAGCCGTCCAGGGTGACGTTGATGGCGAAGGTCAGCAGTCCCATGCGGCGAGTCTCCTTCGGAACGAGGCATCGGTCAATGTTGCGGTAGTGCCGTGCGCACCGCGAGGCTCTCGGCTTTGTCGTCTCGCAAGACTCTCGAGTCCGTGGTGTCGAAAAGCACGTCGTGATGGCTCGGTCCTGGGTCGAAAGAGCGTGGTCCGGGCGCCGCCACGCATCGCCCAGGCCCTGGCGAGCATCGCGGCCAAGTAGGTCGCCCTCATCGCCCAGGGTCAATCCACGTAAACGCCGTCGCATAGCGCACATCGACGGCCGAGAGCGTCGCCCGCGCGGTCTCGTTCAGCGCGCAGTCGGGCTGCCTCCGGGTCGCGAGGAGCTGCCAGAGGCTAGCTGTGCTAGCCTGACGGCGATGGCCGACGTCAAGGATAAGTTGCTCGCCGTAGCGTACCGGGTACTCGAGAGCGAAGGCCCAGCAGCGCTCACGACGCGGCGGGTGTGCGAGGAGGCCGGCGTGACGATGCCGACCCTCTACCACCACTTCGGCAGCCGGGACGGGCTCGTGGCTGCGGTCCACGCCGTCGCGCTCGAGAAGTTCATGGCGAAGAAACGGGCGCTCACGCCGACAGACGACCCCGTCGCGGATCTCCGCATGGGCTGCGAGCACGTGCTCGAATTCGTGCAGGCCCACCCCTCCGTCACGGCCGCGTTGATGGCGCGCGGCATCGAGCAGCCGTCGATATTCGAGCCGAGCTACGCCCTGATGCGGCACCGCCTCGAGCGTTGCGCCAGGGCGGGCGCCCTGCGCGTGCCGATCGAGCGCGCTGCCGAGCACGTCTGGGCCGTCGTCCAGGGCCTCGCGCTGAGCATCGTCGCCAGCCCTTCCGGCGCACCACCGAGCCGCGCCACCTCGGCGGGGGCGCTCGACGCGGTGTTCCAAGCGATCGCCGACCAATTGTAGCGACGCTATAGACAATAAGTGTAGCGATGCTATAGATGATCCTGGAGGGCGCGCCGGAGCGGGCCCGAACAGGAGAGATTCGTCATGGCAGAGACCGTGTTCGTCACCGGAGGCAGCGGCTTCGTGGGCCGCGCCATCGTCCGTGCGCTCATCGCGCGTGAGTACCGCGTCCGTGCCCTCGCGCGAAGCGCCGCCAGCGCTGCCAAGCTCGCCGCTCTCGGCGCCGAGCCCGTCCGCGGCGACCTCCACGACGCCGCCGTGCTCACCGAGGGCTGCATGGGCGCCGCGGTCGTGGTGCACGCGGCCGCGTCCCTCACCTCGGCCCTGCGCTGGGGCGAGCACGCCCGCACCAACGTCGAGGGCACCGGCGGCTTGCTCGCAGCGGCGCGCGCGGCCGGCGTCCGCCGCTTCATCTACCTCGGGGCTGCGTCGGTTGTCATCGAGGGCTCTCGGCCGAGCGAAGGGGAGGAGGACGCTCTCCCGCCCAGGGTCGACCGCTCCTTGCCGTACAGCGCGACGAAAGCGCTCGCCGAGGCGATGGTGCTCGAGGCAGACAGCCCCGCGATGCGCACCGTGAGCCTCCGCCCACCGATGATCTGGGGCCCGGACGCGCCGACCCTCGACATCATCGCGGAGGCCTTCCGCGCCGGGCGCTTCGCCTACGTCGGCGGGGGCAAACACCTCTACAGCGTCGCCCACGTCGACAATGTCGCCGAAGCGGTGAGCTGCGCAGTGCGCAGTGACGTCGGCGGGCGCGCGTATTTTGTGACCGACGACGAGGTCACGCCGATGCGCACCTTCTTGACGGAGCTCATGGCGACGCGCGGCGTGGACGCGAAGGCCTGGTCCGTACCCCTCCCCCTGGCGGTGCTGTTCGGGTGGCTCCTCACCAACCTCTTCGGGTGGTTCGCGCCGCGACGGCGCCCACCGCTCACCCTCGAGGACGTGCGGCTCCTCGGGCAAACGCTTCACCTCTCGTCTGCTCGGGCGAAGAAGGAGATTGGCTACCGCGCCGTGCGGAGCCGCGCGGAAGGCCTCGCCGCGCTCCGGGCCCATGGCAGCGCCGTTCGGCGGAGCGGCGAGAGCCCCGCGCTCGCGCATTGAGGCGCGGTCGGTGCCTGTACTGGTTCTCCGTGAGGGTGACAGCGGCTGGCAGAGAAGAAGAGAGAAGATGGAGAAGGCAAGAGGGCGCACGGTGGCGAGAGCGAGCTGCCATCGCGCCGAGGAGAATGCCACCGCGCTCGCTTCGGGCAACGTCGCGCCCTCGCCATCCTCGCGATGCTCGGCAAGCGGCTGCGCGCGGCTGCGGGCGGCTGCGGGCGCTCGGTTGCCCTGCATTGCGCGCGGCGGCCCCGCGACAGCGCTCCGGCGCTCGCTCGCCGGCGCCGCGCTGGCAGGCGCGCTCGCCTGGGGCTCCCCCGCCCGCGCCGCGGAGACGCAGAGCCTCGCCGAGGCGGGGATAAGCCCCGACCTCGCCTGGGCCGCGTCGCAGCTCATTCCGAGCCCCACCTGGCACCTCTACGCCGACGACACGCGCTTCGGCCTGCGCTGGCAGCTCACCCCCCTGCTCTACTCCTTCGGCAGAAATCGGAGGCTGTCCCCCTGGCGCAGCCTCCTCGCCGAGCCGCTCGCGCGGCATGCCGGAGCGCTCGAGATCCATGTCACGCCCGAATACCTCTTCTCCGGCGCCGGCATCGAAGATCACGTGCAGCTGACTGGCGGCGTGCGCGCCTACTTCCCCCTGCTCCACCGCGGAGAGTACCTCTCCTGCTCGCTCGGCGGCTCCGCCTTCACGCTCGGCGGCGAGGTCGCGGCGGCGTACGAGGCCGGCCTCTACACGCTCTTCGGTGTCATCGGCGTGCAGGTCGCCTACTCTCCGACGCGCGCGCTGCGCGGGACCACGTTGACGCTCAACCTCAGGTACTTCTGACCCCATGCTCCGCGCAGCAAGCTCCACCGCTCTCATGGCGCTCCTCGCCGCCTCGGCGCTGTCCTGCAACAGCATGCCGGGGCGCGTCCTGTCAGGCAACACGGGCGCGCTGTTCGGCGGCCCGGCGCCCGTCGCCAACAAGGTGCGAGAGCCCTACCGCAAAGACGCGCGCCTGGCCGTCCTCTGGGTCGGCCACGCGACGGCGCTCGTCCAGATCGACGACAAGCAGATCCTCACGGATCCGGTCTTCACCTCGACCGTGGGCCTCCTCTCCGCGCGGCTCGTCGAGCCGGGCCTGGACCCGGAGCACGTGCCGCCCCTCTCGGCGGTGCTGGTCTCGCACACGCACTTCGATCACCTGTCGCTCGGCTCGCTCGAGATGATCGAGGAGAAGACACCGGTGCTCTTTGTCCCCCGCGGCGCCCTCCCCTACGTGCCCGATTTCGCGTTCGACACGATCGAGCTCTCCACGTGGCAGCGCTGGGAGCACGACGGGCTGCGGATCACCGCCGTCCCGGTGAAGCACGGGGGAGGCCGCTACGGAGTCGACATCGCCCTCGGCTGGGGTGGATTCACGGGGTACGTCGTGGAATATCATGGGGTCACCGTCTACTTCGGCGGGGACACCGCTTACGATCGCAAGGTGTTCACGGAGACGCGGGCGCGGTTCCCCGCGATCGATCTCGCGCTGATGCCGATCGCGCCGATCGGGCCGCGCGATTTCATGCACTCGCGCCACGTGGACCCGGCAGAGGCGCTAGAGGCCTGCGAAGAGTTGGGCGCGAAATGGGTGGTGCCGATCCACTTCGACACGTTCATCAACTCCTCGGACGAGCCCGGCCAGGCGGTCTCCGAGCTCAAGCGCGTGATGGCGGCCCGGCGGATCGCGCCTGGGAAGGTCCACATCCTCGCGCCGGGAGAGCAACGAATCTTGCTCGGCCGCTAGGATCGAGCGCCGGAGGGAGGTCGCTCCTACGCGCTCGCGAACGGCAACACGACGCTGAACGTCGTCCCGACATCGAGCTCGGCTGGAACATCGGTCGGCTCGCCGAGCGCGGAGAGGAAGCGGACGATGTTCCGGGGCTCAGTGACCATGGCGACGAGCCTCATCCGCCCCTTGCAAGCTGGGCACTCGAGGATATCGATCGCACATATGCGGCGCAAGAGCTCGGCGCGGTTTGTCGACCGCCCGATAGCCGCCACGCGCGTCCTTTACAGCTGAAGGCACCAGCCGACTCTCTTCGCAGCGCTCGCACCGGAGCCGCGCGAACCCGCGGCAGAGCAGTCCGCAGTCGAGGTAGGCTTCGAGCTCCTTCTTCGCGTGCTTGGGTGTCCGGACGGCGATGGCGCCGTCGTCGATGGCCCCGTACAGCGTCTCCACGTTGTCGCGGGAGGCGCGGGCGGCGTAGCGCCGGGGGGGCGTCAGTCCTTGTCGTCCGGCTGCGCCACATTGTCCGGCACGCCCAGGGCGACCGGGCCCATCCCCTTGCTCTTGAACTGGTTGTGCCAGAGGCTCTTGCCGGTGAGAGAGAAACACTCCACCTCGCCCTGCTTGGCGACGAAGAGCCGGTCTCCCTCCAGGAGGAGCGTGGCGCGGCCCTGCGTGGCCGCCTTCACCTCCCAGAGCAGCTCGCCCGTCGGGTAATGCAGACAGGCGACGCGGCTGAAGCTCGCCGCGTAGATCGCCGCAGGCGTGATCAGGAGCGCTGTGGAAGAGAAACCGACCCCGGCCTGCTTGTACTCCCAGAGCACGCGCCCGGTGGCCGGGTCGACGCCGAAGATCTGATCCCGGAACGCCGCCACCAGCACCGGCGCCGCCGCGATTGTTCGGTATTCGCTCATACGTCCCCTCGCTTCCTGATTGCGTCCAGCGAGCTATCAGCGGGGGGGCGGCGCGGCAAGCTGCGAGCACGTGCGGGGTCGCGAGCCGCGCGCACGGCGAAGATGCGAGCTCGCATGGGCTCCTGGCGGAAAGGTGATGCGGGGAGCGAGCTCATCTCAAGCGGCTCCTCGCTGCGCTCCTCCGGCGCAATGGTAGTCTATCGGAACACCTCGGAGAGCGCGGGGGTGGCTCCGCTCGCGGAGGGCTCGGGGCCGCTCGCGGCGGCGTCACGGGCTCGCGAGGCGGGGACCGATCTCTCGTTCTACGAGGTCGTCCTCGTGGACGAGCTCGAGACCCCGATCGCCGGCGTGCCCGGCGACCGGCCGGAACTCAAAGGGATCACGGTGCTTTCTCTCCGCCGTCACCGGATCGCCGGTCACCACCGCCTTGAACGCTCCACCCTCGAGGCGCTCTCCGCTGGGCGTTTCCGACACGAAATTAGCCAGTTTCCCTTCTGGCGCAGACAGCGCAAATCGCTCCGTCCACCGTTGCGGCGGAAGGCTCGCGAGTGCTTCCGGCGGAAACATCGCCCTCACGAGGTTGATCCCCGCGCTCTTGCCGTTCCCGCCCTCGCCAAATAGAATCGGGCAGCGCTGAAATCTGACGGTGTCGCCAGCGTAATGTAGACAATATTACATATTCGAGTGAACTCGTTGGATCTGTTGGTATTTATACGCGGATCAGTGGATCGTATTTCTTGTACGTTATGCCAACTGCCGGTCGTTGGCAGAAAATTCTTGACAGGCCGGAATGACTTCGCGCGGGCTATCCTCGGTGGCATGCCAGCGCGAATGCTTGGACGGCCTCGAGCTCGTCAAGGCGAGCCCGCGGCGCCGCGAACGTCGCGACGAGCACCGACGGTCCCTCGGGCCGCTCCTCTTCGCCGTCGTCCCGTCAGCTGGAGACAGCCAGTCTTTCGATCCATTCCAATACTTATTACACGGAGTTGAGGTTGCCATGCTCAGCAATAAAGTCGTTTTGATCACCGGGGCCACATCGGGAATCGGGGCCGCGACAGCGATCGCGGCGGCGCGGGCCGGCGCCAAGGTGGTGCTGGCCGCGCGACGCCAGGAGATGGGCGACGCGCTCGTGGCCCGCATCAAGGTGGAGGGTGGAAACGCGCTGTTCGTCCGCACCGACGTCACCGTCGAGGCGGACATCCAGGCTCTGATCGAGCGCACCGTGGAGGCCCATGGGCGGCTGGACAGCGTCTTCAACAACGCCGGTATCGCCACCGCGCTCGGGCCGCTCGCGGACGTGCCGGTCGCCGATTACCTCGCTCTCATGCAGGTCAACCTGCACAGCATCTATCTGTGCATGAGGTATCAAGTGCCCGTCATGAAGAAGGGCGGCGGCGGCTCGATCGTCAACTGCGGCTCGATCGCCTCCACGGTCTCTGCGCCCGGGTTCGGCGTCTATGCCGCGACCAAGCACGCGATCCTCGGCCTCACCAAGTCTGCGGCCATCGACTACGCGGCGGACAAGATTCGCGTCAACGCCATCCTGCCCGGCCCGGTGGAGACCGAGATCTGGGATCATATGCAAAGCGGCGAGCAGGTGCTCGACGCCTTCGGCGCGGCCACGCTGATGAAGCGGTACGCGCACGCAGACGAGATCGCTCGACCGGCGGTCTTCCTGCTGTCCGACTGGTCGTCGTACATGACCGGCACGCAGCTGACCGTGGACGGCGGCTACACCGCAGTGTGACCCGGGGCGGCGCGCCTCGGAAGATCCAGGCGCGCTGCCGGCACCTCGCCGCGACGTCGTTCCCGAGGAGCGCATGCTCGCGCAGATCGTGAATTGGCCCCCTGAGACGGTTCGTACGATGCTGCCGAACATCAGCCGATAGAAGGGCTCGTTGGCGGCGCGCCCGGAGACCCAGGTTGGCGCCGGCGGCATGGTGGTGCGCATGTCTTCGTGGAACAACGCGACCAGGGCATCCAGGTTCGCCTCCTCGAAGGCGCGCACGTACTGTTCGAGCAGACGCGGATCCACTTGCGTGGTCCTCGCGATGTCGACCGGCTCCGCCCCGCCGATCTTGCTGCCGGTCGCGGAGCGGGCGCGGAACAACGCGCTGTTCGCGGCCTCCACGCTCGTAGCGAGCGCTTGCGCCGCGGACTCACCCCTCTGGTGCGACCGGCAGCCCGAGCAGCCGACCGAGCGCCTCGTGAACGACCCGGGCCGCCACCTCGTCCCCTAGGGCGACGGCGCGGCTCAGGATGCTGGCGAGCGAGGCCAGCACGACCGCTCGAGGCGGCGGATCGGTCGCGACGCGCTCCCCAGGCCCCGGGCTTGACGCTTGGGTCAGGGTTGGGCCCACGCCTTCCGAGGGGCTGCGATCCGTCGTCACGCCCTCCCCAAATCCCGGGGCATCCGACGTATCGCGACGGTTCGTCCCCGCGGAATCGTCCCGCCAGAAAAACGGGGCGATAACGAGCGGCCGCCGGAAACAGTAGCCATTTTCCTAGTTTCCGCCTGTTTCGCCGCCGAAGGCGGCTCCGGTGTGGCCCAACGGGGCGTCCTCCGCCGTCGCGTCGCCTGCGGTGAAGGGCCCGCGGCACCACCGATCGGGGTCGGCGCCTAGCCTGACAGCGCAGCGCCGAGGGATTCTCCTTCGCTCGCCGCCCTGTTGCCGGGCCCTTCGATGCGCTGCCGCCTGTTTCGGAATCGTGCCTGCGTCCCCGCACTCTGGACATCCGGGGTGAGCGCGACGACGAAAAGTTCAAGGAAGAAGTCCGAGCGGACGTGGCCAAGCTCGGCGGCTTTGTGAAGATCGTCGATCGGACCTGGAGGATCAAATCGCGCGACGCTGGAGGCATCATGTACTGATGTCAACGCCGTCGATCCAGATCGAGGCGCGTTCCGCGTCGACGAGGGCGCCGAGTGCGTAGGCAAATCAAGCCGGAGCGCAGCGCGAGGAAGTGCATCGCAGCAATCCGAAAGGGTGGGACCGCGAGCGTCGTGATGGCTCGGTCCTGGGTCAAAAGAGCGTGGTCCGGGCGGCGCCGAGCGCGCTACGGTGCGCATCGGCGTGCCGTGGGCACACGTGTCCGTCCGGGCGTTGGTCTGGCCCGGGCGGCGCGTCGCGAGACGCTATGCGGCGTCACCGAGCGCCTTGCGGCGCAAAATGGTGCTTTTCCAGTACGGTGGCCGCTGCGTCGGCGCTGAGAGAGCGTGTTGGAACATGGGTCGGCTCGCCGAGCGCGGAGAGAAAGCGGGCGATGTTCCTTGGCTCGGTCACCAGGGCGACGAGCTTCATCCGCCCCTTGCAAGCTGGGCCCTCGAGGACATCGAGCGCAAATGTGCGGCGCAAGAGCTCGGCCCACGGTCACGTGCAGATGCGGATTGAGCTCGAGCCGGTCGAGGTAGGCGAGCCACCTGTCGTAAGACCAGCCGAGCCGATCGATCCAGTGCCAGTCCCCGCCGACGCCCGTGTAGAGGAACCTGCTCAGCTCGGACGACGGGATTTCCGCCCAGAGGATGGCGACGTCCGGCCGGTCCGGCGTGAACGGGCGCAGATCGCCGGGGCTCACTCCAGATACCAGGTCGTGAGGCTCACGTGCGCGGGATTGACCCCTTGCGGCGCTGTCGACGGAGCGTCGATTTCCGTTTCCCTGGAAGGCGGCCGGTGCGCGCGAGCATGTCCTGTCACCCCCCTTGGCGGCGCTGGAGCCGGCCGCCGGCAGCGATGCTCACCCGGGCGATGCGCGGCTCCTCGCCGCAGGACAACGAACCGCGCCGCGTTTGTCAAGCGATGACCATGGCCCGGCGGCGCGCGGCGACGGCATACGGCATTGCCCCTCAACTCAATATTTGCGCCATTCGCACGGAGCGTGACGCTACCCGACATCGATATCGGCTGCACCCGTCGTCGATGCGAGACGATCTGGAAATGGAGGGAACATGGTTTCATATCGCCGTCGAGCGCCCGCCAAAGTGCTTTTCGCAGGGGCGTGCTCGGTCTTGCTGTGGTGCGCAGCCAGCGCCGCGGTGCTGGCCCTGGCTGGCTGCGCGTGGGAGGCCGAGGAGAACGAGGGAGGCACAGAGCGCGAGGGCCGCGCCGATATGCCCATCCAGGACGGGTATGCCGACCGCGTCCACGATGGTGTCGTCGGGCTCCGGAGCTTCTCCGGGGGCCGGCTGACGTGCTCGGGCGTGCTCATCGCTCCGAGCGGATAGGACAATCGAACGCGTTCCCCAAAGTCAAGATTCTCGGAGCCGTTCCTGACTCGTGCAGTCCGGCGGTACGAGCTCATTGACAGAACGGGCCTTATGCGATCAGGCAGGTCTTCCACGCCTGAAACGCCTGGGATTACCGCGACGTAGCACCAAGCGGAAGGCATCCTACCGTATAGCTGTCCCCTACTGGCGCGACGCGTATTCGGAGCTGCCGGTGCTTCGGGCGCGCTTCGAGCGGGAGGCGCGCGCCGCCGCGCAGCTCAAGAGTCCTCATATCGTGCAGGTCCACGACTTCGGCTTCGAGGACGAGGTGCCCTACCTCGTCATGGATCTCCTGCAAGGCGAGGATCTCGGCAAGCGCCTCCAGCGGTGCGGCCGCCTCTCGCTCCCGGAGACGCTGAACATCATCGTCCAGGCCGGGAAGGCGCTCCGCAGCGTCCATGAAGCGGGGGTCGTGCACCGCGATCTCAAGCCCGCCAACTTCTTCCTGGCACGCGTCGACGGCGAGGATGGCGAGATCGTGAAGCTGCTCGACTTCGGGACCGCGAAGGACATCTCGGCGGCACTCGCGTCCGACATCTCGCTGGGCTCCGGGGGGTCATGGCGGGGCTCCGACCGGGTGCCCGTCCCCTCCGGGGCGGCAGCGCGAAGCGCCGCGCCCGCGCGCCCCACGTCCCCGGCCACCGCTCGGACCGCGCCGACACCGGCGCCGCACAAGACACTACCGGGTCCTCGCAAGAAGTCCGGCGGGCGCGGGCCGGACTGGGGGCGATAGAGCCCGCGTCCCTGGATGAAGCGCTGCGTCCCTGGGTGACGAGCACGCTGCCGCATGTGCCCCCTGCACGGAGGCGGAACAATCCCGTCCCTGGAGTGGCGCTCACCTGCGCGCGGTACGGGCTCAGCCGAGGAGCTAGCCTGCGGCTAGGTGGTGCAGATCTGAAGCTTGAAAGGTCAGGCACGCTCGTTGCCCATGGCGCCAGCGACTCCCGCGAGAATCGGAGCGCGATGAGGGGCTATCCGGAAGCTCTGAGCTTTCGGCGGCGAGGAACGCGCGCTCGTCGAGGGCAGGCGGAGTCAACGCCGGACTCGCGGCCTCACACAGGCTGGATAGTACGGGGCAACCAACAAAGAGAACGAAGCATCGGTTTTTCCCAGCCTCAGGGCCATGTCGAATTGACATCATTTACTGCGAGGTTCAAGCATGAAACGATTTCATTGTGAGACGCTCTCCGTGTGCATCCTAGCAGCAGGCGTCGCCGCTTGCAGCGGCTCGACCGGCGATCCTCTGCCGGTGGGCTCGACGAGAGGCGCCCAGCCCGACCAGTCTGCGCCGATCTCCTCCGGGGACGACGGCTCCGGAGCGGAGGGGGATGATCTCGCGCCCGCCGGAGAGCTGAACGAAGATACCAGCGCGACCGAGGAGGAGCTGAGGCCCAAGGAGGACGACTCCCCCCTGTCCACGCTCCCGTTCGACCCCACGGGGGGGGATCGCCCGAAGGGCCTCCCGCTCCCCTTGCAGAACGTGACCTGCCCCAGCTTCGAGGGATTCACGTGGCATGACGAGACTCCCACGACCGGCGCGGACCTCGGGAATGCGGTCGCCGCGTCCTGCGACGCCGTCTACCAGGTCGGGTCCACCACCGGGGCCATCTTGGGCGAGGTGAACAGCGGCGCGAGTGACGCTTTCATCCGCAAGGTCGGGCATGACGGGAAGCTATTGTGGGGCGCGCAGATCGGCACGTCGGCTATCGACCAGGCGACGAGCGTCGCCGTCTCCTCGGCCCAGTGCCCCACCAGCGGCAACGAGTCGCTCTACGTGGTCGGCCACACGAGCGGCGCGATCGTAGCCGGCCAGAACAAGGGATCTTCGGACGTCTTCCTCGTCAAGCTGAACGCAAACGGGACCGAGGCGTGGCGGCGCCAGTTCGGTACGGCTGGGGTGGATCAAGCGTGGTCTGTGGCCCACGCACCTGATGGCAGCGTCTACGTGGTGGGCTCCACAGCCGGGAATCTCGCCGGGGTGAACCCGCCGCCGACGAACGGCACCACGTCGCTGTTCGTGGCGAAGTATTCGGCGAGCGGCAATCATGTCTGGACCAGGCAGCTCGGAGTGAACAACAAGACGACCATCGCGCGTGGCGTGTCCGTCGGAGCCGATGGGCAGGTCTACGTCGCCGGTTACACCACCAACGCGCTGGCAGGCCAACCGTACGCGGGCGGCAGCGCTGATGCCTTTGTCGCCCGCTACAGCGACAGCGGTGCTCTGGGCGGGCTGGCTCTCCTCGGCACGAACCTCCAGGACCAGGCGTTCAGCCTGGCCACTGCGGTGGAGTCGGGTCAGACCGTCGTCTACGTCTCCGGCACGACGAACGGGAACTTTCCCCCTTATGCCTCTTCGACGAAGTATGACGCCTTCCTCGCCAAGCTGGACGCGAGCCTCACGACGCAATGGATCCGGCAGACAGCGGCGAGCGAGAACGTCTCCGCTACGTCGGTGGCCGTCGTCGGTGGATCTGTCGTGTTGACCGGCCAGACCTCCCGCGACCTCGACTCCGACGCGCCCCTCGGGAGCGAGGACATGTACCTGCGCGAGTACAGCACGGCGGGGGCACACCTGCGGACCGAGTACATCGGCACGAACGCGACGGAGACGGGACAAGGGCTCGCCGTCGATCCGAGGGGCAACGTCTTCCTGACGGGCAGGACGGACGCGCCGTTCTGCGGTCACTCCTTCGGCGGCGGTGGTAGCGACGCCCTCCTCGTCAAGGTCATGAAGGGGTGCCGCGTGGACACCCCGGATCAGTCCTGCAAGCCCGCCGTGTGCTGGGGAGACCCCCATTACGTCAGCTTCGATAATGTCGCCTTCGACTTCCAGGGGGAGGGCGACTTCGTGATGGCGACCAGCGCGGCCACTCCCGATCTGGAGATCCAGATCCGGCAGTGCCCCGTGTCGCCGGGCGTCTCGACCGGCCGGGCCGTGGGCGCGCGCATCGCGGGTGATCTCGTGGAGTTCCACGTGAACGGCGCGCTCTACTTGAACGGGCAACAGACGACGGTGCCGTCGAGCGGCGCGCTCGCGCTCGCCGGCGGCGGGAGCGTCTACCAGTCCGCGAGCGGCAGGACCGTGCTGGCCTGGCCGACGGGAGAGCGGCTGGCGCTGCATCCAAGGAGCTATGTCCTCGGCTTGTACTTGGACATGCTCTTCCTCGTCCCGCAGGCCAGCGTGGGCAAGATGGTCGGCCTCTTCGGGAACGCCGATAACGACCCCACCAACGAGTTCATGATGGCCCGGGACGGCAGCGCGCTGAGCAGCGGGCTGACGTTCTTCGAGATGTACCAGGACACGAACAGCTACGCGGACGTCTGGCGGGTGGGCGCCGCCCCGGGCGACGTCGCGCTCATCCAGCAGGGCACGCCGTGCGGCGGTCCGGCCGGTCCCGGGCAGCCGGCGTGGCTCAACAACCTGACCCCCGCGCAGAGGGCCGCGGGCGAGCTGGCCTGCGCCGGCATCACCGACGAGGCCCTCAAGCAGACGTGCATCCTCGACGTGGGCCTCACCGGCGACCCGAGCTTCGCGGACTCGGCCCAGGACGCCGCCACGGATCTCGCGAGCCACGGGCAGGGCGGGCTGGTCATCAACAGCCCCCGCAGCGTCTACTTCAACAACTTCACCGGATCCATCGGCCCGGAGTGGGAGTCCATCGTCACCAGCGTCACCCCGCTCGGAGACCGCACCTTCCTGGGGCAGTTCGGCAACGAGACGGTGAACCTGACGCTCAACGATCTCGCCCCCCACACCGAGCTGACCGTCAGCTTCGACCTCTACCTCGCCAACGCTTGGGACGGCGATGGCCCCCTTGGCCCCAGCGTCTGGACCGCCTCCGCGGAGGGCGTCGAGCTGCTCAGCGGGACCTTCTCCAACACCCTGAGCTCCCAGAGCTATCCGCTGGACGGGAGCCTGGCCGGGTCGGGAGCGCGCGAGGTGAACACCCTCGCCTATCCGTACGGCGACTCCGTGTACCGCATGAAGCTGGTCTTCCCGCACTCCGCGCCCGACCTCGCGCTCGACCTGTCCGCGGCTGGGCTGACCGGCCTCTTCGATGAGGGCTGGGGCGTGGCCAACTTCGAGGTCCAGGGGCGCTGACGCTCCCTGAAATAGCCGTGAAGTAACCTCGACGGGCGGGCATCTCCATAACCCGCCGGGCTATCGCCCATGGCGGAGCGGCGGGCCGGGGGGGCGGCGGCCCGCGAAGCTCGCTGCCGCGGCGGCGGAGGCGCTCGCCGAGCACCCGGCTCGCGCTCGATATGTCGGCGCGCGAGAACGCAGAGCGCGAGCGCGCAGCGTTGCAGGAGGAGATCATCCGGGTGCAGCAGAGCCGGCTAGCGGAGCTGTCCACGCCGATGATCCCGATCACCGAGCAGGTGATGGTCATGTCTCTCATCGGGACCATGGATGAGCAGCGTGCCAGGCACGTGCTTGAATCTGCGCTCTCTGGCGCCGACGCGCATGGTGCGCGTGCCGCCTCCGTGCCAGCATGCAGGAGCCTCTTCACCACTCGTTTCCCCACTGCTCCCCGTGGCGTCCGCAGTTCCGCCAAGGCGTCGCCATGCAGCATCGCGGCGAGAGGGTCGTCGCCTGCGCACGCCGCCGCGCTTGCCTCCCGGCACAGGCCTGCTGCCTGCCGGCATCACTTTCCGGATGCCTCCGGGGCGCTTCGGCACGCAACCGCCGCGCGCGGGCGATCCCAGTAAAGCCTGCGCGCACTGGCGAGCGGCAAGGCTCCGGCAGCGAGTCGACGCGAGCGGCGGGCTCGACGTTCGGCCCAAGCTTGCTCACCCCTCCGGTGCCACCGGCAGCCCGAGCAGCCGACCGAGCGCCTCGTGAACGATCCGGGCCGCCACCTCGTCTCCGAGGGCGACGGCGCGGCTCAGGGTGCTGGCGAGCGAGGCGACCACGGCTGCCCGAGGCGACGGCCCGATCACGGCGAGCTCCCCACGCCCGAGGCTTGACGCTTGGGCCCGGGTTGCGCCCACGCCTTCCGAGGGGCTGCGATCCGTCGTCACGCCCTCCCAAAATCCCGGGGCATCCGACGTATCGCGACGGTTCGTCCCCGCGGAATCGTCCCGCCAGGATTTACGATCCAGCATGGCCTGGAGGTTCGCGGTCGGGTGCCCCGTACCCGGTAGCTCCGAAGCGAAACGTCAACACCCACTGCCTCACGAGGCGCAGGGTGGGATTTCCTACAACGAACTCCATGGAAGAGAGGCCTTGATGAAACGCTGAGCGATGTCAGGTGGGAGCGTTCTTGGAACCAGGAAAATGCGCATGGTGCTCGTACCGCGAGCTGACAAACTGGAAAGGCGCGGAAGGGCTGCGTGCGATGTTGAACGGATCCACGCCCAAGACGCCTCCGCGCGTGCAGCATTCCTTTCTCACAGAGGGGCCGAGGATGAGCATGGTACGAAGAGCCGTGTCCGCGTTCGTCGCGCTGGCTGTCGTGGTCGCAGGGTCGCGCGCCGCGCGCGCACGCACCATCGACGTGCCGGAGGACTACCCGACGATCCAAGCCGCCGTCGAGGCGGCCGAAAACCACGACAGGATCCGCGTCGCCCCGGGCACGTACCCGGAGTCCATCGCGTGGACCGGCAAGTCCATCGCGCTGATCGGCGCCGGGCCGGACGCGACGATCGTGGATCCGAGCCTCGGGCCGGGCGGCCGGTGTCTGATGCTGGTCGACGTCCCCCCTGGCACCAGGGTGGAGGGCTTCACCTGCCGGAACGGCACGACCGACGCGACCAGCCCGGACGGCGGCGGGATGCTGATCCAGGGGGGCCGTCTGCAGGTCAAGAGGGTGGTTTTCCAGAACAACCTCGCGTTCGGGAACGGAGGTGGATTGTGGATCGAGGGGGCCAACGTGACCCTCCACGACGCCAGCTTCCTCGACAACGAGGCTGATAGCAGCAGCGGCGGCGGCGGCGGCGGCGGCGGGCTGGGCATCACGCTCGGTGGCGAGGTGAAGGTAGTGCGATCCATCTTCTCCTTCAACTTCGCCAACCCGTCAGGGGGCGGCCTCATCGTCCTCGACGGCAGCAGCGCGAAGGTGGTTGAGTCCCGTTTCGAGGGGAATTTCGGCAGGAGCGGGGGCGGGATCTGGTCCGTCGACAGCGAGTTGAAGGTCTCCGGCTCCGTCTTCTCCGGCAACGTCAGCGACTTCAGCGGGGCCGCGCTCGGGGGCTCCAACAGCAGCGTCGAGGTCGCCTATTCGACGATCGACGGCAACGAATCGGACTCACGCCAGCAGCACGTAATCCGTGTCAGCGGGAGCCTGGCGATGTTCCGGTCGAGCATCACCGGCAACCTGGGTGGCGGGATCGCGTCCATCGGCGACCTCACGGTGCTCGACTGCTCCTTCGCGAACAACACCGCAACGAGGGGTGGAGGGATCAACACCACGGGCACTGCGCGCGTGACCAACAGTGTCTTCTTCGCCAACACGGCGAACGGCGCCGGCGGCTTGAACGATATCGAGGCACTAGGCGGCGCGATCTACGCGAACGGCGATCTGCGCGTGACGAACTGCACCTTCTATGGCAACCTGGCCCAAGGCTTCAAACTCCCCTCGGATGGCGGCGGGTTGTACGTCGCCTCCGGGACCACAACGGTGCTCAACTCCATCCTCTGGGGAGACTCGCCCAATGAGATCGCGGGCCCCGGAACGGCCGTGATCACCTACAGCGACGTGATGGGCGGCTATCCCGGCACCGGCAACATCGACCAGGATCCGCTCTTCGTGGCCCCTGCTGAGGGCGATCTGCACCTCCAGGCTTCCTCGCCCGCCCGGGATGCCGGGCTCTTCACAAGCTCCTTGCCGAAGACGGACCTGGATGGAAATCCGCGCGTCTCGGGGGCCGCTCCCGATATGGGCGCTTACGAGATCCGCGGAGGGAGAAGGGGGTGTGAATGACCTCGCAGGGGGCGAGGCTCGCCCCGGGGTCGTGCACGCGCCGTGGCGGCACCGCGAACATACGAACACCGAAGGCGCTCGCGCGGCGCGTGCCAGGCCTAGCGCTCCCGAGCGGGCCGTGGCCGAACACGTGACCCGGAGTTGCGGTGACACTTCCTTGAGCCACGGGCCCCTGCTCCGGGAGGACTGAAAACAGGGACCGGATTCTCGTCGACGCGACACGCTCGCCGCGGACTCTCGAAGGAGGGAGGGGGGCGCGCAGCGTTGCACGTGATCTGAGCCAGCTCACCCGGGCTCCCGGTAACCACACGACAGCATGGTCTCGTGATCGCTCGCGAGCGTGAGCGCCTCGATGCGCCGGCTGGCCGTCGGCGTCTACGTGTACAAGACATTGTGGCTATTGCCGGCACAGCGCGGGTCCTCCGGCGCCGTCGTGGCGGTCACCATGAAGACGTCGACGAACGGCAGCGGCTCCGTCACCGCACCCGGTCCAGCAGAGGCAACGGAGGCGTCGACATCTCTCTCCGGAGCCTTGCCGGACTCCTGCCGGGCGGAACCAGAGGGGCGGTGCGGCGGGATCGGGGTGGATAGGGGGCGCCGCGGCGGGCATCCAGGACGATCCTTCGCCGCCCAGCCTGCTTTCCGGCGGATCGGCTACTGAAGGAGCATGGGAACCGCCGAGCCCCACCCCCCAAGCCGCCGGCTCAGGCTCGTCTCCTCCCAGGGCGCCGCGGGGCAGGGCGCCGGGGGCCCGCCCTCGCCCGCGACCGCCAGCGACGAGGAGCTCCTGCTCGCCTTCCAGCGGGGCGAACGAGGGATCGGCCTGCGCCTCTACGAGCACCTGCTGCCGGTCGTCGACCGGACCCTCTACCGCATCCTGGGTTGCCGCGAGCAGGACCACGCCGACCTCGTGCAGGGCGCGTTCGAGCAGATCGTGAGCACACTTACCAAACGCCGGTTCGCGGGGGAGTGCAGCCTGGCGGGCTGGGCGTCGGTCATCGCCTGCCATGTCGGCCTGAGCGCGCTGCGCGCCCGCCGGCGCGAGCGCAGGGTCATCGATCGCACGCCGGGGTCGCCGGAGCCCGGCGCCGAGCCCGAGCCGCCCTCGCAGGGCGCCGACCCCGAGCGAGAGGTGAGCGCGCAGCGCGATCTCGAGGCCCTGCGCCGGCACCTCGCGGCGATGGACGGCGACCGCGCGGCCGCGCTGCTGCTCCACGCCATGGGCTATTCCCTCAAGGAAATCGCTGATTTAACAGGTGTTTCCGTGGCCGCGGCCCAGTCGCGGCTGTCGCGGGGGCGGCGGGAGCTCCAGGCGCGCTTTGAACCCGAGGCGGCGGCGCGACGCGACCCCGCTCGACCCGAGGAGCCACGATGAAGCAGGACGACGTTGACGCCACCCCGAACGAGCGCGCCGCGGCGGCCGGCGTGGACGGCGTGGAGGCCTCGCTGCGGGCGCTTGTCGAGCAACCGGTGCCGCCGCTGCCCAGGGTCCAGGCGCGGTACCTCCAGCAGCGGATCGCCGGCCGCATCGATCAGCTCGCCGCCGAGGCGGCGGAGCGGCGCGCCCGCGGCGCCCGGCAGAAGCGGGCCGCCCTCGCCGCGGCGGCGCTGGCGGCCGCCCTGACCGCGGCGGCCGCCGGCGTCTTCATCATGGTCCGGACGCGCGAGGCCCCGCCCGCCGCGGCGCAGGTGACGGCGCTCCAGGGCTCGGTCGAGATCGCGGCAGGGGATGCGACCCGCTCGCCGCCGTCGCTCTCCCTCGTGCCGCTCGCGAGCGACGAGGAGCTGCGGACCGGCGAGGGCGCGCGGGCGAAGGCGTCGCTCGCGACGGGCGCTACCGTCGAGGTCGGGCCCTCGACCCGCGTGAGGTTCGCGCCGGTGGGCGCCGGGCGCGACCGCGCAGGCGACGTCGTCGCCCTCGAGCAGGGCAGGATCGCCGTCGAGGTGCCGCCGCTGCCGGCGGGCATGAGCCTGTCGGTGCACACGTCGGACGCGGTGGTCACGGTGCACGGGACGCGCTTCTCCGTCGAGCGGCGGCCCGACGCGGCGGGAGAGCCGGCCGAGACGCGCGTGTCGGTCGTGGAAGGGCGGGTCGCCGTGCGCCGCGGCGAGGTCGAGCGCTTCCTCGGCCCAGGCGAGACGTGGTCGTCCCGCGACGAGGAGCGCCGATCGGACCGGCCCGCCGAGGGACAGCCGGGCGACGCGCCGGCGCCGCCTCGCGATGGGCAGGACAGCGATGGGCAGGACAGCGCCGCCGGCGAGGGCGGCAGGGGCGACAAGGCCGGCGAGGGCGGCGCCGGGGAGCCGCGCACGCCGCGCGACGCGCGCGAGGCCCCGGCGCGCACCTCGCTCACGGCCGAGAACGAGCTGCTCCAGGGCGCGATGGCGGCGCGGCGGCGCGGGCAGCCGAGGCCGGCGATCGAGCGGCTCGATCTCCTCCTCGCCCGCTACCCGGACTCGCCGCTCGCCGAGATCGCCCGCGTGGAGCGCCTGCGCGCCATCGAGATGCTCGGCGACAAGGAACGGACGGCGGCGGAGGCGCGCCGGTACCTCAAGGACTACCCGCAGGGCTTCGGGCGCGAGGAGGCCACGTCCGCCTCCCGCCCCGGCGGCGCTCGCCCCTGAGCGCCCGCGCGCGGGGCCGTCTCGATTTTTTTTGACGAACCCTGCCTGCTCCCGGCGCCTCCGGCGACTTTCACTTCATCGAGGAGATCATCGCGCCGGCGATCGGGTTCGCCGGCTGCGCTCCAGGTCGTGCTTGCTTTCGAATTGGGAGGATCCCGATGCGTTCATTCGCGTTGACAGGGTGGTTCTGTGGTGGGCTGTTGTCGCTCGCGGCCGTCGCCACGGCCTGCACCGGATCGGGCACAGGAAGTGCCAATGGCAATATCATCTCCGGGGGAGGCTCCGGCGAAGACTGCGTCCCGTCGGGCGATGAGGGGAATGCGCCGGCGCCGAGCTTCCCTGGGTCCGGCACGTCGGGCGCCGGCGAGCCCATCACTGCGGACCTCGATCCGCTGTCGTGCGGCGCGAGCGCGCTGGGCGTCCCCGTGGACGACACCGCCCAGGTCGACTGTTATTACACGAACAACAACCCGACGACCCCGATGGCCTTCGTCGAGCGGGTCGTCGAGATCGCCGAGAGCGAGGAGCTCGTGCACGTGCGGCTGACGCTCAACCCCGCGTTCGTCGACAACACGTATGGCGAGACGGCCATCGGGTGGGGCGGCGACGAGGAGCCTGCCGGCCCGCAGCCCGGCGGCCCGCAGCCCGGAGGCCCGAAGCCCGGCGATGGGCCGAAGCCGAAAGGGCACGGGGGCCACACCTTCAAGGATCTCGTGGGCAGCGACAAGGCCCAGTTCCAGCTGACGGACGGGAAGGGAGAGCTCGTGCTCGACTTCTACGTCGACTACCTCTCGGTCGACGAGGCGAGCCCCTCGGGTTATGCGTCGCTCGGCGTGCTCGGCGGAGAGGGCAAGATGCTCCTCGGAGACGCCGGCGCCGTCGTCGCGGCGACCACCTCGCTCGACCGCGATCTCAACGCGTGCGGGTACGGCGCGTACCTCGAAGACTCTCCGGAGACGGACGAGAGCTACACCCCCAATGCGGAGACGCCGAACTGGGATTACCGCGTCGTGTACGACGTGTGGGTGAGCGCCTCGGCGTTCGGCACGGCGGGCTTCGGCGACGCGACCATCAGCTACGTGCACGCCTCTCCGAGCAAGTACCCGTCGGACACGGTCACCGTGACGCCGGGGCCGTGCCCCACCCCGACGACGTGTGAGGGCGACGACCCGCCCGCCGGCGGCGGGGGCAGCGATGCAGGCGAGGATCCGGGCGGAGACGTGGAGTGCAAGGAGTCCGGTGGGGAGTGCACGGCCAACACGGACTGCTGCTCGGACGGCGACGTGTGCCTGAGCGGGGTGTGCCAGCAGCTCGTGATCCCGCAGTGAGCTGCGGCTCCTAGGCGCACTCGGGGCACAGCTCGAGGTGCTGCGCGGCCTCGCGCAGCGCCTCCGGCACCGGCGCCCCCTCCGCGACGAGCTCGGCGTACCGCGGCGCGTCGTTGCAGGTCAGCTCGTCGGGCCTCGTCGCGAAGACGGCTGTGGCCAGATTCCGGATCTCTTCCCATCGCGCCGCGTTCTCCTACCGCCGAACGTTCACGTTCACGTTCACGTTCACGTGATCGTGGTCGTCAACGATAGGCCGTGAACGACCACGACCACGACCACGTAAACGTAAACGTAAACGTAAACGTAAACGTGAACGTGAACGTGAACGTGAACGTGAACGTGAACGTAAACGTAAATCGTGGTCGTGGTCGTGGTCGTGGTCGTGGTCGTCAACGATAGGCCGTGAACGACCACGACCACGACCACGACCACGTAAACGTGAACGTGAACGTAAACGTGAACGTAAACGTAAACGTAAACGTAAACGTAAACGTAAACGTAAACGTAAACGTAAACGTAAACGTAAACGTTGGTGACCGATGGTGGGGTGGAGGGGGGCGGGCTTCGCACCGGCTGGTGCGGGAGGACGAGGATCCGGGCGGAGACGGGGATGAAAGGGTCGCCGCCCGCGGATCGCGGAAGGCGCTACTTGCCCAGCAGGGCGTTCATCACCCGGTTGTAGGTCTCCTTCTTCCCGTACTGGTCGTTGAAGAGCAGCGACTGCGAGCTTTGCCCGTTGCACAGCGCCCCGCTCCAGCTGTTGAGCCACGACCTGCCGTCGTTGATGCCCCAGAAGGTGATGCCCGTGCACTTGGGCAGCTTGAAGCAGGCCTCGACGATGTCGTGGTAGTACGCGAGCTGCTCCTCCGCCGTGACCACGCCGCCGCAGCGGTTGATGTCCATCTCGGAGATCAGCACCTCCAGGCCCAGGTCGGTGAAGCGCTTCAGGTTCGCCGCCACGTCCGCTCCAGTGGCCTCGTTGTTCGGCGGCCCGATGTGCATCTGGAACCCGACGCCGTCGATCGGGACCCCCCGATCGACCATCCCCTTGACCATGTTGTAGACGAAGTCGACCTTCGCGTTGCGCGCGTCGATGCTGTAGTCGTTGTAATAGAGCTTGGCCTTCGGATCCTGCTCTCTCGCGATCTGGAAGGCGAGGTCGATGTAGTTCTCCCCGATCTGGTTGAGGAACACCGAGGGCCTCATGCGGGGATTGCCGACCCCGGTGTCGCTGTCGGTCTGGACGGCCTCGTTGACGACGTCCCAGGTGTCGACCCGGTCCTTGAAGTGCCCCATGACCTGGGTGATGTGCCTTCGCATGGCCGCCGTTACATTGTCCTTGCCGGTCATGGAGCTCATCCAGCCAGGCAGCTGGTTGTGCCACACCAGGGTGTGGCCCTTGACCTTCATGTTGTTCTGGCGCGCCCAGTTCACGATGTTGTCCGCGGAGCCCCAGCTGAAGTTCCCCGCGCTGGGCTCGAGCGAGTCCCACTTCATCTCGTTCTCCGCCGTCACGTAGCTGTGCTCAGCGGCGGCGACGCGCTTGTAGTCGTTGTTGCCGAGACCACCACCGGAGATGGCCGCTCCGATCAAGATCGGGGGGTTCGCCTTCTCACCGGCCTCCCGCAGCGTGCTGGCGCTCGCCGCAGGGACTCTTGCGCTGGCGCCGCCGCCCGCGCCATCGCTGCCGCCCGCGCCTTCGCCGCCGGCGCCGCTGCTGGCGCTCGTCGCGCCGCCGCTGCCGCTCGTCGCGCCGCTGCTGGCGCTCGTCGCGTCGCCGCCGCTGCCGCTCGTCGCGCCGCTGCTGGCGCTCGTCGCGTCGCCGCCGCTGCCGCTCGTCGCGCCGCTGCTGGCGCTCGTCGTGCCTCCGCCGGTGCCGCCCGTCGCGCTGCCGCTGCCGGTCGTCTCGTCTCCATTGCCGTCACCGCTGTCCGAGCAGCCGGCTGCAAACAGGAACGCCGAGAGGAGAAGTGTAAAGGGTGCTGATCTCATGCTCGCATGCTCCAAAGTAAAATGTATTTACTAACTCACGCGACCTGGTGCCTTGATCATCCGCGGGGCCAGGTCGCGCGCGGGCGGCACCCGAGGTGGTGCCGAACCGGCAGTATATCGGCCGCTGTCTCCCAAGCATACAGCTTCACGAGGCGGACCCGAAGGATAAGGGGCTCAGGAAGGGAATTCCAGGGCTGTTCGAGAATTTTGACATGGGGATAATGTGCGCCCGAGACCGAGTCGGTAGGGCGCCCCACACGCGGCTCGCCGTGCTCCTGGGGTGCACCTGCTGCTGGGGCGCACCTGCTCCCCGGAACGAGCAGGAGGTCGCCGCAGACCTCGACGATCGCGCGACGAAACGTCCTTTGGCGCCGGCGCTCAGAGGCAGCGGGGAGAGGGGAAAGTGATCTTCACATTCCGGATCTCCTGGCGGGCGGTGGCGGCTCCCGTGCCGGCGGCGAAACCATAAAAGAACTTCGACCCGACGGGGAAGCCGGGGATGGCGAACCCCTGGAACTGGAGCTTGCCGTCGATGTTCAGGCTCACCTTGCCCTTGTCGAGCTCGATCTGCGCTTTATGGAACGCGCCGTCGCCGAGCGCGACGCCGCTCGTCCCCTGGCCCAGCGAGCCGAGGACGCCCCCGTCGCAAGGCTTTGTGAGATCGTCCACGCCCACGTGGTTCTTGTTGGCGTCTGTGCAACCGAGGTTGTGGTAGGTGTCGATCTCGACGCCGAAGCCGGCGAGCCCGGCCATACCGAGTCCGCCGCCGCCGTCGCCCACGGCCGTCTCTCCTGTCGTCTGGAGCATGAAGCCCATCCCGTCGCCGCCGCCGAGGCGGAACTCGAACGCCGCGGTGAAGACGTCGGCGGCGAGGGGATTCCGGTAGATGATGGTGCCTGCCTGCCCGTGTTCGGCCTCGGTGAGCACGCCAGCCAGCCTGTCGGCATCCCAGAAGGCGTCCCCATTGAAGGACCACCCCTTTGGCAGTGAGGCCATGTCCGCGGCGAGGCTCACGCCGCAGGCAGTTCCAGCGGGGCATATGCCCTCGTCGGTCTGCCCATCGCAATCGTTGTCGACGAGGTCGCACGCCTCCTCGTGCGCCGGCACGCTCTCGCCGGTGCACGGACCCCAGGCATTGCCGGAGCAGACTTGATCGCCCGCCTTGCACACCCCGACGCCCTGGGTGCCCGGAGGGCCCGTGTAACAGCTCCGTCTTTCGCCCTCCGCGCAAACGCAGCCTTCATCGACGATCCGATCACAGTCGTTGTCGAGCCCATCGCACACCTCCGGCGTCGGGACACACCCGGGGCCTGGCTCGTCGGGGCCTGGCTCCTCCGGACCTGCTCCCTCGGTGCCTGGCTCCAGGAGGATATCGCTCCGACCGCCGCACATGGACACGGCCGCGGCGAGCGCCGGGAGCAGGAAGAGGGCCTTTGCGCGCGCTCGCCGGCCTGCGCCTGCCGCCGCGTGTGAAGAGCGGAGTGGCTGTGAAGATTGCATGTCCCCTCGATCCTCGGCGCGACCACGGATTGCGCGGAGGATACAGAACACCCTCGCGCCAGCACGCCTGCGCCGCAGCCTACCAGATCGAGGCGAGCGCACCTCCAGGAATCCGGAGGGTGAAGGTCGGGATCCTGCCGAGCGCGACGCGGCCGCGCCGTCTCCGGGCGTTCGACCGACGTGCGTCTCGACGAGCGGCGCCGGTCCGTGGCATGGATGGGCCTCATGGCCGAGCGCTCCATCTCGATTCCGATCGTCGGCAGCAGCCCTGTCTCGGGCGTGATCCACGCTCCGAGGACGCGAGCGAAGCGCTCCGGCCTGGCCGTCGTCCTCGGCCATGGCGCCGGCAACGACATGAACGCGCCCCTCGTTGTCGACGTCGCCGGGCGGCTGGCGGCGCGAGGGCACACCGTTCTCCGTTTCAATTTCGTCTACAAGGAGCTCGGCCGGAAGGCGCCCGATCGGCAGCCGCTCCTCGAGAAGGCGTTCGAGGCGGCGATCGGGAGGGTGCTCGAGGACCGGCCGGAGCGCCTCGTGATAGGCGGCAAATCGATGGGAGGGCGGATCGCGTCGCTCCTCGCGGCCCGCGGCGTCCGCGCGGACGGGCTGCTGTTCCTCGGCTATCCGCTCCACCCCGCGGGCAAGCGCTCGCCGCTCCGGGACGCGCACCTGCCCGCGATCCCCGCGCCGCTCCTGTTCCTCCAGGGCACGCGCGACCCGCTGTGTGATCTCACGCTCCTCCGGCCCGTCCTGAAGCGCCTCGGGGAGCGGCCCAGCCTGCACGTGATCGAGGGCGGCGACCACTCGCTCGATCTCCTCAAGTCCGCGGGGCGGACCAGGGAGAGCGTGCTCGAGGAGATCGACCTCGCGATCGACGGTTGGCTGAAGGCGCGGGTCCTCTCCCCGCGCCCGAAGGCGCCGTGACGGCGATCGCCCCCGACCTGCCGGAATGACGGAGGCGCCAAGGCGCCAGGCACAGAATCTTATCTTGGCGTCCTTGGCGTCCTTGGCGCCTTGGCGGCCCCAGATTCTGCGCTTCTCTGGTGGTGTCAACCTGGTTGCCGCTCCAGGGGCGTCCGGCCCGAAGGGGCCGGCCGCTGATATGGCGATATCTCCGCCGATCCTGCGACATCGTCTCATCGGACTCGGGCCTGGAGTGCTCGGCGCGCAGCATCGTAGGATGCTCTCCGGCCGAACGCAGACTCCCGCTGCGGGCCAGGAGAGCGCGACCATGCTCGAACAACTCGAACCTCTGTCCCGAGCTGCCCCACCCTCGGCGCGCAAGCCATCGCCGCGCGCCCGCGGCTATCCGGTGGTGGGGCTCCTCCCGGCGCTGGCGCGCGACGCGCCGAGCGTCCTCCGTCAGCTCGCGCGGCGGCACCCGGGTGAGCTCATCGAGCTCGACCTCGGGCTCACCCGGGCCTACCTGGTGACGCACCCCGAGCAGGCCCAGTACGTTCTCAACGACAACTGGCGCAACTTCACCAAGGAAGGCGGGATGTGGAAGCCGATCGGGCGGCTCCTTGGCAACGGCCTCGTGACGGCCGGGGGCGACGAGTGGCTCCGGAACCGCCGGCGCATGCAGCCGCTCTTCTCGTCGCGGCAGCTCGCGGGCCTGGTCGATCTCATGTTCGATGTCGTCGAGAGCGACCTGCCGCGGCTCGAGGAGCGGGCTCGCGCCGGCGCCGTCGTCGACATGGACAAGGAGATGATGCAGCTCACCCAGCGCGTCATCCTGGCGACGATGTTCGGCGTCAGCGTCGGCCCCCGTGAGGCCGACAGCCTCGGCGAGGCGATCCTCGTCGCGTTCCAGGCGCTGAACGCGAGGATGTTCCTCTACTTCATGCCCGATCGCCTGCTCCCGGGCGAGCGCGCGCTCAGGGACGCGATCGTCAGGATCGACGAGGCGATCCTGCGCCTCGTCCGGGAGCGCCGCAGGAGCAAGGAGGAGCGGGACGACCTCCTCTCGCTGCTCCTTCGCGCGCGGGACGAGTCCGGCTCCGGCATGGACGACCGCCAGCTCCGGGACGAGCTCGTCACCATGTTCATCGCCGGCAACGAGACGACGGCGATCACGATGACCTGGCTCTTCTACCTGCTCGACAGGAACCCCGTCGTCGAGCGCAAGCTGCGCGCGGAGATCGAGGAGGTCGTCGGCGACCGGCGGCCGACGGCCGCCAACCTGTCGAGGATGGAGTACACGAAGATGGTGATCCAGGAGGCGATGCGCATGTATCCGCCTTCCTGGCTCTTGCCGCGCACGGTGAAGGAGGACGACCAGATCTGCGGCTATCCCGTGCCCGCCGGCGCGACCGTCATCGTCAGCCAGTACGTCATGCACCACGACCCGGCGTTCTGGGAGGCCCCCGCGGAGTTCGACCCCGAGCGCTTCACGCCGGAGCGCTCGGCCTCCCGCCCGCGCTACGCGTACATGCCGTTCGGCGGCGGCCCGCGTCAGTGCATCGGCAACCTGTTCTCGATCATGGAGGCGCAGATCCTGATCGCCGCCCTGCTCAGGCGGCTCCGCATGCGCCTCGTGCCCGGTCACCCGGTATCGCCGCAGGCGCTGACCACCCTCCGGCCGCGCCATGGGCTCAAGATGACGCTCCACGCCGTGTGATCGGGCCGAGCGCGACGAGCGGCGGGCTCGATGAGCCGATGCGCCGCCGCCGTCGTCGCGCTCGCCGCGGGGCATCAATTGATGATGGCCGGGTCCTCGATCGTGAAGCACTCGACGGACGACGCCGCGTACTTGATCGCGTTGTACCAGAACTGCGAGATCTGGAAGACCTGCGCCGCGGATCTCTCGTAGCAGGGGCTGTTCGGGTCCGTGTACATCTGCGGATTGAGGCACGCGGCCGTCCCGCGCCACTGACCCGAATAGGTCACCCACTCGTCGCCGAACGCGACGACATGGCCCTTGCCGATCTCCTCGTGCACCGCGAAATTGTTCCTGCCGTCGGTGCTATCGACGGTCGCGGTCGTCGACTTGATCGAGCGCGCGATGTAGGCGCCCACGCTCTGGATGTTCCTGCCGATCGGCGTGTCCTGGTTCCAGGTGCCCACGGCCACGGGGAGGTCGCCGCCGAGCGGCAGCGAGCCGCCCCAGCAGTTGCAGTTCGCGCAGCCGTTCTGCGCAGGGTCAATCAGGCCATCGGAGTTGAACTGGATGTCCGTGAACGAGAGGAGCTGGTTGGTCGCCGTGATGTCGTGGATGGTGCATCCCTGCCCATTGCACTGATAACCGCTCAGCGCGATGAGCCCGCCGCCGTTGTTGACCCAGTCCTTGAGCGCGTTCACCTCGTCCGGCGTGAACTCCCACGGCGCCCCGTCGTCGTTCTGGGCGCCCTTCGTCACCATCCACTGGAGGAGGATCACGTCGTACTTGGCGAGAAACTCCGCCGTGAGCGTCGGCTTCTCCCTGTTGTAGTTGTCGACCTGGGCCGTGCTCTGCGTGTTGAGCCAATCCTGGAGCGCCGTGGTGCTGTCGCTGCTGCACGGGCCCCAGACTCCTTCGCGGCCGATCGAAGCGATGTTGATGCAGGTGCAGTTGCCCGCGTCATCGCAGGTCGTCTCGTGACCGGCGTCGGGCGGCGGGTCGCCGCCCGGGCCCGTGCTGTTCAGCCCGATGTCGCCCCCGGGATCCTCGCCGGTGCTGGTGGTGCTGACGCTGCTGACGCTGCTGGCGCCGCCGGAGCCGCCGGCGCCCTGGCCGACCTCGGCGTTCCCCGTGGTGTTGCCGTTGCCGCCCGATGAACAGGCGATGACGGGAAGCCAGAGGGCGGCGAGCACAGCGCAGCAACGCGTCGCGAAATGAAGTCTTGTCATGATCCCTGAGACTATCACTTCCCGCGCCTGGCCGAGATCCAAAATCATGCGGAGGCGCTCAATCCCAAGCGCTACAGGCTGCTTGATTTCCAGCTCCAGCCACGCGAGGCCCCGCGCGACAGCTCCGGCCCGAGCGTCGCCCCCATGCTCTACCGGCCGGGCAAACACGAGCACGATACGAACGTGGCGATAGGTCCGAGCGGTGTCTTGGGCGCAGCTATGCGCACGTGTGGCTTCGGGTACGTGTGGTGTGGGCGAAAGAAAGCGGTGCTGGAGGAACGGTCGGCGGTGCGGGCGTCGGAAGCGTGCCATGCGGTGTTTGAACTCTCGCAGGGCTTGCGCCTGGCACACAGCGTCAAACATCGACGCGCCGGGGTTGCCGGTAGAATTGAAGCTCTCACCGGACGGTGTCGACACCTTGCCGGAGAGTTGAAATTCAATCTGGAGGGTTCGACGGGTAATGGTCGCGTTTCAGGCAAACGCGACCATTACCTGTCGACGCCCTCCGGGGACGATTGAAATTCAATCTGGAGGGGGCGGCGCCTGCCGGGGAGAGTTGCAATTCAACCTGGAACCTGCGGGTATCCATCGCGCTAGATAATTCGGCTGTGACTATGTTCTGCGCCGTCTGCCGAGGCTCCTCAGGCTACCGCTCGCCCTCGGCTCCAGCCTGCTTCTCCTCCGCGGCGCGCGCCTCGTTCAGCGCGAACAGTCGGTCGATCAGCGCGTCCTCGAACGCGCTCCGCGCCTGCCGCTCTTCCGGCGTCGCTGGCTCCGCGTACAGGGGGACCTCCACGCCGTCGAACCTGTAGGCCGCCAGGACGGCCCGGTCCATCTCCTCGTGGAGGCCGCGCAGCGCGACGATGCTCGGCTCCTTGCACCTCGGGTCCTTGATGAGGTTGTACGTCTCCGTCAGCCCCAGCCGTGACGCCAGCATCCACCGCGCGCGGGCCACGTAGAGGCGCTCGCCGGCGGCCTCGACGCGGCCGCCCTCGGCGAGGTGGTCCGGGCGAGGGAAGGGGAACGTCTCCACGCAGTCGGACGGCGCGTACCGGAGGCCCTCTCCCATCGTCGAGGAGAGCAGCCGCGCCCAGGACTCGTGCGCGCGCGACTGGAGCACCGCGAAGCGCGCGTAGTCGTCGATCGCGAAGACGCACAGCTGGTCGGAGAACGTCCGGCCGGCGGGCTGGAAGGCGAAGCACAGGTGCTTCGTCACCCGCGCCGCGACGAGGCACCGCTCGAGCGGAGCGATCTTGCGCCGGAGCTCTGGCCGCGTGTTGGCGAACTGCCACCACCGCGCCCGGTGGCCCGCGTCGATCCCGGTGCCCTTCAGGCGATCTCGCGCGGGCTTCACCCGGTTCCGCACGATCGAGAGCAGCGCGGGCCACCGGCCGGCCTCCTCGAGCCCGCGCTCGCCGAAGTCGATCACGTGGCGGTGGGGGCTGTGCGAAGGGGAGGAGTTGACCTCCTCGCCGCCGAGGAACGGGCGGAGCACCTCGCCGGCCGCAGGATCGCCCGCGAGAAGCGCGCGCGCCTCGCCGTCGGTCAGGACGAAGCCGTCGCCCCGGAGGAAGCAGCCGATGAAGCACAGATCCCGGCTGGCCCCGAGCGGGCGCGGGTCGGGGCGCTCGGGCATCGCGCGCAGGTGCGAGTTGATGTGGCCCACTGGCACGCCGTCGAGCCGCGGCGGAGGCACGCCGTCGCCCGGCGACATGCCCAGCGCGAGGTGGACGACGGCGACGTGGACCGCGGCGTCTCCTGGCCACGGGACGCTGCGCACGGCGTGGTAGATGATCGCGCCCCCCGCCTCCACGAGCGGCCTGAGGCCCGACCGCCGGGTGTCGCCCTGAGCGATCGTGTTCGTGGCGATGAGCCCCACCGTCCCGCGGCGCCCGAGCAGCGCGGCCGCGCGGCGGAAGAAGTGGGCGGCCAGATCGGTGTTCTTCGTGGCGCCGTGCAGCTGCTCGAGCCACGCGGCGTAGAGCTCGCCGTGATCCGTCGAGATCCGCTTCCCGCCCAGGAACGGCGGGTTCCCGACGAACGCGCAGAGCCGCGCCGGCCGCGGATCGAGGGCTCCGCCTGGCGCGTCCGGGCGCGGCTCCTGGAACACCTCCGGGAGCTCCAGCGGCCAGTGGAACGCCGGCAGCGGCGGCGGCCGCCCGGGCGTCCCTTCGCGGAGCGCCTGCTGCATCGACAGGAGCTCTTCCGAAGGCGGCTCGCCGCTTCGGAGCCACGCGAGCGCAAGCGCGGCCCGCCGGTCGCGCTCTTTCAGCCGGTCACGGTCCTTCTCGTGCGCGAAGAACGCCCCCACCACGAGGTCGCCGAGAAGCCGCGCCCGGGCGATCGCCTCGTCCGCCTCCTTGGCGAGCCGCCGCCGGAGCTCGAGCGCCCGCGCTACCGCGGCGTCTATCGCCTCGCAAAACGGCGATGCCGGCGCGGCGGGCTTCCAGTGGAAGCCGCGCAGCTGGGCAAGGTCGAGCCCGACGAGCGAGTCGCCGTGCCGGAGGGCGTGATCGACGAACGTGAACGGCTCGTCCTGCGCGCGCGTCACGAGCCAGAGCGACAGCCTCGCCAGGCTCACCGCGAAGGAGTTCTTGTCGGCGCCGTAAAGGCAGCGCCGCGCGACGAGCCGCCGCGCGTGGCTCAAGGCGCCCTCGCCCGGCAGGGCGAGCCACGCCGCCGCCGCAGCGTCGCCGCGCGCGGCCTCCCGCGCCCAGGCGGCCACCACCTGGTCGGCCAGGTACCGGCACGCCTCCATGAGGAACGCGCCGGAGCCCATCGCCGGATCGCAGATCGCGAGCCGGAGGAGCGCCTCGGACGCAGGCTCATCGCCCAGCTGCCGGAGCAGCGGCTCCAGCGTCCGCGCGACGATCGGCGCGGACAGGCTCCTCGGGGTGTAATGCGCACTCGTCCGCCGCCGCTCGGCGATTGGCTGGAGGAACAGCCGCCCCGCCCCGAGCACGTCGGTGTCCCTCGCGCGCAGCGGCCCGAGCGCCTCGAGGACGCCGGCCGCGGTCTCCGCGGCGGCGAGCGCCTCCCCGAGCTTCCCCGCCTCCCGCCGCGAGATGCCTGCCCGCTCCGCGAGCCAAGCCGTCCGTCGCGCCGTCGGCTGCGCGAGCGCCTCGGCCGCGCTCACCCAGACCCTGTCGGGCCGGAGGCACACCGTCGGCCCGGCGGCGCGCTCGACCCGGTAGCCCATGAGCGCCTCGTAGAGGCCGCCGAGCTGCTCGACGTCGATCGCCCCGTACGACAGCGGGCGCCCGTCGAGCACGAGGAGCCGCTCGAGCACCGCGTGCACCGTGCCGTCGTCCACCGACGGCGCGCGCGGCGCCGCGAGGGCGTCCGGGGCCGCGTGTTTCGTCGGCCTCGCGTGTTCCAGGAACGGGTATCGCTCGGGGTCGAAGAGCTGCCCTCCCCGCGCCGGCAGGGTCAGCTCGGGGCGGCGGAGCCCGTGGAAGATGGCGCGGAACAGCGCGACGAGCCGCGGCCACGCCCCGAAGCGCCGCCGCAGCGCGCCCGGGCGCGCGCCGCGCTCCGCCGCGAGCTGCTGGAATAGCGGGCGTACGCCGAGGTGCGCCGCGTAGTACGGGTCAGAGGCCGGCAGGAGCCCGCGGTCCTCCGCGTGCAGCAGGAACACGAGCCTGAGGATCGCGGTGAGCAGGCCGGCGTGGAGGTGCTCCGGACCGCGGGCGAGGGCGTCCTCGAGCGCGCCCGTCCCGTCGCGCTCGGCCGCGTCCTCGAAGCCGCGGAGCAGGACGCCGAGCGCGTCGAAGGCCCGCTCCGCGAGCGCGCCCGCGACGTCTGCCTGCTGCGCCCTGCTGTCCCCGGGGACGGGCTGATCCATGCCGAGCGCCCGGAGTGTACGCGAGCGCCGCGCGATCCGCTGCAGGTTTTACCTGCGCGCGGCCTTCAGGGCTTGATCTTCGCCGCGAACGCTCGTGTCACCGCCGGCCTCGCCTTGATCGCCTGCTCCCAGCGCGCGAGGTTCGGGTACGGCTCGAGCGCTATCCCCATGCGCGCGGCCCCGGAGATCCACGGAAACGTGGCGATGTCCGCGATCGAGTACTCGTCCGCGAGGTACTCGGACTCGGCGAGGCGGCCGTCGAGCACCTTGTAGATGCGGTCCTGCTCGTTCTGATAGCGCTCGATCGCGTAGGGGATCTTCTCGGGCGCGGCGCTGCGAAAATGGCCGAGCTGGCCGAGCATCGGCCCCACCGCGCCCATCTGGAACATCAGCCACTCGATGACGCGCGACCGGCCCGGCTCGCTCGCGGGCAAGAGCTTGCCCGTCTTCTCGGCGAGGTAGATGAGGATCGCGCCCGACTCGAAGACGGTGACTGGCCCGTTCGGAGGGTCGTGATCCTGGAGCGCGGGGATCTTCCCGTTGGGGTTGATGCGCAGGTACTCCGGCGTTTTCTGCGCGCCGGACCCGATGTCGATCGGCTTGATCTGGTAGGCGAGCCCGAGCTCCTCGAGGAGGATGACGGGCTTGTAGCCGTTCGGCGTGGTCCACGTGTACAGGTCGATCATCTGGCTCTCCCTCCCATCCGCGGTGTCCCCGGCACCCGTCCCGGGTGCTGCGGGGATGGTCCTCGGGTGACCCGCGGAGGTCAAGCGAGGGCTGAACCGGGCGGAGCGTCGGGACTTGTCGACCGCGGTCGAGAGCGAGCGCCGGGCATCGCCCGGGGGCCACATGGCGAACGCCCTCACAACGCGCGCGACCCTAGGCGGTAGAGGCGGGCTGCTCCTACCAGGAGAACCGACCCGCCACTGCCGGCTCCACGCTGACGCCAGACCATGCGAGCTTCTGGACGAAGCGGACGCCGCAGGTCGCCGCGACTGCCATGTGCTCCGTCGATCGGTAGCTAGCCCCGGCCTCTACGGCCGGGAAGAACCCGTGATACCGCGAGCATAACCCCCATGTGTTGCACACGGGGATGCGCCCGAAGTCGAGCCGCGTCGCGAGCTCGAACGACAAGGGGATGCGGAACGGCACGATGCGGGCCGCCGTCGCCGGACCTCCCAGCACGCCGAGCCAGCGTGCGTCGCCGCCCAGACCGAACAGGCCCACTCCGGCGCCGATACCGACGTCCACGGCCTCACGGACGGGCCATCGGTGCAAGCCGGTGACTGACGGCATGATGCCGCCCGTCGCCCGCGCGGCGCGGGCTCCCAGCACGACATAGGCCGCCTTGACGTCGATCTGCCATCGCGGCGGCGTGCCGTCTTCCGCGCGGGCGACCGTGGACACGAGCGAGATCGCGGCGAGCCCGGCACAGGGACCCATCAGAAAGCGTCGGGGCCATCTTCGGTGGACCATCGTCGGCCTGTGCCTTTCTCCAGGCACCGCGGACTGCCGCGAGTCAGTGTGCCTGGGCCGGATAGCGATCTACGGCGGAAAATTCCTACAGAGCATGTCCCATTCGTCGCGCTGTCGCCGCGGCCGTGCCGAGCTCGCTCTCGCCTTCGGGCGCGTCATCGACCCTCACCGGAGCCAACGTCGCTTCGGCAGCTCATAGCCGGCCAGCGCCTTGGCGCGAGCCGCGCGGGCCGCCGCGAGCCAGTGCGCCCGGTCCGGGTCGCTGTCCCACGGCGGGGCGTCCCGGTAGAGCGTATCCCAGTATTCGCGAACTGCCGCCTCGGCGGTTTCGAGCTCGCTCTCGCCTTCGGGCGCGTCATCGACCCGCTCCGCGAAAGCACGCCAGGGCTCTAGTTCCCGACTGGTGTGATTCGGCCACGTTCGTCCGGGCGCCCCGTCGAAGACGCCACCACTGCTCTGGAGGTAGCTCTCATAGGCGCTCCGAGCGATCGCGTCCAGGCGGCGGCGGTTGACGTGCCCCGTGCAGCAATCGCGGTACGCTTGGGCCCACTCGCGGTCCTCGTCCGGGACGTCCTCCCGCCACGCGCTGGCGTAGATTTCGAGCAGCTCCTGTTTGCGTGACGCCCACTCGTTCCGATCTTTTGGGTCAGGCAGGGCGCGGATCGCTCGCTCGCGGGCGGCGGTGGGTCCTGGGTACTCCGGCAGCCCGGCCCCCCAGTACCATGGCGGCTCCAGCATCGCGGGGATCGGCCTCTTCATTGAACCCGGCCTATCGCCGTGCCCGAGCGCAAACCCCCTCTGGAAGGCGCGGAGCGCCACGCGCCCGTGCTTCTCGGCCGCGTCGCCGGACGAGAGGGCTTGCCACAGATAGGTCCGGTGGAGGCGCGACATCACCTCGGCCGCAGCACCTTCGCTCTCGCCGGCGGGCGCCGCCTCGAAGCCATCGAGGAACGAGAGGAACGCGCCCTCGACAGCGTCGAGCAACATCGGCCACGGGGGGGTGAACCGTCCGGGGACGGCGCTGTGGCCGCTCGGGAGGGCGCTCGCGGTCGCCTGCGGGCCGGTGCCGTTCGGCCCCGGTCCCTCGACCCACTTCTCGAATCGCTCGCGCCACGCAGCCGCCCATGCACGGTCCTGCTCCGGCAGGTCGTCGTGCCATGCTTCGGCGCACAGCTTGCCGAGGTCCTCGAAGTACGGCTTCCATTCTTCGGGATCCCGGGTCGAGAAGAGCCCGTATCCAATGGCCACCTCGCGCAGGAAGCGGCGTACGATGGGCTGCGTCGCCCCGGTGGACGGGTTCATCAATAGTCTCCGGGGTCTCCGCCAGTCGGGTTCGCAGGCTCTTCGCCGTCCGTGTCGGTGGGCCTGGGAGGGCACCCCCAGCCCGGTCCGGCGCCGAGCGGGCAGAGGAGCGGCGCGAGCTGAGGAGCGGCCCATCCAGGAGGCGGCGCGGGCAAGGCGATCATGGCATCGATGACATCATCCGCCGATATCTCGTTGGGGTCGATCAGCTCAGGAGGCACCTTCTCCGGTTCGTAGCGGAAATCCCACACGTACCGGCAATCGATGCTCGCGCCTCCAGGCACCGGCAGACTGTTCTCGAGGTCGGTCTTCCTGAGCTGGCGCTCCAGGGACTCCCATTCGTCCTTGCACATGATGTAGGTCACGGCAAAAGGTCTCTGAATGAGACACTCGAGCAGGTCGGCGACGGTGTGGGTCGGCTCCTGGTCGGTCCATTTGCTCCACTGACCGCCGGCCTGGTAGCGGCACTGGAGCTTGCCCACCTGATCGCCTTCATACTTTCCGTTCAGCCAGTTGATCGCCTTGACGTTCATGATCGTCCTCTTCATGAGCGACATCTCGGCGGGAGGCAGCGCTGCGATCCGGCGCCTCAGCTCGTCGCGGTCGTCGGGATCGAGTATCGAGCAGCCGCAGGTGAGCAAAGCGAGCAAGGCGCCCAGCACGTGCTTCATCGGTGTTCTCCCCCCAGTCGACCGGTCCACACACACCCGCAAACCGTGGCCGACCGTACCAACACCATCTTGCGCCGGTCAAGCAGCCCAGGACCCACCTGGAGGACAGGCGTTCGGAGGCATGTTTATCGACCGTCCGGAGCGGACTCAAGGTGGTAAACGGCCGAGCCACTCACGCAGCCCGGGCGGCGCGTCCGCGGGCGTCGGATCCCCCTCGTTTGGGTCGAGGAGTTTCATGGGTGCTTCTGGACTGGCCGCTCGCTCCCTGCGAGCGGCGACGCTCATCTCGCTGGCGCTGTGCTTCCTCTCGTCGCCGGTCCATGCGGAAAGACCGCTGCCTCGCTCGCCGGAGCTCCTTCACCCGAGATGGGTCTTCCCAACCGCCCGGCCTGGGCGTCCGCAGCCTGCGATGGCGCCTTCGGTTCGAGGTTGTGAACGGACCGGTAGGTCTCGGCAACCTCCCGATGAGGCGGCCGCTCCGTGTCAGCCAGGCGCGGCGCGGCGCCTCGGCAGCGCGTCCGCCGCCCCCCCAGGCGCCCCAGGTCCCGGGAACGGCAGCGACTGCCGCCCGGTTAGACGGATCTAGCCTACGGCGCTGGGCAGCATTTGGCCCTTGCGGAGCAGAGCCGGTCCGTGAGATTTTTTTTGTGAGGGAGGCCCCAAAGGCACGAACTAGACAGACCTGGTCCCGCCTCTTAGGTCGACTAACGGAAAGGAGTGCCAGGCGAGAACATGAGCTCGACCGTCTATGACCGAAACGTCGATTTCTATATCGACTTCGTCGATCGCGGGCTGAGGTCGAATCGTTATCTCCATTCCATGTGCGCGACGCGCCGGAGAATCTCCTGGACGAGGAAGGTCAGCCGATGGGCGTGGTGATCCGCCGCTATGCGTCGGAGGGACACTTCAACTCCGGCGGCGACGGCGTGCGCGGGCACATGGGCTCGTATCACCGTATGCTCTCCACCTATGTCAACGATCTCATCCGCGCCGGCTTTGTGTTGGAGCGGCTGGAAGAGCCTCTCGATGGGCCGGCGAACGGCGCGCTGTTCTCCGAAGTGCCGATGGTCCTCGTTGTCGCCGCGCGGGCGATCTAGGCGGGATTGCAATGGCGGTATCGGTGCGCCGGGAGACGTGCGAATGGCCAGAGAGTCCAGGTGGCGTTGGAATGAGATGCTTGCCGCTTTGGCGATCAGCGTGGCTGGGCTCGCCATCGTCCTGAATGATCGCTCACCGGGCTGGCTCCGCGCAGGCGTCTACGTCCTTGCGGTCGTAGGACCGTTCCTGCCTCTCCTGGCTCTCATCCCATGGCATTTCATTGCCAAGCATCGCGGTCTCATTCCCCGGAGTCGGGTCCCGTGCGTGGTGTCGCTCTCGGACGGTGCTTTCCATGTCAGGCGAGGCGACAAGTGCTCGAGCCATGCGCTGGGGATCATCGTGCGCGCGCGCTTCGCGCGGAATGACGACTGGACGGAGTCGAAGACGCTGGAGGGCGGGCTGTGGCTCTTCGCGCTGGATGGGCGCGAGATTGAGCGCCTGCCCGAGTCGGCAGCCGACCTCGGTGGGCTGTTGGCCGAGCTCGAGGCCCGCGGGATCCCGGTCGAGCACGTCTACGTGAGCGCCCCGGCGGTGCTCGATTGAGGCCGTTAGCCATGATGTACAACCATACAAGCTTGGTTCGTTGGCACCTGGTACCCACTGGGTCGAACATCGATACCCGGACGCGTGGGATCTCCAGCGCCCCACGGGGCGTTGATCACAGCGTCCCCGTTCGCGGTGGAGGTCCCGTTCGGCAGCCAAGGGTAGACGATGCTTTCATGGCCTGAGGTGAAGCGGCTGATCTCGCAGATCGTCGGCCCGAGACTCGCCGACCTCGGGTTCAACAACCCAGGCCGTGCCATGTGGCGGGTTCGCCCGTACTTCGTCGACGTCGTCTGGTTCCATTGCCCTCGCGCCGGCATCTTCCAGGTCGAGTTTGGCTGTGGGCTGCGAAACGCCGTCCGAAACAATCCGGCTCCCTCGGATTGCCAGTTCTGCACGCAGCCGGCGCGCTCGTTCAACTGGGAGGATACACCCTGGTCGTTTCGCCTGTCGGAATCGGAGCTGGTCGAGGTCCTTCGGCTGCTCGCCCCTCGGGTCGTGGCCGCCGCGAAGCGGTGGTTCTCTCACTTCGACACGATCGACAGCGCCATCGGGGCGCTGGAGAGCAATCCGTGGTCGGGTCCGCGAAATGTAGCGCTCTGCGCCCCAGGCAGTCCTGCATACAACGAAGCGATGTCCGCGCTGCGCGCCGCGGCGGCCGGTGTGGCCGGACAACCCGCTGCGGCGGACGAGGCCGGGGCTGTGCACCGCCCTCGTCGCTGAGCGCGAACGTCGTCGCTCGCGATGAGCGGCGCGCTGGCCACCGCGCCGGGAACCGAGCCGCTACGGCCGATCTCTCCCTCTGGCAGCCGACGCCTACGGGGAAGGCCGCGGCCTGCCCTCGCCGGCGCCGAGCGCGGCCGCCCCCGCGGGCTCGCCCTGCGCCGGCGCGCCCGGGAGCGCCGCGCGGGCGCCGCCTTCGGCCTCGAGCGACGCGGCCGCGAAGAGCTCCTCCGGCGAGAGGATCCGGTCGATGTCGAGCAGCAAGAGCAGCCTGTCGCCTACCTTGCCGAGGCCGAGGAGGTGGTCGAGGCGGGCCCGCGTGCCGAACGGCGGCGGCGGCTCGATCGCCGCTGCGTCGAGGTCCACGACGTCGCCCACGGCGTCGATGAAGAGGCCCATCCGGGTGAGCTCGCCGTCGAACTCCGTCTCGACGATGAGGATACAGCTCTGCCGCGTGATCACCGACGCCGGGAGCCCGAGCCGGACGGCGAGGTCGATGACCGGGATCACCCGCCCCCTCAGGTTGAGCACGCCGAGCACGGCCTGCGGCATCCTCGGCACCCGCGTGATCGCGGTGATCTCGACGATCTCGCGCGCGCGGAGGATGTCCACCGCGAGCTCGTCCCCGCCAACGAAGAACGAGATGTACTGCGACGATCGAGGCTCCGGCGCGGCGCTCACGGGACCTCCGCGCGCCCGGAGGTAGCCCGATCCGCGCCCCGTGAGGGAAAGCGCTCGAACTCGGCGTCCTCGTGCAGCGCTGCAGCGCGCCCGGCCCCGTTCGTCCTGGCCCGGGCGAGCGTCGCGAGCACCGCGGCGCCGTTCGAGGCGGCCGGCGAGGCCGGGGAGCCCTCCCGGGACGGCGGCGGGAGGCGCCGCGCGTCGCCCGCGGCGCGCGGCACGCGGGTGCGCTCGGGGAACGCGAGCTCGTCGCCGACCCGGAAGAAGCGCAGCATGCCCGAGAGCGCGTCGGCCTGCGCCGCGAGCTCCTCGGCCGTGCTGGCGAGCTCCTCGCTGATCGCGGCGTTGCGCTGCGTCACCTCGTCGACGCGGCGCATGGCGCTGTTCACCTGGCCGACCGCGTCGGCCTGGCTCACCGACGCGGTCGCCACCTCCTGCGTGAGCGACGAGGTCCGCCGGATCGCGGGCGCCATCTCCTCGAGCAGCTGCCCCGAGCGATCGGCGACCTGCACGCTCGTCGACGCGAGCGCGCCGATCTCCTTGGCGGCGGCCTGGCTCCGCTCCGCGAGCCGGCGGACCTCGCTCGCGACCACGGCGAAGCCGCGGCCGTGCTCGCCGGCCCGGGCCGCCTCGATCGACGCGTTCAGCGCGAGCAGGTTGGTCTGGTAGGCGATCTCCTGCACGATCGACACCTTCTCGGCGATGTCGCGCATCGCGGCGACGGTGCGCTGGACCGCCTCGAGGCTCTGATCCGCGGCGTCCGCGGCGCCGTTGGCGAGCTCGCCTGTCTGCTGGCTGCTCTCGGCGTTCTTCTGGATCGAGCCGCTCACCTCCGAGAGGCTCGCCGACGTCTCCTCCACCGCGGCCGCCTGCTCGCTCGTGCCCTGCGACAGGTTCTGCGAGGTGGCCGAGATCTGCGTCGAGGCGGCGGCGAGCGACTCGGCGCCCGTGCGGATCTCCAGGAGGACGGTCGAGAGCTTGTCCGCCATCTCCGCCATCGCCTCCTCCAGCTGCCCGAGCTCGTCGCGGCCCGCGGCCACGCCCCGGTGCCGCAGATCACCCTCCGCGATCCGCCTGGCGAGCCCCACGGCCGAGCTCAGCGGCCCCGTGATGCTGCGCGAGACGAGGACGCTGACGACCACGCCGACCGCCAGGGCCGCGAAGGCGATGAGGCCCATCTCCCGCGAGGCGCGCTGCGCGTCGCCGCTGAGCGACGCCTGCAGCGCCTCCATGTCCCTCGTGCTCGCCTGGGCGAAGCTCTCGGCCGAGTCCTCGAACCGATCGATCTCGCCCTTGACGCCGGCCATCGCGGTGTTCGCCGCCTGGGCCGTGGGCAGCTGCCCGGCGAGCGCGTCCTGCATCACGCGGCGAAAGCCGACGACGTAGCTCGTCACGTCGCGCCGCATCGCGGTGACCGACTCCCGCTCCCGGGGCAGCGTCACGATGCGCTCGAGCTCGTCCAGCCGCCGCTGGATCTCCGCCTCGGACTCGTTCCATCTCTCCTGATAACCCTGCTGGAGCGGGCGATCGCCCATGCTGAGGAAGCAGTCTTTCTCGTAGCGGCGGAGCTCCATGAGGTCCCGCTCGAGCTGCATCGCGACCGCGAGCTCCCGGACGTCCGACACGAGGATCTCGTGCGTCTGCTGCGCGACGGACGTCAGGCTGAGGTGCCCCGAGATCGCGATGGCGACCATGAGCATCGCCATGAACGTGAGCGAGAGCGTCAGACGCATCGCAATCTTGAGCCGGTTCATCGTGTCCTTCCCTCCGGATCCATCGCCCCTTCCCGCGCCTTCAAGGGCGGCGCTCGCCGCCGTCGATCCAGGGGCGGGAGCTCGCCGCCGCCGTCGCGGCCGCGGGAGAGGTCGTTCAGCAGAGCGTCCACATCGAGGATCAGCGCGAGCCTGCCGTCGCCGAGGACCGTGGAGCCGGTGATGCCCCGGGTGCGGCGGAAGAGCCGGCCGAGCGGCTTGATGACGGTCCTGCCCTCGCCGTCGAGCGAGTCGACGACGAGGCCGGCCTGGCCCCCCTCGTGGGCCACCACCACCACGCTCTCGCGGGCCGGCGCAGGCCCGGAGAGGGCGAAGAGGTCGCGGAGCCGCACGCACGGCAGCGCGCGCCCGTGCACGTGGAGGATGCCGCCAGGGCCCGCGGCGGAGGCGCCGCTCGGGAGCCCGACGCAGGAGACGACCGCGCGGAGCGGGATGACGTACCGCTCGCCGGCGGCGCTCACCGAGAAGCCCTCGATGGTCGCGAGGGTGAGCGGGAGCCGGAGGATCAGCGTGGTGCCGACCCCCGCGGCGCTCTCGATGCCTATCGAGCCCTCCAGCGACTCGACGCGGCGCCGCACCACGTCCATGCCCATCCCCCGGCCGGACAGGTCGGAGACGGTCGCGGCGGTGGAGAAGCCCGGCTCGAACACCATGCCGTAGATCTCGCTGTCGGAGAGCGCAGCGGGGTCCGCGCACCTGCCCTGCGCGCTGGCCCGCGCCGCGATCCGGGCGCGGTCCATCCCCGCGCCGTCGTCGGAGACGCGGAGCGCGATGCCGCCGCCCTCGTGGGCGGCGCGCAGGGTGATGGTCCCGCGCGGGTCCTTGCCGCACGCCTTCCGCACCTCGGGCGGCTCGAGGCCGTGATCGATGCCGTTGCGGATGAGGTGGGTCAGCGCGTCGCGGAGGCGCTCGATCACCGCGGTGTCCACCTCGACCTCGCCGTGCACGACCACGAGGCGCGCGAGCTTGCCGTGCGACCGCGCGAGATCGCGCACGGCGCGCTCGTACTGCCGGAACCAGGGGCCGACAGGCACCATCCGCGCGCGGCGTATCGCCTCCTCGAGCTTGGTGTTCAGCCGATCGAGCTCCTCGAGGCCGTCGCGCAGCGCCGCGCCGACGGCGCCGCCCGCGAGCTGGACCTCGCGCGCGATCCGGTTCCGGGTGATCGCGACCTCGCCGATGAGATCGACCATGCAATCGAGCTTCTCGACCGTGATGCGGACGGTCTTCGCGACCGAGCCCCGGTCGCCCTCGTCCGCGACGCTCGGGGTGGCCCCCTTCGACGTCGAGGGGGGCCCCTCGCGCTCGGTGCGCCGGGCGTTCCTGAGCCGCTCGAGCACGCCCGCGGGCAGGGAGGTCGACCCCGGCGGCTCCTCTCCGCCGTCCATCTCCGCGAGCTGGCGGCGCGCCGAGTCGACCGTCTCGAGGAGCAAGGAGACCACCATGCCGGTCACCGGCAGCGTGCCCCGGTGGAGATCCTCGATCACGTCCTCGGCGGCGTGGGTGAGCTCGCTCAGCCCGTGGGCGCCGACGGAGCTGGCATTGCCCTTCATCGTGTGGGCGACGCGGAAGATGCGCTCCAGGAGGTGGCCGGCGTCGGGCCGCCGCTCGAGCTCGAGGAGCGCGCCCTCGAGCTCGTCGAGGTGCTCCGCTGTCTCGGCGGCGAACATCTGCATGAGCGCGGCCCGCTCGGCATCCATCGCGATCACAGGGGCTGGATGGCGGCGCTGCCGTCGTCGGTGCGGAAGATGAGCTTCCGGCCCTGGCTGCCGCCCGTGTCCTGGTGGACGACCCGGATCCCGGCGGCGCGCAGCATCATGAGCCCGACCGCCACGTTCTGGTGTCCGAGGTGAGAGTCCCGCTCCCGGAAGGCGGAGATCATGCAGGCGCCTCCGACGATCCGGGCCTGGAGCGAGCGGGGCGTGGCGCCGAAGGCCGCGAGGCGATCGACGAGCTGCTGAAAGGCGGTATCTCCGAAGCGCCCGAGCGCCAAGCCGAGGTTCGGGCAGCTGGGGAGCACGTAGTGATTCATGCCGCCCACGCCGAGCGACGGCTCCCAGAGGCAGATCGCGACGCACGAGCCGACGATCGTGGTGATGATCGTCGGCTCGTCCGACGCGAAGATGTTGCCCGGCGTGAGGTAGTGGGCCAGCGGGCTGCTCGGGGGGGGCACGCTCGGCCGCGCTCCTCCCGCGCCGAACCGCTGCGACGGGGGCTTGAGCATCGTCATCGCATCTCCAGGGCGCCGCAGCGCTCCCGCCCCGCGCAGAACGGTCCGGCAGCCAGGGTGCCGAGCGCTTCGAGAAGACCCTTATCGAGCGGCCCGAGCGCGGGTTTCTGCGAGAGCAGGTGGAAGACGGCGATGACGCCGACCACGCGCTCGTCCATCGTGAGCGGGACACAGGCCATGACGTCGCCCTCGCCGCGCGCACAGGGGGCCTGGGGGGCGGCCGCGTCGCTGCCGAGCGCGGCGCCCTGCCGGAAATACGGCTCGATCCTCCGCGCCACGCGCCCCACGACGCCCTCTTCCGGCGCCACCAGGACGGCGGACGACGGATCGATGCCGTAGGCCGCGACGACCCTCGCCGCCCCGCTGCCATCGATCTCGAAGACGGCGATCTCCTCCGAGCCGACGAGGTTCGCGATGATGTCCTGGAGGGCGCGGCACGCCTCCTCACGGGTCCGGAGCGGCAGGAGCCGGCGGCTCGCGACATAGAGGCTCGCGAGCTGCGAGCGCTGCTGTTCCTCTGCTGCGCATCGGCCTTCGGCGTGCGCGAGCGCCGCCTCGGCGCGGGCGGCGCGGGCCTCGAGGCGCCCATGGGCCCTCCGAGCCCGGCCGAGCAGCCGGCCGAGCGCGCGGGCGCGCCGCGCGAGCCTCTTCTTCTGCCCTTCGAGCGCGCTCACGTGCGCTCTCGGCGATCCCTCGCGGCGCACCGCGTGCTCCACCCAGCGCTCAGCTTGTCCATCACGCGACATGTCGGTCTTCACCTCATTCGCCGAGACAGCTCTTGACCTTCTCGAGGAGCTCCAGGGAGTCGATCGGCTTCGTGATGTAGTCCGAGCAGCCACTGCGAAACCCCTCCTCCCTGTGCGAGACCTCACCTCGGCTCGTGACGAGGACAATCGGCGTCTCCCGCGTCGCCTCCTCCGAACGCAGCCTCCGGCAGGCCTCGAATCCATCCATCGCCGGCATGATCACGTCGAGCAGGATCAGATCAGGCCGCTCGGCGAGCGCCTTGACCACCCCGGCGCTGCCGTCCTTGGCAGTGACCACGTCATAGCTCTTCCGGAGGATCATCTGCTCCATCATCAGGACGGTCTCCGAGTCGTCCACCAGCAGGATCTTCTTTCGAGACACCGCCGCCTCCCCTCGCAGGCAACGAAGACCACTCGAGCGCTCGCCCGTGCGGCTCGACCGCCACCTCTCCCCAAGGGGCGTCGCCTTTGCTCAAGGTACGCTCGGGTCACGCCCCAAGTAAACATCAATCGAGGCGAGACCACTTTAACATACAGCGTCTTTCCTGCTGGGCCGGCGGCTCGGCCCGCCGGACTCAGCCTTCTCGACAGCGCAGGTGCGAGGCTAGACGCCGCGGCGAGAGCGCCGGTGTCTGGCGGAGCCTGGCGGTCCTCTGTTCCGGGTTGCGCGTCGCGGCGCGGGAGCTTGGCCGTGCGATCGTCCGGTGGTACCAGGACACGATGGACGTGAGAGCCGGGCTGCCCTCCCAGGATCCTGCGCGCACGGCGCTGCTGATCATCGACATGCAGAACGACTTCCTCGCGGAGGGAGGCGCGTTCTCGAAGCGTCACTGCGATCCGCGCCAGCTCGCGCAGACCGTGGCCTGGCTCGTGCGCGCGGCGCGCGCGCAGGGGCGGGTCGTCGTGTGGGTGACGTCGGTCTACGGCGAGATCGACGCGGCCCCGGACGCGCTCCGCGGGCAGACGCACACCGGCAGCGCGTGCTGCGCCCGCGGCACATGGGGCGCCGAGCTGTTCCCGGCGCTCGTCCCGGTGCGCGCCGAGCGCCCCGCGGGGACCGCGGAGTGGCATGTCGAGAAGCGCTGGTATTCGGCGTTCCGCGAGACCGAGCTGCACGCCCGGCTGGAGCAGGCGGGGGTGACCGCCGTGGTCCTGTGCGGCGTCGCGACCAACGTGTGTGTCCTCGCCGCCGCCCGCGACGCGCGCCGGCTCGGCTACGACGTCGACATCCTCGGGGACGCGACCGCGGCGGGCACCGCGGGCAAACACGCCGTGGCGCTGCGCGAGATCGAGGGCCTCGGCGGCCGGCGCCGCAGCTGGGCCGACCTCCTCTCCGACGGACCCGGGCCGGTGCACATCGCAGGTATCGGCGCGGGCGAGACGGCGCTGTGGTGCGGCGCCCTCGACGAGCGCCTCGCCGGGGAGGCGGGCGCCTTCGCCGCTGTCGAGCGCGAGGTCGCCTGGACGACGATGCGCCACCGCGGCGGGGAGGTGCCGCGCCTCGTCGCGATCCAGGGCGAGCGCTCGCCCGACGGCGCCATGCCGCTCTATCGCCACCCGGTCGACGAGCAGCCCGATCTCTGCCCCTTCACCCCCGCCGTCGACCGCATCCGCAGGGAGGTCGAGCGCCGCGTCGGGCACCCGCTCAACCATTGCCTGCTCCAGCTCTACCGCACGGGGCGCGACTGGATCAGCGAGCACTCCGACAAGACGCTCGACCTCGTGCGCCCGTCGTTCATCGTCAATGTCTCGCTCGGACGACAGCGCACCATGGTGCTCCGGCCCAAGCGCGCCGAGGACGGGGACGCTGTCCAGATGGTCCCTTTGCCGCACGGCTCACTGCTCGTCATGGACCTGGAGACGAACGGCCGATTTTATCACGCCATCCGCCAGGAGGGGGACGCGGAGGGCGAGGGCGACGGCCCGACGTCGCCCTCGCGCATCTCGCTCACGTTCCGGCACATCGGCACGTTTCACGATCCGGCGACCGGGGCTGTCTGGGGCGTCGGCGCGCCCGCGTCCGATCGCGCCGAGGCCGAGGCGCGCGCCCGAGCCCGATCTGCGCTCCCCGGGCCGGAGCGCGAGGCGGAGGAGCGCGGCGAGGCAGAGCGGATGTTGCAGCTCTTCCGCGCCGAGAACATCGACCCCACCTTCGACGCCGCCGCGTACCGCCCGGGCTTCGAGGCGCTCAATTTTCGCACGCTCCGCGCGTCGCAGGAGCCTGGAGGCGACCGATGAGCGCGCAGCGCGCGGTGTATTTCGTGAACGGCTCGATCTCGAGCTGGCGCGTCCTGATGGCGGTTCACGAGAAGGGCCTGGCCTTCGAGCCACGCCGGCTGCGCGTGATGCGGGAGCCCCGGGAGACGCGCACCCCGGAGTTCCTGGCCCTCAACCCGCGGGGCCAGGCCCCGGTGCTCGTCGAGCCCGACGGCACCGTCATGAACGAGTCGCTGGCGATCCTGACGTACCTCGAGCTGCGGTATCCCGAACCCCCGCTCCTCCCGCCGCTCGCCGAGCCCGGCGCGCTCGCCCGCGCGCTCGCCTTCGCCCAGGAGTCCGAGGCCACGGCGTGCGTCTACGACCCGCTGGAGAGCCTCTTCGAGGCCGGTGCGGCAGCCATCTCGCCGGACCGGCGGGCGGCCATCCTGGGCGCGCTCTCGGGCGTGGAGCGGGAGCTCGCGCTGTGGGATGCGCGGGCGCAGGAGACACGGTTCATCGCGTCGGACGCCTTCACGCTCGCGGACTGCGCGTTCTACCCCGTGCTCGCCTACATGCAGCGGCGCGGGCTGTCGCTCGCCGGCTATCCAGCGCTCGACGCCTACGAGCGCAGCGTGCGGGGTCGCCCCTCGGCGGTGGCCTCGTATCCCGAGGGCTGGTCCCACGACCGGGCGCGCCCCGACCTGTTCGCGCAGGCGCGGGCGCTCGCCGCTGCGACGTAGCGCGGCCGCCCCGACGGCCGTGGGGTGAACGCGGCCCGCTCGATGCGTGGATAGGTCGTCGAGCGCGCCGCCCTCGCGCACGGGCTCGAGCTCACGAATCTGTGATTCAAGGTGATCGATCGCGTTCGCCGAAATGGTCTCGGGGACGAACTTCGGCGATGCGGCGCTTCATCTGGGCTGAAGTCGGCCATCGCCACTGAACCTTTCGGAGGTGTCATTCGACCGGGACTCACCGAGCACGATCGATCGCCGTCCCATTGCGTGGCGAGCTGAATAGTTGAACTACCTTGTTCTTGACAGGAAAGCGCGTTCGGACGTCTGATTGCGCCGCGATAGCAGCTGCCGTTCCGGTGAGCGCAAATCCAACCGACGAACGTTGATTGTGCTCGCTCCAGGGCAAGCCCCAACGCTGGAATGATGGCGCCGTTCGGAGAGCGTGAGGCCCGGACCGAGCCGATGGCACCGAAGCGTGGAGCGGGCTGCCAGACACCGCCTCTGCCCATCTGGACTCACCCACGGCCTGACCTGTGGCACCGCCCGGCGCCGCAAACGCGTGAGTCCGATGGAGTCAGGGGGCTTGAGCCGGCGCGGTCGCCGCGATGGATAGCTCACCGGAGCGGGCCTGCGCTCTGACGCCGCTGTCATAGAGCAGGCTGGAGAGGCGCGTGGATGCGCGCCCCCGCCAGACGAGGTGCGCGTCGAGGCGTTGGCACTGAAGCTGCACCCTCCGCGGCAGGATGCGGGGCGAGGACGTGTCGCGATCCTGCGCGACCTGTCCGCTCAGGCGTTCGAAGGAGTGACGGCATGAATCGACTCTTTGGGTTCATCATGACGGCCGCGTCGAGCATCGCGGTTGTCGGCTGCGGAAACGATATGGCCTCGGGCTACGCTGGCGATTTCGGCGCGACGCCCGGGGGCGTGAAGGATATGGGCTTCGCGCGAGGCCTCGTCGAGAACGGCAGGGTGCCGCCGCCCGAGGCGTTCGTCGTCGAGGCGATGTTCTCGGAGCACGATTTGCCGCTCGAGGGCGCGCCGTGCGCGACGCTCCTCTGCGTGCGCGCCGCGATGGGGATAGCCCCGGACGCGCAGGGCGAGAGCGCCGCGTGGGTACAGGTCGGCATGTCGTCGACGATCGATCCCGAGACCTTCAAGCGGCCGTCGATGGCGATCGTCGCGACGGTCGACGTGTCCGGCTCGATGTCGTGGAGCTACGGCGATGGCGATGGCGGGATGCCCGCCGCGATAGCGCACTCGCTCCTCTGGAACGTGGCGAGCCACCTCGACGCCGACGATCGCTTCGCGCTCGTCACGTATGGCTCGTCGGTCGACACGCCGCTCGACTGGACGCGAGGGAACGACCCCGAGATCAAGGAGGCCATAGGCGAGCTCTCGGAGGACGGCTCCACCAACATGGAGGCGGGCCTCCTTCAGGCGTACGAGCTCGCGCGCGAGGCGAAGGGCACGGCCGACGAGGTCCGCGTCATGCTCTTCACCGACGTTCAGCCGAACGTGGGGGCCACCGGCGGCAGCGAGTTCGAGCGCCTGGTCGCGAAGGGCGCGGACGACGGCATCGGGATCAGCGTCTTCGGCCTGGGCCTGGGGCTCGGCGCCGAGGTCATGAACCGGATGTCGCACCTGCGCGGGGCCAACGCCTTCAGCCTGATGAACGCCGACGACGTGGGTCTCTTCATGCAAGACAACTGGCCGTGGATGGCGACGCCGATCGCCCATGATCTCAGCCTCGTCGCGACCCCTTCGCCGGGCCTCTCTCTCTCGCACGCCTATGGCTTCCCCACGGGGGAGGCCGGCGCGACGTCGATCGCCTCGCTCGACGTGGCGAGCGTGTTTCTCAGCAAGCGCAAGGGGGCGCTGCTCCTTTCCCTCACGCCGGCGTCGCCAGAGGAGATCGCTGGGTCAGAGGTGGAGATCGCGCTCAATTACGTCGACCGCTCGGGAGAGCCGGTCACGAGCTCCCTCTCGGCGCGCTATGACGGCGAGGCGCTCGACGAGCGCGGCGTGGTGATGCCGCAGGCGAGCGTCGACAAGACGGTCGCGCTCGCGCTCCTCGTGCAGGCGATGCACGACGCGGCGCAAGAGTACGGCTCGGACCACGCCGCGGCGATTGCCACCCTGGAGCCCGCGCTCGCGCGCTTCGCGGCCGACGCGGCGGCGATAGGAGACGTCGGCATCGACGAGGAGGCGGCGTTCTGGCCCGCGCTCCTGGACCTCATGAAGGCGGACGCCCCGCGAGGAGACTTTTATGGTGATCTCAGCGGCAACTGACCCTCTCCGGAGGCTCGTGATCGTCCTCGGCTGCGCGCTCGTCACGGCGTGCGGCGCCTCCCCGGATCGAGACGGCGACGGGTTCGACGCGTCGGATGACTGCAACGACGCGAACGCCGAGGTGCACCCGGACGCCGCCGAGATCTGCGACGACGGCATTGATAACGACTGCGATCTCATGGTCGACGTCGCCGACGCGGCCTGCTCCGGCGGATCGGGCGCGTGAGCCAGGCGCCGAGCGAGCGAGCCCGATCCCAGCGCCCCGGACGTGTCACGCCGGGCGGGGCGCTGGCTGCGCCGTGGCGGCGCTTCGCGTCTGTACCTGCATCCGCCGCGCGGTGATCACCGCGGCCACGAGCGCGACGATCGTCGTGACCAGGAGCGGCGCGGCGCCGTCGCCGGACATGTGCGCGCGAGAGACGTTGTCGAAGTGGATGCCCAGGTGCGCCGCCCACGCGACGAGCACGCTGCCGCCGGAGCGGAGGTGCAGCGCCGTCATCAGCACGCTGAGCGACGTGATGAACAGGAGGCTGAGCGGCCACGACCACCACGGGACGCCCGGCAGGCACATGGCGGGCAGGTGCCAGAACGTCCATGCGACGCCGAGGACGAGGCTGGCGCGCACGGGTCCTTGCGCCGGAAGGAGCCGCCGGAGGGCATAGCCGCGCCATCCCAGCTCCTCACCCAGCGGGGCGAGGACGGCGATCCCTCGGTGTTCCGGTGTGACAGGCATATAGAGGAGCGTCGCCGGCAGGCTCCCGCCGGCGAGCGCCAGCAGCGCGAGGCCGAGGAGGTGCAGCGCCGCCGGCATGCACAGCGCGAGCGGCGCGTAGCCCCAGCCCGTCGGGGCGCGGTGGAGTGACAGGAGCCCCGAGAGCCCCGCTCGGCCGCCCTCCTTCCAGGCGCAGACCGCGGCCGCGAGCGACGGGCCGACGGCGCCGAGCACGAGCGGCGCCATGGCGACGCCGGGAGAGATGCCGGCGCCCCACTGCTGGAGCAGCAGGGGCAGCTGGCAGAGCCATGTGATGGCGTAGGCGAGGAGGAAGAACCGGGCCACCGGACGAGGCATGGACCGCCGGGACAGCGGCGCGCGCAGGATGTTCCCCCGTGGCCGCGCCCGGGCGGGGCATCCCGCGTGGGGCTCACATCCCGCGCGTGCGTTCCAGCAGCGAGCGCAGGATCTCCTCCGCATGCGTCCACAGCAGCGACCCTCCCGCCTCCGGGAGCACGCGCCGCTCTGCCGCACGCAGCCGCCCGGCGAGCGACGCACCGAGGTCCGGCGAGTGCACCGTGCTCGTGTCCCGCGCGCCGTACCACAGGTCGACCGGCGCGCGGATGCTCCCTGGGTCGAACGGCCACGGGCTCATCGTCAGCACCGTGTCGCGCGCGTAGCCGGCCGGCCCCTGCGAGAACGCCTCATCCATCGCGCGCCGGTAAACGCGCTCGAACACCGGGGCGGTGTACACCGCGCGGTCGACGTCCGCGAGCGTCGGAATGACGAAGCTCCACATCGCCTCGGCGCTGAACCCGGCGAAGAACGCCTCCGCGCGCGCAGGGTCGCTCGCCACGAGATCCACGAGCCGCCGCACGTCCGGCGCCAGCGCATCGGCGAACACCGGATTCGCCAGCTCATCGGTCCCAGCGACCACGGCCACGCCAGCCACGACCCCGGCCGCCGCGCAGGCCAGGGCGAACGGCGCGCCCGCCGAGAACCCGACGGCCGCCACGCCGGACAGCTGCCGCGCCTCGAGGAAGCGCCGTATGTCCTGCGCCCAGTCGTCGAGCGTGCGGCCCGGGGCCTGGTCCGACGCCCCGAGCCCCGGGCGATCCACGGAGATCAGCCGCACGCCGAGCCCGCCGATGACGTCGCCCCCGAACCCCATCGACCGGCTCGTGGCGCCGCCGGGGCAGAGCAGCACCGGGATGCCGTCCTCCGGTCCCCACTCCGCCCAGCCCAGCCGCCGGCCGTCCGGGAGCGCCGTCTTCCCGAGCCGAACCGGCTCCACCACGCCGCTGATCATGGCCCCAAGGTAGTTGACCTGCTCCGAGGATGCCAGGTGCTCCGTGCGTGTCGGGAAGGCGCCGAGACCGACCGGGGTCAGGACAGTGTACCAGGGAGCACACGTGTACGAGCTGCGCAGTTCCGCATGGAGCTGCCACGGACTCCCATGGTACGGTGATGTTGCCAGGGGGTGAGTGGGGTGAACCTGTGATCGAGCCCGCGCCGCCCTTCGGCGCGCAAGTGCCCATGGATCGACTGCTCGACGGCGCGCCGGCCGGGGAAGGGGACAGGCCATGATCGCGGTCGCCGAGCCGGGCACGCGCACGCTCAGCGACGACGAGTTCGTCCTGTTCCAGAGGCTCGTCAAGCGCCTCTCGGGCATCTCGCTGGGCCCGCAGAAGAAGCCGCTCCTGCTCTGCCGGCTCGGGCCCCGGCTCCGCGTGCTCGGCCTCCGCAGCTTCGGCGAGTACTACCGCCGGGTGACCGCGGCGGACGGCGAGGGCGAGCTCGTGCACATGCTCGACTGCATCTGCACCAACGAGACCCATTTCTTCCGGGAACGCGAGCAGTTCGAGCTCCTCGATCGCGAGATCCTCCCGGCGTGGGAGAAGAGCGCGGGGCACGGCGCGCCGGACCGCGGAGCGCCCCGCGCGCGCGTCCGCCGCCCGCTGCGCGCGTGGAGCGCGGCCTGCTCGACCGGGGAAGAGCCCTACTCGATAGCGATGACGCTGCTCGACAGCCTGGCCTCCTCCGACGGCAGCGGCGCCGCGGGACGGGCGCCGCGCTGGGCAGGTGGCGCGCCGGCGGGCGCTCCGGGGATTGGCGTCCTGGCGACGGACCTGTCCGTCCGTGCGCTCGAGCAGGCGCGACGCGCGGTGTGGCCGATCGAGCGGGCCTCGGAGATCCCGGACGAGCGCCTGCGCGCCTACATGCTCCGCGGGACGGGCGCAAGCGCGGGCCTGATGAAGGCCGGGCCGGAGCTGCGCCAGATCGTCACCTTCCGGCGCTTCAACCTGCTCGACGCGGCGCCCGAGCGATTCGGCCTGTTCGATCTGATCTTCTGCCGGAACGTCTTCATCTACTTCGACGCCGCGACGAAGGCGGAGATCGTGGCGAAGCTCATCGCCAGCCTCGCGCCCGGAGGGTACCTGTTCCTCGGCCACGCCGAGGGCCTTCACGGGACGGACCCCCGCGTGCGATGCATCGCGCCATCCGTTTATCGGCTCCAGCCTCTGGCAGGGCTCAAGGGAAGCCGGAACCAGTAGCGCTCCTCCGGGGAGCTGCTCCTGAACAGCAGCTCGTCCGACGGAGCCTCTCGCGAGGTGACACGCGACGCTGCTCGGCGGTGCGAGGTGCGCGGTGCGCGCTGCGCGCTGCGAGGTTACGGATGGATGTTGAGCTCGTAAACGCCGGATTCCTGGAACGCGCCGTCGACCACGATGACGATGGTCTGCCCAGCGTCGAGCGACACCGTGACCTTTGACGTGAACAGGTGCAGCTCCTCCCCGAGCACGTCGTCGCTGCACGCGATCTCCTCGCCGTAGCAGTCTCCGTCGAAGACGGCGAGCACGGTGTCGTAGTCGGAGCCGACCGTATCGATCGTGTACGTCCCCGCCTCCGGGGCGGTGAACAGATAGACCACCTCAGGCGCGTCGATGCCGCCGCAGCTCGCGTCCACCTTGGCGAGGCTCCCCTTGGTTGTCCCCGTCGCGGTCTGGGAGGCGAGGGGCGTGAGCTCGATGGGCTTATCGCACGTGCCGGTGCCGTCGAACAGGTCCACGTTGAGCATGTAGTCGCCCTCCGCGCCGTGGCTGTCGACGCTGATCAGGGCGGTCTGGCCGGCGTCCAACCACACGAGCTTGCTCGAGTCCCTGCTATCGTTGACGCAGGCCATCTCGTCGCCCTCGCACCCGCCGTCGCGCACGGACAGGACCGTATCGATCGCGGAGCCCACGGTGTTCATGCGGTAGAAGCCATCTGCGGGCGCGGTGAAGCTGTACGTCGCCTCGCCGCCGGGGACCGAGGCGCAGGAGGGCGCCAGGAGATCGGGATAGCCCTCGGTGTTGCCCGTGACCGACTGCGGGACCACGGCGTCGAGCTCGAAGAGGGGGCACGGCGGCGCCTCCCGCTGGGCGATGTTGAGCGTGTAATCGCCGCTCGTCGACACGCTGTCCACGGAGACGATCACCGTCTGACCGGCGGAGAGGAACAGGCTCGCCCGCGAGTGGGTGACGACCCCCGCGGGGTCCACGTTGTCATTGCACCTGAGCGAGGGGCCAGAGCACGAGCCGTCCAGCACCTCCAGGACCGTATCGAGCGCCGAGCCGTTCGTGTCGAAGACGTAGAGCGCGTCGGCCGGGGCGGTGAAGCGGTACGTCGCCTCGGGGGCCCCGCGAGAGGCGCAGTCCGGCGCGAGGTGATCGGCGAGATCCGCGGTCGTGCCCGTGACCGTCTGCGGCACCGTCGAGCCGAGATCGATCAACGGGCACGGCACCTCGTCGACCTCGAGCCGGTAGTCGCCCGTCGCGCCCGCGGTGTCCACCACGAGGACGACGGTCTCGCCGGCCGCGAGCGAGAGCGTGATGAGCGCCGGCTCGAACAGGCCGTCGACGCACGCGATGAGCTCGCCGGCGCACGAGGCGTGGCGCGCCTCCATGAGGACGGGGAAGCTCGAACCGGACGCGTTGAACGTGTAGAGGCCCTCGCGCGGCGCCGTGAAGCCGTAGGTCGCCTCGCCCCCGGTCGAGAACGTCGCGCACGCCGAGATCAGGTTGCGGAGGTGCTCGTTGTTCCCGGTCACCGTCTGCGGCAGGGTCCCGCCGATCTGGACGCCCGGGCACGGCGGGGCCTCGAAGAGATCCAGCGTGAAGCTCGCCAGCGGGCCGGCCGGGTCCGCCACGGCGACGATCACCGTCTGACCGGCCTCGAGCGTCGCGAACGCGTTCGACTCGCCGGCGCCGTAGCGGCAGCTGAGCGAGGGGCCCGTGCACGTGCCGCCGTCGAGGACCTCGACGATCAGGTCCGACGGGGCGTGCGCGCTGAACACGTAGGTGCCATCCGACGGGGCCGTGAACGAGTACGTGGCGTCCGGGGTCGCGCTGATGTCGCAGGTCGCGGACACCGTGTCCTCGCGCAAGACGGTCGTGCCCGTCACCGTCTGCGGCACGACGGGATCGAGGGCGGTCGGCGCGCACTGGACCGGCCCGGGCTCGGCCACGCGGAGCGTGAAGTCGCCCTGCGCGCCGCGCGCGCCGCTCACCACCACGAGGATGCGCTCGCCCTCGGCGAGATCGACGGAGAGCTGCGACTGGAGGCTCCCCGCGTTGTCGTTGCAGGCGAGCTCCTCGCACGTGTCGGCCCGCAGCGCGCCGAGCGTCGTGTCGTAGGGAGACTCGAAGGTGTCGAACAGGTAGGTCCCCGCGCGAGGCGCCGTGAACAGGAACGCCTGATCGGCCGCGCCGGGCCCCGCGCAGGTCAGCCAGCGGTCGTCGTCGGCGCCGAGCGTCGTGCCGGTCACCCGCTGCGGGACGGCGGAGCCGATGTCCCGGGAGGGCTCCGCGCTGCACGCGCAGGTGCCGCCTTCGCACGAGCGCCCGGGGTCGCACGCGCGATCGCACCGGCCGCAGTGCTGCGGATCTGCGGCGAGGTCCACGCAGCTGCCGGCGCAGTCGGTGAGGCCCGGGAGGCAGATCGGCCGGCATGTGGAGCCGGCGCACGCGCGGCCCGGCGGGCACTGCGCGCCGCACTTGCCGCAATGGTCCGGGTCGGTGCGCGTGTCGACGCACTCGTCGCCGCAGCGCTTCACGTAGCGGCCCTCGCGGCACTCGGATGGCCCGCCGCCGTCACCTCCGCCGCCGCTGCCACCGTCGCCGCCGCCGTCACCGCCGGTCCCCAGCGGCTCGCAGGCGCCCTTCACGCACGCCGCACCGGCCGGACATTCCTGGCCGCACGCGCCGCAGTGCTCCGGATCGGCGTGCAGCGCCACGCAGACGCCGTCGCAGATCGAGTAGGGAGCCTCGCAGCGCGGCGCCAGGGCGTCGTCGCCGCCGCACGCGGACGTCGCCGAGAGGACCGCGGCAGGCAGCCAGAGCGCGGCCATCGACAGCGCCTGTCCGAAGCGAAAACCGTGTCTGTTCATCGGCATCCCCCTGCGGCACGCGCCGTCGACGCGCGCGAGCCGGCGGAGAATGCGAGCGCCTCTCCGACGTTCGGCTCCCGGGCTCCGCGCTGGTGGTTGATGGCTGACGTGGCCGCTCCGCTCATCCGACCCTGCCATCGAGGCCTCGCCGCGCCGGCCGGCGTCGACCCGACCGCACCTCGGCCGGGTAGGCCGCTACACGATCGTGCCTCACGTCGCGAAGCGAGGTCAAGGCGCGCCGTCTGGCAGGCTCTTCGGGAGGGCGAGCCCGCGCGCGCCAGGTGGTAGAGAGCGACAACCGCGCCACCCCTTGCTAGAACCGCCCCCATGTCGCGGCCCGCGCGCCCTGAAGTCCTCGCTCCCGCCGGTGATCGCGCCGCCATGGAAGCCGCCGTGCGCGGCGGGGCCGATGCCGTCTACTTCGGCCTCCGGGGGGGCGCCGCGGGAGGCGGCGCGGCGTCGCCCTTCAACGCCCGCGCGCGGGCCGCGAACTTCGACGCGGCGGAGCTCGAGGAGGCGGTGCGCTTCCTCCACGCCCACGGCGTGAAGGGCTACGTCACCCTGAACACGCTCGTGTTCGACGACGAGCTCCCGGCGGTCCGCGGCGCGATCGAGGCGTGCGCCGCGGCCGGCGTCGACGCGGTCATCGTCCAGGACCTCGGGGTGATGCGCCTCGCGCGGGCGCTCGCGCCCGGGCTCCCGATCCACGCCTCCACGCAGATGACCTGCACCGACGCGGCCGGCGTCGAGCTCGCGCGATCGCTCGGCGCCGCGCGCGTCATCCTCGCCCGGGAGCTCTCGCTCGACGACATCGCCGCCATCCGCCGGGCGACCGACGTCGAGCTCGAGGTCTTCGTCCACGGCGCGCTCTGCATCGCCTACTCGGGGCAGTGCCTGACGAGCGAGGCCATCGGCGGCCGCAGCGCCAACCGCGGCGCCTGCGCCCAGGCCTGCCGCCTGCCGTACCGCCTCGTCGTCGACGGCGCGCTGCGCGACCTCGGCGACGCGGCCTACCTCCTGTCGCCGGAGGACCTCGACGCCACCGACGTCATCCCCGACCTCGTCGCGCTCGGCGTCGCCTCGGTGAAGATCGAGGGGCGACTCAAGGGTCCGGAGTACGTCGGCGCCACCGCGCGGCTCTACCGCGCCGCGATCGACGCGGCGGTCGGCGCGGGAGCGGGCCCCGGGGCCACGGACCGGGAGGCGGCGCTCCAGGCGTTCTCGCGGGGCTCGGGCCCCGGCTTCCTGCGCGGCGTCGACCACCAGCGCCTCGTCGACGGCCGCACCTGCGATCACCGCGGCATCGAGGTCGGCGAGGCGCGCGGCGCCGGGCGCCGGCGCGGCCACGAGGTGGTGGTCGTCCGCGCCGCGCAGCCGCTCGCGCGCGGCGAGGGGATCCTCGTGGAGGGCGGGTTCGCCGGCGAGGGCGAGATCGGCGGCCGCATCTGGGGCCTGTGGGCTGCCGGCCGCGAGGTCGAGCGCGCGCCGGCGGGGGGCGACGTCGAGGTCTGGCTCGGGCCGGACCGGCGGCTGCCGGAGGACGTGCTGAGCGGCGCGCGGGGGCTGCGCGGGCGCCGGGTCTTTCGAACGAGCGACCCTGCCGGCGCCCGCGAGGTCCGCGAGGCGCTCGATCGCGCCCCGCGGCGGGTGGCGATCGACGTCCGCCTCGAGGGCCGCCTCGGCGAGCGCCCGCGGCTCTCGGCGGCGACGGAGGGCGGGGCGTCGGCCTCGGTCGAGATCGACACCCCGCTCGGGCGCGCCGATCGATCGCCGCTCGACGAGGCCACGCTGCGAAAGCAGCTGGATCGGCTGGGCGACACGCCGTTCGTCCTGCGCGGCGTCGGGCTGTCGCTCGACGGGCCCGCGCTCGTGCCGCCGTCGGCGCTCAACCGCGCCCGCCGGGCGCTCGTCGCGGCGCTGATCGAGGCGTCGCACAGGCCGCATCCTTCGGCGCCGCTGGAGGCCGAGGGGCTCGTCGCCGGGATCGCTCCGCCGGACGCCCCGCCGCCGGCGCCGGGCCTCTTCGTGCTGTGCCGCAACGTAGCGCAGGCGCGGGCGGCGCTCGACGCCGGCGCGAGCGGCGTCTACCTCGATTTCCTGGAGATGGTCGGCCTCGGCGCCGCGGCGCGCGAGCTGATGGCGGCCGGGGCCTCCGTGGGGGTGGCGCCGCCGCGGATCCGCAAGCCGGGCGAGGAGAAGATCGACAGGTACCTGCTCTCGCTCGGGCCGGCGGCGATCCTGGTCCGCAGCCTCGGCGCGCTGCTCGACGCCACGCCGGGCGTGCCCCGGATCGGCGATTTCTCGCTGAACGTCACGAACAAGCTGGCCGCGCGCGAGGTGCTCTCGCGGGGGCTCGCCGCGTTCACGCCGTCGTTCGATCTCGACGCCGCCCAGCTCGAGTCGCTGCTGGACTCGCCGTTCGGGCCGTTCGCCGAGGTGGTGGTGCACCACCCGATGCCGCTCTTCCACATGGAGCACTGTGTGATCGCGGCGACGCTGTCCGAGGGCAAGGATCACCTCACCTGCGGCCGCCCGTGCGAGCAGCACGCGCTGTCGCTGCGGGACCGGGCGGGCATGGATCACCCGCTGGAGGCGGACGTGGGGTGTCGGAACACGGTGTTCCACGCGGCGCCGCAGAGCGCGGCGCACCTCGTGCCGAGGCTCGCGAAGAGCGGCGTGCGGCGGTTCCGGATCGAGCTGGTGCGGGAGGACGCCGATGGGGCGCGGCGCGTGGTGGAGGCGTACCGGCGGCTGCTCGCCGGGGAGGTGGCGCCGGCGGAGGTCGCGCGCGGGCTGCGGGCCGAGGGGAGCTACGGGGTGGTGCGGGGGTCGCTGCGCGTGCTGCAGGCGTGACAGGGACGGCCATGGCGCTCGACCTGATCCTCACTTGAGGAGAAGGACACCCAGACCTCGGGACGGCACACCGGGCAGGGTGGCCGGCGGTCATGATCCGAGTGTCATGTGTCGCGCGCTCCTCGTCGGCCAATCCCGCTCGCTTCTCGCGCCGGCACGTGAGTTGCTGAGCTCCGAGGGCATGCAAACATCGGGTAGGGTGGTGGTGGGGTGTTGGTTGCTCGCTGGCTGCAGCGGTCCCGACTTCGACGAAAACCGCGCGAAGTGGCGGGCCGACCGGCCAGAAGACTATGTCATCTCCATCTGCGGCACAGGCTTCGACCGCGGATGTACGCTCGCCGCGGTCTCCGGCGATACCGTTGTCGCCGCCGCTCACAGCGAGTTCGACGAGCCGACGAGCGGCGACTGGACGTTCGATGAAGCGCCCGATCAAGCGGATCCGGTGGAAGCCCTGTTCGACCGAGCAGAGCGCGAGAGCGACTGCGAGCTCCGCGACGTTTTCTTCGACGACCGCTACGGCTACGTGGCGTACTTCTATAAGGACTGCGGCGAAGAAGGGGGCGGCTCGCGAGTCGCTTGCTTCCAGCCCGACACGAGCGACGTGACGCGCTGCACGGAGTGAGCGCAAGGCGAACGCCAATCAACAGACCGAGTCGCCCTCGCTGGCGCCGCGCCGTGCGCTCGGCTCTGCGGAGCGGCCTCGGACCTCTCGACTCCATTTTCAACCCAGCAGATAACCCATAGAGTTCCCCTCGGCGAGACGAGGGCGAGGGGCGGCGTGGCCAGGCAGGCGCCACACCCCGCTGCAACAGCAGCACGGCGTGGGTGTCTTGAGGATGCGCTCGCAGTCTCCCAGGCAGGGGGGCGAGATCGGTCCGGATGACAGAGGTCCCGGTCCTCATGACGACCCCAGTCCTGGGCAAAGCCAAAGGGGCCCAGAGGCATAATGTGAACGTTCACAATACCGATGTCAATTCGAAACGGCCGTCAGCGACCGTCCTCGCGCCCCGACGGCGGACAGGTCTCCTCCGGAGCGCCGCGTCAAGAGGGGCGGGCATCGGGCTGCGGTCACACAGGCGCTTCAGCGTCGTCGCCGCCGGCGCGCGGCGGGCCGGCGATGATCGCGGTAAGGCGCCCGCGCCTCTTGCCGCGGCGCTCCGGAGGAGCCCCGCCAGCCTCGTGCTCCCTCGGGCTCGGGAACCTTACGGCCCGGTCGATTGGAATTGACGGTGCTCATGTGATCGTTCACATTGTTGGCGAGGGGTATCCTTGTTGCTGTGCCTTGCTCGGGTCGCCACGCGCACCGAGGCATTCGTCTTCTGAACGATTTTTACACCAGCTCCGTTCGCTCGGTCGTCGCGGAAGCGATCGCTGAACGATGGGGATTGGCATCGGGCCGAGGGTGCTCCCAGAGAACACGTCCTACCGCGCTCGTTCGGCGGCTGTCGTGAAATCTCGAGTGCTGTTCACCGGAGATGATTCCTTACAAAGATCCGGCGGTGCTGGCGACGCGGCCGGCTGACCACCGTCGGGGGCGGCGTGATCTATGTCGAAGAGCATGAACCCTCAAAACCACGTGTCACGAAGGCTCTTCCTGGCCATCCTGGGCTCGGCGTCCGTGGCCGCCGGCTGCTCCCGCGAGGAGAGCGACGCGGCGCGCGCCTCTCAGAAGCCGGCGTCGGACGCCGACGCCGCGGGGCGGAAGCCGAAGAAGCTGTCCGAGATCGTGGTCGGCTTCTCGCAGACGGGCGCCGAGAGCTCCTGGAGGATCGCGCACAGCAAGTCGATCCAGGAGGAAGCGGAGAAGCGCCACGTGCAGCTGCTCTTCGCAGACGGCCAGAACGTGCACAACAACCAGGTCAACGCCGTCAACGGGTTCATCACCAAGGGCGTCGACGTCATCGTCATCGCGCCGCAAGAATCCGTGGGCTGGAAGCCCACGTTGAAGGAGGCCAAGCGCGCCGGGATCCCGGTGGTGCTCACGAGCCGGGGCGTGGACGCCGAGGAAGATCTGTACGAGACGGTGATGGTGGCGGACTTCGTCTGGGAGGGGCGCAGGGCAGGGGAGTGGCTCGCGAAGCAGACGAACGGCAACGCGCGGATCATCGAGCTCGTGGGCACGCCGGCGGCGGACGTGGCGGTGATGCGCAAGACCGGCTTCGCCGAGGCCATCGCGAAGCACCCGGACATGAAGATCATCGCGAGCCAGAGCGGTGACTTCACGCGTACCAAGGGAAAAGCCGTGATGGAGACGCTGCTCGCGGCCCACAAGGGCGAGATCAACGCCGTCTACGCGCACAACGACGACATGGCGCTCGGGGCGATTCAGGCGATCCAGGCGGCAGGGTTGAAGCCCGGGCAGGATATCCAGGTGATATCGATCGACGCCGTGAAGCCGGCGTTCGAGGCCATGATGGAGGGGACGCTGAACGCGACGGTCGAGTGCAACCCCCTGCACGGCCCCCTGCTCTTCGATACGATCGACAAGATCGTGCGTGGCGAGAAGGTGCCGAAGCGCACGATCGTCCCTGGCCAGATCTTCGAACGCGAGCAGGCGGCGGCGGCCATCGGCTCGCGGCCCTACTGAGGAGGGTTCGGCGCCGGCGCCCCGATGGGGCGGCGCGGGCGCCATCACGCTCGTGAGCTCGCTCGTCGCGCGGCGCTCACGTACGGAGCAGCAGCCGCATGCCTGTCTCGAAAGCCTTGCTCTCTGTCGAGGGCCTCAGCAAATCCTTCCCCGGAGTTCGCGCTCTGCACGACGTGCACGTCGAGGCGCGCGCCGGCGAGATCCAGGCGTTGATGGGGGAGAACGGAGCCGGCAAGTCGACGCTGATCAAGCTGCTCACCGGCGTCTATTCTCCCGACGCCGGGACCTTGCGCCTCGGCGGCACGGTGATCCGGCCGACCTCTCCCCGCCACGCTGAATCGCTGGGGATCAGCGCGGTGCACCAGGAAATCAGCCTGATCCCGCACCTCTCCATCGCGGACAACATCATGCTGGGCCGGCAGCCTCGGCGCTTCGGCCTGATCGACGGGCGCGCCGTCCGCGCGAAGGCGCGTGAGGCCCTCGCGCGCCTCTCGCTGGATCTCGACGTGTCGCGATCGGTGGCGGCGCTGCCCACCGCGCTGCAGCAGATGGTCGCGATCGCCCGCGCGCTCGCCGTGGACGCGCGGATCCTGATCCTGGATGAGCCCACCTCCAGCCTGGATGAAGCGGAGACGCTGCGGCTCTTCGACGTCATGCGGGGGCTGAAGGCGCAGGGGTTGGCGATCCTCTTCGTGACTCACTTCCTGGATCAGGTCTACGCGGTCAGCGACACGATCACGGTGCTCAGGAATGGCTGCTTGGTGGGGCAGTACGTGAGCAGCGAGCTGCCTCGCCTGGAGCTCGTCCAGGCGATGCTGGGCGTCAAGCTCGGCGCGAAAGACAGGGCCGGGCCAGTCGGCCCTGCCGGTCCGGGAGGGGGGGCGAGCGCCGCGGAGCCGGCGCTCGCCGCGCGCGGCCTCGAGAGAAAGGGGGTCATCGGACCCATCGAGCTCGCGCTGCGGCCCGGCGAGGTGGTGGGGCTGGCGGGGCTGCTCGGCTCTGGTCGAAGCGAGACCGCCAGGATGCTCTTCGGGATCGAGCCCGCCGATCGCGGCGAGCTCGCGGTGAACGGACGCGCGACCGAGATCAAGACGCCACGGCACGCGATCCGGGCCGGCCTCGCGTACTGCCCTGAAGACCGCAAGGTGGATGGCATCATCCCGAACCTCTCCGTGCGAGAGAACCTCCTGCTCGCCTTGCAGGCCTCCCAGGGGGCGCTGCGGGTGCTCCCGCGCCACGAGCGGGAGCGTCTGGTCCAGCACTACATCAAGACCCTGAGCATCAAGACGCCGTCCCCGGAGACGCCCGTCAAGCTGCTCTCGGGCGGCAACCAGCAGAAGGTGCTGCTCGCGCGTTGGATGGCCATGCAGCCGCGGATCCTGCTGCTCGACGAGCCCACGCGCGGCGTGGACATCGGCGCCAAGCTGGAGATCGAGGCGCTGGTGAAGTCGCTCAGCGAGAAGGGGGTCGCCACGGTCTTGATCTCGTCGGAGCTCGAGGAGGTCGCGCGCAACTGCTACAGGGTGGTGGTCTTGAGGGACCGCAAGCAGCAGGGCGAGCTCGTGGGAGAGTCCGTGACGCCTTCGTCCATCATCCAGGCCATCGCCCATCAGAAGGAGGCGCCGTCCGATGCTTGAGAAGATCACGGAAGCGGCGCCCACGAACGCCAACCTCACCGGCATCGCGATCCTCCTCTTCACCGGGTGCGCCGGCGCCCTGCTGCTCCTGCGCGGGCGCCGCGAGGCTTGGCCTTTGCTCGGCCTCCTGGCGCTCCTCCTGTTCAATTCGGTCCTGTCCAAGAACTTCTTCTCCATCGTCGAGCGCGACGGGGCCTATTACGGGACGCCCATCAACCTGCTCAACCAGGGCTCGGAGGTGATGCTCCTCGCGATCGGCCTGACCCTGGTGATCGCCGTGAGGGGCATCGACCTGTCGGTCGGCTCGGTCATGGCGTTGTCCGGCGCCACCTGCGTGATCCTGATGAAGGAGGCTCACTGCGGGCCGCTCCTGGCTGCGCTCCTGTCCCTCGCCGTCGCCGGCGCCGTCGGCCTGTTCAACGGCGCGCTGGTGACGGCGCTGAACATCCAGCCCATCATCGTGACCTTGATCAGCATGGTCGGTGTTCGCGGCGTCGCCATGCTCATCACCCGCGCCGAGCCCGTGACGCACACGGATGCGACGTTTGCGTTCATCGGCAACGGTCACGTCGGTGGCTTGCCGTTCTCCATGGTGCTGGTGGCCGCCGTGTTCGTCGTCGCCGCGCTGCTCTGCCGGAGGACGGCGCTCGGCCTGTTCATGGAAGCGATCGGCGACAACGAGCGGGCGAGCCGGCTCGCCGGCGTCGACGACCGCCGCATCAAGCTCTGGTTGTATGGCTTTTCCGGCCTGTGCGCCGGCATCGCCGGCCTCGTGGCCGCCTCGTACATCTCCACGGCCGACCCCGATCGCGTGGGGCGCCTGCGGGAGCTGGACGCCATCTTCGCCGCGGTGATCGGCGGTACGGCGCTCACCGGCGGGCGCTTCTACCTGGGTGGCACCCTGATAGGAGCGTTGTTGATACAAACGCTCTCCACCACGATGTACATCCAGCATGTCCCCTCGGAGATCGAGCCGATGCCCAAGGCCGGCGTGATGCTGCTCAGCTGTCTGCTGGTCTCGGAGGAGTCGCGCCGGCGGCTGCTCGAGCTGCTCGGCCTCAGGCGGGGGCAGTAGGGATGCTCCGCTGGGATCGGCGGGATCTGCCGCTCATGGTGACCGCGGTCCTCCTGATCGCGCTCTACTCGGGGGTGCTGGTCTGTTACGACGCGGCGCGTAGCCTGCGTTTCCTGGTCGACCTGATCAAGGGGAACGCGGCGATGGGCCTCTGCGCGGTGGGCATGACCTTCGTCATCCTGTCGGGGGGCATCGATCTCTCGGTCGGCTCCGTCGTCGCGCTCACGACGGTCCTCGTCGGCACGCTGGTCGCCGGTGGTTGCCACCCGGTGGTGGCGTTCTGTGTCGGCCTCGCGGTGTCGCTCGCGTTCGGCGCGATGACGGGGCACCTGATCCATCGTTTCTCTCTGCCCCCGTTCCTCGTGACGCTCGCGGGGATGTTCTTCGCCCGCGGCGCGGCGTTCCTCGTCAGCATGCAGCCCATCGGCATCGATCACCCTGCGCTGGACTGGATCGTCGATGAGCTCGGCTTCGCCCTGGCGATCCCGGGCCTGGACCGGACCTGGGTCCCGGCGACGGCGCTCTTGTTCTTGATAGTCCTCGTGCTCGGCGTGATCCTTGGCCGTAGCACGAGCTTCGGCCGGAACGTCCTCGCCCTCGGCGGAGACAGGCAGGCCGCGCTGCTCATGGGGGTGCCGCTGGGCGCCACGACGGTGTGTCTTTACGCGTTGTGCGGCTTGTGCGCGGGCCTCGGCGGGGTCACGACGGCGCTGATCGACAGCGCCGGAAAGCCGAACACCGGCGCCGGGCTGGAGCTCGAGGCCATCGCCTCGGTGGTGATCGGTGGAACGCTGCTGACCGGGGGGGCTGGCAGCGTCGTCGGCACCGTGATGGGCGTGATGATCACGGGCATCGTGCGGGCGGTGATCAACCTGGATGGACGGCTGCCGTCGCCCTGGCACCACATCAGCATCGGGCTGCTGCTGCTCGTCTTCATCGTCATGCAGCAGGTCCTGATCCGATCGGCCCCTGCAGCCAGGGGGGTGGAGTACGGTCATCATCGATGACGCCGGAGAGCGAGGAGCGATAGAATGAACGAGACCAAGCGAATTCTGGTCACCGGGGCGGCGGGCAAGGTCGGTCAGACATTCATCCGAAGGTTCCTGTCGAACCCCGCGTTCGAGGGGTGGAAGGTCCGTGCGCTGTGCCACAACCGCGTGCTGGAGCGGACGGCGCGCGTGGAGGTGCTGCGTGGGGCCATCGAGGACAGGGCCGTCGTCAACGAGGCGACCGAGGGGGTGAGCCACGTGCTGCACCTGGCGACCAGCAAGGAGACCCCCGAGAGCATCATGGACGTGGCCGTCAAAGGCATGTTCTGGCTGCTGGAGGCCTGCCGCGTCAGCCCCACGTTCGAGCAATTCATCCTGGTCGGGGGCGACGCCGGGATGGGCCACTTCTTTTATCCGCACCCCGTCCCCGTCACGGAGGCGCAGCGGCACAGCGCCTACCCGGGCTGCTACGCGCTGTCCAAGGTGCTCGAGGAGGTCATGCTCGAGCAGTATTACATTCAATATGAGCTCAACGGATGCTGCCTGCGCGCGCCCTGGATCATGGAGAAGGACGACTTCAAGGCGCAGCTGTCCTTCGGCGACGACGTGTTCGGAGGGCCGAGGTGGCGCGATCTGGTCGGTGCCGAGGCGGCAGAGGGGTACGTCCGCTCGGGCGCCGTGCCGGTGATGCTCGACCGCCGCGGCGAGCCGGTGAAGCGTAACTTCGTGCATGTTGAGGATCTGGTCTCCGCGATCCTCAAGGCCATCCATCATGAGAAGGCTCGCCAGCAGACCTTCAACATCTGCATGGACGAGCCGGTGGACTACGGGGAGCTGGCGCGTTACCTGGAGGCGACGCGGGGCCTGCCGAGCGTGAGGGTGAAGACGCCCTTCCATTCGACTTGGCTGGACAACTCGAAAGCGAAGTTTCTGCTCGGTTGGCGCCCGCAGTACGACCTGGCGCGGCTCACGGACGCCGCCTTCGATTACGTGCGCGCGCCCGATGACCCGCGCGTCACGTGGTACCCCGGTTGACGGGCCCTGCCTCCCCACGGCGGCCCCTTCCCGCGGTGGACGAGCCTGACGATCACGCCGACGCCGAGCTTCTCTGCTAGGGGACGAGCCCGCCTACAAGCACCCTCGCCCGGCGGTTCGGCGTGCGCGCGTAGGCCTCCACGACGGCCCGCCCCACGCTCGCTGCGCGCCCGCGCTTCACCAGGGCCACGATCGCGCCGCCGAAGCCGCCGCCGGTCAGCCGGGCGCCGAAGACGTCCGGCTGCGCCCGCGCGCTCTGCACCAGATCGTCGACCGCCGGCACGGACACCTCGAAATCGTCGCGCATCGACCGGTGGGACGCGTCGAAGAGCTCGCCCAGACGGGTGAGATCTCCCGCGCGGAGCGCGGCCACGGCGGCGAGCACCCGGGCGTTCTCGGTCACGACGTGGCGCGCGCGCCGGTCGAGCGGCGCCGGCAGCGACGCGATGCGCGGCTCCACGGTCGCGTCGACGTCCCGGAGCTCCGGGACGCCCAGCGCCGCGGCCGCGCGCTCGCACTCCGCGCGCCGCGTCTTGTAGTCGCCGCTCGCGTGCTGGTGAGCCACCCCGGAGTCGATCACGAGCAGCTCGGCCTCCGCGGGCAGCGGGATGCGCTCGAACGCGAGCGTCCTCGTGTCGATGAAGAGCGCCGTGCTCTCGTCGGCGAGGCTCGCGGCCATCTGATCCATGGTCCCCACCGGCGCGCCCACGAAGTCGTGCTCTGCGGCGTGCGCGATCCGGGCGATCTCCACGTCGTCGATGGAGAGGCCGAGCATCGTCCGCAGGGCGCGGGCGAGCGCCACGAGCAGCGATGCGCTCGACGACAGGCCGCTTCCGAGCGGCACCGTCGACTCGATCCTCGCGTCGAAGCCGGGGATCGATGCGCCCCGGCTGCGGAGGACCGCGGTGATGCCCTGCACGTAGTCGAGCCACAGTCCGCGGCGCGCCTCCTCGCCGGCGCGGAACGAGAGCTGGGCGCCGCCGTCCACGTTCGCCGTCGCGACCTGGATGAGCCGGTCGTCCCGCGGCGCGAGTTCGACGCGCGTCTTCTGCGGGATCGCCGTCGGCAGCACGTAGCCGCCGCTATAGTCGGTGTGTTCGCCGATCAGGTTCACCCGCCCCGGCGCCTCGCCCAGGACCTTCGCCGGGCGGCCGAAGACGACCTCGAAGCCCTTCCCCTTCACCGTCATTGCAGCGCACCCATGTCGACGGGGCACAGGAAACCCAAATGTTCCGGAGGCGTCAAGCCACAACTGCGGGATCTGCGCCGGGCTGGCAGAGCAGTTTTTACGCCGGTTTTACGCCGGTTTTACTCCGGTCCGCCCGGTCTCGTGAAGACGCGGTGCGTGCAACCGCGCTCGTCTCTGCGGCGATCGAAGGGGCGGTATTCACTCCGCGGCCCGCGGGAGCCGCCTTGGCTCCAGGGCCTGCGGGCGACGTCAGCCGCCGCAGCGGGGGCGACGACAGGCGGTCCGATCAAAACGCGAGCACCTCGCTCCCTGACGCGAGCTCGCACGCGCCGTCCTGGGGATCACCGCCGGTGCGGAGGATCTCGGACGGCTCCGGCTCGCGGTAGACGCCGGAGAGCGCGATGTCGACCATGCGCAGGATCGCGCGATCGAGCTTGGTCACGTAATAGCAGGGGATCGTCGGCTCCTTGTGCGCCCCGCCAACCCCGGAGTCATCCGTCAAGAAGAGGTATCGGCCGCCCGTGAGCTGTGCGGCAGAGCGCATGCTGAGCTCGGTGAGCTCATCCACGCCGCTCGACGCGACGGGATAAACAGCGACTCCGAGGTCCTTGAGGGCGCGTATCCCGCCTGCCATCGCCGCGGCGTTGTTCTCGTGGTGGGGCGCGTCCGCGACCCAGAAGGCGAGGCGCGCAGTGTCGTCGCCCGTGCGCCAGGAGAGGTCGGCCGTCTTGGAGAGCGCCATGTCCGGCGCCTCCGGGAAGTCGCCGCCGCCGTTCGCCCCTTGCTCGGCGAGCTTCTCCTGGAACTCGTCGGGATCGGTGCGGAAGTCGAACCAGCGGACGATGTAATCGTCCTCGGTGTCTCTGTACAGGACGAGCGACCAGCGCTGCTGGGCGTTCGGGTACTTGGCGAAGATGGAGTCGGAGAGCGCGATGAACTCCGTCTGGAGATACGTGATCTCGTCGCCCATGCTGCCGGTCGTGTCGATGATGAGCGATACGTCCAGCGTCTCCTTCTTTCCTGGAGGCGCCGCGAAGAGGCTGTGCGCGGCCTGATGGTCGGCCGCGGTGAAGGGCAAGATGCCCGGGAGCTGCTGCGAATAGAGCGTGCTCCGGTACGAGAGGAAGAAGTCGAAGTTGCGGTTGTCGTCCCAGACGCCCGCGGTGAGCGTGCCAGGCGCGATGCTGGCTCCGCCGCCTGCGCCTCCGCCGCCTCCGCCGCCTGCGCCTCCGCTGCCTCCTGTGCCCAGGCTTCCGCCGGGGGAGCCTTCGCTCGGAGGACCGCTTCCATCCGACACACCTCCCGAAGCGGCTGAGCCGACCGCAGCGCCTGTGCCGAAGCTCGCATCGGGGCCAGCACCGGGGTCAGCGCCGGCGCCCCTCCCGGGGATCTCTCCGTCGCCGCCGTCTGCCGAGCTCGATCCGCCCGAGCACGCTCCCAGCGCGAGAAGGCCTCCCACCATGAAAGCGAAGCGGAAACGGGTATGCATTGGGATCTCCTCGGCCGCCAGGGTCGTCACATGCCGACGTCGGACGCGGCCGGGCATGCCGCGATGCACGGCGCGTACCGAGTAAGAACAGTGTGATTTCATCTACTTGCGCGATTACACGTGGTGCGTTCTGTGCCAAGGCGCGCCGGAGCGTGACCTCGACGGCTCGGGCGTGCCCGTGAGGTCGCGGCCGAGGTTGTGGGTGATGTCGATGTGACGCGCTGCGCGGAGTGAGCGCACGGCGAACGCCGGTCAGCAGGCCGAGCCGCCCGCATGGCGCCCCACGGGGGACCTGCTCCGCGCTCTAGACGGCATAGAAATCGTAGAACTCCTGCGCCGGAGCGTGGACTGCGAGCACCTGGAAGGGGAAGCACTCCTCCAGGCGATCGAGGCTCGCGCGCTGCGCGAGAGACCTCAGGAATGGACGCGTCATGGATTCCTTGACCTGGCCGTGATGATCAAGGAACTGACCCCAGAGCGTCATGCTTTGGTACCGGGCGGGAACCACGTGAGCGGACGAGCCGTACGCCGGCGGGAACAGTCGGCGGTACGCGTCGAGGTTGTAGAGCCACGAACCGCCGGTCACCAGGTTGACCTCGCTTGTCGTTCGTTTCATGTGCTCGACGAGCGCCGACAGGTCAGCCCGTCGCCGCTCGACTCGCGCGGCGCCGAGAGGCGAGCTGCCGTCCGTCTCTGCATTCCGGAAGTGCAAACGAGCACGATCGACGCTCGACAGGGCGTAAGAAAAGCATCCAGAGGTCGCGACGACGGGCGGCGCGGTCGTCGCTTCGGGATCCTTCAGATAGAAACGGTACGTCCACTCGCGGCCGGCTTCCCCGCCTTCTGTGCCGGGCAGACCGGCTACATAGGCCTGCCACGTCTCGTTTTGCGCGTCGAACGCGCGCCCGAGGCCGAACCGAACATAGAGGTTCGTGTACCCGAAGAGGGCGCTTCCCAGGGACATCCCCGACAAGGCCCGCACCTTCTCCGCGAACGAGAACTGCAGGTCGAAAAAAGCCTTGGAGAACACCACGCTCGCAGCCGACCTTCGGGGTTCAGCGCTCAGTTCTTCGGAGGTGCCGACGTGAGCGTCGCGTCGAACAGCGCGAGCAATGTCTGGTAGTGGCGCTCGGAGGCGGCCTTGTTGTACACAGCTGAATCGGAGGGGACCCAGCCGTGCTTCGCGCCCTCATACGTCTCGACCGTGTGCTGCACGCCCGCCTGCTGGAGGGCGTCGGTCAAGCGCTGTTTCTGCTGGTCAGGGAACGAGGCGTCCTCGATCGCGCCCGCCACGTACACGCGCGCGCGGATCCGCGGCGCGAGGAGGTGCGGGCTGTCTGGATCGTCGGTCGCCAGGTTGCCGCCGTGGTAGGACGCTGCTGCGATCACGCGATCCGGGAATTACTCTCCTCCTCTCGCCGTGGCAAGCACACTTGCCTCGTGCGATGTCCTTCTCGGGCTGGCGGCGACAACGCTGCCTCGCCACGGCCTCGGTGTCCAGCGACCGGCGCTCGGTCCAGGTGACCAGTCACTCCATGACCGTCCTGCGCCTTGAGCAGCGGAGCTGCTGATCTGCTGCTTCTCAGGCAGCAGCGTCGCGCCGCCGTGGTGGCGAAAATGCCGTCTCGACGCGGTCTCCGTCGTTGGTACGCTATTGGCATGTTCGGTCGCGCAATCGCAGGGGCTCGTCTGCTCCTTGTGCGTCCCGCCAGCCCCGGAGTCATCCGTCGAGACGAGGTGTCGGCGGGCCGTCAGCCATGCGCCAGAGCGCATGTCGAGCTCGGTGAGCTCATCCACGCCGTGCGCGCCTCTCAGGCTTTCCGCAGCGCAGCGAGCACGGGCGCGGTGTCGGGCCGCATGCCGCGCCACAGGGTGAAGCACTCGGCGCCCTGCTCGACCACCATGCCGAGGCCGTCGGTGGTCTGACCCACGCCGGCCGCGCGTGCGGCCTGCACGAAGGCGGTCGGTTCCTTTTTGTAGGCCATGTCGTAGGCCAGCGAGCCCTCGTTCCACACGTCGGCGGGCAGGGGCGGCACCTCGTTGGCCATGGAGGAGGCGGAGCCGTTGATGATCACGTCGAAGCGCCCGGCGATGTCGGCGAAGCCGCCGCCGGCGAGCTGGGTGGCGCCGGCATGCGGGCCGAACTCGGCCGCGAGCTCCACGGCCTTGCTGGCCGTGCGGTTGGCGACGAAGATCTCGGCCGGCTGCTCATCGAAGAGCGGCAACAAGGCGCCGCGCACCGCGCCGCCAGCGCCGAGGAGGAGCACGCGCGCGCCCTTGAGGCAGCGGCCGAGGTTGTGGGTGATGTCGCGCACGATGCCGAAGCCGTCGGTGTTGTCGCCGAGGAGGGTGCCGTCGGCGAGCAACGTGAACATGTTGATCGCTCCAGCGGCACGGCCGCGCGGCGTCAGCTCGTCGGCCAGCGCAAAGGCCTCGAGCTTGAAGGGCATCGTGATGTTCATGCCCTTGCCGCCGCTCTTCTGGAACTCGCGCACGGCGGCGGCGAAGCCATCCAGCTCGCCGAGGATCGCGCCGTACACCATGTCCTGCCTGCATTGCTCGGCAAAGGCGGTCTGCAGCGCAGGCGACTTGGTCTGGGAGATGGGATTGCCGATGATGGCGTAGCGGTCCGTCATGGGTGCGTCCAGGCCTCAGCGACGCGGGGCCACGCCCGCGAGCGCCGCAGATCTACGATATTGTCCAGCAGATTGCCAAGAGCGCGCGGCGTCGCCACGGCGGCTGAGAGGCAGAGCGCCTTCCTCCGCCCTCCTCGGGAAGGGGCGAGAGAGGAGCCCCCATCGCCGCGCCGCGCTCAGTCCTGGTAGCTCTCGGCCTTCGACGCCATCACCAAGTTGAGCGGCGACGACCCCAGGAGGTCGCGCTCGATGGTGTCGCAGATGCGCGTGAGGGGCAGGTCGTTCGGCTCGTGGCCGAACGGGTCGTCGAGCTCACCGCCGAGCGCCTCGATCATCAGGACGGGATACGCCACCATCATCGTCACGAGGGGCGTCAGGACCCCGAGCGCCTCGACGAGGGCGAGGGGCAGCGTGGCCAGGTAGAGCGCCACGCCCCGCTGTAGCAGCAGGATGTAGCCGAGCGGCGTGGGGGTCTTGAGGATGCGCTCACAGCCTCCCAGGCAGTTGACGAGGACGCTCAGCTGCTCCTCGGCGCACACAGCCATGTTGCGCTCGAGGCTCCCGGCCCGGACGAAGGCCGCGAGGCGCTCGGAGATCTGCTGCGCTGCACGGAGCGGCGGGTGAGCGTGCTCCGCAAGAGCCCCGATCTGCTCCGCCGGGAGCAGCCGGTCGATCTCCGGGCGCTCGACCTGCCCGCGCAGCGAGCGCCGCGCGGCGTGGACGAACACCACCACCCAGACGGCGACCTCGCGCGCCGCGCCCGGGTCGACCGCGGCGTGCGCGTTCACGATGCGCGTGATGTTGCGGCTCGAGTTCACGATCGAGCCCCAGAGGGTGCGACCCTCCCAGAAGCGGTTATAGGCCGTGTTCGTGCGGAACGCGAGGATGAGCGCGATCACCGCGCCGGCGACCTCGTGAATGCCGATCGAGAGCGACACGCGGGGGATGAGCCTGTGCGCCAGCCAGAGCGCCGCGGCGATGACCCCGAAGGCCAGCACGCGTCGCATCACGCCCGGCGACAAGGAGCCCCGCGGCGAGACCAGCATCGGCAGCCAAGCGCGCCTGGTGTAGGGGATCATCGGGACGACCCTCGCGGCGATGCCCTCCCGGAGCACCGGAAGGAGCCATGGACATGAAGAGGCCTCAGCCCCTCATCGAACGTACCAATCCTCGCGCCGCAACGCCGCCGGGAGCGCGCCGGGCGGCGAGCGTGGCGAGCAGGGCGCCCGACCGGCGCGTCCACGCCGGCGCCCCGCAAATCAGGCGGTCGGTCTCCGGTGGCGCCTGGCGCGGACGCGCTGGACGCGGGACACTCCGCGTCCGTCCAGGCAGAGCTGACCACGGTGGTCCTGTGCGCCTGGGTCGCCTGGAGCCGTCGATTGAAGTTCGTGTCCCCCATCGTCCTGTTCTGGGCGGCCTCCGTCCTGGCCTGGCTCGTCGTCGTGGCAGCGGCGAGGCGCCGCCGGGGCGGGCTCTACGCGCGGTTCGTCGGCGTGTTGCTCGGCATCCACACGTTGATCTCGTGCGCGCTCTTCCGCCACGTCGGCCCGCTCGCGCCGGGGTTCGCGTACCTCCAGGGCGCGGTGTACCTGCACTTCCTCCTGCTCTCGAGCCCCCGGATGCGGCCGCTCGCCTACCGCGTGCTCGTGAGCATCCCCGCGTCCTACTTCGTGGCGGCGATCTTCCTGTCATTCCCGTGGGCCATGGCGAGCGGGCTCGGGGCCACGCCGTACGGCCTCTGGGTGCCCTTCGCCCTCGCCGTCGTCGGTATCCTCCAGTCGCTCACCGCCCGCCGGGAGGAGATCGAGCTCGTCGTCGACCGCGCCCCCGTCGACGGGCTGCGCCGCCACCCGCTCCCGCGCGAGGGGGCGCCCGGCGCGCGCCGGCCCCTCCGCATCGTCCAGATCACCGATCCGCACCTCGGTCCGTTCATGTCGGTCGCTCGGCTCCGCGGCATCTGCGAGCGCGCGGTGGAGCGCGATCCCGATCTCGTCGTGCTCACCGGCGATTACCTGACCATGGAGTCGCAGGACACCGCGGATCACCTCGCCGAGGCCCTGTCCCCGCTCCGCGCCCTGGAGGGGCGTGTGTTCGCGTGCCACGGCAACCATGATCACGAGTCGCCCCGCCACGTCGCGACCGCGCTCGCGCGCGCGGGGGTGCGCCTGCTCGTGGACGACGCGGCGCTCGTCGAGACCGCCGCCGGGCCGGTCCAGGTCCTCGGGATGGACTTCCATTACCGCGATCGGGCGGAGCGCATGGCGGCGGTCTGCGCCCGTCACCCGCGCATGAAGGGGGCGCTCCGGCTCGTCCTGCTCCACGATCCGGGCGCGTTCCGCCACCTTGGCGAGGGGGAGGGCGATCTCGTGCTCTCGGGCCACACCCACGGCGGGCAGCTCGGCCTGGTCAGCCTCGGAGGCTCCTGGACCGCCCTCCAGCTCTTCGTGAAGATGCCCGATCACGGCCTGTGGGCCCGCGGCCCCGATCGGCTCTACGTCCATCGCGGGACAGGACACTACGGGTTTCCCCTTCGGCTCGGCGTGCCGGCGGAGGAGAGCGTGCTCAAGGTCCACCTCGCCGGCGACGGCGTCTGACCGGCCAACTCCCCGCGGTGGTGCTAGACCGAGCGCGCTTCCCCTGCGTCGGCCGAAGGCGGAGCAGCGGTCTCCTCGACCACCGGCATCAGAGGCAAGTCCACGATGAACACCGCGCCCCGACCCTCACCGGCGCTCTCGGCGTGAACCTCTCCGCCGTGCATCCTCGCCAGATCCTGCACGATCGAGAGCCCCAGGCCAAGTCCGCTGTGCCAGCGGGTGGTCGAGCTGTTTGCCCGGCGAAATTTGTCGAACACGTGGGGAAGAAAATCTGCGCTGATCCCCTCGCCGGTGTCGCTGATGCGGAGCTGGATCTTTGCTCCCATCTCCTCCAGCGACACAGCCACGCGCCCGCCAGCGGGCGTGAATTTGACGGCGTTGCTCAGCAGATTGCGCACGATCTGCTCCAGGCGACCGCGATCGCCTAAGACCCGGCCGGTCGTTGAGCGGAGCGAAAGCGAAATGCAGACGTCCTTCGCTTCCGAGGCTGGAGTTACAGAGTCGACGACCGCCTGGATGACCTCGGCCATGCTGACCGGCTGCCGCTTCAGGTCCACCTGGCAGCAGAGGATGGCGGAGACGTCGAGCAGGGTCTCGACGAGCTCCAGCTCGGCCATGCCGTTGCGCTCGATGACCTCGAGGCCGCGCTGCACCCTGGCTACGTCCGACTTGTCCGCGCGGAGAAGAATATGCGCCCAGCCGAGGATAGAAGTCAGCGGCGTTCGCAGCTCATGGCCGAGCGTGCAGAGGAACTCGTCCTTCATCCGGTCGGCGGCCTCGGCCTTGGAACGCGCCGCCTGCTCGCTGGCCAGCAGCCTCTCCCGCTCTTCCTCCGCCCGCTTGCGTTCGGTGATGTCCGTGGAGATAGCGCACACAGCGTAGGGCTTGCCTTCGGCGTCGAACAGGGGGCACTTGACCGAGATATAGGTGTGCATCCCGTCGCCCTGCGGCACCACCTCCTCGGTCTCCAGGGGCTCCTGGGCCTCCAGCACCCGCCTGTCGAACGAGCGGAGTATCTCCGCCTGCTCCGGGGGGAAGAGATCGTGGTCGGTCGTGCCGATGATCGAATCGATCGACGCGATCGGCTCGTTCGACTCCAGCGTCGCGTGGAACAGCTGCCTGAAACGGCGGTTGCTCAGCAGGTATCGGCCCTGCAGGTCCTTGACGTAGACCATGGCCGCCGAATTGTCGATGATCGCCTGCAGCATGCCCTGGCTTTCGCGCAATGTCTCCTCGGCCCGCTTACGCTCGCTGTTCTCTTGTTTCAGGAGATCGTTGGCCGCGGCGAGCTCGGTCGTGCGCTCCGCCACTCTCCGCTCCAGCTTATCGTGGGCGCAGCGCAGCGCGGCCTGCAATCGCTCGCGCTCCTCGATCTCTCGCCGCAGCTGAACGTTCTGCGCCTCGAGCTCCGCGCGCATCGTATACAACTCCAGGTGTGTCTTGACTCGCACCAGAACCTCGTCGAGCTCCAGAGGCTTGACGACGTAATCGACGCCGCCGGCTTCGAACCCGGCCACCTTGTGGGCCGTCTCTCCCAGGGCGGTCATGAAGATCACCGGAATGCCCTTGGTGCTTTCAGACGCTTTCAGGTGCCGGCACGTCTCGAAGCCGTCCATTCCCGGCATCAATACGTCGAGCAGGATCAAATCGGGAGAGAGGAGCTCGGCCCGCTCCAACGCATCTTCACCATCTTGAGCGACCGCCACCCGAAAGCCTCGCTCTTCGAGCTGAGCGGCTGTCACGGCCATGCTTTCCGGCACATCGTCGACCATCAGGATGGTATACGACGGGACACCAGGCTCTGAGGTTCTGTTCATCGGAGACGATGGCAACGTAGCGCCTGCGTGAACCGGTCGCGACAATCTTCTAACACGTCCCCTCCACTAAAATTTTTCGCCTGGGCGCGCCCGCCATTGCCGTCTTTCGGGCTGCGCGGTCGGGGGAGCTGCCGTGATGCCGTATCGGAGCTGCGCCTGGAGCAGACCGCGGAGCCGCTTGACCTGGAAGCTTCGGGCCACCGCGCGCACCTGCCCGCTCCACGCTCCGAGCTGCTGGTCGGCTTCCTCGAGCCGATCGAGCTCGTTCAGCACCTGGGAGACGAGCCCTCTGTTGGCCAGCTCGACGAGCCGCGCCAGCTCCTGGGCCCGTGGGGCGGGGAGCGTGCAGAGCTCCTCGTCGGTCATCGAGGGCATGGTCACGGCCGCGCCCTGCCCCGCTCGGCGCTGCCACTCGAGCTGGAGCGTGCCTCGGAGCAGCTCCAGGAACGCGCCGGCCTGCACCGGCTTGGGCAGAAAGTCGTCGCATCCCGCGCTCAGGCTCTCGTGCCGCTCGACCTCCGAGGTGCTGGCGGACGAGGCGATGATCGCGGTTCGGGCGAGCTCGGGCCTTTGCCGCAAGCGCCGTGTCGCCTCGTACCCGTCCATGCCCGGCATGGCCAGGTCCATCACGATGACGTCCGGCGTCCGGTCGAGGGCCAGCGCGAGCGCGCGCTCGCCGCCGTCGGCCTCCAGCAGCTCGAAGCCGAGCGGCTCCAGCAAGTCGCGCAGCAGCGCGCGGTTCTCGGCGTCGTCGTCCACCACGAGGATCGTGCGGCGCTCGCCCTCGTACCCGATGATCGCCTCCCACGACTGCCCCGCGCTCCCCTGGGGCGCGGTCGCCTCGAGCAGCCGGAGCGTCGCGGTGAAGACCGTGCCTCGGCCGAGCTGGCTATCGACCTCGATGCTGCCGCCCAGCCGCTCGATGAGCTTCTTCGTGATCGCCAGCCCTAGCCCTGTGCCCTCGGCGTGCCGCTTCTCGTCGCCGACCTGCTCGAAGGCCTCGAAGATGCGCCCGAGGTGCTCGGGGGCGATGCCGGGGCCGGTGTCCTCGACCTGGAAGCGCACCGTGCGCCATCGCTCTTCCGGCGGCTCCAGCACCTCGACGCGCAACGTCACCCCGCCCTGCTCGGTGAACTTGATGGCATTGCCCAGCAGGTTGAGCAGCACCTGCATCAGGCGCTTCTCGTCGGCGCGCACCCCCAGCCGCTCGGGGCCGACACGCTCGTAAGCGAACGAGAGACCCTTCTCCACGGCGCGCACCCGGCAGAGGTTGGCCACGGTCCGAAGGAGCGTGGGCAGGTCGACCGCGGTCGGGCGCACGTCCATCTTGCCGGCCTCGATCTTGGCCAGATCGAGCACGTCGTTGATGAGCCCGAGCAGGTGCGTGCCGGCGGTGTGGATGATGCGGGCCGAGTCGGCGGCTTTGGCGGGCAGGTCGGTCATCCGGCCGAGCAGCTGGGCATAGCCGAGGACGCTGTTGAGCGGCGTGCGCAGCTCGTGGCTCATGCTGGACAGGAACTCGCTCTTGGCGCGGCTGGCGTGGTCGGCCGTCTGCTTCGCGGCTTCCAGCTCGGCGGTGCGCTGCTCCACCTCGCGCGCCAGCCGCTCGCTGTAGGCCGAGAGCTCGGTATAGAACGTGGCATTCTCCACGGCCGTGGCCGCCAGCGCCCCGAGCAGCGTGACCAGCTCGACGCGCGCCTCGGGGAAGGCGTCCTGCACGCGCGGGTGCTCCAGGTACATCACCCCGGAGAGGCGCCCCTGGTGCACAAGCGGTACGGCGAGCACCGAGCCGGGCCGGTGGGCGAGCAGGTAGGGGTCCTCGTCGAAGCGGCTGTCGCTCGCCGCCTGCCCGAGCACCACCGGCTCCTTGCTGCGCGCGACGTACTGCACCAGCGTCGCCGGCAGCCGCGTCGAGCCGGCGACGGGCTCGTTGAGCGCCAGCTTGACCTGCCGGGGATTGACGGTGAGCAGCGCGGCGATGACGAGCTCACCGCCCTGCATGAGGGCGAGCACGGCGCGCTCGGCGCCGGAGTGCTCGGCGAGCAGGCGGAGCATGCGGCCGACGAGCGAGCCGAGGTTTCGGTCGCCGGAGAGCGCCTGCGCGGCGCGCAGCGCGGAGGCGATGTCCAGGTAGGCATGGAGCGTGCGGTCGGTGATGGTTGTGCTCGTCGGCAGGGACGCCCCGTCCGGCGGCTCGCCCTCCGACGTGCCGGCCGCAAGGGCCGGGCGGCCCGAGGCCGCGATGCTGTCCGGGTAGCGCTGAACGAGCTGCGCGGCGGCGGCGAGCGCGCCCCAGCGCAGGTAGGCGTCGTGCGCGGCCGACAGATAGGCGCGGGCCAGGGCGCGCTGTCCGCGGGCGAGGCGGTGCTCGCCCGCCAGGCGCAGGCCGAGCGCCTCCGCGTCGATCAGGCCGTCATCGCGGGCCTGCTCGATGGTCCGATCGTACAGCCGCTCGGCCTCCTCGTGCTCTTCCCGGGCGCGGGCGAGGCCCGCCTCCATCAACAGGCGCATGGCCTCGAAGGTCTCGGGGCAGCTCTCGGCCCAGAGGGAGAGGCGCGCGCCGTGGAAGGCCAGCCGGTCCTCGAGCAGCGCGCGCTGCTCGGCGGAGGCGGTGGGGAGGGCATGCGCCCCGGCGACGCAGAGCGTGAAGGTGAAGGCGAGGAGCGGGGGGGTGCCCCACGACGCCTGCCAGTCCGGCTCGATGGCGAGGGCCGCCTCGATCGCCCGCGTGTCGGCGCCAAGGTGGAGCCCGGTAAAGCCCGCCATCGTACCGGCGTAGAAAAGCTGCGGTTTCACGCCCCGCACGTGCCGCGCGAGTTCCTCGAGCGTCTGCTCGACGGCATGCGCGGCCTGGGCCTGCGAGAGCGCGTCGACCGAACGGGCGAGAATGTCTCGAAACGCCGTGGCCATCAGGTCGCGGCAGGACATGCGGTCGAAGTCGCGCGCGACGCGATCGAGGTCGGCTCCAGTGAACAGCCGGAGCATCACCCCACAGAGCTCGCTGTAGGCCTCATAGGACAGATCGCGCTCCTCGGCGGCGGTGCGCGCCGCGCGCGCGAACAGCTCCCCCACCTTCGAAGGCGGCGTCCAGTACATGGAGGCCAGTGCGCCGCTGAGGAGCGCGACGGCGCGCGAGACGTCGTGCTGATCGATGAACGCAAGCATGGCCTCGGTCAGCCGGCGCCCCAAAGGCACCTTCCCCAGGGCGTACGAAAGGAGCAAGGCCGTGTTCGCGACCCCCGCGAACGAGCTCTTCGTCAGTCCGTGCCGCAGCGTCTCCCGCACGATCATCGGCCGGCAGCACCGGCTCAGCGAGGGCATCCAGAAGGCGGCGCAGGTCCCCAGCACCTCCAGGAGCGTGCACCGCAGCGCGTGGGCGCGGTCGGTGCTCATCGGCAGAGCCTTCCAGTCCTCGACGGTCATGCGCTCCACCGCGGGCTCGATCTCGGCGATGATCGCGCCGAGCAGCGCCTGCTGGTCCTCCGGGGTCCTCGGCAGCGGGCGCCCGAGCCACGCCATCGCCGAAAGGCCAAGTTCGATGCCCTGCGCAAAGCGGCCGACGGTATGAAGACAGCCAATGAAGATGCTGGCCACGCGCGCGCGCTCGATCGGTTCCCGCGCTCGTTCGATACAGCGCAGAAAAAGCCGCTCCGCTTCGTCGATCTGCGCCGCGAGCCAGAGGGCCTCGGCCATGACCAGGTGCACCTCGAACGTCGTCTCCGGCGCCTCGGTCCACCCCTCCTCGCCCAGCAGCGACGCGGCCGTCCCGAGGAACGCCACGGCCTGCGCGTAGGCCGCGCTGGCGTTGGCCCGCTGCCCCGCGCGCAGGTTCTGCTCGGCCAGATCGCGCTTTTCCTCGGCCTCGGTCAGCCGCTCGACGCCCCGGTTGCGGTGGTAGAGCGTCGCGAACAGCTCCCCGTCGGCGCACGCGAAGCCGTACTTCGCCCGCAGCGCTCGGCCGATCGATAGGTGCAACGCCAGCCGCTGCTCCGCCGTCAGCACCTCGTAGGCGGCCTGCTGCACCCGGTCGTGCACGAAGGCGTAGGCCTCGTGCTCCCGCTCGCCCGCGTGCACCAAGAGCCCCTCGCGCGCCGCCTCCGCCAGCAGGGCGCTGACCGTCTCCGCCTGCTGCCCCAAGAGATGCGCCAAAAGCTCTCCGTCGAACCGGTCGCCGACGCACGCCGCCGTCTGCAGCGCCCGCTGCAACTCGGGCGACAGCCGCTCTAGCCGGCGGGTCAGCAGCGAGACCACGTTGTCCGTGATCCCTCCCCGCTCGATCGCCTCTCGCTGCCATTGCCACCGCCCCGTCTCCGCGTCGCGCGAAAGCAGCTTCCGCTCGTGCAAGAGCTGCAGAAACTGCCCGACGAAGAAGGGGCTGCCGTCGGTCTTGTCCTTGACCAGCCGCGATAGCTCCTCCACCTCGGCCCCGGGCCGATCGAGCATGTCCGCCACCATCGCCGCGACCGCCTCCGCGCCGAGCGGCGAAAGCGCGATCCGCCCGGTCATGGCGCCCGGAGCTGCGGAGGCATCCAGCCGCGCGTTCAGCGGCTGCTCGGGGCCCACCGCCTCGTCCCGGTAGGCGCCCACGACCAGCAGGTGCTGGCCCGCAGGCCCCTTCAGCAGCTCGCCCAAGAGCGAAAGCGACGCCGGATCCGCCCACTGCAGGTCATCGATGAACAGCACCAGCGGGTGCTCAGCCGTGGCCAGCGTCCGCACGAAGCGCAGCACCGTCGTCTGGAAGCGGAGCTTGGCCTCCATCGGCCCGAGCTCGACCAGCGGCCTGGGCTCGCCCAGGATGTGCACAAGCTCGGGCATGAGCTCGACCAGGATCTGCCCGTTCGGCCCCGCGGCCTCTTGCCAGGCTTGCCTCCAGCGCTCCAGCACCTCGGCCGGGTCCGAGAGCCGCCGCCGCACCACCGACCGCAGCGCCTGCGCCAGCGCCGCGTACGGCGTGCTGCGCTGCAGCTGGTCGAACTTGCCGCTGGCGAAGATCCCCCGCCGCGCGCGCACCTGGCCCTGCAGCGCCTGCACCAGCGCCGACTTGCCCACGCCCGACGGCCCCGCCACGAGGGCCAGCACCGTCGCGCCGCGGCACGCCTCGTCGAACAGCGCCGCGAGCGCGGCGCTCTCGCGTTCCCGACCGAACAGGCGCGAGGGCGCGCGGACCCGGTCGTCCCAATCGCGCTTGGCCAGCGGAAACGGCGCCACCGTCCCGGTCTCGACCCACGCCCGCGCCGCCCGCTCCAGATCCCAGGCTGCGCCGTCGGCGGTCTGGTAGCGGTGCTCGGGGCTCTTGGCCATCAGCTTGAGCACGATCGCGCTCACGGCCTCGGGGATGCTCCGCTCAGGCGCGCGCTCGTGCGGAGGCACGGGCGCCCGGGCGATGTGCGCGTGGATCAACTCCAGCGCGTCGGTCGCGTCGAAGGGCAGCGCGCCGGTCAGCACCTGGTAGAGCGTGGCGCCCAGCGCGTACAGGTCCGCCCGCGCGTCCAGGGCTCGGTTCATCCGGCCCGTCTGCTCGGGCGCCATATACGCCAGCGTCCCCGAGATTGCCTCCACCGACGTCTGCGCGGCGAGCTCGGGAGTCCAAAAGGTCGCGAGCCCGAAGTCGATCAAGCACGTGTGCGTCCGCTCGGCGTCGACCAGCACGTTGTGCGGCTTGATATCGCGGTGCAAGAGGCCGCGCCGGTGCACCTCGCCCAGGCTGCGCGCGAGCGCGGCGCCCAGGCGCAGCGCGACCCCGAGCGGCAGCGGGCCCTGGTCGAGCACGCGGGCGAGCGAGGTGTCGCCCCAGGCCTCCAGCACGAGCACCGGCTTGCGGTCGTGCTCTTCGAGGCCGAGCGCCCGGATGACCCCGGGGACATCGAGCGCGCGCAGCACGGCGTGCTCGTGCTTGAGCTGCTCCCGCGCGCGCGGGCTCGGCGGCTCGCCATGCGGCAGCTTGAGCACCACCTTGCCGCCCGTCTTGGCGTGGGTGGCTCGCACGATGCACATGTCCGCTCCGGAGTGCAGGACCTCGCCGAGAACGTACTCCATGGGGCATAATTCTCGCTCATGAGCTGACGAGCGTCATGCCCCATCGTGTACGAGCTCGCTCGTGCCATCCCTAAAAAAAGCTCGTTGGGCTCGCCCGCACAGCACGGGGAAGAGAGGGGGAGGAAAGCAAAACGATTCGAGGATATGAAGGGCGAATCATCGTACCCGTCGTACGTGCTCCCCTTGCCGAACTCCCCCCTCGCGGGCTGCACGTTGTAGAGGTACTGGATGTGCGACCCATTGCCGTCGAGCTGCTGGTAGTCCCTGGCCGCGTGAGCGGACTCCAGAGGTGCGGTCAGGGGAGCTGCCGTGACACGCTCGCGACCTGTGCCCGGAGCAGGGCGCGGAGCCGCTTGATCTGGAAGCTCCGCGCCACCGCGCGCACCTGCTCGATCCACGCTCCGAGCCGCGGATCGGCCTCTTCGAGCCGACCGAGCTCGTTCAGCACCCCGGAGACGTGCCCTTGGTCGGCCAGATCGAGGAGCCGCGAAAGCTCCTCTGCCGATGGGGGGGTGAGCAGGCCGATCTCCGCATCGGTCATGGGGGGAGGGGTCACGGCCGCGCCCGGCCCTGCTTGGCGCTTCCACTCGATCTGGAGCGTCGCTCGGAGCAGCTCCAAGAGTGCGCCGGCCTGCACCGGCTTGGGCAGAAAGTCGTCGCATCCGGCGCTGAGGCTCGTTTGTCGCTCGGCCTCCGAGATGCTGGCGGACGAGGCGATGATCGCGACTCGGGCGAGCTCGGGCCGTTGCCGCAAGCGCCGTGTCGCCTCGCAGCCGTCCATGCCCGGCATGGCCAGGTCCAACACGATCACGTCCGGTGTTCGCTCGACGGCCAGCGCGAGCGCGCGCTCGCCGCTGTCGGCCTCCAGCAGCTCGAAGCCCAGCGGCTCTAGCAAGTCGCGCAAGAGCGCGCGGTTCTCGGCCTTGTCGTCCACCACGAGGATCGTGCGGCGCTCGCCCTCGTACCCGAGGATCGCCTCCCACGACAGCCCCGCGCTGGCCTTGGCCGCGGCCACCTCGAGCAGCCGGAGCGTCACCGTGAAGACCGAGCCGTGGCCGAGCTGGCTTTTGGCCTCGATGCTGCCGCCCATCCGCTCGACGAGCCTCTTCGTGATCGCCAGCCCGAGGCCCGTGCCCTCGGCGTGCCGCCTTTCGTCACCGACCTGCTCGAAGGCCTCGAAGATGCGCCCCAGGTGCTCGGGGGCGATCCCGGGGCCGGTGTCCTCGACCTGGAAGCGCACCGTGCGCCCTCGCTCTTCCGGCGGCTCCAGCACCTCGACGCGCAACGTCACCCCGCCCTGCTCGGTGAACTTGATGGCGTTGCCCAGCAGGTTGAGCAGCACCTGCATGAGGCGTTTCTCGTCGGCGCGCACCACCAGCCGCTCGGGGCCGACACGCTCGTAAGCGAACGAGAGACCCTTCTCCACGGCGCGCACCCGGCAGAGGTTGGCCACGGTCCGGAGGAGCGTGGGCAGGTCGACCGCGGTCGGGTGCAGGTCCATCTTGCCGGCCTCGATCTTGGCCAGATCGAGCACGTCGTTGATGAGGCTGAGCAGGTGCGTGCCGGCGGTGTGGATGATGCGGGCCGAGTCGGCGGCCTTGGCGGGCAGATCGGTCATCCGGCCGAGCAGCTGGGCATAGCCGAGGATGCTGTTGAGCGGGGTGCGCAGCTCGTGGCTCATGCTGGATACGAACTCGCTCTTGGCGCGGTTGGCGTTGTCGGCCGCCTCCTTGGCGGCCTCAAGCTCGCCGGTGCGCTGCGCCACCTCGCGCTCCAGCCGCTCGTTGTACGCGGACAGCTCGGTGTAGAACGTGGCGTTCTCCACCGCCGTCGCCGCCAGCGCGCCGAGGAGCGTCACCAGCTCGACGCGGGCTTGGGGGAAGGCGTCCTCCACGCGCGGGTGCTCCAGGTACATCACCCCGGACAGGCGCCCCTGGTGCACAAGCGGTACGGCGAGCACCGAGCCGGGCCGGTGGGCGAGCAGGTAGGGGTCCTCGTCGAAGCGGCTGTCGCTCGCCGCCTGCCCGAGCACCACCGGCTCCTTGCTGCGCGCGACGTACTGCACCAGCGTCGCCGGCAGCCGCGTCGAGCCGGCGACGGGCTCGTCGAGCGCCAGCTTGACCTGCCGGGGATTGACGGTGAGCAGCGCGGCGATGACGAGCTCGCCGCCCTGCATGAGGGCGAGCACGGCGCGCTCGGCGCCGGAGTACTCGGCGAGCAGGCGGAGCATGCGGCCGACGAGCGAGCCGAGGTTTCGGTCGCCGGAGAGCGCCTGCGCGGCGCGCAGCGCGGAGGCGATGTCCAGGTACGCGTGGAGCGTGCGGTCGGTGATGATCGTGCTCGTCGGCGCGGACGCCCCCTCCGGCGGCTCGTCCGCGGCGAGCGCCGGGCGGCCCGGAGCCGCGATGCTGTCCGGGTAGCGCCGTGCGAGCCGCGCGGCCGCCGCGCGTGCCCCCCAGCGCAGGTAGGCGTCGTGCGCGGCCGAGAGATAGGCGCGGGCCAGCGCGCGGTGCCCGCGGGCGAGGCGGTGCTCGCCGGCCAAGCGCAAGCCGAGCGCCTCCGTGCTGACCAGATCCTGGTCGCGGGCGTGCTCGATGGCCTGGTCGTACAGCCGCCCGGCCTCCTCGTGCTCTTCCCGGGCGCGAGCGCGGCCCGCCTCCATCAGCAGGCGCGCGGCCTCGAAGCTCTCGGGGCAACCCTGGGCCCAGAGGGAGAGGCGCGCGCCGTGAAAGGCCAGCCGATCCTCGATCAGCGCGCGCCGCTCGGCGGTGGCGGTGGGGAGGGCGTGCGCTCCGGCGACGCAGAGCGCGGACGTCAGGGCGATGAGCATGGGAGTTCCCCACGAGACCTGCCACTCCGGCTCGACGGCGAGGACCGCCTCGACCGCCCACGCGTCAGCGCCGAAATGGACCCCGGTCCACCCCGCCAGGGCCATCGTGGCGGTCAGGAGCGCCATCGCTGTCGCGTCCCGCGCGGGTCGCGCGATCTCCGCGAGCGTCCGCTCGACGGCGCGCGCGGCCTGGGCCTGCGAGAGCGCGGCGACCGAGCGGGCGATGATGTTCCGGAAGTCCATGGCCATCGGGTCGCGGTAGGCCATGCGGTCGAGGTCGCGCGCGACGCGATCGAGGTCACCTCCGGCGATCAGCTGGAACATCGCCCCCTGGATCTCGCTGAACGCCTCGGCGACAGGGTCGCGCTCCTCGGCGGCGGTGCGCGCCGCGTGCGCGTACAGCTCCCTCATCTTCGGAGGCGGCGTCCAGTACATGGCGGCCACCGTGGCGTTGAAGCGCGCGGTGGCGCGCGCGACGTCGTACCGATCGATGAGCGCCAGCATGGGCTCGTTCAGCTGGCGCGCCAGAGGCAGCTTCCCCAGGAGGTAGGCCAGGAGCAAGGCCGTGCACACGCAGCCCGCGAACGAGCTCTTCGTCAGCCCGTACCGCAGCGTCTCCAGCACGATCATCGGCCAGCAGCACCGGCTCAGCGAGGACATCCAGAAGGCGGCGCAGGGCCCCAGCACCTCCAGGATCTTGCACCGCAGCGCGTGGGCGCGGTCGGCGCTCATCGGCAGCGCCTCCCAGTCCTCGACGGTCATGCGATGCAGGGCGGGCTCGATCTCGGTGATGAGCGCGTCGAACAGCGCCTGCTGCTCCTCCGGGGTCCTCGGCAGCGGCCGCCCGAGCCACGCCATCGCCGAGAGGCCGAGCTCGATGGCCTGCGCCGAGCGGCCTGTGACATGGAGAAACACGATCGAGACGCTGGCCACGCGCGCGCGCTCGAGCGGGTCCCGCGATCGCTCCAGGCAGCGCTGAAAGAGCCGCTCCGCTTCGTCGACCTGCTCCGCGAGCCAGAGGGCCTCGGCCATGACCAGGTGCACCTCGAAGGTCGTCTCCGGGGCCTCGGTCCACCCCTCCTCGCCCAGCAGCGACGCCGCCGTCCCGAGGAACGCCGCGGCCTGCGCGTAGGCCGCGCTGGCGTTGGCCCGCTGCCCCGCGCGCAGGTTCTGCTCCGAAAGATCGCGCTTTTCCTGGGCGTCCGTCAGCCGCTCGGCGGCCCGGTTGCGGTGGTAGAGCGTCGCGAACAGCTCCCCATCGGCGCACGCGACGCCGTGCCGAGCCCGCAGCGCTCGGCCGATCCGCAGGTGCAGCGACAGCCGCTGCTCTGCCGTGAGCGCCTCGTAGGCGGCCTGCTGGACCCGGTCGTGCACGAAGGCGTAGGCCTCGTGCCCGCGCTCGGCCTCGTGCACCAAGAGCCCCTCGCGCGCCGCCTCCGCCAAAAGGGCGCTGACCGTCTCCGCCTCTTGCCCCGAAAGGTGCGCCAAGAGCTCGGCGTCGAACCGGTCGCCGACGCACGCCGCCGTCTGCAGCGCGCGCTTCAGCTCGGGCGACAGCAGCTCTAGCCTGCGGGTCAGCAGCGCAACGACGTTGTCCGTGATCCCCGCCCGCTCGATCGCCTCTCGCTGCCATCGCCATCGCCCCGTCTCCGCGTCGCGCGAAAGCACCTTCCGCTCGTGCAAGAGCTGCAGAGACTGCCCGACGAAGAACGGGCTGCCCTCTGTCTTGTCCTTGACCAGCCGCGAGAGCTCCTCCACCTCGGCCGCGGGCCGATCGAGCATGTCCGCCACCATCGCCGCGACCGCCTCCGCGCCGAGCGGCGAAAGCGCGATCCGTCCGGTCACGGCGCCCGGGGCCGCGGAGGCCGAGAGCAGCGCGTTCAACGGGTGCTCCGGGCTCACCGCCTCGTCCCGGTACGCCCCCACCACGAGCAGGTGCTGGCCCGCAGGCTCCTTCAGCAGCTCGCCCAGGAGCGCCAGCGACGCCGCGTCCGCCCACTGCAGGTCATCGATGAACAGCACCAGCGGGTGCTCGGCCGTGGCCAGCGTCCGCACGAAGCGCAGCACCGTCGTCTGGAAGCGGAGCTTGGCCTCCATCGGCCCGAGCTCGACCAGCGGCTTCGGCTCGCCCAGGATGTGCACAAGCTCGGGCATGAGCTCGACGAGGATCTGCCCGTTCGGCCCCGCGGCTCCCTGAAAGGCCTGCCTCCAGCGCTCGAGCACCTCGGCCGGATCCGCCAGCCGCCGCCGCACCACCGACCGCAGCGCCATCGCCAGCGCCGCGTGCGGCGTGCTGCGCTGCAGCTGGTCGAACTTGCCGGCGGCGAAGATCCCCCGCCGCGCGCGCACCTGGCCCTGCAGCGCCTGCACCAGCGCCGACTTGCCCACGCCCGAGGGCCCTGCCACCAGCGCCAGGACCGTCGCGCCGCCGCACGCCTGGTCGAACAGCGCCTCGAGCGCGGCGCCCTCGCGCTCCCGGCCGAACAGGCGCGAGGGCGCTCGGACCCGATCGTCCCAGTCGCGCCTCGCCAGCGGAAACGGCGCCACGGTTCCCGTCTCGACCCAGGCCCGCGCCGCCCGCTCCAGATCCCAGGCCGCGCCGCTCGCCGTCTGGTAGCGGTCCTCGGGGCTCTTGGCCAGCAGCTTGAGCACGATCGCGCTCGCGGCCTCGGGGATGTTTCGCTCGGGCGCGCGCTCGTGCGGGGGCACGGGCGCCTGGGCGATGTGCGCGTGGATCAGCTCCAGCGCGTCGGTCGCGTCGAAGGGCAGCGCGCCGGTCAGCAGCTGGTAGAGCGTGGCGCCCAGCGCATACAGGTCCGCCCGGGCGTCCGGCGCTCGGTTCATCCGGCCCGTCTGCTCGGGCGCCATGTACGCCAGCGTTCCGGAGACCGCCTCCGGCGACCTCTGCGCGGCGAGCCGGGGCGCGCAAGAGGTCGCGAGCCCGACGTCGATCAAGCAGGCGCGCGTCCGCTCGGCGTCGACCAGGACGTTGTGCGGCTTGATGTCGCGGTGGAGGACGCCGCGCCGGTGCACCTCGCCCAGGCTGCGCGCGAGCGCGGCGCCCAGGCGCAGCGCGCCCCCCACCGGCAGCGGGCCCTGGTCGAGCACGCGCGCCAGCGAGGTATCGCCCCAGGGCTCCAGCACGAGGACAGGCTTCGCGAGCGCGCGCGGACTCGGCGGCTCGCCGCAGAGAGCTTTCTGCATCGCTGGCGCGCAGCTCTTGGACTCGGCCGCTCGAGCGACGCACGTATCCGCCTGCAGGACCTCCCCCGTAACGTGGTCCATGTTTCATTCTCGACGATGCGATGGCGCTTGTCACTCGTTATCGTGAATGAGCTCGATCGCACGCGCTGGTTTCTATGGTGCCTCGCGTTGCGTTCTCGCCTCCAGCACGCAGCGAGGGATCACGCGGCGTCGTCGAGAGGCTCTATATCGTCGGGTACGCCGGCCGGGACGCTGCCTGCCAGCACGAACCAGCGGCTGTCGCGGGCGAGCGCGTCGAGCTCGTCCACGAGGCGCGAGAGCGCCGCCTCTGGCACGACGAGGCCCGGTAGGTTGATGTCGGTGATCCTCGGGCCCTCCGGGCCCAGGCGGTCGACCACCTCGATGTCGACCCAGCTCCCGTCGGGCAGGCGCAGGCAGCGGTCCTCGATGCCGCGCTCGCCGCCCCTGCTCCGAGCCACAGCGCTCCCGCTCCGGGGCGGGAGCGCTCGCCGGCGTGCGCCCCGAGAGGGCTCAGGCCGTCTCGAGGAACTTGCGCACCTGGGACTCGATCGCGCTGCCGGGCACGATGAAGGGCTTGTCCGTGATGTCCACGGAGAAGCTCTGAGCCGAGACGGCATACGTCCCCTTCACGGTCCCCGCCGGCGTCGGCACCGAGAAGTCGCCCTTGCCCTCGTTGCCCGTGAACTTGCCGCCGGCCTTCTCGATCGCCGCCTTGGCCTTCGCGACGATGTCTTGAGAGGAACCGCTGAAGGGGACTGAGAAGCTGTGCTTTGCCATGTCGTCTCCTGGGGTGCTCGATCGCCATCCTGGTACGGCGCGAGGTGCGGCGGAGGTTAGTGCGGCCTCGCCACGGGTACCAGCGCGAACTTGCTGGGCCTTCCGCGCGCCGCAGATCGCGCGGAATCGCTGCGCGCCGCAGGGCCGCGCGGGATGGCGGGTGATGGCAGGCTGCGCATCGCTGGCTGGCGAACGTCGACGGGACGGCCGCCGCGACGCCTCGAACCCGCGCGTCCGTAAGGATTGCGCTTGACAAGACGGACAGAATCGCCGCTTTCTATGCGCCGATTGCTCCCAGTCGTGAACCGAGGACTTATGAAGGACCTTTTTCTCAAGCAGTCGATCCTCCGCCGAGCGGGGCGGGTGTCCGCGCTCGCGCTCGCGCTCGGGCTGAGCGCTGGATGCGTTGTCACGCAGGGCCCCGGAGCGGGGGCCGCCCCTCCCGCCGGCGCGAGCCCCGACGCGAGCGCCTCGGGGGGCTCCGAGCCCGCGCGGACCAACCTGCTCAAGGCATCCGACTTCGACGACAACAAGAGCCTGCCCTGGAACACCTCGTTCACCGCGCCTGGCGCGGGCAGCGCCGAGGTGAAGAAGGGGGCCTATTGCGTCACGGTGACGAACAAGGGGTCAAACAACTGGGATGCCCAGTTCCGCCACCGGGAGATGGTGATCCAGAAGGGGCACAGCTACACCATCCAGTACAAGGCGTGGGCGTCCTCGCCCACGAAGGCGCGCCCGAAGGTCGGCATGTCGGGGCCGCCTTACGAGGAGTACTGGTCGGACACCGTGATCCTCGGGACCGAGCCCAAGACCTTCTCCGGCAAGTTCACGATGGGGAAGGCCGATGACGCCACGGCGGAGCTCGCGTTCCACATCGGCGGCGCCATGGCGTCGGCCAAGGAGCCGTTCGAGGTCTGCATCGACGACATCCGCCTGGACGACCCGCAGTTCAAGGCCGCCGCGCCCGTGACCGAGTCGGCGGCGCCGAAGGTCGCCGTGAACCAGGTCGGGTATCTACCCGGCGCCATCAAGATCGCCAGCGTGAACAGCGCGGCGACAGCGCCGGTCGCGTGGGAGCTGCTCGACGCCTCCGGCAAGCCGGTTGCCCACGGTCAGACCAAGGTCTTCGGAAAGGACGGCGCCTCCGGCGATCACGTCCACCTCGTCGACTTCACGGCCGTCAAGGCGCCGGGCCAGGGCTACGTGCTCAAGGTGGGGGAGGAGAAGAGCTTCCCGTTCGACATCGGAACGGGCCTTTACCAGAAGCTCAAGTACGACGCGCTCGCGTATTTCTACCACAACCGGAGCGGCATCGAGATCAAGATGCCGTTCGCCGGCAAGCCCGAGCTGGCGCGCCCGGCGGGGCACCTCAGCGACAAGAGCACGCGCTGCCTGAAGGACAGCGGCTGCGACTATGCGCTCGACGCGTCCCGCGGCTGGTACGACGCCGGCGACCACGGCAAGTACGTGGTCAACGGCGGCATCTCGGTGTGGACGCTGCTCAACTGGTACGAGCGCACGAAGCACCTCGGCGCCTCGAGCGCCGACTTCGCGGACGGCAAGCTCAACATCCCCGAGGGCAAGAACGGCGTGCCCGACATCCTCGACGAGGCGCGCTGGGAGCTCGAGTTCCTGATGGGCATGCAGGTGCCGGAAGGCAAGCCGCTCGCCGGCATGGTCCACCACAAGATGCATGACGAGTCGTGGACGGGCGTCGGCCTCGCGCCGCACGAGGACAAGCTGGCGCGCTTCCTCCACAAGCCGAGCACCGCGGCGACGCTCAACGTCGCGGCCACGGGGGCGCAGTGCGCGCGCATCTGGAAGACGGTGGACGCGGCGTTCTCGGCGAAGTGCCTGAAGGCCGCCGAGCGCGCCTGGGCGGCGGCGAAGCAGAACCCGGCCCTCTACGCGCCGCCCGGCGGCGACAAGGGCGGCGGGCCCTACGACGACACCGACGTCAAGGACGAGTTCTACTGGGCGGCGGCGGAGCTCTTCGTCACGACGGGGAAGCCGGAGTACAAGAAGTTCCTTCAGGACTCGCCGCTCAACGCGCGGTTCCCGACGGAGGTCGAAGGGGGCGCGGCGTCGATGAACTGGCGGGTCACCGACGCGCTTGGCCAGATCTCGATGGCGATCGTGCCCGGCCACGTGGACGCGGCGTGGCAGAAGGAGATCCGCGGCCGCATCGCGAAGGCGGCCGACCAGTACCTCGCCATCGCCGACAAGGAGGGGTACCGGACGCTCATCGCTCGGACGCATGAAGGCAAGTACGACTGGGGCTCGAACTCGGGCCTGCTGAACAACATGCTCGTGGTGGCGCTCGCCCACGACTTCACCAAGCAGCCGAAGTACCTCGACGGCGTGGTGCTGGGCATGGACTACATCCTCGGGCGCAACCCGCTCGGGCAGTCGTACGTGACCGGCTACGGCGACAAGCCGCTCGAGAACCCGCACCACCGGTTCTGGGCGCACCAGGCGAACAGCAAGTACCCGAAGGCGCCGCCCGGCGCCGTCTCCGGCGGGCCGAACTCCTCGCTCCAGGATCCTTATGCCCAGAGCGCCGGCCTCAAGGGGTGCGTCCCGCAGCGGTGCTTCGTGGACAACATCGAGGCCTGGAGCCTGAACGAGATCACGATCAACTGGAATGCGCCGTTCGCGTGGGTGACCGGCTTCCTCGACGAGAAGGCGAAGCCGTAGCCGCGCTGGCCGAAGGCGGGGTCTTTTGAGCCGCCAAGGACGCCACGGACGCCAAGTGAGATACAAAAATCTTGGCGTCTTGTGGCGCCTTGGCGGTTTCATCCTTCCGGCAGGGAGGGGGAGCTCTCCCACCACCTGACGGCAGGCTCCGCTGGCCGCGGTGCAGCCGCCGGCGCGCCGGTGGTACCATCGCCTGGTCCTCGTGGAGCTCCGACCCGACCTCGTCATCGCGGACAAGCTGCACCTGTTGCGGCCCCTCGGGCAGGGCGGGATGGGGGTCGTGTGGGCGGCGCGGCACCTCGCCCTCGACACCGACGTCGCGGTGAAGTTCATCCGCCCCGAGCGGGCGGCGGAGCGTCCTGCCCTCGTCGCGCGCTTCCAACGCGAGGCCAGGGCCACGGCGCGGATCGCGCACCCGCACGTGGTGCAGGTCATGGACTACGGCGTCGTCGGCGGCGCCGTGCCGTACCTCGTGATGGAGCTCCTGCGCGGGTTCTCGCTGGCCGAGCTCCTCGAGCGCGGCGGCCGCCTCAGCTTCGCCACCGCGAGGTCGCTCGTGCGGCAGGTGGGGAGCGCGCTCGAGAGCGCCCACGAGCTCGGCATCGTGCACCGCGACATCAAGCCCCACAACGTCTTCATCACGGAGGGGGGCCAGGGATACCCGCTCTTCGTCAAGGTGCTCGATTTCGGGGTCGCGAAGGTCGCGGGCGACGCGGCGGTGCCGGCGGCGAACCCCGCGCTCACCGAGACCGGGATGGTGATCGGATCGGCTCCTTACATGAGCCCCGAGCAGCTCGAGGGGAGCAAGGACGTCGATCTCCGCTCCGATCTCTGGTCGCTCGGCGTCATTGTCTACGAGGTGTTGACCGGCGCGCTGCCGTTCCAGGGCAGCTCGTTCGTCGCCGTCGGCGCGGCGGTCCTGAAGGGGAGGTTCCGCCCCGCCAGCGAGCAGAGGCCGGGCCTGCCGGCGCCGATCGACGACTGGTTCTCCAAGGCGCTCTCCGTCGATCCGACCTGCCGATTCCAGTCGGCGCGCGAGATGGTCGATGCGTTTCCGAGCCTGGAGGCCCGGACCGCGGAGGTCGACGCGCCCGGTGGCCGCCATCACCCGGCCGCGTTCGCGACGACCGTGGCCGCGCCGGTCGCTCTTCTGGGCGCGGCTGACGATGCCGACGAGCTCGCGAGAGAGCCTGTCACCTCAGGCGCGCTCGCTGGCGATCCTGGGACGGCGAGCCCTGCCCCTGACTCCGGGGCTGGCCACACCGTGCTCCACCAGCGCGCCGCGGAGCGGCCCGCGGCGCGGGGCCCCTCGGGCGCGCGCGCCACGCGCCTCCGGCGGGCCGCGCCGCTCGCCGCCGCGGCGTGCGCTGCGGGCGCGGGGGGGGTCCTCTTCCTGTTCCTGCGCGAGCCGTCGGCCGGCTCGGGCGGCTGCCCGGACGGCATGGTGCTCATCGAAGGCGCCGAGTTCCAGATGGGCTCCGACGCGGACGCGGAGACGCCCAGCGACGAGACGCCGCGGCATGGCGTGACCGTGAGGCCGCTCTGCCTCGACATCACCGAGGTGACGGTGAAGGCCTACTGGGACTGCCAGGCCTGCGAGCGCCCGCGGCGAACCGTCGAGTCGGAGGGGCTCACGCCCAACGGCCGCTCCTTCTGGAGCCAGTTCTGCAACGGCCCCGAGGCGCTGGACCACCCCATCAACTGCGTCGACTGGTACCAGGCAAAGGCGTATTGCGCCGCCTCCGGCAAGCGGCTGCCCACGGAGGCCGAGTGGGAGCTCGCGGCGCGCGGCAAGGACGCATGGACCTACCCCTGGGGCCACGCGCCTCCCTCGGGCGAACGCCTCAACGCCTGCGGGCCGGAGTGCAGCCGGATGCTGACGGAGCGGCTCGAGAAGGTGGGGAAGGGACCGTGGCCTCGCATGTACAACGACGGCGACGCGGCCCCGGCGACTGCCCCCGTCGGGCGATCGCCGGCCGGGAAATCGCCAGCCGGCGCGCTGGACCTGGCCGGCAATGTCTGGGAGTGGACCGAGAGCCATTATTGCCCCTACGACAGGGACGATTGCGACGACTCCCGCCGTGTGCTCCGCGGCGGCGGGTGGGACACGGTCGAGAGCCAGTACGTGCGCTCCGCCCACCGCCGCCCGAGCGCTTCCACGGCGCGCGGCTGGAGCATCGGCTTCCGCTGCGCCAAGGACCCGTAGGTTACTGGCGCTGAGCTGGTCGCGCCGTCTTCGCCCGCTTCTTTCTCGCAAGGCGACCGACCTGCGCGGCAGAGGAAGGACTGCGCAAGGCGGGCCTCGAGCGCGGATCCGCTCGAAGTCGGCTCGGGCGCTTCAAGGCGACGGCCGAGCTGGTCCACGACGCTCACGTGATTGCGCTGCGCGGCCCATCGCAGCGGAAGACAAGAAGATTTGGAGGGAAGAAATGAAAGAAGGAAACAAGCATGAAGAACAAACCTGAACGTGAAGTGGCCAGGAGGACAAGAGAGTCGTCGCTGAGCTCGACTCGGTGAACCGAGGAGACGGCTGGATGGTGAACGGGAGGTACGGGCAGCAAGCGAGAGGATCGTCGCTACGCTCCGAAGGTGCTCGAGTGCAGCGGAATGGCTGCTCGGGTGCAGCCGGAACAGGTGGCCGAGCGGAGCGGAGTACGCATTCCCGGTACAGCCGTGCTCGCTTTGTCACGATTCGCGGATACCTGCCTGCTGCACCCCCCTTGCGCCGACCTGACCTCCTCCCTGGAGCCTATCGAGGGCGAGACCATCGTTCCCTTCCTGCACATTGCCCTGCGCTGTTCCGGCACGGGAGCGGCCACTCAGTGTTTCTGGCGCACCCTCGGGAAGTTCGGCTCAAAGCGAGAGGCCAGACGCGGTTTTCCGCGGAGGGAGCTGGATGCAAACGGATCGATCTCGCGCCCGATTCCCTCACGACATCTGACTGCGCATCGAGCTACTCGCCCTGCACGCCCTGGCGGAGCTTCCATGACGGCCCTTCTGCAATCGCGAGAGCCGAGCGCTCCGGAAAGCGCGGCGCGCCCGAGATCGCCAAAGTCGTCAGGTGGATTCAAAACCACCTGGAAAAGATTTCCCTCCGTGGTACGGCTATCTTCGGCAACCAGATCAAGACGCACGTTGAGGGTGGGTATTACTCATAGGAATATCGCAGATGAGCTGGCGGAAAAGGGTTGGCACCATGGCCCGAGGCAGAACTCCGGAAACTCTTGGTCGGGGTCTGTCGTGTCCTCACTCCTGGCCGCCCACTTGGCCGGTAGGCCCCGAGCTGCGGATCGGACACCGTGGCGCCCCAGGGGATCGAGGCGGGCAGTCGGCGCGCGCGGAACTGGTGGAGCCAGGGGCGGATGGTCCAGAGTTGCCTGTGGAGGGGCATCGGGCGCACCTCCTCTATCACGGCCCCCGCGCCGGCCCGTCCGCGTTTTCCGGCCCCACCTCCGCGCCGCGCGCGTGTCGCGGCAGGTCAGCCCGAGCCGGTCTGGCCGGATGGGGCCCCGGGCAGAAGCCCGCTCGACGCGAGATCCCAGTAGTCGCTGACCCGCCGCAGCTTGTCGCCCCGGAAGACCAGGATCGAGGTGCCCCGCATCCGGAACCGCCTGCCCGTGGCGGGCAACCCCGGGAAGTCGCCGGCGTGCGTGCCCGTCGCGATCCACTCGGCGGCGGCCGCCTCATCCGTGGCGAAGCTGCTGGTCACCTCGATGCGAAGGTCCGGAAACGCTTTCCTGGTGACCCTGGCGAACGCAGCGATCTCCTCCTTGCCGCGGCTCACGTGCTGCGTCGGTACGTCCTCGTAGATGGAATCGTTCGAGAGGAGGGACAGGAGCTCGTCCGGTGATCCCGCGCTCCACGCGTTCGCCCACCTCTCCACCAGCGTGTGAATGCCCTTCATGCTGCCGCTCCTCGGGTTGTACCTGGGGCCCGCGCCGAGGCGCGGCCATTCTCAGGGCGTGATCTTCGCCTCGAGCGCGCGGGTGACCGCCGGCTTCGCCATGATCTCGTAGCGCTCGATCGCGCGCGGGATCGTGTCGGGCGCGGCGTTGCGGAAATGGCCGAGCTGCCTGATTTTCACGAACTCTTCGAACGCTCCACCAGCCCCGTGGTCCTCGCGTTCGCGAAGGAGCTCGCGGAGGCCGGCCGCGACGCCTGCTGCTCGGCCGCGGCCTCCGCGAGTTGCTCGCGCAGCCATGCGTGCGCCGGATCGTCCGTTAGCCTGGGATGCCAGACGGCCGAGAGCGTGAAGCCCGGGAGAGCGAGCGGCGGCCGCGCGACGACGAGCTTCAGCGCCGGGGCGATGTCCCGCGCGACCTCGCCAGCAAGGACGCCGATGAGGTCGGTGCCCGAAAGCAGGTGCGGCGCCATCAGGAAGTGCGGCAGCGTGACGTGGACGTCGCGCTCGAGCTGCTGGGCGGCGAGCGCGCGATCGACCACCCCGACGCGCCCGCCGTGAGGTGAGACGAGCAGGTGCGGCCGCGCGAGGAACGAGCGCAGCGTGCGCGGCGCGGGCGGCTGGCAGACGAGGGCGAAGTCGTCGCGCAGGAGCGGCCGGGACTCGAGCCCGGTCAGCCCGGGCCCCTCCACCGCGAGGCCGACGTGGACCTCGCCCGCGTCGAGCGCTCGGGCGGCGTCGCGCGTCTCGAACGCCAGCACCGCGAGCCTGGCCCTCGGCGCGCGCGCCCGGAGCCGCCGGACGAGCCGCGGCAGCAGCACGTACGCGGCGTAGTCGTTCATGCCCACCCGCAGCTCGTCGCAGAGCGCCGCGGGGTCGAAGGCCGGGCGGCGGGCGAGCGCCGCCCGCAGGCGGTCCAGGGCCGGGCGCACGTCGCGCCGGAGCTGCTCCCCGCGGGGCGTCAGGAAGAGCGCGCGGCCGCGCCGGACGAGCAGGCGATCGCCGAGCAGCGCGCGGAGCCGGCCGAGGGCATTGCTCGTCGCGGGCTGGCTCAGGCCCACGCGCTTGCCGGCGGCGGTGACGCTGCGCTCCTCGAGCAGCGCCTCCAGGACGACGAGAAGATTGAGGTCGAGCGCAGAGAGATTCACGGCGTGAATGCATAGCATCCGGTGCATCCATTGGACTGGCGGACCGCGTGCCCGCACGTTGGGGCCTGTTCAACGCGGAGGGACAGCACAGATGAGAGCTGCATTGTTGGGGCCGGGCCCGGGCGCGGGCGGCGCTGTGATCGGCGAGCGGGAGCTCGGCACCGTTCCACGCGGGCACGTGCGCGTGCGCGTCGCGTTCGCAGGGGTGAACCACATCGATCTGCTCCTCGCTGACGGGAAGCTCCCCCTCACGCCGAGGCCCGTGGGGCTCGGCCTCGAGCTCGCGGGCACGGTCGAGGCGCTTGGCGAGGGCGCGCGGGGGCCGGCGGTGGGCGCGCGCGTCGTCGCGATGGGCACGCCGCACACCGGCGCGTTCGCCGAGCTCGCCGACGTCGAGGCGCGCCGCGCCGCGCTCGTGCCCGACGGTGTGCCGCTCGACCGCGCCGCCGCGTCGATCGTCAACTACGCGACGGCGTGGGTGCTCCTGCGCGAGCGCGCCGGGATCGCCCCCGGCGAGACGGTGCTCGTGCACGGCGGGGCCGGCGGCGTTGGGACCGCCGCTCTGCAGCTCGCGCGGCACCTCGGCGTGCGCGCGGTGGCGCTCGTCGGCGACGCCTCCAAGGTGGATCATGCGACGCGCAACGGCGCCGCCGCTGCGATCGTCCACGGCCGCGAGGACGTCGCGGCGCGGGTGCGCGCGCTGACCGATGGGCGCGGCGTCGATGCAGCGCTCAACGCGACCGGCGGCGCCACGCTCGCGCGCGATCTCGGCTTGCTCGCTCCCTTCGGCCGCCTCGTGTCCTTTGGCTTCCTCGAAGGGCCGCCAGGCGTCGAGCTCGGCGCCGCGCTCGCGGACGGCTTCGGACGCAGCGTATCGCTCGCCATGAGCGACGTGTTCACGGTGGTCGATGAGGCGCCCGAGCGGTTCTCGCGCACAATGGAAGAGGTGCTCTCGCTCGTCGAGAGCGGAGCGCTCGATCCGGTCGTTCACGCGACATGGCCGCTCGAGCGCGTCGCCGACGCGCTCGATGCGCTGCGGGCGCGCGTTGTTCAGGGGAAGATCCTGCTGCGCTGCGCTGCCTGACGCGGCGACGGAGGCACCGCGCCGGGGGCCGAGGCGCAGAGGTGCCGGCTCAGGCCGCGCTCTGGGGTGCGACACGATCAATTAGTTCTTGCTAATTGATGAGTCGTGACTAATGTATTAGGCATGGCCGAAGCCACCGCGATCGACGCCGTCATGCGCGCGCTTGCCGATCCCACTCGGCGGGCCGTGTTCGAGCGGATCGTCAGCTCCGACGAGATCACCGTGGTGGAGCTGACGCGGGGCAGCGGCGTGACCCAGGGCGCTATTTCCCAGCACCTGAAGTCCCTGAAGCAGGCCGGCCTGGTCGCCGAGCGCCCCGAGGGGCGCAAGGTCTACTACCGCGCCCAGCCGGAGGGGCTGGCGCCGCTGGTCGACTGGATGAGCCACTACGGCGTCTTTTGGCGCGAGCGGTTCGCCGACCTCAGAACCCTCCTGAAGGAGATTGATCCATGAACAGTGCCGCCATCGTGGCCGACAGCCGAGAGATCGTCGTTGACGAGGTGTTTCCCCACACTCCCGAAATGATGTGGAAGACGCTGACCACGCCCGCATTGATGGGCCGCTGGCTGATGAAGCCGATCGGCTTCGAGCCGACCAAGGGCGCCCGCTTCACCTACCAGACCACGCCGGCCGGCGAGTGGGATGGCGTCATCCAGTGCGAAGTGCTGGAGGTCACGCCGAACGAGCGCCTGGTCTACACCTGGAAGGGCGGACACGTCGCCAACGCCGACTATGGCTCGCGTCTGGAGACGGTCGTTACCTGGACGCTCACCAAGGTCAGCGGCGGCACCCGGCTGCGCCTCGTGCACTCCGGCTTCCAGACCCCGAAGAACGACTATGCGTTCCGCAACATGAGCGGCGGATGGCCGAAGGTTCTCCAGAAGATCGACGCCATCACCGGCGAGAACGGCGCCGCGCCGGCGGAGGCCTCGAATGGATAGGATCACCGTCACGGGGTTCGCCCACGTACTCGCGCGATAGGCCGGGCCTGAGAGCATTCGCGCTGGAGGACGGCGTCGCCTACCGCACCTATTCCGCCTATACGCGCGGACTGGACGGCCTGTGGGCGAGCTCGAGCATCGCCAAGGCGCCGGCGGCCACAGCGGGGGATATGCAGCGATCCACGAGTACCACGGGCTGGTGAGCCGGACGCTCCCGCCATGGCTCTCCGCCATGGGGGGAGGGCTCTCGCCCCTGCGATCTGCTCCTCCGCGACGCGTCGCCGCGAGCGCCGGAGTCCAGCCCTCCCCTGATCCCGGATTCCGTACATCTCGTCGAGCGCGGTACTCTCTTCCAGGAAGCGGCGTCATGAGGGCGCCGAGTATCGCCGAACGGCGGGTGACTTCTACTCTCTTTATCTGGTGCTCGCGTTAAGAAGTGTGAAACTGGCTTGTTAAGAGCTGTGTGAGACGTGGGGATCGGCGCGCGTTCACGCCGAGATCGTGGCTCAACGAGCCTTGCGCCCGAGCCGCCTTGCGCCCCCGACAAGAGGTGCCATATTGCCGCCCTGCCAGGTTGGACAGCGCGCTTCGCGCGGCGCGGCGATCATCTCGTTAGCTCGAGAGGCGTCTCCGGGAGAACACGGGACGGCTGAAGCTCGTCGCGCCCGGTGGGCATGCATCCACGGGACAATCCCCGCGATCTGCGAGCCTCGTCGAGGCGGTGCGGCCCGCGGGGCGTGTCTGGCTGACCTGAGGCAGCCCGGCGCTCTTGGCCTGGCGTGCGACGATGTCGCTCGCCCTGGCCCCGAGCGATCCGAACAGGAAAGGAAGGCAAACGCGATGACGAAGATTCTTCAACACACCGCGGCCCTGGTAGCCATGGCGGCGCTCTCGGCCTGCGCCCTCGGCGAGGAGCTCGGCGACGGCGACATCGAGGCCGCCGAGCAGGCGCTCGTGGATGCGCGGCTCGAGGGCGGCACCTTCTATGCAAGCACCTACGACTCTCCCGCGGGCGAGCGGCTCGAGAACGCCTTCGACGAGGATGTCGGGACGAAATGGCTCATCTTCGCGGGCCAGGGCTTCCTCCAGTACGACTCGCCGAACAATGAGGCGTACGTGCTCGGCTCGTACAGCATCTCCTCGGCGAACGATTTCCCGGAGCGCGATCCGCGCGCCTGGCGGCTCCTCGGCTCGAACGACGGCATGACGTGGACGGTGCTCGACACGCGCTCGAACGAGAGCTTCTCGGCGCGTTTCCAGACGAAATCGTACACGGTCGCTGGCGCGCAGGCGTACAGGAAGTTCCGCCTCGAGATCCAGCAGAACCTCGGGGGCTGGGCCCAGATCCAGCTCTCCGAGTTCGCGCTCTTCGGGTCGCCGGGCACGCCGGTCCTGCCGACGCCGCCCGTGATCACCGCGAGCGGAGAGAACGGCCCGCAGGAGACCGCGGCGAGGGCCTTCGACGGCCGCCCCATCAGCAAGTGGCTCACGTTCAGCAGCACCGGCTGGATCCGCTACGAGCTGCCCACCGCGTTCACGATCGACGGGTACGCCATCTCCTCTGCGAACGACTACCCCGCGCGCGACCCGAGGTCCTGGACGCTCCAGGGCTCCAACGACGGCGTGACCTGGACGACGCTCGACACCCGCGCGGGCCAGAGCTTCACGAACAGGTTCCAGCGCAACCATTACTTCATCAACAACGCCACGGCGTACAAGAAGTACCGGTTCAACTTCACCAGCGACACCTCCGTCCTGCAACTCAGCGAGATCGAGCTCCTCCGGACCGACGATCCGTACCGCGCCGTCCTCCCGCAGACGGTCCAGTACCAGAACCAGTCGACGACCACGGGCGGACAGCGCTTCAACGACGCGATCGGCAGCACCCTCGTGCGGGACGTGCGCGAGATCTCGCGCGAGGTGGTCGAGGGGCTCTATGCCCAGCCCGGCGCCTTCTGGAAGCGGAGGAACACCCTGAACATCAGGGTGGTCGACCAGCCGGGGTACGCCTGGGCGGAGTACAGCGGCGACGTGGCCACGGTGTCGTTCAGCGCGTTCTGGATCAACGATGTGTACAACAGCGGCGACGACGTGCGGCGCGTCATCATCGGCACGCTCTACCACGAGCTCGCGCACGTCTATCAGCTCGACGACGTGGGGACCGGCAACGGATACATCATCGAGGGCCTCGCAGACTCGCTGCGCCTGCGCGCCGGGCATCACGACCTCACCGTCCGGACCGCCGGGGACTTCGTGCAGAACGACGGCGAGATGGCGACGTTCCTCCTCTGGATCGAGCAGTTCAAGAAGCCCGGGTTCATCCCGGCCTTTAACAGGAGCCTCGCGCCCTACGACGCGCTCCCGTACGACGAGAGCGTCTTCGTCACGGAGACCGGGCAGACGCGCGCGGCGCTCTGGAACGAGTTCCGCGATCACACCTGGTGGGGCGTGGACTTCCCCGGCTCCGGCAGCCTCTGAGGGATACCGCCCCTGACTGCGCCGCGCGCCCTCACGGCGCGCGGCGCAGCATACCCATCCTCCGCGACCAGCACGTCGGCGCGCTCAGACCTCCAGCGCGCTCTCGACGATGCGATGCACGAGGCCGTACTCCTGGGCCTCGCGCGCCGTCATCCACAGGTTGCGCTCGGTCTCCTGCGCGATCTTCGCGGGCGCCTGCCCCGTCGCCTCCGCGAAGATGCGGTTGAGCCGGTCGCGCGCGGCCATGATCTGGGCCGCCTCGATCTCGATGTCCGACGCGGGGCCGCGCACGCCGCCGAGCGGCTGGTGCAGGAGGAAGCGCGTGTTCGGGAGCGCGAACCGGTTCTCCCGCCGCGCCGCGACGAAGATCAGCGCGCCCGCGCTGGCGACCCACCCGGTGCCGATCACCTTGACCTCGGGCCGGATGAAGCGAATCACGTCGTGGATCGTGTCCCCCGACTCCACGTGCCCGCCCGGCGAGTGGATCAGGATCCGGATCGGCTTCTCGCCATCATCGCTCGCGAGGGCGAGGAGCTGCGCGGTGGTCGCCTGCGCCAGCTCGCTGGTGATCTCCCCGAAGATCAGGACGGTCCGGCTCCTCAGCAGGCTGCTCTGGACCTTCTCGGACAGCGCGCGGGGGTGCGGCTCGTCGTTCGGCGTGGGATCGTTCGGCGTGGAATCGAGGCGCGTCATGGCCCCGAGCTTCCGGCGGCCCTCGCCCGCGCGCCATGACCGCGAGGCGCGGAGTCATGCTCGCGCGTCTCGATCCGCGAGCGAGCGCTGGACGAGCGGCCTCGGCGCGGGCAACCATGGGGCATGGCGGACGAGATGGAGCGGCTGCTTCCCCGCGGCGTTGTGGTCTCCCGGCATTACGGCCATCCTGGCGCGCCCTGGCGCGCGAGCGCGGGCGATCCGCCGAGCCTCCACGTCGTCGTTCAGGGCGCCTTTCGCCTCTCGGAGGACGGCGTGTGCGCGCTGGAGCTCGACGCCGGCGACGTCGTGCTCCTCGGGTTCGGCCCGCGCGGCGCGGGGCCCCGCGAGCAGAGCCTCCGCTGCGTCGCGCCGCCGCCCGGGCGCGCTCCCGCCGACGCGGAGCTGATCTCGGCGACCTACGCCGCCGCGCCCGGCGGGGCGCTCGCCTCGCTCGCGCCCGTGGTCCACCTGCCTGCCGGCGAGGTGCGGCGCGCGCGGGGGCTCTCCGCGGTCGTGGGCCTGCTGCGCGCCGCGCTCGCGGATGCTTCCCCGGGGCAGGCCCAGCTGGCGCGCTCGCTCCTCGAGCCGCTGCTCGCCTACGCGCTGCACTGCCACGAGCATGCGCGCGAAGGGCGCGCGGCGCGCGCGCTCGACCGGCGCGGCGCGCGCGCCTTCGACCGTCGCGTCGCGCGCGTGCTCCGGCTCATGCAGGAGAAGCCGGCCGAGCGCTGGGGGGTCGAGGCGCTCGCGAAGGCGGCGGGCCTCTCCCGCGCCGCGCTGGCGCGGCGGTTCCTCGCCGAGCTGGGGGTCCCGCCGCTCCGCTACCTCGCCGAGCTCCGCATGCAACGGGCGGCCGAGCTGCTCGCCGAGGGCGACGGCTCCGTGGCCGCCGTGGCGGCCGAGGTCGGGTACGACTCGGAGTTCGCGTTCAGCCGCGCGTTCAAGCGGCACACGGGCGAGGCGCCGGGCGCGTTCCGCCGGCGCAGCCGCTCCGAGGGCGCAGCGTTCCGCCTGCCGCCGGTCCGCGCGGCGGCGTGAGCCAAGACGGCGGCTCCCTGGGCTGGGCGCCCTTGATTGCGCGTGAACTTCTCCTTTGAGGAGTATCGTCCTCCGCGATGTCGAGAACGCCGCCTGGGCTCCGACTCGTCTGTGAACGCGCGCCCGACGCGAGGGGCGCCCGCTGAAAGGGAGCTGACGATGAAATACGTCCTGATGATGCACGTGCCGACCAGACAGCCCTACGAGTTGATGAGCTGGCCGCCGAAGGACCTGGAGGAGCACCTCGCGTTCCTGAACAGCTTCAACCAGAAGCTCCGCGAGTCGGGCGAGCTCGTGGGGATCGAAGCGCTGACCGCGCCCGATCAGGCCAGGCTCGTGCGCGCCGGCAAGGACGGCAGGCCCATCACCGACGGCGTGTTTCCCGAGGCCAAGGAGTTCCTCGCCGGCTTCTGGATGGTGGACGTCGGCAGCCCCGAGCGCGCCTACGAGCTCGCCGCGCAGGCGTCCGCCGCGCCCGGGCCCGGCGGCGAGCCGCTCAACATGGCCATCGAGGTGCGGCAGGTGATGAGCGGGAGCGAGCTCCCCAAAGAGCTCCTGTGAGCTCACGTGCCGCGAGCACCTCGAACGGCAGCGGCCACGGTTTCCGCCCACCCCCGAGGCCCACCGCGAGCTGATCGCGCGCTTCGCCCGCAGCGTGGGCTCGGGCGACCTGCGCGGGCTGGTCGACCTGCTCGCTCGAGATCGACGGCAGCGTGGTGCGCGCCATCCGGGCGGTGGCCAATCCCGACAAGCTGCGGTGGCTCAACGCTGGCCGCGAGCCTTGAGCGGGAAGTCCAAGCGCCTTTGTGGATGTCAACAGAGATCGACGACAGTCGAAGGCCCGTCGATTGGAATTGACATCGAGAATGTGAACGCTCACACTTGTGTGGAGGGGTATCCTTTTGCTTCGTCGATCGACGGTGTGCCGCCAGGGTCCGTAAGGCGCCTGACGACCATGACCGTGTGCCCCGTCGTTCGAGCCAATACGGTGTCGCAATGAAAAACAAATTGAGTTGGGCTTTCACCTGCGCTGCGCTGGGCATGATCGTCGGCGCCTGCAGCGGTTCAAATGACGACGGCAACCCTGGTGGGAGCGGCGGAGCCACGGCGGGCGCAGGAGGGAGCGTGAGCGGCTCCGGCGGCGAGCAGGCGAGCACCACCGGAGGGCCTCTGCCCACGGGCCCGAGCAGCTCACAGAGCACTGCCGGAGGGGCTGAGCCCTCCGGCTCGGGCGGCGCGCCTGCGGGCGGCGGGGACATGGCGGGCGGGAACGGAGGCTCGGGCGACGGCAGCGGCGGCGCCTTCACCGGCACGTGCACCGCGTCAAAATCGGCTGGTCGAAACGTGTCGGGGAGCGGCCCTCATAAGGTGGTCGTCGAGACGAATTCAGACCCGGGCATCAACCAGGGCACCATCTTTCGTCCGGCGGATCTCGACGGGAACGCCAAGTATCCGATCTACGTCTGGGGAGAGGGCGCATGTTCGCGAGACGGGCTCGCGACGGAAGCGGCCATGGCCGAGATCGCCTCGCATGGCTACTTCGTGGTGGCGGACGGGACACCGGGGGGCAAGGAGCCCAACCGCGAGCTCGGGGGCGGAGGCGACGTGCTGCTCGCCTACGTCGACTGGGTGATCGCCGAGAACGACAAGCCTTGCAGCGCCTACTACCAGAGGATCGACACCAAGAAGGTCGCCGCGAACGGCTTCTCCTGCGGCGGCTTGATGGCGGCAGGGACCGCCGCAGATCCCAGGATGACGACCTGGGGACACACGAGCAGCGGCTCTTTCTCGGTGAATCAGGCCTTCTACAACTCGATTCACACACCCGTACTGATCGTCACGGGCACCGCGGATAGCCTCGGCGCGAACACGAACGGCGCGAGAGACTTCGAGAACATCGCCGCCCGGGGTGATATCCCTGTCATGATGTTCGCCAAGGTCGGCGCGGACCACGGCGGCGATCTGTGGGCCCGGAACGGCGGCGAGTTCACTCAGGTCAGCCTGGCGTGGCTCAACTGGTGGCTCAAGGGCGACGAATCGGCCACCGGCAAGGGCATGCTCGTCGGCGCGAACTGCCGCTTCTGCAGCGACAGGACCTGGAACATCTCTTCTGCCAATCTGCCCTAGAGCAGATCGCCCTCGAGCTGGCGTCCGATGATCCCCGTCTCCGTCACGCTCGCGTGTGGAGCACGCGAGCGGCGCCCAGCGCGATCAGGATCATCGACATGCCGCCCGTCAGGAGGCTGATTCCGACGAGCAAGCCGAGCACCCTCACGGCGGTGGTGACGCCGCCCGTGAGGATCAGAATCCCGAGCGCCAGCGACAGGACGGCGTCGAACACGAGCCACCCCGAGCCCCGCAGCCCGCGGTGCTGATAGGCGCGGACGAGCTTGAGCGCGCCCTCGGCGACGAAGTACGCCGCTGCGATCACCATCAGCGCGAGTTTGCCGGTCATCGGGGAGAGCACAAGGAGAAGCCCGAACGCCACCTGCACGAGGGCGCTCACGAACTCCCCGCCGGCGCCGGCCCAGCCGCGGCTCTGGATGGCGTGGCTGCCCTCGACCACGCCGGCGAGCACGATCAACCAGCCGAGGGCGATGGCGGTGGCCCGAGGGGCGACGAAGGGCAGGAGGAACGCGAGCACCCCGAGCACCATCGAGGCCACGCCGATCGCGAGGAACCAACCGCGGTTCTCCCGCACGGTGGCAACGTCGACGGGCGCGAAGCGCAGCGGCTTCGGGGACTCTCCGAGCGGACCGACCATGGGCACTCCTCTGGTTCGTGGAGCATGCGTGTCCCGTCGGTCGCCCGCCGCGCGCGGACGAGGTGGCCGGGACCATGTCCGCTTCGAGCATCGTCCGTGCCAGCGCGCCGGCGGGAACATTGTGCCTGGCGCTCGTGGGAGGCGTCACGGCCGAGGGCGGCCAGGAGCGCACCGCCGGATCAGCGGGCGGTGGCCTTCGCGGCCCTGGCGCTCGGAGTGGCCGCCTGCCGGACCTGGCGTCGCTGGAGCTTCGAGCCCTGCTTCGCGCGATTGGCGCTCTTGCGCGTCGACTTGCGCGACGGGCGGTCCTGCGCCGAGTCTTCCAGCGTCGCGGTGGCCTTCCGTGCCCTCCGCATCGTGTTACGCCGCGCCGTCGAGCCGCCGCCCGCCTTTCGGTCGGTCGCGCTCCGCCCCGGAGCGGCCGTGTCGACCGGAAGGTCACGCCGCGACTTCTCGGGCCGCTCCAGCGCGCTCTCGAGGTTCTCCTCGCTGCGCCCCACGCGCCGCCCGATGAAGCTGCCCTCGGGCGACGGATGGCCGAGCCGCGCCGGAGCCGCGGCGCTGCGCTTCGCCGCTCGGGCCGTGCGCTTCGTGCCGCGCGCCGGCGCGCGTGGTGCGGCGCGCGGCGCGCGCTCGAGGGCGCTCTGCACTGCCCGTACGATCCCCGGGACGGCTCTGTCGATCGTCTCGCGCGGCTCGTGGCCTCGCATCTGGTAGACGACGCTGGGGTGCCCGCTCAGGACGACCTTCACGTCGCACGTGACGTCGACGCCGCCCCGTGGCCCGTTCACGTCCGTGAAGCGCACCGTGAGCCGCTCGATGCTGCGCGCGAACCGCCCGAGCTTCGCCCCGAGGCTCTGGCGCACGTGCGCTCTCGTCGCCTCGTCGACGCCGACGCCGAAGGTCCGCACCGCCAACGGAGTCTGCTCGGTCGGTGTGCGCCCGGCGCGCGCCCGGACCGGTCGTGGCACCGTGGAAGGGAACTGCGGACGTCGCCCGGTGGATGGTCGCCCCATGCGCGCTACATCGAGTCCGGCCCCCCGTCGTCAAGCGTCGCGGCCACCGGCGAGATCGTGTTCCTGCCACCTCCGCCGCACCTCGGTCGGCTGTCAGTCCCCGCCTGCGCCGCGCCGGCCCTCACGAGCAGGGTCGCCAGCCTGGCCGATGGTACCCTTGCAGGTGAAGACTTCCGCCGTCGTTGACGATTTCGCCCACGAGATGCGCTTCACCTGCCCACCTCTGGCTGGCGAGGGCGCCGCGAGCGCACGGAGCGCCCCCATGCACACCCCCGGGCTTACCCCAGGTTGCCCGCCTCCCGGCAACACGCGTCCGCCGCTGGCGTCGGAGCCGCTTGCCAGCGCGGAGGACGGCCGCCCTTCAGAGCGGCTGTGCGGTGGGACGGCCACTACGAGGAGATTGACTTTCGGATCGCGTTTGGATTTCCTGACCCCCGTGCCGCCGCGATCAGAGAGGAATTCATCATGAATGCGCGTTATGCGATTGGGTTCGTCTTCATTGGTTTTGGTTGCGCGGGGTCGACGCCGAGCCCCTCGAGCCCGCCGCCGAGCGAGCCGCTTGCGAGCGCCGAAGCTCCCGCGCCCGTCGCGCCCCCGCCGTCGGCACCGGCGCCTGTGCAAGCGACGCCCGCGACCGAGCCCGCGGCGACTGCGAGCGTCCCCAAGCCAGCGCCCCCCGAAACACCCGATGCCATCAAAGCGCCGAGCACGGCCAACCTCGTATTGAAGGCGAACGCCAAGGGCGCACAGATCTATGTGTGCGGCAAGAAGAAGGAGCCCAAGGCGAAATTCGAATGGACGCTCAAGGCCCCGGACGCGACGCTGTCGGACGAGGCAGGAAAAGCGCTGGGCAAGCACTACGGCGGCCCCACGTGGGAAGCGGCGGACGGCAGCAAGGTCGTCGGCGCCATGAAGGCCAAGGTCGATGCTCCCGACGCCACCGCGATCCCCTGGCTGCTCCTGGAAATCAAATCGACCGAGGGTCAAGGCGTGCTCAGCCACGTCGCGTGGATTCAGCGCGTTCAGACCGTGGGCGGCAAGGCTCCGGCGGACGGCTGCGACAAAGCGCACGATGGCGCCGAGGCGCGCGTCGATTACAGCGCGGCCTACTACTTCTACGCGAACCCGTGAGCTCGTTCTACGCGAACCCGTGAGCTCGTTCTACGCGAACCCGTGAGCTCGCTCGATCCCTGAGCCCGCTCGACCCCTGAGCTCGCTGCGATCCTCTCGAACAGCACCTGCTCATCGCCCCTCCGTCCGAGCGGCGCGATCTCTGCCGCGGCGCAGCCGCGGAGGCGATCGTAGGCGCACGCCAACAGGTGTTGGTCCCCGCCTACAGCCTGCGGCCGGAGCCTCGGATCGAGGGCGCGCCTGCGCGGCCAGCGGAGCGCAATCTGCTCCCTGGCCTGACGCGTGCATCGGTCGCGGGTGAGACGCGCGAGCCATCCGCTGGCGGCTTTCGGCCAGCGGCTGCCGAGGGATGCGCGCTGTCGTCTTGAACCAACACGATTGGAGAGGGTTGTCATGCGTAGGATCGACAAGGGGAACTCATTCGCGCTGTCGCGCCGCGCCTTCATCTCGGCGACAGCGGCCGGCGTGGCGGGGGTCGTGACCGGGATCGAGCATGAAGCCGGAGCGCAGGTGGCGTTCACGCCGCGCGTCTCCGGCCTCACGCTCACGGAGGCGACGATCGGCCACCTCAAGGACGCCATCCGCCGCGGCGGTTATCAGATGCTGAAGGTGGTCACCGGGTGGGGGCTGCTCGACCGCTCGATCTACGACCCGGCGACTATCTCGGAGCTCTGCTCGCTGACGCCCATCACCCTCGTCCGGACGAAGACCGGCGACAGGTACCATGTCGATCCGAACGAGGTGGAGGCGGAGATCGCCCCCTGGTACGCGGCGAAGGAGAAGAAGAGGGATCTCATCATCGAGCTGGGCAACGAGCCCAACACGGTGAACGATTCGGACGGCACGGGCGCGTTCTGGGCGGGCCAGAGCCGCGCGTGGAAGGAGAGCTACATCTGGGAGAACCGGTACTATCTCGCGGAGGCCATCGCCCGTTGCCGGAGGCGGTTCCCTCAAGCCAAGATCGTCACCTGCTCGCTCGCCCCGCGCGTCAACCTCGATATCGAGTGGTTCTTGCAGATCTACGCGCAAGGCACGGACAGCCCGCTTCACAACGCGGATTACGTCGCCGTGCACGCGTACAACGGGACGCGCGACGGGGTAGACGAGTCCTGGTATCGCTGCCAAGATCTCCCGTTGGTGCACGGTCTCTACGGCCGTTACGCGCCCACGAAATCATGGATCATGACCGAGGTGGGCCTGCACACGGATGAGACGAGGGCGCGGAAGGGAGAGCGCATGGCGGGGTTCATGCACTATGGCGAGAGCAGCCTTGTCCTTCCCTGGAACGTCTGGGGATTCTGCTATTTCCACCTGAAGCTCGACGGCAACGGCAACCCCTTCCTGGGCGACAGGGCCGCGGCGTATTACGGGGAAGGGGACTCGGCCTATGCGCAGCGGGTCAACGCGGGGAGGTTGCGGCAGACCCCTGTCGGCTGGCTCGACAGCATCGATCCGACGACCGGGGTGGCCTCGGGGTGGGCGGCCGACCCCGACACGCCGGCCAGCGTGGCGGTGCATTTCTACGCGAGCGGACCGGGCATCGACGGCATCCAGTTCGTCGGCGGCACGGGCGCGGACCTGCCGCGGCTGGACGTGAACACCCACCTCGACATGGCGGGGCATCACGGGTTCTCGTTCCGGATTCCGGACGCGTGGCGCAACGGGACCGAGTACCGGCTGCACGCGTATGGCCTCGACGCCACCGGCGACCTCAACACGGAGCTCTCGGGCTCACCGAAGGCGTTCCGCCTCTGAAGGACAGGAGGCGCTTCACGTATCCCGCGTAGGGGAGGGTCTCCCGCGGGCCTGAAGCCAGCCGCCGGGCTCGGGCCCGCAGCAGCTCGTCGACCGCGGTCTTGGCCCCGGTCTGCGCGACGGCTCGCTTGACGATGATCGCCTGACGATGATCGCCGCGAACAGGCTGGGCCGCCTCCGCGGGCGACACGGCGGCGCAGGGCGCCCCGTCGGGCCGCGCCGGAGCCCGACCGGTTGCTGCTCCAGGTTCTTGAAGAACGCCGCCACGACCCCGCCGCGCCGCTCGCGCGGCACGATGCGGCGGATGATCGCGTGCGTGTGCGGGAACTACATGTTCTCGAAAGTATCGACCTCCTGGAGCAGCCGCATCCGATCCGCCCCCTCCACGACCCCGCCACTCGAGGCCTCCACCAACGGGTGCTTCAGGGAGCGCTGCTCGCCCGAGGCGAGCTTGCGCAGCCGCCACCCCTCGAGGTGCTCCTCGGCCGTATGCCCCTCGCGATGGGCCCGCGCGCCGAAGCCTCGCGTGAGCTCCAGCAGGTGCCCCTGAGCTTCCTGGCCGCCGCCATGCACGGCGCGAGATCGCATCGTTGCTGGAGCGCTGCTCAGCTGGTTGCACTTATTGAGCCGGTCGTGCCGATTCAACTGGTTGAGCTGGTCGCGCTTCACCTGGTTGCGCCGGTCTCTCGTTCACGACCAGCTCGACATACCAGCTGGGCACCTCGCCTGATGGTTCCTCGGAAGACGGATCTTCGGCGAGAGGAGGAGGAGCGCCGGCGGTGATGCCGATCCCGATCCGGGTCGCCCCGGGAGAAAGGAGAGCATACCTCGACGAAGGGTTCTGAAGCATCACGGCCACGTGCTCGGAGATGAACTCAGCGCTCCCCGTGAACTGCCAGGTTTGCCTTGGCAATACCCCGTTCGCCTTCAGCTGTGCAGCGAGGGTATCGTCTGGCGGCAGCACCTCGTCCGCGCGCGCGGTCGACTCGCTCCGCCTCGCCGCGATCGCCCCCACCGCCGGGTCCAGAGCGAGTGGCGCGAGGCCGAACCGACGCCGCTCCGCGTTGTACGCGGCCACGATCGCATCCGCCCAGGTCGCGCGGTCCGGCGGATTGGGCGATGGGTTCAGGATGAAGCTGTCGGGCGCCGCCGGCTCGGCGACCCCGACATGGACGGGAAACAGCAAGACTGCCCGGTGCCAGAGCTCGTCGGGAGCCACGTCGGGTCTCGTGACCTGAACCGCGTTCAGCTCGACGAAGTAGCGTCCGGGCTTCATGGGCAGCTTGTGACGCAACGTGATCTTCCCGTCCGGCCCGGGCTGGACGCTCTGTCTTGTCACCTTGCCCCCCTCCGCGTCGATGTAGAACGCGGGATCGATCAGGCCGGGAGGGGCGCGCAGGTCGAGCGCCAGGGTGTCTCCGGGGGAGAAACGCTTCGGCGTCGGGGCCAACACGACCCCGCCACTGTCGAGCACGACGCCCTGGACTCCCCATTGCCCCCGGGTCCGCCGCGCGACACCGTAGGCGCTAGCCGCTGGATGCAGCGCCCATAACCGGCGCGCGAACGCGGCGAGCCGTCGATCGAGGCGCCCGCTCTTGTCGTGCCCGCGCGTTGCGTCAACCCGCCATGTGAGCATGGCGGAGGCCACGCCGCACTTCCAGGCGAGCCACTGTCTCAGCGATTCGACCGGTCCTCGGTTCGCCTCGATGTACACCTCGGCCGTGGCGCCAGCGAGGCAGTCGAGCGCCAGGTCATGCCGCAGTCTGGCGTGCGCCTCAGGGGGCACCGCGCCCTCGAGGATCTGGCCAAGCTCGTTGCCGCCCGAGAATCCTTGCATCTGCGCGGGCGACGGCTGGTAGGTGCCCGGCGCTGCGCGAAGGAGATCGGCTGCATTCTCCGGCAGTACGCGCCCTGGGATCACGGCTGCGCCGGCCCCGCAGCCGGTAACCCAGATGAGGCCGAGCAGGGCGTGCCCGGCGGTTCTCTGTACGGAGCGCCCCTGCATCGCTCGCGAGGCGCGCCCGAAGCCCCCCAGGCTCTTCATTGGCGCTGAATTTAATCGACCCTTCGTTCCTGCGTCAATCGTTCCGGTGCCCGTTTCCTCTCGCGCGGCTCGGGCGAATCCGGCGATGCCACGCGCCGCGCGTGGCGCTCGCGCGGGTCGGTCCGGCCGCCATCGTCGAGCTCGATGGCGAAGGTCCTCCCCAACCGCGGTGAGCGCGTAGCGGGTAGCGGGTAGCGGGCCCAAGCACTTTTGTGGATGTCAAGAAGCTTCAGCTTCTCCTGCTTCTGGGCCGAGTCGAGTGGACATCGTCTCCCCCGTGCGATCTCGCTCGCGTGAGGAATCCTAGAAAAATCAATGTGTTAGCTGACCTGTTGCGAGCGAAGTCACCACCGTGAGCTCCCGTGACCCCTTTGCAATCGGGCCTGGCCGCCGGGCGCGTGGCATCGGTCGGCGGTCAGGCGGGCACACATGTACGCCCCTGAGCCCTGCAGCGGCGCGAACTTGGCTTGCGCTAGGTCGTCGCGCGATGGTCAGGTCGGATCGGAGCCGGAGATCGTGCGCTCCAGCCTCGCCACCGGCGCCGCGCTCGTGCACGCCGTGCCGATGTCCCCCGCTAGGTGGCGATATCGAGGTACCTGCGCGGTCGCTGAGATCCCGAGGTGCTCGAGGATCTTCCGCGCCACCGCCGGTTCGGTGATGGCCGACTGCGCATGCGAGCACGTCGATGCCGAACGTCCGGCGAAGGAGCCTGGCCCAATCGATGCGCGGCGAGGTCGCGAGCGAGAGGCTGCCAAGCAGGCGACCCATGTGGTGCACCGGGATTCCTGGCGGGAGAATTCCGCGGGGGCGAACCGTCGCGATCCGTCGGATGCCCCGGGATTTTGGGAGGGGGTGACGACGGATCGCAGCCCCTCGGAACGCGTGGCCCAACCCGGACCCAAGCGTCAAGCCTCGGGCCTGGGGAGCTTGCCGTGACCGATCCGTCGCCTCGTGCGGCCGTGGTCGCCTCGCTCGCGAGCACCCTGAGCCGCGCCATCGCCCTCGGGGACGAGGTGGCGGCCCGGGTCGTTCACGGGGCGATCGGTCGGCTGCTCGGGCTGCCGGTGGCACCGGAGGCATGAGCAAGCTTGGACCGAACGTCGAGCTCGCCGCTCGCGTGGACTCGCTGCCGGAGCCTTGCCGCTCGCCAGCGCCAGCGGGCTCTGCTGAGATCGCCCGTGCGCAGTTGTTGCGTGCCGAAGCGCCCCGCAGGCCTCCGGCTCCCCTCGCGGCCGCAGCAGAAGCTGAAGCGGACGACGAACGCGTCACGCTCCGCCGCGATGAGCGCGCTCCGCGGCTTGCGGGGGTAGTTGCCCGCGTGCAGCGGGCCCCCGCACGCCGGGTACCAGCTCGCCGCCACCCGCTGCGCGATCGCCCGGTCCAGGGCCTCCAACGTCGCGAAGAACTCGCCCTTGAGCGTGAATTGGTCGAACAAGGGCTCCTCCGTTTCTGACAACTCGGAGGCGAGCCCCCTCGGAGGACTTCGACCAAGTTTTCCGAGGGGGCTTCGTTTCTCGCCCCTCAAAGAATGCGCTCAGGATCGCGCCCTGGGGCCGCGATCTTCCTGGCGCTGCTCACGGTCGCCTCCTCGCTACCCTCGTGAATGGTCTGGGCTGGTGCGGCGCTCGTCGGGGCTCACGTCCGCGGCTGCAGGTGCTGCGTCGCGACGACGTGCGCCGTGGCGACGATGACCAGCGGCAGGAAGATGCTCGCGGTGACGTTCACCGATCGCAGACGAATGATGAGCTTCTCCACCCGCTCGTCGATCTGAGGATCCCCAGTCCGCCGGACAAAACCGGCGACCAGCAGGCCTAACTCACCCACGGACACCGCCTCGAGCAGAGCGAGGAGATCGTCGAAGCCGTCCGCGCACACGAGGTGGACTGGCCGCCAATCGATCGATGCCAGCTCCTTGAACACCCAGTCGATCTCGAGGTCGGCGAATCCGAGCGTTCTCCCGAGCTCGTACAGCACGTCGCGAAGCGGGTGGTCACGGTCAGCGGCTAGTGCGATGATATCGTCGAGCGCCGGGGTGACGATCGGCCGAAGCATCCTGGCTAGCGCGGACAGCTCGCCGATCGCTGCGATCAGAGCGGCAATCCCCTGGGGCAAGGCGTCGCGCTGCGATCGCCAGCTCACGGCCTCGTCGCCACTCGCGCCGTCGAAGCGCGCCGCGTGGACCTCGCAGCGGCGAACGGCGGCGAAGCGCTCCATGTGGCCGATCATCCCATCCAGCGGGCGCAAGTTGTCTCGCGGGACGGTTGCATCGAGTGCAACGACGCGTTCACAAAACACAGGGTCGGAATCGAGACGAGCAGCGCTGTTCAGCATAGATTTCTCCTTGAATACAATCGCAACTGCCCAATCATTAGAGATAATCCGTTCTGACGACGATAGGCACAGATCCAATGTTGCGAACGGTGATGAGTGCACCCGCGGCATAGATGTCATGGTAACTCTCGTGCGTTCCGACGACCGTGCGGTGCGTATCCTGACAGCATAATTCGATATGCCACGACAGCATCCCTTGCTGACTTTCGTTGAGCGACGGGACGACGAAGTACAGCCTGGTAGCCGATCCGACGATCCTCGTCGTGTAGACCTTCGAGGCATTGGGGGCGAGGCCCGTGGGGCTTGACATGGGTGATTCCTTTCTTCCGATTCGCCGAATACGACCACAGCCGATTGGAGCATCAGCGAATACTGGGTTGAACGCGGTGGAACGCGGGCGCACCGGCGTACCCGCTGGTGATGTCCCGGCGGGTCGGCCGAACCGCGGCGACCCACGCTCCTCTGTTGTTGAAGTGACTACGCGCGCGGCCGGCGGTGGTTTCATCGATCCGCTGTCATGTGGTGCGCATCAAGCGCCGCGGGTCGGTGTCTCCGCCCCGGTGCTCACGGCGCGCTGCAGGTCTTCCGCCGGCCGCATCGGGGTGCCGGCGACGCAGCGGAACGCCTCGGCGACCTCGTGCAGGTTGCGCAGCGCGGGTCGTTTGGGAGCGGGGCCCTCACCGCATAGCGCAGCGGTGAGAACGGAAGGGCGCCCCGCCGTGGCGCCTCGCTCGAGGACGGGTAGCCTAGATCGGTGCCCAGACGGGACTGAGACAACCGCAAGGGCGCAAGGGCGGCAAGGGAAGTGCCACGTCGCAGGGTCATGCGGCCAGGGAGAGACGACGTGATCGGCCTCGACCATGCCCGAGACCGCGAGCGTGTCGAGGTCCCCGGAGCCGGGCGCGCAGCGACCGGCGACGTCTCTCTTTTCGCAAGGTCATGGGGCTATCCAGGCCCCCGGTAGATCCCGAGCAGGTCCGCGACGCTCAGGAGCAGGAACGTCCACCCCGCCTCCGACGACACCTGCGGTCCCGTCGACGAGGGGGGGCGAGGCACGCCGATCAGAGCGAGGGAGCAGAGGCGCACCCAGGGATCGACGTCCTCGCCGGGCCGCAGCGGTCATCGCAGGCTGTGGAGTGAACGCGGCCCCCTCAATGCATGATAAAGTTGCTGATACAGCGTCACTTTTTCAGGAGGGATGCGGGTCGCTTAAGGTTCTCTATGTCAACAGCGCGTGCAGCGTGGCCGGACGGTGGGTTCGGTGTTGCCACGGGCCTTTCACCGCGGGCGACGCGGCGGCGGAGGGCGCCCCGTTGGGCCACACTGGAGCCGGCCTCCGCGACGAAACAGGCGGAAGCTACGAAAATGGCTACTGTTCCCGGCCGCCGCTCGCTGCCGACCGGTGTTTCTGGCCGGATTTCTGGCACCCGGAGCCAGCCGCGCTCACTCCCCTTGTTGAGTGCGCTTGCGGAAGCGCAGCAGCTTACCGCGCGAGACGCCGAGCCGCTCCGCGGCCGACGTCACGTTGCCTCCGGCGGCCGCGAGGGCGGACTCGACGCGCTCCTGCGTGAGCGCGGTCTTCTGGTCGTCCGGCGCCTTCCCGAGCACCTCCTCGACGGCCCACAGCCGGAGCCCGGGCTCGTGATCGAGGCGGCGCATCTCCGCGAGGGCCGCGTCGAGCCCGCGCACGTTGCTCGGCCAGGGATCGAGCAGCAGCCGCTCCATGGCCTCGACCTCGACCGCATCGGCCGGGAGCGCGACGCCTGCGCGCCGCGCGAGCTCGCACGCCACGCTGAAGAGGTCCTCGCGCCGCTCGCGGAGCGCCGGCACGTGGAGGCGGGCCATCGCGAGCCGCGCGAACAGGTCGTGCCGGAACGCCCCGCGCGCCACCATCTCCTCGAGGTCCCTGTGGGTCGCGGCGACGACGAGCACGTTCACGTGGACCGGCCGCTGCGCCCCGACGGGCAGCACCTCGCGGTTCTCCAGGAGCCGCAGCAGCTTCGCCTGGAGATCGAGATCGAGCTCCCCGATCTCGTCGAGGAACAGCGTCCCGCCGTCGTGGGCCACGACGATCCCGGGCGCGGCGTTGCGTGCGTCCGAGAATGCCCCTGCCACGTGACCGAACATCTGGGACTCGAACACGCCGCGGGCGACGCCGGCCACGTTCACCGCCGCGAACGGCGCCGCGCGCCCGAGCGCCGCCGCCGTGGCGCGCGCGACGAGCTCCTTGCCCACGCCGGTCTCCCCCTCGATGAGCACGTTGCCGGGGCGGCTCCGCGGCAGGCCCGCGAGGGGCTGCGCCACGGCGCGCAGGCCGTACGGCCCGACGAGCCCGCCCACGGGCGGCGCCGGATCGAGCGGGCCGAGGAGCTCCTCGCGGAAGACGAACAGGACGCGCCCGAGCCTCAGCACCGCCCCGTCGTCGAGCGGCGTGAGGTCGCGCGGCGCGAGCCTCGACCCGTTCACCCACGTGCCGTTGCGCGATCCGACGTCCGCGACGCGCAGCGCGCCGCCGGCGCGATCGATCCGCAGGTGTTTGCCTGACACCTCCTCGTCGGCGAGGCCGCGCTCGGCGAGCCAGGTGCGGCCGATGGTGGTCCCCGAGTCGGGCAGCGGGAACGCCATGGGCCGCGGGAACGCGCACACCAGCGCTGGCCGTCGCCGCCCGGCCTCGGGCCGCACCGGGCTCCGGTGCTCGATGGTGCTCGACACGTCCTTGGCCATTCTCCTCGCAGGGTGCCATGCACCTCCGGAGCGTGGAAGCGCCGCGCCGGGGGGCGACGGTGATGTCGTTCGCCCGCAGCGCAGCGCAGCTCCCCACAGCGAATCGCGGCTTCAGCGCACAGCGAATCGCGGCTTCAGCGCCTCAGAGAGGCCGCCCGTCGAACCCGCACATCGGGTCTCCCGGGTTCGCGCACTCCGGCTGTCGGGATCCCACCCCCACCAGCGGTCGCGGGCCCGGCGCTGCGGGCCGGGCGAGCGCCTCCCGCAGCTGAGCGAGCGCGCTCTCGTAGGCGCGGATCGCGCCCTCGTCGGCGCCCGGCGTCCTCGCGCGCGCCGCGGCGACCTGGGCCGCCGCCGTGGCCTCGGGCCGCCGCCGTTCGGCGGCCCATGCCGCGAGGTCGGCGTGGCGCCGATCGAGCGCCGCGACCTTCTCGAGCGCGTCGAGCCGTGTCTCCAGCGCATCGAGCGCGTCCCCGAACGCCCGCAGCCGGTTGTGGTCCAGCGCCCGCGGATCGAGGGCGTTCCGCGCCGCCTCCGCGGTCGCCCGTGCCTCCTCGGCGTCGCGGGCGAGGGGCCGGCCTCGCAGCGCCGCGTGGCGCCGGTCGAGGGCCGCGAGCTCGGCCGCCCTCGCGCTCTCGCGCTCCGCTGCCACTGCCGCCTGTGCATCGCGGAGCTGCTGCGCTTCCTGCTGGAGGCCTGCCACGTGCCGCGCGACCCCGTAGGCGGCCGCTGCGCCGCCGCACACCACGAGGCCGAGCGCAGCGGCGAGCGCGTGCGCCAGGCTGCGGCGCCGGCCCTCGGCGCGAGCGCGGACGACGGCCAGCTCGTGCTCGCGCGCCGCGTTATCCGCCTCGAGGCGCGCCTTCGCCTCGGCCTCGATGCGTGCCACCTCGATCTCCGCCCGCGCCCGCGCTTCCGCGCGCGCCTCTGTCTCGGCCTGCTCCCGCTCGCGCCGCGCCCGCGCCTCTGCCTCGGCGGCGGCCCGCGTCGTCTCTGCAGAGCGCCGCCGCGCCTCCTCCTCGCGCTGCTCGCGGGCTTCCTTCTCGCGCGCTCTCGCGCGCTGGAGGTGCTCTTCCCGCACGCGCGCTTCCTCGAGCTTCGCGAGCTCCGCGAGCGAGAACGTGACGGATGTATCGGAGGTATTTCGGCTCATCATCGACATCGGGCTCCTCTCCTAGCTCCCCCGTAGCAGCCCGTGTGCCGACAATATCCAATGTAAATTCAATCACTTAGACCCGAGATTCGCCCCGCGCACGCGATCGCGATCGCGCCCGGCGCTGCCCATCGCGATCGCGATCGAGCGACCGGCTCCCAGGGCAGGCCCGAGGGGAGGGGGCTCGTCGCGCGGGGCGGAGGCGGGCAGGTGTCCGGGCAGGCGGGCTTGCGACCATGCGGCGTCGCTGGGCCTCTTCTACGATCGCGCGCCCGGCTCCCAGCGTAGGCTCGAGGGGAGGGGGCTCGTCGCGCGGGGCGGAGGCGGGCAGGTGTCCGGGCAGGCGGGCTTGCGACCATGCGGCGTCGCTGGGCCTCTTCACGATCGCGCGCCCGGCTCCCAGCGTAGGCCCGAGGGGAGGGGGCTCGTCGCGCGGGGCGGAGACGGGCAGTTGTTTGAGCCCAAAT
>NZ_CP150347.1:3330000-3857500 GCF_051521375.1 Sorangium sp. So ce693
AGGCGTGCGAAGGTTCCCTCAGCCTGATTGGAAACCAGGCGTAGAGTGCAAACGCACAAGGGAGCTTAACTGTGAGACCGACAGGTCGAACAGGTGCGAAAGCAGGCGTTAGTGATCCGGTGGTTCTGTATGGAAGGGCCATCGCTCATCGGATAAAAGGTACTCTGGGGATAACAGGCTGATCGCGCCTGAGAGTTCATATCGGCGGCGCGGTTTGGCACCTCGATGTCGGCCCATCGCATCCTGGGGCTGGAGCAGGTCCCAAGGGTTCGGCTGTTCGCCGATTAAAGCGGTACGCGAGCTGGGTTTAAAACGTCGTGAGACAGTTTGGTCCCTATCTGCCGTGGGCGTAGGACACTTGAGAGGAGCTGCCCATAGTACGAGAGGACCTGGGTGGACGTACCTCTGGTGTTCCGGTTGTCCTGCCAAGGGCATAGCCGGGTAGCCATGTACGGAACGGATAACCGCTGAAAGCATCTAAGCGGGAAGCCGGCCTCAAGACTAGGTGTCCCGGGCCGCAAGGCCCCTAAAGACCCCTTGTAGACCACGAGGTTGATAGGCCGGGTGTGGAAGCCGAGCAATCGGCGGAGCTAACCGGTACTAATAGGTCGTGCGGCTTGACCTTGCTCCATGGAACGTGACGAGCCTCGCGCCCGGTGCTCGGGTGTGAGCGGCGCGTCGCAGCGTGCGAGAGACGCTTCAGAAGAGAGCCTGCATGGCGGACGTCATGCGGGCTTTTTTGCTTTTGTCTCGCATGACGCCCGGCCCGGGGGCGCCCGCGCCGCGGGCCGCGGGGGCCGCGCTGAGCGCAGCGGGCTCGTCGGGACTTCCGGGGGCGATGCGCGGCGCCGGGGGCGATGCGCGGCGCCGGGGGCGATGCGCGGCGCCGGGGGCGAGCCTGGGGACGGGGGAGGGGCGTACCGGTTCGTGCTGTCTCGACAAGGGTCTGTCTTCTGACGCAAGGGCACGTTATAAGGCCAGCGCCTCCGCCCTCTCGTCGCGCATGCCGAGCCAGCTCGTAGACTCCATCCGCTATGACCACCCCGTCGCCGTCATCGGCGGGGCCGGCTTTGTGGGCAGCGAGGCTGTGCGGCAGCTGCTCGCGGCAGGCGCCGGCGACGTGCGCGTCATCGACTGCCAGCCAGTCACGGGGGAGCTCGCCGAGAACCCCGCGGTCAGGGCGTTTCGCAGGGATATCCGGACCGACGACCTCCGCGAGCCGCTGCGCGGGGTGAAGACGGTGCTCCACCTGGCGGCCTGCCAGTATCACTCGCCGCTCGCGCCGACCACGTACGATCTCCCGTTCCAGGCGGTGAACGTCGAGGGGACGCGCCGCGTGCTCGCGGCCTCGATCGCCGAGCACGCCGCCCGCCTCGTCTTCGTGTCGACGAACATGGTCTACGGGCTTCCCCAGGCGCTGCCCATCCGGGAAGATCACCCGAAGGAGCCGTTCGGACCTTATGGGCGCGGCAAGCTGGAGGCCGAGGGGCTGATCCGGGAGGCCCACGACGCGGGGCGCATCGACGCCGCCGTCATCCGCCCCTGCCTCATCGTGGGGCCGGGGCGCACTGGCGTCCTGACCCGTGTCCTCGAGTGGATCCTGCGCGATCGGCCGGTGGCCCTCATCGGCGGCGGGCGGAACCGGTACCAGATGGTCGCGGTCGAAGACTGCGCGCGGCTCGTCCTCCTGGCCGGCCTCGACCGCGGCTTCGCCGCGTACAACTGCGGGTCGTCCGACGTGCCACCCATGCGCCGCTGGGTCGAGGAGGTCGCGCGCCGCGCGGGCTCCCGGTCGCGCGTCGTGAACCTGCCGGGCGCGATCGTGAAGCCCGCGCTCGCCGCCCTCGAGGCGGTGCGCCTCTCGCCGCTCCGCAAGGACCAGTACCTCATCGCCGATCTCGACTACATCGTCGACACCACGGCCGCCCGGGCGCGGCTCGGCTGGGTGCCTCGGTACAACGACGTCGACGCCGCGCTTCAGACCTTCGCGTGGTACATCGAGCACAGGAACAAGGCGGGCGCAGCGCCGGGCGCGTCGTGAGCGCGGACGCCGCAAGGGCGACGCCAGCGCCGGCGCGCTCGCGGACGCTGCGGCTCCTCGTCGGGGCGCTCGGCTATGCGGCGATCGCCGCCCTCGCGTGGCGCAACCTGGACCGCGATCGCGTCATCGAGGGGCTCTCCCGCCTCCGGCCTGTCCACCTGCTGCTCATCGTCGCCGTCTCGCTCGCCCACATCGCGGCGCGGGCGCTCCGTTACCACGCCCTCCTCGTGCGTGAACGGCCGCGGGACTACCGCTGGGTCGACGGCGCGCGGATCTTCCTCGCGGGGCTGAGCGTCGCGGCGGTCACGCCGGCCAGAGCGGGCGATCTCATCAAGGCGGAGCTCGTCCGCCGGCATGGCGTCTCGGGAAGCGCGGGGGTCGGCCTGGTCCTGGTGGAGCGGGCGCTGGACCTCCTCGTCGTCGCCGTCTCCATCGCGGTCACGGGCGCGCTCCTGTCCGGGCGCGCGGCGGCCGACGCGTGGCGGGGCGCGAGCCTCGCGCTGCTCGCAGGGCTCGCCGCCGGCGTCGCGGTGATCTCGGTGCGCCGCGCGCGGACGCCGCTGCTCGCGGCCTTCTCGCACCTCGCCGGGCGCGTCATGGGACCGGGCAAGAAGGGCCGCGCGCTGGAGCTCCTGGAGGGGCTGTTCGCCGCGTGGGATCGCAGCTTCGGCTCGCCGGCGCGGCTCGCCGGCTACGCGCTGCTGTCGGCGGTCGCCTGGGCGATCGAGTTCTCGAAGCTGTACCTCGTGATGGTGCTGCTCGGCTTCGAGGCCGAGCTCGCCGTCGTCTTCTTCGTGTACCCGATCTCGATCATCGCCGGGATCCTGACCCTGCTCCCGATCTCCGAGGGGGTGATGGGGCTGACGGGCGTCGCGCTCCTCACGTCGCTCACGGGGATCGACGCTGGCTCCGCGACGGTGGCCGTCGTCGTGGACCGGGCCGCTTCGGTGCTGCCGCCGCTCTGTCTCTGGGGCGCGTGGTCGCTCTTCGGGGCGCCCGGCGCGCAACGCGGCGCGGACGAGCCCGCGCCGGTCGAGCGAGGCTGACGCCGATGGTCAGGGCGCTCCTTGCGCGCGCGCTGCTCCTCGTCCTCGGGCTTGCCCTGCTCGTGCCGGCGCTCTGGCACGTGGCGACGCTCGCGCAGATCTTCGCGGCCCGCATCGGCTACCCGATGGATATCGAGTGGATGGAGGGCGGTGCTCTCCTCCACACCCATCGCCTGCTGGCGGGAGAGGCGATCTACGGGCCGCCGTCCCAGGGGTTCCTGCCGTACCCTTACCCGCCGGTCCACTTCACGGCCGTCGGGCTCGCCGCCACGTTCGCCGGGCTCGATTACGCGACGGGCCGCGCCGTTTCCATCGCCGCCTTCGCGCTCGCGTGCGCCGTGCTCTTCGTGGAGGCCATGCGCGCCTCCGGCCGTCGCCGCGGCTTCGGCGTCGCCCTGGGCCTCACCGCGGTCGCGTTGGCCGCGGCCAGCTTTCCCGTGGTGGGCGGCTGGTACGATGTCGTGCGCAACGACTCGCTCGCCATCGCGCTCCCGCTCCTCGGCGCCGCGCTCGTCAGCGGCGAGAACCCGTCTCGCAAGCAGCTGATCGCCTCGGCCGCCGTGTTCACCGCCGCGCTGTTCACGAAGCAGACGGGGATCTTCTTCGCCGCCTGGGTCGGCCTGTTCCTGCTCGTGCGCCGCTTCCCGCGCGCGATCGTGTTCGGCCTGTCGATGGCGGTCCTGTCGGGCGCCCTGCTCGCAGGGCTCCAGATCGCCACGCAGGGCCGCTTCTGGATCTACACGGTCAAGAACCTCTCGCACCATCAGGTGCGTGGGTCGCAGGCGCTGGACGGGCTGCGGATCCTCTTCGAGTTCGCGCCGTTCCTCGCGCTCCTGCCGCTGATCGCGATCCTCGCGCGCCGCCGCCGCTGGCTGCGGCCCCGCACCGCGCTCTGGATAGGCATGCTCATCGCGGCCTTCCCGGCGGCGATCCTGCCGTACGCGAAGGCCGGCGGCTTCCTGAACAACCTGATCCCGGTGGCGCTCCTCGCCGGCCCGGTGTTCGCGCTGCTCGTGGGGGACGTCCTCCAAGGTCTCTGGTCCTCGCCCCGCGCGCGCGCCGCCGCGGAGATCGGCGCTCTCGCGCTGGCCGCCGCCTTCTTCGTCCACCAACGGTACGACAAGGCGCGCTACATCCCCTCCGAGGACCTCTGGAAGAGGGCGATCGAGCTGAACAAGTACGTGGCCTCGCTGGAGGGCGGCGTGCTCATCCCGAGCCACCCGTTCCTCGCCGTCCGCAACGGGCACACGACACCCCAGTTCCATGACATGCCCTACTGGGATGCCATGGTGGGGCGGATGCCCGGCATCGATCTGCCCGGCTTCCTGAAGCGCACCCAGGCGACGTGGGTGATCCTGTCGGGCCTCGAGGGGCCGTCGATCCGCGGCTGGATCCACCAGCTCTACAAGCCGAACAAGCAGCTTCCCAAGCGGGCGCGCGTCAACCCGTTGATGGGCTACCCCTCGGCGCCGCGGAACCTCTTGCGGCTGCGGGAGCCGGTCAACAAGAAGGAACGGCGCGTGCTCTTCGACTTCGAGGCTGGGCTCGGCGGCTGGACGACGTCGGGGGACGCGTTCACTCCGGGCGTCGTGGGCGCCTCACGGCACAAGCTGCTCACGAGCTTTGCTCCCAAGCTCTACGACGAGGCGGTGGGCCAGGCGATCTCTCCCACGTTCGTCGTCGATCGCGATCGCCTCGGCTTCTTGATCGGCGGCGGCAAGTCCTCGACGACGCGCGTCGAGCTGCGCGTCGACGGAAAGAAGGTCGTGAGCGAGGTGGGGATCGAGAGCGACATCCTCACCGAGGTGACGTGGGACGTGCGGAGTTTCCGCGGCAAGACGGCGCAGCTCGCGGTGATCGACGAGGAGAAGAAGGGCTGGGGCCACATCGCGATCGACGAGGTCGAGCTCTTCGACGAAGCGGCGCCGGCGCGCTGACGCTGCCGACGCCTCCACGATGGCCTGATGCCGGCGAGGCCCGCTCGTCAGCGTCCTCGGGCAGCGCCGCACTGGAAGCCGCGGTCTGGACCGGCGCGGTGCGCGCTGTCTCGTGCTTTCCACGCTGAGTAAGCGCCATGTGCCGCACTGCGCCGGTGCTGTGCGCCACGCTGAGCCAGTCGCCGCAAATGCCCGAATATCTCCGTATGGCATCGCATTTGCGAGATGTGCCAGGCGTTCGAAAAAGAGCAAGAGAGAGCAGGAGAAGAGTGCCATGGCACGATATCGAATGCTGGTTGGCGGTGCCGTCGCCTCCATGTTCGCCTTCACCGGCTGCGACGGTGTCGTCGTCGAATCCGGGGCAGGGGCGGGGGCGGGCGACGCAGGCGCTCAGGGAGCCGGCGGGGACGACGCAGGCGAGCCCGGCGACGGAGAACGGGAGAAGGCATTGCTGGACGCCTGCGGGCTCCCGGCGCTCTGTCCGCCTGTGGAAGTGCTGTTCAACGTCTACCCGCTCGAAGCCGGGAGGTGCGTCTGGGCCACGATGGCCGAGGGCACGCCGGTCCACGTGTCCGTGGACGTGCTCGTGGACGGCGGCGGATCGTGCACCATCGAGCAGGAGACCTATCTCGGGGAAGACAGAACGGCGATCGTATGGACTCGCATGCATCATTGCTCCCGGGAGCCGGGCGTTGAGTACGAGATCTTTGTCAGGCGTTGCAAGCTCGTCGAGCCAGCGATATTCCTCGACTGTTTCGAGGACTCGAGTGTCGCTGCCGAAAACGGACCGTTCAACTGCCACGACCCGTACGGCTGGTTCACCGAGTGCGTGGAGGCGGAGCCAGCGTGCCCGTGAACGAGGCCCCGCTTCCACGCTCGGGGCCACCGCGCTCTCCTGGCGCGCGCTCGCGACACGGGCGAGCGCGCGCCGCGGTGGCTCCGAGCCTGTCGCGAGCCGCGCGCGCTCCGCTCCCCCGTCCGCGGCAGGGAGCTCGGCTGCGTCGTGGAGCGCTGACGAGCTCCCCGAACGCTCGGCCCTTCACGCGATCCGGGTCGTCTGATACCATCGCTCCCGACCGCGGCGCCTGCCGCACTGGAGCGTGACGTGAACTGTCCGAAATGCACCGCCTCGATGGATGTCGTCACCTTCGGCGGGATCGACGTCGACCGGTGTACGGCGTGCGGCGGGATCTGGTTCGATAGCCGGGAGAAAGAGTCGCTCAAGGCCATGGCGGGCTCCCAGCAGATCGACACCGGCGACCCGTCGGTCGGGCGGAAGAACAACCAGATCCGGCGGGTGCCGTGCCCCCGCTGCACGACGCCGATGGTGCGCATGGTCGATCCGGAGCAGTCGCACATCTGGTACGAGAACTGCAGCGTCTGCGGCGGCGTCTACTTCGATGCCGGCGAGTTCCGCGATTACAAGGAGCACACGCTGAGCGACTTCTTCCGGGACCTGTTCGCGCGCCCGCGCAGCTGACGGCGCGCCGACGCCGGGAGCTGCGGACACGGGCTCTCCTCCGCCGTACAGCTCAGCCTCGAGCAGCCCGCCCGGCTGCCCCCGGCGCGCTCTCGATCAGCGGACCTCGGGGGCGGACTCCTCGGCGCCTGAGCCCTCGCGGGGCTCGGGGAATGTCGCCAGGAGCTCGCCGGCGCGGAAGACCCACAGCGTGCCGGGCGTCGCCTTGCGCCAGAGCTCGTCGCGCGTGAGCGGCTCGGTGGCCACGACCGCCATCCGCGCGTCGGGGCCCACGCCGTGGAGATCGTTGAAATTCACCTTGAGATCCGCGTCCACGAGCGTGGCCTCGCCGAACGGGGCCTGGCGCAGGATGCAGGACAGGTGGTCGCCGCAGCGGGCGAAGAGGTGCTCGCCGTCCGCGAACAGGAAGTTGAAGACGCCATCGGCGCCGAGCTCGTTCCCGAGCTCGTACAGCGTGCGCCCGAGCTCCCGCCCGTCGGCCGGGTAGCTCGCGCCGTACGCGCTCCGGATCGCCTCGAGGAGGACGCAGAACGCGTGCTCGCTGTCGGTGTCGCCGACCGGCGTCTCGACGTGGAGCTTCCGATCCCTGACCGTGGGCAAGGTGCCGTTGTGCGCGAACACGATGTGCCGGCGGTGGAGGACCCGCATGAAAGGGTGCGTGTTCTTCAGGGCCGCTCCCCCGCGCGTCATCTTGCGCACGTGCGCGATGGCGAGGGCCGTGTGGATCGGGTTCTCGCGGATGAACCGCGCGAGCGGGCTCGAGAAGGCCGGGTGAGGCTCGAGGAACGTCCGCGCGAACAGCCCATCGTACAGCGAGACACCCCAGCCGTCCGCGTGCGGCCCCGTCTGCCCGCCGCGGAGCGCGAGCCCCGTGAACGAGAACACGATGTCCGTCGGCACGTTCGACACCATACCAAGGAGCTCACACATGGCGTGCACCCTCCCGTGGCGCGCGCGCGCCATCGACGATCACGAGCCCCGTGACCCCGCCTCCGGCGGAGACGTTGCTGACCTCCGAGGCGGACAGCCGCACCATGGCGCCCTCCATGCGCGTGACGAAGGTGGGGAGCGGGCCCTCCGCGCCGCGGGCGAAGACGAAGGGGCAAAGGTCGAAATAGACCTGCTCTTCCTCCACGGCGCCGCCGCGGAACGTCGGCATGCGCGCCGTGCGCGGGCGGCGCCGCTCCTGCGCGATCCAGGGCTGATCCGCGGCGGCCCGGACTGCCTCCCTCCACGCCGCCGGCGCCGCCTTCCAGCCGAGCAGCACGCCTCTGCCGCCGTACTCGTCGTTCGGCTTCAGCACGAAGCTCTCCTGCTCTCCGAGGAGGAGCTCGACGAGATCCACCTCGCGGCCCCGCCACGCGGCGCGGCCGGCGGTCACCCGGCGCGTCCAGGGGATGTGCTCCCCGATGGCCGCGCGCTGCTCGGGCGAGAACATCCCCGAGAACATGGGGTTGCTCAGCACGGCGAACGCCGCCTTCTTGTTGAGGGGCCTGATCCGGAACGAGTTCGCCACGTACGCGGCGCGGTCGCGGTAGGCGCGGATGAGGGGGTGATCGATGCCGCGCCGCTCGATGAGCTCCTGCGTGATCACGCGCCGGTAGACGAGATCGATCCGCTCCCCGCGCGCTTCGAGGCGGCGGCCGTCGTACGTGAGCTCGTCCGGATCGACGATCCTTGTCCGGTGCCCCTCGGCCGAGAACAGGTCGGCGAGCACCCTGAGCTCGGCCGAGGTGTCGACCGCGGCCCAGTCGACGATGGCTATCGCGGGCCTCGCCTCGCGCCCGCCCCACGCGGCGTAGCCCTCGCGCAGGGCGCCGAGGAGCGCCCGGTGCGGCGCCGGCGTGCGCAGGCCGTGCCCGTCCCGGAGCGGCGCGAGGTGGGGGAGCGCCATCAGCGTCCGCTCGACGAGGAGCTGGTCGGTGAGGCCTGCGGGGGAGTCGGCGTTGTACTCGATGAAGGAGAAGCCGCCGTCGGTGATCAGCATGTCGAGGCGCCCGACCGTGTGGAGCGGCCCCGCGCCCGGCACGATGGCCGCGAGGGCGCGCTCGTCCGCGGAGAGCCCGATCTCCTCGGCCAGGAAGTCGTCCCAGATCGCGCGCTGCGCGACCCTCTCCAGCGCGGAGGCGATCTGCTCGGCCGCGCGGGCGATCGCGGCGAGGTCGTGCTCGGCGATGAGGTACGGCCGCAGGTGGCGGCACAGAGGGCGCGCGCCGTGGACCAGCCCGAGCCTCCGCTGGGCATCGAGGAACGCCTCGAACCGCGCCGCATCCATCGCCCCCGGCGCGGCGAGCCGGGCGTCGAGCTGCTCCGCGAGGGATCTCGTGGCGTCCTGGCTCATGGGGACCTCATGTCGCGCCCGCGCGCGGGGTCCCCCAGGCGTGCACGGGCGCGCCGGAGTCGACCTCGGCCATGTACCGCTCCAGCATCTTCCTCAGCGCCTCCTCGCGCGACGCGGAGCCCATCTCCAGCGCCGAGAGCGCGCGGAGCTGCCATGTGGCGCCCGTGATGCCTTTGGCGACCCGCGCCTCGAAGAGCCCGAGATAATGGCGGGCCTCGTCCCCGTCGACCCCCGCGGTCACGAGTCCCTCCTCGACCCGCGGCAAGAGCGAGAGGAGGAGATCGCGCGCCCGGACGCACCTCGGCGCGGCCCCCGGTACGGCCGGCCAGATGAGCTCGGCGTCGAGGCCGTAGTGCGCCGCATGGTAAAAGTTCCTCACGGCGAGCTCGAACGGGAACGACGGCAGGAGCTCTCCGATGGAGGGCGCGAGGGCGAGGATGCCCCCGAGCAGGAAGCTCCCGTTCGCGAGCATGTCATCGAGCGTGGGCCCGGACGGCAAGGCGCGCAGCTCGATCCGGAGGTGGCCGTCGCCGGCCGGATCGTACACCGGTCGATTCCAGTTCCAGACCGTGCCGTGGTGCAGGCGGAGCTCGTGGAGCTGCGGAATCCCCCCGTCCCGCGCGCAGCCCACGACGTCCTCGTCGCCGCACACGGGGAGGATGGGCTCGTGCAGCGCGACGCTCTCCATGAAGAGCTCCGCCGCGCCGTCGCGCACCCAGCCGGTCCCGAAGCCGATGCGGGCCGGCATCTTCCAGTCCGCGCCGGGCGCCGGCGGGCGATCGTCGCCGGCCTGCTTGAACACGGCCACGCGCGTCTCGTGCCACAGCCGGTGGCCGAGGAAGGTGGGCGAGTTGCACGCGGCCGCGAGCGCGGGCGCGGTCATCATCATGGCGGCGTTGAACAGCCGCGCGAAGGCGTCGGGCGTGGCCCGGAGGTGGATCTGAAAGGCGGTGTTCGCCGCCTCCATCGCGGGGTCGTCCGACGTGAGATCGAGCGGCTCGGCGCCGTCGATCCGGATATGGAAGGGCGCCTTGCGCAGCCGGCAGAGCCCCGCGGCGAGCGCGCGATACCGGGGCAGGTTGGTGATCGTCGCAGGGCTGAAGTCGCGCCGCTGGAAGGTCGGCAGGATGCTGACCGGGACCACGCGCGCGCCCCGCGCGGCCGCTCGCTCGCGGATCGCCTCGACGGTCGAGCGCATCTGCTCGCGGAGCGCCGAGAGCGGCCTGCCGGCGAGCGGCACCGGCTGCGTGCTGAGCTCGATGTCGAACGCGCCCATCTCCGGCGTGATCATCGGGCTCGCCGCGGCGCGCGCGATCTCCGCCCCGATCGGCACGGGGCGCGCCTCGCGATCGACGAGGAACATCTCGAGCTCGGTGCCGATCGTCGCTTCCCCGTGGCCGAACCCCGGCCGCGCGAGCACCATCTCCAGCGCCGCGAGGTTCTGCTGGAGCCGGGTCTTGAAGAGCCGATAATCCACGGTCTTGAAATGGTCTTGCTGGATCTCGATGCCCAAGGGACCTCCCCTGCGATCCCGGCGAGGGCCCGTCCGCCAGCACGGCGAGCGCCGTGGGCTTCAGGAGAGCTCCCAGCCGGGAGCGCGATGTTCCCGCGCCCTACGCGCCGCGCAATGCAAGCGCAGGGCCACGGACGGCGGTCTCGGCATGAAGGAAGCCGGAGACGGCCGCCCGCCGGCGTCGAGCTCGATCGGTGTGGCGTCGATGCAGCCTGTGGCAAAACGCGCCGTGGGCGCTGTGCGAGGGGGGTCCCTGCGTTTCGCACAGGTGTCGGGCAAGGTTTCACCCTGGGCGCCGGCTCATCGGTCGACGTGCGGGACGCGCTCGACCACGCATGCGCCCGCCTTGCAGCGGGCGACCGAGTCTTCCTTCGGCGCCATGCACTTGGCGACCGGGCAGCTCGCGGCGGCGCAGCTCGCGGCGCGCCACTTCTGGAGCTCCGCGAGCGCATCGCGGTGGAACGCCTGGTTGCACGGCGGGCACAGCTGGTCGCAGCACTGCCCGGCCTGCGCGCAGGACACCACGCAGTCGGCGTCGGCCTCGCACCGAGCCTCGGACGCCGCGGCGCGCGGTTCGCCGGCCGCCGGCGGGGGCTCCGCCGCCGGCGAGGTCTCGGCCGCCGGCGGGGCCTGCGACGCGGGTGAGGCCTCGGCCCCCGACGGGGCCTGGGCCCCCGACGGGGCCTGCGGCGCGGGTTCCTTGGTACAGCCGGCGAGACAGGCGAGGCCGGCGAGCACGAGCGAGCGAGAGGGCAGCGAGATCTTCATGCCGGCCATGATGGCACGGAGCGAGCCCGCGGCGCGCGGGGCGATGGCCGATCCAATCGTTCTTTTGCGACTTTGCGGCTTTGCGACTTTGCGTTGAAATCTCTCTCCGGATCCCTGGCCGGACCCCTGCTGGCAGTTAGTAGAACGAGAGCGGCTGCCCCGTGGCCTCCACGACGGCCATCCACAGGTCGTCCGTCGGGTCCACCTGCTTGCGCATGCGGACGGCCAGGGGCATCGGCACGTGCACGAAGCGGCCGTGCCACCGGCCGATCAGCATCTCGGTGTTGCCCGCCATGGCCGCGTGGACCGCGTTCCGGGCCATGTTCCAGCAATACACGCTGTCCGACGGGGACGCGGGGACGCTGCGGATATGATAGCTCGGGTCCAGGTACTTCAGCGTCGCCTCGACGCCGCGCGCCCGGAAGTGGGCGTTGATGCGGTCGCGCAGGAAGAGGCCGATGTCCTTCAGCTTGAGGTTGCCGCTGAGGTCCGTCGCCATGGGCTCCGCGCTGGAGGTGCAGTGTTCTTGCATGGCGCCCTCGGCGACGACGATCACGGCGTTGCCGTGGCGGGCGAGCCGGCGCTCGAGGTGCGCGAGCAGCCCGCAGGGGCCGTCGAGCTCCGCGTGGACCTCGGGGATGAGGACCACGTCCACGTCCGCCGACGCGAGCGCCGCCGCGCACGCGATGAAGCCCGAGTGGCGGCCCATCAACTTGACGAGCCCGATGCCGTTCTTCGCCCCCGAGGCCTCCACGTGCGCGCTGCGGATGACGTCCACGGCGGCGGCGAAGGCGCTCTCGAAGCCGAAGCTGCGGTCGATGAACTTGATGTCGTTGTCGATGGTCTTCGGCACGCCGACGACCCCGATCGACAGGCGGCGCTCCTCGATGGCCCGGACGAGCGACATCGCGCCGCGGATGGTACCGTCGCCGCCGACGACGAAGAGGACGTTGATGCCGAGGGCCTCGAGCGTGTCCACCATCTGGTGCGGGTCCTGGTTGCCGCGGGAGGTGCCGAGCACGGTGCCGCCCATGCGGTGGATCTCCTCGACGCTGCGGGGATCCAGGCGCATCGGGGCGTGCCCGAAGCGGGCGACGAGCCCCTCGTAGCCGTAGCGGAAGCCGAAGATCTCCGGCACGCCGTAGCTCTGCGCCATCGTGAGCACGAGGCCGCGGATGACGTTGTTGACGCCGGGGCAGAGCCCGCCGCACGTCACGATGCCGGCGCGCACCTCCTTCGGATCCCAGAAGACGCGGTTGCGCGGCCCGGCCAGCTCGAACGCCGGCGGCCGCTCGCCGGAGGCGTCCGCGAGGACGGCGGACAGGCGATCGTTGAACAGCACCTTGTCGGCCTCGCCGACGTACACCGTGGCCTTCTCGCCGAGCTTCTCGGCGACGGGCGAGGGGTGCCGGCAAGGGCCGAGATCCTTGATGGCGAGGTCGGCAGGGGTCACCACGCGCAATGCCTCCAGGTGGGGAGAACAGCGCCCCTCCGGCGAGCACCGCCGCGGGGACACTTCCATCGTCCGACGGCGCCTGTTTCGACCGCTTTTCAGGAGCGATAAGCTATCGTAACGCCGCGCGGTTCCGTTCCCACGCAAGGCGCCACGAGGGGCAGCGCGTTATGCGCAGCTCCCGTTCCTCGTGAACCAGGCCGCCAGCATGTCGAGAAAGACGCGGGTCTTCGGGACGAGCGTGCCGCCGGGCGGGAAGACAGCGTGGACGTCGAACCCCTGAGGCGTCCACTCCTTCAGGACCTGGACGAGCCGCTTCTTCGAGAGGAACGGGCGGACGAAGTAGAGGGGCGCTCGAACGATGCCGGCGCCGGCCGCGGCGGCCTGCGCGGCCAGCTCGAAGCTGCCGACGGAGAGGCGCGGGCGCACGGCGATGGATCGCGTCCTCGAGCCAGCGACGAAGGGCCAATCTTTGGGCCCCTCCTCGCGCGCGACGACGATCGTCTCGTGGTGGCCGAGCTCCTCGGGGCGCGCCGGGACGCCGCGGCGGTCGAGGTAGCGGGGGCTCGCGTAATAGCCGCCCGTCGCCGTGCCGAGCCGCCGGGCGACCAGCGAGGAGTCGTCGAGCGGGCCGACGCGGATGGCGAGATCGAAGCCCTCGCGCGCCAGATCGACCCTCCGCGCCGAGGTGTCCAGCTCGACGACGACATCGGGGTAACGGGCCAGGTAGGGCGTGATGACGCTCTCCAGCAGCGCCCCCGCGAGCGCGGACGACGTCGTGATCCGCAGCAGCCCGCTCGGCTTCGACCTGGCCAGCGCGACCACGGCCTCGGCGTCGCGCGCGGCGGCGAGCGACCTTCGCGCGTGCTCGAAGTACGCGCGCCCTTCGTCGGTCAGGCGCAGCGAGCGCGTCGTCCGGACGAGGAGCGAGACGCCGAGCCGCTGCTCGAGCTCCTGCACCCGCGCGCTGAGCGTCGCCTTGCGCGCCCGCATCGCGCGGGCAGCCGCGGTGAATCCATTGGCCTCGACGACGGCGACGAAGGCGGCGAGCTCCTCGAGCGAGCGGCCGGATTGGTACTCCACGCGTTCCAGTCTGGCGCCGATGTGGCCTATTGTCAAAAAGGGTACCTGCGCGCATCGTCTTCGCGTTCGGGGCAGGCGAGCTTCGTGTTCGGGCAGGCGAGCTGCGCGACGCCGCCGCGGAGCGCGCCTCGATTGCACCACAACGCACGCGATCAGGAAGGAACCCACGCATGATTCTCGTGACGGGAGCCGGAGGGACTGTCGGAGGCGCCCTCCTAGATGAGCTGAAGTCCATGGGCGTGAAGCCGCGCGTCGCCCACCGCTCGATCGACAAAGCCCAGCGGGCGAAGGCGGCGGGGCACGACGCCGTGATCCTCGACTTCGCGAAGCCGGAGACGCTGCGGCCGGCGCTCGACGGCGTCGATGCCGTGTTTCTGCTGGGGTCCGGCGGCGCCGGGCAGATCGAAGCGGAGATCCGGGTCGTCGAAGCTGCCAGGGCCGCCGGGGTGAAGCGGCTGGTGAAGCTCTCGGTCTGGGGCGCCGCGGGCGAGGCCTACTCGTTCGCGAAGATCCACCGACCGATAGAGCGCGCGGTGGAGGCGTCGGGTCTCGCCTGGACGTTCCTCAGGCCGAACGGCTTCATGCAGAATTTCGTGACCTACATGGCCGACTCGATCAGGGCGCAGGGCGCCTTCTATCTGCCCGCGGCCGACGCGAAGATCAGCCATATCGACGTGCGCGACATCGCGCGGGTCGCGGCGCTGACGCTGACGACCTCGGGCCATGAAGGCAAGGCGTATGAGCTCTCTGGCCCATCGGCGTTCTCTTACAGCGAGGCGGCGGATATCCTCTCTCGCGTGCTCGGCAAGGAGGTGCGTTATGTGGCGGTGTCCGATGAGGCGGCGAAGGCCGGTATGGTCGCCGGCGGGATGCCCGATTCCTATGCCGATGCCATGATCGAGCTCAACCGGTTCTACCGGAGCGGCGCTGGCAGCGCCGTGACCTCGGCGGTGAAGGACGTCACGGCGCGTGAGCCGATCGGCTTCGAGCGGTTCGCCCTCGACCACGCGGTCGCGCTCCGCTGAGGTGACACGCGGTGATCGTCCGGTGCTCTCGAATTCGTCAATCCGCCGGGTACAGGCCGGTGAAGCGAGCGTCACAGTACCTCGGCGCCGCGGGGTCGTGCCCTGGCTCGCCAAGCGCCCGGTAGAGGCCATCGAGCGAGATAAGGCGAGGCTGTCCGCGCCGAGGCGCGCCGCCGTCTCCTCGACGGACGCGCAGCGAGCCTTCCGCGCCTCGCACCCCGGCGTGCTCACGCCGTAATGACAGGGATGCGCGAGCGCGTGCCAGCGTGCCAGCGTGCCAGCGTGCCAGCGTGCCAGCGTGCCAGCGTGCCGGGAGGCCCCCGCGGTCCGGCCCGGTGCTCCGAAGCTCGGTGATCGCCGCAGTCGCTCGCCGGCGCGAGGACGGCACATCCTTTGCTAATCTTGACTTCGAACCTGTCAGCCGACGGCCGAGCCAACTCCCCGCGCCGTGCCGCGATGGCCGGCGCGCGGGAGCCTAGCACCACTGCCGCAGATTTCGCTCCTAGACGCCAAAGCTTGCGCCGCTCCGGTGACGACGGTTTCGATGGGGTCGATAGCAGCAAGGGCAGCGGAGTAGCCATCAAACGAGAATGCGCGCTATAGCGAGGCGGATCGTAGTGAACGAATCGACGAAGTGCCGCTCAGGCCTCGATCGCATGGGCTGCGGCTTGCCATCCTTGCGAGGGGGGGAAATGCCGCACACGTTCGGCGACGACGAACGCGTAGCAGCGGAGGACAACGGTGACGTGATGGTGCCAACCCACGAAGGAGCGGCCTTCGAAGTGGTCGAGGCCCAGCTCCCCCTTGAGCTCTTCGTAGACACGTTCCGTTTGCCAACGCTCCTTGGCGATGCAGACTATCTGCTTCTTGCTCATTCTTCGCAGCAGCGTCGTCAGGATAAATTTCGTAGGTTTCGATTCTCCGTCGAGCCATTTCATCATGAGCCATACGGGTTCCTTGGCCGCAGGCGTCGGCCCATCGTCCTGCGCTGATTTGACGGCCAAATTGATCTTGACGATCGCAGTCCGGGAGATTGTAATACGCACCGTATTCGGTTAAGTCTTTACCGTACATTCTGAAGCGGATCTCTTCTGGTGACGCTGCGAGCGTTCCGCCGAAGCGCGCCCGCAGGAAGAACACGGCATGTCTACCGCGCGAGCGATTCTATTGTCTGTCGTCGCCATGCTCCTTGCCGCCGCGGTCACTTTCACGGTGACCACGAAAGGGCACTCCTCAAGTGAGCCCCAAGCGCTGGAACCCGCGGCGGTTCCACACGAGCAGCCCACCCAGCGCCCAGCTAGGAGGGGGGCTGCCAGCTCGCGACTGGCGCCCTCCACGGATGAAGCAACCTCGGTCACGGCTGATGTCTCGGAGCGGGACGAAGCAGCGGCCGAAGCGGCGACCGAAGCGAGGGCTCTGGCGCGCTTTGAAGCCGCACTCCGCGAGTTCGAGGCGGCGCCGGCCGACCAGGAGTGGGGGCCCCGCGCGTCCGCGCTGCTCGATCAGGACCTGCGCAAACTCGCTGACAAGCTCGGGTTCGAGGTACGAACACTCGACTGTAAATCAAAACGCTGCGTTGCGAGCCTCCGCTGGAAGAGCCTTGCGGAAGCCATGGAGCACGACCCCACCGTCGCTTCAGCGCGTTACTCGATCCGTTGCGCCGTCCAAACTATGGGCAAACCCCCAGCCGGTGGAAGCAACGACGTTACAACATTCGTAAGATTTGAACGCTGTCTCGACCATTCGTCTTCGAGCAAGCAACATCGCATCAACAATCAGGAGCAACAATGAATACAGTCAAGATCGCAGCCGTCGTCGCAGCCGCCGCGTCTATTGCGACCGCTGCCGCCGAGGCAAACGCGACAGTCTATAGGTTTCCCCCCGTCCAATGCCAACTGGACGGTAACGTGTATAAATGTCCGTTTCCGCACTGGTTCACCAATGGGCTCGATGACGTCGAAAAAGCGGTCGTCGACTTCACAGCTGGGTTGCCTGCGTCCAGCTATTATTGCACTGACTCCCATGGCACCCATGATGCGAGGCCTAAAGCACGAGCGTGCGTCACGTACAGCGACATCAGCACTGGCGCCTTTGGATCTGGCTGCTCATCAGGAGGATGGGATATTGGTGCCCCGGATTCGGATGGAGGTCCGGGCATCGTCTCGTTGGACAGCGTCGGGCTCGATGATCCGGACTGGCTCGATGTGTGGCATGATCATCCGTTTGGCTACGCATGGATTGAGTTCTATCCTGGTGGCTACAACGGGATTTATGCTGGTCTAACGTGCCCCGCCATTTCGCCCGTCACGTTTCGTGGCTACAGAGTCCATGTGAATTAGCTTGGTGAGGAGCCGCAGCTGTCCCCCGTCCGTCGCTGTCCACAACGGGTACACAACCCGGCACCTGGCCTACGGGCCGGCATGCGCTGGGGCGGCTGGGCGGTAGCGTAGCCGCAGGTCACCCCGCGTGAGCCGATCGGGTTCGCGCAGCGCGCCCAGGGCCACGCGGCCGCCCTCCGCTGAGCCGGCGCGCGTCGAGGGTCCGGTGCTCTGGACCTCACCCATCAGCCCTAAGGACGGGTAGACGATGAAGCCCCCGTCACCTCTACCTTTGCGGACTGAACAGGGGAGCGTCCGCCGAACGGCATCTTCTTCAACCCTTTGCCGCTGCCTTCACCTCCGGTGCTCGGCCAGTACGCGCTGGTAGCGTCGGCCGCGCTCCTCTCATGGCATGATCTGACCGGTCGTCGCGCGGCAGGCCGGCTCTCACAGGCGTCCAGGCAGGCGGGTCGCTGGCAGGAAAGGATTGCTGACAGGCCTCTTCCACGACATCGACCACGACCACGGCCGGGACGGCCCGCACCGCGGCTCGCCCCGCGCGCTGCTCCTTGCTCGGGCGCGCCTCGCCGCTCGGCTCTCTCGAGCCACTCCGGATCTCCCGCGCCTGCGCGTGTCCCATGCTGCGTCCTCCGCCGACGGATATTGCGCCTCGCCGCCGCCGTGGCAAGGTCCTGCGCTGCGCCGACGATCTCGGACGACCGAGCCGGTCGCAGCTGGCGGAGGGCCGCGCTCGACGCGGCGCGGCGGGCGCGGCGGGCGCGGCGATCGAGCGGAGGCGCTCGCGGGAGGAGCCCACGATGGACAAGGCGAACCAACCGTTCCGAGTCGGGATTTCAGGGTCCTACGGCGGCATGAACCTCGGCGACGAGGCCATCCTCGATGGCATCGTCACGCAGCTCCGGGAGTCGATGTCAGCGGAGATCACCGTGTTCTCGCTGTGCCCGGAGGACACGAAGATGCGCCACCGGGTGGAGCGCGTCGTCCCCGTTCGTGACCTCACACGAATGGAGTCGACCGCCGAGATCGAGCGCCTCGATCTCTTCGTCCTCGGCGGGGGAGGCATCCTGTACGATCGGGACGCGCCGGTCTATCTGAGAGAGGCGTTCATCGCGGAGGAGCGCGGCGTCCCCGTCGTGATCTACGCCGTGAGCGCCGGGCCGCTGTCGGACCCGAGCGCGAAGCAAGCCGTACGGGCGGCGCTGAACGCCGCGGACATCGTGACCGTACGAGACAAGCAGGGACGTCGCCTGCTCGAGGAGGTGGGGGTGAATCGCGAGATCCGCCTCACGGCCGATCCGGCCCTGCTGCTGCGCGAGGAGGCGCTGCCCATCGAGGCCATCCGGGCCGAAGGGGTCGAGTTCGAGCGGCACCTCGTCGGCTTCTCCGTCAGGGAGCCGGGCCCGGCGGCGCCCGACATCGACCCTGACGAGTACTATGGCCTGCTCGCCAACGCCGCCGACTTCGTCGTCGAGCGCCTCGACGCGGACGTCGTGTTCGTGTCCATGGAACGGACGGACGTGCAGCACAGCCACGCGGTCGTCGCCCACATGAAGAACGCCGAGCGGGCAGAGGTCTTGAGGCGCCGGTACACGCCGCAGCAGATCCTCAGCCTCGTCGGGCACCTCGAGTTCGTGGTGGGCATGCGCCTCCACTTCCTGATCTTCTCGGCGCTCCGCGAGACCCCGTTCGTGGCGCTGCCCTACGCGTCCAAGGTCGCGGGGTTCATCGAGGACCTCGAGATGGAGACCCCGCCCCTCGGGAGCATCAGCTCCGGGCAGCTCATCGCCAGGCTCGATCGCTCGTGGGACACGCGTCACGAGATCCGCGCGAAGATCCGCCGACTGCTCCCTGGCCTGAAGGCCAGGGCGAGGGAGACCAACCAGCTCGTCACCGAGCTCCTCGCGCGGCGAGCTCCGGCGGCGCAGCCCGTGCGGAAGAGCGCGTGAGCGCGGGGAGCTGGCGATGGACGTGATCCGGACCGACGTCGCCGTCATCGGCGGAGAGCTCGGCGGCTGCGCGGCTGCGCTCGCGGCGGCGCGGACGGGCCGCCGCGTCGTCCTGACGGAGGCGACTCACTGGCTCGGGGGCCAGCTGACGAACCAGGCGGTCCCTCCGGACGAGCACCCGTGGATCGAGGACATCGGGGCGACCCGGAGCTACCGCGCGCTGCGCCAGGGGATCCGCGAGTATTACCGCAGGCATCTGCCGCTCACCGCGTCGGCCAGGGCGCTCCGCGAGCTCAACCCCGGCAACGGCTGGGTCAGCCGCCTGTGCCACGATCCGCGGGTCGCGGTGGCGGTCTTGCACGAGATGACCGCGCCGTACCGGCTCAACGGGCGCCTCCTCGCGCTCCCTGCTCACCGGCCCATCTCGGCGTCGACGCACGGCGATCGGGTGACCGGCGTCGTGGTCCGAGGGCTCGAATCGGGGCGCGATGTCCTCCTCGTGGCCGACCTCTTCATCGATGCCACGCCTCATGGCGAGCTCCTCTCGCTCGCGCGCGTGGAGCACGCGCTCGGGGCGGAGTCTCGCGCGGAGACTTGCGAGCCGCACGCCCCCGACCGCGCCGATCCGAGGGCCCAGCAGGCGATCACCGTGTGCTTTGCGATCGAGCACCACCCGGGAGAGGACCATACCATCGACAGGCCCTCTCAGTACGAGCGCTGGCGCTCCCTCGAGCCGCCCGGCTGGCCGGGACGGCTGCTGGACTGGACGGCGGTTCGACCCGATACACTCGAGCCGCTGACTCGAGGTCTGTTCGCCGCGGAAGACCGGCATCCCTGGTGGAGCTTCCGGCGGATCCTCGACAGGACGGTCTTCGAAGCGGGGTTCGCGCCGAGCGACATCACCATCGTGAACTGGCCGCAGAACGACTATTGGTTCGGGCCCGTCTGCGGCGTCGACGAGGCGGAGGCCGCGCGGCACCTGGACGCGGCGCGGCAGCTCAGCCTGAGCCTTCTGTACTGGATGCAGACCGAGGCGCCTCGCCCGGACGGCGGGCTCGGTTATCCAGGCTTGCGCCTCCGCGGGGACGTGGTCGGCGGCACGGTCGACGGCCTCGCGCCGGCGCCCTACATCCGCGAGTCCCGGCGGATCCGGGCCGAGCTCACGGTGCTCGAGCAGGACATCGCGTATCCGCTCCGGCCCGACGGCCCCGCGACGTTCGAGGACAGCGTCGGGATCGGGTGTTATCGCATCGATCTGCACCCGCGCGTCGGGGGCGCCGGGTACCTCGATCTCGGCTGCTGGCCGTTCCAGATACCGCTGGGGTCGCTCATCCCGGTGCGGGTGGAGAACCTGTTGCCGGGCGGGAAGAACCTCGGCGTCACGCATATCACGAACGGCGCCTACCGGGTCCACCCCGTGGAGTGGAGCGTCGGCGAGGCGGCGGGGCTGCTCGCGACGTTCTGCCTGGAGCGCCGCGTGCTGCCGCGGCAGGTGCGCGCCCGGAGCTCGCTCCGCGAAGAGCTCCAGGCGCTCCTGGTCCGCGAGGGCATCGAGCTGGTGTGGCCGGCGCTGAGGCCTGTATGAGCCGTCGCCGCGCCACGGCGTGTGTCGGCGAAGCGACCGCGCTACGACGAACGGGGGAGCTTGACGCGGAACGTGGTGCCCTCCTCCAGCGTGCTCGTGACCTGGATGGAGCCTCCGTGCGCGTCGACGATCGATTTGACGATGAAGAGCCCGAGCCCGAGCCCTTTCGAGCGTTGTACGACCAGCTGGCTCTGCTCGCCCCGGCGAAACGGATCGAAGAGGACGGGCAGCAGCTCGGGCGGGATCGGGGTCCCGCGGTTCGTCACCTCGATCGCGACGGCATTCTCGTGCCCGCGCAGCTCCACCTGCACCGGCTCCTCCGGCGGGCTGTAGTCGACGGCGTTGCCGATCAGGTTCGACAGGAGCTGCCCCATCCGGCCCGGGTCCCACGTGCCCCGCCCGTCGCCGTGGGCCGTGAAGCGGATGATGTGCTCCGGGTGGGCGAGCTCGAACTCCTCGGCCACACGCTGGCAAATCGCGCGGAGGTCGACGGGCTCCGGCTCGACCGGAAGACCCCGGTGGGAGCGGATGCGCGTCAGGTCGAGCAGCTCCTCGACCATCCGCACCGCCCTGTCGTTGCTCGCTGCGATACGCTGGGCGAGCCTCGCCAGGGCGGTCGTGACGTCCTCGCGCTTGAGCAGGGCGGCGGTGGCGAACCGGATGGCCGAGAGCGGGTTGCGCAGGTCATGCCCGAGGACCGCGATGAACAGCTCGTGGAGAGCGACATCACGGCGGAGATCGGCTGAGCTCGCCTGCTCGTATTCGACGGCCGCAGTGATCATCACCTCGTCGAGCGCCGAATGCACGAGCTGGGCCTCCTCGCCGCCAAGCACCACCCCTTCCTGCGCGCACAGGTCCACGATCACGGCGCGAAGGACGCCGAGCTCGCGCAGCTCCTCCGCGAGGGTGTAGCCCTCGGCGATGCGATGCGAGACGTGCACCTTGGCGGCCTCCGAGCTGCCGATCTCCGGGCCGCTGGCTCCGGCCGGCGTGTCCGGCTGCGCGCTCTGCGCGAGTGAGTCGATGAGGTCGTCGAGGAGCTTCGGAGTGAAATCTCTCAAGTCCTCATCGGTGAGCTCACGGGCTGGGGCGATCTTCGGTGCGCTCCGCACGCGCACCATCCACTGGCGTATGATGTCCTCGCTTCGCTCACGGAGCAGGACCGTGATGCGCGACAAGTTGTGGCTCACCTGCGCTCTCCCCCATCGATGCAGATGCGTCTCGTCATTCGGCGCGCCGCAGTCCGCCATTGTCATGGATCCCGCAACGCCCCTCAGGAGAAGCAGGAACCCGGACCGAGCCAGAGAGCCGAGGTGAGCGAGGACCGGAGGGGCAGCACCGCCGATGGGGCGCCGAACGGTTGAGCGAAGCAGGCCGCCACCGTGGTGGGGGGCGTTCGTCAACCGAACGACTGGCGCTTCGCCGTCCTCCCTCGCCTGGTGGTGTGCTCGTGCTGTGCGCGTTCCCGAGCCAGTTGCTCCAAGGCAGGAAGATTTCAGGCAAGTAGCCAGAGGACGCTGCGTCGGTCCTGCCCGCGCGCGCCGCCCTGGCACGCGCCGCGCGCTTGCTCGATACTCCGCGCATGCGCCCCGGGGACCTGCTCGCAGGTCGCTTCGAGCTCGATCGCGTCGCAGGATCCGGGGGAATGGGCGCGGTCTATCGGGCCATCGACCGCGAGACCGGGGAGCCGGTCGCCGTCAAGGTGGGGCTGCACGCGGAGCACGCGGAAGGCGAGCAGACCGAGCGGTTCCGCCGGGAGGCGCGGGTCCTCGCGGGGCTCCACCACCCCGCCATCGCGCGGCACGTCGCCCACGGCGTCACCGCCGAGGGCCGGCAGTACTTGGCCATGGAGTGGCTCGACGGCGAGGATCTCGCGGCGCGCCTCCGGCGGGGGCCGCTGGGCCTCGACGAGAGCCTCGCGCTCGCCGCGCGCGCCGCCGAGGCGCTCGGCGCCGTGCACCTGCGCGGGGTGGTCCACCGGGACGTCAAGCCGGCGAACCTCTTCCTGCCGGGTGGGGACGTCGCGGCGGTGAAGATCCTCGACTTCGGGATCGCGCGGGCCCCCGACGTCACTTACACGCTGACCAACCCCGACGCTCCCGTCGGGACCCCCGCCTACATGGCGCCGGAGCAGGTCCGCGGCGAGCCCGACATCGACGCGCGCGCCGACCTGTACGCGCTCGGGTGCGTGCTGTTCGAGTGCCTCACCGGGCGGCCGCCGTTCGTGGGGTCGCACGTCGTCGCGCTGCTCACCAAGGTGCTCTTCGCGCAGGCGCCCCGCCTCCACGAGCTGTGGCCCGGCGCGCCTCCGGCGCTCGACGCGCTGCTCTCGCGCCTCCTGGGCAAGGATCGGCAGCTGCGGCCCGGGGACGCGCTCACGATCGCGGCAGAGCTGCGCTCACCGGAGATCCGGGAGGCGAGCGCGGCGCCCCTGGCGCCGTCGGTCGGGCTGACCACGGCCGAGCGGCGGCTGGTCACCGTGGTGCTGGCGACGCGCCAGCCCGAGCCGGCGCGGCCGCCACAGCCGGCGCAGGCCGTGGCCAGCGACGAGAGCACGGCACCCGCGCGCGGCCTGACCCATCAGCGCCGCTGGCCGCTCGCCCTTCTCCGAGAGATCCGGAGGACCGCCGACCTGCACGGCGCGCGCGTGGAGCTGCTCCAGGACGGATCGATCGCGGCCCTGCTCACGGGGGCCGAGGCGCCCACGGATCTCGCGGCGAGCGCGGCCCGGTGCGCCCTCTCGCTCAAGGCGCTGCTGCAGGCCTCCGACGTGGCGCTCGCCACGGGCTGGGAGGTCGTGGACGGGACCCAGCCGCTCGGGACCGTGATCGACCGCGCCGTCGCGAACCTCACGGCCGCAGAGCGGGGCGCGGAGGAGGCGCTCCGGCCGATCGCGATCGACGCGATGACCGCGTCCCTCCTCGGCCCGCGCTTCGAGGTGGCGCACGGCGAGCGCGGGGCGGCGCTGCTCGGCGAGCAGGAGCCGCTGGAGGAGGCGCGCGCGCTGCTCGGCAAGCCGACGCCGTTCGTGGGGCGGAGCAGCGAGCTGCGCTGGCTCGAGCTCCTCTTCGACCAGTGCGCCTCGGAGCCGTGCGCCCAGGCGGCGCTCGTGATCGGCGCGGCCGGCGTGGGCAAATCGCGGCTCCGCATCGAGCTCGCGCGCAGGATGCGCGGCCGCGAGGCGCCGCCCCAGATCTGGACGGCGCAGGGCGACGCGGTGCGGGCCGGGGCGCCGCTCGGGCTGCTCGCCCAGGTGGTGCGGCGCGCGGCCCAGATCGCGGAGGGCGAGCCCCGGGAGCGCGGCCGGGAGAAGCTCGCCGCGCGCGTCGCACGATCCGTGGACGCCGCGGAGCAGGCGCGGGTGACGGAGTTTCTTGGCGAGGTGATCGGCGCGCCGTTCCCGGACGCGGATCGGCGCGAGCTGCGCGCCGCGCGGCAGAACCCGATGCTCATGGCCGACCAGGTGCGGCGCGCCTGGCTCACCTTCCTGGAGGCGGAGTGCCGCGCCGGGCCGGTGCTCCTGGTGCTCGAGGACCTGCACTGGGGCGACCTGCCGACGGTGCAGCTCGTGGACGCGGCGCTCGGGCAGCTCCGGTCGAGCCCGCTCCTGGTGCTGGGGCTCGGGCGGCCCGACGTGGACGAGGTGTTCCCGGGGCTGTGGGCCGAGCGGGGCGCGACCGCGATGCGGCTCGGGGCGCTGCCGGCCCTCGCCTGCGAGCGGCTGGTGCGCGCGGCGCTCGGGGAGCAGGCGCCCGCGGCGCAGGTGGAGAGGCTCGTCCGGCGCGCGGCGGGGCACCCGTTCCTGCTGGAGGAGATGCTGCGCGTGGCGGCCGAGGGCGCCGAGGGCGTCGAGGGCCGCGACGCGGGCGAGGCGCCCGAGACCGCGCTCGCCATGGTGCAGGCGCGCCTCGAGGGGCTCGATCTGGAGGCGCGCCGGGCGCTGCGCGCCGGGAGCCTGCTGGGCGAGGTGTTCTGGTGGGGCGCGATCGCCCGGCTGCTCGGGGTGGACCGGGACGACGCCGCGCTCGCGGGCCGCCTCCTCGCGCTGGAGCAGCAGGAGTGGATCGCGCGGCGGCCTGCGTCCCGGTTCCCGGGCGAGGTGGAGTACGCGTTCCGGCACGGGCTCGTGCGCGACGCGGCGTACATGATGCTCACCGAGGCGGATCAGCGGCTCGGGCACAGGCTCGCCTCCGAGTGGCTGGAGCACGCCGGGGAGCGGGACGCGCTGGTCCTGGCCGGGCACTGCGAGCGCGGCGGCGAGCCCGAGCGGGCCGTGCGGTGGCTCTGCGCCGCGGCGGAGGAGGCGCTCCGCGGCAACGACCTCGCGGCCGCGCTCGCGCGCGCGGAGCGGGGCGTGGCCTCCGGCGCGAGCGGGCGGGATCTCGGCGCGCTGCGCCTGGTCCAGGCCGAGGCGCACCTGTGGCGCGGCGAGCTGTCGTCCACCGAGGCGCGCGCGACGGAGGCGATCGCGCTGCTCGATCCGGGGTCGGGCGCATGGTACCGCGCGCTCACCGCGGCCCTGCTCGGGGCCAGCAAGCAGGGCGCCGTCGATCGCGCCGGGGCGTGGGCCGAGAGGCTCGCGGCGACGGCGCCCGCCGAGGAGGCGCTGAGCGTGGTGGTGCTCTGCCTCTCCGGGTGCGCGGCGGAGCTCATGCTCGCCAACCAGCACGCGACCGCCGACGCGCTGCTCGAGCAGTGCCTGCGCCTCGCGGACGATGCTCCGACGGTCGACGACGAGGCGCTCGGCGGGCTGCACCAGGCCGTCGGGTTTCGCGCCGCGCTCGCGGGTGATCACGCCGCCGCGGTGGACGCCCTGGAGGTGGCGGTCGGGGCGTTCGGGCGCGCCGGCGACCGCCGGCAGGCCTGCTCTGTCCAGCTGAACATGGGCTTCATCCTCACGGAGCTCGGCGCGCTCGAGCGCGCCGAGCAGCTGCTGCGCGCGGCCGTCGCCCAGGCGACACAGATGGATCTGCACGAGGTGCTCCCGACCGCGCGGCAGAACCTCGGGAATGTCCTCCTCCAGGCGGGCCAGATCGACGAGGCCCGCGCGCTCCTCGAGCAGGCCATCGACGCGTCGCGCCGGCAGGGCAACCGGCGCATGGAGGGGCTCTCGCGCGCGTACCTCGCCCGGGCGGCGCTCCTCTCGGGCGACCGCGAGGCCGCCGCGCGCGAGGCCGGCGCGGCGGCGGCGCTGCTCGACGTGGCGCCGCTCCTGCGCGCGGTGGCGCTGGCCCTCCTCGCGCGCGCCCGGATGGGTGGGGGGCCCGAGGGGGCGGCCGAGGCGCTCCTCGACGCGCAGGAGGCGTTCCGCCTCATCGAGGACGCGGGGATGGCCGAGGAGGGAGAGTCGCTGATCCGCCTGACCTACGCCGAGGCCCTGCGCGCCGCCGGCGAGCGCGAGCGCGCCGCGCAGATGATCGAGGCGGCGCGCTCGCGGCTCCTCGAGCGCGCCGCGAAGATCGGCAGGCCGGCGTTGCGGCAGAGCTTCCTGGAGAGCATCCCCGAGAACGCCCGCGCGCTCGCGCTCGCCGACGCGTGGGCTCTGGAGCGCCAGGGGGCTGTCGCCTGAGCGCCGCGTCACCCAGGGGCCCGTGGATCAGCGTCGCTCGAGCGGATCACACCTACCCGCCGCGGGTGTGCATCTCCAGGTGCGCGTCGCGCTTCAGCTGGATGGCCGGGAGCAGCGCGCCGCGTGATCGGTCGGCGAGGCGGGCCTCGGCGCCGCGGTCGGAGCGAGCGCCCCACACGCGGGCGACGATGGCCTTCATCTCCTCCAGCGAGGCGCCCTGCCGGAGCGGCTCGCGCAGGTTGGTGCCCCGTGCAGCGTAGAGGCACAGATACCACATCCCGTCGGCCGTCAGCCGGCAGCGATTGCAAGCGCTGCAGAACGGCTGTGTCGTCGAGGAGATGATGCCGAACGTCGTCCCGCCGGGGAGCGCATACTGGGCGGCCGGCGCCGTGCCCTCGCCCGAGATCGCCTCCACCCGGCCGTAGCGGCGCGAGAGCGATCTGAGGATCTCGGCGCGCGAGACGACCTTGTCGTGCGACCACTGGGTCGCGCCCCCGACGTCCATGTACTCGATGAAGCGGACCTCGGCCGGGATGGTCTTGCCGAGCTCGATGAGATCCGCGAGCTCGTCGTCGTTCACGCCGCGGATCACCACGGCGTCGATCTTGGTGTCGGTGAACCCGGCGGCGGGCACGGAACGCAGGCCCTCGAGGACCTGGGCGTGGGTCGTGCGGCGGGTGAGCGCCTTGAAGCGCTCGGGGCGCAGGGTGTCGAGGCTGACGGTGAGGCGGCGCAGGCCGGCCGCCCGGAGCCTGTGGACGTGCTCGGCGAGGAGCACGCCGTTCGTGGTCATCGCGATGTCTCGTATCCTGGGCTTGTCGGCGATGAACCGCACGAGCGTCCTCAGATCGTGGCGCAGCAGCGGCTCGCCGCCCGTCAGGCGCACCTTGGCGGCGCCCAGCTCCGCGAAGACGTCGACGAGGAAGCTGATCTCCTCGAACCGGAGGATGTCATCGTGGGGGAGCCAGGCGTACTGTTCCTCCGGCATGCAATAGGAGCAGCGCAGGTTGCACCGATCCGTGACCGAGATTCGCAGATCGCCGATCGGCCGGCCGTGCACGTCGACGGTCGACGTCTGGCCCTCCGATCGCCGGGCACCGGCGGCACCTGGGAGCGGCATTGTCGCGAGCATGCCACCTTCCTCCTGCGTCCACCTGGCCGATTTCACACATCGACGGCAGCGCCGAGCATGCAACGCTGATGGTGTTCCAGGCGCGGACCCGCAAGGGAGGGCGGCCGCGTTTCCAGCTCGCGGAAGGCGAGACTCGATGGAAAGCACTCTCCTGCTGGTCATGTTCGACTCGACGGCACTGCGATCCACTCGGCCCCCGACGTCGGCTGGTCGCTCGCGATGACCTCCGCAGAGCTCAGCCGCTCCGCGTTCGAGCTCGAGCGTGTGCGATGCCTCAGCGGGGCGGGGATGATCGATCGGGCGTCGCGGCGTCGAGCTGCATGGGATGGTACGTTTCGGCCATGGAAAACACCGTCAACTTGCTCGCCTTCGGAGGCGCGCGCGACATCGTCGGGGCCTCGGAGGTACGCTTCGAGCTGAGCGGCCCCTGCACGGTGGAGGAGTTCATGGGCGAGGTGTGCCGGCGCTATCCGGCGCTCACGCCGCATCGGCGCTCGATCCGCCTTGCTGTCAATGGGACCTACGCCCATGCGGACGAGAAGATCAGCTGCGGTGACGATGTCGCGCTGATCCCGCCGGTCGCCGGCGGCTAGGTCGGCTCACGGCGGCGCGGCGCGGAAGCGCAGCGGGAGCCGCGTCAGCCGTGCTGCTCGCCAGCGCCCGGCTGTTGACGACGGGCAGGACCGATGCCGTCGCCGCGGCTCGTGTGCGCGCTCGCCGGAGGGAGCTGGGTCGCGGCGGGAGGTGGCGCCGCCGCTCACTTCACGCAGGTGCGCTTGTCCTGGAAATCACAGCTCGGCACGCCGGCATTCACCACCGTCTGGGTGAAGCCAGGGTAACAGATCGGGTCGCACGTCGCGTAAGCCCCGCTCGGGTACGGCACCGCGCCGCACGAGATCCGATCGTAGATCCCGGCGCAGTAGCTCGGCCCGCTCTGCGAGCTGCTCACGTACCAGCCGGGCGGACAGCCGACGGAGGCGTCGCAATGCGCGAAGGACGCCCGCGTGGCCCAGGGGATGAGCTCGCAGCGGTACGCCTCGCCGTTCGCGCAGCCGAGCGCGCTGCCCTGGCTCAGCGACACGGAGTGCGTGTATTCGCCGCTGACGCACGCCGCGCACTGCCACCCGGTCAGCGCCTGCGCCCCCGCCGCGCTCGGCTCGGCCAGCGCTGCGTCCTCCCCCTCGGCCGTGCCGAGGCAGCCGGCGGCTCCCGTCAGGGCCACGACCAGCCCGAGCCCAGACACCCCCATCGTCCACCGCAAGAAGCTCTCCATGCTCGTCCTCCGATGCGATCCCGCGCCACAAACGACGTGATCCATGGAGAGGACACCGCAAGAGCGTAAGGGACGCAAGGGAAAGCGATATCCACCTGCTGGAGGCGAGCTGGGGAGCTTGCGAGATTTCGCTGCGCGTGGTCCTTCGGCGACACCTTCCCTGACGTAGCGGGCGCCGGGTGGCGTCGTTCATGGCTTCTCTCCCGAGACGAAGCCGCTCGCCGTTACAGGCGTCGCGCTCCCGAGGTTGAGCGTGCACAACTGGCCAGTGAGTGAATAGGAATAGCTCGAGCAGCTGGGGGCGTGCTCGCAATACAAGGCACACTTGCGGCTCTGATCGACCGACGGAGCGACAGTGAAGCTGCTTGACACGAGTCGGACGCCCACATTGCGGGTCATTCCTCCGGTATAGCTGATCTTGTTGAGGACCCAGTTCAGCCGGTACGTGATGCTCGTGTACTTCGTCTTCCACGTGCCCCACTCGTCGACGCTCGAGGATGCCACGCCGTGAACGACGTATCGGCCCGGCGTGCTCGCCCAGACCAGGAAGGGGCCTCCGGAGTCGCCACGGCTGGCGTTCGGCCAATCTGTCAAAAGGTGCCCGTCATTGACCAAGAAGTGCCCGTCATTCACGTTGCTCGAATACGTGGCCTCAGAGAGCTTCCGCATATCCCAGTCGTCGTCGTTCGGCTGATTGTCGTGATATCCGATGCCGACCATGTAACCGGAAACATCGTTGCCGGGGTAGCCCAGGGGGAGCAACGCCGGGCGCGTATAGCTCGGGATATCGGAGTCGAGCGTGAGTACCGCGATGTCGGCGAACTTGCCGTTGGTGTCCCGGCGGCCGTCATCCGAATGCGAGCCCAGCTCGACCCCGCTCGGTGCCACGGTCGCGACCACCGTGGCGAAGTCCCCCGTTGGCAGCGGACCGTCATAGAACGTCACCGTGGTGTCGCCCGCTGGCGGAACGCAGTGCGACGCCGACAGCACGTGCCGAGGGCCGACGATGACCCCCGTGCAGTCATCTACCCAGTCGATTCCGGGGGGGAACCACGATGGGTGCGTCTGAGTTGAGACTCGAACCGTCGATTTTGCCAGGGGGCTTTTGTCGGCAACGGGGGATTCGCCGTTCGTAAGTGCTCCAGCGTGCTCGTTCGTCAGCTCGGCGCCGAGGTGCGTGTCGGGGCCATTGGGGGCATCGAGGACGCATCCGGCGATGGAATAGGAGGCGGCGACAATGATCATTGCGAGTGATTTGTTCATGATGGCTCTCCGTCTTACGCATCGTGCTTCGGCAACAACCATGCCGGCGCGGGGCGACCGGTGATTGTCGCGTCGATCTACGTCGATTTCCGGGAAAATGTGGTCCTGGGGACGAGGGCGTGTGCGTCCGTCAAGCGTTGGATGGAGGCGACGGCCTCCAGCTGGTGGCTCCACCCATCAGCACATTGGATATCCGTTCACGGGTCGGATCGGCAAGCGCATCAATTCGCGCGCTTGCAAGCCCGAGCGGGCCTGTGAGAACACGCTGGGTGGCCCTGCACGATGCCGTGGACCGCGCGGACCAGTCTCAGCGCGAGCTGGCGTGGCGCCGCACCGCGCTTCTCGGCGCGCCCATGATCGACCTCGGCTCGACGCCGGCTGCCTGGCTCACGTGAGCACGGCCTGTCCGGTCAGGGGTTGGGTCGCTTCGGCCCCTGGAAGCAAACCACCCTGTCGGTCGCGACGCCATCGCCGTCCGCCGGGTGGCTGCAGGCGACGAGCTCGTCGTGCCCGCACCCGCGCACCTGGAACACGTCGAGATCGTCGAGCGTCTCCCTCGTCTCCGCGTCCTGCTCGGCGCGGTCTGCGTTCCACTTGGCGAGCCGCTCCGGGTCGTTCTTCACCTCGGCCGGCGGGGCCTCCCGCGGCGCGTCGCCGAGCACGACCGTGCTCCACTTGACGTCGTCACGCTCGCGCACCTCGACCCTGTCCTCCGGGCAGCTATACCTCTCCGCGAAGTCTTCGCGGGCGCCTGTCTTGAGGCGCTTGCAGCCGGCGCTGGAGAGCACGACCAAGACGGTCCAGAGGCAGATCGAGAGCACCGCTCGCATTGTCAAATGCTACACGCGCCAGTCTGCCGGCGGCAACTCGATCCACCAGCATGACAGGTGCTCCCATCGGCCGCCGGCTGCGAAGAAGACGCTGTTCAACCACTCTCCATCGAGCAGGGGAGGTTCGCGAGCATACCGAGCTCGAGTTTCCGGCGACCGCTCGTCATCGCGCGGTGCTTCTGGCGGGATTGTTCCGCGGGGGCGAACCGGTGCGATCCGTCGCCCGCCCCGACTGAACGTCGAGCCCGCCGCTCGCGTCGACTCGCTGCCGAAGCCTTGCCGCTCGCCAGCGCCCGCAGGCTCTGCAGGCGCTCGTCCGGAGGCGTCGTGTCGAAAGGATGCGCTCCCGCGTTCGAGCTGAACCCCGACCAACGTCGCTACATCTACCACCTGCTCGAAGACTGCCCCACGATCGCTGCCGGACAACGCCTTGCGCAGAAATTCACCCAGCTGGTCCGCGCCCGCGATACCGCTGCGCTGGTGCCCTGGCTGGAGCAAGCCAAGGCGAGTTCGCTGGTCGAGTTTCGCGACTTCGCCGCGGGGCTCTGCCGCGACGAGCGCGCAGTCAGGGCCGCGCTCACCGAGAGGTGGAGCAACGGACAAACCGAGGGACAGGTGACCAAGCCGAACTCACGAAGCCGCTCGAGGCAACCGCTACGACGACAAATCCCCCGCGCGCTCGGTCGAGAGCGGCAGCTCGACGCAGAAGGTCGAGCCCCGGCCGACCTCGCTCGACACGCGAATTCGGCCGCCGTGCGCCTCGACGATGGTGCGGGTGATGTAGAGGCCGAGCCCGAGCCCCCCGTAATGCTTAGACGAGACGCCGCGGCGAAATCGTTCGAAGAGCTGCACCTGCACTTCGGCCGAGATCCCGATCCCACGGTCGGTCACCGAGAGCCGCGCGACCCGATCTTCCCGGGTGATGGTGATGTCGATCGGCTGGCGTTCCCCGAATTTGATCGCATTGGTGAGGAGGTTGGTCACGACCTGCTCCAGGCGGTGCGGGTCCCACCGGCCGATGACCGGCTGCTCCGCGCGCACGGCGACCACGCTGCCTGACTGCGCGATCTGATCGCCGAGGTGGGCGACGACCTCGTCGACGAGCGCGCGCAGCTCGACGGGCGCCGTATACAGCTCGAGCCTCCCCGCCTGGATCCGGGAGACGTCGAGCAGCATATCGATGAGGTCGGTGAGGCGCTTGACCTGGCGGCCAGAGAGGGCGACCGCGGATCGCACGCGCTCGACGTCCATACCCCGCGCGAGCCTTTTCCCCAGCGATTGAATGGCGAGCTGCAGGCTGGTGAGCGGGGTGCGGAGCTCGTGCGAGGCGATAGAAAGGAACTCGTCCCGCAGGTGCACGGCCTCCTCCGCTGCCGTGCGCGCCCGCCGCTCGTCCAGGAGGAGCTGATCGCGCTGCTGCTCGGCGCGCACGCGCGCGGTGATGTCGCGGAAGCTCCAGACCCGCCCGACCACGCGCCCGCCGAGGCGCTGGGGCTGCGAATAACGCTCGAAGACGCGCCCGTCCGCGAACGGGATGGCATCGAAGCTGGACTCCTCGGGCGAGGCATAGAGAGCGCGGATCCTTTGCAGAAACGCCTCGGGATCGAGGACCTGGTCGCAGACGAACGTACGGAACGTGTCGTCCGACCCGGTGGAGAGGATCTCGTCCGGGATGCGCCACATCGCCGTGAACCTGTGATTCTGACACAGGACGCGCTGCTCGTCGTCGACGACCAGGATGCCGTCCGCCGTCGATTCGAGCGTGGCCTCGAGGAGCGAGAGGGAATGGCGGAGCACCTCCTCGGCGCGCCGTCGCTCCGCGTTCTCCTGCTGCAGATCCGCATAGAGGCGCGCATTTTCGATGGAGTTGGCCGCCTGGGCGGAGAGCAGCCGGATCACCTCGACGCGATCGGGGGTGAAGGCAGAGCGGGTGAGGTCGTTTTCGAGATAGATCACGCCGGCGAGGCGGCCCTTGTAGACGATGGGCGCGGCGAGCGAGGAGCGCGGCGCACCGCCGGCGAAGCACGGATCGCGCCCGAACGGCCCGTCGATCGCGAGGTCGTCGAGCAGGACGGTCTCGCGCGTCCGCGCCACGTACGTGACGACGCTGGCCGGCAGGTCCTTGCGGCCCTCGAGGGGCGCCGCGCCGAGCACGTGGACCGACGCATCCCGGATGTGGTGCTCGGCCACGACGACGAGCCGTCCGTCACGCAGGAGCAGGAGGACGCCGCGCCGCGCGCCGACGTTCTCGACCATGATGCGCATGAGCGCGTCGAGCAGGCGGTCGAGGACGATCTCGCCCGAGATGGCCTGAGAGGCCTTGAGCACCGAGCCGACGTCGAGCGCGGCGCCGGCCTGCGGGCTCCTCTCGCCGCGGAGGCTCTCGCCCGGGACGAGGTCGGGGTACGCGTTCTCGAGGCGCCGCATCGCCTCCGTCGCGCCCCAGCGGCCATACGCCTTGTGCGCCTTGGTCAGGTAGGCGCCGGCGATGGTTTTCTTGCCGAGCGCGCGGAAGCAGAGGCCCGCGAGCTCGTTGCCGAGCGCCTCGTCGTGGAGATAGCCGCCGCGCTGCGCGAGAGCGATCGCCTCGTCGTAGCGGTCCCCGGCGGCGCGCGCGTCGCCGCGGACGCGCTCGAGCTCGGCGCGGAGGAGGGCGCGGCGGTGCGCCAGGTTCTCCGGGCAGAGGTCCGCCCAGCGCGAGAGTTTTTCGGCGGAGACCTCGGCGCGGGCGAGGAAGAGCGCGCGCTCCGCTGGGGAGACGACGTCCGCCGCCTGCGTGAACGCGATGCCTGCGTAGCAATGGAACGCGGGGTTGCCATGCCAGGCCGCCACGGCCGGGATCTCGATGTTCGGCAAGAGCGCAGCGCGCGCCGCTTCCTCGAACAGGCCCTGGAAGACGCAGAGGATGACGATGTAGAAGTGGGCGAAGAAGAACGAGGCCTGGTTGTCGATGCGGCGGGACTCCTCGATCACCTCGTCGATATCGACCCACGCCCCCTTGAGCGCGGCGGGGCGCTCGGTCTCGACCGAGAGCTGGTGCGCGATCTGTCCGACCGCGCCGACCGCCCAGGTGATGGCATTGAACTCGTCGAGCTTGCGCATCGGCTGGTAGCTCCGCGCCTCGGCGAGGAGGTCGGAGAGCGGGAGGCCGCGCAGGAGGCTGTTCGTGATGCCATTGGCCGTGTTGTAGAACGACCAGATGTACTGGCCCGTTTCGAGCCCGGTGTGCATCCCGGCGACCAGCGACGCCTTGCAGGCGGCGTAGCCCTCTCGCCAATGCTGCACGAAGGCGCCCCACATATTGCGGAGCATCGCCTCGGACTTCTTGTCCGTGCAGCGGTCCGCGAGGTCGATGGCGGCGCGGCCGAAGCGGTAGCCGAGCGCGATGTCGCCGCGGGCGCAGAGGAGCATCCCGAAGTTCATGCAGCCGAAGATCGAGTTCTTCGAGAGCCCGTGGCGCAGCGTGTTCTCGAGGATCTTCGCGACCGTGATGCCGAGGTCGTTCGTGGCCAGGAAGTAGCAGGGGAGAAAGAGCTCCTGGAGCACGTCCTGCATGGCGAGGATCTCCGGGTCCGCGAGCGACGGCAGGCCTGGCAGCGCCTCGATCGTCCTTTCCCGGACGAGATCCATCGTCGCCCGCACCTGGGCGTCGAGCATGGCGTCGTCCGGGAAGAGAGGCAGGTCGATCCCGAACGGGCGCAGGGCCTCGAGCCCCTCCGCGAGCGCGGCTGGCAGGTCGTTCTTGAGCACCTGCACGTTCATCTTGAGCCGCAGCACCTCGGTACGATCGAGCCGGCTCGCGGCCCGCTCCAGGCCTTCGGAGAGGATCGCGAGGGCGTCGTCATGCTGGCCGCAGAGCGAGAGCATCAGGGCGGCTCTCTTCGCGTATTCGAGGCGGAGCGGGTACTGTGACGCCCAGGCGTCCTCCGGAAGGTGCAGGAGGCCGAACTGCAGGTAGCGCAGCGCGGCGCCGAAGGCGGCCGAGTCCTCGGCGCGGCATGCGGCCTCGAGGCTCATGCGGGCGAGGTGCAGGCGCTCCGCGGGGTCCGACACGAGGTCGCCTGCGCTGTTCAGGTGGCCGACGACGTCGAAGAGGCTCTGGCTCTCCGAGAGGTCTAGCTTGCCCGCGAGCAGCCGGCCGATCCGGAGGTGGAAGGCGGGTCGGTCCGCCTCCGGGATCATCGCGTAGGCGCCCTCCTGGACCTTGTCATGGGCGAAGCGGTAGCCGCCGCGCCCGGCGATCACGAGCCCCTCGCTCACGGCGGGATCGAGGCGGGCATACGCGTCTTCCGGCGAGCACTCGTTCACCGCGGCGAGCACGTCGAGGTCGAACCGGTTGCCGATCGCCGCGGCGAGGTTGAGCGCCTTTACCGTCGCCGGCGGCAGGCGCGCGATGGTGCGCACCATGAGGTCTGCGACGTTGTCCGTGTACCCGAGTGCGTCGATCGCGGCGAGGTCCCAGCGCCAGCCTGATCCGGCTGCGTACGCGAGGACGCCGTGGTCGTGCAGCGGCCGGACGAACTCCTTGACGAAGAACGGGTTGCCGCCGGTCTTCTTCTGCACCGCATCGGCGAGCGGCCCACAGTCGCTGCGCTTGAGGCTATCCGAGAGCATCTCGATCAGGTGCGGACGCGCGAGCGGGGTGAGTACGATGTTGCGCACGACGAGCCCGGCTTGCTTGAGCTCCTCGATCGCCAGGACGAACGGGTGCCCGGGCGATACCTCGTTGTCACGGTAAGCGCCGCAGAAAAAGAGGGCATCGAGCGAGTCGTCGGCGAGGAGCGCGCGGAGCAGCCCGACGCTCGCGGGGTCGATCCACTGAAGATCGTCGAGGAACAGGACGAACGGGTGCGTGCGCCGCGCGAACACCGAGACGAACAGCAAGAAGCACCGGTTCAGGCGGTTTTGCGCCTCGATCGGGCCGAGCGCCGGGACGGGCGGCTGCGGGCCGATCACGTGGGAGAGCGACGGGATGACGTCGCAGACGACCTGCGCGTTCGGCCCGAGCGCCTCGAGGAGCGCGCTCCGAAAGCGGAGGATGCGCGCATCGCTCTCGGTGAGGATCTGCCGCACGAGGCCGTCGAACGCCTGGATCACCGCGCTGTAGGGCGCGCCGCGGTTGTATTGGTCGTATTTGCCGCTCGTGAAATAGCCCTTCTGTCGCGCGAGTGGCTTCAAGATCTCGTGTACGAGCGAGGACTTCCCGATCCCCGAGTAGCCGGAGACGAGGACGATCTCACGGCCCCCCTCGAGCGCGCGCTCGAACGCGGCGGTGAGCGCCTCGATGTCATGCTCGCGGCCGTAGAGCTTCTGGTGGATCCGGAAGAGGTCCTGACGATCGCGCTGGCCCGCGACGAAGGGCTCGATCGTCCCCGTGCCGCGGAGGGCCTCGCGGCAGTGCTCGAGGTCGGCGAGCAGGCCCTCGGCGCTCTGGTAACGCTCCTCGGCGTTCTTCGCGAGCAGCTTGAGCACGATGTCGGAAACGGCCTCGGGGATGGTCGGATCGACGCAGGACGGCGGCGTGGGCGCGAGGGCGAGGTGCGCGTGAATGAGCTCCATCGGGTCCAGGGCCTCGAAGGGGCGCCGACCCGTGAGCATCTGGTACAGAATGACGCCGAGCGCGTAGAGGTCGGTCCGGTAGTCGACGCCGCGGTTCATGCGGCCTGTCTGCTCGGGGGAGACGTAGGGCAGCACGTCGGCGATGACCGCCGGCGCGTAGAGCCGTTCGTGCGCGTGGGTGATCTCGGCGTCGACGCCGAAGCCATTGATCTTGACCGCGCCGCGCGCGCCGACGAGCACGTTCTGCGGGCGCAGATCGCGGTGGACGAGCCCGGCCACGTGCACCGCGGCGAGACCTTCGGCGAGCGCGGCCGCGAGATCGAGCGCCTCGCCGACCGGCATCCTGCGTGACGGGCGCGCGGCGAGGATCCGCGCGAGATCGCGGCCCGGGAAGTCCTCGAGGACGACGATCAAGGAGCCGGCGAGCGCCTCGACGCCGCGCAGGGCGACGAGGCGGGGCGAGGCGAGGCGCGCGATGCGCTCGTACTGGTGCTTGAAGCGCACGACCTCGGCGCCGGTCGATCTTTCCGCGCACAGGATTTTCAGCAAAACCGGGACGCCGTCGCCCTCGTGGTATGCGCGGTACAGGGCGAAATCGGCAGTTTCCTCGATTTTCTCGCGGAGCGCGTAGCCTCTCTCGACGATCATCGAAAACCTTGCTCGCTCGCTCGTCAACGCGACGCACTACGGCCAGCTACTTATATATTCCAAAGGGTGTGACTTGGCACCGGCGGAGTTTGGCCCACGCCCAGCTCGTGCGGCTCTTGGGTGTGCAGGCGCGTGAGGTCGTCAGGAAACTCCGAACGCCCCCTGGAGTCCGGACGCTTGGCGCACCCCTTGGCGGCCAGGGGTCTCACGGGAGGGGCGCTATGGGCAGCGTGGACGTGGTGCGTCCGAGCTGCGGAACAGGAGCGGCGTCGAAGTCGTTCCAAGAAGGGTTGATCGCGCCCCGGAGAATCCGCATCGCCGGCTTGAAGTCCGAGTGGACCGCGCCGACAGGCGTAGGACATCGCGCCACTCGCAGGAGAACCCAATCTCCGTCGTTCACGATTGCCACGGCTTCACCGCGACCCGCCCCCCGCACCCGCAGGCACACACGTGCTCCTTTGCATTTTCAGCTATCCTCCCCTTCTTCGCGCAGGTGGCGGCCGAGGGCCGGCTCCTGCCTGGCGTGATCAGCCGGGATCTCGACGGATACACCCTCTGTCACCGTCAGGCCCGCCCCCAGTGCAAGACCGAGATCAGGGTCGGCTCAACTCGCACCGTGAGCTCGGCATGCGCGAGCGACCTCGCTGAGAGCGCACGGCGCGGCGGGCGCGGGCGCGGCGGGCAGAGGCGCGTGCCCCGCGCACGGCTCAGACTCGGGCGATCTCCTCCGCGAAGATGCGCTCCATCGCCGGCTTGGGCCGATCCTCGAGCCCGGCGCTCGCGTCGACTCGCTGCCGGAGCCTTGCCGCTCGTCGGTGCCCGCAGGTTCTACTGAGATCACCCGCGCGCGGTGGTTGCGTGCCGAAGCGCCCAAGAGGCCTCCGGAAAGTGCTGCCGGCAAGCAGCAGGCCTGTGCCGGGAGGCAAGCGCGGCGGCGTGCGCAGACGACGACGACGCGAAGCCGTGACCCCGGCGCCGCCGGGGCTCGGTCGCAGCGCCTGAACGCGCCGCTGCCCGCCGAACTAGCACAGGAGGGCACGCTGGCCTGATAGGTCGGCCGGACCAGCCCCATCGCGGGAAGCAGAAGGCCCACCATCCGCCCTGCGTGCCACCGCGCAACACCACACCGTCGGAGCATGCCTACCTCGCATCATGGGGACGAGCAGACAGTCGCGCCCCTCGGCGCAAGAGCGATATCGGCCCGAACGGCGCGCTCTGGATCGTCACTCCGCGCTCGGTTGCCCGCGTGGCTGAGGGAGGGTGGCGGGTCTATCAGCGGCCCGCGCGACCGCCGAAGCCCGCGCTGCGCAGGTGCAGCGCGGGCAGCGCGGCCGGCTGCCTGGTAAACTCGCAGGCGATGGAACTCACGCCCGCCTTCACTTATCCCGCGCAGGTGCCCGTGCTGCTGCGCCAGCAGGGCTATGCGGTGCTCAGCCCGCAGGGCGTCGCCGAGCTCACGGGCTGCGACCTGGGCGAGCTGCATGCGCTGCGGCCCTCCTGGGACGACCTGCCGCCGGACCGCTACCTCAAGGACGGCGGGCGCTACCGCAGCCGGCGGCACTCGTGCTTCGTGGTCGAAGGCGGCGCGGTGCGCCAGGCGCCGCGTCGCGCGCACTGGCAGCCCGTCGAATACAACGCGCTGCACGGCGGCATGCAGCGGTGGTTCGAGCCGATGCAGCCGCAGGTGGTGGATCCGCCCGCCTGGGCGCGCCTGCTGCGTGCGCTCGGGCAGGTCGCTTCCGGCCGCAAGGGCGAGCAGCCCTGGTTCGTCGAGGCGCACCAGTTCCGCATCGATACGCAAGGGGGGATCGGCCGCCCCACGCCGGAAGGCGCGCACCGCGACGGCGTGGATCTCGTGGCGGTGTTCCTCGTCGGGCGTGAGGGCATCAAGGGTGGCGAGACGCGTGTCTTCCAGGCGGACGGGCCCGCAGGCCAGCGATTCACGCTCACCGAGCCGTGGAGCCTGCTGTTGCTGGACGACGAGCGCGTGATCCACGAGACGACGCCCATCCAGCCCGCCGGCGAGCTCGGCCATCGCGATACGCTGGTGCTGACGTACCGCGCGGGCGGCTTCCAGGGCGCCTGAAGCGGCGGAGAGCGGCGCGCTGCTCTGGTACCGCGAGGGTGGTGAAGTCTCGTCCAGGCGATGGCGTGACGTCGTCGAGGTGCTTCGAGTCAGCGGAGCCGAGATCAACGACCACCATCTCAGCACGCGGGCTGAGCAGCCTCGCGTCGATGACCTCCTCACGCGCGCGCAAGCGGAGGCCGCTTTGAAGCTCGGCTCGCAATAACCTGCTTGAGAGATGGACCTCGCACCCGGATCGCGCTGTTCGACGCGACCCGGCTCGCCGCCGCCTTCGAGCTCGGCCGCCATTGCCACGCCGCCTGCGCGTGCGCGCGTGCCGACGAGCGCTGCTGACCGACATCGCCCGCCCCGCTCCGTCACGATCGCTGTATCCTGCCGATCTTCTCCGCCGATCCACACGGCCAGCCCTCGCGCAGCCCAAGGCGGTCGTCTCCCTGCGTGTCGCCGAATCATGCCCTCCCGACGCACCTGCGCTGCCGTCCTCGCCTCGCTCGCCGCGGCCCGCTGCGTCCCCGCCCCGACGCTCGCCCCGGCTCCGGCTCCGGCGGCCGCGAGCGGACCTCCTCCCGCCGCCCCTCACCGCCCTCCGCCCGAGGCGACCACCGCCAACGCCGGCGCGGTGCGCTGCCAGCTCCGCGGCCCCTCCGAGCTTGGCGCCCTGGCCGCCGGAGGCGCCTTCGCCCTGGGCTTCGGCGACCGCGGCGGGCTCGCGGTGTGGGCCGGCCCTGGAGGCGCACGCGCGAGGCCGCTCACGGCATTCGCGGAGACGGTGGGCGCCGAGGTCGCGCTCGCCTTGCCGAAGGACGCGGCGCCGCGGGAGGTGGTGCCCGTCGCCGGCGGCTTCGTCGTGCTCGCCCAGCGCCTCGTCGTGCGCCCGCTCGCCTGCGCGTCGCGCTGCGTCGACGCGACCTGCTCCTCGTGGCCGGCGGGCACGCCGCAGCCGCACGTCTGTTCCCGGCCCTGCTGGCGCCCGTGCCCCAGGCTCGAGCCGGTTGGCCTCGTCGCCCAGCGCACCGACTCCGCAGGATGTGCTCTCGGCGCATGGGTGCCTCTCCAGGGCGGCCCCTTCGACATCGAAGCCGTGATCCCCGGGACGGACCGCGCCTTCGCGCTCGTCACGGGCAAGGACTTCATCTCAATCCACGTGCCGGCCGCACGCGCGCCGGCCGTGCGCTCCTGCGCCGCACGCGCGCCGGCCAGCGACGCTCTCGAGGTGACAAGGAGCGAGCTGCCGGCCGCCGACTACGCGCTTCCCGTGCGAGGCTCCGGCCCGCCGACCCTCCTGCTCCTCGACGAGGGCGGCGCGCTGCGCGTCGTCGGCCCCGGCGGCGTGCGCTCGGTACAAGGCAACTTCACCGACGCGCTCTCCGGGCGGTTCCTCGACGCCCGCCTCCAGGCCCGCTGGGGGCCCGACGGCAGGATCCACGTCGCGCGGCAGGTCTGGCTGAGCTCCATGGATACCGTCCAGTACGCCGTCCTCGACGCTCCCGGCGCGGCCAGCGCCGGCGGCGCCCTCGACCACCTCGCGCTGCGCCCCGACGGCGCCGCCGAGCGCGGCGCGCTCCGGACGCCCTTCGCCGAGTACATCGAGCCACACGGCGAGCGCGGGCGCTTCCGGCGGCGAACGTGGCTCCATCGCACCGTCGGCGAGGATATCGATCTGCGCGCGGCCGATCCGGACGCGAGCGACGCGCGCGCGCGGGTCGCCTGGTCCGGCGAGGCCTTTGCGATCACCTACGCCGTTCCGCGTGGAGGCGTCGCGGCGCTCCGGGCGGTTGCCGCCGACTGCTCCGGCGCCAGCGCAGGCGGCAATACCGCGGAGACGCAGGCTACGCAGGACTGACCAGGACCCGAATCGACGGCGCCCTCCGCCCGCTCCGCCCGGGTCCGAAGTCCGGCGTGGGCTCGATCAGGCGGACGTGGACCGTCGCCTCGACGTGCGCGCCGAGATCGTCACCCTCGCTCCCGGAACGCTTGCAGCGCGCCCTGCGAGAACGCGGACGTGGCCGCACCCAGGCAGCCGAGCACCCTCTGCCAGCGCAGGCCGACGACGGACAGCTCCACGGCCTCGGCATTCAATGCGCCGACGTAGCCCTGCAGCAGGGTGACCATGCACATCAGCGCCGGCGGATACGGCGGCTCCCCTGCGCCCGTCGTCGGGTACATGCTCTCCAGCTGTTGCGTCACCGGGCCAGGCGCCGCCCCCGATCGGTGATGCCGTGGGCCCCTAACCGCCGGCGACTCGGCGGCGGAGGGCGCCCCGTTGGGCCACACCGGAGCCGCCCTCGGCGGTAAAGTTGGCGGAAACTATGGAATTCGTTGCTGTTTCCGGAGGCCGCTATTCATCGATCTGTTTCTCTGGCGGGACAGTGCCGCGGGGGCGAACCGTTGCGATCCGTCGGATGCCCCGGGATTTGGGGAGAGGGTGACGACGGATCGCACCCCCCCGGAAGGCATGGGCCCAACCCGGGCCCAAGCGTCACCCCCTGGGGGTGGGGAGCTCGCCGTGATCGAGACGTCGCGTCGGGCCGCGGTGGTCGCCTCGCTCGCCAGCACCCTGAGCCGCGCCGTCGCCCTCGGGGACGAGGCGGCGGCCCGGGTCGTTCACGAGGCGCTCGGTCGGCTGCTCGGGCTGTCGGCGGCACCGGAAGGGCGAGCAAGGTCGCGCCGACAGTAGCAGGCCGCATAGACGAGGCACCGAGGTAGGACAGACGCGGAGAGCCGCGGAGGCCGAGCCACGTCGGCACGATCCCCTTAGTCCTGGCTCTGCCGCGGCCTGGGTACCGCCGACCCCGGCAGCGCAGCGGACCGACGAGGCGCCGCGCTCGGTCAACGGCCTGGCGAGGTCCGAAAAGCCCTGCGACGCGGCGAAGGTCACCCCACCATCACCGCCGCGGAGAGGCAGAACGTGCTCTTGATGGGTACGCTGGGATCCGGTCGAACCGGAGAGCCTAGGGCCATCCAGTTGTGCCTTCCGCTGCTGTCCATGAACCCGGCGCTGGGCTCCCTCGAAACTTGACGCATTGAGCGAGGCGGAGAAAACCGTTTCGGTGGCGATGAAGGTCGTCGTTCCCGAGCTACCGGACAGGCAAAGGGAAATCCGACGTGATCAGCTTCGTCGAGACAACTTGGCTATCCGCGGCCGGCGCAGGAGTTTGATCTCCCACCTTGTCCAGCGACGACCTACTTTCAAAAACATGAATCCTCGGTAGCGTGCGCAGATCGTAAGCCGCGTAAGCTAGTTGGGGTCAAATGTGGACAATGAAACCAAACTAACCAGTCGGCCATCTTGCACGATTCGCGATGTGCGCTCAGCACATGGGACCGGCTGTACTGGCGTCCGGTCGCTCGCTCCTGTACGCTCGCCTCGTTGAGGGCGTGCCCAGGAGGATGAAATGAACCGACCACAAACCGTCAATATACGCCTCAGTCTGACCGCATCCGCACTCCTACTCGTTGGGTGCGTGGGTGAAATCGCAGAAGATGAACTCATCGAAAGCGTACGAGGCAATATCGAGACGAGCAGTTGCAACACAAGCGTGTGCGCACATTTTGACGCCCCCGCTGCAGCTAAGACTAACAGCGAAAGAGAAGTTATCATCAGTCATTTGCTGTCGCTAATCGGAAGCGCGCAAGATGATTCCGAGATACACGGCGCCATCTATAACTTGGACATCAAGGACATCGCCGTCGCCCTCGTGGAGGCAGCGTCAGATCCAGATCGACGCGTGAAAGTCAACTTAGTTGCCGACGGATGCCTCGAGCCTGCCCACTGGGATAGAAAGCGATGTAAAACCGATGTTGGATCAGAAAAATGGGAGGCAATGACGTATCTATACAACAATAGGCTTCACCCATCTGTGCAAGGTCGCATAAACATAACATTTTGCCATCAAAGCAATGGCGGCACAGCATGCTTCGGCGATCCAGACAAAGGCATACAGCATGCCAAGTACTTCTTGTTTAGTAGCATACCAAATCCACAGGACCCTACGGCGGCCGTCAACGCGACATGGATTGGGTCCGCGAACCTTACAGACAGTACAGGAAAAAGGAAGTTCAATGACGGTCTGACGGTCTACGGAAGCCTGAATTTATATAACGGGATGATCGGGTACTACAATGCTCAAACATCACAGGGAAATCGTGATGCTCAGCCGACGAAGCAAACGATTGAAGCTACAGACGTTGGTGCGACCGTCTATCTTCTTCCCGAATTCAGGGGCAACCCACTCGCGGTAAGCCTTAGCAATCATCTGAGCAGTTTTGATGTGGCCAACAACGACTGCATTATTCGTGTGGCACATCAGAGCTTCGGACTAGTGGATATTTTTGAAGTCCTTCGCGATTTTGCCAAAAAAGGTTGTAAAGTGCAGGTTGCGATCGGACGTGGTTCAATGTCTCATGTTAAACATGGGCGCCTCCTTCGTCGACTGGCAAAGAAAACCAACGCAGAGGTCAAGGTCTGGGGCAAACGCGATGGGAGCATACATTCCAAGATGGTTGTTTTGACTTATAAAGGTCGGGACGGCAATGGGCGCTATGTAGTGTACACTGGGTCTCAAAATATTAGCGAACCGTCAGTCAACAAGAATGATGAGCTTCTTGTTGAGATTAACGGCCAGGCCCTGCACGACGCCTACAGCCGACACTTTGATGATTATTGGACTCTTCCCACTGGCTGGAAGCGGCTACCCCATCCGGGGTAGGTCACATTACGAAACCTGGCAAGCTCGCGCCCTTCCCGCTCGAGTGCGGTTCTGGTGGACACATTGGAATTGATGGCGAGGTGATTCGCGAAGGCACCGGCAAATCGTCTGCATCGAGCACGCCGCTCTCCGCGTTACCTCTTCGAGTCCGACGAGCTCTGGCTTGCGGCTGAGGCGGGTCTTCTCACGGCGTGTCTTTCGGAGGACGTCGACCTGCTCGGGGGTGAACACCCGCATCTTGCGGATCCCCTGACGAGGGGCGGGCGCGAAGAGCTGGCCCTCGATCCGCCGGAGCGTTGTCTTCCGGATGCCGAGCATGCGGGCCACGGCGGTCGAGGTCAGGAGCCCGGCCTCCTTTAATTGGCGGGTCTCCATGGTCACGGCTATGGGGTGATGTGCGCGCAGGTGGCGGGGGATGCCCTTCGAGTGGGGCGAGGGGAGGATGCGGATCGGCTTGCAGCACCCCCTCAGCGCTTCGGTCCGACACGCACAGGTCGCACGCCCGCTTCCTCTAGGGCCTCGTAGAAGCTCTGGATCGCGTCACGCGCCTGCCGCTCAGGACCACGGCCCTGCCGCGTGATTCGCCGCTCTGCAAAGGTCGCGACCACGCGCCGCTTCGCCCTCGACAGAGCGACAAAGAAGACGCTGGTCTCCTCCTTCGGAGAATTGGCGAAGCCGAAGTGAGCATTGTCCTCCAGGCCGATGAACACGATTGTGTGGTACTCGAGCCCTTTGCTCTTGTGAGCCGTCAGGATGGGGATCGCCCCGACGCCCTCGACTTCGTCCACCGCATCGCGCCATGTTCGGCCTCGCTTCGCCGCATCCAAGGCAGCCTCGAATTTGTTCCTTGTGTCGAAAAAAAGTTGACCCTCGCGGTAGGTGGGCTCGACGGCACGGAAGCGCGCCTCACCAAGAAAGTCAATCATGCGCTGCACGATTTCCGTAACAGATGCGTCACGCGCGAAAGCTTCGCGCAGTTCTTCGGTATGTGTCGAAAGGCGGTCGGCAGTTCGATCCGCTCCTTGAAGCGAGGAATCTAATCGCTCGAGCACTTCGGTCGCTCGCACCCAAGACGCAGGCGCACGGGTCTGGACTGCGAGACGCAGAAGGTCTAGACACGCGCTCGTGAGGGGCTCCGAGAGGACGTCCTGAAGATCTTGCTCAACGCGGGCGCGACGACCGACCTTCGCGAGAGCAGCAACTAGCGTGGCCGCGTAGACGTATGGTTGCTGGCGCGTGAGTACACAGAGGTCGCGTGGATCGAGATTCTCCTCGCGGATCCACCCATCGATGCGAGCAGCGAGGTCTGCCGCCTCTGCTTCGTGGTCGCCGTACTCAAGGAGAAGGCACTCGGCTTTTGCGCTTGCGTATTCGCCGACCGGCTGCGCTGCCACGGAGTTAGCGTCGATGCGGCGGGCTACAACGGCCTGTACGGCAACGAGTGTACTCGCGGAACGATGATTCTGCTTAAGGGGGGTCTCGATCCCGCCGAAGTACTTCGTGAAAGTTGCGAATACTGCGGGCACCGCGCCTGCCCACCGCATCACGCACTGCTTCGGGTCGCCGACTGCCGTTAGGATGGACGCTGAGCCAGCAAAAGCTGTGCGGGTCCACGCATACTGGGGTCCGGTGGTGTCTTGGAATTCGTCTAAAAATACGAACGCGTATGTGCCCCGGAGCGCAGCGAGCAGTGTCGTGTTGTGATTGAGGATGAGTTGAGCTAACCGCGTAATCATCGGAAACGCGAGTACCGAGCGCCTGGTCCCGTGAAGAAGGTGGGACCACAGAGCTCGGCCCGCCACGTGGGCGTCTGTGTCGGCCTCTGACGCGACGAGTGGCAACGGGGCGCCGACCACATACTTGCGGAAAAAAGTACCTCTTGGGTGAGGCAACGCCTCTCGTTGCCCACGGGTAAGCGAGAGATGTGCGTCGGGGATTGCGAGAATCGCATCTCGCGTGTTCGTCGCGACTTTGAAGTCGAGTTCGTAGTCCGAGGTCGGTCGCCACGCCTCCGGTAGCGCGTTGCGGAATCGGTCGACCATGCTCTTTGCGAAGGCATCGAACGTGAACGAATCGAGACGCGCGGCGAGCGTGGGGCCGATGCGTTTTCGCACACGCTCGGCGAGGTTTCGTGCCGCGTCGCGCTTGAAGCTAAGCGCGAGGATTCGCTGCGGATCAGCGCATAGCCCCGTCTGCAGCAGGTAGGCAGCACGCTGCGCGAGCAGTTCGGTCTTTCCGGCACCTGGACCTGCGATGACGAGTCTCGACTCACCGGCGCGAACTACAAGGTCTGCGTCGTCCTCGAGCGCTTTGACTCCGATTGGCTTCCACGCCGCCTTGCTAGTGGGCATGGCGCGCCTACTTGAGCTTCTGCTCGACCCAATCAAGCAGGCGCTCGAGTACGGGCGGCATGCTTGATCGCAGTTGGTCGTCCGTCAGGGCAGCCATGGCGAGCAGGTGAGTCGTGGGCTTCCCTCTGTTAAGAAACAGGTTTGAGTACCACGGAAAATCGTTCTTCTCATCTTGGCTGAAAGAGCTGCCGTCTCCGCCGTTGTCTTTAAGAACGGTCCGCGTAGCGCGTTCGATGCGCGCCTCGAGGTCCTCGGGATTGCTCGGCAGCTTGGGGCCGCCATTCGGCGGAACCGTTGCGCGATACGCCGCTGGAAATGCACGGAGCATCATGAAGTCGATGTCAAGAGGCTCGGAAAAAAAGACGTCGTAAGCCTCGAGATGATCTATCCAGCTGGCGAGCTCGTCGAAGGGCCAACTCGTCATGTCGGCGAACTCCTGCTCCGTGAGCACGCCGTATTCGCATTCTAGCAGTTTATCGCGCGACGTTCCTCGTTCTATGAGCTGCGACAGCGCGTAGTGAACCCGTCCCCATCCGCCTCCGAAGCGCTCTCGGTCGAGATCTAGCAGTGTCACATGTGGTATCCCGAGGTCACTAAGTAGCCTCCAGAAGTGGTTCACGTGCCGACCGCCTAGGGGCACCACGGACACGAAATTGCGATCGAGGTGCGTGCCCCTCGCCATCGCTAGCCGCGGCAGGAGGACCATCTCGCCGTCGCCTTCACCGAGAACGACCAGCTTGGCAAAATAGAGTTCAGGAAACGCAAGGACCGCTTGCCGCACATATAAGTGTGCATCATCCGACTTCGCTGGTAGAGTGATCTCTTTGATTGACGAGCGGCCCGTAGTGGAATCAAGCCTTAGGTAACGGACGGCCTCCGGTTCGACGCGCCCCAGGATGGCTGGCGAGTGACTTGTGAGGAGAACCTGACCGCGCGAGGAACCTCCAATGGTGTCGAGCGTATTCATGATTCGCGCCAGATAATGCGGCGCGAGGTGATTTTCCGGCTCCTCGACGGCGAGAAACGTAAGCATGGGCGGCGTCAAGCGTTCCGCGGAAAGGCCGAGTGAGGAGGCCTTCCCAGCATTGACGTGGTCCTCCACCGAGAACACCGATGCGATCAACGACAGATAGAAAAGCGACTTCTGGCCATCGCTTAGCCGTTCGACGCCTACTTCCGACGTGTGAGGGGCCGGACCGAGGACCATCTCCACCCGCCGAAGCAGATCGTCGAGCTCAGCCTCGAAGGGACGGAAACCGATGCGGGAGAAATGGGGGGCATCGTTCAACGTCCGCCAGGCCCGCTCGACCTCGGTGGTCACCGCCTTGATCCCCAGTTCGTCTTGGAAGGCCATCCGCACGTCTTCAGATGTGGACCTCAGCAGATCGGCGACCTTCGAAGAGAACTCGACTCCACGGAAGAGGCGTGCCAGCAACGCCGTAGAGACCGCGCGAAGCTGACGCGCCGGATCACGCGCAGCCGGGACGTAATGAACCTGGATTCGCGCACGGTCGACCGCCGTGACTCGGTAAACGTGCTCGGGCTTGGGCACCGGGTCCGTGGTCGCGATCCAAGAGAGCGAAACGTCCATTTCGCCCTCATCTGCAGCACCGCCCGACCATCTGCCCTCGAGACGCATGCGGCAGTACGGGGAAGCGCCGGGAGCGGGGACTACCATCTGGTTGAACACGGCCCCGATGCTCTTGGAGCCCGTCTCAATCTCGGGGAGCGCGATCTGCGCCTCGATGGAGATCGTCGTAGGACCCAGGTCCTCGAGTCGCTTGCCATGAGGAACGTGCACGTCTCCGGGTTCGAGCGTACGCTCCGGTGATGTTGCTCCGAACATGCGCACCAGAGCCATCATGGTGCTCGACTTCCCAGAGCCGTTCGCACCGATGAGGCTGGTCCGTCCGCCAAGCCGGATTGTTTCAGGTTGCGGCCCAAAGCTGCGGAAGTTCTGAAGTGTCACCTGCTCAATTTTCATCTGGTCATCGCCTCCTACCTGAGCTTTGGTGCTGTGTCCAGGCCAGCGTCGCATGAGCAGGTCACGTTGAGGAGCACGTGCTCACCCAGCGACGGCCATGGTGCGGCGGCTGGTGACATTCGTTCTCGGCGCGCCGCGCAGCGACTCGTGCCGGGCATGCGCCGACCGGAAGAACGGCGCTCGACTCGTCAAGGCGTGCACCACACACGGCCACGGAAGCCGAGGGCGCCCGAGCCGCACCTATGCATGCTGGCAGGCTATGATACGGCGTTGCTACAGCTCCAAGTCTGACGCGTTTGCTCGCTACGGCAGACGCGGGATCAGGGTCTGCAAGCGCTGGCACACGTTCGCCAACTTCCGCGCCGACATGGGCGAGACACCGGAGCGCTCAGACCATTCAGCGATCGTGGCGCCCTCCCCACGTCCCACGAGGGCCTTCACGGTGACCGGAGGCGGCGGTGATCGCCAAGGAGGCGGGAATCCTGCGCCTCTACCACGGCGACAAGTGGCCTTCGGCACAATCGCCGGCCAGCTCGGGCTGCACCACACCACCGTGCAACGCGTGCTCGGGCAAGCGGGCGTCGACCCGAAGGTCGTCGCGCCGCGCCCGTCCATGGTCGACCCGTTCGTGCCCTTCATCGTCGAGCAGCTCGGCAAGGATCCCTCGCTGCGCCCTCGTCGCCTCTTCGTCATGCTGAAGGAGCTCGTTCCGCGGCGCTTTGGTCGCGCGTCTTTACTGGCCTATCCGGTACATCGGCTCGCCCTTCTCTGCTGCGTGTCGGAGCTTGCGGCTCAGAAGCTGCCGAAGGTCTACGAGGCCGTCGAGGACAGGGTAGATGTCCTGCCCGTCCATGAAGATAGTGAGGAGCCGACCGCTGCTCGTAGCCTTCGCCCCAGCGGCGTCGGTGAAGCCCTGGATCGAGACCATGAGCCCTAGCGTGTTGTCGAGCTTCTGCTCGAACTTTCCAACGAAGTCTCGGACTCCTTCGGGGGCGACGCGGTCCTTGGTCCACCGGGCCTCCACAAGCAGCGTCTGCCCGTCGATGCGGATGCTCCCGTCTATCTGCTCGCCAATGCTCGCGAAAGACCCTCGGGGCTCGAGGTCGTGCAACGCGAATAACTCACGGAGCCAGAGCTGGAACTTTAGGCCGCGCTGGTTGTGGTCCGTCATTCCGCCGAGGGCCATGAATCGATGCTTGAGCGTCGCGAGTGTCTCGGTCCATTGCTGCTTTTCTGCTCGCCGACGCTCGGCCTCCGTCCTGTTCTCGGCGCGCGCTGCCTCCGCATGGGCGACGACCGTCTGGTGCCCGAGCAGGTTCTTGAGATCACGAACGGCCTCTCGAGCGTCACGAACCTTCGCCCTGCCGTCATCCAGCTTAGCCAAATGGGGAAACCGTTCGTCCTGCTCGACGACGCCGCCAATGAGGTTCCCGACGAGTTTCGTTCCGGTTGCACCGTGGACAGCAAGGTCGTCCAGCAGTTCCCGCACCGCCGTCCGCTTGTACGTCCAGTCAAGGCGCGCGACGTGCTCGCGAGGAACCCCGCACCGGATCAGGAACGACTTCAGATCGTTCGTGTACCAATAGATTGTGCGAAGGCTCTCAGCGAGGGCCTCGAAAACCTGCGGCGAGTAGATCTTGGCCACGGATTGGAGGGTGTCGCCCGCGGAACCAGTCTGTCAAGACGGAGGTGGATCCGGCCGATGCACATTCTCGCCGAGCCGTTCGAGATGGTACTGGTCGGCTGAGCAGGTGGACGGACAGGCACCAGGTGCGCTTGGGCTCGTCCGCTCGGGCAGCCAGCCTTCGCCGTGAGCTCCACCGAGCTGGCGCTCTCCGGCGCGCCAGCTCGTCGAACCCGACGAGCTCCGGTTTCGGGGCCGCGCCGGATCTTCTCCCGGAGCGCCCTCCAGAGCAGCTCGACCTGCTCGGGCGTGAACACACGCATCTTCCGACTCCCCAGACGGGGGCGGGCTCGAAGAGCATGCCCTCGAGCCGCCGGAGCGTGGTCTTCCCGATGCCGAGCATCCGGGCCACGGCGGTCGAGGTCAGGAGCCCGGCCTCCTTTAACTGTCGGGTCTCCATGGTCATCGCCATGGGGTGGTGTGCGCGTAGGTAGCGGGGGATGCGCCGCGAGTGGTACGACGGTAGGATGCGGACGGGTTTGCCGCACCCACACGCACAGGTATGCCCCGGCGCGCCCACGAAAAGAGGACGCGTTCCTCGAGGAAGGCGCGTTCCTCGAGATCGACTGGTCCGTGCCCGCGGCGCCGCCCCACCTCGTTCTGCGTCGGCGTGTGCGCGAGATCGACCTCGCGCCGTTTCTGCGGGACCGTATGGCTGGACAGTAGAGCCCCGCCCCCCAGGTCGAGTTCGTGGAGCTCGGCGCTCCTCAAGGTCGGGCTCGTGGAGTTCGGCGCCCCAGCATTGTCGGCAGGATGTCGTGTCCGGTACCATCGCCAACAACGTTGTGTCCGATGACGATCGGTGCGACGATCCGCGCTAACTAGCAAAGTCCATTGCTCTTTTGCAACACGCAGACAACACCATGAAAAACTCCGTCTTTCAGTTCATTAAGGAACGTGGGAAGCCACCTGCTGATCCAACCGAGCCCAAGGGATCCTTTTTATATCTAAAGGCTGAGCTTCCCGACGTCTCCTTTGTGTACGACGTAATCCGCGACGAAAGCGCCCTCTTATTCTGCGACGCGAACATTTTTTCCGGCGGAAACTTGGCGATGGTGCGCGAGGTATTGCGTCGGAACGACGTGCTCGTGGTACCCCCAATAGTCGGCGAGCTTCAGAAGTATGCCGCCCTTCCACCACGCACTCGGGATGATGCGGAGGTCGCAAATCTCATATTTAAAGATCGTTCACTCGTCCCAACGATCAAGATCGTTAGTCCGGCCAGATACAAAAGCCTTCTGCCCGCTCTGTGCTATTATGTAAACCTAATCTTGCAACGGAAAGCCGCAAAAGGCTACCTGGAGCAAGTGCTCGAGATTCAGAGCGGTAAGCCCCTGACAAAGTTAGAGCGGGATCGTTTATCACGGAGTTTGGGTGGCTTGAGTAAGGGCACGTCCAAGATGGCGAACAAAGAGGGGCACCACGAACGAGCCGCTGATGAGCTGCTGGTTGTTACTGCCATGTTCGAGGCCATTTGGCTACGCAGAAACATTGTCATTCTATCGTTTGACGACGACGTATTTACGCAGTTCTTTAAGCTCATGTCTCTTATGGCAGAAGACTACCTTTCGCATCTTGTCGCGTTGGATTACGAAGCGCGACCGGAGCGCTATCCAACAAAGTACGACCTGTCTCACTACCACGAATTCGATGGTCTCATCGGCGACAAGTCTAATAGCTTTGCCGTCGTTAAGCCGCGCGATATCGTTACTTTGTTCCCTCCCTCAGACGATGAACCAGTGGTCGCGATGCTTAAACCTGTCGAGCGACCGGAGATAATGTGGACGCAATGTCTTTCCGGTTACGGCGACTTTTTGGAGGCCAAGTCTCGCGCCCGCGGGAGCAACATCGATAGATCGGATGGGCTAAACTGCTACGCCCAGTTGACGGTGACTGCCGGTCCGCAGCAATTGCCACGCGTTCCACTTGCATTCTTCGTCAATGATCGATTGTTTTTTGAGGATTCCAAGGAGGGGTTTCGCATCTCATTGCTGGACCTAACACGTAGCGTGGCCGATGTGGAAAAGCCAATCGTGGATTTCCGAGGGAGCGCGCTCGTGTCGAGAGACGCGTAGAGCTGGAGGGTACGCATATGACAGCGTCGGACTGTTCGCCGTGTCCTGGCGGGTCGGACCATCGTCGTTCCCGGGTCGAGCTCGCGGAGCTCGGCGCCCCCTGCGAGCTCCTCGGGGTCGACACCCTCGCGAAACTCGGCGCCGGTACTACATGTACAGGAGCTCGTCTTGCCCTGGCGGCGGTGGACGTCGCGGATTGGACACCATGGACTGGGAGTCTGCTTCGCTGGACTCATCTAATCTGGAGCCTCAGATATCCACCTTCCTGGCGTTGTGATGAATCTACAGCGGCGCTTTCGTGATTCACCGAGTGCGGCGTCTACATGGATCTCGAGCGCGACAGGCCGGTCATGCGTCGCACTCGCTGCGAAGCTCCCGAGGGAGCTGGGCCCACGAGGGGCAGGTGGCGACATGGTGCGATCCGCCGTTGTAGCCTGCGCATGTAACCGATTTCTGTACAACGTGCGCATGGCGCCTTAGAATGCGCCTTTTCGGGCATCGGTTGCTCCGCTAGCCAGCGGAACTGCCCGAACTCTGCCAGGACGCTGAGGCCGGCCTGCCGAGCGGAGCCGCCAGATCTCCCCGCCGCGCCCCCTGAGCACGCCCATGCCACCTCGAGCACAAGGCAAGGTTGGTGCGCCCCGCCGTGCCGGGGAAGCGGAGGCCGAGGCACGGGTCGGCGGGCTACGTGACGCCATCGGCGCTGCCGCCCTCGGACGCCGGTTCGCCAGGGCCGAGCTCGACGTCTATTCGTCGTCCAGCAGCGCGCGCATCTTGTCGCGCAGCTCTCGCTTGACCCGCTGCCGGTTCAGGTCGTCCTCGTAAACGGCTGCGACAGGTGACACCTTGATAACCTTTTTGATCATCATGAGAGCGTCGATTGTTCGCTCGGCCTCGTAATCGTCCAAGTCGCGCCGGAAGTGAACAACCAGGCCTTTGATGGTCATTGCGCCCCCACTTTCCGGGCGAACTCCTCCGTGTTTTCCCGAAGTCCGATGATGTCGCGCAGCGCACCGATCGCCTTGGCGCGTCGCTTGTAGATCACCGAGAGAGGTAGCCCTGCGTCTTCGGCGATCTGGGCCATCGAGACTCCGTTGAGATCATGTGCCACTAGAACAAAGCGCAGCTTCGGATGGAGCGCGTTCACCGCCTCGATGGTGCCCGTCCTGATGCTGTCAGACTCCATCGTAGCAGCGGCATCCGGCGCTGGATCGGCCACATCGATCAAATCGACGAGCTCTTCCCTGCGGCGCTCCATACGCTCGTGATAGTGTGAAGCAACGTGTACGGTGATCGCATTTAACCAGCGTTCCGGCCTGCCGCGCTTCGGATCGAACCTGGGCCAGCTCTCCCAGGCAATGAGCCAGATTTGGCCTGCGACGTCGGTACGATGGCACAGTGGGACCCCCAGCCTCCCCAACCAGCGCAGCACGGCACGAACCTGCGCCGGGCAAAACAAGCGCGCGTGCGCGGCGGCGCGCTCGTCTTCATTCGACAGACGATCCATGGCGTTACCCTCCCCCGCGGGCAATCGCCCGTAAGCGGGTGATGCCGCGCGTCCGCCTCATGCGGCACCGGTTCGCGGTCGTCCCCGTCCGCTACCAAAGGAAGACGTGCCGTAGCTGCTCAGTTCCGGTAGTGGCGGCATGCTTGCCAGCAGGCTGCAGGCTCCTGATGGCGTGTAGCTGCGAAGCGCGGCGGCGCTCATCCATGGCTCCCTACGCCCGGAAGTGTCGTGTTCAGCGGAGAGCGCTCTGCGTCCTCCCAGTCGGACGCGTTGGCGGAGCTCGTCCCCCCTTCATCACGCTGTAGCGGGAAGCTCGTCAGCGTGGCGGCGCGCTGGGCGAGCTCCGCCCCCGCGGCGGTGCGGACAGGGAGCGGCGACCGAAGCCGCGGCAGCGGAGGCGGCGGGAGCTTCGCCCGCGGGCTCCTGGCCGCAAGCTCGGGAGACGGTACCACGGGCGGAGGAACGTCGAGCGCGCGGGGAGGTATCGTCGGCGGAGTCGGTGGCGCCGAGCTCGGCGCCGACGACGCCGCGGGAAGCGTCGAGCTCTCACGCTTGGTGCTGGGCGCACCGATCTGCATTACCACCGTCGTCTCCGCGTCCGTTCGGTGGTCGTCGTGCAGCCGCCACAGGCGCTCCCAGTACCGCGCAGGCGTGCCGGTGAAGGACTCCAGCTGCCGGGCAAGGCCGGGCGTCATTGGCAGGTCGCTCCTCAGCAACCGCTCCACCTCCCTCGGTTCCAGCCCCGTGCTCTCGGCTAGCTTTCTCCTCCACGAAGGCGTCGTCGCACAGAACGACTCGAGGACCCTTCCTGGCCAGGGGAGGGGGCGCGTGCGGGCCTCCGTCAGCTCTGCGAGCGCCGCGTCGACATGACAGTCCAGAAGGCGCCGATATCGGTCTCGCTCGCCCGCTGCCTGCTCCTTCGCATCGGTGAGGGCTGCCTCCTCGTCATCATGCGCGTGCTCGCGCGCCTCGCGAAGCCCGCGCTCGCGTCCCAGCGCTTCGCGCGCGGTGACCGCGAAGCCGATCGCGACGCACGCGATCATCGCGAGCCCGAGCGGCGAGACGAGCCACATCGCACCCAGCATGTCCTCCATGTTCCCTCCTGAACCGTGAGCATTCTTGTCCGACGTATGGCGGAGCCCGGCCTTGTGCTGCCCGACGACAGCACCGACCGCACCGCTGGCTTAGCTGTTGATGGTCAGCCGACCCGTCAGCGAAGCTGCCTGAGCATCTCTTCGCGCTCCGCAGCGAGCCGACCGCGCGGGAACTCCTCCGCGTGTGCCTCGAGCAGCCGGTGCGCCTCGAGATCCGCCTCTGGGCTGCGAGCCTCGATGGCCGTCCGGGCCTGGCCAATCAGGCTCCTCTCGCGCGCGCTGATCGCCGGCTGCGCGGACGTCGTCGAGGACGAGGCGCGAGGAGTAGCCGTCACCGACGGAGAAGGCGTCGTGCTAGCCCCGGCGCCGGCCCGTCCGGCGCGGCGCTCCGCCGGGAGCGCAAGGGCCTGCTCTGCGGGTAATGCGGAGGACGTCCCCGCCTGCCCGGCGCGGCGCTCCGCGGGGAGCGGCGCGGAGCCCTGCCCCGTCAGCGCGGGCCAACCGTCATCGAGAGCCGATCGAACCCACGCCTGCAGCGTGGACGAGGAGGTCACGGCAGCGACAATGGCGCTCATGAGCACGACGCTCGCCCCCTGCGCCAGGCGCCTCCAGCTCCAGCGGAGCAGGGAGCCGCTCCACCCCTGGCGTGGATAGAGCCCGAAAGGAACGACGCAGGCGGTCTCGTCCCATCCGCGCGAGCGTTGCTTCGCCCTCCGACGTTGCGCCGCCTCCTCCAGCTGCTCGCGGGCTCGCCGGTGCAGCGTCTTCACGGCGTCAGGGTGAAGCCCATGCTCCACGGCGATCTGGGTCAGCGGGATCTCCTCCAGGTCATGCTTGATCAAGATGTCCCGGTACTTCGGCTCGACACCGGCGATGAGCTCGCGCAGCACGGCTTCCCGCTGGCGCCACCTGAGCAGCTCTTCCGGCGTGGGGTGCTCGTCGTGGAGCTCGGGGTCGCCAAACGGCGTCAGCACCTCTCGCCGGCGGCGCGCGCTTCGAACATAGTCGCGCGCCTGGTTGGCCGCGATCGTGACGCGGTAAGGCGCCGGGTCCCCGCTTGCCTCGATCCGTCCCTCCGCGTCCAGCCCCCGCAGCAGCGAGTCTTGCGCGACGTCCTCGGCATCGCGCGCCGGGACCCCGAAGCGCCTCGCCAGGCGCCGGAAGAGCTCGAAGCTGCTGAAGGCCCCCGCTGGCTTGCCCATGCCGGTAGCACGTCTGAGCGGCCCTCCCGGGGTCAGAAAAGTGAACGGTCCGGCTCATTTTGGTGGGACAATGTGCCCCAATGCGCCACCTGTGCACTCGCACAGCACTCGGCGCCTAGGCGAGGTGACAACATTGCTAGCTCGCGCTGCAATTTCTCATGGCAAACGCGAGCGCATGGCGATTTCACCCCCCATTGACGCCGAGCAGTTGACGCAACTACCGTCGTGACATGCGTTGCGCTCCACAGTTCCTCTCGATTCTCCTTGCGGTCGGGGCATCGACATGCCTTACGAGCGCAGCGCGCGCCCAGGGCGGCCCATCGACGCCAAGGTCGAGAGAGCACTCGACGGTGAAGGACCATGTTCGCCGTGGCCAGAGGGCGCGCGCGGCGGGGCAATGGACCGAGGCACACGCCGCCTACAAGGCGGCATTCGACGCCGCAGACCCGGAGTCCACCACGGAGCGTGAGCGCGCGGAGATTGCCGGGGAGCTCGGCCTCTGCGAGCTCGCGTTGGGCAAATACCGCGATGCGGCCGAACACCTGACCTGGAGCCTCGAGCAGCGCGAGGCGCTGCCGGCCGCGCTGCAGAAGCGATTCGAGGAAGGGCTGCGTAAGGCAACACCGCACGTCGCGAAGCTCCGTGTCTCCGTCGACCCGCCGGACGCCGAGGTGTTCGTCGATGGCAAAGCCGTCGGCCGCATCGCGCGCGTCTATACGCTGTTCGTCGAGCCGGGGCTGCACATGGTGCGGGCCCGAGCACCGGGCGGCGAAGATGCGTTTCAGTCCGTGCGCGCCGTGGCGAAAGCGGAGCACGAGCTCTCTCTTCATGTGCCGCGCGCGTCGGTGAGCAGCGCCAAGGAAGGCGCGCCGGTGTCAGCGAACGAAACTCCGCGAGCCCTGAGCTCCCCGGCGGCTGCGCAGACGCGACCTACGAGCCCATGGGCTTCCTGGCCGGGGACGGCGCGGATAGGCGGCATCGTGGTGACGACGGCAACGGCGGCGGCCGGCGCGGTCTTTCTCCTGCGCGCTCACGTCGTCCACAGCAATCTGCGAGAGAGAGACATCACCCTTCGCGCGCAGGGGTGGACGTCGCATACGTGCCGGGAAGCCAGCGCACCAGCGGCGTGCGCCGGCATTCGTGACCAGGTGAACGAGCGGGATCTGTTCGCGACCCTCGGCAAGGTGTCGCTGGCGACGAGCGCCGTGTTCGGCGTGGCGACGGCGGCCTCGTTCTTTACGGAGGTTGCCTTTTTCGGTGGTGCGCCCAAAGCCGCTGGCGTTCGCCTCGTGCCGGTGACGACGAACGATCGGGCGGGGGTGCTCCTCGAAGGCGCGTGGTGAGGGGGAGGAAGGGTCATGCGTTCTGGATCCGTGGGTCGAAGTCGAGATGTCCTCCGATCGCTGGCGCCCATCGCGTTCGCTTTGGCGAGCGCCGCGGGGAACACGGGGTGCTATTCCGACAGCTGCGCGGACACCTACTGGTGCGAGATTCCGCCGCCGGAGCCATCTCCTTGTGATGGGAATCCAGCGACGGCGAGCGCGCTCGACATGTGCGGGGTGTTCGTCAGCGCGCTGGGCGACGACAGCAGCCTCGGTACCCAGGGAGCGCCGGTCCAGACGCTCCAGCACGCGATCGGGCTCGCCGCGCACGGGCGAGGCCACGGCGAGGGGCCGACCCGGCGCGTGTACGCGTGCGGCGGGTCGTTCGAGGAGAAGATCACGCTGCCCTCGGGGGTCGACCTCTGGGGCGGACGCCGGTGTGACGGCGGCGACTGGTCGTATGAGGGGTCGTTCGACGGGCCGGATCACCCGACGATCATCGCTCCGCCGGTGGGGATCCCGCTGCGGGTCCTCGGGGGGAACGACGCGGTCATCGCAGGGGACGACGCGACGTCCGTGATCTTCGGCGTGCGCGCCGTAGCGGCGGATGCGTCCGCGGACGATGGCAAGTCCTCGATCGCGATGATCTTGAGCCAAGGGGCCAAGGCGAAGGTGGTGTCGAGCGATGTCATCGTGGGCGACGGCAAGGACGGGGAGGCGGGCAAGGACGCGCACACCTATCGAGCGACGGATGGCGTGGAGGGGAACCATGGCGCGTCTGCCTGCACGGCGGACGCCGCTGTGGGCGCCCTGCCGGTTGTGAACTTCTGCGATGACGGCATCGAGTCGACGGGCGGATATGGCGGCGACGGCGGACTTGACGGCGGCGGCGATGGCGCGCCAGGAAAGCCCGAGCCCGCGGAAAATCCGCAAGGCTTCGGGGCTGCGGGGCTCGGCGCGGGCAGCGAGATTTGCACAGCTGGCGCTGACGGCGCGCCCGGTGCCAGCAGTGGCCGCGCCGACGGCGCGGTAGGTGAAGGCTACCTCGACATCCACGGATGGGTCGGCGGCAAGGGTAAGGATGGGATGAAGGGCGGCGCCGGCCAAGGGGGAGGCGGCGGTGGCGGGAGCAAGTCGCGCGGGGATATGGTTGCGTGCCCTGTAGGCCGCCCCCAAAGCGGTGCGGCCGGCGGCTCGGGGGGGAGCGGGGGCTGCGGCGGCGAGGGAGGCCGGGGCGGCGGCTATGGCGGCGCGAGCATCGCCATCGTTGCGCTGGAGGACTCGGAGCTGGAACTCGACGCCACGAAGGTTGTCGCGGGCAACGGCGGCAACGGTGGGGCCGGCGGAACCGGCCAACCAGGCGGCGTTGGGCGATGGGGCGGGCACGGCGGCAACGGTTTGACTGATACCGGAATGTGGGGAGCGTGCGACGGCGGCCGTGGAGGTAACGGCGGCCGTGGCGGTGATGCCGGCGGCGGGCTCGGCGGTGCTGCCATCGGCATCGCGTACGTGGTCCCCCATCTGACCATCCTGCCCGGCACGACCTTCGAGATTGGACACCCCGGAGGAGGCGGCTATGCAGGAAATGCCGCATTAGGCGACGAGGTGGGCAGAGGCGCGGCCGGCCCACAGGGTCAACTCTATCGTTTCGGTGCGGCGAACGAGCTGCCCCGTTGAGTTGCTCACCGCGGCGCCGCCGTCGAGGAATACCGATGATGTTAAAAGGCACGATGATCCTGTTCCTTGCTCTTCCTGTCGCCACGCTCGGATGCGGGAGCGCGCCAGGCCCCATCGATACCGATGAGCCGCCGTGTGTGCTCACATCGTCGTGCCAGGACGAAGCACCGCCGGAAGCCGTCTGTCTCGAGCACCTTGCGGCCGATCGGTTCGACGACGGCTGTGGCGTGTTCGTCACCGGGCCCTTCTTTGGCGGCGACGATGCGAATCCAGGCACGAAGGACAAGCCGGTCCGCTCTCTCCATCGCGCCATCGCCCTGGCACGCGTCGGTCGAGGAAGGGTGTTCGCGTGCAACGACGCGTTCGAAGGAGCCGTCGTCCTACCGTCCGGCGTGGACCTGTACGGGGGCCTCGATAGCCAAACATTTGAACGCTTCAATGAGGATGTTACGACCACCATCATCGTCCGTGAGAAGCCTTTCGCCATTGTCCTTACCGTCGAGCCGGCGGGCGCCGACGACACTGGGGCGGCGGATGGAGTCTCGACGATCGACCACATCGACCTCGCGGGCGGGCTCCATATCGGGATGCTCGTTCGATCGGGCACCGCGGTGGAGGTCACCCGGGGCAAGATCCGCTCATCCTACGGATATGGGCGCGGCCACGGCGAGAGCTGGCCCGGGCTCAATCAGGCACCCGACGGGCCGCACGGCATCTACGGCGGGGATGCGTGCTCGGCAGGCACCGTCGCCGGCGGGCCCGCGGTGGTGAACCCGTGCGAGGGCGGGATCCCGAGCGTCGGTGGCAAGGGAGGCGACGGGCGTGCCGACGGCGCTGGAGATGGGGAGGCCGGCGAGCCCGTACCCGCGCCGGACCCCGGCCACGATGGGCAAGGAGGACTCGGCAACCGTGCAGACGTCGGTTGCTACGACGGCTTCAATGGGAAAAGCGGCATGTGGGGCGCCGCCGGCGCACCTGGCGAGGGCATCGGGCGGCTCACCGAGACCGGATGGGAGGGCGACAAGGGAGCCGAGGGCGGCCACGGCATGCCGGGCCAGGGCGGCGGCGGGGGAGGCGGGCGTCGCGGCGGACTCGCCGTGTGCGACGTGGCCTCCAAGGGAGGCGCCGGCGGCGGCTCCGGCGGCGCAGGGGGCTGCGGTGGTCGAGGCGGCCGAGGGGGCGGGAACGGCCAGCCGAGCATCGGCATCGCCGTCCTTCACGCCAAGCTGACGGTCCGCGACAGCGTGATCGAGACGCTGGCTGCGGGGCCGGGCGGCGATGGAGGGCCACCCGAGGAAGGCGGCGACGGCGGCCGAGGCGCACCGGGCGGGGCTGTGGGGGACGGCACCTGGTCGTGTGGCGGCGGCGAGGGAGGCCGAGGAGGCGACGGCGGCTACGGCGGCCCGGGGCGCGGCGGCGACTCGATCGGCATCGCCTACCTCGACGAGGACCAGCTCACGCTGGAGGGCGTGACCTACGAGCTGGGACCGCCGGGAAAGGGCGGCGTGAGCTGGGATTGGTCTGGCGAAGAGATCCGGGGGGAGGACGGCACCCGGGTCGAAACGCTGCGTTTCCCTGATTAGGATCACGACACTTCAGGCGAACCCTGTAGTGACAGGGCGCCGACGGAGGCACGCCCGGAGCTCCACGAGGGCGCCCGCGGGCCTGCTGGTGGCGAAGTGGACAGCCGCGCGGTGCCCCAGGAGCACGACGCCGAGACCTCGCTCGGGGAGCTCGCCGGCGAGGGGCACGAGCTCAGCGGCGTCCGCCTCGAGCTCGCGGCCGGTCCGCAGGCCGTGGCGCCACGCACCCCCAAGCACACCTCTCCGGTTCGGCGACTGTCCGCATTGAGGACGGACAACCTGGCGCTCGGGGCGCCATCCAGGGCCGAGCAATGTCCTAGCGCTTTGGTGGGGACGCTTGCTTCTGGAAAACGTGCGGGCGAGCGTGCGCGAGCGAGAAAAATCGCGGGGTGGAGGCAATGAGCATGGGCGAAAGATCCAGACCGAGGCGACGGAGGACGATCCTTGCGGTCGCTGTGGCCGCCTTGGCGCTCGGCGCGGCAGGGGCCGGGTGCTTGTGGAAGTTCGGGGACGACACGTTCGGGAGCTTCTGCGCGGCGGCGGTAGGCGGCGAGGAGCACTGCGTGGGCGAGAATCAGGGGCCGGGCGCCGCGTGGGCCCAGGCCGAGAAGGACGGCGCTCTGCCCATCGAGATGTGGGCCACCTGGCCGAACAACAAGACGCCGGAGGAGATCGTCGCGAGCGAAACCTCGCTCGGCGTCTGGTTCGGCCACATCGACGAGGCGATCGCGTACGTGCGCGACGACGCGAGGAACGCCGAGTCGCTGCGGGCAACGCTCGCGGGCAAGCTCGCGTGGCTGCTCGACGAGGCGAGGGACCGCCAGAGGGTGCTGCTCGCGGAGGCGCCGGTCGACGCCCCGGGCAACTTCAAGAAAGCAATGATCGACAAGGCCAGCGCCGAGCGGGAGCCGCTCGCCGCCGCGCTCGCGGCCGACAGGCAGGCCATGGCGGCCGTGCAGGCGGTCTTCGACCAGGCCCGGAGCGACGTCGCGCCGCTGCGATCGAAATACGCGGGCGTCGCTGCGCGCTTCGCCGCGTACCGCGCGACCGAGGCGGCGGAGACGGCGGCGTACGCGACGCTCTCGAAGCAGGCGTCGCGGTCGGACATCGACGGTCTCGACAGCGCGGAGCAGGCAGTGCTCGCGGCGGCGCGCGAGGCGAGCCGCTCGCCCGGCGAGCTCACCGCGGAGATCCTGAGTTGGTCGGCGACGCTCCAGGTCTTCGCGGCCTCCTTCGATGAGGCGATGGCGCCGCGCAGGGAGCTGCTCGCGACGCACGGCGCGGTGCTGCCGGACATGACGTCGGGCGCGCTGCGTTCGCTGAACGCGATGTTGGGTTACGTGAAGGGTCGCGTCGCCCGGAGCGACGCGACCGCGGCGGCGCTGCTCGGCGGCATCGCGCTGCGCCGGCAGGCGCTCCGCGTGCTGCAGATGGACGAGGGGGCGCGCGAGGCCGTCGCGGGGGCGCGGACGCGCAAGGCATCGGACGCCTTCGAGCAGCGTGCGCGCGCGCAGGTCGCGGCGCTGTCGGCGGCGCCGCCGGTGAGCGAGAAGCTCGGGCTGCCGCTCTTGGCCGAGCGGTGCGGGGAGCTCCTGGCGCTGGCGCAGCTGCGACCGCTCTGCGAGGCGGCGGGGTCGTCCTGGCGCGAGGCCGGGTGCGCCGAGCTTCGAGGAAGGTTCGACGCCGCGGAGGCCGAGCTCAGGACGGGGGTGCCGCAGAAGATCGCGGCGGGTCTCGCGGCGCTGCGGGAGAAGGGCATGGCCGCGGCGGAGCTCGACGCGGCTCAGGCGAGGCTCGACGCGGGGGACGTGAAGGGCGCCGCGATCGCGTATGACGCCGCGGTGCGCGGCGCGGAGGGGACATGAGAGGCTCCAAGGACGTTGCGCTGCGCGGCCGGAGCGCCGCAGTGTTCCAGAGGCTCGTCGCGCTGGTCACGGTGCTGGCGGTAGTGGCGCCCTCGTTCGCGTGGGCCGGCACGCCGTACAGGCTGGACTGGGTTAGCACGGAATCCAGCGCGTCGTGCGAGGCCCCTTTCCTCGCTCACAACGGAGGGACGTACTTCCATGTGAACGACACGCCGCTCCCCACCTACGAGGTTCCGGACACGCTGGTGACCCACGATGACGGCTCGCAAAGCCACCAGGCGGAGGCGGAGTTCGACTCGGTGCTGCTCCGGTTCGGAGCGAACGACTTCCACTTCGGTGTGCGGAACGCTGGCGGTGACGACTGGTGCACCGACGCGCACGAGCTTGTGAGCCTCGTCTCGGAGCCGCTCGGCCTGAACAAGCCGCTCTTCCATGTGCGGCGCAGCGGGACGGCGTTCTCCGGCGCCACGACCCTCGACCTGAGCCTCGCGGAGGTCAACCCGGCGCTGGCGCGCGACATCGAGATCCTGCTGGCCGAGATCGCCAAGGAGCGCGCGGCGCTCGTGGCGAACGCGCGGGCGGTGGGCCTGCTCGCGGAGAAGATGGACCTGCTCCAGCAGCTCGACACCGAGCTCAAGGACCTTGTCGGCCGGCCGCTGGACGAGATCTCGCGGACCGACCTCGACGCGATCCTGGACCGGTACGAGGACGCGGTCGCGCCGGAGACGCGCGCGGCGATGGAGCAGCTTGTCGACGGCCTGAAGCAGAGCGTAAGCGACCTCGAGGACGAGCTCGCGCGGCTGATAGACGAGTTCGGCGCGCAGGCGGACGAGGTGGTGGACCTGGCGACGGAAGACGCGCGCGCCGAAGGGTGGGATCCGGACGATCCGCAAGCGTACGCGCTCGGGGAGAGCGAGGTGCCGTGGGTCGAGGTGCCGGACATCTCCGAGGTGGACGGCGCGTTCGAGGAGGGGCGGGATCCCTACGCGGCGTACGCGGACGCGGTGCTCGCGGCGCTGGAGGCGGACGTCAGCGGCCGGGTGGTGGTCCTCCGGGCGGACTTCGTGTCGAACGTGCGGGCGTGGCGGGCCAACAGCGCGGCGCTGGAGATCGCGCTGCGCGACCGGATGGGCGTGTCGCTGGCGGAGACCAACGCGTTCCTGAACGCGCAGAACCGGATCACCGGGTTCGTGCGGCAGTTCATGGATGCGTCGGACTGGTTCGAGGACTCGCCGATCCCGCCGGATCTGCGGGCGCAGGTGGACACGGTGCTCAAGCCGCGGTTCGACGCGCTCGCGGACCAGATGAAGGACAACCTCAACCTGTGGACAGGGGACGGGTTCGACCTGGAGCAGACGCAGCTCTACCAGACGATCAGCGCGTTCGCGGGGGCGATCTCGACGGTCGGCGAGGGCTTCGAGGCGTACGCGGAGGTGATGCAGACGCTGGTGCACGCGACGACGCGTCTCGGGGTCGGGTTCGTGCCGGTGGTCGGGCCGGCGCTCGACCTGTGCGAGGCCGTAACCGGGAAGGCGTGGTGCTTGCCGTCGGGGCAGGAGCTGAGCGACGAGGAGCGGATCTTCTCGGGGCTGGGCTTCGGGCTCGGGGCGGTGGGGCCGATGTGGCGCGCGGTCAAGACCAGCAGTGGGCTGCGGCCGGCCGCGATCCGGGTGGCGGGGGAGATCGCCGAGATCGAGGAGGTGTTCGCCAAGATCGTGAAGACGAACCGCGTCAGAGGGTACAAGGGGCTTACCGGGGCCATCACCAAGTTCGAGGTGGACATCTTCGAGAAGAAGGCGGCCAAGTTCCTGGTGGACGACGGAAGATCGCTCATCGGGGTCGGCGACGACGGCGTGCGCGACGTGCTCAAGATTCCGAGGGAATCGAGCCCTGGGGGTAGCGAGGGGGCAGCGCCCGACTTCTTGTCGATATCCAGAGGGCACAAGCTGATCGTGAGCGAGGCGAAGGGCGGCGAAAAAATCCCCTTCTTCAAGGTGCGCGATCAGCTTTTGAACGCGATGGAGGCGTTGAAGAAGAGGAGGCTCGATGGAGACGTGGCGCGGGTCGAGATCATCATCGAGCAGGGGGCGAAGTTCGATCCGACGAAGTTTACCGTGAAGGACGGCTACCTGTTCGATTGGGATGCTGGCGAGACCGTTACCCTCGAGGGCTTCAACAAACCTATCATGGTGATCCGGCTATGAGCTATTCAGGACCTCAATTCGTCGCCTGGTGCGACGAGCCAGAACGGATCTGTGCGTTCGCGGCGGCGCTGTCCGCGCTGGTCATCCCAGGGTATATGATCAGCTTGGGGATGAGCGCGAGCCTGACGTGCAGGACGTGCTCCATCGACGAGGTGCTCGCCATGGTGCGCGCTCACTTCGGAGGTTTGAAGAGCGCTCACGTGGGCTCCAGCGTAAGCCCGAACGGTTCCAAGCGCGTCATGAGGTTCGACCTCGCGTGCTACCCCGAAGAAAGTGAGCGTGGCCATCCTTACGGCCCCCTCAGGGTGGATGCGGGCGAACGCAAGCGGGATTTTTACCCCTACGAGATCCCCGTGAGCAGGCGCCCCCGCTCCGTGGAGGCCGAGGCCGTGGTCGCCTATCACCTGGTCCAGGGCGACATCGAGGACCTCCTGCTGCGCCTCTGCGCGCCGGACGCGAGCGGGCGCGTCCCGACCGGCGCCTGCACGGGCGAGGAGGACTGGAGCGCCCCGGTTGAGATGTGCGCGACATACAACGCGAACGGCGCGGAACTCGCGCGCGACCTCGCCCTGTCGTGGGTGAGCCTGCACGACAAGGAGAGCGTCTCGCGCATTGCGGGCACGTCGCTGGAGGCGCTGCACGCGCGCGTCGACGCAGCGCCGCGCGGCGCGCGCGTGCCCATGAAAGGCACGAGCGAGCTCGCGGGCTCGCTCTCGCGCGAGACCGTCCTCAAGGCGCTCGGGACGCCGCCGGCCACGCTGCTCGAAGCGCTCGAGGCCGCGGCGGTGCCCGACGACGCGTGGCGCGCGGCCGAGCCGAAGGCACGCGAGCTCATGGAGCTACGCCGCCAACTTGACGACGAAGCCGCGGGGGAGGTCCCACCCGCCTTCTGGGTAGACATCACGACGCGCGAGCACACCCGCTTCCTCGAAGAGCACGCCCCCTTCCACGTCCGCCGCCTCCCGAGCGGCGGCGTGGTGCTGGCCACGCACCCGTACCGCACGCTCTGGCCGCTCTGGGTCGACGCACTCTTCGTGCTCGGCCTCATGTCCTGACGCAGGCTACCTCATGAGGATGATCGAGCGATGAGAGAAGGGCCGTTTTTCTTCGCCTGGTGTGACGAGGCACAGAGGGTCGATGCGTTCGGCGCGGCGCTGTCGGCCCTCATCAAGGAGCCACAGTACAGTATCCGCGCGATCATGGACCGCGACACGGAATGCAACACGACCTCCGTGGACGAGGTGGTCGCCATGCTCCGCGCCCACTTCGGGCGCACCGACGCCGAAGCCTACTTCGTCGCAGCGTTGAGCCAGGAACACTTCGTCCATTGCATCCTTCGCTGCTTCACCGACAAGAGCGAGCGTCTCAAGCCGATGGGCCCCATCCACATGCACGGCCGCCGGATCGAGGCCTTTGCCCCCATGCACATGGACCTCGCCCTGGGGAGGGGCCCGCGCTCCGTGCAGGCCGAGGCCGTGCTCGCGTGGCACATGGCCGTGGAGGACATCGACGACGTCCTGCTCCGCCTCTGCGCGCCGGACGCGAGCGGGCGCGTCCCGACCGGCGGCTGCACGACGGCGCGGACCTGGCTCGCGCCGGTCGCCATGTGCGCCACGTACAACGCGGACGCCCGCGACATCGCGCGCGATCTCGCCCTCTCGTGGCTCTGCCTCCACGACAAGGACAGGGTGTCGCGCACCGCGGGCCTGTCGCTGGAAGCGCTCCGCGCGCGTGTGGGAGCCGCGCCGCCTGGCGCGCGCGTCGCGTTGAGACATAGCAGCGCGCATTCGAGCTCGCTCTCCCGTGAAGCCGTCCTCAAGGCGCTGGAAACTCCGCCCTCCGCCCTGCTCGAGGCGCTCGAAGCAGCAGCAGAGGTGCCCGACGGCGCGTGGCGCGCCGCAGAGCCGCGCGCGCGCGAGATCTACGAGCGGACGCTCCCATTCAGGGGGCGCGACGAGCGGGGCACGGAGACAGACAACGGCTCGCCGCTCTCGCAGGTCGAGATCACCCTCGACCACTTCGAGTTCCTGGTCGACCACGCCCGGTTCCATGTGCGCCGCCTGCCGAGCGGGGGCGTGATGCTGGCCACGCACCCGTACCGCACGCTCTGGCCGCTCTGGTCCGACGCCCTCTTCGCGCTCGGCCTGATGCCCTAACGATCCCGCTCAGCCGCCGCGGCGTGCCCGCCTCGCTCGAGCGCATCGACCTGGTCGTCGAGATCGCCGGTCGGCGCTTCAAGAAGCGATTCGCCTGCCCCTGCGAGCCGAACAGCGAGACGACGTTCTCGTGGCGGGCCTGCGGTCGCCGCCAAGCTCGACGTGCCGCGCGGGCTCGCGCTCGGGCCTGATGGCCGCCTGCGCATTGCCGAGCAGGGCGGCAATCGCGTGCGGCGGGGTACACCCGACGGGACGATCGCGACCGTGGCCGGTATCGGCGCGGCCGGGTACAGCGGGGACGGCGGCCCCGCCACGCTGGCCACATCGACGAGTCCGTTCAGCATCGCGGTGGGGCTCGACGGCAGCGTCTACATCGCCGATAGGGGCAATCACAGCGTCCGTCGTGTGGCGCCCGACGGCATCATTGACACGGTAGCCGGCACGGGGGCGTGGAGCTTCGGAGGCGAAGGCGGACCGGTCGAACCCGTTCGCCCGGTGCGCATGGGTCGCGTTCTGCGCGGTGTGCCTACCTTAGGCCCCTCCTCGGTGTCACCTCCGCGCGCGTCGCTGAGGGGGCGCGCAGAACTACCAAATCGAGCCCTTCATTTTCCCCGTTTTTCGGCCCCTCAGCGACGCATCCCAGAACACCTAACCTCGCGATACGGCTCGATATTCTTTCCGGGCGCGTAGCCCGGTAGTTCGCGGCGAACTACCGGGAGCGCAGAACTACCGTTTCGTGCCCCTTCCGGCGGCGTCGGTCACGGTTGCGAACGAATCCAACACGGATGGAGGTACATCATGACACGAGCGGCTCTCGCCCGTGTATCGGCACCCCTTGCTCTTCGTCAGGCGGACAACGGCACGCGCGTGGTCGAGAGGACATTCCCGGACGTGCCTGCCCGAGGATCGTGCCCCCCGAGGGGGCTTGCCCATCCCGTCACAGCAACGGCAACGCTCGCGATCCCGCTGGAGGGGCTCACACTCACAGCGCCGCAGCCGGAGATGCTCTCGCAGAAGAACGTCGAGTCGGTCACCGGGATCCCGGCACGCGTCTACCTCGACACGATCCGCGGATCGGGCTTCCCGCTCCCGGTCACGAGGCTTGGCAAGCTGCGCCTCGTCCAGCGCGAAGCATTCGTCGCCTACCTCCAGGCGCTGGCCGGTGACCCAGAATCGCGCCGTGACGAAGAGGTGGATGAGCGCACGCGGGTTGCCGCCGTGCTGGCCTCTGTCGGCCTCGAATCTGTTCCATGTCCGCGCTCCGGCCGGGCGAGCGCTCCTTCCGCAGTAGCAAGCCGTGCTAGGCTGCCGCCGAAGTAGAGCGGGCCCGCTCGGCGCAGCGAACGCCGGACGGGCCCTTGATCGACCCCCGCATCACCGGAGACCGATCCATGACCGACGTACCCCAGCGACGGGCGCGCGCCAAGCGCTCGGCTTCATTCCCCACCACATCCCTCCCTGCACCGGCGTCGACCGATCGGCGTTTGCGTTCGAGCCGCTCTGGCGGGCGCCCCTCTCCGGCCGCAGAGGCAGCTGTGCCTGTCGCAGACTCGCCGAGTTCGGCGAGCACGACGGATCGCCCGAAGCTGGCCGCCCGCGCCCCTGGCAGTCCAGCAGGAGAAAAGCGCGCCAACGGCTCCGGGTCCGTCCGGCTGCGCGGGAAGACGTGGACCGCGCGCCTCAGCCTCGGTGAGGCCGGTCGATCCACGTTCAGCTTGCCGACGTGCCGGACCGAGCAGGAAGCCAACGCGCGCCTGGAGGTGCTGTCTGATCTCGCCGGGCGTCTGCTCGCAGCCGGCCAGATCGTCCTCGGCTTGCCGCTGCTGGAGCGGGCTGCTGCGCGCGAGGGCAGCGCGCTCCGCGACGTCCGGCTTGCCATCGAGCAACTCTGCAGGGGCGAAGCGCGTGCTCGCGCATCCGGCGAAACAACCTTCGCTGAGTTCGCCGAGTTGGTTGTTTCTGGAAGGCTCGCCGAGCAATACCCACTGCATGTGAAAGCGCTGCGCCATCCCGAGCAATACCGGCATAAGCTCAACCACGTCCTACGGGTACTCGGCCCCGTTCCTCTCCCTCGTTTGACGCTCGATCATGCGGATCGAGCGATCTCCATGCTGCCAGGACATCTTGAGGACTCCTCGCGTCAAGGAGTCGCAAAGGTCATTCATCGGATACTCGCGCTCGCGACCTATCCGGCGCGCATCATCGCCAGCAATCCGCTGCCGCGTGGATGGATCCCCAAGGCGGAGGACAACAAGGCCAAAGGCTCCCTCTATCCCGACGAGGATAGTCGCCTCATGGCGGCGGTGAATATTCCGTTGTCCTATCGGATCTATTATGGCTTCCTGATTCGCGAGGGAATGCGGGCAGACGAGGCCGGAAGGCTGGAGCCGTCCGACCTCGATCTCGAGCGCGGCGCCGTGGTGCTCGACGAGAACAAGACGGATGACCCACGCGCCTGGGCACTCTCACCCGACGTCGTGCGCGCGCTTCGGGCCTATTTCGCTATATGTCCCCCGAAGGAGCGTGTCTTCATTGGGCCGAGCGGGCCGCTTCCGGGGCGCAGTGGGGCGCACAACTTTCGAAATCACCTGCGCCGTGCTGGCATCGATCGGCCCGAGTTGTTCGAGACCACGCAGTCACGGCTGAATATACGCTTGCACGACACCCGCGCGACCTTCATCACGATCAAGCTCGCGAACGGCCGCACGGAGACGTGGATCTCCGATCGGACCGGGCATAAGTCGAGCCGTCAGATCCACCACTACAAGCGCGCGGCGCGCAAGGTTGCTGAGCTCGGCTTGGGGGATTTCGCGCCTCTGGACGAGGCGATCCCCGAGCTGAACGGCAGGGGCAGCCGTTTAGGTGGCGGTGATCCCATGTCCGCGGGACCGGAGGCGAGCTCGCCGTCGCCGAGCAACGGCGCGTCCCTTGTCCGCGCGCTGCACCACCGAGCGCCGGGCGCGGTAGTTGACCACGCCGGCCAGCCCGCAGCGGGCGCCCCGGTGGCTGCAGGCGGCCCGTTGGGCCCGCGTTGGGCCACGCCGGCGAGCGACCCGGCCGCGAATCCGACAGAACAGATTGAAATTATTGATATTTCGTCCGCCTCCGCCTCGTCGTCGCAGAAATCCTGGCGGGATTTCTGACACGCGGAACTAGAAGCGGACGTGCAGCGCCGTCATCCCGCGGAGCTTGGTGTTGGGCCCCCATGTCGGCTCCGAGGTCGCGAGCTCGAGCCGCGGCAGCCGGCGCAGCAGCACCGAGAAGGCGATCTCGAGCTCGGTGATGGCAAACAAAGACCCGAGGCACGCATGCGTGCCCCGGGCGAATACCAGGTGCGGGTTGTGTTTTCGCGTGATGTCCAGCCGATCGGGCTCCGCAAACACCTCGGGGTCGCGGTTGACGGCGCTCAGCACGACGGAGAGCCGATCCCCCTTGCGGATCAGCTTGCTCCCGAGCTCGAGATCCGTGAGCGCCCAGCGCTCTACGCCCCGCTGTACAGGCGACGCGTAGCGAAGCAGCTCCTCGACGGCGCTCTGCATCAGCTCCGGGTGGCCTCGAAGCAGCGCCAGCTGATCGGGATGCGAGAGCAAGGTGTACACGCCAGCCGAGATCATCCGGGCCGTCGTCTCGAAGCCGGCGTAGAGGAGCAAGCTGAGGTTCGACAAGAGCTCCGGAAACGCGAGCCGATCGCCGTGGTCCTCGGCGGAGAGCAGCGCGCTGATCAAGTCGGCGCCCGGGCGCACCTGCCGCTCGGCGATCCATCGGCTCAGGTACTCTCGCGCGGCGCCATCGGCGGCTTCGCCCTGCTGTCGCACCGCCGGCGGTTGAGCCTGATCGAACTGCAGATGAATTCCGGGCATCCACGCGCGAAGTTGCTCTCGCTCCGATGCCGGCAAGCCCATCAGCTCGCAGAGCACGTTCGTCGGCAGGGGATACGCGTAGTCGGCCATGATGTCCATGTGCCCGTCCCCCTCGACGCGATCCACGAGCTCATGCGCGACCTGCTCGATCCTCGACCGAAGGCGCTGGACCGCCTCGCGCGTGAGCACCTTGCCGACGAGGGAGCGCACCCGGTCATGCTCGGGTGGATCCAGCTCTATCATGTTATGGGCCCACGGGCAGGATCCGGAGGTGTGGCGCGGGGGGAAGGCCATGAGCTTTTCACGTTGTGTGGTCAAGCGCCTGTCGGCCAGGACGAGCTTCGCGTAGGAAGATTTCGTGATCCACCATTCCCCTACCGAAGCGACGAAATGGACCGGCGCTTCCGCCCGGAGGCGTGCATAGAGCGGGTAGGGGTCCGCCACGAAGGCGGGATCCAGCGCTTCGAAGCTGTCGACTGACCATTCCTTGTGCGTGACCGCGGATGTCATCTTCTTCCTCCGGCCTAGAAACGGACGTGCAGCGCCGCCATCCCGCGGAGCTTGGTGTTGGGCTCCCATGTCGGCTCCGGGGTCGCGAGCTCGAGCCGCGGCAGCCGGCGCAGCAGCACCGAGAAGGCAATCTCGAGCTCGGTGATGGCGAGGAAGGAGCCCAGACACGCGTGCGTGCCCCGGGCGAACACCAGGTGCGGGTTGTGCCTCCGCGTGATGTCCAGCCGATCGGGCTCCGGAAACACCTCGGGGTCGCGGTTGGCGGCGCCCAGCACGACGGAGAGCCGATCCCCCTTGTGGATCTGCTTGCCCCCGAGCTCGAGATCCGTGAGCGCCCAGCGCTCCATCCCTCGCTGCCCGGGCGACGTGTAGCGCAGCAGCTCCTCGACGGCCGTCTGCGTCAGCTCCGGGTGGCCTCGAAGCAGCGTCAGCTGATCGGGATGCGAGAGCAAGGTGTACACGCCAGCCGAGATCATCCGGGCCGTCGTCTCGAAGCCGGCGTAGAGAAAGAACGTGAGGTTCGACAAGAGCTCCGGGAGCGCGAGCCGATCGCCGTTGTCGTCGGCCGAGATCAGCGCGCTGATCAGATCGGCCCCCGGGCGTACCTGCCGCTCGGAGATCACCCCGCTCAGGTACTCTCGCGCAGCGTCATAGGCCTCTTCGCCGTGCTGCCGCACCTCCGGCGGTTGAGCCTGGTCGAACTTCAGATGAATCCGGGTCGTCCACGCGCGAAATTGCTCTTGCTCCGACGCTGGCAAGCCCATCAGCTCGCAGAGCACGAACGTCGGCAAGGGATACGCGTAGTCGGCCACGACGTCCATCCGCCCGTGCCCCTCGACGAGGTCCACGAGCTCGTGCGCGATCTCCTCGATCCTCGACCGGAGGCGCTGGACCACCTCGCGCGTGAACGCCTTGCCGACGAGGGCGCGCACCCGGTCATGCTCCGGTGGATCCAGCTCCATCATGTTCGGGGTCCATGGGCAGGATCCGGAGCCGCGGCGCGGGACGACGGCCATGACCTTTTCACGTTGTGTCGTCAAGCGCTTGTCGGCCAGGACGAGCTTCGCGTAGGAATACTTCGTGATCCACCATTCCCCTACCGAGGCGACGAAATGGACCGGCGCTTCCGCCCGGAGGCGCGCGTAGAACGGGTAGGGGTCCGCCACGAAGGCGGGATCCAGCGCGTCGAAGCTGTCCGCTGACCATTCCTTGTGCGTGACCGCGGATGTCATCGTCTTCCTCCTGATTCCTCCTGATCCACCGGCGACCGAGCTCCGGAGCCGTTGCGTGCCGGTGGACACGCGCGTTCACCTCGCGAGGAAGTCGTCGAGCGCGCGGTGAAACCGGATGGGCCCGAGCTCGAAGCGGCCGAACGTGACGACCTGGTTCGCGCCGGAGCGCAGCCCGCTCTGGATCGACGTCACCCTCCTGAAGTCTTCGTCCAGTGTCGTCTCGAAGCTCTCTCTGTCTGCTCTTGTATGGCGCACCTCGCGCTCCGTCTGCGGGACGCGGGCGGCGCTCGCCCACGTGCGCCAGAGCGTCCGATCCAGGCTGCTCGGAAACACCGTCTGGAGAATGGTCGGTCCTTCTCGCAGCATGAGGACCGTATTTGGAAATATCAGATAGACGACATTCGCGACGGAGAGGAGATCCCAGCTCGCTGGATCGCGGTCCAGGCACGCGTTGATCCTGTTTCTGGGGACGATCATGCGCTGGTGGGGATAGAAGTCGTCATGCAGGGCGATGTTGTCGTATAGCCAGGGTGCGATCGTCTGCGCGTGCGTCTTCCGGAAGTGATAGACCTCGAATGCCACTTCCATGAGGAGCTTCCAGTTCGCGTTGGGCGAGAAGGTGAGCTGATATGCCGGCTGGAGGCGCGAGAGGTTCCAGCCGGCGAGCTCTTGCGCGAGGGGACCCAGAAAGGCATCCAGATCCGGCCCAGGATCGGTCCACACCATGCCGAACTTCACCCGCACAGGGAACGGGGTGAGCGCGGTGCGTTCGCAATGCCCCTCGGCAAAGCCGTAGGCGTGCGGGACGTTCAGCAGCTTGCCATCGAGCCCATAGGTCCATCCGTGGAAAGGGCACGTGAAGGAGCTCCGGGCGACGCCCGTGGGGCCGTCCAGGAGCCGGGCACCTCGGTGGCGACAGACGTTCAAGAACCCCCTGATCTGGCCCTCCTTGTCGACGCAGAGCAGGATCGGCGCGCCCAGCCCGTCGTGGGTGACGTAATCGCCCGGCCTTTGCAGGAGCGCCGCGCTCGTCAGGACGATGGGGTAGCGCTGGAACAGCTGCCCTCGTTCCCTCTCGAGCCGCGTCGGTGATGTGTAGATGTCCACCGGCCTCTGCTCCGGCTCCGCGTCCATGTCCGTGGTCCGCCGCTGGATCAGATCGAGCGTGCGCCGTATCAGCGTCACCTGCTCCGCATGCTTCATACAGGCTGGAGAGCGGGCTCAGGCGCTGGTACCAGGGGTTCCAGGATCTCCCGCTGCGTGTCGGTCAGGCAGGCAGGGACGGGTTTCGGTCCTCGGGGCTCCATTCCCGGAACCTTGAGCAAATTCTCGGCTAAGCAAGCTCCGAGAGCTCGACCTGGCGCACCGCCGGCGCCGCCGTCATGGAAGGCCCCTCCCTGCGGCGCGGGCTCATCAGGGCGTCGAGCTGCTCGATGAAGCAGGTGTTCTCCGCCGGCAGGCCGACGGTCACGCGGAAGTATTCGTCGTATCGCTCGTCGCCGAACGGCTCGAAGGCCTTCACCTTCACGCCTCGGGCGAGCAGCGCGTCGTGGATCTTCGCCCCGGACCACGCCCCGCGCGCGCGGCACAGGATGAAGTTGGTCTGTGACGGATAAGCCTCCAGAGCGCGATGAGCTCCGATGGCTGCCATCAGCCTGGCTCGCTCCCTCGCCGTCTGATGCCGGACGAATCCGAGGTGTCCGCTGTCCTGGAGCGACGCCATCGCGAGCTCCGCTGCCAGCTGCCCGACCCGGTGCGGCGTCATCTTGGCCTCCATCTGCGCCACCACCTTCGCGTTCCCCATGGCGTACCCCACGCGCACCGACGCGAGCCCGTAGGCGAAGGAGAAGCTGCGCAGCACCATCAGGTTGGGATGGCGCAGCACCAGGTCCGCCATCCGGGTGTTCGGGCTCTCCTCGAGGTAGTGCACGTAGGCTTCGTCGATGAAGAAGAGGGATTTCGGGAACCGGGTGAGCAGCGGACCGAGCTCCTGCCTCGTGATGAGGACGTTGCCCGTGGGGTTGTTGGGGTTGCAGAGGTAAACCAGGCCGTCCTGCCGCGAGAGGCGCGACTCGAGCATGTTCATGTCGAGCGCGAAGCCGTTCTCCGGGCAGAGCGGGAGCAGGTCGCATCGCAGCCTCACGCGGACGCCGGAGGCAGGCACCTTGGAGTAGGTGAGCCGCGTGGTGATGATGGGATACGCCGTGCGCTTCAGCAAGAAGCGCAGCGTTCGCATCGCCGAACGCTTGATCTCGCGCTCGATCAGGGACGGGATGCAGGTCTTGAGCAGCGGGCCGCTCCCGTTGGCGACCAGCACGTTCTCCGGCCTGACGCCCGCGTCCGCGGCGAGCGCGCGCCGGAGATCTCCGTTGTCTCCGGCCGGGTAGCTCCGCAGGGAGATGCTGCCGGCGTGTCGCCGCAGGACGTCCGCGCACCGCTCGGAACAGTACGTGCCGTGGTTCAGCGCCATGTCGATGGGCGGCGCGCCGGACCGGCGAACCGGGGCGATGGGTGCGTTGCTCGCTGTCGTTCGAGGCTGCATGGCGCGCTCCTCCCGTGGTGTTCGACCAGCATCAACCAGGCCAGTCGTCCCCAGGATTCAGGAGGCCACCTTCGCTGGCCCGTTGCAAGAAGGAAGAGCGAGAGGCGCGGCCCAAGAGCTTGTGCGCGGAGGCGTGCGACCAGGGTGAGGATGGGCCGCGGTGCGAGCTCGGCTTACGGAGCGGTCGTTGTCCCCCCCCCCCCGCAGGCCCCCCCCCGCAGGCGCTCGTGGGGCACCTGTCGACGCCTTCGTCGTCCCGTGTGGAGCCCGCGCGCGCCCCCGCGCCGCTCGGCTGGTCTCCTTGACCGCCGCGCGGGCGCTCACGGACTGATCGCTGTCCCGACTGTCGCGTTCCCGACTGTCCCGGTCGTCGCCTTGACGCCCGGGTTTTGCCGCACGGACTTCCAGTGGCAATAGCACAGGTACGGCGGGTTGATGCGACACTCGAATCTGTCGATGCAGTATGGAGAGAGCCCCCAGCAGTCAGACGACAGCGTTCCACCCTCGCACGTGCAGCTTCCGTCTTCGCTGCACCACCAGCTGAGCGAACCCGTGCCCCCACCGTTGTTCACGAGCGCCTCTGTCACGGCCGTCGTCTCCTCCGGAGTGGTCGTTTCTTCGGGGGCTACGACGCAGCCGGCCAGGAGGCCGGAGGCGAGAGACAGGACGGCGAGCGCGGCGCGAATGGTGTTCTTCATCTGAGCTGCTCCTTGTGAGGGTTCGCTGTTCCCTCAGAGCAAGGCAGGTGCCCACGCATCAAACCCCCTGCTTCTTCGGGCCATTCCTTGGAGGCGTGCGTGGGCATGTTGAGCGAAACCTCGCTCACGTGCGCGCGTGGTTGAGCGAAACCTCGCTCACGTGTGCGCGTAGTCGCGCATCGCGGGCGCTCCGCCGGTCCCAGGCTGCGGTCGCGAGCTCGGGCCCCGCGGCAGGCCGCGTTGCTTGAAGGACCGCGAGCTTCGGGGGGCCAGCACGAGGTTGCCCGCCTCGTGCCGCACGCGTTCGAGCGTTGGATCAGGGTCAGTGGGAAGGAGGATCGAATCGACACGAAGCGGACCGCCGCGCTTATCGGGTCGCGGCCTCGCGCGACCGTTCAGCTCGCGCGGAGCGGCGGCGCCTTCAGCGGGGCGCTCTCGCGCTCGAGCGCGAGCGCGGCGCGCAGGACCAGCGCTTCCTCGAAGTGGCGCCCCACGATCTGCAGCCCGAGCGGCAGGCCGGCGCTGGTGAGGCCCATCGGCACGCTGATCGCCGGCTGGCGCGTCAGGCTGAAGGGCGCGGCGAAGGAGGGGGGGAGCGCGCCGCCGTCGATCAGGGGCGCGGCCCCGGCCGACGTCGGCGTCACCAGCAGATCGAAGCGGCGGTGGAACGCGGCCATGGTCAGCGCCAGCTCCGCGCGCTGCCGCTCCGCCTCGAGGTACGCCACCGCGCTCAGCGCCTCTCCCTGGGCTGCCGCGCTCTGGACCGCCGGATCGAGCAGCGCGCGCTGCTCCGGTCCGAGCTCCCGCACCGTGTGCGCGGCGCGCGCCGCGAACAGCGTCCGCAGCACGCCCCCCGGGTCAACGAACGGCGGCGCCACCTCCTCCACCTCGGCGCCGAGCCGTTGCAGGAGCGCGACCGCCGCGTCGAAGCGGGCCCGCGTCTCGCCCGGCAGATCGACGTACCCGAGCGTGGCGCTCACGCCGACCCGCACGCGGCGCAGGAACCTTGCATTGAGCGGGTCGGACGCGTCGAGCGTGTCGGACGTGTCGGGGGCGTCGGAGGCGTCGACCGCGACGAGCGCGCCCAGGTACAGCGCGTCCTCGCGTGGCGGCGGGGCCCGGAACGGATCGCGGTCGTCAGGACCGGAGAGGACCGAGAGGAGCAGCGCCGCGTCGCCGACGGTGCGCGCGATCGGCCCCACGTGCGGGGGCACCCCCACCACGCTCGCCGGGTGCGCGGGCACCCGACCGAAGGTCGGCTTGCACCCCACCACCCCGGAGAACGCGCTCGGCACGCGGATCGAGCCGCCGCCGTCCGTTCCGACGGCGAGCGGACCGAAGCCGGCCGCCACCGCCGTGACGGCGCCGGCGCTGCTGCCGCCCGGCGTGCGCCGTGGGTCCCACGCGTTGCGCGTGATCCCGGTCAGCGGGCTGTCCCCGAGGCCCTTCAGGCCGAACTCGGAGGTCGTCGTCTTCCCGAAGAGCACCGCCCCGTGCTCCCGCAGGCGGGCGACGGCGGGCGCGTCCTCCGTCCAGGGGCCAGCCGCGTCCACGGTGCGCGAGCCCCGCCGGGTCGGCCAGCCGCGCGTGAGCAGGAGGTCCTTCACCGAGACAGGCACCCCGTCCAGGCGCCCCACCGGCTCGCCTCGAGCCCAGCGCGCCTCGGACGCCCGCGCGGCCTCCAGGGCCCGCTCCTCGTCGAGGAGCGCGAACGCGTTCAGCGAGGCTCCGTGGCGCTCCACATGGGCGAGGACGGCGCGGAGCGCCTCGACGGGGGAGGCGCTGCGGGAGCGATAGAGCGCGAGGAGCTCGACGGCGGTGGCTTGCACGAGCGAGGCGAGCAGCATGTGTCCACTATAACGGACGGTGTGTCCTTTGCAACGGACATGACGGACATGACGGACATGACGGACATGACGGACATGACGGATGCAACGGACGTGACGGATATGCGCGTTTGCCTCGGTGTCCCCGCCATGGTCCTTGTCGTGTAGATCTGTCGTGCATCACAGCCGACCGCGACGCCGGGCACAGGATGGCGTCTCCGGCGAGAGGGCGCGGCTGTCGCATTCGTAGTTCGGTGGACGGCCGGCGCCGTGCACGGCTTGCGCCGCATCGGTCTTTGGCCGCCACGTCCAAACCCGGCATGCACCTTTCGTCATGCACCGGGCTTTCCATCCATGTTCGTGGCGCAGCAGGGTTCGCGCGTCCACCCGAGCTTGTACGGCTCGACGCGCACGGTCGACGTGTCGAAAGGGCTGACGCCTCCATCTGTCCATCGCACGCCTCTTCCCCCAATCAGCGCTGCCCGTACCGAATCGAGCGCTTCAGGGAGATGCGGTGCTCCTTGCGAAGACGGCCGCCGCGGTCGCAGCACGGCTGAGGCCGAATGCATGGCAGAGCTCGCGATGCTCGTCGAGGCCTCCGGGCCGAGCGGGGCCGTGCGCTTGCCTCGCGTTTCGAATTCCACTACACGCCGAAGCACGCGAGCTGGCTGAACGCCGCCGAGATGTGGGTCGACGCGGATGCGACTAGGTGGTAAGCGTACGAGCCCTAGGAGTGAAACATGGCGCCAACACGTACGCGAAAAGTGAGCCTCTGCGGCACGGAGCTGCATGGCCTGCAGCACATCTGCGCGTTCTTCGATTCGCGCAAGGAAATGTACGACGTCCTCAATCCGTACTTCCAGGAAGGAATCGATATCGGCGACGAGGTGGTGACCATCCTCGAGTCGAGCGTGCATGACGACCATGTGGATCGGATGCAGAAGGGCGGCGTGCCCGTGCAGGATGCGATTCAGCGTGGCCAGCTCAAGGTCGTGCCTTCCGAGCAGACGTACCTCCAGGACAACGTGTTCGTCGCGGACCGCATGCTCTCGACGCTCGAGGGCGTGCTCCAGGGCGCAGCCGAAGGCGAGTTCAAGTCCGTTCGCACCTGCGGCGACATGGAATGGGCGCTGAAGAGCCTGCCGGGCACCGAGGACCTGATGGTCTACGAAGCAAAGGTGAACACGCTGGCTCCCAAGCACGACTGCACGCTTCTTTGCTGCTACGACGTCAATCGCTTCAGCGGCCGGGTGATCGCCGATGTGCTCGCCACGCACTCGCACGTGATCATCGGCGGCCACGTGCACGAGAATCCGTACTACCTCGACCCGGTGACGTTCCTGAAGAAGCTCGCGCTGCGGCGAGCGCCCGTGTCTCTCGCGAACGCGGGCTGACCCTCACGCCTTCGGCTGGTCCGCATCCCGCGGCAGGCGCCCGGGGCGCCGCGGCGCTTGGCTTCGCGCGCCGGGCTGGCACGATCGCCGCCTCGCTCCGTGTGGTATACCCCCCTGCGTGGGACGCTTCGATCATCTTGCCACCACGCCCGCGCGCGGCGCGGCCGACGTCCTCAAGTGGAAGCTCGGCGCCCGCGAGAAGGCCGTCGCTGACGGGTTCGTCACGCCGCACCGCACGTACGACCGCTCGCTCGTCGAGAGCGGCCGCGCCTCGCTCACGTGGATTGGCCACGCGTCGTTCCTGCTCGTGCTCGGCGGCCTGCGCATCCTGATCGATCCAATTCTCGCGACGGGCCTCGGCACAACGAAGCGGCTCGCCCCGGCGGGCATCCCGCTCGAGGACCTCACCGAGATCGATTTGGTGCTGATCACGCACAACCACCGCGATCACCTCGACGCGCCCACGCTGTCGCGCATCCTCGCGGCGCACGCGGTGCACCCGGGCAAGCTCGGCAAGAAGAGCTCGCCGCTCCGGCCCCGCTTCGTGGTGCCGCAGGGCAACGGCGCGCTCCTCGCGAAGCTGGGCGCAGGCGCGATCGACGAGCTCGCGTGGTGGCAGTCTGTCCACGTCGGCCAGGTCGAGATCACGCTCGTGCCCGCGCGGCACTGGTCGATGCGCATGCCCTGGGACAGGAACGAGGCGCTCTGGGGCGGCTTCGTGATCCGCGGCCCCGAGGGCACCGCATACCACTCGGGCGACACCGGCTTCTTCGACGGCTTCGCCGAGATCGGCGCGCGCAACGGCGGATCCATCGACTGGGCCATGTTGCCCATCGGCGCCTACGCCCCGCGCTGGTTCATGGAGCCGCAGCACATGGGCCCGGAAGAGGCCGTGCAGGCGTCCAAGCTGCTCGGCGCGCGCACCTTCGTCGCGATGCACTGGGGCACGTACAAGCTCACCGACGAGCCGATCGGCGAGCCGCCGGTCCTCGCGCGCGAGGCCTTCCTGAAGGGCCGCGGCGACATGGATCGCCTCTGGATCCTCGACGTCGGCGAGACCCGCAGGCTCTGAGATCACGCGTCCTCCGACGGCGGCGGCAGGCCCGGCAGGCCGTCGATGCTCGTCGTGTTCTTCTGCAGCCGATAGCGCGAGAGGCCCTCAGGCCCCTTGCGCTCCGCCCACTTCGACAGCGTGTCCCGCTCCCCCTCGTAGGCCATGCGCGGCACGGCGTAGCCGCACGACGTGGCGACGCGCTCGAGCTCGACGCGGATCACCGAGCGGACGCCCTGGAACGGCGGGAAGAGGTCCGCCAGCGCGCCGAAGCGCGGGTCGCCGGGGAAGACGGGCTCGCCGCGGCCCTGGAGGCGCAGGATGCGGGGCGGGCCGTCGAACGCGCAGAACATCAGCGTGATGCGGCCGTTGTCGCGCAGGTGCGCGATGGTCTCGACGCCGCTGCCGGTCAGGTCGAGGTAGGCCACGGTCCGCGGGTCGAGCACGCGGAAGGTGTCGTGCCCCTTCGGCGACAGGTTGACGTGCCCGCCGCTGCCCGAGGGGGCGGAGGCCACGAAGAAGAGGCGCTGCTCGGCGAGGAAGCCGATGAGGTCGTCGTCCAGCTCGGAGAAGGTTCGTCCCATGGATCCTCGTGGGCGGCGGGCACGCGCAGGGGCGCTGGAGGGCGCGGTTCTCTACGCGACGGCGCAGCGCCGCCGCGTGGTGCCGCGCCTCGCGGTGGTGTAGGGGCGGCGCGGCGGTGAGGGGAGGGGGAAAGCCGAGGGATCCAGCGCCTGTTGCGGCAGCCCCGTGCACGGGCGAATCTCGATCTGAGCCGAGCTCAGGCCTCGGCGATCTCCCCCGGCGACGCGCCAGAGGCGCCTTCCTGGCGCGGCGCGGATCCGGTAGTCCTCGCCCGGCCTCCGGCTCTCGCATGCCCCCGTCGACCACGCCTCCCTCCGTCGCCCAGCGCCTCGCGCGCGCCCTAGCGGTGCTCGTGCCGGCGCTCGACATCGTCGAAGCGCGGGTCGACGAGGGCGCGCCGCCGGCCTGGTGCGAGGCGCGGGGCTGGACGGGCTTCCTCCTGTCGCTCTCCGACGCCGAGCTCGCCCGCTGCGAGGCCGAGGGGCTCGCCACGTGCATCGACGGCCTCGAGCGCCCGCCCCCGAGCCTCGTGGCCCTGGCGCGGGCCGCGGACGAGGCCGCGAGGCTGCCGCGGCGGCCTGTCCAGCCGCTCCCGCCGGCGTCGCTGGACGAGCTCCGGGCGGTGCCCGCGCGCAAGCGGCTCCAGCTGGAGGCCCTGCTCGGCGCCGTGGCCCCCATGGCCGCCCGCGCCCGCCGCCTCGTCGACGTGGGCGCGGGGCACGGCCACTTCACCCGCCTGGCCGCCGCGCGCTTCGACAGGGACGCGATCGGCCTCGAGCGTGAGCCCGACCGCGTGGCCACCGCCTCCGCGCTGGCCGCCGGGGGCCGGGCGCGCTTCGTGGCGTTCGACGCCTTCGAGCAGGCGCTGGCGTTCGGTCCGGACGACCTGGCGGTGGGCCTGCACGCCTGCGGCGAGCTCGGGGACCGCACGGTGACGGCGGTGGCCGAGGCGCCCTGCGACCTGGCGCTCGTCTCGTGCTGCCTTCAGAAGATCGGCGCGCCGGCCCGCGCCCCGCTCTCGGCCGCGGCCAGGGCGGCGGGGCTCGTCCTGAAGCGCGAGGCGCTGGGGCTCACCAACCTGACGGCGCGCCCCGCGGGGGTCGAGGCCAGCCTCGACGAGGAGCTCCTGGCGCGCGAGCGGCGGCACGCGCTGCTGTCGCTGCTCCGCGGCCGCGGGCTCGACGTCGCCCTGGGCGAGGAGATGCGCGGGATCAACCGGCGGCGCGCGCACGGCGGGCTGCGCGAGCTCGCGGCCCGGGCGCTCGCGCTGCGGGGCCTCTGCCCGGCGACCGAGGCCGAGCTCCGCGAGCGCGAGGTCGCGGCGCGCGCGGCGTTCGGCCGGATGCGCCGGCTCACGCTGCCGCGCGCGCTCCTGGCCCGCCTCACGGAGGTCGCGGTCGCGCTGGATCGCGCGATGGCCCTCGGCGAGCGAGGGCACGAGGTCGAGGCGGCCCTCGTGTTCGAGACCGAGGTGACGCCGAGGAACGTCGCGATCTTCGCGAGCGCCCGGCCGGGAGGGCTCGGCGGCTGACGCGGCCCCCGCGGCTCACCCGATGCGCGGCAGTGCCGTGGAGCCCCAAGCCCGCCCCCCCGGTCACCAACGTGGTCGTGAACGTGAACGTGGTCGTGGTCGTGAACGTGGTCGTGGTCGTGGTCGTCAACGGCTTGTCGTGAACGTGAACGTCCCCGGAAGTCGCCGGGGGCAGCGACACTCGTCGACCAAGGTACCGGCGGAACGTTCACGTCTACGATCGTGTCGTCGACGACCACGACCACGACCACGACCACGACCACGACCACGACCACGACCACGACCACGACCACGACCACGTTCACGACCACGACCACGTTCACGGTGGTGACCGCTGGGCCAGCAGCCCTGCGGATCGGGTGCTTCCCTGGCAACAGTGCCGCGCGGCAGACCCTTGATTCCAAGCGTTTCATGGAATGGCACGCACGGTGCACATCACGGCGCCATGCAAAGACGTCAGTTCTTGGGAGGCGCCGCTGCAGCGGTGTCGGCGGCGCTTCTGGCAGGCAGGGCCCGGGCCGCCGGGCCCAGCGTGATCCGCGTCGGGGTGCCCGGTGTCGGCGTGGGCAATCGCCCCGTCACCGGAGGCAGCTTCTTCTCCCTCTTGCACCTCCAGGGGACCCTGGCCGAGGAGTTCAAGAAGGACGGCATCGAGGTGAAGTGGAACTTCTTCCGCGGCGCCGGCCCGGCCGTGAACGAGGCGGTCGCGAACAACCTGCTCGACATCTGGACTCACGGTCACCTGCCTTCCGTGGTCGGCCGGGCGAGCGGCCTCAAGACGCGGCTCCTGGCCAGCGCCAGCCGGCGCGGACACGCCTACCTGGTGGTGCCCGCCGATTCGCCGATCACCGGCGTCAAGGATCTGCGCGGCAAGAAGGTGGCCTTCCAGAAGGGCACGGCCTCGCAGCTGTCCGCGAACCGGATCCTCGAGGGCCACGGGCTGACCGAGAAGGATATCCGGTCCATCAGCATGGATGCCTCCACCGCGAAGGCGGCGATCGCCACGAAGGACATCGACGCGGTGTTCGGCGGCACGGACTACCTCTCGCTGCGCGACCAGGGGATCGGGAAGATCGTCTACACGACCAAGGGGGATTCCCCTACCTACCCGAGCAATTCAGGCATCATCGCGCGGGAGGACTTCATCAACGAGTACCCCGACGTCGTGCAGAAGATCATCACGCTCGCGGTGAAGTCGGCGGCGTGGGTCTCGGACGAGAAGAACCGCACGCAGGCCTTCCAGCTCTGGTCGAAGTCCGGCACGCCCTTCGCGAACTACAAGGAAGCGCAGCAGGGCGAGGACATGAAGCAGAACGCCAGCCCGCTGCTCGACGAGTACGCCATCGCCCGGTACAGGTCGGCGGTCGCCGACTCGAAGAAGTACGGCCTGATCAGGAGCACGTTCGAGGTCGAGCCCTGGACCGATCGGCGCTTCCTCAACCGGGCGCTGAAGGACACCGGGCTCGAGCGCTTCTGGGCGGAGTGGGACGCGAACGGCAAGCCGAAGGGCTGACGGCACGCGGGCGCGGGCCGCGACGCGCGGCCTGCGCCGCCAGCGCTGGCGACTCGCTCGAACCCAACTTGCTGCAAGGAATGACCTGATGGAGAAGAGGCGGATTGGCTCGCTCGACGTGTCGGTCGTGGGCCTGGGGTGCAACAACTTCGGCGGTCGAATCGACGAGCAAAGGACGGCGGCGGTCGTCGGCGCGGCGCTCGACGTCGGCATCAACTTCTTCGACACGGCGGACGTCTACGGCGGCACGAAGAGCGAGGAGCTGCTCGGCAAGGCCCTCGGGAGCCGGCGGAGCTCGGTGATCATCGCGACCAAGTTCGGCGTCCCGCTCGACGACGAGCGCAGGGGCGGCGCGCGGCCGGCGTACATCCAGCGCGCCGTGGAGGACAGCTTGCGCCGGCTGGGCACCGACTGGATCGACCTGTACCAGCTGCACCGCCCCGATCCCGAGACGCCGATCGAGGACACGCTGGAGGCGCTCGACGCGCTGGTCCGCGCCGGCAAGGTGCGCGAGATCGGCAGCTCCAACTTCTCGGCCGCGCAGATCCGCGTCGCCGAGGAGGCCATCCGCCCGGGGAAAGCGCGCTTCGTGAGCGTCCAGAACGAGTACAGCCTGCTCCAGCGCGAGCCCGAGCGCGAGGTGCTCTCGGACAGCAAGCGCCTCGGGATCGCCTTTCTGCCCTATTTCCCGCTGGCGAGCGGGCTGCTCTCCGGCAAGTACCGGCCCGACGCCCCGGCGCCCGTCGGCGCGCGGCTCTCGTCGCAGGACACGGCGCTCTCCGCGCGCTTCCTGACCGAGCGGAACCGGCAGACCGCCGCGGCGCTCGGCGCCTACGCGGCGTCCCGGGGCCACACGCTGCTGGAGCTGGCCTTCTCGTGGCTCGCCAGCAGGCCTGCGGTGGCCTCCGTGATCGCCGGCGCGACGTCGCCGGAGCAGGTGCGCGCGAACGCCGCCGCCGTGGGCTTCCGGCTGACCGGGGCCGATCTGGAAGAGATCGATCGACTGGCGCCGCTCCCGGCCCGCTGAGCGAAGAGGAATCCATGGCCGTTTCGACATCCACGTTGCGTGTTCAGGCTGCCGTCGAGCAGCTCCAGTCCGGCGGTATGGTGATCCTCGTCGACGACGAGGCGCGCGAGGACGAGGGAGATCTCGTCGTCCTGGCGGAGCACGCGACGCCGGCCACCATCAATTTCATGGCGACCCACGGCCGGGGGCTGATCTGCCTCGCCCTCACCGAGGACCAGGTGGACCGCCTCGCGCTGCCGCTCATGGCGACCCGGCCCGGCGCCCGCCGGTCGACGGCGTTCACGGTGAGCATCGAGGCGCGCGAGGGCGTCACGACCGGCATCAGCGCCCGCGACCGGGCGCGCACGGTCGCGGCCGCGATCGCGCGGGACGCGTCGCCGCGAGACGTCGTGTCGCCAGGGCACGTGTTCCCGCTGCGGGCGCGCCGGGACGGGGTGTTCGAGCGCGAGGGGCACACCGAGGGCGCTGTCGACCTGGCGCGGCTCGCCGGGGCGCTGCCGGCCGCCGTGATCTGCGAGATCCTGAATGACGACGGGACGATGGCGCGCCGCCGGGACCTCGCGCGCTTCGCGGCGCGACAGGGGCTGCCGCTCGTCTCCATCGATGACCTCATCCGCTGCCGGGTGCGGTCCGAGGACGTCGCCGCGCGCGTCCGGAGCGCCCCGTTCCGGCCCGCAGGAAGCCCGAGCGGCGAGTGGCGGGCGCACACGTACACGCTACGTCGCGAGAGGCAGCTGCTCCTCCTGACGCACGGCGCGCCGGCGCACGCCGGCGACCCCGCCCTCGTGTACACCCACCGCGCCGCATTCGTCTCGGACCTCCTCGGCGACGCCCATCTGTTCGACGCCCTGCGAGACATCGAGGCCGCGGGCGCCGGCGCGGTGGTCTATGTGCCCCCGCCGGCCGAGCCGACAGCCGCGGGAGCCGACGTCACCATGGGGCTCGAGCTCGCCGTGGCTGCGCGCGAGCTCGCGGCGCTCGGGTACCGCCGGGTGACGCTCCTCGACTCGAGGGCCCCGCGGCACGACGGGCCCAAGAAGGAGATCGACCTCGAGACGGGCGAGCCCGTGGCGCAGGCGGCGGGCCACGGCGCGCCGCCGCCGCGGCGCGGGCGGGCAGGGGACGGCCTCTCGGGGTCTCCCGCCCTGCAGAGCTGACCCGGGCCGGTGCGATGCGCTCGGCGTGGCTTGCGGATCGCCGTGCGGGGCTGGCGCGATGCGCTCGCGCCGGCCCCCGGGTCGCTCAGCGGGGGGTCACGATCAGGGAGTAGTCGTTCACGGCCCCCAGATAGCCATAGACCTTCAGGAAGTGGGGGCCGTCGAGCGCGGTGGGCAGGGTGATCGTCTCGCTGTTCGTCACGCCGGTGCTGGAGGCGACGATGGCCCCCGTCCAGGAGTAGAGGGCCACGTCGATGTCGCCCGCCGCGTGGTTGAATTCGACAGTGATCTGCCCGATTCCGTTCCAGCTCGACACTGCGTAGTAATCGACCTCGTTCGCGTCCACGCGGAAGCGGGCAGGGTGCTGGAGCGCGGGGTAGCCATAGCTGCCCGGCCAGAGGTGAGACGACTCCCCCCTCTCGGCGCCGGGCTCGGAGAGGCTCAGCCGGTAGTAGCCGGCGCTCGACGCGTAGCTCTTCAGCCGCAGGTAGGCCCAGGACCCAGGCGGCAGGCTCGCCCGCACGAGCTCGACATTGCTGTAGCCGTTGCTGCTGCTGACCGGCCATCCGGCGGGATCAGCGAAGAGCGCGAGATCCACGTCCTCGGGGCCCACGATGTTCAGGTAGGACTCGACGATCCCGCCCGACGGCACCTGGAACGCGTACCAGATGGCCTCGTGCGGCTCGATGTAATCCTCCTCGATCTGGTGCGCGCTGCTGCCGTTGAACACGTGCGGCGTGCAGAAGTCGGGCGGCGCGAGCGTGTTGCAGGTCGCGTGGACCGGCAGGCCGTCGAGCGTACCGGCAGTCCACACGTAGCCGATGATCCCCTCGTCCTTGTACCCCTGCGCTATCGCGCTCGATTGCTCCGCGCTCGAGATCGTGTAGAGGTAATCGCCGGAGTTGAAGTAGTTGCCGCCGTTGCGGTGCAGCCGGTACAGCGGGGTCGTGCCTGGGAGCTGCGATGTCGCGATGTACCCCACGCGCTCGGCGCACATGCGCGCGGCCTCCTCGGTGCCAAGCTGGCAGTCGGGGGACGTCGTGAGGAGCGTCTTCGGCCCGATGCGCGCCCTGAGCAGCGCGGTCGTGCCGCTCATGCCCGGATCGCGCGCCAGGAAGAAATACCCCTCGGCCTCGGCCGTGACGCCCGCGGTCCGCGCCTCGTGGAGGTCCGTCGTGTACAGGTGGCGGCCCTGGCCCGCGCGCGTGCCGAAGGCGCGGTGCACCCCGGTGAACGCGCTGCCGAACTGATTCCAGAGCACGAGCTTCGTCCCCTTCCACCTCGGCTCGCCGAAAGCCGGTGTCGAGAGATCCACGAGCCGATCGGCGTGGGGGGTCGCGAGCATGGACGCAGGGACCTCCGTGCCGTTTCGCGTCAGCTTCACGAACTCGACGTCGTTCGTCCCGTAGATGCCCTGCAAGGAGAGATCCGCGGAGAAGTCGAGCTGCAAGGCGGCGAGCTCCCACGCGGGCACGCCGCTCTCACCGATCTCGCCCGCCGACATCGGGAACACCGTGCTGGTCACCACGCCGCCCTGGGACGTGCGGGTCACCTGGAGCCGCAGGAGATCGCCCCGGTACCGGCCGTAGGTTCCATGCGGGAGCTGCCAGCGCGTCGTCTGCGGCGCCTGGCCGGGACGGATGACGGTGAACGTCAGCCAGGTGCGCAGCAGATCGTCGTGCGCGCCGTCCTCGCCGCGCGTATCGCGGCAGAGGCGGACCTCGGTCGCGTGATCGGGCGTCGCCGCGAACAGGCACCCTTCGCCGGGCACGGCCGCGTTCGGCGCCGGCGTACCCGGGCCGCCGAGCTTCGCGGCGTACTCGGGCGAGATAGGCCCGCGCGTCGTGGAGGGCTGGACCTCCCAGGCATCGAGCGTGGGCGACCCGCGCATCGGGAGCGTCGTGCCGGCGTACGCCGCCGGGCTCGGGAGGCCCGTCAAGTGGAGGTACAGGCGCTGCCCCGGCTCCCGGATTGCCGGAGCCGGACCGAGCGGCGACGGCAGAAAGACCGCGTTCCCCGGGTCCGTGGGCAGGGGCGCGCTGCCCGTATCCCCGGCGAACGCCCACGGCTGATCGTTCGTGATGAGCCGGAAGCCCGCGTCGACGTGCTCGGTCTGCACTTTCGTGCTGGCGGTCGTGGCCACGCTGTCGGAGCGCAGGACGACCCCCTCGTTCACCAGTTTGTCGCGCTCCGTGGCGTCCAGCGAGTCCAGCCAGACCCCCGCGAACACCGAGCTCTCACGCGCCCTCTCAATCGCGTCCGCGTACCAGGGCTCGCAGGCGACGTCGGCGACCTTCGGGTTGCCATTGTTGAGCTCGAGCGACTGGGCGTTGATCTCGATCCAGGGGTCGTGCTCGGGACAAACGCGGAGCTTCGCCTGGACGTCGCCGGGCAGCCCCAAAGCGTCCTTTGCGAAGAACTCCCGCATCGGGAACGCGACGTGCGTCATCATGTCGCCCGACGCATAATCGAGCCAGTCCCAGTAATTGTCCCCCCAGTTCGCGTGGACGGTGACGAGGTAGCGCCCCCGCAGCTCCTCGAGCGTCGGCCAGCCGGCGTCCTTGACGCACTGCCGGATCGTCTTCCCCTGGCACCCTGGCCGGGAGAGCATCTCGCGCGGCGTGTACAGGCGGGTGCCGAGCCCCTCCCACAGCGTCGCGTCGAGGTCGGCGGCGGAGTGGCTCGCGTCGAACATGCGCCGCGCCTGGGTGAAGATGTTCATCTCCTTGAACTCGAGGTGGACGACCGTCGCCTCGTGGCTCGGCAGGGCGTAGTCGTACTTGCGGAGGATCTGGAGGCAATCGAAGAGGTGCGTGCATTGCGTGTTCTTGTGGCTGATGTCGTCGAGCAGCGGCGGCACCGTGAACGCGAAAAGCGGATCGAACGGTGGCGGCAGGCCCGCGAGCGGGGCGACCGCGCCCGCGAGCAACGGATCGAGGTGGTTGTAGGAGTGCCGGACCACGAACTGGCCGGCGAGGTCGTGATCTCGCGAGATGTCGAGTTCAATGCTGCGCACGTGCTCGTGCAGGAGCTGATCGAGGAGCGGCATGGCCGCCCCGCTGGCGCCGAACTCCTCGTTGATCCACCGTGCCGTGAAGTACGAGTTGTGGGTCCCCTTCCTCACGACCTCGTTGAATCGCGGAGACCCCGTGCCCAGCGCCTGCGCCGCCTCTCCGGCGACCTTCTCCTCGAGCGGTACGCGGTCTACCTCTCCGTCGTCTGGAGGCGCCGCGCACGCAGGTGCGCCTGCGAGCCCGCCCAGGGCGGCGAGGAGCAGGAGGGAGTGATGGGGGGGCGAGAGCGTCCGTTTCATGGTGGGTTCCTCGTTCGTTGGTGTCGATCGTCGCAGAGGTGGTTGGCGCTCCGCGCCTGGCCAAAGGCGCGGGCCGCGTCGTGCTCTTCTCGTCCACGCACCGGCACCTACGCAGATCGCGACCGGCGGTTTCGCGCTCAGGGCAGGGGGATGTCGATCGTGGGGGGGCGTCCACCCCACCGTGCACCTGCACGCCCGTACCCGGGATCGTGGGCCAGAATGCGCGGTCCGCGCGGGGGTCGCTCAGCGCCGCCGGGACGTTGAACCCGCCGGAGCGCCCGCCGGCTCCTCCGCCCTGAAGAGCTGAGGCGAGCGCGCCGCTGGGGCGCGAGCGGAGCTCCGTCGCTGCTGAGATGGCACTGGCAGCCCCGCCCGAGCGTTCGGTACGCTCTCAGCGTGGATTTCGCGCCCAGAAATCCGATCCGGGGCGTGAGAAATCCGGCGCTGTAAAAGGAACGCCTTGAAAGAAAGGCTCGGCGTGGCGACCCGTCCGGGTTGCTATGACCAAACGAAGGCACACGCCGAGCACCTCCAAGGTGCGCCGGCGCGAACTCGGGTTCAAGAGGAAAGGCGACGGGCGGCACCAGGAGCGAATCCGGCGGCCAAACCCTGCCATGATTCACATCGCGCCCACGGAGAAGAATCTGACGGGCATCGCAGGGCTTGCCCCATTCGGCGCCTTCATCCGGGAGCTTGGCGTCGACGCGGCCTTGAGCCGCAGGTTCTTCCGGCTGAAGTCGGGTCGCTCGGTTATCTACCCGATGGCCGCGCAGATGCGCCTGCTGATGGACGGCGCGCTCGCCGGCGAGGAGCGCGTCTTCGGCATCGAGGCGCTCGCCGTCGATCCGCTCTTCGTACGCCTCGCCGGCGGGGTCGTCCCGAGCATCGACACCGTCTACCGGGACCTGTGCCGCTTCGACGACGATGCGCTCGAGGCGCTGCACAGCATGGTCGTCGATCACGGGCTTGCCCTGGTTGCTCGCCGAAAGCACCGATTCGTGCATATCGACGTCGACACCACCGTGGAGCCGCTCTTCGGAATGCAGGAGGGGGCGCGGCCGGGCCCGAACCCGCGCTACCACGGCCGGCCGAGCTATCATCCGATCCTGGCGCGGATCGCCGAGGTTGACGCCATCGTCGGGGCCAAGCTGCGACCGGGCGACACGAGCTTCGGCGAAGCCGATGTGCCCTTCGTCGAGAAGTGCATTGATCGCGCGCGCGCCGCAGCTCCGAGTGCAGCCATCTACGTACGGATCGATGGCGCTGGGGATTGCAGCGCCTTGATGCACGCCGTTGCTGCGAAGGGATGCTTTTTCCTGACCAAGGCGCGGATGAGCCCCGATCTGGTGGGCAGGATCGCGTACGCCACCGGATGGCGGACCATCGACCGAGATGCCGACGGTCGTCCTCGACGGCAGGTGACCGAGGTGCTCTTCCGGCGCCGCGATTGGCCCGATGGGGTCCGCGTCATCGCCGTACGCACACGCGACCGGGAGAATGGCAAGCAGATCAACCTTTGGGAGGGGCTCGACTACACGGTGCAGGTCTTTTTGACCAACGAGCCGGTCGAAGCGCCGGAAGACGTCGCGGCGCGGTATGACCTGCGCGCGGGCATCGAGCCGCTCATTGGCGAGCTCAAGCACGGGTGGGGATGCGGTCGCGTGCCGAGCCACTGCTTCAACGCCAATCATGCCGCGCTGCTGCTGAAGCTGCTGACGGCCAACCTGATGCGCCGCTATGTGCTGGAGCACGTTCCGCACCTGGCGAGCTGGCGAACGCCGTGGCTGCGCCGCGCGCTGATCCTCGTTCCGGGAAGGTTGGCCCGGTCGGGTCGGGGCACGACCCTGCACGTGCCGACGTGCTCGCAGCTCGCCCGCTGGCTCAATTGAAAATGAAACCAGCCGAAATGATCGTGGGGGGTAAGGGGGGCGTGCGCCTTCGTGACGCTCTGGGCGTCAGCCAATTGTAGTTTAAACCGCACGCGCTTGGCCGAGCGCCGCTCGCACGGCGCCTTCGGCTCGCTCGTGCCCCCCTGGGCGCGAAATCCACGCTCAGCATGCGGCTCCTCGCGCTGCGACAAACGGCGGCGTGGCTCGAGCCATCGGTCGATCTCGCTTGGGAAGGACAATGAACGGGCAGAGGCTCATCCCGGAGCTCGACGTGGCGGATCTCGGCGCCTCGCTCCGCTTCTACGTCGGCGTCATCGGCTGCACGCTGCGGTTCGAGAGGCCCGAGGAGAGATTTGCCTTCATCGACCTCGAGGGCGCGCAGCTGATGCTGCAGGAGGCGGCAGGGCCGGGCCGCAGGTTCCGCACCGCGCCGCTGGAGCATCCTTACGGGCGCGGCGTCAATTTTCAGATCGAGGTCGCCGACGTCACTTCGCTGTACGAGCGCGTGTGCGCAGGCGGCTTCCAGATCGTGATCCCCTTCGAGGATCGATGGTACCGTGAGGGCGATACAGAGCTCGGCAACCGCCAGTTCGTCGTCGCCGACCCTGACGGCTATCTCCTGCGGTTCTTCACCGACCTGGGCCAGCGCCCTCTGCGCTCTTGATCGCTCTCCGTGCTCGCTGGTCGCCAGTCCGATCGACCGAACTGGCTCCGCCTGTCAGAAGTCCAACCAGGGATCTGTAGCGCGAACGAAGAGATTTCGACGCAAAGACGCAAAGGCGCAAAAATACAAATAATCTGCTCTTCTTTGCGTCTTTGCGCCTTCGCGTCTTTGCGTTGAAATCTCTCTCTGGATCCCTGGCTGGACCCCTGGCGGGCGAAACTAGGGATAGCTGACGGTGATCTCGGCGAGGAACGTCCTGCCGTTCTGCCGGCTCGTGGTCGAGAGGTAGCTCTCCGCGGCCGGGTAGTCGTACCGCGTGTCCATCGCGTTGTAGATGCCGATCACATAGCGGCTGTGGAAGCGCTGGAGCTCCCCGGACACCGTGAGGTCCGCGACGATCGCGCCCGCGGTCTCGTCGGCCGAGCTGCGGGCGATGCGCCGGGGCGCCTCCAGGTTGATCCGGAGCCCGGCGGCGGCGAGCCGCTCCACCACCGGCACGACGCCGCGAAACGACGCCAGGTGCTCCGGCGCGTTGATCAGCCGCTCTCCGCGCCTGAGCTCGCCGCGCTGGTAGCCGTACGTCGCCGCCAGCATCCAGCCTTGCCGCCACTCGCGGCGGAGCTCGACGTCACCCCCCGCCACGAACGCGTCTGGACGGCTGTTCACGTAGCGCACCACGCCGGGCACCCCGGGCCTGTCCTCGGCGGAGATGATCCGGGCCGACAGCTTGCTCGCGTGGACGGCGCCGAGCGCGGTCCAGTCGTCGCCGAGGCGCTGCGAGTACTCGATCTCGGCCGAAGCGATGGACTCCGGCTTGAGCACGAGGCCCCGGGCGGGGTCGACGGCGGGCACCTGCGTCTTGCCGTCGGTGTAGAACTGCTCGGAGATGCTCGGGGCGCGGAAGGCGCGCCCGGCCATGATCTTCAGGACCCCTCCCGGCGCGGGCCGGAGGATGATCGCGGCGCGCGGCACGACGATCGGCGCGAACGTGCTGTAGACGTCGAGGCGCGCGCCCCACGAGAGGCGGACCCACGGGGCGGGCGAGCTGTCGAGGATGAGGTAACCGGCGCCGAAGCGGTACGGCTCGGGCTTCGTGGTCACGCGGCCGTCCCCGAGCACGCTGCCCAGCGTCGCCTCGGGGTGCGCCTGCACCTCGCCGCCGCCGGTGACCCTCAGCCAGGGGAGCGGCGTCCACGCCGCCCTGAGCTCGCCGCCCAGCCAGGTGCCGTGCTGCTGCTCGAAGATCGTCTCCTCCTCGAACGCGTAGACGCCGCGCCAGACGAAGCGGTTCACGTGGGCGCGCGCCACGAGCTGCAGATCGGGCGCGAGCCGCGGCTCGAAGCGCAGCTCGGCCATCATGTGCGCGTCCTCGTAGCTCGTCCCGAGGTCGTTGAGCCGCGTGCCCACGTAGCCGGTCGGGACGAGCTGCTCGCGCGTGTGGTACATCCACTGCGCCGTGAACGGCCCGTACCAGGCGCGCCCGGACGTGCCGCCGGCCCGGAACGTCTCGGCGCGCTCGGCGATCTGCGCGCGCGGCCCCTCGCCGGGGTCCCGCAGCGACACCGGGACGTCGAACCCGTCGGAGCGCGCCCCGGTGACGCTCGCCCGCACGCCCGCGTCCTTGCGGGCGTTGTAGTGGAACCCGGCGCGCGCGTGGCCCACGCCGTCGTAGTAGGTGCCGGCCGCCACGTGCGCGGCCGTGGGCTCGTCGCGCCCGCGCGGGACGAGGTTGACGATGCCGGAGAGCGCGCCCGTGCCGTAGAGCAGCGAGCCAGGGCCGCGGACGACCTCGATGTGATCCACGTCGTGGAGGTCGTCGCGCGCGTCGGAGCCCACGAACGAGGCGTTCAGCACGTTGTCGTTCGTCGAGTGGCCGTCGGAGAGGACGAGCAGCCGGTTGCCGTAGTCGAGCGGCTCGCCGAGCCCGCGGATCCCGGCCGAGTAGACCACGTGATCGTTCGAGAGGTAGACGCCGCGCGTGCCGCGCAGCGCCTCGGCGATGGTCGGGTACCCGAAGGCGCGCAGCTCCTGCTGGTCGATGACGCTGATGGATGCGGGCGCGTCCTCCAGGCGCTCGAGGACGCGTGAGGCCGACGACACCTCCCGGAGCGGCGCCAGCGTGACGTCGCGCAGCTCCGCCTGCTGGCCGGCCGCCACCTCGATCGTCCGCTCGACGGGCGTGAAGCCCCGCAGGCTGACGCGGACGCGGCGCCGGCCCACGGGGACGCCCTGGATCACCGACGGCGTGAAGCCCATGGGGCGGCCGTCGATCTCGACGAGGGCGGCGGGCTCGTCGGCGCGCACGAGGATCGAGCCGGTGAGCGGGCTGAGCGTCGCCGTGATCGGCACCGTCTCGTGCGCGGCGAGCGTCAGCGGCTGCGGCGCCGCCTCGAAGCCCGGGCGCGAGAAATGGAGCACGTGGCGGCCCGGCGGCAGATCGAGATCGCACGGGGCGGTGCAGGCGGGCGGCGCGCCCTCGTGGTCGACGTGCACCGTGGCCTCGCTCGCGCCGCGCACGTCCACCCGCACGGTGCCGACGATGCGGCGGAGCACGATGAGGACCTCCTTGCTCTGCCCGAGCTTCACCGGGACGTCGTCCACGGCCACGGGCTCGTAGCCCGCGAGCTCGACGAGGATCCGGTAGCGCCCCTCGGACATGGCGAGCCGGCGCGGCGCCGTGCCGCGCGCGCCGAGGTCCTTGCGATCGACGTAGATCCTGGCGCCCGGCGGCGACGTGACGATCTGGAGCACGGCCACGCGCGGCGCGATCCGCTGGAGCGCGGCCTGGAGCTCGGCGACGACCTCCGGATCGGTCTCGCCCTCGAGCGCGTCGTCGTAGTACCGGTGCGCGTCGGCGAAGCGGCCCAGCTCCTCGTAGGTGAGCGCGATGTTGAAGACCACGTTGCGGTTCGGCACGAGCCGGTTCGACGCGAGGAAGTGCTCGAGGGCGGCCTGGAACCGCCCCTGCTTGTAGAGATCGCGGCCCAGGTCGAAGTGGAGGTCGGCCTCGTCGGCCTGGCCCTCGCCGTCGGCGCGGGCGGCGGGGGCCTGGAGCAGGGCGCCCGCGAGGAGGGGCACCGCGGCGAGCCTCCACCGGCGAGCGCGCGTGCTCGAGGGCGCTCGACGCATGCCGCTAGCGGTGCTCGCGCAGGCGCGTCGCCTTCGTCGGCGCCGGCTCGCTGCTGGCCGGGTACGGCGACGACGGCGCGAGCACCGCGCGCGGGCGGCCCGCCCTCGCCGAGCCGAGCGGCGTGAGCGCGGCCCCGGCCGTGGCGAACCCGCTCGCCGCGGCGGCCGCCGCGGCCGTGGGCGGCGAGGCGGCCTCGGACGGCGGGAGGGACGAGGGCCCGGGATCCTCGCTCGAGGGCGCAGAAGGCTCGCCCTGCGCCGGCGCGACCTGCGAGGCCGCCTCGCCGGCAGGCGGCGCGCCCGCGGCCGGCGCCGCGCCGCGCCCGAGCCACGCGGTCGCCGCCATGCCCCCGAGGAGCGCGACGAGCGCCGCCGCCGCGATGGGCGCGACCATGCTTCGCCGGCGCCGCTCCTGTGGATCCCCTGCGGCGACGCGCTCGCCCCGCCTGGACGGCGCCGCCGTCGGCGCCAGCGACTCGTCCGGGGGCAACGCGTGCACGGAGGGAGGTCCGGCAGCCGACGTCTGCGCCGGCGGCACCGACGGCGAGGCCGCCGCCGTGAGCGTGAGAGGAGCGACGGACGCCCGCGCGGGCGTCACCGACGGCGAGGCTGTCGCGGTGAGCGTGAGAGGAACGACGGACACCCGCGCAGGCGGCATCGAGGGCGAGGCCGCCATCGCGAGGGCGGGTGGAGCGACGGACGCCTGCGTGGGCGGCATCGAGGGGGCGCGCTCCTTCGCCTGCTCGCTCAAGCTGTGCCGGGACCCACGCGTGGGGCCGATCGGCCCGGTCAGGGTCTCGGCTTCCTCGTCGATGGCCCGCGGGCGATCCGGCGGAGGCGGCGCGTCGACGGCCTCGTTCCCCATCGCCCTGCGCAGGATGCGCGCCACCGTCTGGCGCGCGTACTCCGACCCGAGCGGCTCGAGCAGCGTGGCCAGCTCGGCGATCGTCTGGGGACGGCGCGCTGGATCCTTCTCGAGGCACATCAGGATGATCCACTCGAGCGCGAGCGGGATCTCCGGCCGGTGGCTGCGCGGCGGCACGGGCACGTCGGTCACGATGCTGACGAACAGCGCCGAGACGGACTCGGTCTCGAACGGCAGCCGCCCTGTCAGGAGCTGATAGAGCGTCATGCCGAGCGCCCAGATGTCGCTGCGGGCGTCCACCGTGCGGGTGCTGCGGATGTGCTCCGGCGACATGTAGCGGGGAGAGCCGAGCACCACGGCGGATGCGGTCAGCTGGGCGTTCAAGCCGAGCACGCCCTCCTCGGACGCCTTCGAGATGCCGAAGTCGAGCACCTTGATCAGGGTCGAGCCGTCCTTGCGGCTCGCGAGGAAGAGGTTGCCCGGCTTGAGGTCGCGGTGGACGATCCCGAGCGAGTGCGCCTCGGCGAGCGCCTCGCAGGCCTCGATCACGTAGCTGACCGCGTGCTCCACGGGCAGCGGGCCCCGCGATTCGAGCAGCGCCTCCAGATCGATGCCATTCAGGTACTCCATCACGAAATAGGGCAGATCGTCGTCGGTCTGCCCCACGTCGATGACGCGGGCGATGTGCTCGCTGGCGATCGCCGCCGCGGCCTGCGCCTCTCGGAAGAATCGCTCCGTGGCGCCGGGGGTTGTGCGCCCCTCGGGCAGCAGGAACTTCAGCGCGACGCGATGGCGCAGCGAGAGGTGGTGCGCCGCGACGACGATCCCCATGCCGCCGCGTCCGAGCACCCGCTCGACGCGGTACTTGCCGCCGACGACATCCCCGACGCGCGGAATCCTGCGCCATGAAGCCGGTTCCGCCGCGTCCGAGCCTGCGTGGGCCATCGGCCGTCAGTATACACCAGCACCTCTGGGACCCGGCAGAATCTCGGCCGCCTGCCGGCGCCGTGTGCGATACGCCCGCTTCCAGCCCCACCCGCTCTGTCGGGCGGCGATCGTGGCGGGGTGTGGCACCGCGCGCTGGCAGCAGCGGCTGCGCGGCGAGCGGCGGTGGACGAGGGGCGAGGGGCGCGCGAGCCGGCGGGGCCGGTCGACACACGCCGAGCGGGCTCCGGCATTGCGCACCGCGTGGTGGTTCGTCTTCCGTGGATGACGCGCATTGCTATGCTGGCCACCGGTTCCTCAGCGAGGTCTCATCGTGAATGAATTCACTGCGATAGGCGCGATAGGCCCCCTCCTCGGCGGCGTGCTCATCGGCCTGGGCGCGTCTCTCCTCCTGCTCTTCAACGGGAGGGTCGCTGGCATCAGCGGCGTCTTCGGAGGGCTCCTCTTCCGGAAGCCTGGCGATACCGCCTGGCGTGCGGCGTTCGTCGGGGGCCTCCTCCTCGGCGGTCTCGCGCTCGTCGCCGCGCACCCGCGCGCCTTCCCTCCGGCGGGGGGCGGCGGCTCGCTCGGCCTCGTGATCGTCGCCGGCTTGCTCGTCGGGTGCGGCGCGCGGCTCGGCAGCGGGTGCACGAGCGGCCATGGAGTCTGCGGCCTCAGCCGCCTTTCGGTCCGGTCTCTCGTCGCCACGGTGACGTTCATGGCGACCGCGGCCGTCACCGTGTACGTCAGCCGGCACCTGCTCGGGGCGGCGCGATGAGGCAGGGCGCGGCCGCATTCCTGGCCGGCTTGCTGTTCGCCGTGGGGCTCGGCGTCTCCGGCATGACGCAGCCGTCCAGGGTCATCGCCTTCCTCGACGTGGCCGGCGACTGGGACCCGAGCCTCGCGTTCGTGATGGCCGGCGCGGTCTCCGTGCACTTCCTGGCGTACCGCGTCCTTCGCCGGCGGCGGCGCGGGGGCAGCGCCGATGCGCCCGGCCTTGCCCGCGCGCCGAGGTTTCCCCTCCTGGCCGATCGGGCGGTCGTCCCGACGCGCGCCGATATCGACGCGCGCCTCGTCGCCGGCGCCGGGCTCTTCGGTGTCGGCTGGGGTCTCGCCGGGTACTGCCCGGGGCCGGCGCTCGTCTCGCTGTCGACCGGATCGAGCGCCGTCCTCGCGTTCGTCGCGGCGATGGCCGCCGGCATGGCGATCGAGCGTTTCGCCGCGGCCAGGAGGACGGGCGAAACGAGCGAGCAGACGATGGAATGAACGGCAAGTGAAACAACGCGCGTGACGGGCGGAGCGACGCACACCGCGCGGAACGACGGACGGAACATCGCGTGTCGCGCCGGACGGAACATCGTATATCGCGCCGGGCGCCGAGCATCACGGGCGTGCCGCGGGCCGATCGGCCTCTGCGGGCCAGAGCAGGCGGCGGGCGTTGTCGCGGTAGATCTTCTGCAGCGCGGGCGCGGGCAACTGGATGCCGTAGATCCTCCAGAACCCCTGGCGGCCGTTCGCTGCCTCGGTGTCGAAGTAGTCGTCCTCGGTCTCGAGGAAGCGCGCGTAGACCTCGTAGCCTGCTGTCTTTGCGCTCTTGAGGTCGGTGCCGAAGAGCACGCGGTCCTGGTAGCGCGCGAAGAAGCGGCGGGCCGCGCGCGGCTGCCGGCCCAGCTCGCTGATGCTGGCCGACATGTCGACGTTGAAATTGGGGAAGCGATCGAGCCAGCCCGCGAGCTGCTTCAGGTCTTCGGACGAGCTGCCCATGTGCGCGCCCACGAAGGTGACGTCGGGGTGGCGTTCGAGGACGCGGTTGCGCTCCTCGAAGAGCTGCGCGCGCGTGGGAAAGCGCGTCCGGTCTGCGAACGACCAGCCCGGGAACTCGCGCAGCTCGTGCCAGCGCTCGTTCTTCGCGTCCAGCGGGACGAAGAACGCCGCCGGGTCGGCCACGTGCCAGAGCACGGGCCTGCGGTAGCGCGCGCACGTGCGCCAGACCGGCTCGAGCTCCGGGCTGTCGAGCGCGACGCGCCGGCCCTCGGGCGTGCGCACCGTGAGCCCGAGCTCCTTGAAGATCTTGAGCCCCTTGGCCCCGGCCTCGAAGTCGGTCGCGAGCTGAGCGGCCACGCGCTCGCCCCACCCCGGCCCGCCCACGAGCGTGAGGTCGAGGTTGGCAAAGGTCAGGAAGCGCCCTGGATATGCGCGGTCGAAGCGCTCGAGCTCGCGCGCCAGGCGCTTGCCCGAGAAGCCATCGAGGTTGACGATGGTCTCGACGTGAAACGCGTCCATGCGCGCGACCTCGGCGGCCACGTCCACGACCCGGCGCAGGTGCGTGTGGACATCGATGGCGGGCACGGCCAGGTGGGTGATCGCGGTGCGCTCGAGCGCCACAAGCGGTGTGGGCTGCCAGTCCGCGAGTCGCAGCGCCGCGATGTCGGCGGGCTGCGACGGCGCCGGGCCGTGAGCGCACGCGGCTGGCAGGAGGAGAACGAGGAGGACCGCTGCGATATGCGCGCGGGACATGAGGTGACCTCTGGACGCGAGCATGACCGAGCATAGCGCGCAGGAGGCCGCGCTCGGCAAGGAACGCCTCGGGGCAGATCACCGAATTGGCATGATAGGCTGCGGGGCGCAGGCGGAACGGAAGGAGGCAATGTGCTTCGATTTCACCTGGCTCTTGGTTACGCGGTTTTCATGGTTGCAGCGTGCGGCAACGATGTGCCCGAGGCTGGCGCGCCGGGTGGTGCTGCCGGCAATGGCTCTGGCGCCACCGGTGGCGGCGGCGGATCCGTCGCGAACAGCGGGGAGGGCGGTGCCGCCGGCTCGGCGGGAACGGCCGGCGGCGAGCGCGGCCACGGCGGCACCGGCGCCGGCGGCGACCCGGGCGGCACCGGGGGCGGTGTCGCGGGCGGGGGCGGGGATGGTGCGGCCGACCCGTGTGGGGGAGCGTTGCCGATCACCTGTGGCGATCGTTTGAATCACAGCACGACGAGCCAGGGGCGCGCGAATGTGTGGACGGGCTACGGCCGGACCGCTCGTGCCGAGTCCGGGCGTGAGACGGTCTATGCCTTCTCCTCGACGACCGAGTGCATGGTGGTCGCAAAGCTCGAGAACCTCGCGACGGACCTGGACCTGCTGCTGCTTTCCGCCTGCGACCCCATCCGGTCGAACGAGATGGCTTCCTCGACCCCGCAGGATCTACAGACCGTCGAGACCGTGAGCTGGACGAGCGCGCCAGGCCAGACATCCTACCTGGTGGTGGACGGCTACGCCGGGGCCGAAGGCAGCTACACCATCTCGGTCGACTGCACGTGTCGATGAGTTGACCGCTCGAATCGCGCCGGTTACCAGAGGCCCAGCGCGCGTGTGAAACGCGTTCGAGCATGTCGCGAACTCGCCTGCCCCTGTCGGTTGGGGCACGGTGCGCTTGTCGTACCATGAAGGCCCCCCTGCCTGCTCCTCACGGCGCTCCTCGCTGGCGCCTGCGGAGGTGCCGAGGAGGCCCGAGAACGACTGCTCACGTGGGCGGGTCCGTGCGATAAGCGAGGCATGCCCGCCGCCCTCGCTGCGCTCGAGTCCGCCCTCGCCACCGGCTCCCTCGAGGCGTGGTTGGCGCAGCTGCGCGACGAGGCGGTTCGATCGCAGATCCGTCGCGCGCTGGACGCCGATCGCAGGCTGTGGACGCAGTACCCCGATTCGCTGGGGAGCTGCCTGTTGGCGCGGACGTTCGGCGTCAAGGCGCTGGCATCGCTACACCAAGCGTGGGCGAAGGAGCTCGCGGCGCGCGGGCGGCCGTGGATCCGCCCGCTGCGCGGGCTGCCGATGCACGACGGTCTGCTCGCCGAGCTGTACCCTGACGAGAAGCTGTCGCTCGCCGGGCTGCAGGTGCCGCGCTTCGCGTCGGAGGACGAGGTGGTGCTGGCGGCGAGGCGGCTGCACCCGAACGCGCAGCCGCCCGAGGAGCGCCGGCGGGAGCGTCTGCGCTGGCGCTGGACCGAGAGCCGCGCCGTGATCGAGCCGGAGCCGCCGGACGACGCGGCCGCGCCGGCGTATCCGCGGTTCGTGACGGACGGGTGGGGGCCGGCGTATCTGGTCCGGTCGGAAGGCGCGCTGCGGGTGGCATTGCCGTGCCCGGAGGAGGGCAGCGCGCACGCGCAGCTCTCGGCCGACGGCTCGCGCCTGATCGTGTACGGGACGCTCGACGAATACGCCGGAGGATTCGTGTACGTCGTCGATCCCGAGACGCTGGCCGTCGAGCGGCAGCTCGCAACCGATTCGCCGGTCTCCGATGTCACCGATGGCGGCGGGCAGATGGTGGTATCGACGTACCGCAGCGGGACGATCGGGTGGATCGACGGCCGCGCACACGTGCTGCCGATCGGCGGCCATGCGATCTGCCTGTCGCCGAGTGGCAAACACGTGGCCACGGTCGGGGCGGCGCTGCGGATCTGGTCACTGGCGGAGCTCGTGCGCCAGAGGACGCGGCCGCCGCTGCCAGGGTTCCCGCCGCGCTTCGATCCGAGCGGCGAGCGGCTGCTGTGCGACCGGGAGCTGCTCGACGGTCGCACCGGGCGGCGGATCGCGCGGCTCAGTCCAGAGCTGGAACCGTATCTGGAGGGCGGGCCGGCGCAGCCATGGCTGCACTTCGGGACACGTCACCTGATCTGCACGCACGGCGGATTGCAGCTGTGGGACGCGCGCAGCGGGGAGCCGCTGGTGATGGAGGAGCCGCTCGGCTTTCCGCACTGGTACACGCTGGCGTACGACCGCGAGGGGTCGCGCCTGGCGGCGCTGCGCCAGGAAGAGACGACGGTGGCGCTGCACGAGCTGCCGCACGGGCGTTGCACCCGCACGGTGGCGTTCGAGCTCGCCGGCTGGGCGCTGGGGATGGCCGAGGACGCGAGCATGCTCGCGGTGCAGCAGGGCGGGCAGATCGAGGTCCGCACCGAAGACGGCGCGATGGTGCGGCGCTGCGGCCGGGCGACGGCATCGGGCCGGCGGCCGCGGCTCTCCGAGCCGGCGCCGCGGTTCTCGCTCGACGGCAGGCGCGTCGCCGCGCGCGTGGGCGCCAAGGACTGGCGGATCTGGACGCTCGCGAGCGGTGAGGAGGAGCGCGTCGAGGGAAGCCTGGAGGAGGTCGCCGACTTCGCGGCGCCGGAGCTCGCCGATTGGGCGCTGGAAGTCGGCACGATGTCGGTGTTCACCCACGGGCCGAGCGGCACCAAGATCGCGCTGCCAGTGATAGGCGGGTGGGTGTGCAATCCGGCCGATCCGCGGATCGCCGTTTGCGACGAGCTGCTCATCGAGCTGCGGGCCGGCGGCTGAACCCGGGGATGTCCGCGGCGATAGCTCAAAGCTCGAGGCAAACCTTCCCGAAGTGCCTTTGAGATTCGTAGTGTCTGAAGGCGTCGGCGATTCCATGCAGCGGAAATGAGCGGTCGATCGCGGGCTTCAAACGATTGGCCTCTATCGCCCGGATCATGTCCTCCTGGTCTGCCCTGCTGCCAATGGAGATCCCGCTGATGCGAATCTGGTTTGAAAACAGGGTCGGGATCGACACCTCTGCCACAAACCCGGTCAAGAGGCCGATCAAGGCGATGTGCCCGCCTGTCCTGCAGGCTGCGATCGACTGCGCCAGGGTGGCGGGCCCGCCGACCTCGATCACATGATCGACACCGCGTCCGTCGGTCCAGTCCCTGGCCTTCCGACCCCACTCCGGCATGGCCTTGTGGTTGATGACCGCATCGGCCCCGAGTCGTTTGAGCTTCTCCAGCTTCTCCTCGGACGAAGAGGTCGCGATGACCAGTGCGCCTGCGGCTTTCGCGAACTGCAGCGCGAAGAGCGACACCGCGCCCGTGCCAAGGACCAGCACGGTGTCCCCGGGCCTCACCCGGCCGGCCACCACCAGGCCTCGCCAGGCAGTGACACCCGCGCAGGGGAGCGTCGCCGCTTCGACAGGCGTGTAGCCGGTCGGTGCTTTCGTGAAGGCGTGCGCCGGCATGCACGCATACTCGCGGGCATAGCCGTCCACCATCTCTCCCGGTATGTCCCGCTTGGCCGTCGGCGTCGGTTCGCCTGCCAGCCAGTGCGGATAGAAGGTGCTGACGACCGTTTGCCCGGGATGGAATTCATCGACACCGGCGCCGACCTCGATCACCTCTCCAGCGCCATCGGTCATCGGGATGCGGTCATCGGCGCATGGGATCTTTCCCAGCACCACCATGTGATCATGGAAGTTCAGCGAGCTCGCCCGGACCCTGATCAGCAATTCGCCCGGCCCCGGCTCGGGACGATCTTCTTCGACCAGGTGGAGCTGGTGTAAGCCTCCTGGCGCTCGCAACCGGATCGATCTCACGAAACACCTTTTGCCGAACGGGCGAGCGCCTGCTCGCTCTCCGTCTTGGCTTCGCCGACGTTGGGCTGTCCTTTTCCGGTAGTGATCAAGGCGTACAGGCTGTTGATGTAGGTGCGCCACCCGTCCTTGCAGACCTCGTAGCACTCGTACTCGGGCACCAGCCCAACGTGGGTGAACTTCACTTCGGTCTTGTCGCCTCTCCTGGCGATCTCGAACACCATGTCGGTGCCCTTCCACTCCGTTTCGTCTTTGGTGAAGCTGAAGTGATTGTCGAGAACGGTCCAGACGACCTTCTCGCCCGCGACGAGGCCCTTGACCTCGATATCGCACCGGTGCAGGTTCAGCACGCGGTGCGTGAATCGGGCTCCGATTCTATGGGCTTCGCCTTCGATGCCTTCAGACCACCACGCGCGCACATTGTTGATGGCGGCGAACACCTCGGCTGGCTTTTGGGGTACCGTGAAAGTGGTCGTGTAGTTGCGGTCAGTCATGTCTCTCTCCATGGGCTGGTGGTCAACGAGCTAGGAGAGGTCTCTAGCAGGCAGCCGCGAAAGCGGAGAGTAACAAGTGTGTCGTGAATCCGCGAAGGGTGGAGCCGGCCTTCCGGCATGGCGCAATTGCGGATGGCGTGACAAAGCGGTCGCCGCCCGTCGTCGGCGAGCGATGGCGCGTCGCGGGGGGCAACGTGGTGTCGGGAGGGACCGGCCGATGGCGAGGCCGACCGAGGACGTCTCGGCGATTTCGAGGGTCGCGTCGAGCCCGCTCGGTCAGCTATAGATGTCCCGGAGGAGGAGCGCATGGTCGGGATGGGGAGGGAGATCTGCGGCGACCTGGGGATCGCCGAAGAGCGCGAGTGGCTCGTCACCAACGGCATCGGCGGCTATGGCTCCGGGACGGTGGCCGGCTCGCTCACGCGTGGCTACCACGGGCTCCTCGTCGCTGCCCTCCGGCCGCCCGTCGATCGGCGGCTGATGCTGGTCAAGCTCGACGAGATCGTCACGTACCGCGGCGCAGCCTGGGACCTCGCGACCAACCGCTGGGCGAGCGGCGCCGTCGCGCCGAGCGGCTTCGTCAACATCGAGCACTTCGCGCTCGACGGCTCGATCCCTTGCTGGCGCTACGCCTGCGCCGACGCGCTGCTCGAAAAGCGCATCTGGATGGAGCACGGCCAGAACACCACCTACATCGCTTACACCGCGCTCCGGGCCCGCGAGCCGTTGCGCTTCACCGCGCGCGCCATCGCCAACAACCGCGTCTTCCACAACACCGGCACCGTCGCGTGGCCGGCCGGGGTCAGCGCCGCTTCGGGCGGCGTCCGCGTCGTCACGGCCGGCGACGCGCTGCCGCTGTTCCTCAAGCTGGAAGGCGGCGCGGCCACCCCCGCGACGGAGCTCTACCGCGGCTTCGCGCTCCCGGCCGAGACGGCGCGCGGGCTCCTCGATCGCGACGACCACATCCACGTCGCGACCTTCGAGACGACCCTCCTGCCCGGCGAGACGGTGGTGTTCCTCGCCGCCGCCGGAGACGGCACCACCGCTGTCGATCCGGAGGCGCTTCCGCGCCGCCGCGCGCGCGATCGGGCCCTCCTCGCGGCGTGGAGCGGGGCGAGGCCGTCGGGCGCGCCCGCCGCCCCCGGCTGGGTCGCACAGCTCGTCCTCGCCGCCGACCAGTTCGTCGTAGACCGCGCGCAGAGCCCCGGCGGCAGCCCCGGTAAGAGCCCCGGCGGCAGCCCCGGCAAGAGCATCATCGCCGGGTATCCCTGGTTCGAGGACTGGGGCCGCGACACGATGATCAGCCTCCCCGGGCTCGCGCTCTCGACAGGACAGGCGAGCATCGCCGCGCCGATCCTCCGCACGTTCGCCGCCTTCGTGGATCAGGGGATGCTGCCCAACCGGTTCCCCGACGGTGCCACGGTCCCTGAATACAACACGATGGACGCCACCCTCTGGTACTTCCAGGCCATCCGCGCCTGTCACGAGGCGACCGGCGACGACGGGCTCCTGCGCGATCTGTTCCCGGTGCTGCAGGACATCATCGACTGGCATATCAAGGGCACGCGTTACGGGATCCATGTCGACCCGGGCGATGGTCTGCTCCGCGGCGGGCAGGAAGGCGTCCAGCTCACCTGGATGGATGCCAAGGTCGGTGATCGCGTGATCACGCCGCGCATCGGCAAGCCGGTCGAGATCAACGCCCTCTGGTACAACGCGCTGCGGGCGATGGTCGCCTTCGCCGCCCGCCTCGGCGAGCCCGCCGAGCCGTATCAGGGGATGGCGGCGAGGGCCCTCGCGTCCTTCGAGCGCTTCTGGAACGCCGCCGCGGACCACTGCTACGACGTCCTCGACGGGCCCTCCGGCGCCGAGGCGGCGCTCCGGCCGAACCAGCTCTTCGCCGTGTCGCTCCCCGAGAGCCCGCTCTCCCCCGAGCGACAGCGCGCCGTTGTCGACGCGTGCGCGCGGGCGCTCCTGACCTCGCACGGGCTGCGCTCGCTCGCCCCGTCGGAGCCGGCCTATCAGGGGGTCTGCGTCGGCGATCAGGAGCGCCGCGACGCCTCTTACCACCAGGGCACTGTATGGGCGTGGCTCATCGGCCCGTTCATCGAGGCGCACCTCCGCGTCTACCGCGATCCCGATGCGGCTCGCCGGCTGCTCGCGCCGATGGGCGATCACATCAACGCTGCCGGCCTCGGCTCGATCAGCGAGATCTTCGATGGTGACGCCCCCTTCGTGCCGCGCGGCTGCATCGCCCAGGCGTGGAGCGTCGGCGAGGCGCTCCGCGCCTTCACGCTCCTCGACCAGGCGGCGTCGCCCGTCAAGGCGCCCGCTTGACGCGACGACGCCGGCGCGGGGCTCGACGCCGGTGAGATCCAGATCAATTGCCCTTGCACACGTCGGCGCAGGTGCCCGTCGCATCAGCACACGCGAAGGACGCGCAGTCCGAATCGGCGGAGCAGGGCGCGCCGGCGGCGCCGAGCGGCGTGCACGTGGCGCCATCGCACGCCGCGCCGGCCGCGCAGTCTTCGTCCGACGCGCATGCACCACCCGCCTGCTCGCGCGCCTGGCACGTCCTGTCCTCGCCGCAGCGAAGCTCGTCCTGGCAGTCGAGGCTTCCCTTGCACGATTCGCCCATGGCGAGCCGTGGCGCGCACGTCCCCGCGTCGGGCGCCGAGGGCTGGTCGCACCGGAGCCCGTCGTCGCAGTCGAACCTCGACGAGCATGGCTCTCCGGCCACCGCCCTCGCTCTGCACGCCGACGTCGACTGTCCGCTCGCGTCGACGGTGTGCAAACAGCGGTCCCGGGCGCAGTCCCAGTTGTTGCCGCACGTCCCGCCCTCGGGCACGGAGCCGTCCCACGCACCGGGGCAGGACGGCGTGAACTTGGCGTTCACCCCCAGAAGCACGCTGACGATCTGAATTTCGGCGCAGGGGGCCGCGTCCACCTCGGCGAGGCACGCCTCCGCCTTCTCCGGGACGAAGGTGCCCTTCACCTCGCCTCCGTCGCTGACGGCAACGAGGATCTCCTCGAGCTCCGAGGCGCACGCGTCGGCGGAGCTCGCGTCCAGGTCGTGCGCAGCGCGGGTCGCCGCGTCGCAGCACGCGAAGGTGCGGTCGCAGAGGGCCTTCGCATAGCTGGAGAGGAAATCGCTGCCTGCCCGCGCCCGCGCCTCGTCATCCCCGCATCCGGGCACGGCGGACATCGCGACGGGGACGGCCGATAGGAGCGTCGCGAACAAGACAGGTCGCTGTGTGCGCATGGAGAACCTCCTCGGTTCGATCGTAGATGGATCGCCGGAGCCAAACCACCGTGAGCAGCTTAGGGATCTCCTCGCCGGTGGGTGTCGAGATGGCTGGCCGTTCCACGAGACCGAGCTGAGCCATCGCCGGGCGAGCGGGGCTGTTGCGCCCCTTCAGTCGTCGTCTGCTCCTCCGTGCCGATCGCTTCCGCGCGCGGGCGAAAGCCGCCCATCGCGGAGCTCTTCCAGCACCTCCGCGAGGCTCGTCGCGACGTCGGCGAGCGCCGCGTTCACGCGGTCCGCGTGTGTCCTGAAGCTCAGGATGCACATCCGCAGCAGGAACCGCCCCCCGGCCACCACCCCCGTGAGCAGCACCCGCTGCTTCGCGTTCACCCGCGCGAGGAGGCGCCGGTTCAGCGCGTCGAGCGCCGGCCCGTCGTCGACGCCGGGCGGCCGCGCCCTGAACGCGAGGAGCGACAGCTCGGGCTCCGCCACGACCTCGATGTGCGCCATCTGCCGGAGCGCGTCGGCCGCGCCGCGGGCGAGCGTGAGCTTCTCGTCGAGCTCGGCCCGGAAGATCGAGGCCCCATGCATCTTGAGCGGCAGCCACACCCGCAGCCCGCGCGCGTCGCGCGACAGCTCGGGGCTGATCGCGCAGAAATCCACGAGATCGTCCTCCGCCTGCATCGGCGGCATGTACGAGGCGGAGAGCGCGTGCGCGCGCCGCAGCGCCTCGCGATCGCGCACCGCGAGGCAGCCTGTCCCGTACGGCAAGAAGAGGCTCTTGTGCGGGTCCAGCGTCACCGAGTCGGCGCGCTCGATCCCCCGCATCGCCGCGCGCCCTCGCTCGGTGAGCGCGAAGAAGCCGCCGTACGCCGCGTCGACGTGCAGCCAGAGGCGCTCGGTCTGGGCGAGGTCGGCGAGGGCGGGCAGTTCGTCGATCGCGCCGGTGCCCGTCGTGCCCGCGGAGGCGACGAGGAGGAAAGGGGAGAGGCCGCGCGCCCGGTCGCGCGCGACAGCCTCCGCCGCCGCGCCGGGCCGCATGCGAAAGCGCCCGTCCACCGGGATCTCGCGCACGGCCTCTGGCGGAAAGCCGGCGAGGAGCGCGGCCTTCGTCACCGAGTGGTGCGCTTCCTCCGAGGCATAGAGGGTCCCTCGCAGGAAGTCCGGCGGGAGGCGCTCGCGGCGCGCGGTGATCACCGCGACGAGGTTCGCGAGCGAGCCGCCCGTCGTGAGGATCCCCCCCGAACCCTCGGGCAGGCCGAGCATGGCGCAGAACCAGGCGATCACGTTCGCCTCGATCTGCACGAGCAGGGGGGCGGCCTGGAAGACGCCCACATACCTGTTCACCGCGTCCGCGATCAGATCGGCCACGGCCGCGTGAAAGAGCCCGCCGCCCGGGATGTACCCCATGTAACCGGGGGACGCCGTGTTCAGGCTCATCGGGATGAGCTTGCCGAAGAGCTTCCGGAGGAGCTTTTCATAAGGCACGCCGCGCTCCGGCAGCGGCTCGCGGAGCGAGCGCGCGACCCGCTTGCCTCCCCGCGTCGCGTGCATCGGCTGCTCCGGCAGGCTCTCGATGTGCTGGACGATGCGGTCCATCGCGAGCTCGACCATCTCGCGCATGGCGTCGCCCGGCAGCTCGAGCGGGTGGGGGCCTGACGGCGGGCGTTTCGGGCGGGCCAACGCGGGCATCCTACTTCACCGCGCGCTCCACGGCGGGCGGCGTTCCGGGGGAAAACGTCGCGAAAACGTCGCGAAGACGTTTAGAGACCTCCAGCGAGACGAGCCGCCTCGTCCGGGGTGGCTGCCGGCCTGCGATCGACACCCGAGCTGGGTCCTCCGCGAGCTCGCGGAGCGTCACGCGCGTCCGTACCCTCGTTGTCCGTGCACCACCACGGCGCGCATCTCGCGCTCGGCGTCTTGCTCCTTGATGGTCTCGCGCTTGTCGTGGCTCTTCTTCCCCCGCGCCAGCGCGATCTCGACCTTGGCAAGACCGCTCTTGAAGTAGAGCCGGGTGGCGACGGCGGTCATGCCCTCGCGGGCGATCGAGAGATCGATGCGCTCGATCTCGCGCCGGTGGAGGAGGAGCTTGCGCGCGCCCTTCGGCACGTGGCCGAAGGCGGCGCTGGCCATCGCGGCGATGCTCACGCCGTGCAGGAACACCTCGCCCCGGAGGACCGTGCAGAACGAGTCGGTCAAGTCGGCCTTGCCGGCGCGAAGCATCTTCACCTCGCTCCCCTTGAGGACGATCCCCGCCTCGAACCGGTCGCCGAGGTCGTAATTGAAGCCTGCGCGCTTGTTGCGCGCGATGAGCGTCTCGCCCGGCCTGGCCTTCTCCTTCGGCATCAGGGGATCTTATCCGTCGATCCCCAGCGCGGCGAAGCGCCGGGCGAACGAGAGGCCCGACGGGAGCAGCGGGCGGGCCTCGGCGAAGGCCGCGCGTGCGTCGGCCTCCCGGCCGGCGCGGCGGGCGGCGCGCGCCAGGAAGTAGAGCGCCTCGAGCCGCTCGATCGGGAGCAGGCCGCGCGAGCGCGCGAGCGTCTCCTCCCAGCTCGCGCCGCCGGGCGCGCCGATCGCGAGCGCCACGGCGTCCAGCAGGGCCTGCGCGTTCGGCGCCGCCGGGCCGGGCGGGCAGCTCGCGCGGATCCACGCGACCGCCGCCGCGGCCTCGGCGTCCTCGCCGCGCGCGGCGTGGAGCCGGGCGAGCATCAGCGAGAGCTCGACCACCGGGCGCTCCATGAAGCGCTCCTCGAGCGCGCGGCCTCGGCGGGCGAGCTCGAGCGCCTCGTCGTCGCTCCCGTTCCAGAAGAGCTGCTCGGCGAGGTTGCCGGTCGCCGCGCGCTCGGGCCACGGGTTGCCCACCTCGCGCGCCAGATCGACCGCGCGCCGGAGATCGTCGATCGCGCGGTCCAGCGCCTCCATCGCGGTCCACAGGAAGAACCGATTGCAGTACGCGACGCAGAGGTGGACGCTGTCCTTCGCCCCGGCCGCGAGCGCGATCACCTCGTCGAAGCGGGCCTCGGCCTCCGCGAGCCGACCGGCCACGACCAGCGCGCACGCGAGCAGCAGGAGCGCGACGACGCGCGCCTCGTGATCTCCGTCCGCCTCGGCCATCGCCGCGCCGCGGCCGAGCTGCTCGACCGCCTCGGGCACGCGCGCGTGGCGCCACGCGCAGCGCCCCTCGGCCACGAGGAAGCGGCGCGAGAGCCGGCGGTCGCCGAGGCGCGCGACGATCGGCCGCGCCTCCTCCACGCGCGCCGCCGAGCCGGCGAAGTCGTTGTCCCAATCGAGCGCCGCGGCCTCCTCGAGCAGGGCCTCGCAGAGCAGCGCGTCTGCGCCCGACGCGCGCGCGGCGGCGGCCGCCGCGGTGAGGTCCTCGAGCGCCTCGCGCGTGCGCGACATCCGGTAGCGCGCCGCGCCCCGCAGCGTGAGCGCGCGCGCCCTGGCCAGGCCGTCGGCGCCGCCGAGCGCCTGGCCAGGCACACCTCCCGGAGCCTCGCCCGGCGCGTCGATCACGTCGCCCACGTCGATCACGTCAATCACCTCGATCACCTCGATCGCGCGCGTTGCATGGGCGTCGGCGGCCACGTGCTCGTGCGCCGCGAGCGCTGCCTCGGCGAGCCGGATCGACGCCGCCGCGGCCTCCGCGCGCGCGCCCACCGCCGCGGCGTGCAGGGCGAGGCGCTCGAGCGCGTCCGCACCCGGATCCCGGGCGTCCCGCCACACCTCGAGCGCAGCCTGGTGGACGCGACGGCGGTGCGACGGGTCGAGCATCCCGTACAGCGCGTCGCGGAGCGCGGCGCTCCGGAAGGCGAAGCGATCGGGCGCGCGCTGCTCGAGCAGGCCGTGGTCGCGGAGCGCGCGCAGGCCGGCGCGCGCGTCGACGGGCGTGGTCGCGCCGCCGCCGCGCTCGAGCGCGCCCTGGACGCGCTCGACCTCGGCGGCGCTGAAGGTGACGCCGAGGACCGCGCACAGGCGGGCGCACGCCGAGATCTCCCGCGGCAGGAGGTCGAGCTGGCGCGTGGCGAGCCACTGCCACGCGGGGGAGGGCGGGATGCGGTCGAGCGCCGCGGTGGCGAGGTAGAAGCTGCCTGTCCGCGCGCGCCGGCGCACCATGCCGGCCTCCTTGAGCGCGGCGGCGAGCTCCACGAGCGCCGCGGGGTTGCCGGCGGCCCAGCCGTGCAGCCGGTCGAGCGCGGCCGCGGGCGGGTACTCGGCGGGCGCGAGGAGCGCGGCGGCGAGCCGGACCCCGGCGGCCGCGTCGAGCGGGGCCAGGGTGACCGCGTCGCTCCGGGCGGCGCGCGCGCCGAACCCCCGGCGCGCGGCGGCGAGCCGCGGATCCGCGGCGACGAGCGCCCAGCAGGGCCCGCGCTCGCGGTCCAGGGTGGCGACCTCGAGCGCGTCGAGGAGGCCGTCGGGCGCCCAGTGCGCGTCGTCGAGGACGACCGCGATCGGCCCGCTGCGCGCGCGCGCGCGCAGCGCCGAGGCGAGCGCGCGCGGGCCGTGCTCGTCGCCCGGCGGCGCTCCGGCGAGCGCCTGGCGCAGGAGCTCCTGCAGCGGCCGCGCCGGATCCCCCGCCGCGGGCGGCTCCGCGGCGGCGGCGATCACCGCCGCGTCGGGCCAGAGGCGCTGCACCAGCGCGGCCGCCTCCGCGAGGAGGCGGGACTTGCCGAGGCCGCGCTCGCCGAGGAGCGTGAACAGCCCAGGCGCGCCGCGCGCGAAGCAGGCGCCGGCGCTGGCGGCGAGCGCGTCGAGGACGTCGTCTCGGCCGACGAGCGGCGGTCCCGCGCGCTGCCGCAGGAGGTCCGTCTCGGCGCCAGCGCCGGCGCGCGCCGCCGGGAGCGCGCGGGCGGCGGCCTCGGTGAGCACCACGGGACCCGCCGCGCCCTCGGGGATCCAGGTCTCGGGCTGCTCCACCGCCGCGCCGTAGACGGCGGGCGGGCCGTCGCTGCGCGGGCGGCTGCGGAGCGGGGCGAGGTGGACCGCGGCGCGCGCTTCCCCGCCGCGGGTGAGGTCCTCGGCGGCGGCGAGCGCGGCCGCGAGCGGCGCCTCGACGTCGGCGCCCGAGAAGACCGCGACGAAGCGTCGGCCGCGGCGCCGCGCCACGAAGCCCGCGCGCCGCGCGACGGCGGCGCTCACCTGCGCGGCGTCCGCCGTGGTCTCGACGGCGACGAGCGCCATCAGCCGGCGGCCCTCCGCGATGAGCGCCGCGGCCGGCGCCTTTGCTGCGGCCGCTGCGGGCGTCTCGGCCGCTGCGGGCGTCTCGGCCGCTGCGGGCGCGGCGGCGGCCACGGGCAGGGCGTACGGCGCGCGGCGGCGCGCATCGTCCAGCATGCGCGGGAGCGCGTCTTCCAGCGCGCGCCGGAGGGCGTCGGCGCTCGGCGGGCGCTCGGCCGGATCCTTGGCCATGCAGGCGAGGATGAGCTCCTGCAACGCGTCGGAGGCGCCTGCCTCCTCCGGCAGGCGCGGTGGGCGCAGGTGGAGGTGGCCGTGCTCGATCGCGCTGCGATCGCCGACGAAGGGCGGCCTCAGCGCGAAGAGCTCGTGGAGGATCACGCCGAACGCATAGAGGTCCGTCCGCGCGTCCGCCGCCGCCTCGCCGCGGATCTGCTCGGGCGCCATGTACTCGGGCGTCCCCAGCGCGAAGCCCGCGCCGGTCCGCTCGGCGCCGGCCCACGCCGCGCCGTCGCCCGTCGCGGAGGCGGCGTCGACGCCGAGCGTGCAAGCCCGGCCGAAGTCGAGCAGCGTCGCGCGCACGGCGGGTCCGGTCGCGTCGATCGCCACGTTGTCGGGCGTGAGATCGCGGTGCACGACGCCGCGCGCGTGGACGGCGCCGAGCGCCTCGAGCACCGCCGCGGCCACCGCGAGCGCGCCGTCGGGGGTGGCCGCCGCGCCTGCGCCCGCGGCGCGGTCCTCGATCCACCGGGCGAGCGTCGGCGCCCGCACCCGCTCCATCGCGAGGTAAGGCCGCCCGTCGTCGAGCTGCCCGCGCGCGTGGAGCGCGGGCGCGGGCGGCGCGCCGGCGCGGGACATCGCCGCTGCCTCCCGCGCGAAGCGCGCCCGCGCGAGCCCGGTGCTGGCGCGCGCGACCTTGATGGCGGCGGCCGCGCCGTCGTCGCGGCGCGTGGCCTCCCAGACCACCGAGAACCCGCCCCGGCCGAGCTCGCCGCCCACCGCGAAGCCCTCGATGCGCGACGGCGCCCCGGCGCCCGCCTCCGTGACCGCGGGCGCCGTGAAGCCGTCGCGGGGACACGGGCGCGAGGCGGAGACCCGGATGTGGCAACGTGGGCAGCGAGGCAAAGGACCTCTCGGGCGGCGGCGTCCGGTGCGGCGAGGGCGAGGGCGAGGGGATGAGTACGAGAAGAGTACGAGAAGAGTACGAGAAGCTGAGATCCGGAGCGCGCCCGGCGGCGCTCCGCGCGCCCCGCATGCTACGCTGTATGTCTTGTGAAGTGCGACGCGACCGACCCTGTGCCGCTCACCACGGTCGTGGCGCGGGGATGCTCCTCCGGGGACCGGCGCGTGCTCTCGCCTGGGGATCGCGTCGGCGACTACGTCGTCGCATCGCTGCTCGGCCACGGCGGCGCGGGCGCTGTGTACCGCGTGGTCCCCGCGGAGCGGGGCGGCGCCCCGCGCGCGCTCAAGGTGCTCCACGCCGATCTCGTCTCGAGCCACGAGGCGGCGCTCCGCTTCGCGCGCGAGGTGCGCGCGATCGGCCGCATCCGGCACCCCAACGTCATCGCCGTCCACGAGGTCGGCGAGCTTCCGGACGGGAACCCGTACTTCGCGATGGATCTGCTCGACGGCGTGGATCTCCGGGCGCACCTCGCGGCGGCCGGGCGCCTGTCGCTCGACGAGACGCTCTCGATCCTCGATCCGCTCGCGGCAGCGCTCTCGGCCGCGCACGCGCAGGCGATCGTGCACCGCGACATCAAGCCCTCGAACGTCTTCCTTGCGGACGAAGGCGGCGCGCGGCGCGTCGTGCTCCTCGACTTCGGCGTGGCCAAGCTGCTCGACGACCCGGGGCCGTCGATCACCGGCTCGCGGCAGATGGTCGGCACGCCGGCGTTCATGGCGCCCGAGCAGATCCGCGGCCTGCCGACGGATCAGCGCACCGACGTCTACGCGCTCGGCGCGCTCCTCTATGCCCTTCTCACCGGCGAGCCGCCCTTCCCGGCGACGTCGGCGCTGCTCCCGCAGCTGCACCTCCACGCCCGCCCGCCGCGCCCGAGCGCGCGCGCGCCGGTCGAGCCTGCGATCGACGAGGTGGTGCTGCGGGCGCTCAGCAAGGACCCGGGGCGGCGCCAGCAGGGCGCGGCGGCGCTGCTCGCCGAGCTCCGGGAGGCGGCGGGTCGCGCTGGCCTCCCGTCCGGCGCCGAGCGGCTCGCGGTCGCCCTCCACGTCGAGGCGCGCGCCGACGCGGCGGCGCTGGAGGACGCGGAGCCGAGCCTGCTCGACGACCTGGAGGCGATCCTGCCCGCCGCCCAGGCGTGGCTCGCCGAGCGCGGCTTCCGTGCCGCGGTCGAGGCCGGCCACGCCGCGCTCTACGTCGTCGATCCGGGCGGGTTCCCCGGCGGCGAGCGCGCCGCGCGGCGGTCGGCGATCGACGCGGCGCGCGCGCTCCTCGGCGCGCTCGAGGCGCGTCCCGCCCGCGATCCGCGGGTGCACGTCGCGCTGTGCCTGCACGCCGCCCCGGCGCGCTTCGACGGCGGCGCGCCGGCTGGGGGCCCGCTGCTCGACGTCGCGGCGTGGCTCCCGGAGGGCCTGCCCGCCGGCCTCTTCGCGACGCCGGCGCTGCTCGACCTCGCGACGCCGGCGCTGCTCGACGGGCTCGGGCTCGAGGCGGCGCCGGCCGGGGCCGTGGCGCGGCTCTACGCGCGCGCCCTCCCAGCGATCACCATGCGCCGGTGATCGGGACGTCGCCGGTGAGGCCGAACTGGAGGGCGCGGTCAGCGCCGTCCCAGCCGTTGCCGTTCATGTCGAGGAGCCACATCCCGTTCGCCGGCCGCCAGGCGCCCACGAGGCTCCGGGAGGTGCCGCTCCAGCGTCCGACCACGGGGATATCGCCTGCCTGGCCGAGCAGGATGGGCACCTCGCCGTCGTACCCGTTGCCGTTGAGATCGAGGTGGAACTCCCCGTTGCGGAAGACGCCGACGCGCGGCTTGCCGGTGCCGGTCCAGTCGCCGACGAGGGGCACGTCGCCGCGCAGGCCGAACTGGAGCACGCGGTAGGAGCCGTTCAGCCCATCGCTGCTCAGGTTGAGGAGCCAGTACATCATGCCATCGGGCAGCACGCGGACGACGCCGGGGCGCGTCTTGCCGCTGCCGTCCCAGCTCCCCACGACCGGCGTATCCCCGGGACTGCCCCATTGGAGGACGCGATCGGACGAGTCGTAGCCGTCGCCGTCGAGATCGAGGTACCAGACGCCGGCCCGGAAGACCCCGACGCGCGTCTTGCCGGAGCCGGTCCAGTCGCCGACCACGGGCACGTCGCCGGGCAGCCCGAACTGGATCTGCCGATCGACCCCGGGCGACCACCCATTGCCGTCGAGATCGAGGAACCACATCCCGTCGGCGTCGCGGAACACGCCGGGCTTCGAGTGGCCGTCGCCGGTCCAGTCGCCCACGACAGGCGTTGTGTTGCCGGTGACGGAGAAGCCGATCCCGACGTCGCCGTCCCACCCGTTGCGGTTGCGATCGAGCACGAAGGTGCTCGGCCCACGGAAGACCCCGACGCCGGTCGGAACCCGCGCCACGGGCGGCGAGATCGGGCTGTCGCTGCCGTCCTCGATCTCGCCCTCGATCGCGCCGTCCGCCTCGCCGAGGGAGCCCTCGATCGCGTCGCCGCCGTCGATCGAAGCTTCCCCGCAGCCCGCCGCGGCGGTGACAGCGGCGATCAGAAGAAGCAGCGTACTGGACTTTGTCGACATCGAATTCATGGATTTCATCCTCATCTTCAATGGGCCATCGTTCATGGCGCGGATCGCCGGCATGACGACACACGCCTATCTGCGAACAGCGATCGCCCCGCGTCAGCGCGGCCCGAGATCAGCTGTCCCAAATCAGTCGTTCTAATCTCCCCGCCCAGGCCCCCTGCGTCACAGAGCGGCGGTCACCCGCACAGGAGACGGATCCAGATCGGCGTTTTCGGCGCGCAGGCGCACTCCGGTGCGCCGAGCACCGAAAACGTCGAGATGGGCCCGTCTCCGAAGCGGGTGCCCGCCGCTCTCGCTTACCAGGAGCCGGTGATAGGGACGTCGCCGGGCAGGCCGAAATGGAGGGCGCGGTCGGCGCCGTCCCAGCCGTTGCCGTTCATGTCGAGGAGCCACATCCCGTCCGACGGCCGCCAGGCGCCGACGAGGCTCCGGGCGGTGCCGCTCCAGCGCCCGACCACGGGGATATCGCCTGCCTGGCCGAGGCGGATGGGCACTTCGCCGTCGTATCCGTTGCCGTTGAGATCGAGGTAGAATTCTCCGTTCCGGAAGACGCCGACGCGCGTCTTGCCGGTGCCGGTCCAGTCGCCGACGAGGGGCACGTCGCCGCGCAGGCCGAACTGGAGCGCTCTGTAGGCGCCGCCGTCCGTCCCATTGCCGCTCATGTCGAGGTACCAGTACATCAATCCATCGGACAGCACGCGGACGACGCCGGGGCGCGCCTTCCCGCTGCCGTCCCAGCTCCCCACGACCGGCGTGTCCTTCCGATTGCCCCAGTGGACGACGCGATCGGACGAGTCGTAGCCGTTGCCGTCGAGATCGAAGACCCAGACGCCGGCCCGGAAGACGCCGACGCGCGTCTTGCCGGAGCCGGTCCAGTCGCCGACCACGGGCACGTCGTCGGGCAGCCCGAACTGGATCTGCCGATCGACCCCGGGCGACCAGCCGTTGCCGTCGAGATCGAGGAACCACATCCCGTCGGCGTCGCGGAACACGCCGGGCTTCGAGTGGCCGTCACCGGTCCAGTCGCCCACGACAGGCGTGCTGCCGGCGACGGAGAGCTGGATCGGCGCATCGCCGTCGTATCCATTGCCGTTGCGATCGAGCGCCCAGGCGCCTGCACGAAAGATGCCGACGCCGGTGGCTCCAGGCATGCTCGGGGCGAGAGCGTTGCGCGATTCGTTGTAGACCGTGATGACCTCCGGGTACGTGACGCCGCCGCCCCCGCACTGCCCGAAGATGTCCCCGTCTCTGGAGCAATGCTCGGCGCAGGGGCCGAGGACCTGGAACCCGCACTGCTCGACTGACGTGTGGCAAGTCCGCCCTCGGCCCATCGCCTTTATGCTGCTCGTCGCGCCGATACACGCGAACTTCTTCGGCTCCAGGTCGAAGAGGTTGCCGAAGTACGTGGCCTCTTGAGCGGTATAGTCCATCCCTTCCTCGGGGGTGAGGGTCATGCGCGGCGCGCGCAGCGAGATGCGGACCGGCTCGCCGAGCTTGTTCGCGTGCGCGAGCAGGCACGCGCTCACCCAGCGCTGCTCTTGGTCGGTGAGCTGCTTGTCACTCCAGGACGGGGCAAGGCCGTGGAGGCCGTTGAACTGAACGAAATCTGTCGGTCGCGGATCCCCTACGACCCGTTGCGGATTCGCTACGACGAGCTTTTGTCCCTGGCTCAGGGCGCACGACATCATGTACGCCATCGCTTTGCGGCGCAGCCCGTTCCCCTCGCCGGTCACCCGCTTGAAGATCCTCTCGGACTTGCTGGCGAGGGAGGCAGCCGCGAGTTCGCGGAGGAAGTCGAGGACGCCGGGGTCCCGCGTGAAATCGGCGTCGATGCCGTTCAACGAGATGACCGTAGGCCCCGGGTCGCCGCCCGGCACCGGCACCGGCACCGGCTCGGGCTCCGGCGGCTCATCGCCGCTGAGCACGGCTTGCGCCGCTTCGCCGAGCGCGGCGGGGGCGTCGTCCGTCGCCGCGACACAGCCGAGCGCGGCGGGGCTCGATGCGAGGAGTGCGAGGAGCAGGTATCGGGGAGTGCCTTGCGTTGTCATGGTGTCGCGGCTCTTCCTTGCAGCGCCCGTGCCGGGCGCGCAGCGCTCGTGCCGGGCGCGCAGCGCTCGTGCCGGGCGCGCAGCGTTCATGCTTGCCCGTGCCGGGCGGCGGATCTCGCGGATCGCCGGCGCTGCCGTCCTCCTTCCGGCGGCGCTTTCCGCGCCGCGCGCCCCTGTCCCCGTAGGCGGGCGCCCACAGGTGTAGGCGCGCGCCTACGCGGCTACTCCTCGCGGGCCGACAGGTCGTGCCGGCGGAGCAGCTCGTGGAGGTGGCTCCTGTCCATGCGCGCCGCGCGCGCGGCCGCCGAGAGGTTGCCGCCGTGGGCGCGGAGCAACCCCCGGAGGTACGCGCGCTCCCAGCGCGACGTGGCCTTCTCCTTGGCGGCGCGGAACGAGAGCGCCGGGTCGAACGCGTCCTCGGCCGCGGGCGGCGCGGCGCTGTCCGGCGCGTCCCCCTCGTCGTCCCCGCCGTCGCGCCACGGCGCCGCGTCGCCGAGGAGGACCGCGCGCTCCACGGCGGCCCGCAGCTCGCGCACGTTGCCGGGCCAGTCCTGCTGCGCGAGCGCCTGGAGGAGCTCGGCGGGCGGGCTCGGATCGCCGTCCGTGACCAGCTGCTCGTAGAAATGGGCGACGAGCAGCGGGATGTCCTCGATCCGCTCGCGCAGCGGCGGGATGCGGATCCGCACCACGTTGAGGCGGTAGAAGAGATCGGCCCGGAAGCGGCCGCGGTTGACCTCCTTCCGGAGGTCGCGGTGGGTCGCCGCGACGACGCGCATGTCGAGCGGCACCGGATCGAGGTTGCCGACGCGCTTGACGACGCGCTCCTCGAGCGCGCGGAGCAGCTTGGGCTGCATGTCGAGCGGCAGCTCGCCGATCTCGTCGAGGAAGACGGTGCCGCCGCGCGCCGCCTCGAAGGCGCCCGGGCGCGACGCGACCGCGCCGGTGAAGGCGCCCTTCACGTGCCCGAAGAGCTCGGCCTCGATGAGGTTCGGCGGGATCGCGGAGCAGTCGACGACGACGAAGGGCCCGCCCGCGCGCGGGCTGCTCTGGTGGATGGCCTCGGCGACGAGGCCCTTGCCGGTGCCGGTCTCGCCCTCGATCAGCACGGTGGAGGCGCTCCCGGCGATCCGGGGCAGCAGGGCGAACAGGCGGCGCATGGCGGCGCTCTGCCCGAGGGCGCGGCCGTAGCGCTCCTCGTGGCTGAGCGGCTGGCGGACCTCCTCGTCGAGGTGCTCGAAGCGCAGCGAGGTCTCGCCGACGCCGAGCACGGTCCCGGCCTTGAGGTAGGCGGAGCGGACGCGGTACCCGGCCATGGTCGTGCCGTTCTTGCTGTCGAGATCGCGGAGCAGGAACCCCTCGGCCGTCGCGGTGATGGCGCAGTGATGGCGGGAGACGGTCGGATCGGTGAGCGTGAGGTGCGTCCCCGGCGCGGAGCCGATCACGAGCTCCGGCTCGTCCGAGTCCCGCGTGAGGCCGCGCTCCGGGCCCTCCAGGACCTTGAGCCGGAAGCGCCTGAACACGAGCTCCGTGGAGCGGGACACGAGCGCGCGGGTCTCGTCGGGCGAGGAGGGCGATGGCTGGCCGTGCGACATCGGGTCGAGGCTACCACGGCGCCGAGCGGCGGCTCTCCGCGGCGGACCCGCCCTGTACGCCGCGACCACCCGCTCGCGGAGATCGTTCGAGATCGGCGCCGCCGTCTCCCGGCCTGTACGAGCGCGAAGGAGAGGAACGAATACCCGTCGGTCAGGGCGCCTCGGAGAGCTGCGGTTTACACCTGCCCTCCGAGCACACAGCCGCCATTCCTTCCGGGTACACGGGCGCGCAGGGAGGGCACGCGACGATCTCTTCGGGGCAAACGAGGGCACCGAGATCCGCGCTCTGGTTGAGGGCGACGATGCCTTTCCCATCGCACGACTCGCAGCACCCGACGCCGTCGCGCAGGGCGCAGTCCGTGTCTTTCGTGCATTCCGTCAGCGGGGATTCGCGCACGTCGACGACGACGCAGCGCCCGCTCTCGCATGTGGCGGCGAAGTACTGGGAGGTGCGCTCGGCCTCGCCGACCTCCGGGCATGGCGCGCACTGCGTGTCCCCGCACCCGCTGGCATTCCAAAAATCCGCCACCGCGTCGCGGTGGAGGGCGACGAACGCGCTGGCATCGACAGGGTCGCAGGAGGCGCAGCAACGCGGCGGCGCGAGGACGCAATCCCCCGGCGCCGCGCATGCATCCATGTCCGTCGTGGTGCCCTGACAGGCCTCCAGGCACGCCGCGAGCGACTCGAAGCGGTTCTCGTTGCCCTCGCAGCCACCATAGATGAACGGAACGCACTCGCCGGTGCCGGGGTCGTGCCAGTAGCTCGGGATCGACGCGTCGCACGGCCCGGTCTCCTGCGGCAGCGTACAACGGTCCGGCGATTCGCCGCCGGCGCCGCTGCTCGCGACCGAGCCGCCGCCGCTGCCGGCGACCGGTCCGCCGCCGCTGCCAGCGACCGGGCCGGCGCCGCTGCCAGCGACCGAGCCGCTGCCGCCCGATCCACCGTCGTTCCCCGCGCCGCTGCAGCCCGCCGCGAGCAGGAGAGAGGTGAGCAAGCCGAGCCCGATGGACAAGCGCCGGTATATTTCAAATACGTTGCAATCGGCGCACGTCCGGTTACCTGAGGATAAGACAATCGATCGTAGGATATGCATCCGTCTTCGATGGCATGTCAGGCGGTGGTGTGCCAGGCGACGCTGCATGCCGTGACGACGTGCTCGAGGTGCGGCGCGTCGGTCACGGCGCGCTGCCTACGTGGAGGCACCGTGTCCCACCTGTCGACGGATCCGCCAGCCGGAGGGCTCGCTCGCGGTGACTCAGGGAGCGCTCCCGTCTGCTGCTCACTTCCTCGGCGCGACCGCGATGGTGCCCTTGATCATCCCCATGCCGCACTCGAATTTGAGCTCCCCTGCCTTCAGCTCGGGGAGGTCGATGGTCACCGGCTGTCCGGTCGGCAGCTCCTTGCGGATGCCGAGGCTCGGGAAGACGACCTCCTTGGTGCAGTCGCCGCTGTCGTGGCGGACGAGCCTGAGCTCCAGCCGCTCCCCCTCGACCGCGGCGATCTTGTCGGGCACGAAGGCGCCGTGGATCATGATCTCGACCACGCGCGGCGCCTTCTGCGGCTCGGCGCTCGCGGGCTGCGAGCAGCCGAGCGCGGAGGCGACCGTGGTGATGCCGAGCGCGATCGAGAAGATTGCGTGTCTGATCTTCATGCGAGAATCTCCTTGAGGTTCTGGGTGGAAGACGCGCGGGCCTCCGCCGCATTACGGTCGAACGCGGATTTCAGCCCGCGCGCCGGAACGGCGGAGCCGGAGGGGGCGAGAGCCGCTATCTCGCCCGGCTCCAGCGCGATGCGTCGCGCCGCCCAGCTTTCTTCCAGGTGCGCGAGCGAGCTCGCCCCCGGGATGGGCAGCAGGAGCAGGTGGACGAGCTCCTGGCCCGACTGGGCGCGGGCGCTTCGGCCGGCCGCGGTTGAAAAAACTTCGGGGCCCCGAACAGTTTCGGCCCCGGCGGCAGTCTTGGAGAGGAGAGGCCAAAACTGCCATGAAACTCTATGATTTTGCGTTTTCTCCCAATTGTCGCAAGGTCCGTGCCGTCGCCTACGAGCTCGGCGTCTCGTTCGAGCCGGTCCACGTCGACCTCTTTCAACGAGCTTCCCGCGCGCCCGAATTTCTCGAGCTGAACCCGAACGGGCGCGTCCCGGTGCTGGTGGACGACGACCTGGTGCTCTGGGAGTCGACAGCCATCATGCGCTACCTGGCCGCAAAATGCGGCGGCGGACTGGTGCCGGCCACGGCGCGCGCCCAGGCCGAGCTGGATCGCTGGCTGGCCTGGCAGCTCGCGCACCTGGGACCGGCCATGACCGCGGTCGCGTTCGAGCGCATCGTGAAGCGCCTGACCGGCCAGGGGGCGCCCAACGAGGCGGTCATCGCCACCAGCAGCGCCGACTTCGCGCACCTCAGCAGGGTGCTCGATGCGGCGCTTTCCGGGCGCGACTACTTGGCCGGATCGCTCTCGCTCGCCGACTTCGCGCTCGCGTCGCACTACAGCCTGGCGCCCCTGTGCGGGCTTTCGCTGGCCGAGTTTCCGCGCCTCGAGTCGTGGCTCACGCGCGTGCTCGGCCGCGATAGCATGCGCCGCGCCCTCGCCGACGCCCAAGCCGCCATGAGGCCCCATGCCGCCTAAAGACGACGCCACGTTCCTGCGATCGGTCGAGCCCCTGCGGGGCGCGATCCGCCTGCACTGCTACCGCATGCTCGGCTCCGCGCACGACGGCGACGACGTGGTGCAGGAGACCTGGCTGCGCGCCTGGCGCGCCAAGGATTCGTTGGAGGACGAGGCGCTCGTCAAGCCGTGGCTCTTCCGCATCGCGACCAACGTCTGCCTGGACGAGCTGAAGCGCCGGCCGCGGCGCTTGTTTCCGACGGACGCGTTCCCCGCGACGGAGGACGCCAGGCCCCCGCTGCCGCGCGTCGAAGAGCCCGTCTGGCTGGAGCCGATGCCCGGTGCCTGGCTGGAAGGCGTCGAGGAGCGCGACCCCCAGGCGCGCTACGCGCTCAAGGAGAGCGTCGCCTTGGCCTTCGTGGCGGCCCTGCAATGCCTGTCCCCGCTGCAGCGCGCGACGCTGCTGCTCCGCGACGTGGTCGGACTGTCGGCGGCGGAGACGGCGCAAGCGCTCGCCACGAGCGTGGAGGCCGCGAACAGCGCCTTGTTCCGCGCCCGCACCGCGATCGGCAGCAAGCTCGGCGGGGCGGAGCCGGTCGACATCGCGACGACCACGCAAGTGGATCCGCGTTTGCTCGAACAGTACGTGCGCGCCTTCGAGGACGCGAACCTCGACGCCCTGGTCGCGCTATTCCACGAAGACATGCGCACCACCATGCCGCCGGCGCCAACCTGGGTCTCCGGGCGCGCCGCCAACGAGCGCTTCTACCGGCGGATGTTCGGCAGCATCGTCCCTGGGCAATTCCTGCACTTGCGCATCGCCGCGAACGGACAACCGGCATTGGCCTTCTATCGTCCCCGAGCCGCTGGCGCGCCACACACCCTGTCGGCGATTCAGCTCGTCACCACGCGCGACGGCGCTATCGCGACCGTCGACCATTTCATGCTGCCCGAGGTGTACCCCCTGTTCGGCGTGCCGTCGGAGCTGCCCACCTGATGAGCGAGTGCATTGGGGGGCCCGTCGCCACGATCCCCCACGAACGCCGCACGATCGGAAAATTCGGCGCGCCGCCGTGTGCCGCGAGGCGCGCGTGCGGCGAGGAAACGAGCGCGCCCCCCGTCCGTCTCCAGCCCCAGCGTATACCAGACACGGGGGCTTGCCGGAAGCCCCCAGGCATGCCGCACCATGCTGCACCATGAAGATGCCGAAGCACGCCGTGGTGATCGCTGGTGGAGGTCCGACGGGACTCATGTTGGCGGCCGAGCTGGCGCTGGCGCGGATCGATGTGGCCATCGTCGAGCGGCGCGAAAACCAGGACCTCGCCGGCTCGCGCGCGGGCGGTCTGCACGCGCGCACGATCGAGGTCTTCGATCAGCGTGGCGTCGCGGAGCGCTTCCTCTCACAAGGGCAGGCGATGCAGGTCGCCGGCTTCTCGTTCATCCCTCTCGACATCAGCGACTTCCCCGTTCGCCACAACTACGGGCTCGCGCTCCGCCAGAACCGGATCGAGCGCATCCTGGCCGACTGGGTCTCCGAGCTGCCGGTGAAGCTCTATCGCGGGCGTGACGTGACGGGGTTTGCGCAGGACGACACGGGCGTCGACGTCGAGCTGTCTGACGGCGTGACGCTACGAGCGAGGTACCTCGTCGGGTGCGACGGCGGCCGCAGCCTGGTCCGCAAGAAGGCGGGCATCGACTTCGTCGGATGGGACGCGTCGACGAGCTATCTGATCGCGGAGGTGGACATGGTGGACGAGCCCGCGTGGGGCGTCCGCCGCGGCGAGAAGGGCGTCAACGCGCTGGGTAGGCTGGAGGACGGAAAGCGTGTCGGCGTCGTGCTCGTGGAGCCGCACGTCGGCAAAGCCGACAAGCCGACGCTACAGGACCTGCGCGACGCGCTCGTCGCGGTCTACGGCACCGACTTCGGTGTTCGTAACCCGACCTGGCTATCCCGATTCAGCGACATGGCTCGGCAAGCGGCGTCCTACCGAGACCGGCGTGTCCTCCTGGCGGGCGACGCGGCGCACGTGCACGCGCCGGCAGGTGGACAGGGGCTCAACATCGGCGTCCAGGACGCCGTGAACCTGGGATGGAAGCTCGCCCAGGTGGTGAGCGGCACATCGCCCGACAGCCTGCTCGATACCTATCACGCCGAGCGGCACCCCATCGCTGCTCGCGTGCTGCGCCTGACCATGGCACAAACCGCGCTCGGTCGCGGCGACGATCGAACGGAGGCCCTGCGCGAGACCGTGACGGAGCTGCTCAAGATCGACGAGCCGCGCAAGCGCTACGCCGCGATGATGTCTGGTCTCGACATTCGCTACGACCTCGGTGAAGGACACCCGCTGCTCGGACGTCGGATGCCCGATCTCGACCTGGTCACCGAGAGCGGACCGCTGCGCGCATTCACGCTGCTGCACGAGGCAAGGCCGGTCTTGCTCAACCTCGGTGAGCCGGGGGCCTTCGACATCACTCCCTGGGCCGCTCGTGTTCGGCTGCTCGAAGCCCGCCCCGCTGGTGTGTGGGAGCTCCCGGTGCTCGGCGCGGTAGCTGCGCCGACCGCTGTCTTGATTCGACCCGACGGACACGTCGCGTGGGTCGGAGAGGGGACGGACCACGGCCTTCGCGACGCCCTCACCACCTGGTTCGGTCCGCCCACGCAGCGGAGCGCCACCGCGTAGGAAGAACCGTGGGGCGTAGCTGCCGCGATCCGCGTGCGCGCTCAGGGAAACGCTGCCGTCTGCGACGACGTTCGCGGGCGCGACCATGTCGTCGTTCAGGTAGCGCCAGACCGACGCGGTGCGAACGTTCCCGCTCGGCGTCGGCCCGGTGCGGGCGCGAGGTGCGCTTCAGCGATCGGCGAGCGGCAAGGTAAACGAGAAGGTGCTCCCGTCGCCAACCCGGCTCTCCACCCAGATTCGCCCACCGTGCGCCTGCACGATCCCCCGCGCGATCGCCAGACCGAGGCCAGTGCCGCGCTGCCCGTTGTTCGGGCGCGTCCAGTACGGGTCGAAGATGAGTGGGAGATGTTCGGCCGCGATTCCGACACCGGAATCCCGGACGTGGATCCCCACCTCCCCGTCGAGCGCCTCGGCACGCACGCAGATCGCCCCGCCGTCGGGCGTGAACTTGTGGGCATTCCTGAGCAGGTTGGAGAGGACCTGGACGATCCGGTCGCGATCGGCGAGCACCGGCGGCAGATCCGTCGGAACCTTCACGTGCATCGACAACGAGCGGCCGGTCTCGCCGAAGCGCGCTGTTTCCGTCGCATCCGCCACGAGGTCGGAGACCTCGTGGGGGGCGGGCAGGATCGACAATCGGCGAGCGTCGATGCTCGCCACGTCGAGCAGGTCGGCGATGAGGCGGTTGCTGTGGCGCGCTGCGCGCTCGATCGTCCGTACGCCGTCCCGCAACTTCTCCTCGTCGACGCGGGACGCCAGCTCCCGCTTCAGCAGGGCCGCCCGGAGCATGATCGCGCTGAGGGGGTTGCGGAGATCGTGGGCCACGATGCCGAGCATCTGCTCGCGCTTCCGGACCGCATCCTGTGCCTCGGCGCGGGCGCGCATCTCCGACTCGAAGAGGGCATTGCGCTCGACCGCCTGAGCGCACTGATCCGCCATCGTGGCGACCAGCTTACGCATCGCCGGATCGAGGCGGCACGAACCCTCGATGATGAACACCAGGCCGCCGAGATCCCGACCGTGGATCCGGAGCGGCAGCGCCACGAGGCGTGGCGAGGCCATGGCGGACATGGTGGGGCGCGGGGCGAAGCGCGTGGCGGCCCCCTCGACCTCGTTGGGGTCCGGCAGGATGACCAGCTCGCCGCGGCACAGGGCCAGGACGACCGGCTGCTCCGGATCGGACGGGATCGACGGGAAGGGCGACGTCCCGTTGTCGCCGGTCGAGGCCACGAGGCGCAGCCCTCGTGGGTCGTCCGTTCGCAGGTAGGCCCGCGCGCCCTGGGCCTGAAGGATCGCGCCGATCGCGCGGATCGCGACGCCGGCGGACTCTCCGGCGCTGCACGTGCGGGCGAGCGCGGCCGTGACGGCCTGCAGGCGGGCGAGCTGCTCGCGCGCCTCCTCTGCCTGGATCCGGCCCGCCTCCTCGGCCTCGCGGCGGCGGCTTTCCCATGACGCCTGCAGCTCGCGCTCGATCGTGTAGGCGATGTGCGCCACCAGCGCGAGCCGCTCGGGGCTGCCGGTCGCGACGGACGTGCTGACGTCGATCGCGCCGATGATCGTACCGTCGGGCGCGTGGATCGGCGCGCCGGTGCACGTGCAATCGTCGAATGCGCTCGCGAAATGCTCCGGTCCGACGATCGCGACCGGGCGATTGGCTGCAATGGCGGTGCCGGCGCCGTTGGTCCCCATCGTCCGCTCCGACCAGTCGAATCCGGGCAGGAGGCCGAATGTCTCCATCATCGAACGAGACGTGCCGACCGAGTGAAGGACGATGCCGTCCCCATCGACGAGGTAGACGGCCGGCTCCGACGCCCGTAGCAGCGCGGCGGCCCAGTGCAGGTGAGGGATGGCGGCCCGGACCAGGTCGGCGCTCCGTTCCAGCCTTCTCGCGAGCTCCTCGTCGTCGATCCGCCGGAAGGGCGGACGAACGGGGTCGACCGCCGCCGCCCGACTGCGCTCCCATGAGTCGAGTACGAGACGGCGCAGCGGGTCGGCGAGATCCAGCTCGCGGACGAAGTCATTCCAGTTGCGGAACCGTTCTTTCGCGACCGTGGCGCCCGGCGTTCCAGCATCCCCCATGAACACCAACCTCGTAACACGAGAGCTGCACCAAAGCACGAGTCTGCTGACCCGATAACTCGCCGTTCACGTCACCATGCTGCGGAGCGTGGTCGGCGTCGTGCGGCTGCTTGGCCGCATGGTCGTGTTCTCTCGCATGGCTGCCGGGGCGCAGGCCCTACACGTCAGGGAAGAGGGAAGATGTCGTCTCCGCAGCCCGGCAGTCCGATCTGTAGAGCTCAGGAAATCGCGACCAGGGCGAGGTCGGAGAATTCGCCTGAGACTGGCGTATTCGAAGCTTTTTGAGAGACGATGGTCCAGCGGTCAGCGGATGGTCGGGCCCGACGTAACCGCCCCGCCGCCGTCATCCACCGGACGCCTGCTCCCGGAGCCTTCGTCGGGCATACCCGTCGCGGGACGACATCGGCGTGCGAGCCCGTCGGCAGCGCAGGCGGCTGCAGTGGTCGCCTCGTTTGCCAGCACCCTGAGCCGCGCCGTCGCCCTCGGGGATGAGGTAGCGGCCCGGGTCGTTCACGAGGCGATCGGCCGGCGGCTCGGGCTGCCGCTGGCACCGGAGAGGTGAGCAAGCTTGGGCCGAACGTCGAGCCCGCCGCTCGCGTGATCGAGCGCGCCCCGGTCAACGAGCGCGAGGAGGACGGCGCGCGAGGCTGGATGACGTGCGCGGCGACAGACGACGACCAGCTCGGCGGGGCGCGGCGCTGCGCGGATCTTCCACGCGGCGAACTCCAGGTCGAGCGAGGAGCAGCGAACAAGCACGGCGCCGCTCTTCGCCGCAACGGTCCGGAGCGCGCGACGGCGGGGTGTTCCTCGGCGCGAGCGAGGTGTAGGATGCCCTCTTGAATCAGCCCACACCATACGGCCCCGATCTGCTCGACGTCCTCGAGGCGCGGTTCAACTTCCGCGAGCTCCGCCCAGGCCAGCGCGCGGTCATGGATGCCTTGCTCTCGGGCCACAGCGCGCTCGCGGTCTTCCCGACAGGCGGCGGCAAATCGCTCTGCTACCAGCTCCCCGCGCTCCTGCTCGACGGGGTCACGATCGTCATCTCTCCGCTGATCGCGCTGATGAAGGATCAGATCGATTTCCTCAGCGCGCGCGGCATCGCCGCGGTCCGGCTCGATTCGTCGCTGTCAGCCGACGGCGCGGCGGAGGCGCACAGGGATCTGCGCTCGGGCAAGACGAAGCTGCTCTATGTCGCCCCCGAGCGGTTCGTGAGCGAGCGGTTCATGTCGCTGCTGAAAGAGCTCAAGATCGCCATCTTCGCGGTGGACGAGGCCCACTGCATCTCCGAGTGGGGACACAACTTCCGCCCCGACTACCTGAGGCTCGCGGACACCGCCCGGGCGCTCGGTGTGCCACGCGTGCTCGCGTTGACGGCCACCGCGACGCCCGGGGTCGTGCGCGACGTCTGCGCCACATTCGGCATCCGCGAGGAGCACACGGTCATCACCGGCTTCTACCGACCGAACCTCGAGCTCCGCGCGACGGCGGTGAGCGCGACCGCGCGCGACCGGGTCCTGATTGAGCGCCTGCGATCCCGGCCGCCCGGCTCCACCATCGTCTATGTCACGCTCCAGAAGACCGCCGAGCACGTGGCCGAGAAGCTCGCTTCTGCGGGGCTGCCGGCGCGCGCGTACCACGCCGGGATGGAGGCGGCGGAGCGCGCGCGCGTGCAGGACGACTGGATGCAGAGCGACCGCGGCATCGTGGTCGCCACCATTGCGTTCGGGATGGGGATCGACAAGCCCGACGTGCGTTATGTCGACCATTACAATCTCCCGAAGAGCCTCGAGAGTTATAGTCAGGAGATCGGCCGCGCCGGCAGGGACCAGGCGCACTCGGTGGTCGAGGTCTTCGTGTGCGGCGACGATCTGCCGGTCCTCGAGAACTTCGCCTACGGCGACACGCCGACCGAGGACGCGCTCCACGGGGTGGTCGGCGCCGTGCTCGCCGCGCCCCAGGTGGAGCTCGGCCTGCACGCGCTGGGGACGCGCCACGACGTCCGGCCGCTCGTGCTCCGCACCGCGCTGACCTACCTCGAGCTGATGGGCGCGGTCCGGCAGCTCACGCCGCACTACGCCGGCTACGAGGTGCGGCTCCACCGCAGGCTCGAGGAGGTCATCGCGTCGGTGAAGGGCGAGCCGGCGCGGTTCCTCGAGGCGCTCTTCGGCCATGCGAGGAAGGGGCGAGTCCTGTACGCGGTCGACCCGGCCGCCGCCGCCGCCGCGCTGGAGCAGCCGCGCGAGCGGGTGGTGCGCGCGCTCGAGTACCTCGAGCGGCAGGGGCTCGCGGAGCTCAAGGCGTCGGACATCCGGCACCGCTTCGTGCGCGTCGCCTCGACGGACGACGCGGGCGCCCTCGTCGGCGAGCTCCTCGCGCGCTTCGCGAGGCGCGAGGACGCCGAGATCGGGCGCGTGCGGCAGGTGATCGAGCTGCTCACCTCGGAGCGCTGTCACGCCGCCGCGCTCGCCGCGTACTTCGGCGAACGCCTCGACGCCGCGTGCGGGCGCTGCACCTTCTGCCGCGCCGGCGTCGCGGTGACGCTGCCGGAGCCGGCGCACGCGCCGCCGATGCCGGTGGGGCTCGACGTCGCCGCGTTCACGGCGCTGCGCGCGGCGCACGCGGGCGCCCTGGGCCATCCTCGCCAGGCGGCGCGTTTCCTCTGCGGCCTCTCGAGCCCGGCGACCACCCACGCCAAGCTCGCGCGCGATCCGCTCTTCGGCGTCCTCATCACGCGCCGGTTCGCCGAGGTGCTCGACTGGTGCGCCGGGCTCCCCCGCCTCGCCGGCGCCGCAGCAGCGACCTGACCAAGGCCGGCTCCCGTTGGGCCACACAGGAGCCGCCCTCGGCGGCAAAACAGGCGGAAGCTATGAAAATCGCTACCATTTCCGGCGGCCGCTCGCCGTCGGCCGCTTTCTCTGGCGGGGTCTCTGTCCCGCGGTGCTAGCCGGATCGCCGGAACAGGCTCATCAATCGCCTGAGCAGCCCCGGTTTCGCGGTCGGCGCGGCCGCCGCCGGTTCCGCCTGGTCGCGGCGTGCTGACCTTGGCGCCGCATCGCGGGGCTTGGCTACAGCGGCGTCGCGGGGCTTTGCTGCAGCAGGAGGCGCTCCGGGCTCCTCACGGGCGGCCTCCACGCTCTGGTCCACGGCGCGCTCGGCCGCGCGGCTCGGTGCCTGCTTCCCTGCCTTCTTGTCGGCCCGCGCCTGGACTCTGGCCTTCATTGCCTCCTTCGCGGTGAGCGCGGGCTTCTTCTTCCGCGGGAATGCGGCGCTGGGGGGAGGCACCCACGCGGCGTCCCGGCGCGGCTCGGGAGTCGCCGTCGTCTCTGGCGCCGGAGCCACGCCGCGCGTCTCGGCGGGCTGCGACTGCCGCGACGACTTGCGGGAAGCGTTGGCCTCTCCGGCGGCGGGCGCGCGCTTCGCGTCGGCGAGGGCGGCGCGCTCCGCCTCGTTCTGCGCGGGATCCGCGGCGGCAACCGCGCGCTGCTCTCGCGTGGCGGCGCCCTGTGCTGGAGGGGCGGCGGGCGCGTGGGTCTGGGTAGCGCCCCCGGCGCCTGTCCGGCCGCGCGGCGTCGCCCCATCCCGCGGCCACCTGGCCTTGTCCGGCGAGCGGCGCTCGGCCGCGTTGCCGTCGCGCGCCCCGCGCTCGGCCGGGCCGCCGTCGCGTCCTGCGCGCTCCGCCGGCCCGCGCTCGTGCGCTCCACGGTCGGCAGGTCCACGCTCCGCCGGCCGCGCCGAGCGCCGCGGCGGCGGCTCCTGCGCGGGCGCTGGCGTGCGCGGTCGGCGCATGTCGATGACCCGCGGCGGCCGCGATCGAGCGGGCGCAGCGGCGGAGGGTGCAGCGGGCGCAGCGTCGGCCGGCACGACCACGGCGTCTGCTGCGCTCGCTGCGCCCGCCGTCGTGGTCGTCGCCGTGCCGCCGGAAGAGGCCTCCACGCTCGCTTCCGCCGCCCCTCCGGCGGCTTCCGTCGCGCGCTCCTCGACGGGCCCCGCGCTCTCCGGCTGCCCCTCCCCGTTTTCCGCTGTGCTTTGCTCGACCATGGGGCTCCTCCATAGCGTTGTCGGGCGCTCCGCGAAACCGGATCTCACCGCCTCGCACGCGTGGCGGGGGCGCGGCCCGCTGCCCTGCGTGTGCCGCGGACCGCGCGAGCCCATCGAGGGTCGGCGCGCGAACCCACGAGCGCGCGCCCGTGACGGCCCGTCGACCTCTCGCGGCGCGTGGCCGGCGCGGTGCGAGGCGTTCGTTCCAGGCGCAAGCCGACGCCGGAGCAGGTCGGCAGGGCCGCGGCGCGTAGCCTGCGCGATGCGTGTCGTTCGAAGAGCGAAGAGAGGGATGAGGCGGCCGCGCCGTGCGGAGCTGCGCGCCGCGCGCCGTCGCGGCAAGCCGGCCCGGGGGCGCTCGGCCCCGGCCGGCTTGCCTTGCGGCCCGGCTACTCGCCCAGGTAGGGGACGAGGTTGACGGTCTCGCGGTCGAGCTGGTGAATCCCGAATCGGCCGGCGGCGAACAGGACCTCCTCGCCGCTGGTCACGAACCTCTCCGGCCAGCCCCACGTGGGGAAGAACGCCTGTGCCTTCGGCGCCTCCGGCTCCTCGAGCGAGATCGCCAGGGCGCCGCCGGGCACCTCGAAGAGCGCCCGCATGTCGGCCGTGTGGCGCAGCGACGCCCACGAGGCGAGTCGGACGGTGGAGAGCACGTCGAACTCGGGGATCGCGGGGTTCTCGTTCTCGTTCTCCGGCTCGGGCGGCGGCGCCTCACTTGCCGGCGAGAGCGTGGTCAGCTTCTGGTTCGGATCCCATCCGCCGTACCACCCGTTGCCCGGGCGCCAGATCAGGCTGTGGGACAGGACGGGCAGCCCGCGGCCGTCGATGGAGATCGCGTTGACCTGGCGGTCGGGGAACTTCTGGTACTCCTGCAGGTACGCGAGCCCCTCGTGCACCTCGAGCCGCGCGATCGCCGTCTCGATGAACTGCTGGCCCCACACCCTGTCCCTCGCGTAGATCGACGCCCCCTGGATCGCGAGGACCTCGCCGGGCACGTTGATCCCCGGATCGAGCGCGGGCTGCGACGGGTTGGTCAGATCGAGGTGCGTGAGGAAGTACTGCGTGCGCGGGCGCGGATCGTCCGGCGCGAGCCCGCTCATCGAGCGCTTGATATTGAAGTAGAGCTCCCCGTTGTCGTTGAGGACATTCACGGTCTCGTTGTCGTCCGGCAGCGCGACGGCCGGCGTCACCGTCGGGTGGTCCGGGTCGGAGAGGTCGACCACGTGGACCTCGATTTGTGCCCAGCTGCGGCGCGGGACGTACTCATAACAATACGTCGACGTGATCCCCACGATGTCGTTCCGGTCGACCTCGACCGGCGTGCAGCTCGTGTCCGCGCCGGGGTGGTCCGTGCACTCCGCGAACCCGCCGTTGCAGTACTCCTCGCCGCCGATGTTGCGGCACGTGCGCTCTCCGGCCATGTACGTGCAGCCTTCCTGCCCGAAGCAGCCCGGATCCTCGACCGAGTTGGTCCGGCACGCCCAGCCGACCCCGAGGTCCTCGGAGTGGCCGATGACGCGCAGGAAGGCGAGGGCATCGCGCCCGGGGTGCACGGTCGAGAACGAGCTCGCCCCGCCGTAGTAGCCGCCCGTGGCGGGGAGATCGCTCGTGTCGAGCGTGCCCGCCCGCCGCGGCGCGGTCGGATCGGACAGGTCGATCACCTCGAGGTGGGTCACCTTGCCCACCCAGTTCTCGAAGGTGGTGGTCAGCGACACGAGCAGGTCGCCCACCTGATGGAGCTGCGCGTCGGCCGGCAGATCGAAGGTGGCGATCGGCTGCGCGAGCTGGGTGAGCCCCGTGCTCGGCACGACCTCCGCCTTGATCTTCCGGTTCTCGGCGGGGGTCCAGTAGAGATCGTAAGGCATCTTCACGCGGACGCGGTGCTCGCCGAACGCGAAGACCTTCACATAATCCGGGGCGAGATCGAGGTGTCCGAGCTTCTCGGGCGTGTCGAGCTTGTCCTGCGCATAGAGGGTGAGCTCCTCATCGGAGACGTTCGCGGTGGCGATGTCCTCGGCGCGGAACGTGCGGCGCGCGGGCGTCCCGTGCTCCATCACGCCGCGGCGGGTCAGCGTGGTGTCCGAGAAGGTGAAGATCTGCACGCCGGAGAACGGCCGCCGGTAGTTGTCCACGGTCCTGCTCGCGGAGAACGGGAGCAGCACGAGGCCCGTCTCGGGCTCTCCGCTCGGCGCCACGGCGTCCACCGCGTCGTCGAGCACGGTGAACGCGCGGTGGTCCCAGTCGGCCTCGGACCAGCTCCAGCCCTGGGCGCCGCCGTCGATCTCGGCGCGCGCCACCAGCGGATCCTGGCTGGTCAGATCGGTGATGTCGTAGAGGCTGGCCGCGAGCTTCCGGCCGTTCTGATCGTTCACGCCGATGCCGATCAGGCGGGTCGCGCCGAAGACCGGGCGGAAGAAGTTGTTCCACCCGGACACGATGAACTCGCTCTCCTCGGTGATGTTCCCGCTCGGATCGATGGAGAAGGCGTGGAACGGATCCTGACGCCGGTAGGTGACCGCGAACGCCCTGTCGTCCAGGAAGATGGCGCCGTAGAGCGACTGTTCGGCGCCGAAATCCTCGCTGTCGATCGGCACGATGTTGTCGGGATCGGCCGCGTTCCACGTCTCGAGGTAGCTGGGCGACCCGTCGGCCCACTGCGGACCGGAGAAGACCCGCAGCATGTTGTCGCGGAAGTCCATGTGGAACTGGGAGCGCACGTAGCCGGCCGCGCTCACGCTGTCGCGCAGCACCATGGACCCGTCGCGGTTCGAGATGTCGATGATCGAGATCTCGCTGGGATCCTGCGACCAGCTGCCGCTGTTGCGCGCCACGAGGAGCACGTCCGCCTCCGCGTGGATGGCGGTCACGGTGTCGCCGAGCTCGATCTCGCTCCTCTCGACGAGCGCGTCGACGCCGACATCGAAGCTCCGGACGAGGGTCTTGTTGACCCACTGGAACTGCCCGGGGTTGATCTCCTCGAGCTCCGAGCCGTTCGAGGCGATGTAGAGCGAGCTCGCGCTCTCGCCGCGCGCGAGGCGGCTCGTCATGATGGCGCCCGTGACCGGGTACTGCGACAGGAGCTTCGGCGCGGCGCGGTCGGCGATGTCGATGAACAGCACGGTCCCGCCGGTCCGCCGCTCCACGGTGAGGCCATCGGCCTTGAGCTGGTAGCCGGCCCAGTCGTTCAGGAGCACGACCGCGCGGTCGCCGACGACGTACATCTCGACAGGCGTGCCGGCGATCTGCATCTGGCCCAGGAACTTCGGGTCCGACGGGTCCTGGATGTCGATGACCTGCAGGCCGCGGAAGGTGTTGAGGTTGAGGAGCTGCCCGCCGCCGAGGACGCGGTAGATGTCGCCTTCCTCGAGCTCGCGGCTCTCTTCCTCCTCTTCCTCCTCCTCTTCTTCCTCTTCTTCCTCCTCGCCGAGGTAGCCCTCGGTGAACGGATCATCGGCCGACACGAAATCGGTGGGCCCCTGTGGGGTCTCGGGCTCTGGCTCCTCGGGCTCTTCCTTGGGAGGATCGGGATCAGGCTCCTCCTCTTCGGGCGGAGGGTTCTCGTTCTCTTCTTCGTCCGGCTCCGGCGGGGTCTGCTCCTGGGGCACGGGCTTGGTCTCGTCGTGCCCGCATCCCTGTCCGAGCATCAAGAGGAGCGCGGCCATCACGCTGGCCTGCGCCGACAGCACGCCTCTGAACAGTGCTCTTCTCATCACCACGGCTCACTCCTCCCTGGTACCTCGCTCGAGGTACGGAGACTGCACACATCGATGGGTCGACCACGGTTCAACGTGGTCGGAACGTCGCGGCCCGAGGGCGGCGGTGCGGCGAGTCCCCGGCGAGCGGTCGAGGGCGCGTCCGGCACGGCGCAGCCCGCGATCGAGCCGATCTTCGCGCCTTCGTGCTACGGCGGACCGTAAGCTTGCATCCAGCGGAGTATCCACCTTCTGGAGGAGCCGCTCAACGTGGAATGCTGTGACGGAACGGCGGCAGAGCGGATCGCTCGGCGTGGCGCAGCAGGGTGTCTTGGGTGGAGTGGAGCGCCGAACGCTTACATGTGGCGGCGTCTGCCCACGCGACGCGGCGCTGGTCGACCTCGGCTCGTGCCGGTCTGCGGGCGCTCAACGCCCTCTATCGTGACGTCGAGCGGCGCGGGACTCGCGTTCTCGCTCGCCGATCAGGCCGCCTCTTCCTTCTCTTCCAATCGCGCCACCGGCAGCGCCACGAAGAACGTCGACCCCTTGGAGACCACGCTCTCCACCCAGATACGCCCGCCATGGCCCTCGACGACCCGCTGCGCGATCGCGAGCCCCAGCCCCGTCGAGCGCTCGCCGCCGGTGCTGACCGTCCTCGCCCGCCCGAACGGCCGGAAGAGCTTCCCGAGGTCCTCCGCCGCGATCCCGGGCCCCTCGTCCCTCACCGACAGGATCACCTCGGCCCCTCCACCGGCGTCGCCCCCGCGGCCCCCCTCGACCCGGACGCGGATGGTCGTGCCCGGAGGCGAGTAGTGGATGGCGTTGCTGATGAGGTTGTTGAGCACCTGCTCCAGCTTGTGGACGTCGACCTCGACCCGCGGGACGCCCTCGTCGCTCTCGGCGACGAGCTTCATGTTCTTCTGCCCCGCCAGCACCATGTTGAGCGCCACGTTCGACTCGACGAGCTGGACGATATCCGTGCTCTTCCTGTCGAGGTTCAGCTTGCCGAGCTCGATCATCGACACGTCGAGCAGATCGTTGATGAGCGAGAGCATGAATTTGCTCGAGCTCCTGATCATGTTGACGATCTCGACGCCACCCTCCTTGAGCAGCGACGACGGCTCCCCGCGCCGGTGGCTCATCAGCATGAAATCGCTGTAGCCCAGGATGACGCCGAGCGGGTTCCTGAGGTCGTGGGCCGCCATGCCGACGAAGCGGTTCTTCTCCTCGTTCAGCCGGACCAGCTCCGCGTTCTTCGCCGCGAGCTCCTCGTGCATCTGGACGAGCTGCCGGTTGCTCTCCTCCAGCGTGTCGGCGTACTGCTTGAGCTTGAGCTGGCTCCGCTTGTGCTCGATGGCATAGCGGATCGTGCGCTCGAGGATCTGCGCGTCGAACCTCCCCTTCACGAGGTAATCCGCGACGCCTGCGCTCATCGCGGCCATGTCGATCTCGTCGTCGCCGACCCCCGTCAGCATGATGATGGGGATCGCGCAGCCGAGGTGGTTGGCCTCGCGCACGACGTCGAGGCCCGTCCGAGCGTCGAGCCGGAAGTCGAGGAGGCAGACGTCGTAGCCGCCGGCGCGCAGCGCCCGGATCGCCTCGTCCGAGCTGCTCAGCCACGTCACGTCGTACCGGGTGCGGGGAGCGTCGCGGAGGAGCCTCCGCGTGACGAGGTGGTCGACCTCGTCGTCATCCACAAGCAGGACCTTCATCTCGCTGTCGTTCATCGGGGGCCTCGCCCACGCCGGACATCGGCGATCTCCCGCCGGCAAGCTTCGCGCCACGCCGCCTGCTCCACCCCCACCGTGGCGGGGGCCAGGGTCTTCGCCCCGACCTTCATTGCCGGCGCTTCTGCTCTTCGGCGACGCCCACGAGCGCGCGCGCCAGGGTGATGAGCTGCCCCGCGTCGAACGGCTTGACGAGGAACGCCGACGCGCCGAGGCGCGACAGGCACTGCCAGTCGGCCGCGCCCCCGGTTCCCGTCGCCACGATGATCGGGAAATCCCCTTGTGGGAGCTTGCGCACCGCCGCCGTGAGCGCGATGCCATCCAGGCCGGGCATGTCGAGGTCGAACACGCCGAGGGAAGGGCGGTTCGCCTCGATGGCCGCGAGCGCCGCGGCGCCGTCGGGCGCCGTCTCGATGGCCGCGCCGGGCAGCGCCTCCGCGAGGACGCTGGTGAGGAAGCTGCGGAACGACGGGCTGTCGTCGGCGACCATGACGCGCGTCGTGCGCGCGTACGCCGGCATGGCGCCGCGCGCGTCGAGCAGCGCCTCGCGCAGCGCCTCCGCGCTCGCCGTGCGCTGGTCGGGCTCCTTGGCCAGCGCCGCGAGCACCGGCGCGTCGAACGACGCCGGCAGATCCGTGCAGAGCTCGCTCGGCGGGATCGGGGGCTGATACGCGTGCTGCATGACCAGATCGACGGTGCTCGTGCTCTGGAACGGCAGGCGGCCGGCGAGCAGGTAGTACGCGACCACCCCGAGCGCGTAGACGTCGATGCGCGGCAGCAGCGCGGGATCGAGCTGCCGGCCCAGCGCCACCTCCGGCGCCAGGTACGCCGGGGTGCCGGAGAAGGCGAGCTCGATCCGATCGCCGCGGGGGATCCGCTTCGCGAGCCCGAGATCGGCCACCACCACGCGGAGGGCCTGGCCGACGAGGATGTTGCTCGGCTTGACGTCGCGGTGGGCGATGCCCGAGGCGTGGATCGCCGAGACGCCGAGGCAGGCCTGGTCGAGGACGCTCAGGGCCTCGTCGAGGCCGAGCCGGCCTCCCTTGTTGTGGACATGCGTGTCGAGCGTGACCCCGGGCACGTACTGCATGACGAAATACGGCGCGTTCTCGTACTCGCCGAACGCATAGATCTCGACGACGTTCGGGTGGTGGACGCGCGCCATCGCCCGCGCCTCCGCCAGCAGGCGGGCCTGCATCTGCGCGTTGTCGAGCTGCTCGGGCCGGAGCAGCTTGATGGCGACGTCCCGCTGGAGCTGCTCGTCGCGCGCCAGGAGGATGACGCCCATCGCCCCTTCTCCGAGGCGACCGAGGACGCGGTAGACCCCTCCAAGCAAGGTGCCCTCGGGCGGCACCTGAACCGCGCTGCCTCCCTCGTGCATGCTCGAGCGCGCCGCGGCCTTCCAGAGGTCCTCGTCGCTCAGCGTGGAGCCGTCGCCGTCCCGCTCGGCCGGCGGCTCCGCCCGCCCGGGAGGACGGTCGCGTACCACGGTGTCGACGCCCTGCAGCGTATCCGCGACGTCGGGCACGAGCGGCGCGGGGGGATCGCCGCCGTTCGCGCTTCCAGTGCTGAAGCCGGGCGAGCCGTCCGCCGCGTCTGCCATGGTGCGCATGATACGTGCCCTGCGCATGGCTATCAACGGAGAGCGTCATGCGCTGCAGCTGCGAACCGCGGTGCACGCGGCGGTCTTCCGGCGTGTCGCCGACGCGTCACGGTCAAGCGGGATGTCGCTGCTGTGGCAGGATGCCACGCTGCGCGGCGAGCGTGGCTTTGCGCCGCGCTCGCCGGCCGGCCAGGCCGTCGCGCTCGTAGGCGCGGAGGAACCGGTCGATCTCGTAGCCCTGCCCGCGGAGCAGGTCGAAGAACCGCTCGTGCGCGGGGCCTGGGGAGCCCGTCCCGGGCGAGCGGCAGCGCAGCGCGGGGCACGGGCGCCGAGCCGCGTTCATACCAGAGCTATTGAACTGGGGTCAATCATGCCGCGGCGAGGCGCGGCACCGCGCGGGGGGGGGGGCCGGGCGGGCGGCTGGCTCACGCTGCTCGGTGCACGCCGAAGAAGCGATGGCCTTGACGCGTGTCGCCGGCCTCGATTGTTTCAGCCGTCCAGCAGCGATCCCTCTCGTCAATCCATGGCGAGCTTCGCCTCTTCCCCGCCGAGCATACGGGCGAGCCAGCATGGCGGCAGGGTCGTCACGATCACCTCGGTCGTGGGCTTGCAGGCAGAGCCAGGCCGCATGCCTGCCGTCGGACCTGCCTGTCGGCGGAAAGGCGGTTACCGAGGGAGTAACCGTCCGGCGATGAGGGGTTTTTTGAAGGCCGACGTGAATCGGAATGGCTATACCCAAATGGCCACTAGGACGCTCTCGGTTGAGTCCGTCTGTGCCGGCGCGCCGGGAGCGAGGAACGGCTGTACAGTGCAGTACAATATAGAAAATGAGTGTTGATGGATAACGGCTAGCGGATCGATAGTAAAGAGAGCTCGACGGAGTCATCGGGCTCCCGCGCTGAGTGAACGGAAAGGTGGCCTGAGCCCTATCGGTCACTCTGGCGCCATGGAGATCAAGGTAACGATGAATATTCTCGTTGCGGAAGATGACGACGATCTGCGCGAGCTCGTGGCAATGATGCTCTCGGTGGAGGGATTCCATGTGCAGACAGCGCGGCACGGACAAGAAGCTCTGGAGAGGATCGGTGAACACATGCCCGACCTCATCCTGCTCGACATGAAGATGCCGGTCATGGACGGTCGGACCTTCGCGCGGGAGTTTCAGATCCGATACGGCCGGTCGGTGCCCATCATGGTCCTGACCGCGGCCGAGCACGCCGCCCTTCGAGCCCAGGAGATCGGCGCCGCAGGGTGGATCGCGAAGCCCTTTCACTGCGACCAGCTGGTCAGGATGGTACGGTCGCACCTTCGCATGTAAGGGGCAGGCGGACGTGGAACGTGCTGCCACGGCCTTCCTCACTTTCGAACCACATTTCGCCTCCGTGGCGCGCCACGATCGCGCGCGAGAGGTACAGCCCCGTCCCCATCCCTCCGTAATCGTGGGGCGTATCGGTGTGGGCGCGATGGAAGCGCTCGAAGATCCGCGCCTGCTTCTCCACGGGGATCCCCACCCCTCGATCGCGCACGGACACCAGGGCGTCGAGCGCGTCCGCCATCCGCACCTCCAGCTCCACCTCGCCGCCATCCGGTGAGTACCGCAGGGCGTTGTCGAGCAGGTGCGCCACGACCCGCTCCAAGAGCTCGCGGTCACCTTGGAGCACCACGGGCTCGGCGCACGTGACCCGGATGCGGCGCGACCGCGCCCCCTGCTCCAGGCGCGCCGCCATGCGGTCGACCAGCTCCCCGAGATCCACGCGCTCGAGCACAAGATCCAGCCGGCCGAGCTGGACTTGCGAAAGGAACAGCAGATCGGCCACGATCCGCTCGATCCGGTCGGCGCCCCGGAGCAGCCCGTCCAGGATCCGGCGCTGGCTCGGCGGCAGCTCCGTCGCCGTGCGCAAGAGCATCTCGGCATAGCCCATGATCACCGTCACGGGCGTCTTGAGCTCGTGCGCGGCCACGCGGAGAAACTGGTCCTTGAGCCGGTCGAGCTCCACGAGCTCGGTGACGTCCCGCACGACCGCCACCGCGCCCACCACCTGCCCCCCCGCGTCGCGGATGGGCGACGCGCTCGTGTGCACGTAGCGGGTCCGCTCCGCGCCGGGGAGCGAGATCGTCCCCTCATCCAGGGTCACCGTCTCGCCGCCGAGCGCGCGCACGAGCGGCGTTTGCTCCGCTTCATAGGGCGTCCCGTTCGGGCGGTCGAAGCGGAGCCGCCGCACCAGCTCCGCGATGGGCCCGCGCGCCTCGTCCGGGCTCGCGAGCCCTGCGAGACGCGCCGCCGCATGGTTGGCCAGGGTGACGCGCCCGTTCCGGTCGACGACGAAGACGCTGTCGACCATGTTGTCGAGCACCGCTTTGATCTCCATCTGGCTCCGTTCGAGGTCGGCGTAGAGCATGGCATTGTCGAGCGAGATGGCCGTCTGGGCGCCGAGCAGCTCGAGCACCCGGATCGTGCCGGCCGTGAACGCCCCCGTCGCGACGTTGTTCTCCAGGTAGACAAGGCCGCTCAGGCGCGCCTGCCGTACGATGGGGAGGCACAGCAGCGAGTGCGGCCGTCTCCGGGTGAGGTGCTCGTCCGAAGCGAACCGCGTCGCCACGGCGGCCTCGTCCAGGATGACGGGCTCACGCGTCCGCGCGACGTAGTGGAGGATCGACATCGGGAACGCCGCCGCCGAGGCCGGGACGCCCTTGTGGCTCGCGACGCGGATCTCCGTCCCGTCGGTCGTGGCCTCGGCGTAGACGGCGAGCTTGCCGTCGCGGACCAGGATCAGCGCCCCTCGCTGCCCGCCAGCCTGCTGGAGCACGATCTGCAGCAGCGTCTCGCTGAGCTTCGGCAAGAGGATCTCGGACGAGATGCTCTGCAAGGCTTTGACCACCGAGAACAGGTCGAGCTGCTCGGGCGCGGCCACGAACGTGGCGGTGAGCGCGACCGAGGGTCGCTCGACGAGCTCGGGGTAGCATCGATCGAGGCTCTGGACCTTGCCGTCGGCGCCCCAGCGGACATAGCAGGAGCGGGCCTCGCGCAGGTAGGTGTCGGCGAAGCGCACGAACCCTCGCGCCCGGTAAAACCGAGATGCGAGCTCGTAGGCAAGCGCTTCAACGTGCACGAAGCCGCTGTCGCGCGCCGAGTGGACGGCCTCTTCATAGAAGCGCATGGCGTCGAGGTCCCGGCCCTCGGTGCGGGCGACCTCGGCTGATACCAGGGCGTAGCGGGGCCGGAAGTTCTCGGGGCAGTTGTCGGCCCAGTGCTCCAGCTTCTGCAATTGCTTCTCCAGCGTCTGCGCGAACTGCCGCTGCTGCTCGGCGGGGGCCTGCGCATAGAGCGCCGTCAGCGTGAGCGCGTGGTAGAAGTGATGCATCGCCTCGATCGCCATGGATGCCACCTGGTGCAGCGTCGACGTGGCGCTGGTCGCGGACTCCAGCGCTTCGGCATAGCATTCATGGGTAAATGTCGCGATCTGCTTCATGATGTGGTAGTATGTAATTCCAACGCCATAGCCCGCCTTCTTGAGAGCCGCGATACAACTCTCCTCGTCGAAGGTGCCGTCGCTGAAGCTCGTGGGCGCCTGCGTCGCTCCCTTCAGGCTCGCTGCAAACTGCTCTTCGAGCCGGAGGATATGGTACACCACGTCATTGTGGGCCTTCTGGGCGAACGCGATGTGCTTCCGCGCGACATCGATGACATGAACGAGCGGCTCTCCGCTCTCCAGAACAAGCCATGTCATGTTGTAGGTCAAGTAGCCGGCAAAGACGAGATCTCCGATGTCGAGGCAAGCGAGAAAAGCCTGCTCCATGAGCGGGAGGCTCGCTGCGAAGCGCCCGCACCAGACCTTGATGACGCTCGCGTTCTGGAAGAGCAGCTTCCCTTTCAGTTTTGCCGTGGCACTCTTGAATTTTTCATTCAACCTGAGCGCCATCTCGGAGAACTGAAGCGCGCGCGGGATGTCGCGGTAGATCGAGACCAGCACCATGCTGTAATTGCTGTAGATGAAAGAGGACTCTTCGGCGTGCCCGTGCTGCAGGGAAACGCTCACCCCCTTGGCGGTGAGCAGGACCCAGAGCGCTGGTCGCGAGGTGTATACGATGGGGAACGATTCGGCGATCAGGCCGATGAGGGCCCGCACGCTCTCGTCGGTGGCTACAGGCGCATCGACGAGGTCGGCGATGGGGCGCCCCTGCAGGTTGATCGAGACCTGCCGGATCTCGGCCTCCGCGGCAATCTGGAGCTCCTCGTCGGACTCCGGCAGCATCACCCGGTAGAGCTGCAGGGCCTGGATCATGACCGCCACGGCATCGCGGTGCCGTCCGGCGATCTGGTAGAGCCGCAGGCGCAATCGGTACGCCCTGGATCGGTCGGGCTTGGAGCGGGCGTTCTGGAGAATCAGGTCGAACAGCTCGTCGGCCCGCTGGAAGCGGCCGACGAGGTACTCGCATTCGGCGAGCTCCAGGTGGAGCGTGAATGCATCCTCGTACCGTGCGCTCCAGGCGTCCGGTGGCAGCAGGGATGTCGCCTGGGCCAGGTAGCTGCGAGCCGACGCGTAGGCCACCGAGGCCTTTGCCTTGGTCCCCGCCTGGAAGTTGAGCCGGCAGAGCGCCTCCTTCTCGCGCGGATCGGTGAGGAGGTGGGCACCGTGATTGAGCTGGTTTGCGACGTCGAAGACCCGCTCTGTGAACCCCTGCTCTGGCAACCGAGACAAAAGGAGCCGGCCGAGCTGAAGATGCTTCTCGGCGCGCAGCTCCGCCGGGATGAGCGAATAGGCCGCTTCCTGGATGCGGTCGTGGAGGAACTTGTATGTGCTGTCCACGCGGATGACGAGGCCCGCGCGGACGGCCTCCCAGAGGTCCGCGTGTACGTCGTGCTCCACGCTGCCGCGAACCATCGCCAGGAGGGCGACCTCGGCGGTATTTCCCAGACAGGCGAGCTGCTTCAGCGCTTCCTGGGTCTTCGCGGGCAGCCGCCTGAGCTTGCCGACCATCAGGTCGACCACGTTGTCGGTGTAGCCCTTCTCGCGGATCTTCGCGACGTCCCACCGAAAGGCTTCCGTGCGCTCGTCGAACTCGATCAGGCGCTCTTCATGGAGCGAGAGGAGGAACTGAATGGCGAAGAAGGGGTTGCCGGCCGTCTTCTCGTAGGCGAGATCGGAGAGCGGTGCGGCGTCTTCGAGGCGGCAGCGAAGCGCCTCGCCGACGAATGCGGCGAGGTGCTCGTGCGGTATCGGGCCGAGCACGATGTTCGAGACGCGCGCGCCGTCTCTCCGCACCTCGTCCAACGTCACCAGGAGCGGGTGGGTGGGGGACACCTCGTTGTCGCGGTAGGCGCCGATGATGAGGAGATAGCGCATCTCAGGGTGGGCCAAGAGGTCCTTGAGCAGCCCGAGGCTGGTCGCGTCGACCCACTGGAGATCGTCGAGAAAGAGCGCGAGGGGGTGCTCCTTCTGGGCGAACACCCCGATGAAGTGCCGGAACACCATGCGGAAGCGGTTCTGCGCCTCGGTCGGCGGCAGCTCGGGGACCGGCGGTTGCCGTCCGATGACCAGCTCGACCTGCGGGATCACCTCCACGATGAGCTGGGCGTTGACCCCGAGGACGTCGAGCAGCTGCCGTCTCCACGCCGCGATCCGCTCCTCGCTCTCGGCGAGGAGCTCGATCACGAGCTCCTGGAAGGCCTGGACGAGCGTGGCGTAGGGGATGTCGCGCTTGTATTGATCGAACTTGCCCGAAAGGAAGAAGGCCCGCTCCCGAATGATCGGCTTATGCAGCTCATGGACGAGCGCGCTCTTGCCGATCCCGGAGTATCCGGAGATGAGCAGGAGCTCCGGCGTCCCCGTGGCGACCACGCGGCCGAAGGCCTGCAGCAAGGTGGCGATCTCCGCCTCTCTGCCATAGAGCTTCTGCGGGATCTGGAGCCGGCCTGTCGTGTCTCGCTCGCCCAGCGCAAACGGCTTCACCCGCCCGCTCGCGCTCCACTCTGCGAGGCACCTCTCCAGGTCGCGCTGGAGGCCGCGAGCGCTCTGGTAGCGATCCTCGGGCATCTTGGAGAGGAGCTTCAGGGTGATGCGCGAGATCGTCTCGGGCACCTCGGGGACGAGCTCCGACGGCGACGTGGGAACGCGGGCCACGTGGCAATGGACCCATTCGACCGGGTCGCGCGCCTCGAAGGGGAGCCTGCCGGTGAGCATTTGATTGAACGTCACGCCGAGCGAGTAGAGATCGGTGCGGTTGTCGATGGCGCGGCTCGTCCGACCTGTCTGCTCCGGCGATAGATAGGGCAAGGAGCCCTCGATGAGCCGGGGCGGCTGCGCGCGCTGCTGCTCGCGGGGGAGGCGGGACGCGAACCCGAAGTCGGCGATCCTGACCTCGCCGGAGGCGGGGTTGACGAGGATGTTGCCGGGTTTCAGGTCCTTGTGGATGATGTCCTGCTGGTGAACGTCCGCGACCGCCGCCGCGATGCGGATCGCGAGGGGGAGGAAGCGCTCGATCCCCATGGGCGTCCCGAGCAGGCGATCGAGGGACTGGCCGCCGAAGTCCTCCAGGACGAGGGCCGGCATGCCCTGGTACGTCTCGAGGGCGAGCGGCTTGATGACGGCTCGGGCGTCGAGCAGCTGTCCGAGCTCATACTCGTGCTTCAGCCGCTCGCGGTCCTTCGGGCGGCTGCGCCGCGGATCGAGCACCTTGAGGATTACCGGGCAGCGATCGGCGCTCCTGACCGCACGATAGACGACGGCTCTGCCATCGAGGGAGAGAGGCATGGTGATCGTGTACGGGGAGGCGAGGGGCATGGAGAGGGTTCCTGATGCGCGACACGCTCGGCGGGGACGATGGGGCCGCGTGCGCGGTGCTCCACAGGGCTCGGCCATCGCCGGCCGGGCCGCCGAGCCGGACCGAGAACGTGATTGAGCGCATCACGGGGGCTCGAATCCATACCAGCCGGGCTCAGCGCCCCGTGCCGGCAGGATCCTGTGAAGACGTGACGGACCGTGATGCCATGCGCTGTCGACATGAGTGTGGATCTTGTCCCTCACGTCGCAGGCGTCATGAGTCTGCGTTCCATAAAGGAAAAGGAAAAGCAGCCAACCAGGCAAGGCGGGTCCGGCTACGCTTGCCCGGACGGCGAGCCCACACCCCGCCCTTACGCCCCGCTATCCGAACCCGGCGTCGCCGCCCGCGCCGTTGCCGCCGCCGCCTCGACCACCGGCGCCCCCACCGCAGCCCGGTCCGCCGCTGCCGCCGTCTCCATCTCCTCTTCCCAGGATGAAGGCGCCGGGGGGCGGCGCGCATGCGGCCGGGATCATGGATTGTAGCGGCGGCCGCTGCGGTAGCTCGCGATGGCCAGCTCCACCGGCCGGAACAGCGGGCTGGGCAGCGCGTCGAGCGGGTACCAGCCCCAGCCGGCGATCTTGTGGGGCTCGCGCTCCTCGGGCTCGCCGTCGAACTCCTCCGCGAGGAGCTGGATGTCCACGTAGTGCTTGCCGTAGGCGAGGATGTTGCTGAGGCAAAGGAAGGAGAGCTTCCTGACGAGGAGGCCGCTCTCCTCGCGCACCTCGCGGATGGCGCAGTCCTCGAACGACTCGCCGAGCTCGAGGTGGCCGCCGCACCACGAGTAGCTGCCGTCGCCGTGGCTGCCGCGCCGCCGCGCGAGCAGCACGCGCCCGTCGCGCACCAGCATGACGCCCACGCCGACCAGCGGCCGCTCAGCGGCGTTCCCTCCGACGATCGCCTCTCCCAAGGACACCTCCCCGCACGCGGCACCCGTCGTGCGTGGCGCGCGCTCTAGCACGGCGCGCTCTGGCACGGCGCGCAGCGGCGCCGCTCGGAAGGCGTCCGGTCGACCCGCCGCTCCCGCTGCGCGAGCCGCGCCGCCCGCGCGGCGCACCGAGCCACCTCGCGCACGTGCAAGCGCCGGTACCGATTGACTTTTCAGTGAACACGCGTACCGTGCCAGACCCGATGGATGCGTCCTTGCCCTGGGAGCTGAACCCCGTCCTCCAGCAGAGTCGGCTCGTCCTCCTGGCGCAGACGGCGGTCGATGTCCGCAACAAGGCGTTCAGCGAGGCGAACCGCGAGGAGGGCGATACCAGCTGGGGCATCGGCTGCAAGGCGCACGAGCGGTTCGGTCATTCCCTCTGCAAGCTGGAAGAGAGCGGAAAACACCCCTGGCTCTCCGTCCATCGAGATGGGCTGTACTTCATGCCGCACATCGAGGGCGTCGCCGTGCGCGTGTACCGCGGTCCGGCCGACAAACCCTCGCAGCGGCACCTCGAGGCCGCGCGCAGCGAGCACGGTCGCCGCGCGGAGTCGCGACAGATGGCCTTCTCGTTCATGGGGGGAGAAACCGAGCCGGATGGCCCGTGGTTCTGGATGATGGCCGTCGAGACGGACGTCGAGGGGAGGGCGCTCCGCGCCGTGTTCTTCCAGGCCAACGAGGCCGGCGGGACCCGGCACGCATGGGAGGCCCCGGTCGAGAGCGTGTCCGCTGCGCCTGCGCCTGCGCCAGAGCCTGGAGACAAGCCGGCGCGCCCGGCGCGCCCGCGCCCGGCCCAGGGCCAGCAGGCGAAGGACGCGCCCGCGTCGCGCGACGGACGGCCGTTGTTCCGCGCGCAGACCATGACCCTTCCGCTCGTGTCGCAGCCGAGCTGACCGCCGCCGAAAGAGGCGGATCTGCCGGTGCGGATCTGCCGGTAACGAGTGCTGTCCAAGAGCGGTGAGCCACCGGCGCGACACCCGCGCAGGAGCCCGGCTACACCGGCATTCCCATCGTCCGGCGGAGCGCGTCGAACTCCTCGGTGAAGCGCCCGTTTTGGCCTCGCAGAACGAGCGGCGGCTCGTCGTGGCACGACGTCACGGCCTCGGCGCGGCGCAGGGCATAGACCGAGAACAGGGCCGCCTTGCCGTCCTTGGGGACGATGTCGCGCCACGCCTCGAGCGCGAGCCCCGCCGCAGCCGCCGCCGCCTCGACGCGAGGCCGCTGCCGCGCCGCCGCGCAGGCCACGAACGGCGCGCCGGGAGCGAGCAGCCGCGCGGCCGCGAGGCAGTAGTCCTCCACGCCGCCGCGGTGCTCGAAGCGGCACGGCCCGCACTGGACCCGACCGGACTCGATGCCGGTGCCGACCGGCAGGTACGGCGGCGTCCCCGTCACGAGGTCCGCAGGCGCGAGCCCGTCGAGCACCGCCGGATCGCGCAGGTCCCCCCACCGGACCTCGCCGCGCGCGTCGACACCGTTCCACGCGACCGAGCGCCGCGCCATCGAGGCGCTCACCTCCTGCGCCTCCACGCCCGCGCAGCGCGCGTCCGGGAAGCGCCACGCGGTGAACAGGAGCACCGTGCCGATGCCGCAGCCCAGGTCGACCGTGCGGAGCGGGGGCGCGTGCGCCACTCGCTCGGCCGCGAACCAGGCGGTCACGAGGTCGTCGGCCGACCAGCGGTGCCCGTCGAGCCGCTGCAGGATCCGGAAGTCGCCCGACAGATAGCAGAGGTCCTCGCCGGGGCCGGGCCAGACGTCCGGGCGATCCGGCGTCGCCGGCTGCGGCCCGGGGGCGACCCACCCGGGCGGCCGGCGCGCAGGGCGCACGACCCCGCCGCGCGGCGCGAGGGACGGCTGGACATCAGGGGGAGCGATCATCGACCCCATGTACCACGCCCCTGCGGCGCCAGGGGCGCGCGCCATCCCCCTCGAGCGCGCGGCCCCGCGTGGAGCGCGGCGGCCCCGCGGCTTCAGCGGTTCGCGCAGCGATCCTCGAGCGAGGGATCATCGCAGAAGAGGCACGGGATGGTCTCGCAGTCCAGCGGAGGGCACGACTTGGGGCATGTCGGCTCGCTCGGGTCACAGTCGATGATCTGCCAGGTGAGCAAGCCCATGTCGTCCGGGTTGTCCGGACAATTGCACTTGTTCGCGTTCAAGGCGTGTGTTGCCACCATGGTGACGGTATGGCACTCCCGCACCGGCGTCGCTCCGTCGTTCGGGAAAGCCACGAGGCCGAAGTTCAACGTGGCCGTGATGACGCGCTGTCCGTCGGCGATGGCCCCGGCCGGGAACGAGGGCAATTCCGCGAACCTCCGGTACGGATACGGGTAGTCTTCCGATGTGCGGCTCCCGTAGTCGACGTACAGGGCGATCCGCACGGGATCACCGCTGTCCTCGGACAGCACCGTCGCGACGAAATCCTTCGATCTGTAGTTGGATTTGTCCTCCGGAGTGACGTGTATGGGCCTGTGCGGGAGAGGGGAGACCGCCGTGAGCACCGGCGCGGTCTGCTCGGGATGCTCGTACACCGGCGGCGAGACCACGAGGCAGCCCGTGGTCGAGGCGGCGAGCGCTGCCGCCGCGAGCGAGCGGACGAGCGCGGCGGGGCAGCGCGAGCGCGCCGCGAAGGCGGCAGCGCGGCGAGGGAAAGGGCGGGACGGAGCGATCATGGTGGCGCTGTGCAGGGACCGATGGGGTTGGGGCCGTGCTGGATTCTGGGACTCTACCTGCTGGGGCGATGTGCGGTTGATCTAGCTGGAATCTGGCGGCCGCCGCGCAGGGCGGGGCCCACGCGGCCCCGCCACTTGCGCCGCGAGGTCACTTGCGCGGGGTCGCCGGCGCGCTCTCCAGCGCGTAGACGACCTTCACCTGCGTGCCGAACGGGACCTCGCCGGACGACACGGGCGTACCGATGTCCGCGGAGTACCCGCCGGAGGCGGCCATGGGGCGGGGGGCGTAGATCGGGCCCTGCTCGACGACCTCGCTGATCGAGACGACGTGGCCGAGCGAGACGCCCTGGAGCCTGGCGAGCGCCTCGGCGCGAGCCCGCGCGTCCGCGATCGCCTTCTCCCGCGCGCGCGCCTCGAGCGGGTCGGTCTCGTCGAGGCCGAACGAGACGCCCCAGACGTTGTTCGCGCCGGCGGCCACGGCCGCGTCGAGCACCGCCCCGACCTGATCGAGCTTGCGGATCACGACCATCACCGTGTTGCTCACCTGATAGAAGTGCGTCGGCGGAGGCGGCGCTGCCGGCGCCAGGTCGGCAGGCGGCGGCTTCGGCGCGGGCGTCGGCGTCGGCTTCGGTCCGCGCCCCGCGGGAGCCGCGGGCGGCGCTGCCGGCGCCGCCTGCGCGGGCGCGGTCGCGGGCGGCGCGTAGCCCATGGCCATCCAGGGCGGCACGTCGGACTGCCGCACGAGCTGGATGGAGTAGTTGCTGGTCTGGATGTCCTTCTCGGCCAGGCCGGCGTTCTTGAGCGCGCCGAGGATCTCGGTCATGCGGGCCGCGGCCATCTTCGTCGCCTCGTGCACCGTCGGCGCCATCACCTCGATGCCCATCTGGGCCCGGGCGACGTCAGGCCTCGCGCTGACGTCGCCGCGGCCGACGACCGTGATGGTGTTGACCTCCGGAGCGTTGGCCAGGGGCGGCGACGCCTGCGCCGCGCACGCGGCGAGGAGCGGTGTGACCGAGAGCAGGAGCCCGGCGAGGCACGTGCGGGACAGGGAGCGCTGGTTCTTCATGCCCGTGCAACGCGCGCCGCCCACGGCGGCTTACAGGGGGGCGCCCCCTCGGCGCTCGCCGCCGCGAGCAGACCGACGGGCCGCTCCCCGAGGCGCTCCGGCGATGCCCGAGGCGGCGGCGTTGCTCCCCCTCGGCAAGTTGTTCCACGCCGCGCCGGGTGCGCTATGGTCGTTCACGTGCTCACAATACCCAGCGATGAAGAGGCCCTCGGAGGTCTGCAGGGTGCCACGATCGCCAGCGACCTCTCGTCAAGCATCGGCTACCGCATCGTGTCGCGCGCCGGGGCCGGGGCGATGTTCGTCTCGTTCTACGCGGTCCGCACCGCGCCCGAAGGCGAGACGCCCGTGGTCGTCAAGATCCTCCGGCCGTCGCTCTTCAGGCAGATGGGTCCGTCAGCGGCCGTCATCGTGAAGAAAGAGGCGGTGTCCCTCGGCCGCCTCAACGAGCAGGTCCCTCCGACCCCCTTCGTGGTCCGGCTCATCGACACCGGCACGTTCGAGGTCCGCCGCGGCACGAAGGCGCTCAATCTTCCCTGGATCACCATCGAGTACGTGCACGGCGGCGTGCAGGGCGTGACGCTCCGGCAGCGGGTGCAGGGGACCATCCAGGCCACGGGCCACGCGTTCGATCCTGCGCGCGCGACGCGCGCCATCGAGTGCATCACGAGCGGGCTGTCGGCGGTGCACGACGTCGGCGTCGTCCATCGGCAGCTCACGCCGGAGAGCATCCTCTGCTGCGGCTCCGGCGACGACGAGCTGTTCAAGATCAGCGACTTCGGCATGGCGCGGCCGCGCGGCATCCGCGAGACGATCATGGCCGGCGTCGTCGGCAACGCCGGGGTCGCGCCGCCGGAGATGCTGTCCGCGGATCCGAGCACGATCGGCCCGTGGACCGACATCTTCAACCTCGCGTCCGTCATCTTCTTCCTGCTCACGGGCGAGGAGTACATCATCGCGGAGTCGCAGGCGCAGGCGCTCATGGCCGCCATGGCGCGCGCGCGCCGGAGCATCGTCGAGACGCGGTGGCTCCACCCCGCGCTGCGCGCCAACGAGCAGGCGTGCAAGTCGATCGACTTCGCGCTCCGCTGGGCGTCCACCGGCGAGGCGCAGGAGCGCCTCCAGGAGGCGGTGGCCGTGGCCGCGATGCTCTCGCCGTACCTCCGCCCCGCCTCGCCGATCTCCGCGCTGGAGCAGCGGATCGTGGCGAGCGCCGGCGAGCAGCGCGTGCGCGCCGCCGAGGAGGTCGGTCCGATGACCGTCCCGTCCACGCACCTGAAGGCGCCGGTGCTGCTCAAGGGGGAGCTCGGCCAGACGCTGCTGTCGCCGCGAAACGCCAAGGCCGCCGAGCGCCCGAGCCAGGACCGCCCGATCGAGGCCGAGATCATCCCTGTGCCCCCGCGCGCCTCGCGGGAGCCCGCGCCGCGCCTGTCGGCGGTCGTCGAGCGCTGGACGTGGAGCGTGCTCCACCACCCGAGCCTCGATTCGGTCATCCGGAGCGTGGCCTGGGACGGCTATGGCCGGTGCCTCGCCGCGGCCACGGGGGGGCTGCTCTTCTGGAACGGGACGAGCTGGAGCGAGGCGTCGTCCGGCGGACTCCCCAGTCCGCAGGGCGTGCGCTTCGTGCACCGGATCGGGCCCGGCCGGTGGCTGATCGGCGGCGACGCCTCGACGCTCGCTGTGTACACGACGGGCGGCGTGACGGGCGTCTTCCAGCTGCCGGGAGAGCCGCAGAGCCACGTCGCGCTGAGCGGCGACCTCGAGGACATGGGCATCCTCGTCTCGACGACGCCGAACGATCCGCGGCCGCTCCTCCACGCGTTCATCGCCAAGCGCTGGCTGCGGCCGATGCCGGCCGACGGCGTCGCGCTCCTCGCCGCGGTCGCGCGCGTCGAGGACGAGCGGTGGCTCGTCGTCGGCCGGTCGAGCAAGGGCGAGGGGCTCGTCGCGCTCTACGCGCCGCTCGACTGGCACCTGGAGCGCATCCCGGCGCCGCCGGCGCGGGCGTTCGTCGCGTGCGCCGGGCGGCCCGATCTCGGCGTGGGCATCGCCGTCGGCGCGGAGGGGAGCGTCGTCTGGCGGTACGGGCAGAGCATCTTCACGGAGAACATCGAGCCGCGGCGCGCCCTGTCGGCCGCGACGATCGACGCGGAGGGGCGCGCCTGGGCGGGCAGCGCGGGGCGCATCTGGGTGCGGCGCGGCGGCATCCCGCCCATGGCGGGGGTGTGGGAGTGCGTCTGGGAGAACGACGCGTGGGTCGGCCCGGTCGTGTCGCTGTTCGTCGACGGCGAGGTGGTCGTCGCCATCACCGCGGACGGCGGCATCATCGAGGGCCGCGTCACGGGCTGACGAGCCCGGCGAGCCGCCATCACCGCGGCGCGCGGTACCTGGCCACGACGAGCGTGATGTCGTCGTCCGGGCTCGGGCACCAGCCGTCGACCTCCCGCAGGATCCGGTCGCGGATGTCGTCGACAGGCGTGTCCTGGGCGGCTTCGACGGTGGAGCAGAGCCGCGAGAGCCCGAACTGCTCCCGGTGCGCGTTGCGCGCCTCCGTCACCCCGTCGCTGTAGAGCACGAGCAGGTCGCCGTCCTCGAGGAGGAGCTCGGCGTCCCTGGTCATCGCGTCGATGGACGGCAGGACGCCGACCCACACGCCGGAGCTCGGGATGCACTCGCTCCTCCGCGTCCTCGCGCGGCACACGATGATGTCGTCGTGCGCGCCCGCGAACGTCACCCGCCCGCCGCGCTCGTAGCGCAGCAGCAGCAGGGTCGCGTGCTCGTCGCGCTTCAGCCGGTCGCGGATGTTGTCGTAGATCGCCCGGTTGAGCGCCGAGACGACCTCGCTCGGGCGGGCGCTCGGATCCCTGCGGGTCATGGCCGCGACCATGCTCTGGATCATCAACATGACGAGGCCCGCCACGAGCCCGTGCCCCGCGACGTCGCCGATCCCGAGCCACCCGCCATCCCGCGTCGGGAGCACGTCGTAGTAGTCGCCGCCGACCTCCGCGGCCGGCCGCATCATCGCGGAGAGCTCGAGCCCGTCCACCAAGAGGTGCGCCGGGACGAGCGTGGTCTGGATGTGCTTCGCGACGAGGGTCTCCTGATCGACCCTCTCCTGCTCCAGCCGCTCGCGGATCTCCACGTGCCGGACGATCTCCCGGTGCATCGACACCGCCTTCATCGCGGAGCCGATCTGGAGGCGCACCGCGTCGTAGACCGTCTCGTTCGCGCCGCTGTTGACGAGCGCGATGCCGTAGTGCTCCGTCTCCCCGAACGTGAGCGGCATCGCGACGACGCTCCAGCGCTCCGACGAGCTCAGGAATCCGGGCGGCGCGAGGCACGCGGACGCGAAGGTCCCGGGCGGCGGCTCCACCTCGCGGCTGTTCTCCATCAGAAAGAGCGACTGCAAGGTGGCGCGCTGGGGGTCGTCGAAGAGCGATATGGCGACGTGCGTGAGATCCAGCTTCGGCAGCTCCGCCGCGAGCGTGCGCCGGAGGGTGGGCATGCCAAGGCAGGTCGAGAAGAACATGCCGGTCCAGCTGAGGTTGACCGACGCGCGCTCCAGGTACAGCCGCTTCTCGCCCTCGGCGCGCACGGAGGCGTTGCTGATCAGGACGCGGCACGTGTGCCAGAGCCGCTCGAGGCGGTCGTCGGAGGCGCGGCCGGGCGCCCGGCCGATCTTCGCGCGGAGCAGCGTGATCGCGCCCTGGAACTGGTCGAGGGCGACGCCCTCGCGCGCCGCCGCGTCGAGGACGTCCTGGAGCGCCGTCAGGAAGCGGTCCTCCCGCCCCGTCAGCTCCTCCTCGAGCGCCGACAGCAGCTCTCGGGGCCAGGCCTGAAGCGACGCCGCTGGGACCGTCACGCACCGCGCGAGCGCGCGCTCCAGGGGCTCCTGCTGCGCGGCGACGGAGAGCGGCTCGCGGCGCGGAGGCGCCCCGGTCGGGCGCGGGAGGGCAGCATAGTAGCCGCAGCCGCACGACTCGCGCCGCGTGAGCTCGACGGGAAGGAGGCTGCACTCCGGCACACGCTCGCCGCGGAGCTGGCGCACGACCGTCTCGACGGCGAGCGCCCCGAGCTCCTTGATCGGATGGCGGACGGTCGTCAACGACGGCCTGGTGACGCGCGAGACGGCGACGTCGTCGAACCCGCACACGAGGACGTCGCCAGGGATGTCGACGCCGTGCGCCTTCAGCGTGTCCATCGCGCCGAGGGCCATGTTGTCGTTGCCGGCGACGACGGCATCGAACTCGACCCTGCGCCCGAGGAGCTCGCGCATCGCGCGGCGGCCGCCGTCGATCAGAAAATCGCCGTACACGAAGAGGCGCTCGTCATAGGGGAGCGCGCGCGCCTCGAGGGCCCTCCGGTACGCCCCGGCGCGCAGCTTCGCCTCCTCGTTGTTGGCCGGCCCGCTGATGTAGGCGACGCGCTTGCACGCGTGATCGTCGAGCACGTGCGCGACCGCCGCCTCCCCCCCGACCGCGTTGTCGACGATGACGCTCGGGATGCCGTCCAGCGCGAGCCCCACGCTGCACACGGGCAAGGGCGCGAACGCTCGGCAGAACTCGTGCGCTCCCTCGGAGCCGACGTAGTTGGTGAGCGCCGACGACATGATCACCGCCCCATCGACCGTCGTCGCGCCGATGAGCGAATAGATCCCGCCCCGGGCGTCCAGCGTGTAGCCCTGGCGGGCGCGCGTCTCGCCGAAGGCCACGATGAGGTTGACGCCGTGCGCCTCGGCCGCGCGCTCGACCCCGAAGCGCGCCTCGGACTGGTACTCGCCGCAAAGATAGTCGGTCAGGAGGGCGATCGTGTGGCGCTTCGCCGCCATGATCTATCGCTCCCCGTTCACTTGTCGTGGATGGAGACGAGGCCGGGGGACATGCGCTCCAGGGCCGCCAGGCTCCGCCGCTGCCACCCGAGCCTCGCGTCCGTGATGAACCGAACCTTGCACTTGGGGCCCTCGCCGGTGACGCCGGCGATGAAGGCGATGAAGGCCTTCAGGCAGCTCGAGTTCAGGAAGTACAGCGCGCGTATGTCGAACTCCACGGCTGCGAGCGAGAGGCGCCGCACCTCGTGCTGGACCTCCTTGCAATAGGCGCCGAGCGGCGCGGCCGCCGCCATGTCGCCCGTCCCGGTGAGCTTGATACTCAGGCGATCGCCGAGCAGCGCCGGCTCGATGCCGAAGCTGTCCGTGGTGACGCGATCAACCCTTAGGCTGTCCATTCATCCTCCACCGCTCGAGCGGCGCGTGCGCGATGATCGTGAGCTCGTTGCCCTCGATCTTGTAGTCGACGTCGAGCCCGCCCTCGGCGCGGACGCGCGCGAGGCCCAGGCCGGAGACGCCCTCGACCATCGCTGTCTCCGTGATGAGGTCGTCGTAGTGCTTCAGCGGGTCGCTCGCCGTCTTCAGGTCGAGCAGCCGCTTCTCGACCTCTCGCAGCCGCTCCGGCGACGCCTCGTTGCGCGCGCGGATCTTCATGATGTGCGACCTCTCGTCCTCCTCCAGCGCGAGCTCGAGGCTGACGCGAGGGCCGGTGGAGTATTTCGTGATGTTCTCGGCGAGCTCGTGCGCGGCCATGTAGAACCGCGAGCTCACATTCGCGTCGTCCAGCACGGCGCCGCAGAAGCTGGACACCAGCCGCAGCACCGCCGTCGCCAGGCGCTCGCTCGGAAAGAAGGTGATGCAGAGGAATAGCGAGGCGCTCTGCGTCGGTTCGGGGGATGACACAATCTGTTATGTTACGCCGCCCTGGCGCAGGATCCAACCACTAGTTCCGCGGGCGGCGCGGCTTCTTCCCGTGGCTCTCGTGGCTCTCGTGATTCCCGTGAGAGCGTGAGCGCGGAACGGAGAGGGCGCCCGGAGCGAGCTCCGCCTTCGCCATTGAGCTTCCGATGTGATGCGGTTCTCACCTCGGAATGTGATGCGCTTCGCAGTTCGCGCGGCGGCGCACTTCGCGCCAGGGCATAACGCGACGCGTTGTCCGAGGCGGAGTGGCATGCTCGTTGATCCTGCTCGTCGATGACGAACGTGGCGTCCATCGGCGCCCAGGTGTGTCCATGGATCCGGTGCGGCCACCGCGCCCCTCGCGCACATACGCCTTCACCTGAGGGAAAGATCCCGCCGGGCGACCCTGCAAGGAGGGTATTGCTGAATGAAACAACGATGCTTCTCGCTCGGGCCGCCCTGGCCACTCGGGCTGTCGCGCCGCCGCCCGCGTCGCTTGGCGGCGATGACGGGCCTCCCTTTTCTCGTGGTGCGCGGCGTCCTGGCCGGCGCCGCCGCGGCGGCAGCGGCGATCGGCTGCAGCACCGCGCCCGGGACGGAGGGCGAGCCCGGGCGCCCCGCCGGCGCGAGTCACGGTGTCGGAGAGGGCGATTCGGTGGCGCTCGGAGCGGCCCCAGCAGCGCTCTCGAGCGATGGTGCCGTGTGCGTCACCATCCAGCGTGGAGCTCTCGGCACGGTGAGAGATGCGACACTGTGGCAAAACGCTCCGGGGTGGAACGACTCCGCATCTCCGAACCTCTCGACGGGGTGGGCCGCGGGCGCCGGCCGCCGCCGGTCTGTCGTGTACTTCGGGCTCTCTCCCGTGCCGGTCGGCGCGACGGTCCTCTCTGCCTCGCTGGTCTTCCATCAGACGTACGCGGTGGAGAGCAGCGCTGTGAGCGTACACCGCGTCACGATCCCGTGGGACGAGCGCACCGTCACCTGGTCGAGCCTCGGGGACAGCGGCTTTGAAGGCGAGAGCGCGGCGACCATCGCGGCCGAGGCGGGCGTCGGCGCTCGGGCGGCGGACGTGTCGGCGCTCGTGCAGTCGTGGGCGCTCGGGACGGCGCGGAACGACGGCGTGCTGCTCGCCGAGGGCGACGAGGAGCGCGCCCACACGACCTACCTGAGGAGCAGCGAGATCGGCAGCGCGCAGGAGCGCCCCAGGCTCGACGTCTGTTACGTGACCTGCTCGGACGGGGTGATGAACGGCCTCGAGGTGGGCCTCGATTGCGGAGGGCCGCGCTGCGCTCCCTGCACGGGCGCGACGGTCGGCACGTCGAGCGCCGCCGTGTCGAGCGCCGCCGTGTCGAGCTCGACCGGCGCGTCGAGCGCGGCGGGGGATGATCCGTGCGCCGACGGGGCCGCGCTGCCGCCCGATCCGCTGCCGCCCGCGCGGCTCTCCGAGACCGGGCTCTACGCCGACATCACGACCCGATCGCGGGCGGCGGGCACGCGCGAGTTTCGTCCTGCTTACGAGCTCTGGTCGGACGGGGCCGCGAAGCGGCGCTTCGTGTACCTGCCGCCCTGCTCCACCGTCGACACGAGCGACATGGATCACTGGTCGCTGCCCGTCGGCGCGCGCTTCTGGAAGGAGTTCCGCGCGGAGGGCGTGGCCGTGGAGACGCGGTTCATCCACCGGTTCGGGCCGGGCATCGATGACTGGCTGTTCGCGGCGTACGCGTGGGATCCTACGAGGAACGACGCGTTCCTCGTCGAGGAGGGCGTCGAGGACGCGCGCGGGACCGCGCACGACATCCCCCGGACCGCGGACTGCTGGGAGTGCCACGGCAAGCTCCCGGAGCGCGTCCTCGGCTTCAGCGCGCTGCAGCTGAGCCACGATGGACCGGGCGAGACGATCGTGTCCCTGAGCGACGCCGGGTGGCTCACCGTCCCGATGCGGGGAGGGGTGCGCCCGCCGGGCGACGCCCGGGCGGCCGCCGCGCTCGGCTATCTCCATGCGAACTGCGGCAATTGCCACAACAGCACAGGCGTCGCGACCCTGCGGACACGCCTCCTCGCGGCGAACACCACGGTGGAGAGCACCGATACGTACACGACCGGCGTGCGCGTGACGCCCAGCTTCTGGGAGCCCGGCGCGCTCTACCGGATCACGCCGGGAGATCCCGAGTCGAGCGCCGTCGTGCGCCGGATGGAGAACCGCGGCTCCAGGGCCCAGATGCCCCCGATCGCGTCGGACGCCGCCGACGCGGCGGGCCTCGCGGCTGTCCGCTCCTGGATCGAGGGCCTCGGGCCGCCGCCCGAGGCAGGGAGCGGCGGCAGCGGCGCAGGCAGCGGCGCAGGCGGCGCGAGCGTTGGCGTCAGCAGCACGAGCGCGAGCTCCGGCTCCGGCGCCAGCAGCGGCGGCTCCGGCGCCAGCAGCGGCGGCTCCGGCGCCAGCAGCGGCGGCTCCGGCGCCAGCAGCGGCGGCTCCGGCGCCGCGTGCGCCGGGGTGCCGCGCCTGAAGCTCACGCAGGTCGCGGCCGGCCTGGCGACCCCCGTCTTCCTCGCCAGCCCGCCGGGCGACCGATCGAGGATGTTCGTCCTCGAAAAGGACGGCATCGTCCGCCTGATCAAGGACGGTGTCCTCCGGTCCACCCCGTTCCTCGAACTCCGGGGCGGCGCCTCGTGCCCGCCGGCGCGGCCGGCGAGCGCGAACCCGCTCGTGTGCGCGCCCAGCCCGACCGCGGAAGGCGGGCTGCTCGGGATGGCGTTTCACCCGGGCTACGCGAGCAACGGCAGGTTCTGGCTCTTCTACACCGCCGCGCCGAGGGGCAACGTCACGATCGCCGAGTTCCGCCGCTCGGCCTCGAACCCCGATGTCGCGGACACGTCGGCGGGGAGCGTGCCTGTCCGGACGCTCCTTGACGCGAATCACGGCGGCTGGAACCACGTGGGCGGCACGCTCGCGTTCGGCCCCGACGGCTACCTCTACGCGTCCGTGGGCGACTCGGCTGTCACGCCGTATTCGGCCTCTCCGGCCAAGGACCTCTCGTCTCCGCTCGGCAAGATCCTGCGGATCGACGTGGACAGCGGGCTCGGCCCGTCAGGCAACCTCTCCGGCGCGGGCGTGAACCCGCTCGTCTGGGACTACGGCCTGCGCAATCCATGGCGCATCAGCTTCGACCGGAGCACCGGGGATCTCTACATTGCCGACGTGGGACAGAACGCGTGGGAAGAGCTCGACATCGAGCCCGCGCGCACCGGGCGGCGCAATTACGGGTGGCCGGCGATGGAGGGCGACCACTGCGTCGCCGCCGGGTGCTCCCGCGTCGGCGTCGCGCCCGCCGTGGAGCACAGCCACTCGAGCGGGGAGGGCGGCTCGATCACGGGCGGCTACGTCTACCGCGGGTCGGCGATCCCGTGCCTCCGGGGAAGGTACGTTTACGGCGACTACGGGACGCACCGCTTCTGGACGCTGCGGTGGGACGGCTCGCGGGTGCGGGATCACGTCGAGATCACGGCGGACCTCGAGTCGCGCCTGCCCGCGGCCTCGTTCGGCGAGGACGCCGCCGGCGAGCTCTACGTCGTCATGCTGACCGGCGAGGTGTTCCGCGTCGATCCGAGGTGAAGGCCCCGCGCCCGAGCGGCGCTATCCCGCGAGCTGCCCGTCGCCCGCCCGGAGCTTCGCGAAGCGCGGGCGCCAGGCCCGGCTCTCGGCGAGCAGCGGCGCGGTGCGCGCGAGGAGCAGCGCCAGATCCTCGGGGCGGCCGGCGTCGAGCAGGGCGCGCGCCCGCCAGTAGAGGAGCTCGACCCGCTGATCGGCGCTGAGGCCGCCGCCCAGCTCGCCGGGCGGCTCCCCCTCCTCGCGCACCGTCGCCCGCGTGCGCGGGCTCTCCATGCCGGACCTCGGATCCTTCACGGCGAGCTGCATGACGCCGAGGAGGGCCTGGGCGTACGGCGGCAGATCCGCGATCGCCCCCTGCGCCCTCAGCCACCGGAGCTGCCGGCTCGCGTCCGCGTGCTCGTCGCGCATCGCATGGATCCGCGCGAGCAGGAGCGCGCTCCTGTAAGCCGGCCTGTCCTTGAGCTGCTCGTCGAGCGAGCGCGCCTGCCGCACCAGGGGCAGCGCCTCGTCCTCGTGCCCCCAGAGGTAGAGCAGCTCCGCGAGCTTGATCGTCGCGTCGCGCTCCGCCAGGGTGCTCGCCTCCTCGCGGGCGAGCTGGACCGCGCGCCGGAGGTCCGCCATCGCGCGATCCGGGGCGTCGAGCGCCGGCCAGAGCTCCGCGCGGCGGACGAGCGCCGCGCAGAGGTGGCCCCGGTCGCCGCGCTCCTCGCAGCTGCGCACGGCGTCGTCGAAGCGCCGCTCCGCCTCCTCGAGCTGGCCGGACCGCGCGAGCACGCAGGCCAGCAGCGTGAGCCCCGTCACGTGCGTGTCGTGATCGGCCTCGCGGACGCGCTCCACGCCCTGCGTGAGCCGCTCGAGCGCGTCGTCCAGGTTGCCCTTGCGGAACGCCGAGCGGCCTGCCGCGACCTCGAAGCGCGCGGCGAGCGCGGCGTCGGCGCGGCCCTCGCGGACGTCGAGCAGCGGGATCACCTCCTCGACGCGCGCCGCCGACTCCTCCCAGGAGCCGGCCCAGTCGAGCGCGGTCGCCTCCTCGAGCAGCGCCTCCGCGATCATCCGCGGGTCCTTCATCGTCCGGGCGAGCGCCCCCGCGGAGCGGAGATCGTCGAGCGCCTCGCCGGTGCGCAGGACGCGGTAGCGCACGCGCGCGCGGCCGAGGAGCGCGAGGTACCGCTGGCGCTGATCGTCGCCGTCGGCCCAGAGGAGCGCGGACGCGTAGTGGCTCTCTGCCACCGCGTTGTTGTGCCGGTCGCGCTGGAGATCGCCGAGGAGCAGGTACGCGTGCGCCGCGCGCGCGCGCGCCCCGGCGGCCGCGGCGTGGCGCGCGATCGGCTCGAGCAGCTCCGGCGCCCTCGGCCGGGCCTCGGCCCTGAGCTCCCAGACGGCGAGCGCGTGCCGGTGCATCGCCGCGCGCTCCTCCTCCGGGAGCAGCGCGTAGATGGCCTCCTGCAAGAGCGCGCTCCGGAAGGCGTAGCTGGCGCCGCCGCAGAGGGCGCCCTCGCGCGGCGCGGCGTCGTGCGCGCCGCGGGGCACGAGGAGCCCTCGCGCCACCAGCGCGCGCAGGGCGCTCGGGACGTCGACGTGGTCGACGTACGCCGGCGCGCCCTCGCGTTCGAACGCGCGTTGCACGCTCGCCGCCACGTCCTCCGAGACCTCGAAGCCGAGCACCGCGCAGAGCCTCGCGCAGGCGGCGAGCTCCGGCGGGAGCGCCTCGAGCTGCCGCGCGGCGAACCACTGCCACGCGGGCGACGGCGGGAGCCTCTCCAGCTCGGCGGTCGCGAGCTGGTGGCCGCTCGATCTCGCCCGCAGCCGCACGAGGCCCGCCCGCTTGATCGCCCGCGTGAGCTCCACGAGGCCGCGGGGGTTGTAGCCGGCCCACGCGCAGATGCGCCGGAGCGTCGCGCTCGGCGGAGGCTCCGCGGGCCGGAGGAGCTCCGCGCAGAGCAGGAGCCCGGCGGCGTCGTCGAGCGGCGGGAGCGCGACGTGATCGCGCGCGTGGCCGCGGGCGCTCAGCGCGTGGCGCCGCGGCGTCGGCGAGCAGCGCGCCGGCGCGCCGGCGAGCAGCACCCAGAGCGCGACCGACGCCTCGCGCCGCGTCGCGAGGTCGAGCGCGTCGAGCGTGGCGCCGTCGGCGAGGTGCGCGTCGTCGACGATCACGACGACGGGCCGCTCCATCCCTCGGCGGCGGAGCGCCTCGGCGAGCGCCCGGATCACGCTCCCGCGGCGCGGCGGCGGCCGGCCTGCGGAGCCGCCCGTCCAGCCGAGGATCGCGGCCACGGCCGGCCACACCTCGCCGCCGAGCGGCTCTCCGAGCCGCTCGGCGCAGAACGCGCGCGGGTCGTCGGGCGCCGCGGGGGCGCCGTCCCTCGCGCCGAGCACCTCGGCGAGCAAGGCGGCCGCGGTCTGGCCGAAGCCGCCCCCGGGGCGCGCGCCGAGCTCCGGCTCGGCGCGCAGCGAGATCACGAGCGCGCCCGGGTGGGCGCGGCGGCTGCTCTCGGCGATCTCCTCGGCGAGCCGCGACTTGCCGACGCCGCGCTCGCCGATCAGCGCGCACAGGCCGGGCCCGAGGCCCGCGAGCGCGCGCTCGCGGCTCTCCTCGACGGCGCCCTGAGCGTCGCCGCGCCCGACGAGCGGCGGCGCGGCGCGCGCGGCGCCGCGATGGCCCGAGGGCGGGGGCGCGTCCGGGGCGAAGAAGTAGCGGCCGTCCTCGCTCGCCGCGACGACGTCGAACCCGGGATGCGCGGTGACGAGCTCGGCGCTGAGCGCGATGCCCCGCCACGAATCCGCGGGGAGCCACGACTCGGGCCGCTCCACGGCGATCCCGGCGGCGTGCATGCTCTCGGCGTCACGGCGGAGCTTCAACGGCGCGATGTGGATCGCGAGGGGCGCGCCGACCGAAGCGACGATCTCCCGCCCCGCGAGGAGCGCGCGCTCCGCGGCCGCCTCTTTCGGGCCGGGGAAGATCGCGACGAAGCGGTAGCCGCGCTGCCGCGCGAGGTGCCCGTCGTGGCGGGCCACGGCGGCGCGGACCTCGGCCTCGGCGCCGCGGGCCTCCAGGGCGAGCACCACCGTGTCGTGCCGGTCCGTGGAGCCCGTGGCGACGTCGTCTCCCGCGGTCGCCGCGGCGCCGCCGGCCAGGGCGAGCGCCTCGGCGCCCGCCGACGCGAGCGCGGCCCGCAGGCCCGCGGCGTCCGCCGGGCGGAGCGCGCGCTCCTTGGCGAGGCAGGCGAGGACGAGGGCCTCGATGGACGGAGGGACCGGGGCGATCTCGCTCGGCCTCGGGGGGAGCCGGCCGAGGTGCCCCTGCGCGACGTTCGCGCGATCGCCCGCGAACGGAGGGCGCAGCGTGAGCAGCTCGAAGAGGAGCGCGCCGAACGCGTAGAGGTCCGCGCGCGCGTCGAGCGGCTCGCCCCGGAGCCGCTCGGGCGCGGCGTACTCGGGCGTCCCGAGCATGGCGCCCAGCGTTGTGAGCGCGCTGTCCGCCGGGTGGCAGACGACGCCGCGCTCGCGCTGCGTGAGGCCGAAGTCGAGGAGCCGCACGCCGCCGTCGGGCTCGAGGAAGACGTTCTCGGGCGCGAGATCCAGGTGGACCAGGCCGCGCTCGTGCACCACCTGCAGGCAGCTCAGCACGCCGAGCGCGACGTCGAGGGCGGAGCGCAGGTCGGGCCCGGTGGGCAGGCCCTCGAGGTGGGCCGCCAGCGTCTCGCCGCGGAGCCGCTCCATCGCGATGTACGCGCGGCCGTCCTCGAGCACGCCGTTCTGGAGCAGGCGAGGCGAGGCCGGGGGGCCGAGCTGCTCGAGCGCCCACGCCTCGCTGCGGAACCGCTCGCGCGCGAGCAGCGAGTGGGCCCTGCTGACCTTGAGCACGGCGGGGGCGCCGTCCTCCGCGCGCGTCGCGGCCCAGATGACCGAGAAGGCGCCCGCCGCGAGCGGCGGGCCGACGAGGAAGCCCGCGACGGACGGCGGCGTCTCGGCGCCGAGATCGACCGGCGCTGGGCGGGACGGCGCCGTGGCTCCGTCCGTCGGGCAGGAGGTGAGCACTGCGAGTCGGCGATGGCAGGAAGGGCAACGCGGCAAGAAGACCTCGGATGACCTCGGGTGGGGCCCGGCGCGATCCGTGACCGATATTACCGGTTATCGGGGTTGTCACGAGCAGGAAAACCGCATTGCGCCACACCGCCTTATGCCCATAGCGAAAGTGCGTGCTCGGTCTGCTCGGCCTGCTCGGTTTGCTCGGTTTGCTCGGTCACCCGCGACATCGTGGGCGTCGTGTCGACACCGGAGGACAGCGGCGGCCTCCGTCGCGCTCCGTGGGAGGGACCGCGGCTCTTGTCCTCCGAGAAGCCGGGCGCGCGAACGGCAGGGGGTGAATCTCCGTCGAACACCCACCTTCGGAGACGTGGAATCGGGTCTTCGCGTGACTGTCGCGCGCGGACGTCGGCGGGGCTCGGCAGAGCCGCGCCGATCCGCGAGCCGTGGTGTATGCTGCTCCGAGCGGTCGGAGGGCTGGATGATCCATCGACAGACGGGCGAGATCGAGCTCACATCCGGGCTTCGCATCGGACCCTCGTACTCGGAAGCGCAGTTCTTGTCGTCGCCGCTCGCGCGGATGGCCAACGCCCTGAGCGAGACGCAGCCGTGGAGCGGATACCGGACGTCGCGCCAGCGCATCGGCTTCCGGACCTTCCGCATCACGCTGCACTTCTGCAGCGGCAAGATCGCGTGGGTCGAGCTGTTCGAGGTCGGCGCCGAGTCGAAGGCGTTCTGGAACGACTGGTCCGAGAAGGAGGAGGCGGAGCGCAAGGCCAGCCACGACGCCTGGCTGGCGTCGATCCTCGGCGCGCCGCCCTACGAGTATCCCTGGGGAAAGATCACCTCCCAGTACGACCCGCGGGGCGGCTACAGCAGCATCGTCGTGCGCTTCGGCTAGCGCCGGCGCGCTGGGGCCCAGGGCGTCGCTGGTCGCCGGTCCACGCGCCGGCGCCGCCCTCGGCGTGGCATCCGGCATCCGGGGCGCGCTACAGCGCTCGCCGGTAGCGGATCTCCGGGAGGCTGCCGGCGCCGACCCGCGCCCACCGCCGCGCGCCGTCGCGGGTGAAGCCGGAGAGCTCGTAGAAGCGGCGCGCGCGGGTGTTCCCCTCGAGGACCCAGATCGTCATGGTCCTGTGGCGGCGCCGGGCCAGGTCGGCCTGCGCCGTGTCGAGCAGCGCGGCGCCGAGCCCGCGCCCCCACGCGGCGGGCAGGAGGTAGATCGTGTAGAGCTCGCCGACGTCACCTGGGCCGTCGTCGTCGCGCGTCGGCCCGGCGCTCGCGAAGCCGAGCCCGGCGTCCTCGGCGCAGAGCATCCAGGTCCGCGTCCCGGTCGCGGGGTCGCGGCTGAGGATGTGCCGCCAGCTCGCCTCGCGCGCCGGCACGGAGAGGGCGTTGAGATCGGCCGCCGGGATGAGGCCCAGGTAGGCCGCCTGCCAGGAGTCGACCTCGATGCGCGCGATGACGGCCGCGTCTGCCGGCTGCGCCCGGCGGATGACCGCCCCTGTGATCCGCTCTGACATGGTGTCTCGCACCTCAGCTTGGCTGGCGCCGCGGCGCTCCGCCAGGCCGCCGCCCGGCGCGCTCGCCGGCCGGAGGCGCGATCAAGCGGTGCCCGACGCCGCATTCATCATGATGCTCCATCCCTCGCCGGCGATGGTCCCCTAAGGTCCTTTTGTGCGCTGTGACGCTACCGGGCGCTGCAAAAGGAACCGAAGGAGGGAACCATGCTGTGCAAGGAGATCATGAAGCAAGACATCCAGAGCGTCCTGGCCGACGACACCATCCAGACGGCCGCGTGCAAGATGCGCGACGCGAACGTCGGCTTCCTTCCTGTCTGCGACAGCGCCGGGAGGGTGCTGGGGGCGCTGACGGACCGCGACCTCGCCATCCGGGTGCTGGCCCACAGCAGACCGCTGAGCACGAAGGCGGGCGACGTCATGACGCGCGGGGTGGTCGCGTGCCGGCCCGACGACGACGTGCAGCGCGCGGAGCAGCTGATGGGGCAGCACCACAAGTCGCGCGTCCTGTGCACCGAGGCGGACGGCCGCCTGGTCGGCATCATCAGCCTGTCGGACATCGCGCAGAGCGAGGACGACAGGCACACCGCGCAGACCGTCCGCCGGGTGACCGAGCGGGAGGCGGTGCAGCACGAGAGCACGCGATAGGCTCGCCGGGCGATAGTCCGAGCTTCGCGGCGGCGCGCGGCGCGGGCGACGAACCTGCGACGTTCGCCCTCGCCCCGCGCATCGTCCGCCGCGGCGGCCGCGCGTGCCGCGGCGCCGCCGGCGCGCTTAGCCGCGGATCTTGAGAACGGTCTTCAAGCCGGCAGGGAGCACCGACCCGCGGTGGTGAACCTTCACGGTGAAGATCGCGCGATCGACCTCGTCCTCCGGCATGTTTTTCAGGGAGAAGTGGGCGATGACCTCGAGGTGAGTGCGGCAGTTCGCGCAGTTGCTCACGCTATAACGGCTCAAGACAGAGTGGTAGCCCAGGTAGTATTCCTTGGCCTTGCCGCCGTCGCCCGCGACGGTCGCGTGCGCCGTCAGCAGGAACGACCCCTGGAACAGGGCGCGATCGATGCCCCTCACCATGAGCTTCTTGGCGCTGAACCCGGGCTTTACCGCTGCCTCGCGGGCCTGGTCATTGAGCGATAGATCGTCGAATGAGCCTGGCCCATACGTGTAGCCGAGCTGGTTCTCGATGTCCACGCAGTCCGTGCTGACGTAGGGCTTGCTCGTGAGCGGGCTCTTGAACGGCTTGAGCGCGGTTCCATCGAGGGTCAGCGGAGCGCCGGGCGGGACGCCGGGGGTCGGCCCTTGCAGGTCGTTCGAGCTGGTGCCCGGGTAGTCTGCCATGTCGTCGGAGACTTCGAGCGCCGTGGTTTGGCCATGCAGCTTCTGCCAGAGCCAGAACATGCGGTCGATGTTGCAGTGATGAAAAAAGAAGATCGGATCGAAGGAGGACGTGTTGTTCTCTCCCATGTCCCCGTTCGAGCCGGTGACCAGCCCCGTGCCACCAGCAGCTATCTGCGGTGCGTCGAACCCGCCGACGGCCAGGTGGAGGTCGTTGTGGGGGTCCTCCAGGGGCACCACCATGGGCTGATGGGGGGGGATATCCGCGTTCCAGGCCGCCGCCGAGGTCGTGTTGGAGAAGACCACGTAGTTCGGCGCGAATAGACACGCCCTGTACGATGCGTAGAGGTTGGCGCCCTCGGGAGGAGGTGGAACCGTGGGCTCGGGGCCGTTCAGCCAGGCCATGATGTTGTTGTTGAGCAGCGTGTCGTTCGTGTTCTGGTCGGGATACTTCTGGTTGTGGGCGTACGTCAGCTCGGAGTCCCCGAAGTTGCCCACCAGCCCCGAGAGCGGGTACCGCACGGTCGTGTAGCCGGCCCGCTTGTAGTACGGGTGCGCCTCGTCGGCATTTGCGTTCTGGTCCCCCCAGTAGTTGTCGGAGACCGAGATGGGCAGGGTGAACGACCGCAGCGGGTTGGGGATACCCATCAGGCCGTAGCTCGGGAGGTCGACCGTCGGCTGGGTAAAAATGGCCGGGACGCCCTGATGGAGAGAATAGTCGTCCGTCTCGTCCCAGAAAGGCAGCATCACGCCCGGTACGATGGTTTGCAGCGCCTTTTCCATGCAGTAAAGGTATGCTCTGTGCCAGGTCGGGAACAGGATGTTGCCGTGGTTGCAGTACCCTCCCCAGTAGGCGTATGTATCCTCCGGCGGCAGTCGATCGACCGCGCGTCGCAGCAAGAAAGGCTCTCCGTGGAGGCCCCCCAAGGCGAAGAACGAGTTCCATTCACGCGGGTCGAGCCGCTGGATGCCCCTCCAGGCATAGAGCACGTCTTCAAGGGGTTTCGTGTTTCCCTTGGCGTATTCTTGCTGGAGGACATAGATGGACTGCCGTATCCCTGTGGTCATGTCAGCGCCTTTTCTTCTGTCAGAGCGAGCCTAATCTGTACGGTATCGGAGCGGCGCGGGGCTCTCCGCGCGCTCCGTGCTTCACGGCGGCGAAGGCAGCGACGAGCCCTGCGCTCCCTCCGCCGCACCGCCTTGTGAGGGGGACGGCCCCTTCGTCCGGGAGGCGAGGTGTACGCTCCAGAGCGAGGCGCCGATGAGGAGCAGAGCGCCCGCGTAGAGGAGAGGCGGCGCGTCGAGCCAGAACTTGCCCCCGAGCACGGCCGACGCGCCGGCGAGGCCTGCGAGCATGGGGCGGTAGTCCTGGCTCGCCAGCGCGCGCAGCACGAGCGCGTTGAGCGCGAAGGCGAGCAGCCCGGCGCCGAGCGGCAGCCCCCATGCGTCGCGCAGCCAGGCGCTGGCGCCGAGCGAGCCCAAGATCCCGAGATAGGCCGCCACGCACAAAGGGCACTTCGGGAGCAGCACCAGCGCGATGGCGGGTAAGAGCGGGATGTGCCGGCCGGCGCGCTTGGCCAGCGTGGAGGCGCCGGACGAGCGCGGCGAAGGAGCAGCGCGCCCGCAGGTGCACGCCGGGGGCGAGGAATCCGTGAGGCTCGGTCTCTCATTGATCGCCATCGTGGGTCTCCCGGTGGTGCTTCGCGGGTGGTCCGGCGTCGCGAGGCGGCCTTCCGGTGCGCGTCGAGCGCAAGGGCTTCGCCGTGCGCTGCTGCACGTCCCGCAAAGAACGCGCTCGAACGCCCTCAATCTTCGAGGTCCTGCTCGACAGCCCCGAGACCGCCCTGGGGCCGCGCTGGAGTTCGGTTGTCTCACGTGCGCCGTCGTGAGAGCGCGGCTCTGCTCAACTCCTCAAGTCCTTGGGAGTGCCTCAGGGGGTGGATGGTGTGCCCAGAGAGCCAAGGCGGCTCCCCATCAGGACCGAAACGGCGTTGAACACGCCTTTCTGGAAGAGCAGGATGTTCAGAGAGCCGCCGTACGCGAAGTGCCCGAGCTCGTCGCCCTTCTTGACCGGGACCGGCTCGCCTCCGACCGGGACCAGGGTCGACCGGTTGTTGACGAGCGACGGGTACATCGCGCTGATCGTGTTCAGGCCGACCGGGATGACGGCGATGTACCCGTGCTTTTCGGTCTTGATGACGAAGTAGGAGCGATGAAAGTCCTCGAAGATGCTGAAGTCCGTCGTGCTCTCGCCGACGTTGAAGATGGTGTTGAACCAGTGATCCCCGTCCATGATGCCATTGTAAATTCCAGGCACCTCCACCCCCTCGACGATCCGGCCGGAGGCAGGAGCGTGGTAGCGATGGTAGTTGGGGGGCATGAGGACGCAGGAGACGGCCGTGCCGCCCTCGAACTTCGCTGCGTATTTCGACCCGTTCAGGAGCTGCGTGATGTTGAGCTGACGTGACTTCACGTCGAGCTTCTTCGTCAGCGTGAGGTCCGAGAGGATGAAGTTGATCTCCGAGTCGGCGGACGCCACGAGCACCGAACCGTCGTCAGGCGCCGCGATGGGCCGGGGATTCCTCGCGGGGTTGAGCCTGCGCGTGAAGAACTCGTTGAAGGACTTGAAGCCACCCTCGGGGACGATGAAGTCCTCGATGTGAGTCCCCGGATCCTTCAGCCAGGCCTCGATGAACTTGAGCGACTCCGGAGAGTCCATGAACCGCCCCCGCTCCTTGATGAATTTGACGGTCCAGTTGAAGATCTCGGTCGTGTACTCCCTGCTTGTGGTGCGGCTCTTGAACGTGTTCAGGAAGGCGAACGCGGACTTGTTGTCGAGGTAGAAGTAGGTGAAAGGTACGATCTTCCCCAGGCCTCCCGTGGGCTCGGGCAGAAACGTGAACCACTGCTCGAAGTAGCGCACGAAGTACTCGGCGGTCGCTCCGACCCACGGGTTCTTCGACCCGTCCTCCACGAAGGGCTGCACGTGCGCGACGGCCTCGTTGAACGCCGCCTCGATCACGGGGTTGGCCATGAGGCGCTTGAGCTCGTCGATCAATTCACGCATCGCGGGCGTGAGCGGAATCTGCTGATGGGTCTGCTGGATCGCCATGGCTGGCTCCTTGGGAACGTTGTCGAAGTTGGACTCAATGTTTGCGACTGGAGCGATGGAGATACCCCCCGGGGAAGACCGCCTTCTGCGGCTGTCCGGTCTTGATCGTGGGAGGACGGATCGTCCCCGGCGCGAGGAGGGCGAAGTACCCCTGAGCGTCAGCCAGCGACAGCGACGACATCGGCACGTCCGGGGTGAAGAGCTCGCAACCCGCCTTGCTGGCGTTGTAAGCGATGCAAGCCTTCGTGTCGCACTGGTGTCTGCAGTAGTCGAGGCACTTGTCGGTCGAGGGGTCGGTCAAGGAGTCGGTCAAGGACGCACACACCTGCCCGGAGCCTGGTACGGGCGTGACGCTGGCCTTGCTCGACGAGACCCTCAACCCTTGGAGGTCGGCATACGGCGGCTGGAGCGTATCCGGCGCCACGCCCGGCTTGCCGTTGCCAAAGTCGAGCAGGAAGCTGAAATCAGTCCCGAACGCGGTCTGCGCGACGCCGTGGCATCCCTTGCAGCCCCCCATGTCGTACGTCGTCTTGTTGTACACGGTGTTGTCGCAGTTCCCGAACGTGTTGCCGCCGAAGCCTGGGCCGCTGAAGTTGTTGAGGAACTTGTCCGACTCGACGAACAGGTTGGCCATGTAGTAATTGGCATCGTCCTGCAGGCACTTGGCCGCGCTGCCGTCCTGCGCGCTGATGCAGGCCAGCCCTGCGGCCATTTTTGTGGCATCCGAGTCGGTGGGGTTCGCCTTCGGGGGCGGGGCGCCGGTGATCTCGCAGTCGGTCACGTCGGCCTGCACGCCGATGAGCTGGTAGTTCGCCCAGACCGAGCTGAAGCCTTGCAGCTGCTGGCGCATGAGATCGTTCACCTTCTGGATATCCCCGGGGATCGCGTGGTTCTTGGTGCGATCCGTATTGGGGTCAGGGCTCTGCCGCGTCGCGGGCGTCGGCGCTGACGTCTCCGCTCCGTCGCCGTCGAGCGTGACGTACTCATCGCCTGCATTCGACTCTCCGACGTGCTCGAAGGAGGTGAAGACGAAGTCCGGGTAATTCTGCAGCTTTCTGATGATATGAAGCCCTATCAGCGCGAACGTATCGTTGTGGTACTTGTATTTGTAGGTCTGCGACGCCGGATCGTACTCGTCTTGATAGTAGACGGCCTTGGAGGTGTAATACTGGGTGGCCTTCTCGGACGGCAGCAGCTTTCGCCATGCGGCCTTGATCTCGATCGCCCCCTCGTTCGTGCCGTCGCCGCAGGGGAGGCAGATCGCTTGACTTGGCGGGCAGCTGCATTGAGCCGCATGGTCGTACTTCCCGTTCCGTATGTCGTTCCGCCCGTTGAGCTGGGCTTCGCACAGGCTCCCGTGGGCTCCGGTTCCATCGCAATTTGCGGGATCGCCGACGTTGCCCGTGTTCTGATCAGGGTACTTGTTGCGGATGTACTCGTACTCGTCCCGGTTCACCTTCGCCTCGAACAAGATCAGCGAATCTTGCCTCCGAGCGCGCGGCTGTTGCGCGTACTGGCCGAAGATCTGGCAGGAGGCGATCTCGCTATCCTCGTCGAGGTTATTCCAGAGACCCAATTGTGCGTCGCTGGTCCCCTTCGAGAGCGTCACCTGGTAAGCATTCGTATACGTGGGCGTGCCCAGCTTGTCCCAGGGGAGCGTGAGCGGTCCATTGGGCCGTAGCTCGGTCTTGTGGGCATAGGTCTGCCAGACCAGGAGATCGTTCGATTGTCCGAGAGCATCGCTCTGGGCGGTCCCTCGCCGGATGGTCTGGCCGTCCGGCTGCGCAGCTACGCGGTTCAATGCGAGGAACTGCTGCCAGGCAAACTGGGCGCTGTACACCAGGCTGCTTGGCCGCGGCAGCGACTGAGGCAAGCCATTTTGAGCCGCCGCCAGGACGTTCTTCGCCATGTCTGCATGAGCGCCCGGCTGCGCCGCTGCATCCGACCGCGGCGGCTGCTGGGGGTCTTTCGTCAGGCCGCTCGAAGAGCAATCCATCGTGGCCATCGCTCCACCCGCGATGAAGGGAAAGGCCGTCGCCGCCCTGAGCATTCGAGAGAATCTTGTCATGATCGCTGCGCTTCCTGCATATCGAGGATTTGAAGTTTCGGGTTCTGATTGGCCGAGGTTCGGGTCCTGGCCGAGGGCAACCACCGTGATGTGAATGTTGCAATGACGATGCCAGCCGCCGTTGGACAGCTCGGCGCGGCCCTCTGGGAGGCTTCATGGCGATCTCGGGCCGATCCGACCGGTGGAACGCCGCCATGGATCCAGGTGGACATGCGGCAGGCGCATCGAGCGGGACCCGCGCGGGGGCGACGAGGCCTTGCGTCCCGAAATGAAGCGGCGCTTCCCGACGGGAAGTAAGGCCGGCAGCGCGACGACGGCGGCGAGGCGTGCCCGGAAGGTCGGACGACCTGGCGCCTGTGGGTGGCTCCTGGGGAGGAAGCGCCCTTTTGCTCGGGGCCCGAAGAGCAGGTCGAGTGGCACGTCGCTTGCTCGTCTTGCTCTCGACGCTGCGCCAGCGAGGCGAGGCGCGCAGGCGATGCTACCTGGCTCAGGGGAGCGCTGCTGCCGCGCCTACGTACCAGGTCTGCGCGGTAAACCCCGAGGAACAGAAGAGAACAACATGACAATGCACATCATTTTTCTGGTCGATAGCAATGCTCTCAAGCAGAATCCTGGAGGCCAGTTTGGCAATCCCCAGCCGCTGGCGCACCCTCCTCTCAAGTACGGGAGAGGAAACGACCCCAATACCTACACCAACCAAAGCGGGGACACTCCCGTGACTGTGTACTTCAACGAGGAGGTCCTCATCTCCGTCCAGGACTCGAACTCCAACATCGGTGTGGCTTGCGCCCCGGTGGGTTTCGTCGCGATGGCCTGGGAGCGCGCTGCGATTACCCTCGGTGACCTCACCGGCGGGGATGCGGTCATCGGAGACATCAGCTTCCGGGACACTCGCGTCAACTCGTATGGTTATGACTATGTCGTCGGTTCGAACTCTCCGTGGGGGCCGGAGAATGACGGCCAATACCTGGTCACTCGCCATGACGCGAACCTGACTTCGCCCGTGAAGCGCAACCCGTACGTCCTCGTTCCGGCGCTCACCACTGCGGGTACGCTGCAGTACGGTCTCGAGTTCTATTGCGCGATCGGCGGAGAATATATCGGTAATTACTGGTTCGATCCCTCGATCACGATCGCAGCACCGCAGTGACCACGGGCGCCGGCGTCAGCCGGGCCGCCCGAGGACTCCCCCTTGCTTCTGGTCGGACCTGACCACGATCGACGACGAGGCGACGCGCGAAGCTGCTGCGCGCGTTCTACTTCGATGGACCACCGGAGCTCGGGCCGGTGGTCCAGATCGACCGCCAAGGCGCCAACCTGAGCTCCGGCGGGTACGGCGACTCGACGGGGCAGATCCGCACCAGCTCGTTCATCGAGCGCAGGCGGCTGCTCCGCGAGTTCGAGCTGGTGAACGGCTGCCGGTGCTCAGCCTATCGCCTCGGCCGTGAGCAGGCGCGTCCTCCGGCCCGACGCGAGCGTGAGGTGCTGTCCCCAGCTGGTCTGGTGCGGCATGTCCCCCTCGACGATCTCGCTCGCCCGGATCTCGAAGCCCGCGGCGCGGTAGGCGGGGCGCAGCGTGTCGTCGACCCACGCGTCCGAGAGCTCGGGGAGCCCGAGTCGCGCCGCGTAGGGCCGGTCGTCGAAGACGCTCTGGTTGAGCAGCGCGATGAGCTCTCCGCCCGGCCGGACGAGCTGGCGCAGCGCCTCGATCACCGGCGCCTCGGGCAGCACGAGGGCCGAGAGCAGCGAGGCCCAGGGGAAATTGAGCGTGAGGGTGTGGGCGAGCCCGGTGAGCTCCGCCGGCAGCGCTTGCACGGACGCGACGACGAAGAGCGCGTTCGGCCGGCCGCCTCGGGCGACCTTGCGGCTGGCGCGCCACGACACCTCGCGCATCCGCTCCCCCGCGGGATCGACGCCGATGCAGTACGTGTCGGGGTGGGCGCCGGCCGAGCGGTACACGAAGCGGCCGTCGCCCGTACCGACGTCGATGAGGACGCGCGCGTGGCCGGCGAGCTTCGCCTCGAGGTCCGCGCGCGTCCACGTGAGGGACGTCTTGCCGAACTGCACGATCATCGTCGCCTCGAGCGCCGCTCTCCTGGGTTCCTCGCTCAGCCGGGGGCGCCCCCGCCCCCCGGGCGGTGCCCCGCGGCGCTCGCCGCCGCGAGCTCCCGGCAGGCGAGCGCCCGCACGAGGTCGTCGCTCGCCTCGCGGAGCATCCGGACCAGCATCGGCAGCCGCGGCGTCGCCGGCGCGCCGTCCGGGGCCCGCCCGAGCGCCGCGGTCCGCGCCTCCGCGCGGGCGAGGAGGTCCCGATCGACGCGGTACGAGGGGAACAGATGGGTGAAGTACGCGGACGCGAGCTCGTGCGTCCGCGTCTCGAAGACCTGCTGCACCCGCTCGAAGAACGCCTGCGCGTACGGCTCGAGCAGCGCGCGCTGGAACGACCAGTTGAAGCCCGACATCGCCGCGCCGGTGAGGTGGAGCGAGCCGTACCCGTCCTCGTGGAAGCGCGCCCACGCCGCGGCCTTCGCCGCCGGATCCGGCCGCGCCGTCTCGGCGCGCAGCGCGGCGCGCTGGCCGCGATCGGACGGGTCGCGCTCGCGCTCGGCCGCGAGCCGCTCCTCCGCGCCCTTCATGCCGCGCGCGATCCACTTCACGGCCACCGTCCAGCGCATCTCCTGGTCGATCTCGAGGCCCTCCACCTCGATCTCGCCGTCCGCGAGGCGCGCGGCCAGCGCGAGATCCGGCGCGGAGTACGCCGCGTTGAAGAGCGCCCGCGCCCACACGATCTGGGCGTCGCCGCGGGGGGCCGCCCGCAGGGCCGCGAGGGCGAGGCCCGTGAACGCGCTCGCCTCGGCCTCGCGCAGCGGATCCGGCACGTAGCGCGCGAGCGCCGTCGCCGCGTTCGTGAGCACCGGGTCGACGAGCGAGAGGTCCGGCTCGGCGGGCAGCTTGTCCCTCACCAGCGCGAGGTACGCGGGGGAGGCGAGCTTCTGGTCGCGCACCATGCTCCAGAGCGACGACCAGAGCAGCTGGCGCAGGAGCGGATCCTCCACGCGGCCCATGTGCTCGCGCACGAACGCGAGCGAGGCCGGGTCGAGCGCGATCTTCGCGAACGTGAGATCGTTGTGGTTGGGGAACACGAGGAGCGGCGCCCGCTGCCCCCGCGCGGCGGCGATCTCGGTCGCCGCGCCGTCGATCTCCGCGGGGACGGAGTCGACGACGAGCGCGCCGTCCTCCTCGCGCGCCAGCGCGACGTCGATGCGGTGCGGCCGGAGGATCGGGTAGTCGGCCGGCGCCGTCTGCAGCACGCGGAGCCGGCCGATGCGGTCGCCCTCGGGCTCCCACTCGGCCGTCAGCGTGTTGAGGGACGCCCGCTCGAGCCAGAGGCGCGACCACGCGCCGAGGTCGCGGCCGGAGCCCTCCTCCAGCGCGGACAGGAACTCGCGCAGCGTCGCGTTGCCGTACTGGTAGCGCTTGAAGTACCGGCGCATCCCCTCGCGGAAGGCCGGGAGGCCGATCGCCGCGACGAGCTGCTTCATCGCGGCGGCGCCCTTGCCGTACGTGATGCCGTCGAAGTTGAGGAACGTCTGCTCCGTGTCGGCGAGCTCCCCGGCGATGGGGTGCGTCGTCACGAGCTGGTCCTGCCGGTAGGCCCAGCTCTTCATGACGTTGAACGCCTTCCACACGGCCGGCTGGAACCGGGTCGCCTGGTCCATCGCGAGGAAGGCCATGTACGTGGCGAAGCTCTCGTTCAGCCAGAGATCGTTCCACCACCGCATGGTCACGAGGTTGCCGAACCACATGTGGGCCATCTCGTGGAGGAGCACCTCCGCGCGCGTGAGGCGCTGGTGGTCCGTCGGCGGGTCCCTGAAGATCATGCGCTCGCTGTGGGTCACGGCGCCGACGTTCTCCATGGCGCCGGCGTTGAACTCCGGGACGAAGACCTGGTCGTACTTGCTGAAGGGGTAGGGGTAGTCGAAGAACTCCGGGTAGAAGTCGAAGCCCTGCTTCGTGATCGTGAAGAGCTCCTCGGCGTCGAGGTGCCTCGCGAGCGACCTGCGGCAGTAGAGCCCGAGGGGGATCCCGCGGTGCTCGTCGCGGACGCCGCTGTACGGGCCGGCGATCAGCGCGAAGACGTAGGTGCTGAACCGGGTCGTCTCCTCGAACACCCGCGTCATACGGCCGAGGCCCGCGCCGAACGTGCGGCTGACGCGGGCGTTGCCGATGACCTCCCAGTCCTCGGGCGCGGTGACGGAGAGCCGGTAGCTCGCCTTGATGTCCGGCTGATCGAAGCAGGGAAACACGCGGTGCGCGCTGAACGGCTCGAGGTCCGAGTAGAGGTAGTCCTCGCCGTCCTCCGGGTCGCGGAAGTGATGGAAGCCGTCGCCCGTGTGATCGTAGTCGTTCTCGTAGACGACGCGCACGCGCGTCTCCGGGGCGAGCAGCCGCCCCGGGAGGACGATGCGGCAGTCGGACCACGCGGGCTCGACCAGGGCGCCGTTGATCTCGAGCCGCTCGATGCGCCGGCCGCGGAAGTCGATGAACGTGTCGCCGTGGCCGCGGACGTCGAAGTAGGCGATCGCCTCGCCGCGGTAACCGCGGGCGTCGCGCGAGAGGTCGAGCGAGAGCTCGTAGCGCGCATTGCCGATGCGCGCGGCGCGCTCCTCGGCCTCTGTCTGGGTGAGCACGTCCCGTCCAGGGCCGCCGGTCGTCTCCGTCATGACTGGACACCGTAGGACGAACCGCCGGAGGGTGGCCAGCGATCTGCCGCGGTCGCGGTCGCTGCGCCGTCGGGCGACCGCCGCGCCGCGTGTCCGGCTGCCGCATGGCCGCGAGGCGCACGAGGGGGGCGCCTGCCAGGCGGCCGGGCGAAGTGCGAGGGAGCGACCGGGCGACTAGGCCGCCCTGCACGGCCGACGTCGCATGCTCGAGGGGGCGTGGAGCGATCCCGGGGCGTCGGCCTCACCCGTGCCGCCGGGATGCCCGACGCCGCGGGCGGCCTCCGGAGAGAGCCGTACGCCCTGGTTCTGTGCCAGAACGGGGCGGCGCTGTGCCGGGGGGAGGGGGTCCGGCACTGGCTCAAACGCAGTGCACTGCGACACACCGGGGTCCGGACCCCTCGATAACGCTTGGTCCAGCGATTTTCAGGGCAAGGTTGTGCCAGAAAACGCATTTCTCGGCGAAATTCTGTGCCAATGACCCAGCGTGCACCCTCCTCGTTGTGCCACAAGGGGGTGCCGGACCCCTCCGGACCGCAGAGCAGAGCGCTTGCCAGGGTGCCAGAGCTCCTCCCGGGCGTAAGGCGCGCGAGCGGGGGTGCGCGGCTCGGCGTGGTCTGGAGCGCGCCTGGACCTGGAGCGCCCTCGAGGGGCCGATGCCGTGCGTGTGCCGTGGTTGCACCTGCGCGGGCCCGCTATGCTCGGACCATGCAGCGCGCGCCGACGTCCTGGGTGATCGACCCCGACGATCCGCGGGCCCCTCCGCAGGAGCTCTGGGACCGCATGACGCCGGAGGAACGGCAGCGCGTCCTCGACACGCTCCCGTCGGAGTTCGAGATCTCCGAGGCGTGCCCTCCCGAGGGCGACTTCCACTTCAACCCGAAGGTGGCGGCCAGGGACGCGCTGGGCGGGTACTTCCAGCGCATCGGCCGGCGCGTGTACCTCGCATGCGAGCTGCCGGTCTACTACCCGGCCGAGCGGATCTTCGCGCCCGACGTCATCGCGGTGCTCGAGGTCGAGGTGAAGGAGCGTGCCCGCTGGTCGGTGAGCGCCGAGGGCAAGGGGATCGACTTCGCGCTGGAGATCCTCTGGAGCGGGAGCAGCAAGAAGGACCTCGAGGACAACGTCACCCGCTACGCGTCGCTGGGCATCTCCGAGTACTTCGTCTTCGACCGCAAGCGCAGGCGGCTGCGCGGCTTCCGGCTCGCCGAGGGCAGCGCGCGGTACCAGCCGATCGTCCCGCAGGAGGGCCGGCTCGCGAGCACGGTGCTTGATCTCGACCTGAGCCTGGAGGGAGACCGGCTGCGCTTCTTCCACGGGCTGGCGCCGCTGCCGGAGACGCACGAGCTGCTCGCCCGGCTGGGCTCGATGGTGGGCGATCTCGAGGCGCGCATCGAGGAGACCGAGACGAGCCTCGACGAAGAGCGGCGCCGCTTCGATGAAGAGCGGCGCCGCTTCGATGCGGAGCGGCAGCGCGCCGACGAGGCCGAGCGGCGGCTGGCCGAGGCCCTGGCTGAGCTGGAGCGCCTGAAGCGCGAGCGCGGCTGAGCGCACGCCCGAGGCGCGCGACTCCCCTGGTCCCAGCCGAGCTCGGCTCAGGGCGCCGGAGGGCTGCGGCGCCACACGAGCGCGGCGGCGATCCCTGCGAGCGCGAAGGCCGCCTGGAGGAGGTGGACGAGCAGCGAGATCGCGATGGCGGAGCTCTCGGTGAGGCCGAGCAGCGAGGCGGCGAGCGCGAAGGCCCCGTCCGTGGCGCCGACCTGGCCCGGGATGAGGTCGCCGGCCGCCGTGCCGGCGGCGCCCACGCCGTACGCGGCGAGCGCGCGGAGGGGGCCGCTCTCGGCGCCGACGACGGCGAGCAGCACGCCGTACTGCACTGCCTGGAGCGCGCGGCCCGCGAGGCAGGCGGCGAACGGCCAGGCCGGGACGGGCGGGCGCTCGTGGACGGCCTCCTGGAAGGCGGCGGCGAGCTGGCCGGCCCGGGCGAACCGCCGGGTGATCCACGCCGAGGCGGTGCGCTGCCGTGCGGCGAAGGCGATGCCGAGGCCGCTCACGACGAGGAGGGCGGCGTGCGCGAGCACGCCGAGGGCGAGCGGGGAGGCGCCGCCGCCGAGGTGGAAGAGGGCGAGGGCCGCGAGGAGCGACAGCGGGGCCGAGGACAGGAGCGCGAGCGACTGGTTCGCCGTGGCGATCGCTGCCGCGCGCGCGGCGCCGACGTGGGGGGAGAGCAGCGCGGCCTTGACCGCCTCACCCGCGGGGCGGCCGGCCGGCATCAGCGTGATGACAGGGTAGGTGACGACGTGGATGCGAAGGAGCTCTGCAATCGGGACGCGCCGCGGCGCGCAGAGCACGCCGGTCGCGAGCGTTTCGCAGCCGATGCGCGCCGCCTCCAGCACGATCAGAAAAGGCACGAACGGCGCGGCGCGGGTCACCGCGGCGAGCATCTCCGCCGCGCCGACGTGGCGGATGAGCGCGGCCAGGGCGGCCAGGCCGAGGCCGCCGAGCGCCGCGTGGAGCAGCGCCTTTCGCCGTGCGCGGCGGGCGACGGGCGCGTCCGGGGCGGCGGGCGGAGCGGCATGGACGCGCGCCTCGCCGCTGGACGCGGGCCCGGGATCGCCGCCGGCGCATTCCTCTGCCGCTCGGGCCGGAGGCAAGGGAGCCATGGGAAGGGGGGTGCTGCGAGGAGCGTGCCGGTGCCGTGTGGGTGCAGCGCGCGCACGCGGCGGTGAGCTGCCTCGCGGAGCGCGCGCCATGGCATGCAGCGTGCGCACGCGGCGGTGAGCTGCCTCGCGGAGCGCGCGCCGTGGCATGCAGCGCGCGCACGCGGCGGTGGGCTGCCTCGCGGAGCGCGCGCGCCATGGGCATGCAGCGCGCGCACGCGGCGGTGAGGTGTCGAGCTCCTCGGCGAGCGGGAGCTCACGTGGGGACCTCCGCACGAGCCGCGGTGAGCGCCCGGCGCTCGCGGGCGCGGCCGCTCACGCCGGATCGAGCGGGGCGTGGAGCCGCGTGCCGGGCACGACGATGCCCCCGCGGTCCCCGGGGGTCAGCGAGCCGTAGCGCTCGCGGAACACCGGCGGCAGCGGCCGCGCCCCGGGCGGAGCGAGCCAGAGGCGGAGCAGGTGCCGCTTGCGATCCGGCTCGGGCCAGTCCTCGAAGGCCGTGCGATCGTGGAGCAGCGCGTGGTTGTGCACGAGCTGGATGTCGCCCGGGCGGAGCTCCATGGTCATGTGGAGCGCGGGGTCGTCGGCGAGGGCGTCGAACAGGTCGAGCGCCTCGATCTGCCGCGCGGTGAGCGGCGGGACGTCGGGAAAGCGCCGGGCCGACTCGATGTACTGCCGCTGGTAGATGGCGGACAGGAGCCCCGCGTGCCAGCTCAGCACCGGGATGCGGAAATAGGGCCGCTCGCCCGCGGGCACCTCGCTCCGGCGATCGGTCTCGATCGGCGCGAACAGCGACTCCGCCAGGTCCGGGCGCGCCCGCCGCATCTCGTTGTACAGCGTGACCGAGCTGACCAGCGCCGAGAGCCCGCCCGCCCTGGCGGTCCGCAGACAGAGCAGCGCCACGACGTCGCACGAGTCGGTGTGAAAGGTCTGCCGCTCGCGCGTCTGGTAGATGCGCACGCTCGGATCCTGGCTCGACAGGCCGAGGTCCTTCACGTGACCGAGGATGTGCCCTCGCGCGTTCTGCGAGCGCGCGCTCCCCAGGTGGCTGCCGATGCCGAGGAACGCGATCGCTGCCGCGCGGAGGTCGCCGCGGTCGAGCCACGGGCCGCGCAGCCCGCGGAGCAGAACGAAGCCGCGGCCGTCGAGCACCTCCGCGAGCACGCGGCGGAGGCGCGCGGCGAGCGATGGCAGCGGGAAGGCCTCGCTGCCGAGGTGCGCCGGGTCTTTGCCCGTCTCGGCGAAGCGGCGGACCGCGGCCTCGACCTCCTCGAGCTCCGCCTGTGTGATGTGCTCGATCCAGCCGTCGCTCTGCGCCATCGCGGGGCCGTACCAGGCCGCGGGGCCGGGGATCTGCGCCGGGATCTGCGAGAGGTCGGTGCTCGGTGCGGTCTCTTCGGAGCTCATCGTCTGGCCTCGGGCCACGGCGCTCGGGGCGCCAGCCGCGGGCGAGCGCCCGGCGCGCTGCGGCTTTCGCTGCGAGGCGATCCTCGCGCGGCTTTGCCTGGAGGGGACGGTACCAGCAGAGGTATCTTGCCGCGATGCCGATCCCCGACTTGGCCCGCGTGGGCGCCTTCCTGGAGGAGGTCGCGAGCGAGCACATGCTGCCGTTCTGGCGCCGCCTGGCGCCGGGCGACGTGACATCGAAGGCGACGGTCGCTGACCCCGGCGACGTCGTGACGACGGTGGATCTCGCGGTGGAGCGGCGCCTGACCGAGGGCCTGCGCGCGCTCCTGCCGGGGTCGGCGATGGTCGGCGAGGAGGCGGCTCACGCCGACCCGCGGGTGCTCGACGCGCTCGGCGGCGACGGCTGGATCTGGCTCGTCGATCCGCTCGACGGGACGCGCAATTTCGTCGAAGGCAACGACCGCTTCGGGATCATGGTGACGCTGGTGAGGGCCGCCAGGGCGCGCGCGGCCTGGATCCACCTGCCGGCGCGGGGGCAGACGTTCTTCGCGGAGGAGGGGGCTGGCGCCTTCCTGAACGGCGCGCGCCTCCGCGCCGATCCTGCGGCCAGCGCGGAGGAGCTGGCGGGCACGATCTACGCGCGATACATGCCGAGCGAGGTGCGCGCGACGGTGGAGGCCCGCGCGCGGGGCCGGCTGCCGGTCACGAACGACGCGGGCGACGCGAGCAACGCGGGCAGCGCGTGCGTCGACTACACGAGCGTCGCGCGAGGCGAGAAGGACTTCTACGTCTACTATCGCGTGCTTCCCTGGGACCACGCCCCAGGATCGCAGATCCTCCGCGAGGTGAACGGCGTGGTCGAGCACCTCGACGGGACGAGCTATGCGGTGACCAGCGAGAGCCGGGTGACGATCGTCGCCCGGACCCGGGACATCGCCGAACGGGTCCGGCGGGTGCTCTGCGCCGGAGGCGACGGCCAGGACGGGTCGTGCCCGTCCGGAGGCGAAGGCCTGCCAGGCGTCAGCGTGCTCAAGGAAAAACGTTGAAGGGGCCAGTCCGCCACGACAGCGCGTCTCTCGCTTGGCATCTCGGCGTTTCAACGTCCTCCTGCGTCGCCTTCGGCGCGCTCAGGATGGGCTCGTCCTTCCCGTACGGCGCGCGCGAAGCACGGCGTCGGCGCTGAACACCGCGAGCCCGGTCCAGATGAAGGCGAAGCTCACGGCCTGGGCCGCCGTGAACGGCTCGCCATAGACCAGCACGGCCAGCAGGAACTGCCCGCTCGGCGCGAGGTACTGGAGGAAGCCGACGGTGGTCAGCGACAGGCGGCGCGCCGCGTTCGTGAACCAGACGAGCGGCAGGGCCGTGATGATGCCCGTCGCGGCGAGGAGGACGTGGGTCCGCAGATCGGCGTGGCCGGCGGCGCCGGCGCCCTCGGCGTGGAGGGCGGCCAGGTAGGCCGCGCCGAGCGGGGCGATGAACGACGTCTCCAGGGTGGAGCCGGGGAGCGAGCCGACGGCGACGACCTTCCGCAGCAGGCCGTACACCGCGAACGTGCCGGCCAGGCCCAGGGCGATCCAGGGGATCGAGCCGGCGCGCACCGCCAGGTACACGACGCCCGAGGCGGCGAGGCCGAGCGCGAGCCACTGGGCGGGCCGCAGCCGCTCGCGCAGGAAGAGCATGCCGAGGAGCACGCTGAGCAGCGGGTTGATGAAGTAGCCGAGGCTGGCGTCGAGCACGCGCCCCACCGCGACGGCGTAGATGAAGAGGACCCAGTTCGCCGACACGAGCGCGCCGGTCACCGCCATCGCCGCGACGACGCGCCGGTCGCGCAGGGCCGCGCCGAGCGCGCGGCCCTGCCCCGCGGCCAGCGTGAGCGCCACGAACGAGAGCAGGCTCCACACGGTGCGATGGGCCAGGAGCTCGACCGCGCCGACGTGACGGAGCTGCTTCCAGAAGACAGGGACGACGCCCCAGGAGCTGTAGGCCGCGATCCCGTAGGCCACGCCCCACGCGGCCTCCCGGGGGCTGTCGCGAGCATCTTCGGGCGTGCGCATCGGGGTCGTGCTTCCTCGGCGGGCGTCGCTCGACGCCGCCCGTCGCCCGGCGCCGCCGTTGCGGGGCGCCGCTCGCGTTCGATCGGACGGCGAACATGGCGAACCTGCTCGGCCATTTCAAGCCCTGCGGAGAGGGCCGGGCTCGCAGGCTCGCCGGGAGGTCGCATGGCACTCGCGTTGCTGGACGCGGGGCGCGGCGTTGGAGTCCGCACCGAGCACAGCGAGGTAGGTATGCGAAGTGTCTACGGTCTGGCAGGGCTATGTGCAGTGATGATGGTCGCGTGCATGGAAAGAACGACCGGCGAGACGGAGCCTGGAGGCGCGCACCCTGAAGAGATGGGGTTCGCCACCGTCCAGTGGTCCATCGGGGACAAGACCGACGCCGCGCAGTGCAAGGCGCGCGGCGCGCAAGCGGTCGAGCTGGTCCTCATCAACACGAAGAACAACGAGGTCACGCGGCAGGTGGTCCCCTGCGATCGATTCGACGCGAGCGTGCAGGTCGCCGCCGACAAGTATGTCGGGACGATCTCGCTCGTCGATGAGAACGGCAAGGCGGTCAGCGAGCCGCTGCCGGTGGGGCCGTTCGATGTCTCCGCGTCCGAAGCGACGACGCGCAAGGTCACCTTCCCCGCCGAGGGGCAGCGCGAACCGCACCGGCGTCACGAGAGGCCACGACGATAGGCCACGGGTGAGCCCGAGATCGGCGCGCCGTAGGAGATCCGCGCGCCGATCTCTGCCGCACGCCGGCGGAGGAGCCCGATCGCGCCGCCCTCACGGCGGCGAGGGCGCCCGGTCCCTCCCCGCCCCGCCGGGGAGCCCGCTCCCTTCGATCAGCCGGAGGAGCTTGTCCTTCGTGGTCAGCCCCACGTGACGGGCCACCTCCTTGCCCCCGGCGAACGCGACGACGGTCGGAAACGCGCGGATGCCGAGGCGGCGGGCGATCGCCGGGCACCGATCGCCGTCGACCGCCACCACCTTCAGGCGCCCCGCGCCTTCCTCCGCCAGCTTGTGCAGGATGGGCGCGAGCGCGCGGCACGGGGGGCACCACTGCGCGGTGAGCTCGACGAGGACGGGCACCCCCGCCTCCAGCACCTCGGCGTCGAAGCTCGCCTCATCGATCTCGCGGACAGCATTCGTGGACATGGCGTGAACCTCCATGCCCTGGCAGGTCTCGAGGGCGGCCTCCATTACAGCGGTCGCCCGTTGTAATGTGGGCGCGGCTCGACACCTGACCTCCTGGACCATGGACGCCATCAAGGACGCGGACGACATCCTGAACCATGTGTCGCACCTTGTGCGCTCCGAACGTGCGGCGCTCGCGGCGCTGGCGCGCGCGGAGGGGGTGACGCCGGAAGACGCTGTCGACTGCGTGCAGGAGGGCCTCTGCACGCTGCTCACGCTCGCGCAGCGGGGCGCGCTCCCGGAGGACGTCGGCGCGTGGGGCGGCGTGCTCGCGGGGACGGTGCGGAACGCCGCGCGCAACCGGCGCCGCCGTCACTTCCGCGCCCGGCCGCACGACGACGTGGACGCGCACCCGGAGGCCGTGGGGGACGCGCCGGCGACCGACGAGGCGATCGCGCGGGCCGAGGAGCACGTCCGCCTGCGCGCGTGCGTCGAGGAGCTCTGCGAGATCCAGAAGGCCGTCGTGACGCTGCGCATGCTCGAGGAGCAACCCGGAGAGGACGTGGCGCGCGCGCTGGGCATCTCGGCCGGCCACGTCGCGGTGCTCCTGCACCGGGCCAAGCTCGCGCTGCGCGCGTGCATGACGTCGCCGCACTGAGCCCGCGCGCCGCGCGTGCCGCCGCGCGCCCTCGCCGAGAGCGCGCGCGGCGCGGGCGCGCCGGTGTCTGCTATGTCTTGGCCGAGACGTCATGAGCTCTTCTTCGTCCGCTTCGCCAGCCCTGCGCCTCCTCGCGCCCGATGAGCCGCCCGCGTTCGAGGTGGTGAACCCCGAGGGCCGCTCCAGCGCGGTCCTGCTCTGCGACCACGCGTCCAACGCGGTTCCGAGGAGCCTCCCCGAGCTGGGCAGGCAGCACGAGGCGCTCCGCGAGCACACCGGCTGGGACATCGGCGCGGCGCGCCTCTCGCGCCGCATGTCCGCGCTCCTCGACGCGCCGCTCGTGCTCTCCGGCTACTCGCGGCTCGTCATCGACTGCAACCGGCCGCTGGGCTCCCCGACGTCCATCCCCGAGATCAGCTGCGGCGTGCCCATCCCCGGCAACGCCATCGACGCCGCGGAGGCCAGCGCCCGCGCCGACGCGTGCTTCTGGCCCTACCACCATGCGATCACCGCGCTCCTCGACGCGCGGCGGGAACGCCGGAAGCGCACCGCGATCCTCAGCATCCACAGCTTCACGCCCGCGATGCCCGGTCAGGAGCGGCCGTGGCACGCGGCCGTCCTCTACGGGCGCGACCGCAGGCTCGCCGCGCCGTTCCTCGAGGCGCTGCGGCGCGAGCCCGGGCTCTGCGTCGGCGACAACGAGCCCTACCGCGTGACCGAGGGCGGCGACTACGGGATCCCCACGCACGGCGAGGCCCGCGGCCTGCCCTGCGTGCTCCTCGAGATCCGCCAGGATGGCCTGATCAGCGACGAGGGCGTGGAGGTCTGGGCGCAGCGCCTCGCGGCGAGCTACCGGGCCATCGAGGCAAGTGGCGATCTGAACGCTCTCCCCCCGGACGCCGCCACCGGCGGGTGACGTAGGCGGGGCTCGGTGCCCGACGGCGAGGGGATCGCGCCCCTCGCCGTGGCGGGGAAAGTACGGCCTGCGGTCATTGACAAAAAAAATTGTCAATGATACCCACGGCGGTGTGCTCGACGTCGACGTCATTGAGGATCCAGCCGCGGCTGCGGCAGCGCTCGAGCCTGTCAGGAGCCGGCTGCTCTCGGAGCTCTCGGCGCCCGCCTCCGCCGCGACGCTGGCCACGCGCCTCGGGATCGCGCGCCAGAAGATCAACTACCACCTGCGCGCCCTCGAGGCGCACGGGCTCGTGCGCATGGCCGGGACGCGCAAATGGGGCGGGCTGACGGAGCGCCTGCTGGTCGCGAGCGCGGCTTCCTACGTCGTGTCGCCCGGCGCGCTCGGGCCTGTCGCCGCGGACCCGGAGCGCGCCTCGGACCGCCTCTCCGCGACCTACCTCATCGCCCTGGGCGCGCGCGTCGTGCGCGAGGTCAGCGATCTCCTTCGGCGTTCGCGGGAGGCCGACAAGCGCCTCGCGTCGCTGTCGATCGACGCCGAGGTCCGCTTCCGTTCCCCGGCGGAGCGCGCCGCCTTCACCGGCGAGCTCACCCGCGCGGTGACGGCGCTCGTCGCGCGTTACCACGATGATTCGGCGCCAGGCGGGCGATCGCACCGCCTGGTGATCGTCGCTCACCCCACACCCACACCGAACGAAGCACCACGAAAGGAGTCATCATGCCCGTGAGAAAAGACGCGTCCGGCCGTCGCAGCGTCGAGGCCGAAGTCGAGGTCCCCGGCAGCCCCGAAGAGGTGTGGAGCGCCATCGCGACCGGGCCCGGGATCTCGTCGTGGTTCGTGCCGAGCGAGGTCGAGGAGCGCGAAGGCGGCGCGACCGTCTCTCACTTCGGCCCGGGCACGAGCATGGATGCGGTCGCGACCATCACGGCCTGGGAGCCGCCTCGCCGGTTCTCCGCCGAGGCCCCGGAGGACATGGGACCAGGCGGCCCCAAGGTCGCCACGGAGTGGATCGTGGAGGCGCGGTCCGGCGGGACGTGCGTCGTGCGCGTGGTGCACAGCTGGTTCGCGAGCACGGACGACTGGGACAACCAGTTCGAGGGCCACATGCACGGCTGGGCGGCCTTCTTCCGCATCCTTCGGCTCTATCTGTCGCATTTCCGCGGCCAGCCCTGCGCGGCGTTCCAGCTGATGGGCGCCGGATCCGAGCCTCGATCCGCGACATGGGACGCGCTGATCGGCCCGCTCGGGCTCGCCGGCGCCGCGGAGGGCCAGCGGGTGAGCTCCGCCGCCGGCGCGCCGCCGTTCGCCGGGGTGGTCGAGCGCGTCGGCCCGAGCGAGCACCCGGAGCTGCTCCTCCGGCTCGATGCGCCGGCGCCGGGCATCGCCCACCTGTTCGCCCTCCCCATGGCCGGGCAGATCTTCCTGCCGATCCGGCTGTACCTGTACGGCGACAGGGCGCCTGCCGCGGCGGTGCGCGACGAGCCCGCGTGGCAGGCATGGATGGCCGAGCGCTTTCCAGTGCGCCCGCCCGGCTGACACCTCCGAGGCACCTTGTCTCATGTGTGACGGCCTGACGCAGGCGAGCCTCCGCCGGGGACGGTGGAGAGGGTCAGTCCGGGACCGCACACGCCACTGAGAACAGCCCGATTCACATCGGTTTCCGGCAAATGCTCGGGGCGGCACCGTTCGTGTATCGCCGGGCTCACCGCGGCGATCGGCCCTCGCGCCGGCGCTCGTTCAACGGAGTCGATGGAGGTACCGATGAACCATGCAGTCAATCCGAGGTGGTGGGATGATCACAAGACGTCCGGCTGGGATCGCGTGAAGGAGGCGCTGCGCCGCGACTGGGAGCAGACCAAGGCGGACTTCACCGACACCAAGGGGCAGGAGCTCAACCAGGACGTCGGCGATACGGTGAAGCAGGCGCTCGGCAAGCAGCCGATCCCGCCGCGCTACGCGCCGAACACCGACTGGAACCAGGTCGAGCCGGGGCTGCGCTACGGCTGGGGCGCGGCGAGCCATTACAGCGATCACACCGACTGGGACGATCGGGTCGAGAGCAAGCTCAAGGAGGAGTGGAACGACCTCAAGAGCGGGCGCACCTGGGACGAGGCCAAGAGCGCCGTGCGGCGCGGGTGGGAGTCGGCGCGGCGCAAGGTCTCCTGAGCCGCGCCCGGGCGCCGGCCCCGGCCGCGAGACGCGGGCGACCAGGCCGGCGACGGCGCGCGGGACGCCGCTGCGCCCCTGCGCTCAGCCGCCGATGAGGTGCCGCGCGTAGCCGTACACGTAGACCGTGATGAGCGCGGCGGCGGCCACGTCGAGCAGGAAGCCTGTCCGGATCATCACCGGGAGCCGCACGTACCCGCTGCCGAACACGATGGCGTTGGGCGGCGTGCCCGCCGGCAGCATGAAGTCGCAGGACGCGGCGATCGTGGCCGCGAACAGCACGCCGAGGTCCTGCGGGAGCACGTTGAGCGCCACGTTCACCGTGGCGGTGTTGGAGGCCAGCGCCGACAGGGCGATCGTGCCGCTGCTGGCGAGCCCGAGCTGCGCGAGCAGCGGCGCCTCGGCGACGACCGCGAGCTTCGCGGCCATCCACGCCGAGAGCCCGCCGCCCTCGATGCCGGCCGCCATCGCGAAGCTGCCGCCGAGCAAGGCGAGCGTGCCCCAGGGCATCCGGCGCAGGGAGGCGAGGGAGAGGGCGCGCAGGGCGAGCAGGCCGAGCGCCGCCAGGACGGCCACGGTCGCCTCGTAGTGCTTGCCCTGCACCTTGAATCCGGCCGCGGCGCCCGAGCCGAGCGCGGCGCCGAGGCCCCTGAGCGCGGCCTGGAGAGGGGGCGCGAGCGCGGCGCGCAGCGGATCGCCGAGGATCCAGAGCACGCTGGACGCCGCGAAGATGGCGGCGACGGTCTTCTCGCCGCGGCTCATCGGGCCCATGGCCGCGAGCTCGCGGTCGAGCGCGTCGCGCGCGTGGCCGGGGCCGAGGCCGTCCCGCTTGCCCACGCGCCACAGGGCGAGCCAGAGCAGCGGGACGAAGAGGACCACGAACGGCAGGGCGATCGCCATGTACCGAAGAAAACCGAGGTCGTGGCCCAGCTTGTCGGCGAGGAAGCCGCAGAAGATGGAGTTCGTGCCGGTGCCGATCTTCGTGCCGATCCCGCCGACGTTGGAGGCGTAGGCCACCGCCAGCATGATCGCCGTCCCGTAGTGCGTGAGCCTGCGCCCCCCGGCGGCCGACTCCAGCTGCGCGAGCAGGGCGAGCCCGATCGGGACCATCATCACGGCGGTCGCGGTGTTGGAGATCCAGAGCGAGATGGCGCTCGTCGCGACCAGCATGCCGAGCAGGAGCCGCTTCGGGTCCGTGCCGACCGCCCGCATGATGTGGAGCGCCACCCGGCGGTGAAGGCTCCACTGCTCCATGGCGGCGCCGATCGCCATGCCGCCGAGGAAGAGGAAGATGTACGCGTCGACGAACGGCGCGGCGGCGCGGGCGGCGTCGCCCGCGAGCCCGCGGCCGAAGACGCCGAGCAGCGGGAAGAGCACGAGCGGCAAGCAGGCGGTGAGCGCGACGGGCAGCACCTCGAAGAGCCACCACAGCGCCATCCACGCGGCGACCGCGGCCGCGTACGCAGGGCGGTGGCCAAAGCCGGGGACGGCGTGGAGCCCGCTCGGGACGAGCGCGATCGCGAGGGCGGCGGCTGGACCGGAAGCGACGCCGAGGCAGCGCAGCATGCTGAGCCGCGCAGGCGGCGGCCGGCCTCGGTGAGGGGCGCCCGGCGGCGCGGCGGCGGGATCGGGGGGGCACTGCATGGCGACTCTATCGCACACGCGCCTCCTCCCCGGCAGAGCGCGCGCAGCGCGGCGGGCGCGGCGGGCGCGTGCTAGGCGTCAGGCGCTCCGCACGGCGCACGCGCCGCCCGCAGGGCAGGAGAGCCGCCGTGTCCGATCCCCTCGTCGTCAACGATGCGCTGACCGCTCCGGCCGCGCTCCTCAGCTGGAGCGCCGTGCGCGCGTCGGGGCCCGGCGGTCAGAACGTCAACAAGGTCGCCTCCAAGGTGGAGCTGCGCTTCGACTTCGGCGCGTGGCCGGAGCTCGCCGATGACGCCAAGGCGAGGCTGCGCGAGCTGGCGCGCGGCCGGCTCGACGCCGAGGGGCGGCTGTTCATCGTGAGCCAGCTGACCCGCGACCAGCTGCGCAACCTGGACGACGCGCGCGAGAAGCTGCGCGCGCTGATCCTGCGCGCGCTGGAGGTGCCGGTGCGGCGAAGGCCGACGCGGCCGACGCGCGCGTCGAAGGCGCGGCGGCTCGACGAGAAGCGGCGCACGGGCGAGAAGAAGCACGTGCGCCGCGGCGGGGGCGATCACGAGTGACGGGGCGCGCGGGGGAGGGCGCCCGGCGCGCCCTCGCCGCGGCGGTCTTCGCTCAGCGCTTGCGCCGGGAGCCGGCGACGACCTCGGCGGCGGTCGTCGCGGTCGCCGCGCGGGTGAGCCATCGCCGCAGCTTGCTCAGATCCTCGCAGCCGGCGATCGCGCGGGCCATCTCGGCCGGCGTGGCGATCCCGCGCGACTTCAGCACCGTGAGGATGGCCTCCTGCGCCATCCTGATCTCGCCGCGGGCTTCACCGCGCGCCTCGCCGCGGGCTTCACCGCGCGCCTCGCCGCGCGCCTCGCCCTCCGCGAGCGCTGCCCACCGGGAGCGCGGAGGACGTGGTCGTGCCTGCGCATGCGCTCCACCATAGCGCAGCCAGCGACCGGCGGGCATCGCGGCGCCGGCGTGCGCGCTTCCGCCGCGCGGCCCCGCGGCGAGGCTCAGGCGCTCGCCCTCAGACAGCCCAGCTCGTAAAGCCCCATCCACCCGACCTCCGGGTCGGTGCAGGCGCCCTCCCTGAGCTGCTCCACGAAGTCCTCGATCGGCTTCTCGACCACGTCGATGAACTCCGTCTCATCCAGCGCTTGCGCCCCTTCGCGCACGCAATCCACGGCCAGGAACGCGTGTCGTTCGATGGTCGAGTAAGCGCACTCCAGCGGGCGGCCGAGCGGCACGAGCCGCCCGGCGACATACCCCGTCTCCTCGAGAAGCTCGCGCGCCGCCGCTTCCTCCGGGGCCTCGCCGGGCTCGACGCCGCCCCCTGGGAGCTCGTCGAGGATCCGATCGGGCCCCGGCCTGTACTGGCGCGCCAGGATCACCCTCTTCTCGCGGGAGATCGCGAGGACGCAGACGACTCGCCCTTCTTTCTTGAGCGAGAACGTGCGGACCTGCCCGTCCGGGAGCTCGAAGGTGACGTCCTCGATCCTCCGCCACGGCGAGTGCTGGACCACGCGCCGCTCCAATGCCTTCCACCGCACGACCGTCATGACCAACCCACCTCGCAGCCGCGACCGCTCCGGCGCCGCCGCTCGGAGGGGCGAGGAGCACGGACGGCCGCACGGCGAGGACGGCTACCAGGCGCGACAGCGGACATCAAGAGGGCGAGCGCGAGGGCCCCTGTCGCATGAGCCCGTCCGGGGCCCCGGCGCCCTCGCTCAGAGGGGGGCCGGCCGGGCGCTCATGGGAACGGCCTCGCTCGCGACGGTGAAGTGCCGCCGGATGAAGTCGTTCGCGAACATGCCGATCGGGTCCAGCTCCTTCCGGATGCCGGCGAAGTCGGCGTAGCGAGGATATGCCTTCTCTGCGTACTCTCGATTCGTGAAATTGATCTTCCCCCAGTGCGGTCGGCCTTGATGGCGCTCGACCATGAAGGTCTCGATCTCGGCGAAGATCGCCTTCCAATCTTCCGCCTCGGAAGGGAAGTGCGCGAAGGTCAGGAACACCGAGTCGCGACCGTAAGCGGGGCTCATCCACGCCGTCTCCTTGGTGACCGTCCGCGCCAGGATGTACCCGTTGATCTTGAACGTCCTCCGCTCCATGAGCTCGAACAGCGAGGCGATCGCCGGCCCCAGGCCCTCGATCGGGATCGCGATCTCGGACTCGATGTGGCCAGCGACGACCTTGAAGCGAGGATCGTGAGCGAAGAGCAGGAGATCGTACGATTTTCCGACCTGGTAGGAGCTCGTGCTCACCGCGGCCAGCGCCGCCTTCAAAAAGCGCGGCTTCAGGTCGATCGGGACCAGCCGCGCGGCGTTCATCAAGACGCTCAACGTGAGCCTGTCGCCCACGGCGAGGACCGGGTTGCGCAGCCTGTCCCAGAGGGACGGCTCCGACAGCTCCTCCGCCTTCGCAGCGTAGATGTGCTGCCTGCCGTACGGGAAGAAGAACACCTTGTTCATCGCGTACGGGTCGGAGAGCGAGAGAAAGCGGGGGGCGTTCGCGATCGCCGCCTTCGTCTCGAAGACCTTCTGATGCTTCAGCACGTTGAACGACTCGCGGACCGCGAGCGTCGCCTCGACCACGATCCCGAGGCAGCCAAGGTTGGTCCTGACCGCATCGAGGTACTGTGCGTTGCGCGCGCTGGATATCTCGATGACCTTGCCAGACGACAGCAAGAGCTTCGCGGAGAGCACGGCGCTTGAGAACGAGCCGGTTCTTCCGGAGCCGTGCGTCGCGGTCGCGATGACACCTCCGATGTGCTGCGCGTCGACCTCTCCCAGGTTGACGAGCGCGAGGCCGGCGGCGTCGAGGTGATCGATGAGGTCCGCGACGCGCATCCCTGCCTGGACGGTGACGGTCTTGTTCTTCCGATCGAGCTCGATCAGCTTGTTGATGCGCGCGAGGCTGACCATCCATTCGTCCGTGCACACGATGTCGGACCAGGAATGTCCCGCGCCGACGATCCGGATCTTCTTGGACCTGGCCCTCGCGCCGTCGACGATCGCCACGAGCTCGTCGATCGACCCGGGCTCATGGAAGCTCTCGGGTTTGCACTGATGGTTGGCTCCCCAGTTCCGCCAGGTTCCATCCGGACGAAGCGCATTGGACGTCGCGAAGAACCTCCTGATGCCCTGTGTGATCGCGCTCGGAAGCTTGATGTTTTCGAGACGTTTCTGGTGTCCTTCAACGAATCTCGGCTGCATGAGACCTCCGCGAGGCGCCCTCGGGCTCACCCACCCGCAAATAGTTGAGCGGCGAGCGGCCGGCCAGCGAGAACCTTGGGCACAGCGGGAGATCGAGACGGGCTATGTCCCGGACGCTGTTCGCGCAGCGCATGGCAGGTGGATCGGAGTCGAGCGTCCGCGGCGTCGAGCCGCCGCGGACCCTGCTCCTCGGCCAGGCGGCGCGCTCGGTCAAGACATTGGCGCCGCCGGTCAAGGACGGGACGCGCGCTCGGCATCATCCTCCCCTGCATGACCTACCTCATCCCGAGCCAAGAACAGGCGCACGCGGGCCTGCGTGCCATCAAGGTCGTCCTTACCTCGGCCAGCCCCCTCGACGGGTCGCGGCGCGACGCGATGGGCGCGGTGCAGCGGCACCTCCTCCACACCGACTTCGACATCGACGCGCTCGCCCCGATAGCGCCCGAGGAGCTCGCGCGCGCCGTCGAGGACCCTCTTCTGCGCGAGCAGCTCGTCAACGGTCTCTGCGCCATGACCCTGTGCGGCGAGCGCGTCGAGGAGCGCGAGCTGCTCGAGGTCGAGCGCTTCGCCGCGGCGCTCGGGGCGCGGCCGAACGCGGTCCGCCAGCTCCACCACCTCTACGAGCGGCGGCTGCTCCTGCTGCGCATCGACATCAGCCGGAGCTCGCTGCTCGGCAAGAACGTGCGGCGCATGCTCGATGAGGGCGGCCTCTACGGGCTCGCAAGGAACGTCGCGAGCTTCGCGGGCATCCTGGAGAACGAGCCAGTCGCCGCGCGCTACCGCTCGCTCGAGGCGTACAGCGAGGGCACCCTCGGCAAGGCGCTCTTCACCTTCTATCGAGAGAACGGCTTCTCGTTCCCCGGCGAGAAGCGCGGCGTGCCCGAGGGCGTGCTCACCCACGACCTGAGCCACATCCTCGCCGGTTACGGCACCGACCTGCGCGGAGAGGCGATGACGATCGCGTTTCAGGCGGGGTATCGCCGCGAGAACCCGTTCGGTATCCTCGTGTTCCTGCTGGTGCAGCTCCAGCAGGGCATCCAGCTCACCGTGCTGGCGCCGTCGCAGCAGGGGATGCTCGCGACACCCGGGCTCGCCGACGAGCTCGTGCGATCGTTCGTTCGCGGAACGAAGATGAGCATCGACCTGATGGACGACTGGGATTTCTGGTCGGACATGGCGGTGGATCTGGACGAGCTGCGCCGCCGTTACGGCGTCGTCCCCTGGGAGGCCGCGGCCTGATCCGGGTCCTCCGCTGGATCCACCGAGAGGTGTGGAGGGCTCGCCGCGGCGCAGGGGGCGCGCGGCGAGCCCGGGGCGCGCGCTTCACCCTCCGAAGCCGCCGGCGGCCGTCTTCGAGAACGACGCGCCGCCCTGGCTGGCGCGCACCGCCGACTGGGAGAACAGCGCGAACGCCTTGCGGACGTCCGCCGCGTCGCTCTTCGGCGTCAGGATCCAGCGGTCCTCGATCCCCATGTCGCGAAAGACGGCGCGGAAATCGGTGTTTCCGTCGTCGATGCCGATCGCCGCCACGATGTGGGCCTCGGCCCGCCGCATGTCACGGACGAGGGCGCACACGTCCTTGGCCTTGGCCCACGTCGAGCCCGCGTCGGCGCCGTCCGAGATGATCAGCGTGACGGTGCGCGCCGGGACGCCGCTCAGCGCGAACTCCTGCGCCTTCGCGATCACCGTTCCGAGCAATACCACCGTCTGATCGTAGAGGGGCGTGCCGAGCATGGGATCGTAGTTCTTCGTGTCCATCTTCACGGCCTGGGCGATCGGGCAGTATGGATACAGCACCGCCCCGTTCAGGTAACGGTTGTGCGCCAGGATGGAGTCGCGCTGCCTGGAGTCGGCGAGGGCGCCCACGACCAGGTTGTGCCCGTCCCTCACCGACGGGGCGTTGCCGGCGAATTTGATCGATCCCGAGTCGTCGGGCATCACCGTGACCAGCACCACCTCCGACGACGCGACGTCGTCCACCTGCACGCCGAAGCCGGCCTGGATCTGCGCGCCCAGGTCGGTGATGTGCAGCGCCTGCATCGCCTCGGGCGAGAGCGCGCCGTCGTCCCGCGCTGCCTCGAAGAGCTGCTCGATGTCGAGCGAGCCATCGCGGCTCGTTCCGCTGTCGTTCTCCTTGTTCTTGCTCATCGGATCCTCCACGGTCATGCGCCCAGACACGGAATCGGGTCGGTGCTCTTCACGAGGTTCATCCCGGCGGCGGCGAAGCGGGCGAGCGCCTTGTCCGCCTCGGCGGTGAAATCGACGGCGAAGCCCCCCTTGCCGTCGGGCACGGTGACCGGCGACATGCAGTCGGTCATCACGTAAATCTTCTTGGCGAGCGCGCGGTCGGTGAGCGCGATCTCCGTCAAGATGTCCTCGATCGAGCTGCGGACGCAGTGGCTCGCGGCCTGGCCGGCGATGATCACCGCGTCGGCGTGGAGCAGCGTCCTCAGGAAGCCCGTGCTCCGCTGCGCGAGCGGCTGGCCGTCGTGCCGCGTCAGCACCTCGGGCTGCATCACCGAGTAGTTCTCGGTGAGCGGGTTGCCGCCCTTGACCTCGACCCACGACTGCACCCCGCGCGCGAACGCGTGGAACATCCGCGCCTCGTGCACGACGCCCGCGAGCGCGTGGCCGTCGCTCCCGAGGATGCAGTGCGGCGGCCACAGGTAGAGCTTGTATTTCCCAGCCTTCTCGAGCTCCTCGCAGTAATACCGGACCTGCTTCATGAGCCACGGGTAGCTCCCGCCGCAGAGCCACTTCGCCACCGCGGGGTTGGGCCGCACCTCCCCCGCGTCGATCTGCGCCGTCGTGATCTCGCGGTGCGCGGTCAGCGGGCGGTCCTCGCGATCCACCCAGAAGGCCGGGAAGAAGATCTGGTAAGCGAAGTGGGTGTCCATCGTGACCGTGATGTTCGTGATGGAGGCGAGGTTCCTGTAGATGAACTCGGCGATGCGGCGGCTGTCGTCGACCGCGCCCGTGCCGCTCCTGCCGGCGACGTAGAGCGAGCCCTGCGGGAAGCAGAAGTCCTTCTGCACGTCGATGAGCAGGACGTGGACGTTCTGCGCGTCCGCGGCCGACGGCCTCACGCCATGCGCCTTCCGCCACGCGGCGGCGGCGCCGTGCAGCGCCTCTTCATTGGGGTGATAGCCCCACCGCTCGGCGTTCTTGGCGTCATAGAAGGCGGGCAGGGGGAGCTCTGTCGATTTCATGGTCTCTCTCTCTCCTCTCGATCGGCCCGTGAGCGCGGGCCGTCAGCTCAGCGTGGATTCACGAGATGCGAAGCAATGTGATCGCCTGTGCGTCGACGACGAACAGGCCCTCTGGCCCGACGAGCAGCCGGGAAGCCTGGGTGACGAACGGCTCGGTGCCGGGGAACTGCCGCGTCTCGACGAGCGCGCCCCCGCGGACCTCGACGCGGACGACGCCGCTGTCGGTCGCCGAGAGCAGGAACCCCGAGGCCGCGCATTTGCCGGTCAGCGCGCCGAGCCACGAGCCGCCTTCCCCGTCGCCGTCGGCGACCGCCTCGACCGCGCCGTCCTCGCTCACGACGACGCACCGGTGCACGGTCCGGCCGGCCTGCTCGGCGGCGAGGAACAGCCATGCGCGCCCGGCGCGGGAGCGCCCGCGGCCTTCGTGGGACGGAGAGCTCGGGCCGGCGTCGAAGACGCAGGTCGCCGCGGTGAGCTTGCCGCCCGGGAAAGGCAGCTTGACCGTGTCCTTGAGGCCGGGCCGCTCGGCGTCGAAGACGAACGCTATCGAGACGTTCCCGGCGCGGTAGAAGCCGAGCCCGAAGCTCTGGCCCACCCAGAACAGCGTTTGCCCGGCGAGGACCTCGCCCATCGGGACCGCGTCCGCCTCGCCCGAGAGCGCGGCGGCGCCCGGCCTCCCGCTGCGCAGGAGCTGCCCGCCGCGCGTCCAGTAACGGGCGCGCGCGTTGACGTCGAAGATCGGCCTCGTCCCGACGCAGTCCACCTGGATCCGCTCGGGCGCGGCCCCCGGCGAGAGCACCACGAGATCGCCGCCCCGGCCGATCAAGGTGGCTCTCCCGTGCACCGCGAAGCGCGTCGCGGGGTGTGGCGCGCCGGACATCACGACGGACCGATCCTCCCGCAGGAAGCGGCCGCCCTCGTTCACGAGATACGAGAGCCCGCCCGGGCCGAGGGCCGCGGCCAGGATCACCCCGCGCGTGGTCAGGATCCGCGTCGCCAGCACCTCGCCGTGGACGACCGTCGACTCCTTCACGGCGGCCGGCGCGGCGCCGGCGCAGGCCGGGCAGGCCGGGCGCGCGTGCTCGACGCCGCACAAAGGGCACCTCGTCCAGGCGAGGGCGTCGAGCAGCCGGCGCGGGAACACGCCGCGCCGGTCCTCGACGAAGATGCGGTAGAGCGCGTCCAGGAGATCGTCCGGCAGGACGCGGTACGGGATGGCCGGCTTCGGATACCGCACCTCGCGGTCGAACACGGTGATGCGGCGCAGCGGCCTCGCGCTCTCGGGCACCCGCGCCGACGCGGACCGCGGCCGGAAGACGCCGCCATAGGGCCCCACGCAGAGCAGGCTCTGCATGACCATCACGGCGAACGCGTACCAGTCGGACTCCTGCGAATACGGCCTCGACAGGAGCGGCCTCGGGAGGGAGGGGTCGCAGAGCAGCGGATCGACGAAGCGCTCGGTGAACACCTGGCAGAGGTACGGGCCGAACTGGAAGCTGTCGGCGTCGATGACGAACACCTCGCCGCCGGCGACGAGCACGTTGAGATCGTTGAAGTCGCCGATCACGACGCCCCGGTCGTGGATCGCCGCGACCGCCCGGTGCAGCCGCGCGAGCACCTCGGAGACCGCGGCCGACGACAGCCCGCCGTGGCGCATCGACGGCTCGCCGTAGCGCAGGAGCGGCTCCGCGCCGCGCACGAGGCGCATGGCGTAGCCCACGATCCGCTTCCTGGTCCTGTCGGTCGCGAGCTCGAGGGGCGCGATCACCTGATCGGGCAGGGCCGGCGGGAACGCGCGCAGCTTGTCCTGGTGGCGCTCGATGCGGGCCTGGGCGGCGCGCTGCTCGGCGTCCTGCCCGGCATAATCCGGGTGATCGGGCGTCTTCCAGACCTTGAGCGCGCGGCCGTCGCCGAGGTCGAACACGTCGGCCTCCCCGCCTTTGCCGATCGAGGACCGAGGGTCGAGCCGAACCCGCTTTGAACCAAGAACTACGTCCACCGTTGCCTCCTCCGGACGCAATCGAATGCAATCGAGCGCAATCGAATGCATTCGATTGCAGTCGAGCGCAATCGAGCGCAGTCGCCCTGTCGTTTCCCTCCGCGACTCCTGCGCCTCCGCGCAGGGCCGCGCCTCAATCGCGGGCGCCCTGCGCCCTCCGCACGACGATCACCGTCGTGTCGTCGCGGAGCAGCCCGCCCTCGCGCTCCATCCGCTCTTCCTTCCACACGGGCCGCGCCACGGATCGGTTGATGAGCGCGAGCCGCCGTCTCACGGCGTCTGGGTTCCGGAAATACCGGTCGTCCTGCCAGAACCTCGACAGCGGGCCGACCTCGCCGCCCCCCGGGATCTGCCGTGACGACGACTCCAGCAGATCGATCGCGCCGTCGGTTCCGAGAAGGGCAGTCTGGAGCGCGCTCGACGGGAAGGCGCGGTGCACGGTGAAGCGCGGCGCCTCGCCGCCGGGCGGCCGATCGAGCAGGCCATACGCGAGGTAGGGGGGCTCGTCCCTCGGGAAGGGGCCGAGCCGCAGGAGCTCGTCGCCGAGCGCGATGAGGCCGTCGCCGAGCGAGAACGCGCACGCCCTGTCGCCGGAGATCGCGAGGCCGACCACGGTGAAGAGGAAGAAGGTCGACACGACCTCGGCGAAGCTGCCGCCCATGCCGGCGGCTACAGTGCGGAGCGGCGCGAGCGCCCCGCGCCGCACCTCTTCCCACGTCGCGGGCGAATCGAGGTCTCCGCCGCTCCAGAGCGCGCCGAGCACCTGCTCGGTCACGATCCGCGCCCCGAGCGCCGCGCCCACCTCGCTGCGCGCGCCGCTGCCGCAGCCGTCGCAGACCACGGCGACGAGCGAGCCGCCCTCGGCCCGGAAGGCATAGGCGTCCTGGTTGGGCCGCCCCGCGGCGAGGTGATCGGTCCCGGTCACCGTCCCTCCGGCGACCTCGAAGGCCGAGCCCCCTCCCATGTCAGCCAAGAAAGCGACGTCCCGAAGCATGGAGTTCCCTTCTGCGCCCGGCGAGGGCGCGCTGCGGCCGGACCCGGGCAGACGGAGGCCGGGGCGCGCGGTCCTCCCGGCGCCGGAGCTCCATCGTCCGCTCGGCGGTCAACGCCGACCGTCAGCGCCCGCGCCAGGCGAGCACCCGATCGTTCGTGTATCCTACACACCAAGCTTAGTGTTCGTAGTACACATTGTCAACCCGGTCGCCGGCATTCCGGCCTCGCTTCCGGAGGCGTTCGAGCGCGTCGCCGACACACGAGCCGGCGCCCGCTTCAGATCTCGAAGCTGAAGCCGTCCTTCTCGAGCCGCTCGTACTTCCGGCGGTCGAACCGGTAGAGCCGCGCCGCGCGGTGCGCGACGTCCTGCTCGACCTCGTCGAGCTCCACGAGCAGCCCGGTGCCGAGCGCCTTCTTCCGGAAATTGCGCTTGTCGAGCGGGCGCTCGAGGATCGCCTCGTAGAGCCGCTGGAGCTGCGACAGCGTGAACTTCGGCGGCAGGAGCTCGAACCCGATCGGCCGGTATCGGACCTTGCCCTTGAGCCGCTCCAGCGCGACCGCGAGGATCTCGTCGTGATCGAAGGCGAGCGCCGGGGTGTCGTCCACCGCGAACCACGCCGCCTCGCGCGCGTCGGTCGCGGCCTTGACCCGGTGATCCCCGAGCTTCACCAGCGCGTAGTACGCCACCGAGACCACGCGCTCGCGCGGGTCGCGCCCGAGGGCGCCGAAGGTGTAGAGCTGCTCCAGGAACACGCCGGAGAGCCCCGTCTCCTCCGCGAGCTCCCGCCGCGCGGCGTCGTCGAGCGCCTCCTCGACGCGCACGAACCCGCCCGGGAGCGCCCACCTGCCGCGGAACGGATCGAGCTCCCGCCGGATGAGGAGGACCTTGAGATCCGCCTCATCGAGGCCGAACACGACACAATCCACCGTCAGCGCCGGCCGCGGGTGCTCGTAGGAGACGGACATTCAACTCTCCGTGTAATTTGCACATGAATCTTGGTGTCGATCGGACACCATGTCAACCCGCGCCGCGGGGCTCGGCTCCTCGGCGCGGGGGAAACGTCATCGACCGACCGACAGCCCCTCGACGGCCAGCGCGCGTGCGCGGTAGAAGGCTCCCATGAAGGGGGACGCGGAGTCGGGCGCGGCGGGGGCGGAGACGCGGGAGGAGCTCGAGGCGAAGCTCCGTGAGGCGCAGCTGCTCCTCCGCGCGATCCTCGACCACGTTCCGATCACCGTGTGCAGGTACGACCGCGCGGGCGTCTTCACGTTTCACGACGGCAAGGGGCTCGAGGCCGTCGGCGTGAAGCCGGGGCAGCTCCTCGGAGCGAACGTGCTCGAGCTCTTCGCGAACGAGCCGGAGACCCTGGAGACCAACCGGCAGGCGCTCGCGGGCAAAGGCGCATACAACGTCTACGACGCGTACGGCGCCTCCTGGGAGTCATGGCACGTCCCCGTGCGCGACGGCAACGGGGAGCCCGACGGCATGATCACCCTCAGCCTGGACGGCTCCGCGGCGAAGCGGCGTGAGCAGGAGCTCCGGGCGAAGATCGAGCTCATCGAGACGCAGCAGGAGGTCATCCGCGATCTCTCGACGCCCATCATCGAGGTCTGGGACAAGGTGCTGACCCTCCCCATGGTGGGCGTGGTGGACAGCCTGAGGATCTCCGAGGCGATGGACAACCTGCTCTCGGCGATCGTGAACAAGGATGCGCGGTACGCGATCCTCGATCTCACCGGCGTCGACGCGGTCGACACGCAGACCGCCGGGTACCTCATCGAGATGATCAAGGCCATCCGGCTCCTCGGCGCGGAGGGGATCATCACGGGGATCCGGGCGAACGTGGCGCAGACGATGATCGCGCTCGGACTCGACCTCTCCGGCGTCACGACCGTCGGCAACCTCCGCGCCGGACTCAAGCTCTGCATGCGGCGCATGGCCGCGGCGGGCGAGGGGGTCGAGCGAGCCGCGGCGGGCAGCGCGCCGGCGAAATAGCGGGCTGCGGCAGGCGCGCGCGAGGCGCGCCCCCGCGCCGGGCGGCGGCTCAGCGATGGATCACGACGCGCGTGGACGGGTCGTCGCGCGTGGCCTGGACCGCGTACCACTCATCGGGCACGGAGGGCTCGGTCCAGTGGAAGAGCCATTTCGCGTCGACCGGCGAGAGGTTCACGCACCCGCCGCTCTGCCCTTCGCCCCAGCGGTCGTGCCAGTAGGCCGCGTGAAGGAGGTACTTGCTGAAGAAGTGCTGGCTCCACGGCACCTCCGCCTCGATCCAGTCGTCCGCGTCGACGTGGGGCGTGATGAGCGTCTTCGTCACCCATTTGCGGCCGATGCTGTACTGGCCGAGCGGGGTCGTGGAAGGCGGCACGAACGGCTCGATCTTCTCCGGCTCCTCGGCCCCGTTGCGCCCGGCCGAGATGAGCGTCGCGAACACGGGGCGGTCGTCCTCGTAGGCGATGAGCCAGCCGTCGAGGGCGGCGATCTCGACCCACGTGTTCCTGGGCCCGTTGGCCGGCGCCGAGGGCGGCTCGCCGCCGAGCTGGATCGGGCGGCCCCACGGGTTCCGCGCCCTCCGCGGCCGGACGACCACCGCGTCTCGCTCGAGCACCCAGTGCCCGTCGTCCCGGGTCTCGAGGTACGTCAGCTCGCCGACCCGCTTCGATCGGCCCGTCAGCCCGACCCGGGCGAGGCGGTCCCACACGGCGTCCGTCTTCGCGGGCTGGCCTCCCTCCGTGAGGCGGTGCTTCGGGCGCGCCTTGCGGCGAAAGAAGGCCATCGGCAGGCGCGCCTCGGCGCCGAGGTACACCCCCTCGAAGGTGGTGGGCTCGTACGGCTTGACCTTGTCCTTCGGTACGAACGTCAGATCCGACGCCCAGAGCCATGTCGTCCCGCCGGCCTCGACCTCCTCGGTCCAGGCGACCGACGAGCGCGGGCGGACCTGCATGTGCCGCAGATCGTGGATCCCCTCGGGCCACGCAGGCGCGTCGAAGCCGTCCACGCGCAGGAGGCGCTTGAGGCCGAGCGACTCGCCGTAGCGGTACGGGAGCGGCCGATCGGCGAGCGGGGCATGGGGGATCAGCGCCTGGCGCACGGGATCGGCGGTGTCCAGGGTGGCGCGCTCGCCGTCGACGCATACGTAACCGCGCGGCTCCACGGCGTAGAACGCCGGGCAGCCGTCGGCGCCGCGGAGGGGCTCGACGCTCTTCAGGCGGACCGAGCCGCCGATCGAGAGCATGCCGATCCACTGGGCCTTGGGCCGCGGCGCGGACCGGATCCACACCTCGCGGCCCTTCGAGTACACGCGCGCGGATCGCGCCCGCGCCGCCTCCACCTCCGGGACCGGCGCGGACGAGGTCGAGGCGGCCAGCGCGTCCGGCGCGGCGGGGCGCGGGACGGGCGCGCTGGTGGGCGAGGGCTCCGCGACCGCCACGCCCGCGCTCGCGGCCGCGTCGGCGCGCGAGCCGGCGTCTTGCCGCGACGGCGTGCACCCGAGCCAGAGGGCGCCGAGGGCAACGAACCACGAGCGGCCAGGCATAGGCACGAGACCCTAGCACGCCGAGCCCGCCCGTCGGAACGACGTGCCAGGCTGGACGAAGGCGCTCGCGCCGCGACGCGAGCGGAGAGGAGGTCGTCGCTCGTGCGGCGATCTGCGGCCATGGCGCCGGGCCGCCGGATTTCGATCGCCGCGGGTGTCACGCTCGCCCTGCTCGCGCCTAGAGCCGAGGAAGGTCGGCGAGGACAGCCGGCCAGAGAAGACAAGGAGAGATCCCATGCGTCGTTGGCTCAAGGTGACCCTGATCGCGGCCGTCCTCGGAATCCCGGCGGTGGCCTATGCTGGGACGCAGCTCAAGGGCGGCTGTCCGTGCGCGGATTGCCCGTGTCCGGACTGCCCCTGCGGCTGAGGACCCAGCGCCCTTGGAACCGCGCGCGCGATCGCTGCTCAACGCGTCGATGAGGCGCCTCGCCGACGGCGATCGCGCGGCTTTCGAGCCTGTTTATGCCGCGCTCTTGCCGGCGATCGGCGCGTTCTGCCGCCGCATGCTCGGGGGCGGAGCGGACGCGGAGGACGCGGCCCAGCAGGCGCTCTTGAAGGTGTTCGACCGCGCCAGCTCGTTCGATCCCGACGGGGACGCGCTGACCTGGGCGCTCGCCATCGCGACGTGGGAGTGCCGCACGACGCGGCGGCGGCGGTCCCGGTCGAGGGAGGCGCCGGACGGGCATGTCCCGTCGATCGCGGCGGACGCGCCGACGCCGGAAGAGGCGGCGATCGCCAGGGATCTGGACGACGCGGCGCGCGAGGTGCTCGGCACGCTGGCCGAGGCGGATCGCGAGACGCTGAGGGCGACCCTGCTGGAGGGCGAGCGCGATCCTTCGGTGTCGGGCGCGGCGCTCCGCAAGCGCCGCGAGCGCGCATTTGCTCGCCTGCGGGAGGCGTGGAGGAGGATCTATGGAACGTGAGGCGCTCGCGGGTCTGAGCCTGAAGGAGAGGGCCTATCGCGCGTACGAGCGGGGGAGGGCGAGGAGGGCCGCCTGGGCAGCGACACCGACGATCGCCGTGGCGCTCGTGGCGTCGCTGATGAGCGACCGTCCGGTCACCACCGCGATCCTCGGCGCGGCGCTCTACGTCGCGGCGGCGCTGCTCTCGTGGCGCGGGCAGCACCTCGGGCGAGGCGTGCTCCCGGGCGTCGCGGCGGGGCTCGTGCCCTTCGCGGCGGCGCACGCGGCGCGCATCTACGGTCACCTGTGCACGCCGGAAGGGTGCGTATCCGTCTGCGTCCCTGCATGCCTGGCGGGCGGGGTCGCCGCCGGCGTGCTGCTCTCGCGGGTGCTGCGCCGCTCGGAGCGGCTCGGGGCGTCGTGGGCCTCGGCGTGCGGCATCGCCGCCCTGACGGGCGCGCTCGGCTGCGCCTGCATCGGCTTCGGCGGCGTCGTCGCCCTCGCGGCGGGGCTGCTCACCGGCACCGCGTCGCTCGCCCTCCGCCCTGCGCGCTAGAGCGGCGGTCACCCGCTTCGGATACGGGCCCACCTCGACGTTTTCGGTGCTCAGCGCACCGGAGTGCGCTTGCGCGCCGAAAACGCCGATCTGGGCCCGTCTCCTGTGCGGGTGACCGCCGCTCTGCTCGGCATGGTGCAGAGGGGGGCGGAAACCGCTGTAGGCTCTGCGCATGCCGGAAGCCGCTCGCAAGCGCCTCGCGCTGGCCCTCCTGATCGTCGCGGTCATCCCGGTCGGCTTGATCACCCGGTTCCACGGCGGCCCGGTCTGGCTGCGCAACAGCGCCGGCGCGGTGCTCTACGAGGTCGTGTGGATCGCCGCGGCGCAGATCGTGTGGATCTCCGCGCGCACGCATCGGTTGGCGCTCGCGGTCTTCGCCGCGACGTGCGGGATCGAGCTGCTCCAGCTGAGCCAGGCGCCGTGGCTGTGGGCCGCGCGCAGCACCACCCCGGGGCGGCTCCTGCTCGGCGCGAACGGCGGCTTCGATCCGGCGGACTTCGCGCTGTATGGCCTCGGCTGCGTCCTGGGTTACGGGCTCTGCCGGCCGCTCCGGGCCCCCGCGTGAAGCCAGCGCCGCGCCGAGCGCGCGCGCCGGTTGCCGCGCATGCCGTGAGGGGCCAGGCTGGCGATCGCGAGATCCAGGAACCAGGAGGCGATGGCCATGTCCGAGGCTCACCACACCGGCGGCTGTTTGTGCGGCGCGATCCGCTACCGCGCGCGCGGGGCGCCGGTGAGCGTCAATGTTTGCTATTGCAGCCAGTGCCGGCGCCAGAGCGGCGCGCCGATGCCGGCCTTCGCGTCCTTCGCTGACGAGCAGTTCGAGCTGCTCTCGGGCGCGCCCGCGACGTATCGCTCATCCAGCTTCGCCGTCCGCCAGTTCTGCGCGACCTGCGGCTCGTCGCTGTTCTGGCGCCGCGACGGGGCGCGGGAACTCGACATCTTCCTCGGCACGATGGACAGGCCCGGCGACGTGCCGCCGCCGTCCTTCCAGCTCTGGACCGTGCACCGCGTGCCCTGGCTGCCCCCCATCCAGGGGGCCACGGACTATCGCGGGGACAAGGCCGGCAGCCAGAGCTAGCCGGCGCTGTCTCCGCCGGCGGCCTCCTTCGCTTCCTCCTCGGCGATCTTCGCCCGCACCTCGTCCATGTCGAGCGAGCGCACCTTCTCGATCACCTGATCGAGCGCCGAAGCGGGCAGCGAGCCCGCCTCCGCGAAAAGGAGCACCTTCTCGCGGAAGATGAAGAGCGTCGGGATGGAGCGGATGTTGAATGCCTGCGCCAGATCCTTCTGGTCGTCCGTGTTGATCTTCCCGAACACGATGTCCGCGTGCTTCTCGGAGGCCTTCTCGAAGACGGGCCCGAAGACCCGGCACGGGCCGCACCAGGGCGCCCACCAGTCGACGAGCACGATGCCGTTCGACTCGACCGTCTTCTCGAAATTCTCCGCGCTGAGCTCGATGGTACTCATCCGCGGAGCATACCCCCGGGGCACGCCCGTGTCGTGGAGCGAGCGGCCAGGCGCCGCCGGCGGCGCTCGGGGCGCGTTGCAGGCGAGGATGGGCTCGATCGGCTCGACGAGGAGCTGATCGACGCGTACGCGCCCGACGTCGCGGCGCGGGCGGAACCGCTCCAGCGTGCTCCTCCACCGAGGGAGAGCCCCGCGTCCCGGCTCCGCGCGGGCGCCGTGCTACACCATCGGCACAGCTTACCGTCGAAGGAGAGTGCGCCATGACGAACGCGTCAGTTCAATCCCTCGCCGATGCCATGGATCTCGGGTCGTTGCTGCAGGAGATCCGGGATCGACACGGCGAGTTCGATCTCCTCGCCCACTGGAAGCAGGGCGAGTTCCACCACGACGTGGTCCTCCGGGTGCACCGCTTCGCGCCGCTGCCGGCGCCGGTGCTCGTCGTGAGCACGAACTGCAACGGCGGGGTCAAGGAAGTGCTCTGCCTCGGCGATGTCCCGGAGCGTTATGCCCTCTGGCATCATCGCTGCCCCGGCGTGCCGGAGTTCTCTGGCGACCTTCCGCCCATCGCCGCTCAGGCGCGGACGTCGCACTACTTCGACCCGTGCGAGCTGCTCGCGACCGACGCCCGCAGCGAGCTGCGCCCCGAGTTCCGCGAGCGCGACGTGGGCGGCGGATGGCGCCCGCGGTGCGGGCAGCCCGGCCCGGCGCTCGACGCTGCGGGAGAGCCCGGAGGCGCGCGCGGGTCAGCGCCAGGGGAGACGTGCTCGTGATGCGCCGGTGATCCCCGCCGCGCCGATCCTCTCCGGCGGGGAAGGCCGCTCAGCGGCGCCTTTTGCCCATCGCGCCTCGCCCCGTGGCGCGCGCCGCGCAGAAGGCCGCGTCCAGCCGCCAGGCCGCGCGCGACGCCTCGCCCTCCGTCGCGCCGCGCGCGCCCGCGGCCGCGGCGATCACCTTCCTGAAGTGCGCGCCTGCCCTGCGGCGCTCGATCGTGACGAGCGCCAGACAGAGCGCGACGAGCAGCACGTCGCGGGCGCTGGGCTCCGGCAGCGTCCACGCGAGCCAGCCGGTGGCGATCGCGAGCATCGCGGTACAGAGCTCCCAGGACGCGGCGCGCTCGGCGCCCTCCGACTCCGCCGCGGCGGCCAGCGCGCGCGTCACGCTGGGTGGCGGCTCGAGCTCCCCTCCGGAGAGCTCCGGCGCCCCTGCGCCGGGATCAACGGTCGCGCCGGCGCTCGCCGCGGGACGCGCCAGGGACGCTGCGACTACATTCGTTGCCGCACCGGGATGGATTGAGCTCATACAAACACCCTCCTCGCCTTGCCGTCCGGCCCTGCACGATCCCCAGGCTCGCACGCCGCGCGCCAACGTGAAAAGAGCGACCCGACGCGCTCTGCGAGGCTCGGAGCACGCATCACGTGCGCGTCTGTTGTGCAGGACACGCAATCGGTGCATCTGTTGTTCAGGACACGCAATCGGCTCGTGCCCGCGAGACTCGCTCGCACCGGGGGCGTAGGGGGGCTTGTCGCTCGATCTCGCACCTTTGCTGGTCCGGTGCGAGGCGCGGGCCTCTTGGCGGGGAGGAGCGACGCGGCGGCGTCGATCAGGGCAGGGAGATCGGGAGTGCTGTCGCCGCCGCTCGTGCTGCGTCGCCGGCCTTCGACGGCGCGGCTGGGGGCTCCGGCGTGGAGGGCTGCGCGATCTCGCCGGATTGCAGGAGGCGCGCGCGCACGAGATCGCGGCTGACGCCGAGCCGCGCCGCCGTCAGCCCCAGGTTGCGGTCGCAGCGGCGGTAGGCGGTGCGGATCACGATCTCCTCGACCCGCTCGTGCACGTTCGGGAAGCTGGCGTCGAAGAGGGCGGCGATCGTGTTCTCGAGCGTCGCCATCAGCCCGTCGATGCGGCCCGGCGGCTCGATCGCGGCCGCCTTCGGCCGGAGGCTCGTGAACCGCAGATCCTTCCCTGTCACGCGGCCTGCGCGGCAGACGAGGAGCGCCTGGTGAATGACGTTCTCGAGCTCGCGGATGTTGCCCGGCCACGAGTGCGCGAGCAGCCGGTCCACCGCGGACGACGTGAGCACGCACGGCGTGGGCCCCAGGCGGCGCCCGTACGTGCCAAGGAAATAGCGGGCGAGCGGCAGGATGTCCCCCGGCCGCTCGCGCAGGGCGGGGACAGGGATTGCGGCGCCATTCAGCCTGGAGAACAGGTCCTCACGGAACCCGCCGACGGCGACAACGTCGTTCAGCGGGACGTTCGTGGCCGCGATGATGCGCACGTCGACAGGCACCGGGGTCCGTGAGCCGAGCCGGACGACCTCGCGGTCCTCCAGCGCGCGCAGCAGCTTGACCTGCACGCCGAGCGGGAGATCCCCGATCTCGTCGAGGTAGAGCGTGCCGCCCTCGGCGGCCTCGAGCAGGCCGTGCTTCATGGCGAGCGCCTTCGGGGACGCCCCCTGCTCGTGGCCGAAGAGCTCGCTCTCCGCGAGCGCGGGCGACAGCGCGGCGCAGCTCACGGCGAGGAAGGGCCGGCCGCGGCGCGCGCTGAGCTCATGCACGTGCCGCGCGATGATCTCCTTGCCGGTGCCGATCTCGCCGGTGATGAGCGCTGCCGCGTCGCCCGCCGCGACCTGCCTCGCGCGGTGGAGCAGCTCTTGCGATCTGGGATCCTCGAAGAGGAGCGCCTTGGCGCGCTCTGTCGGCGCCGCCGTCGATTCGGGGGTGGGGAGCGTGAGCAAGCGCATGGGTATACCGCTCAGGCCGCCACCTCGCGCGCCGGCAGCGGGAGGCCTTCCCGGATCACGCTGTCGATGAAGGGCCTCACGATCTCTTCCAGCTTGCTCCCGAGCTCGTCATCGACGTCGAGCACCCCGTCCTCCCCGAGCCGCAGCGCCTTGTCGAGGAGGAACAGCCCCGCGACGACGTGCCGCGCGCCGAGCGACTGGAGCACCGGACGGAGCGCGTAATCGATCGCCAGCACGTGCGCGAGCGTCCCGCCCGTCGCGAGGGGGAGAGCTGCCTTCCCCGCGAGCCCGAACTGCGGCAAGAGGTCGAGGAACGCCTTGAGCGCCCCCGTGTACGAGGCCTTGTAAATGGGTGTCGCGATGACGACCCCGGCCGCCTCCGCGACGACCCGCGCCGCGTCCGCCAGGGCGGGGGAGTCGAAGCGCCCGTGCAGGAGATCCTCGGCCGGGAGCTCGCGGACGTGGATGGTGGTGACGCGAAACCCCTCGCGCACGAGCCGCGCCGCGATGCGGGCCGCGAGCGCCGAGGTCTTCGAGCGCGCAGAGACGCTTCCGGTGATGATGGCAATGCCTGACATGAGCACAGCATACCAAGGCCCGAGAGCGATGTCTACTATAACGGATGAATTATCCGTCCGGGCGGATCATGCTGCTGGAGGTCGGCCCCGGGGGAGGGGCCGTGTGTGGGCGCGCGTGGGAGGATCGGTATCCGGGCGCAAGAGAAGAAGAGGGCGCCGGTGGGGGGCCGGCGCCCTCTTCATGGCCGAACGCTCGCTCTCACGCGCACGAGCGCCCCGTCGCGGTCAGTTCTCGAACCGCACGTTGTCGAGGTAGTACGGACCGGAGTTGCTGGTCACGTTGAGGTTGAACTGCAGCTTCACGTCGCTGGCCCCTGCGTTCAGCGCGCTCTTGGTGGCCGTCGGCAGCTGGGCGAACTGGATCCTCACGAACTGGCCCCGGGTGAGCGGGGTGAGCGCGACGTTGCCGGCCCACTGGTTGTAGATGCCGGCCGAAGGGATCGAGATCAGCACTTCGATGTTCCCGACCCAGCTCGGGTTCGGCTGGGCGGGAGAGACGAAGAGATCGAGCGTGATCTTGTTGCCCACCGGGGCGAGGTTCGCCGAGCTGAAGTTCGGGCTGACGATCGCGTTGAACGCGGCGGGCGTCTTCACCTGGAGCGACGAGATGCCCTCCACAACCCGGCCCGTGTGGACCGACAGCTGGGCCTGCGCCGACGTCCACGCGCCCGGCTTCTCGAACCCGAGGATCGGGTTGTTGAGGAGGAAGTCCGCCATCACGTTCTTCCGGAACGGGATGAACACGCCCGTGAGGGCCTCCGAGATCTTGAAGCGCTGCCCGCCCGGCTCGTCCGGATCGGCCTCCAGCTGCTCGGAGGTCTGCGTGAACGGCCTCAGCTTCGCCAGCGTCGCGGTCGTGCCGAGATCGAGCCCGACGGTCGGGGAGCCCGTGGCGTCGCCGATCGGCTCATGGCACCCGCTGCACGACAGGGAGAACGCGCGCCCCACGACCTGATCCGGGGTGAGCGCGCTGCCCATCGCGGTGAGCTTGTTCTGGATGCTCGTCCTGAGGGCCGAGGGCCCGGCGCCGAACGGCGCGAAGTAGTTGTTCTGGAGGCCGATCATCTGGCTCTCTCCGGCGTTCATCGTCGTCGGATAGCTCGGCTCGAAGGCGAAGCGGTTGATGTCGTCCGCCGCGGCGAGCCGCTCCACGAGGCCCGGGAACGACGTGCTCCTGAAGGCGACGGCGCGCGCGTCGGTCGAGGCGGGATCGAAGAGCGGCGCGGCCGGGGTGTCCTTCACGAACGACGGGGTCACGACCAGCGTGCCGCTGCTCCCCGAGCCGCTGTGAAGGAGCCTGAACTCCCGGAGGTTCCACGTCGTGAAGGGCTCGGGCGCAGTGTTGTCGATCGCGGGGGCGAAGAGGAACTCGTTGGTCCGGATCTGGCCGCCGTACGGCCCCGCGTTCTGGCCGTAATGATTGATGTGGAAGACGGGCTCGAACCCCCCGGGCAGGCCGTCGAAATAGAAGGCGAGCAGATCGTCCCTCCGTTCCGCCAGGCTCTTCGCCGGATCCGACAGGTGGTACCAGAAGTCGACGACCGGGCGGCACCCTTCCCGGCCAAGGCTCGGGGTCGGGTTGGGCAGCCGGCCCTCGAAGATGATGAAGTTGCGCATCTGGAACGCCCCCTCCGGGATGCCGGAGCGCCTGGCGAAGACGACGCGGTACTCGCCGCAGTTGGCGCCGTCCGGCGGGGCGAGGTCGAAGCGGTTCGACAGGGTCGTGGCGACGTAGGCGTTCGGGGCTTCCTCATCGGCGAAAGGATCCCTGTCGGCCTCCAGGCCCACGACGCGGGGGCAGTCGATCGGCCACCCGTTGATGGACCCGGCCGAGCCGGGGATCAGCACGTCGTCGCAGTGCGGGCCGAGGCCGATCCCGTCTGCGGCCTTCCGGTTCGTGTCCATGAACTGCCGGAAGAGCTGGAGGGGCGTCAGGCTGACGCCCGCCTGATCGATGAGCTGCTGGAGCACGTCCTTCAGCTTGAACGCGCCGACGATGTCGGTGTTCGTGACGACGAGCGAACTCCGCTCCTTGATGGGGAAAGTCAGCGAGAGCGCCTGGCCGGCCTCCGCGATCTCGCCCTCGGCGAGATCGGCAGGAGCGCCGTCCGTGGGCCCGAGATCCGCGCAAGAAATCGGCAGAATCGCGAGCGCGGCCAGCGCGGCGCGCCGCGCCCCCTGCCACGCGCCGGGGGAGGCAGAATCAGAATGAGAGCGCACCGGACTGCTCGAACTCGACAGCTTCGACGACATGAAACCTCCTGAGATGACCACGAAGAACGGCGGAGCCGCGCGAGAGCGCGAACGCGCGCTCGCGGATGGAACGAGCGGCCCGAGGAGGACGACCGCCGGCGAGCGCGCGCGTCGTTCACAAGGAGACGACGCTCGGCGCGCGCCGCATGGGCGGCGTGCCTCGCCGCGGCCAGCGCTGCCACGGCAGCCTGGCCTCATCGAGCCGCTGAATCCACCGTTCTTCGATGAAACGCCAGGGCGCCGGCGCCTCTCGGCGCGGCCGCCCGTGAACGTGGGGCGTATGTTAATACTGTTTAGGTACCGGGCAAGCGATATGAACGCTCGTGTTTGTACTCGCGTTAATTTTTCGCGGTCCGTGTCTGCGTCGGTTTCATGTCGATTTCTTGTGGTCCATGTGAGCGTCGATGTCGTCGCCGCTGGCACAGGCGAGGCGATCCGGCTCGGTTGCTCGAACGTCGTGTGGAGTGCGCGGGTGGAGCCGTCGTCGTGGAAGCAATCACCGAGCCGCAGCGACGATGCGGCGCAGCGGCTCGGCGAAGGAGCTCGATGGATACCGCGCGAAGAACGCCGCCGCGCGCGCCCGCGCCTCATCGGCGCGCCCGAGGCGCACCAGCGCGCGGATCGCGATGAACTCCCGCTCTTCCGCCAGCCGCCCCTTCGGGAACTCGGCCTGGTGCCTCTCCAGCGCGGCGAGGGCGGCCTCCGGATCCTGCGCGAGCGCCGCTCTGGACGCGTCGACCAGGTTGGACTCCCGGACCAGGTCGTCGCCGTCCGCCGAGGCGGTCGTCTCCGGCGCTGGCGCGGCCGGCCGGGGGCTCCGCGGCGCCTCGCGGCGGAGGGCGGACGGGGGCGGGCGCGGCGCCTCGGCCACCGGTGCTTCGGCAGCCGGCGGCCCGGCCGCCGGCGACCCGGCCGGCTCGCGGCCGCCCGCGCGTGAGAGGAGCCGCTCCAGCGGCAGATCGGTGAGCACCGGAGGGGGCGCGATCGGCGCGGCGGCGTTCGGGGCCTCGCCGAGGGCAGCGTGGAGCCCTGCTCCGCCGGCCCCGATGCCCACCGCGAGGAAGATCCCCTTGATCCACGCCGGCACCGTGACGCCGGCGGCCGCGCCCGCGGCCGTCTCGAGCGGCGCCACCCGGGCCGCGGTGCGCGTAAGCTCGGCGGACGTCATCGGGCGGATGGGCGCGGCGGCGCGGAGCAGCTCGCGTGCGCCCGGCGGAGCGCCTCCTCCTTCCTGGTTCCATCGCTTCGGATCGCTCATCTGGCCCCCCTGCGCGCGCGCTCGACCTCGGACTTCTTCAGGAGCGTCGCGAACTCCTTCCGCGCCGCGTGGAGCCGCGAGTAGACGGTCCCGATCGGGACGCCGACCAGGCGCGCGATCTCGTCGCACGGCATCTCCTCGATCTCGAACATGACGAATACGGCCCTTCGATCGAGATCCATGGCCGCGAGGATGCCCTCGAGCTGCAGCCGCGCCTCGCGGCTGGAGGTGACCTCTTCCGGGCCGCGCGCGGGGTCCGGCACGTCGTCGACCACCTCGCCGAGACGCTCGCGGCGCGTGTGGGCGCGGCGGCGGTGCGACGCGGCGACGCGGCGGCAGATGGCGAAGAGCCAGGTGGTGATGGGGCAGGCCCAGTCGAAGGACGGGAGCCGCTGCTGGACGACGACGAAGACGTCCTGGAAGGCATCCTCCAGGTCAGGGTGCTGGATGCCGAACCGCTGGAGGGTCGCCCAGACGAAGTTGCCGTGCTCGGCGTGCAGGGCGACGAGGCTCCGTGGCGGCTGCTTGGCGTCGCGCAGGACGTCGGCTCGTAAGCACTGCTCCACGGGAGACTGAATGCCGGCAGCCCGTGGATCCTTCATCAAAACGTGAGGCCGACCCCCCCGAACGCCGCGGCGGCGAGCGCGGCCTGCTCCAGGCCCGTCGGCCGCCCGCCCTCGAGCTGGAAATCGTACCGCGTCATGGGGACGAAGAGGTCGATGCCGGTCTCGAGCCGCAGCGGTCCGAGGACGCGGACGCCGAGCCGCGTGCCGGCCCCGAGGCTGAGCCACGCGCGCGAGCCGACGTCGGTCGGCAGGATCGTCGGGAGGACGCCGTCGTCCCCGTAGATGACGGCGTAGATGGCGCCCGCCACCGCCCGGCCGCAGAGCCCGAGGGCGACCGAGCGGCTCCGGACCATCTCCAAGCACGCGCCGAGCCAGCCCGCCGTGAGCCCGAAGGCGAACGTCCGCTGGGCCGCGCGCTGCTCCGGGAGCCACAGCACGCCCGTCTCGAGCGTCCACCGCGGCAGGATCGACCATTCGCCCGACAAGGCGGCGCCGAACCCGGGCGAGGGGACGATGCCCATGGAAGCGAGCCCGCGCCAGGCGACCGAGAGCCCGGGGGGCGGCGGGCCCTCGGCCGGGGGCGGCGTGGTCTCGGCCTCCGCCGGCCAGGGGAACGGCGGCTCCGGCGCCCGCTCCGCCGCCGGAGGGCGCGCAGGAGGGGCCGGAGGGCGCGGCGCCTCGGCGGCCTGCGGGGAGCGCGGCGCCTCGGCGGTCGGGGGGGAGAGGCCGGCCTCTGGATCGATCGTGAGCAGGATGTGCACCGCCGCTGCGGCCACGATCCCATCGCAGCTCTGGGTGTTGTCGGAGAGCTCGCGGACCGTCGGCGGGGAGCCGTCGCACAGCTCGGTCCGGATCGTGGCCGACCAGGCCCCGGGCTGCCCCTGCACCGCGGCCTCGATCGATGCGGCCTTGCCCATCGTGACGAGCTCCCGCCCGAGCCGCCGCGAGATCTCGGCGCGGAACCGCGACGCCGACGGGCACCGCCCCTCCGCGCCCGCGAGGCGCACCCACGACACGTCCGCGGCCGCGCGATCGCACTCGGCCCGCGCGCTGGCCGGCGTGAGCGCCGCGCAGGCGCCGAGCGCCGAGACGAGCGCACGCACGGCCGGCGCGCTCACCCTCCGCTCCCTTCCTCTCGCCCGATCGATCCCTCTGCGGGGAAGGACGTGGGCTCGTAACGGGGGCGCGCCATGACGGCGAGGATGTTTCGATCGATGGCCAAACGGATCGGCGATGCTGTACACCCGGACGATTCGCGAGTCACCGGAATTTCTGGCGGGTGGCGGTGAAGGCCGTCGGTGAGCGAGACGGAGATCCGGTATTCATCCATTCGCGAGCCCGCAGCCCATGCACTCCCGCCCGACCACCATCGGCGTCCTCACGCCCTTCCTCGACGGCTTCTATTTCACCTCGGTCCTCAGGGGGATCCATCAGGAGGCGCAGCAGCGCGGCCATCGTGTCTTGGTGGTGCGCGGCACGCCGGCCTACGTCCAGGCGCCCTCGCTCGCCCGGGACCAGGTGGACGGGTGGATCGTCGTGCTCGCCACGGATGGCATCGAGCTCCTCGCGCAGGCGCGTGTCCCGCTCGTCACGGTCAGCTCCTGCGCCCCCGAGGCGGGCTGTCCGACCGTCATGGCGGACAACCGCGAGGGCGTCCGGAGCGCGGTGCGCCACCTGATCGAGCATGGCCATCGGCGCATCGCGTTCGTCGGCTGCATCGATCAGGACGACATCCGCGCGCGCTTCGACGGCTACATGGAGATGCTCATCGAGAGCGGGATCCCCTTCGATCCCGGCCTCGTCTTCGACGCCGACAACAACTGGCACTCCGGCGGCCAGCGCGCCGCAGAGGCCCTCATCGCGCGCAGGGGAGATCTCACGGCCGCGGTCGTCGCCACGGACAAGAACGCGCTCGGGATGATGTCGGCCCTCCAGGCCGCCGGATACCGCATCCCCGACGATCTGGCGATCATCGGCTTCGACGACATCACCGATGCGCAGTGGTCGGCCCCTCCGCTGACGACCGTGCGCCAGCGCTTCGACGCCCTCGGAGCGCTCGCGTACGAGCTCGTGCTGGCGCAGGTCGCGGGCCAGGTCGTCCCGTCCGGGCCCGTGCTCGCGCCGACCACGTTCGTCAGGCGGCGGACGTGCGGGTGCGACCCGCTCCATGGCTTGCTCCACCCGAAGCGCGCGGCGCCCGACGACGACCTCGAGCGGCAGATGGTCGAGCTGCTCCTCCGCCTGCCGCTCCCGCCCGAGGCGCCCCCGGCGTCGGTGTGGCCCGGCGTCGCCGCCGTGATCGCGGGGTATGCCGCGGCGATCGAGGGCGCCGCGCCCCCGCCCGCGGCCGAGATCGACGAGGCCTGTCAGCAGGCCGTCCGCCTCACGCCTGACGTGGAGAGCCTCATGGGGATCGTCCGCCTCCTCGGCCGGTCCGGAATGCGACGCCGCGCGCGCCTGGACAGGGAAGCAGCGGAGTCCGCGGAGGCGCGAGCCGAGGAGTTCCAGGAGCGGCTACGCCTCTCGCTCATGCTGGCTCGCGTCGAGACCGAGCGGCAGTTCGTCGACGACCTCGGGGCGCTCATGCGGTCCGATCACGAGGTGAGCCTCGCGCTGCTCGGCGGCACCCAGGAAGAGTCGCGCTCGCTCTCCTGGCTCGACTCGACCGCCGCCGTCTGGGGCTGCCTCGCGCTCTGGGAAGACCCGACGACCCGCGCGCGCCTCGTCATCGCAGGCGCCTACAGCCGCGATGGCAGCCCGACTCCCCCGCTCGGCGCCCTCTGCGCGCGGGAGGATTTCCCGCTCGCAGAGCACTTGCCGCCCTCGACCGCCGGCGGCCCGTTCATGGTGACGCTCCTGCCGATCCGCACGCTCCACCACGACTGGGGGGTCCTCGCGATCGTCGGCCCGAGCTCGATCGAGGTCGCCGGCGACGAGGGCACCATCTCCATCTGGGGGGCGCTCCTCGGCGCCGCGCTCGAGCGGGACGCGCTCGTGCAGTCGCTCTCCGAGCAGCACGCGAGCCTCCAGGAGGCCTATCAGCGCGAGCGCACCCTCTCGGCCGCGGTGCGCGAGCTCGGCTGCCCGCTCATCCCGCTCATGCCCGGCGTGCTGCTCGTCCCGCTCGTCGGCGAGCTCGATGGAGATCGTGCCCGGCAGATGCTCGAGCGGGTGGTCGATGGGGTGAGCCGACACGGGGCGCGCTGCGTGCTGCTCGATATCACGGGCGTCCCGAGCATCGACGCCCAGGTGGCCCACGCGCTCGGGCAGACGCAGCGCGCGGCCTCCCTGCTCGGCGCCCGCGTCCGCCTCGTCGGTGTGCGGCCCGAGCTCGCGATGCGCCTCGTCGCCCTCGATATCCAGCTGGGCGATCTGTCCTGCCACCAGTCGCTGGCGTCGGCGCTCGAGGACCTCGCGTCGACCGAGGTCCCCTCGCTCCGCACGAGACGGAATGACGTGGCTGAAGCGCCGCTGCGGTCGTCGCGCAACGCGATCTCGGAGTTGCGGCGTCGCGGAGGATCGGAGTGACGCTCTACGCGCCGCGCTGAGCGCGCGCGCAGCGCTGTGGCCCCCGCCCTCGGCGCGCCGGTGGCGCCGGATCAGACAGCGGCCGCGGGGGTCGAATGAGCGCACCGCCGCTTCCTCGCCTGCGCGCCGTGGACCTGAACCTGCTGACCGTGCTCGACGTCATGATCCTCGAGCGCAACGTGACGCGCGCAGCCGAGCGCCTCGGCATGACCCAGCCAGCCGTGAGCAGCGCGCTGGCCCGGCTGCGGCTCCTGCTCGACGACGATCTCTTCGTGCGTTGCGGCAAGGAGATGGCTCCGACGCCGCGTGCCCTCTCGCTCGCCGGCCCGATGCGATCGCTCATCGATCTCTGCAGCCGCGTCTGACCTGTCTTCGGCGGGCGGGCTGGTTCAGGAGGAGGCGCGCGACCCCGGATTCAGCGGAATATTCGCGCAGGCCATCTGACTCATACCGTTTCTTGATTGGGCTTTCCGTGGATCGCCGCCCATGAAATCCGCGAGCTCAGGGCTGCACGAGCGAGGGGCGGCCCAGCGAAGAGCGACCCGAGTTCGCGGCCAGGTGCCGCGGACCTGGGTAGCCATCCACAGGGAGAGAACACATCATGCTCGGATTTTCATCTGTCCGCCGAGAGCGCGGTCGACGGGGGACGCTTCGTGTCCTGGGAAGCGAGCGCGCAGCGACCATCGAGCCCGGAGAGACGCTGCTCAGCGCAGCCGCGCGCGCGAATATCCCGTTCCCCCGGATGTGCAACGTGGGGGAGTGCGGTACGTGCAAGTGCCGGCTCACCAAGGGGCATGTCCGCCTCAAGAAGGATATCTCTCCCCACGTCACGCCCGAGGAGCTCTCTGCCGGCTTCGTCCTCGCCTGCCAGAGCCTGGCCGAGTCCGAGGACGTGGCGGTCGAGGTCCCGGGCACCGGCCGCGAGCGCTCGGCGGGTCCTGCGCCGGTGCAGCCAGTGCAGACGGACGCGAACATCACGCGCGTGACGCCGCTCGCGCCCGGCATCCTCGCAATCGAAGTCGGCCTCGCCGCGGAGATCCGCTACGTGGCCGGGCAGTATGCGCAGCTCGCAGCGCCCGGGGTCCCGGGGCTCCACGAGCCGCGCTGCTACTCGTTCGCCGAGGCACCGGCTCGGGCCTCGCCGCGAAGGGCGCTCTTTCATATCCGCCACGTCCCGGGCGGCGCCTTCACCGATTGGCTCTTCGCCGCCGATCGCACGGGCTCGCGCCTCTGCTTCTCGGGGCCACACGGCGGCTTCCGCTACCACGAAGGCGGGCGGTCGCTCCTGTGTGTGGCAGGAGGCACTGGCCTTTCGCCGATAAGCGCGATCCTCGAGCAAGGGATCTCGGACGGGCTTGCTCGCGACGTGACTCTGGTCGTCGGCGCGCGCACCCAGCAGGACCTCTACGCGCTCGACGCCATCGCCTCTATCGAGGCGCGATGGCGAGGGCGGTTCGCCTTCGTGCCCGTGCTCTCGCAAGAGCCCGAGGGCTCGAGCTGGACAGGGCGAAAGGGGCACGTCACCGACTACCTCCGTGAAGTCGCCGTGGCCCACGCCGATCGCGCGGCCTACCTGTGCGGGCCGCCCGGGATGATCGACGCCGCGCTCGACGTGCTGCGCGGCACGATCCCGCCGGACCACGTGCATTGCGACAGGTTCCTGGACCGTGGCTCGATCGCCCTCGCCTCCTCGGCGGGTGCACGAGCCCGGACACGACGCGCGGAAGGAGAGTCATCATGCTCGGGAATGCTCTGATAGCCTTCGCTCTCATCGCGATCTTCGCCGCATTGGAGATCGCGTTCGGCCTGTACCGGCGCCCCGGTGTGCTCACCATGCGGGAGCTCGGCGCGAGTCTCGTGAGCCTCGGCAACTTCCTGCTGGTACGCGGCGCGTCCCTCGCAGCCTTGATCTGGGCGTTCAAGGCTCTCTGGCCGCGCTCCGAGGGGGCGCTCGCGGGCGTGAGCTTCTGGCTCGCCTTCCCGATCTACGTGCTCGTCGACGAGTACGCGGTATACTGGTTCCACCGCAAGAGCCATGAATGGCCGTGGCTGTGGCGTATCCACAAACCGCACCACGTCCCGCGCAATATGAATATCGGCGTCGGTTACCGGCAAAACTGGCTGTGGCATCTGCTGGTGCCGGGCGCGTGGTTGGGCCCGGCCGTCATCTGGCTCGGCCAGCCTGGTGCCTACGCGGCTGGATTGGCCTTCAGGACTCTGATGGTGTTGATGGAGCACTGCGATCTTCGCTGGGATCTGCCGCTTCAGCGCAACCGCTTCACGCGTCCTTTCATGTGGGTGATCGAGCGCGTCATCTCGCTGCCGGACACCCACCATGTCCACCACGGCGTCGGTCGCTACGGAAATGCCATGAAGAACTATGGCGTCGCCCTCATCTGCTTCGATGTGATCCATGGCACGCTCGTGATCCCGCACGCGCGGCAGGAGGGCTTCGGGCTACCCGACGACGCGCCGGTCGAGCCCTGGGCCGAGCAGCTCTTCTGGCCGTTCGTGCGCTCGACGAGCCCGACGAAGAAGGTGGCGGCTCATCGCCCGTCGATCGAGCCCACGCCGCCGGCGGCCGCGCTCGCCGCGGCGAAGGCGGTGATTTACACCGCCGATGGCCGCACTGTCGTGGTGAGCTGAGCCGTCGGGCGGGCGGCTACGGTCATCTTCCGATGAACGTCTGCATCAACGGCGCAGTGGGGCTGCTCATCGACGGCTGTACCAGCGCGGGTTATTGCGTGGCTGGGCGTTGAGCGTCTAAGCTCAGCTCATCGTGCGCAGCGCCTGGACGGCCCCGTCGATCCGGCCGATTGGCTCGCTCAGCTCGGGAGACGATGGAGGGCCTTACTGGAGCACGCCGAAGCGCGTCTTCAAGCCTTCGAGGCCCTTCGAGATCATGGTGTTGACCGTTGCGCCGATGAACGGGGTACCCGCGCCCTTGATCCGATAGCTCACCCGCCACTCCACCGTGGAACCCGCGCCGTTGTCCCTGACCTGGATGACCCCCGTGTAATCCGAGGCTGGCAACCCGCTCACCATCGTGTACCGCATGAGCCGCCGGGCGTCGTCGAGCTCCTCTAGCCGTTCGACGACTTCAGAACCGTCCGTCATGAAGCTCCTCCGCAGCTGGCCGACCCCTCTCCCGACCGTCTTCAACCGCACGACCATCGGGTGCCAGTCCCTCAGCCCGTCGAAACGCCCGACCACCTTCCATACTTCCTTGCTGCTGGCGGCGAGGTTGACTGCGCGGGTGATCTCGATCGGCGTCACGTTGGGCGGCTGCACGTAGGGGAACGTCTTGCCCCCCGGCTGCGTGGCGCCCTTGGCCCCGCCGTGGAGCATAGGCCCTCTGCCACGGTTGACCTCGTACGAGATGAAGATGTTCATGACATTGGCGTCGAGGGTCCTGCCCCCGCCCGTGGCGTACTTCCGCCCCTCGAGCGTGCTGTGCTCGATCTCTCGATGGCTGTCGTCGGTGGTCGGCTTGGTCACATCAATCAGGAGGAAATCGTCCAGGAGCACGTTCACCAGGGCCCTGCGCCCGGCCTCTGTCCAATCGATCTTGCCGTCCCGCCTGTCCCAGAGGTCGAGCGAGAGGAGCAGGCGATCTCTGTAGAGCGGCAGGCGCTTCGGGTCGACCGCGAACGGATCCTCCTGATTCCACAGGTCCCGCAGGTCGATCTCGCCATCGACGAACATGTGGAGGTTGGTCACCTCGGGCCGTCCGACCCGGTCGATCCGCGGGACGTCGCTGGTGAACCCCCTCCCTGCGGCGCCGGGCGTTGTCTCCGCGATGACCCCGAACAGCGACCCCTTGCGCGGCTCGAGCACCTTGGTCGTGTCGAGCTCGACGACGATGCTCAGGACGTTGTTGTCCTGGAGGGAATTGGGGACGGCCTTCGGCAGCGCGTTGCGGGGCGGCGGCCCCCAGCCGGAAAAAAAAGGGTCCGACCGCAGCCCGGCGAAGATACGGAAGGCGCCATCGGGCGTGGCAGCGCCTCGCGCGTCGCCGACGACCAGCGGCAAGGTCCTCCCGCCAGGCAACGTGCACGCCCCCCTTTGGCGCGGTTTGCCGCCGCTCGTCGAGGCTTCGAGCGGTCCGAACCTGCAGGTGAACCTCAGCTCCTCCTTGGCGGCTTGAAAGCGGGCTTCGTTCCCCGTGCCGGCGACATGGACGCGGCGCATCGCGATGATGTAGTTCACGGCGTCGGAGAAGAACGCGGAGTCGCCCGCGAACGGGAAGACGTTGGCGATGAGCACCGTGTGGTCGGTTCGCTCCGGGCTCTGAAAAGCGTACAGATCATTCAGGTCCGCCGCCGGATCGCCCATGGATCGCGGCCCGTCGATGTGATCCGATGCGACGGCCGGAAGAACGCCGAGGGGCCCGAGACCGATGATCCCGAGCAGGAGACGGAGGAGCCGCATGACCGTATTCCCCCGGCGCCGAGCGACCGCTTCACTCGATGTGGGCCTATGACACATGGGGGTTCTTCTCCGCCGGTAACGCGTCCACGGGACCGCCGCGCAGGGTGACGCGGCCGGCTGTGGCCTGCAAGGCGTCGTCCAACCGCGTCATGGAGTTCTCCTCGGACGAGTCACGCCTTCACTCGGCGCCGCGGTCGGGTGCCCGGTTCTTGCGCGCGCGAGAGAGAGAGTAGACACCTGAAAGGCCTTCGTGTTGCCCAGGCGCGCCCGGGCCCCGGCGAGCAGATTGGCGGCGAGTCGTCGCTCACCGACGCGGACGGCGGCCTCGTGGGCCAACTCGAAGGCGCGGAGCGTCGGCCGGTTGGCCAGGTTGCGGCGAGCCAGCGACAGCGCCTTGAGCACGTCATTGCCGTCACCGAGGTAGAATTCGGCGGCGTGATCCGCGAAGGCGAGCTCGTGCCGCGCGAGGAGCCGATCGTAGGAGGCCCTGGCCCCGAGCGACTGTTCCTGCGCTTCCTGAGCGCGGCCCTGCTCCTTCAGGACGTGGGCAAGGCGCCACCTGGACTCCGGGTCGCCGCGGCGTGCCCCAGGTGTGAGGAGGGCCTCCGCCTTGGCGAGGGCGCCGCGCCCGGCGTAGAGCTCGGCGAGGTGGACGCGCGCCGGAACGTAAGCCGGCAAGTACGCCAGCGCCATTTCGTAATAGCGCCGAGCTCTCTCGGGCTGCGGCGCGGGCATGCGCTCGCCCCAGAGCACCCCGCGCTGGAAGCAGACCCACGCCGGCGGGAACGGGGAGACATCGCGGTACTGGGCGAGCGCCCGTGCATACACACGGTCCGCCTCCTCGTACTCGCCGAGGTCCACGAGCAAGGCCGCAAGGGGGAGGAGCTCGTCGATGCCGGAGATGGTCTGCGCCCTTCTGCGACGCACAGCCAATACCTCCGCCAAACGCTTGCCGGTCGCTTGCTGGATCGAGAGCCGCACCGGCTCGATCATGGCCGCCCGGACGCCGCGGCGCCCGGCTTGGCGGAGGTCGGCTTCGGCCTCCTCGAATCGATGCAAGTACGCCGCGATCCTCGCCGATAGCAGGTAGGTCTCGCCGGCTTCGGGCTCATGGCGACGAAGCTCTGCGGCGAGGTGATCGAGGCGATCCGGTGACTCTATGTCGCCCAGGAACTGCGCCTTCAACTGCTCGATTTGAACGATGCGATCCGGTGCGCCGTTGTTTCGGGGGGATCGGAGATAGTCGCTCCAGGCCACGCGGAGCGAGCTCTCCAGGTTGGAGACGGCGATGTCTCCGGACGTTGTCCCGACGGTCGAAGCGCGTACCCCCGGCACGATCCCGATCCCCGAGAAGAGCAACCCCAAAAAGAGCCCGATTGACCTGATCGCGTGGGCTGGCATCGACTGCCTCCTCGTGGACGTTCCGACGGCGATCGCGCCGCGCCACCTTGTGGCCTCATCCATCCGCGAGCATCCGCAAAACACACGCCAGTATCATTGGTACGGCGGCGCACATCGGCGATGCCGTACTGAACGAATTCAGGCGGTCGACATGGTGCCTCTGGAAACACGGTCCTCAGTCTGAAAGCGCAGCTCATGTCTGGAGATCGGCGAGCCAGCGCAGAGCTCGCAGCCCCGGCATGAATGCGTACTCACCGCCCCTTGTCACGACGAACCGAGGCAATCCGTGGAGGCGCCGCGGGATCGGCCGTCGTGGAATTGTAAAGTCGCCGCCCCCCTCGTTCGATCCGGCGATGGGGTCCTTGGCGTCGCCCGCCCCGATGAAGACGCCGCTGTTGATCCACTCCGTTTGCACGAATTCGAACTGCCGCCCCGGGTGCGCTCCAACGAAGGCAAATATGAACCCCCGATCGACACCATCGTCCTCCAGGACCCCTTCCGCGAGCGGAGGACCATAGACCGTTCCACGCCGGATCATCCGGTGCAGGCCGACTATGCCCGCCACATTCGAGTCTCGTGGGTTCACTCGGCGAATGTGTGATTCGAGAGGAGTCTTGAAGCCTGTCGGATCGTCTCCATAGAGGAATGCGTTGTTGCGTAGCGGGTCGTCTCCCAGTTCGGGATTGTCGCTGGATGGGCTGAGCGCCAGGGGCGCGCCGCTCCGCCAGCGCCCCATCATCTTCGCCGCTAGAAGCTCCTCGTCGTCCGGGCTGAGAGAGTTCTCCTTCACGTATCGACGGAACAGCGCCACGCGCTGGTACAGCTTACGAAAAGCCACGTAGGTCCCATTGCGGCCCAGTGCCTCGGGCTGGGGCGTCAGGGTGCCGCCCAGCTCGTCCGGGTAGCCCAGGACGAATTCACCTGCCTTGTAAGGACGCTGCGCCGGGTTGGTTCCCGGAATGCCGCTGCCCTCGATCGCGGGATGGCTCATGCCGTCCCGGAACCCGAAGTGTTCCCTTGGACCGGGCAGCGCATAGCAATCTTGGCGCCAGATCAACGCAACTCCCGGCAACGCCTGGATCGCTTCTCGAGCGCGCTCAAGCGCCGCCTCCAGGCCGTGCGCGTCCGGCGACAGCGCAGTGATCACGACGTGGACGTCTGGAGTTCCGAGCGGTGCCTCCCAGTGCTCAGGGCTGCTATCGCCGGTGTCTCCCAGGTGGCGCGCGCGCGCGGCCATCCCCTGCTGGAACTCCCACGCGAAGCTGTCGAGCGACTCCTGCGGCAAGCCGAGCGCCTTGAGGCCCTGGAAGGTGAGCGATGCGCTCACCCAAGTATCGGCTGCCGGACTCTCGCGGTGGGCGGCCGAGGCCACCACATTGCTGAGCCGCCTCATCAACTCCCGCCCTGCCTTGCGGTCGTCGATGCGGAGCAAGAGGTACGTGGCCACGTACGGCGCAGGCCGTGGGCGCAAGACCCCGCTCTGTATGTCATCCAGTTCGAGCAGGCCGCTGACTGACTCGGGCATCGATCTCCTCCGTCGCGATTGGTCCTATTGGCCGCGATGTTTCTCCAGAGCGCCTCCAGGTTCGTCGCGACAGGAACGGGAGCTCTGCTCCCTGTCTCGCAACCAGCGAATGAGCTTACTGCATTTGGTCGAGCATCGTGGAAAGGGCGCACTTGACTTTGAGCGCCTTGACCACCTCGACTCCGGTGGCGTCCGGATACTCCGCGTATTCCATGAATGGCTGGGCTGCGTGCTCACGTGCGAACTTGGCGAACGAGGCAGGGTTTTCCTTCCAGTCTAACGGAAAGCCTTCGAGTTGCTCGAATATCGTGTTGAGGCCTGCCTGTTTGAAGAGCAGCACCGCGTCCTCTACATATTTGTCAAAATCCGTGTCGAAGAATCCGATATAAAGGAACCACGTGGTGTCACCTTCCTTGTAGGTGGCCCAGCGCAGATAATGGAGCGCGAGCGGGGCGAGCGCCAGGGGTTGATCCTTTATCAGGTTTTCGACGGTCTTGCCGTATGCGCGGACCACATCCTCCCGTCCTGGTATGACCTTGGCGATGATCGTGAACCCGCGTGACCTGGGGAGCGTCGTGCCGAATCTCCCTGCCTCTATCTCTTCGCCCGCTCTTGGCAGCGCTTCTGCGCGCGGTCGAATATCGGCGCAATTCCGTGTCCGGTCCATGTTGTATCGCTTTCGTGGTCGGTGGCTGTTTTCATACTAGAATGCTTCCTCGAGGTGTACATCATTTCTGTTCGGCTATCCGCGGCGGCCGAACGGCTGGTTCGGGAGGCATTCCATCGCATACAATCCCATGCATCGGGCGTCGTCTGAAGGATCTGCAGCTCACGGACGAGAAGCGCAAGAGCAGGCGGTCCTCTTGTATCGACTTGGGGTGCGCCTCGTGGAGGGTAGTGTCCGACCACCTTGACGAAGGTATCCGGGAACCTCCGGTACTCGATGGTTCCCGGCCTCTGTCTCGCGGGGACGATGCGCTGGCCGCGCCGCGGACGCGCTCTCCACGGCGCGAGCTGGCGCGCTGGCACGCCGGCGCATGGTAAGATGTCCTGTGCATTTCACGAATCCGGTGCGTGCCCCGCGGCTTCACCCCGTCGCGGCGGAGCTGCGGCGATGCCTTCGCAGGGCGCTGGCCGGCGCGTGCTGCGCCGGGGCGATGGGCTGCGCGGAAGGCGCGCCCCCCTCGACGGTGCCGGCGGCGCGGGTCGCCCCGACGGCGCAGGTCGCAGCGCCGGCGCTCGCCGTGAGCGCCGCGCCCGCCGGCACGCCGCCGGCGTCGCCGCCGACGGAGGGGGAGCGCCCTGGCGACGCGCCGGCGCGCGAGCGCTGGGTCGGCACGATGACGCTGACGAAGGGCTCGCAGCCCCTCATCGCCGGGAGGATCCTGTCGCGCGAGGACGCCGAGCGCTGGCTCGGTCCTTCCTTTCGCGAGCTGACCGGGCAGCGCGTCCGCGTGCTGGCGGTGCTGCGGGACCACGTCTGCGAGCCGCACGCTCAATGCATGATCGGGGGGATCATCCCGCTGCTCGAGCAGGTCGCGTCCGTCGAGCTGTGCAGCGACGCGGGCTCCTCCGGCGGCGCGGCGGTCATCGATTGCGCGCCGTCGCCCGCGCAGAAGGAGCGTTGCCAGGACGAGTGCCGCACGTTGAGCGACGACTGCGATCACAGCGCCGACGGCGACCGCGGAAGGCTGCGCCGCTGCGGGTGCGCCAAGGTCACGTGCGACCACGGCTGCGAGGAGACCGGCGAGCCCGCCTTCACGTGCAGGTGACTGCTCCCTGCCGGGAAGGGCAGGGGGCCAAGGGGACAAAACAACGAAGGCCGCCTGGCACCCGCCAGGCGGCCTCCATGAGCGAGCCTCCGCTGCGCTGGATCAGGCGCTTTCGCGCACGAGGACCGGCGCCGCCGCCGGCCTGGGGGCCGGGGGCTCGCTCTCGGCGGCGTGAGCGCCGCCCTCACCGAGCGAATAGGCCTCCTCGCCGTGGAGGACGCCGTCGAGGCCCTCGTCTTCCGTCTCCTCGTCGACCCGGAAGCCCATCACCGCGCTGATCCCCTTCACGAGCACGAAGGTGACCACCCCAGCGTAAGCCGCCGCGACCGCGGCCGCGATCGCCTGCTCGGTGAGCAGCGCCGAGTTGCCCTTGATGAGGCCATCCTGGCCGGCCGAATTCCACACCTTGGAGGCGAACACGCCGGTGAGCAGCGCGCCGAGCAGCCCGCCCACGCCGTGGATACCGAACGCGTCCAGGCTGTCGTCATAACCCAGCTTGCCCTTCAGCATCACGGCGCCGTAGCACACAGCGCCCGCGGCGAGCCCGATCGCGACGGACGCCATCGGCCCGACGAAGCCCGCCGCCGGGGTGATGGCGACGAGGCCCGCGACGAGCCCCGACGCCACGCCGAGGAGCGACGGCTTGCCGAAGCGCACGGCCTCGATGAGGGCCCACGCGAGCGCCGCGATCGCCGCGGCGATGTGCGTGTTCACGAACGCCACGGAGGCGAGCCCGTTCGCCGCGAGCGAGGAGCCGCCGTTGAAGCCGAACCAGCCGAACCACAGGAGGCCGGCGCCGAGCAGCGTCATGGTGAGGTTGTGCGGCACGATCTTGCGCGTCGGGTACCCCTTGCGCTTGCCGATCACGATCGCGATCACGAGCGCGCTCGCGCCCGAGGCGAGGTGAACGACGGTGCCGCCGGCGAAGTCGAGCGCGCCGCGCGCGAGGAGCCACCCGCCCGGGTTCCAGACCCAGTGGCAGATCGGGCTGTAGACGAGGAGCGACCAGAGCAGCGTGAACACCACATACGACGAGAACTTGATGCGCTCCGCATAGGCGCCCGAGATCAGCGCCGGCGTGATGATGGCAAACATCATCTGGAACGCCATGAACAGGAGGTGAGGCACCGTCGTCCCGACGCGCGGCTCGGTGCCAACGCCGTTCAGGAACGCGTAGTCGAAGCCGCCAATGAACCCGCCCTTGGATTCGGCGAACGCCATCGAGTACCCGAGCGTTACCCACGCCAGGGTCACGATCCCCATGGCGAAAAAGCTGTGCATGAATGTGCTGAGCGTGTTCTTCGTTCGGACCATGCCCCCGTAAAACAGGGCCAGCGCTGGCGTCATCAGCAGAACCATTGCCGACGAGACCAGGAGCCAGGTGGTGTCCGAGGCGTTGATTTCGTTCACTGGTGGCCTCCTCGACCGCGACAGTAAGAGAAGGCAGTTTTCCAGAATGTTTCGTCGGGATATACTTCGCGACTGCACGAAACATACCCCGACGACGCAGCGAGTCAGCGCGTGGGCGCCTCCGCCGTCAGCGCGCTGGCCGACTCGCTCTTACAGCGGATCGATGGATTTTTGGTGAGACTATATCGCCGGTGGGCCCGAGGGGGCGTGAGACGGCGGGAGATGACGCGTTAACCGCGCCCGCTGGCCTCGACGCTCTCGCGCACCCGATCGAGCGCGGCCCGCACCTCGGGATCCCGATCGAGCGCAGACGGCGGCGCCGGCAGCCGGAGCGACCAGTTCTGCGGCCCCACGGTCCCCGGGACGTTGATCCGATCGCGCGTGGCGAGGACGTCCTGGAGGAGCAGCAGCACGAGCTCGCTCTTCGAGCCGAGGATCAGGTCGAGCAGCGCGCGGTGGGTCTCCTTCGTGAACTGCGGGCCGAGCTCTTGCCGGCGCGGCGCGAGCTGCGGCAGCTCGAGGACCCCGGCGCGCTCCCGGTCGTCCCGCGACTCCCACCACACCACCACCGAGTCGGTGTCGTGCGTCCCGAAGCAGGCCACCGAGAGCGCCGGATACTCCGCCGGATCGCGGAACACGACGTCGTCCTTCTCCCAGATCAGCACCTTGTAGCCGGGCACCCCGAGCTCCGAGAGCGACTCCCGGACCCACCCCGGCACCGCGCCGAGATCCTCCGCCACGAGCTGCGCCCCGGTCTCCGCCGCCCCCGCCAGCATCGCCCGCACGACCCGATCGCCGTGCTCGCGCTGCTCCGGCTCCTCCGCCGGATCGAAGGTCGCCCTGGGCCGCTCGCCCTCCGGGGCCGTCCGCCCTTGCTCCGGGAAGATGTACGTCCGGTAGAAGCCGACCAGGTGATCGATGCGGAACCGGTCGTAGAGCAGCCCGGTGTAGCGGCAGCGCCGCCGGAGCCACGCGAAGTCGTTCTCGCGCATCCGGGCCCAGAAGTACGGCGGGAGCCCCCACCGCTGCCCCTCCGTGTCGAACTGGTCGGGCGGCGCGCCGACCGTCATGTCGTGCCGGAACTCGCCCTGGTGCGCCCACACGTCGGCGCTGTCGCGCGCCACCATGAACGGGAGATCCCCCATGATCTCGACGCCCTTGCCCCGGAGATCCGCGCGCGCCGCCTCCCACTGCGCGTGCGCGAGCCACTGGACGTACTCGTAATAGAGGATGTCCCGCGCGCGCTCGCGCCGCAGCGACTCGAGCGCCTCCGGCCTGCGCTCGCGGATCGCCTCGGGCCAGTCCCACCACGCGACGCCTTCGAAGGCGTCCTTGAAGGCGCGGAACTGCGCGTAGTCGGGCAGCCAGTCCGACTGCCGCTTCACGAACTCGGCCAGCTCGGCCGCGCGCGGCGTCTGCTTCGCGTGGTGCTCGCGCTCGAACACGTCGAAGGCGAAGCGCAGCGCCCGCCGCTTCACGCGGCGGACGAGATCGTAGTCGACGCGCGCGCTGCTCCGCGCCCGATCGAGCGCCCCGAGGTCGTCGCCGAGCGCCTCGCCGAGCCGCTCCTCGGGGAGCTCGGGCACGGCGGACAGCGAGATGAACATCGGATCGATCCCGAACGCGGAGAGCGCCATGTACGGCGACGTCTCGCCCCCCGACACCTCGCCGAGCGGCAAGAGCTGCACGAGGCGCAGGCCCGCGGTGCGCATCCACGCGGCGAACTCGGGGAGATCGCCGATCTCACCGATGCCCCACGAGCGATCGCTGCGCAGGGAGAAGAGCGGCACCGTCACGCCGGCGGTGCGGCGGCGCGCGCCGGAAGCGGGACCGGAAGGGGACGGCGTGCTCTGGGACTGATTTTCAGCAGAGGGGGAAGACATGGGCGTTTTTCGCTTGGCTCCAGGCGTTCAGGGGCGGAGTCTATCGCGGGTCGCGCCGCCCTGGATGCTCCTTCTGCGACCGTGCGGTAGCGCCGTCGCGCCTCCGCCGCCGCGGCCGCTGCCGAGCTCGCACAGGCGGGCCGCGACATCGCGCACGGCGCGAGGGCGGGCCCGCCGAGCGGCCCGGCGCCGGGCGTTTCCGGGGGCGGCGACCGAAAAATCAGGCCGCGCGCGCTTGTGTCTCGACAGCGGCGCCGATCTCGCGAATAGGGCGGCTTCACAGGTTTTTCAGATGACCAGACGCATATGGCCCGGCACGCCCACCCCACTCGGCGCCGTCTTTGACGGCGAGGGCGTCAACTTCACGCTGTTCTCCCAGTCCGCCACCAAGGTCGAGCTCTGCCTCTTCGAGGCCGTCGACGATGTCGTGGAGCGCGAGCGCATCGAGCTCCCCGAGCGGACGGCCCACATCTTCCATGGCTACGTGCCGGGGCTCAAGCCCGGCCAGCTCTACGGCTACCGGGTGCACGGGCCCTACGACCCGCGCTCCGGGCAGCGCTTCAACCCGGCGAAGCTCCTCGTCGACCCGTACGCGTACGCGCTCGCCGGCGAGCCGAACTGGAAGGCGCCGCTCTTCGCCTACGACCGCGGGGGGCACCCCGAGCGCGGCGAGGGCGGCGCCGGCCGGCCCAAGGAGGCGGGCCGGGACGGCGCGGCGCCCGAGAAGGGCGAGGGCGGGCGCGGGGGCAAGACGGCGAGCGATCGCCGCGCTGCCGAGGCGCGCGGGAAGGACTCCACGCCACCGCCCCCGCCGGCCCCGCTCGACGACCTGGAGATCTGCCACCGCGACAGCGCCTGGGGCGCGCCGAAGTCCGTCGTCGTCGACCACCGCTTCGCGTGGGACGGCGACCGGCCGCCGGCGACGCGCTGGCAGGACACGATCCTCTACGAGGTCCACGTCAAGGGCTTCACCCAGCGGCACCCGGGCATCCCGGCGAACCTGCGCGGCACCTACGCCGGGCTCGCCTCCGAGGCGGCGATCGCCCACTTCAAGAAGCTCGGCGTGACGGCGCTCGAGCTGCTCCCCGTGCACGAGATGGCGAGCGAGCGCGAGATCTGGGAGCGCGGGCTCGTCAACTACTGGGGTTACAACACGCTCGCGTACCTCGCGCCCGCGGGCCGCTACTCGTCGAGCGGGCGGCTCGGTCAGCAGGTGACCGAGTTCAAGGCGATGGTGAAGGCGCTCCACGCCGCCGGCATCGAGGTGATCCTCGACGTCGTATACAACCACACCGCGGAGGGGAACCACCTCGGCCCGACGCTCTCGCTGAAGGGGATCGACAACTGGACCTACTACCGGCTCGTGCCGCACAACCCGCGCTACTACATGGACTTCACGGGCTGCGGGAACACGGTGAACACGCGTCATTACCAGACGCTGCAGCTGGTGATGGACAGCCTGCGGTACTGGGTGACCGAGATGCACGTCGACGGCTTCCGCTTCGATCTCGCGTCGGCGCTCGCCCGCGGTCACCATGACTTCGATCGCCTGAGCTCGTTCTTCGACATCATCCACCAGGATCCGGTCCTCTCGCGCACGAAGCTCATCGCGGAGCCGTGGGACGTGGGCGAGGGTGGCTATCAGGTCGCCAACTTCCCGGTCCTCTGGACGGAGTGGAACGACCGTTACCGCGACTCGGTGCGCCGCTTCTGGAAGGGGGATCTGCTGGCGGCCGACCTCGGGTATCGGCTCACCGGGTCGAGCGATCTGTATGCGTCGAGCGGGCGCCGCCCTTACGCGAGCATCAATTTCGTGACGGCGCACGACGGCTTCACGCTGAACGATCTCGTCTCGTACAACGAGAAGCACAACGAGGCGAACGGCGAGGGCAACCGGGACGGCACGAACAACAACCACAGCTACAACCACGGCGTCGAGGGCCCTTCCAGCGACCCCGCTGTCGTCGAGCTGCGCGAGCGCCAGAAGCGCAATCTCCTCGCGACGCTCATCCTCTCGCAGGGGGTGCCGATGATCAACGCCGGCGACGAGATCGGAAAGACGCAGCTCGGCAACAACAACGCCTACTGCCAGGACAACGAGCTCTCCTGGCACGACTGGGACCTCGACGAGCGGCGGAAGCAGCTCTTCGAGTTCACCTGCCGCCTCATCGCCCTGCGCCGGAGCCAGCCTGTGCTGCGCCGGCGGATGTTCTTCTCGGGCGGTTACGTGCACGGGAGCGGGCTCAAGGACATCGTGTGGTTCCGCCCCGACGGCGCCGAGATGACGCCGGAGGACTGGACCCACCCGAACGCGCGGGCGATCGGCTATCTGCTCGGGGGCGACGCCCTCTCGGCGCTCGGGACGCGCGGCGAGCCGATCTCCGGCGATACGCTGCTCGTGCTCATCAACGCGAACCACTCGCCGCTGGAGTTCGTGCTGCCGGCGATCGAGTTCGGCGAGCGGTGGGAGGTGCTCATCGACACCCGCACCGCCGGGGAGCCGGCGCGTACGGTGCCTGCGAGGGCAGGGGGAGAGCGCTACCTGCTCGTCGACCGGTCCGTGGCGGTGCTGCGGCTCCTGGAGCGCAAGGAGAAGAAGAAGGTCAAGCGGGTGAAGGCGCAGCGGGCGTAGTCGTCCCGACGCTGTGCGGCTGGCTGAGGTCGTACGAGCAGGCATACAAGCTCGCAAGGCTTACCCTGGACCTCTGCGCGTACCCTCGGCGCCAACCATCAACAAGTACAGCAGCGCTGCGCCTCGCGACGCTGCCGCGTGGGCCAACAGGCGCACGTGCGCGAGGAGGACGGGGTCTTCGCCGTTCAAAGGCATCGGCATTCGCGATACGCTGAGGGCATGTCGTCACCCCTCTCCTCAGGTCGTTGTCCCATGGACGCATCGACCGGTCCGGGAAACGGTGGCGGCACGAAGATCACCGGCGTGCTGCAGCCGCCCTCCCTCGGTCGACCGCCCGATTCCTCGGCGAGAGACGCCGCGCGCGACGCCACGACGCTGGGCGGGCAGCCTGCGCCGCTCGGTCCACCTGCTCCGGGCGGCGCAGGGCGGGACGAGGCGCGCGCCGCGCTCCTTCCGGGCCGCGTCGTGGCGGGGCGGTACCGGCTCGTGCATCCGCTCGGCCAGGGCGCGATGGGCGAGGTGTGGTGCGCGCACGACAGCGTCCGGCGCTTCGATGTTGCGCTCAAGTTCCTGGTGCTCCCGCGCCAGAACCTGGCCATCGACGCGATGGAGCGCTTCCGCTTCGAGGCGCAGGTCGCGGCCCAGCTCGGGCGGAAGACCGACTTCATCGTCACCGTGCACGACGCCGGCGAGGACGCCGAGGCAGGCCCGTACCTCGTCATGGAGTACGTGCGCGGCCGGTCCCTCCGGCAGCTGATCCACGAGCGCGGGCCGGTGCCCGCGGCCGAGCTGGCCGCGCTCCTCCGTCAGATCGGAGAGGCGCTCTCGGTGGCGCACGGCCTCGGGATCGTGCACCGCGACATCAAGCCGTCGAACATCCTGCTCCGCGAGGGGCGCGACGGGCGCCAGCGGGCCAAGGTCGCCGACTTCGGGATCGCCAAGTGGATCCGCCAGGATCTGGCGGCCGACTTCCCCCGCCAGACCGCGGAGGGCGTGGTGCTGGGCACGCCGGGCTACCTCAGCCCGGAGCACACGTGCGACGGGCACGCGGACCCGCACCTCGACATGTGGGCCCTCGCTGTGGTCGCGCACGTGGCGCTCACCGGCCAGCAGCCGTTCGCCGGCCGCACCATCGCCGATGTGCTCTCTTCCATCCTCCAGGGCGCGCGCCCCCCGCTGTCGACGCTGTGCCCCGGCGCGCCGCCGGAGCTGGAGACGTGGTTCGCGCGCGCCTTCGCGCTCGATCCGGCGGAGCGATTCCCCTCGATCTCGCCGATGATCTCCGCCTTCGTTGCCGCGGTCGGCGCTTCGGAGGCGGCGACCGCGCCCGCGCCCGCCGCGCCGGCGCGGCGGACGCGGCTGCACCTCGCTGCGGCTGGTGTCGTCGTGGCGCTCGGGCTGGGGCTCTCGCTCACCACCGCGCTGCCCGCGCAGCGCCTGGAAGCCGCCGCCGGGCTGCGGGCGATGAGCGGCGAGGTGCTCGCCGCCAGCCGCGGCGCTCTCGTGGCGCAGGCGCCCGCGGCGCCCCGGGCGGGCACGACCTCGACGGTTCCCGCGGCCGTGCCCGCGACAGCGCCGTCCCCCGTGCCGGCGCCTCCGGAGCCTGCACCGCTTTCAGCCGCGGCGCGCCCCGTCTCGATGTCTCCGGCGTCCACGGCGCGGTCAGCGGCGGCGCGCCCCGTCTCGGCTCCTCCTGTGCCCGCGCCGCGGCCGACCGCGGCGCGCCCCGGACGCGCGTCCGGCGCGCCGGTGAGCACCGGCAAGGCGCCCTCACGAAAGCGGACGACCGACGCAGGCGCGGGGAAGAGCGCGATCTTCTGAGCGTCGACCGCGAAGGGCACCTCGGCGCCACCTGGTGAATCCCCGCGGGGGCCTCGGTGCGCCGTGATCGTTGGGCCGGCCCGTCATCCAGCGGGCGCGCTGCCAGGGGTCGACCGCGGCCGAGCGAAGAGGCGAAAGAACGCTCGAGCCAGGCGCCTGTCGCCCTGGATCTCGACCGGCGCCTCCGCGAGCTTCTGGTCCCCGAAGACGACGGCCCGCAACGTGGCTGGGTCGGTCGCGATCACGGCGTCAGGCGTGCGCGGAGCGCCTCGCGTGATGGTGATGGTCGCGCGATCGACCTCGATCGAGAACCGCTCTTCGCCGAGCCTTAGCTCGTAGGTCGCGCGGAGATCGGCGGCCTCGCCCGCGACGAACGTCGCCTCGAGCGCGATCATCAGCGCATCGACGCTCAGGGCGCCCGCGGGCCGGACGGGCGATCGCGCGCCCCAGCGGCCGAGCTGCACGAGCAGCGGATGGAGCTCGCGGCCCCAGTCCGTGAGCTCGTAGGTCGGCGCGCCGACCTTGTGCCGCCGCACGACGCCGCCGCCCTCGAGCTCGCGGAGGCGCTGCGACAGCACGTTGGGGCTCGCGCCGGCCAGGCCGTCGCGGAGGTCCGTGAACCGCTTCGGACCGAGCAGGAGCTCACGCACGATGAGGAGCGCCCACCGCTCGCCGACGAGATCGAGCGCTCGCGCGATGCCGCAGGGATCCCCGTAGCTTCTCAGACCGGTCATGGCGGCCGCATCCTACAGCACGTGCGCATCACTTGCGAAAGAGGACCAAATGATCCTAGAATAGGACTAACGCAGAAGCGGACATCAGGAGGAACAGCATGCGCAAGCTCACCGTCTTCAACCAGATCTCGCTGGACGGCTATTTCTCGGACGGCCACGGCGACATGAGCTGGGCACATAAAGCGGACGAGGAGTGGCGCGCGTTCACCGAGGAGAACGCGCGCGGCGGAGGAGAGCTCGTGTTCGGGCGGGTCACCTACGAGCTCATGGCGAGCTTCTGGCCCACCCGCGCGGCGCTCGAGGCGGCCCCCGCCGTTGCCGAGCGGATGAACAGCCTGCCGAAGGTCGTCTTCTCGAGATCTCTCGACAGCGCGTCGTGGAACAACACGCGGCTCATCAAGGGCGATCTCGCGACAGAGGTGCGCAAGCTGAAGGCGGAGCCCGGGCCGAACATGGTCGTGATGGGGAGCGGCAGCATCGTCTCCCAGCTGACCGACGCGCGCCTGGTCGACGAGTACCAGATCGTGGTGAACGCGCTCGTCCTCGGCAGCGGAAGGACGCTGTTCGAGGGGGTCAAGGAGAGGGCGGACCTCCGGCTGAAGAAGACGCGCAGCTTCAGCAACGGGAACGTCGTGCTCTGGTACGAAGCGACTGTGTGACAGGGCCTGACGGAGGCGCGCTGCGGCCTCTCCAGCCGGCACCGTCCTTGAACCGGGCGGAGCAGCTAGCCGGCCAGCGACTCCGTCTGTGCAGCCGCGACCCACGCCGCGAGGCCAGGGTGCTGCCACATCGTCTCGGCGTACGCTGCCGCGGCGCCCGCGAGCGGGACGGCGTACGTGCGGAAGCGCGTGACCACCGGCGCGAACATGGCATCGGCGATCGTGAAATGCCCGAAGAGGTACTCCCCCTTCTGGCCATGGGCCCGCCGGCACTCGGTCCAGATCGACGTCACACGGTCGATGTCCGCGTCCACCGCGGCGTCGCGCGCGATCGGGGCGATCTCCCGGCGCAGATCCATGGACATCGCGTTGCGGAGCGCCGTGAACCCGGAGTGCATCTCGCTCGACACCGACCGGGCGAGCGCGCGCGCCGCACGATCGCCCGGCCACAGCCGCGCCTCGGGGAAGAGCTCGGCGACATACTCGCAGATCGCGAGGGAGTCCCAGAGGACAAGGTCGCCGTGCCGCAGCGCCGGCACGCGCCCCGAGGGGGAGCGCCGGAGGAGCGCTTCGCGCGACCCCGGCTGGTAAAGGGCGATGACCTCCTCCGTGAACGAAGCGCCGGTGTGCTTCAGCGCAAGCCAGGCGCGGAGCGACCAGGTCGAATACGTCCTCGTACCAAGATACAGCACCAGCGGTTCCATGACACCTCCCGTCGGCTCGCCGTCGGACGACGAACGCGCGGGTTTCTAACTCAGGCGCTGGCGTATGTCTCGTCCGATCTCACGGTAACCTGTGCGTCGCCCACGAGCTGACCGAAGTCCATCTTGAGGACGCGATCCGCCAGCCCGAAGTACTTGTCGTCGTGGCTGATGACGAGGATCGTCTTGCCGCTGGCCCTGAGCTCCGGGAGGATCTGGCGGTAGAAGACGTCCTTGAACACCGGATCCTGGTCCGCCGCCCACTCGTCGAACAGGTAGACCGGCCGGTCTTCCAGGTAGGCCGTGAGCAGCGCAAGGCGCTTTCTCTGCCCCTGCGACAGCGACGTCGTGGAGAGGACACCCCCCTCGACAGAGACCTTGTGGTCGAGCTGGAGGCGAGAGAGGTAACCCCGCGCGCGCTGGGTGAGCTCGGGAGAGTCGAGCCCGATCAGGCTCTCGAACAGGTGAAAATCGAAGAACACCACCGAGAAGAGCTCCCGGTACGCCTGCCGGTTCCTGTCGGTGATCGCCTCGCCGTCGAGCCGGATCTGGCCCGACTCGGGCGCGTAAAGGCCCGCGATCAGCTTCGCGAGGGTCGTCTTGCCGCTGCCGTTGCCTCCGACGAGGAAGATCAGCTCGCCGCGCCGCACGCTGAGGTGGATGGGGCCCAGCGTGAAGGTGTCGTCCTTTCCCTCGGACCTGTAGGCATGCGTGACCCCGGCGAGCTCCAGCCGCTTCCACCGCTCGGGGAGCGGGGCCCCTGCCTCTGCCCCGCTCGCCTCGACCCTGAGGCTCGCGCCGAGGTCCTCGACCTTCTGCACGGCGATGCCCGCGCGGCTCAGGGCCGGGAGCGCGCCGATGAGGACCTGCATGGGCGTCATCAGGTAGAGGAGGACGAGGGCGTAGCCGATCGACGCCTCGGAGCTCGCCTCCTGGAAGAGCGGCACGACGAAGAGCGTCACGCCGATGATGGTGAACACCATCCCCTGTCCCCACCCGTTCGCGGCGGTGAGCGCGACCATGCCGCGCAGGTTGCTCGCCTGGACGACGCCGGCCTCTCCCTCGAGCGACGTCGCGAGGAACGCCTCGCGGCGCCGCGCGTGGAGCTTCAGCTCCTTCACGCCGCGCGTGAGCGCGCGGAAGGTCTTCATCAGCTCCTCGGTGGCCTCGCGCGCGCGGCGGAAGTGCCGTGTCGCCCGGCTCATCGGGAGCTGATACCCGACGATCCCAAGGACGATGAGCGCCAGCACCGAGGCCAGCATGACAGGAGACATCCACCCCATGTAGAGCAGGCCTCCGACCACGATGACCAGGTTGATGCAGACGATCGGGATCTGCATCAGCGCGGTGGTGATCACGGGGACGTCGTCCGTGAGCGCGGTCAGCGCCCGTGACGGGCCGATCTCCTCGATCTGACGGAGGGGCGCGCCGAGGATCTTCCGGCAGATCTTCACCCGGAGATCGAAGAGCGCCCCCTGGCTGAGGCGCGTGAGCAGGATCTCCGAGTGGTAGCGGGCGAACGGGAGCAGCAGGCACACAGCGGCGAAGCTCCACATCACCGCGCCGCGCTTGCGCTGCAGCGCCTCGTTGATCAGCACGAGGAGCGCCGTGTTGCAGGCGCCGCAGAGCGCCCCCGCGAGGATCGCGAGGACGAGGATCCGCCGGGAGTAGCCGGCGACGAACGCGAGGAGCTTCATGGATGCTCGGTGGTGGTGGGGCGCTCTCCTCGCGCCGACGGGCCGCGGGCGGCCGCGACGAGGATCTGGCCGAGCGATATCCCGCCGTCGTTCGGCGGGACCAGCCGGTGGCAATACGGGGTGAGCCCCTCGCTCTTCAGGCGTCGGAGCGCGTTGATCAGGACGAACTCGTTCATGAAGACTCCGCCGCTCATGACCACGCGGCGCACGTCGAACTTGTCCGCCAGGCGCAGGCACACCGCCGCGATCACGTCCACGATCGTCGAGTGGAACCGGCGGCTGAGGTGCGCGGGCGTGGCGTCCGGCTCGTCGAGGGCGCGCAGGAGATCCCGGACGAGGGGCCGGTAATCGACCACGAGGCGGCCGTCCCGCTCGTCTATCCCGTACTGGAGCGGCGGCGCCGTCCCGAAGTCCCTGTCGAGCAGCGCCTCCATCTCGATGGCGGCCTGCGCCTCGTACTCGACCTCGTGGCAGATGCGGAGGAGCGAGGACACGCCGTCGAACAGCCGGCCCATGCTCGTCGTGGCCGTCGCGTTCAGCCTCCGCTGCGCCATCTTCACGAAGACGTCGCGGCGCTCCTCCGCGACGTCCATGAGCGCCGGGACGCGGATCCCGCCGAGCTCTTCCCCGAACGTCTCCACGAGCAGCGAGATCGCGACGCGGATGGGCTCCTTGACCGCCTTGTCGCCGCCGAGGAGGTACATCGGCCGGAGGTGGCCGGCGCGCACGAATTCACGGTAGTCGCCGACCAGGAACTCGCCGCCCCAGATGCTGTCGTCGAGGCCGTAGCCGGAGCCGTCGAAGATGACGCCGATCACCCGCTCGTTCAGCCCGTTCTCGGCCATGCAGGCGGCCATGTGGGCGTGGTGGTGCTGCACCGTCGCGACCTCCGCGCCAGCCTGGCGCTTCGCCGCCCGCGTGGAGCGGAACGCCGGGTGCATATCGCAAGCGACCGTGTCCGTCTGCACGGACAGGAGCCGCTGGACGTGCGACGAACAGTCGATGTGGGCGCCGAACGTCGCGTCGTTCTTGAGATCGCCGATGTGCTGGCTGATGAAGACCTGGTTGTCCTTGCCGACGGCGACGGTGGTCTTCAGCTCGCCGCCGAGGGCGACGACCGCACCGACGTCCTGCGGGAGGTGGATCGGATACGGCGCATAGCCGCGCGAGCGGCGGATGAACGAGACGAGTGGCGCGTCGAGCCCCTCCGCCTCCGTGAGCCGGACGACGGAGTCGTCGACGCGTGTCCGGATATCGCGGTCGTGCAGGACGAAGTAATCCGCGATGTCGCGCAGCTGCGAGAGCGCCGTGTCGTTGTCGAACGCGATGGGGTGTCCGGAGAGGTTCCCGCTCGTCATGACGAGGACGTCGAGCGCCGGGTCCTCGAGCAGGAGGTAGTGCAGCGGCGTCGAGGGCAGCATGACGCCGAAGCTCGGGTTCCTCGGGGCGATCGCCTCGGACAGGGCGCCTGGCCGCCTGCGCAGGAGCACGATGGGGCGCTGCCGGCTCTCGAGCAGCGCCCGCTCCGGGTCGCTGAGCGAGACATGGCGGCTCGCGGCCTCGGCGTCGGCCACCATGATCGCGAACGGCTTGGCGTCGCGGCGCTTGCGCCGGCGGAGCTCCCGCACCGCCGCCTCGTTGCGCGCGTCCGCGACGAGGTGGAAGCCGCCGAGGCTCTTCACAGCGAAGAGCGCGCCCTCGCGGAGCCGCTCGATGGCGAAGCGCACCGCGTCCTCCGCCTCGATCGGCGCGCCGAGCCGATCGGTGAGCGTGAGCCGGGGGCCGCACCCGGGGCACGCGTTCGGCTGCGCGTGGTAGCGCCGATCCTCGATGTCCTCGTACTCGTGCGCGCACGCGGGGCACATCGGGAAGCTCTTCATCGTGGTCTGCGGCCGGTCGTACGGCATGTCGCAGATGATCGAGTAGCGCGGCCCGCAATGCGTGCAGTTGATGAACGGGTAGCGGTGACGGCGGTTCGAAGGGTCCCTGAGCTCCCGTAGGCACTCGGCGCAGACGTCCGAGTCGGGCGGGATGAGCGTGTCGGTGCTGCGCAGATCCACGCTGCCGCGGATCTGGAAGTCGTCGTATCGAGGGGCGGGCTCGGCGAGCGCTTCCTCACGGACGCCCGTGATCCGGGCGAGCGGCGGCGGCGACTCGACGAGCGCGCGCAGGAACGCCTGGATCGCCTCGTCGCCGGCCTGCAGCTCGAGCAGCACGCCGCGGGAGTCGTTGAGGACCCAGCCGCGCGCCCCGACGGCGCGGGCGAGCCGGTGCACGAAGGGCCGGAAGCCGACGCCCTGGACGATGCCCGAGACCCGGAATCGGCGGGTCACGATCACCGGCCGCGCGTCAGCAGAGTCGGGGGAGTTCGGCTCCATAAAGCTCCTCGAGCAGGGTTTGAGTCCCATCGGGCTCGGTCATGGACACGACGGGCTCCGTCGCGGCCTTGACCTCCCCGATGACCGCCGCGTTGCGGCCGTAGGGGTGCGCGCGGAGGATCCCGAGCACGTCACCCGCCTTGTCCGCCTCCACGAACAGGCAGAGGCACCCCTCGTTGGCGAGGTGGATGAGGTTGATGCCGAGCATGTCGGCCGCCATGACCGCCTCCGGCAGCACGGGCAGCGCCGCGCGCGCGAAGGAGAGCTCGGCGCCCGACGCGCGGGCGAACTCGTGGAGGACGGCGCACAGGCCGCCGCGCGTCACGTCGCGGATGGCCGCCACGGCGCCCTGGGGCACGCCCTTGAGGACCGCGTCGATGAGCCCGTTGAGCGGCGCGCAGTCGCTCTGCACCCGCTTCTCGAAGCCGAGCCCCTCGCGCACGGAGAGCAGGTGGATCGAGTGGTTGCCGAGATACCCGCTCACGATGATCTTGTGCCCCGGCCGCACGGCGCGGCTCACGAGCGGCGGGCGCTCGAAGACGCCCACGCCGGCCGTGTTCATGAAGAGCCGGTCGGCCTCGCCCTTGCCGACGACCTTGGTGTCGCCGGCGACGATCTTCACGCCGGCCTCCCTCGCCGCGTCGCGCGCCGACTCGAGGGCTCGGACGAGCAAGGGGATCGGGAAGCCCGCCTCGATGATGAGGCCCAGGGTCAGGTAGAGGGGCCTCGCGCCGCTGACCGCGAGATCGTTGACGGTGCCGCAGACGGCGACCTTGCCGATATCGCCGTTGCCGAAGAACAGCGGCGTGACCACGAACGAGTCCGTGGTGACGGCGATCCGGCCGGTGGGCACCTCCAGGATCGCGCTGTCCTCCATCGCGCCGATGTACGTGTCGCCGAGCGTCGCGGCGATCCGCTCGACGAGCTCCCGGCTCAGGCGGGCGCCCGTCCCGTGGTCGAGGACGACCTCTTCGTTCTCTTTCGCGTGTTCTTTCGTCATGTGAGGCTCCAGCGTTGGCACCGCAGAGCTGCGGTGAGGTGGTGAAAGAGACGAGGCCGCCCGGCTCTGCGGCCTCGTCGTGCCGTGTCAGCCGAGCAGCTCTTCCCGGCTCGGCAGGTCGTCGCTCTGGCGCAGGCGCTTGATGATCTCCGCGCCGGGGGCGATCGCCGCGCAGTACGACGCCATCCACTCGAGGGAGCGCTTCTTGTCCTCCTCCTTGAGGGAGAACACGCCATCCTCGGGGACCCACACCTTGTACCCGCGGAAGAAGCCGTCCGCCGCCGTGGTCTGCACGCAGATCTGGGTCTGGATGCCCGTGACGAGGATCGTCTTGACGCCGAGCTCCTTCAGCTTGTCGTCGAGTGGCGTCTCGTAGAACCCGCTGTCGCGGTGCTTGACCATCACGATGTCGGACGGATGGACGAAGTCCTTGATCAGCTCGGCGTTGGGCGTGCCCTTGATCGCCGGGATGTCCTTCCCGCGGAAGCGGCGCTGGATCTGCGGATCGGCCGGATCGTTGATGAGCTGGAGGTGGACGACGACGTGCCCCAGGGCGCGGATGGCGCCGAGGAACATGTTGAACTGCGGCGCCACCCTGGAGAGGAGCTCGCGACCTCCCGGCATCTTGTCGATGAACTCGTACTGAAGGTCGTTGGTGAGCACTGCGATGTTGGGCATGATGATCCTCTTGGATTCGGTTGATGGATTCGAGACGAGTCAGTCAAAGGCCCTTGCCTGGCAACGAGCGTGGCAGGGCGGCGAAGCGCGGCGGCGCGAGCGCCGATCACCCCGGCGGCCGGGCGGCTCCGGCGCCTTCGCGCGGGGCGCCGGGGTCCGCCTCGAGCAGCGCGGCCCGGATGCGCTCGGCGAGCGCGCCGACGTGCGGCTTTCGGAGCAGCGTGTAGTGGTCGCCGGCCGCGACGTGGCTCCGCAGGCCGGGGGCCCACTTCGCCCACGCGGGGCGCGGATCCCTGCGCGGCGAGGCCTCGGCGCGGAAGAGCTCCACGCGGGCCGAGACCTCGCCGGGGGCGTAGCGCGCGAGCAGCGCCGCGTTCCGCTGGAAGGCGTCGAGCAGGGCCTCCAGCTCGCCGAGCGTCGTCCCGCGGGGCAGCGCACCGAGCTCCTGCGCGCGCGCTAGCAGCCACGCGGCGTCGGCCGCGCCGCCGTCCGGCCCGGCGAGCGCCGCGGCGGCCGGCGCGCCCGCGATCCGCGCGAGATCCGCGGCGAACTGAGCGATCGGCGGGAGATCGTCGCCGGGCTCGTCGAACGGGGGGAGGTACGCGTCCACGAGGACGACGGCGGCCACGCTGCGCCCGCCGCGCTCGAGGACGCGCGCCATCTCGAACGCCACCACGCCGCCCATCGACCAGCCGCCGAGCAGGTACGGCCCCTCGGGCTGGACGCGGCGGAGCTCCTCGCAGTACGCCTCGGCCATCTCACCGACGCTGGCGAGCGGACGCGGGGGGGTCTCCAGCCCGAACGCCTGGATGCCGTAGAAGGGCCGATCCCGCCCGAGCTCGCGCGCGAGATCCGCGTAGCAGAGGACGTTGCCGCCGATGGGGTGAACGAAGAAGAGCGGCGCGCGGGCGCCCCCTTCGTGGAGCGGGACGACGACGGAGGCGCGGCCCCGCGGCGCTCCCCGATCCTCGCGCAGGAGCGCCGCGAGGCCCTCCACGGTCGGCGCGCGGAACAGGCTGGTGAGCGGCAGATCGCGGCCGAAGCGCCCGCGGATCTCGGCCATGAGCCGCACCGCGAGCAGCGAGTGCCCGCCGAGCGAGAAGAAGTCGTCGGTCACGCCGACGCCGCCCTCGCCGAGGAGCTCCTCGAACAGCGCGCAGAGCTCGAGCTCGAGCCCGGTCCTCGGCGGGACGCGCGCTCCGCCCGCGAGCGCCGCGAGCGCCGCGGGCACGGAGGCGGCGAGCGCCCGGCGATCGATCTTGCCGCTCGGGGTCTGCGGCCACCGCTCGACCGGCGCGATGACCGGCGGGACCATGTAGTCGGGCAGCCGATCGGACAGGTACCCGCGCAGCGCGTCGCTCGCCGCGACGCGCCCGCCGCGCGGGATGAAGAAGGCCGCGAGCCGCACGTCGCCCGGGGCGTGCTCCCGGGTGACCACCGCCGCCTCGGTCACGTCGGGGTGCGACGCGAGCACCGCCTCGATCTCGCCGAGCTCGATCCGGAAGCCCCGGATCTTGACCTGCTCGTCGAGCCGGCCGAGGAAGTCGATCTCGCCGCTCGGCAGCCACCGCACGAGATCGCCCGTGCGGTAGAGCCGCGCCCCCTGCGCCTCGGGGAACGCCGCGCGCACGAAGCGCGTCGCGGTGAGGTCGTCGCGGTTCAGGTAGCCCCGCGCGAGGCCGATCCCGCCGATGTGGAGCTCGCCGGGGATGCCGACGGGCGCCGGCTGGCCCCGCGGGTCGAGCACGTACGTCTGCGTGTTCGGCAGCGGGCGGCCGATCGTGGGCCGCGCGACGTCGGGCGCGTATTCGGCCGCGGTCGCGAGCACCGTCGCCTCGGTGGGGCCGTATCCGTTGACGAACCGCCGGCCGCGCGCCCACCGCCGCGGCAGCTCCGCGGGGCACACCTCGCCGGCAACGCACAGCACGCGCAGGTCCGGGAGCGTGTCGAAGCCGACCGCCATGAGCGCCGAGGGGGTCAGCGACGCCACCTGGATCCGCTGCTCGCGCAGGAGGTCGACGAGCCCGGGCCCGGGCATCAGCGCCTCGGCGCGCGCGAGGCACACGACGCCGCCCGCGGAGAGCGGCACGAAGATCTCCATCACGGAGACGTCGAAGCTCAGCCGGGTGAACTGGAGGACGCGGGTCCCCGGCTCGACGCCGAGCAGCTTGCGCTGCGCAACGGCGAACGCGGAGAGCGAGCGGTGCTCGATGAGCACCCCCTTCGGGCGCCCGGTCGAGCCGGACGTGTAGATGACGTACGCGAGGTCCTCGGGGAGCGACCCGGCGTCGGGGGCGTCGCTCCGCTCGTGCGGAAAGGCGGGCTCGCTCTCCCCGAGCCGCACGACAGGCGGCAGCGCCGCGGGCAGCGCGGCGAGGAGCTCCGGCTCGGCGATGAGCAGCGCGGGGCGCGCGTCCTCGATCATGAAGGCGAGCCGATCGCGCGGGTAGGTCGGGTCGAGCGGCACGTACGCGCCGCCGGCCTTGAGCACCGCGAGGAGCGCGACGATCATGTTGGGCGAGCGCGGCAGGCACACGCCGACCAGCGCGCCGCGCCGCACGCCGCGGGCGCGGAGGTGGTGCGCGAGCTGGTTGGCCCGGCGGTCGAGCTCGCCGTAGCTCACCGTCGCCCCCTCGAAGAGGAGCGCGGCCCGCCCGGGCGCCTCCCTGGCCTGCGCCTCGAACAGGCGGTGCGCGCACGCGGCCTCCGGGGCGGGCTGCGCCGATCGGCCCCCGCTGAACGCGTGCACCACGAGGTCGCGCTCGTCGCGCCCGAGCAGCGGCAGGTCGCCGACGCGCAGCTCGGGCTGCGCGGCGCTCGCCGCGAGCAGGGCCTCGAGGTGGCCCCGCCAGCGCTCGATCGTGGCCCTGTCGAACAGGTCGGCGCTGAACTCGATGCCGCCGGAGACGGCCTTGTCGTCCTCCTCGAGCGCGAGCAGGAGGTCGAACTTCGCTGTCGCCGTGTCGACCTCGAACGGCGAGGCGTCGAGGTCGCCGAGCCTCCGCGGGCGCTCCGGCGCGCCCTGGAACGCGAAGGCCGCCTGGAAGAGCGGGGTGCGGCCGAGGTCGCGCTTGACCTGAAGGGCGTCGACGACCTGCTCGAACGGGACGTCCTGGTGCTCCTGGGCCTCGAGCGTCGCCTGCCGGACCCGCCGCACGAGCTCGACGAACGTGGGGTCGTCGTCGACGCGGACGCGCAGGACGAGCAGGTTCACGAAGAAGCCGACGAGCGGCTCCATCTCGACCTGCGTGCGGCCGCTGACCGGCGAGCCGACGGCCACGCCGGCGCGGCCCGTGTAGCGGTGCAGGAGGGCGACGAAGCCGGCGAGGAGCACCATGAACATCGTCGCGCCCTCGCGCCTGCCGAGCGAGCGGAGGGCCTCGACGAGCGGCGCGGGCAGGCTCACCGGGACGGTGTCGCCGCGGTGGGAGAGGGCGCTGCCGCGCGGCCTGTCGGTGGGGAGATCGAGCGGCTCCAGGTCGGACAGCTGCCGCTTCCAGTACTCGAGCTGCCCCCGCCATGCGTCGGCCTGGGCGCGCTGCCAGATCGCGACGTCGGCGTACTGCACCTGGAGGGGCGGCAGATCCGGCGCGTGGCCAGCCCGCGCGGCCTCGTAGAAGGCGGACAGGTCGCGGAACAGGACGGGGATCGAGCCGCCGTCGCAGGCGATGTGGTGCGCCGTGACGAGCAGCACGTGCGCCTCGTCGGAGAGGCGGATCAGCGCCGCGCGGATCGGCAGGCCCGAGGCGAGATCGAACGGCCGCCGCGCCTCCTCCTCCGCGGCGCGCTGCGCCGCCCGGTCCCGCTCGTGCCGGGGGACGGCGGACAGGTCGACGAGCCGCAGCTCGAGGCGCGCCTCGGGGAGCACGACCTGGAACGGCTGGCCGTCGCGCGCCTCGATCCGGGTGCGCAGCGCCTCGTGGCGCGCGACCAGCCGATCGAGGCTCCGCTCTAGGGCGGCGCGGTCGAGCGGCCCGCGGAGCAGGACCCCGATCGGCATGTTGTAGACCGCCGTGCCCGGCTGGAGCGCCTCGATGAACCAGAGGCGCTGCTGGGCGTGGGACAGCGGCGCGTCGCCCCCGCGGGGCGCCGGGCGGAGCGGCTCGGGCGCGCCGCGGCGCCCGTCCAGCCTCGCCCGATCGATGCGCTCGGCGAGGGCCGCGATCGTCGGCGCGTCGAAGGCGGCGCGCAGCGGCAGATCGACGCCGAACAGCCGCCGCGCGCGCGCGATCACCTGGACCGCGAGGAGGGAGTGCCCTCCGAGCGCGAAGAAGTCGTCGGCCGTCCCGATGCCGCCGCGGCCGAGCACCTCGCCCCAGACGCCCGCGAGGGCCTGCTCGGTCGGCGTCGCCGGCGCGCGCCGCGCCTCGCCCGCGATCTCCGGCGCGATCTCCGGGCGGCTGGGCGCCGGGAGCGCCTTCCTGTCCACCTTGCCGTTGGCGTTGAGCGGCCAGGCGTCGAGCTCGACGAAGGCGGACGGGACGAACGGCTCCGGCAGCCGCTCGGCGACGAGCGCCCGCAGCGCCTGCGCGTCCACCGGCCGCCGGACGAGGAGGTAGGCGACGAGCCAGCGGCCCGAGGGGCCGTCGTCCCGCGCAAGCACGAGCGCCTCGCGCACGTCCGGGTGCGCGGCGAGCGCGGCCTCGGTCTCCGCCGGCTCGACGCGGAAGCCGCGGATCTTCACCTGATGATCGAGCCGCCCGAGGTACTCGAGCTCGCCGCTCGCGAGCCAGCGCGCGCGGTCGCCGGTGCGGTACATCCGCGCGCCGCGGGCCTCCTCGAGCGGGCAGGGGACGAACCGCTCGGCCGTCAGCTCGTCGCGCCCCAGGTAGCCGCGCGCGACGCCCGCGCCGGCGATGTAGAGCTCCCCGGCGACGCCGACGGGCACCGGCTGCAGCCGCGCGTCGAGCACGTAGACCTGGGTGTGGTCGATGGGCCTGCCGATCGTCGGGCGCGCCGCGGCGGTCACGGTCGTGCCTGTCGAGTACGTTGTGGTCTCGCTGGGGCCGTAGAGGTTCAGGAGCCGCGCGACGTGCGGCAGCGCGAGCACGTCGCGCGCGAGCGAAGCGCGGAGCGGCTCGCCGGCGAGGCACACGGTCCGCACCGACCCGGGGATGCCCGACACCGCGAGGAGCGCCGCCGCGGCGGAGGGCACCGTGTTGACGAGCGTGACCTCGTCGCGGCGCTGGTGCGCGGGCAGCGCGAGCGCGTCGTCGGCGAGGACGATCTTGCCGCCCCAGCAGAGCGGGACGACGAGCTCGAAGACCGAGAGATCGAAGCACGTGGACGTGGACGCGAGCACGCCCGCGAGCTCGTGATCCGAGAACGTTCGCCTGGCCCACCACGCGAGCGCGACGGCCTGGCGGTGCTCGATCACGACGGCCTTGGGCCGGCCCGTCGAGCCGGAGGTGTAGATGAGGTACGCCGCCTGGTCCGGCCGCCCCGCCGGCAGCGCGTCGCCCGCCCCGCCCTGCGCGTCCTCCACGTCGTCCGCGCCCGCGATGATCTCGTCGAGCAGGAGCACCTCGGCCGACCCTGCCGGCACGAGCCCCGACAGCGCGCTCTCGGTCACGAGCAGGTGCGCCGCGGCGTCCTCCAGGATCACCTGCAGCCGCTGCCGCGGGTAGCCCGGGTCGAGCGGCACGTGGACGCCGCCGGCCTTGAAGATGGCCCAGAGGGCCACGACCATGTCGAGCGTCCGCCGCACGCACAGGCCCACGCGCGTCTCCGGCCGCACGCCGAGCGCGCGCAGCCGCAGGGCGAGCGCGTCGGCGCGGCGGCGGAGCTCGCGGTAGGTGAGCTCGCCGGCCTCGGACGCCACGGCCACGGCGTCGGGCGACCCCTCCGCCTGCGCGTCGAAGAGCTCGTGCAGGCACGCGGCGGGCGGCGGCGGCGCGCTCGTCGCGTTCCACGCGATGAGGAGCTCGCGCCGCTCGCTCGCCGTGAGGAGCGGGAGCTCGGCGACCCGCGCCCCCGGGTCCGAGGCCACGGCGCGGAGGATCGTCTCGTAGTGCCCCGCGAGCCGCGCGGCGGTCTCGGGGTCGAACAGATCGAGATCGAACTCGAGGGCGCCCTCGATCGCGTCGCCCGACTCGGTGAGGAAGAGCGTGAGATCGAACCGCGCCCGCTCCACGTCGAGCGGGACCGGCGACGCCTCGACGCCCGGCAGCGCGAGCGCGGGCGGGGGCACGTTCTGGAGCGCGAACATCACCTGGAACAGCGGGTTCCGGCTGAGATCCCGCTCCACGGCGAGCGCGTCGACGACGGCCTCGAACGGCAGATCCTGGTGGGCGTACGCCTCGAGCGCGTCCGCCTTCACGCGGCCGACGAGCTCCGCGAAGGTCGGGTCGCCGTCGAGCCGCGCGCGCAGGACAAGGGTGTTGACGAACAGCCCGATGAGCGGCTCGAGCTCGGTCCGACCGCGGCCGGCCACCGGCGTGCCGACGCAGAAGTCCTGCTGGCCGCTGTACCGGTGGAGCAGCGCCTCGAAGGCGGCGAGGAGCGTCATGAACAGCGTGGCCCCGAGCTCCTGGCTCCGGCGCCGGAGGGCTGCGGCGAGCTCCTGCGGCAGCGCGAACCGATGCGTGCGCCCGCGCGACGAGCGCGCCGCGGGGCGGGGGCGGTCCGTCGGGAGGTCCAGCGGCGGCGCGCCGTCGAGCCGCCGGCGCCAGATCTCCCGCTCTGCCTCCAGCACCTCCGGCGTGAGCTCCTGCCGCTGCCACGCGGCGTAGTCGGCGTACTGGACCGGCAGCGCGCGGAGCGCCGGCGCCGCATCTCTCGCGAACGCCGCGTACGCCGCCGTGAGCTCGTGCGCGAGCACGCCGAGCGACCACCCGTCCGAGGCGATGTGGTGGAGGGTGACGACCAGCACGTGCTCGTCGGGCGCGAGCCGGAAGAGCGTCGCGCGCAGGAGGGGCCCCTTCTCCAGGTCGAACGGCCTCGCTGCTTCTCGCGATGCGTCGCTTTGTAAAGTTGTTTCCCGATCGCGCGCGGGGACCGCCGAGAGGTCGACGAGGGGGAGGGGCCACGCGTCCGGAGCGCCCTGGAAGCGCTGGACGGGGCGGCCGTCGACCGCGTGGATCGTCGCGCGCAGCACCTCGTGCCGCCGCACGACCTCGGCGATCGCGCGCGCGAGCGCCGTGAGGTCGAGCGCGCCGCGCAGGCGGAGCGCCGCGGGCACGTTGTACGTGGCGCTCTCGGGCTCGAGCTGATCCAAAAACCACAGCCGCTGCTGCGCGAAGGACAGCGGCGCCTCCTCGCCGACGCGCGCCGCCGGCGCGAGGGGCGCCTGCGCCCGGCGCGCCTCCCCGCGGGTCGACCGCTCGATGTGCGCGGCGAGCCGGGCGATCGTCGGCGCCTCGAAGAGCGACCGGACGCCGACGTCGACGCCGAGCACGTCGCGCAGGCGGGCCGCCGCGCGCGTGGCCGAGAGGGAGTGCCCGCCCATCGCGAAGAAGTCGTCGTGGACGCCGACCCGATCGAGGCCGAGGACGGCGCGCCACACCTCGCCGATCGCCTGCTCCAGGCCGGTGCGCGGCGCCGTCTGCGCCGCGAGCTCGCCCGGGGCATTCCACGCGGGCGCGGGCAGCGCCTTGCGGTCCACCTTGCCGTTCGCGCTCAGCGGGAGGGCGTCGAGCGCGACGATCGCGGCCGGGATCATGTAGCCCGGCAGGCGCGACGAGAGCTGGTCCTTGAGGGCGCCCGGCTCGAAGGACGGCGCCTCGGGGACCACGTACGCGACGAGCCGCGGATCCCCGGGCGCGTCCTCGCGCGCGACGACGACGACGTCGCGGATCCCGCCGCACCGCGCGATGACCGCCTCGATCTCGCCGAGCTCGATGCGGAAGCCGCGGAGCTTGATCTGGTGGTCGATGCGCCCCAGGAACACGAGCTCGCCGCCGGGCAGCCGGCGCACCAGATCGCCCGTCCGGTAGAGGCGCGCCCCCGCCGCTGTGGAGAACGGATCCGGAAGGAACGCCGCCTCCGTGCGCTCCGGGTCGAGGAGGTACCCCCGGCCGACCCCGTCGCCGCCCACGTACAGCTCGCCGGCGACGCCGAGCGGCACGGGCTGCCGCCGTCGATCCAGCACGTAGAGCTGCGTGTTCTGGATCGCACTGCCGATCGGCACGTACGCCGCGTCCTCCGCCGGGGGCTCGGCGATGACGTGCTGGGCGACGTCGTCCGAGCACTCCGTCGGGCCGTAGGCGTTCATCAGCGGGATCCGCGGGTAGAGCGCGAGCCACCTGCGCGCGAGATCGGGGGGGAGCGCCTCGCCCGTGAGCACGAGCCACCGCAGGCCGTCGAGGCGCGGCCGCCACGCCGGGCGCGCCTCGAGCTCGTCGAGCGCCCCCCGCAGGAGCGACGGCACGACCTCCAGGACGGTGATGCCGAGCTCCCCCACGGCGTCGAGCAGCCGCGCGGGGTCCGTCGCGATCTCGTCCGGCACGAGGCGGCACGTCCCGCCCGCGAGCAGCGGGGAGAGCAGCTGCCACACCGAGATGTCGAAGGTGATGGGCGCTGTCTGCGCGACGACGTCCTCGGGCCCGATCCCGAGGGAGCGCACCTTCGCGAAGAGGTGGTTGAGCATCCCCCGGTGCTCGACCATCGCGCCCTTGGGCGCGCCGGTCGATCCGGACGTGAAGATGACGTAGGCGAGGTGCTCCGCGCGCGCGGCCGGAAGCGCCCCGCGCTCCGCCGCGGCGCCGGCGAGCAGCGCGCCGGCCGGGAGCACCTCGAGCGCCCCGGCGCCCGCCGCGGCGATCTCGTCCAGCAGCGCGCCCGGGATCGCGGCGCCGGCGAGGAGCGGAGGGGAGCCCGCGCGCGCCAGGATGTCGGCGTTGCGCCGCGCCGGGTGCGCGGGATCGAGCGGCACGTACGCGCCGGCCGCCTTGAAGGCGCCGAGCGCGAGCAGCATGAAGTCGAGGTCGCGCCGCGTCAGCAGGGCGACCAGGCGATCGGGCCCGACGCCGCGCGCCGAGAGCGCCCGCGCCACGCGGTCGGTGGCGCTGTCGAGCTCCGCGTACGAGAGCCGCTGATCGCCGCACGCGACGGCGATCCGCTCCGGCGTCCGGGAGGCCTGCTCCCTGAAGAGATCGTGGAAGCAGGCGTCCCGCGGGAAGGCCGCCGCCGTGTCGTTGCAGCCCGCGATCAGGTAGCGCTCCTCCTCGGGCGGGAGCAGCCGGAGCTCGTCGATCGGGCGGTCCGGCTCCGCCCCGGCCGAGCGAAGGAGCTCCCCGAGGTGGCCCGTCATGCGCTCGATCTCGTCGCGCGCGAAGCGATCCGCGCGGAACTCCAGCGCGGCGGCGAGCTCGCCGTGGAGGCGCGCCACGCTCAGCCCCAGATCGAACTTCGCCGTGCCCTCCACGGCCCCGTCGGGGGCCCAGAGCACGGGCCGCCACAGCGCGCCCTCGACCTCCGCCGGCGGCTCCGAGGCGCTCTCCAGCACGAAGCTCGCCTGGATCAGCGCGTCCCGCTCCCCGTCCCGCCCCGCTGCCGGGGCCGCGGCGCGCGCGACCTCGTCGAACGGCAGCTCGGCGTGCTCCATCGCCTCCGCCATCGCCCGGCGCACGCGGCGGACGAGCTCGCGGTAACTCGGCCTCCCGCCGAGATCCACGCGCAGGACGACCGTGTTCGCGAAGAAGCCGACGATCCCCTGGTGCTCGGGGCGGCTCCGGTTGGCGACGACGACGCCGATCCCGAGGTCCTCCTGCCCGGTCGTGCGGTGGAGCAGCGCCGCGTAGACGGAGGCCAGCGCGACGAAGAGCGTCGCGTTTTCTGCGCGGGCGACGGCGAGCGCCGCCTCGACGTGCGGCGCGGAGAGCGCGAAGCGGACCGTCCCGCCCGCGAAAGGCGACGCCGCCGCCCGCCGGCGCTCGGCGCCCAGCTCGAGCCGTGGCAGCCCCTCGATCTTCGCCTTCCAGTAGGCCCGCGCCGCGTCCATGCGCGCGAGCGCGGCCCGCTGCGCGCGCGCGTAGTCGGCGTACCCGTACGCATGCGGCGGCGCGTCCGCGCGGCCGGCGCCGCGCGCGGCGTAGCTCGCGGCGAGATCGCGCACGAGCACCTCGATCGACCGGCCGTCGGTCACGAGGTGGTGCTGCGCGAAGAGGAGCACGTGGTGGCGCTCGCCGAGCGAGACCAGGCACACCCGGAGGAGCGGCCCCTCCTCGAGCGCGAACGGCGCCTGGCCCCACGCCGCGGCGAGCTCGCGCAGGCGCTCCTCGCGCTCCTCCGCGCGCGCGGCGTCGACAACCCGCACGCGGGCGAGGGGCACCGCCACCTCCGGCAGCACGATCTGCCGGGGCTCCCCGGCGATCTCGCGGAACACCGTGCGCAGCGCCGGGTGCCGGCGGACGACGGCCGCGAGGCTCTCCTCGAGCCGCGCCTCGTCGAGCGCCCCGACGATCCGCGCGCCGAACACCACGTGGTAGAGCGGGCTCTCCGGAGCGAACCGGCAGAAGAACCACAGGCGGAGCTGGTGCGACGAGAGCTCCGCCGGCTCGCCGTCCGCCGGGGCGGGCGCGGGGGCCGGCCCGGCGGCCGGCGCGTCGACCGCCGCCGAGAGCGCCGCCGAGAGCTCCTCGACCGTCGTCGCCTGCCAGAGCAGCTGCGGCGGCACAGCGGCGCCGAGCAGCTCCTCGAAGCGCGCCTGGAGCTCGACGCTCGCGAGCGAGTCGAGCCCCAGCGCCATCAGCTTCGAGGTCGGGGTGACGCTCCCGAGGTCCACCCGCGCGAGCCGGGCGAGCTCCTCGCGCACCACCTCGACGAGCAGGCCCACCCTCCCCGGGGCGGGCACCGCGCGCAGCGCGAGGCGCAGCACCCGCGCCGTATCGGCCGCCGCGCGCGCGCCCTCGGCCCCCGCGGGCGCCGGCGCCTCCTGCGCCACGGACACCGCGAGCGTCTCGAGCGTCCCCTCGCGGAAACCCTGGGCGCACGCGTGCCGCTGGACCTTGCCGCTCGACGTCTTCGGCAGGGTCCGGGGGCGGAGCAGCAGCACCGCGTGCGGCTGCACGTCGTGCTCCCTTGCGACCGCCGATCGCAGCGCCTCCACGACGTCCGGCGGCGGGTCGCCGCCGCGGCCGTCGAGCTCGGCCGCGACGCCGAGCCGCTCTTCACCGCCGACCTCGATCGAGAACGCCGCGCAGCAGCCCGGGCGAACGCGCGGGTGCGCGGCCTCCACCGTCCGCTCGATGTCGTCGGGGTACAGGTTTCGCCCCCGGATGACGATGAGGTCCTTGATGCGCCCGGTGACGAACAGCTCGCCTCCCGAGAGGAAGCCGAGATCCCCCGTCCGCAGGTACGACGCCTCGCCGTCGCCCTGGAGCCGCGCGCCGAACGCGCGCGCCGTCTCCTCGGCGCGGCCCCAGTACCCCCCCGCGACGCTCGGGCCGGCGATCCAGATCTCGCCGATCTGCCCGTCCGCGACGCGCTCTCCGCGCTCCGGCGACACGACGGCGACGCGCGCCCGGGGCGCCCCGGACGACACGAGCCGCCGCGCCCCCGCGGCGGCCGGCTCCACCGGGAGCGAGACCCCTCGCGCGAGCGCGCCGGCGTCGACGCTCACGCAGGCGGGCTGCGCGTCGCGGAGGCCCCCGGAGGCGAACAGCGTCGCCTCCGCGAGCCCGTAGCACGGGTAGAACGCCTCCCGGCGGAAGCCGCAGGGCGCGAACGCCGCCGCGAACCGGTCCAGCGTCTCGGCGCGGATCGGCTCCGCGCCGTTGAACGCCACCGTCCACGAGCGGAGGTCGAGCGCCGCCAGATCCTCGCGGGTCGCCTTGCGCGCGCAGAGGTCGTACGCGAAGTTCGGCCCGCCGCTCGTCGTGGCGCGGAAATGGGAGATCGCCTTGAGCCACCGGAGCGGCCTCTCCAGGAAGGCGAGCGGCGACATGTGCGTGCACGGAAAGCCGACGAAGATCGGCTGCAGCACGTTCCCGATGAGCCCCATGTCGTGGAAGAGCGGCAGCCACCCCACGCCCGACGAGCCCGCGTCGTGCTCGAAGCCGGCGCGGATGGCGCGCTCGTTGGCGATCACGTTCGCGTGGCTCACCATCACCCCCTTGGGGTGCCCTGTGGAGCCCGACGTGTACTGGAGGAACGCGAGCGTCTCCCCCGAGATGTCCGGCGCGCGCCACGCCGAGGCCGCCCCGGGCTCGAGCGCGTCCGTCGCGATCCAGCGGAGCTCCGAGAGCTCGGGCGCCTGCGCTCGCAGGGCCTCCGAGAGGGAGGCGATCAGCCCGGTCGTCAGCACGAACCTCGCGCCGGCGTCGCGGGCGATCGCGCGGAGGCGGGGCAGGGTGCGATCCAGCTGCGCCGGGTTCGGCGGGTACGTCGGGACGGCGACGACCCCGGCGTAGACGCAGCCCATGAACGCCGCGATGAAGTCGAGCCCGGGCGCGTAGAGGAGCAGCGCGCGGTCCGCGGCGGCCCCCGCCGCCTGCAGCGACGCGGCGATGCCCATCGCGCGGAGGTGGAGATCCCGATACGTCCACTCCTCGGAGCCGCCGTCCACGTCTCCGGTGGTCAGGAACCGGAAGGCGAGGGCGTCGCCCTGGGCCTCCGCGCGCAGCCGGAGGAGATCCACGAGGGTCTCGCAGCGATCCAGATCGCCCAACAACACATCACCGTTCATCGAAGCTCTCCAGCGCCCTGTCGCCCTCTGCGAAGCCCGCCTGGCGTCAGCGCGTCATGTCGAAGAAGTCGTCGATCCACACCACGTCGCCCGCCGCCTCGGCGCGCGCGTAAGCCCACCTCGCCACGGCGAGGTCGAGCGTCCCCATGCCGAACGGCGAGAACACGATCGGCTTCGTCCGCGGCGCCGCGCGCTGCCCGAGGAGCACCTGGGCGAGCGTCCCCGTGACGAACTCGCGCCCGCCGGACTCCTGCTCTGCGAGGTGCAGCGACGTCCCGGCGCTCATCACGTGCTCGACGCTGTCCACCACGTTGAACGAGGAGAGGACGACGCGCGGCGACAGGTCGCGCAGGGACAGGTGCAGCACCACCGGAGCGTGCGAGAACCAGCCCGGATCGTGGACGTGCGGCGTGGCGGCCGAGGTCGTGAAGACGAGGAGATCGCTCCGCCGCACCACCGACTCCAGGTCCTTCGCCACATGGACGTCGCGGCGCCGCTCCGGCGCGAAGGCGACCTCGCGGAACCGCTCCGGCTCCGCGGGGTTCGTGTCGAACAGGAGCACCTCCGGGATCTCCCAGCCGAGGCGCGACAGGAAGGACACCACGTACCGCGCGATGAGCCCCGTCCCGACGATGCCGAGCGTGCCCGCGCGCCGCCCCCCGGAGAGCGCCGCCGCGGCCGAGACCGCCGACGCCGCGGTGCGCGCCGCCGAGATGATCGAGCCCTCGAGGCACGCGAACGGATAGCCGTTGTCCGCCCGGTTGAGGACGATCACCGCCGACGCCCGGGGGATGCCTTGCCGGATGTTCGCCGGATAGCTGGCGATCCACTTGATCCCAGACACGGGCTCACCACCGCCGAGGTGGGCTGGAAGCGCGATGATGCGCGCGTCCGGTCGGTCGGGGAAGCGGAGGAAATAGCTGTTGGGACAGACCACCTCTCCCCGGTGGCCTGCGAGGTACACGTCCTCGACCGCCTTGACGCACTCCTCGGGGCTCTCCTCGATGAGGCGGCGGATGACATTGCCAGATACCACACCAAAGCGCATCGCTCATCCCTCGGCGTAACGCGACGCCCAAGCAGGGTTGTAAACAGTGTCCAGATAAGGCACGCCGCGGTCCGCGCAGAGGAACAGGACCTTCGGCCTCACGAGGCCGGTCGCCTTGCTGAAATAGCGCTGGATCGCGGCGTAGACCGTCCCCGTCGAGCCGCCGACGAGCAGCTTGTGGCGGTCGAGGAGGGTCCGGCACGCGGCGATCGACTCGACCTCGGGCACGATCACCACATCGTCGATCAGCGCCTCGCGGAGCAGATCCGGAACGACCCCCGCGCCGATCCCCGGGATGCGCCGCGGCCGCGGCGGGCCGCCGAAGATCACCGAGCCCTCGGCGTCCACCGCGACGATCTTCACGCCCGGGAAGTGCTCCTTCAGGCGCCGCGAGAGCCCCGCGATCGTCCCCGCCGAGCTCACGGCGACGAACACGAAATCGAGGGCCGTGAACGCCTCGCAGATCTCCCGCCCCGTCGTGTGGAAATGGGCCATCATCCCGTCAGGGTTCTTGTACTGGTTGGGCCAGTAAGCGCTCGGGAGCGCGGCGCAGATCGACTGCACCCGGGCGAGCCGCGTCTTCAGGAATCCCCCGGTGTCGTCGCGCTCCTCCACCTTCACGACCCTCGCGCAGAGCGAGCGGAGCACGTGCTCGTTCACCGCGGAGATGTGGGGATCGATCACGGGGATGTAGTCGAGGCCGAGGAGCTGAGCGTACGCGGCGAGCGCGATCGCGAAGTTGCCTGACGACGACTCCACGACAGTCGTCTGCGGGTCGACCTCGCCGCGCTCGATCGCCGTCTTCAGGATCCAGAGCGCGGGGCGGTCCTTGATGCTCCCGACCGCGTTGCAGTACTCGAGCTTCACGGAGAGATCGAGCCGCTCGTGCTCGAGCTTCACGACCGGCGTCCCACGGAGCATGCTGACGAGCGTGGCCGCCCGCGCCAGGAGTTGCTCTTGTTTAAGCATGCAAGCTTCACCACCCTCAAGACAGCGGACAGGCGACGCGCGAGCGGACGAGGCCGCTCGCGCCAATGGCTCATCACGAGACGACGTACAGGCGCTCTCGCTCTAGGCTCCTCGCGGGCGCAGGGAGACGAGCCGCTCCGCCCAGAGGCCCTCGAGCTCCTGGGCCGCCTTCTGCGCGCGCGCGGGCTCGTCCACGCCGGCGTCCGCGAGCAGCTCGGCCAGGGAGCGCGCCCCGTCCGCGCGCATCAGCGCCTCGCCCAGGTCGGCCGACACGCTCACCCGCACGCCGGCGTCGTACGTGTTCCGCAGCTCGAAGGCCGCGGCCGCGCGATCCATCGCCACGAAGCGGCGGATCTGGTCCACGCGGACGTGCCTCGGGATGTCGACAGCGAGCGTCGTCACGTCCTCCCACGTCCACGCGCGCTTCTGCACGAAGAAGCCGCCGATCGCGAGGTAGTTGAGCCCGGTGGTCAGGAAGCTCGTTACCACGTCGTGCGCGGAGTCGACGATCGGCTCCACGTTGTTGTTGAACGAGGTGTTGAGCAGCACCGGCACGCCCGTCCTGTCCTTGAACGCCTTGAGGACGCCCCAGAAATGCGGGTTCGAGCCCCGCGCCACCGTCTGGACGCGGGCCGTGCCGTCCACGTGCGTCGTCGCCCCGAGGACGCTCCGCTTGTCCTCTCGGACCTTCAGCACGAAGATCATGAACGGGAACTCGTCCTGACCGGGCGGGAGCTCGAAGAACTCGCGCGCGTCCTCCGCGAGGACGGCCGGCGCGAAAGGCCGGTAAGCCTCTCGCTTCTTGACCATCGCGTTCACGAGGTCCTTGTTCGCGGCCGGCCTCGGGTCGGCCAGGATGCTCCTGTGCCCGAGCGCCCGCGGCCCGAACTCCGATCCTCCCTGCGCCCAGCCGACGGCGGCCCCGGCGGCGATCACCTCGGCGACGCGCCCCGGCAGATCCTCGGCGCGCTCGTGGCGGAGGAAGCGGGACCACGCCGAGAGCTCGCGCTCTATCTCGGCCTCGCCGCCCACGTCGCGGCCCCAGAACACGTGCTCGATCCGCCGCCGCGACTTCAGCGCTCCCGCGGCGAGCGTCGTGTGCAGCGCCGCCCCGAGCGCGCAGCCCGCGTCGTGCGCCGCCGGCTGCACGAAGACGCGCTCGAACATCCCCGAATAGAGGATCTTCCCGTTCATCGTGCAGTTGTGCGCGACCCCGCCGGCCAGGCAGAGCCGCGTCTTCCCCGTGGCCTCGCGCTCGTGGCGGATCACGTGCAGCGCGAGCGCCTCCAGCGCCTCCTGCAGCGACGCCGCGACGTCGCGGTGCTGCTGGGTGAAGGGCCCGCCCTTCCTGCGCACCTCGATCGCCTGCGCCAGCGCGCCCACGCGGTCGCGGTGGATCTCGTAGTCTCCGTCCGGCAAGAGCGTGTAAAGCGAGCTCATCAGCGCGCGGTACCTCGCCGGATCGCCGTAGGGCGCGAGCCCCATCACCTTGTACTCGTCGAACACCCCGTATCCGAGGAGCGCGATGACGGAGACATAGAAGTTCCCGAGCGACTTCGACTCCGGGATCGTCTTCAGCACGTCGATCCGGTCGCCCGAGCCCACGGCCACGAGCCCGGACAGGAAGTCTCCCGACCCGTCGATCGCGACGATCAGGCTGTCGTCGTACCCTGACAGCAGGTACGTGCTCGCCGCGTGCGCCTGGTGGTGCGGCACGAACACGATCTTGTCGCGGTCGATCGGGCGCCCCAGGCCCTGGCCGAGCTTCGCCGCGAGCAGCGTGCGCGCGTCGATCCGCGGCAGCGCGCCGCCGGTCAGGAGCCGCACCCGCCCGAGGAGCGCATTGCAGTACTCCTCGCTCGCGTAGAACGCGATCCGGTCCACACGATCGATGTCGACGCCGCCCCGGGCGAGGCAGAAGCGGATCGCCTCGATGGGGAACTTGTTGGAGTGCTTGATGCGGTTGAGCCGCTCCTCCTCGATCCCCGCGATGACCTCCCCGCCGTCGACGAGGACCGCCGCGCCGTCGTGCGTGAAGCTCTTCGGGATGTCGTACATCTCCTCGTGGGCGAAGCTCAACCCGCCGGATAGGCCCAGCGTCAGCATGTCTCCTCCTTGCCGCTCGCGCTCATCGCGCCATCGAGCCACGGCGACGACGCCGCGCCGTCGAACTCGCCCTCTCCGAGCGCTCGTCGCCCGTGGGCGCGCTCGATGACGGCGTTCACCTCCGGCCCGAGCGGGCCGAAGACGACCTCCTTGCACAGGCGCTCCAGGGCGCCGTCCCCCGCGTACGCGCGCGCGCCAACGATGCCGCGCGCCGCCGAGACGGTCTCCTCGGCGCACCTCGTCCCCGTGTACTTCGCGGCCCCGGCCAGCTCGTAGAGCCGCGGCAGCCGCTCGGCGCGGTCCCTCGCGGAGGCGATCGTGCCCATCGCCTCGCCCGCCTCACGGACCGCCGCGCACGCGGCGCGGTAGCGGATCACGAGGCGGCCGATATCCACGACCATGCCGTCCAGCTCGGCGAGCGGCGCCCCGTCCCGGCCGCGCACCGCGCGGAGGAACCGGCGCGACTCGTCGATCGCCTGCGCCGCGGCGCCGAGGTACAGCGATGGAATCAGCACCTGGTGCCACACCATCTCGAACAGGAGGAGCTGCACCACCTCCGGCCCGGGGCCGCCGAGCAGGAGGTCCTCGTCCGGCACGAAGAGATCGTGGAACACGATCCGGCGTGTATCGGAGTCGAGCATCGCGTCCGGGAACAGGTAGGGGCCTATCTCGACGGCCGGGTTGCCCCGCGGCCGTGTCATGAAGACCGCGGGGAAGCCCTCCTCAAGCGCCGTCGTGAAGATCAGGAGATCTCCCTCGGTCGCGAGGGACGTGTACGACGCGGCGCCGCTCACCACGTGTCCTCCGGGCACCTTCCGCGCCCGTGTCCCCACCGCGTTCACGCGGTCCCCGTGGACCCGCGAGTTCGTGTTGGCGACGAGCCGGCGCCCCTCGACGACCTCCGAGAGCAGCGCGCGCCGCCGCGCGTCGAGCCGCGCGTCGTCCGCGATGGGGAAGGTGGCTATCGCGGAGGTCACGTAGAAGTGGTTCTCCACAGCGAGCGCGACAGCAGGGGAGATCCCCCCGAGCCGGTGCAGCACGTGCGCGCACGCGCGGAACAGGCCTGCTGCGTCTCCCTCGTAGATGCGCCCCAAAAAGGGCAGATCCGTCGACCGGAACACCCGGTAGAAGGCCGGCAGATCCCGCTCCGCGAGCGCCTTCTTCAGCGCTTCTGCCGCGAGCTGCGTCTGCCGATCGAGGTCGATCCTCGGGCGCGCCTTGCGTCCAGCGCTCATGGTCATGTCATCCGAGCTCACAGCGCTCTTCTCCTTGCACCCGTCGTGTCCCGAACCCCGCGGCCGCTCCGGCCTGCGTCGTCTCTTCCCTGTGCGCCCGGCCGGCGCGCGCGCTGCACGGCCGTGAGGCCGGCGCGCGCCCTTCCTGCGCGTCTGGTTCGCTCTTCACCCGCGCTCGGCCGGCGCGAGCCGGACGAGCCGCTCTGTCCATAGGGCCCAGAGCTCGCCCGCGACGTCGGCCCCCGCGCCGTCGAGCAGCGACGACAGCGGCCGGCTCCCGTCGGCCTTCACCAGCGCCTCGTACGCGGGGCGCGAGATCTTCCGGCGGATCCCGCGGTCGTAGCTCGTCCGCAGCTCCCACGCGTCGCCGATGCGCGCGCCGTCGAGCCACCCGCGCGTGCGGCATACCTGGGTCGAGCGCGGGATCTCCACGACCATGCCGAGCCTGGCCTCCAGCGACGGGCCCTTCCCGCGGACGAGCACGTCGTCGACGAAGGCGGCCTCGAGGCGGCTCGTCAGGAGCAGCGCGACAACGTCGTCGATCGTCTCGGCGGGCGGCTCCGCCCCGTGATCGAGCGACGTCGCGAGCAGCGCCCCGACCCCGGAGATCTCCTTGAACGCGCAGAGCAGCGCGAACAGCCGGGGATCCGCCTCCTTCAGCACCACCTGCGCGCGGACCGTGCCGTCCGCGTGCAGCGCCGCGGCGAGCGCCGCGCGGCGCTCGCGCCTCACGCGGAGGGCGAAGCTCTTCCAGCGCAGCTGCTCGGCCGGGCCCGGCAGCATCAGGCACTCGGCCGCGTCCTCGGCGAGCATCGCGACCGACAGCGGCCGGTGCGGCGCGCGCCGCTTCAGCTCGTTCAGCGCCTCCCGCCGCCGCTCGTCCCTCGGATCGGCGACGATCGCGCGGCGCCCGAGCGCCACGAGCCCCATCTCCGAGCGGCCGTTCGCCCAGCCCACGGCGGCGCCCGCGGCGATCAGCTCCGCGGCCTCGCGGGCCGGATCGGCCGGGCGCTCCGCCGTCACGAGCGCGCCCCAGCGCCTGAGCGCCGGGATCACCGCGTCCGCGTTCCCGATGTCCGTCCCCCAGGCCACGTTGTCGAGCGGGGCGCGGCGCGGCGGCGCGTCGCTCGCGAAGAGCGCGGCCCCGAGGGCGCAGCCCGCGTCGTGCGCCGCGGGCTGCACGAACACCTCGTCGAACAGGCCGCTCGCGAGGACGCGCGAGTTGACGGCGCAGATCTGCGCCCCCCCGCCGGCCAGGCACAGCCGCCGGAGCCCGCTCTTCGTGCGGTGGTGGCGCAACACGTGGAGCACGATCTCGGAGATCGCCTCTTCCAGCGCGGCGATCACGTCCTTGTGCGCCTGCTCCACCGGCTCGCCGCGCAGCCTGCCCGGCGCCTTCGAGAGCACGGCCGCGAGGTTCTGGAAGGCGAGATCGTAGTCGCCGTCCGGCAGCAGCCTGTACACCTCGCGCATCGCGCCGCGGAGCGCGGCGGGGTCGCCTTGCGGGGCGAGCTCCATCGCCTCGGCCTCCTCGAACGGGCTGTATCCGAGCGCGCGGATCGTGCGATGGCACAGCTCGCCGAGCGACTTCTGCGGTGAGAACGCCGCGAGCGACGTGAGGCACGACCGGCTCCCGCTCGCCGACGTCCCGGCGAGGACCCCGCCCTCGTTGTCGATGACGTAGACGAGCGCCTGATCGAAGCCCGACACCGCGATGGCGCTCACCGCGTGCGTCATCATGTGCGGCACGAAGACGAGCCGCGCCGGATCGATCGCGCACCTCATCTCCCGCTGGATGGCCGCGTGCAGCAGCCCGCGCGCGTCCGGCACGCCGGCGAGCTCCGGGAACGCCGCGCGCAGGCGCCCGACGAGCAGGTTGGCCGTCTCCTCACCTGAGTAATAGGCGATCCGGTCCACGTCCGAGAGCGCGACGCCTCGCTGTCTCAGGCAGGCGCGCAGCGCGTCGAACGGGAACTTGTTCGTCCGCCGGACGCGGTTCAGCCGCTCTTCCTCGATGGCGGCCACCACCTGCCCGTCCTCGACCAGCACGGCCGCCGCGTCGTACGTGAAGAATTGCGGCGAGTCGTAGCGGCAGTCGTAGACGGGATCCAAGCCTCCTGCGAGGCCCAGAGTCAGCATGCGCTCCTCCATCCTTCTCGGTCGGGACGTCCACCGCCCTCCCGGGTTCCGTCTCAGCCGTTTCGCAAGGGTCGTTCCATCGAACGGCGCGACGGTTCCGGCGGCGCCCCAAGGATGGGGTGATCTATTTGTTAAGTTTCTTTAAGAAGCTGGAGAAATGCGGAGCGATAGGGGGCGAGCGCCGCGCGGATCTGCGCCGACGCGCGCTCGAGGATCTCGGTGCTCTGGAGATCCTTCGGCTTGATACCGAGCTTCGCGAGGCGGCTGTAAACGTACGGTAGCGAGCGATCGATTCGCCGCGACAGCTCGCGCGCGTTCCTGGTCTCGCTGGCCCACGTCAGGAAAAGGAGGTCGTAGAGCTTCTCGACCTCTTGTGGGTGCACCTGGGATATCGCCGCTGTGTCGTCGTGGGGGGGCGCGCCCTGCTGGGCCAGGAGGTCGAGCGCGCACGCGGCCCGCCAGTTTTGCTCGACGGTCCGCTCCGGGTCTCGCACGAGGAAGTACCGCTCGACGGCGTTGCGGAGCTCGCGGACGTTGCCCCTGTACACTCCGTTGCTCGCGAGCTCGCCGACGGCGCTCACCTCGCGCGCGGGCAGGAGCGTGCGGTAGCGCTCACCGAGCTCCAGGGCGAGGACCCTCGAGAGGCTGCGCAGGTCCTCCCGGCTGGGCGGGGGCACGACGATGGTGAGCACGCTGAGCCGGAAGAACAGGTCGGCTCGAAACGTCTTGTCGAGACCGGCGGCGAGGTCCCGGTTCGTGGCGGCGAGGACGCGGACGTCGACGCTCTTCTCCTCGCTGCCGCCCACGGGCCAGAACGAGCCGTCCGCGAGGAAGCGGAGGAGCTTCGCCTGCGCCTCCGCCGGCAGCTCGCCGATCTCGTCGAGGAACAGGCTGCCTCCGGACGCGAGCTCCACCACGCCGCGCTTCGATACGGTCGCCCCCGTGTACGCGCCGCGCACGTGGCCGAACAGCTCGCTCTCGAACAGCGTTTGCGTGAGGGCCGCGCAGTTGACGGTGATGAGTCGGTGCTTCGAACGCTTGCTGTGCTGATGGATGTCGCGCGCGAGGATGTCTTTCCCCGCTCCGGTCGGCCCGACGATGAGGACCGAGCAGTCTGCGGACGCTGCCTGTTTCGCGAACCCGAGCGCCCTGCGCCGCGCCTCCGAGTGCGCGACGAATCTCCAAGAGCTGGTCATCAATCCTCTCCTGATTCTTCATGACGGAAACAGTTGTTGTCTGACTGCGCCCGCGAGTACGGGCATTTGGCAACATATCGTTTCCCGAGCGCGCGCCTCCGGCCGCGCGCCGCCGAGCATGCGCCGGTCGAGCCATCTCGACGGCGGGCTCCAGGGGACGCGCGGCGAGCGCGCGCGGGCGGGCGGGCGGGCGGTGCAAACGAACGCCGGAGCAGGAACGCGCTCGCCGTGATGTTCGCGGGGGCGGCTCCGGAAACATGCAGTCGGCCGCCTGAACGGCGCTTGTTATTCGTGTATCGGTGCGGCCATGCGCGGAGGGGTGGAACAGCAAAGGAGAACGGTGGCGATGCGGGGTCGAGCGTTCCCGCGGGAGGCGCAGCGCGCTGACGGCGGCTCCTTCGACGACGGCTGAGCCTGGCGCGCGCCCGACAGCGGCTGAGCCCGTCACCTTTCTATGCCTGATGCCAGCGCTGCTGCGTTTCCCGTAGGCGCGTCAGGCCTTTCCTTCGTGCCGCAAGCCGGAGCCGCAGGAGCCGCGCGAGCTGCGCAGATCCGCGGGTGCCTGTCGCTTCGTTCGCAGTAGATTCTGCCGCCGGAGGCAACCGAGGGATGACCGGAACGTCGGACGAACAGCAGACGAGCGGCCACGTGGACGGCGCCAACCTGCAGGCGATGGCAGCGCGGCTCGTCGACGCGGCGTGCGAGGGCGTGGCGCCTCGCCTGCCGCGCGCCACCTACCGCGTGCAGCTCAACAAGGACTTTACCTTCGAGCAGGCGCGGCGCGTCGTCGCCTACCTCGACGCCCTCGGCGTCAGCGATCTCTACTCGTCGCCGTTCTTCAAGGCGCGCCCCGAGAGCATGCACGGCTACGACCTCGTCGACCACAACGCGCTCAACCCCGCGATCGGCGAGCGCGCCGACCTCGACCGGCTCACCGGCGAGCTCGCGGCGCACGGCATGGGCCTGCTGCTCGACTTCGTGCCCAACCACATGGGCATCGGCACCTCCGAGAACGCCTGGTGGAACGACGTCCTCCAGAACGGCCCGAGCTCGCTCTACGCGCCGTTCTTCGACATCGACTGGGCGCCGCTCAAGACGGAGCTCAAGCACAAGGTGCTGCTCCCCGTGCTCGGCGACCACTTCGGGCGCGTGCTCGAGCGCGGCGAGCTCACGATCGAGTTCGACAGCGGCGCGTTCGTGCTCCGGTACTTCGATCACGTCTTCCCGGTGAACCCGCGGACGTACGGCATGATCATCGGGCCGCTCGTGCCCGGGCTCGTCGCCGCGCTCGGCGAGGAGCACGACGCGCTCCTCGAGCTGCAGAGCATCCTCACCGGGCTCCGCAACATGCCGCCGCGGACCGAGACGCAGCGGGCCAAGGTGATCGAGCGGCGTCGGGAGAAGGAGATCCTCAGGCGGCGGCTCGCGTCGCTCGTCGCGGACTCGCCCGACATCGCGGCGGCCGTGGCCGAGGGCGTCCTGCGCATCAACGGCAAGGCGGGCGATCCGCGGAGCTTCGACCCGATCGAGGCGCTGCTCGAGGAGCAGGCCTACCGCCTCAGCTTCTGGCGCACCGCCGCCGAGGAGATCAACTACCGCCGGTTCTTCGACATCAACGACCTCGCCGCGATCCGGATGGAGCACCGGCCGGTGTTCGCCGAGGCGCACCGCCTCGTCTTCGAGCTCTGCGAGCGGGGCCAGGTCACGGGGCTGCGCATCGACCACCCCGACGGCCTCTGGGACCCGATCGGCTACTTCGAGGATCTCCAGCAGGGCTACGTGATCGAGCGCTGCCGGCGCCGCTTCCTCGCCGAGGCTGCGGGCGAGCCGGAGCAGCGGCACGACCCGCGCCGCCGCCCCGAGGCCCGGTTCGCCCGGCTGGAGCCGGCCCTTCGCGCGGCCCTCTCGGAGCGCGCCGCGCGCGGCGCGCTGGACGCGCGGCCGCTCTACGTCGTCGTCGAGAAGATCCTCGCGCGCGGCGAGACGCTGCCCGAGGCCTGGCCCGTCCATGGGACGAGCGGCTACGACTTCACCGCGCTCGTGGGCGAGCTCTTCGTCGACGCCTCGAGCGAGGGGCAGATGACCGCGATCTACGAGCGTTTCATCGGCGACCACTTGGCGTTCGAGGCGCTCGTCTACGAGAAGAAGAAGGTGATCCTCCGGACGGCCCTGGCGAGCGAGCTCAACGTGCTCACCCACGCCCTGAACCGGCTCACCGAGCGCGACCGCCGCTTCCGCGACTTCACCCTGGGCTCGCTCAACGAGGCCCTGCGCGAGGTCATCGCGTGCTTCCCGGTCTACCGCACCTACATCACCGATCGGACGCCGGCGATCTCCGATCACGACCGCGTCGCCATCGGCCGCGCCGTCGCCCTCGCGCGCCGGCAGAACCCGACGATGGAGGGCTCCATCTTCACGTTCGTGCGCTCGGTCCTCATGCTCGACGGCACGGATCTCTTCCCTGAGGAGGACCGGCACCTCTTCTGCGACTTCGTGATGAAGTTCCAGCAGCTCACCGGGCCGGTGATGGCCAAGGGGCTCGAGGACACGTCGTTCTACATCTACAACCGGCTCGTGTCGCTGAACGAGGTCGGGGGCGAGCCCGAGCGCTACGGATCGAGCGTCCTCGCGTTCCACCGCGGCAACGTGCAGCGGCACAGGGCGTGGCCGTGGTCGATGCTCGCGACGTCGACGCACGACACGAAGCGGAGCGAGGACGTGCGGGCGCGCATCAGCGTGCTCTCGGAGCTGCCGTCGGCCTGGGAGGAGGCGCTCCACCGCGCCGCCGCCGCCGCCGCGCCGCTCAAGGCCGAGATCGAGGGCCGCCTCGCGCCGGACAGCAACGAGGAGTACCTCTTCTACCAGACCCTCCTCGGCAGCCTGCCGATCGAGCCGCTGCTCGGCGACGCCAGCGGCCCGCGCGCGCCCGAGGGCGACGCCCTCTCGGCGTACGCCGACCGCCTCGTGGACTACATGCGCAAGGCCACGAAGGAGGCGAAGGTCAACACGTCCTGGATCGACGCGCAGCCCGAGTACGACGCGGCCGTCGAGGCGTTCGTCCGCAAGGCGCTCTCGTCCGCGGAGGTCCTGGGCGCGCTCCTGCCGCTCGCGCGCGTGGTCGCGTACCACGGCATGTGGGGCTCGGTCTCGCAGACGCTGCTGAAGCTCACCTCGCCGGGCGTGCCCGACATCTACCAGGGCAACGAGGTGTGGGACTTCAGCCTCGTCGACCCGGACAACCGCCGCCCGGTCGACTACGCCGTGCGCGAGCGGGCGCTCGCGGAGCTCGGCGCGCGCCGGCGATCGAGCGGCGGGGGCCGCGCGCTCGCGCGCGAGCTCTGCGCCGAGGCGCGCGACGGCCGCGTGAAGCTGTTCGTCACGCACGTCGCGCTCGAGCTGCGCCGGCGCCACCCGGAGCTCTTCGGGGCCGACGGGGACTACGCGCCGCGCGCCGTGATCGGCGAGCGCGAGGCCCACGTCGTCTCCTTCGCGCGCCGCGCGCCGGACGGGCGCTCGATCGTCGTGGTCGCGCCCCGGTTCAGCGCGCGGCTGCTCGGCGGCGCCTGCTCCCCGCCGATCGGCGCGGCGTGGGCGGGCACGTCGGTCGACGTGGAGCCCGGCCTCTACACCGATCTCTTCACCGGCGCCGAGCTCGAGGCGTCGCCCTCCGCCCCTCCGCCGCGCGGCTCGGACGCGCCGCACGAGCCGGGCGACGGCGCGTCGCTCCCGCTCGACCGCGTGCTCTCCGATTTTCCCGTCGCCCTGCTCCTGCGGGCGGCGCAGCGAGGCCAGTGACATGAAGGCGATGCGCACGATGGGCGCGTGGATCGACGGCGGCGCGGTCCGCTTCCGCGTCTGGGCGCCCGACCACGATCGGATCGAGATCGTCACCTACGGGGCCGACGGCCAGGAGGTCACGGGCGTGCTGCCGGCGGCCCCGACCGGCGACGGCTACTTCGATGCGACGGCGCCGGGCCTCGGGGCCGGCGCGCTCTACAAGGTGCGGATCGACGGCGAGGGGCCGTTCCCGGACCCGTACTCCCGCGCGCAGCCGCTCGGGGTCCACGGCCCGTCGGCGGCCTTTGACCCCTCGTTCGCGTGGACGGACGCGGGGTGGCGGGGCGTCGCGCTCGAGGATCTCGTCCTCTACGAGGTCCACGTCGGCGCGGCGACCCCGGAGGGCACGTTCGACGCGCTCATCGGGGGGCTCGCCGAGCTCCGGGAGCTCGGGATCACGGCGATCGAGCTCATGCCGGTCGCGAGCTTCCCGGGCGAGCGCGGGTGGGGGTACGACGGGGTCGACCTCTTCGCGCCGCACGCGGCCTACGGCGGCCCGGCGGGCCTGCGCCGCCTGGTCGACGCGGCCCACGCCGCGGGGCTCGGCGTGATCCTCGACTGCGTCTACAACCACTTCGGCCCCGACGGGAACTACCTCCGCGCCTACGCGGGGCGCTACTTCACCGATCGGCACAAGACGCCCTGGGGCGACGCGGTGAACTACGACGGCGCGGGCGCCGAGCAGGTCCGCGCGCTCGTCCTCGAGAACGTCGAGATGTGGATCCGCGACTTCCACATCGACGGCCTCCGCCTCGACGCGACCCACGCGATCGTCGACGACTCCGAGCCGCACATCCTCCGCGAGATCGGCGAGCGCGCGCGGGCGGCCGGCGAGGGGCGGCGCGTCCTCGTGATCGCCGAGGACAGCCACAACGACGCGCGCCTCGTGACGCCCGTCGAGCAGGGCGGGTACGGCCTCGACGCTGTGTGGTCCGACGACTTCCACCACGAGCTGCGCGTCCTGTTCGCCGGGGATCGCGATGGCTACTTCGAAGATCACACGGGCACCGCCGAGGACATCGCGGCGACGATCCGCAAGGGGTGGCTCTACGAGGGGCAGATCTCGAAGCACGCGGGCAAGCCGCGGGGCACGCCCGCGGATCCGGTGCCGCCGCCGCGCTTCGTCCACTGCATCCAGAACCACGATCAGATCGGCAACCGCGCCGTCGGCGATCGGCTCGGGGACAAGGTGAGCCCGGCGGCCTTCCGGACGATGTCGGCGCTGCTCCTGCTCACGCCGTACACGCCGCTGCTGTTCATGGGTCAGGAGTGGAACGCGCGGACGCCGTTCCAGTACTTCACCGATCACGAGGCCGAGCTCGGCCGGCTCGTGACCGAGGGCCGCCGGCGCGAGTTCCAGTACTTCGCGGCGTTCGCCGGCGAGGAGGTGCCGGATCCGCAGGACCCGCGGACGTTCCAGCGCTCGAAGCTCGATCACGCCGAGCGGCGGCGGCCCGAGCACGCCGGCGTGCTCGCGTGGTACCGCGAGCTCCTCCGCCTCCGCGCCTCGCACCCCGCGCTGCGGAGCCGCGCGCGCGGCGCCTTCTCGGCCGACGCGCTCTCGCCGGACGCGATCTGCGTCGAGCGCCGCGGCGGCGGCGTCGCCGTGATCGCGCTCTGCGCGCTCCGGGGCGCGCTCTCGCTCGACCTCGGCCGCCCGGAGGCGCGGGCGCTCGCGTTCAGCGAGGAGCCGCGGTTCGGCGGCGCGGCGCGGCGGCCGCCGCTCGAGCGCGGCCGGGTGGAGATCGAGGGGCCGGCGGTCCTGATCGTCGAGGTGCCCGATCCTTCCGGGGCGCCGTGCTGAAGCCCGTCACGTTCACGCCCATCGGCGTGGTGCGCACGCCGTTCTCCGACAAGGTGAGCGCGCCGCGGCAGCCCCACGCGGCGGGCAGCGCCGAGGGGACCATCGAGCTCGTGCCGGGCCTCGGGCTGGAGCACGCGCTCTCGGACATCGAGGGGTGGGACTACCTCTGGGTGGTCTTCTGGTTCCACCTCAACGAGGGCTGGCGCCCGAAGGTGCTGCCGCCGAGGAGCGCCGGCAAGCGGCGCGGCGTGCTGTCGACGCGCTCGCCGCACCGCCCGAACCCCATCGGCCTCAGCGCGGTGAGGCTGCTCGCGGTGGACGGGCTCACCCTGCGCGTCGGCGGCGTGGACATGATCGACGGCACGCCGGTGCTCGATCTCAAGCCCTACGTGCCGTACGCGGACGCCCACCCGCACGCGCGCACCGGCTGGCTCACGCCGCTCGCGGAGGAGCCGGGCGCCGGGGCGCCGGTCGACCCCGAGCCCGGCTTCGAGGTGGCGTGGTGCGCGCGCGCCGCCGAGCAGGCCGCGTGGATCGAGGAGGCGCACGGCTTCGCGCTGCGCGAGCGCGTGGACCGGGTGCTCGCGCTCGGCCCGCAGCCGCACCCCTACCGCCGGATCCGCGCCGACGGGGACGCGATGCGCCTCGCCGTGACGTCGTGGCGGGTGCGGTTCAGGGCCGAGGGGCGGCGGATCGACGTGCTGTCGGTGGCGACGGGCTACCGCGAGAAGGAGCTCGTCGGCGGCGAGGGCCCGGATCTCGAGGCGCACCGGCGGTTCGTGGAGCGGTTCGGCCGCAGCTAGCGATCGGCGATCGACCGGCGCCGCCTGCTCGCCAGGCACGCTCGGATCGCCCGGTATTCCGGCGATCTCGCGTGACGATTCACGTCCGCGTCGCTTGCAGCACGCGCTCGAGGCGGACAAATGCTCAGCGTGTTCATCGGGGACATCTCGTCTGGGCATCGGGCCGACGCGCTCGACGGAGACGCCTGCTGACGGTGCGGCCGGAGCGTCGCTGCAGCTCGGCTGACCAGGGGGTGAGCCCCCTTCATTGCGCGCCCTCGCCGGTTCTGTACGCGGCCTCGCCGGACGACGGCTGCGGCGACGGGGGGCAGATCGCGGGGGAGCTGCAGCTGAAGGCGGCCCTCCTGGACCGGCTCGGCGAGGCGGCCCTCGCATGGGAGCTCGGCGGATCGAGCGCGATCGTGTACTTCGGCGCCGGGGCCGAGCAGCTCTACGGCTTCCAGGCGCGCGACGCCCTCGGGCGGTCGAGCCACGATCTCCTGCGCACCGCCCTGCCGGCGCCGCTCGCGCAGATCGAGGCGGCGCTCGTGCGCGACGGCCTCTGGGACGGCGAGATCCTGCGCACGACCCGCGACGGCCGGGAGATCCTCGTCGAGAGCCGCCTGCGGCTCGTCGAAGGGGTGGAGCGCCGGCGGCTCGTCCTGGAGACCGGGCGCGAGAGCACCGCCAGGCGGCGCGCCGAGGAGGCCCTGCGCGACAGCGAGGCGTGCTTCCGCAACATGGCCGATCACGCGCCCGTCATGATCTGGGTCACGGGCGCCGACGGCAGCTGCACGTACGCGAGCCGGGGTTGGCTGGACTTCTCGGGCCAGACCGAGTCGGCCGCCCTGGGCGCCGGCTGGATCGAGGCGGTGCACCCCGAGGATCGCTCGGCGGCCATGCAGGCGTTCGTGCGGGCCAACGAGCGGCGCGATGCCTACAGGATGGATTTCCGCGTGCGCCGCCGCGACGGCGTGTACCGCTGGTGCATCGACTCGGCCGCTCCGCGGCTCGGCCCGGGCGGCGAGTTCCTGGGCTACGTCGGCTCGATCATCGACATCACCGAGCGCAAGGAGGCGGAGCTCCAGCTGCAGGAGCGGGAGGAGGAGCTGCGCCGCGCCATCATGGCGACCTCGTTCCCCATCATGATCTACGCCGACGATGGGCACGTCGTCTGCGTCAACAGCGCGTGGACGGACATCAGCGGCTACACCCGCGAGCAGATCCCCACGGTCACGGCGTGGCTCGACAAGGCGTTCGGGGCGAGGAGCGCTGCCATCCACGCCCGTGTGGCGTCCTTGTTCGATAACGAAGAGGCGTCGGGCGAGAACGAGCTCACCCTCACCACGGCGAGCGGCGCCGAGCGCACGTGGGTCTTCAGCTCCGCTCGGCTGGGGAGGGACGCGGCGGGCCGGCGGCTCCTGGTCACCATCGCCTACGACATCACCGAGCGGAAGCGGGCCGGCGACGCCTGGGAGGCGACGCTGAGGGAAGCGGACCAGAACAAAGATGCGTTCCTGGCGATGCTGGCGCACGAGCTGCGCAATCCGCTCGGGCCCATCCGCAATGCGGTGGAGATCCTGCGGAGCACCGGGATGGAGCAGCCGTCGCTCCTGCGGGCGTGCGGCGTGATCGAGCGGCAGGTGGCGCACATGGCCCGGCTGGTGGACGACCTGCTCGACGTGTCGCGCGTGGCGCGCGGGAGGATCCAGCTGAGGAAGGAGCGCTGCGACCTGTCCCGGCTGGTCCGGCAGACCGCCGAGGACTACCGCAGCACGCTGGAGGTGAGCGGCCTGGAGCTCCAGCTGGAGCTGCCGGCCGGGCCGCTCTGGGTCTCCGGCGATCCCACGCGCCTGTCGCAGGCGGTCAGCAACGTGCTGCACAACGCCAACAAGTTCACCGACGCCGGCGGTCGGGTGACGGTCGCGCTCTCGGCGACGTCGGACGGCTCCGCCGCGATCCGCGTCCGCGATACCGGCATCGGCGTGGAGCCGGCGACGCTGGCGCGCATGTTCGAGGCGTTCAGCCAGGCCGAGCGCAGCCTGGACCGCAACCGGGGCGGGCTCGGGCTGGGGCTGGCGCTCGTGAAGGGTCTTGTCGAACTCCACGGCGGCGCGGCGTCGGCCGAGAGCGCGGGCGTCGGCCACGGGACGGAGATCGCCCTCCGCCTGCCGCTTGCGCGCGGGCCCGAGGCGCCCCCGGAGCGCGCCGCGCCGCCGCCGCGCCACGACTCGAGGCCGGCCGGCGCCGTGAGGTCGCTGCGCGTCCTGATCATCGAGGACAACGAGGACGCCGCCGAGATGCTGCAGGTGCTCCTCACGATGAACGGCCATCAGGTCGAGGTGGCCCTGTCCGGGGTCGCGGGGGTGGAAGCGGCCCGCTCGTTCCGGCCGGAGGTCATCCTGTGCGACATCGGCCTCCCCGGCGGGATGGATGGCTGCGGCGTGGCGCGGGCGTTGAAAGCCTTGGAGGAGAGCGCGGACGTCGCCCCGTCGCTGATGATCGCGCTGACGGGTTATGGCCAGGAGCGGGACCAGCGCCGGGTCCGCGAGGCCGGCTTCGATATGCACTTCATCAAGCCGATCGATCCGGGCTCGCTGCAGAGCCTCCTGGCCTCCGTGGCGACGCGGGCGTGACGGCGACGAGGGCGCCGGCGCGCCGCCGCGCCGGCCCGGCGGCTCGATGTGGCTCGCTCGCACACAGGCGCTGGCTCGACCTTTGAAAAGGCCTTCGCCTCAGCGCGGAGGATCATGGAGCGTCGGGGTACGGGCTGGATCGATCTTCGTGGCAGGCGCGGGGGCCGCGGCGGCGGCGCGCGCCGGCGCGCTCGTGCAGATCGCACGCCTGCGCGCGATCTGCACGGGCGCGCAGGGATCGCGCGGGTGCGCGCGGAGGTGGCCGGCCTCTTCGGAGACGCTGCGCGCGCCGCGCGCATCGAGCGCGACCTCGCGGCGATCCCTGGCGTCGTGTCCGCGCGGGCGAGCGCGCGCACCGGGCGGGTGCTCGTGCGCGTGGGGCAGGACGCGGCGGACGAGGCTGCGCTCGTGCTCGGCGCCCACGCCGTGCCCGGCGCCCCGCCGCCGCCGTCCGCGCGCCGCGCCGCGCGGGCCCTGGCCGAAGGCGTGGGCGCGCTCGTGCACGCGGCGCGTGGCTGGGCGCGCCCCCGCGAGAGCGCGGCGGGCGAGGGCGACCGCCGCGCGTGGCAGGCGCGGGCCTGGGGGAGCGAGGGCGCGCCGGCCGGGCAGGGTGAGGGCGCGCCGGCCGGGCAGGGGGAGGGCGCGCCGGCCGGGCAGGGTGAGGGCGCGCCGGCCGGGCAGGGGGAGGGCGCGCCGGCCGGGCAGGGGGAGAGCGCGCTGGCCGGGCAGGGCGGAGGCGAGCGCGCCCGCCGCGTCGACGTGGCGCTCCGCGCCCACGCGGAGGACGCGGGCGAGGTCGCCCGCGCGCTCGGCGTCGATCCGCGCGAGGGGCTCCCCGCCGCCGAGGCGCGCCGCCGCCTCCGCGCGGTCGGCCCGAACGAGCTCGCCGGCGTCGCGACCCGCTCGTCGATCGAGATCCTCGCCGGGCAGATCTTCACGGTGCCCACGGCGATGCTCCTCGGCGCGGCGGGCCTGTCGCTCGCGCTCGGCGACCTGATCGACGCCGGCGCCGTCCTCCTCGTCGTCGGCGCGAACGCCGCGATCGGCACGTACACCGAGTCGCGCGCCGAGGAGCTCCTGCACGCGTGGGGCGAGCTCCGCGTCGGGTGGGCGCGCGTCGTGCGCGACGGGCGCGAGCAGCGGCTCGCCGCCGCGGAGCTCGTGCCGGGCGACGTGCTCGCGCTGCGCGCAGGCGAGCCGGTCGCGGCGGACGCGCGCGTCGTCGACGCGCACGGCCTCGCCGCCGACGAGAGCACGCTGACCGGCGAGAGCGAGCCCGCCGAGAAGCGCGCCGCGAGGGTCGGCGGCGTCGCGCCGCTCGCCGAGCGCCGCAGCATGGTGTACGCGGGCACCACGATCGCCTCGGGCGAGGGGGCGGCGGTGGTCGTCGCGACGGGCCGGTGGACCGCGCTCGGGGACATCCAGCGCGCGCTCTCCCGCGAGTCCGATCGCACCCCGCCGCTCGAGCAGGAGCTCGCCTGGATCGGCCAGCGCCTCGCGACCTTCGCGCTCGCGAGCTCGTCGGCGGTGATGGTCGTCGGCCTCGCGCGCCGGAGGCCGCTCCACGCGCTCTTGCGGAGCGCCGTCGCGCTCGGCGTCGCCGCCATCCCCGAGGGGTTCCCCACCGTGGGCACCACGGCGCTCGCGCTCGCGAGCCGCCGCCTGCGCGGCTCCGGCATCGTGATCCGCCGCCTCGCCGCGGCCGAGACGCTCGGCGCGGTGAGCGTCGTCTGCGCCGACAAGACCGGCACGCTCACCGAGAACCGGATGCAGGTGGCCGAGATCTTCCTCCCCGGCGAGGGCGCGCTGCGGGTGGAGCGCGGCGCCCGCCGGGGCGACGGCGCGGGGCCTGGGCGACGGATCGCGCTGATCGGCGAGGACGGGCGCGAGGTCGACGCCGCCGCCCCGCGCGTGCACGCGCTCGCGCGCATCGCCGCGCTGAACGCCGACGTCGAGCTGAGCGAGGCGGGCAAGGTCGTCCAGGGCAGCGGCACCGAGCGCGCCCTCGTGGAGTTCGCGCTCGCCGCCGGCTACCCCGTGTCGGCGCGGCGCCTCGCGGCCCGGCGCGTGAGCGAGGCGCGACGCTCGGCCGAGCGCGCGTTCATGGTGACGGTCCACGACCACCCGGAGCTCGGGCACATCGAGCTCGTGAAGGGCGCGCCCGAGCAGGTCGTCGCGCGCTGCGACGCGCCGCCTCGGGGCGAGGCGCTCGGCGACGAGCGCGGCGAGGCGCTCCGGCACAACGACGCGATGGCCTCGCGGGGGCTGCGCGTGCTCGCGCTCGCGTGGCGGCAGAACGGCCGGCCGGACAACGACGCTCCGCTCGAGTTCGCCGGCCTCGTCGGCCTCCGCGACCCGCCTCGCCCCGGCGTGCGGGAGGCGCTCGAGGCCCTCTCTGGCGCCGGCATCCGCACCCTGATGCTCACGGGCGACCAGGAGCGGACCGCGCGCGCGATCGGCGCCGAGCTCGGCATCCCACCGGACGCCGTGCACAGCCGGGTCACCCCGGAGGCCAAGCTCGAGATCGTGCGGGCGCTCCAGCAGGGCGGCGCGATCGTGGCGATGACGGGCGACGGCGTGAACGACGGGCCCGCGCTCAAGGCGGCCGACGTCGGCGTGGCCATGGGCAAGCGCGGGACGGACATCGCGCGGGCCGTGGCCGACGTGGTCCTCGCCGAGGACGATCTGCCGAGCCTCACCGAGGCGGTCTGCGAGGGGCGGCGGCTCCACGACAACGTCCGCCGGGCGATCGCCTACTTCGTCGCGACGAACGCGAGCGAGGTCCTCGCGATGCTTGTCGGCGCCCTCTGCGGCGCCTCGCCGCTGACGCCGCTGCAGCTGCTCTGGATCAACCTGCTCACCGACGTGGCGCCGGCGCTCGCGCTCGCGCTCGAGCCCGCCGAGCCCGGCGTCATGCGGCGCCCCCCGCGCGACCCTGCGGCGCGGCTGCTCGGCGCGGCCGATCTCCGCGCGCTGGGCGTGGACGCGGCCGCGATGTCCGGCGCGTCGCTGTCGGCGTACGCGCTCGGCGGCCGGGCCACCGCGGGGACGAGGGCGTTCACGGCGCTGGTGACCGCGCAGCTGCTCCACATGCTGGCCTGCCGCGCCGGCGCCGGGGATCTCGCGCCCGGGGCCGCGCTCCGCCGGGACAGCCCGCACGTGGCCCGCGCGCTCGCCGCCACGTCCGCGCTCCAGGCGCTCGCGCTCGGCTCCCGGTCCCTCGGCCGCCTGCTCGGGGCGCAGCGCCTAAGCGCCGGGGAGCTCGCGCTCGCCGTGGCCCTCGGCGCGCTGCCCGCGCTGCTCCGCGGCCCTCTGGGGCGCTCCGCGAGCGCCGGCCGCGAGATCGTGTTCGTCAACGGCAGGCGCACGGAAGCGGAATCGGAATCGGAATCGGAAGCGGAAGCGGAATCGGAATCGAACGCGTCGGCAGAAGCCGAAGCGAAAGCAGCAGAAGCGAGAGCAGAAAAGGCAACGGACGAGGGCACAGGCGAGGGGGCGGGGGCGGCCGAGAGACCCAAGCAAGGCGTGCGCGCCACGCGCGTCGCCGGGCTGCGCAAGGGAGACATGGCATCATGAAGTTCCATCCACCGTCGTTCGCCCTGGGGGTTGGCACTGCCGTCCTCCTGATGGGCAAGAAGCAGCACCTCCGGCCGGTGGTCGTCGAGATCGCGGCGCTCGGGCTCCACCTGGGCAGGCTGGGCCTCGGCTTGATCGAGCGCCAGCGGGAGCACGTCGAGGATCTCTTCGCCGAGGTCACCGAGCGGGTGCGCCAGAAGGCCGCGGGCGGAGCGCACGGCCAGCGGGCTGCGCACAAGAGCAACGGCGCCTCGGGGCTCCACGGCGAGCCGTCGTCATGACGTCGCCGCCGGTCCTCGTCGTCCACGCCCTGGGGCGGCGCGTCCGCTTGCGCGCGCCGGCGCTGGCCGGCCATCGCCGCGTGTGCGAGCGGATCGCGGAGAAGCTCGCCGCCGATCCTGCGTGCGAGGTCGTCTCGATCCGTCCGATGACGGGCTCGGTGATCGTCGAGCGCTCCGAGGGCGAGCTCGAGCCGGAGCGGCTCCGCGCCCTGCTCGCCGGCCTGGTCGACGGGGCGCGCGACGACGACGGCCACCCGATCGGCGCGCCGCGGCCCGAGGGCCACCCTGGCCCGACGCGCGTCGCCCGCGCGGTCGCGCACGCCTTTGCCGGGATCAACGCCGATGTGCGCGAGGCGATGGATTACCGCGCGGATCTGGGCACCATCTTGCCGGTCGTCTTCGCGGCGGCGGGGCTCGCCGAGGTCGGGGCGACGCGCAGGCTGCCTGTGCCGGCCTGGTTCAACCTGCTCTGGTGGTCGCTCCGGTGGTTCATGACGTTCAACCCCGGGGCGATCTCGGAGGAGCTGCACAGCGGCGGCGGGGCGGAGGGCCAGCCGGGCGTCGCGGGCGAGGGGCCCGACGAGGCGGTCCCCGTGTGCGACGATCTCTAGAGCAGCGGTCACCCGCTTCGGATACGGGCCCACCTCGGCGTTTTCGGTGCTCAGCGCACCGGAGTGCGCTTGCGCGCCGAAAACGCCGATCTGGGCCCGTCTCCTGTGCGGGTGACCGCCGCTCTGCTCGGCGTGGTGCAGAGGTAGGCGGAAAGCGCTGTAGAGCGTCGGGGGCCGCTGGGGCGGGCTAGCTCGGCCCTTGGCGCAGCGCGCCGATCAGGTAGATGCCGCCCATCACGGTGAGCAGGGCGCCGGCGAGGCCCTGAGTCCAGCGCGAGTTCACAACCTCGGCGAGCGCGACGGGGATCAGCGTGCTCAGCAAGATCATGGTTCGGAAAAACATCTTCCTTTCGCGGTCGCCCCTCGGTCGGGGCGCTCCGGGCGCGGGCGAAGGCGGGCTCGTCGGCTCGGCGCGCGGGGGCAGCGCTCGGCGGGAGCTGCCCCCGCGGCGCTCGCGCGGAGGGCAGGAGAGCGCGAGACAAGGGCATTCCTCCGGCGGGGCCAGGATTCTCGGCGGTCACCTCGCCTCGGACATCTCCTTGGGATCGCGGCGTGATCGTGTCGGTGCGCTTTCGAGCTCGTGGCGGCTCCTGTCGACCCCGACGTAAAGCGGCGATGTCTCACGATGGCTCGGGAATAGATTGAACCTTGGTGGCGGGGCGCGTACCCTCTTGGTCCGGATCGTAAGCCCCGGAAGCAGAGGGGAACACGTTGATGGTGCGACTGCAATTCCCGGTGTGGCTAGGCCTGACTGTTGCATCGCTCGCCGTGTTTCCGGGCTGTAGCTGTGGCAGTCCCGACGTGTCCGTGCCTGGGGCCGGGTCGGGGGGTGAGGGGCTCGGGGGTGCTGGCGGGGCTGGTGCAGGCGATCCTGTGGCTTCGGCGGGCGGGGGTGGCGCAGGTGGGCGGCCCGAGGTCGGGGAGCGGGGCATCGCTGCGGGCGAGATGGTCAGCGCGGGGAAGGTCGTGAGGAGTCCGAGCTATCGCATGGTCTTCACGCTCGGTCAGCCGACGCAGATGCAGGGAAAGGCGACCTCACCGAGTTACCGCGTGCAGGGCGGTCTGGTCGGGGCGAACGGGAGCTTGCCATGAACGGGATGGGACGGCGTGTCCTCGCGATGGGTGTTTTTCTCGCCGCCTCCGTCGGCCTCGCGCGCGGCGCGGCCGCCGCCGTGCCGATGCAGATCTCGCATCAGGGGCGGCTCTTCACGGCCAACGGCGAGCCGGTCAATGACGTCCTCTCGGTGACGTTCGCCATCTACGCCGCCGAGGACGACGACGATCCGCTCTGGAGCGAGGCGATCGCGCTCTCGTTCGATGAAGGCTATTTCTCCACGGTGCTCGACTTCACCGAGGAGCAGGCCGAAAAGGTCTTTGACGGCTCGGTCCGCTACATCGGAATCGCGGTCGGGGACGATCGGGAGATGGAGCCTCGCGCTTCGATAGGGAGCGTCCCGTATGCGATGGTCGCGAACAACGCCGTTGGTGAGATCACGCCGAAGCTGGTGAAGATCGGCGGCCGGGTCGTCATCGACGAGAGCGGCAACTGGGTGGGCGACTCGAGCGGCATCGCGGGGCCGAGGGGACCGACGGGGCCGACAGGGCCCGAGGGGCCGGCGGGGCCGACAGGGCCCCAGGGGCCGAAGGGGCCCGAGGGGCCGACGGGGCCCCAGGGATCGACGGGGCCCGCGGGCGCGACAGGGCCCGAGGGGCCGGCGGGGCCGGCTGGCCTGCCCGGCGAGAGGGGACCGATGGGGCCCGAGGGACCGACGGGGCCCACGGGCGCGACAGGGCCCCAGGGTCCGATGGGGCCCGAGGGATTGATGGGCCCTGAGGGCCCGATGGGGCCTGAGGGCCCGATGGGGCCTGAGGGCCCGATGGGACCCGAGGGACCGATGGGCCCTGAGGGCCCGATGGGACTCGATGGCCCGATGGGACCCGAGGGGCCGACGGGGCCCACGGGCGCGACAGGGCCCCAGGGGCCGACGGGGGTGGTCGCCACGATCGCGATTGCGGGCAACATGGCTCCCCTTTTTGATGGTGGCAGCTCCGCGTATGTCTTCGTCGGCCCCCCGGGGTCGGTGACCATCACCGGCAGCCAGCGCGTGACCGGATCGGCCTCTGCGCCGCTCGGGTTGCGGTCGTCCAGCGCTGCGTTCGTCGCTCCGCTCGGCCTCTGCTACCAGCGCCGCAGCGGCGGCGAGCTGGTCAACTTCTTCGGAGGCATCTTTACGAGCCACTATTTCACGCCGACCCGCACAACCTACTCGGTCTCTGCCACGACGGTGCTGACAGAGGGCGAATGGAATGTCGGCATGTGCCTCCGCAACGAGGGGACCAGCCCGATCCAGGGATCGACCTCGACGACCGGCAACGGCTTTGTGAACGGCTGGTTCATCGTCACGAACGACTGAGGGCGAGCCCGCCGTCAGGGGTCGTGAGCCCGGCGCTGCTCTCAGGAAGGCAGCCGGCCCCGTGCAGGGGTGTTTTATCGCGGGGAGCGGAGGGGACCGGTGTTCGTTCTGCTGTCAGGAACGTGACAGACCCCATGCGGGGGTGTCCGTCACGGGGCGCGGAGAGGGCCGGCGTTTGTCCTGTTCTCACGAAGGCGGCCGGCCCCGTGCGGCGGTGTCCGCCGCGGGGCCGGGCAGCTCGGCACGACGTCCCGAGCCACCCGGAGCCTCTCCTCGCCGCGTCGGCGCCTCAGGTCACCTCAGCGCGACCGGGCTCCGCGCGAGGTACTCGTCGTAGGACAGCGTCCGCAGATCCTCGATCCTCTTCGCGCGCATCGCCCCGATGACCGCCCGCGCGAGCTGGAGGTCCGTGAGGAGCGGGATGTTCGCGTCGACCGCGCGCCGCCGGATCAGGTAGCCGTCCGGACGGCCGAGCTGGTCGTACTCGCGGGGGATGTTGATCACGAGATCCACCTTCCCCTGCTCGATGGCGCTCATCGCCGTCTCTCCCTCGTCGGGCTGCTTCGCGAGGCTCGTGCACTCGAGCCCGAGCGCCCGGAGCGCCTCGGCCGTGCCCGGCGTCGCGAAGATGGGGAGCTTCAGGTGCTCGGCGATGACGCGGGCCTCGTCGGCGAACCAGTACTTGTCCTCGAGGGGCCCGAGCGAGAGCAGCACGCCCTTCTTGGGGAACCTGAAGCCGGTCGCGAGCAGCGAGTGCAGGAGCGCCTCGTGCATGTCGTCGCCGAAGCAGCCGACCTCGCCGGTGCTCGCCATCTCCACGCCGAGCATCGGATCGGCCCCCACGAGGCGCGAGAACGAGAACATCGGCGCCTTCACCCCGACGTAATCGAGGTCGAGCCCGCGGTTCTCGACCGGCTGCGACACGCCGAGCATCCTGCGCATCGCCTCCCGGACGAAGTTGTTCCCCGTGACCTTCGACACGAAGGGGAAGCTCCGCGACGCGCGCAGGTTGCACTCGATCACCTTGACCGTGTTGTGCTTGGCCAAGAACTGCATGTTGAACGGCCCGGTGATCGAGAGCGAGCGCGCCACCTGCTGGGCGATCTGCTTGATCCTGCGGATCGTCGCGATGTAGAGCGACTGGGGGGGCAGGACGAGCGTCGCGTCGCCGCTGTGGACGCCGGCGTTCTCGATGTGCTCGCTGATCGCCCAGAGGATGATCTCACCGCGATCGGCGACCGCGTCGATCTCCACCTCGCGGGCGTGGGTCTCGAACTTGGACACGACCACGGGGTAGGCGGGGGAGACGGCCTTCGCGCGGGCGAGGATGCGATCGAGCTCGTTGGGCTCGTGCGCCACGCTCATGGCCGCGCCGCTCAGCACGTAGCTCGGCCGCACGAGGACGGGGAAGCCGCCGAGCTTGTTCACGATCTCGCCCGCCTGGCCCGCGTCGACGACGTGCGCCCAGCGCGGCTGGTCGATCTCCAGCCGGTCGAGCAGATCGCTGAACTTCTTCCGGTCCTCGGCGGTGTCGATGCTCCCCGGGCTCGTGCCGAGGATGCGCGCCCCCGCCTCGTGCAGCCGGAGCGCCAGGTTGTTCGGGACCTGCCCGCCCATGCTGACCACGATGCCGTAGGGCTGCTCCCGCTCGTAGATGTCGAGCACCGTCTCGAAGCTGATCTCGTCGAAGACCAGCTTGTCGCACGTGTCGTAGTCGGTGCTGACCGTCTCCGGGTTGTAGTTCAGCATCATGGTCTCGTAGCCGAGCTCCGAGGCCGCGCGGATCGCGTTGACGCAGCACCAGTCGAACTCGACGCTCGATCCGATGCGGTAGGCGCCGGAGCCGAGCACCATGATCTTCTTCCGCCAGGACGGCGCGACGTCGGTGGCCGACGCGTGGTAGCTCGAATAGAGGTAGTTCGTCTCGGCGGGGAACTCGGCCGCGAGCGTGTCGATCTGGGCGAGGTGCGGCACGACGCCGTGCCGCTTCCTGGCCTCCCGGATCGAGCCCCGCGGCGCGCCCGTCAGCGTGCCGATCATCCGGTCGCTGAAGCCGAGCTGCTTCGCCTCCCGGAGGGTCGCCTCCTCGAGCGCCGGCTCCTGCGCGGCCGCGGCCTTGTCGGCCTGCGCAGGGACGGCGACCTTGAGCGCCTTCAGGTCCCGGTGCATCCGCACGATCGGGTCGATCTGGTTCAAGAACCACCGGTCGATCTTGGTGAGGTCGTGGATCTCGTCGACCGCCATCCCCTCCTGGAGCGCGCGGGCCACGGCGAAGATCCGGAGCGGCGTCGCGTTCTTCAGCTCGTCGCGGAGGTCCTGGAAGGTGAACGCGTCGGGGTCGAGCCCCTTCACCCCGATGTCGAGCATGCGGAGCGCCTTCTGGATGACCTCGGGGAACGTCCTGCCGATGGCCATGACCTCGCCGACGCTCTTCATCTCGCTGCCGATCCGCATCGACGCGCCGCGGAACTTGCCGAGATCCCAGCGCGGGACCTTGCAGACGAGGTAGTCGAGCGCCGGCTCGAAGAACGCGGTCGTCCTGCGGGTGATCGCGTTGGCGATCTCCGGCATGGTGTAGCCGACGGCGATCTTCGCGGCGACGTAGGCGAGCGGGTAGCCCGTCGCCTTGCTGGCGAGGGCGCTCGACCGGGAGAGGCGCGCGTTCACCTCGATGACCCGGTAATCGGCGCTGTGCGGGTCGAGCGCGTACTGGATGTTGCACTCGCCCACGATGCCGAGGTGGCGGATCGTCTTCAGCGCGACCGAGCGGAGGAGCTGGTACTCCTCGTCGTTCAGCGTCTGCGACGGGGCGACGACGATCGACTCCCCTGTATGGATCCCCATCGGGTCGAGGTTCTCCATGTTGCAGACGGTGATGCAGTTGTCGCGCCCGTCCCGGACGACCTCGTACTCGATCTCCTTCCAGCCCCGGAGGCACTCCTCGACGAGCACCTGGGGCACGCCGCCGGCGAAGCCGCGGCGCACGGCGTCCTCGAGGTCGCGCTCGCTCTCGACGATGCCGCTGCCCTTGCCGCCGAGCGCGTAGCCGCCGCGGAGCATCACGGGGAACCCGATCTCGCGCGCCGCCGCCATGGCCTCGGCCGGCGAGCGGCAGGCGCGGCTGCGGGCCGTCTTCACGCCGATCTCGTCGAGGCGCTCGATGAAGAGCCGCCGGTCCTCGGTGTCGCGGATCGCCTTGATCGGCGTGCCGAGCACCCGCACGCCGTACTTGTCGAGGATACCGGAGTCGTGGAGCTCGAGCCCGCAGTTGAGCGCGGTCTGCCCGCCGAAGGAGAGGGCGATCGCGTCGACCTCCTCCTTGACGATGATCCGCTCGACGAACTCCGGGGTGACCGCGCAGAGGTGGATGCGGTCGGCGAGCCCCTCGCTCGTCTGGATGGTGGCGATGTTGGGGTTCACGAGGACGGTGGCGATCCCCTCTTCCTTGAGGGCCTTGATCGCCTGCGACCCCGAGTAGTCGAACTCGCCGGCCTGGCCGATCTGGAGCGCGCCGGAGCCGAGCACGAGGACGCGCCGGGGTTTCTTGGGGAGATAGGCGCCGTACATGCTCAGCTCCTTCCTGCAGTGGGGGTAGAGCGGGGATCCACGGCAGCGGCCCCCGCGGTCTTGAGTCGCGAATCGGAGGACCCCTTCATCGCGCCGCAGAGGCGGAGGAAGTCGTCGAACAGGTAGCTTGCGTCCTCGGGCCCGGGCGTCGCCTCGGGGTGGAACTGGACGCTGAAGAAGGGGCGGAGCCGCGAGCGGATGCCCTCGTTGGTGCCGTCGTTGATGTTGACGAACCAGGGCTCCCACTCGGCGGGCAGCGACTCGTGCTTCACCGCGTACCCGTGGTTCTGGCTCGTGACGTAACAGCGGCGGCTCAGGAGGTCCTGCACCGGCTGGTTCACGCCGCGGTGGCCGTACGGCAGCTTGAAGGTGTCGCCGCCGGCGGCCAGCGCGAGGATCTGGTTGCCGAGGCAGATGCCGAAGATCGGCTTCGTGTAGGTGCTGAGCAGGCCGCGCAGCGCGGTGACCAGCTGGCCGAGGTCCTTGGGGTCGCCGGGGCCGTTGCCGATGAGGATGCCGTCGGCGCTCTCGGCGAGCTCGGCGATGGGCGCGTGGTAGGGGGCGCGGATGACGGTCACCCCTCGCCGCAGGAGCGAGCGGACGATGTTGTCCTTCGCGCCCGCGTCGATGAGGAGCACCTTCAGGGGGCCGCCCTCGTACGTGATGGGCTCGCGGGGCGAAACGAGGCGGAACACCTCCTCGCGCATGTCCACGGCCTCGGCCGAGCGCTTCACCCGCTCGAGGTCCATCTCGGCCGGGAACAGCCAGCCCTTCATCGTGCCGACCTCCCGGAGCCGCCGCGTCAGCGTGCGCGTGTCGATCCCCGTGATCGCCGGGATGCCCTCGCTGGCGAGCCAGGCGCCGAGCGAGCGGACCGCGGCGTGGTGGCTGTACCGCTCCACGTAGCTCTGGACCACGAGGCCCTGCACCTGGATGCGGTCGGCCTCGTAAGGCCCGTCGACGCTGCCCGCTCTCCGCGGCGCGGGCACGCCGTAGCTGCCCACGAGCGGGTACGTGATCGTCAGGATCTGGCCTCTGTACGAGGGATCCGTGAGCGTCTCGACGTACCCCGTCATGCCGGTGTTGAAGACGACCTCGCCGCTCACCGCGCGCGGGGCGCCGAAGCACCGGCCCGTCATGGTCGTCCCGTCTTCGAGTACGAGCTTCATCCGATTCGCATCCATCCTCTTTGACCGCCTGGGCCGCCGCGGCGCGGACCCTTACGCAGGAGGGGCCGTGAGCGCATGCAGCGCCGTGGGCCCATGGGGTACCAGGTCCGCGCGCACGCCGCGCGGCGGGCCGGCATCATGCTCGAGGCAAGGCGTCCAAGCACCCCCGCTCGTCGGCACCGGTTGCTCCGGCGCTCCGTCGAGGTGGGGCAGGGCGCCCGGCGTCCCGTTCTTCCACATGCCGGGGACGCCCATTTGCCGTCCCCTCGCTCCACGTCAACCACGAACTTTCGGCCGAGCTTTCTCGGCCGCTTCCGGCCCGCTTTTCGCGGCCTGTCCGGAGCGCGCCGGAGCGCGCGCGGGTCTGCCTAGAGGGCCGGCGCGCGCTCGAGGTAGGCCCGCTCGAGGACGAGCACGTCCATCTTGGTCCGGAGGAAGCAGTCGAGCGCTTCCTTTGGGGTGCAAACGATCGGCTCGCTCGCGTTGAACGAGGTGTTCAGGAGGACGGGCGTGCCGGTCTGCCGGCCGAACTCGCTGATGAGCGCGTGGTAGCGCGGGTTCTCCTGGGCGGTCACCGTCTGGAGGCGCCCCGTGCCGTCGACGTGGGTCACGGCGGGGATCTCCGCGCGGCGCTCGGGCTTGATCTTGTAGACCTTGACCATGAACGGATCCGGCGAGGTCTGCTCGAAGTAGTCGCCGACGCGCTCGAGGGGGAGCGCCGGCGCGAAGGGGCGGAACAGCTCGCGGCGCTTGATCCGCTCGTTCATCACGTCCTTGATGTCCACCCGCCGCGGGTCGCAGAGGATGCTGCGGTTGCCGAGCGCGCGCGGGCCGTACTCCATCCGCCCCTGGAACCAGCCGACCACCTTGCCCTCGCTGAGCGCCCTGGCGACGCGGGGGATCAGGTCCTCGTCGGGGAGGGTCTCGAACGCGACCTGCTCCTTCCGGAGCAGCTCGTCGATGGTCTCCTGCGAGAAGGCCGGGCCGAAGTAGCTGTGCGTCTGGTGGAAGCCGCGCGGGTTGTCGAGCTTGTGGTGGTGGACGTAGAGCGCCGCGCCGAACGACGTGCCCGCGTCGCCGGCTGCGGGCTGGATGAAGACATCGTCGAACAGCCCCTTCGGCCGGATCTTCCCGGCGGCCACGCTGTTGTAGGCGCAGCCGCCCGCGAGGGCGAGGCGCGTCGAGCCGGTGAGGTGCTTCGCCGTCGCGAGCAGCTCGAAGTACACCTCCTCGAACGCCGCTTGGGTCGAGGCGGCAACCGCCATGAAGCGATCTTCCATCCGGCTCTTCGGGCTGCGGGCGGGGCCGAGCAGGTCGATCAGGCGCTCGGAGTGGATGGGGCCGTAGCGCGGCTCGCCCTCCCAGGTCATCGCGATGCCCTTCGTGTGGTGCTGGAAGTACTCGAGCCCGAGCTCGAACGCCCCGTCCTTGACGCGCACCACCTGCCGGAGCTTGTCGAGCAGATCCGGCTGGCCGTAAGCCGCCAGCCCCATGACCTTGTACTCGTCGCCGAACTTCGGGAAGCCGAGGTACTGCGTCAGGCCCGAGTAGAACAGCCCGAGCGAGTGGGGGAAGCCGACGCGCCGGAGGATCTCCAGCTTGTTGCCGCGGCCGCGCGCCCACATCGTGCTGACGAAGTCGCCGAAGGCGTCGACGGACAGGACCGCCGCCTCGTCGAAGCCCGAGGGGAAGAACGCGGAGGCGAGGTGCGCGCGGTGGTGCTCGACGCTGTGCGACGCGGCGCGGATGCGCTTCGGATCGACGCCGAGCGCGGCGCCGAGGTGCACCTTCGGGTCGCTCGCGCCGAGCGAGCCCTTGAGGAGCCCTGCCGGCGAGCGCCGCGTCAGCGCGTAGAGGAGCTTGTCGCCGAGGTGCGCCCTCGTGTCGCGGCTGATCGCGATGTGATCGATGTCCTCGACCCGCGCGCCGGCGGCGCCGAGGCAGTACTCGACCGCGAGCCGCGGGAAGCCCGCGCAGTGCTTGATCCTGCTGAACCGCTCCTCCTCCGCCGCCGCGACGAGCTGGCCGTCGACGAGCAGGGCGGCCGACGCATCGCCGTGATAGGCGTTGATCCCGAGGATGAGCATGGCTCCGCCATCTTCCGGCGCCCCCGCGCGAGGGTCAAGGCGAGCCCTCCGTGCGAGCGCAGCGTGATGGAGCGCGGGTTCGTGACGTAATTTCGGCGGTCGCGTGGCAATGCGGCGCATTGCAGGCAATGCCCCCCGCTGCGCGGCAATGCCCTCCGCTGCCGCGGCCATGCTGCGCGCAGCGCGGCATGGCGCGGCGTGCGCTCAGATCTCCGCGAGGCGGATGGCCTCGAGGCGATCGCCCGCGTCGATGCGCTCCCGATCGGCCGGCACGAGGACGAGCGCGTCGGCCTCGGCGAAGCTCGTGACGGCGCCCGACGCCTGGTTCGCGGCGATGCGGGCGACGAGCTCGCCGCTCGAGACGTCGAGGCGGGTGCGGAGGAACTCGGCGCGACCGGTCTGGCGCCTGAGCGCGCTGTCCGCGCGGACGATCACGCGGGGCGGCCGCGGCGCCGCGTCGCCCTGGAGCGCGCGGAGCAGCGGCACGCCGAAGAGGACGAACGTGAGCGAGGCCGAGGCCGGATTGCCTGGCAGCCCGAGCACGTGGACGACGCCGCACCGCGAGAGCTCGGCGCGCCCCACCGCGAGCGGCTTGCCCGGCTTGATGGCGACGCGCCAGAAATCGAGCGACACGCCGGCTGCCTCGAGCGCGGGGCGGACGATGTCGTGATCGCCGACGCTCACGCCGCCGACGGTCACCACGAGATCGGACCCGCGCAGCGCCGTCGACACCGCCTCGGCGGCGCGCGCCGCGTCGTCGGGGACGAACGGCGAGACGCGGACCGCAGCGCCCGCCGCGCGCGCCGTCGCGGCGATGAAGTAGCTGTTCGACTCCGGGATCGTGCCGGTGGGGCCTGGCGAGCCGGGCCCGCGCAGCTCGTCGCCGGAGCACATCACCGTGACCACGGGGCGGCGCGCGACGAGGACGCTCGGGCGATCGAGCGCGGCCGCGAGCGCGACCTTCCCCGGCGTGAGCCGCGCTCCTCGGCGCAGCGGGACGGCGCCCTCCGCGAGGTCCGCGCCACGGCGGCGCACCCAGGCGCCCGCCCGCGGCGCTTCCTGCAGGGTGATCTCGTCGCCGCTGCGCGCGGCGTCCTCCTGCGGCGCGATCGCGTCGGCGCCGGGCGGCAGCCGCGCGCCGGTGAAGATCCGACACGCCGTGCCCGGCTGGAGCGCCGGCAGCGGGCGGCCGGCCGCGCTCTCGCCGCGGACGGGCAGCCTGAAGGGCCCGCTGCCCGCGAGGTCGGCCGAGGCGACGGCGTAGCCGTCCATCGCGCTGTAGTCGAAGGCCGGCATCGCGTCGGCGGCCGCGATGTCCTCGGCAAGCACGCGCCCTGCCGCGTCGTCGAGCGGCACCCGCTCGGGGCCGACCGGGATCGCGGTCGCGAGCAGCCGATCGAGCGCCTCTTCGAAGGGGATCATCCGCGCTGCTCCTCGCCCTGCGCGGGCTGCGGGGGTCGGTGGTGGTGCCCGCCCTTGCCGGACGCCAGCGTGACCGCGTGCGCGAGGACGGGGCCGATGATCTGCGTGACGGCGAGCTCCACCGCCTTCGGGCTGCCGGGCAGCGCGATCACCACGAGCCCTCGCGCGACGCCCGCCGCGGCGCGCGACAGGATTGCGTTCGGCCCGATGGCGTCCCAGCTCAGGCGCCGGAACGCCTCGCCGAAGCCGTCGAGCGTCTTCTCGAAGAGCGGCGCGAGCGCCTCGAGGGTCCGGTCGCGCGGGGCGATCCCGGTCCCGCCTGTGGTGACGACCGCGTCGGCCGAGCCGGCGTCCGCGATCTGAACGATCGCGGCTCGCAGCAGCTCGGGCTCCTCGCGGACGACGGCGTGGGATGTCACGGAGAAGCCGGCGCGCTTCAGGAGCTCGCCGAGGAGCTGTCCGCCCTCGTCATCGTCGAGGGTGCGGGTGTCACTGAGCGTCAGCGTGGCGACGCGCACGGGGGAGCGGCTCATGCGGCAGATTTACGCCTGTCCCCGGCGATAGGCGAACTCTTGACGACACCGGCGCGACGTCGCGGCGGACTTCGCCCGAGCGCGGTGGCGCAACGGCGCGATCGCCGATCGAGCGAAGGCGGCCTCGCTGCGTCCCAGGCGCTCCCGCCGCGCCCAGCGAGCCGTCCGCGGCGCGCGGCGCGGCCTTGTCGCTCCGACGTCATCGACGGCGGATGGCTTTCGCCCCGTCGCTGCGCTAGGGGAGCGGCGTGTCAGGCCCTCTGATCCCTTACATCGAGCTCCCCGAGATCCCGCTCGCTTTCCTGGAGCACATCCCGCTCGTGGGGCAGCTCATCGATCCGGCGAAGCCGCCGTCGATCAAGCCGTTCGGCACGCTGGTGGCGCTCGGCGTCTACATCGGCGCCATGGTCGCCACGCGGCACGCCCGCGAGCGGCGCCTCGACGAGAAGAAGATGAGCGAGTTCATCTTCTGGGTCGTGGCGGCCGGGTTCATCGGCGGGCACGTCCTCGACGCGATCTTCTATCACCCGCAGCGCGTCGCCCGGGATCCTCTCTATCTCTTCGCGCTCTGGGACGGCCTGTCGAGCTTCGGCGGCTTCACAGGCGCGCTGATCGGCGCCTTCTCGTGGCGCTTCTATCGCCGCGAGCGGATCCTGCCCTACTGCGAGGTCGTCAACAGCGCGTTTCCGCTCGCGTGGGTCTTCGGGCGCGCAGGCTGCGCGTCGGTCCACGATCATCCGGGCCGCATTTCCGACGCATGGTTCGCGGTCCAATACCCGCTCGGGACGGGACACGTCGGCCGGTTCGATCTCGGCCTGTATGAGTGTGTGCTCGCGATCCCGCTCGCGATCGCGTTCGCGGTGCTCTGGCGCCGGAACCCCCATCGTCCGCTCGGCTTCTACACGGGGATCATGTGCACCGCGTACGCTCCGGTGCGGTTCGCGCTGGATTTCCTGCGCGAGCGAGAGGGCACGGTCGTCGGCGGCGATCCGCGCTATGGCGGTCTCACTCCGGCGCAGTGGGCCTGCTTCGGTCTGTTCGCGGTGGGGCTCTATTTCCTGCGCATGGCGGCGCGCGGCGAGCCGTCGAGCGCCGGCGCGGACCCGCTGGACGGCTCGCCGCGCGTCGCGGACGACGACCCGTCCGACGAGGACGATGAGCCCGAGGCGCCTCGGGCCTCCCGCGCCCGGGCCGAAAGGTGAGCCCGCACCTGGGCGCCGTGGAGCGGTCGTTTCGGGTCTCGGACGGATCCGCGCCGCGCGATGCGCTCATACGCTGGTTGGCGCTGGACCGCTCGGCCCTTCCGACCGCTGGGCGTCCCGAGCGCCGGCCTGGCGACGCCCGCCTGTGACGGAGTGCGCGCGCGGTGGAGCCCCTGGTCGCCTGGGGCGCCCTCGGTCTTCCGGACCGGCGCTCGGGTGAGGGGCGTAAGGCCCCCAAGGCGCGTGGGGGCCCGGGACGGCTCCTTCCGGGCCTTCATTTGGCTCGCCCGCCCGTGGCGGGTCCCTTGACGCGCCTGGGGCGCCAGATATCGTGGGGTGGAGTTTGCACCAGAGGGTCGGCCCGCCGACCTTCGCTCGATTGAGCTCGGTCGCTCCTTCCGCCGACGGAGGGGCGATCGAGGCGCGCTCGCGAAAGGCTCCGCATCATCGACATCGATCACGGAGCGAGTGGACCAAAATAAGAGGGAACGCAGGGGCCAACCCCAGGTTTTTCTACAATGGCTGAAGATTCGCGTAAGTTGTTCGTGGCGGGCTTGCCCGACTCCATCACCGAAGACGTTTTGCGGCAGCTCTTCGAGGCCACCGGCGGCAACGTCGTCGAGGTCAGTCTTCCGAAAGATCGCGCGACGGGTCGTCCGCGCGGGTTCGGCTTCGTCACACTCTCGACGACCGGCGAAGCCAACGCCGCGCGCGAGTCGCTCGACGGTTCATTTCAGGGCGGCAAGTCCATCTCGGTCCGCCCCTTCCAGGCCGAGCCGCCGCGGCGCGAGGGGCGCCCGATGGGCCCCGGCGGTGGTCCCGGCGCTGGCCCAGGTGGCCCTGGCGGCGGTGGCGGTATGGGCGGCGGCGGGCCGGCTGCAGCGCCCGATCGCACCCTCTACGTCGGCAATCTCCCCTACGACGCGAGCGTCGAGGAAGTCGAGGGGCTCATCGGCGCGACGGGCGCCGGTCCCGTGGTGCGGGTCCACCTCCCGATGGATCCTGACGGTCGCAAGCGCGGCTTCGGCTTCGTGACGATGGCGAGCGCCGAGGCAGCGCGCGGCGCGATCGATGCCCTGCGCGGCGTGGACGTGCGTGGTCGACGGCTCGTCGTCAACCTTGCACACCCGAAGGGTGAGCGGCCGGCGCGCGAGGACCGCCCGGGCGGCTTCGGCGGTGGTGGCGGCTTCGGCGGTGGTGGCGGCGGCTTCAGCGGCGGCGGCGGCGGTGGCTTCGGCGGCGGCGGCGGCGGCGGCTTCGCCGGTGGTGGTGGCGGAGCTCCTCCGCCGCCTGCGCGCAAGACCTTCGATGATCGCCGGCGGCGCGGCAGTCACGACGGGGATGGTCCTCCCGGCGGTGGTGGCGGTGGCGGCGCTGGTGGTGCTGGCCGGCGCAGCAACAACAAGAACTGGGATCGCGGCCGCACCGGTGACGACTGGGACGACGAATGAGCGCTCCCGGTTGACAACTGCATCGTTTCTCGTAGGGTAGCGCCCTCCAGACGGGCGGTCGGGCGTCGCTGATCCGGCACACGTCCTCTGGTGCCCCCCGCCGGTTGCGGTGCTAGCGCTTCCCGTGCTGCCCGTGCCTAGGTTCAACCAGGGCCGCCTGTGGAAACAGGTCGGCCCTGTCTTCGGAGACCTCCGATGCGCGACATCATCAAGCTGACGTGCGGCAACTGCGGCCGCGCGAACTACCACACGACGAAGAACAAGCGGACGATGACGGACAAGTTCGTCATCAAGAAGTTCTGCCCGACCGAGCGCAAGCACACCGAGCACAAAGAAGGCAAGATCTCGAAGGGCTAGGCCACGCTGCACCGCTGGCCGCTGCCGCCGGGCCCGCGCAAGCGGGCCCCGGGTCGGGCTGCTGCGTCCTCCGTGGTGCTCGGCTTAACCTCTTTCCTTTCTAGGGCGAAGCGATGATCTTCGACTGGCTCTACGGCCTGTTCTCGAACGATCTCGCGATCGATCTCGGCACCGCAACCACGCTCATCTACGTGAAGGGCAAGGGCATCGTGTCATGCGAGCCCTCGGTGGTCGCCGTCCAGCGCGATGCTCGCGGCGGCAAGAAGGTGCTCGCCGTCGGCCGCGAGGCGAAGGAGATGCTCGGTCGCACCCCAGGCAACATCCAGGCGGTGCGGCCTCTGCGCGACGGCGTCATCGCCGACTTCGAGATCACCGAGGCGATGCTCCGGTATTTCATCGCGCGCGCGCACAACCGCCGCACGCTCGTCAAGCCGCGCATCATCATCTGCGTCCCCTTCGGCATCACCGAGGTCGAGAAGCGGGCGGTGAAGGAGAGCGCCGAGGGCGCTGGCGCGCGCGAGGTCTACCTCATCGAGGAGCCGATGGCGGCGGCGATCGGCGCCGGGCTGCCGATCACCGAGCCGAGCGGCAACATGGTCGTCGACATCGGCGGCGGCACGACCGAGGTCGCCGTGATCTCCCTCGCCGGCATCGTCTATTCGCAGAGCGTGCGCGTCGGCGGCGACAAGATGGACGAGTCGATCATGGCCTACATGAAGCGCAAGTACAACATGGCCATCGGCGAGCAGACCGCGGAGCGCATCAAGATCACGATCGGCAACGCGTACCCGCTCGAGCAGCAGCTCACGATGGAGGTCAAGGGGCGCGACATGGTCGCGGGCATCCCCAAGACGGTCGTCGTCAACTCCGACGAGATCCGCGACTCGCTGAGCGAGCCGACGAACGCCATCGTGGACGCCGTGCTCATCGCGCTGGAGCGCACGCCGCCCGAGCTGGCGGCCGACATCGTCGACAAGGGCATCGTGCTCACCGGCGGCGGCTCGCTCCTCAAGAACCTCGACGTGCTCCTCCGCGAGGAGACGGGGTTGCCCGTGATGGTGTGCGACGACCCGATCAGCGCCGTGGTGCTCGGCAGCGGCAAGGCGCTGGATCACCTCGAGCTCTTGAAAGAGGTCACGATCAGCTGAGGGGCGTCTTCGTGTCCCGCCCGTGAGCACGCCGGCGGGGGTGTTTGCGGCGCGCGGCGAGCCGCCCCGCGCCGGGGTGGGCGCCGCGCGCGGCGTCGAGAGGGGTGGCCTCGCGGGGCGCCTCGTACTACCTGGGTCCGGGAGCCACGGTGAACCTCAAACGCTACCGCGACTTCGTGATCGTGCTGTTGGCGCTCGCGGTGCCGTTCTGGTTCCTGCGCGCCAGCATGCGCGACCCCAAGCAGAACACGGGGGCCGACCGGATCATCATCAGCATCGCGGCGCCGATCCAGTACGCGGCCGCGACGCTGGCGCGTGGGATCTCGAACCTCTGGGGCGACTACATCTACCTGGTCGACGTCAAGGAAGACAACGCCAGGCAGGCCTCGCAGGTCGCCCGCCTACGAGAGCGGGTGCGGAAGCTCGAGGCGCTCGAGGAAGAGAACCGCCGCCTGCGCAGGCTGCTCGACCTGCGCCAGAGCCTCCGGACCGACGTGGTGAGCGCCCAGGTCGTCGGCAAGAGCACCAACGATTTCTTCCGGGTCGTTCGCGTCACGCTCGATCGCGAGGCGCGGGACATCGTCTCCAACTTGCCGGTCCTCTCCGCGGACGGCGTGGTCGGCACCACGCTGAAGAGCGCCGGCGACACGGTCGACGTGCGGCTCGTCGTCGACGGGGGCAGCGGCGTCGACGTGGTGGTCGAGCGCACCGGCGCGCGCGGCTTCGTCCGCGGCACGGGCGACGAGAGCAAGTACTCCTGCAGCGTCGAGTACGTGCAGCGCACCGACGAGATCGAGGTCGGCGATCTCCTCGTGACGAGCGGCGTCGGCCGGCGCTTCCCGAAGGGGATCCCGGTCGGGACCGTGACGCAGGTCGTCCGCCGCGACTTCGGCATTTACCAGCAGGTGTACGTCGCGCCCGCGGTCGATTTCTCGCGGCTGGAGGAGGTGCTCATCGTGACGACGACGCCGCCGGAGGAGACGCCCCCCCAGGCGCAGCGGAGGTGACGCGATGAGAAACTCCGCGTTCCTGGCGATGGGGGCCGCCCTGCTGATCCTTCAGTCGAACCTGTTCCGGCTCATCGGCAAGCTGAACATCCCGGGCTCCACGCCGAGCCTTCTCCTGCCGCTCGTCGTGTTCATGGGGGTGCACGAGTACTCGATCGCGCGGGGCGCCGCGCTCGCGTTCCTGCTCGGGTACCTGCTCGATCTCTTCACCGGCGCGCCGGTCGGGCTGTTCACCTTCATCACCGTCGCGACCTTCGTCGTGTCGCGGGCGGCCGGCGTGCGGCTCGCCGCGCAGACGCTCCTCACGAAGATCGCGCTGGCCTTCGTCTTCGGCCTCGTCGAGGGGGTGCTCATCGTGATCCTCACCGCCATCTTCGGGGGCGACGCGGCGCGCACCCGCGCGCTCGCCCGGCTCGTCGCGCCGCACGCTGTCTCTACGGCGCTGTTCGCGCCGTTCGTCTTCCGGCTGGCCGAGCGCGTGCACCAGGCGACGATCAACGTCCCGCGGCCAGGGGAGAGCCCGCGGTGAGCCTGCTCGTCCAGCGCTCCGACGTGAGCGAGTTCCGCCGGCGCTTCCGGTGGATCGCGCTCGGCATGGTCGTCGGCTTCATGGTGCTCCTCGGGCGCCTGTTCTACCTGCAGGTCCTCGAGGTCGACGAGAACAAGGCCATCGCTCGCGAGAACATCGTCCGGCGCGTGACGCTCGCGACCACGCGCGGGATCATCCGGGACAAGAACGGCAAGGTGCTCGCGGCGAGCCGGCCGTCGTACAACGTCTACGTCGTCCCGCGGCGCCTCGACATGGAGACGATCTGGCCGAAGCTCGTCGAGTACCTCGGCGTCGGGATCGAGGAGCGCGCGAGGCTCGAGGCGCTGATCACCTCGATCCGCGCCGACGAGGGCCCGCGCAAGAACCAGCAGATCCTGCTCAAGGAGGACATCTCGCGCGACGCCGTGGCGACCTTGGCGACGCACGACGCCGAGCTGCCGGGGGTCGACGTGGTGCCTGTCCCGGTGCGCTACTACCCGTACGAGGAGGTCGGCTCGCACGTCCTCGGCTACATGGCCGAGGTGGACGCCGAGCGGCTCGCGTCGCTCCGCAGCGTCGGCTACATCGAGGGCGATCGCATCGGCGTCACCGGGATCGAGCGCGCCTGGGAGAGCTACCTGCGCGGCACGCGCGGCTGGGAGAAGGTGCTCGTCGACGCCAAGGGGCGGCGCAGGGCGGGCGGCGACGGGATCATCGAGGAGCCGCGGCGGGTGGACCCGATCCCCGGCCGCGATCTCCGGCTGACGCTCGACGCCGACATCCAGAAGGCGATCGACAAGGCGATGCGCGGCGAGCTCGCCGGCGGCGTCGCGGTCATCGACGTGCGCACCGGGCGCATCCTCGGGCTGTACTCGAAGCCCGGCTACAACCCGAACGCGCTCTCCGGCGGCTCGGGGAAGCAGGTCATCCGCGACGCGTTCCGGCGGCTCTACTCCGATCCGCTGAAGCCCGCGCTCGACAAGACGCTGTCCGGGGCGTACCCGCCCGGCTCGACGTTCAAGCCGTTCACCGCGCTGGCGGCGCTCGAGAAGGGGCTCATCGATCCCCGCCAGTCCTCGCGGTGCCGGGGCGCGCTGACGTTCGGCAAGCGCACCTTCCGGTGCACGCACGTGCACGGGCCGGTCGCGATGCAGCAGGCGATCGCGGAGTCGTGCAACGTCTACTTCTACCGGCTGGCGGCGGAGTACGGCGTCGGCATGGACGTCATCGCGGAGATGGGCCAGCGCTACGGGCTCGGCGCGCGGACGGGGCTCGGCATCAACGCCGAGGCGGGGGGCAGGATGCCCACCCGGGCGTGGATGACGCTCCGGAACAAGGGCCAGTTCCGCCTCGGTTTCGGCCTGAACGCGGCGATCGGCCAGGGCGCGACGACGGTGACGGTGCTCCAGCTCGCGCTCGCGTACGCGGCGCTCGCGAACGGCGGCACGCTGTACCAGCCGCAGATCGTGCGGGCCGTCGAGACGAGCGCCGGCACGGTCGTCCAGGAGTTCACGCCGCGCGTGCGCCGCCAGATCGACATCCGGCCGGAGAACCTCTCCCTCGTGCACCGGGCGATGGTCGCCGGCGTGAACGAGGAGGGCGGCACGGCGTTCAAGGCGCGCGTCGCGGGCGTGGAGATGGCGGGCAAGACGGGGACCGCGCAGGTCTCGCACCGGCTCACCCGCGGCGTCGAGGCCGAGCGGGTCTGGTACTTCAACCGCGAGCACGCCTGGTTCGCCGGCTACGCGCCGACGCGCTCGCCCGAGGTCGCCGTGGTCGTGCTCGTCGAGCACGGCGGCACGGGCGGCAAGCACGCGGCGCCGGTCGCCTTCGAGGTCGTCCGCGCGTACCAGGAGCTCGCGAAGGAGCGTCGCGGCGGCCCGAACGAGGGGCCGCGAGCGGGCAAGAGCAGCGCGGGCCGCGCGCCCGCCGCGTCGGGGCGCACGCCATGATCCGGGGTGACTCTCTCTCTTCGCGCGATCGCGATCATTTCGACTGGCCGCTGTTCATCGCCGCGGTGTCCATCGCGGTGCTCGGCGTGGTCAACCTCTACAGCGCGACGAGCGTCTACTCTGGCGCGCGCGCGGAGCTCTACATCAGCCAGGTGTACTGGCTGTTCATGGGCGGCATCATCGGCGGCGTGCTGATCGCGCTCGACTACCGGCACCTGGAGCGCCTCGGCTACGTACTCTACACGTTCGGCGTCTTCTCGCTGGCGCTCGTCTTCGTGCTCGCGCGCGACGTGCGCGGCTCCGCGCGGTGGATCGAGTTCGGCGCGTTCCGGTTCCAGCCCAGCGAGTTCATGAAGGTGTTCCTCGTGATCGCGCTGGCGAAGTTCCTGCACGACGATCCGCGCAACGAGGGCCGCACCCTCCGCGATCTGGCGATCCCGGCGGCGCTGACGGCGGTCCCTGCGCTCCTCGTGCTCAAGCAGCCCGATCTGGGGACAGCGCTCATCCTCGTGTTCGTCTTCCTGACGATCGCGGCGGTCACGCGCGTGCGGTGGAGGAGCGCCGCGCTGTTCGTCGTGTCCATCGCGGTGGCGATCCCGATCGTCTGGGAGTACGTGCTGCTCGACTACCAGCGCGCGCGCGTGCTCGTGTTCCTCCACCCCGAGGAAGATCTCCTGCACCGCGGCTGGCACGCCCACCACTCGCGCGTCGCGATCGGCAACGGCGGTCTGTTCGGCAGCGGGTACCTGCGGGGCACCCAGAACCAGTTCCTCTTCCTGCCGGATCAGTTCACGGACTTCCCGTTCCCCGTCTTCGCCGAGGAGTGGGGGTTCATCGGGTGCATGGTCCTCGTGTGCCTCTATGCGTTCCTGGTCGTGTGGGGGATCCGCATCGCGTCGATGGCGAAGGATCGCTTCGGCGCGGTGCTCGGCGTCGGCTGCGCCGCGATCATCTTCTGGCACGCCGTCATCAACCTCGGCATGACGTCGGGCGTGCTGCCGGTCGTCGGTGTCACGCTGCCCCTGTTCTCGTACGGCGGATCGAGCGTGACCACGGTGATGGTGGCGATCGCGCTCCTCATGAGCGTGTCGATGCGCCGCTACTCCGGCGTCGCCTCGCTCGATCGGCTGTGATGGCGCGCCGTACGGACCGCGTCAGATCGTGCTTTCGGCGAGCCGCGCTTCGACGACGAACGCGAAGGCCTTGAGCGCGTCGCGCTCGGTGATCTCGCCGCCAGCGCGCGCTCTGCGGACCACGGCGCGAAAGCCGAGGTAACGGCGCCCGTCGAGGCCGAGCAGCGCCGGCACCGTCGCGGGGTCGCGCGCCGTACCGCTCGATCCCGCGAGCTCCGCCGCTTTGTCGAAGATCGCCGCGACGAGCGCGTCGCAGCGCTCGATCGCCACGGCATACCCCTCCGCGGCGATCGCCGCCTCGATCTCCGCGATCGCCTCCCGCTCGGCGGTCGGCCAGAGCGCGACGAACGAGAGGCCCGGCTGGGCGAGGTGCTTCGTCGCCGCGGACGGGCCGTCCGCGCGCGCGGTCGCCGGGGCGTCCGCCGGCGCGGCCAGCCTCCGGGCCGCGAGCTGCAGCGACGGCGGGAGCCCGCGGCTCACCGGATCCCTGACGCCGGCGCTGCGCGGCGCGAGCTCGACGCGAGGCGATGCCGTCGCGCCGGGCGCGGCCGCGCCCTCGCTCGGATCGCCGATCGTCGAGTCCGGCGGCATCGTCGACCACGGCTTGCTGGGCGGCGCGAGCCTCGAGATCACTGCGTCGAGCGGCGCCGACGGCGGCGGCGACGCGTCGCGCAGGGCGGTGGCGAGCCCGCCCTCGATCGCGTCGAACCCGCCCAGCCCGCTCCCCATCGCGTCAGGCAGGCGGCTCTCGAACGCGCGAAGGACCGCGGCGCTGATCTCCTCGAGCCCCTCGTAGAGGCCGAGCCCCGTCTTCGCCGACGTGGCCAGCGAGGAGACGCGGGACGGGTTCAACATCGCGTCGAGCTCCGAGAGCGGCAGCAAATCAGGCAAATCGCGCTTGTTGTGCTGGAAAATGTGCGGGAGGTGATCGAGCGCCCGCCCCTGCTCGGCGAGGTTCTCGCGCAGGTTCTCCATGCTCTCCAAGTTGGCGTCGGCGCGCACGGCCTGCGAATCGCTGACGAACACGATGCCGTCCGCGCCCGTGAGCACCAGCTTTCGGGTCGCGTTGAAGTAGACCTGCCCTGGCACCGTGAAGAGCTGGAGCCTCACGTTCATCCCGCGCAGCTGCGGGAGCCGGACCGGCAAGAAGTCGAAGTAGAGCGTTCGATCGACCGGCGTCGCGAGGGAGACGAGCTTGCCGCGGTACTCGGGCTTCGCCGTGGCGTGCAAGTACTCCAGCGTGGTCGTCTTCCCGCCCAGGCCGGGCCCGTAATAGACGATCTTGAAGACGAGCTCGCGCGACAGTGGGTTCACCGACGCCATGGGCGCCGGCGACGATACACGAAAAGGCGGACGAGGGCGCCGCGGCGTGCGCGGGCGCATGAAAGCCCGCCGCGCGCCCCGCGTGCCCGCCAGGGCGGATCGCCCGCGGAGCGGCCCGCGCGGCGCTCCGTCAGCGGAGCCCGACGAGCGGCTCGAACTTGTCCTTCTGGCCGATCTGGAGCAAGAGCGCGACCTGGCCCCGCTGCGCCTGGAAGTAGTCGAGCCGCAGCCGGTGCGTCCCCTCCGTGAGGCGGGCCTCGCCGTCCACGGTCTTCGCGCTGTGGACGCCGTCGTTCGCGACCACGCGCTTGTCGTCGATGTAGAGGATCGCGCCGTCGTCCGAGGTGAGCCTGAGCTGGAACACGCCTTCCTGGGGCGCCTTGAACTCGCCCTCGAACCGGATCGCGAACCACTCGTTCTGCGCGAGCGCGCCAGGGAAGCCGCCGGAGAAGTCCTGTGACTTCACCTCGAACTTGTCCGTGTACAGCACAGCGAACGGCACGAGCCCGTCGAAGCTCGGGAGCTTCTGGGTGTTCTCGGGGAGCACGTAGGCGAGCCCCCGGAAGGCGCCGCCTTCCCCGTTGCCGAACGCGTTCGGGGCGGTGATGCGCGGCGCGTTGTTCGTGGGCAGACGCCACTTCTGGGTCCTGCGCCGCTCCGGCTCCGGGTCGGGCTTGGCCGGCTTGCGTGACCGGGAGGCTTTCTTTGCGGGCGGCGGGGGCGGCGGCGAGGCCTCTGCCGGCGTGTTGCCGCTCTGGATGGTGACATGGCAGCCGCTGAGGAGAGACGCGGCAAGCACGCACGAGGCGATGTGCGACGAGGTTCGGACCATGACGTCTCCTGGGAGGGAACGGGCGGATTGGCCCGTCCCCGCGTGAATGCGAGGATGGCGCTTAGACGTTCGAGCCGTGCGCCGCAATCAGCGTCACGTCGCGTCAGGGGCCCCCGGCACGAGCGAGCCTGCCGGCCGAGGGCCGAGCGCCTCGAGCGCGTCCTCGGGAGGCCGCTTGGACTGGCCGTGCAGCGCGGGCCCGGGCGCCTCCTGCCGCGCGTTCCCGTCGAGCGATTCCGCTGCGCGCCAGACCGGAGAACGCTGGGCGAGCACGAGCGCGGCGAGGCAGGCGAGCACGCTGGCGAGCGCGCCGGCGTTCATCACGCCCTCGTACCGGCCGCGCGCGGGGCCCGCGTAGGCCAGCCCGAGCAGCGCGCCGCTGGCCAGGCCCCCGATGTGCGCGGCGTTGTTGATGCGGACGCCCGTGCTCGATGCGTTCACGACGAAGCCGAAGAGGACGATGTAAAACACGGCCTGGAGCGCGAGGTCCTTCCATCGCGGGTCGCGGCGGCGGAGCAGCCAGCCGAGCAGGAGGCCCATCACGCCGAACACGGCGCCGCTCGCGCCCGCGGTGCACACGACCTCGGGCTGCACGACGAGGTTCCATGCGGCGCTCGCGCCGAAGCCGCACAGGCCCGTGAGCACGTAGGTGATCGCGAACCGCGCCGAGCCGACGGCGGGCTCGGCGGCGCGGGCGAGCATGCCGAGCGTCACCATGTTCATGCCGAAGTGGAGGACGCCCATGTGCACGAAGACCGCAGAGAGCAGCCGGAACGGCTCGAAGGGCGCGTCGGGCACGAGGAGGAGCGCGCCGAAGCGGAGGTAGCTCGACGCGTCCCACGGCGAGAGGAGGCCGAGATCGCGGGAGTGCGCGGCCATCAGCTGGCCGACGAACACGAACGCCGTGAGCCCGCCCAGGATCTTGGTCGCGAGCAGGCTTCGCCCGTCGAGGCGTCCTCGGGTCGGCGCGGCGTGGGCAGGAGGCGCGAGGAGCGGCGCGCCGCAGCGGATGCAGCGGCTGAAGTCCCCGCCGTTGAGGGCGCCGCAGCGCGCGCAGTGCAGCGAGCGCCTCCGTTCGCCGGACGGCCCCGCCGTCACAGGGCGGTCCCGAAGCCGGGGTATGGGGGGGACCTGAACGCTGTATCGAGGGTCACCTGGGCTCCTTTCACGTCGGACGCTCCGCGTGGAGGCCGGCACAATGTGGCGGCTCCTGGCCGTAAGGTCCACGGCTTTGGGCCGTTGTCGAGGGGTGAATGCCGTGGCCCTCCCGCGCTCGGTTTCGCCTGCGGTTCCGCCTGCCGGTGCGCGCGCCCTCCTCGCCGGGGGCGCGCGGCGGCCCGACGGCGGCGCGCGGGGGCTCCTCGACCGCGGGGCGCGCCGGCCCGAGAGGGGCGCGAGGCGGACACCGGTGCGCTCCGTTCTGCGTCCGGGTATCGTCGCCGCTGTGACGGCGGTGGCAGCAGCGAGGCCCGATCTCGAGGCGGAGCGCCTGCTGTGCGAGCGCGCCGCGCAGGGCGATCGCCTCGCGCTCGGGCAGCTGCTCCGCAAGTACGGGCCGGCGCTGTACCGCGCGGTGCTGTTGCCCCGCCTCGGCTCCGACGCGGCCGCGCAGGACGCTCTGGCCGAGACGTACGCGCGCGTGATCGAGCGCTTCTACCAGTTCCAGTGGCAGAGCTGCGGCATCTATCCCTGGCTCCGCGTCATCGCGCTGCGCATCGCGCTCGACATGCTCCGCGCGCGCCGCCGCGAGGCGCTCTTCGAGCCCGAGGATCTTCAGCGCGAGATCGACGCCGCGGAGACCGACCTCACCGCGCGCGGAGAGACCGAGCTCTGCGAGAAGCGCGATCTCGCCGACGCGCGGGCGCGTGTCGAGGACGCGCTCGGGCGCCTCAACCCCCGTTACGCCGAGGCCATCCGGCTACGGGTGCTCGACGAGCGGCCCCGCGACGAGGTGGCCCTCGCGCTCGGCGTCAGCGTGGCGACGTTCGATGTCGTCCTGCACCGCGCCATGACCGCGCTGAAGAAGGCGCTCGCCGCGCCGCGCGCGGAGCGCAAGGAAGGAGCGCGATGAAGCCGCGGCCGCCCTCGGATCCGCGCTCGCCGCCGAACGGAGACGGCCCCCTGGAGCGCCGCGCCGGCGCGGATCGCGGCCGGCGGCTCGCGCTCGTCGCGCCTGCCGCGGAGCCCTTCGCGCCTGCGTCCGACGACGAGCTGCGCGCGGCGCGCGAGCTCGCGGAGGCGCTCGATCGCGGCGAGGTGCCGCTCGCGGACGCGCTCAGGGCGGCGGCTCGCCCCGCCGGACTCGACAGGGCGGAGCACGAGGCGCTGCTCGCGCGCGCGTTCGGTGACGAGGGCGCGCCGCCGACCAAGGCCGAGCTGCGCGCCGCCGAGCGCCTGCGGGAGGCGATCGAGCCCCGCGCCGCTTTCGGCGGTCGGCCGGGGCACGGCGGCGGCTCCGGGGGTGAGGGGACGCTCGGCTCGCCTGACGCGCGCGACGAGCTCGCGGAGCTCGCTGTTGCGCTCCGGGCCGCGTGGCGTCCGGCGGCGCTCCCGGAGCTCCGGGGGCGCGCGCTCATCGACCAGGCCTTCCGCGCCTCGCCCGCGCGCGGCCCCCGGCGCATCGCGCCTGTGACGATGGCGGCGCTCTCGACCCTCGCCGCGGCTGCGGCGGCCGTGGCGCTGATCTTCGGCCACAGCAGCGAGGAGCGCGCCTCCGTCGCGCGCGCGCCCGCGGCCGCTGCTCCGGCCGCGGCGGTCGCCGCGCGGCCCCTGCTGATCGAGGCGCGCTCGACCGCCGCTCTCTTCGATCCGGCCGCGCCCTTTCCTCGGGAGGGCGGTCAGACGGAGCGGATCGACCGCATCGCCGCCGCGCGCGCGTCGGATCTGCGCCAGAACCGCTACGCGGCGTGGGGGGTGCGCTGATGCGGGGCTCGCACCTGGTCGCCCTTTGCCTGGGGCTCCTCGCGGCGGCGCACCTCGGGTGCGCCCCGGGCGACGAGCGGGCGCGCGCTGCAGGGGGCCCGGGCGATCCGGCGTGCGCGTGCGCCCCGGCCCAGGTCGTCGATCCCACGCTCCTCGCCTTCCTCTCGAGGGCGCGCGCAGCGCACCATGCCGCCGACGTCGCGCTCGACGCGGGCGATCGCGCCGCTGCGCTCCGCGCCCTGGAGGGGATCATCGCCGCGCCGAGGCCGCCGGGGGCGCCGCCGGAGGTCGCCGAGGTGACGGCGGATACGTACGCTCGGCTGGCGGAGCTCCGGAGCGAGGCCGGCGAGTTCGACGCCGCGGCGCGCGACATCGACGCGGGCCTCCGGTCGGCGCCGGCGCCTTCTCATTATCAGGGCCACCTCTATGAGGTCGCGGGTGTTGTCGAGGAGCGCCGCGCGAAGGCGCTCGAGGCGAAGGGGGACCGCGAGGCGGCGACGCAGGCCCGCGCGCGGGCGGTCGGGCTGCTGGAGCGGGCGATCTCGATCCAGGACCAGGTGATCACCGAGGCCCTGAAGGGCCCCGGGGAAAAGCCGCGCTGAAGGGCGCGCTCACCGTGGTCTGCAATTGCGACGGGCGCGCGTTCGTCGTTAGACTCGAGCGGGAGGGGGCCGCTGCTCGACCCGATGACGTTGCGTGTTCCAAGGCCGAAGCCCGGGTACGATCTCAAATCGCTCCCGCTGAAACCCGCGGAGGCGTTCCTCCTGTCCCGGATCGACGGCGTCCTGACGGATCGGGATCTGTCCTTGATCACGGGAATGTCGCACGGCGATACCGTCGAGGCGCTGCGCCGCCTGCGGGACCTCGGCGCGATCCTCCTGGACGGGGAGCCCTCCGGACAGCCTCCGCCGCGGGACGCCGCGCGGCGCACGGCCGCGGTGGATCCGGAGAAGACGATGCCGTCCGGGTCCGAGGCCACCCCGCTCGGCCGGGACGCGCTGCAGCACATGGAGTCCCTGCCGCTCTACGATCCCGCCGAGCTCGACGAGCCGGTCGAGCTCGCCCCCGACCGGAAGCGGCGCATCCTCGACCTCTACTACCGCCTCGAGGATCTCAGCTATTACGCGCTGCTCGGCGTCGCGGATCAGGCGGACAAGAAGCAGATCAAGAGCGCCTACTACCAGCTCGCGCCGGAGTTCCATCCGGACACCTACTTCCGGAAGCAGCTCGGCTCGTACAAGCCGAAGATCGAGGCCATCTTCACGCGCATCACGCTGGCGCACGACACGCTGACGTCGAAGCAGCGGCGCGCCGAGTACGACGCGTACCTCGAGCAGACCCACAAGAACCGGACGATGGCGGCGCTGATCGAGCAGACGCCCCGCGACATCGCCACGATCACGACCGCCGTCGACGCCACGGTGCGCGCCGCGTTCGCCGATCCGCGCGACATGGGCGCGTCGCCCGGGCGTTATTCCTCCGAGCGCGCGCCCGCAGAGCAGGGCGCGTTCGCTGCGTCCTCCGGCGCCGCCGCGCCGGTTCAGCCGTCGCCGGCGCAGCCGCCCGCAGGAGCCTCGCCCGACAACGGAGGTGCGCCGGCGCGGAGCGCAGCGCCGACCACGCCTGTCGCGCCTGCTCCCACCGCCAAGGACCGGCGTGAGACGTTCGCGCGCAAGCTCACCGGAGGCCTGAGGCGCCATCCGCCGGGGGCGCCCTCTGCCTCGGCGGCCGCTGCGTCCGGCGCGGCTCCAGCGCCGGCCGCTGCGACCGCTGCGCCTCGGGCGGCCGCCGCGCCAGCTGTGGCGACCGCTGCGCCTGGAACGGCCGTCGCGCCGACTGCAGCGGCAGGCGCCCCTGCGGCGCCGCCGAAGGCCCCTTCCGGCGTGCGTTCGCCGGAGTCGATGCGGGCGGTCGAGGCGCTCAAGGCGCGTTACGAGAACGCCCGCAACGATGCGCTCCGGAGCCAGATCGCGCGGTACTCCGAGGTGGCTCGGGCCGCGCTCGAGCGGAGCGAGTTCGCGAGCGCGGCCAACGCCTACCGGATCGCCGCGTCGCTGGCTCCAGAGGACGCCGAGCTCCAGAGGGCCTCGGCCGAGGTGGAGCGCCTCGCGGCGGTGGCGCTGGCAGACGGCTACCTCAAGCAGGCCGAGTACGAGGCACAGAACGGCCGCTGGGTCGATGCGGCGCTGAGCTATGTGAAGGTGTGCAACGGCCGCCCGGACGACGCCGGCGCGCACGAGCGGGTCGCGTACGCGACGCTCCAGGCCGGGGAGAGCACGCGGCGGGCGGTGGAGTTTGCGCGGCGGGCGGTGGAGCTCGTGCCCGCCTCCGTGGAGTACCGGCTCACGCTCGCGCTGTCGTACGCGGCCGCGGGGCTCGCGAAGAGCGCGGCCGGCGAGCTCGAACGCGCCGCCGAGCTCGCAGGGAACGATGGTAGGCTGCGCGGCCTCGTCGCGCAGGCGCGCGAGCAGGCCAAACAGCAGGGGAAGCAAGTCTAGCGCCGGCCCTTACAGAAGGCGCGCCGGCCTCGGGCAGGCCCGGGGCGGCGCCTTCCGCAGGGACGGCGCACGATTGGCCCGCTCGGCTCCGCGAAACGGTCTAGCATCGTGGCCTCAGCGGCCGTTCGGGCCGAAGATCACAAGAGGAGCAGCGGCATCGATGGAGCGTGTCATCGGCATTGACCTTGGCACCACGAACTCGTGCGTTGCCATCGTCGAGGAGGGCGTCCCGACCGTCATCCCGAATCGCGGTGGGTACAAGACGACGCCGTCCATGGTCGCGATCACCGAGGCCGGCAAGCGGCTCTGCGGGCACATCGCGAAGCGGCAGGCGATCACCAACGCCGAGAACACGGTCTACGCCGCGAAGCGGCTGATCGGCCGCAAGTGGTCGTCCCCGCAGGTGAAGAACGCGATCCTGACCGCCTCGTACAAGATCGTCGAGGGGCCGCACGGCGACGTCCGCATCCAGCTGCGCGACAAGACGTACTCGGTCCCCGAGATCAGCGCGATGGTCCTCCAGGAGATGAAGCTGTTCGCCGAGGACTACCTCAACGAGCCGGTCTCGAAGGCGGTGATCACCGTCCCCGCCTACTTCAACGACAACCAGCGGCAGGCGACGAAGGACGCGGGCCAGATCGCGGGGCTCGACGTCATCCGCATCGTCAACGAGCCGACGGCGGCGGCGCTCGCGTACGGGTTCGGCAAGAACGTCGAGAAGACGATCGCCGTCTTCGACCTCGGCGGCGGCACGTTCGACATCTCCGTGCTCGAGATCGGCGCGGGCGGGGTCTTCAAGGTCATCGCCACGGCGGGGGACACGTTCCTCGGCGGCGAGGACTTCGACGCCCGCGTCATCGACTGGCTGGTGCAGGGCTTCAAGGAGCAGCACGACGTCGATCTGCGGCAGGACCGGATGGCGCTCCAGCGGCTCAAGGACGCGGCCGAGAAGGCGAAGTGCGAGCTGTCCAGCGTCCTGGAGACCGAGATCAACCTGCCCTTCATCATCTCGAGCGCGCGGAACGAGGCGTTGCACCTCCAGCGGACGCTCTCGCGGGCCACGCTGCAGGAGCTGTGCGAGGACCTCGTCGAGCGGTGCATCGAGATCTGCAGCCAGACGCTCGAGGACGCGCGGCTCGATCGCGACGAGATCGAGGACGTCGTGCTCGTCGGCGGCATGACGCGCATGCCCAGGGTGCAGGAGGCCGTGCGCGACTTCTTCGAGCGCGAGCCGTGCAAGGGGGTGCACCCCGACGAGGTGGTCGCGCTCGGCGCGGCGGTGCAGGGCGCGGCGCTCGTGGACGAGACGAAGCAGATGATCCTGCTCGACGTCACGCCGCACGCGCTCGGCATCATGACGTTCGGGTCGAACTTCGAGGAGCTCATCCCGCAGAACACCACGGTGCCCACGAGCCGGTCGAAGATCTTCACGACGAGCCGCGACAACCAGACCGCCGTGAAGATCCTCGTCATGCAAGGCGAGCACCAGAAGGCGACGGACAACGAGCTGCTCGGCGAGTTCATCCTCACGGGCCTGCGCCGCGCGCCGAAGGGGCAGGTCGAGATCGAGGTCACGTTCGAGATCAACAGCGACGGCATCGTCTCGGTGAGCGCGAAGGATCTGGAGACGGGCCAGCAGCAGTCGATCCAGGTGACCGCGTCGAGCGGCCTCACGAAGGAGGAGGTCGGCGAGATGATGGAGGCGGCGAAGGAGTACCTCGTCGATCGCCGCGCGAGCGACCAGTTCGAGGGCGTCCGGCAGGAGGCCGAGAAGCTCATCGCCGAGATCGAGCGGATGTTCCCGCAGGTCGAGCAGATCGTGGCGTCCAGCGACTTCGGCCGCGACGCCATCGGCAAGGCGCGCGGGATCGTGGATCGCTCGCGTCAGGCCATCGGCCGGCGCGACGCCGCCGCGGTCAAGGAGCAGATGGAGGCGCTCTCGCGCACCCACCGGATGTTCAAGGGCGTCGTAGCCAGGCCACAGGGGTGATGGGTGGCCGCGATGAGGGAAGACGATGCGGTCGGTGCCGCCTGACTCCAAGACCCTGGACTCCTCCTGGGGGCTCGACGAGGTGGACGAGCTCGAGGACACCCAACCGGTCGCCTCGGAGGAGCTCCTCGCGCTCGCCGCGCTCGCCCGCGAGGAGAATGGCTCACCGCGCATGGAAACCCCGCCCGCCGGCACGCCCCTGCTGCCGGACGGCGAGGGCAAGATCACGCTCCCGCCGCCGATCCCGGTCAGCGACTACGTGGCAAAGATGATGACCCGCCGCTCTCACTCGAGCTCCGAGATCACCGCCCAGCGGCAGCGCCCTCCGGAGGCCTTTCCGCCGGAGGGGTACCCGCCCGCCCCGCCGCCGCGCAGGACGATCCCGTGGGAGCCGCCGCCCGGCTCCTCGTTCTCGAGCAAACACGGCGCTTCCGGCCGAGAGGCGGCGAGGCTCGGCCTGGAGTGCGACGAGCCCGGGGTCCCGTCGCGGCCCAGCGGGCGGATGGGGTTCGGATCGCTCGACGCCGAGCGCGACTTCGGGGCGGAGCTCGACGACGATCTCCTGCGCGAGCCGAGCCAGCCGTACCCGCGCAGCTTTGGCGAGATCGACGTCTTCGGTGGCCCGCCGGTCGACGCGCGGGACGTCCACGTCCCCCCGGCCGCGAAGGGGCGCGTCCCTCGTCCGGACGACGGCGGGCCGCTGGGCATCGATTTCCGCCTCGATCTCGGGTTCGAGGAGCCGGGCCCGCCGATGGACGAGCCGCCGATCACGCCGCCGCCCGGCACGCTCCGTTACGGCCTGCTCGTGGAGGATGACGAGTCCGCGTTCCGCGGCGGGACGGGGGCGCTCGCCGGTTCGACCTCGTACAGGGTCTCGGGCGAGGCGCAGGGCGCGGGGCGCGCTCCGCGCCGATCCGAGACCGAGCGCGCGCCTGCGGCCGTCGCGAAGGCCGACAAGGGGGTTCATTCACGCGCGACCGAGCCCCAGCTGAGCGCCCAGGGGCCGCGGGAGCAGATGCAGCACCGGTTCGATCAGGGCGATTTCGGCGGAGCGCTCGTCCTCGCGGAGGGCCTGCTCGAGGAGAACCCGAAGGACTGGATGGCGCGGCAGTACGCGGACAGCTGCGTCGAGACGCTCCGGCAGATGTACCAGTCGCGCCTCGGAGACGGCTCGCGCGTGCTGCGGCTCGCGGTGCCCCCGGATCAGCTCCGCTCGCTGAACCTCGATCACCGCGCGGGCTTCCTGCTCTCGTGCATCGACGGCTACAGCTCGATCGACGAGATCCTCGACGTGTCGGGCATGCAGACGCTCGAGGCCTTGCGGCTCCTGTACGAGCTCGTGCAGGAGGGGATCGTCTGCAGCGTCTAGGCGCCGGCCTCGCCTGACGTCGCGGCGTCGCCTTCGCCTCATCGTTCCGAGCGGGCCGCCGCGTCCCCAGACCCGCCTTTCCGCGACGGCGCAAGCTCGCTAGGTTGCACCGGTGCGCACGGCTCTCCAGGCCGCTGTCGGTCTCCTCCTCGCGCTGCTCGCCGGCCGCATGGGCGCGTCGCTCGTCTCGACGATCCAGCCGATCGAGCCCGACGCTCCGGCGCGGCGGTCCTCGTCCGCTCCCTCCGGCGCCAGCGCCGCGCCGGCGCTGGCAGCTCCGGCGCCCGCGCCTCCGCCGGAGGCCGAGCTCGCGGCGCACGCCGATCCTGTCGCGAGCTACACGCTGCGCGCGAGCCTCGATCCGGCGCAGCACACGATGCACGGCGAGGGCACGCTGGTCTGGCGGAACGCGTCGCGCGCGCCGCAGCGCGAGCTGTTCGTCCACCTCTACCTGAACGCCTTCAAGGACGAGCGCACCGTGTTCCTCCGCTCGTCCATCGACGGCTTTCGCGGCAGCGAAATGCTGTATGATTACGGTCACATCCAGGTGACCCGCTTCGCGGTTCGCGAGATGGAAGGCGCGGACGTCTGGCCCCAGGGGAAGCCCACGACGCCCGGCGATCGCGACGACGAGACCGACATCCGGGTGGAGCTGCCGCGGGCCGTCGCTCCGGGCGAGGCGATCACGATCGAGCTCGCGTGGGACGCAGACCTCCCGTCGCTCGCGCTCAGGACGGGTCACTACGGGAGCTTCCACATGGTGGCGCAGTGGTTCCCGAAGATCGCGCGCCTCGAGCCCGACGGGAGCTGGGCGCACTTCCCATACCACCGGCTCTCGGAGTTCTACGCCGACTTCGGGGCGTACGACGTGACGGTCGACGTCCCGGAGCGCTTCGCGGTCGGGGCGACCGGCCGGCTCGTGGAGGAGCGGCGGGCCGACGGCCGAGCGATCCGCCGGTTCGTACAGGAGGACGTGCACGACTTCGCCTTCGCCGCGTGGGACCGCTTCCGCGAGCTGCGCGCCACGACCGATGACGGCGTCGCGATCCGGTGCCTCTTCCCCGAAGGAAGCGAGCGCGAGGCGGCGCTGGAGATCGACCTCGTCCGGTTCGGCCTCGAGCGCTTCGGCGCGGCGTTCGGACGCTACCCGTACGGCACGCTCACGATCGTGCACCCGCCGGAGGGCGCCGAGGAGGCGGGCGGCATGGAGTATCCGACGCTCATCACGACCGGCGGCAGCTGGCTCTGGCCCGTCGTGGGCGTGCGCTACGTCGAGGCGGTCACGGTGCACGAGCTCGCGCACCAGTGGTTCTATGGCCTCGTCGCGACGAACGAGCACCGTTACCCGTTCCTCGACGAGGGCCTCACCACCTATGCGGAAGCGGACGCGCTGCGCGCGCGCTACGGCGACGGCTCGTCGGCGCGGCTGCTCGGGCTCGAGATCGACCTCCGCACGCAGTACCGCGCCGACGCGCTCAGGTCGGGCCACAACGGCGCCGTCGCCCAGCCAGCCGCGGGCTTCGTCGACGGGACGGACTACCTCGGGCTCGTGTACGGGAGGCCCGCGGTGCTCCTCGCGACGCTCGCCGGCGTGTACGGCGAGGATCTCGTGCGGCGGGCCGTCGGCCGCTACGCGCGTGAGAACCGGTTCCAGCACCCCGGCCCCGAGGCGCTGCTCGACGCGGTGCGGCGGGAGGTGGGCGACGAGGCGGCCGAGGCGCTCCGCGCCGGGCTCTTCGAGCGGGCGTGGGTCGACTACGCGGTCGGGGCGTTCGATGCGTGGCCCGCGGACGGCGCGGCGCCCGCGCCAGGCGAGGCCGGGATCGACGCGGCGGGCTACCGCGGCCGCGCCGTCGTGCGGCGCCGCGGCTCGCTCGTGCTCCCCGTCGACGTCGCGCTGCACGGCGCCGACGGGAGCGTGCAGCGGGCGCGGTGGGACGCGCGCGACAGCGTCGCCGCGATCCCTTACGCCGGCGCCTCGCCGCTCGTCGCCGTGGTGATCGACCCCGACCACCGGGTGCTGCTCGACGAGGACCTCGCGAACAACGCGCGCCGATCGCGCCCCGACCTCCTCGCGCCTGGCGTGCTCTCGCGCGCGAGCTTCGCCGTGGGGCTCGCGCTCACGCTCCTCGGGCCATGAGCGCGCCGGTGGAGCGGGGCGCGAGCGATCCGGGCTCGGAGGGGGCCGCGGTGGCCGATCCAGGGCGCGGGCGGCGTGCGGTGGGGCGCCCCGCCGCGCACGAGCGGCCAGCGGCGGTCGCGCTGTACTTCGGCTACAGGGCGCTCGCCTCGTTCCTCGTCGCGGCGCCGCTGTCCGTCTTCGTGGCCCAGGTCGTCGGCGAGTACCCGCGCGGCGACGCGATCCTCTTCGATCCCGGCGGCCTGATGCTCGGCGAGCTCACGCGCCTCTCGGCGCATGTCGCCGCTGCCCTCGCCGCGCAGCTCGGCCTGGGCACCCTGCTGGCAGCCGCGCTCGGCCTGCTCCCGCTCGCGGTGCTCCTCGCCGCGCTGAGCCAGGAGGGACCGCTCTCCGCGCAGGACCTGGGAGGCCGCGCGGCGCGCGCCCTGGGCCCGCTCGCGCTGCTCTGGGGCGTCGCGCTCGCGGCGCAGGTCGCCGCCGCGGCGCTCGTCCTGCTCCCCGGGACGAAGCTCTGCGCGGAGCTCCCGGTCCTGCCGCGCGGCCGCGACCTCGCGGCGATCGCCGTCGCCGCGGCCGCGCTGGTACCTGTCGCGGCCATCGGCCTGCTCCACGATGTCGCGCGGGTCGCTGTGGTCGGCGAGCAGCGGGGCTTCTACACAGCCGTCTCCAGAGGGCTCGACGCGCTGCGTGCTGCTCCGCTCGCGGCCGCCTGGGCCTATGCGTCCAGGGGCGTCCTTGCTGCCGTCGCGCTCGCCGGCGGGGCGTGGGTCGTGCACCTCGCCGGGGTCAGCACGGGCCTGCGCGTCGCGGCCGCGCTCGCCGTGCAGCTCGCGGCGTTCGCCGTCGCGGCCTACCTGCGCGCCTCGTGGCTCACGGCCGCCCTCCGGCTACTCGATCGCTCCGCCCCCTGAAGAATTCCTTGACATTCGGCCACATCCACGTAACGTAGCCCGCCCGTGACCGACGCTTCCGGCGTAAGCGCGGGGCCCGCAGCAAAGCCCAGGTAGCTCAGTTGGTAGAGCAGAGGATTGAAAATCCTCGTGTGGGCGGTTCGATTCCGTCCCTGGGCACTACTGTTTCCTTCCTTGGACCGGCGAGCAAACGCCGCCGTACCGTCTTCACGCGAGCGTGAGCAGCCGTTCTGCACGGCGCAGCCGCTTGTCGTGGGTTCGCGGGTAACTCCGCCTCTCGCCAGCTGGCCTCGTCGGCTCGCTGCGGAAGAGGGCAGGGCGCAGCGGTCTGTTCAGGAGTACTTTCGCGGGTTTGGCCACATCGGGTGACAGTGGAACTTGGTTCCGGTGCGGTAGCGATCCTGATAAGGTGACGGGGGGATCACTCGTTGCAACCTGAACACTCCGGAGGCGCCCCAGGGAACGCGCCTCCTCATGGAGGCTCCCTCATGGCCGATCGTCGTGTCGACTCCTCGCGAAAGAGCTCTCCGGAAACGGCCTCCGCTTCCGACTCGGCGCCGCGGAGCCGGCCGTCCGCGCCAAGTAGCCAGCCCAGCGAGACCGCTCGAAAGAAGAAGATCCTCGTCGTCGACGACTCGCTGACTTCGCTGCTGTCACAGCAGCTGACGCTCGGCGTGGACGACTACGACATTGTCATCGCGCGCAACGGCAAGGAGGCCATCGCGAAGGCGATTGCGGAGCGCCCCGATCTCATCCTGATGGATGTCGTCATGCCGGCGATGGACGGCTTCCAGGCCTGCAGGTGGCTCCGCGCGTTCGATGCGACGAAGACCGTCCCGATCATCATGATGACGACGAGGAGCGATCAGACGAGCATCAAGATCGGCTTCGCGAACGGGTGTACCGACTACCTCATCAAGCCTTTCGACAGCAATACGCTGCTCACGAAGGTCCGCACCCACCTAGGCGAATAAGCGATCTCGCCCCCTCGGCGCGCGCGGGCGTCAGAGGCTGGGCTCCGGGAGCCGAGCCGAGCCTCCGCCCACACAGGCGCCCGGCGCCCGTCACGCGGTCAACCCTCAGTTAAGATTGAAGGCGGCCCAGAACTTGAGCCCGGTCGCCAGATCGGCGCAGCCGCTCAGGTTGTCGACCTGTTCGCGGCACCCATCGACGTCGACCGCGCCGCTGCGGCACGCGAACTCGTCATCCACGCAGGAGAGGGCCTCGTCGAACTGCTCCTCGCAGCCCTGCGAAGCCGCCTCGCGCTCGGCGTCTTCGAGGTTGTCCACGCAGTCCTCTTCGTCGTCCGGGCTGCAGTCTCCGGTGCAATCGCACCTGTCCTCGCACAGACCCGAGATGGAGGGCCCGCAGCCCGGAAGCATGGCGAGCGCGAGGACGACCGTGAACGAGCAAGCGAGCTTCAACATTGTACCTCCGACTGGTCGCGCGTCGCGCGAGCTACGATGTCGTGGCCTGTCTATCGCGTCCGCGGAGGGGGTACAAGCCGCACGTTCGGCGTCCCGGACGCGCGCGGCGGCGCGTCAATCCGGGCGCCTCCTGGCGCCTTTGCAGCCCTCGGCGCGTCACGCCGGGGGCGCGGCGCGCCGACTCGGCTGCTGCCAGGCATCATGAGCCCGACCAGGGCGTCTACGGCTGATCCAGCGCCGAAAACCAGCGGTGTTGGCCACGGGCCCCTGCTCACGCAGGCATTCCCGGAGCCACCCTCCCTCGCTTCGTTCTGCTCGACTCCCGCGCGGTTCCGTTCAGCTCCGTTCAGTTCCTCGCGGCACCATCGGCCTGCGCTGGCCAGAGCCGGCGGAACCCGACGCCGAGGAGCGCGCCGTCGTCGCGCTGCACCAGGCCGCCGAAGCGGCACTTCTCCACCAGCGTACCTTCGGCGAGGTCTCCGCCGTCCTGAAACCGGATGCGCTGGCCCTCGCTCAGGGCCGCAAAGACGCGCGCGTCGGCCGCGACGGCAAGGAGCGAGTCCGGCGCCCCGGCGCGCAACGGCGCGAGGTTGGCAGGGCGCGCTCGGTGAACAACGCCCCGACCGGCCACGGCCTGAGCACGCGCCGAGCTTCGAGCTTCGTCCTGGGTGGAGGATGTGGTTGTTGTGGTGTCAATCCACACATCGACGGTGGTGCCACGCCTGTACAGGACCACCCCGGGGAGCGCCTCGCCCGCGGCGGTGGTCAGCTGGACCAGCTCGCCCACGCCGGGCTCGGTCGACGCGCGCCCGCCCAGGCGCTCACGCACCGCGTCCACCGTGGGCGTGGTCGACGCAGGCGCCGTGGCGCGATCGGCGCGGCCCCGATGGAGCAGGGGGAGCGAAAACTTGCGCGTCATCGGCCCCGACCATTCTACGCGAACCGACGCGCCCTCGCTCGGATGCAGCCCTGGGATCCGCGCCTGAAGCCGCCTGCGTGTTTCCAGGCAGGCCGGCGCTCGCGGCCCCGCTCGGTTACCGTCGGTTACATGCCGATGGCGCCGCGGTACATCCACCCCGTCTTGCCGCGGTGCTCGACCTTGTACCAGTCGTTCTGCCGGCCAACGAGCTTGACCCGAGTGCCACGCACCAGGCGCATCACCACATCTCCCTCCTTGGGCGCACCGCGGACGAGCGCAGTATCCCAGCTCACCGTGGCCAGGCCGCTGGCGGCGGTCTCGCTCGTGGTCGTGCCGGCGGCCTGCTCCTGTTCGCCGCTGCCGGCCTCTGCCTTCGCGGTGTCGGCCTGCGCGCCGGGGGGATAGAAGGTGGCAGTGTAAACCAGGGAGTATCGGCGGTACTTGTGCGGGACTTCCTCGAGGGACACGTTCGAGAACTCGCGCGCCGCGCACTGGAGAATGCCGCTGGCCGTCGAGGCGGGCAGGCTCGTCTTCTTCCCCTTGACGACCTGGACCTCCTTCTTCTCGAAGTTGAGCTCGAAGCCGATCGGGAGCTTGCCGTCCACGCCGAGCGCCGCCGGACACTGGGCGAGCTCCTTCAGCCGGGGGAGCGCGATCGGATCGAACTGGAGCTCTCCGCAGTCCTCGACCTTCTTGTTCTTCTTGTCGGAGCAGCGCGTGATCCTGCCGGGGCCGACCACGACCTGCTGCTGGTTCTTCGCGGCGGCCTCCGGAGGCTTGGCCTCGGGCTCCGCGGTCCCGGGCGCGGCCGCCGCGGGGGGAGGGGACGCGGGCGTCGCCGTGGCCTCGGCCGTCGCCTTGACGTCGGAGGGCACGCTCGGGCCGATGCGGACGCCGGCGAGCTTGGGCCACGCGACGCCGACGACAAACCCCACCAGCGCGATCACCCCGACCCGTGACCAGACCGGCTGCTCATCGCCGGGACGGGGGATGTCGACCGTCAGCGGGCGCTGCCTCTTCGCCATGTCCGCCTTCGCCATGTCCAGCACGTCGCCTAGCACAGGTGAGCCATCGGAACGAAATAGTCCGTTCGATCGGGCCGCGGCCGCTCAGTCGCCCGCGATGCCCGCCGCCTCGAGGAGCGGCCGCACCCGGGACTGCGCGATGGCGTAGACCGCGCGCACGCCGTCGCGCCGGGCGTAGACGACGTTCGTGCCGCGGAAGGCGTCGCCCGCGCCGATCGCGATCGTGAACGACCCCGCGGGCGCCCGCGGCGGGACCGCGTCGCTGTCCTCCGCCGGGGCGGCCTGCGGCCTGGAAAGCTCGACGGAGATCCGGAGGCGGGGCGGGCTGAGGCCATGATGCCGCTCCGGCTCGCCCAGCGCGACGGCGCCCTCGGCCCGAAGATCGGCGAGCGCGTCCCGGACGCCCGCGGCCAGCGCGGTGGCGCGCGCCCGATCGGCCGCTCCCGCGATCGTGAAGCCCTCCGCCGAGCGCTCGAGCACGACCGGCTTCGCGCCCCGAGGGGCCAGCGTCACCCGCGCGATCTCGTGAGGCGGGACGAGGAAGACGTCGCGGCGGAGCAGCAGGCGACCGGCCGCGGCCTCCAGCGACGGCGGCGCGACGAACACCGCAGCGCCGTCCCCGGCGTGAGCGAAGGAGCCCGCGCCGGCGCGCGCGCCGAGCTCCACCCGGGCCGCGCGCGTCGCCGCGCCGGTGCTTCCAGCGCCGGACTCCGTCGCGGGGTCGAGCTCGGCCTCGACCGTGAGCCGGGGCGCGCCGAGCCCGTAGCTCTGGTCAGCGTACGCGGTCATCCAGCGCTCGGCCTGGAGGCCGGCGAGCAGCTCGGCGAGCTCGTCCGCCAGCCCGCCGTCGGCCTCGAGGCCGTCGCCGCTCGGCTCGATGAGCCGCCAGGCGCCCTCGTCCGTCCGGCGGAGCCGCTGGACCAGTCCGGGGCGCTCGATCCGCAGCGCGCTGACCTGATCGGGGGTGAAATCGAACACCTTCATGGAGCGCAGCGACACCTCGGAAGGGAGGAGCGCGCCGGCGGCCAGGGCAGGGATCTCGGCGATCGCTCCGTCCTCGAGCCGCCGGACGTGCACCACACCGGCCTGCTCGGCGCCGATCTCTAGCGTCTCGATCCGCTCCTGCGGCTCGCCCTCGCTTGCCGCGCCCGGCGGCGTCGAGACGACGCGGAGGGTGGCCCGAGGCGAGGCGAGGCCGAGCGCCGCGACATCGCTCGCCCCGGGCAGGAGGCGCGTGGCGCGGACGTCGAGGATCGCCTGGACGAGGGCGCGGCCCGTCTCCGTCGGGACAGGACGGTCCTGCGGGGCCCGCAGGTGCCACTCGCTGCCCGCGCGCGCGAGCTCCAGCGAACGCTCGCCGGCGGCGAGCTTCACCTCGGCGACCTCGTCGAGCGGCGCGGCGACGAGCGCGAGATCGACGAAGCGCGGCGCCTCCTCGGTGAGCGGATCGAGAACGCTCGCGGGCACGCAGGCGGCCGCGCGCGTGGGCTCGCGCCGCACCGCGACGACGTGGTCGGGCCGGCCCGGGCAGGCGCCGCCCACGTCGATCACGCCGCGCTTCGCCGCGGGATCGCTCGGCTCCAGCGTCAGCGTGACCCGGGGGCCGCCCGACGCCGCGGCCTGCCTCGCTTCCTCCTCGGAGAGGAACGCGTCGGCCTGCATGCGGCCGAGCGCCGAGAGCACGAGGTCGAGCGCCGGCGCGCTGACCCGGACGCCGCTGCCCTCGGGCGAGCCCTCCGCGAAGCGGAAGCCGGCCCCGCGGCCGCCGCCCCAGGGGGCGCGCGAGAACCGCCGCGATCCGCCGTCGCCGTCGAGCGTGAGGCCCGAGAGCTCCGCGGCGACGTAGGGGACGAAGCTCCGCGACCGGAAGCGATCCGGCGGTACATCGAGGGCCGAGGCGAGCTGCTTCGTGATGACGAAGACACCTCGGCCCGCGACCTCGGCGTAGACCGCGCCGGGCGGCGTCGGGGCGCCGCCGCCGAGCAGCAGGCGCTCGCGGCGCGGGCCCATCGCGAGCGCGATCGAGAGCCTGGGCGAGGCCAGGCCGAGGGCGGCCGGGTCGCTCGCCTCCGCGGAGACGCGCCGCTCCGCTGTCGCGAACTCCAGCGTGCCGAGGAGCTGGTCGACCGTGGGCTCGTCGGCCGGGTAACGCTGCCCGTCGATCTCGACGTTCCAGGGGCGCTGGCCGGCGTCGTCGACCTCGCCGCGGGTGAGCCGCGCGGTCTGCGGCGCGCCGGGCGAGGCCATCGTCACGGTGAGCTCGGTGATCTCGTCGGGCCGCCACGCCTCGAAGAGGTGCTTCTTGCGGCGCTCGGCCTCGTCGGTGGACACCGAGCCCCGGTCGAGGACGAGCAGCGCGACGGCCGCCGTGGCGGCGAGCACGACCAGGAGCAACGTCGTCGCGTGCCGGCGCAGGGGCCGCATCACGGCGATCCTTCGCGCTCGGCCTCGGCCGACGCGCCGCGTCCGGCCGGCGCGCCGGGGCCCCCCTTGTCGCCGGGGCGGCGCTCGGAGCCGCGCCGGGCCAGGTACACGGCGAGGCCGAGGAGGGCCGCGGCGAGCGGCATGTACACGATGACGTAGCGGAAGATCCCGGCGAGCGAGTCCTCGCTGATCCGGAGGCCCGCCGTGGACGCCGGCTTGTCCGGGATGTCGAGCATGGGCGGGCTCGCGGCGAGCCAGGACAGCGCGCTCTCGACGAACACGGCTGTCCCGCGGAGCTCGGGGCTCTGCCAGTTCGCGCCGTAGAGCACGCCGGGTGAGCCGACCACCACGACGCGCGGCCCGTGCGCGGCGCTGGACCCCGCGGGCTTCGGCAGCTCCGAGGCGCAGGCGACCGTGAGCGGCCCCGGGTGATCGCCGTCGCGCGGCTTCGGCTCGGACGGGTCCCGGGCCCAGCCGAAGAAATCGACCATGCCGAAGGCCTGGTCGCTCGTCACGAGCAGGGGCGCCGGGGCCACCGGCCCGCTCGCCGTGGGCGCGAGCGAGCTCGCCACCGTGAGCACCGGGCCGAGCCCCTGATCGGCCGCCTTGATGAGCCCTTCGGTGATCGGATGCGGCCTGACGATCGGCGCGAAGGTCTCGCCGAAGCCCTGCGTCGACCGGAGCTTCGGGTCGAGCTCGAACACGAAGTCCGACCGGAGCTGGACCCCCGCCACGGCGAGCAGGCCCGAGAGCCCGAGGTCGACGTACCGCTGATCGCTCTCGTCCGGCACGGGGCCGAGCGCGATCAGCGCGCTGCCGCCCTTCTCGATGAACGCGCGGTAGCGAGCCACGTCGCTGGCCGGCACCGGCTGGCTCGGCCCGGCGAGGACGAGCACCCGGCACCGGTCGAGATCGACCTCCGGCGCGGGCTCCGACGGCGCGGCGCCGGCCTCCTCCTCGTCGCCGTGGCCGTCGTCGTCGCGGCCGCCGCCGCTGCGGCCGCCGCCGAGCTCCACGACCTCGTAGTTGTTCTTGTTGAGCCTGTCCTTGAGCGCCGCGAGCCCGCCGGCGCCGCCGGCCTCGATCGACCTCTCGCCGTGCCCGGCCGCGAAGCAGACCAGCGGCCGCTCGCTGCGCAGGACGCTCCGGATCGCGCCGGTCAGCGCCTGCTCGAGCCGCGGGCGCGACCGCAGGTCGTCCTCGTCCTCGACCTCGACCAGGTCGCTCGCGGTCAGGAAATGGGGCCGATCGCCGCGCGCGACGATGATCGCCGCGTCCGTGACGATGCGCCCGTCGTCCGTCTTGCCCGCGACGACGCCGTAGCGCTGCTGCACTGCCAGGAACTCCGCCGGGCGCCGGTCGGGATCGGTCACCTCGACCTCGATCCGCGGGTTCTCGGCCCGGTACGCGTCGAGCAGGTGCCGCACCGAGAGCGTCAGGGGATCGCCCTCCGAGAGCAGGACGTAGACGCGGATCGGCTCCTCGATCGAGCGCAGCGTCGAGACGGTCGCGTCGCTCAGCGTGTACAGCCCGCCCTGCGTCCAGTCCCAGCGCCTGTAGTGCCGGGCGACGAGCAAGTTGACGAGCACCGCGAGCACCATCGCCGCGATGATCCCGACGCTCGCCGAGAGCTTCTCGCCGAGCGAGGTGCCCGGCGGCGGAGCCCCGGCCTGCGCGGGCCGCTCTCCGGACATCAGCCCCACCTCCACGCGTCCACCGCGCGCACGGTCACGAACAGCGGCAGCGCGACCACCGTCCCGTCGAACACGAGGCGGCGCAGATCGACGATCCCGCGGGAGAAGTCGTTCATCTGCGTCCACACCGAGACGTAGGCGCAGAGGTCGTGCGCCGGGCCGTCCGGGAAGATGAACTCGCCGATGCCGAGGATGAACATGCCCATCACCGCCATCGTGCTGAGCACCGCGGCCATGAGCTGGCTCTTCGTGAGCGCGCTGGTCATCGTCCCGATCGCGAGGTAGCCGGCGCCGACCGCGAAGACGGCGAGGTAGCTCGACCCCACGACCCGCCAGTCGAGCTCGCCGGTCCTGCCGATGAGGACGACGTAGAGCAGCGTCGGCGCCCACATCGCGACGTACGTCACGAGCGCCGCCGCGTACTTCGCCAGCACCACGCCGGCGGAGCCGACCGGCGCCGTCAGCAGCGCCTCGATGGTGCCGCTCCTGCGCTCCTCCGCGAAGAGGCGCATCGTGAGCAGGGGGCAGACGAAGAGCAGCGGCAGGTAGATCAGGATCGTCTGCCCGAAGAAGACCTGCACCGGGCCCGTGTCGGCGGAGAGCTCCACCTCGCCGGCGAACTGCGTCGCGATCAGGAAGAAGTGCACGCCCTGCACCAGCAGGAACGTGGTGATCAGCACCCACGCGAGCGGCGTCACGAAGAGCGAGAAGAGCTCTCGCTTGAAGATCGGCCAGAAGCCCCTCACCGCCGCTCCTTCACCGCGCCGCCCTCGCCGCGCCGAGCCGCGCTGCCCTTCTTCTTCCGGTTCCCGGCCGCCGGCCGAGGCGCCTCGCCGCCCTCCGCCCCGGGCTCGGCCGGCTCTCCGGCGGCGCCCCGCGCGTCAGCGTCGTCGGCCGCGGTCAGCTCGGAGAAGACCTGCTCCAGCGAAGGGGCGCAGGGGACGAGCTCGCGCACCCCGAAGCCCGCGGCGACCAGCGCGGCGACGAGGCGCTCGGCGGCCTCGCCCGCGTCGGCGCCGGCGTCGAACTCGACCGTGAGCCGCGCTGCCTCGCCGGCGTCCTCCGCCTCGGCCGAGCGGACCTGCGCCGCGCCGCGCGCCACCGCGAGCGCCGCGTCCGCCGCCCCGCGCACGACGACGCGCGCGCCGGACGACCGGCGCATCGCGCGGATCTCGTCGATGGAGCCCTCCGCGACGAGCCTCCCGCGGGCGATCACGAGCGCCCGCGTGCACGTCGCCTCGACCTCGGAGAGGATGTGCGTCGAGAGGAGCACCGTGCGGCCCGGGCCGAGCCGGCGCACGAGCGCGCGCACCTCGCGGATCTGGTTCGGATCGAGGCCCGCCGTCGGCTCGTCCAGGATGAGCAGCGGCGGGTCGCCGACGAGCGCGTCCGCGAGGCCGACCCGCTGGCGGTAGCCCTTCGAGAGGTGGCCGATCAGGACGCTCGCGACGTCCTCGACGCGCGCGTCGCGGAGGGCGCGCGCGACGGCCTCGCCGCGCGCGCGCCGCGGCACGAGCTTCAGCTCGGCGCGGAACGCGAGGTACTCCGAGACGCGCATCTCCGGGTAGAGCGGCGAGGTCTCGGGCATGTACCCGAGCGAGGCCCGCGCGCGCATCGGCTCCTCGGCGATGTCGTGGCCGGCGATCCGCACCCGGCCGGACGTCGCGCCGAGGAACCCCGCGAGGATGCGGAGGGTGGTGCTCTTGCCTGCGCCGTTCGGCCCGAGGAACCCGACGATCTCCCCCTGGCTCACCTGGAACGAGAGGTCGCTCACCGCCTGGTGGGGGCCGTAGGACTTGGAGAGGTGCTCGACCTCGATCATCGTGGCATCGGGCGCAGGGGGTCAGGGCCGCCGGCGCGGTGCGCGCGGGCAGGCCGGTCGATCGCGCGGAACGCTTAGCGCACCGGGCGGGTCAGGGGAAGCGCGCGCCGGGCTCTGGCGTGGTCCGGCGGTGGTCTGGCGACGAGCGGCGCCGGCGAGTAGCCAGAGCCGCGCGTCTCTGGTAACCCTGCGCCGTCGCGCCCGGCGGCCCGGGCGCTCACGCCACGGGCCCCTCTGCAAGGCGACGCACCCGGTACGCCGAGCGCCGCGGCCCCCTCACACCCACCGCTGCACGATGGATCAGACGCTCCTCCGGTCGTATTTCTCGACCATCTACGAGTTCCCCACCCCGGCGGGGACGCTGCGCGTCTCGCTGGACGGCGAGATCGTCCAGGATCAGGCCGGGCTCCCCGAGCTCCTGACCCGCAAGTTCGCGGTGCTCACCGCGTACAACCCGCGCTCGATGCTCATCCCTCGCCGGGTCAACGATCAGCGCCACCACGTCCTCCGCGATCTCCTGATCCTCGGCTGTTACCGGGTGGAGCCGTGCGTCGGCTCCGAGGCGGAGCCGGAGGGCATCTGGCGCGAGCCGGCGTGGCTCGTCCACGGCATGGACCGGGACGAGGCGATCGCCTTCGGCCGCGTCTTCCGGCAGAACACGATCGTGTTCGCGCAAGGCGGCCGGCCGGAGCTCATCATCACCGATCCGACAGCAGACGACATCGGCCGAACTTTCCAGGGGAACTGGCGGGTGCGGTCCTGACCCACGCGGCGGCCGCGGACGCCGATCGCCGATTCCATGTTGAAACGTACCCGCAAAATGTGGGTTCATGCCTAGGCGTTTAGGGATGGGCGGACCGGCCTCGCTCACCACATGAGGAGACACAGCAGAATGCGCACCCAGGTCACCCGCGCAGCGCTCGTCGCTGCGCTCGGGCTCGTCGCCGGCGCTGGCGGCTGCGGCCAGAACAAGGTCTCGGAGTGCAACGCGCTCATCGAGGTCATCAACAAGGGCGTTCAGAGCATCGAGAAAGGCACCAAGGCCGGCACCGACCAGGGCGGGTCGAGCGAGCTGAAGACGATGGCCGACGCGATGGACAAGGTGGCGGCCGACGCGGCGCAGGTGAAGCTGACCACCCCGGAGCTGCAGAAGTTCTCGGGCGAGTACCAGGCCATGGCGAAGGACGTCGCCAAGGCGGCGCGCGATCTCGCGACCGCGGCGGACGCCAACGACGCGGAGAAGAGCAACGCCGCCCAGGCGGCGATCGAGAAGGCGATCAAGCAGGAAGATCCCCTCGTCGACAACATCAACAAGTTCTGTCAGGCGCCCTGACGGGGCGCGCCCCCGAGGCGCTCGCCCTGCGATCAGGGGACGAAGCGATAGCCGACGCCGCGCACCGTCAGCAGGTGGCGCGGCGTCGTCGCGTTCTCTTCCAGCTTGTTGCGCAGCTGGAGGATGAAATTGTCGATGGTGCGCGGCGTCCCGTGGTGCGTCGGGCCCCAGACCTTGGCCTGGATCTGCTCCCTCGACAGGACCCGGCCGCCCGCCTCGGCGAGGCAGAGCAGCACGTCGAACTCGGTCGCCGTGAGCTCGATCAGCGCGTCGCCGCGGCGGACCTCGCGCGTCGCCGCGTTGATCACGATGTCGCCGGCGCGCAGCTGCGCCCCGTCGGCGCGCGCGATCGCGTCGCGCCGGAGCACGGCCTTCACGCGCGCGAGCAGTTCGGCGAGGCTGAACGGCTTCGTGATGTAGTCCTCGGCGCCGAGCTCGAGGCCCATCACCTTGTCCATCTCGGCGCCGCGCGCCGACAGCATGATCACCGGCAGGGTGCGCCGCTCGTTCCGGAGCATGCGGAGCAGCTCGAAGCCGTTCAGCCGGGGGAGCATGACGTCGATGATGATGAGATCGATCCCGCCGGCGCGGGCGAGCGCGAGCCCGCGCTCGCCGTCCTCGGCCACGAGGACGCGGTAGCCCTCGGCGGTCAGATTCATCTCGAGACCCATCGCGATGCTGGGGTCGTCCTCCACGAGCAGGACGGTCCGCGCCGGTGTCTGAGGGGTTCGGGTCATGCTGAGGAGGTCCTCTAGCATGTTCATGTCCTGACCGGCGGCGGCCGCGCTACGGCGGCGCGCTCGCGTCGGCGCGGTGATCCGACGCGTCGTTGTGCGCCGCGGCGACCGCGGGCGCCGCGACCTGCGCGCGTCGCTCGGCGGCGCTCGCCTTGGGCGTGCTCCGGAGCGGGAGCACGAGGGTGAACGTGCTGCCCTTCCCGGGCTCGCTGTCGACGAGGATCTTGCCGCCGTGCGCCCGGATGACATGCTTGACGATCGACAGCCCGAGCCCCGAGCCCTCCTGCTGCCGGGCCAGGAGATCGTCGACCCGGTAGAACTTCTCGAAGATCCGCTTGTGCTCCGCGCGGGCGATGCCCTTGCCGTTGTCGCGGACCGTGAGCATCGCCGACCGTTTGAGGACATGGGCGGAGACGCTGATCTTCCTCGGCTGGCCGCCGTACTTGTAGGCGTTCGAGAGGAGGTTCACGATCGCGTCGACGAGCGCGCTGCGATCGCAGAGCACGGGCGGGAGGTTCGCGTCGATGGAGACGTCGAGCTCGACGCTGCGCTTCTCGCGGGTCGGCTCGAAGGCGTGGATCGCCTCGTCGGCGATCTCCCCGATGTGGTGCTCCGAGAGCTCGTAGACGCGCCGGCCGCTCTCCATCCGCCCCCAGTCGAGCAGCCGATCGATGAGCTGCTGGAGGCGGGCGCTCTCCTTGGTGAGCGCCTCGATGCAGCGATCCTCGCTGATCGTGTCGCCGCGCCGGAGCGTGAGGGTTTCGGTGAACATCCGGATCGACGTGAGCGGGGTGCGCAGCTCGTGCGAGACCTTGGACACGAAATCGGCCTGGAGCTCGGACAGGTTGCGCTCGCGCCGGAGGAAGACCCACACGAGGATGACCCCGGTCGCGAGCGTCCCGCAGAACGTGAGGACGATGATCCCCATGATGAGGTTGTACTGGGCCTCTCCGAGGACGAGCAGGAGGAAGCCGACGCCCGACAGGAGCACGCCGGGGATGATGACCAGGTAGACGAGGAGCTGGATGATCCGCCGGTAGCCGAGCGTGGTGAGGTCGCGCCTCGGGGTCCGCATGCCGGCAGCTTAGTGGGACCCCGCGCCGCCGGCGACCGTCCGCGAGCGCCCGCGCGCGGCTATGCCTCGATCCGCTCCAGCACGAGCGCGGGCGCCTCTGCGGGCGTCGGGCCGAGCCGGAAGGCGGCGCGGACGCGATCGGCCGCGGCCCGCGCGTCGTCCGCCCGGCGCGCGTGGATGCGGGCGAGGGGCGCGCCGCGGTCCACGCGATCGCCGCGCACCGCGGCGAGCTCGATCCCCACGGCGGGGTCCACGCGCTGGTCGGCGCGCGTCCGCCCGGCGCCGAGCGCGACCGCCGACAGGCCGATCTCCAGCGGATCGACGGCGGCGACGTACCCCTCGTCCTGCGCGGCGACCTCGACCACGACGGGGGCGCGGGGCAGCCGGCCGGCGTCGTGCACCACGGCCGGATCGCCCTTCTGCGCCGCGATCATCCGCGCGAAGACCTCGGCCGCCGCGCCGCTCGCGATGGCGGCCTCGAGCTTCGGCCGCGCCTCGGCCGCGCTCGCCGCCGCGCCGCCGGCGATCAGCATCTCCTCACCGAGGGCGAGCGTGCACGCGACGAGGTCGCCCGGCCCGCGGCCGTGCAGCACCTCGATCGCCTCGCGGGTCTCGATGGCGTTGCCGACGGTGCGCCCGAGCGGGGCGCTCATGTCGGTGAGCAGCGCGGAGACGCGCTTGCCGGCCGCGGTCCCGACGCGCACGAGCGCGGTCGCGAGGGCGCGGGCGTCGTCGAGGGTCTTCATGAACGCGCCGCGCCCCACCTTGACGTCGAGCACGAGCGCGTCGATGCCCTCCGCGAGCTTCTTCGAGAGGATGCTGGCGACGATGAGCGGGATCGACTCGACCGTGGCGGTCACGTCGCGCAGCGCGTAGATGCGCTTGTCCGCGGGCGCGATCCGCGCGGTCTGCCCGATCATGCACGCCCCCACCTCGCGGACGATGCGCGCGAACGCGTCGACGTCGAGCGCGACGTCGAACCCCGGGATCGCCTCGAGCTTGTCGAGGGTGCCGCCTGTGTGGCCGAGGCCGCGGCCGGACACCATCGGGACGGGGACGCCGCAGGCGGCGACGAGGGGGGCGAGGCAGATCGAGACCTTGTCGCCGACGCCCCCGGTCGAGTGCTTGTCGACCTTCCGTCCGGGCACGCTGGACAGGTCGAGGACGTCGCCCGAGTGGAGCATCGCGCGCGTGAGGGCGACGGTCTCGGCGTCGTCCATGCCGCGGAAGAAGATCGCCATGAGCAGCGCGGCCATCTGGTAATCGGCCAGCTCGCCGTCGCTGTGGGCGCGGATGATCCGCGCGATCTCGTCCTCGGACAGCCGCCCGCCGTCGCGCTTCTTCGCGACGAGCTCGACAAGGGTCTGCATTGGCGTCGAGCTTAGCCGGGTTCGCCCCTATTTGTCCCTGGCGCGGGCCCCCCTATGGTCGGCGGGAGCGCGCGGACCGTCCCCGCAGGAGAGCGGACACGGCGCCGGTCGCTGTCGCGCGGGAGAAGGGAGCCGCACTGGGCCTCATGAACAGCCTCCTCTATGCCCGGGCCCAGATGGGCCTGTCGCTGGCATTTCACATGATCTTCGCCGCCGCCGGGGTGGCGCTGCCGCTGATCATGGTCATCGCGGACGCGCTCTGGCACCGGACGGGCGATCGAGACTACCTCGAGTTCTCGAAGCGCATGGCGAAGGGGACGGCGATCCTGTTCGCGGTGGGCGCCGTGTCGGGGACGGTGCTCTCGTTCGAGCTCGGGCTCCTGTGGCCGAGCTTCATGGGGACGTTCGGAGAGGTGATAGGGCTCCCGTTCTCGCTCGAGGGGTTCGCGTTCTTCACGGAGGCGATCTTCCTCGGCATCTACCTCTACGGGCGCGGCAAGCTCTCGCCGAGGCTGCACCTGCTCTCGGGCGCGCTGGTCGCGCTGAGCGGCGCGCTGTCGGCGTTCTTCGTCATCCTGGTGAACGCGTGCATGAACCACCCTGCCGGCTTCACGATGGTGGACGGGCGCCCCGCGGACATCGACCCGGTCGCGGCGATGTTCAGCCCGCCGTGGAAGCACGAGACGCTGCACGGCATCCTCGCGTGTTATCAGGCGACGGCGTTCGTGATGACGGGGATCCACGCGCTGGTGCTCCTGCGGCACCCGTCGAGCCCGCTGTTCCGCAAGGCGTTCGCGGTGACGCTCGTGGTCGCCGGGGTGACGGCGCTGGCGCAGCCGCTCGTCGGTCACTATGCGGCGGTGGAGGTCGGGACGGGGCAGCCCGCCAAGCTCGCGGCGATGGAGGCGCACTTCGAGACCTCGGCGCGCGCGCCGCTCCTCGTCGGCGGCCTGCCCGACGTCGAGCGGGGCGAGGTCGACTACGCGATCGAGATCCCGGCGGGGCTCTCGGTGTTCCTGCACGCGGATCCTGACGCGGTGGTACCCGGGCTGGATGCGGTCCCTCGGGACGAGTGGCCGCCGGTCACGGCGACGCACCTCTCGTTTCAGGTGATGGTGGGGGCGGGCTCCGCGATGGCGCTGCTCGCGGTGGTCGGGGCGGTGCTCGCGTGGCGCCGCAGGGGGATCCCGGATCAGCGCCCGTTCCTCTGGGCGGTGATCCTGGCGAGCCCGCTCGGCATCGTGGCGATGGAGGCCGGCTGGCTGGTGACGGAGCTCGGCCGCCAGCCGTGGATCGTGCGGGGCGCGATGCGCACGCGCGACGCGGTGACCCCGTTCCCGCACCTCGCGGCGCCCTTCTGGACGTTCACGGCGCTCTATGTCTTCCTCGGCGTTGTGGTGGTCTACCTGCTGGTGCGCCAGCTCCGCGCGGCGCCGCTCGGGGTGACGGGCGGCGGCGGCGGCGCGCCGCTCGGAGTGACGGGCGGCGGCGGCGCGCCGCTCGGGGTGACGGGCGGCGGCGGCGGCGCGCCGCTCGGAGTGACGGGCGGCGGCGGCGCGCCGCTCGGGGTGACGGGCGGCGGCGGCGCACCGCTCGGGGGGACGGGAGGCGGCGGCGCGCCGCGCGCGTCCGGCGGAGGCGAGGCCGATGCGCACTGAGTGGTTGCTCGGCGGGGTGATGATGGCGGCGCTCGTGCTGTACGCGCTGCTCGGGGGCGCCGATTTCGGCGGCGGCGTGTGGGATCTGCTCGCCTCCGGCCCCCGGAAGCGGGAGCAGCGCGCGCTCATCGAGCGGGTCATCGGCCCGATCTGGGAGGCCAACCACGTGTGGCTCATCCTGGTCGTTGTGCTGCTCTTCACCGCGTTTCCTCCCGCGTTCGCGGCGATCTCGATCGCGCTGCACGTCCCCATCACGCTGTTCCTCGTGGGCGTCGTGTTTCGCGGCTCGGCGTTCAGCTTCCGCAGCTACGACTCCCGGGGGGATCGGCGGCAGAAGCGCTGGGGGTTCGTCTTCTCGCTCGCGAGCGTGATCGCGCCTGTGCTGCTCGGCATGATCGTCGGCGCGGTGGCGTCCGGGCGGATCCGGGTGGCGTCGGGGGTGGTGACGAGCGGCTTCTTCGCGCCGTGGCTCTCGCTGTTTCCGTTCGTGGTGGGGCTGTTCGCGCTGGCCCTGTTCGCGTTCCTCGCGGCGGTGTACCTGACGAACGAGGCGAAGGAGCCTGCGCTCGTCGACGATTTCCGGCTGCGTGCGCTCGCCTCCGGCTGCGTGGTGGCGGCGCTCGCGCTGGCGTCGTTCACGGCGTCGTTCCGGGGCGCCCCGCTCATTCGAGAGGGGCTGACGGATCATCCGATCACGTGGCCGCTCCACGTCACGACGGGCCTCGCGGCCACCGCGGCGTTCTTCGGGCTGTGGACCCGCCGTTTCCGTCTGGCGCGCTTGGCGGCGGCGGCCCAGGTCACCCTGATCCTGCTCGGCTGGGCGGCCTCGCAGTACCCGTTCCTTGTGGTGCCGGACGTGACGCTCGAGGGCGCGGCGGCGAACCCGAGGACGTTGCGATTGCTTGTCTGGGTGCTCGGCGTCGGATCCGTGCTTCTGTTCCCTTCGCTGTACGTGCTCTTCCGCGTCTTCGGCAGCGGCCGGGCGGGGGCGGCGTCGGACGGCGACGACGAGCATTGAGCGGGAGTGGGGTCGACGTACGTGGAAGTCGCGGTGGCCAAATTTGATGCACCACCTCACCTACCCGCAGGAGAGGCGTGAGGACGGCTGGCTGAACAGTGGCTCTGTGTCCGTCCCGGCGCTAGGGCGCGATGGCGCGATGCCGGCGGCCCATTGCATTCCTGGGACCTGCAACCCGCTCTCGCGGCTCCCTCGAAAAAATGCGAACGCTTTCGCGGGCCTCCCCACGGCGGGCGAACCGTGTTACGCTCGCAAGCGCGAAGTTTTCAGGATGCTTGTGGGGGAAGGAGCCCTGTGGAGATGGCGAACATGGCTAGATACCGTCGACACGCGATTGTGGGGTTACTTGCGGCGACAGCCGGTGTGACGGGCTCGTTCGCCGCGTGCACAGACTCGTACCGTCACGGGCTCACCGGCTCCGGCTCGGGCCCCACCGGGACCGGCGGCAGCAGCGGCGGCACCGGCGGCGCGGGCGGGGAGGCGGGGAGCACGGGGACGTTCGGGGAGGGGGGGCGGTGCGATCCGATCTGCTCCAACGATCTGAAGAAGATCCTCAGCTGCAACGGGGTGACGCTAACGACTTGCAAGCCGGAGGAGGGGTGTGTCAACGCCGAGTGCGTGCCCAACCCGTGCCAAGCGGCGGAGCAGTCGAAGAGCTCGTACGGGTGCGACTTCTGGGCGGTGAAGACCGCGCAGCGGGCGGAGGCGAAGGGAGCCTGCTTCGCGGCGGTTATCGCCAATACATGGGAAAAGGAGGTAAAGCTCACGGTGCAACGAAACGGCGAGACGTTGCCCGTTGAGGACTTTGCCTTCATCCCACAGGGGCAAGGGAGCCAGATCGTATACCAGCCATACAATCCTGATGTGGGGCTTGGTGTTGGCGAGGTCGCTGTCTTGTTCTTGTCACGCAGTAGCGGCGGTCTGCTGGATTGCCCCAAAGAACCTGCGATGAGGGCTGAGACTGGTGTCGCCGGTACAGGGCGCGGTTCGGGTTTCCATATAACCACGGATTACCCCGCGGTTGCGTACCAGATCGCCCCCTATGGTGGAGGCCCGACCAGCTACACTTCGGCGACTCTGCTGTTGCCCACGAGCTCGTGGGACACGAACTATGTCGCCGTTAATGCCTATCCGGTGTCTCCGTTGAACACCGATGGGCTGCCGTCATTGGAGATCGTGGCCCGCGAAGACAATACATCGGTTACCCTCCTTCCTAGGGAAGATATCAAAGGTGCGGGGCCGGTCGATAATCCAGTGGTCGCTCCGGCTACGAAGGGAATGCCAGTAACATATACCCTGAACAAGGGTGAGTTTTTGCAGATTTCTCAGGATGCTGAGCTTACAGGCAGCCCGATCTCGTCGGATAAGCCCGTTGGTGTGTTTGGGGCCTCTTCCTGCATGAACGTTCCGCTTGAAGCCGCGGACTGCGATTCGGCGCATCAGCAGATTGCGCCAGTACGAGCGACAGGAAGCGAGTATGTGGCGGTGCGTTATCAGGGGCGGGAAGAGGGCGTCGAAGAAGCGCCTCCGTGGCGCCTGGTCGGCATGGTCGACGGTACAAAACTGAACTGGGAGCCATCGAAGCCAGAGGGGGCTCCTGACACGCTTAAACTCGGTGACGTTGTCGAATTCAGCGCAGCCGGTCCCTTCGTTGTGCGGAGTCAGAACGGGGAGCATCCGTTCTATTTTGGTGGTTACATGACTGGAGGCGAGAGCTTTCAGCGGGTAGGTGATCCGGAATGGGTCAATGTCATTCCTCCGTCTCAGTTCTTGGATTATTATGTTCTGTTTACGGACCCCTCATACCCACAGACCAGCCTGAATGTTGTGCGTACCAAGTCGAAGCGTGACGGCAAGTTCGCAGATGTGACCCTGGACTGCATGGGGAAGCTCTCCGGATGGGAGCCGATTGGAGACTACGAGTATACGCGTGTTCAGCTGGTGAGCGGGAATTTTGAGGGCACCGGCGACTGCATCAACGGGCGCCACGTGATGTCGAGCGAGCTCCCATTTGGCGTCACTGTCTGGGGATGGGGCGCCATTTCAGGTTCGCTCGAGGTCTCATATGCGTACCCGGCAGGCGCTGGATTCCAGCCGATTAACCAGATCACGATTCCTGTAGATCCTCTGTGATGCAGAGGATGTTCGTGATGTCGTGGTAACCAGCGGATGAGTTGATTTTGTAGTGCGCTTCACGTTACTAGACGGCCTCGGGTGTGTTCTCGGGTGTTTTGGAAGTAAGCTTGAGACACGCCTGGGGCGGCCATCATTATAATTCGGGTGATTCGCAAGGCTCATCGCTCTGGCGGCAATGCGGTGTGGAGCCGGCGAAATAATGACGTCCGCGCGACAGTGCCTGAGTCTGCCCTGACGGCCAGTGCATGAATGGAAGAACGCATGAACAAGACCCATGCGACATCGGTCGTGGTGTCGGTTGCGCTTCTCGGCTGGGCACCCGGCTGCAGCCTGATTCTCGGCCTCGATGAGTTTGCCGATGCTGCAGGCGCTGGGGGCAGCGGTTCGATGGCGATGTCTGCGGACTCAGGCGGCGGCGCCTCGACGGCCACGGGCGGTGCAGACCCTGGTCTGGCCCTGACGGTGCCTGTCCCCAGAATGCCCATGAACGGCGCAGATGTTGGCACGATGCGGAAGAGCGGGTCGCGACGTCCAAGGTTCGCGTGGGAGGCGTCGACGGGGATGACGGACCGCCCTGTCGAGTACGAACTCCAGTATGGCACCGACCCGACGATGGCTGATGTTGTAACGATCACTACCGAGCGAGCCGAGTACCAGATCGATTCAGATCTGCAAGGCGAGCTGCTTCCTCCTGTGGGAAGACGTTATTATTGGCGGGTGCGGGCCTGTTCACAGGGGGACTGCTCTTCGTTCTCTCCTGTGTGGTGGTTCAATGTCGGTCGGGTAAGATGTGATTTTAACGCGGACGGGTATGATGATGTGGCCGTAGGCGCTGTCTCGGTTACCAGGAATGACATCAATGCTGTGTACTTCTACTATGGATCCGCCGGAGTAGAGTTCGATGCAGCATCCAACGGTACAAAGACAAGGCCGTCTGACTCGGTTGCCGGCTTTGGTACGGCGCTTTCTTGCGCGGGCGATGTCGACGGTGACGGCTTCGCTGACCTCCTGGTAGGGGCGCCCTTCAGCGACCACTTGACCGGTGACGCATGGGTCTATTTTAGCGACGGCGGCGATATTTTCTCGGGCGTGCCATGGGAGCTTCGACATGGTTTGGAAGAGGGGGTCGAGTTTGGCGGAACCCTGTCCGCGGCTGGAGACGTCGATGGGGATGGATTTGACGATATCATCGTAGGAGAGTTGGGAGGACCTTATGCATACCTCTATCGCGGGGACTCCTCAGAGCGTATTGCGGATCCGATATCGCTCTCTCTTGATGTGAATGCGTCGAGCGTGGTTGCAGCGGTGGCATCGGCAGGCGACGTGAATGGCGACGGTCTTTCCGATGTGATGGTATCGTTTCAGCCTCGTGACTCTCTGGGGCATCAAGCGGTGGGGCTGTACTTCGGGGGGACAGGGCTTGGGTTCGATGCAGTCCCAGACATCGAGCTCGCCGCGCCCATGGAGGACTCGAATTTCGGTTCTGCGATCGCCGGGGCAGGCGATGTGAATGGAGATGGATTCGGGGATGTGATCGTCGGGTCACATGGTCTCAGTCGTAGCTATATATACATCGGCGGGCCAGATGGATTGAAACCTGCACCGTACTTGACGCTCGAGGGAAAGGCGCGCACAAATTTCGGTCTGGCTGTCGCGTCCGCCGGGGATATGAATGGGGACGGGTTTGGCGACGTCGCTGTCGGTACGAGCGATTACAGTAATGACCCTGGGACGGTATACATCTACATGGGCGGTTCGGGGACGATGCTGAATGGCAGCGCGGACGTGGCATTTCATAGACCGGTCAATGGTGATGGATTTGGACCGGTCCTAGGTTCCTCGGGGGATGTGAATGGCGATGGCTTCTCGGATCTCACGGTCGCTGCGCCGCAGGATGACGCCATTTTTGTGTTCTTCGGCAAGTCGAAGACGGAGAACCCCGATCCAGAGGACGGCTCTGTAATACAGCCGTTGATTGATTTGACGTTCGGTTCGGCGGTAGCAAGGCGATAGCGCTATGCGCAGTATCGAGCGCCGGAATCGGTCGGGAGGTACAGCAAATGAGCCACCACAGGCTCATCCTACACAGCCTGCTGCGGACGCCCGCGTGTCCGGCTACCCCGTCGGCCGACCGCCGCGCACCGTGGATGCAGTGGTCCCATCCCACAGCACTCCTCGTGGTTCGACGCGCGAGATGTCTAGCGACTTTATTCCGCGGGCCGATCGGCGTGCGGTGGAACGCCTGTGTCAATCTCTGTCCGCCGCTCTCATACGCGGCCGTCGGCGCTGACGTCTGAAGTTTCGGCCTCGGCCGGTTCTGTCACTCTTCATGGATCTTTCTGGCGCAGCGCACGCCCTGGGTCCGGTTTGTGGGGTCTTCGCTGTTTCTGAACGTCGTATCATAGAGCGTTACGATGGCATTCCCACCGCGAACCACGTATCCCGATGAGCCCGAGCAGCCCTGGTTCGAGCAGTCCTCGCACGGCATCGGATAACCACCGTTGCAGTCCAAGGTCCACTCCGAGACGTTTCCTAGCATATCAGCATGGCCCCACCTCGCGTCGCCGGACGGTGAGAACGAGCCAACAGGCAGGAACGCGGCTACGCTGCATCCGCTGGAGGAGCCGTCTCCTCTGCACTCGTTGGCGGCGAACCCGCGCTCTCTCGAGGCGCCCCACGGATACACCCGCTGCTCCGCGCCGCCGGCGGCGGCGTAGTTCCACTCGGCCTCGGTGGGCAAGTAGCCCCCGTCCCATGCGCAGAATGCGAAGGCCTCGTACCACGTGACGCAATGCATCGGCCGGTGTTCGTTGGGGCCCCGCTCGGCGGTCCATGTCGGGTAGTACTGGCATTCTAGCTGTGCTTTGAGCTGCTCGGTGTTTGCTGTGAGCGAAGATGTCCACTCGAATTGCCACCCGCTATCGGTCACGCCTGGTCGCTCCCCGGCTCCGAGCGCCGGGGGTTCTCTGCGCGTCCCCTTGAGCGCCTCCACGAACGCCCGAAATCGCCCTACCGTGACCTCGTATCTGTCGAGCCTGAAGTCGCTGACGGTGGCTGGATAGCTCTCCTCATTGCTCCGGTAGAACGTGCCTCCCGGCACGAGGTCAGCGGCGCAGCAATCCGCGTCTCCGTCGGGCCCGCAGCTCACTCCCGTGCCAGGCGCGTCGCCGCCCTGGCAGCTGGTCGGGACGCACACGCCGTCGCGGCACCCCGGGAAGGGCGGCGCGCACGGCGCCTCCTCGACCCATGCGCCCCCTTCACATCGCCGCGGCTTCTCACCTGCGCACCCGCGCTCGCCCTCGGTGCATGGGACACATCGGCCCTTTGCACAGACTGGCGCCTCTCCACTGCAAGGCCGCTGGGGAACCCACTCCCCATCTGCGCACTGCCGGGGCGTATCGCCGACACAGTCGCGCGTGCCGTGCTCGCAACCTCCTGCGCCGGAGCTCGAGTCGATGTCACCGCCGGCTCCGTCTCCTCCAGCGCTCGCCCGCGGAGCGTCCTTGAAGTCGTCGAGCCCGAGCACCAGGCCGCAGCCCGTCATCCCGGCCGCGATCGCCAGCGGAGCCATCCGCGCGCCCGCGTCGTGGCCCGTGCGCCGCCTTTTTACCGTCGACATGCGGCCCACGCTACACACCGTGCCGAGGTCGCGGAGGCACCGCGCGCCAGCCCGCCGCCTCAACCCCGCGCGCCCCGGACACAGCCGCCGTCTTCGGCGGCGGTCCTCGCACCCCCTGGTTCGACCCAGGAGACATCCTCCCCCGGCCCGAGTAGTCTCCCGCCCGGACGCCGGCCCGCATGCGGCGGAACGCCCGCGTCAACCTCGTTTTTCGAGCGTTGCTTGGAGGACAGCTCACCGTGATGGATCGACGAAACCTGCCGGGCCGTGCGCCGCGACGCCCGTCGCGCCTTCGCTGCGCGCTGACCGCAGCGGCCCTGGCCGCACCGGCCCTCGCCACGCTGGCGCCCTCCGCCGCCCGCGCGCAGGACCGGACCTTCTACCTCGATCGCCTCAGGATGGCCGGCGCCCCCGACGACGGGATCGGCGTCTGGCGTCCGCACATGGGGGAACGGACGCGCTTCTTCGGGCAGCTCGGGCTGGGGATGTCGGTCCACCCGCTCCGCGACGACAACTACGTCGACAACCTCGCCGTCGAGGAGCGGATCGAGGGCGACGGACCCGTCACCGCCCAGCTCATCACCTACCTGAACGCGGGCGTCGAGATCCTCGGCCGTGGCGCGCTCCAGGTCTCGTTCCCCATCGTCCTCTTCCAGGACGGCAACCAGACCTACCACCGCGAGATCGGCCTCAACCAGAGCGTCGACCTGAAGACCGCCTCCCCGATGGACCTCCGGGTCGACGCGCGCTTCGTGGCCCTGGAGCTCGACGAGCGCCGCTTCCGGCTGGGCGTCACCGGCGCCGTCTTCGTGCCCATCGGCAACAACTACTCCTTCGCCGGCGACCGGGGCGTGAGCAGCTCGTTCGGCCTCGGCGCCGAGTACGACTTCAAGGATTTCTTCGTCACCCTGAACACCGGCGTCGCCATCCGGCCGCGCGTGCAGCTCCACGAGCTCGTCGTCGGCAGCGAGCTCACGTACGGCGTCGGCGGCTACGTCCCGCTCCTCGACGGCAAGCTCCGCCTCGGGGCCGAGATCTTCGGCTCGTTCGGCCTCCTCAAGGAGACCGCGGGCGAGCTCGATGCCTCGCCCATCGAGTGGCAGCTCAACAGCAAGATGTTCCTCACCAAGGACAAGGCGGTCTACGTGGGCGCCGGCGTCGGCACCCGCATGAGCGGCGGCTACGCGCCCGATTTCCGGGGGGTCGCCCTCGTCGGCGGCTCGTTCGGCATCGCCGACTCCGACGCCCGCTCGCCCGGCTTCAACTACGTGATCACGGCGGAGAAGGACACCGACGGCGACGGTTACCCCGACGTCATCGACCTCTGCCCGGAGGACCCCGAGGACGGCAAGCAGCCCAAGCCGAGCGACGGATGTCCGGACATGCCCGACCGCGACGGCGACGGCATCCCCGACGTCGTCGACAAGTGCCCGGACGACCCCGAGGACAAGGACGGCATCGACGATCGCGACGGCTGCCCCGAGGAAGACGCGGACCAGGACGGCATCCCCGACGCCGAGGACAAGTGCCCGAAAGAGCCGGGGCAGGTCGTCGTCGAAGACCCGGAGAAGAACGGCTGCCCCTTCTACATCCGCAGGATCACGGGCTCCGCCGAGATCGAGATCATGAAGCAGGTCGAGTTCGAGTTCGACAGCTCCAGGATCCTCCCGCAGAGCTATCCGATCCTCGACGAGGTGGTGCGCCTGCTCAAGGCGAACCCCGAGATCAAGCTGCTCAGCATCGAGGGGCACACCGACAACCAGGGCACCATCGACTACAACGACCGGCTCGCGCACAACCGCGCTATCGCGGTCAGGGTCTACCTGATCAACAAGGGCATTCAGTCGGAGCGGCTGACCTCCGTCGGCTACGGCTCCCGCCGGCCGCTCGTGTCCAACGACACGCCGGACGGCCGGCAGCGCAACCGGCGCGTCGAGTTCCATATCAAGTCGCAGTCGATCGAGGGCCGCTAAGCTCCGGCCGGAGCGGCCGGCCTATTCTCCCCCCGAGATCAAGCGACGTTTGCGTGCACGTGCCCCGTCATGTGCACGCAAACGTCGTCTCCTGAGCGCCGGCCGGGTTCGACCCGGCCGCGCGGGCGCGTCCCACGCAAGCGCGCTCCCGGGGACCGGCGCTCAGTCGTCGCGGTGCGCGAGCGCCGGGCGACGATGGTCGCACTTGCCGGGGATCGGAAAGCCGCAGACCGCCTCTTCCGTCAGGCAAACCTGCTGGGCGGGGCACTGGTCCGGATCGAGGACGTCCGGATCGCAGGGACGAGAGCAGAAATCGGGCCTCGCCAGCGGGGCGTCGTAGCGGCCGTCGCCGTCGACATCGATGTAGATCGGGTTCGTGATCGCATAGGGCGGGACCGGCGACCAGTCGGGCACCGTCGGCGTGGGCGCGAACAGGGCGCTGAGCGCGGGGATCCTGCCGAACGCGTCGCCGGCCAGCCGGGACAGCTGGATCTCACCGAAGGGGACGTCCAGGGAGACAGGGCTCATGAGGTTCCTGTCCTCGAGCCCCATGGCGATGATCACCACCCAGGAGTCGCGATCCGGCGCCGTGAAGGTGACCTTGCCGCGCACGTCCACGATCGCGCTCGGCGGCATGGCCGGCTCCAGCAAGCGGACCATCCGGCCGTTCAGGTAGATCTCCACACGATCGACGCCGAACCAGCTCGCCGTCTGGACGTCGAACAGGAGCTCGAGCGACTCCCCGGCGCTCGCCGCCGCCACCTCACCATACGTCTTGCCGCGGATCGTCGCGCGGATGAAGGGGCCGTACGTCGCGAAGGCGTGCGCGCCCCGCAAGCTCTCGACCGCAGCCGGCGCCTCGAGGGCGGCAGGGGAGTCGGTCGCGCTCCGGAAATAGGTCCGCGGGAAGCCCGGCTCCTTCGACCCGTCGTGGCTGTCGCTGCTGGCGATCTGCGCCGGCGCGAAGCCCCGCTCGAGGTAGCGGAAATAGTCGTCCACCTGGCCTGCGCGGTACGTGCACGGCGCGTCGCGCGCGTCCTCGGGGACCGGATCGCCGCCGAGCGCCGCGGGCCCGCAGAGCTCCTGGCTGTCGGAGGTTGTTCCGGAGAAGCCCCAGTTCTTCGCCTGCTCGTCGGGCGTCCGGGCGAGGATGCGCTTCATCAGCGCCCACGCGAGCTCGGTGCGGGCGCGGCGCTTGCAGTCGGAGACAGCGAGAGCGAGAGCGACGCCAGCCGCGCCTGCGCCTGGGGCGCCGCCCGGCGCGGACGCCGCCGCGCACGGCGCTCGCAGCCAGCCCGCCACCTCGGGGCACGCCGCCTCGATCTCGGCGGCGCTCCCGGCGGCGTTCAGCCGCGCGAGGCAGCGGTTCCAGTCGACGACCTCGGCCACGCTCGGCGTGCGCACCAGATCGAACCGCTTGCCGTTGATGACCTCCATCGCGTCGAACGCGCAGCTGGCGGTCCGGAAGACGGGGTTGTTCTCCTCGAGGAACGTCGGCGTCCGGCCCATCGTGTACGTGTCGACGCCGAGCTGGTCGATGTAGCCGAAGAAGCCGTCGCGCGGGTGCGCGACGATGGTCAGCGGCGCCACCGTGCCGTCGCCGGAGGCCCGGATCGCGTCGAGGATCGCCCCGCCGGGCTCGCACGTCCAGTCGTGCGCCCCGTGGCCCGGGACGTCGAGCTCGTCGTACTCGAGCGGGAACCCGATGAAATGCCCCTGCTCCAGCGTGGTGATCTCCGCCCCGACCGCCGTGGCGAGGTGAGGCGCGAGACCGAGCGCGCGCGCGGTCGGCCGGTAGTCCGTCTCGACGTCGTGGTCGGTCGACACCGCGAGCTCCACGCCCTCCGCCGCCACGGCGGCCACCCGCCGCGGCAGCGCCATGCCGCTGTCGAAGCTCGGCTCGGAGTGGAGGTGCATGTCGGCCGACATCCACCCGCTCGTGTCGACCTCGCGCACGAGCGTGGCGTCGAGCTGGAACGTGCGGCCCGGCGCGAGCGTGACGTCGCGCTCCACGTAGATGCCGTACTCGATGCCTCGCGACACCGTGATCCGGTATCGCCCCGGCTCGATCTCGACCTCTCCTTCGCCGGTGGCCGTGACCTCGACGGCGCGGTTGCCGTTCCCGAGACGCCCGTCGCCGAGGTAGACCCTGCGCCGGCCGTCGCCCTGGAGCCTCCGCCCCGCCTCGTCGAGCGAGGCGAAGGCGAGCTTGGCCGGCACCCGCTGGCCTGCCTCGTCCGCGACGCGGTAGCGCACCCTCGCCGGCGCGGGGAGGCGCGGCGACACGGCGACCTCCTGTCCGGCCCGCAGGCTCACCCGGACGGGCGCCGACATCGCCGTCCCCGCCGCGTTCCTCGCCACGAGCAGGTAGCTGCCGGGCGGCAGGGCGCCGCGGAAATCGCCGTCTTCGGACGGGTCGAGGCCGAGATCCGCGTCGATCTCGTCGATGAGGCCCACGTCGCCGCGCGCCTCGCGGTTGGCCGCCACGAGCTCGTCCAGCGAGGCGATGGGCCGCGCGGGATCGGGATCGGCGAAGACGAACACGCGGGCGTTCGGCGCGGCCTCGAGGGTGTCCTCCCAGAGCACGTGGCCGCTGACCGCGCCCGTCGCGGTCCCGCGGAGCCGGTGCATCACGCCCGTCACGCTCGAGACGTCGCCGTCGCCCACGGCGAGGTAGCGCTCGTAGCTGAACGCGCGGTGGGCGTCGCACGCCGCGTCGTCCTCCTCGCTGAACAGGCACGATCGGCTGGCGGACAAGAACGCCGTCGCCGCGCTCGCGAAGAGGGGCACGTTGACCACCGATGGCGCCGCGCCCTCCTCGGCCTTCGTGAAGTAGCCGTAGCTGACGTCGCCGCCCGCCGCGGCCACGAAATCGAAGGTGAGCGGCGCCTGGAAGGAGTTCCGCCCCGCGTTCCACGCGTCCTGGACCGCCGTGTCCTCGTCGAAGCCCGCTCCGGGCGCGAAGACGTCGTTCTGGTTGCCGAAGAACACGAAATCTCCGGCGACGATGCCGGCGCGGCGCGACGACGCCTCCTGCGCGGCCTCCGGCGGGTCGCCGAGGATGCCGCCGAACACGGAGACCGGGGCCGTGGCGTTGTCCAGCGGCAGGACGTCGCTGCACGCGCAGGTCAGGCAGCCGCCCGGATCCTGCTGAACCCCGTTCGGGCACGGCGCGCAGCTCCTCTGGGGCTCGCAGCCGGGCGGCGGCCTGTCGTCGAGCAGGAGCACCGTGCGCACCGTCACGAACCGATCGCCCGGGTGAAGGAGGTAGTCTGTCCGGAAGCGGATCCTGGAGCGGACGTCGGGGAAGAAGAGGCCGAGCAGATCCTCCTGCGCCCGGAGCAGGCCTATCGCCTCGAACAGGAACTCTCCGTCTCCCTCGACGCGGATCCCGGCCTCTGCGCCGTCGGAGCCGTCCGCGAGCACGGAGACGTCGGTCGCCGTGGGGTCGGGCACGATGAGGTTGGCGAGCGAGAACATCTCCGCGAACCGGTCCCGCCCCTGGCCGCCCTCCTCGCCGATCCGGCCGCGCCGCCGGTCGACGTCGACGATGGCCCCGCCGAAGATCCCCGGCCCAGGCGAGTCCCGCCCGCCAAGGATCGCCACGCGGATCTGGTCGTTCTCGAGGAGGAAGTCGCCGATGTCCGCCATCGCCACCGGGCCGCCGACGAGCTCGGCGCGCTGCTCTATCCGCTTGGCGCGGAGCAGCCGATCGCCCCCGCAGCTCGGCAGCGCGGGGGCGGCGAGCGCGGCGGCGGCGAGCGGGACGAGCGCTACCCTGGTGAGCGAGCGGTGGGTTCGCCGCACAGAGATCTCCCCTACAGCGAGAGCTGGAGTTGCAGGAGGAGCGCGTCGTTCGAGAGCGACAGCCCGCCGAGCTCCTCACGATGCGTGTATTCGAGCTGTGCCTTCACCAGATCGTCGTACGCGTGGTAGCTCACGCCGCCGGTGAGCACGAGGTTGTCTCCTTCATCGTCGATATCCAGGTTGGGGTCGATCCACTCCACCCGACCCGAGACACCGAGCCTCCGGGCGATGAGCATGTAGCCTGCCTCGAAGACGAGCGCGAGCGACGAGACCGAGGTGATCTGCGCGATCGGCTGGGTGGGCACCGCCTTGGGGCTCGCCCCGGTCCAGAGCACCTCGCCGAGCACGTGCAGCCCCGCGGCGTGCACCAGGACGTCGGCGCTCGCGCCATAGAGCGCGCGCGCGCCGCCGTCGCTGAAGAAGCCGTCGGCGCCGACCCCGAGGCGGAAGGGCGAGCGGGCGACGTCCTGGAGCGTACGGCCGAGCGGGCCCTGCGGCTCGGTGGCGACCCGGCCGGCGACGGCGATCCCCTCGAAGCGGTTGCCGAGGGGAGCGAGGCTCTCGGAGGGACCTGCGTAGAACTGATCCGAGCGCTGGAAGGCGTTGTAGACGCCCGCGTGACAGCTGAAGGCGCGGTCCTGGAAGTGCCCTTCGGCCTGGATCCCGACCTGCGTGAACGGGGCGATCGCGCGGACGGCGAGCGGCCGCTCGGCGAGGGCGCCGTCACCGGCGCCGGTCATCGCCGAGCGCGAGAAGGGCACGGTGCGCGCGCCCGCGATCACCTCGAACGCGCGCGCCGCCGTGACGCCGGCCCACGCCTCGTGGATTCGCGCCGTCCCCTCGTCGTCCCCGGCGAGCTCCGTCGAGATGGCGAACCGCACGAGCCCCGCGACGTCGCCGCGCAGCCCGGCGCGGACCCGGCGCAGCCGGAAGCCGGGCCGCTCGGCGCTGTCGCCGGCCTGGCTCAGCGCGTCGTCGCCCACGTAGGGCGCGGCTTGCAGCGCGAGCAGCGCGATCGGCGCGATCTCCAGCGGTCCGAGCGCGACCCGCACCCGCTCCCGGAAGCCCGGCGGCAAGAGGTCGCCGCTCGCGGCCGCCGGAGACGCCGGCGCTGGCGCCTCGCGCGGCCGTGGCTCCCGCGCGGGCGCGCTCGCCCGAGCGGCCGGCGCCGCTGCGCCTTCCGGCTCGCCGGCCGCCTCGACCCCGCCTGCCTGCGCGTCACCCGGGCTCGCGATCGCGGCGGCGGGCTCCTCCGCCGCGGGCTCGGGCTCCTGCGCGCGCGGCGTCGCGGCGGCGAGGAGGACTGCGGCGCCGCCTGCGACGCGAGCGAGGTGCCTCATGGATTCAGGTCTCCTGGAGGGCTGCCTGGAGCGCCCCGTGCCGCTCCGGATGGCCAGTGGTCGTCCCCCCGCGCCGTGTCCACCCGGCGAGGTGCCCGGGAAACTAGAGGAAGACACGCGGCGCTGCAATCCGCGCGGCGCGCTGTGCTAACGCTCGCGGTCTGCCCGCTCCTCGCGCAGCAGCGGAGGGAAGGGGAGCGCCACACTTCTTATGGAAATGCCCGGTTCGAGCCCGCCCGACAGCGATCCCGCGCCGCGGGCCGACGCGTCCGCCGCCCCAGCACCCCCACCTCCCGGCGCGGCGGCGCCTCCCGCGGTCGGGAGCGAGAAGCGCTGGTCGAGCGACAGGGCGTTCGTCGCGACGTTCGTGCTCCTCGCCGTCGCGGCCGTCGTGCCGATATGGCGGGTGCGGTTCCTGCCGCTGCTCGATCTGCCGAACCACCTCGCGGCCGTCCATATCTGGCACAGCTTCGATGAGCCCTGGACGCGCTTCAGGGACTTCTACGAGCTCAGCCTCCGTCCGGCCCCGTACGGCGCCTATCACATCCTGACGCACGTGATCGCCTATGCCGTCGGCCTCGAGAACGCGAATCGTGTCGTGCTCTCCGGTTATGTGCTCGCCATTCCGGCGGCGGCGCTCGGCTGGGCGCGCCGGACGCGGCGCAGCCCCTGGCTCTCGTTCCTCACCTTCCCGCTGGCCTTCAGCCTCTCCTGGGCGTGCGGCTTCCTGCCGTTCCTCGTCGGGGTCGCGCTGCTGCTCGTCGGCGTCGTCGCGCTGGACGCCTACCTCGATCGGCCGAGCCCCGGGCGCGGGGTCGCCGTCGCGCTGCTCAGCGTCGGCTGCGGCCTCAGCCATCCGCTCATCCTCTTCGGCTATTACGTCTGCGTCGCCGTGCTGATGCTCTGCCACCTGCCCCGGTGGTCGCGGATCGCCGTCGCGCTGCCGCTCTTCGCGCCCGCCGTCGCGCTCGTCCTGTGGCAGCTCGTCGCCTTCAAGAGCCCCATGGTCGATCTGCGGAGCGGCCCGCGGTTCCAGGGCGTCTGGGTGCCATGGCACGAGATGCTCCGATCGTTCCCCGAGTACACGCTCGACTCGGTATCGGGTGATCTCGACACCCGGCTCTTCTGGGTGCTCGTCGCGGTGGCGTCGCTGCTGGGACTCTCCGGCGTCGCTCGGCGTTTCCTCCCGGGCCGGAGCCTTCCCGCGCGCGAGCTGGCCCCGCCTTCCGGCTCGTTCCTCGACCGGCTGCACCGCCATCGCTCTCTCGCCCTCTGCGCGGCGATGGCGCTCTGCTATTTCCTCGTGCCGCTGCACCTGGCTCGCCCCTTCGACTGGTGGTTCGTGAGCGGGCGTTTCTCCCCGTTCATCTGCTTCTTCGGCTTCCTGGCCATCACGGCGCCGCTCCAGGGCCGCTCGCGCCTCCTGATGGCCCCCGCCGCGGCGGCCGCGCTCGTGCTGCCGCTCCACCTCTCGGAGAAATATGCGCGCTTCGATGAGCGGGTCGAGCCGTTCGCCCGGATGGTGGAGCGGATCCCGCCGGGCGCCGAGGTCCTCTTCTTGACCCTGCCTCCAAGGACCGATGAATCGCTGATCATCGAGGGCACGAACCACTTCTCGTCGTGGGTGCAGATCCTGCACGGGGGCTTCAGCGCGGACGGCTGGCACAACGTGGGTTTCCCCTTCACGCTGAAGCGTCGTCTCCCCGCGCCGCCGTCGAACCGCGGTGAGTGGTTCAAGCCGGATGTCCATGGCGTCGCGTACGATTACGTGATCCTCCGGAACGAGCGGCCGGATAAACCGCTGTTCACCGCGGCGCACCCCTCATTTCGCCGGATCGAGCGCGCTGGCGCCTTCACGCTGTACCAGCACACGCGCTGAGCGACGCCCCGGTCGCACCTCCGCTCGGCGCAGCCGAGAGCGCCGCGGTCGTGTGTCGCGTGTCGCGTGTCGCCGAACACCCGGCGCGCATCGGTGATGTCCAGGCCAGGCGCCTCATCCCCGCCGATCTGCCGTCGTTCCAGGCACCGACAGGGTAGTCTACGATCCTTGCGGTCGGCCACCCCTCGGGTGCGTCGCGCCGAGGAGGGGAGCCGCTTGCCGATGTCGACAAGAACCCGCGCAGTCCGTCGCCGCCCGCTGGCCTGGAGCGGAGGGCTCGCCGCCGTGGTCGGGCTCGCGCTGGCGTCCGGTGTGGCGCCGTCCTGCGCCGGCGCGGCAGGCCCCGACATGCCGCGAGGAGGCGGAGGCGAGGGCGCTGCCGATTGTCCGGCCGACTGCGCCGCGGACCCGACCGCCCCGCTGTGCGACAGGGAGACGGGCGACTGCGTGGCCTGCCTGCCCGGCCCCGTCGCGTGCCCGCCCGGTCATTATTGCGATCCCGAGGCGAAGCGCTGCCTGGCCGGCTGTGAAGCCGAGTCCGACTGCGCTGCTCCGCTCACCTGCGATCCAGCGAAGCACGCCTGTGTTGCCTGTATCGTCGACGGCGACTGTCCCCTGGGCGCGCTGTGCACCGGAGAGGGCGAGTGCGTTCAGGGCTGCTCGGCGGCGCACCCGTGCGAGAGCGGCGCGGCGTGCTGCGATGGAGTCTGTCGGGACCTCCAGACGGACGCGCTGAGCTGCGGCATGTGCGGTCGCGCCTGTCCGGAGCTCTCGCACGCCGGGATCGGCTGCGTCTCGGGCGCGTGCGCGCTCACCGCCTGCGAGGACGGGTTCCTCGACTGCAACCACGACCCGGCGGACGGGTGCGAGCACGATGAAGCAGAGCGCGGGCGCTGCTCGTGCACGCCGGGCGACACGAGGGCGTGTTACGAGGGACCGCCCGGCACCGAGGGGGTCGCTCCCTGTGCCCCCGGGGTCTCCACGTGCAGGCCGAGCGGCCTCTCGTGGGGGCCGTGCCTCCACCAGGTGCTGCCGTCGCTCGACGTGTGCGCCGACGGCGTCGACAACGACTGCGACGGTACCGTCGACAACACACCCGATCAGGACGGCGACGGGTGGACGATCTGCGATGGCGATTGCTGCGACTCCCCGTCGGACGGGTGCAGCGCCCCGGCTCTCGTGAACCGCGGCGCGTTCGAGGTGGCGGGCAATGGGATCGACGACGACTGCGACGGCGTGGCGGACAACACCGCGCCTTGCGACGCCGGGCTCACGAGCGACTCGGCGACCGCGCTCGATTACGCGAAGGCGATCGACCTCTGCGTCACCACGACGGCGAGCCCGCCGTCGCGCTCGCAGCGCACGTGGGGGGTCCTCTCCGCGAGCTTCCACCGCGCCGACGGCGCCGGCGCGCCGGCGGCGGCCCAGCGGTCGATCCGCCAGGGCTTCGGCTCCGGCATCGCTCCGCTCCGGGGCGCGCGGCTCGCTGTGCTCTCGACCGGCGTCGCCGCGGCCGAGGCGGCGCCGAACAACACGAGGCCGAGCTTCGCCCCGTTCCAGGGCGGCCAGGACATGGGGACGTCGAGCAGGGTGCCCGCGGACTGGCTCGACGCGAACGGCGACAACCTCCCGAACGCGCCCGGGTGCCCTGACCCGCAGGGCGGCGCGACAGCCTACGATCCCGTGATGCTGAAGCTGCGCGTCCGCGTGCCGACCAACGCGAGCGCGTTCAGCGTCTCGACGTTCTTCCTCTCGTCCGAGTATCCCGAGTGGGTGTGCAGCCGCTTCAACGACTTCTTTCTGGCGCTCCTCGACTCGACGTTCGAGCCCTTTCCAGGCGAGACGGCGAACCCGGCGGACGGGAACCTCGCCTTCTATGACCCGCCGCCCGCCGGGGCGCCGGTCTACCCGCTGGGCACGAACCTCGCGTTCGGTGGCACCGGGCTCTTCACCCAGTGCGTGAACGGACCGACCGGGTGCGGCGGCGGCGCCACCCCCGGCACGACGACCACCTGCACGAGCATCGCCCAGCTCCGGGGGACGGGGTTCGATGCCACGAGGCCGCGCGCCCAGTTCGACGGTGAGCCCGGCTGGTGCGGCTCGAGCGAGCGCGCGGGCGGCGGGACCGGATGGCTGGTCATGCACGGCAATGTCACCCCAGGTGAGATCATGGAGCTGCGCTTCGCACTTTGGGACACCGGCGATCCCTGGAACGATTCCGTGGCCCTCCTCGACAACTTCCAGTGGTCGACGTTTGCCTCGACGCCCGGCACGCGCGAGTGAAGCGCCGCGCAGTGCGGGGGCGCGCGACCGCAGCGGACGGACGGCGACCCGATTACACTGCGCGGCGCACCGAGGACCGCGGCACGCATCCCTCGGCCTCGCGCTCGTCAGGAGCGCTTCCGTTCATCACCCAAGGAGACTGCATGAGGAGAACGATCACGCCGCTCGCGCTGTTGCTCGCGAGCCTGTCTTTCGCCACGCTCGGCTGCGATAGCAAGGGGAGCGACGCGACCCCGGGGGCGGTGGCCGAGGGCAAGCCGACCGAGAGCGCCGCCCCTGCGGCGACGACGGCCGCGCCGGCGGCGACGGCGGCCGTGCCGGCCGTGGCGACCGCCGAGCCGACGGCCGCTGCGTCGGCCGCGCCGGCGGAGACGGCCGCGGCGACCGCCGAGCCGGCGGAGACGGCCGCGCCGAAGGCGACGGCCGCTGCCTCTGCCGTCGCGGCCGCGGGACCAGCGTCGACCGGCGCTGCGCAGGCGGGCGAGAAGAAGTTCGAGTGCGGCGCGAAGGGCCAGAAGCTCTGCCCGATGCAGGCCTGGATGAAGAGCACGATGGCCTCCGCGACCTCGAGCGGCGACGCCGCGAAGATCGCGACGGCGCTGCAGTACGTGGCAAGCAAGCCGCCGCCCGGCATGGGCAGCTGGGTGGGCATCTCGAAGGCCGGCATCGCCAAGGCGAAGGCCGGCGACGTCGACGGCGCGAAGGCGAGCTGCAAGCAGTGCCACGACCTCTACAAGGAGCAGTACAAGAAGACGATGCGCGATCGCCCCTGGTGAGCGCCCGCAAGCGGCGCGGCGGACCCGCTCCGGTTCGCGCCGCTCGCCGCTGCGCCCCCGCGGCTCGCCGCAGCGAAGTTCCCGTAACCGAACGGCATTTCGCGGTCTCACGGCGCCCTCGCGAGCGCTGCGCGCCGCTTCCTGGAGCGCCGCGAGCGGCGAGCGTCGCCGTCGCGCGCCCGGCCCTCGATCGCTGCTCGGCCGGCAGGGCGCGGGACAAACATCTTGGACGGGCGGGGGTGATGCGATAGAGCGCTGATCTGATGGCGCGCGCTGCTCGCACAGGCCCCGGGGGTGCCCATGCGCCTGCCACCTCGTCGACTCGCGCGCGGGGGGCCGGCAGATCGAGCGGTGCAGCGGCTGGTCCGCGCCCGCGCGTCGGCCAGGCCGCCGACCCGTTCTCGAGCGGCGCGACGCCGCCCTCGAAGCCGCGCACGGGCGCGGCGCCGCGGCTCACGGGGGACACGGCCCTCGACGTCAGGTCGAGCACGGCGGCCCCGCCCGCGCCGAGCGTGCGCCCTCCAGCGGCGCCGAGCGTGCGCCCCCCAGCAGCGCCGAGCGTGCGCCCTCCAGCGGCCCCTGCGCGGGCGGACGCGGGTGCTCCAGCGGCCGCCTCGAAGCGGCCTCCTCCGCCGGAGGACGACGATGACGACGACGACGACGACGCGCGGGGCGGCGCGCAGCGCGGCCGGCCGCGAGGCCCGTTCACGCAGCACCGGCGCCTCGACTCGCTGCGCAGCCTGCTGCAGAAGCACCCTGCCGGCCTGACGATCTACGATCTCGCGCGCGAGCTCAACGTCACGCCGCGCTCGCTCCGGCGCTACCTCGTCGAGGTCAAGCGCGAGCTCGATCTCGTGTCGGTCGCCACGCGCCCCGGGGGCCCTCGTCTCTGGCGGCTGTCTCCGAGCGAGGCGCCCCGGCGCGTCGAGGTGCGGCGGACGCAGGCGTACGCCCTGCTCGCTGCCCGCCGGCTGTTCGAGCCGATGCGCGGCTCGACCCTGTTCGAGGAGATCGACCTCGCCGCGCAGCGCCTGCTCGGCGTCGCGCGCAGGCCTGGGCGCGGCCCGAACGCCGGCGTCGCCGACGCGCGGCTGGAGGAGCGCTTCCTCTATCTCCCGTTCGCCCCGAAGGACTACGCCGCGCGCACCGAGGAGCTCGACGACCTGTTCCAGTCCGTCGCCGACCTGCGACCCCTGCGGTGCCGCTACCGCCGCTCGCGGGACGGGCGCGAGGAGCGGGTGCTCATCCACCCGTACGCGCTCGTCCTCTACAAGGACGCGATCTACTGCGTGGGCCTCCACGTGGGGCGCGGCGAGGTGCGCACGTTCCTGCTCGATCGCATGCGCGACACGGAGTGCGCGGTCACCGAGCGGTTCGAGCTGCCCCCGGATTTCTCGATCGACGACTACTTCCAGGGCCAGTTCGGCATCTGGCGCGGGGGCGAGCCCCGGCGCGTCGTGATCGACTTCGACGAGCGCGTGACCGAGTTCGTGCGGACGCGCAAGGTGCATCCCTCTCAGGAGATCACGCCGCTGTCCGGCGGCGGCGTGCGGCTCACGATGCTCATCGGCGACATGACGGAGCTCGCGACGTGGGTCCTCGGCTTCGGCGAGACCGCGCGCGTGGTCGAGCCGCCCGACCTCGTGGACCGCGTGAAGCGCGAGCTCGCCGGCGCGCTCGCCCGCTACGAGGAGCCGCCGGCCGAGGTCTAGCTCCGCGGTCCAGCGATCCCCTGGCGGATCGCTGACCCACGGAGCCGACCCGCCTCAGCGCGAGGCGTAGAGCGCCTCGTCGATCATCTTCTGGTGCTCCGCCGGATCCGCCCAGCGGGCGCGCCCCTCGGGCGGGAGCTGATCGATCGGATCGAAGTACGTGTACCGCTGCCCCGGCTTCACGCTCGGCGCCTCGAACACCGAGATCCCGGTCGTACGATCGTAGTGCTCGAACGAGTGCGCGTCGCGCTTGCCCCCGCCGCCGGGCGCGTCGACGACGAACGTCGGCGTGTTGAACCCGGCGGTCGACCCGCGCACGTGCTTCTCGATCGTGAGCCCTGTCGCCAGCGTGGTCCGGAGGTCCTCCACGCCCCGGACGAGGTCGTGGATGTAGACGTAATAGGGGTGCACGTGCACGTGCCCCAGGCGCTTCACGAGCAGCTTCATCGTCTCGGGCGTGTCGTTCACCCCGCGCTGCAGCACGGACTGGTTCCTGACCGTGATCCCCCGCTCGAAGAGCTTGTTCATCGCGTCGCGGGTGATGCCCGTGATCTCGTTCGGGTGGTTGAAGTGCGTGTGGATCACGACCTCCTTGTGCAGCTTCCGGCCGAGCTCGACCGTGCGCGTGACCGCGTCGATCCACTCGTCGTCGGTCAGGATCTTCTGCGGCATCACGGCCGGGCCCTTCGTGGCGAGGCGGATGCGCTGGATGTTCGGCATCCTGAGGAGCGTCTCGCCGATCGCGCCGAGCTGCTCGGGCCGCAGGTTGTACGCGTCGCCCCCGGAGACGACGATGTCCTCCAGCTCGGGGCGTGACGCGATGTACGCGTAGGCCCGCTTCCAGCGCTCCTCGTCGACCTTGAAGTGGGTCTTCTCGACCTCCTCCGTGTCGATGCCCACCGCGTAGCTGCGCGTACAGAAGCGGCAGTACACGGGGCACGTGTCGAGCGGCAGGAAGAGCGCCTTGTCGGCGTACCGGTGCGTCAGCCCGGGGACGGGCGCGTCCGCGCGCTCGTGCAGCGAGTCGAGCCCGAGCTTCGGGTGATCCGGCAGGAAGCGCGAGGCCAGCGGGATGAACTGCGTGCGGAGCGGATCGCCGTACGGATCGTTCCAGTCGATCAGAGAGAGCATGTACGGCGAGACCCGGACGCTCATCGGCGCGCGCGCGAAGCCCTCGGTCGCGTCCCGGATGAAGTCGTCCGACACCATCCCGCGCAGCGTGTCGAGCAGCTTGTCGGGGCGGGTGATCGACTTCTTCGCCTGCCACCGGTGGTCCATGAACTGCTCGTCGGTCACGTCGGCGTAGGCCGGGATCCTCCGGAAATCGGGCAGCTCGAGCAGGGTCGCGTGATGGAGGGACGCCGGGTCCACCGGCGGCTTGAGGGGCGCGATGTCGTGGCTTCGCTTGGTGAGTTCGATGAGGCTCGAGGTGGTCGTCATGTCGTGGACCCTTGCTCGCGAGGAGCAAAGAGAGCGTCGAGGGATGGCCGCGTGCCTGCGCCTGCGCGTCTCGGGGCCTGCCCGGGAGAGGCTGCGGCAGCGGTTCCTGGGAGCGTAGCATCGCGGTACCCCGTCGGGGGCGATGTGCGCCGCTCGTCGCCGACGGCGTCTCCGGCGGGCGGGCGGGCGGGCGGTTGGTTGGCGTGTCTACGCGCGCGCGGCGGGCGAGCCGGTCAGGGCTCGATCGATGCGACCGTGGTGTCCCGGGTGGTGCGGTAGCGCGCGTAGTAGGTCCGAACGCGCGTCACGTACGCCTGGGTCTCTGCGTACGGCGGGATGCCGCCGTGCCTCATGACCGCCCCTTCACCGGCGTTGTAGCCGGCGATGGTGAGATCGAGATCTCCGTTGAAGAGGTTGGCGAGGATGCGCAGGTACCGCGTTCCCCCGAAGATGTTCTCTCGCGCGTCGAACGCGTCGCGCACCTGCATGCGGAGCGCGGTCTCCGGCATCAGCTGCATCAGCCCCTGCGCGCCGACGGGCGAGACGGCCCGCGGATCGTAGTCGCTCTCGCACTTGATCACCGCGCGGACGAGCTCCTCGGGGATCTGGTAGAGCGCCGCGGCCTGCCGGATCCACGCGTCGTAGCGGCCGAAGCGCTCGAGCGATTTGTCGCTCGGCGCGACGGGCGTCACGCCGGCGCGCGCCGAGGAGCGGCGCCCGTCGCCCTTGATGTACAGCTTGAACCGCGCGTCGCCGGTGGGGCGGTTCGCGAAGTGCACCGTCCCATCCGCGTCGGTGTACGTGAAGATGTCGGCGAGCGCGCTGCCCGGGTGCAGCGCGAGGACGGCGAGCCCGAGCGCGGCGGCGAGGGCGCGCAGGGGCACGCGAAGGGAAGGCCCGGAGGTCGGCGGGGCAGGCATCTCTCGGTTCAGCATAGGTTGCGATCGTCCGCTCGCGCAAACCGCACCGTATCGGCGGAAATCGTCGTGCCGGTGGAATCGGAGGAAGCCGAATTGGAGAGCAACGCCGCGGGCCTACGCCGTCATTCCGAGGACGCCGTCGTGAGGCCATCCGGCGCGCCGCGCCCCAGTCGTAGAAGCTCGGTCTGGTGAGCACGTCCCGGGCGCTGTAGTAAGGCGGGCGCCATGGAGATCGGCTGGCGGCATGTGCTCGCGGGGGTTGCGGCCCTCTTCATCCTGTTCCTCGTCGTCAAGATGCGCCCTGCCCGGCGGCGCCGGGACGCGCTGAGCGCCGAGGTGCAGGCAGCGCGGGAGCGCGCGCGGCGCGCCGCGACCCCGCGCGAGCGAGCCGAGGCCCTGTGCGACGCTGGCGTACAGGCGATGCACGGCGGCCGCCGCGTCACGGCGGCCGTGGGCTTCTTCGTGCGCGCGATGCGCGCCGACCCGACCTCGGCCCGGGTCATCGAGCTCGCGAGCGGCGCGCTGGCCAAGCGCAAGCCCCGGCTCCTCGAGAAGATCCTCTGGCGGAGGCTCGCGGTGCTCCCCTGGGACGGCGAGCACCGCGACGCGGTGCGCGCGGCCGCCGGCGGGCTGGAGGCGCTCTACCGGCGCGGGATCCGTGACCGCAGCCGGGCGGAGATCATGCGCAAGCTGACCCGGACGCTCGGCTGAGCCCGCGGCGCGAGGGCGCGTCATCGGGCGCGCAGCCGGCCGGGCGCGAGGACGTGCGAAGATGTCAGGAGACGTCACGTCCCCCAGAACGATCGCGGCAGCGCGCCCCGGTTCGACAGCGAGACGAGGTCCATGAGCAGCGCGATCGTCACGTGGACCAGGAAGCCCGAGTAGATGCTCTTCGTGCGCATCGCGAGCGAGCCGAGCGCGATCCCGGCGACCACGGCGCCGGCCGCCTCCAGGTACGGCTTGCCGAAGTGGATCATGCAGTAGGGGACGATCATCGCGAAGATCGCGCCGGAGCCCAGCGTGTGCCGCAGGCCGGCGAGCCAGAAGCCGCGGAAGAAGATCTCCAGCGCGAAGAACTGGGCGAAATACATCGTCTCCCACGCGATGAGGTCGAACCAGGAGCGGGAGGACTGCTTGTAGAACGGGTAATAGGTCCCGAAGTCGGGCGCGCTCGCGACGACGAACACCGCCGGGACCACGACGGCGAGGCAGAGCAGGTAGATCCACGCGTGCTTCGCGAGCCCCCGGACGCGCAGCCCCATGTCGAGCAGGCTGTCCTTCGGGAAGCAGGCCTTCCACGCGACCATCGGGATGGCGACGTAGCCGAAGACGCGGGTGAACGACCACCAGACGTAGCCGTAGAGCTCGTCGTAGCGGCGGAGCGAGACGGGCAGCAGCGTCCCGGCCGGCGAGAGCGTCTGAGCGAGCTCGATCTCCCGCAGCCACGGCCGGATGTGCTCGTCGTAGACGGCGCGGCCGCCGTAGTACTGCTGCAGCATGAGCACGACCGCGGTGATGGTGAACAGGACGGCGGGGCGGCGGTCGTAGCCGCCGGCGGCCAGGGTGCGCCGCTGGTGCTCGTGGGCCTCGACGTCGAGCTCCCGCCAGGTGCGCCGGAAGAAGAGCCAGAGGACGGGCGCGAGCGCGATGTACGCGATGACCGGGAACAGGGCCTTGAGGACGGTGCTCCCCAGGGCCGACGAGGGCCCGGCGAGGCGAGAGCTGACGTCCGAGAGGGGTGGCTGCAGCGGCCGGAGCCGGTCGACGTGCGCCACGAGCCAGCTCCCCAGGTTGAGCATCGGCGCGCCGTGTACCACGATCCGCGGCCCAGCACAGCGGCGACACGCGGGCGACGCGGGGTCTCGACCGCCGCCGGCGCCGCCCTTCCGCAGCGCGGCCTTGCGGCGCCCCGCCCGGCTCTGCTAGATCGCGCCCCTCTTCAAAGCCGCGCGAGTCATCTCGCGCATGTCCGGCGCAGGCCTCGCCTGCCCGTGGGAGTCTCAGCAATGGCCAGCAAAAATCCGCTTGCGATCGTGAAGGAGCGCTTCGGCGACAAGGCGAAGCTCGTCGAGGCCGTGAAAGGGTTCGCGACCGAGGACCTCTGGCTCGGGCGCGTCAGCTCCGATCGGGGCGGCACGAAGGGTCTCGACCACGTCTCGAACGCCAAGCTCCTCCGTCTGCACGCGACGTTCAGCGTTGTAAAGGAGAAGTTCGGGACCCGGGCGAAGCTCATCGACGAGACGTTGACCGTCCTGAACCGGTCGAAGGACCAGGGGTACAGGAAGCGCCTCGAGGCGTACCCCGTCCCGCGCCTCTACGATCTCTACCAGTCGGCCTCGAAGCGGGCGAAGGCGGCCTCGAAGGCCCAGGCCTGAGCGCGCGCTGCTCGGAGCCCCCTCCCGCCGGTTGTGACCGGGCTGCCTGCCCTTGAAGGTCCGGCGTTCCTATCGTAATGAGCCGCGTCGCCAGCGCGCGGCGTCCAGCCGTCCTGCGTCGGACCGACGATCTGACGTCCCCCTGATGAGCCAGAAGCCCCCTCCTGGGGGCCCTCCCAGAGAAGGTGTGGGCGCCGCCGGCCGCGGCCCCCGCCAAGGAGAACGACTGTGAGCAGCGCGCACGAGACCGAGACCGACGTCTGGACGACCGAAGACGCCAAGTCGCTCTACATGATCGACCGCTGGGGTCGCGGCTACTTCGATGTGAGCCCGGACGGCAACCTCACGGTCGCGCCGCTCCAGGAGCGCGGCAGCAAGATCGCGATCCGCGACGTCGTCGACGCGGCGCTCGAGCAAGGGCTCCGCACGCCGCTGCTCATCCGCTTTCAGGATCTCCTCCATCACCGGGTGCGGGCGCTCAACGAGGCCTTCAACAGGGCGATCGCCGAGAGCAAGTTCCGCGGGACGTACCGCGGCGTGTTCCCGATCAAGGTGAACCAGCTCCGGGAGGTCGTGGAGGAGATCCTCGACGCGGGAAAGACCTATCACTACGGCGTCGAGGTCGGCTCCAAGCCCGAGGTCTTCGCCGGCCTGTCGGTCCACAGCGACCCGGAGTCGCTGATCGTCTGCAACGGCTACAAGGACGAGAACTTCATCCGGACGGCGTTGATCGGGCGCAAGCTCGGCAAGAAGGTGATCCTCATCGCGGAGAAGCTCTCCGAGGTGCGGATGATCACCCGCGTCGCCAAGGAGATGAACGTCGAGCCGATGATCGGGCTCCGGGTGCGGCTGCTCACCGAGGGGGCGGGCAAGTGGAAGACCTCGGGCGGAGAGAACGCGAAGTTCGGGCTCTCCACCGCGGAGATCCTCGCGGCGATCAGGATCATGGACGAGGCGGGCATGAGCTCCTCGTTCAAGCTCCTCCACTTCCATATCGGCTCGCAGGTGCCGGACATCCTGATCATCAAGCGCGCCGTGCGCGAGGCGACGCGCTACTACGCGAAGCTCCGCAAGATGGGGCAGCGCATCGAGTACATCGACGTCGGCGGCGGGCTCGCCATCGACTACGACGGCTCGCGCTCGACCTTCCACTCCTCGATGAACTACTCGGTCGAGGAGTACGCGCGCGACATCGTGCACAACATCGCGGACATCTGCGACGAGGAGCGGGTGCCTCACCCCAACATCGTCTCCGAGTCCGGGCGAGCGATCGTCGCGCACCACTCGGTGCTTGTCGTCCAGGCGTTCGGCTCGATCGAGAAGACGCCGATGTCGCCGATCGACATCCAGACCGAGGAGCACAAGCTCATCCAGAACCTCCTTTACATCAAGGACAACATCTCCGGTCCGAACCTCGGTGAGTCGTGGCACGACCTCCTCCAGATCAAGGAGGAGGCGCAGAAGATGTTCGAGCTCGGCCTCCTCAACCTCGACGTGAAGGCCCGGGTCGAGATCCTCTTCTGGGAGATCGCCGAGAGTATGCAGAAGATCGCGTCGTCGCTCGAGCCGGAGGAGGTGCCGGACGATCTCGGCGAGCTCCGCAAGCAGCTCGCCGACCAGTACATCTGCAACTTCTCGGTGTTCCAGTCGCTGCTCGATCACTGGGCGCTCGGCGCGCTCTTCCCGATCGTGCCGATCCACCGGCTGAACGAGCGCCCCTCGTCGGACAGCACGCTCGTCGACATCACCTGCGACTCCGACGGCAAGGTGAGCAAGTTCATCGATCTCAACGACGTGAAGGACACGCTCCCGCTGCACCCGATCTCGGGCGACCAGCCGTACTACGTCGGCATCTTCCTGACCGGCGCGTACCAGGACATCATGGGCGACATCCACAACCTCTTCGGCCGGGTCAACGAGGTGCACGTCTTCCTCGATGAGGACGAGGAGAGCGGGTACTACATCGAGGAGACGATCGCCGGGAACAAGATCCACGAGGTGCTGGCGCTGACCCAGTACGACAACCGCGATCTCGTGGGGAAGGTGAAGGCCCAGGTGGACGGCGCGATCAAGCAGGACCTCCTCAAGCCGACGGAGGGGATGCGCCTCCTCGCCGACTACGAGCGTGGGCTCAAGGACCAGACGTACCTGAGCCTCACCTCCGCGCCGTGATGTCGGAGAGCACGGCGCCCGCGGTCCGCGCGTCGCTCCCCCGGCGCCGGCCCGGGTGGGCGCGCCAGGCGGCGCTCGTCGCGCGGAAGGACCTCGCGATCGAGCTCGCCACGGGCGAGATCGTCACAACGAGCGGGTTCTTCGCGGTGCTCGTCGCCGTGATCGCGTCGCTCGCGTTCTACGCGGGCCAGGACGCGGCCGAGCGGGTCGCGCCGGGGGTCATCTGGGTGAGCGTGGCGTTCGCGTCGGTGCTCGCGCTGAGCCGCACGTGGCAGCGGGAACGCGAGGACGGCGCGCTCTCGGGCCTGCTCGTGCTGCCCATCGCGAGGAGCGCGCTCTTCGCCGGCAAGGCGCTCGGGCTCTGCGCGTTCATCATCGCGGTCGAGGCGATCATCATCCCCGTCGCGGCGCTCCTCTTCGCGGTGGACCTCGTGAAGACGGGCGCGGGGCTCGCGCTCTTCTGCCTCGCGGCGACGCCGGGCATCGCCGCGAGCGGCACCCTCTTCGGGGCCATGACCGTGCGCACCCGCGCCCGCGACCTCGTGCTCGCGAGCGTGCTCTTCCCGCTGCTCGCGCCCACCCTGCTCGCCGCGGTCGCGGGGACGCGGGAGCTCTTCGGCGGCGCGGCGATCGGCGAGCTCACCGACTACGTGGCGCTCATGGGCGTGTTCGACGTCGTGTTCCTCGCGGGCGGGATCGGCCTCTTCGATCTGATCATCGAGGGCTGAGCCGCGGCGCGGTCGCCGGACGCCCTCGAGCTCACGCGGGCGCGCCGCGCGCCGCGAGCACGTCGTCGGCGAGGATCGTCGCCGCCCGCTCGACGCCGGCGAGATCGAGCGACGCGCCGGTGCACTCGCCGATCGCCCACAGGCCGTCGCCGGCCCTGCCGCGCGCGTCGACCTGCACCGCGTACCCCGCGCGCGGGTCAATCTCGACGCGCGCGCCCGCCTGCGCGGCGACCTCGAACGCGGGCGCGGCCGGCGCGTCCACCGCGACGGCCACGACGCGGACGTCGCTCGTCGGGCTGTCGGGGGCGAACGGCGCGTCGCGCACCGTCACGCTCTTCACTTGCGAGATCCCGTTCACCGCGGCGAGCGCGGCGAGCGGGATCCGGACCGCGACGCGGGCGCCGAGGGCGCTCGCGAGCTCGTCGGCCCAGGGGCCCTCTCCCGCGAGCGCGACGGGGCCGGTCGGCTCGACGCCGCACGCGAGGAGCCGGCAGAACGCGCGCGCCGAGAAGACCCCTGGCAGATCGTTGTTCGGGAACGCCGCGACGCCGTCGTGCGCCCCGGTGGCGAAGATCTTGGCGGGCGCCCTGATCACGGTCGCGCCCGCGTCGCCGGCGACCAGGAGCTCGCCGAGGTAAACGCCGGCGGCCACGTGACGGCGGAGCTCGCGGACGCCGTCGAGCGGGTATCGCGCGAGGAGCTCCGCCGCGCGGCGCGGCGCGCCGGCGAGCGACCCGCCGGGGGCGAGGCCGTCGTCGACCAGCGCCACACGGAGGCCGCGCGCCGAGAGCGTCGACGCAGCCGCCATGCCGGCGGGCCCGGCGCCGATCACGGCCGCGTCCACGTCGAGCCGCGCGGCGCGCTCGGGTGAGAGCGCCGCGCTCGGCAGCTGCCCGAGCCCCGCCAGCTTGCGCGCGATCGACTGCATGACCCCGGACAGGCCGGGGACGCCGGCCATCAGGTGGTGGTGATCGATCCCCTGCGGGAAGAACCAGTCGGTCACCTGGAGCAGGTCGGCCTGCCGCGAGCCCACGACGTTCTGCACCTCGATGCGCTCTCCACCGGCCGCCGGCCGCAGGCAGGTCATCACGTTGGGCACGCCGTCGACCCGCGCGAGGCAGCCGTCGCAGCCTCCACGCAGGCAGGTCGGCGCCCTGGGGCGGTGCAGCTTCGGGCTCCGCGCGAGCGTCACGCGCCCCGAGGCGATCAGCGCCACGGCCAGGGGCTCGCCCAGCTCCGCCGGGACGGCCGCCCCGTCGAGGGTGATGGTGACCGGATGCTGGAGCGCGCGACCTCGCCGAAACATGGGCGGACGCTAGCAGACGCGCGCCGCGCCGGCAGAGGAGGGCGCGGGGGCAAGCACGAGGAGAGAGCGAGCAGGAGGAGAGAGACGGAGAGAGGTCGGAGCAGGGAAAGACAGACGAGCGCCGGCGGCAGGCGCCCGAAGCGCGAGGCGCGCAATCGCGCAGGGCGCGGGAAGCATGGGAGGCGCGGGAAGCCTGGGAGGCAGCGGAGGCGCGGGAGCGCGCAGAGCGGGCGGAGTGGAGAAGGTGTCCTCACCTTCGCGCGGTGATCTATGCTGTGTCCGATGCGCCTCGGCGTCCTCGGCCCTGCTCAGGGTGATCTGCCCGCGCTCGCTCGCGGCGCGCAGCACCTGCTCGACGAAGGCCACGCCGAGCGGGTCATCTACGTCGCCGAGGACGACGCGCTCGACCGGGTCGTCGTGGGCTGGGCGCAGCGCCTGGTCGGCGCGGACCCCACCGAGGGCGCGCTGTTCGATCGGGCCGCGCGGTGCGCGGCCGCGACCCCGGACCAGATCGACGCCTTCGTGGCGTCCGAGCGCGCTCGGCTGCGACTCCGGGTGCTGATGAGCCTGCCGTCGGGCCGGCGCACCATCGAGATCCTGGACGGGCGCGTCGCGCTCTTCGTGTTCGACAAGGCGGCGCTCGACGAGGAGGACATCGTGGCGGCGTCGCTCCTCGTCTTCGGCAAGAGCACGGAGCCGCTCATCAAGAGGGTCGGCTCTCGGACGTTCTTCTCTCCCGGGCCGATCGGCTCCGACGGCGGCACGGCGCTCCTCGACGATGGGCAGGGCGGCGTGCGGATCGAGGTGATGAACGCGAGCGGCGCGGTGACGGCGCGCGAGATCGTGGGCCCGCCCGCGGCCGGCCCCAGGCTGAGGGTTCAAGGTGGCTCGCACGGTTGAGGCGCCCGCCCGCGCCCAGGCCGCGCCCGCGCCCGAGGCGCGCCGCGTCGCCATCTTCGGGGGCAGCTTCAACCCGCCCCACGTCGCGCACGTCCTCGCGGCCACCTACGCGCTCTCCATCGCGCCGATCGACGAGGTGCTCGTCGTCCCTGTCTACCGCCACCCCTTCTCGAAGGAGCTCGTGCCGTTCGAGCATCGCCTGGCCATGTGCCACCTCGCGCTCGGGTGGCTCCCGCGCGTGTCGGTGTCGCCCGTCGAGCGCGATCTGGGCGGCGAGAGCCTCACGCTGCGCACGCTGGAGCACCTCGCCGCGGCGCACCCGGACTGGGCGATGCGCCTGCTCGTGGGCGCCGACGTGCTCCCCGATCTGCCGAGGTGGCACCGCTTCGACCGCATCGAGCAGCTCGCCCCGCCGATCGTCCTCGGCCGCTCCGGCGTCGTCGCGCCCGCCGCGGAGCGCCTCGATGCGGGGCCGGCCGATGCTCGTCCTCACCTGCGCCCCGCCGACGTGGAGCTCCCTCGGATCTCGAGCAGCGACATCCGCCGGGCGCTCGCGGCCGGCGATCTCGAGGCCGTCCACCAGCGCGTGCCGCGCGCCGTGCTGGATTACGTGATCGCGCACCGGCTATACGGTAGCGGCTCATGACCGAGATGGACAGCACGCGCCCGTCGCCGATGCACCCGGAGGACAACACCATTCTCGAGGTGTTCATCTATGGAGGCGGCAAGGTGGGCCGCGGGCTCGCGCGCGCGATCCGCGACGCGGGGCTGCGGGTGACCCTCCGGCCCGCGCGGGATGGCCTGCCGTCGGAGCGCATCGAAGCCAACTTCGTGATCCTCGCCGTGCGCGATCGGGACATCGCGCCCTGCGCCGAGGCGCTGCGCGATCGCCGGCTGGTCGGCCACAAGGACGTCGCGGTCGTGCATTGCGCCGGCGCGCTCGGCCCGGAGGCGCTCGCGGCGGTGCGAGGCGACCGCGTCTCGGTCGCGCAGATGCACCCGATGATCTCGTTCGCCTCGCCCTCGTTCGCGCCCTTCCTCGAGCGTGGCCAGCTCCACATCGACGGCGATCCGACCGCCGTGCGCGCGGCGCGCTCGCTCGGGGTGTGCCTCGGCATGACGCCGCGCACGTTCTCGGGTCTCGACCGCGTCGCCTACCACGCGGCGGCGGGCCTGGTCGCCAACGGCGCTGCCGCGCTCGCCGCCGCCGGCGTCGACCTGCTCGAGCGCGCGGGCATCGACCGAAGGACGGCCGCCGAGATGCTCGGCCCGCTGCTCCGCACGGTCGCGGACAACGTCGAGGTCCTCGGCGTGCCCGAAGCCCTGACGGGGCCGGTGCGCCGCGGGGACGCGGCCGGCGTCGCGCGGCACCTCGAAACGCTCCGCCGGCTCGCGCCGCACCTCGTGCCGTTCTACGTGGCCGCCGCGGCGACGCAGCTCCCGCTGGCCCGCGTCCTGGGCGAAGCACCTGCGGATGCGTTCGACGCCATCCAGCGGGTTCTGGACGGAATACAGCAATAAGAGTGTAATTTTCCTATGATGAGGTAATGGCCTCATTATAGATAACGGCGGGATCCGTTGATGCGAGGTCCGGCGGAGAGGTACGCTTTTGTTGCCTTGGGATCCGTTGCCGCAGCCTGCGTTCCTTCCGTCATCACGAGCGACTCCGGGGGGTTCCGGGCGCTCGATGAGCGCGTCCGTGATGCCGCGTCGCGTGGGGTGCTCCACGTCCATGGACAGCGGCCGGTCCTGGACGCGGTTTGTTCCCACCTCGCGCGCCGCGCTCGAGGTGTGGGACGCTCGCTGATCTCGGCCGCGCACGCCGCGGATCGGGATCCCTGGCGCGATCTCGCGCTTCGCTGCGCCGTCACCTCTGCCGATCCGGCCGCGGCCGCGCAGGGCATCAGCGCCGCCGCGCAAGGCGCGATCCTGCTGGTCGCCGAGCGAGAGGCCACCAGCTGGGGGAGCCTTGTGCTGGACGAGGTCACGCGCCTCATCGCGGAGGGGTCGTGCTCCGCGCTGGTCATCGTGTGCAGCGACGCCGCGATGCGGCCCTGGACGAGCGCGCTCACGATCGACGGCATCGCGTCGCCGGACGATTTGCACCGCTTCTGGGAGGCGTTCGCGGCGGACGCGGAGCGCCGGGTCGTCGCGAAGATCGAGCGGCTCGACGCGCTGGAGGGCTGGTGCTCCGCGGTGCTGGCCGCGCCGCCCGAGCAGCGCGCCGCGCGGCAGCCGCCGAGCCGCGAGTCCGCGCGCCTGCTGGATCGGCTCGCGCTGAGCCAGCGGCCCTGGCCGTCCGCGCAGCTCCGCCAGCTCGCGGCGCGGCGCGCGCAGCCCGGGCCGGGGGACGCGGCGTGCCAGGGGGCCGCCCAGGAGCTCGCCGCCCTCGGCCTGATCGAGGTCGACGATCGAGGGTGGGTCGCCGCGCCGCGCGCGGTCGTCGATCCGGCCGACGTCGACCCCGAGGATGTGCTCGCGATCGCGGAGGCGCTCGAGGAGCAGTCGTCCGATCCGTGGAGCCTCTCGCGCGCGAGCGAGCTCCTCGCTTCGCTGGGCCAGGACCAGCGGGCCGAGGCCGCGGCGATGCTCGCGATCTCCTCGGTCGGCGAGCCGTCGGCGCGCGCCGACTTCTGGCAGCGCTGGGCCCGGACGATGCGGACGCTCTCCGGCGAGAGCGCCGCGTCGGGCGAGCGGCTGCTCCGCGCGGCGCAGCTCGCGCTCCGGCTCGGCGACATCGAGTTCGCCATCGACTTCTCGTCCGCGGCCCAGCGCGAGCGGGAGACGTTCGCCGCGCTGCTCGTCCGGGGCCGCGCGACGAGCGCGCGCGGCGACCTGACGACCGCCGCGATGGTGCTCTCGCGGGCGCTGTCGCTCGCCGCCACGCCCGAGGAGCGGGCGCGCGGCGCCGTGGAGATGGCGGAGCTCTGCTGCAAGACGGGCGACCTCGCGGCGGCCAAGGCGCGCGCGGAGGAAGGGCTCGCCGGCGCGGGGGAGATCGCGACGCGCCTCCAGGCGCGCAACATCCTCGGCAAGCTGCTCCTCGCGCAGCAGGCCTGGGCCGAGGCGGAGCTGCACTTCGCGGCCGACGCCTGGGAGGCGGCGTGCGCGGGCGAGCACGTGAGCGAGCTGCGCGCCCGGCTGAACCGCGCCATCTCGCTGCTCTCCAGCGGCCGGCTCGACGAGGCGCGCACGATGCTCGCCGGCGTGCTCGAGGAAGGCGAGCGGCGGGGCGAGCGCGCGGCGAGCGGCTATGCGCTCACGAACCTCGCGGTCATCGCCCACCTGAAGCACGAGTACCCGGAGGCCTTGCGCCTCTTCGAGCGCGCGATCGAGATCTTCCGGAGGATCGGCGACAAGGTCGCGCTCGTGAACCTCATCACGAACCTCGCGGAGATCCGGCTGCAGCTCGGGATGATCGAGGAGGCCGAGCAGGCGCTCGCGTTCGCGCGGAAGGCCTGCGGCCATGTCGTCCCTGGCGTTCGCGTGACGCACGTCGCCTACGTCGCGGCGCAGATCCACTTCGAGTGCCGGCGCACGGTGGACGCCTGGTCCGAGCTCACGGCCGCCTTCGCCTGCGGCGCCGGCTCGAAGCTCGGCGAGTGCTACGCGACCGCCGCGCGCATCGCGCTGCACGACGGCGACCTCCTGCAGGCCGGTCAGATGATCCAGCGGGCGCGCGCCGAGGCGACCTCCGACCGGCACCGCGCCGAGGTCGCGCTCCTCGAGGCGATGTGCTCCCGCGCCGCCGGCGCGCCGTTCGGGCAGATCGCCGCGGAGGCGCTCGCGCTGTCGCGCCGGGCCCACAGCCACGAGTGCGCCCTGGAGGCGCACGTGCTGCTTCACCACGCCTCGTCCGCCGGGGACCGTGTGTCGCGCGCCCTCGAGGACGAGCCCACGGCGGCGCGCTCGCACCTCGAGGCGGCGATCGTCCTCCGCGATCGCATCGCCGCGTCGCTCCCGCCCGAGATCGCCCGCAAGTTCCTCTCGCGCCGGAGCTTCGCCGAGCTCGCCCGGCTGGAGGCGTGCGCGCGCAGCGCCGCCGAGGCGGAGCCGAGGGGCTGCGAGCTCTGCGGCTCCAGCGCGTGCGCCGGGTGCGCCAGGGGAGCCGCCCGCGCGCCGAGGCCGGCGAGCGTGGTCCCCGCGATCAAGCGGATGGTCGGGACGACGCCCGCGCTGCTCAGCCTCATCCACCAGATCGAGAAGGTCGGGGCGAGCGACGCGACCGTGTTGATCCATGGCGAGAGCGGCACCGGGAAGGAGCTCGTCGCCGAGGCGATCCACGAGGTGAGCGCGCGGCGCGCGGGCCCGCTGATCAAGGTCAACTGCGCCGCCCTCGTCGAGACGCTGCTGCTGTCGGAGCTGTTCGGCCACGAGAAGGGGTCGTTCACCGGCGCGGCGTCGCGCCGTCGCGGGCGCTTCGAGCTCGCCGAGGGGGGAACGCTCTTCCTCGACGAGATCGGGGACATCTCGCCGCGCACGCAGGTCGCGCTGCTCCGCGTCCTGCAGGACAAGACCTTCGAGCGGGTCGGGGGTGTCACGCCGCTGCGCGCCAACGTGCGGATCCTCTGCGCGACCCACCGCGACCTGCGTGCGATGGTTGCCCGGGGCGAGTTCCGGGAAGATCTCTATTACCGGCTCCGGCAGGTCGTCCTCGAGGTCCCCGCGCTGCGCCACCGGCCGCGGGATCTGCCCGCGATCGCGGCAGCGATCCTGGAGAGGATCGGCGGCGAGCGCGGCGTGGCGCCGAAGCGCCTCTCCAGCCGGGCCGTCGAGGCGCTCTCGCGGCACTCCTGGCCGGGGAACGTGCGCGAGCTCGAGAACGCCCTGCGCGCCGCGGCGATCTTCGCGGACGGCCAGGTGATCGATCTCGAGGATTTCACGACGAACGTCGAAGGGCTGCGGGAGCTCGACGCCGCGGAGCTGGCGAGCGCTCCGATGACACCGAGGGCTGGCATGCACCCTGCTTTCGACTCGTCGAAAGAGTCGTTGAGAGACTCGTCGAAAGAGTCGTCCCGAGAGTTGCCCAGAGAGCCGACCAGCGGCCCACGCTCGTCGGCGCCAGAGCAGGCGACGTCGGTGTCACATTCCCCGTCGACGCCTGCGGATCGCACGCCGCTGGAGCTCGCGTACGCTCAGGTCCGCGGAGGGGTCAGCCTCAGCGACATGAAGCGCGAGATCGAGCGCGAGTGCATTGCTAGGGCGCTCGACGAAAGTCGTGGGAACATCACACGCGCCGCCGTGCTCCTGGGCATGAAGCGCCCACGGCTTTCCCAGCTTGTGAAGCAGTATGGCTTTGGCGGGACTTCGGAGGATTGAAGTGATGCGAGGTTGCTGGACGAGTTGGCTGTCGGGGGGCTTCGCGGCGCCCCTGCTGCTGGCGGGCTGCGCGATCACGTCCGCAGAGCACGAGGAGCAGAGCGTGGAAGCGTGGGGCGATCTCGACCCGATGATCTCCGAAGAGGCGTCCGGATCGAGCGACGGCGCGGAGGGCGACGTCGTCGTACCCGTCACCGATTTCGTCACGCCTGCGTCGCTCCGGCCGCGCGACGTCGCGCCCGCGTCGAGCGATGACGGCGCGCCCACGACGATCGAGGCTCGGTCGCAGGGGCGCTGCAACCCGGACCCGCTCCCGTGGAACCCCAGCGGCGCGGACAGACGCGACAGCGCTCCCTCCGAGAGCGACGGGACGCGCTGAGCCGCGCGCCCGGGCGGCCTGAGCGCGCCCGCGCCTCGGCGCGCGTCTTGCTGTCGCCGCGCGCCGCTCCCCGGCGCGTTTTGCGGTCGCCGCGCGGCTCGCCGCGGTAGCCTTCGCGCGTGGCGCCGCTCGGGATCGATCTCCGCACACGGACGACCCTTGTCTGCGGGGCCCTCGCCCTCGCCATCGCGGCGTCGACGCTGCTGCGGGGCCGCGTCCGCCGCGTCCACCTCTTCTTCGCCGCGTTCGCCGCCGACGTCGGGCTCTGGTACCTCTCGCAGTCGCTCTTCGGCTTCTTCCAGGCCTCGATCTGGGAGCGCTTCACGGCGATCCTCGCCGTGCTGCTCCCGCAGTTCGCGCTGCAGCTCTTCGAGGCGATGATCCCCCATGACCCGGATCGGCGCTCGCGGCTGCTCCGGTTCGCGGGGGTGCTCGTCATCCCGCTGTTCATCCTCGTGCTGGTGAGCCGGGAGCCGGGCTCGTGGCTCGACTGGCTCACGCGCGGCTGCATTTTCCTCTACGTCTTCGCGCTGCTCACCGCGGGGCTGTACACGCTCGGCCAGCGCGGCAAGCAGAGCTCCTCGCGCGCGACGCAGCGGCGCGTGCGGTTCCTCGTGGTGATCGGCGCGCTCGCCGGGCTCGCCAGCGTCGCCGACTTCGCCTGGTTCCTCGGCGCGGAGCCGCCGCCCGTCGGCGCGGCGCTCTCGATCGTGTTCCTGTTCGTCCTCGCCCAGGCCCTGCGCCACGAGCGCCTGCTCGACGCCTACGAGATGCTCGCGCGCCTGCTCGTCGCCACGGCGGTCGCGTTCCTGATCGCGCTGATCTTCTATCTCCTGCTCACGTTCATCGGCGGCTTCAACACGATGTACCTGAACGCGGTGCTCGCCGCGATCGTCATCCTGGTGCTGTTCGACCCGCTGCGGGAGCGCGTCGAGGAGCAGCTCCAGCGCCTCTTCCTGCGGGAGCGGTTCGATCTCGATCGCTCGCTCGCGGAGGCCCGGCGGCGCCTCGTGCACACGCTCGAGGTGGACGAGATGGGCTCGATCGTGATGAGCGCGCTCGAGCAGTCGCGCCGCGTCACGGCGGCCGCGCTCTACCTGCGCGACCAGGACGGGACGGGCTTCGACAGGCTCGCCTCGCTCGGGCCGCGGGTCCCCGAGCGGATCGAGGTGGCGACCGCGAGGGCGCTGCTCGATCGCCTCGACCGGGGGCCGCTCGCGATGGAGGAGCTGGAGCGCGAGGCCCGCGAGCGGCGAGCGCGCCGCAGCCAGAGCGACGCGGACGACGACGGCAACTTCGCGCGGCGGACGGAGGTGCGGCCCCAGGTCCCCGAGGACGCGGTGCTCGCGGCGGCCGAGGTGCTCGGCAGCCTCTGCTCGGGCGTGGTGCTTTGCGCGCGCGACGAGCAAGGCGAGCCCATCGGGCTCCTGGTCGTGGCGGACACGCGCGTGCGCGACGCGTTCTCGCCCGAGGAGCTGACCCTGCTCGAGACGCTCGCCGCGCAGATCGGCGTCGTCCTGGAGAACTCGCGGCTCTACGCGCAGATGAAGGAGCGAGACCGGCTCGCGCTCCTCGGCCAGATGGCGGCCGGGCTCGCGCACGAGATCAGGAACCCGCTCGGCGCGATCAAGGGGGCGGCGCAGCTGCTCGCCGATCCCGTGCCGGAGGCGCAGATCGACGCGGCGTCGCGCGAGTTCCTCGGGATCATCCTCGAGGAGGTCGACCGGCTCGATCGCGTCGTGGGCTCGGTGCTCGATCTCGCGCGGCCGGCGCAGGGCTCGGTCGTCCCGACCGACGTGAACGCGATCGTGCGCCGCACCCTGCAGGTGCTCTCGATCGAGCGCAGGAACGACCAGCTCGAGGTCGAGGTCACGCTGGATCCTGGTCTCCCCCGCGTCGCCATCGATCCAGAGCAGCTGCGGCAGGTGCTGATGAACCTGTTCCGCAACGCCGTCCAGGCCATGAAGGGCCGGGGCAAGGTGGTGATCTCGACGCGCGTCCGCTTCGGCCGCGGCACGCGGCCCGGCTCGGGCTCGGATGAGCCGTTCGTCGAGCTCAACGTCACCGACAACGGCCCCGGGATCTCCCAGAAGGTGCTCGCGAACATCTTCCTGCCGTTCTTCACGACGAAGGACAAGGGGACCGGGCTCGGCCTGTCCATCAGCCAGCGCATCGCGCAGAGCGCCGGCGGCCGCATCGAGGTCCGGTCGTACGAGGGGAAGGGGAGCACCTTCGCCGTGATCCTCCCCGCCGCCGTCGACAAGCTGGGCGCGCCGCAGCCGTCGCCCGCGGCGCTGGCGCCTGCCGAGCCGGCCCCTCAGGAGCGGCCCGGCTGAGTCCGGTGCGCCCGTGGAGCGCCCGCGGCGTCCGGGCGCATGCGCGCTGCGCGCGTTGCGTCGAGCGGCGCGCTCAGCCGTAGCGCGAGGTCATGAGCCGCTCCAGCGCGACGTGCTCGCGCACGAGCTCGAGCGTGTGCTCGGCGTGTCCGTGGGCGTAGCCGTTGCCGATGTAGAGGTCCACGTCCTTGCCGATCCCCTCGGCCCCCAGGGCGGCGGCGGTGAAGCTCGTGCTCATCGCGAAGAAGTACGTCTTGCCGCGATCGCGCGTGGCGACGATCGCGCTGAGCTCCACGCCCGGGACGTTCACGCACGAGAGCGTGAGGTCGGCGCCCGCGTCGCCGGTGAACGGCAGCACGGCGTCGCGCACGGCGAGGGGGTCGCGCGCGTCGAGGACCGCGACGTGGTCGCAGATCGCGAGCGAGCGCAGGTCGGCGGCGAGCTCCGGCGACGCCTCGATCCCGATGACGCGCCCGGCGCGGCCGACGCAGCGCCGCGCCTCGGCCGCGCACAGGAGGCCCGATTTTCCGCCTGCGCCGAGCACCACCACGCTGTCGCGCGGGCCGGCGAGGCGCGCCACCTGAGGCGCCGCGCCGGCGACGTCGAGCAGCGCGAGGGCGAGCCGCTCGGGCATGTCGGTCGGCATCCGGGCGAGCGGCGCCGACCCGAAGAGGATCGCGGTGCCCTCGACGTCGATCTGCGCGGACGCGGGCCGCACGGCGATGATCCGGCGGAGCGAGAGCGGCGTGAGCGACAGCGACGCGAGCGTCGCGATGCGATCGCCGACGGCGACGCCGCGGTGCTCGGCGAGCGAGCCGACCCGGCGCACGACGCCGAGCAGCATGCCGCCCGAGCCGGTGACCGGGTTGTGCTGCTTGCCCCGGCGCGCCACCGTATCGAGGACGAGCCGCGCCACGCCGTCCGGGCTGCCGCCGGACGCCTCCTCCATCTGGCGGAAGCTCGCGGCGTCGATGTTCAGCGTCTGCACATCGACGACGATCTCGGTCTCGAAGTGGCGCGAGGCGTCGGCGTCCAGCCGCTCCGCCGGCTGCGGCATCGCCCCCGGTGGATCGAGCACGCGGTGCGTGCCCAGCGGATCGCCTGCGGGAAGGGTGGGTCGCGTCGCTGCGGAGCTCACGCCGAGGCCGTTCAACATGCCGGGCTCGAAAGCAAGGGCAATGAGCCGAGCGGCCGCAGGATTCCTCGCTGAGGCGGCCCGGCGCTCCGCCCAGGGCCCGGAGGCCCCGAAAACCGTCGGTGCCGACCGTTTCGACGGAGCCAATCGCCCTCTTTCCCTCAAATTGGATACACTCGCGTGCGCCGAGTACGTTGGCCCTTACCCCCGCGGCGCGCCTCTGTGGCGGCCGAGGGAGGGGGGCCGGCGCGTTGCGTCAGGATCGGACGAGCCGACTCATTTGAAAGAACGGACCGGATCTCTTGACCACCTTTGCTCGGTGAAACTAAGCTTTGCCCCCTGCTGGCGCTCTCGTAAGCGCACGAAGGTTTTTACTCCCTGCGATGGATAACCACGCTCCCAAGGTGTCGGCAACGCGGCAACTAGCGTTGCGCTTCATCTCCGGGAAGTACCAAGGCGGCGAATTCCCCCTCGGGGAGCAGCAGGAGATCGTCGTGGGTCGCTCCAGCGACCTCGACATGGTCCTCGTCGAGGACATGGTCTCCCGGCGCCATGCCCGGATTGCCTGCACCGAACAGTCGATTGTGATCGAGGATCTCGGCTCGACGAACGGAACGTTCGTCAACGGCGAGAAGATCAAGAAGACGACCCTGAAGGAGGGCGATCGTGTGCTCATCGGCACCAGCATCCTCAAGGTCGTCTCCACCGACCCAGGCGCGCCACCGGCGCGGAAACGGATGGACGAGCCATCGTTGAGGAGCGGTCAGACCCGGTCGATGTCCGGGTCGATCGACGAGATCCCGCTCCCGGATCTGCTGCAGCTCTTCGGCACGTCGAAGAAGAGCGGCGTCCTCGTGGTCCGCTCCGACGACGACGTCGGCAAGATCTACCTGCGCAAGGGCATCGTGACCTTTGCGACCATCAACGATCTGACCGACGTCCCGCCGCTGAAGAGCGTCTACCGGATCCTCACCTGGGCCGGCGGGACGTTCGACCTCGAGGCGGCCGAGGAGCGGGTCATGACCGGCGAGATCAGCGCGACGGTGCAGGAGCTCCTCATGGAGGGGCTCCGGCAGATCGACGAGCTGAACAACATCCGCCACCAGCTGCCGGACCTGTCGGCGCGCCTGGTCATCCCCCAGCCGCTCAAGCCGCAGCTCCGCGATCTCTCGCCCGTCGATCTCGACGTCCTCCAGGTCGTCTACAACCACGGGCACCTCGCGATGGTCCTCAACAAGAGCCCCGCGACGGATCTGGAGACCGCGCAGTCCGTGTTGAAGATGATCAACGCGGGCTACCTCCGCGCCGAGTGAGCCGGGCGGGAGCGCACGGTGTCGCGAGGCCGCGCGATGCGGCCTAGCGCGCCGGTGCGCGCGGCTCTCGGCTGAACCGAGATCGATAGGTCAGGGGAGAGCGGTGAGGAGCGCGTCCTCGCGCGCCGCGCTCCCGAAGGCGCGGCGCGCAGGGCGGCAGCGTGGTGTCAGGACTGCGACGTGCCGCGCTTCGCGGGGTCGATCGCCTTGCTCGCGAGGCGGAGCGACACGGCGCGGGCGTGCGCCTGCAGGCCCTCGGCCAGGGCCAGCTTCTCGATGATCGGGCCTTGCGTCCGGAGCGCCGCGCCCGAGTACCGGATGAGGCTCGCGCGCGTCACGAAGTCGTAGACCCCGAGCGGCGCGCCGAAGCGGGCCGAGCCGCCGGTCGGGAGGACGTGGGACGGCCCCGCGAGGTAGTCGCCCGCGGCGACCGGGGTGAGGTCGCCGAGCAGCGCGGCGCCGAGCGTGCCGATCTCCGAGAACAACCCCTCGGCGTCGGCGACGTGGAAGGCCACGTGCTCGACCGCGAGCTGATCGGCGATCTCGGCGAGGCGAGCGCGCGAGCCGACGACCAGCGCCGCCGCGTGCGTCGAGAGCGACGCCTCCACGATCGCGCGCCGCGTGAGCTCGGGGAGCGCCGCGTCGAGCTCGCGCGCGACCGCCTCCGCCAGCTTCGCCGAGGTCGTCGCGAGGAGGGCGTAGGACGCCTCGTCGTGCTCGGCCTGCGAGAGGAGATCGGCGGCGACGAGCCGGGGATCCGCGGATTCGTCGGCGAGCGCGAGGATCTCGCTCGGCCCGGTGATGCCGTCGATCGACACGTCCCCGAAGACCAGCTTCTTCGCGCAGGCGACGTACGCGTTGCCGGGCCCCACGATCTTGTCGACCGGCGCGAGCTCCGGGAGCCCGTAGGCCAAGGCCGCGATCGCCTGCGCGCCGCCCGAGTCGAGCAGGGTCGTCACGCCGGAGAGGTGCGCCGCGGCGAGCGTGGCGTCGTCGGCCGACGGGCTCGCGAGGACGATCTCCCGCACGCCGGCGATGCGCGCGGGGAGGGCCGACATGAGCACGCTGGAGGGGTAGCGGGCCTTGCCGCCCGGCGCATAGACGCCGACGCGGCGCAGGGGGCGCACGCGCATGCCCAGCAGCACGCCCTCCTCCTCGTAGCTGAAGCCGGCCTGCAGGGCGGGCCCGTTCGCCGTCACGCTCGCAGGGCCGAGATCGCCCGCGTCGCGCTGCCGCTCATGGTAACGCGCGATCCTGGCCGCCGCGGTCTCGAGCGCGGCGCGGACCTCCGGCGGGAGCCTCGCGAGCGCCTCGGCCCCGCCGAAGCCGCCCTCCGCCTCCGGGCCTGCGTGGCGGACGAGCGCCTTCGACGTCCTCCGCTCGAACTTCTCGATGTAGCCGAGCACGGCGGACGTGCCCCCGCGCCGCACGTTGTCGATGATCTCGGTCACGGCCGGCGTGACGTTCGCGAGGTCGCCCGTGCCGCGGGTGCGCAGGGCTGACAGGGTGGACTCGAACTGAGGCGAACCTTCGATGTAGATGGGCAGCATGGCTTGATATGGACCGGCGCGGTGGAATCTCCGCGTGGACGGCGACACCCCGTACCACACCACCCCGGCCGCCGGTACGTCGGCCGCGCGGTCGACAGCGCCACGCGCGCTGCAGCCGAAGCAGCGCATCGCGGCGGCTGCAGCGAGTCGCTCCCCGAGTTCCCCGGCCTGAGCGGATCGAGTAGGGTCGCCCGATGCGGTCCGGCTCGTTTGGTCTCGCCTCCGCCGCGCTCTCGGTCGTGCTCCTCGCGCTGGCGCCTGCCGTGCTCGTCGGTTGCCCGGAGAACTCCTGCTTCCTCAAGATCTGCCAGGGCAGCAGCTGCCGCTGCTCGATCTCGTCGTGCAGCGACGGCGCCGGCTTCGACACGAAGCAGAACCGCTGCCGATGCCTGAAGGGCTACCTCTCGATCGCGGGCCAGTGCCTCACGCCCCAGGCGGCGAACGCCTACTGCGGCGTGGGCCGCCACTACGAGGCAGGCGGCTGCGCTCCCGATCGCTGCCGGCCCGGGGACGAGATCGACCAGAGCACGGGTTACTGCGTGTCGCGCGAGCAGGTGGCGACCAACATCGGCGTCGCGGTCGGCGCCGGGCAGAAGCTCGGGTGCCCGCCCGGCCAGGAGCTCATCGTCGACGGTCCGACCGCCGCGTGCGTCCCGCTCTCGCAGACCTGCGCGCGCGACGAGGTCTGGACCGGCCAGGCTTGCGCGAAGGTAGGGCGCTGCCCAACGGGCTCGATGTGGGATCCCGCGCTCGCCCAGTGCGTCCAGTACGCGCAGGGCTCGGGTGAGAGCGGGCTCACGGTGAACGTCGGGCAGTGGGCGTCGGCGAACTACGGGCCCGACGGGGGCATGGGTACGAGCGGCTTCTGCGGCGCTTTCGCGAAGAAGCCGTACAGCTTCGGGATCGTCGAGGGGGCCTCGGCCTACGTCCGCGCCACGGTGATGATGTCCTTCCCGGAGGGCGAGATCGCCCGCGGCGTCGTGCAGGCGGTGACGGTGTTCGATGCGAGCGGGAACCCGGTGCCGCCGCGCGGCGCCGCGGAGGTCGATGCGGCGGCGCGCAACATCTTCGGCACGCTCGTCCTGGGTGGCGGGCGCGCGAGCGCGCCGACGTCGTCGACCACCGTCCGGTGCGCGGTCATCCACGCCGGAAAGCCGCAGCCGGTCCCCGCCGTCGGTGGACTCTAGCGAGGCGTGCCGCGCTACGGCCGCGACAGCGTGCTCACGACGCGCGTGGCGGGGAGGGCGCTGAGGCCGACGCAGCTGACGACCTTGCCGCGCTCCACCACGAAGTTGCTCGTGGAGGGCTCGATCTTCGCGAACTCGACGCTCAGCCGGGCCCCGTCGAAGCTCGCGCGCAGGGGGCGGCCCTCCACCGCGCTGCGGACGTCCTGGCAGGTGCCCCGGGAGCGGGCCGGATCGAAATTGCGCGACTCGGGGGCGATGAAGCGGAGCCGGTCCTCGACGGCGAACACCGCGGTCTCTCCGGGGATCTCGCGCAGCGAGAAGCGGGCCTCGCCCTCGGCATAGTCCTGCGGCGCGAACTGCTCCGGGCGGCGGACCCGGAACTCGAGCGACTCGCCGGCAAGGACGGCCTCGAGCTCGCGCCCGTTGCCGACCCACAGCCCGGTCAGGGTCGCGAGCGGCGACGGCTGCGGCTGCTCCGCGCTCGCCGCCGGGGTGGTGCTGCTCGCGCTGGCCGCCGGGCGCTGCTCCCTCGACGAGACGGCCCGCCGGCGACCGTCCCGCGGCCTGTCGAGCACGCCCAGCCCGAGCAGCGCGGCGGCCCCGCCGAACATCACGAGCGCCCCGGCGCCGATCGCGAGCCACGAGCCGCGCGCGCGCGGCGACCCCGCGGGCCCGCTGGCCAGCGCGGCGCCCGACGGCGACCGCAGCCCGTCGCGGACCTCGTCGACCGTCGTGGCCGCGGGCGGCGGCGGGCGGCTCGACGCGCCGAGCGGCGCAGCGGTCGTGGCCGGCGCAGGGTGGGCGATCGCGTCGAGCGCGGCGAGCAGCTCCTCGCAGCTGGCAAAGCGATCCGCCCGCTCCTTGGCGCACGCCTTCTGGAGGAAGGCGTCGAGCGCCGGAGGAACATCGTGACGCACGGCGCTGACCAGGGGGAGCGGCACCTCCGCGTGCTGCCGCATGATCTCGATGTCGCTCTCGGCGTCGAACGGCACCTGCCCCACCAGCATCTCGTAGAGCACGACGCCCAGCGCGTAGATGTCCACCCGCTTGTCGAGCTCGCGGCGCCCGAGGACCTGCTCCGGCGACATGTAATAGAGCGAGCCGATGATCCCCTTGGTCAGCCCGCGCCCCGCGAGCGCGTCCGCCTCGGCCTTGGCGATGCCGAAGTCGGTGACCTTCGCGACGCCGTCCTTGCCGCGGATGAGCACGTTCGCCGGCTTGAGGTCGCGGTGGATCACCCCCTCGCGGTGCGCGGCCGCGATGCCGGAGGCGATCTGCCGGAAGATCGAGAGCGCCTCGGGCAGGGGCATCCGCCGGTGCTCCTCGGCGTACCTGGCGAGCGTCTGCTCGAGGCTCTCGCCGTCGATGTACTGCATGACGAGCCAGAGGTCGTCTCGCTCCGCCACAACCGCCTTCAGGTGGACGACGTTCGGGTGATCGATCTGCGCAAGCGCGCGGCCCTCGGCGAGCGTCCGCGCGCGCACGTCCGGCCGGTGCCCGAGCTCCTGGCGCACCGCCTTCAGCACCACGTGCAGGCCGGTGTGGACGTCCCGAGCGAGGTAGACGACGCCCATGCCCCCCTCGCCGAGCACCCGCTCGACGACGTACTTCTGATCGACGAGCGTCCCCGCCGGCAGGTGGCCGCCCGGCGCGCGCCGCGGCAGCGATCCCGCCATCGGCGCCGGGACGACATGCGGCGCGCGGACGTCCGCCGCCGGCCCGTTTGCGCTGCCGGCCGCGAGGTTGGCCCTGTGCGCCGGATCCTCGGGCAGCAGCGCGCCCAGCAGCGGCTGCCCAGGGACGGTCGTCCGCGCGCCGGGCGCAGGAGGCGCAGAGATCGCCGCGCCGCCGCCCGCCTCCTTCGCGGCCAGCGACGCGCCACACGCGACACAGAACCGGGCGGAGCCCGGGTTCTCCGCGTTGCATACGAGGCACCTGGCCATGGCGCGATCAGCTCGATCCGCGGCGCGCCCGGCGAGCAGCGCGCCGTGGACGCTACGTCAGGTCCAGTGGCCCGCGCGGAGGGCCGCGGAGTCGATGGTCTTGATCTTGGGCGCGAGCGCCTCGCGGAAGATGGCCTCGTCGTCGTCGTCGAGGCCGCTCTCTCCGAAGCCGGACGCGACCTCCATCGAGGTAGCGAGGATGCGCAGGAACTGCTGGAAGCTCGACGCACAGAGCTCCGGCTTGAGCGACTCGGTCCCCGTCATACAGGTGAACACGGGGCAGTCCCCCTCGGCGTCGAGCTTCGAGATGTCGAGGAAATAGGGATCTCCCAGCAGGGCGCTGCGGGCGATGAGGATCCAGCTCTTGCGCCAGCCCGGGAGGGAGCTGTCGCCGCCGTTCGCTTGCTGCTCGGCCGCGAGCTTCTCGGAGGGAATGAGGCGTACACGCTCGACCGGAGTCACCGTCTCGACGTCGAGCGGGTCGGCCTCCTGCAGGAAAGCGCGGTACCTCGCGGGCACCCGCAGCGTCTTGCGCAGCTCTTCCACCGCCGCTGGAGCCGCCTTTCCGAACCTCGCAGGGATGCCTCTTCGGACAAAGGCATCCTTGAGCGCCGTAACCGACTCGGCAAGGTCGCTATCCACCGAACATCCCTTCCTTTGCAAGTCCACCGGGACAGCCCGCTGGGCGGGCGCCCTCATCGCTTCGAAACCACTCCGCTCCCGGGGAGAGCACCGGCGCGCACCCGGAGGAATACCCCGCGCCGGGCCAGGTAGTGTAACAGAAAAACGATGGTCGACGTTGCGTACGCTGAGAGTCGATTCCGGCCCCCCGAAATCGCCCATCGGTACGGTCCGGGTGTGCACCTGCTCGATGACCCGCTCGCATGGACTCTGCTGGCTCGAGCCTGCTCCCCGGAGACGGTCCAGCCCGACGTCGGGCGTCTCGTCGGGGTTCTCTACCAGAACCTGGCGCGCGCCGTCCTCGCCGCCGAGCTGGGGCGCGCGCGTGTCGATGTCCCGACCCGGATGATCTCGTCCCACCCGGAGGCGGTCTATCGCGGCACCGCGCTTTCGCGCGCGACCAAGGCCGTCACCGTGGGCATCGCGCGCGCCGGGACGATGCCATCCCAGGTCGTCTACGAGCTCTTGAACGAGGTCCTCGACCCGGCGCTGGTGCGGCAGGATCACCTGTTCATGAGCCGGCAGACGAACGAGCAGGGCGAGGTCGTCGGCGCGACCTGGCACGACGCCAAGATCGGCCGCGACGTCGACGGGCGCCACGTGCTCTTCCCCGACCCGATGGGCGCCACCGGTTCGTCCATGGTCAGCGCCATGACGTACTACAAGACCGCGCTCGAGGGGCGGCCGGCCAAGTGCATCGCCATGCACCTCATCGTCACGCCCGAGTACATCCGCCGCGTCACCGAGGCTCACCCGGACGCCATCATCTACGCGCTCCGGCTCGATCGCGGCCTCTCGCCGGCGCGCGTCCTCAAGACCGAGCCAGGCACGCACTGGGACGAGGAGCGCGGACTGAACGGCATCCAGTACATCGTCCCGGGCGCCGGCGGCGTCGGCGAGATCCTCAACAACGCCTGGCTGTGAGCGCGCGGGCGTCGCCGCGGCGGCGCGACGCCGCGGCAGGCGCGGCCACCTCGCACGCCCGCCGTCAGCGGCCGCGCTTCGAGCGGCGGTTGTGGCCGGCGGCGAGCGCGCGGTAGTCGATCTCCGCGTGCGGCCGGCTCACGGCGGGGCGCAGATCGCTGCAGAGCCGCGTGAGCTCCGCGACCATCGCGCCGAGATCGCTCGCGCCCGCGGCCCTGCGCTGCGCGAGCTCGCCGTAGGCGGCCGCGAGGGACGCGATGCCCCTGCCGGAGACGTGCCCGCGGCGCGACAGATCGACGTAGCTCCGCGCGAGCGCGACGCTGTCGAAATTGTGGGCGACGACCAGCGACTGCGCGACGCGGAGCACGGCGTGCGCCGCGATCCGGCCGTCCTCGTGGAGCACGAACGCCGCCTGCAGGTAGTTGTAGAAGGGGACGACCCGGTCGCCGAAGATCCTGAAATCCGAGGGCGAAGACTGGCGGTCGAGGTGGATCAGGATGCGCTCGACGACGGGGCCCTTCTCGACGTAGCTCGCGAACCGGATCGCATCGAGGATGGTGTCGTCGTAGGCGTGCCCGAGCCGCATCACCTCGCCCAGCTCCAGCGGGGTGACCCGGCCCTCGCAGACGTCCGCGTACAGCGAGTAGACGAACGCGTCGGCCTCCGCGTCGTCCCCGAGCAGCACCTCGCGGATCAGCGCGCCGCTCGGATCGCGCTGATCCGAGAGCTCGCAGCGCCGCTGGAGCAGCGCGGGCAGCTTGTAGCCGAGCTGCCCGCGCAGCGCGCGGAAGCGCAGCCGGAGGATGTTCTGCAGGTTGGGCTTCAGCGTGAGCGACGCCCAGCGCGCGCCGTCGAGCCGCAGCTTCTGCTCGATGCGGGAGCGGAGCTGCTCCGGGCTGCCCGACAGGATGTGGGTCTCGACGCCCGCGCGGCCGAGCTCGCGCAAGAGCGACCCCGCGCCCGGCACGGTGCGCTTCTGATCCGGCCGCTCGATCGCGGTCCGCACGAGGTCGCGCAGCGTGTCGAAGTCGGTCCGCAGGTAGGTCTTGTCGAGGTCCCACCGCGCGATGAACGGCGCGCGCGGCGGTGACGCCGCTGCGTTCGCCGGCGCTCGGGGCCCTCGCGGTCGTTCCTCGTCGTTCACCGTCTCTCGCTCAGCGCGCCATCCACTCGCGCCGCATCTTGTCGAGCGACTGCACCACGTCGCTGTCGGCGCCCTGCCGGGCGAGGTCCATCGCCTCGCGGAGGTACATCGACGCCTCGCCCGTGCGCTCGCGCTGGTGCGCCACGTGCGCGAGCGCGCCCAGGACGAGCGCGCGATCCGGCCCGCCTGGGCCGGCGAGGTCGAGCGCCTCGCGCAGCACGCCGTCGGCGTCGGTCAGGTCGCCGGCGCGCGCGAGCGCCTCGCCGAGCTTCCGGCTGAAGATCAGGACGGCGCGCACCGGATCGTCGAGCTCGCCCCGGAAGATCTCCCGCCGCGCCAGATCGAGGCCGCGGCGCAGCGCGAGCACGCTGCCGGCGCTGTCCCCGCGCGCGGCGGAGCGGTCCGCCGCCTGCTCGAGGAGCATCAGCGCGACGAACGCGTTCTGCGCGTGGTAGGCGTGGATCGCCTGCACCTCGAGCGGCAGCGCGAGCGGGTCGCCCGCGCTGTCGAACGTCGCCTTGGCGTGGAGATCGCGCCGGACGCCGGCCGGGATCGTCGCGAGCGTCACGTCGCGGAGCAGCGGGTGCGCCGTGCGGATGCCGCTCGAGTGCTCCTCGATCATGCCCGCCGCCGCGAGCTTGCCGAGCAGGTCGTCGAAGGCGCGGATGTCCGGGAGCAGGCGCTGCAGGGTGGCCCGGTCCGCCGCGTCGCCGATGACGGCGAGCGCCTGCAGCGTGCGGCGCGCGTCCTGCGGCATCCGCTCGATCCGCGCGGCGACGAGGTCGGCCATCCGCGCGGGCGGATCGCTGCCCCCCTCGAGCGTGTAGCGGACCAGCTGGTCGATGTAGAGCGGCGGCACCGTCGCGGCCTCGCCGCCGAGGACGGCCGGCGTCGCCGCGCTCGGCGGCAGAGCCAGCGGGGTTTGATCGGCGGCGCCGTCCGACGGAGCGCGCCGCGGCGACAGCCGCAGGCCGCCCACGCTCGGCGGCGTCTTGCGGGCGGCGCGGTGGTCGAGGCCCACGCTGCCGCGGAGGAGCGAGAGCGCGGTGTCCTTCGGGAGGCCGCCGAGCGCCCGCACGGCGCCGCCCCACTCGGGCTCGAAGCCCGGGGTGTGGCTGGCGACGATGAGCAGCGCCGCGAGCGGCGGCTCCGCGATCACGTCGGCGAACGCGTTCCGGCTCGCGCCGTCGACGGCGTGAAGATCGTCGATCGCGAGCAGGACCCGGTGCGGGAACGCTGTCTGCTGCGCGCGAGAGAGCGCCCAGCGCAGGGCCTCCGCGGCGATGAAGCGGCGATCGTCGGGCGACAGGCCCCCCGCCGTCGGCTTGTTCCACGCGTGCCTGCGCACGTCGCCCCCGCGATCGCCCTTGCCGAAGATCTCGAGCAGCCCGCGCCGCGCCTCCGGCGTCGCGCCGTTCCAGTTCGACGCGTTACCGCCGTCGGGCGGGAGCTCGGCGAGCCCGGCGATCGCCCAGCGGAGCGCGTAGTAGCCGACCTCCGCGCCCCACGGGTCCGGGCCGGTCTGGATGACGATGTCGCCCCGGCTCGCGGCGACGTCGAGGAACTCGCGGAGGAGCCGGGTCTTGCCGACGCCGTGCTCGCCGACGATGCGCGCGGCGACGACCGAGCCCTCGACGTCGGCGAGGCAGGTGTCGAGCCACGCGAGGTCGTCCTCGCGCGCCGCGAACGGAAGCGGGAGCGTGGGGGCCGAGGGGGCGCGATCGCGCCGGGCGGCCTGGGGCGCTGCGCGCGGCGCAGGGGCGGGCGAGTGGGCCTGCGCGATCCTGGCGCCGCACTCGCCGCAGAACTTCTGGCCGCGCGGCACGATGGCCCGGCACGAGCCGCAGATGACCGTCGCGTCGGCGAACGAGAAGCGCCCCGAGGGCGTGTCGAACGTCCCGAGCGCCGCGCGCAGCGCCGCCGCGAACTCGTCCGCGGACTGGTAGCGCCGCGCCGCGTCCTTCTCGAGCGCCCGCAGCGTGACCTCGACGAGCGGCTCGGGGATCTCACGCTCCGGCGCGAGCAGGGCGGGATCGGGCGGCGGCAAGGAGAGGTGCATCAGCACCACCTGCGTCGGCGATTCCGCCTCGAACGGGAGCCGGCCCGTGAGCAGCTGGAACAGGATGACGCCGCACGCGTAGAGGTCGCTCCGCGCGTCGATCGGATCGCCCCGCCCCTGCTCCGGGGCCATGTAGTCCGGGGTCCCGCAGACGATGCCGGGGCTCGTGATGTTCGACGTCGCGACCTCCCCCTTCAGCTTCGCGAGGCCGAAGTCGACGACCTTCACGAAGTCGCCGCCCGAGCGCATCGGCTCGAGCACGATGTTCTCGGGCTTGAGATCGCGGTGGATGATGCCGAGGTGGTGCGCCTCGGCGAGCGCCGCGAGCACCTGGCAGAGGATGTCGACGATGCGGCGGAACGGGAGCGGACCGTCCTCGTAGACGACGCGGGCGAGGTCGCGCCCGCGCAGGAACTCCATGACGAGGTAGAGCTGCCCGCCGTTCTTACCGAAGTCGATGACCCCGACCGAGTTCGGGTGGTTGAGGCGGCTCGCGGCGCGCGCCTCGGTGATGAACCGGACCGACGCGCTCTCGTCGCCGAGCAGGTGGGGATGGATGATCTTGACGGCCACGGTGCGCCCCAGGGCCTTCTGCTCGGCCCTGTACACGCGGCCCATGCCGCCCACCCCGACGAGCTCCAGGATCACGTAGTTGCCCGGGAGCGTCGTCCCGATCAGCGGATCGTCGGACGTCCGGTTGAACTCCGAGATCGGGAAGCCGCACACCGGGCAGAATTTGTGCGCCTGCTCGCACGGATTCGCGCATTGCGGGCAGACCACTGTGGACACGCGCGGGACCTTACCACGTTCGGGATAGCGATTGGAGTCGAGGTCTCCCTCGGCCCGCGGGGGCGCCGTCTGGAGGGGGCGGGGAGGCTCGTCCAGCCGTCTGTTAGGTCCTGGATCCTTCTTGGGGTAACCTCGGGCGCGATGGTTACGCCTCGCCTACGTCTCGGTCAGCTCCTGGTCGACGCGCGGATGATCACCCAGGACGCCCTCGAGAGGACCCTGGAGCAGCAGCGCACGGATGGCCGGCGGCTGGGGACGCTCCTTGTCGAGCAAGGTCTCATCAACGAAACCCAGCTGACGCAGATCCTGTCGCACCAGCTCGCTGTCCCCTGGGTGTCGCTCCTGCACATCGAGTTCTCGCGGCAACTGCTCAACCTCGTGCCGCACGACGTGGCCGAGCGTTACTGCCTCGTCCCGATCTACGTTCGCCACGTCCGCAACCAGGGCGAGACGCTCTACGTCGCGATGGACGATCCGACGAACGAGGACGGCATGAAGGAGTGCATGGCGTTCTCCGGCCTTCCCGTGCGCGCGATGATCGCTCCGCCGAGCGACATCCGGAACGCGATCCGGGTCTATTACGGTGCGCGCGCCCGCTCGGTGCCGCCGCCCGCGCCCGCGAAGCAAGCCCAGGTGAGCGAGCCGCAGTCGCGGGCGCGCCCCGCCGACCCGCCGCCTTCGTCCGAGCTCTCCGGAGCGCCCGAGACCGCGCGCCACGCCGATGAGCCATCCTCGACGTCGACGCCGATGCCGACGTCGACGCCGGAGCCCTTGCTGCTCACCAGGCCCGTCATGCGATCCGGGTCGCGGCTGGTCGAGGATGCGGGGCCGGCGATCGAGACCTCCGACGTCGACCCCTCCGACGTGGGGGTCATGGATGACGAGCTGGCGTGGGAACCGCCTCGCCCCGCGGCCAGGGAGGTCCGCAGCTCCCCGGAGGAGCGGCAGATCCGCGGCCGCCCGGACGAGCGCTCGCGGCCGACGTTGAAGGTCGCGCCGACGCCCGAGCTGCTCGCGGCGGCGCAGGCAGCGCGAGCCGCGCAGCCAGCACAAGCTGCGCAGACAACGCAGGCAGCGCAGGCGCCGTCCACGCAGGCGGCGCAGGCGCCGTCCACGCAGGCAGCGCAGCCGGAGCGCCGGAAGACGCTGCGCCCGAGCGCCGCGCCGGGGCCCGCCGGCGACGCGGCGCCGAGCGTGGACGGGGCCCCGACGTCGAGCACGCCGGCCGCTGCCCTCCTCGGCGCCGTGCTCGGACGCGCCAGCGCTGCGGCGCGCGCCGTCCCGGAGAGCGTGCCCGACTACGGCGACGAGCCCCCGAGCGAGCGCGAGGTGCGCAACATCCCCGCGCCGCAAGGCCGCGGTCGCCGGCGGATGGTCTCGCTCACCCTCCTCGACGGGACGACGATCACGCTCCCCGCGCGCGGGAGCAAGTCCCAGCAGCAGCAGCAGCAGCCGCGGAAAGAGGCTCCGTCCCCCCGAGCCACCGCGGCCTCCGAGCCGCCTCCTCCTCCCACGGCGGACGACTCGGGCCTCACCGCGCGCGATCTCGTCTCCGCGCTGCGCGCGGTGTCGCACGGGGCCGACGCGAGCGAGATCCTCGGCAACAACGTGCGCTGGGAGGCGATGTTCGCCGCGCTCCTGTCGCTGATGCTCAAGAAGCACCTCATCGCCGACTGGGAGTTCGTCGACGAGCTGAAGAAGATCTGACGCGAAGCAGGAGCGTCGGTCGCCGCTGCCGGCGCGTGGCGCGCTCGCGAACGGCGGCCGTCAGCGCGCCTCCCGCGCCGCGCCGGCGCGGATCAGCGCATCGATATCGCCTTCCGAGAAGCCCGCGTCGCGGAGCACGGCGCGCGTGTGCTCGCCGGCGCGAGGCGCGGGCGCGAACGCGACGCCCGCCGGCGTGACCGGCGTCCTGATCTGGGGGATCCGGCCGCGCGGCGAGGCGATCTCGAACAGGAGATCGCGCGAGGCGAGGTGGGGATCCGCCGCGGCGCTCCGCGGATCGAGGACCGGCTCGAGGCAGCAGTCGCGCTCGGCGGCGAGGGTTTCCCACTCGGCGCGCGTCCTCTCCGCGACGACGGCGGCCAGCTTGCGCTTGAGCTCGGCCTGGTGCGGCCCGGGGACGAGCGCGCTCGGATCGGGATCGAGCCCGGCGCCCTCGCAGAACGAGACCCAGAACTTCGGCTCCAGCGCGGCGAGGGCCATCGCGTGCCCGTCCTTCGAGAGGTAGGTGTTGTACGGCGCGAGCCCGCCGGTGAGCGGCTCGCCGCCCGCCGCGCGCGACGTTTCCCCGGCCCCTCCTGCGCCGCTCGCGAGCGCGGCGGCGAGCGTGGGGAGGGCGAAGCCGAGCACGCCGTCGGTCATGGCGATGTCGAGCACCGCGCCCTGCCCGGTCCGCTCCCGCTCGCGCAGCGCGGCGAGGATGGCGATCACGCACCACATCCCGCCGCTCATGTCGGCCACCTGGAAGCCCGGTACCTGCGGCGGCCCCTCGACGGGCCCCTGCGCGCCGAGGACCCCCGCGCGCGCGATGTAGTTCAGATCGTGCCCCGCGCGCGCCGCCAGGGCGCCCGTCTGACCGTAGCCGGTCAGCGCGCAGACGATGAGCCGCGGGTTGTCCGCGCGCAGCGCCGCGTGACCGAGGCCGAGCCGATCGAGCACCCCCGGGCGGAACTGGTCGAAGAGCACGTCGTAGCTGGCGACGAGCCGGCGGAAGGCGTCGCGACCCTCGGGCCTCTTCAGGTCGAGCAGGGCGCTTCGCTTGCCGCGGTTCAAGAGCTGGAACGCCGCGGATTCTCCGGCGATCTGCGGGGGGAGCTGGCGCAGGAGGTCTCCGCCGGCGACGTCTTCGATCCTGTCCACCGTTGCCCCGAGATCCGCGAGCACGAGGGTCGCGAAGGGGCCAGGCAAGAGCCTCGAAAGATCGAGGATGCGCGTGTCGGTGAGGGGGCGCACGGCGGCGCAGGTGGGGCTCGCCGGATCTCCGCCGGCGCCCGGATCAGCCCGCGTTGAGCTGGAACAGCTTCGGGAGCTTCATCGCGAGCATCTGGTTGCCCGTGACCTTCAGCTTGCCCGCGAAGAAGAGCTGCATCGAGTTGGCCTGCGGGTTCTCGTGCAGCTTCTGGAAATCCTCGCTGGTGAGCGAGATCGTGACATCCGCGTTGCCAGGGTTGCCCGAGGAGAGCTTGGGCCCGCTGTCGGACAGGTCGATCAGCCACTCGCCGCCGCCCTCGCCCGTCACGTTGATCTGGTACTTCCCGCCGATCTGCTTGGCCGCGTCGGTATGCTTCGCCAGCGCAGCGGGCAGCTCCTCGTTGAACAGTTTCTGGATATCGACGGCCATGGATCGCCTCCGGATGTCGTGTGGGACGTGGTGACTCGAAATCGCCTGAATACCGAGCGCGGTTTACCCGTGCTCGCGCGCGGGAGTCAAGCGAAGCACGACGCCCGCGCACGGGCCCGTCGCTCCGTCAGGACAGCCCTGGCGCGCTGTCCGTCGACCCATCAGGACAACCCTGGCGCTGCGTTCACTCACGGTCGATGCGTCATGCGCGCGCGCGCGGCGCCTGCGCGGCGGGCCGGGGCGCCTTGTCCAGCGCGGATCGGATCGGGACCATCAGCAGGCGATCGATGGCGACGCGCTGATCGGCGGGCGGCGGGCTCTCCGGTATGCCCTGCATCAGCCGGAGGTCGCGGAGCGCGCCGCGATCGAGCGGGCCGAGCGATGCCCCCAGCCCGTCGAGCGCCGGCGTCATCGCGGGGAGCAGGCAGACGAGGGAGAGCTCGTTGGTACCCTGGCGTACCCACGTTCCCTGGTACACCGCGATCGCCTGCCCGAGCGCCTCCTGGAAGACGAACGCGCGCCACTCGAGCGGCGCCGCCAGATCGAAGACGCGGCCCCCGGCGCGGAGCTCCCGGCTGTCGAGGCCGAGGGCGGCGCCGCGCGCGTCGGTCAGGAGGAAGCGATCGAGGCACCCGGGCGAGCGCAGCGTGAGCTCCTCGAGGAGCGCGGCGAGCGCCGCTGGGCTGAGCGAGATCGGCTCGCCGTCCGGGCCGATCGCCTCGAGCCCGACCTCGTCGGAGCCCACGACCGACGCGTGGTCGAGGAGCGCGGCGAAGGTGCGCCGCGAGGGGCCGTCGAAGCCGGCCCCGATGGAGGACATCCCGGCGCTGGAGCTGAGCAGGGCGACGATGCGATCGCGGCGCGGCGTAGCGAGGAGCGTGACGCCGAACCGCTCGCGGGTGGTGAGCAGCACGTGCGGCGCGGCGCTGCCCTGGCCTCGAAGGAGCAGCTGATCGCCCTCGAGGCTCAGCCCGCGGCGGCTCACCTGCGGAGGGGGCAGGAGGTGCCGTCGTCCCCGCGCCAGCAGCGTGACCGCCGCCGTCACGAGGGCGACCGGCAACAGCGCACGGAGCATCAGGCCGCGCGCGGTCACCACCAGCACGAGCGCGGCCAGGAAGAGCGGGATCGCCCAGCGCCGCCGGGTGTCCGGGCCCCCCGCCGGCGTCACGGCGGGAGCGGTCGCGTCGAACCACCGGGCTCGTGGGGAAGGCGTCACGGCGGCGTCGCTCACCGGCTCGCCCGCGCGCTGCGTCGCCGACCTGCCTGTCGCAGAGGGAGGCTCGTGGGCTCGGACCTCGATCGACGGGAGCATCGCGACGGACCCAAGCGGGTCCTTCTGGCCCTTCGCCTCGCGTCCCATCGCACCTCCACCCCGGCCGAAAGTTCGCGGTAGAATAGCATTGACCGAGGCCGGAGCGAGGGGACTTTAGGACAACGCGCTGCGTAGGGGGCTGCGCGTTGTTGGCATGCCGGTCTGTTACTATCGGTTGCGACCTCGTACGACCTGTTACGATCGGTCACGACCTACCGAGGACGTCCCCGGCGGGTCGCGGACGGCGCGCGCTGCGACGTGTCACGCCGCGCTGCAGGACGCGCACGCCGGCGAGCGCGCTCCCATGGGAGCGGCTGCGGGAAGGGGCGCCCTAGTGAGGGCGGCCGGCTTCTGCGAGGGCCATCAAGGCAATCCCTCCTCGGCAAGGAGGAACCCGACGAGGTCCGCTCGCCTCGTATGCTTCCTCGAACTCGCGGTTTTCCGTACCCGAAATGGATAGCGCCCGCCCCGGAACGCCTGGTGACGCGGGGGATCCGGCCGAAGCGGAGGTAGCTCTCGAACGCAGGCGCGGGGCCGATGGCGTACGACGCGCTCGCGAGGCGGACATGGAGGCCGTCGCGGTCTGCATCGCTGCAGGCGGCGATGCGCCGGAGGCCGACCTCATGCAGCGATCGGAGGACTCGGACGGCTATCTCGCCGCCGTGGGAGAGGAGGACCTTGCGGATCGCGGGCTGGCCCTCTCACACGAAATCGCCTCCGCGAACGGCCCGTCGCTCCGCCGCTCCGCGCCGAGCCTCGCAGCGCGCCCGACGGCGGGCTCGCCTGACGCGGGATCAGGCCCGCGAGAGTCTTTCCACAGGCCGAGCAAAAGGGTACGTCTGCCCTGTGCAGCGCCGCGATATCCCGCCCGAGCTCTCGTTCGCGGCCCTTCCCGTCGCCGAGCCTCGCGAGCTCACGAGCCCGCCGCCCTCGCGCCGCCAGCGGGGCGCCGAGCCGGAGGTGGTCTCGGTCGCGGAGCTGGATCGCCGGCTGAAGCGGATCCTCGAGGGGTCGACCGCGGACGTGCGCGTCGAGGGCGAGATCTCGGGCCTGCGCGTCGTGGGCAGCGGCCACGCCTACTTCACGCTCAAGGACGAGAGCGAAGAGGCGGCCATCGACTGCGTGATGTACAGGACCGCGGCGCCGCGCGCGCGGAAGCTGCTCGCCGATGGAGCGCGCGTCGTGCTCACGGGCCGCGCCACCGTCTACGTGCCTCGGGGCCGGCTCCAGTTCTCCGCGGACGACGCGCGCCTCGCCGGCCGCGGCGCGCTCCTCGAGGCGCTCTTCCGCCTCAAGGAGAAGCTCGCCGCCGAGGGGCTCTTCGCGCCGGAGCGCAAGCGCAAGCTGCCCGTCGATCCGCAGATCATCGGCGTCGTCACGAGCGGCGACGGCGCGGCGATCCACGACATCGTGACCGTCGCGTTCCGCCGCGGCGGCGCCCGGCTGATCCTCGCGCGCACGCCGGTCCAGGGCGCCGGCGCAGGGCAGCGGATCGTGCGCGCGATCTCGCTGCTCGAGGAGTTCCCGGGCATCGAGGTGATCATCGTGGGGCGCGGGGGCGGCTCGGCCGACGACCTCAGCGCGTTCAACGAGGAGATCGTCGTCCGGAAGGTCGCGGCCGCGCGCGTGCCGATCGTGAGCGCCGTCGGGCACGAGATCGACGTCGCGCTGACCGACCTCGCCGCCGACGCGCGCGCCGCCACGCCCTCGCAGGCCGCTGAGATGCTCGTCGCGGACGCGGCCGCGCGGCGCGCGGCGCTGGAGCACCTCGAGGCCCGCATGCGCCGCGCGATCGCCCACCGGATCCGGGGCGCTCGGGCCGATCTCGACCGGCAGCGCGCCCGGCTCGGCTCGCCCGCGCAGATCCTGGCGGAGCCCCAGCAGCGCATCGACGACGCCATGGCGAGGCTCCGGCGCCGCATGGAGCGCATCCTCGTCGAGGACCGCGCCGCGCTCCAGCGCCTCGAGCGACGGCTCGCCGCGCGCCACCCGCGCGCGGTGCTCGCGGGCGCCCGCGGCGCGCTCCGGCCGCTGTCGGTGCGCCTCGCCGCCGCCGCGCACCGCCACGTCGCCCTCCTGCGGGAGGGCTTCGCGGGCGACGTGGCCCGGCTCGAGGCGATGTCGCCGCTCCGCGTGCTCGCGCGCGGCTACGCCATCGCGACGGACGCGTCGGGGCGCGCGGTCCGCGATCACCGCGAGGTCGCGCCGGGCGATCCGATCGCGGTGCGCGTGCACCACGGCGCGCTGCTCGTGCGGGTCGTCGTCACCGCGGGTCCGGACGAGCCGCTCGTCGACGGCCACGAGCCCGCGCCGGCAGCGGCGGCTGCGTCGGCCGCGGCGGCGCCCGCGCCGCCTGCGCGCCAGGGCGGCGGCCCGCGCGCCGCGTCCGGCCGCGCGCCGAGGCGCAAGAGGACGCAGCCCGGCGCGCCCGCGTGCGAGCAGCTCGGGCTCGGCTTCGCGGCCGAGGAGCGCGCCCCGACCCTCGGTCGCACGGGCGCCGCCGGCCAGGTCTCGGTGGGGCAGGGCGGCGCGGAGGCCGGCCCTGAGGAGAGGCACCATGTCGAACGCTGAGCGGCGAATGTTCGGTCTTGTCGGGCACCCGGTGGGCCACTCGGTCTCGCCGGCGATGCACTCGGCCGCGTTTCGGGCGCACCACCTGCCGCACATCTACAGCGCCTTCGACGTGCCCACCGGCCCGGAGCTCGCGCGCTTCGTCAGCGACATCCGGAGCGGCCTCATCGCCGGCGCGAACGTCACGATCCCGCACAAGCGCGCGATCATGTCGATGGTCGACGACGTGGACGCGAGCGCGGCCGACGTCGGCGCCGCGAACGTCCTCTGCGCGACGGAGGCGCGGCGCGTGACGGCGTACAACACCGACGTGGCCGCGCTCCGCGACGAGCTCGCGCTGCTCCTGGGATCCGCCCCGCCCCGCGGGGACGATCCGGAGGGGCCGTACGGCGCGCGCTCGAGCCCGCGCCAGCGCGCGGTGATCATCGGCGCGGGCGGCGCGGCGTTCGCGGCGATCGCCGCGTGCAAGATGCTCGGCTATCACCTCATCAGCGTGACCACCCGCTCGTGGACCAGCACCGAGGCGATGCTCGAGTCGCCCGCGGGGCAGCGCGCGTCCGAGCTCGGCGCGCTCACCGCGCCCTGGCCGATCCCGACCGACAGGTCGATCAGCAGCAAGTCCTCCGTGGCGCTGCGGCTCAACTGGAGCGAGTTCACCGTCGCCGCCGACCTGATCATCCAGGCCACGAGCGCCGGCATGCTCGGGGGGCCGCCCGGGGACGAGGTCACGAGCATCATCCCGTGGGACGCGCTCTCGCCGAGCGTGTGCCTCTACGACCTCGTCTACAACCCCCCGGTGACGCCCTTCCTCCGGATGGCGCGCGAGAGAGGGCTCCGCGCCGAAGGCGGGCTCGGGATGCTGGTCGGCCAGGCGGCGCAGTCCTTCACGCTCTGGACCGGCCTCCCGGCGCCGGTCGAGGTGATGCGCGCCGCCGCCGAGGATTCGCTCAGGAAGGCAACCGGCGGTCGATGAGCTCGGACGGACCCCGGCGGCACTCCCCGACCCACGACGCGCTGTCGTCCACGCCCGCGGCGCCCCGCGGCCAGGGCGCCGCGCTGGAGCACGCCTCGCCGTGGCCGCACGTCGAGGTGCGGGGCCAGTTCTCGATCGCGCGCAAGGAGTGGCTGCACACGAACGGCGCGGGGGCCTACGCGAGCTCGACGATCGCCGGCATGCACACCCGCCGTTACCACGGCCTGCTCGTCGCGGCCCTCGACCCTCCGCGGCGCCGGCACGTCATGCTCTCGCACGTCGACGTCTGCGTCCGCCCGGTACGGCAGCAGGGCGCGCCGTCCGAGCGCCGCGCCTCGTGGCCGCGCTGGGACCTCGCCAAGCACCAGTTCCCGGGCATCGATCCGGAGAGCAGCTCGTTCTACCTCGAGCGCTTCGATCAGGATCCGCTCCCGCGCTGGGCGTACGCCGTCCCGGGCGGCGAGCTCGAGGTGACGCTCGGCCTCGTGCGCGGCGAGAACGCCGCCGTCCTCCGCTATGCCTGGAGCGGGGCGGATCCGGTGATGCTGACGCTGCGTCCGCTGCTCGCCGCCCGCCACATTCACCAGCTGCTCCGCGAGAACGGCGGGATCTCCCAGAAGGTCGAGCTGCGCGCAGGGGCGGCGCGCGGCGAGCCCGGCTCGGGGCGGGACCGCCCCGTGATGGGCGAGGTCCGGGTGCAGCCGAACCGCGCGCTGCCGAGGATCTGCTTCCGTTACCAGGGCACGTTCGTCGGCTCGCAGGACTGGTGGCGACGCTTCGAGTACCTCGGCGAGCAGGATCGGGGCCTCGACTTCCTCGAGGATCTCTGGACGCCGGGCCATTTCGAGACGGTCATCGGCACCGAGCCCGTTCACCTGCTCGTGGCGGTGGGCGCGCTGCCCGAGGACGAGCCGGAGAACCTCCTCGCGGCGGCGAGCGCGGCGATCCGCGCCGAGGACCCGGGGCCCCGGCGCCCGCTCCTGGAGCGGAAGCTGTCCATCGCGGCCGAGGCGTTCCGCGCCGACGCGGCCGCGCGGCCCGGCGTCATCGCGGGCTACCCCTGGTTCGAGGTGTGGGGCCGCGACGCGCTGATCTCCCTGCCCGGCCTCTACCTCGTGCCGCGCAAGACCGAGGCCGCGATCCGAGTCCTCCGCTCGATGATCGACGCCATGCAGGACGGCCTCGTGCCGAACCGGCTCCCCGACGCGGGCGAGCCCGCGGACTTCCACGCGGCCGACGCGACCCTCTGGCTGTTCGAGGCGGCTCGCCTGCTCGCGGACGCGGTCGGCGACACGCACCCGTTCGTGACGGGCGAGCTGCTCGGCGCGCTCCGCGACGCCTTCGAGGCCGCCGTGCGCGGGACCCGGAACGGGATCCACGTCACGGCCGACGGCCTCTTCGCCGCCGGGCGCCTCGGCGAGGGCGCCGTCGACGGGCTCACGTGGATGGACGCGCGCGTCGCGGGCCGCGCGGTGACCCCGCGCGCCGGTTGCCCGGTCGAGCTCACGGCGCTGTGGGCGAAGGGCTCGGAGACGCTTGCGCGCCTCGCGCGGTCCGCCGGCGACGATCGGCTGGCGAGGCGGGCGGAGGCGGCCGCGCGCGCGGCGCGCCAGGGCTTCGCCGCCCGCTTCTGGTGCGAGGAGACCGGCTACCCGTACGACGTCATCTCGGAGCACGCGGAGGGGGAGGGCGCGTTCCGCGACGCGTCGATCCGCCCCAACGCGCTGATCGCCGTCGCCGTGGATCCCGCCTGCTTCACGCCGGAGCGGGCCGCGTCGCTGCTCGATCGGGTCCGCCTGGAGCTCGTGACCCCCGCCGGCGTGCGCACGCTCTCGCCGGCCGATCCCGCCTACGCGCGCCGGTACCAGGGAGGCCCCGAGGCGCGCGACAGCGCCTACCACCAGGGCACGGCCTGGCCGTTCCTGCTCGGGTTCTACGCGCGCGCCGCCCGGCGCTTCTCCACGCTCGGCGAGCATGTGATCCCGCTGCTGCATCGGCTCGCGGCCTCCGCGGCCGCGAACGAGATCGCGCTCGGCCAGGTGCCGGAGATCGCCTCCGGCGAGCCGCCGCACCACCCTGGTGGCAGCTTCGCGCAGGCCTTCAGCGTGGCGGAGCTCCTGCGCCTCATCGCCTGGGATCTGCCCGCCCTGGAGCCGGGCAGCGCCGCGGGCGCGCCGCCGCGCTGATCCACGCCGGCCCGCGGGGCCGGCGTGCGCCTTCAGCCTTCGCGTTCCAGCGCCGACTCCTCGCGCACCGCCTTGCCGCCCCGGGCGGTGAAGCGGAGCAGCTTCCCCGGATCCTCGGCCTCCATGGTGAAGGCCTCGACCTCCTCGAACAGCGCCTCGATCTTTCGAGGACCGCACGTGGGGAGGAAGCCGCGGAGCACGCGTGGATCGTAGAACCGGAAATACTGCTGCTTGCCTGTCCCGCTCTCGACCAGGAGAAATCGGCGGAGGTGCTTCCGCACGTCGCCGAACGGGCGGTCGCTCGTCAGGAAGACGCCCCAGCAGTCGCCCCAGCCTCCGTCGACCAGCGCGTCGAGCAGCCTGGACCCGTGCGGGAGGTGCACGAGCGTGGGGCCGACGTCCGCGAGGATCTCGCCCTGGAAGCCGGTGTAGAGCGAGGCGGTCTGCTCGCCCGCCTCGCCGAGCAGCAGCCGGATGCGCGGGTCGCGGGCGGCGTCGAGCACCGCGAAGAGGGGCGAGCGCTCCTGCCGGAGCCGCGCCCGCGCCGACGTGGCGAACGGCGCTCCCGTCGCGAGCACTGCGGTCCTCCGCGCGCGGCGCGAGGGCGGCGCGGGCTCGGTCGGCGCGTAGCGGCGGCTCACCTCGCGGCGCGCCACCGCGAACACGGTCCCCCCCGCGCGGATCTCGTCGCCGTCCCGGAGCGACACCTCGCGCGCCCGCTCCCGGTTGACCTGAGTCCCGTTGCGGCTCCCCAGGTCGCGGAGGAGGTAGCTGCCGTCGATCTGCTCCACCGAGAAATGCAGCGCAGAGAGCTCTACGTCGCTCGTGATCGAGAGATCCGACTCGGGAGCGCGGCCGACGAGCAGCGGACGGTCGCCTGGGATACGCGCCGTCTGCCCGGCCAGAGGGCCCGAGATGACCCGGAGGACGAGCCCTGCTTCCTGGTCTTCGCTCATGGTCGTCTCCATCGCACAAGGCGCCGATGAGGCCGGCAAGTAAGCCTAGAACACCGATCGGCGGGAAATCCACCCGAAGGCGGGCGCCACGCGGGAGACGACGGGACGACTGTCAATCTTTTCCGCCTTCCGGGCGAGGGCCCTTTGAATCAGTCTGCGCCGATTCCACGCCGGCAGCCCTCGTTCGCCGCCCGAGACAGCGAGGGGGCGACGCGCGCGGACGCGTCAGCCGTGGCGACTCCGCAGCGGCTCGAGGCGCAGCCAGCGCGCCACGAACGCCCGGTCCTCGGGAGCGAGCACGCCGGTCACCCGCGCGGCCACGAGGTAGAGGCCCGCGTAGAGCGGGGCGCAGAGCGCGAGGCAGAGCGCGGGGCGCCTGTTGGTCGCGCCCGTGAGCAGGAACGCGGCGAGCGGCGCCGCGGCCACGATCGCGGTGGCCGCGACGCGCCCGTAATGGCCCCAAGGGAAGACGCCCCGGAGGCCCACGCCCGAGAAGCGCGCGATGCAGGCCACCGTCGCGGTGATCACGAGCACCTGGGTCAGGACGGCCGAGAGCGGCGCGCCGACCATGCCGATCGTGGGCAGGAGGACCAGGTTCGCCGCGGTGTTGAACACCATCGACAGCACCTGGATCCGCAGGATGAACGACGTCTTGCCGAACGCCATCAGCATGATCGCGTACGCGGTCACGCGCAGCGGCAGGAGCGCGGAGTAGATGCGGAACGGCACGGCGGCGCCGGCGTAGGCGTCGCCGTAGATGGTGCGCATGAGCGGCTCGGCGAAGAGGAGGAGGAACGCCGCGACCGGGAGCATGATCAGCGTCGTCTTGCGGATGCCCGAGTGCCACAGGTCGATCGCCGCCCTCGCGCCCTCCGCGGGCGTCCGCCCGTTCTCGACGCGGGCGACGAGGTCGGGGAGCATCGTCGAGGCGACGGAGTAGGCGAGGACGCCGACGAGCGGGAGCTCCTGCGAGCCGACGGAGAACTCGGCGTAAAGGCCCGCGCTGAAGAACAGTCCGATGACGAACTTGTCGAGCTTCTGGTTGAAGAGGCCGGCGAAGCGCGTCACCGAGAGCGGGAGCGCGTAGGCGAGCTGCGCCTTGACGCCGCCAGGGAACGGGGCCGCGGCGACGTCCTGGAACAGCCGCGCGTAGAGCCGGTACGAGAGCCCGAGCCGGAGGGCCTGCGCCGCGCACTGGGCGGCCACGATCCAGGCGATCGAGCACCCGAGCGCCGCGGGGACGATCGCCCCCGCGGCGCTCGAGAGCGTGACGACCAGCGCGACCCCCGCCGACTTGCGGTGGTTGTTCGTCGCGATGAAGAGCGGGCCGAACACGCTCGCCGGGTAGGAGATCACGCTCATGAGGCCGATGAGCAGGAGGAGCCGCGTGACGCCCTCGCGGCCATCGAGGAAGACGCTGGGGACCAGCGCGAACACCGAGAAGGCCAGCGCGGAGAGCGCCCCGAGGCCGACCAGGAGCAGCATGCTCTGCCGCACCAGGCCGCGGAGCTCGGCGCGGGTCACCTTGGGCGCGAAATAGAGGAACGACTCCGGGAGGTAGAGCTGCGCGAAATCGCGCCCCGTCACGAACAGCATCGTCGCGAACGCGAGCACGCCGTACTCGGCCTTGCCGAGCAGCCGCACCACGACGATGCCCTGCACGAGGACGATCAGCGTGTTGACGACCTGCCCTCCGACGATCATCCCGATCCGGTCGGCCAGCGATGTGCTCTGCGACTCGCCGGGGCGCGGCGCTTCCTTGGCAGCCGGCGCGACCTCCGGGGCCCGCGTGGGCGCGCTCGGCTCGACCGGGGCGGGCTGCTCGTCCTGCATGGCGGCTCGGTAGCACATGCGCGGCGAGGAGCGGCCTCCCGAGGCGAGCGCGCGGCGCGAGGGTCGGCCGTGATATAGGCGCGGCCATGAGGCGCGCGCTCCTCGTGAGCTACTACTTTCCACCGCGGTTCAGCGTCGGCGGTAAGCGCGCGTACCGCTTCGCGAAATTTCTGCCGGAGCACGGCTGGGCAGCCACGGTGCTCACCGCGAGGCCGCCTCCAGGAGAGCGGCTGGATCCGTCGTTCGCGGAGGGCTCGCTGCCCGCGGGCGACGTGCGCCGCGGCTACCTCTCCGAGGCCGAGCTTGCGCGCATGCCGCGCCGGGCGCTCGGCTCGGACGGCACCCTCGAGGCGCCGACCGAGGCCGCGCCGCCGATCGCGCGCCGCAGAGGCCTCGCGCGCCTCGCCGCCGAGGTCCGCTACGTCCCGGTGATTGGACCGAACACGGGGCGCGTCCCGGCCCTGGCGGTCCGCGTCGCGCGCCTCGCCCGCGAGGTCGGGGCCGAGGTGATCTTCGCGAGCGGGGCGCCGTGGGAGACCGTGCTCGCGGGCGTGCTGGCCGGCAGGGCCATCGGCCGGCCCGTCGTCGTCGACTTCCGCGATCCGTGGTCGTTCGGCCCGGTGATGGCGACGCGGCCCGCGTGGAGCCGCGCGGCCGCGGCGCTCGTCGAGCGGGCCGTGGTGGGCGCCGCCGCGGCCTTCACGGTGACGTCCGAGATGACCCGCGACGCCTACGCCGAGCGGGGGATCGAGCGCCGCGTCGAGTGCATCCGGACGGGCTTCGATCCGGACGCGGCGGTCGCCCCGCGGCGCGGCGAGGCGGTGACGCTCGTGCACTTCGGCAACTGCTACAGCGAGCGCACCCTCGCGCCGTTCGTCCGGGCGCTGGCGGCCGTCGCGCGCCGGAGGTCGCTCGGCCCAGGCGCGATCCGGCTGCTCAACCTGGGGCGCGTCGCGAAGAGCGACCTCCGCCTCGCCGAGGAGCTCGGGGTGTCGCGGCTCTTCGAGCACCGCACGGTGCTGCCGTACGCCGAGGGGCTCGGCATCATCGCCGGCGCCGATCTGGCGCTGCTCACAGGCTTCGGCGACGAGCCCCACCTCCTGCCAGGCAAGCTCTATGACTACCTCCTCGCGCGCGCGCCCATCCTCGCGGTCTCGCCGTCCCCCGAGGTCGCGCGCATCCTCGACGCGACCCGCCTTGGCTGGACGCACGCGGCCGGCGACGCCGCGGCGATCGAGCGCCGCATCGAGGACGCGCTCGACGCGCGCGCGGCCGGTCGGCCGCTCGTCGAGCCCGATTGCGCGGCGCTCTCCGCGCTGAGCGCGCGCGCCAGCGCGGGGGCGCTGGCGGGCCTCTTCGAGCGCGTCGCGGCGAGCCCGAGGGGCTGACGCCGCGCTCTCCGCGCTGAGCGCGCGCGCCTGAAGCCGCGCTTTCCGCGCTGAGCGCGCGCGCCGACGCCGCTCCCCGGGCGGCGCCCGCGCGACATCCTTGCCTGCGCGGCGGCCCCCGTGGCATGCGAGCCCGCGATGCCTGACCATCTTCTCCAGGATCGAGCGGGGCTCCCCGAGGCCGAGCGCGCCCATCAGGAGGCGTGGCGCGCGAAGTACGCGCCCGAGGTGAAGGAGCTCATCGTGCGGCGCGAGGTCCCGTCGCCGAAGCTGACGCTGATCGTCATCTCCTACAAGGCGAAGGACTACCTGATCGAGTGCCTCCAGCACGCCCGCGGCCAGACGGCTGCGCTCGACGTGCCGTTCGAGATCCTGCTCGCGGACAGCGGCGGCATCGAGCACCTGCGGCCGCGCTCGGCCCCGCTCGTCGACGTCGAGCTGCGCCTCACCGACGGCATCCCGCTGAACGCCGCGCGCAACGCCGCCATCGCCTGGGCGCGGGGCGAGTACGTCGCGTTCATCGACGACGACGGGCTGATCGCGCCGACGTTCGTCGAGGTCGTCTGCCGCGTCTTCCAGGACCCCCGCATCGCGGCGATGCGCGGCCGGATCATCCCCAAGGAGCACCCCTATTTCTGCACGCTCGCGGGGCACTACGACCGCGGCGACGATGTCGTCGACGACGTCCTCGCGACCGAGGGGCACATGGCGATCCGGCGCGGCGTCTACCTCTCGACCGGGGGCTTTCCCGATCAGTTCTACGGCGCCGAGGGGGTCTACCTCGTCTACCGGATCGCGAAGGACTTCCCCGATCTGCGGGTCGTCTACGTGCCCGATCTCCTGATGCGGCACGACTACTTCGACAGCTGGGAGAACTTCATCTGGAAGACGCGCAAGTACCGGCGCATCCGGCGCGAGGTGGGCGGCATGGAGCCGGACCCCGAGTTCCTGCGCTACCTCGACGCGTACCTCGCGCGTCGGAAGCCGCACCGCCGGCTCACGGTGGAGCAAACGGTGGCGCTCGGGCTGCTCAAGGCGGTGCGCTGGGGGGTCCAGCGCCTGCCGGCGTGGGCCGTGGGGCAGCCTTGATGGAACAGGCAGGCGGCGCGCGCGGGGAGGGAGGCGGACCGATGGCTGAAGAGGGCGGCTTCGAGCGGGATCTCGCGGCGATCAACCGGCACTACACCGAGCGCTTCCTGCCCGCGAACCCCTGGGCGAGCCTGCTCAACGCCCACCCGTACCTCGTCGCGCGGCAGCGGCAGCGCCGCCTGCGCGAGGCGCTCGTCGCGTGCGGCGTGCGCACGCCCGAGGCGCTGCGCGAGATGTCGGTGCTCGACGTGGGCTGCGGGTCGGGATCCAACCTGGCGTGGCTGGTCGAGCTCGGTGCCGATCCGACGCGCCTCACCGGCATCGACCTCGTCGCGCAGCGCACCGAGGCCGCGCGCTCGCGCTTCGCTGGCATCCGCTTCGTCGCGGGCGACTTCCTGACGGCCGACGTCGGGGGCCCGTTCGACGTGGTGATGATGTTCGCCGTCCTGTCGTCGGTGACCAACGCGGAGCTCAAGCGAGGCCTGATGGACAAGGCGCTCCGCCTGCTCCGGCCGGGCGGCATCTTCTTTTTTTACGACGTCGTGTCGCGGCGGCCCGTCCCCGGCACCGCCGACTACCAGCGCCTCACGTTCGCGGAGCTCGAGGGGTATTTCGCCCCCCGCGCGCTGCACGTCTTTCGCAGGGACATCCTCCGGCGCGACGTCGCCGACCGGCTCGTGCGGCGCTTCGGCGTGACCGTGGCCGAGCTCGTCCAGGCGACGCGGCTGCTCAACATCGACGGCACCTTCGCGTACGCGCGCGGTTAGGCCACCAGCAAGCGCCGCGAGCCCACGCCCGCTGACGCGCCGCCGGGCGCGCGAGGCGAGCGTTGTGGGGCAAAATTCCTCGGCGGGGTGAAAAGGTCCCGCCGGCAGCCTGCCCGCGCGGGCCCCCAGGTGCTGAACAGCCCGGCTCCGCTCTGGCGTGGTCTGGCATGAGACGTGCCGAATGACGGGGGAAACCACGCGCCAGCCACGTGAAGACCACGTGATGAGCAGCCACAGCCGGCCGGATCAGCGCGCACAGCGCGGCTGCCGCCGCAGGAGATGACTCCATGTCCCAACGCGTCCTCCCCCCATCGGCCGCGATCGCCTGGCACAGCCTGCCTGTCCCCGATGTGCTCTCCAGGATCGAGAGCGCCGAGGCCGGCCTCGCGGGCGACGAGGCCGCCCGGCGGCTCAAGGACGTCGGGCCCAACGTGATCCAGCGCGCGAAGGGCGACGGCCCGCTCAAGCTGCTCTTCCGTCAGATCAACGACCCGCTCATCTACGTGCTGCTCGCGTCGGCGGCCCTCGCGATGGCCATGGGCGAGGCGATCGACGGGTCGGTCGTGCTGGCGGTCGTGGTGCTCAACACGGCGATCGGCTTCGTCCAGGAGCTCCGCGCGGGCAAGGCGATCGAGGCGCTCGTCGACATGGTGCCCCAGACGGCCACGGTCGTGCGCGGCGGCCAGCGGAGCGTGATCCCCGCCGCCGACGTGGTCCCCGGCGACGTGGTGGTGCTCGACGCCGGCGACAAGGTCCCCGCCGACGCCCGGCTGCTCTCGGTGAAGAACCTCCACGTGGACGAGTCGGCGCTCACCGGGGAGTCGGTGCCATCGGACAAACACGTCGCGGCGGTCCCCGAGGACGCCGGCGTCGGCGATCGAAAGAACCTCGCCTTCGGCGGGACGCTCGTGACCAGCGGCGCGGCCACCGCGGTGGTCGTCGCCACGGGCGCAGCGACCGAGCTCGGCCGCATCTCCTCGATGCTCCACGAGGCGACCGAGATCGAGACGCCGCTCACGCGCTCGATGGCCAAGGTCGGCCGCGTGCTGACCATCGCGATCGTCGCCGTCGCGCTGCTCATCGTCGGGGTCGCGCTGCTCCGGGGCTACCCGCCGGTCGACGCGATGCTCGCGGGCATCTCGCTCGCGGTCGCCGCGATCCCGGAGGGGCTGCCCGCGATCATCACCATCTCGCTCGCCATCGGCGTGCAGCGGATGGCGCGGCGCCGCGCGGTGATCCGGAAGCTGCCCGCGGTCGAGACGCTGGGCAGCACGGGAGTCATCTGCTCGGACAAGACAGGAACGCTGACGCGGAACGAGATGACGGTCCGGGCCCTGTGGACGCCCGCCGCCGGCGCGCAAGGGGAGGTGGCGCTCGAGCAGGCCGGAGCGGCGCTCGAGGTGACCGGCGTCGGCTACGCGCCCGAAGGCGAGCTCCGACGCGACGGCGCGCCGGTCGGCGAGGTGCCCGAGGCGGTGCGCGCGCTGCTCCGCGCGGGGCTGCTCTGCAACGACGCCCGCATGACGCGCGAGGCGGACGCCTGCGGCATCGAGGGCGACCCGACCGAGGGCGCGCTCGTCGTCGCGGCCCAGAAGCTCGGCGTGGACGTCGAGGGGACGCGGCGGGAGCACCCCCGCGTCGATGTCGTCCCGTTCTCCTCGGAGCGGCAGCTCATGGCGACGCTCCACGAGGCCCCCGGCGGAGACCGGGTGATCTTCATGAAGGGGGCGCCCGAGGCGGTGCTCGGCCGCGCCGCGCTCGGCGAGGCGGGGCGGGCCCAGGTGATGGCGCAGGTCGAGCGGATGGCGGCGCAGGGCATGCGCGTGCTCGCCGTGGCCTCGCGGCCGGCGGGCCGCGACGCGGCCTCGCTCGACGAGGCGCACCTCCCGGAGGGGTTCGAGCTCCTCGGCCTGGAGGGGATGATCGACCCGCCGCGGCCCGAGGCGATCGACGCGATCAAGGCGTGCCACGCGGCCGGGATCACCGTGAAGATGATCACCGGCGACCACCTGGCGACCGCGCGGGCGATCGGCGGGCAGCTCGGGCTCGTGCCCGACGGGGCGCGCGCGATGAACGGCACGGAGCTCTCGCGGCTCTCGGAGGGCGAGCTGCGCGCGGCGGCGACCTCCACGCACGTGTTCGCGCGCGTCGCGCCGGAGCACAAGCTCCGCCTGGTGAAGGCGCTGCAGGCCGAGGGGAGGGTCGTCGCGATGACCGGCGACGGCGTGAACGACGCGCCGGCGCTCAAGCAGGCGGACATCGGCGTGGCCATGGGGATCACGGGCACCGCGGTGTCGAAGGAGTCCGCCGACGTCGTGCTGACGGACGACAACTTCGCGAGCATCCGGGCGGCGGTCGAGGAGGGGCGCCGCGTCTATGACAACCTGGTCAAGGCGCTCGCGTTCGTGCTGCCGACGAACCTGGGCGAGGCGTTGATCCTGCTCGTGGCGGTGATGAGCTTCCCGATCGTCGGGGGCGCGCCGCTCATGCCGATCACGGCCGTCCAGATCCTCTGGGTCAACCTGGTGGCCACGGTGGCGCTCTCCCTGCCGCTCGCGTTCGAGGCGATGGAGAAGGACGTGATGAGCCGCCCGCCCCGGGATCCGAGCGAGCCGATCCTGAGCCGGTTCATGCTCGTGCGAACGGCGATCGTCGCGGTCCTCATGACGGCCGGGGCGATCGGGCTGTTCTTTTACGAGTACTTCATGGAGGTGCGCGGCGGCGTCGTCTCGGAGATCGCCTACCGCGAGGCCCAGACCGCGGCGGTCACGACGGTCGTGCTGTTCCAGATCTTCTACGTGCTCAACTGCCGGTCGCTGCGCGATTCGATGCTGAAGATCGGGCTGTTCTCGAATCCCTGGGTCTACGTCGGGATCGGCGCGCTGCTCGCCCTGCAGCTCTGCTTCGTCTATGCGCCGTTCATGCACACGCTGTTCGGCTCGGCGCCGCTCTCGCTCGACGCGTGGGTGAAGTCGACGCTGGTGGCGATGACGATCTTGCCGGTGATGAGCGCCGAGCGGTGGTGGCGCACTCGCCGGGCGCGGCGCTCGGCGCAGCGCGAGCGCAGGTCCGACGCGTCCGACGTGGGCGGCGTCGCGGGCGCGATGGTGAACCGCGGCGCGTAGGCATCGTAGGTAGTGAGGATATCGAGCGCCGGCCGCGGCGGAGGCGAGGCGCGGGGAACGAGGAGGCAGGCGAGCAGAATCGCGGATCGGCCTCGCCCGCGGCTCCGTCAAAACGCTGGTGCTGCGCCGGGTACCACGGCATCATCCTCGGTCGAGATGATCTACCTCGTCGCCGCGACGCGCCCGAACTTCATGAAGCTCGCCCCCATCTGCCGCGCCCTCAAGGCGCGCCGCCTACCGATGCGGCTGCTCCACACGGGGCAGCACTTCGACACGACGATGAGCGACGTGTTCTTCCGGGACCTCGGCCTGCCCACGCCGGATCACACGCTGAAGGCAGGCGGCGGCTCGCACGCCCAGCAGACCGCGGCGGTCCTCGTCGGCGCCGAGGCCGACATGATCGAGCACCGGCCCAAGGTGGTTGTCGTCGTCGGGGACGTCACCAGCACCCTCGCAGGCGCGCTCGCGGCGTCCAAGCTCGGCATTCCTGTCGTCCACGTGGAGTCCGGGCTGCGCTCGCGCGACTGGACGATGCCCGAGGAGATCAACCGCGTCCTCACCGACCAGCTCTCCGATCTCCTGCTCACCCCCTCTCACGACGCCCACCCCAACCTGCTCGCCGAGGGCATCGCGCCCGAGCGCATCCGGTTCGTCGGCAACGTGATGATCGACTCGGTCCACTACGCCCTCAAGCGCCAGACGGACGCGCTCTCGCGCTTCGGGCTCGAGCCGAAGAAGTACGCGATCGCGACGCTCCACCGCCCGGCCAACGTCGACAGCGCCGAGCGGCTCTCCGAGACGCTCGACGCGCTCGAGGCGATCGCGCAGCGCCTGCCGACCGTGTTCCCCGTCCACCCGCGCACCGTCGCCCGCGCCGAGTCGTTCGGGCTGTCGACGCGCCTCCGCGAGACGAAGGGGCTCCGGATCATGGAGCCGCTCGGATACGACGATTTCGTGACCGTGATGGGCAATGCGCTGCTCGTCGCCACTGACTCCGGCGGCATCCAGGAAGAGACGACCGCGCTCGGGATCCCGTGCCTCACGATGCGTCAGGGCACCGAGCGGCCCATCACCGTGACGCAGGGCACGAACATCGTCGTCGGGCTCGACGCCGCGCTCATCGCGCGCGAGGTCGACGCCATCCTCGACGGCCGCGCCAAGCGAGGCTCCGTACCCGAAGGATGGGACGGCAAGACCGGCGAGCGCATCGCCGATGCGCTGGAAGCGTTCCTCGCGGGGGATCCGCCGCCCAAGACCGCTGGCCCGCGCGCCTGAGCCCACCGCCCGTCCGCGCTCGCCGCCGTCCCGGAGCGGCCGGTGCGGCGGGAGCGACTGACGCGACTGACGCGACTGACGCGACGCCGAGCGCAGGATGCACCACGCGCGCTCACCGCGCGCCACATCGCTTCTTCCGTGGCCTACGTGGGAGTCGAGCCGCCGGCGCGACCACACTCCCCACAACCCCCGACCAAACAGCGTTCCATGGGCCGGAGCGCTCTGGGTTGTGCTTGTTTATCGATGAACAGCCCCGGTATATAGTTGTATCGTGGCAAGAAATTTTCGACCTGGCGTGGAGTGGGCGGCTCGAGGGCGAGGTCAACGAGGTTTCTCGCTCGTCGAGGTGATGGTCGCGGGCGGGGTCGTGACGATCCTGGCCGCCTTGGCGACCCAGGGGGTGTCCAAGTACCTCGTGTTCGCCAAATCGGCCGAGGCCAAGCAGACGATCGGCGGCATCGCCAGGGCCGTCGTCGGTTCGGTCGAGCGCCTCCAGGCGATGTCGGGCACCACGGCGATCCAGCCGCTGTGCAGCGATGCGGTCACGGTGCCCAACGGGTTCTCTCGTGTCCAGGGGAAGAAGTATCAGCCCGACCCCAGCCCGGGTGTTGACTACAACACCGGCAGTCCGACCGTGGGCTGGAAGTGCCTTGGGTTCGCGATCACCCAGCCCCAGTCGTACCAGTATCGATATCGACTCGGCGGCTCTCCCATGCCCGTCTCCGTCAATCATTTTCCGGAGGACGTGCCGGAGGATCGCAGGTGGGCCGCCTATGCGCGAGGCGACCTCGACGGGGACAATACGCACGCGTGGTTCGCGCTGGACGGCTACATGAAGGACGGGCAGGTGGTGTTCGCCAGCACGATCGGCACCATCGACCCGGATGAGTAGGCGGCGCCGCCATGGACACCGCAGCTCTCCACACGCTCTTCGGTGCCCTGTCTTCGCGTCGCGGCGGCGATAGCACCGCGATCGAGCTCCCGGGCGCGGACCTCGCGGCCGCGCACCTGCGCTGCGCCGACCTCCAGGGCGCGAACCTCGCGGGTGCGCGCCTCGACGGGGCCAAGCTCACCGGCGCGAACCTCGGGGGGGCGCGGCTCGACGCCGCGTCGCTCGTCAACGCCGACCTCACCGGGGCCGACCTGCGCTGGGCCGATCTCTCGGGGGCGCTGCTCGGCGGGGCGCTGCTCGCGGCCGCGGACCTGCGCGGGGCCAAGCTCCCGCGCTCGTTCTCCTCGGCGGGCTCGCTCGTGGGCGCGCGCGTCGATCCGTCGGCGTGCGCGCGCTCCGGCTTCGACGAGGAGGCCATCCTGGCGCTGGCGAGCGCGGGCGCGTCGTTCGACGACATCGCGTCGTTCCCTTCGCCGCTGCGCGACGCCCTCGCGAGCGCCGACGCGGTCCCCGAGAGCGCGGAGCGGAGCCGTCTCCCCGCGGCGCCGGACTCGCGGCGGATGGAGGCGGCGCCGGACTCGCGGCGGATGGAGGCGGCGCCGGACTCGCGGATGGAGGCGGCGCCGGACTCGCGGCGGATGGAGGCAGCGCCGGACTCGCGGCGGATGGAGGCAGCGCCGGACTCGCGACGGATGGAGGCGGCGTGGTCATTGCAACGGATCTCGGCGCCACCCGAGTCGCAGCGGATACCCGAGTCGCAGCGGATGTCCATCGCGACCGACGGGCCTCGCCAGGGCGCGGCCGCCAGCGCCTCGCGCCGCGCTGCCGGTGAGCGCGAGGCTCCGCCGGTCCGCCGCCCCGGCGTGTCCGGTGGCCCTCGGAGGGCGCCAGACTCGCCCTTGCTCGCGCGGCCGACCGAGCTGCGCCTCGCGCTCGCCGGCGGCGCATTGCTCCTCGTCCTCGCGGCCGCCGTCGCTCTGGCCAAGATCCCTCCGCACGGCCTCCTCGTGGTAGCGCACGCCGGCAGCGTGCTGGGCGCGGCGCTCATGACGTTCGCGCTGCCTCTCTTCGGTACCGAGCGCGACGCCGCGCGCTCCCTGGGCGCCCGCCTCGTGCTCGCCGCGCTCGCCGCGACGCTCGTCTACGGCCTCGATCCGTCGCGCCTCGCGGTCTTCCGGCTGCGCGCCACGCTCGCCTCGGGCGACGCCGCGCAACGGTCGGCCGCCGTACGCCTCCTCGCGCGGAGCGGTCACCGCAGCTTCGAGGGGCTGGATCTGTCGGGGCTCGACCTCTCCCGGGCCGATCTCACCCAGACCAGCTTCCGGAACGCGCGCCTCGCGGGGGCGGACCTCTCGAACGCCGCGCTGATGGAGTCGACCTTCGGGAGCGCCGATCTGACCGCTGCCAACCTCCGAGGCGCCGACCTCACCGGGAGCGACACAGAACAGGCGATCGGCTGGGAGCTCGCGGCGTGCGATGCGGCGACCGAGCTGCCCGACGACAGCGCGTGCCTGCTGGGACACCCGGCGCGGGCAAGCCAGCCCTCGGGCGACGCCGCCGCGCGCTCCGCGCACGAGGGCGCCGCGCCGGCGGGAGCGCCGTAACGGGCGGCGATCGACGGTCGCGGCCCGGATCGCCCTGGAGGTTGGGCGCCGGGCCGGCCGGACGTCTGGCTGTCCGTCGCCAGGCGTCTGGCGGCTCGGTCACGGCAGCGACGTCAGCCCGGACGCCGCGCCGCCGCGCGGGCCGCCGCCGCGTCGTCGACCGCGAGCGCCTCCTCGGCGATGGCGGCGAGATCGGCGAACGACGCACCGGCGAGCGCGTCCTCCACCGCGTCGAACGCGGAGGCGCACATGCTGAGGCGCGTGACGCCGAGCCCGACGAGGAGCGGCGCGACGCCGGGATCGCCGGCGGCCTCGCCGCACACAGAGACCGGCCGCCTCGCGGCGTGCCCCGCCTCCACCACCGCGCGCACGAGCCGCAGCACGGCCGGGTGCGCCGGATCCGCGAGCGCGTGCAGCCGGGGGTGACCGCGCTCGGCCGCCAGCGTGTGCTGCGTCAGATCGTTGGTCCCGATGCTGAAGAAGTCCGCCTGGCGCGCGAGGCGCTCCGCCATGAGCGCCGCCGACGGCACCTCGACCATGATGCCCGTGGCCACGGGCCAGCGGTGCGCCGCGCCCGTCGCCGCGAGCGCCTCGTGCGCGCGCTCCAGCGCGGCGCGCACGGCGCTCACCTCCGCGGCGGTCGAGACCATCGGGACCAGCACCCGGATGTCATGGCCGCGCCCAGCGACAAGGATCGCGCGGAGCTGCGCCTCGAGCAGCGCCGGCCGCGCGAGGGAGAGGCGGACGCCGCGGACGCCCAGGCTGGGGTTCGCCTCTGCCTCGAGCTCGAGGTACGGCAGCGCCTTGTCGCCGCCGACGTCGAGCGTTCGGACCACGATCGGAGCGCCGGCGAACGCCGCGAAGATCTCCGCGAGCAGCTCCGCCTGCTCGGCCTCGCCGGGCTCGTCCACGCGGTCCAGGAACAGCATCTCGGTGCGCAGGAGCCCTATCCCGACGGCGCCGGCCTCGCGCGCGGCGCGCGCGTCCGAGGCGCCAGCCACGTTCGCCCAGAGCTCGACCTCGCGGCCGCAGGCGAGGCGCAACCGGCCGTCCCGGGCGCCTGGCGGCCGCCGTGACGCGCGGAGGGCCGCCTGCCGCCGCTCGAGCTCGATCGTGGTCTCGGGATCCGGGTCGAGCCACACCTCGCCGGTCGCACCGTCGAGGCCGGCGCGCGCGCCGCCGATGTCCGGCACCAGCGCCGCGGCCCCGGCGACCGCGGGGATGCCGGCGCTCCGCAGCAGGATGGCGGCGTGCGAGGTGGGACCGCCGCGCCGGTCGATGACGCCGAGCACCCGCCCCGGTTCGAGCCGCGCGGCCTCCGACGGCGTGAGGTCCTCGGCCACGACGACGGCCGGCGGACCTTCGGGCAGCACCGCCGCGGCGCCGCCGAGCAGGGCGCGCACCACGGCGTCGCCCACGTCGTGGACGTCGGCCTCGCGCGCCCGCAGGTACGGGTCGTCGAGCTGCCGGTAGATCGCGGCCGCAGCGTCGATCGCCTGGCGGAAGGCCCAGGCGGCGTTGCAGCGCTCCCGCTCGATGCGCCCGATCGCCTCGTCGACGAGCGCCGGGTCGCAGAGCAGCGCTTGATGCGCGTCGAGGATGTCGGTGCCGCGCAGCGCGCTGCCGAGGTCCTGCGCTGCCAGATCGAGCGCGCGCCGCAGCCGCTCGGCCTCGGCCACAGGATCGTCGACCGTTGTCTCGGGGACCTCCGGGACGGATCGCACCAGCCGGACCATCGGGCCGAGCGCGATGCCGGGCGCGACGGGGATCGCGTGGCACGACGCGGGGGGCGCCGTATGCGCGCCCGCTGGCGCATCGCGCTGCAGGAGCGCAGCGAGCGCCTCGACGGCCTCGCCCGCCTGCCGTCCGGTCGCGCGCAGGCGCAGCACGTCGCCCCGGCGCGCGCCGAGGGAGGCGAGCGCGATCAGGCTCGAGGCCGGCACCGGACCGCGCGCGGCCGTCACGTTCTCCAGGGTGATCGCCGCGTCGAAGGCCGCCGCGCGCGTGATGAGCCGCGCGGCAGGGCGGGCGTGGAGGCCGCTCGGATCGGCGATCGCCAGCTCGACCGTCGCGGCCGTCGCGGCCGGCGCGGTCGCGGCCCCGGCCGCCGCCGCGGGGCGCTCCGCCTCGCCGAGATGCTCGGCCTTCGGAGCGAGCGCCTGCCGCGTCTCCGCGGCGACCTGATCGAGCGTGCCGCCCGCCGCCGCCCGCACGGCGGCCGCGATCGCCCCTTCCACGATCGGCCCGCCGGAGAGGCGCGTCCGCGCGGCGACGGCCGGATCGACGAGCTCGAGCGCCGTCTCGGCGCTCAGGATCGCGCCGCCGATGTCCATCAGCACGACGGCGCCGGCCGGCCCGCAGACGCGCTCGATCGCCGCGGCGATCGCGGTCGCGTCGGTGCCGAGCTCGGCGCCGCCGTCGCCCGCGCCCGCCGCGCAGGCGATGGCGACCGCCTCGCCGGTCATCTGGCGGGCCAGCGCCTCGGTGGCCTCGGCGAGCGCTCGGCTGTGCGAGACCAGGACGAGCCCGACGCGGCCCGCCGCCCCGCTCATACGCCTGCCGTCGCGGCCAGGCTCCGCAGCAAGAGCGAGCACGACGTGGCGCCGGGGTCCTGGTGCCCAGCGCTGCGCTCTCCGAGGTAGCTCGCCCGGCCCTTGCGAGCGATGAGCGGCACGGTCGCGAGCGCGCCGGCCTGCGCCGCCTCGGCGGCGCGGGCGAGCCCGTCCATGAGCGGGGAGCGCGCCGGCCCGCCCGTGGGCGCCGGCGCGCTCAGCGCGGCCTTGAGCGCGTCGACCGCAGGGGAGAGCGCGTCGACCATCGTCTTGTCGCCGGGCGATGCCTTGCCTCGCCGCTTCACGCCGTCGAGGCCCGCCTCGAGGCACCCGGCCAGGGCCGCGAGGTCCAGCGCCGCCGCACCGGCCGCCCGCTGGCCCGCGTCGCGGAACAGCGTGCCGTAGAGCGGGCCGCTCGCCCCGCCGACGGTCGACAGCAAGATCATCCCGACGCCCTTCAGCAGCGCGCCGACGTCGCCGTGATCGAGGCCGCCGAGCCGGGCGCGCACCGCCGTGAAGCCGCGCGCCATGTTGACGCCGTGGTCGCTGTCGCCGATCGCCGCGTCGAGCTCGGTCAGGAGCGCCTTCTCGCGCTCCATGACGTCGGCCGCGCGCTCGATCCACGCCGCGATGTGCGCGCCGCTCAAGGCGTCCATGGCTCAGGTCCCCCAGCGCAGCGCCGGCGTGTGCACGGGCGCGTCCCACCAGCGGAGCATCTCGTCGTCGAGCTTGAGCAGGGTCGCCGACGCGCCGGCCATCTCGAGCGACGTGATGTACGACCCCACGAGGCTGCGCGCGACCTTGAGGCCGCGGCCCTGCGCGATCGCGCGCGCCTTGCGGTACACGACGTAGAGCTCGAGGAGCGGCGTCCCGCCCATGCCGTTGACGAACAGCAGCACCTCGTCGCCCGGCTCGAACGGCAGGTCGTCGAGGATCGGCTGCATCAGGATCTCGGCCACCCGGTCGGCCGGCTCCAGCTTGGCCCGCCGCCGGCCGGGCTCGCCGTGGATGCCGATGCCGACCTCCATCTCGTCCGCGCCGAGCTCGAACGATGGCTTGCCGGCGTGCGGCACCGTGCAGGCGGAGAGCGCGACCCCCATGCTTCGGCCGCGCGCGTTGACCCGTCGACCGAGCGCCGCCACCTCCTCGAGCGGGCGGCCCGCCTCGGCGGCGCCGCCGCAGATCTTCTCGACGAGGACGGTCGTCCCCACGCCGCGCCGTCCGGCAGTGTACAGGCTGTCCTCGACCGCCACGTCGTCGTTCACGAGCACGCCCTCCACCGGGATTCCCGCCTCGCGCGCGAGCTCGGCGGCCATCTCGAAGTTCATCACGTCGCCGGTGTAGTTCTTGATGATGTGGAGCACGCCGGCGTCGCCGTCGACTGTCCGCGTCGCCTCGAAGATCTGGTCGGGCGTCGGGCTCGTGAACACGGCGCCGGGGCAGGCGGCGTCGAGCATGCCGCGCCCGACGAACCCGGCGTGCAGCGGCTCGTGCCCGCTGCCGCCGCCGGAGAGCAGCGCGACCTTGCCCTTGCCCTTCGCCTCCGCGCGCGTGACGAAGCGCGGCGCGGCGTTCACCCGGAGGAGCTCGGCGTGAGCGAGCGCCATGCCTTCGAGCGCCTCATCGACGAGATCGTCCGGCGCATTGATGAGCTTCTTCATCCTGCCTCCGCTCCGTGCCCGTTCGGCTCCGCGCGCAGGATATCCCCATGCCATTGCCCGCTGCGAGAGGAGATCTTCTGACCGCGCCGTCCTATGCTGAGGTCGCCGTGGATCGAATCGCCCCGACGCTCCGCCCCCCTGGCCGCCCGGCGGGCTTCCAGCGCTGGAGAGAGCTGCTCTTCCTGCACTGGGAGACGCCCATCGCCGCGCTCCGCGCCGTCGTGCCGCCTGCGCTCGAACTCGACACCTTCGAGGGCAAGGCCTACGTCGGCGTCGTCGCCTTCACCATGCGCGACGTCAGCCCCTGGTGGTCGCCGAGCGTGCCGGGGATCTCGAACTTCCACGAGCTCAACGTCCGCACCTACGTTCACCAGGAGGGGCGAGCGCCGGGCGTCTGGTTCTTCAGCCTGGACGCGGCCAAGGCGATCGCGGTCGTAGCGGCCCGGGTCGGCTGGCACCTGCCCTATCACCACGCCTCGATGGATCTCGAATCGAGGGACGGGGAGGTCCGTTACCGCAGCGCGCGGCGCTGGCCGGGCCCCGTGCCTGCGCGCTTCGAGGCGCGCTATCGCGTCGGCGCGGCGATCCAGGGCGGCGCCGCGGCGCCGGGGACCTTCGAGCACTTCCTGGCCGAGCGCTACCTGCTGTTCGCCGCGAGCGGCGACGCGCTCAGGATCGGGCAGGTGCACCACGCGCCCTATCCGCTCCACCGGGCCGAGGTGACCCACGTCGAGGAGAGCGTCGTCGCCGCGGCCGGCCTGCCCGCCCCGACGGGGGCGCCGCACGTGCTCTATAGCCCAGGCGTGGACGTCGACGTCTATGCGCTGACCCCGGCCGCTCCACGCGGGTGACGTCGCCGCGCCGTGGCCGCGCGGTGCTCCGATCGCGCTCCCGCGCCCCGATGCCCCGGGGAGCCGAGCCCACCGAGCCGCGGGCACGGCCGCGGCCACTCCTGCGCGTCAATGCCTCGTGAGCCAGTGGATGACCTGGGATTCGAGGCCCGGGGCCGCCCCGAACCCGAGGCTCAGCGTCCGCGGGAAGCCCACGTGCCCGCCGTGCCGGAGCCACTGCACGTCGAGCAGCGGCGAGCGCGGGTGGGCCTCGATCGCCGGCCGCACCGTGTCGAGCGGCACCATCGGGTCGGCCTCCGCCGCGACGATCAGCGACGGGACGGCGATGTCGCGGAGGCGCGGGGCGGCGCTCTCGCTCGCATAGTAGGCCTCCACGCTCTCATAGCCGAAGCGCCGCGTCATGATGCGCCGGTCCCATTCGCGGATCGTGCGAATGGCGAGCGCCTCGTCGAGGGGCACGGGCACGGCGCGGCGCGAGGCGACGGCGGTGTACATCTCCTTCAACCCGGACATCACGTGCCTGCGGTACACCCACCGCTCGGGCTGATCGATCGCGGCGACGGATCGCTCCAGGTCGAGCGGCGGGCAGACGGCCGCCACGGCGTGGACGCGCCCGTCGAGCGAGCCCGAGGCCGCGTACCGGAGGGCGATATGCCCGCCGAGCGAGTAGCCGAGGACGAGCACGCGCTCGTACCGGTCGAGCTCGGGGGAGGTGATGGCGGCGTGGAGATCGGAGAACAGGCCAGCGTGGTAGATGTCGTCTCCGTCGCCCCCGGCGCCGCGCAGGTTGACGCGCAGGCAGGCGAGCCCGGCGCGCTCGGCCCTCAGAGCGGCCTCGACCATATAATAACTCTCGCTCGTACCGCCGAGCCCGTGGACGACGACGAGGATCGAGCTCGCGCCTTCTCGGTGGCGGATCCTGCCGAGCAACCGGACGGGCCCGGCAGGAGTCTCATCGACGTGGACCGCGAAGGGGGAAGACGGAGCGAGCCGCGGGGCGCGAATCTGATGCTTGAGCCAGGGAGCGACCGTCCAGAAGTGGCCGTGGAGGATGCGCTGCATCATCCCGTTCGTAACACGGGCGACGCAGCGTTTCTATTTCACGCGCTCGCTCAGCGACACACGACCTCCGGCGAGCCGCTGCAATCGTTCCGGCACACGTCGCAGAGGGCGCACTGGAGTATCGCTTCGTAGAGGGCCGCGCTGGCCGGGTCTACCGTCCTGCAGGTCTCCTTGCAGGCGGCCGTGTCGCACGTACGGAAGCAGCTCACGTACTCCATGCACGGGGTGCTTTCCGTGCACGCCGAGAGCTCGTCGGCGCAGCGGGTCTCGAGCGCGCACCGGACGCACCCCGAGCTGCCGTCGCCGCAGGTGCCCGAGCCGTCGCATACCGGCGGCGGGACGGCCCGCTTCACGTTGAGCGTGAACGCGCCATCGCTGGTGTCGGTCGAGCCGTCCACCACGATCACGACGGTCTGACCCGCCGCGAGCGTCACCGTGACCTCCGACTGCTCGACGTCCGTGTCGTCGTTGCACGCGAGCTGAGCCCCCCTGCACGTCGCGTCGTGCACGTGGAGCATCGTGTCGAACGCCGATCCGAACGTATCGAAGGTGTAGTCGCCGGCGACCGGCGCCGTGAACGCGTATCCCGCGTCGGGGCTGCCCGACGCGCGGCAGGCCGTCGTCGCGGTCGGCCGCACGCTGTTGGGCCGGCCGACCGTGCTGCCGGTGATCGTCTGCGGCACCGACGAGGCGAGGGTGCCCGCCGGGCAGCTCGGCGCGCTCGCCCGCGTCACGTTCAGCTCGAAGGTGCCCGCCTGGCCCTCCGCGCCGTCGACCACGATGTAGACGGTCTGGCCCGTGGCCAGGTCGGCCGTGATGACCGCGCTCGGGTCGGCGCTGCACGCGATCTCGGAGCAGCCCGTCGCGTCGAGGAGGGCGAGGACGACGCTGTAGCCGGAGTTCGTGCTGTCGAACGAGTAGACGCCCGCGGTCGCGGCGGTGAACGAGTAGATGCGCTCGCTCGAGCTCGTGGCGGAGCACGTCGGGGAATACGTGTTCGGCAGGCCCGCGGTCGTGCCGTTCACGATCTGCGGCACGGCGCTGCCGAGGTCGTGGCCCGGGCTCACCGTGCACGCGCACGCCCCGGCCTGGCAGACCTGCGTGTCGTTGCACGCGGCGCCGCACTCGCCGCAATGCTCGGCGTTGGTCTGGAGGTCGACGCAGACGTCGACGCCGTCGCAGGCCGTGAGCCCGGAGCCGCAGCCGTCCTCGCACTGGCCGGCGACGCACGTCTGATCGCCCGTGCACGCGGTGCCGCACTCGCCGCAGTTCCCGGCGTCGTTCCGGAGGTTGACGCAGGCGCCGTCGCAGTCGGTGAGCCCCTGCGAGCACTCGCCGTCCTGGCACTCGCCCGACTCGCAGGTCTGGTCGTCCGTGCACGCGGCGCCGCACTCGCCGCAGTTGCTCGGATCGGACGAGACGTCGACGCACGTGCCGCCGCAGTCGGTGCGCCCCGTGGGGCAGCCGCCCTGGTCCTGGCACGCGCCGGCCTGGCATGTCTGCCCCTCCTCGCAGGCGTTGTTACAGCGGCCGCAGTTCGCCTCGTCGCTCTGGGTGTCGACGCAGCTGTCGCCGCACGCCGCGAGGCCGTCGTCGCACGCGGCCACGCACTCGCCGTCGCGGCAGGTCTGATCGTCGCCGCACGCCACGCCGCACGCGCCGCAGTGGCTCGTGCTCGTGCCCGTGTTGATACAGATGCCGTCGCACTCCGTCTCCGGCGCGACGCACGCGCTCGTGCTGGGGCCGCCGTCCGAACACGATGCCACGGCGGAGAGCGCCGCCGCGGCGAGCCAGAGCAGGGTATACGTCGGCGCGAGCCTGAAGCGCGATTTGAGCTTTTCCATGAACCTTCCCTCGGCAGGGTTGCCGACGACGGGGGTCGTAACGCGGAGCTACCGGGAGGATACGACGATGGCCTTCCAGGATGTCAATCCTTGCAGCCTGAATCCCGCGCGCAGATCGTCGATCCTCGTCGGTGCGCGCGCGCGCCGTTTTGCCACCGTCGTACACCTTGACCACAGGGTGCGCTGCTCGGGCCAGCCTAGCCTCGCGCGGCTAGGCTGATGAGCCAGCCAGCGCCGGCGCTCTCCGGAGGGGAGGGAGGCAGCGCGGATTACCCTGGCGCGGGAGGCGGTCTACGCATGGATGGCGCGCGCGAGGGCCCGCCATGACGCCAATCGCTCCGAGCACCAACCGATTTCCCCCTCAGATCAAGTACATCATCGGAAACGAGGGGTGCGAGCGCTTCAGCTTTTACGGGATGAAGAACATCTTAACGTTCTTCATGATCAACACCATGTTGATCCACGAACACGTGGCCAAGGCCAATTACCACCTGTGCGCGGCGTCCACCTCACGGCGCTCGGCCGGCATGGCGATCACGGGCAACCTGATCACCGCCGCCGTCGCGGCGCTCAACGTCTTCACGGGCGCGCTCCAATACCTCTTCTTCGCGGCGCTCATCCTGATCGCGGCCGTCGTCTTCGGCCTCCTCGCCCGGCGCTACGTGGTGGTCGACTACTTCCAGCGGAGGCCCGCGGGCGCGTCCGTCCCTGCGTCCTGACGCGCCGCGCCGGCTCAGCCCTCGCCGCGCGGCTCCTCGTCCTCGGGCTCGCTCGCGAGCGCGGGCGGGATGCGGACCCGCACCGTGCGGATCTGCCGGGGGCTCGCGTCGACGATGTGGAGCTCCGCCCCGTCCGGGGTCGTCACGACGTCGCCGGGCGCCGGGATGCGCCGGGCGAGCCCCAGGCAGAGCCCCGCGACCGTCGACCAGCGGACGTCGTCCGGCAGCGCGATCGCGAGCTGCCGGCAGACCTCGTGGACCGGCATGTCGCCGGGCACGAGCGCCGACCCGTCCGGCTCGCGCCGGATCGTCTCTGCGTGGGGCGGGCGCGCCTCGTTCTCGGCGAAGATCTCGCCGACGAGCTCCTCGACGAGGTCCTCCATCGTGATGATGCCGATCATGCCGCCCTGCTCGTCCACGACCACGGCGAGCTGGAGCCGGCGCCGCTTCAGCTCGGCGAGGAGATCGACGGCCGGCATCGACCCGACCACGAAGTACGCCGGGCGCAGGATGCTCTCCAGCGAGAACTGGCCGTCGCCCCACAGGAGCGCGAGCACCTCGGGCATCGTGACGTAGCCGATCACGTTGTCGTTCGACCCCTCGTAGACCGGCATCCGCGTGTGGCCGTGCTCCAGCACCGCGCGCTGGACCTCCTGGGCGGCGGCGTCGCGCGGGAGGGCCACGACGCGGCCGCGGGGGAGCATCACCTGGAGCGCGGTGAGCCAGGCGAAATCGATGGCGCGGGACGCGATCTCGCCGGCGCGCTTGTCGACCGAGCCCGCCTCGGCGGCCTCGTCGACGATCTGCTGGATCTCCTCGGGGGAGAGGCGCGCCTCGACGAAGTTCGTGCGGTCGCCGAAGAGCCTCAGCACCAGGTTGGAGCTGGCGGTGAGCAGCCAGACGAGCGGGCGGGCGAGCGACGACAGCCCGCGGAGCGGCGGGCCGACGAGCATCGCGTACCGCTCGGAAGCGCGGAGCGCGAGCGACTTCGGGACGAGCTCGCCGAGGACGAGCGACAGGAAGGACACGAGCGCGACCACGGCGGCGAACGCCAGCTCGTCCGCCACGTCCCCGATCCACGGCGCCGCGCGGAGCACCGGCGCGAGGTCCTTCGCGAGGGTCGACCCGCCGAAGGCGCTCGCGGTCGCGCCCACGACGGTGATGCCGATCTGCACGGTGGCGAGGAAGCGCTCCGGGTTGCCCCGCAAGCGCTTCACCGCCCGCGCCCGGCGGCTCCCCGACTGGACGAGCTGGTCGAGCCGCGTCTTGCGGACCGTGACGACCGCGATCTCGGCGCCCGAGAAGACGCCGTTCACGAGCACCAGGGCCAGGATGATGAGGATTTCCGAGAGAATGGCGGCTCCCTCCGCGGCTTTCCCGGGTGCAGGCATAGCGTGTCGCTCGCCCGCACGGCAGTGGCGCCGGGCCCGCGGCGCACGAAACCCCGGCGGCCGTGGCTGCAGCGTGCCGCGGGTCGTGAATTGCGTTTATGATGAAATTTTCTGAGGGATCCGCCACACACGGTGGCCGCGGCGCGGTCACGCACGGCCGCTGTCACGCACGGCCGCAGGCGACGCGCGGAGGGCTCACGCCGCCTTGCTGGCTCGCCGGTCCCGCACCGCCTGTGCGAGCAGCTCGAGCACCGGAACGGTGTCGTTCCAGCCGAGGCAGGCGTCGGTGATGCTCTGGCCGTAGATGGGCAGCTTGCCCGGCGCGAGATCCTGCCGGCCTCCCACGAGGTGGCTCTCGATCATCACGCCGAGGATGTCCCGCGAGCCGGAGCGCAGCTGGTCGGCCAGGCTCTCGGCCACTGTCCTCTGCCGCGCCGGATCCTTCTGGCTGTTGCCGTGGCTGCAGTCGACCATCAGCCGGCGCGGTAGGCCCGCCTTGGTCAGGCGGTCGGCCGCCTCGCGGACGTGCTCGGCCGCGTAGTTGGGGCCGCGCTGCGAGCCGCGCAGGATCACGTGACACGACGCGTTGCCGCGCGTCGCCACGATCGCCGAGATCCCCTGCTTCGTCACGGAGAGGAAATGGTGCGCCTCGCGCGCGGCCCGCACCGCGTCGACCGCGATCTGGACGTCGCCCTCGGTGCTGTTCTTGAAGCCCACGGGGCACGAGAGCCCGGAGGCGAGCTCGCGGTGGATCTGGCTCTCGGTCGTGCGCGCGCCGATCGCGCCCCAGGAGATGAAATCGGCGATGAACTGCGGCGAGATCGTGTCCAGGAACTCGCTCCCGCTCGCGAGCCCGAGCTCGGCGATGTCGCGGAGCAGCCCGCGGGCGACGCGGAGCCCCTTGTTGATCGAGAAGCTCCCGTCGAGGTCGGGATCGTTGATCAACCCCTTCCAGCCGACCGTGGTGCGCGGCTTCTCGAAGTACACGCGCATGATCACGAGCAGATCGTCGCTCAGCCGGTCGCGCGCCTCCCGGAGCCGCGCGGCGTACTCCAGGGCGGCCTTGGGGTCGTGGATGGAGCAGGGGCCCACCACCACGATGATCCGGTCGTCGTCGCCCGAGATCACGCGCTCGGCGGCCTTGCGCGTGAAGGCCACGGTCTCGGAGGCCGCGGGGCTGACGGGGATCTCTTCGATAAGGATCGCCGGGGGGATCAAGGGCCTGAGCCCTGCAATACGAAGGTCGTCGGTCGAGTAGTACATCGTTGAGGCTCCAGCATAGCGGACGACATACGCCCCGACTACCCGTGCGTGGCCCGGAGGCACTTTCTGGTCGTTGTACGGCGCCCCGTACTCCCTTACGGCTTGCGGTCGGCCTGAAGATCTGTCTCGCCATGCTATGCGCGCGCTGGCGAGTGCGCCCGGTCCCCGCCCGGCCGCCGCAGGAACGGCGCGCCCTTCGGCTGCGCACGGCAGGGCGCCGCGGGCCGGTTCGCGCCCGCCGTGGTCGAGCGGACGGGTCGCTCTGCCAGCGCCGTCCGGCGTGGCGTGTTCGCCGATCGTGCGCCTTTCGCCGGGTGCGCCGCCGCCTCGGCGACGTTGCTCGCCGTCGGTCGCGGCGGTCGTTGATGCCTGCGCTCCGCGCGGGGCTCCTCGATCAGCGCACGCAGGGACGCGAGCGCGCGCGTGCGCCACTTGTACGCCGTCGACAGCGGGATCCCGTGTTGTTCGGCGACCGTCGCCATCGGCACGCCTTCGATGTCGTGCTGGATGAGGATCTGCTGCTCCTCGGCCTGCAGCGACCTGAGCCGCGAGAGGATGAGGGAGCGCGTCTGCTCTGCGTCGATCTGCTCCTCGGCGTTCGGGCGCTCGTCGGCGACGCGGCGCGGGGCGTGGCCGGAGGACAGCTCCTCGCGCCGGTGGTGCGCGCGGTCGCGGTAGTGGGCCGCCACGTGGACCGTGATCCTGTTGAGCCACCGCTCCGGTCGCGCGCGGAGCGGGTCGTAGGAAGGGAAGCTCTGGTATCCGGCGAGGAACACATCCTGGAGGATGTCTCGCCGATCGCGGCGTGGGACCCCGAGCCGCCTAAGCCAATTCCATACGGAATCGTAGGTCTTCCCCCGAAAGAGCCGGACGAAGGCCCGCTGTCTATCCAGCGGCATCGACGGTGCGAGAGTGCGATGCGGTTGTCCCATGCTCGCTTAATTAGGAGGAGCAGATCTCCCATCTCAAAAAAAAGCCATCGGCTCTGAAAAATGATCTTCTGTGCGCGCGCGATCCCCCGCCTCTCATCCTCAATCGCCAAGGACGGGAGCGCTGCTCTCCCGCTTCGGATACGGGCCCACCTCGGCGTTTTCGGTGCTCAGCGTGCTGGAGCACGCCTGCGCGCCGAAAACGTCGATCTGGGCCCGTCTCCTGTGCGGGAGAGCAGCGCTCGGCGGCGGTTGGGATGGATCGTCTCCTGTGCAGGAGAGCAGCACTGAGGTCGTGGGGAGCTGAACGGGGGAATCGCTCTCGACCGGCTCTCGGCTGCGCGTGCTACGGCGGCTCAGAGAGACGAGAGGTCGAGAGGGGCCAGGGCTCGACTCTTGGTGTCCTCGGCGGTTCGAATCCTCGCCATCCGAGCAGTGCTCTACAGGAGCGGGCGGGGCCCGGCGGCAGCCGTCCTCGAGCGCAGCGCGCGAAGCGCCGCGTTCCTCTCGGCGGTGAGGCGGCCAGCAGGGAACCTCGTTCGGTGCTCGATCAGGAGGCTCTTTGCCTCCGCATAATGGCCGCGCGACAACGCGGTGATCGCCCCGTCGATGAGGGTGCGCTCCGCGGCGATCTCCTGATCGTTCGACGCCCCAGACGGTCCTGCGGGAGGCAAGGTCGATCTGCCGGCCGGACGGGGCGCGGACTTCCGGGCGAGCGGCGCCGCGCTGGTCGCTCGCGAGCTCCCGGCGCCCGCGATCTCGCCGCCCTGCAGGGCTCCCGCCGCTGCAGCTGCGCCGGGCACCGTCGGCAGCGCGGCCGGGGACGGCGTCGGCAGCGCGGCCGGGGATAGCGGCGGCAGCGCGGCCGGGGACGGCGGCGACGCTTCCGGGGGCGCCGGCGTCCGGATGGCCGCCATGGCGAGCCCGCTCGCGGCGCGCTGTCCGGCGGCGGTCGGGGTCGAGGCGGCGCGCAGCGCGCTCAGCGTGAGCGCGATGACGGCGGCGGCGCTCGCCAGCGGGACTGCGATGCTCGCCGCGAGATGGAGCCAGCCTGCCCGCGTCGGCGTGCCGCCCTCGATCGGGAGCCTCCACGGAGAGAACACCCCGCGGGCGCGGCGGCACAGCCGCGCGAGCAACGTCGGCGCGCCCTCGCGTCCCGTGCGCGCCTCCTGGACGAGCGCGCCGGCGCTGAAGGGGATGAACGCGAGCCCGCGGCCGCGCTGCCGCGCCTGCCAGCGACGCATGGCCGCCTCGATGTCCACCCAGGCGAGCCGGTGCCGGCTCCACGCGGTGCTCAGGGGAATCGAGAGCTGCTGGGCGATCTCGGCCATGTCGATCTCCTCGAGCTCATGGGCGACGAACACGCAGCGGCGCTCCATGGGCAGCTCCTGGAGCAGCTTGTGGAGCACGCAGCGCCGGTCTCTCGCGATGGCGTGCTGCTCGGAGTCGGGGGTGACGTCAGGCAGCGCCGCGAGATCGTCGAACGGCCGGAGGCGCTCGTGGCGGCGGTGGGCCCGTCGGAAATGATTCGACGCCTGGTGGGTCGCGATGCCCATGAGCCACGACCGCACGGTGCCCCTGCTGGGATCGAACCGCGGCAGCGCCCGGTAGGCGCCGGCGAGGACCTCCTGGGCGACGTCCTCGATGTCCTGCGCGCGAACCCCGAGGCGGGCGAGGTAGCGGGCGATGAACGAGAAGTGCTCGTCGGCGATCTCCGCCATGCGGGCGTGGGAAGGTTCTGCGGACGTGTTTTTGCGTGACTGTGACCCCATCTCTGTTCCCCCCTCCAGCGTGGCGACGGCGTGGTCGCGAAGCTGGTCAATGCGCTGCCTCGGCACCCCGAGGGAGGGCAGCGCGCCGCGCGGGCGCCTCGCTCCGCGGATCGAGATTGACGTCCAGACGGAGCCCCACGAGCCCGCCGTAGGCGGGCGGGGTCCAGAGCACACCTTCCTGGTTCTCGACCCGGAGCTCCGAGAGGCGGAGCACGATGTCGCCATAGAACTGGATGGCGAGCCGATCGGAGATCGGCATCTCGATGCCGGCGCGCGGCCCCGTGGCGAGCCAGAGCGCCGACGTGTCGATGATCCTGGCGTCGGTGCTGGAGGTGGTCACGACGCCGACCGACACGACGGCACAAGCGAAGAGGTGACGCTGCCGCGAACACGGCATCACGTTCGCCGCCGCGAGCCAGGTCGAGATGCTCGTCGTCTCATCGAGCGGAATCGTGACGGGCAATTGAACTTGGCCTTCTATGCCGAGGGAGAAGGATGGATAGCGGAGCGCGACGTGGAGCGCCGTCCCGGCGGTCGTCTCCTGCAGGGTTCCGAACACAGCGGCCCCCGCGAGGCCGACGCTGACGTCGGGCCACCCGCGCCGCGCGGGCGTGGCGGCAGCGGCGTCGGCTGGGGGCGGGGCAGGGGAGGGCGGCGGCGGTGGCGGGGCGGGCGGCACGTAGAGGCTCGGATCGAGCGCGACCCGGAGCGAGAGCGCCATGTTCATGACGAGCTCTCGGCAATCGTCATGGTAGACGACCAGGTGGCGCGACCACGCGATGGATCCATCCGCGTCGTAGAGATCCATGGTGGCGTGTATCTCCCTCCCTGGTCCGCGGAAAACAAGGGCTTTGGCCTGCGCGGCCGCCTCGGGCTCCACAGGGTCATAGCCGAGCTGCCTGGCCATCTCCTCGCGCAGGAGCCCCTCGCCCGGGCAGCGCTCGGCCCCTGGCGCGCGCCGGTACTCGAGCTGCACCGCGGCGCGGGGCGGCGCGGCCCCGGCGCGCCAGGGCCACAGCAGGGCCGCGGCCGCAGCGACGAGCGACCACGGCGCCCGGATCCTCGGTCGGTCCCGTGTTGCCGCGTCAGCCCCGGTGTCTCTTGCTGATGCTGCTGACATGGTGCTCATCGCGGCGTGGTGACCGCTTGTTCAGGCCAGGTGGTGTCGGCCGCATTCCCATCCAGGGAGCGGCCAGGGTGCCTCCCTCAGAAGGCATCCACGGGGAGCACGAGCCCCACGCCGACCACACCGGAGAGCGGAGGGACCCGCCATACCTCTCTGTTGTTCACCCAGAGGGACGGGCGGCTGTGGTTTGTGTGCAGCTCGGCGAACCCGCGCAGCGACAGCTGCTCGGAGAAGCGCCAGTCGCCCCCGACCCGCAGGCCGACCGAGCTGACCCAAGGCTGGCGCGCTTGAATGCTGACGCCGGGGTCGCTCGTGATCCGCAGCTCGCCGGCGTCGAAGACGGCGCACACCGACAGGACCCCGCGATGACCGCAGATGTCGAGCGTCGGCATCGCCAGGCTCGCATGGACCAGGACGCCGTCCGCAAAGGTATCTGCCAGGGAGGTGAACATCCGCGCCTCGACGCCGATCGACAGGCTGGGCCAGCGGAACGCCGTGGCGAAAGAGGCCCCTCCGCCGAGCGCGGGCATGAGGCCCATTGCGAGCAGCGGTGACGCGGAGATCTCGCCGCGGAACATGTGGTCGTCCTCCTGAGTCTCCCGTCCCGATTCAGACCGAGGCGTATCCGCGTGCGCCGGGGTCGTCGCCATCGAGACAACGAACACGGCGGCACAACCGGCGCGTCGCATCGGCGTCCCGGCTAGGGCGGGATCGGTGCGGTACGGAGCGGAGTGGACACCTCGACCCGATGCACGCCGCTGCTTCCCGTCCGGCCGCAACACCCCGCCATGTGGCCCCCCTCTTCAACGTCTCCAGCGCCCGTAGGACAGTGCACCTCTGCCGCGTGACGGAGGCCGGCTCGACGTCGCCGCTCCCACGTCGTGATCCTGTAGATACTGACTTTGGAGCGCACGTAAAGGCTTTTGTGTGCGCTCTCGAGCGCGCGGATCGCATTGCATTTTGGCTCGTCCGTTTCTCCGTTTCGAGAGGTTTTTCGTCATGCCCGCGGATCCCTGATTTTGGCGCCTTTTGCCTGACATCGCAGGTTCTGGTCAGCCCTTACCGTGGTTCAGGAAAAGCCCGAATCGTGCGGCTCGGGCGGCGCTGCGCCGCCCTTCGAGGCGCATGATCGTCACCCGTTCTCGCCTGGACGTGTCTGGCAGCAAAACGTGCTCGGACCGGTGAGGACGATCTCGCCTCGCAGCTCGCCGCCGCTCGGCTCGCAGCTTCCGGGCCGGTCGACCTGCCAGATGGCCCTCATGCTCTTGGGCGTCTCCCCGGGTGTGGCGGCGACGCAGCCCGGGGCATCGCTCGAAGCGGTGCCGGCGGTGAGCTGCTCGTCACACGCGCCGTCCCGGAAGGAAACGAGCATCAGGGAGCACTCGCTGCCTGTCGGAGGACCGCACTCACACGACGTGCAGTGGCGCTCGTCCCTCATGCCGTCGTAGAGGACGACGTCCTCCGGGTAATCTTCCGGGCAGGTCACCTCGCCCTCGCCGAGGTACATGATGCACTGAGCGAAGCCGTGTTCCTGATCGGGCGGCACGCACGTCTTCGACGGAGAGGGGCACGTGCGTTCCTGGAGGCTGCCTCCGCAAGCCACGCCGGAGCGATACCACCGCAAGGTGAACTGCGGCACCGGGGGGGGCTCGACGCTGGCCTCGCAAGGCGTCACTCGGGTCGCGCCGAGGACGAGCGATTGGTGATCGTTCACGAGGGCGCTGCTGGGCACCACGCAGGTGCCGTTCAGGATGTCCCGGGGCTCATGCACCGAGACCGCCGGGCCACCGCACTTCAGCGAAGCGGCCGTCCGGAGATCGTCGGGCAGGGCGCAGGCCGGCTCGCCGCACCGACATGGGCTGCACGCGAAAGGGAAGTCAGCGGTCTCGTACCCCCTGTACACGGTGGTCTGGGCGCCGTGGGGGCACTGCGGCTCGTCCACCGTCCTGCCGACCCAGAGCAGCGCGGGGCCATAGAAGCCCTCTGGAGCCGGCTCGACACACTGGTCACCGCTGCACGTGCCGCATGCCGAGATGCACGCGTCGCGGTCGGGCTGGTTTCTACACACCTTCGCGCATGTCCGACATTCCGCTATGCAATCCCAACGGTCGGACCCGTAGGGCTCGCTTTTACATTGATCCACGCACGTCCCGCATTCCGCTAGACACGCGTCCTGGTTGGGCACGTCCTCACACTCGGTGTCGCATGTTTCGATAGTCTGTCTGGTGTAGAAGCAGCCTGGGAGGCACGCGGTGAACAGCAGCGCAATCGCGAGAAAGGTATTCTTCATAGACCACCTGTCGGGAAGAGCTCGCAGCCCGCTTTACTACAGAGCCGACCGTTTCAAGCGAAGATGGGCCGGGGCACGCCAGGAATGACCTCTCTGGACGCATTGCGATCAGCGCCGGCGAATTCCAAGAGAACGTCAACAGTGGCGATTTTTGTCAGCGCAGCCTGGGCTTGAGCGCAGCGACGCACCTTGTGAAACGAAGACACGCTGAGCCACGTAAGCGCCCGGTGTCGGAGTGCCCCCTCGACCCAACCCCTGCGTGACCGAGCGCGCTCCTGCGCGACCCTGCGCGACCGAGCGCTGGCCGCGGCGCTCAGGCGCGAGCCAGGGTGACCGAGCGCACCGCGTCGGAGGGGGTCGGTTGGGCTCGGATGCGCCGCACGAAGGCGAAGGCGAGCCGAGTGTCCCCAGGCCCTCTGGGCTCAGACGCTTGAATCACACGTCGAGAGCGTCGAAAGCGCTCGCGGGGCGTGCGCTTGCTGCGTTAGGCTCCGATCCTGATGAGTGGGGATCCACCCGATACCGAGCGTGGGCTGCATCAGGCCGGGCTCCGTCCTCAGGAAGAGGCGGGCTCACGGGGGGCGGCGAGCGGCGCGCCGGTCCCCTCGGCCACCATCTCGCTCTCCTCCGGGCGGCGCTACGAGATGGAGGTGACGCTGGGGGGCGATCGGCTCGTCGTCCGCGGAAGGACCGGTGAGATCATCCTGCAGATGGAGATCACCGACGCCGGCCCGGTGCTGTCGTTCGCGGCGCCCGACGGCGAGCGCGCCGGCTCACGGCGAGGCGGCCAGGGGAGCGGCTCCTCCGCGCCGCCGCGGCGCGCGGCCTCGCCGCCGCAGTCCGTGATCGTCCCCATGTCGAGCGGGAAACGCCTCCCCTCGGAGGGCGAGGCCGACGAGGCCGTCGAGGTGCCGCGGGCCCTGCCGCTGCCCTCGATCAAGGTCCCGCCCGAGGCCGACCTGCTGGAGCTCGATGGCGGCAACGCGCGGTCGGGGGTCACCCTCCGGCGATCGCCCGGCGAGCTCGAGGAGAGCGCCGCCGGGCCGGCCGCGCCGGCGCCGGCGAGCGTCGCGGCCCCTGCGCCCGCGTCGCGGAGCGACCTTCCGGGCACGCGGAGCGCGCTCCCCTCGCTCAGCCTTCAGCAGTACGCGGTCCTCTGCGCCGAGTCGTCGCTCGGAGCGGCCTCGTCGTTCGACCAGGCGCTCCTGCGCCACGGCATCGCCGACCGCGACCTGTGGAAGGCCGTCGATCGCAGCTGGCAGGATCGGCTCGAGCGAGAGCCGATCCTCACGTTGCGCTGGATGGAGCTCACGACGCGCTACCGCGAGCACCTGACGCGCCGGTAGAGCTCGCGGCGCCACGCCGCGCGGATACCTGCTACAGCAGCGCCCTGCTCGTACCGGGCAAGCTCCTGGAATCTGGAAGACGCGACAGCGGAAAAAGACGCCCGAACCTCTTTCCGTCATCTTCGTCTTTCTGTGAACATCCCAAGAAGTGGCGCTGGTCCCGGGAGAGCGCGCGAGCTACCGCGGCCGGTCGTCGGTGTCTGGAGTCTCAGTGCAGGGTCTTCTCGAAGCCATCAGAAAAGCCTGTCTTCCGGGCCTCTGGTCCCAGGGCGTCAAGCTCGCCCGTGAGGGCGCTGCCTTCGGACGCGAGGATCGCGGCGATGCCATCGTGGTCCGCATCAAGGCGGCCGGGCAGCCCGTCGCACCCACCGTCACCCTCTACCCAGCGGACGCCGAGTGGACGTGCGACTGCGGTGGAAAAATCGATCCCTGCGCGCACGCTGTCGCGGCGACGCTGTCGCTCTCGCAACCGGTCGCGCAGGGCCAGCCATCGGCGCAGGACGAGCCGGCGGCGCAGGGCCAGCCGGCGGCGCAGGGGCAGCCATCGGCGCAGGGCCAGCCGAGGGCGCAGGGGCAGCCGGCCGCGCAAGGCGGCGCGATCGCCGCGGCGCCGCCGCCGGCGCGGCTGCGGTACCGGCTCCGGCGCAAGGGGCTCGTGCTCGCGCTCGAGCGGATGATCGTGCACGCGAGCGGCGCCGAGGAGCCGCTCCGGATCTCGCTCGCCAGCCTCGCTGGCCGCGCCGTGAGGGCTCCAGCGAGCCCGGAGCGGCCGGGGCCGAGGCTGCCCGAGCTCTACCCGACGCACGAGGACCTGGCGATCGACCGGCTCGTGGGCACGAAGCAGCACGGCTATTTCCCCTCGGATCGTCAGCCCGAGCTCTTCGCGGCGCTGGCGGGCGTCGCGGACGTGGAGCTCGACGGCGCGCCCGTGCGCATCTCCAGCGAGGCGATCGGCCCCCGCGCGACGGTGCGCGATCACGACGACGGCGCGGCGCTCGTCGTGGAGCGGGACCCGCGCGTCGACGAGGTGATCGCGTCGGGTGTCGTGCGGTGCGGCGGCACGCTGCACCTGCTCCGGGAGACGGACCTCACGGGGCCGAAGCTCGAGCGGCTGCCGCTCCGGCGGGTGTTCTCGCGGGGGGACCTCGGCAAGCTGGTGACCGGCGTCCTGCCGGAGCTGACCAAGCGCGTCCCGGTCACCGTCCAGAGCCAGCGCCTGCCCCGCGCGGGCGGCGCGTCCCGGCCGCGGATCCTCCTGGAGCTCAGCCAGAAGGAGCACACGCTCTCCGTCGTGCCCAGCCTCGTGTACGGCGATCCGCCGGAGGCGCGCATCGAGAACGGCCGGCTCGTGCACCTGTCCGGCGCCGTGCCCGTCCGCGACGAGGCCGCGGAGCGCATGCTGCTCGTCCGGCTGCGCGACGAGCTCCACCTCATCCCGGGCCGTCGGGTCGACTTCGACGGCGTCGAGGCGATCCGCTTCGCCTCGCGCCTCGAGTCCTGGGACGCCCGCGCCTTCGCCGACGCGCGCGGCGAGATCTTCGGCAAGGCCGCGCTCGTGCCGCGCTTCGTCATCCACGACCGGGCCTTCGACGTCGAGTTCGAGCTCTCGACGGGGCAAGACGACGAAGGCGATGGCGCCGGCGCGCCCACGAAGCGCGCGGACGCGACCGCCGTGATCCGGGCGTGGCAGGACGGCCTGCCGCTCGTGCCGCTCCTCGACGGCGGGTGGGCGCCGCTGCCCTCCGCGTGGCTCGAGAAGTACGGCGCGCGCGTCGCCGATCTGCTCGCGGCGCGGCGCGAAGACAAGGAGGTGCCGCCCGCGGCGCTCCCGGCGCTGGCCGCGCTGTGCGACGAGATCGAGTACCCGCGCCCGTCGGGCTTCGACAGGCTCATGCCGCTGCTCGACGGCTTCGCGTCGCTCCCGGAGGCGCCGCTGCCCGCCGACCTGACCGCGACGCTGCGCCCGTACCAGCGCCGCGGCGTCGACTGGCTGTCGTTCCTGCGCGACGCCGGCCTCGGCGCGGTGCTCGCCGACGACATGGGGCTCGGCAAGACGCTGCAGACGCTCTGCGCGCTGCGCGGCCGGACGCTCGTCGTCTGCCCGCGCAGCGTCGTCCACAACTGGGCCGACGAGATCCGGCGCTTCCGCCCGGGCCTCCGGTTCGCTGTCTACCACGGCACGCGGCGCACGATCGACCCTGCGGCCGACATCACGCTGACGACGTACGCCGTGCTCCGCAACGACGCCGAGCTGCTCGCGGCGCAGGCCTGGGAGGCGGTGGTGCTCGACGAGGCGCAGGCGATCAAGAACCCCGACAGCCAGGCGGCGCGCGCGGCGTTCGCGCTCCGCGCCGAGCTGCGCGTGGCGCTCAGCGGCACGCCGGTCGAGAACCGGCTCGAGGAGCTCTGGAGCCTGCTCCACTTCACGAACCGCGGCCTTCTCGGCGGGCGGAGCGCCTTCCAGGAGCGCTACGGCCGCCCGATCGCCGAGGGCGTGCAGGGCGCCGCGGCCGAGCTGCGGCAGAAGATCCGCCCCTTCGTGCTGCGGCGGCTGAAGGGCGAGGTGGCGCCGGAGCTGCCGCCGCGCTCGGAGATGGTGCTCTACTGCGAGCTCGAGGAGGCCGAGCGCGAGCTCTACGATGCGGTGCGCGCGGCCACCCGCAAGGACGTGGTGGAGAAGCTCGCGGAGGGGGCGAGCGTCATGGCGGCGCTGGAGGCGCTGCTCCGGCTGCGCCAGGCGGCCTGCCATCCGGCGCTGATCCCGGGCTCGAGCGCCGGCGGTGCCGCGCAGGCGGCGCGGACCGCGCCCTCTTCCAAGGTGACGCGGCTGATCGAGGCGCTCGAGGAGTGCGTCGCCGACGGCCACAAGGCGCTCGTGTTCTCGCAGTGGACCTCGCTGCTCGACCTCGTCGAGCCGCACCTCGTCGCGGCGGGGATCCCGTGGAGCCGCCTCGACGGCGGGACGCGCGATCGCGCCGGGGTGGTCACGGCGTTCCAGTCGGCGGGCGGCCCCCCGGTGATGCTCATCTCGCTGAAGGCGGGCGGCACCGGCCTGAACCTGACCGCGGCGGATCACGTCTTCCTGCTCGATCCCTGGTGGAACCCGGCGGTCGAAGATCAGGCGGCCGACCGGGCCCACCGTATCGGGCAGCACCGGCCGGTGATGGTCCACCGGCTCGTCGCGAAGGACACGGTGGAGGAGGGGATCCTCGCGCTGCAGGAGCGGAAGCGCGCCATCGCGGGCGCCGCGCTTGGCGAGGCGGACAGGGCGGCCTCGCTGACGCGGGACGATCTGCTCGCGCTGCTGGGGTAGCGCACATCGATCGCGGTCGGCGCCTGGCGCTCCCCATGGTGTCGCCGCTCGCGGGCCGGGCGTATCGCCCCGGCCTCTGGCGGTGCACGCGTTGCGCGCCTTGAGCCGCCATGGGATGAGCGGGTGTGATGCGAACATTCATCCTCCCCCTCGCCGCGCTGCTGGCGCCGCTCGCTGCGTGCACCGTCAACGGTCCGCGTGAGCCGGCGCCGGAGCCGTCGTCTCCCGCGGGGCCCTCCGCGCCGTCTTCCACCGCTTCCACCGCGGCGCCGGTCACGCCCGCGCCGCACGCCTCGGCCACGGTCACCGCCGCGACGACGCAAGCGCCGGCCACGACAGCGCGGACCTCGACCACCGCGCCCGGCGAAGAAGCCCTGTTCGGCACGTGGAGCTCCGCCGCGTGCGGACCGCGGAAGTACGAGCGCTTGCTCTCCTTCGCGAGGGACGGCAGCTTCGCCGCCGAGGATCGCGTCTCCCCCTGCCCGCCGAAGGTGGCGTGCATCTGGTCGGGCATCGTCCATCGCAAAGGGGCGTTCAAGCGCTCCGACAGGACCCTCCTGCTCTCGGTCTCCGAAGCTTCGCAGGGGCCGGGCGCTCACCCTTTCCCGACCACGCTCACCATCGATCCTTCGACGGGCGCCCTCGCCGAGACCGGAGAAGGCGGCGCTCCCTGCCCCTACGAGCCCGCCGCCAAGTAGCGCCCTCAGCGCGCGAGCGCACCGCTCTCAGCAACCGCACGCCTTCTGGACCGCTCCAAGGAGGGCTTCGTAGCGGATCGGCTTCCTGAGCAACGGCGTTCCGGGTGGCGGGGACGTGATCGATGCGGCTGACAGGACGACGACCGGGATGCCAGCGAACCGCGCGTCGCGCCGCATCCGGTCGATCAACTCCACACCGTCCATGACGGGCATCAAGAGGTCGACGAGCATCATGTTCGGCCGCTCGCCGCGCTCGAGCAGCGCGAGCGCCTCCGCTCCGTTTCCGGCCGTCACGACGCTGTAAGCACCGTCTTCCTCGAGCGCGTCGCGGAGAGAGAGCTGAATATCCTCGTTGTCCTCCACCAACAGGATGTGCTTCATCATGTCAGCTTAAGGGGATTTCGTCTCGGCGTCATCGATGTTTCCACGTCGTCGAGGCAACTCCACAGTAAAGGTCGAGCCGACGTCAGGTTCGCTCGCGACGGACACCGTCCCTCCCATCGCCCCGACGACCTGCCGCACGATCCACAGCCCGAGGCCGAGCCCGCCGTAGTGCCGCTCCGAGACCGCGCGCTCGAACTGGTTGAAGATGATGGCCTGCTGGTCGGGCGCGATGCCGATGCCCTGGTCCGTGATCGTGAGCCAGGCGCGTGAATCATTCGCCCATACGGTGATCGTGATCGGACGCCCACGACCGTACTTGAGGGCATTCGTGAGGAGGTTGTTCACTACCTGGTCGAGCCGCCTGCGATCCCAGCTGCCCGTGGCGTCGGCGGCGAGCTGGAGCGACATCGAGTTCCTGGTGAGGTCGTATTTGTGCTGCTCGACCACCTCGCACACGACCTCCGCGAGGTCGACCTCCTGTATCTGAAGCTCGATCCGTCCAGCGGCGATGCGCGAGACGTCGAGCAGGTCGGAGACGAGCCGCTCCAGGCGATCGATCTGCCGCTCCACGACCGATAGCTTGATGACCAGGCGCTCGGGCGTGAGGCGGTCTGCGCGCGCGGCGCGCGCCGCGCGCAGCACGCTCTCCACCTCGGCGCGCAGCGGCGTGATCGGCGTCTTGAGCTCATGGGCCGCGACGGCGAGGAAGATCTCTCGCGCCCTCACGGCCTCTCGCGCCTGCTGGAGCATCACCTCGCGCTCCTCGGCCGCGAGCTTCTGCTCCTCGTAGAGCGCCGAGAGCTGGCGATTCAGCTCCTCCCTGCGGAGCTCGTGCTCGCGTGTGACGCGCGCGGCTGCCGCCAGCGCCGCCGCCCTGGGGAGCAGCGGAAAGAGCAGGATGGCGGTGCCGACGGAGGCGATCGCCGTGATGGCCCGGATGGCCCCATCCAGCCAGTACAACGGCTGCCAGATGACCCACACATCCATGAAGTGCGTGAATCCACCGGCAACGATGAAGGTGCCAAACGCGAGGTACACCCACCGGAAGGGGATGTCCCGGATACGCCGGACCAGATGGGCGAGGGTCAGGGAGATCGAGAGGTAGGCGAAGCCGATCGCCAGGTTGGTGATGACCTGCAGCCAGACCATGCCCGGCTGCCAGAAGTAGCAATGGCCATGGGGCATGAATTCCGTCGCGAACAGACTGTGTGGCGACTCGAGCATAAGATCCTCTGCTGGAGTTTCCGAGGGCTCAGGACGATGTACGAACGTAGTGTACAATCCTCAGCTGGCGAACAGGACGCGACGCGCGGGGCTCGTCGGCGGCGCTCTGGGCGCGGGCGCTCTGGGCGAGGCGAGGCGAGGCGAGGCGCGCCGCGGCCAGCGGCGGTGCCGGCAGGACCCGAAGGGCCGCTGCGGTTCGCGCGCGGTCTCCCGCGTGCTATGCACGCACGCTTCGATGAGTCCCGACCGCGAAGCCGCCGGCGCAGGCCGGCCGTTCACTGCCGCCGATCTCGACGTTTGCCTCAAGGTGCTCGAGGCCTTGGCCCTCGATCGCGCGGAGCTCGCCTCCATCAGCGCCGAGGACCGCCGCCGGCTTCTCCTGGCCGCCGGCCGCGTCTCGCGCCCCGAGCGCGCCGAGCAGCGAGAGCTCGCCAGGGCGTTCCGCAAGCGCGACCGGCACGCGCAGAGGTCCGCCGACGCCGCCCTGCTCGATGCGGTCGGCATCCGCGTCGCCCGCCGAGAGCCGGTGTTTCGCACGCCGGACGCGCTCGCCCCGGTCGCGCCCCCGCTGTCATGGGCCGACCCCGCCGAGGAGCCCGCGCCGCCGCCCGGGCCCGCCGAGGAGCCCGAGCCGTCGCCCGAGCCCGGCGCGCCGGAGCTCGCGCGGCCGCGCAAGTGTTATGTCTGCAAGGCCGAGTTCCGCAGGGTCCACTTCTTCTACGACGCGATGTGCGCCGCTTGCGGCGACTTCAACTACGGCAAACGCAGCCAGACCGCTCCGCTCGACGGCCGCGTCGCGCTCGTGACGGGCGCCCGCGTCAAGATCGGTTATCAGGCGGCGATCCTGCTCCTCCGCGCCGGCGCGCGGGTGATCGTCACGACCCGCTTCCCGCACGACGCCGCTCGCCGCTTCTCGGCGGAGCGCGACTTCGACGCCTGGGGATCACGGGTCGCGATCTACGGCCTCGATCTCCGACACACCCCGAGCGTCGAGCTCTTCACGCGCCACCTCCTCCACACGCTCGACCGGCTCGATTTCATCATCAACAACGCCTGTCAGACCGTGCGGCGACCGCCGGGCTTCTACGGCCACCTCATCGAGGGCGAGACCGCGCCCGTCCACACCCTCCCGCAGGGCGCTCAGCCCCCGCTCCGCGAGTACGACGCGCTCCGCGCGTGCGGCACGCTCCCCCTCGTCGCCGGCGCCGATCCCACCGCGGGCCTGCGCGAGCCCGCCTTGCTCTCCCAGATCCCGGCGCCGGGCGACGAGCGCCTCGACGAGCTGCTCTTCCCCAAGGGGCGCTACGACGCCGATCTCCAGCAGGTCGATCTCCGGACGCTGAACAGCTGGCGGCTCACGCTCGCCGAGGTCCCGACCGTCGAGATGCTCGAGGTGCAGCTCGTCAACGCGGTCGCCCCCTTCGTCCTGAACTCCCGGCTGAAGCCGCTCATGATGCGACGGCCCACGTTCGACAGGCACATCGTCAACGTCTCGGCGATGGAGGGGCAGTTCTACCGCCGTTACAAGACGGACAGGCACCCTCACACCAACATGGCGAAAGCCGCGCTCAACATGATGACACGCACGTCCGCGCCCGATTATGCGAAGGACGGCATCTTCATGAACAGCGTCGATACCGGGTGGGTCACCGACGAGGACCCCGCGGCGCTCGCCGCCCGCAAGCTCGAGGAGCACGGCTTTCACCCGCCGCTCGATATCGTCGACGGCGCCGCCCGCATCTGCGATCCCATCTTCTCCGGGCTGCTCAGCGGCCAGCACGCGTACGGCCAGTTCTTCAAAGACTACATGCCGACCGACTGGTAGGCGCCGCCCGCGCCCGGCGCGCTGCTCCTTCGTGGGCTGTTGAGGCCGCTCGATCCTGCGGATCCTTTCTTGACAGCCGAGAGAGCCCGCTGATAAGCGATAACTTAACACTTACCACCAGGAGGGAGCGCTCCCAATGGAGATTCTGATCCACAACTCGCTGGCCCGCTTCCTCATCCAGGCGTTCCTGATCATCGCCTGCGCGCGGCTCGTGGGCATGGTGGCCCGCCGGATGGAGCAGCCGATGGTCGTCGCCGAGGTGACGGCGGGCATCCTGCTCGGCCCGTCGCTGTTCGGCTGGCTCTTTCCCGATGCGTCGGCGGTCCTGTTCGCCAAGGAGTCGCTGCCGCTCCTGAAGCTGGTGAGCGAGGTCGGCCTCATCGTCTTCATGTTCCTCATCGGGCTGGAGCTCGACCCGAAGCTCCTGCGCGGGCGCGGCCACGCCTCGGTCATCATCAGCCACACGAGCATCGTCGTGCCGTTCGCGCTGGGCGGGCTGCTCGCGCTCTACCTGTACCCGCGGCTCTCCGACAGCTCCGTCCCGTTCTCGTCGTTCACGCTGTTCATGGGCGTGGCGATGAGCATCACGGCGTTCCCGGTGCTCGCGCGCATCCTCACCGAGCGGCGCCTGCTGGGCACGAAGGTCGGCGCCCTCACCATCACGTGCGCCGCCGTCGACGACGTGACCGCCTGGTGCATCCTCGCCTTCGTCGTCTCGATCGCGCGTGCCACGGGCCTCGTGGGCGCCGTCTGGACCACCGTCTTCGCCGTCGCCTACATCGCCGGCATGCTGTTCCTTGTCCGCCCCTTCCTCGTCCGGCTCGGCGAGCGCGGCTCCAGCAAGGAAGGGCTCTCGCAGGACCTCGTCGCCGTCACGTTCCTCCTGCTCATCGTGTCGAGCTGGATGACCGAGATGATCGGCATCCACCCGCTGTTCGGGGCCTTCATGCTCGGCGCGATCATGCCGAAGGGCACCGGCTTCGCGAAGAGCCTCGCCGAGAAGCTCGAGGACTTCGCCGTGGTCTTCCTGCTCCCGCTGTTCTTCGCCTACAGCGGCCTGCGCACGCACATCGGGCTGCTCAACTCGGCCGACGGCTGGATGATGTGCGGCCTCATCATCGTGGTCGCCTGCCTCGGCAAGTTCGGCGGCAGCGCCGTGGCCGCCCGCTTCACCGGCCAGAGCTGGCGGGAGGCCAGCGCGCTCGGCATCCTGATGAACACCCGTGGCCTGATGGAGCTCATCGTCCTGAACCTCGGGCTCGATCTGGGCATCATCTCCCCCAAGCTGTTCACGATGATGGTGCTCATGGCGCTGGTCACCACCTTCATGACCACGCCGCTCCTGCGCTGGATCTACCCGCCGGAGGAGCTCGCCAAGGAGCTCGCCGACGTGCCGGAGCGCACGCCGCTCCCCGTCGCGGCGGACGTGTTCACCGTGCTCATGTGCGTCTCGTACGAGCGCTCCGGCCCCGGCATGGTGACGCTCGCGAGCGCGCTCGCCGGCAGCGGCCCCGAGGCGAGGCGCCTCTACGCCCTGCGCCTCATCCCGCCGACCGATCGCGGCTCGTTCTACCTCGACCAAGGGCCCGAGCGGCAGGGGGCGGCCGCGCTGGCGCCGCTCCTGTCGCGGGCCAAGGAGCTGGGCGCCGAGGTCCGGCCGCTCTCCTTCGTCTCGCCCAAGCCGAGCCACGACATCTGCAACGTCGCCGACGTGAAGCAGGCCGACCTCGTGCTCGTCGGGTGGCACAAGCCGCTGCTCAGCCAGACCGTGCTCGGCGGCACCGTCTACGAGGTCATGCGCGGCGCCCACACCGACGTCGGCGTGCTCATCGATCGCGGGCTCGCCGCGGTCCGCAAGCTGCTCGTGCCGTTCCACGGCACGTTGCACGACAGGGCGGCGCTCTCGCTGGCCCGCCGGCTCGCGCAGCAGATCGGCGCCGACGTCACCATCCTCCACGTGGTCAAGCCGAAGCGCAGGTCCGACGACACGCTCGGCGCGCAGCAGGCGGTCGACGAGGTGTTCGAGGGCGAGGAGGGCGGCGCGCTGCAGAAGTCCAAGGTGGTGCTCAAGGTGGTCGAGCACGACTCCCCCGCGGACGCGGCCCTCGAGGAGGCGAAGCGCGGCTACGATCTCGTCCTCGTCGGCGTCGGGCCCGAGTGGGGCCTCGCGCAGCGCCGGTTCGGCATCCGCGCCGAGCACATCATCCAGGGGTGCCCGACCTCGCTGCTCGTCGTGCGCCACTACGAGCCCGCCGCCGTGTCCGCCCCCGCCACGGCGCCCGTCCCGAAAGTCCTCTCGGCCGCCCTCGCGGTCGAGCCCGATCGCTCCTGAAGCCCATGCCAGCGATGTCCGACGCTGATGGCGCCGCGCGCGCCCGCGCGGTCGCCGAGTTCGGTGCCGCGCTGCGGCTCCTCCGTGTCGAGGCCGGCCTGAGCCTCCGCACGCTCGCGCACCGCATCGGCGTTTCCAGCGCCTACCTGAGCCGCGTCGAGCATGGGCACGACGCCATCCCCACGCCCGACCGGCTCACGGCGATCGCGGGCGCGCTCGAGCTCCCGCCGGCGGTGCTTCTCGAGCTCGGCCACCAGGTCGAGCCGCTCGTCTCCCGCTACCTCGACCGCGTCCCGTCGGCGAAGGCGCTCTGCGTGGAGCTCGCGCGGCGCAACCTCAGCGGCCCGCAGCTCGCGCGCGTCAAGGCGTTCATCGACGCCGAGTTCCCGGCGAGCGCGGCCTTCGGGGGGCGGCCCGCGCGGCGGCTCTGCGAGCTGCTCACGCCCGAGCGCGTCGTGCTGCACCTCTCGTGCGCGGACATCGAGGACGTCATCGACGTCGCGGCATCCCGGCTGGCGCCTCCCGGCAGCGTGCTCGCGGCGAGCGCGCTCGCCCAGGAGATCCTGCGGCGCGAGCGCGAGTCGCCCACGGCGCTCGGCAACGGCGTCGCGGTTCCGCACGCGATCGTCCCCGGCGCGTGCCTGGCGGCCGTGGTCGCGACGCTGGCCGAGCCGCTCGCGGTGCCGACGCCCGGCGGGGCGCCGCTCCGGTTGTTCGTCGTCCTCGTCTGCGCCGAGGGGGGCCGCGCGCACCTCGAGCTGCTCGCCCAGGCGGCCCGGCTCGCCAGGCTCGGGGCCGCCGATGCGCTGTGTGCCGCGCGCGACCCCGCGCAGCTCATCGACCAGCTCTCGCAGATCGAAGCGGGCTGCGGCTGATCGCGGCGGTCCCGCCGCGGGCGGCCGGAGGGGCCCGCCGTCACTCGACGCGGACGAGGCGCCGCACCACGGACGAGCCGCCGCGCGCATCGCGCAGGACCGCGGTGATCGTGGCGACGCCCGGCTCGGCCGGCGGGATCCACTTCACGGCGTGATCGCCGATGTACCCCTCGTTCGCGTCGCTCACGAGCTTGATGCCCCCGTCGAGATCGCCCAGATCGGCGAAGTAATCGACCCAGACGATCTCCTTCAGCGCCTGCTGCTGCGCGCTGGGATCGTCCTCGGCCACCTCGGGATCGACGATCGCGTCGAGCTCGTAGGCCGCGCACTCGACGAACGGATCCTCCGCGCTGCAGCCGGCCTCGCGCCGCGCCTCCGCGCTCACGCGGCAGCGCGGGACGGTGGGGATGTCGGCGAAGTCCTCTGGCATGGGCTCGCCGTCGAGCGTGAGCCCCTGCACCTCCGGGTTCGCGTTCGCGCGACCCCCCTCGAAGGCGTAGATCTGCGTGTAGCCGGGCACGAAGCTGTCCGGGCCGAGCCGGCGCCCGTCCTTGAAGCACGCGACGGGGAACGTCCCGGCGCGGCCGGTGCCCTGGTCCTCCACGAGATCGAGCTCGCCGGTGCAGGCGACGAAGAAGACGTACGCGCTCCCGGAGGCCGGACCCCCCGTCGCGGGCGGCTTGCGGTCGGCGAGGATGTCGTCGCTGATCGTGATCGTGTACGTGTCCCCGAAGCCGGGGCGCACGCCGTTGAGGTCGGGCAGCGGGACCATCGGGTCGCCTCGCTCCAACCACGCCTCGAGCTCGGAGGCGATGCCTTCGAGCTGCGCGTAGCAGCCGTAGTAGTCGTCCCCGACGGGGTTCTCGCACCCGCCGAACCAGTAGACCGAGACAGGGCGCGACCCGTCCTCGGGGCCGCCCAGCCCGTCCTGGTAGTGGATCCGGAAGGTGACCTGGTCTCCGGGGTTGGCGTAAGACTTGTCGGCGACCACCGCGAGGACGCGGAGCCCGCCCACGAGGCTCGGCGGATCGAAGCCCGCGACGCACCCCGAGGCGATCGCCGGCGACGCGATCGCCGCGAGCGCGAGCGTCCCCAGCACCGCGCGCCGCCACCGGCGCCCGCGGCGCTCGCGCTTCGACGCGCCGTTCATCGCCTGCGCCCCGCGCATCTCAGAACTCTCCTCGCATCCCGACGCTCGGCAGGATGGGCAGCCCCGTGACGTATTGACGGGCTGTGTAGTTGTAATTGTACTGAATCGCCTCGCTGTTCGCGTTGTTGTAGACGTTCTGCACGTCGAGGTAGGCCGCGAGCCGCCAGGTCTTGAACTTCCACGTCTTGTCCAGGCGCAGATCGAGCTGGTGGAACGCGGGGAGCCGCTCGCTGTTCGGGCCGGAGAACGGGATGGGGGTATAGGTCCCGGTGGGCGCGTAGAAGAGCGCGTTGGTGCGGTACGGGTCGCAGCTCTGCTCGTTGACGTTGCACACGTTGGGCGTGACCAGGTTGCCAGAGACGAGGCGGAACCGGGCGCCGAACTCCCAGCCGTCGCCCAGGCGGTAGCTGCCGAGCACCGTCAGGATGTGGGTCTGATCGAACGAGACGAGCCGCTCCGGCTCGCCCGGCTCCGGCACCCGCGTGCTGCGGGACAGCGTGTACGCGGCCCAGCCGAAGAAGCGATCGTCGGGCTTGTACTTGAGCAGGAACTCGCCGCCGATGACCCTGCCCGAGCCGACATTCTGGTAGTCGAGCTGGATCGTCCCGGGTCGGTTCACGCCGACGACGAGCTCGTCCAGCTGCTTGTAGAACCCCTCCGCCGACGCCTCGATGTGCCGGGTCAGCTCCTGCTCGACGCCGACCGCGTAGTGCAGCGCTCGGGTCGACTTCAGGCCGGGGTTGCCGAGCGGCGGGATCACCTCCTGGAACTGCGGCGGCTGGTGGAACACCCCGAGGCCGCCCTTCACCGTGGTCCGCGGGAACCCGGGGACGACGTCGAAGCGCCCGTTCACGCGCGGGCTCACGGTGACCTGCTGGTTCAGGTCCTGGTAGTCGACGCGCAGGCCCGGGACGATCTTCGCCCGGGGGGTCGGGGCGAGCTCGAGCTCCGCGTACGCCGCGGGGTAGAAGAACTCGCCGTCGCGCGAGACCTCCTGGAGGGTGCGCGTCGAGAACGGCTGGTTCGGCGGCTCGCCGGGGCGGTTCGGCCCGGGGGCGCGGAGGTTCACGGCGTAGAGGCCGGCGAAGACGTCGAGCCCCGCGTTGAACACCGTGCCCTTCGAGATGCGCCGCGCGTACTCGAGGCGGCCGGAGATCGTCTTGAGATCGAGCTGAAAGTAGATCGGCCCGATCCCGAAATCGGCGTCGTCGCGCGCGAGCGCGAGCACGCCGTCGAGCCGGTCCTTGTCGGTGAGCTCGTGATCGTAGCGGACCTGGAGCCGCTGAAACGCCGTGTGCAGCCCGACGTTGCCGGAGAGGGCCGGCTCGTTGGGCGCCGGGTCGCTGAGCAGCAGCTCGAGGGCGTCGTCGGAGCCGAAGAACGTGAGGCGGAGCCGCGCGGAGGGCGTGGGCTCGGTCTCCAGGAGGACCTGGTAGTCGTAATAGACCGGCGCCTGGGTGACGCCCGCGCCCGCGGCCTCGAGCACGGGGCCGAACGACTCGCCGATGTAGCTCCGCCGTCCTGCCACCATGAAGCGGGTGTTGTCGAGGAACGGCACGGGGCCCTCGAGCAGGACGCGCGCGTCGATGAGGTCCATCTGCGCGAGGCCGTGGAGCTTACCGTCCTCGTTGGGCGAGCGGAGGGCGACGTCGACGATGCCGCCCTGCACACGCCCGTACTTCGCGCTGAAGTTGCCGGGGTAGAAGTCGATCCGATCCAGCATCTCGGTCGGCACGACCGAGGAGAGGCCGCCGAAGTGGTAGATGAGCGGCACCTGCGTGCCGTCGACGAAGGTCTGCGTGTCCTGCGGGCCGGAGCCGCGGACGATGAGCAGGCCCGCGATGGCGGGCGGGCGGGCCACGCCCGGCAGGTTCTGGAGCGAGCGCAGGGCGTCGCCGTTCGTGCCGGGGATGCGGTTGATCTCGCGCTGCTCGATCGTGCGCTTCGTGACCTCGCGCGGCGGCCGCGTGCCGCGGACCGTGACCTCGAGGCCGTCGCCTTGCGGCAGGAGCCGGTACTTCACCTCGAGCTGCTCCCCGGGGCCGAGCGCCTCCTCGATGGAGAGCGGCTCGAAGCCGGGCGCCGCGATGGTGACCTGGTATCGCCCCGGCGGCAGATCGGCGAAGGCGAAGGCGCCGCCCTCGTCGGTCGTGAGCGCCGGCGGCGCGGCGGCCGTCGCTGTGCCCGCGCCCGCGCCCGCGCTGGCGACGCGCGCGACCGAGACGGTGGCGCCGGCGAGCGGGACGTCGCCCCCGCTGGCGAGCACGGTGCCGCGGAGGCTCTCGGCGGGCTTCGCGGGCTCGCCGGCGGTCGGCGGCGGCGGGGCCGCCTTCAGGGTGAACGAGTAGCGGTACAGGATGCGGGCCGGGGCGGGGGTCCCGTCGGCGCGGCGGGCGGGCTCGAACTCGAGCTTCTGGGCCGCGGCCAGCGCCGACTCATCGAACCCGTGCCCCGCGCTCTCGACGACGACGGCGTGCTTCACGCGCCCGTCGCGGTCGATGTCGAGCTGCAGGGTCACCGACGCTTCGCGCCCCTGCTTCTCGGCCTCCGGCGGGTACGCCGGGGGCGTGTAGTTGAGCGCTCGCGGCGGCGTCGCCTTCCCCGTCGGCGCGGCCGTGGAGGCAGGCGGCGTGACGATCGCGCCGCCCGGGCCTCGGGGCACGGCCGCCCCGCCCTCCGGCGCTTGCGGCGCCGCCTGCCCCTCCTGGCCTTGCTGCTGCGCCCGCGCCGGGGAGGGCGAGAGGGCGGCGAGCAGCGAGACGAGCACCGCGGCGGCCGGCCTGCGGTCAGCGCGCGGGCGCGCGCGCCGGTCATCGATGCGGATGGAAGCGGAGGGCTCCTGCGCGGTCACGACGTCACACCGGGTCGCGCCGCTTCAGCACCGCGCAGAGCGTGACGAGGATGATCAACGTCATCCCGGCGAGCACCGCATAGGGCATCCAGGTCTGATCGTAGGTGGTGAAGCCCCACGCGCCCGCGTAGTTGTCGGCCGCCATCTGCGCGATGGCGCACTTGAACTTGCCGCCCTCGATGAAGTCCGCGGCGCTCGTGTCGGTGCGGTGCAGATCGATGACCCACGCCGGATCCTCCGCGGTCGCGAGCCGCTCCGGCGCGATCGCGCCCTCGAAGCCCCAGCGCGCCGGGATGATGTACATGAGCGGCCGGAGGTGCGGCACGGTCGTCATCGGCACCATGAGCCCGCCGAGCACGACCTGGGGGATGAGCGCGATCGGCGTGAGCGCCATCGCCGCCTCGGACGAGGCGACCACCGTGGAGAGCAGGAGCCCCATCGCGACGGCGCTGAGCGAGGTGGCGGTCAGCGCGGCGAGCTGCATGCCGAACGCCTGCATGCCGCCGTGGAAGCCGAGCGCGAAGAACACGATCGCCAGCAGGACGGTGCACTGGACGAGGCAGAAGCCGGCGAGCAGCAGGTACTTGGAGAGCACGTAGTTGACGAGCCCCAGGTTGACCATGCGCTCGCGGAGGTAGATGGCCCGCTCGCTGACGATCTCGCGCGCCGCGTTCGAGGTCCCGAACCAGACCGCGGCGACGACGAGGAAGAAGATCGCCGCGGTGTGGTCGGTGGTGACCTCCATGCCCTTGATGACGTCGGTGCTCTTGTCCGCGCCGCCCGCGCGGCGGCCGAGCTCCTGGAGCGCGCCGAGGCACCACGCCGGGATCGCCTTCTCCTGCCCGCCGAAGACGATCGCGAGCAGGATGCCGATGATCGGGGCCTGGAGGAGCATGATCAGGGTGCCGCCGATGTCGCGCTTCTTCACCTTGAAGTAGCGCGACAGGAGCAGGCCGAGCTGCCCCTTCGTTGTGGCGCGCCCGGCGGGGATGCCGCGCTGCCCCTGGCCGGTGCCGATCTCGCGCCGGCCGGAGTACATCCGGCGGTACGTCGGGTTGCCGTCGCTGAAGAACTCCTTGCGCCACTCGATGGCGGCCAGCTTCCTGGCCTCGCCGCGCGACGCGTTCGGGTTCCGCGCGCGGAGCTGATCGAAGATGGGCCGCTCCCGGAGCGCGAGCATCTCGAACATGTCGCGCGGGTTGTCGACGTCGTTCTGCTGGCCGTGCCGCTCCTTCCAGCTGCCGAAGAAGCGGTACGCGTCGGGCCGGGTCGGCCCGAAGAACATCGGGATGCCGCCGTAGCCCAGGATGAGCGCGTGGCTGAACTTCTCGAACTCGTCCTTCGCCGGCTGGTGGATCGTCATGATGATCGTCTTGCCGGTGGCCTTCGTGAGGTCATGCAGCAGGCTGATCAGCGCGGTCGTGTCGTCGGCGGCGAGGCCCGAGGTCGGCTCGTCGAGGAAGAGGATGACGGGATCGGTGACGAGCTCGAGCGCGATGTTGACGCGCTTGCGCTGCCCGCCCGAGAGGATCTTGTTCTCGGGCTTGCCGATCTGGAGGTTCTTGACGCCCTCGAGGCCGAGATCCTTGATCGTCTGCTCGACGCGCGCGTCGATCTCCGCCTCGGTGTAGTCGGGCGGGAGGCGGAACTTCGCGCTGTAGCGGACGGCCTCGAAGACGGTGAGCTCCGGGTGGACGAGATCGTCCTGCGGCACGTAGCCGATGGATCCGCGGAGCGTGTCGTAGATGTTGTAGAGGTCCTCGCCGTTGATGCGGACGACGCCGCTCGTCGGCGGCAGGTAGCCGTTCAGGGTGAGCAGGAGCGTCGTCTTGCCTGCGCCCGACGGCCCCATGAGCGCGATCATGTCGCCCGGCAGCGCCTTGAACGACACGTTGTCGAGGAGGGTCTTCTGCTCGTTCGGGTTGTCCCGATCGGGGACCTGGAGGGCGAGGCTCCACGCCTCGATCTCGTAGAGCGGGCGCCCTGCCCACCGATCGGCGGAGTACTCCTCCTGGACGACCTCGACGGCGCCCGCGCCCCCCATCTCGATCTGGAGGGGCATGGGCCCGATGTAGATCTTCTCGCCGCTCTGCACGGCGATCTTCTGGCCGGGCGCGATGCGGTTGCCGCGGACGTAGGTCCCGTTGGCGCTGCCGCGATCCTCGACGTAGAGCTGCCCGTTGATCGAGTGCAGGAGCGCGTGGTGGCTCGACACCTGGGGGTGGGCGAGCACGATGTCGTTGTCGGGGGTGCGGCCGATCTTCTTGACGTTCGATCCGCCGCCGGAGAAGTCGAGCTGGCCGAGGACCGTCTTGTTCTTCCTCCCGGGCGCGCCGGCGGCGGGCACCGAGGACGCCGCGTGCGCGGGCTGCTGCGGCGGCGCGTAACCGGCGACGCCGGGCGGCGCGTAACCCCCGGCGCCGGGCTGCTGCGGCGCGTAACCCCCGGCGCCGGGCTGCTGCGGCGGCGCGTAGCCGCCGGCGGCAGGCTGCGGCGGCAGGACGCTGGCTGCGGGCGGGGCGCCGGAGGCGGCCGGCAGCGCGGATTGCCGGGCGGCCTGGGCGAGCTGGACGAGCAGGCTGACCTGGACAGGGACGGGCCCGAAGGCGATGGCGCCTTGCGGATCGATGGGCGTCGGCGTGCCAGCGGCGATGCGCTGCGCGCCGACGTACGTGCCGCTCGTCGAGTTGTGGTCGATGACCATCATGCGATCGAGCGTGACGGTCGCGTGCTGGCTCGAGACGCTCGGGTGCTGGAGCACCAAGGAGGCGCGCCCGGGGTCTCGTCCGATCACGACCTGGCCGGGCGCGGGCGCGAGGTTCCCCGGCGACGCCAGCATCAGCGTGATGGCCGGGTGGTTCAGCGGGACCGGCGTCTGCGCGACCACGAACTGGGTGCGGAAGTCGAACGGCACCTGCTCCCCCGGCGAGAGGGGCCGCCCGTTCGCCGACGCCGGCCCTTGCCCGCAAGAGAAGAGCAGCTTGCCACCCCCCTGGTTGACGAGGCGCGCGTGCTCGGGCAGGACGCCGGGTGCGACGAGCACCACATCGCAGGTGGGGGCGCTGCCGATCGTGATGCTTTGTTTACCTAGCCCCGGGATCATGCGGGCCGCGTTTCACCACAGGCCGTCGGGGAGGGCAAGGGAAGAGGCGCGTGCCGTGCGCCGCCCGTCGCCACGCTGGCGCGGCGTCGCTCGCGGAAGCGGAAGCGGAGCGCTCGTCTGCGCGCGCGCTGCGACGGCCGCCGTTCGGCGGGAGACTCTCGCCCGCTGGACGAACGGAGCGTCAGCGCGGAGCGTCGTGACCTCCGGGAACCAGGTGGTTCAGCGGGTCACAGATCGAGCAGCATGAAGCCGGCGCGGGCCTCCTCGAGAGAGGGTGCAGGGGTCGACTCCGGCACGTCTTCCAGATCCTCAGGCGCGCCATCCATGTCGTCGCCGTCCTCGAGCTCTTGGTCGCCAGGCATGGAGGGACCTCCGGAAAGTTAGGCTAATCCGGAATCTGGTCCTTCTTCAATCGCATTCCGCGAGCGGGACCGTTGCGCGTCACGCATCTGTCGTCCGCGCGTCCGCGCGTCCGCGCGTCCGCGTTTATTTGCGCTGAGCTCGATCCGCGTCCTCGTGTCCGCCGCTGTTTCCGCTCATCCGTGCATGGCGGTGGGTGGGGCGGCCTTTCCGTTCCGCGCTCAGCTGCCGAGGAGCTTCCAGAGAAGGAAGACGAACAGCACGAGGAGCACGGCCACGGCCGAGGCGATGAGGGCGATGTAGACGCCACGCGGGGCGCGCACGGTGGTCGGCACGCTTGATGCCCCAGACGACGACACGGGTCCGGAGAAGCTCGGTGCTGGCGCGGGGCGCGGGCCGGTTGCGGCGTACGCGTGAGCATGCAACGGCGCGGGCGCGAGGTGCGGGGGCGGGGCGGCGGCGACAGGGGGACCGCCGGGCGCTGCGGGGTTGTGCCCCGGGAAGGCCACCGAAGGCGGCGGGACGTCCTGCTCGGTCGCTTGAAGAGGCGCACCATAGGCGGCTCCGACGTGAGTTGGAGCGCCGTATGCGGCGCCAGCAGGGGGCGGCGCACCGTAGGGGGCACCAGGAGGGTGCGGTGCGCCGTAGGGGGCGCCAGGAGGATGCGGTGCGCCGTAGGCGGCGCCAGGGTGGGGCGGAGCGCCGTAGGCGGCGCCTGGGTGAGGCGGCGCCCCGAACGAACCAGGCTGGGGTGGCGCGGCGCGGCCCATCGGAGCCGCCGCGGGAGCGCTCAGGGGGAGGGGAGACAGCACGGCGGGTGCGTCGGGCGCGTTCGGGTAAGCCACCGGGGGATGGGCCCCTGGCACGGTTGGAGGAAGCGCCAGCGCGGAGTCCATCGGTGTGGGCGTCATGGGCGACCCGCTGTCGGCGGCCGTGGGGCTCACGGCCGGCGCGATGGGGGCGGCGGCTGGCGCCACGGGAGGCAGCTCGTCGGTGGCCGTGGGGCTCACGGCCGGCGTGCTGTCGACGGTGGGACGAAGCGCCGGCGCGCCATGGGCAGCGGCGGCAGCGGCAGCGCGCGGTGCGACGGCCGGCACGTTGTCGGTGGCCGTCCGCGCGACGACCGGCACGTTGTCCGTGGCCGTCGGCGCGACGGCCGGCACGTCATCGGAGCCCGACGAGACCGAGGTCACCGCGTTGCTGGTGGACGCTGGACGCGGCCCGGGCGTGCCGATGGAACCCGCCGGGACCACGGTGATCGCGTTGTTGATGGATGCGGGGCGCGGCGTGTCCGAGGAGCCCGTAGGGACCACGGTGATCGCATTGTTGATGGACGCCGGGTACGGCGCCGGCGCCTTTCCCGCGGCCGCCGCGCCGCTCGCGGCCGCAGGGGCGCCATGGCCGTGGGGGAGCGGCGTGCTCGTGGCGTGCTGCTGGCCGAGCGCCGCCGCCTCGGGCCGGGTCATCGCGACGGTCTCCTGAGGGCGCGAAGCGCGCGCAGGGCCGGCGCCGTCGCCGGGGCCAGCCGCCCCCGGCGGCCCGTGCGCGATGGTCAGCGAGCGGCTGCCCGTCTCGAGCACCCGGACCATCTGCACGGTGATGTTGTCGTGACCGCCGCGGTGGTTCGCGAGCTGCACGAGCATCCTGCACGCGTGATCGACCGAGCCCGACGCGAGCGCCTGCCGCGTACACCCGAGGATGTCGCCGGCGAGCACGAGATCGGTGAGCCCGTCGCTCGACTGGATCAGCACGTCTCCCGGGTAGAGCTCCATCGGCTCGGGTCGAACCTCGACCTCCACCTCCGGCTTCATCCCGAGCGCGCGTGTGATCTTGTTCGCGTCGGGGTGGCCGATCGCCTGCGCCTCCGTGATCATGCCCGCGTCGATCATCCCCTGCACCATCGAGTGGTCGCGCGTGAGGGGGTAGATCTGGTGGCTCCGGATCACGTACGCGCGGCTGTCGCCGACGTGCGCGACATCGACGCCGCGATCGTGGAGGATCATCGCGACGACGGTCGAGCCGGGCCGGACGCGGTTCTCCGGCGGCCCGCCCAGCTGGTAGACGCGGCGCCCTGCTTCCTCGATCGCGGCCTTGAGCGCGCCGCTCGGGCCCACGGCGGCCGGCGTGTGCTCGATCATCTCGAAGATGGTCTTGATGGCGGTGCGGCTCGCCTCGCTGCCGCCATAGTGGCCGCCCATGCCGTCGCACAGGACGCACAGGTAACCGAACTGGGTCTCGGCGTAGCCGCAGGAATCCTCGTTGACCTGCTTGTTCGGGTCCCGACCCGCATCGCTGGCCTGGGCGAACTCGATCTTGAGGTGGGGAGAGGACTCGGTCGGGGGCATCATGGGTGGGCGTCGCTCGGGGCGCGAGAACGGGCCCCGGACACGCTACTCCAAACGGACGCTGAACTCGACGGGGCCGAACCGCAACGACGCGCCGGGCGGCACGAGCGTCCACACGGCCGCGGCGATTCGCTGGCCGTTCACGTAGGTCCCGTTGTTGGAGTTCTCGTCCCGCACGAACAGCTGGCCGGCCTCGAGCTTCACGCTCGCATGGGTGCCGGACACGCGCGGCTCCGACAGCGCGATCAGGCACGACGCGCCGTCGCGCCCCGCGCGCACCTCGGCGCCGGGGTGCACGGTGAAGATGCCCGCCGGGCCCGAGAGCGTCGCCCGGCTGACCCCGCCCATGGGGGGCCCCATCATCGGCCCGCCGCCGCCGTAGCCGCCGAAGTCGCCCGGGGGCGGCGGCGCGGGCGCGTAAGGCGGAGGCGGCCCGCTCCCCGCCACGATGGGCCTCGGGGGCGCGGCCGCCACGGTGCCGCCGCGCCGCTTCCCGCCGCCGCGGAAGATGGAGACGAGGAGCAGCACGATGACGACGCCGCCGAAGGTCACGCCCCCGATGAGCAAGTACGGCAGCGGCGCTTCCTTCGCCTTCAGCGTGAGGATCTTGTCGGCCGTGACCGCGCTCGTCCGCCGCGCCTGGTTGTCGTAGATGATGAGGCGCGCCGTCGTCTGGTCGCCCTTGCCCACGAGGAACTTGTCGGTGTCCGGGAGCTCGAACTCGACGACGCTGTCGCCGGCCGAGACCGCCTTGCCGCGCATCCCGCCCTCGATCAGCGTGCGCTGGGCCTTCTTCGCGTCCTCGATGTTCCCGCCCTGCAGCGACTGCGGCGCCGCCTGGTTCTTCGGAACCATGTAGATCTCTGCCCGCTGCGCGTTGCCACCCCAGCAGAAGTTGCCGAAGATCTTGACCGTGCCGCCGGGATAGATCGGCGTCTTCTTCGCCGCGCGGTCGGTCGCGTCGCGATCGATGTCGAGCGGCCACGCGGTCGGATCGATGCCCACGGGGACGTTCTGGAAGGTGGCGTCGCCCGCGATCGGCGGATCCGTGTTGATGAAGGCGAGCTTGAACGTCTGCGTGATGCTCGGCGCGACGCACGAGACCCGCCACTTCACGATGTGCATCTTGTTGAAGCGGGTGCGGATCGCGTTGACGATGTTGGCCGCGCGCCGCTGCTGGCCGTCGCGCACCACGCTGAAGAAGCCGCCGATCTCGGTGTTCGCCATGCCCTCCATGAACTCGCGGGCGTTCGCCGTGAACTCCTCGACGAGCTGGCTCGGGAACCAGATCGAGATGACGGGCACCGGCGTCTTCGGCAGGACGTCGTTGTTCTCGGGGAACCGCCCCTTCGTCAGGTAGTCGCGGAGGAGGTTCGACGCGGCGGCGGTCGAGCTGGGATCCGCGCCGGCGGAGCCGTTCGAGAGGACCACCATCGCCTGGTGCATCGGCACCTGGACGCCCTGACCTGCGTTGCCGAGCTCCTTGAACGCGTCGGTCGCGGCGTTCTTGATGATCGTGAAGAGCGGGCGCGTGCGGCCCTGCGTCGGGTAGGTGCGCGCGACGCCGGCGATCGCCTGCGCCGCCGCCTGCTTGTTGCTCACCCACTTCGAGTCCTCGACGATGCCGCGATCGTTGAAGAACATCACGTCGACGATGTCGTTCGGCTGCATCGCGTTGACGAACGCGCTCGCGACCGACTTCGCCTCGTCGAAGCGGGCACCCATGCTCGACGCGGCGTCGATCAGGATGAGCCACGCCGTCCCGACGCCCGGCTGACCGGCGCTGTCGCCCCACCGCGCCTTCGACTCGAACTTCGCCGGCAGATCCGTGCCGTCGACCGTGACGGAGAGGATCGCGTTCTTGTCCGGGAAGTCGAACGACGAGTAGAGCGCCGACGGCTGCTCGATCGCGTCGGCGACGCAGTCGAGGTTCGCGTTGCCCGTGAGCGCGGCGCAGTTGCGGGTGAGGTCGCTGAGGCGCTTGTTCTGCACGACCTCGAGCACGGTCGTGAGCACGGGCGAGCCGTCCACGGTGCTCGCGCGCGGGTCGATGCGGAGCAGGTGCGCTTCGGGCGCGGCCTCGGCGCGGCGCTGTCCGGCGAGGAGCACGAGGACAGCGGCCGCGAGCGCGAGGAGCTTCGCGCAGCGCAGGGCCTTGCCCTCGCGCCTGCCGCGACGGGCGGAGGCGCTCATGGAGTGGATCGGGCGAGTCGCGTCATGAGAGGGAGTCATGCGTGGGGATCTCCAGCGGGCGCGAGGGAGCCGAGGAGCGCTCCCTGCGCGAGCGGGGCGGCCGCCGCGCGCTGGCGGCGGCTATCCGGTTGGTTTTCACGCAGCCTGGCAGGGGCGCCAAGTGCCGGTCGAACGTCGCGGGGGAAGGGGGCCAGGCTCGGCAACGCCTCTCCTCGTGCGATGGGCCCGTCAGGCCCGCGCGGCCACGCTGAGCAGGATGACGCTGAACCCGCCGAAGCGGATCTTGTCGCCATCGCGCAGCTCGCGCCGGCCCTGGAAGCCGATCGCCTCCTCGTTGTGGAACGTCCCATTGGTGGAGCCGAGGTCGGCGAGGACGATCCGACCGCCGTCGACCTCGAGCATCGCGTGATGCGTCGAGGTCGTGCCGTGCGCTATCTCGATGTCGACCTTCTGCCCTGTCTCGGCGCGGCCGACGATGTTCTTGCCTTGCCAGAGCGGCCAGAACCTGCCGAGCGCGTCGTCCTGGAAGCTGACGAGGAAGCCGGCGAGGGCGCGGCGGCTCTCCTGCCCCACGGCCCTCGGCGGCGCCGGCGTCGGCGCGCGCACCGCGGGAGGAGGCGGGATGTACGCGGGCGGCGGGCCCGGCGGGGCGAGGTTCTGCTGTGGCTGCGGCGGCTCGCCGTAGGCTCCGCTGCCGCTCGCCTGCGGCATCGGCGGCGGCGCGGACGCCCCTTGCTGGTTGGGCGCATAGGCCGTCTGGTTGAAGGGATCGCCGCTCATCTGGATGCCGTCGAGGGCGATCGGGTGGCCTCCCTCCATGCAGAACGAGCCGCCCGCCGGGATCGCGTGCCCCTGCACGCAGCGCGCGCCCTGCGGCTGCGGAGGCGGACCGAACCCGGGCTGCGGGGGCGGGCCGAAGCCGGGCCGCGGGAGCGGAGGGCCGGGATAGCTGCCCTGCTGCTGCTCAGGGAAGCTCGGGGCCGAGCCATAGCCGCCGCCCGGTGCGCCGTAGATCGGCGGCTCCGGCGGGAACGGCGGCGGCTTCAGCGGAACAGGAGGGGGCGGCTGGGGCGCGCCGTAGCCACCCGGCTGCGGCCCGAAGGGCGGAGGCGGACCGAAGCCGGCCGGGCCGCCGTCGGGCGCCGGCGGGAACCCGGGAGGCGAGCCTGGAGGAGCCCCGAACGGCGCCGGCGGGGGCGGACCAAAACCGCCGCTCGGTGAGCCATAGTTCGGGGGAGGCTCGGGGGGCGCCCCGAAGCCCGGAGCAGGAAACGGCGGAGGAGGAGGCGGCGGCGGAGGCGGAGCCCCGAACGCTCCAGGCCCGGACGGGGCGAGCGGCGAGGCGCACACAGCGCAGAATTTATCGGCGGGGGTCGCGGGCGCACCGCAACGCGGACAGAGCATGGTGATCCTTCTCGGGTTTCGCGGCGCCGGGGGCACCGCCGCCGCGAGCATACCGTGGCCGCTCGGCCGAGGATCAAGGAAGAAGTATGCGGGAACCCTTGCTACAGGCCGGCAACGCGGTGCGTGCGCGCGCATGCACACGTCACCGTCCAGCGCGCAGCCGCTTCCGCGCTGCGCCATGGATGCTTGCGCGCGCGATCGAAGCAGGGAGCCGGCTGCCCCCCTGGCCATCTGCTCTGCGGGAGCGCTCTCGCGCGGGATGGATGGTGCCGGACGGCGGGATCAATCCTTTGCGTCGCGGACGCGGGCGGCCTTGCCTGCCAGGTTGCGCAGGTAGAAGAGCCGCGAGCGGCGGACCACGCCACGCGAGACGATCTCGACCTTGTCAATGCGGGGGCTGTGGAGGAGGAACATGCGCTCGACGCCGACCGTGAAGCTCACCTTGCGCACGGTGAAGGTGCTCCGGACCCCGGCGCGGTGGCGCTTCAGCACGACACCCTGGAACACCTGGATGCGCTCCTTCTCGCCCTCGACGATCCGGTAGTGGACGCGCACCGTATCGCCGACCCGGAAATCCGGGATCCCCTCGCGGAACAGGGGAGCTTCGATCTTCGCGAGGATGTTCGAGGTCTGCATGGTCGGTCAATCCTTCAAAGGGTCGGGGATCCGTCTTCGCGGTCCCGTGCCCGTGCTCAAGGGGGCAGGGCCGCCGCCGTTCGTGGACTGCGTCCGGCGGAGCGGGGGCCGCGCGCGGCCCTCGTGCTTCACGCGATGAACGCAGACGGAACCCGGTTGCGGTTCCGCAGAACATGGGCGCGAGCGCGTGCCCGCGCACCTCCCCGGGGGGTACCGGAGAGGTGCGGCATTATGCATGCGGGCGATCCGGTGTCAACGCTGGCAGCGGCGCAGTCGCTCTTGATGCGCGCTCCTGGTGCCCGTGCGCGCTGGGTGCGCGCTTCGTGCCGGGCCTTCTGCCTCAGCGGCGGACGGGGATGATTTGCACGCGGCGGGCCTCTCCCTCGCCGTCGCTCTTGGTGACGACGCCGGGAAACTTCGCCAGCGCGAGGTGGACGACGCGGCGGTCCTGCGGGTTCATCGGCTCGAAGGTGATGATCTTGCCCTCCTCGACCGCCTGCTTGCCCAGCCTGCGCGCCATGGAAGAGAGCGTGTCCTCGCGCCGCTGTCGGTAGCCCTCGGCGTCGATGATCACATGACGCCGCTTCTTGCCCGGCCGGTTGATCACGCGGTTGGCGAGGAACTGCAGCGCCGAGAGCGTCTGCCCCTTCTTGCCGATCACGCGGCCCGCGTCCTTCCCCTCGATCTCGAGCCGGATCTCCTCGGGCGGATCCTCCTCCTCGTTCTCGAGGAGGTCGACGGTGCAGTCCATGCCCATCGCCGCGAGCACATCGATCACGAAGTCAAGCGCGATATCGGCGCGCCCGTCCTCCTCGAACTCGGCCGCGTCGCCAGCGCCCTGCGCCTCGGCATCGACGTCCGCCGCGTCGATTCCCCTTTCGGCAACTTCACTATCCACGGACACGTGCTTTTCCCTTTCCGAGAGCAGGGGCCGACTTGTCGTCGTCGCCCGGAGTCTTCTTCATCGCGGATTGGGGCTCCGCGCTCGCGATCTCTCGCACCTTGATGCCGCCGGCTCGCTCGTTCTTCGCCTTCAGGTAGCGCTCGACGAGCACCTGCTGCCCGATGCCGAGCCAGGTGTTCGTCAACATGTAAACGCCGAGGCCGGCCGGGAGGAAGAGCATCATCGCGGTGAAGATGCCGGGCATCAGGTACATCATCATCTTCTGCTGCGCCGGGTCGCCCTGCGGGGGCATGAGCCTCTGCTGGATGAAGCTCGAGCCGCCGAGGACGATGGGAATGATGAAGTACTTCCCCGGGGCCGACAGGTCCGGAATCACAGGGCCGAACGGGGTGTGGTAGAGCTCCACCGCGGTCTGGAGCGCGGTGTAGAGGGCGAACCATACCGGCATCTGGAGCAGCATCGGGAAGCAGCCGATGACCGGGTTCGCGACCTTGTTCTTGCGCCAGAGCTCCTGCATCGCCACGCCGCGCTGGGCAGCGTCGTCCTTGTACCTCGCGTTGATCTCATCCATCTCCGGCTTGAGCTTGCGCATCGCCGCGGCGCTCTTGATCTGCTGGATGCTCAGCGGGAAGAGCAGGAGCCGGACGGTGATGGTGAGCAGGACGATCGCCCACCCCCAGCTGCCCACGGCGCGGTGGAGGACATAGAGGTACGAGACGAGGAGCTTCGCGATCGGCGAGAACCAGCCGAGGTTGATGACCTCGCTCGCCCCGTGGTCGACGGCGGCGAGCAGATCGCGCTCCTTCGGCCCGGTGAAGGACAGGAGCTTGTAGGTCACCGCGCCGCCGGGCGCGAGCTCCTGCTCCGGATAGGCGAGCCGCGCGCGATAGACGTGCCCGAAGTTCGGGTCCTTGCCTTTGTCCTGGAACTTCGTTGAATCCCAGATGTCTTCGATCTGCGTCTCGGCCGTGGGCTGCCCCGGCCCTTCCAGCGGGATCGCGATCTTGCTGAAGTAGCTGCTCGAGACCGCGGCGAACCGCGCGTTGCCCGGGGTGCGCCGCCAGCGCTCGGCGGTGAACTCCGGGTCCTTGAAGTCGCCGGGCTCGAAGGCGTCGGGGTGCTGACGCTCGGTCTTCTGGTCGGTCGCGGCGACCGTCTCGGTGATCCACTCCGAGATCAGGCCGAGGTGGCCCTCCGTCTCCTTCTGGGTTCGCCACGACGTCTGCTCGACGGAGAGCCGGTGCTTGCGCGGCTCCTGCGCGAGGTTCTCGATCGTCATCTGCACCGAGAGCTCGAAGGGACGTCCCGTGGCCGCGACGACCTTGGTGAGCCTCGTCGCGTCGTCGGCGTAGGTGAACGTGCAGCTCTTGCCGTCCTGCGCCGAGAGCTTCCAGTCGAGATCGTCGAACGGCACCTGCGGCGTGCTGCCACCAGGCAGGCGTAGATCCGTCCTGAGAGGCATCCGCGACTCGAGCGAGGTCGTGACCAGGTCCATCGGCCTGCGCTCGCCGTTCCCCGTCGTGTACTTCGGGTCCGTCATCCACAGGTGCCGGAGCGACCCGCCGTGCGTCGACAGCTCCGCCTTGAAGCGATCTCCGTCGATGACGCACGCCTCGGCGGGCGCGCGCTCGGCGGGGGCCGTGCTGTCGTTGACGTCGAGCGGCTGCAGCTGCGGCGCGCTATGGCCGAAGAGGAGCGGCTTGCCGAACTGGAAGAACAGGATGATGGCGAGGCCGAGGAACAGCCATTTGGCGATATTGCTGCGTTCCATGAAGTCCTTCGTCGATCCCAGGATCTCGAGCCGCGCCCTTCGCTGCGGGCGTCTCGTGACGCCTCACGAGGCTGCCCAGGGTCGCTCCGTGCGGGCTTCGCTCCGCGGTGTGTCGTGCGCCGTGCCGCAGGGGGCCTTGTCGATGGCCGAGCGGGATTAGTCCATGAGGGTGACCCGGCCGCTGAAGCCCGCTCGACAAGGGGATGAGGCGTGCGAGGCGAGCTCCGCGCCAGTAGACGAACAGCGTGTCGTATCCCGCGGGTCAGCGTCCCGTTGCCGCGGCATCCGGGCAGCCGCGGCACGGCGAAGACGAGGTGGCGGCGGAGGGTCGAACCCGCCTGGATGAAACGGGTGACACCTACACAGTCGCTTGAGCGAAAGCAAGCTCCCCCGGAGCGCCCCGTGGTCCACGATGCAGGCGGCGGCGTAGCGCGAGCAGGAGGGCTCGAACCGACAGACCGGGCCCATCAACGCCACGATGAGCCTGGAGAGCGTCATCTGGTAGGCGCGGATCAGCGCGAGGAGGAGCGTCGCCAGCATGCGGTGAGCCGTGAGAGAGCGATGAGCTTGGGGCCCAGCGCACCACGGCGCAAGGTATGCCCCGCCATCTTCTAGCTGTCGGTTGGGTCGGCCTGGTCGGTCTGGTCAGTCTGGTCTGGCGCGCGCGCTGGCGGATCGCCTGCGCTGCGCTCGGCCATGAGCTCCGTTCGCGCGCGCGGCGCGGCGGTGAGCGCCTCCCTCGCCCGGCGGCGGAGCACCGGAACCACGCCCCGAAGCTCCGCGAGGACGTCATCGAGGCCGAGCGAGCCGGCGCCAGTGCGGAGGATCACCACGATGTCGACGCGCTCCGGGAAGAGCTCCGGGAATCTCCGGAACGCCTCCCTGAGCAGGCGCTTCGCGCGATTGCGTGACACGGCGCCGCCCACCTTGCGCGAGGCGACGAGGCCCAGGCGAGACGGCCCCGATGGGACGGGCGCGGCTGCGCTCTTCACGTCGCCGCCGCGGGGGGCCCCGCCGCGAGCGGCGCCCTCGGTGGGGGCCGCGACGAGGATCAGCAGGTGACGGGTGCTGACGCGATGACCACCGTTCTGGATGCGGACGAATTCAGCCCGCCTGCGAATGCGGCGCTCGCGCGGGAACGAGGAGGAGGACGCCGAGGAGCGCGGGTGCGCTGGCGCCATCACCGCCGCGTTACTTCTTGTAGATGGTGGGCGAGAGCCGGGCGCGGCCCTTGCGGCGACGGTTGTTGATGACCTTGCGACCGCCGGCGGTCGCCATACGCGCACGGAAGCCGTGGGTCCGGGCGCGGCGGGTGTTATGGGGCTGGTAGGTGCGCTTCATGGCTGGTGGTCCCTCGGTCTGGACCGCGAACGGCGGCATCCTGGCCGCACGTCAAGCGGGCGCGCAAGAAAGCATGACGTTCGGCTCAGGTCAACACCGGATGACGTGGTGACGCGCGGTCACCGCGCCTTTACCGCGCCTTTACCGCGCCTTGTACGTACGCGCCTTGTACGCGCCTTGCCCGGGTTCGCCGTTCTCTCTCACCTTTCTAGACGCCTGGGTTAGCGTGTAGCCTCCGATCGACCGCGACGGCCGTTCGAAAGCGGGTCACAGGAGGGAATTTGACGCGCACCGGAGGACATGAGGGGGAAAAGCAGCACGCGCCCGCACGGGGCGTCAAGCGACGCGCGCTGGGGGCTGCTGCGGCGGGAGCCTTGTTCTTGAGCGCGCTCCCTGTGAGCGCGCAGACGAGAACGTTCTACCTGGACCGGCTCTACATGGCCGGCGCTCCCGACGACTCGATCGCGCTCTGGCGACCGCAGGTGGCGCCGGAGACGCGCTTCTTCGGGCAGTTCGGGCTCGGGCTCGGCCTCAATCCCTTCCGGGTCGAGAACATGCTGAACGACGAGCAGGCCGCGGGGCGGTTCAGCAGGGAACACGGCTCGCCGGTGTCCTCGCAGCTCATCGGCTACTTCAACGGGGGCGTCGAGCTCCTCGACCGCTTCTCGTTCCAGGTGGGGCTGCCGGTCATCGCCCTCCAGACGAGCAACCCGACGAACGACCCGAGCGTCGCCGGCGCAGAGGACGCGGCGAGCCCTTCGACCGCCGCGCTCATGGACATACGGCTCGACGGGCGGGCGATCCTGTACCGCACCGAGGATCGCTTCTTCAAGCTGGGCGCCAACGCGACGGCGTGGGTGCCGACCGGCAGCAAGCTCTCGTTCTCGGGCGACAACGCCGCGAGCGCGATGATCGGGCTCTCCGGCGAGATCGATCTCAAGTCGATGTTCTTCGTCCTGAACACCGGGGTGCACTTCCGTCCGTACTCATCGCTCAACGACTTCGCCGTGACGAACGAGTGGAGGTGGGGGATCGGCGGCTTCCTCCCGCTCCGGAACGGGACGCTGCGGCTCGGCGCGCAGATCTTCGGATCGACGGGCCTCGGCCGGGGCACGACGTTCACGGGCGACAACACGCCGCTGGAGTGGATGGCCGAGGGGCGGCTCGCGCTCGATCAGCGCAAGAAGGGGTGGCTCGGGGCCGGCGCCGGAACGCGGCTGTCGGGCGGCTACGCGCCGGATTTCCGGATGGTCGCGGCCATCGGCTACTCGTTCGGCATCTCGGACGTCGAGCCCGTGTCTCCCGGCAGGCGCTTCCAGGCGGTCCCGCCGCGCGCCGCGGATACGGACAAGGACGGGCTCCCGGACGACATCGATCTCTGCCCGACCGATCCCGAGGACGGCAAGCCGCCGAACCCCGACGACGGCTGCCCGGCGCTGCCCGATCGCGACGGCGACGGCATCCCCGACACGAGCGACAAGTGCCCGGATCAGCCCGAGGACTTCGACAAGATCAACGACGCCGACGGCTGCCCGGAGGACGACGCCGACGAGGACAGCATCCCGGACGCGAAGGACGCCTGCCCCAAGGAGCCGGGCCAGCCGAGCCCCGAGCCGACGAAGAACGGCTGCCCGCAGTTCATCCGTCGCATCACGGGGTCGAGCGAGATCCAGATCCTGAAGCAGGTGCAGTTCGCGACCGGCAGCGCGAGGATCCTGCCGAACAGCTACAGCATCCTCGACGAGGTCGTCCGGCTCCTCAAGGTGAACCCCGAGATCACGCTCGTCGCGATCGAGGGCCACACCGACAACCGGGGCTCGGACCAGCTCAACGAGAAGCTCTCGAACGATCGCGCTCACTCGGTGAGGACGTACCTGATCGAGCGGGGCGGCATCGATCCGGCGCGGCTCACGGCGGCGGGCTTTGGTCCGAAGCGGCCGATCGAGGACAACAGCACCGAGGCCGGGCGCCAGAAGAACCGGCGCGTCGAGTTCCACATCCGCGAGAGCAACACGGGTGGGAACAAGGCCGGCGGCGACAAGGGTGGCGGCACCGTCACGCCGTAGATGGCCCGCCCGGGCGGCGCGCGCGGGAGCCCTGCTGTGCGTGGCGCTCTCGTCGGCGTGCCGCCCTGAGCAGGGCACGCCCTACCGCTGCAGCTGCACCTTCGTGACGGACTTCGACGACGACTCGAGGCTCGACGTGGAGGTCTGCGCGCCGAGCGAGGGCCGCGCCGAAGGCGTCGGGCGTGGATGCGCGCAGACGCACGCGCCGGGCCCGGTGTCCGGATGCACCTGCAGGAGCGCCCCGGATCGCGGCCCGTGCGAGCTCAGCGCGTGCCGCGTTACCCCAGCAGCGCCTTGAGGTCGGCCGGCGTCGTGACGGGCGCCGAGCACGTCCGCCCGCGGCACGTGTAGGCGACCGCCTCGCCAGGGCGCGCGGGCTTGCCCTCGGCGACGACCTTCACCGCCGCGGCGCTCTCAGGCCGACCCGGATCCACGAGCACGATCGCCCGGTTCGGCAGGTACGCCTTGAACGCCTCGCGCGCGAGCTCGGCTGCCGCCGTCGAGCCCGCCTCGCCGATCACCACGATCGTCACCGCGCCGCGCGTCAGGCGGTCGAGCACGCACACGGTCTGGCCGAGACCGAAGGCGTTCTCGAGCGCCGTCGGCGCGAGGACCTCCAGCTGCCGCTCCGCCGGTGAGAGGTAACGCTCGTCGGCGATCTCGGAGAGGCGAAGGCAGAGGAGCGCCGCCATCGAGGCGGCCGAGGGCGCGGCCTGGTCGTAGATGTCCTGCGTGCGCGCGATCAGCGCGTCGCCGTCGTCCGGCGTGAAGAAGAACCCGGGCGTGGCCTCGTCCCAGTGGTGCGCGATCATCGCGTCCGCGATCGCGCGCGCGACGCCGACGTAGCGCGGGTCGGAGGTGGCCTCGTACAGATCGAGCGCCGCGTTCCCGAGGTACGCCTGGTCGTCGAGGAACCCTGGCCGGACGTCGCCCGGGGCCGCGCCGGAGCCGCCGCGCTCGCCCTTCGCGCCTGCGGGCGCGCCGTCCTTGAGGTAACGGCCGACGCGGCCGCCGCGGATGAGCTTCCGCTCGAGCAGCGCGAAGGCGCGCGCCGCGGCGTCGACCCAGGCGGGCTCGTCCAGCGCGCGGCCCGCGTCGGCGAGCGCCCCGATGAGCAGCCCGTTCCAGCTCGCGAGCACCTTGTCGTCGCGCGCCGGTCGAGGCCTCGCCTCGCGCGCCGCGAGCATCGCGGCCCTGGCGCGCGCGAGCGCCTCGCGGCACCGATCGAGGTGGGTCGAGGAGCCCCCTCCCGCGCCTTCGTCGATGACCGCCGCGGCCTGCTCGAGCGTGCGGTGCTGCGAGAGCACCGTCGCGCCGCTTTCCTCGAAGTTGCCCTCCTCGGTGATGCCGAAGACGAGGCGGGCCACGTCGTACGCGAGTCGATCCTCGCCGACGGCGTCGCGGAGCTGATCGAGCGTCCACACGAAGAACTTGCCCTCGCTCCCCTCCGAGTCGGCGTCCTGCGACGCGTAGAAGCCGCCCTCCGGGTCGCGCATCTCGGCGAACAGGTAGCCGACGATCTCGCGCGCCGTCTCGGCGTAGATCGGCTTCCTGAACGCGCGGAACCCGTCGGCGTAGAGGCGCAGGAGGAGCGCGTTGTCGTAGAGCATCTTCTCGAAGTGGGGCACGAGCCAGCGCTCGTCCGTCGAGTAGCGGTGGAAGCCGCCGCGCAGGTGATCCCAGATGCCGCCGTCCCGCATCCTGTCCAGCGTGAGCTCGACGCCCTCCGCCGCGACGCGGTCGCCCTCCAGCACGCCGCGGCGGAGCAGCACGTCGAGCGCCATCGTGTTCGGGAACTTCGGCCGCGATCCGATGCCGCCGTGGCGGGGGTCGAGGCGCGCGAGCAGCTGCCGCGACGCGCGCCGGAGCAGATCCGACGACGCGGGCGCGACGACGGCTGCAGCGCGCGCCGGCGCGCGCTGCGCGCGCTCGATGGCCTCGGTGATCTCCTGCGCCTGCTGCTCGACGTCGTCGCGCCGGTTCCTGAAGGCGTCGGCGATCTTGTCGAGCACCTTCGGGAAGCCGGGCATGCCGAGCGCGTCCTTCGGCGGGAAGTACGTGCCCGCGAAGAAGGGGCGCTGGTCCGGGGTGAGGAACACCGTCAGCGGCCAGCCGCCGCTCCGGCCCATGAGCTGCACGACGAGCTGGTAGATGTGATCGAGATCGGGCCGCTCTTCCCGGTCGACCTTGATGTTCACGAAGAGGTCGTTCATGTGCCGGGCGATCGCCTCGTCCTCGAACGACTCGCGCTCCATCACGTGGCACCAGTGGCAGGCGGCGTAGCCGATGGACAGGAGGATCGGCTTGTCCTCTCGGCGAGCGAGATCGAGCGCCTCCGCGCCCCACGGGTACCACGCGACCGGGTTGTGCGCGTGCTGCAGGAGGTACGGCGACGACTCGCTCGCGAGCCTGTTCTTGTGGGCTGCCATGGGCCCCACGTAGGGCCGGACGCGGGGCGCCGCCAGCCGTCCGCCAGCCGCCCCGCGGCCGTCGTCAGCGCTACGCCCGCTCCAGCACCAGCGCGCAGTTGTGCCCGCCGAAGCCCGCCGAGCACTTGACCGCGTGACGCAGATCGACCGCCCGCCGCTCCCGCACGACGTCCAGGGAGCACTCCGGATCGAGCTCATCCACGTTGATGGACGGGTGCAGCAGCTGGTCGCGCAGCGAGCACACGACCGCGATCGTCTCGACGGCGCCGGCGCCGCCGAGCAGGTGCCCGATCATCGACTTGGTCGCCGAGATCGGGATGCGCGCGAGGCGCTCGCCGAAGACGCGCCGCAGCGCCAGCACCTCGGCGGCGTCGCCCTGCGGCGTCGAGGTCGCGTGCGGGTTGATGTAGCCGATCGCCTCCGGCGCCGTGCCGGCCATGGCGAGGGCGCGCTCCACCGCGAGCGCGAGCCCGAGCCCCCCCGAGTGCGGCCGCGTGAGGTGCTCCGCGTCCGTGGTCATCCCGAAGCCGGCCACGACGGCGAGCGGCTTCGCGCCGCGCGCGAGCGCGTGCTGCTCCTCCTCGAGCACGAGCGCGCCTGCTCCCTCGCCCATCACGAAGCCCTGGCGGCGCCGGTCGAATGGACGGCTCGCGCGCGTGGGGTCGCCGTCGACGGCCTTGGCGAGCGCCTTCGCATTGCCGAACCCCGCGACGGTGTTGAGCCGCGTCGCAGCCTCGGCGCCCCCCGCGACCATCACGTCGGCCTCGCCCGCCTCGATCATGAGGGTCGAGGTCGCGATCGAGTGCGTGCCCGTCGCGCACGCGCTCGCGAGGTTGTACGACGGCCCCATGAGCCCGTATCGCATGGAGATGAGCGCCGCCGCGCCGTTCGGCATGACGCCCGGGATGAAGTAGGGCGACACGGCCCGCGGGCCGCGCGCCGCGCTCCTGGCGACCTGCTCTTCGAAGATCTCGACCGACCCCATGCCCGTGGACATCAGGCACCCGATGCGGGTCCGGTCGAGGCCACTCGCCAGCGCCGCGGTGGCGAGCGGCGGCGCGCCCTGTGCCCGCGCGCCCGCGCGCTCCGCCTCGTCGTCTGCGGCAGGGGCGCGCTCGATCGGCACGATGCCGGCCTCGCGCAGCGCCTCCACCGCGGCCGCGAGGCTGAAGTGGGTCACGCGGCCGTAGATCTCCGCTTCCTTGGGCGACAGGTACCTCCCGACATCGAACCCCTTCACGCTGGCCGCGATGTCGCTGCGGAGCCTGTCGACGGGGAAATCGCGGATGTAGTCCACGCCGGACCGGCCCGCGAGGAGGTTCTGCCAGGTGGTGGCGACGTCGTTGCCCAGCGGGCAAACGGCGCCGATCCCGGTCACGACGACCCGCCTTCGCATCGGACTGCTCGTGTTCGTTGGGGGAGGGGAGGTGGAAGGGTTCAGGCGGACAGCACCTGGGGCGCGGCGTTGTCCAGGCTGGGAGCGCCTGCGCGGCCCTCGATCGAGGCGTCACGGCGGCCCTCACCGCCGCGGCGAAGCTCGAGCGCTGTGCGCTGGGCGGCGAGCATCTCGTGCCGGCTCACGCCGAGGTACTTGAGGATCGGCATGTAGACCTTCTGGATGAACACGTTCCGGTCGACGCCGGCCTCGCGCATCTTCAGGATGCGCGAGTCGTAGTCGGGGACGATCCCGACGCCCGGCATCTCGAAGTTCGCGAACACGTGCGCCATGTCCGCGAGCGTCCCCGGCCGGTCCTCCTCGAGCAGCACCTTGATGACGCTCTGGTAGAAGCGGCAATGGGCGATCTCGTCGCGGGCGATGTAGTCGTAGATCGCCCGCAGGCACTCGTCGCCCTCCGCCGCGGCCCGCTCCCGGTGCTTCACGTAGATGACGAACGTCGCCATCTCCTGCACGCAGCCGTAGAACGTCATCTGCCGCGGCGTGTGGAACGGGAGGTCCCACTTCTTCGCGAAGATCTGGTTCTGTAGATCGGTGAGCTGCTCCTCCGTGCGCTTGCCGGAGCGCAGGAGGTACTGCATCAGCGTGAGCGAGTGCTTCGACTCCTCATAGGCCCAGTTGGCCTGGAACCACGCCTGGCCGAAGTACTTCCGCACGAGGTTGATGCCGTTCGCCACGTAGTCCGGCAGGTACATCTCGACCGAGCAGAAGGTCTCCGCGCACAGGGCGAGCTCCTCGCTCGCGTCCCTGTTCACGCGCTCCCACGGGATGTCCTGGAAGACGTTCCAGCGGCGCTCGCGCTCCGCCTTCTCGAAGAACGTCATGTACTCCTGGAAGATCTTCTCCTCCAGCCGGCTCATACGATCGCCTCCAGCCGCTCCCCGACCTTCTTGCAGAGGTCGCCCACGGTGATGAGCTCGACCAGATCCTCGTCCGGAATCATGATCCCGAGCTCTGTCTCCATCTCTCCGACGATCTGCATCATCGAGAGCGAGTCGATGCCGAGCTCGGTGATCACGGACGTCGCGGTGACATTGGGGAACTCGCGCTTGTCCACCCGGGCGGCAACCGTCTTGAACATCTCGAGCAGATTGGTCTTGTCCGTCATGGTTCAGTCGATCCTGCGAAGCTCGTATTGAGCGAGGGAGCTGTAGTGCTTGTCGAACGCGTTCACGCACGTCGACAGGTAACGATCGTAGTCGTCGAAGACCTTGTCCCCCCACGTCGACCGGATGGTCTTCTCGTTCAGCTTGAGCCGGCGGAGCCACTCCGCGGTGGTGCGCTGGTAGTGCTCGCGCCGCGTGTTCACCTGCATCACCTCCCAGTAGGGGTTCGCCGCCTGGATGATGTCCTCGAGCCGAGGGTTCAGGCCCCCGGGGAAGATCTCCCGCGTGACGAAGTAGATGTCCTCCAGCTCTTTCTTCGTGCCGCCGGGGAGCCCACCCCAGGGCGTCATCCGCGGCGTACGGTTGCGGAGGATGGTCTGGAGGCCGAACCAGGCGCCCTTGCTCGTGAGCTCCCAGGCCTTCTTGAAGTAAGCCCGATAGATGTCGATGGCCTTGCCCTGGCGCGCCTCCTCCGGCGAGCACAGGTGATCGATCATGCAGATCGAGATGAGGCTGTCGAACCGCTCGGCCGTCGCGAAGGTCCGGAAGTCGCCGCCGACCACCTCGACGCCGGGGATCTTCCGGGCGTTCACCTCGGCGGCCTGCGCGGTGGACAGGGTGACGCCGACCGCGCGCGTCACGCCGCGCGTCGTGGCCACGTACTCGAGCGCCGCGCCCCAGCCGCAGCCGATGTCGAGCACCTTCTTCCCGGGCCCCGCCTTGGCGAAGTCCGACAGGATCCGGAGCTTGTTCAGCTGCGCGGCCTCGAGCGACTGCTCGGGGGACTCGTAGACGGCGCATGTGTAGTTCATGCGCTCGTCGAGCCAGAGCCTGAAGAACTCGTTCGAGACGTCGTAGCTGACCTCGACCTCGGCCTTACTGGATCCCATCGATGACTCCTTCGACACGTGCCGGGGCGCCGCCCGCGCGGCCCCCTTCGGTTCGCGACCCAGGGCCGCCCGCGCGGACCACGTCGCCATGGGGAGAGGGCGTCGCGCCCTCGTCAATGTCCGAGGCGACCTCGAGCTCGCCGGCCTCGAAGCGCCGCTTCATCTCGCGGCGCCGCACCTTGCCGCTCGACGTCTTCGCCAGCGTCCCCCGCTTGATCAGCGCGACCTCGGACAGCTGCACGCCGAGCTGGGCGCGCACGGCCTGGGTGATCGCCTGCGCGACGCCGGCGACGCTCCGCTTGGCCTCGGCGACGACGATCGCGCGCTCGGCCCCCTCGGCGGTGAGGCACGAGAACGCGACGCAGTGGCCCTCGCGCACCCCCTCGACGGAGGACGCGATGCGCTCGATGTCCTGGGGGAAGTAGTTCTTGCCGCCCAGGATGATGAGATCCTTGGAGCGGCCGCAGAGGTACACCTCGCCGGCGACGGTATAGCCGAGATCGCCTGTCCGCAGCCAGCCCCCTCCGAATGCGGCCTCGGTCGCCTCTGGCTCGTTGAAGTAGCCGGCGGCGACGCTCGGGCCGCGCACCCAGATCTCCCCGACCTCGCGTGGGCCGAGCGGCGATCCGTCGGGGCCCGCGATGATGAGCTCGTGGCAGGGGAGGGGGCGACCGCAGGAGACGAGCTCCAGCGACGCGCCGCCGTTCGCGGGCCACGCCTTGCCGGCCTGCATCGCCTTCGCGTCCACGCGGTCGGTGGTGAGCGGGGCCTTGAGGTCGCTGAACGTGATCGCCAGCGTGGCCTCGGCCATGCCGTACGAGGGCAGGATGCTCTCCGGGCGGAGCCCCCGCTCGCCGAAGCGGCGGAGGAACGCGCGGAGCACGTCGGCCTGGATCGGCTCGGCGCCGCACCCGAGCGCGCGCACGCAGGAGAGGTCCCAGCTGCCCGCCTGCGCGTCGGTGACGGCGCGCGTGGCGAGGGCGAAGGCGAAGTTCGGGGCAAAGGTGATCGTGCCGCGGAACCTGTGGATCGCGTCGAGCCAGAGCGAGGGGCGGCGGATGAACGCCGTCGTCGGCAGGAACATCACCGGCACGAGCGCGTAGAGCGGCGCGATGACGAAGCCGATGAGCCCCATGTCGTGGTAGAGGGGCAGCCAGCTGACGCCGCGATCTTCCGGGGTGGAGCGCAGCCCGTCGAACATGATGGCGTGGCTGTTCACCGTCAGGTTGCGGTGGGTCACCATCACGCCCTTCGGCCGCGAGGTGCTCCCCGACGTGAACTGCAGGAACGCGAGGTCGTCGAGGGACACGCGCCACGGCTCGCCCGCGTCCGATGCGTCGAACGCGTCGGGCGCGCGCAGGTCACGCTCGAGGACGACGCGCAGCCCCGGCAGGGCATCGCGGCTCTCGCTGTTCGCCGCGAGGTAGGCGTCGATCATCTCCTTGAGCTGCTCGTTCGTGACGAGCACGCTGGCGCCTGACGCCTCGAGGATGTGCTGGACGGTCTCGCCGTACGCCTCGAGCTTGGCCAGCGACTGCGGCGGGTACATCGGGACGGCGACGATGCCTGCGGTCAGCGCGCCCACGAAGGTCAGGACGAACTCGTCGGCCTCCGTCAGGATCAGCGCGACCCGGTCGCCCTTGCGGAGCCCGAGCTTGCGAAGCGCGTAGGCCCTGCGCCTCGCCTCGATCCAGAGCTCGGCGTAGGTGATCGCTCGCTCCTCCCCCGAGCTGCGAACGAACGTGACTGCGCGGTCGGCGTGCACCGAATTCTGCTGAAGGACTTCGACGAACGTGCGCATAGGCTCTCTGGCGGCTCAGGCCGGCCGGACGTAGTGATCCGTCCGATAAGGACAACGGGGGCCTGAGTGAGCGCAGCCATAAGCGAAAATCGAGCCAGGGCAAACAGAAAACACGGGAATCCAGGGTTTGAGCTTGATTCCGCCGTGTACGCTTCGGATTCGCCAGGGCGCGATAGTCACGGGTGACGAAAAATCGTGCGCAGAGTGCGTCGAATATTCGTCACATCGGCCCTCGAGTGCGAATCGAGGTTCGCATGGTGCGGGAGTCACACCGGCAGATGGTGCCGGCAGATGGCGCCGACCCAGGTTGAGGTTGGGCCGACCCAGGTTGAGGTTGCCGACCCAGGTTGAGGTCACCGGCGCCGACCCAGGTTGAGGTTGGGCCGACCCAGGTTGAGGTTGGGCCGACCCAGGTTGAGGTTGGGTCGACCCAGGTTGAGGTTGCCTGGTTGCGCCGGTGAGATGGCCACCCGGCTTCGAGCTGCGGGCGCACAAAATGCAAAGAGGCGCCGGTCTCCCAGCGCCTCCCGCTCTCATGCGCGACGTCGCCGGCTACTCGCCGTCGTCCAGGCCCATGTGGCCCGCCGCCTCGTCTTCATGGGCGTCTTCGCCCTTCTTGTCGTCCTTCTTCTCGGTCTTCTCGAACCTCTTCGGCTCTGCGAGGGCCCAGTCGGCCGACCACGACGACAGCACGTAGATCGTGCCATCGCCGCCTTCCTTCGTGGCGTAGCGGCTCGACCCCTTCGCGGTCTTGCCCACCTTGACGGTGAAGTCGCCCGCGTTGTCCTTGAGCTTGATCGTGATGATCCCGCCGTTCGAGACCGCCGCGTCGAGCCCGGTGTCCGACTTCTCGTCGCCGAAGTCCTCCGCGCCGAGGTTCTTGTAGGCGCGCAGCAGGTCCTTCACCTTGGCCTCGTCGAACTTCTCCCACTTCGCGGAGGCCGCGCCCAGCTTGCCGCCCTTGTCGCGCTGGGCGAACGTGCCGGCCCACTTGTCGCCGTTCTTCGAGAAGCTGAACAGGCCGTTCTTGTTCTCGACCGAGACCTGGATGGCGTTCTCGTCCTCGAACTTGAGGATCGACGTCTCGCGCCAGTTCTTCGGCTCCCGCGTGTAGAGGTAGCTCGAGTAGCCGCCCGCGACGAAGACGCCGTCCTTCCCGTCGACGCGCGCCATCTGGCCGCGCGAGCCGCTCTTGCCGAGGTACAGGTCGAGCGCCTTCTCCTCGCCCTTGTACGCGACGACGTGGACCGCCTTCTCGTCGGTGAGCTCGTACTGAGGGTACGTGCCGTTCGTCCGGTCGATGACCTCCTTCAGCTTGAGCTCCTTCAGGTTGTCGAGGAGGCTCCGCACGTTCGCCGCGTTCGCCTTGGCGTTGACGGGCTTCGTGACCTCCCACGTGTCGCCCTTCTTCTCGAGCGTCACGTCGGACTTGTCGGCGTTCTTGATCGCGATCTTCGTGACCTTCTCGACGTCTTCCTTCGAGACGCCCACCTTCGGCAGATCCGCCGTGGCGGCGGTCGCCGAGTGCGCGGCGAGCTCGTCCTTCTGCTTCTTCTGCGTGAAGTACACGCCGAGGCCGAGGAGCGCGAGGACGGCGAGGGCGATGTAGATTCTGTGCTCGGTCTTCATGGCTCTTTCACCCGATGGGGCTCTGGCTCAGTCGAGCGTGATGTTCTCGCGGGCGCTCTCGCGACGCCGCCACCGGATGAGGCCGAACACGGCGAAGAGAGCCGCCGGCAGGAGCGTCAGCGACCACTGCACGCGCTGCTGCACGGTCTTGCGCTCCGCCCGGTACTCCTCGGCCTTCTTGGCCAGGGTGGCCTCGTCGTCCGTGGCCTCCTGCTTCGGCTTCTCGATGCCCGCGTAGGTCAGGTTCGTGTCGCCGAACATCTTCGCGGTCGCGGCGAGCAGCGTGCTGTCCCCCGCCATCCAGTCGAGGGTGTTCTTGAACGCCAGGATGGTGGCGGTCAGGTACTTCTGCGCGTACGGCTGCGAGAGCATCAGGAGATCCTCGTCGCCGCCCATCCCGCCCATCATCGCCATCTGAGGCGGCATGGGGGGCGGGTTGCCGGCCCGCGCGAACGGGTTCGCGAGGAACTGCGACGCCGACAGCACGAGGATGCGGCCCTTGTCCGCGCTCTCCGCGGGAGCGCTGATCCCGAGCCCCTCCTGGCCCCCGAAGGCGCTCTTGAGCTTGCCCTCGATGGTCACGGCGATCGCGCGCTGCGCGTACTCGCCCTTCGGCTTCCAGTCGGCCGAGAACTTCATGTCGATGGCCTCGGACACGTCGACCGTCGTCTTCGGCGTCGAGCGCGCGACGACCTTCATCGTCGCCTCGGGCTGCTTCTCCGGGTGCGGCACGAGGGTCGACGGGAAGGGGAAGGAGAGCTCGGGGAGGCGGAAGAAGCCGGGGAACGACGAGTCGAGGATCTGCTCCTTCTCGTCGAAGCGGCTGTCCTCCTGGAGCTGGAGGATGCCCGGCGCGCGGAACCACATCATCTGGCCCGACTGCGTCTGCACCGGGATGGCCATCGAGCGGCTCCAGTCGAGGATCGCCTCCTTCTTCATCTCGACGCCGTAGCCGTCGAGCAGCTTCTCGAGGCCCCAGGTGTTGAGCGAAGCCTTCATCGCCGGATCGGACGCCTTGAGGTTCACCGCGCCGGCGAACACGGCGAGCGCCTTGTTGCCCAGCATCATGAACTGGTCGATGCGGCGCAGCTCCTTCTCGGTGAACTCCTTGCCCGGCTGCGTGATGACGAGGCCGGCGAGCTCCTTGTTGATCTCGCTGTCGCCGCCCTTCAGGTCGACGTCCTCGAACTTGTAGAACGGGAAGTGGTGCTCGAGCAGCGCGCGCATCGACGGGCCGCCCCCCCGGCCGCCCTGCGCCGCGACGAGGTTCGCGTCCGTCAGCTTGATCTCGTCCTTGCCGGTCACGATGCCGATCTTGGTGTCGATGGCGTCCGCCTTGTCGCGGATCTCGCGGATCGTGTTCGTGATCCAGAACTCGAGGCCCTGCGCCTGGTCCGGCGAGAGCATCGGGATCGCCTCCTTCTCGCTGCCGTACTTGAAGGCGATGCCCATGAACCCGCGGGTGATCGTGGCCTGATCCTGGCCGGTCTCGCTCCCCTCGCCGAACGCGGCCTCCTGCAGGCCCGCCTCCTTGGCGGCGGCGCGCTGCTCGTCCGTCTTCGCCTCGATGATCGCGTAGTGGAGCTTGCCGTTCGAGGCCTGCTCGTACTCGTTCATGAGGTCGGTGAGGTCCTGGATGAACGCCTCGTGCTTCGGGAGCCCCCGGGTGACGTAGACGTCGATCTGGAGATCCTGCTTGAGCCCCTCGCGGACGAGGTGGGCCGAGCCCTTCGAGAGGGTGAACCTCTCGGTCTTCGTCATGTCGAAGCGCTTGTAGGCGCCGTACGAGATGACGTTGGCCACCACGAGGATGGCGGCCACGATGGCCAGGTAGACGCCTGTCTGCGTCGCGGCTTTGGCTTTCCGTTCCATGGTTGGTCCTTACGCCCACTTCCTGCGCTCGAGCGCCCTGAACGCGGCCATGAGGCTGCCCGCGGTGACCGAGAGGAAGAAGACGATGTCTCGAGTGGACACCATGCCGCGCGCGAACGGCGTGAGGCGGGTGTCGAAGCTGATGAAGGAGAGGAAGTCGCGGAGGAACGACGGGGCGTAGTCGGCGAAGTTGTCCACGCCGTGCAGGAACCCGAGCACCAGGAAGGTGATGAAGAACGCGATCACCTGGCTGTCGGTCAGCGACGAGATGAGGAGGCCGATCGAGACCGCCGCCGCGCTGTAGAGCACGAGGCCGATGTAGCCCGAGAGCACGGGCCCGCTGTCGAGCGCGCCGAGGTGCCAGGGCCACACGAACATCATGATCGGGTAGAGGATCGTCGAGAAGACGAGCACGAGGACGAGCCCCCACGCGCCGAGGAACTTGCCGAGGACGACCTCGTGGTCCTGCACGGGCAGCGTGATCAGCATCTCGAGCGTGCCGCTCCGCTTCTCCTCCGCGAGGAGCCGCATCGTGATGACGGGGACGATCAAGAAGGAGAGCCCTATCGGCGCCCAGCTGAACAGCTGCACGAGCGAGGCGCGATCCGCCTGCCAGAAGCCGCCGTTCATGAAGAAGAAGATGAGGCCGAGCGCGATCAGCCCGAAGCAGATCACGACATAGGCCAGTGGGGAATCGAAGTTGGAGCGGAACTCCCGCTTCGCGATGGTCAGGGTGGTGCTCATACCGTTCAGCCCTTCTTCTTGCCGGGCGCTTCTTCCTCCGCGCCTTCGTCCTCGCCGCCGTCGCTGCCGTCCTTGGCCTCGTCGCCGGCGCTGTCGTCGTCCTCGTCGTCCTCGTCGTCCTCTTCGTCGTCGGCCGCCGCGCTCGCCTCGTCCTCGTCGTCGAGGTCGTCGGTGATCAGCTTGCGGCCGCGGTCCTTGCGCTCGTCGCCGCGCGTGAGCGCCTTGAACACGTCCTCGAGGCTCTGCGAGTCGCGCCGCATCTCGAGGAGGAGCCAGCCCTTCTGCACGACGAGCTGGAAGAGCTCGGGCCGGATGTCGCCGCCGAGCGCGCCGAGGAGCTGGAAGCTGTGGGCGCTGTCGCCCGTCGGCAGCTCGGTGACGCTGGTGACCCCGGGCAGACCGGAGAGCGCCTCCTGGACCTCCTGGGCCGTCGGGGGCTTGCGCGCGCCCGACCGGTAGCCGTCGCCGCCCTCGAAGACCTTCTTCTCGTGGACGGTGACGACGTACCGGACCTTGCCGCTCTTGGCGCGGATGTCGTCGAGCGGGCCGTCGGCGACGACACGCCCTTTGGAGACGACGATGGCGCGGGCGCAGGCGGCCTCGACCTCGGAGAGGTTGTGGGTGGAGAGGAGGATCGTCCGCTCCTTGCCGATCTCCTTGATGTAACGGATGACCTCCGCCTTCTCGTTCGGGTCGAGATCGCTCGTCGGCTCGTCGAGGATGAGGATCGGGGGATCGTGGACGAGCGCCTGGCCGAGGCCGACGCGCTGGCGATAGCCGTGGGACAGCGTGCCGATGTCCTTACCGAGCACCTGGGCGAGGCCGCATACCTCGACGATCCCCTTCATCCGCTTCTTGAAGAGCGAGTGATCGAGGCCGCGCATGTCGGCGACGAACGAGAGGTATTCCCACACGTTCATCTCGCCGTAGAGCGGGGCGCGCTGGGGCAGGTACCCGAGCTTGCGCCGGACATCGAGCGGGTCGTCGAAGACGTCGTACCCGTGGACCCGCGCCGTCCCGGCCGACGCCGAGAGGAAGCAGGTGAGGATGCGCATCGTCGTCGACTTGCCGGCCCCGTTCGGTCCCAGGAAGCCGACGACCTCGCCGCGATGGACCTCGAAGCTCACCTTGTCGAGCGCGCGCAGCGACCCATAGCGCTTGGTCAGCGAGCTCGCCTCGATCATCACATCGCTAGCCAAAATGACCTCCTTAGATGGTTCCTTGAGAAGCGGAGCGCCCTGCTCCGTCGTTCGCCCCTGGCGATCCCCCCCGCCTTGGCCGGCGGGCGCGCCGTTGGGACACCCTGGATCACCCATTACCCAGGCGAAAGGCGGCGCCATCGTAGCGGCGGGTGGATCTCTGTCAACAGCGCCGACCCGAAGCGGCTGAACCTGGTGTTTATTCCCGGCGATCGGGGCTGCACCCGGCGCGGTTGTCCGGGCTATCCCCGGATTGGCGGGGTGGCGGCGGCGCCTCGGCGACGGGTCGTGCGTGGGACGGGCTCGCCTGGCGCGCGCGGCCGCCGAATTTCTCCTTGACCCGAGTGTCTGTGTTGGACTAGTTGGCCACACCTCGCGTGAGCCTCATCGTCCAGAAGTTCGGCGGCACGTCCGTCGGGTCCATCGAGCGCATCCAGCGGGCGGCCGCGCGGGCGCTCGCCACACAGCAGGCCGGTCATGACGTCGTGGTCATCGTCAGCGCGATGTCCGGCGAGACGAACCGGCTGCTCAAGCTGGCGTCGGACATCGCGCCCGTGCCCGACGCGCGGGAGATGGACGCGCTCGCGGCGACCGGCGAGCAGGTCTCGGCCGCGCTGATGGCGATCGCGATCCAGGCGCAGGGGGGCAAGGCGCGGAGCTTCCTCGGCCACCAGCTGAAGATCCTGACGGACAGCGCCTATACGAAGGCGCGGATCAAGGCGATCGACGCCCAGCGGCTGCACGAGGCGCTGGCCGGGGGGAAGATCGCGGTGGTCGCCGGGTTCCAGGGCGTGGACGACGCGGGCAACATCACGACGCTCGGCCGAGGCGGCAGCGACACGAGCGCCGTGGCGATCGCGGCGGCGGTGGGCGCCGAGTGCGAGATCTACACGGACGTCGACGGCGTTTACACAACGGACCCGAACATCTGCAAGACGGCGCGGAAGATCGAGCGGATCAGCTACGAAGAGATGCTGGAGCTCGCCTCGCTGGGAGCGAAGGTCCTTCAGATACGGAGCGTGGAGGTTGCGATGAAGTACGGTGTCCCGGTGCATGTGCGGTCGTCGTTCTCGGACGTGCCGGGCACGTGGGTCGTCAGCGAGGAGCAGTCTCTCGAGAGCGTGACCGTGACGGGCGTTGCGCTCGACCGGAACGAGGCGCGGGTGATGCTCGTCGGCGTCGACGACAAGCCGGGCGTGGTGGCGCAGATCTTCGGCGCGCTGGCCGAGGAGAACATCAGCGTCGACATGATCATCCAGAACGCGCCGAGCTACGGCCTGGAGACGCGCGGCACGTCCGGCGAGGTGAAGGCCGACGTCACGTTCACCGTCGGCAAGGCGGATCTCCCGCGGGCGAAGCTCGTGATGGAGAAGATCTCCAGCGGCGTGCGCGCGATGAGCGTCCGCTACGAGGAGGACATCGTGAAGGTGTCGATCGTCGGCCTCGGGATGCGGACGCACGCGGGCGTGGCGGCGCGGATGTTCCAGCTGCTCGCGGCGGAGGGGATCAACATCCAGGCGATCTCCACGAGCGAGATCAAGATCTCGTGCCTCGTCTCGACGAAGTATGCCGAGCTCGCCGTCCGCGCGCTGCACGATGGCTTCGGGCTCGGCGGCAAGGCCTGACCGAACCCGTTCTACCGTCGTGATGCGCTCGCCGTGAGCGGCCCCGACCCGGTCGGTGAGGCCGCTCGCGGCGTGTCGCATTGTGGCGTCGAGCGCACGGACATCGCTCCGCGGAGCGGGGATCGCGCCGCGGCCAACCCGATGTGCCCCTGATGCGGCCCGGCGCGCCTACTGCTGCTCCTGCGCCATCGCCGCGGCGAAGCGCAGCAGCCCCTCGCCCCAGCCGCCGAGGATGTACGTGCGGTCATAGAACTCGGGCACGAGCGTGTCCTGGTACCCGGCGACCTGGACAAGGAACACGCGCACGTCGCGGTTCACCCGCGCGCGGTACGTCGCCACGAGCTTCGCCACGTCGATGTAGTGCCCGTTCCAGGCGAAGTCCGCGTAGTCCTTCGGCCGCGTACCGTACAGGCCGCCGTGGCCGGCCTGCATGTCGCTCATCACGAACACCGAGTCCCAGCGCTGCCGCTCGCGGATCGCGCGATCCCAGAAGAGCCACACGCCGTTCTCGGTCGCCGTCCCGATCGTGCGGGCGACGTGCTCCGCCTTCTCGAGCTGCGAGAACACGCTCTCCTGCTTGCGCACCGCGAACGTCTCCAGCCGGTCGCCGAACACGCCGAGGTGCCCGTCGCTCGCGCGCATCCCGGCCACGACCCCCGTGAGGTTCGCGATCGTGGAGATCTGCATCGTCCCGAGGCTGCTCGTGGTCGTGCCCTGCGCGGAGCCGCTGTTGTCGCAGAGCACCATCACGCGGCCGGGGAAGTACGGCACCTGGCCGAGCGAGCGGCTCAGGCACTTCTCCACCGCGTCGAGCACGGCGCCCGGCGCGCAGCCCTTCACGGCGCGGTAGGCGCTGTAGTACCGGAACGGCAGCTGCTTGCCCTCCGCGGCCGTCTCGACGAGCTTCGGCAGGAACTGGTCGAACGGCACGCCCGCCTCGATCAGGTTGCGCAGGTTGCGCAGCAGGGCCATGTGGCCCATGACCGGCAGCGCCTTGCGCCACGCGCACCGGTTCGAGCCGCGCGCCGAGACGATCGCCTCCCAGGTGCGGCCGGTCGCGCGGAGCGCGCCCTTCGCGAGGCGGTCCACGCTGGGGCTCTTCGGGTGCACGAGGTTCATGACGTCCACGGTCTTGCTCCCCTTGCCCTCGAGCCGGTACTTCGCGAGGGCGTGATCGTCGAACCGCTCGAGCGCGTCGCGCAGCGCGCGCTTCAGCGCGTTCGGCACCGGCTTGCCGAAGCGGTAGAGCTGGTACGCGAGGGCGACCGCAGGCTCGTCCGCGCGCTTCAGGATGCGCGGCGCGTAGCTGCGCACGAGGCCCGTCCCGCGCACGGACGCGGTGTTCGCCGCGCGCACCAGGATGACCTGGGGCGTCGTGCGCATGTGCTCCTCCTCGCGCAGCCGCGCCGCCTCGGCGAGCGTCGCCTCCGGATCGGCCGCGAGCGCCTCGTCGATGGCCTTCTCGATCAGCGCGGCCGGCGAGAGCTTGCGCCACTCGGCCGGATCCACCGCGCCCAGCGTCTCGCGCAGGCGCCGCACCTCGGCGTCCGAGAGGCGCGCGCGGGCGGCCGCCTTCTTCGCCGCCTTCACCGACGCCTTCGCCTTCGCCGCATTGACGGTCTTCGCCGGGCGCGGATCCGCGGGATCGAGGTGGTAGTACATCGGCTCGCCGAAGAAGCACGACGAGGCCGCGAGGCGGAGGCGCTTCAGCGGATCGGTGATGTCGTAGGAGCGGCCGCCCATCCAGTTCAGGTGCGAGTCGGCGCTGCGCTTGTCCTGACGCTTGAGATGCTGAAAGAACGCCATGATGCCACCTCCATCCTCGACGCATGCGCGGCGAGGGATCGAGAGCGGGGTGCAGATTCGATATGCGCACCGCTCGTAGAAAACGGGCGCAGCGCGGAGGATGGTGGTCACGGGGTTGGTCGTGTCAAAACGAAGGAACCGTGACCTCACTGCCGCGCTGCGCCCTGGTGCCAGAGGCGGGACTCGAACCCGCGACCTCGTCCTGAGAAGGGAAGTAACCCCGGAGCTCACTGCCGGCGCTCATCGCGCCGGAGAACACCGTCCGGAGTTGTTTTCGCGCTCTAACCGCTGAGCTACTCTGGCGTGGACGCTGGGGGGTATTGCAGGGCGGATGCCAAGGCGGTCTCCGCGGGTGCCGACCGCAGAAACCCCGGGGGAACGGCCGAGAGCGAGGGTCGCTGACGTCCCCCGCCGGTCCGTTGTCTATCCCATGGGATAAAAACCTAGATGAACTGATAGATCGGGCCGATCGCCGCGGTCGATGCGCCCCCCTCGTCGACGATCGTCTCCGCGGAACGATGTCGGGTTCAGCCGTTGCGCGCGGGTCTCGCTCGCGGGGGAACCCCGGTGAAGGCTCGTTCGACAGCGCGCCGGACGCGCTCTGCGCGAGGGCGGGCGCGCGCGTTCATCACCGTGGAGGTGCGGGGGAGACGATCTGGGGTTTGGTAGAATTTTGAACCAAAGCCCAGATCCGGACCTGGAGCTGCGTCGTGACGCGTGCCCTGGGGAGGTCGAGACCTTCCGGGCGAGTCCGAGGGGAGGATTCCGCGAGGACGAGACCTTGGCGGCAGGTGCGCAGAGGAGGGCTCGGCCAGATCGCGGCCTCGGCGGCGGGCGGCAGAGGAGGGTTCGGCCAGATCGCGGCCTCGGCGGCGGGTGGCAGAGGAGGGCTCGGCCAGATCGCGGCCTCGGCGGCGGGCGGCAGAGGAGGATTCGGTCAGATCGCGATCTCGACGGCAGGTTGGACACGAGGGGCTGGTCAGGTCGAGGCCTCCGGGGCAGGGGAGCGACGAGGGCTCGGCCAGATCGAGACCTTGGCGGCTGCGGTGATCGGATCGATGGTCGAGCGACGGGTGGCGTCAGCCGCTGCGAGCCGGAGGCGCGCTCCGTGACGGGGCGCGCGCCGCGAGCGTCTCCGGGTCCGCCGCGCGATCGTCATCGCCGGCGCGCCGAGAGGAAACCGGCGGCGATCTCGGTTGTGTAGAGTGCGAGATGACGGCGCTCGTGGTCGGCTCGTGGTGCATCGCGGCGGACGGATCCCTCGCGCCGAGGCTGCCGTGAACCTCGCCGCGCGATCCCGGCTCGGCCCGCAGGCCAGGGCCGAGGAGCTGCTCCCCCGTCCCGGAGACGGCGAGCGGTACGACCCGCCAGAGCACGTCGCTCCCATGTCGTCCTCGGGCCTCCCGGCGTCCGGGGTGCGGATCTCGAGCGCAGCGGCCCTGGACGCGGAGGCGCTTTACCGCCGCCACCATCACCTTGTGTACCGACTCGCCCTCCGTTACGGCCGCGGCAACGTGGCCTGGGCGGAGGATGTGACGCAGGATGTATTTCTCGATCTGATGAAGGCGCTCGCGACGCTGACCGATCGAGACAACCTCGAAGGATGGCTGTACCGGGCGACCTCGAATCGCTGCCTGAACCGCCTGCGGCGGGACCGGTTCCTCGATCTCGCGCCCATCCGCTGGCTGCTCGGGCAGGACGAGGCCGACCCGCGCCCGATGCTGGAGGAGGTGGCCATCGCGCGCGACGATCTGCGCCGTGCGTTCGAGGCGCTGGGCAAGCTGCCTCCCAAGGAGCAGATCGCGTTCTCGATGTTCTATCTCGACGGCAAGGAGCAGGAGGAGATCGGGAGCGTCCTTGGCCACTCCAAAAGCTACGTGTGCAAGCTGATTCAAAAGGCCGTCGCGCGGCTCCGCGAGGCCGGGTGGGAGGTGGGGCAATGACGCGAGACCGCGACCTGCTCGCGCTGCTGCACGAGGTCGACGAGCGGCTCGCGGCGGCGACGCCGTCACCCCGGCTCGCGGCGCGCCTCGGCGCGCGGCTGCGCGGGGCGCGCCCGTCCCTCGCCGGGCGCGCGGGGCGCCCGCTCGCGCTGGCCCTCGCCGCCGGAACGGCCGCGGTCGCCCTCGCCGCCGCCCTCCAGCGCCCCGCGTCCCCCGAGGTCTCCGCGCGCAGCCCCGCCGTCGAGCCCGCGGTCGGCATCGTCGGCGATCGCCCCCACGGGGACGGCGGGATCCCGGAGCGCACGCCGGCAGACGGCCACCCGCCGGCGCCGCCCCGGATCTACGCCCCGCTCCTCCGGGAGCCGCCCCGCCGGCTCGCTCCGCCGCCGAGGACCTCGCCGCCTGCGCCGCACGGCTCGGCAGCGCCGCCGGACGCGCGCGACGCGCCCGTGGACCAGCGCCACAGCGAGCTCCCCGAGAGCCGCGCCCCGGTCCCGCCGTCGCGCGCGCGCGCCCTGCCGCCGGCCGTCGCGCTCCCGTCGAGCCCGGGGTGGGTCGACGCCCTGGAACGTCCGCCGGTCCACGCGTCGCCGTCGCGCGGCCAGCTCCCCTCGTCGAGCCGAGGCACCGGCGGCGCCAGCGCTCCGGCGGGGGCAGCTGGGCAAAAGGGCGAGCGAAGCGCCGAGAACAGCGCCGAGGGGGCGGACGGCGCGGCGACCGCGGAGCCCCACGAGAAGCCGACGGGTCCGCAGGAAGAGGCGGGCTGCCGGACGGCGGAGGATCTGACGAGCGAGGTCGAGGCGATGTGCGACGCGCAGGGCCTCGTCCTCGACGACGTCAGGCTGCTCGATCCGTGCAGAGACGGCGGCTACCGCAGCGTCGAGCACACGTGCGTCGACGACGAGCCGACCGAGTGCTGGCGCGGCCAGCTCGGCGACGGCCTCACCTGCCATGACAGCGGCGATCTGAAGGATCAGGCCTACATCACGTGCCGCAACCAGGGCGCGGATCTCACCGAGTTCACTTACGACCGGAGCGTCCCTGGATGCAGCGGCAGCGAGACGACGGGGGCCGTCTACGCGTGTTGCCCTGCGGCGGAGCCGCTTCCGTCGCGCCTGTGCCGGACGACCAAGATCGACCACGGGGACGTGTGCCAGGCGCAGTCGACGCTCGGTGACGAGGCCAGCGCCATGTGCGCGGACGCCGGGCAGCAGATCTTCCACATCTGGTACAACTCCGGCACCGCGATCTGCCCCGAGGCGCACGACACGAGCGCGCTCTTCACCTGCTGCCCGTGAGCGGCGATCGCGAGGTGGCCTGACGGAGGAAACCGGCAGGCCCGCCGCGGTTGATGAAGAGCGGAACGACGAGGAGAGCGCGCCGACCGGGGCTCCGGCGGCGCGCGCGTCGAAGCTGTCCCGGGCTGGGCCGGGCTTGATGGAGGACTCCATGCGATTTTTCGTTGCGACCGGTCTCTCGCTCTGTCTGTCGATCTCGGGTCTTCTCGCCGGCGCGGGCTGCATCAGCGCCGAGGTGCCGGACCCTGACAGCGGAACGGGCTCCGCGGGCGTGAAGAGCGCGAAGAGCGACGGCGTGGAGGACGGCTCGAGCGGCGATGGCGAGGCGAAGCCGCCGCCCCCGCCGTCCGACGATGGCGAGGCGACGCCCGCGCCGCCCCCGTCGCTCCCGCCCCCGCCGGCCCTGCCCCCTCCGCCGCCCCTGCCGGAGACGTGCTGGAGCGGCGAGCTGGGCGATGGCGTCACATGCAGTGACAGCAGCGACCTGAAGGACGAGGCCTACATCACCTGCAGGAACCAGGGCGCGGATCTCGCCGAGTTCACTTACGAGCGGGAACTCCCTGGATGCAGCGGCAGCGAGACGACAGGGGCCGTCTATGCGTGTTGCCCGGCGGCGGAGCCGCTGCCGTCGCCCACGTGCTGGACGACCAAGATCGACCACGGGGACGAGTGCCAGGCGCACTCGACGCTCGATGCAGAGGCCAGCGCCCTGTGCGGAGAGACGGGCCAGCAGATCTTCCACATCTGGCACAACTCCAGCGGCACGATCTGCCCCGAGACGTACGACACGAGCGCGCTCCTCACCTGCTGCCCGTGAGCAGCGGCCGCGGGCCTGCCTGGCGGAGGGACCGGCAGGCAGGCCAGCGCGACGGCTCCTTTCGTCGACGCCGGCGATGGGTATCATGGCGCCCGCCCTGAACGCGCCCGCGCGCGGTGGAGTCGCTCCCATGCCCGATCCCTACATCTACCAGCGTGACATCGAGACGTACGGCCGCCTCACCGCGTCGCAGATCCGGAAGCTCGTCCTGCCGGTCGATGCGGGGTTCGGGAGCGCGCTGCGCACCGTCACGGCGCGCCTCGACGCCGCGACCGAGGCCCTGCGCAAGGCGACGCTGGACGCGACGGCCGCTCCTGGGCCTCCCAGCGCGTCCCGCGGATCGAGGGGCGGCCGGGCCAATCCGGTCGCTGCGGGCCGCGGCCTGCTGCGCCGCCTCGTGGAGCACGCCGCCTCGCGGCCCAACGGGGCCGCGCTGGCCCGAGGGCTCCTCCAGGGCCAGACGCTCGCCACCGTGCTGCGCCGCCGCCCCGCGGCGCTCGCCGCGGCGCTGACGCACGCGATCGAGGTGCTCGAGCGGCACGAGGGGCAGCTGCCCGAGCGCGAGGCGTGGACGGCCGACCTCGAGCGCTCCAGGGACGCCCTCGAGCCGCTCATCAGGAGCGTGCGCAAGACCCGGCTCGCGCGCCGCACGATGACCCCGGAGATGAAGGCCGCGCGCGACGAGTGGATCACCACCTACGGCGCGGCGAAGCTCCTCGTGGAGTGCGTGCTCCGGCTCCACGGCAAGACGTCGTTGATGCCGGAGATCTTCGGAGATCTCCCGCGCGCACCCCGCGCCGCCGCGGGGACCAGCGCAGCGCGACGCCCACCGGCGAGCGCGTCTGCGCTCGCGTGACGATTCCACGGCTCACTCCGGAGCTTGACCCGCGCGGATATGAGGAAATAAAGAAGCGGTAGGCCCGAGGAGAGGGGGTCTCGGGGCGGAGCCATAGGCGTTAACCAAGCTTCGCGCCGCGTTCTCCTACATACGAACGTCTATGTGGTCGTGAACGTTTACGTGGTCGTGGTCGTGAACGTTTACGTGGTCGTGAACGTGAACGTGGTCGTGGAGGTGGTCGTGGTCGTCAACGATAGGCCGTAAACGACCACGACCACGACCACGACCACGACCACGTTCACGTTCACGTTCACGTTCACGTGAACGTTCGTGACCGATGGTGGGGGGAAGGGGGCGGGCTTCGCCCTCTGAGCGTGACCGCACAATCTCCTCGGGTCGGGCGGCCCGGAACACGCTCCTACGTACCGCCCCCGCCCCCCAGGTGCGCCCGGAAGAACCTCACGAGGTGCCCGTACTGGAGAACCTGGTTGTCCCGCTTCTGCGCGCCGTGCCCCTCGTCGGCGAACAGGATGAGCTCGGACGGGATCTTCCTTGCCTCCAGCGCCTGCTGGATCTGCACCGACTCGCCCGCAGGGACCCGCGGATCCGACGCTCCCTGCACGATCAGCAGAGGCGCCTTCACCCGATCGAGGTACGTGATCGGCGAGAGCTTGAGCAACGCGTCCCGATCCTTCTCGGGATCGCCGTACTCGGAGATCCGGAGGATTCGCCGGTAAGGCGCCGTGTTCTGGAGGAACGTCACGAGGTTGCTCATGCCGACGACGGCGGCGCCCGCGTCGTAGGCGCCGGCGAACATGGTCATGCCGATCAGCGCGGAATAGCCGCCGTAGCTGCCGCCGAAGATGCCGACCCTCGGCGGCCGGCCCTCGTGGCCGAAGCTCGCCTTGACGAACTTCGCGGCGTCCTCGATGTCCGTGATGACGTCGAGCCGCTTCGCGCCGTCGTCGGCGTGCAGCCATGTCTTGCCGTAACCGTCGCTCCCGCGGACGTTCGGCTCGACGAACACGAACCCCGCGTCCACGAAGAGCTGCGCCCGCGCGCTGAACCCAGCCCTCGTCTGGGCCTCCGGGCCGCCGTGGAAATGGACGATCACAGGACACGGCCGCTCGCACCGCGCAGGGCGGCGCACGAACATCGGGATCTGCGCGCCGTCGCGCGCCGGATAGGACTCCAGCGTTGTCGCCGAGAACGCGCCCGGCGCCATCTCGGGCATGCTCGGAGCGTGCCACTGCGAAAGCTTGCCAGTCGTCCAGTCGAGGACATGCGCCGTCGCCGGCGACGTCGAGGTCTCCAGGAGCAGCGTCGTGAACCGGCCGTCCCGCGTCGTCGAGACCGGGGTCACGTGATCCGCCGCCGGGAGCGCGGGCAGCTTGATCTCGCGGTGCGACCTCGCGTCGAGCGCGCGGAGCCGCGTGTAGCCGCGCTCGTTCACCGTGTAGAGGATCCTCTTCCTCGCCCGATCGATGGAGAACGCGCTGACGTCGAACGGGATCTCCGGCGAGATCGGCGTGAGCTTCCCCGCCTTCCAGCTGTAGAGCCGGCGGTGCTCCCCGAGGCGCGGCGTGAGCACGAGGACCTCGCCGGGCGCGGCGCCGTACTTGGCCTCGTAGTCCTCGCGCTCGCCCTGCCCGAAGAGGGGAGTCAGCGCGTCGGCGCCCGGAGCGGCCTTCGCGCCGGGCGCCCACTCGAAGAGCTCGCTCATGTTGGAGCCCACGTCCTTCGCGAGCAGCAGGCGGCCGTCGCCCGCGGCGTCCACGGCGCGCCAGATGCCCTCGCGATCGAACACGACCTCTCGCTGCCTCGACGCGATGTCGTACCGGTAGATGACGTACGCGTCCTTCTTGACGTCGTTGGCCCGATAGTAAACGTGCCGCCCATCGTCGGAGACGAACTGGAGCTGCGTCTGCACGCCGGGCGCGTGCTGGATGGCGACGAGCGGGCCGCCCTTCGCGTCCTGCAGGTAGAGCCCTGGGTTCTCCTCGCCCTTGCGGTCACGCGAGAGGACGAGGCGCGTGCCGTCCGGCGTGACGGCCTCGACCACGGTCGGATCCTCGCCGCCCGTGAGCTGCAGCGGGAAGCGCTGCGGCCCGTCGAGCCGGAAGACCTGCCTCGTCCCCGTGATGGTCCAGGTGAAGTAAAGCGCCTTGCCGTCCGGCCCGAGGACGCCCCCGGAAGGAGCGCGCACGTCGAGCATGGCCTGGATGCGGCGCGCGACGTCGTCCGGGAGCGGAGGCGGCGCGTAGCGAGCCAGGATCTCCGGAGAGACGCTCGCCGCGCCGTGCCCCTCGTACCCGGGCCGCTCCGGCGCGGGCGCAGGCCGCGGCGGTCCGGCGGGCGAAGGCGGCGCCGGCGGCGCGGACGCGGCAGGCCGGGGCGCAGCCGCCGGCGGCCCCGGCGGGACCGGCGCGCACGCCGCCGAGAGGGCGAGGGGGCCGAGCAAGCCGAGCAAGGAGCGCCGCGCGGCGCCGTGGCGCCCGCGCGGCGCCGAGGAGGACGACATGCGGCGCATTTCGCCGGAGCGGGCATACGCCGGCAAGGTCAAAGGCGGCGCGGGCAAGGTCAAAGGCGGCGCGGCGCGGGCAAGGTCAAAGGCGGCGCGGTGCGGGCCCGCCTCAGTCGGGCTCGCCGGGGAGCTTCGCGCGGCCGAGGGCCGCCTCCGCCGCCGCCAGCTGCGCCGCGAGCTTCCTCAGCTCCTCGGCTTCCTCGCCCTGGAGCGAGATGTTCGGGACGAGCGCGTTCAGGGCGCGGCGGTTGTACGCGAGCCCGAGCGGCGAGCCCTTCTCGAGGTTCATCACCATCGACTCGGCCAGCACCGCCAGCGCCTCCCGGTGCAGCCCCTTCGCCGAGAGCACCTCCGCGAGCGCGGCCGTCGAGCGGGCCAGGCCGAGGAGGTCGCCGTGCGCCTCCTCGGCCTCGATCGCCGCGGTCAGGCGCTGCGTCGCGCGGTCGAGGCGGCCGTTGCGGAGCTCCAGCCGGCCGATCGTCTCCCACACCCGGGCGAGCTCCCGGGTGTCGCCGAGCTGCTTGTAGGCGCGCTCCGCGGCGAGCGCGTGGTCGAGGCCCATCGACAGCGCGTCGGACTCGCGCCCGGGGCGGGCGGGGACGTGGAGCGGGATCCGCGCGAAGAGGTGGTCGGTCTCGGCGAGCTCGACGCGCGCCGATGGATCGACCCGGGCCCGCTCCTCGAAGGTCCGGCGCGCCTCGATCAGGAGGTGCGTCGCGCGGACGGGATCGCCCATGCGCACGTGGACCGCCGCCTGATCGTTGAGCAGCCGGGCCGCGCCGAGCGCGTCCCCGGCGTCGAGCAGCAGGCGGCTCGCGATCGCGAGCTCCTCCAGCGCGCGCTCCAGCGAGCGCGCGTCGCCCATGTCGTAACAGACGCCCGCGATGAGCGCGGCGACCTCGGCGTGCAGCTCCGGCGGGTCGCCCTGCGCGAGGAGCGCGCGCGCGGCGTCGAGCACCTCGAGCGCGCCCGAGAGCGTGCTGGCGGGGTCCGGGCCGGCGGCTTGCCACTGCGCCCGGGCGATGCCCGAGAGCGCGCCGATGCGGAGCCGGCGGCGCGCGGGCGTGGCCGGCATGCCGTCGAGCAGCGAGAGCGCCTTCCGCGCGTAGCTCAGCGCCTGGGCGTACGCTCCCATGGCCGCCGCCTCGACCGCGGCCGCGCAGTAGCGCTGCGCCGCTTCCTCGTGCTCACCCGCCTCGGTCAGGTGCGCCGCCGCGCGCACGTCGTGGAGGTGGCGCCCGGCGCCGTGCGCCGCCGCGCTCGCTGCCTCGGCGCGATCGGGCGCCGCGGGCGCCGGGTACATGGACACGCCGAGCGGCGCCGCGGCGCGCAGGGACTCGGCCGCGCGCCCGGCGACGGAGTCGGCCGGCGCCGGCCAGGAGAAGGAGTGGCGGGATCCAGAAGACGCTCGCTCGGACAGCGCGGCCGGGACGCGCAGCGAGGCCCCGCGGGCCGAGCGGCTCGGCTCGTCCAGGAAGGCGCCGCCGATGGACGCGAGATCGCGGGGCACCCGCATCGGCCCCGGGATGGGCGCGTCGAGCGAGTCGGGCGGGGCGTCGAACAGGATGGACTCGGGCGGCTCCGAGACGCGGCGGCTCTCGGGGCCGCGGTGGAACAGATCGGCGTAGGGCCACGCGGGATTGCCGGGCCCGGCGGGGGCCATCGGCGCGGGCCCGTCCTGGGTGACGCGCGGCGGCGCGCGGCGCGAGTTGCTCGTGGATCCACCGCCCATGTAGGCCATGGCTGGCGGCGGCCTCAGCGTCTCGGCCGCCCGCGGCACCCCGCCGCGCGCCCCCGAGAGCGTGGGGTCTGCGGTCTTCTCCCGCTCGTCGGCGGTCGCCGCGCCGCCGGCCTCGGGGGTCGGCCCGCCGGCGATGGGCGCGCCGGGCAAAGCGGCCGCCGGTGCTGCCGGCGCCGGCGAGGGGCCTGCCGGCGGGGGCGCGGCGGCCATCGTGCGCGGCGTCGCCATGGCGGGCAACGACGCGGACGGCGGCGCGGTCGAGAGCGGCGCCCCGGCCTTCGTCTGCGCGGCGGCGGCCCTCGTGGTCGGGTCGTCGCCGCGAGGCACGCCAAGGTTCGCTCCGCCGATGACGTGCCGCTCGACGGCCGACGCGAGGATGGCCGCGCTCTGGGTCGGCGGCGCGGCGTGGGCTTGCGCCGCCGCGGCGTGGGCTTGCGCCGCCGCGGCGTGGCTCGCCTGGTGATCGGCCGCGACGGCGCTCGACGCAGCGCGCGGCTCGCGCGCGGCCAGGGCGTCCAGCTCGGTCCGCTCCTCGCTGAGCAGCGTCGCGAGCCGCCGGTGCCACACGCGGGCGAGCGACGGGAGGATCGAGCCGCGGAGCGCCTCGACGGTCTCCGGCGGGAGATGGAAGCGCCCGTCGCCGCGGTCCTCGACCGGAACGCCCGCGTCCGCGGCGCGCTGCAGCGCCTCGAGCACGTCGAGCGCGTCGACGCGGAGGAGCGCGGCGACGAGCTCGCTCTCGAACCCCGAGCCGACGATCGCGCCGGCCCGGAGCACCCGGAGCACCTCGCCGGGCAGCTCGCGCACCGCGACCTGCGGCGGCGGCGGGGGGGGCGTGGTCGCGCTGGTCAGCGTGGTCGCGCCGTCGGCCGGCCGGAGGATCGCGTCGGCCCCGCAGGCGGCGCGCACCGCGTCGACCAGGCCGCCGGCGGGGCCGGTCGGCGCGTGCAGGCGGAAGGAGAGGACGAGCGCGACGCGGAGCGCGTCGGGGCGGGACACCACCCGGCGCAGCACGTCGAGCGTGGCAGGATCGGCGTGCTCGACCGCGTCGAACACGATGGCCCACGCGCGATCGGCCTGCTGCGTGAGGCGGTTGGCGGTCTCGATGAACTCGGCGTCCACCATCAGCTCGTGCACGTCGCCGAGGAGGCGGCGCCGGAGCCCCGCGGCGGCGCGGCTGCGCGCCTGCTCGACCGTCGGCTGCGCCCCGCCGGCGAGGCGCTCGATCTGGGTCCGCGCGTCGCGCAGCGGCCCGAGCGTCATCTCGGGGACGTCGCAGCGCACGCGCACGATCCGCAGGCCGAGCCGCGCCGGCGGATCCCCGGGGACGATGTTCAGCAAGGCCGTGTGCCGGCCCTCGGAAATGCGCTGCCAGAGCTGTTCCACGGTCCGCTCCTCTTCTCTCCAGGCGCACACGGCCCAGAGCGGGGCGCATCGTCGTGCGCTACGGGCTCATCCGCCCCGTTCGGCTCGCTGCGGCGTACTTTCGCGCGCCTCACTCGCCTGCCTGGCGGCTGAGCCCGTATCCCACGAATCTGACCCCCGCTCTAGTATCCCCAGAGGAACTCCGCGCGGGCGAACGCCGTGAAATAGCTCCCCGGACCGTCGCCCGCGCCAGGGAGGAGCAGCGTGTACTTGCCGGCGAAGCCGGCGGCGAACTCGCGGTTGAACGCGTAGTCGATGCCGAACGGGATGGAGACCCCGAACTGCCCCCGGTGGCAGCCCGGCTGGCCAGACGAGCCGCAGGGCGCGAGGCGCACACTGTCGTATGCGCCGGTCATGAGGCCGACGTAGGGGACCCACTGCAGGATATCGATGACGTACGTGGCGCCGGCCGATGCGCCGAGGAGCATGAGATCGCCCCCCGGATGGGACGCGGTGTTGACCTCGGCGACCGCGTTGAAGGCGTCCGTGAGCCCGTAGGCGAGGTGCAGGCTGCCGCCGATCCCCGGGTACGTCCCGCCGTCCGCGAGGAGCGCGTACCCGACGCTGGCGCCGGCGTGCCATTGCCGTTCAAAGGCGTCGGCCCGCGAGGGGGCCAGGAGCGCGAGGAGCGCGATCGCGGCGGAGGTCAGCAGGGCGACAGGGGAGCATCTCATGGTCGGTTGCGATGAGCAGCCCGGAGCGCCCCCGCGACGAACCATGGGATCGAGGGCGACGACGGCGCGCGCCGGGCGCTCGATGGGCGCGCGCGGCCGAGGCTAGCACGCGCGCCGCAGGACATGTTCAGCGGAGCTGCTCGCGGCGACGGGGGGCCCGCGACGCTCCTGCATCCTCGTCCTCGAGCTCGTCGGCGTAGATGCGCGCCGCGGGGTCGGCCGCGCCCTCGCCCGGATCGATGCGGAGCGACGGCTGGGGGAAGCGGACGGCGGCCGCCCCCGAGATCCCGGGGAAGGTGTAGAGGATCTCGCCGCGCTCGCCGATCTCGACGCCGACGTCGCCGGGCCGCTCCTTGGCGAGCTCGGTGAGCAGGGCGTCCGCCTCCGGGGCCGGCAGGTCGAGCGCGACGCCGACCTCCTGCGCCGTGAGCGGGCGCCGGCGGTGCGACGCGAGCGAGAAGATCGCCTGCACCTGGGCGTCGCGCGAGGCCTTCGCCCCGGAGCGAGAGAGCTTCCGCCCGCCCAGCAGGAGGAGCAGGCCGAGGGTGAGGGCGAGGAACCCGATCGGCAGGCCGATCGCGAGGCCGGCGATCGACCCCGGAAACAGCGCGGCCGCGCCCAGTCCGAGGAGGAGCGCCAGCGCGGTCCCGCCGATGAGGACCAGCCAGCCGAGCACGCCGGCGACGGCGCCGCCCACCCTGGACGGCTGCCCCGCCAGGCTGACCGATTTCCCCGCGAACGGTAGGCGCTCCCGACCGCACGCGGTGCAGTACGCGGCGAGCCCGCGGTGGATGACGGGCGCGTTCTTTCCGCAATGAGGACACATGAGGACTCCCCCGCGAGCAGATCTTCGCGAGCCAGGCCGTAGCGTAGGAATGAAGGCCCTCCGCCGCCAGGTGTGCGGCCGCGGGATCTCCAGGTTTTTGGCGGCACGCCGCGCGGGTCGGCGTCGGTCGGCGTCGGTCGGCGTCAGATGCCGAGGTAACGCGCGATCTCGGCGCGGGGCGGGTCGGAGGCCAGGGCGCGCAGGGCGTCGTACCGGCGTTGCCATGCGGCCGCGCTGCCTTCGTCGCCGCGCCATCGCGCCGCCTCGGCGCGGGCGAAGGCGTGGTGCCGGAGCGAGAAGCGCGAGGCGTCGAGCGCGAGGAAGGCGTCGAGCCACACCTCGGGATCGCCCTCGCCGTCGCCGAGCAGCTGGGCCGACAGCGCGGCGTACGGGACGAGCGCGGGCGGCGCGTCGCCGCGCCGGCGGAGGGCGGCGTAACGGAGCGCGCGGCGCGTGGGCGGTGGCGCGTCGCGCGCGGCGCTCCAGGCGGCGAGCGCGCGCGAGAGCGCCGGCTGGCCGTCGCGCGCCCAGGGCGCGTCGAGGCTCGCGAAGCCGACCCACGGCCAGGCGGCGGCGTGGTCCGCGGGCAGCTGGGCGGGCGGGCTGCCCTGGCGGAGCGGCGCGTCGCCCGGAGGGAGGGCGAGGGAGAGCCGGGTCCACCGCGATCGCGCGTCGAGGACGGCGAGCTCCGCGCGGGAAGGCGGCGCTTCGCCGGCGGGCGCCGGCGCGACGCCGCGCGCAGCGGCGACCTCCTCGTCGGCGAGCACGGCCGCGCGCGCGGCGTCGCGCCGGCGCCCGCGCGAGGCGAGGAGCTCGGCGCGCTGCAGGAGCACGGCCGCGCGGAGCGCCGGCGGCGCGGCGGAGAGGTCGACGCGCTCGACGAGATCGAGCGCGCGATCGCGCTCGCCGACGAGGGCCCACGCGCTCGATCGCGCGAGCGCGCGGGCCGCCTCCGGCGCGAGCTCCGGGGCGAGCGGGCCAAGGCGATCCAGCACGTCGACCGCCCGGGGCGCGTCGCCTTCGAGCGCGAGCTCGCGGGCGGCGCGCAGCGCGAGCGCTCCCGCGGCGGCGCGCAGCGCGTCGGCCTGGGACGGCGAGAGCTGGGGGGCGGCGGCCAGCTCGGCGGCGCGCGCGGCGGCGCGCGCGCGCAACGCCCCGGCGATCACGGGCCTCGCGAGCCCGCGCTCCGGGAGCCAGTCGAGCGCGCGCAGCGAGCCCGCAGGCAGCGCCGTCGGCGCGCGGGGCTCCGCGCGCGCCGGGGCGCGCTGGGCGCCTGCCTCTCCGGCCGCGGATTCGACGCCATCGTCTTCCGGTTCCGGCCGCGCGAGCGCGGCGGCTTCGGCCGCGTCGAGCGTCTCGTCCTCCGCCAGCACGACGGCGAGCAGATCGCCGCGGACCTCGGGATCGAGCGTGGCCGAGGCGCCGAGCAGGTCGCGGATCGCGCGCGTCGCGCGCCGCGTCGCCTCGGCGGCGTCCTTCCGGGCGGCGGCGAGGCGGGCGCGCTGCGCGAGCCGCACCTCCACGGCGTCGGCGACGCCGGCCTCCGGGTCTTCTGGCATCGGCGGAGGCTCCACGCCGGCGCGGGCGGCGCAGGCGACGAGGACGGCGCGGACCTCGCCCCAGTTGCGCGCCATGCCGGCGTAGCGCCTCGACGCCCGGTCGTCCTGGTTGAGGGTCAGGAGCTCGACGCCGCGCTTCGCCTCGGCGCTCGCGCCGAGGCAGAGGATCGCGCCGGTGGTCGTGCGCAGATCCTCGTCGCGGGGCTCCATCGCCGCGTACCCCTTGGCGATCGCGAGCGCGCGCTGCAGGTCGCCCTCGGTGAGCGCCGCGCGGAGGGTGTGCACCCGCACGTGCCAGTCGGTCCAGCGGTCCGGCTGCGAGAGGAGCGCGCGGCGATCACCGAGCCTCGCCGCCTCGCGGCCGAGGCTCGGCGCGCCGCAGGCGGGCCCGAGCTCATCGAAGGTGATGCGCCCTGTCCCGGCGGCGACCATGGCCTGGGCCGTCGCCACCGCCTCGGTCGCGCCGGCGAGCGCCGCGGGATCCGGCCGGCCGACCGCGGCGTCGGTGTAGTCGGCGACCGCTGCGCGCACGCCGAGCTCCTCGGCCAGCGCGCTCGCCGTCCTGTAGGTCCAGGGCAGCCGCGACGGCAGCGCGAACCAGCGGATCTCGGGCCTGCAGTCGGGCAGGGCCGGGCCGCGCGGCGCTTCGATCGAGGCGAGGCACGCGGCGGCGGTGCGCGTGCCTACGAGGACCGCCGCCACGGGGCCAAGGAGCGCAAGCGCGGGCACGGCCACGGCCGCCGCGGCGAGCGCCAGGGCGAGGGGCCGCCGCCAGGGCGGCCGCGCGGGCGAGGCGTCGCGGTGGAGGGGGGAGCTCCCGTCGCGCTCGCGGGGCCGTGGGGTGGGCTGCGCGCACACGGGACGGCTTTTAGCCCACGCCACGGCCGAGCGACACTGCCTCCGCGACGCGGCGTGTTCCACATCCCGGAAGCCGGCGTCGCCCGCGGAGCGCGCGCCGTGCGACGTGCGATGTCGACGCGCGCCGAGCCGGCGCGCGCGGCTAGGGCGCGCTCCGGCCCTCGGCGGCGCCGACCTCCGGGGTGAGGAGCGCGCCCGCGAGATCCGTGACCGCCGACAGATCCTCGACGCAGGCGACCTCGAGATCGAGCCCGCGGGCGAGCTGCGGCGCGCTGGCGAGGGCGACCTCGGCGACGGTGAGCTTCCGCCCGGTGAGCTGGTGGAGCGACGTCACGCCGTGATCTCGGATGCCGCAGGGCACGATCAGCTCGAACGCCTTGAGGTCCACCGCGATGTTGAAGGCGAAGCCGTGCATCGTGAGCCACCGCGACAGGCGCACGCCGATGGCGCCGAGCTTCGCGATCTCGCGCGCCCACTCGGCGCCGCCCCACGCCTCCGGGGCGGCGCGATCGACCCAGACGCCGATCATGCCGTCGACGACGCCGGCCTCGACGTGGTGCTCGCGCGCGAGCAGGATCATCACCTCCGCGAGCGAGCGCACGTACCTGCGCACGTCGCAGCGGTCCGGCCTGAGATCGAGCAGCGGGTAGCACACGAGCTGGCCGGGGCCGTGGTAGGTGACGTCGCCCCCGCGCCCCGTCGCGACGAGGTCGATGTCGCGCTCGTCGAGCGCGCGGGCGTCGAGGAGCACGTTCTCGGGGTTCGCGCGCGGGCCGAGCGTGATCACGGGATCGTGCTCGAGGAGCAGGATCGTGTCGCCCATCCGCCCCTGCGCCCGCGCCTCGACGAGCTGCTTCTGCAGATCGTGGATCGGGGCGTAGCGGCGCCGGCCGATCCACACGGCGCGCGCTCGCCTCGGCCGGGGCGCCTCGGTGGTCGTCGTCTGGCCCTTCGCGGGCTGGAGGAGGTCGCGGAGCGAGGTGTTCGGCATGGCTACTCCGGGACCTTGTCGCCCCGCGCCCGCCGCTCCTCGCGGTAGGCCTCGATGTGCGTCGTGAAGGTGGCCGCGACCTCGGGGTCGAACTGCGAGCCCGAGCACCGCTCGATCTCGGTCACCGCGACCTCGTGGGGGAGCGCGCGTCGGTACGAGCGGTCGCTCGTCATGGCGTCGTACGTGTCGGCCACGGAGATGATGCGCGCGATGATCGGGATCTCGTTGCCCCGCATCCGGAGCGGGTAGCCGCGCCCGTCCCAGCGCTCGTGGTGCAGGTGCACGCCGGGGATGAGCGGGTGCAGGAACTTGATCGGGTCGAGGATGTCCCGCCCGTAGGCGGGGTGCCGCTTGAACACCTCGTACTCGTCGTTCGTGAGCTTGCCCGGCTTGTTCAGGTTGAGCACGCACCCGATCTTGCCGATGTCGTGCATGAGCGCGCTCTGCCGGACGATCTCGATCTCGTGCGGGCCGAGGCCGAGCCGCTGCGCCAGCATCACGGCGTAGACGGCGACCCGATCCGAGTGGCCCGACGTGTAGCGGTCCATCTTGTCGATCGCCTTGGCGAGGCCCTCGATCGTCTGCTGGAACGTCGCCTGGAGATCCTGGTAGAGGCGCGCGTTCTCGATCGCCGCCGCGGCGCGCGAGCCGATGATGCTGAGCAGCTTGCGCTGCCCCTCGTCGAAGCGCCTCGTCCGCGTGAACGACGCGACGGCGAGGAAGCCCATGAGCCGCTTCTGGATGCGGAGCGGCACGGCGACGAGCGACTGGAGCGGGAGCGCCGGATCCGCCGCGAAGAACCTGAGCCCCTTCATGCCCTGCTCCAGGAGCTGCGCGTCGGGGCGAAAGTGCTCGATCACGAGCGTCGGGTCGAGCCGCCCGAGGTCGGTGCCCGCCGGGATGGACGGGCCGCGGAGGTGCTGGCGCTCGAAGAAGCCCCCCTCGCCGTCGTCGAGCCAGGTCGAGATGAGGTCGCCGCACACCTCGTGGAGGCAGCTGTCGGCGACGGTCTCCAGCACCTGGTCGAGCGAGAGGCTCGCCGCGATGGCCTCGCTCACCTTGTAGAGCGACACCGCCTCGCGCAGCCGGATGTTCTCGGCGGCCATCCGTTGCTTCTCGATCCCGCGCTGGACGACGTGCACCACCTCGTCCAGCTTGAACGGCTTGAGCACGTAGTCGTAGGCGCCGCGCTTCATCGCGTCGATCGCGGTCTCGACGGTGCCGAAGCCCGTCATGATGACCGTGAGCGCGTTCGGCGCCGTCTTGCCGATCTCGTCCAGCAGCGCGATGCCGCCCATCCGAGGCATCTTGAGGTCGCTGATCACGAGGTCGTAGTGGCCCTTCGTGAGCTCGCTCAGCGCGCTGGTGCCGTCCTCCGCCGTGCGGACGTAGTAGCCCTCCATGCCGAGGAAGTCGGCCAGCATGTCGCGGATGACCTTCTCGTCGTCCACGACGAGGATGCGAGGGCGGTCTTCTGGAAACGTGGACATGCGGCCGGTAAGCCTACCAGATCCGCTCGCAGCGCATCGCCCCAAGGTGGGCGGGTCGGGCACAGGAGCGGACCCGCCTCGCCGGGGTGGCCGCGCGGAGGCGCGGGCCGCTCAGTCCTCGTCGCCGGTCGAGATGATGGGGTGCCGGATGGTCCGGGGCGACTCGTCCAGATCCGGGACGCGGATCGAGATGGGCCCGGGGCTGCGGATGGAGGGGGGAGGCGCGGACTCCGCGTCCTCGGGGCGCAGCGGGATCATCCTGCTGCTCGGCGCGGGCTCGTCGCTCGTGGTCGTCAGGACGGGCACGGCGCGCTGCTCGCCGAGGGCGTGCTTCTGCTCGAGGAAGCGGAGGACCGAGGGGCCGGTCGAGCGCTCCAGCGCGGAGCGCAGATCCCCGGGCAGCGTCGACTCGATGATCATCTTCACCCCGGTGCGGGGGTGCTCGATCTCGATGCGCACGAGGTGCACGAACGAGCGATCGAGCCCGTGCTTCTCCTCGAAGTACCGGTTCGTGGGCACGTGGCCGTAGCGCTCGTCGCCGAGGATCGGGTGCCCGATCGCGGCGAGGTGCCGCCGGATCTGGTGCGTGCGCCCGCCGTCCGGGATGACGCGGAGGATCGAGTGGCCCGAGGCGACAGCGAGGCGGCGGTACCGCGTGCGCGCCGTGTACGTGCGCGTCCCTTCGCGGAGATCGCGGGTGATCGCGCCCTTGCCCGGGGTGACGCCCTTGGCCGCGGCGAGGTAGATGAGGCGCCCCGTCTTCGTGAGCGCCTCGCCCCAGCGCGCGGCCGCCTCCTCGCTCCGCGCGAGCATGACCAGGCCGCTCGTGCCCGGATCCAGCGGGTGCACGATGATGGGCGTCGTCGTGCTGCCCGGGATGCGGGCGCACCGGGCGAGCAGCGAGCCGAGGTACTCCGGCTGCGTCGCCACCGGCTCGTGGGGGCCCTTCTCGACGACCAGCACGCCGTCGTCGTCGTAGATGACCTTCGGCGCGGGCGGGGGCGTCCGGCGGAGCGCGGCGATCGTCTCGATCTCCTCCGTGAGCGGGATCATGTCGAGCGGGGTGAGCTCCGTCGACGAGTACCCGAGGCGGCAGAAGTGATCGAGGTCGCGCGCGAGCGTGTCGGGATCGCACGAGACGTAGACGAGCAGCGGCGCGCCGAGGCGCGCGATCGCCTCGCGCGCCGTCGGGGAGACGCCGCGGCGCGGCGGGTTCACCACGATGCCGTCGAACTTCTCCGAGCTGTTGACGAGGGAGCCGACGATCTCCGCGACGTCGCCGGTGCGCACCTCCACGCGCTGGCTCAGGCCCTGGGCCTCGGCCGCGGCGCGAGCGTTCGCCGCCGCGGGCGCGAAGGACTCGACCATCAGGACGCGGTTACCGCCCTGCGCGAGGGCGAGCGAGATCGCGCCCGAGCCCCCGTACAGATCGAGGATGCGCGGCGGCTCCTTGCGCCGGGAGGCGGGGCCGAGCGCGGCCTCTCCCTCGATGACGGGCCCGTCGTTCTCGAGCGACGCGATCTCGCGGAGCAGGAGGGCGTGCACGCGCGCGGCCTGCGCGCGGTGCGCCTGCACGAACGAGCCGAACGCGGCGATGTGGTAGGTCTGCCCGATCCGGTCCTCCGCGTGCGCGGTGCCGTCGAGCACGGTCGTCTCCGGCCCGAGGATCTGCGGCGCCTCCGCGTCGTGGAAGTTCGCCGCGACGCCGATGACGCGCGGGAGCATCGGGCGGATGGCGCGGCCGGCCTCCCGCAGCTCGTCGCGCGTGCACGCGCGCTCGCGCTGCAGGACGAACGTGACCAGCACGAACGCCGGGTTGTCCTCCGTCGCTCCCACCTCCGCGAAGAGCGGCGTCCCGGGCGCGAGGTGGACCTCGCGCAGATCGAGGGCGCGGAGCACGCCGCCCCTCGCTGGATCGTACGGGAGGAGCAGCGGCCGGACCTCCGGCGGCGGCGACGCGATCAGCTCGCGCAGCCGCGAGGTGACCGCGGCGAGGGCCGGGGTGAGGACCCGGCAGCCCGGGATGTCGACGACCTCGTGATGCCCCGTGCGGCCGTACAGCCCGATCGCGCCGGAGGCGGCGACGATGAGCTTCGCTCGACCGCGGTAGCCGGTGATCGGATCGGCCGGGATGACCGAGCTCGTCTGGACCAGCCCGAGCGATGGGTAGTGCGCGGCTGCGGACACGACCCGCGCACGCTTGGTGCCGAGCTGCTCCGCGTAATCACCCGCGATGAGCGGACAGCCCGCGCACTCGACCGAGTGCGTGCACTCGATCAGCGTGTTCGGGATCTCGCCTGCCTTCAATGTTCGTCGCACGGGCCCGGACAAAACACCGCCGCCCGATCCCTCTGCGCTGGTGCTCTCGCCCAGCCCGTGCGGTCCTTCGATACCTGCGCCGGAAGCCATTCCGGGGGAGCTTACAGGGGCTCTCGGCCAGCGTCGAAGGTGTAAAGAGGAAACCGTCGAGCTTTTCGTCTGCGGCGCTCGGCGCGCCGGGGAGCGCTTTCGGATCCTGACGAGGCCCCGCGCTTTCGCCGGGGCCGCGGTATCTGCCCGGACGGTGGGCGATCCAGGCCCCGCTCGCTCCGTCGAGCCAGCCGCCAGGCGACGCAGGGGCCAATGTGGGCGATCCCTGGCGCTGCTCCTTACCTCGGGCCGCGCCGTTCGCGACATCCGTGATCGCAGCGCCCGGTCCGCCCCGCGCGCCTCGTGGGGGCGATGGTAGACTGAGCGCCTCTTGCGTCTTCCGATCGCTTTTCTCTTCGGCCTCCTGGCTGTGCTGTTCGCCCCTCCGGTGTTCGCCGGACCAGGCGACAAGGAGGCGAACCAGGGCATCAACGCGGCCAGAGGCGGCTTCTGCAAGCGGGCGATCCCGCTGCTCGAGTCCGCCGAGAGCCAGCGGCATCGCCCGAGCTCGGCGGTTCCGCTCGCCGACTGCTACGTCAAGACGGGCGAGCTGCTGAAGGCCAGCGAGATCTATCACAAGGTCGCGAGCGAGAAGAAGGCGCCCGGCTACAACGCGCGGGATGTCGCGGCCATCACATCGGCCAAGAAGAAGGCAACTCAGCTCGATGCGCGCATCCCGACGCTCGTCGTCACGCCGGCGGAGCCGTACGAGGGGCTCGTGGTCGAGGTCGACGGTGAGGTGATCAGCGAGCCGTCGACGCCGCATCGGTTCGATCCGGGCAAGGTGCTGGTGATCGTCGCCAGGGCCGAGGGCCACGAGGAGGCGTCGCAGAAGATCACGCTGAAAGAGAAGCAGCGGCGCGAGATCAAGCTGCGCCTCAAGCCGAAGCCCGGCGCGAAGAAGCCGCCGGAGAAGCCGGTCGCGAAGACGCCGCCGGAGAAGCCGGTCGCGGAGACGCCGGTCGAGAAGAAGCCGCCGGAGAAGCCGGTCGCGAAGAAGCCACCGGGGAAGAAGCCGCTCGAGAAGCCGGTCGCGAAGAAGCCGCCGGGGAAGAAGCCGCCGGAGAAGCCGGTCGCGAAGAAGCCGCCGGGGAAGAAGCCTCCGGAGAAGCCGGTCGCGGAGAAGCCGCCCACGAAGAAGCCGCCTCGCGCCGCCGAGAAGCCGGGCGAGGAGAAGCCGCGTGTCGCGACGGGCCCCGAGGAGAAGCCGAAGCCCGCCGTCGAGATGCCCGAGCCCACGCCGCCCAGCCCGCGCAGGCAGCGCGACGTGTGGCTCGGCGCAGGCTTCCAGGGCTTCTTCATCCCTCAGCTCATGTTCGAGCTCCTCGGAGAAGGGGGGCGGGACGTCCTCGTCCCGGGCGGAGACATCTCGCTGTCCACGCGGCTCGGGCGGCGGTTCGATCTCGTCTTCTCGGTCGCTTACGCGCGCTTCCGGATGCAAGAGACGCCGTTCAAGCCGAAGGGACACCCGGACACCGACTACGAGATCGTCGAGAGCGATCTCCAGGCGCTCCAGGCGGGCGTCCGCCTGGTCTGGAACATCCCGCTCGATCGGGACGAGCTGTTCGCCTTCCGCGTCGGCGCCGGCCTTGGCGTGGGCTGGACGTTCATGGGCGACCTCTACCGGACGCAGGCCTATCCCGGGGACGCGGTGCCCGGCGACGCGGGCTCCTTCGTGCCGGGGGACCCGTACCGCTATGTGAAATGCCGCGGGCCCAACAACCCGATCGGGAGCTTCCGGTACTGCAACCAGCTCGATTACGACGCCGATCACTACCCCGGCTATGTCGAGCCGAGCTGGTTCACCCGCCCCAAGGGGCGGCCTCAAGGCCTGCGGCCGCTCGTCTATCCGTGGCTCGTCCTGCCCGAGATCGGGCTCGCGCTCCGCCCGTGGGACCGCGTCGCGTTCGACCTCCGGGTCGGCGCCTCCGTGACGGGCCTGCTCGGAGGGCTCGGCATACGCTTCGCCCTGTGATGCGCGTCGCCCCGCGGGCCGCGCGGCTCAGCGAGCGAGCTTCACGGCGCGGCCGAGCTTCCGGGACAGCACGGTCTCGAGCGTGCTCCAGAGCTCGTCGCCCGACTTCTGGGCCACCCAGCGGCCCTCGGACGGCCGGTAGTCGAAGTGCCACGCGGCCCGCTCGGCGGCCATCCAGACCTGCCGCGCCGCGCGGTGGCTGTTGACGACGTACTTGATGCCGTCCTCGAACTCCAGGGTGAGGATGCCGCTCTGCAGGTCGGCCTCGACGCCGTCGGGGATCTCGTTGATCGCTCGATCCAGCGCGCGCAGCGACCGATCGGCCACGTCGTCGAACTCTCGCTCCGATAGGGGCTCTCCGCTCATGCCGATCCGCTTACAACGGCGCGCGCCGAGGCGGTACGGGGAAGCGCCGGCACCCCCTCACTCCCAGGGGACGGTGTAGAGCTTCACGTTGGTCATCGCCTTCATCGCCTCGACGACGCCCTCCTTGATCCCGATGCCGCTGTCCTTGATCCCTCCGAACGGCGACAGCTCGGACCGGTACCCCGGCACCTCGCGCACGTTCACCGTGCCGCAGCGGAGCTCCCGCACGAGCCGGTGGACGCGCCCCATGTCGTTCGTGCAGACGCCGGCCGAGAGGCCGTAGCTCGTCCCGTTCGCCACCGCGATCGCCTCGTCGATGTCCCTCACCCGCAGGATGGGCGCGTGCGGGCCGAACGTCTCGCGCTGCACGGAGGGGGCGTCCGGCGGGACGTGATCCATGACGGTGGGGCCGTACAGGGCCCCGCGGCGCTCGTTCCCGAACAGCAGCCGGGCGCCCCGCGCGAGCGTGTCCTCGGCCGCCGCCTCGAGCTGCCGCGCCGCGGCCTCGGAGATCACCGTCCCCATGTCGGTCGCCGGATCGAGCGGATCGCCCACCTTGATCTGCGCCGACGCGGCGGCGAGGCGGCCGGCGAGCTCGTCGGCGATGCGCTCGCTCACGATGAGCCGCTTCACCGCCGTGCAGCGCTGCCCCGAGTTCTTGTAACAGCCGTACGCCGCGAGCCGCACGGCCTCGTCGAGATCCGCGTCGTCGAGCACGATGAGCGGGTCGTTGCCGCCGAGCTCGAGCACCGCGCGCCGGTAGCCGAGCAGGCCGGCGATGCGCTTGCCGATCTCGACCCCGCCGGTGAAGCTCACGAGCTCCACCGCCGGGTGGGTCACGAGCGCCCGCCCGATCTCGGCCGGATCGCCGGTCACGACGCTGAGCATGCCGGGCGGCAGCCCCGACTCGTGGAGCACGGACGCGAGGTAGATCGCGGAGAGGGGCGTCTTCTCCGACGGCTTGAGCACCATGGAGCTGCCGCTCGCGACGCTCGGCGCGACCTTGTGGGCGACCTGGTTGAGCGGGTGGTTGAACGGGGTGATCGCCGTCACCAGGCGGAGCGGCTCGCGCAGCGTGTAGCCCCGCCGGGGCTTGCCGTTCGCCGAGATGTCGAACGCGAGGCACTGGCCGTCGTCGCGGAGCGCCTCGTACGCGGAGAAGCGGAGCACGTCGACCGCGCGACGCACCTCGTAGGCCGTGTCCTTGAGGCAGAGCCCGCTCTCCCACGTGATGAGCCGCGCCACCGCCCCCGCCTGCGCCTCGATGTGCGCCGCGGCGCGGAGCAGGATCTCGCTGCGCTCGTGGCGAGAGAGCCGCGGCGGGCCGGAGGACGCGCTCGCGAGCGCCTCCAGCACCGCCTCCTCGTCGAGCCTCGGCACGCTGCCGATCACCTCGCCCGTGAACGGGTAGCGCACGAGGATGCGCTCGTCCCGGCTCACCGGTCTTCCCCCGATCACGCACGGAAAATGGAACGCTGGTCGATCGATTGAGAGCATCGAGCCCATCCCTGTCCCCCCTTCAGGCGCTCGATCGTCGGCGCTAGGCCATGGCGGTCGAGAGTCGGTTGAGCACCAGATCGAAGACGTCCGCGTTCGACAGCGCGCTCGGCCGGCCGCGCGCGGCGTCCTCGTCCTCCTTGGCCGCTTCAGCGCCGAGGAGCCACGCGCGCTCTCCGGGCCGGAGCGGGTGGCTCGCGAGGATCGGCACCTCCGCCTCGTGCAGGCCGCCGTGCGACCTGAGCCCGCGCTGCACGGCGGAGAGGTCGTGGTAGGCCGCGCTCTTGCCGAGCACCGTGTGCCGATCGCCGAGGATCACGAGGTCGCCGATCCGATCCGGCGGCAGCGCGAAGCGCCGCGCGGCCTCCTCCCGGGTCAGGACGAGCTCCAGGCCCGGGAGCCGCGCCAGGATCTGAGCGGCGCGCGCGCCGTCGTCCGGCGCGCCGAGGTACACGGTCGCGTAGGACCCGAGCGCGCCGTGGTGCACGACGTACGGGTCGGTGATCGGCAGGATCACGCGGAAGCCCGAGAGGCCAGCCTCGCGCAGCGCGTCGTCCAGGTAGCGCACGTTCGGCGAGCCGTCCTCCGCGGTCTTGTCGTTCATGCCGTGATCCGCGGTGATGCCGCAGACGAAGCCGGCGTCGAGATACTCGCCGAAGAGGGCGTCGAAGCGGGCGTAGAACCGATCCGACATCGGCCCGCGCGGCGGCTCCTTGTGCTGCACGTAGTCGGTCAGCGACACGTAGAGCAGCGTGGCCGAGAGCCGCTCGTGCAGCGCGAGGCCCATTTCCATGGCGTAGTGGGAGATGTCCCAGTCGTAGATCGACGGGTTCTCGCGGCCGACCGCGGCGGTGATCGAGCCGATCCCGTGCTCCGGGATGGCCTGCTCGTGCGCCTTCTCCGCCGACAGCGAGATCGGGCGAGGGCCCCCCTCGCGGCACGCGCCGAGGAGCGCGCGGAGCTTGTCCTTGGCCGTGACGCAGAGGGTCCTGACGCCCGCCTGCTCCATCTTCTCGAAGAGCGTCGGGACGCGCAGGAACCGGGGATCGTTCATCGGCACCTCTTCCCCCGTGGCGGCGTCGAGGTAGTAGTTGCCCGAGATGCCGTGCACCCGCGGCGGCTGGCCGGTCACGATGGACACGTTGTTCGGGTTCGTGAAGCTGGGGACCTGGCCTCGGCCGCGCACGTACAGGCCGCCGGCGGCGAGCGTGCCCGCGACCCGCGGCATCAGCCCGTCCGCGAGCGCCTGGTCGAGGTACTCCGGCCCGCAGCCGTCGACGCAGAACACCACCGTCTTGCGCGCGGGCAGCGCGTAGCGCCGATCGCCGAGTTCGATCATGCCGAACGCTGACACGCAGCGCGCGGGCCGAGAAGGGCCGACGCTGCGCCGCCACGGGCGCTCCTCCGCCTCGAACGGCGGGCAGGGGGCGGCGATGCGTCAGTAGCCCGGCCAGGGATCGGCCGGCTTCGGAGGCGCCGGGACCGGCCGCTTGAAGCACATCACGCCTGCGTCGAGCGCCACGAGCTCCCAGCCGCCCTCGCCCCGCGCCTTGGCGATGGCGCGGGCTTCGTCCACGCCGTGCGTCTGCTCGCAGTCCTGCTCCCACCGCGGCGGGGGGACGCTCGGCATGAGCACCTGGGCGCGCACTCGCCCCGTCGCGAGCGCGACGGCCGCTCCCAGCACCAGACCGCCCAGCACGAGCACGACCCTCTTGTCCATGGCGTCGGGGACATCGTGGTCCGCGCCGGGCAGGAGCGTCAAGCGACGCTCCGAGGACGTTCGGCACGCCCGGCAGGATTCGAACCTGCGACCCGCGGCTTAGAAGGCCGCTGCTCTATCCAGCTGAGCTACGGGCGCTTGGACGACAAGCGCATCTCTCGTACTGCATCGCGGACGCGGAATCGAGCGTTACGAGCGTTACGAGCGCCGGTGGGCGCGGGGAACCCCCACGCGACGTCCGCTCAGGTCGACGCATCGAGGCGTCGGACCTGCTCGCCGGTCCGGCCGTAACGCCGCTGTCGCCGGCTGTAGGTCGCGACCGCCTCATCGAACGTCGCCTCGGTGAAATCGGGCCAGAGCGTGTCGGTGAAGAACAGCTCCGCGTACGCGGCCTCGAAGAGCAGGAAGTCGCTGAGCCGCTTCTCTCCGCCGGTGCGGATGATGAGATCGGGATCCGGCATCGAGCTGGTCGTCAGGAAGTTCCGGAGCGACTTCTCGTTGATCTCCTCCGGGATGACCAGCCCGGCCCGCGCGCGGACCGCGAGCGCGCGCATGGCGTTCGCCATGTCGCGGCGACCGCCGTAGCTCAGCGCGAGCGCCAGGGTCATCTCGGTGCCCCCGGCGGTGTCCTCCACGAGCTTCTCCATCGCGCGCCGCGTCGGCGTCGGGATGTCCTCGAGATCGCCGACCACCTGCACCGCGATCCCTCGACGGATCAGCTCGTCGTGCTCCCCCTCGGCGAACTCCTGGCAGATGCGCATCAGCGCGTCGATCTCGTCCTTGGGCCTCGACCAGTTCGCCACGCTGAACGCGTAGAGCGTGAGGTACGGGATGCCGCGATCGCGGCAGGCGCGCACCGAGAGGCGCACGGCCTGCGCCCCGTGCCGGTGCCCCTGCATGCGGGGCAGCCCCCGCGCCGCCGCCCAGCGGCCATTGCCATCGAGGATGATCGCGACGTGCTTGGGGAGATTGCTGGACGTCATGGGCTTTCCTGGGTGGGGACGACGAAAGACTCTGCGCCGAGCATGGGCGCGGTAGGGGGGCCGACGGTGATGCGATTGTGGAGGTTCTGTGGAGGATGACGCAGGGGAGCTCAAGGCGCTCCGCCGACTCTGACAGTAGCGCGAGCTCTTTGACACGCGCACGCGCTCGGACACGCGCACGCGCTCGCTCGCCCGAAGACCACCGGCGCGCCTTCGCACCATCGATCCGGCGCGCTGTCAAACCGAGGAAACCTCCCGGAAACCAAAATGGTTGCCGGGGAGGGCAGCATGGCGAGAGAGCTCATCCTTTCACAGGATCAGGCCCCCGGCAGCGAGAGCTTGAACTCGACCTCGGGCGGCCCGCGGTGGGTGCACTCGGCCGAGCCGCTGTGGGCCTCGGCGATCGCCTTCACGATCGCGAGGCCGAGGCCGGTGCCGCCCCGGTCGGCGCGGGTCGTCACGAAGCGGCGGAAGAGGCGGCCCGCGACGTGTCGCCCGATCTCGCCGCGGTTGCGGATCGAGATGGCGACCTGTCCGCCCACGCGAGACACGGCGATCTGGACGGGGGCCGCGGCGTCGCCGTGCGTGCGCGCGTTGTCGAGCAGGTTGTCGAGGGCGCGCGACAGCCACTGCTCGTCGCCGCGCACCGCCGCCGAGCTCGGCGCGTCGAGCTCGACGCGGCTGCCGCGCTCTCGCGCCCGCGCCGCGGCGGCCTCCGCGATCGCGACCAGGTCGACCACCGCCGCCTGCTCCACGCCGCGCGCCTCGAGGCGCGCGAGCGACAGGAGCTCCCCGAGGAGCGCCTCGATCCGCGTGGTCGCCTCGCGGATGCGCGCGACGAAGCGGGCGGCCTCCTCGGGGTCGTCGAGCGCGCCCTCGGAGAGCACCTCGGCGCTCGCGCGGATCGCGGCGACGGGGTTCTTGAGCTCGTGCGAGAGATCCGCGGCGAACGTCTCGACGAAGGGGCGGCCCTCGATCTGGCGCCGCATCGAGTCGATGGCGCGCGTCAGCCGCTGGACCTCGCGGCCCTGGGCGGGCGGCGTCGCCGCGCGCACCTCGCCCTCGCTCACGCGCACCGCGAACTCGGTGAGCGCCTCGATCGGGGTCGCGATGGTGCGGCCGATCAGGAACGACGAGATCGCGGCCGCGGCGCCGAGCACCGTGCTGATCACGAGGATCGGCGGGGCGAAGTCGGCGACCATGCGCTGCACGACGATCGTCGGCTTCACGACCTGCACGCTGCCGACGCGCTGGCCGCCGACCTCGATGGGCGCGGTCACGAAGACGGTCCCGGGCTCCCCCGGCGAGGCGCCGCGCGCCCGGAGCACGCGGCCCTCGGGATCGAGCAGCGCGATGCTCTGGGCGGTCGGGCCCTCGGCCTCGCCGTCGAGCGCGCGCACGGCCGCGAGATCGACGCCGCGCACCTCCATCTCCATCGCGGCCACGGCGGCGAACGCGGCCGCCTCGTCGCGCGCGCTGCCCTCGGCGAGCAGCGTCGCGCGCGCCTCGATGCGATCGATGACGAGCAGCCCGAGCCCGAACGCGAACGCGCCCACGATGCCGCCGAGCGCGATGAAGATCTGCATCCGGATGCTCATCCCCGCCGTCCGGGCGCGGACGAGGCGGGAGGCGAACAGCGCGACGAGCAGGATGAGCGAGACCGCCGCCGCCGCGGTGACGACGAGGCGCAGCACGCGTCAACCGCCGCCTTCCGCGGGGCCCGGCTTGTCCGCGACGCGGTAGCCGACGCCGCGCACCGTCTCGATGAGGTCGGCGTCGCCGCCGGCCTCGACGACCTTCTTCCGGAGCCCCTTCACGTGCGAGTCGATGGTCCGGTCGGTGATCGCGAACCCGTCGCCCCAGACGCGATCGATGAGCTGCGCGCGCGTGAAGACCCTGCCCGGCGCGGCGAGCATGCAGGCGAGCAGATCGAACTCGACGCGGGTGAGGTCGACCTTCTGGCCGCTCACGTACGCGCGCCGCGTGGCCTCGTCGACGACGAGCGGCAGCGGCGCCGGCGCGGCGGCGGACGGCGAGGGCCGCGCGGCCCGGCGCAGGACGGCCCGCACCCGCGCCACGATCTCCCGCGGTGAGAACGGCTTGGTGACGTAGTCGTCGGCGCCGGTCTCGAGCGCGGCGACGCGGTCGGCCTCGCCGTCGCGGCTCGACAGGACGATGATCGCGGCGCGCGCCGCGCTCCGCCGCGCCTGGCCGATCAGGTCGAAGCCGCTGCCGTCGGGGAGCATGAGATCGAGGATGATGAGGTCGGCGTTGTCGATCTCCCGCTCCGCGGCCGCGAGCGTGGTGGCGACGGTGGCCGCGAACCCGTCGCGGCGCAGGAAGTAGGCGATCGACTCGGCGATGGCCGGCTCATCCTCGACGACCAGGACCTTGGCCATGATCGGGGAGCCTAGAACGGCGCGGCGGACGCGTCGACAGGGCTGGTCGGCAGGCCGGGCCGGGCCGGCCCCGCCCCTGCGGGCGCTCGCGGGCGTCGCGATCGCCGCGTTCGCGCGCGCTCAGGCGTGCGGGATCGCCGCGTTGACGAGCTCGCGCACGACGCCGAGCAGCCGCTCGTAGTGCTCGGGGATGGGCCGCAGGCCGGCGCAGTGAACGACGAGCCCGCCAGGGCGGAGCTCGAGGTGGCCCTGGAAGCCGCGGCGGGCGAGGAGCTTGCGCAGCCGCGGATGGAACGCGCCTGCGGCCTCGCGCTGGGAGGCGGCGAAGGTCGTCACGTGGGCGTCCCAGAGCGCATCGTCGAGGGTGACCCGGGGCGGGGGAGCGCTCTCGATGAAGGCGACGCGCGTCAGGAAGTGCTCGCCGACGCGCATCGAGGCGCGGCGCTGGAGCGCCGGGTGCGCCGCGAAGCCGAGCAGCGTCCGCTCGAGGGGCTCGCTTTCGCCCTCGGCGTACCAGGGCTCGGCGATCACCGCGTGCCCGGGGTTCGCCGTCCACGTGCACGCGGACAGGTAGGCGGAGGGGGGCGCGATCGTGTCGTAGGGCTCCCAGCGGCGGAACCAGGCCTCGTCAGGGTGCGCGGTGAAGGCGAGGCGGCGCCGGGCAGCCCACGCCGCGATGTGCTCGGATCCCAGCGGAGGCGGCATGGATGGCGAGGTTAGTCCGCGCGGCGTCGCCTCGGAAGCCTCCGGCGCCACGCGACCGCGAGCGCTCCGGCGCCGAGCGAGAGCCAGGACAGCGCGCCAGCGGCCGCGCCGTTCCCGGGCGCGTCGCAGGAGCATCGGCCGTAGACGCCGACCGTCGTCGAGGTCGACTCGTCGTCGTCGTCGCCCAGCGGGCCGTCAGCGCCTCCGTGCCCTGCGGTCGTGATGGGCGCGCCGCCGGCGTCACCGGCGCCGCCGCCGCTCCCGTCTGCGCCGCCGCGGCCGCCCGTGCCGCCGCCTTCACCGCCGCTCCCGCCTCGACCGCCGCCGCTGCCTGCGCCGCCATCGCCGCCTGTGCCGCCGCCGCCGCCCGTCTCGCCGCCGTCGTCCGCGCAGCGCGTGAGATGGAGGGGACGCTTGCGCGTGCAGTCCGTCGGCGACGCGCAGCGGGGATCGGCGAGCGCCGGCGGCGCGCCTGTGCCGCCGATCTCGCCCAGGTCAGGGTAGGCGACCTCGGTCTTCTCCCACCGTCCCCCGGTGTGCTCCATCCAGCCGAACACCCGCTCCTGGTACGGAACGGCGCCGCCGATCGCCGGGTCGTAGACGCCGCGGCCCGCGTCGTAGTTGGGGTTGTTCGGGTTGTTGACGTACGCGAGCCCGTTGTAGGCCCACACGGCGCTGTACCAGTGCTCGATGAACGCGGGTTGCCGGTCGCCGATGCAGCGCGTGGCCCTCCACTTCATGGCCAGGATCTGGGTGCCGGTGGCCGCGTTGTAGGTCGGCTCCGCGGCCACGCGGCGCGGATCGAAATCCGGGCTGTCGCCGCTCCGCATGCCGCTCGTGATCTGCGAGGCGCCGTAGCCGCAGTCGAAGGAGATGATCGTCCTCGAGCTCCCCCCCGCCTGGTCCATGGGCCGGTCCGGCGCGCAGAACTGCTGCCACCCCGACTCCTGCATGGCGATCGCCTTGATCAGCTCGCAGGGGAACGTGGCGGGAACGTCGCGCCGCGCCTCGGGCAGATCGCAGCCCTGACCGAGGTTGAACGCCGCCGGACCGGCGTCGCCCCAGCCCGCGGGGCCCCGCGAGACGCGGTCGAAGATGGCGTTCCACTCCGCGACGGAGGGGTTGATCCCGGGCACGGCCTCGATCGCGCAGCCGCGATCGTTGTACGCGCTCGACGCCGTGAAGCAGGGGCAGTACGCGGCGCGCGCGGCCGGCGCGACCAGCGCGGCCGCGGAGAGCGCCGCGGGGATCAGGAGAAGGCGGCCCGTCACGGCTCCTCCTTCGCGGAGGTGAAGCCGGCGACGGCGATGCGCGCTCCGGGGGGCGCAGGGATCGTGGCGACCTCGCCGCTCTCCACGCGGATCGCGAAGGGGACGGCGAACGCGGACGGGTTCGTGTGCAGCGCCGCCACCCACGCCGCGTCCTGCGAGACGGCCTGGATGGCGTCGATGCCGGGGCCGAGCGGGCTGCGGACCGTGGCGCGCGCGCCGATGACGAATAAGCCGGTGGCGCGCTCGGGCGTGTACGCGAGCCCTCCGCCCGGCCAGGCGTACGGTGCGAGGCCGTGGCTCGCGCTCGCCTCGAGCCGGGTGCGCTTGCCATAGGTGAGATCGAGCCGATCGATGACCCACGTGCCGGGGTCGGTCTCGTGCCGCTCCTGGAACACGAGCGCGCCCGCCGCGGCGTCGATCGAGAAATCCCGAGCGAACGGCGGGATCGACGGGGCGATCACCCGCGCCGCGCCGGAGTCGGGGTCCACGAGGACGATGTCGGCCGACGCCGGGGAGACGCGGTAGAGGACGAGCTCGCCCTTCCACTCGCCGGCGAGGAAGGCGAGGTGGCCCGTGTGTCGGTGCACGGTGCGGATCGCGCCGGTGGCGAGGTCGACCTCGTCGATGGTGAGCGCGTCGACCCGGAGCTGCGCGGGGTCGTTGTCGGGCTGCGGCTCCTGGCCGGCGACGCCGCGCGAGACGAAGACGCGCCCCGCGGCGGTGACGAGCGGGCGGCTCGCGTGGACCACGCCGTCGCAGAGCGCGACGGGCTCTGCGCCCGGCTGGATCCGGAAGAGGGTCGCGTTGAACGAGCGGTCGCGGGACGGGCTCGTCTCGGCGGTCGCGACCACGAGCCGCGTTCGCGGGACGACGCGGGCCCGGACCACGGCGTCGCTCAGGTGCTGGAGCGTGGCGAGCGCTGGACCGGCCTTGGCGCCGCCGACCGGCGCGATGTGGAGCGTGGTCCGGGACGCTCCCGGAGGCGTCGCGAGGATCGCGACGCTGGGGGGAGAGGAGGGAGCGGTGGGCGCGGCGGGCGCCGCGACGGCCGTGGGCACGAGGAGACGGCCGACCCGCGAGATCGCGGGCGCAGGGGCACCGCCATCGGCGAGCACCGCCGTCATCGTACCCGTGAGCGCGGCGAGCAGCGCGCAGGGGAGCGCGATCCTGTTCAGACGGCGCCGAGTCAGGGGCGAGCGGGCGTAGGAGCTGAAACGCACGACAGGAGAGTAGACGATGCGCCCGTGAGCGCCCGCTCGCGGGGCGGCGCTCGCTCGCCAGCCTCAGCCTTCTCGCCGTGGCGCGCGGCCGGTGCGCCCGGTCACGCCGCCGTCGCGCCCAGCAGGAGGCGACGGCTCGCCAGGGAGCAGGCCCTCAGAAGCGGCCGGCCATGCCGAGCCCGGCCGCGCCTGGTCCAGCGACCGGCGTCAGCTGGATCTTGCTGGGCCACGGCTGGTTGAACCCGAGCTCCCAGATGAGGCCACCGGCGACGCCGGCGGCGCCCAACCCGAGGAGCACGCCGCCGACGGTCGCGTGCGTGCGCCCCCGATTGCCCTGCTTGGCCGTGTCCTGCGTGCAGCCCTGGCGCGACGGGCAACGGTCCTCGGCGGCGCCGATATCGGCGAAGCCGCTCGAGGTCAGGATCCCGCCGACCAGCAGCGTGACGACGCCGGCGCCCGTCGCGACCCACGGCGTATAGCCGTAGGGAGGCTGCGGCGGAGGCTCCTCCTTGGGGCGGTCCGGGATCGCCGAGGCGGTGGGGGCCGTCGGGAGCACCGGCGGCGCCGACGCGGACGCGCTCGCGCTGGCGCTCGGCGCCGGCCGGAGGGCGTTCTTGAGGTTCTGGATCTTGTCCTGGATCGTCTGCGCGTCGCTCGCGTCCGGCGTGCGGGCCAGGTACGTCTCCAGCGCCGTGATCGCCTCGCCCCGCTCGCCCTTCTTCTCGTAGGCGTTGGCGATGTTGATCAGCACGCCGTGCGCCGAGCAGTCGAGCTGGTAAGCGTCCTTCCAGTACTGGATGGCGCGATCGTAGTCAGCGCGCTCGTAGAACTGCGTGGCGGCCTTGTGCGCCCCCTTGGCGCCTTCGAGGTCGGCGGCGGTCGCCGTGCGGTAGCACTCGGGGTACTCGATGGCCGGATCTCCTGCTAAGGCCAACCCCGCGGCGAGGAATATCCCCGCGCCGAGACCGACCAGCCAAGTCCGAGACACACGCATCCGAGCCGCCCTCCGCGAGAAGTGGCCGCAGCATACTGATCCGCTTCGCCGGCAGCGAGAAAAAGGAATCATTGCCGACCTCGAGGCAATGCGTTCGGCCTGGCGACCGGCGTGGCGAACGCCGGGCGAAGCGGCGGGCAGGGGAACGGGGCAGGAGCGCCGCCCTCGCGCCTGCGCGGCGCGAGGGCGGGCGACGCGGCCGACTGGAGCGTCGAGGGACGGTCCCGGCGCTTGCTTGGTTTCCGGTTCTGCTAGTCTCGCCCGGTGATGCTCCCCGAAAAGAAGCAGATCCTCGTCGTGGATGACGAGGCGAACCTCCGGCGCGTCCTCAGCGCCCAGCTCGGCCGGGATGGCTACGAGGTCCACACCGCCGAAGATGGCGAGGAGGGGCTCGCGTTCCTGAAGGAGCACCACATCGACCTGGTCATCACCGATCTCCGGATGCCCAAGGTCGACGGCATGGACCTGCTCCGCGCCGCGCTCCGCGACGACCCGTCGCGGCCTGTGGTGCTGCTCACGGCGCACGGGACCGTGGACAACGCCGTCGAGGCGCTCAAGACGGGCGCGTTCGACTACATCACGAAGCCGTTCGATCAGAACGAGGTGCGCGTCGTCGTGAAGAAGGCGCTCCGCACCCGCGATCTCGCGAGCGCGGACGCGACGCGGGACGTCTCCGCGGCGCTGCCCCGGGGGGGCTCCGACCGGTTCGGCATCATCGGCGAGAGCCCGCCCATCCAGGAGCTCTATGCGATCCTCGAGCGGGTCGCCGACACGCCGACCACGGTGCTCATCAGCGGCGAGAGCGGCACCGGGAAGGAGCTCGTCGCGCGGGCGCTGCACGAGAACTCCAGCCGCCGCGACCGGCCGTTCATCAAGGTCAACTGCGCGGCCATCCCGAAGGACCTCATGGAGTCGGAGCTCTTCGGCTACGAGCGCGGGGCCTTCACCGGCGCGGTCGCCTCCAAGCCGGGGCGCTTCGAGCTCGCCTCCGGCGGGACGCTCTTCCTCGACGAGATCGGCGAGATCCCGAACGAGATGCAGGTGAAGCTCCTGCGCGTCCTGCAGGAGAGCGAGTTCGAGCGGGTCGGGGGCATCAAGACCATCCACGTCGACGTCCGGCTCGTCGCCGCGACCAACCGCGACCTCAAGCGGGAGATCGCGGCGGGCACGTTCCGGGAAGACCTCTTCTACCGGCTCAACGTCGTCCCGATCGCGCTCCCCGCGCTGCGCGACCGGAGGAGCGACATCCCCCACCTCTGCGCCCACTTCGTCGCGAAGTTCAACGCGCGCCTCAAGAAGAGCATCGAGGGCATCGAGCCCGAGGCGCTCGAGCGCCTGGCCTCGCACGCCTGGCCGGGCAACATCCGCGAGCTCGAGAACGTCGTCGAGCGGGCGCTGCTCTTCGCCGACGGCGCGCGCATCCGCCTCGACGACCTGCCGGAGGAGATCCGCAGCGGCGCCGCGCCTCTGCCCGGCGCGTCGCTGCCGCTCGCGGCCGCTGCCGTGGACACCTCCGCCGCGCCGTCGACGCCCGACGGCCTCAAGGAGCAGGTGAAGGCGGCGATGAGCAAGCTCGAGCGCGACCTCATCGAGCGCGCCCTCAAGCAGACGCACGGCAACGTCACCCACGCCGCGCGGCTCCTCAAGATCTCGCGCAAGGGGCTCCAGCTCAAGATGAAGGAGCTGAACCTCCGCGAGCGCGACGCCGAGTGAGCCCGTGGGCCTCGGCGAGCAGCGCTCAGTCCGCGCATTGGGCCGCGCATTGGGCCGCGCATTGGGCCGCGCATTGGGCCGCGCATTGGGCCGCGCACCGGGCCGCGCGCCGGGGGGGAAGGCCCTCGCCGCCGCCGCCTCGCTCGCCGGCCTCCTCGCGGCCTCTCCCGGCTGCGATCGCGGCGGCGCCCCGCCGGGCGCGGACGCCGATCTCGACGCCGCCCCGCCCTGGGACGTGAGCCAGAACGAGCCGGAGCCGCGCCCCGGCATGGCGTGGATCCCGAAGGGCGTGCTCATCGCGGGCACGCCGCCGGACCGGCTGCCGCGCATCGCCGACGAGGAGATGGCGGGCGCGCAGGTCGTGATGCACGGCTTCTACATCGACATCTTCTCGTACCCCAACGAGGTCGGCGCGATCCCGAGCACGAACATCGCGCAGGACGAGGCGCGCGCGCTGTGCGAGGCGCAGGGCAAGCGCCTCTGCACGGAGCTCGAGATCGAGCGGGCCTGCAAGGGGCCGGACAACACCACGTACGAGTACGGCGACACGTACAAGGCGCCGGTCTGCGCGACCGGCCAGAGCCGGGTCCTGACGCCCAACGGGGTGAACGCCGGGTGCGTGAGCGCGTTCGGGGTGCACGATCTCCATGGCGGCGTATGGACCTGGACATCGAGCCAGTGGCAGCGGGACAGCGGCAAGCCGGGGCTCGTCACGCTGCGCGGAGGCAACGGGCCGGCGGGCGAGCTCGTCGGGCGATGCGCCCACGGGCGCGGCGCCAAGCCGGACACGCGCCGCCCCGAGGTCGGCGTCCGCTGCTGCGCCGGCGAGGTGAACAGCTTCGAGGTGGTGCTCGATGTGACGCGCGATCGTCCGCTCCGGCTGGAGCCGCTGGTCGACCCGCGCGCGGCGGCGCAGCTCGCGGAGCTCGCGCCGGAGGAGGCGCGCAACGCGCCCCGGGCCGGGTCGGCCGCGGGGGCGTTCAGCGTGGACCGCACGTGGACCTGGCACCCCCGGGGCAACGAAGAGCTCGTGCTCGGCGGCGGCTGCGCGCGGCCGGCCGGGGTGAACGGGGCGCCGCGCAGCCGCGCCAAGCGCGCGAAGCGGGCGCGCCCGGGCGACGGGACGACGTGCGGGCTCCTCGTCGCCCGGATGCGCATGAGCGCGCCGGCGCTGCTCGCGTTCGTCCCGTCGGATCTCTGGGAGCCAACGATCGGCGAGACGGACTCGCCGCGCGAGCTCTTCCTGTACGGCGGCGATGCGCTGGGCGCCTTCCGCCGCCGAATCACCTACGAGTGGGGCAAGATCGGCGTCGCCGACAAGGAGCGCAAGCGCAAGCACAAGGGGCGCCGCGGGCTCTCGTACGACTGAGGCCCCTCGGCCCCGCGCGGCGCGCGCCGGGGCTCGCGGTCGCAACGCAGTCGCGACGGCTGGCGCTGGCGCGCGGCGGCACCACATTCCGGCGGCGCGCTCCGGCCCGTGGCACATTCGCCTTGCGCCCGGGCGCCTGGAAGGGCAGCGCTAGCAGCGCGCGTCGCCGCCCCGCGCCGTCCGCGCGCTCCCTCCGATGACCAGCCCGCACGACCCCGAACCGCGCGACGCGCCGAGCAAGCGTCCGGACGATCCCGCGCGGCGGCGCGCGGCTGCGCGGCGCTCGCTGCGCGCAGCCGTGGCGCTCGGCTGCGCGCAGCTCCGCGGCGCGCGCGGCGGGCGGCTCGGCCTCGCCATGGCGGCGCTCATCTCGCTGGGGTGCGGCGTCACGGCGCTCGTGCTCCGGCTGGACGACGGGACGACCTCGCTGGAGGGGCTGCTCGGATCCGCGGCGCGCGGGCTCGCGTGGGCGGCCGCTGGCCCCATCGCCCTCGCGGCGGCGCACGATCGCCCGGGGGCCGACCGCCGCGACGGCATCGAGGCGCTCGCCGCCGCGCGGGGGATCTCGCGGGCCGTGCTCCACGGCGTCCGCAGCCTCGCCGCGATGCTCGAGGTCGCGCGCGTCGTCGCGCTCCCGCTGGCCGCGCTCTCGGTGCTCGCGGCGCTCCTCTCCGGCTCGCTGCTGCTCGGCCTCCAGCACCTCGCGTTCGGCGCCGCGCTCGCCCTGTTCGGCGTGGTCTCCGGTGTGACGCTCGGCGGCCTCGCCGCGGCGAGCGGCCGCGTCGCCGGGGCGCGGGGGCGCGCCCTGTTCCTGGCGCTGACCCTCGTCCCCTGGGGGCTCGCCGATCTCGCCGGCGACTCGAGGTGGTCGATCCCGGGAGCGCTCGGCGCGTTCCTCTCCTTTGCGGCCCGCTCGGCCGGAGGCCCTGCAGGATGAGCCCGGACGCGCCCGTCGTGGTGCTCGAGGGCGTGCGCGCGCGCGACGGCGCCGGCGAGAAAGGGCGCCCTCGCGGGGGCCTCTCCGGCCTGTCGTTGGTGCTCGGCCCGGGCGTGCACGCGGTGCTCGGCGCCCCGGAGGACGGGACGCTCGCCCTCGCGGAGGTGCTCGCAGGGCGCGCGGCGCCCCTCGCCGGCCGCGTCCTCGTGGCGGGGCGCGACCCGCGCCGGAGCGCGGCGACGCGGGCGCAGATCGGCGTCCTTGCCGCCACGCCCGAGCTGCCCGACGGCGCGTCGGTGGCGTCCTGCGTATCGGTCGCGCTCCGGGCCCGCGGCGCGCCCGCGATCGGCGCCGCGGCGCTCCTCGAGCCGCTCGGCGTGGCGCCGCTCCTCGCCCGCCGCGCCGCCTCGCTGAGCTTCTCCGAGGCCCGGGCGGTCGAGCTGTCGCTTGCCCTCGGGGTGCCGCGGCCGCTCCTGCTCTGCCTCGTCGAGCCGTTCGCCGACGTCGCCGTGCCGTCTCCGGAGCCGGTCCGAGAGCGCCTGCGCGCCCTCGCGGCAGCTGGCGCCTGCGTCGTGCTCGTCACGTCCTCGACCGTCGACGCGATCTCCCTCGCCGACCGCATCCACGTGCTCGATCGCGGCGTCATCGCGCGAACCGAGCCCGGCGCCGGCGAGCGCCTCGCCGCCGCCCCGGGCGCGGCCCCACCGGATGCGGGGCGGCCCGAGGTCGAGATCCACGTGCTCGTCCACGAGCGGGCGCCCGACGCGCCCGGCGCTCGCGCGCTCGCCGCGGCGCTCGCGTGCGCTCCCGCCGTGCGCGCGGGCGCATGGGAGCAGGGGCCGGCGGAGGCGTCGTCGACGCTGCGGATCCGGGCCGCGGACAGGGATGCGGCCGCGCTCGCGATCCTGGATGCGGCCGCGAGGGAGGACGTCACGCTCATCGCGATCTCCTCGCCGCCCCCGTCGATGCACGACGTGCGGGCGGCGACCGCGCTGCATCTGGCCGCCGTTCGCTCGCGCCGGCCCTTCGGCGCACCTGCGATCGAGGGCGCTGCCCCGCTGCCGGGCGCGCCCCAGGGGCCGTTCGCCGTGGCGGCCTTCGACGCACCGGCGCCGCCCGGCCCGGCAGCGCCGCCCAGCCGGCCGTCGGACGGCCCGCCCACGCCCGCTGGCGAGCCGCTGTCGGCGCCCGGTGATGCCGCTTTCGGCGGACGGATCGGGGCCAACCCGCCGGGGGCCGACGGTTCGCCGCGCGCCACGGAGACAGGACGCCACGATGGTGGGTGAGAGCGCATCGAGCGCCGCTGCGCGGCCGCTGCCTCCCGCGGAAGGAGGGGCCGAGCGGGGCGGGCCCGCGCTGACGGCCGTCCGCCTCGGGATGGAGATGACCCTGAGCCGCCTCCGCGCGCGGCGTCCGCTGCTGGCGTTCGGGCTCGGCGCCGCGCTCGCGCTCGCGGCCGCGGTCATCGAGGTCGCGTTCGGGTCTTCCGGGGCCGTGGACCGGGCGCTGCTCTCCACGTTCCGCCTCGCCACGCCGCTCACGATCTTCGCCCTCGCCGCCGACGCCGCCGATCGCACAACGCTGCGCGACGCGGCCTGGCCGGTGGCCCGCTTCGGCGCCCCGTCCCACCATGTCGCGCTCGGCATCGCCCTGGCCACGGCCCTCGCTTCCGCCCTCGTGGGAGCGCTGCTCGCCGCCGTCGTCGTCGCCGTCGCCCATGGTCCCGGCGCTGCGCCATTCGTCCGAGACATGCTCGTCAGTGGGTGGATCGGCGCGCTCACCGGAGCCGCCTACGCTGGCTGGTTCTCGCTCGGCGCGACCTTTTTCCGGCGCGGCGTCGGTCGCTTCGTGCCGCTCGCGGTCGATCTCCTGCTCGGTGGCTCGGCCGGAGTGATCGGCGCACTGTTGCCCCGGGGCAGCGCCGTCAACCTCCTCGGCGGCCCGTCGCCGCTCGGGCTCGGGCAGCCCGCGAGCGCCGCCCTGCTCGCGTCGAGCGCCCTCGTCCTCGCGCTCGCCGCGGCGGCTCGCTGCAGGGAATAGCGCGCGGGCCGGGGCGGCGGGGCTCAGCTCGCCTTGCCCCGACCGGCTGCTTGACGTTCACGGCGATGGCGCGAGCGGCGCAAGAGGGATGGCTTCATCCGCTCGTTCACGTACTCTTCGGGGAATGACTCAGGAGCACGGGGACGACGAGGCCACCAAGGCGGTCAACGCGCCTCGATCGGTCCTGCTCGTCGGCTCGTCCGAGGCGCTGGCGGCGCGCTGCAGGGGGATGTGCCTGCGGGCTCGCGTCATGCTCATCGTCGAGAGCGACCTCGCGGCGCTGACGAACACGGCCGTGGAGCGGAAGCCGCTCGCGCTCTTGTTCCCCGACGACATCTACGCCTTCGACAGCGCGGAGTTCGACGCCTTGGCGCGCGACATCCAGGCCGCGGTGGTGACCCTCGAGCCAGGCGTCACGGACGAGGTCATCGAGGCGCGGCTCGCGGAGGCGCTGCTCCGGGCCGAGCTCCTCCGGCAGCCCGAGCCGTCGTCGAGCCGCTACGTGCTCGTGCCCGACGGCCCCCGCCGCTCCAAGCGCCGCTGACCGGCGCGCCCTTGCATGACGACGAAAAGGAGCTCCATCCGATGAGCGCGCTGCACCTCGATCCGAACGCGTCCCGCCTGACGATCCACACCCGAGCCGTGGGGATGCTCGCGCGCCTGGCGCACGACCTCGAGATCACGGCGTCCGAGCTGCGCGGTCGGGCGCGTCTCGACGGCGAGTCATGGACCGCCGAGCTCGAGATCCCCGTGGCCAGGCTCTCCGTCGCGGGGGTCCTGCGCGGCGATCGCGTCGATCCCGACGCGCTCTCCGCGGGAGATCGCGGCGACATCGAGCGGCGCCTGCGCGGCGAGGTGCTCGCGGGGACCGAGATCGTGGAGGTGCGCGCCTCGGGGGCCACGCGTGACCGCGCCGAGGTGCGCGTCCAGGTCGCCTCGGGGAGCGCCGCCCTGGTGGCGCGGCTCTCCTCGCGCGATCGCGGCGACGGAGCGATCGGGGTGACGGGCACCTGTCAGCTGTCGATGGCTGCGCTCGGCGTGCGGGAGGTCAAGGGGCCGCTCGGCGCCTTCAAGGTGCGGGACGAGCTCGACGTCCTCTTCGATCTCACTCTGCGTCCGGCGGGCTAGGCGGCTCGGACGGGAGCTCGGGCGCCGCTTCGCCGCGCGGGCAGGCGCCGTGGACCTGGTAGGGCTTGCCGGCGAGCCGCTTCGCGAGCGAGGCCCCGCGCCAGGCGACGTACGCCTTGTTGAAGTCGAGCAGCTGGTCGGGGGCGAAGTAGGGGTTCTTCGTCTTGCCCAGCGTGACCAGCGTGAGCACCTGCTCCGCCACGCTCACGGGGCAGCCCTCGAGCCGGAGGGTGGTCTCGTTCCGGGCCATCGCGAGCTTGGTCGTCACCTTCACCATCTTCGCGAGGACGTCGTCGTGCTTCGCTGTGTAGGGGTCCCGCGCGCTCCGCTCCCGGTACAGGCTCTCGATGCTGACCAGCTGATCGCCGATCTTCCCTTTGTACGTCGCGCAGTCGCCGATGAAGATCACCTTCTCGCCCGGCTTCGCGTCGATGGGGCCGTCGTAGGCGCCGAACACGACGTGCATCCGCGGCATCTTCGCGTCGCACTCCTTGTCGTACTCGCGCAGGATCTCGATCGCCTCCTCGATGGCCCCTGGACAGCCGCCCCAGCAGTAGTCGGTGCGCTCGGGCTCGGGCGGCGAGCCCGCGTAGGCCGTGATGTTCGTGCCCTCGAAGTACTTCTCGACGCGGACGAGGCCCACCTTGAACCCCTTGGCCTTGTGCTTCGCCTCCTCGAGCGTCACGTCCCCCGCGATCTCGATGTCGCCGAGATCCATCGGGCCGAAGCCGCGCTCCGACGCCAGGCGGATGTGCTCGACGCTCCTCGGATCGACGCCGATGATCTGGCAGCAGACCGAGTCGAACGCGACCTGGTTGTTCCCCATGATGATGAGGCCCAGGTCGAACGGCGAGGGCGTGAGCATCCGGCCCTCGCCGGCGGTGATGGCGTCGATCGCGATGAACTGCGGCTGCACGATGTACTGGAGGTCGGCGACCTTCTCGTTCAGCCGGTGATCGTGATCGATGAGCCTGTGCCGATCGTCCTGGATCCCGATGTAGTTCTTCATCGAGAAGGTCACCGTGGTCCAGGGGTGCGATTTGAACTTGGGGCAGTTCACGAAGAAGTCGGCCTTCGCGACGGGCTCCGGCGTGAACACGTAGTCGCGCAGCCGGCCCTCGTGCGTGAGCGGGATCTCGACCTGCTGCTCTTCCTCGAAGTGGTAGTGCTTGACCCCGGTCCGGCGGAACATCGGGTAATAGCCGGCGCTCTCGTACGTCATGCGGGTCGGGAGCGTGATGCCGCACCGCTCCCCGACGGCGAGCTCTCTCACGCGCCCGTCGTCGCGATCCTTGAGCGCGCCGATCACCCCCTCGACGAACTCGGGCCGCGTGTACGCGTGCGGAAAGTGCGCGCCCGACGCGACGACGTTGGGCTTGATGAGCGTCCGGCCATGCGGGCGGAGCGAGAGCTCTTCGAGACCGCTGCGCACGATGCTGCGGATCTTCGCAACGTCATACGTCGAGCAGCGGCGCAGAATTACACGAGGGCGCGACGTAATTTTCATAGAAAGCCAGCGTATGGGTCGCGCTGAGCCATCGCAACTCTGGCCGCCGGACGAGCCACGCCGCGTTGCCCCTGCAGAACGGCGTGGCGTTCGCTGCTGGACGGATCGTCGTGGCTCAGCCCGTACGTTCGCCGCCGACGAGCCGCGCCAGCTCGGCGCGGACCTCGCGCGTCGCATCGATGAGCCGGCCTTCGAGCTCGTAGGTTCGCTCACCGGGCGCTGCGCCGTTGGGCTCGGTGGGTGTGCGCAGGCGGCACCGGGCGACCTTCACGCGGATCGCCGTCCCCGTCGCTTGCAGCGAGCCTTCCACGCGCGCTCCGGGCGCCGAGGAGGCGGTCGAGTGGAGCCGCACGCGATCGCCGTCGAGCTCGACGAGCTCCGCCTCGCCGCCCTTGGACCAGGTGAGGTGCGATGTCATTCCGGCCTCCGCAGCCCGGCGCTCCGCCCGCGGGCGGCGCCGCCGCGGGCCCGCTCGATCGCCGCGCGGGCTTCACGGGCGGCGTCCTTCTCTTTCAGGCTCTCGCGCTTGTCGACGGTCTTCTTCCCCTTCGCGAGGGCGATCTCGACCTTCACGCGGCCGTGCTTGAAATAGAGGCGGGTCGCGATCACGGTCATGCCCTCCCGCTCCACGCTCTTGCGGATCGTCTCGATCTCGCTCTCGTGCAGCAGCAGCTTGCGCGGGCGCTTCGCCTCGTGCCCGAAGGCGGCGCCGGGCATCACGGGGATGTTGACCCCCTTCAGGAACGCCTCTCCGTTCTCGATGGCGCACCAGCTGTCGGTGAGCTCGGCCGCGCCTTCGCGGAGCATCTTCACCTCGCTGCCGAGCAGCACCAACCCTGCCTCGAACCGATCGTCGAGGGTGTAGTCGAACGTCGCGCGCTTGTTGCGCACGATGAGCTTCTCCCCCTCTCGCTCCTTCTCTTTGCCAGCGCGGCTCACGCGGCCGCATAGCGCGCGCGCCGCCGCCTGTCCACACCGCTTCACGGGGCGGCGCGAGCGCCCCGCGGCTGCGCGCCGCTTCGCGCGGCGCGTCCCGCTGCGGTGGCGGCGTCATCGCTTGACGCCGATCGCCGCCGCTCGTCCAATGGTCCTTTCGCACGACCTGCCGTCGGCCTGGAGGACTCAGTGAATCGCGGACTGCGCTTTTCGGCCTGGCTCGGGGCGATCGTGGTCAGCTCTGCGCTGCTCCCCGCGTGCAGCTGCAGCTGCGGCGTCGCCGCGGATGGCGGCACCGTGGGCGGCGATGGGGGGTGGGGCGGCGACGGGCAAGGCGGCGACGGGCGGGGCGGCGGCGATGGGCAGGGCGGCGGCGATGGGCAGGGCGGCGACGGGCGGGGCGGCGGCGATGGGCAGGGCGGCGACGGGCGGGGCGGGGGCACGCAGACTCCCAGGCGCCTCGGGGCGACCGAGACGGTGACGGCCGGCGAGGTCGCGAGGAACTCGCGCTACCGCATGGTGTTCACGCTCGGCCAGCCGACGCAGAACCAGGGCACGTCGACCTCACCCAAGGTTCGGATGCGAGGAGGGCTCATCGGAGCCAACGGGAGCTTGCCATGACGAGGAGCTGGTGATGCGGACGTCGATGATCGCGCGATGCATGACGGCATCCGCCCTGGCGGCGGGCGCGGTCATGGGCGCAGGGACCGCGGCTGCGGCGGTTCCGGCGACCATCACCCATCAAGGCCGGCTCTACGACGAGCGCGACGCGCCCATCAGCGCGACGCTCGATGTCGTGTTCGCCCTTTACGACGAGCGCGACGCTTCGACGCCCTTGTGGAGCGAGGTCCACTCGATCACGTTCGAGGACGGCTTCTTCTCGGTGCGCCTCGGCTCGATCGTCCCGTTCGAGGGAGCGATCTTCGACGGCGCCGAGCGGTACCTCGGCATCACCGTCGGTGACGATGTCGAGCTGGAGCCACGCGCGACGGTCGCGAGCGTTCCGTATGCGCTGCTCGCCGGCAATGTGAACGGCGACATCACGCCGACCTCGGTCACGGTGAACACCACGAGCGGCAACACGCTGGTGCTCGGCGAACGCGGGGTCATCGTGAACGGCGTCCTCGTGATCGACGAGAACGGCGAGTGGGTCGGCTCGCCGGCGGGGCTTCAGGGACCGCAAGGGCTGCCTGGGCCGATCGGTCCTGCCGGCGTAGCAGGCCCGCCTGGACCTACGGGCCCGGAGGGGAGGGTCGGTGCGACCGGCCCTGCGGGTGCTGCGGGTCCGACAGGGCCGGCCGGGCCGCCTGGAGCGGTCGGGCCAACGGGCGCCGCAGGTCCCATCGGGCCCACGGGGCCGGAAGGCGCGGCTGGCCCTAGAGGGCCGGAGGGCGCGGCAGGGCCCGCAGGTCCCATCGGGCCCACGGGGCCAGCAGGTCCGATGGGACCAGAGGGCCTGGTGGGTCCGATCGGGCCGGAGGGCCCGGCGGGCGCGACCGGACCGGAGGGCCCGAGGGGACCAGAGGGGCCGGAGGGCGCGATGGGGCCGGAGGGGCCGATGGGCCCGAGGGGACCAGAAGGCCCTGTGGGCGCGATGGGACCGGAGGGGCCGATGGGCCCGAGGGGACCAGAAGGCCCGGTGGGCGCGATGGGACCGGAGGGGCCGATGGGCCCGAGGGGACCAGAAGGCCCTGTGGGCGCGATGGGACCGGAGGGGCCAATGGGCCCGCTCGGGCCAGAGGGGCCGATCGGTCCGATGGGACCAGCGGGTCCTGCCGGTTCGATAGGACCAGCGGGCCCTACCGGCCCGCAGGGATCCGTGGGCCCTACCGGCCCGCAGGGACCAGTGGGCCCTACCGGTCCGCAGGGACCACGCGGGTTTACCGGTCCTGCTGGTCCGACCGGGCCCCAGGGGGTCGTGCTGACGTTGACGGTCCAGGGCGTCGGTCCGTACTCCTCCCTGCCGGCCGGGAAGCCTGTCGACTTTTTCGGACCGACAGCGTCGGTGGCGGTCTCGTCGACGAGCCAGTCCATCTACGCGACCGCGCATCGGTACCTGGGCACAGACGGCTCGCCCGCGGACACCCTCAAGCTCTACATGTGCTACCAGCGGGTTCGTTCCGGGCCGTCTGGCACGGTGCTCGACGAGGTCCAGGCGGTCGGCCTCGGTATGGCCGGCGGCCGGCTTCCCGCGGAGACCCGCGTCTCCTTCGGGCTCAGCGCCGTCATCACCGGCCTCGCCGCGGGCACGTACAACATCGGGATGTGCGGCCAGACCTTCAGCCCGAACTGGACCAGCAACGACTACGGCTACCTCTCGATCGTCCTCGTCAACGGCTAGCCGCAGCGCCTGCCGGGCGCGCCCGAGCGTCGTGCGCACCCGCCCCCGGGTCCCTCGCCACGTGCCCTGATAATTCGACGGCGCAGAACGCAATGCTGCGGCGCGCTCGGTCGGCGCGCCCCCCTCGTACGATCGTCCGCGACGATGGGCTGAAAGGGGGCTAAACACTCGCGGTTTTCACGCGGGCGTGTCCACTCCGGACGGCGTCCCCGCGGGTTCACCCTACCGCGCCTCCTATGCACTCGATCTCTCTCCGCGGCGCCCGCACGCACAACCTCCAGGGCATCGACCTCGATTTCCGGCCCGGCGAGCTCGTGGCCATCGCCGGCGTCTCGGGTGCCGGCAAATCGTCGCTCGCGCTCGATACGCTCTATTCCGAGGGACAGCGCCGGTTCGTCGAGAGCTTCAGCCCGTACGCTCGCCAGTTCCTCGAGCGGCTCGAGCGGCCGCCGATCGACGCGCTCGAGCCGGTGGCGGCCGGCGTCGCCGTCGATCGACGCGCGCCGGTCAAGAGCTCGCGGTCGACCGTCGCCACGATGGCCGACCTCGAGCCGTATTTCTGCGCGCTCTTCGCGCGCGAGGCGGTGCCTGTCTGCCCGTCCTGCGAGGTGCCGGCGGCGCGGACCGATCCGGCGCGCGCGGCCGACCTCGCCGCGAGCGCGCACGAGGGGGCGACCGCGCTCGTCACGTACCCGATCCCGGTCGCCGGAACCGAGCGGTTCCTCGACGTGCGCGAGTCGCTGCTCGCCGCCGGCTACCGGCGCCTCCTCGTCCGCGGCGAGGCGCGCGACATCGACACCGTGGCGCCGTCCGAGGCGATGAGCGGCGTCGACAAGGTCGAGGTCATCGTCGATCGCGTCCGGGTCGCCCCCCGGGAGCGCCGGCGCCTCGGCGCCGCCATCGAGGAGGCGTGGAAGGGCAGCGGGGGCGACGCCTCGCTCCACCTGCAGCGCAAGGCCGACGAGCAGGTCGGCCAAGGGGCGGGGCCCACGCGGCTCCGGCTCGTGCGCGGGCTCGCCTGCCCCTCGTGCGCGCGCGCCTTCGATCCGCCGCGCCCCGGGCTGTTCTCGTACCAGTCCCCGACCGGCGCGTGCCCCTCGTGCCGCGGCTTTGGCCGCACGCTCGGCATCGATTACGACAAGGTGATCCCGGACGCCTCGAAGTCGATCGCGGGCGGCGTGATCCGGCCCTGGAACGGCCGCTCGACGACGTGGGAGCGGAAGCTGCTCCGCGCGTTCTGCGAGCGGAAGGGCATCCGCACCGACAAGCCGTGGCGCGACCTCTCCGACGCGCAGCGCGCGCTCGTGCTCGAGGGGGAGGGCTCATGGACGCAGGGGAAGTACCCCGGGGTGAAGGCCTGGTTCCGCTGGCTCGAGACGCGCACGTACAAGATGCACGTCCGCGTGCTGCTCGCGCGCTACCGCACCTACGACGTGTGCGTCGCGTGCAACGGCAAGCGGCTCTCCCCCGAGTCGCTCCTCTACCGCGTCGGCGGCCTGGATCTCGCCGCCTGGCACGAGCTCGAGCTCCGCGACGCCCGCGCGCGCCTCGAGGCCGAGCGCCCCCAGACGGGCCAGGGGGAGATGGCGCGCCGCGAGCTCATCGCGCGGCTCGGGTACCTCGAGCGGGTCGGGCTGGGCTACCTCTCGCTCGCCCGCCAGGCGCGTACGCTCTCCGGCGGCGAAGCGCAGCGCGTCGCGCTCACCGCGGCGCTCGGCACGTCGCTGACGGGCGCGCTCTTCGTGCTCGACGAGCCGACGGTCGGGCTGCACCCGACGGACATCCCGCCGCTCATCGCGGCCATGCGCGAGCTCGCCGATCGCGGCAACGCCGTGCTCGTCATCGAGCACGAGCCCCTCGTCGTCCGGGCGAGCGATCGCGTCGTCGAGCTCGGCCCCGGCGCGGGCAAGCAGGGCGGGCGCGTCACCTTCGACGGCCCGCCCGACGGGCTCGCCGCGCGCGGCCCGCTGGCGCCGGCGCGCGCGGAGCGCCGGGCGCCGAGCGGGAAGATCACGATCCACGGCGCTCGCGAGAACAACCTCCGCGACGTCACGGTCGACGTGCCGCTCGGCGTCGTCGTGGCGATCACGGGGCCGAGCGGCTCGGGCAAGAGCACGCTGGTGAACGACGTGCTCTACCGGCACGTCGCGAGGGCGCGCGGCTACAAGGACGTCGAGGCGCCCGGCCTGTACAGGCGCATCGAGGGCACGGCCGACATCCGCACCGTCACGCTCGTCGACCAGGCGCCGCTGGGGCGCACCTCGCGGGGCAACCCTGCCACCTACACCGGCGCGTGGAACCGGATCCGCGCGCTCTTCGCCGAGCAACCGGAGGCGTCGGCGCGGGATCTCGGGCCCGGCCACTTCTCGTTCAACGTCGCGCTCGGGCGCTGCGAGGCGTGCGCGGGCGAGGGGAGCGAGACGATCGAGATGCAGTTCCTCGCCGACGTGTCGCTGACCTGCCCGACCTGCAAGGGCAAGCGGTTCCGCGACGAGGTGCTCGAGGTGAAGCTCGACGGCCGCTCGGTCGCCGACGTGCTCGACCTCTCGATCGACGAGGCGTTCGAGGTCTTCATGGGGCAGCCCGCGGTCCGGCGGGCGCTCGCGCCGCTCAAGCAGCTCGGCCTCGGCTACCTCACGCTCGGCCAGCCGCTCTCGACGCTCTCCGGCGGTGAGGCGCAGCGGCTGAAGATCGCGCGCGCGCTCGGCGAGCCCTGCGCGGGCGCGCTCTTCCTCCTCGACGAGCCGAGCGCCGGCCTTCACCCCGAGGAGGTGACGCACCTCAACGCCGCGCTCTCCGTGCTCGTGGCCGAGGGCGCGTCCGTGATCGTCGTCGATCACGATCTCGACGTCATCGCCGCGGCGGATTGGGTCGTCGATCTCGGCCCGGGCGCGGGCAGCGAGGGCGGGAGCGTCGTCGCCGAGGGGACGCCCGAGGCGGTGGCCAGGACGGCGACGCGGACCGGCGTCTCGCTGGCGGAGTGGTTCGCGCAGCGGGGCGACGGCGGCGCTCGGCGTCCGCGGCGCGGTACGGCGGCGGCCCCTGCGGCCCCGAAGCCCGGCAAGCGCGGCGGCGGCCTCGCGCGCGCGTCGCTCGACCGGGGGCGGATCGAGGTCGAGGGCGCCCGCGAGCACAACCTCGCCGAGGTCTCGACCGTGATCCCGCACGGCGAGATCGTCGTCGTCACCGGCCCGAGCGGCTCTGGCAAGAGCACGCTCGCGTTCGACGTGGTCTTCGCCGAGGGGCAGCGGCGCTTCCTCGAGACGCTGACCCCCTACGCGCGCCAGTTCCTCCCCACGCTGCCGCGGCCGGACGTCGATCGCGTCACCGGCGTCCCCCCCTCGATCGCGCTCGAGCAGCGCACCACGCGCTCCGGCGCCAACTCGACCGTCGCGACCGTGACCGAGATCGCGCACTACCTGCGGCTGCTCTACGCCAAGGTCGGCGAGGCGCGCTGCCCGGACTGCGACGTGCCGATCGAGGCGCGATCGCCGGACGAGGTCTACCGCTCGCTCGTCTCGACGCGCGGCGCGCGGACGCTCCTCGCCCCCGCCGTCGTGGCGCGCAAGGGGACGTACCTCGACGTCTTCACCGCCGCCGCCCGGGCCGGCATCACCCGCGCGCTCGCCGACGGCGAGCCGTGCGCGACCGACAGCCCTCCTCGCCTCGACAAGCGCCGCGAGCACTCGATCGATCTCGTGATGTACGAGGGGCGCATGGACGGGCTGGATCGCGCCCTCTTCGATCGCGCCCTCTCGTTCGGTCGCGGCGCGGTCAAGCTCGTCGGCGGCCGAGGCGGAGAGCAGCTGCTCTCCACGACGCGCACGTGCCCGCGCTGCGGTGTCGGTGTCCCGGAGCTCGATCCTCGCTGGTTCTCCTTCAACACGAAGCAGGGCCGCTGCGCGTCGTGCGAGGGGACGGGCGCCTCGGACTTCGACGACGACGCGCTCGCGACGCCCGACCCGTGCGAGGACTGCGGCGGCTCGCGCCTCGCGCCGATCCCGCGCGCGGTCCGGCTCGCCGGAGAGCGTTACCACCAGGCGTCGGGCCGCTCGGTCGCGGCCGCGGCCGCGTGGGCGAGGGGGCTACAGTTCACGGGCGACCGCGCGCTGATCGCCGAGGCGCCGCACAAGGAGCTCTGCCGCCGGCTCGACTTCGTCTGCGAGGTGGGCCTCGGCTACCTCACGCTCGATCGGCGCGCGGCCACCCTCTCGGGCGGCGAGATGCAGCGCCTGCGGCTCGCGGCGCAGCTCGGCAGCGGCCTCACCGGGGCGCTGTACGTCCTCGACGAGCCGACCATCGGCCTGCACCCGCGCGACACCGACCGGCTGCTCGGCAACCTCCGGAGGCTCGCCAGCATGGGGAGCACCGTGCTCATGGTGGAGCACGACGCCGACACGATCCGCGCGGCGGATCACCTGATCGACCTCGGCCCCTCGGGCGGGCGCAAAGGCGGCCGGATCGTCGCGGCGGGGCCGTCGCGCGCGGTGCTCACGAACCCCGACTCGCCGACCGCCCGAGCGCTCGCCGGCGAGGACGCGCTGCTCAGCGCGCGCCCGGCGCGCCCTCAGGTGCGCGAGCAGATCGAGCTCCTCGGCGCCCGCGCGCACAACCTCCAGGGGGACACGCTCCGCATCCCCGCGGGGCGGATGACGGTGATCGCCGGCGTGTCCGGCTCGGGGAAGAGCACGCTGATCCAGAAGGTGCTCTACCCCGCCGCGCGCCGCGCGCTGAAGCTGGAGGCCCCCGAGCCGGGCCCGCACAAGGCGCTGCGGCTGCCGAAGGGCATCCTGCGGGCGGTGGCCGTCGATCAGTCGCCCATCGGGCGGACGCCGCGCTCGATCCCCGCGACGTTCCTTGGCGTCTGGGACGAGGTCCGCAAGCTCTACGCTGCCTGCCCCGACGCGCAGGTGCGCGGCTACGGCCCTGCGCGGTTCTCCTTCAACACGGCCTCCGGCGGGCGGTGCCCCGCGTGCGAGGGGCAGGGCGTCATCGCGCATGAGATGTCGTTCTTGCCGGACGTGACCACGCCTTGCGAGGCGTGCGGCGGCGCGCGCTTCGAGCCGGCGACGCTCGACGTGCGCTACCTCGGCCTGTCCGTCGGCGAGCTCCTGGATCTCACCGCGGAGGAGGCCGTCGAGGTCTTCGCGGCCCACCCGAAGATCCGCGCCCCGCTCTCGACGATGTGCGATCTCGGCGTGGGCTATCTCCACATCGGCCAGGGTTCGCACACGCTCTCGGGCGGCGAAGCCCAGCGTCTCAAGCTCGCGGCGGAGCTGACGGCCGGCGCGCGGCCGAAGCCCACGCTGTATGTGCTCGACGAGCCCACGACCGGCTTGCATCTGGCGGACGTGACGCGCCTGGTCCGCGTGCTCGATCGCCTCGTCGAGCGCGGCGACACGCTGGTGATCATCGAGCACCACCCGGCGGTCATCGCGTGCGCGGATCACGTGGTGGAGCTCGGCCCGGAGGGCGGCGCCGGCGGCGGGCGCATCGTGGCGGAGGGCACCCCGCGCGAGGTGGCGCGTCAGCCGACGGCGACGGGCGAGGTGCTGAAGCGGATCTTCGCGAAGGCTACCTGAGCGGGCGCGCCGCGCGAACCGGCGCGCCGTCCCGGGGAGCGCGGCTCAGCCGCCGGCGCGCTTCGCGTACTGGTACGCGGTGTAGGCGGAGATCACGTGGCAGATCCAGCCGAGCCAGCCGCCCGAGCCGATCCACAGGCCGGGGGTGACGATCAGCCAGAAAATGCAGCGCAGGAACGCGCCGTTGTAGAGCTGTCCAACGCCCGGAATAAGGAAAGAAAGCACGGCGGCGGTCCCGGATTTGCTCATGGCATCGGAACCTGATCACCGTGACCGCCCTGTCAAGCGGGCTCGTGCAACCTCGGCACGGACCCGCCGCGCCGCTGCGAGCGGCACAGCGGGCGGCGCAGGACAGCTCAGTGGCTGCCTGGCAGGACGATCCTTCGACGACCCGTCGAGGACGTGGAAGGGGTCGGCGCTGGGGTCGTCGCCGTGGCGGTGGGTGCAGGGGTCGTCGCCGTGGCGGTGGGCGTCGGGGTCGTCGCTGTGGCGCTAGGCGCAGGGGTCGTCGCCGTGGCGGTAGGTGCAGGGGTCGTCGCCGTCGGCTTGGGTTGTGTTTGCGCCGTCGGCTTCGGGGCTGCCACGGGGGCCGGCTCCGCCGCGGGCGGCTGCGGCGCGGTCGCCGCGGGGGTGGCGGCCGTCGGCGGGGGAGGCGCCGGATCGCCGGCGACCGACGCAGGCGCCGGGGGCGCCTCGATGGGCGTCAGCGCTGCGGCATCTTCGGACGACCCTCGGCTGCGGATCACGAAGAAGGCGGTCGTCAGCCCTCCGATGAGCACGAACGCGCCGATCCCGATCAGCGCGAGCGTCGGGCCGGAGCTCTTCGCGCGAGGCCGTGCGGGGATCGGCGCCGGGTACAGCGCGCCGCCACCCGGCGGCTGGGGAGCGCCGCCGGCATGAAAGCCCGGCGGTCCGCCGGCTCCAAGGCCACTCGGGGCCCCGAACGGCGAGCCGCCGTACGGGCTGGGAGGTTGGGGCGGCTGCCCGTAAGCGCTCCCAGCTCCAGGAGGGCCGCCGTAATTCGCTGTCGCACCGGGGCCGTACGGGCCGGGTGCTCCGGGCGGCGGCGCGCCGTAAGGGCCTGCGGGAGCGCCGTAAGGGCCGGGCGTTCCGGGGGGCGCGCTGTTGGTCCCGCCTTCGACGAGGGTCCGCGGGACGGCTGCGCCAGCGGCGTTCGGATCATGCGGCGCGGTGCCGGGCGGCACGGGAAAGGCGCCCTGCGGCGAGTTGAGCCCTGCGAGCGGAGGCTCGCCGGGCACGGTCTTGCCAGGGCCGTACATGCCGCTCGGGGGCGCAGGCCATCCCGGCGGCGGACCGCTATTCTGGTTGCTCATCGAGATCGCATCCTACCTACCGTACGCGTCGGGCGCGTCAGTTGTTGGGTACGATGATCACGCGTCGTCGAGGCCTGTCCGGCGGCGTGGTGGTGGTCGGGTTCGTCGTCGGCGGGCTCGTCGTTGGCGGGCTCGTCGTGTTCGGCTGGGGGTTGGCCGGCGGCTGTGCGCTGGTCGGCGCGGGGAACGGGAACGGCGGCAGCGTCGACGGGATGACCCAGGGAAGCTGGGGGATGATCGTCGTCCCGCTGGGGCGCGTCGTCGGCGCCGTCGTGGTCGTCGGCGCTCCCGTCGTGCTCGGCGGCGCCGGCGGCTTCGCCGTCGTGGTCGGCCGGGGCTGAGGTTTGGCGACCACGGGCGGCTCAACAGGAGGCGGCGTCACCGCCGGGGGCGTCACGGCGGTGGGCGTCGTCGCGGGCGGGCTCGGATCCGAAGGCACCGTGTTGGCCGGCTGGAGGGTCGGCAGGGCCGGCCCCACGTCGGCCTGCTCCTTCCGGCTCAGCTCGTTGGCGATGTACAGACCGCCGACGACGGCTCCCGTGATCCCCGTGGCGAGCAGCAGGATGGCGAACAGCGAAGTCCCGCGTCGTGCGGGCCGCTGCGCGCCGTGCGCCGACGCGCTCTGCGAGATCCTCGGCAGCGGATCCATCGGCGCCGTCCCAGGGATGTAGCCCTGCGCGCCGCCGCCATACGCACCGCCATACCCTGGCGCTGGACCGCCGTTGAATCCGCCGCCCGGGACCCCGCTCCTGTCCATGAACGGCGCGCCTCCGACCGCCGTCCCTCCCGGGCGCGGCGACGCATCGAACGGTCCCGGCTCGTGGCTCGTGGCAGGCACCCCCTGGGGGGGAGCGTAGGGGGCGGCGCTCACGGTCGCCGGCTGCGCGATCTGGGGATAGCCCCCTTGGGCGAAGTACGGGCCTGAGGCGGGCTCTGGCCTCGGCGTGAACCCTGGAGCCGACGCCGAGGAACCACGGGCATCCGAGGAGAAGCCGCCCATGGGGGTCGAGGGCCCGAGACCGCCCGGGGGGCCGCTCGACGCGTGCTGCGCGCCGCCGTCCTCCGGCGGAATCGTCTTGGGAACGGAGCTGGTGCGACCGTCCCCCATCGCGTTGGTCGCGGGCGCCGCCGCGGAGGGCGTGAGCATGCCGGGCGCTGCGAGGGCTGCTGCCAGGGCGGCCCCGGACGACCGCGCCATGCTGACCTCGGACGGCGCAGGGGTGAGCGCCGACGGGGCGCGGGCGGCCCGGGCGAACGGCTCCAGGGCGCTGCGGAACTCGGCGGTGGTCGCGAAGCGATCCGGCGGCGAGGCCGCCATGGCGCGGTGGACGGCGGCGCAGAGGCCGGGCGCGAGCTCCGGCGCCAGGTCGGAGAGCCGCGAGATCTGGCCCGAGAGGTAGGCCCCCGCGATCTGCTGCGGCTCATCGCCGCCGACCGGCCGGCGGCCGGCCAGCATCTCGAAGATGATGACCCCCAGCGAGAAGATGTCGGCGCGCGCGTCGACGGAGTCCGCCGAGTAGGCCTGCTCGGGCGCCATGTACTCGGGGGTGCCCATGATCACGCCGGGGCGCGTCAGCCCGCGATCGAGCTCCCCCGTGACCTTCAGCTTGGCGATGCCGAAGTCGAGCAGCTTGATGAGCGGCTCTCCCTTGGCCGTCTTCGTGATGATCACGTTGTCCGGCTTGAGGTCCCGGTGGACGACGCCCGCGCGATGGGCGGCCTCGACGCCCTCGAGCATCTGCATCGTGTACTCGAGCGCGTCGGGGTACCCGAGACGGACGCCTGCGCGGTAGAGCTCCTCGTAGAGGGTCTGGAGCGTCTTCCCCTCCAGGTACTCCATCACGATGAACGCCAGGCCGGACGCCGTCTGGTCGACGTCGCTGACGCGAACCACGTGCGCGCTCTGGATCTGCGCGGAGACGCGCGCCTCCTGAAGGAAGCGCTGCACGAGGCCGGAGCGGCGGGACAGCTCGGGGTGGAGAAACTTGAGGGCGACCGTCGTCCCCAGCACCTCGTGGCGGGCTTCGTAGACGCTCCCCATGCCGCCATCGCCGATGAGGCGCACGAGTCGGTACTTGTTGTTGATGACCTGGCCTGCCTGCGGACGCATCGATCTCCGTTGAGGGCGCTGGAGTTGCTCGGAGAGTCTCACAGGCTGGTAGACGAACGTCAGCCCCATTTGTGCGACACAGCGTCGCGATGATCGCGATCCGCCCTGCTTTTCGGCGCCGCAAGCCCCATCCATTCCCGCCCGCGTCCCGTCCAGGGCGCCCCTACGGCTGAGGTCGAACGCTCCAGCATGCACGTGCCCCTGCAAGGAGCTGTGGTGACGCGATGCGTTGTCGGGGTTCGTGTGGGCGCGACAGCGCTGATGCGCGCGTGCGGGACCGAGTATACCTGGGAGCGCCGCGTGGGAGCGGCGCCGAGGAGATGCCTGTGCTGGCTGCGCCGTTGCTCGATGCCCTGATCGATCGCTCTCTGGAAGAAGACCTCGCGGGGGGTGATCTCACCACCGAGGCGTGTGTCGAGGCTTCCGCGCGCGCGACCGCGAAGGCGGTCGCGCGCAAGCCGCTCGTCGCGTGCGGGGGCGACGTGTTCCTGCGCGTCTTCCAGCGCCTGGATCGGCAGGTGGAGGGCGAGGTGCTCGTCGCGGACGGCACGGCCGTCGGCGCCGGCACCGTGCTGTGGGCGGTGCGTGGCCGCGCGCGCTCGCTCCTCAGCGCGGAGCGCACCGCGCTCAACCTCGCGCAGCGGATGAGCGGCGTCGCCTCCGAGGCGCGTCGCTACGCCGAGGCGATCCCGACCGGGTCGGGCGTGCGCATCACCGACACCCGCAAGACGACGCCCGGTCTCCGCGGGCTGGAGCGCTACGCGGTGCGCGTCGGCGGCGCGCACAACCACCGCGACAGCCTGGGGAGCGCCGTGCTCATCAAGGACAACCACATCGTCGCGGCGGGCGGCATCGCGACCGCCATCGCCCGCGCGCGGGCGCGCGCCCCGCACACGACGAAGGTCGAGGTCGAGGTCGCCTCGCTGCAGGAGCTCGATCAGGCGCTGGCCGCCGGCGCCGACATCATCATGCTCGACAACTTCACGCTGGCCGACGTCAAGGTCGCGTCCGCGCGCGTGCGGTCGGCGCAGCACGGCCGGCCTCTCCTCGAGGTCTCAGGCGGCATCACGCTGGAGCGCATCCCCGAGCTCGTCGCGGCAGGCATCGACGTCATCAGCGTCGGGGCGCTGACGCATTCGGCGCGCGCCGCCGACATCGCGCTGGATCTCTCGCTGTGAGGCGGCTCGACGGGGAGGCGATCGAGCGCGAGCTCTCGCGGCTGGGCGCGTCGTTCGGGAAGCCGCTGGCCGTGGCGGCCGAGACCGCGTCGACGAACGACGACGCGCGGAGCGCGGCCGCTGCCGGCGCCCCGCACGGGGCTGCGTTTCTGGCCGACGCGCAGACGCAGGGTCGGGGGCGCGGCGGGCGCTCCTGGCACTCTCCGCCCGGCGAGAACCTCTACCTGTCGGTGGTGTTGCGCCCGAGCCTGCCGGCGAGCCGCGTGGCCCCCATCGCGCTCGTCATGGGGCTCGCCGTCGCGTCCGTCATCGAGCGGCGGCTCGCGCCTCTTCCGTCCCGCGGCGCGTCGGCCGACGGCCCCGTCGTCGAGGTCCGGCTCAAGTGGCCCAACGACGTGCTCGCCGGGGGCCGCAAGCTGGCGGGGATCCTCGTCGAGGCCCAGCTGCGCGGCGAGTCCGTGAGCAGCGTGATCGTCGGCGTCGGGCTCAACGTCCATGCGTCGAGCTTCCCGCCGGATCTGTCGGCGCGGGCCACGTCGCTCGCGATGCTCGGGATCGCCGACGTCCCGCGCGAGCTCCTCGCCGCGGAGCTGCTCCAGGCGATCGGCGACGCGGCGGCGAGGTTCGAGGCAGGAGAGCTCGCGCCCTTCGCGGAGGATCTCGCCCGGATGGACTGGCTGCGCGGCCGGCGCGTCGAGGTCGCGGGTGTGGTCGGCGTCGCGGCGGGGATCGATCCGGAGGGACACCTGCTCGTCCGCGGCGCGGACGGCATCCTCCGGGCGGTGGCGGCGGGCGAGGTCAGCGTCATCTCCAGCTGAGCGCCCCGAGCCGCTTGCGTTGCGCGCTCGGCGCGGCCAAAGCTTCCGCCCCACCTCGGGTCGCCGGCGGCGCGGCGCCGCCGAGGCCGACCGAGGCTCCTCGGAGGCGTCGCTTCCTTGAAAGAAGACACCCTCGTCGTCCACGAAATCTACGCCAGCGTGCAGGGCGAATCGACGTTCGCCGGGCTGCCGTGCACCTTCGTCCGGCTCACCGGCTGCAACCTGCGCTGCGCCTGGTGCGACACGGCGCAGGCCTTCTACGGCGGCAAGCGGATCCGCCGCGGCGAGGTCCTGGAGCGCGCGCTGGCCCTCGGCACGCCGCTCGTCGAGCTCACGGGGGGCGAGCCTCTCCTTCAGCCCGGGTCGTTCCCGCTCCTCGCGGAGCTCTGCGACGCGGGCCGGACGGTCCTCGTCGAGACCAGCGGCGAGGCAGACGTGTCGCGCGTCGATCCGCGCGTGCACAAGATCATGGACCTGAAGGCACCTGGCTCGGGGGAATCCCACCGGAACCGCTGGTCGAACCTGGATCACCTCACGCCGCGCGACGAGATCAAGTTCGTGCTCGCCGATCGGGCGGACTATACGTGGATGCGGGAAACCATCCGCGAGCGGCGCCTCGACGCGCGCGGCGTGACGCTGCTCGCCTCGTGCGTCTGGGGCAAGCTGTCGCCGAAGGAGCTCGTCCAGTGGGTGCTCGACGACGGCCTCCGCGTCCGGGTGCAGGTCCAGCTCCACAAGGTGATCTGGGGAGCGGACGCGCAGGGGGTCTGACCCGCGGGTGGCCCCCCGCGCTGCGGCTCGTGGCGGTGAGGGCGGCGTCCTTCTCTCGCAGCCTCAGCCCTCGCCGCGCACAAATTGCTCGAAATCTTCGACGTCGCGGGGCGAGCCGAGGACGAGCGGCACGCGCTCGTGGAGCGACCTCGGGACCCTGTCGAGGATGCGCTCGGCCCCTGTGCTCGCCTTTCCGCCCGCGGCCTCGAAGATGAACGCGAACGGGTTCGCCTCGTAGAGCAGCCGCAGCTTTCCCTGGCCGCTTCGATCGGCGGGGTACGCGAAGATCCCGCCCTTGAGCAGCGTCCGGTGCGCGTCCGCGACCAGCGATCCCACATAGCGTGCGCCGTACGGCCGCCCCTCGTGCTTGCTGTCCTCCTTGATCCACGCGTTCCAGCGGCGCACGCTCTCCGGCCATCGCGCGCTGTGGCCTTCATTGATGGAGTACGTCGAGCCGCGCTCGGGGATCCGGATGTTCTCGTGAGAGAGAAAGAACTCTCCCACGGTCGGGTCGTAGGTGAAGCCGTGCACGCCGCCGAGGCCGGTCGTGATGACGAGCAGGGTCGACGAGCCGTAGAGCACGTAGCCGGCCGCGACCAGATCGCGGCCGGGGCGGAGGAAATCCGAGGGATCGGCGCCCATCTTTGCGTCGCTCTTCCGGAGCACACCGAAGATCGTGCCGATCGAGATGTTCACGTCGATGTTGGACGAGCCGTCGAGCGGGTCCACGACGACGATGTACTTGGCCCGTGGGTCCGTGCAGAGGAGCCTCATTTCACCGAGCTCCTCGCTCACCACGGCCGCGCAGTGCCCGCGCCTTCCGAGCACGCTGAGCAGCGTCTCGTTGGCGACCTCGTCGAGCTTCTGCACGACCTCGCCCTGGACGTTGGTCTGTCCCGTGTATCCGAGCACGTTGGCGAGGCCGGCCCGCCGGACCTTGGACGTCACGAGCTTCGCCACCAGGCCGAACTGGTTCAGGAGGGAGGTGAACGCCCCTGTCGCCGCGGGGAACCCGAGCATTCCTTCGAGGATGTACGTCTCGAGCGTGATCCCGATGCGCGACGGCGCCTCCGGCGGCTTCCAGCTCAGATCCCGTTGGTCCGACATGATCCCTCCGCGTTGTCGGCGAGGACGTTACCGCCCCGCCACGTGCTCGCGCTCGCGTCCGCCGCTGTGGCCCCCGAGGCGGACCGGCGCAGTTTCGAGAATTGCGTATCCGATGCCTTCGTACAACATCCTCGGAGCGCTGGACCGCCCGCGCGTTGGGCTCGATACGTTCGTCCAAGTCCTGAAGATGCGGCCCGAGCCCGCTCGTCCGAGCACCCCGAGACACGGAGCCGCGGGCAGGGCGGGGGAGTCCACGCCCCAGGCGGGTCACGCGCTCCCGGCGCAGCAGCATCCTCGACGGAGTGATTCATGGCCCTCACCACCCGTGTAGAGCAGATCCTCTCCTGGTATGCCTCCGAGAACCCAGGCACGCTGACGAACCTCGTCAGGCTGCTCAACCATGGCGCGCTCGCGGGCACCGGAAAGCTGGTGATCCTGCCCGTGGACCAGGGCTTCGAGCACGGTCCGGTGCGATCGTTCGCTCCCAACCCCGAGGCCTACGACCCCGACTACCACTTTCAGCTCGCGATCGACGCCGGGTGCAACGCCTATGCGGCGCCGCTCGGGTCGCTGGAGGCGGGCGCGGCCAGGTTCGCGGGGCAGGTCCCGCTGATCCTGAAGCTGAACAACAGCGACACGCTGGCGAAGGTGGAGCAGCCCGTGTCGGCGGTGACCGGCTCGGTCGAGGACGCGCTCCGCCTCGGCTGCGTCGGCGTCGGCTACACGATCTACCCTGGGTCCGGCGCGAGAAACAGGATGTACGAGGATCTTCGCGAGATCACCCTCGAGGCCAAGCGAAGAGGTCTGGTCGTCATCGTCTGGAGCTATCCGCGCGGCGCCGGGCTGTCGAAGCAGGGCGAGACGGCGATCGATGTCTGCGCCTATGCGGCGACGATCGCGGCTCAGCTCGGCGCACACATCATCAAGGTCAAGCCGCCGACGGCTCATATCGAGCAGGAGGAGGCGAAAAAGATGTACGAGAAATACAGCATTCCCATCCAGACACTCGCCGACCGGACCCGGCACGTCGTGCAGGCGACCTTCGGCGGCAAGCGCGTGGTGATCTTCTCCGGCGGCGAGTCCAAGGCGACCGATGCCGTCCTCGAGGAGGTGCGCGAGATGGCCGCGGGCGGCTCCTTCGGGTCGATCATGGGGCGCAACGCGTTCCAGCGCCCACGCGCCGAGGCGCTGCAGCTCCTCGCCGGCGTGATCCAGATCTACAGGTCGGCGCGCTGACGCCCCTCGATCCGACGCTCGCGCCGGGCCTCCTCGGACCCGCAGTCCGGCGGTCAGCGCTGCGCTCGGCGCTCCGACGGCGCGCCACCGAGCGCTAAGCCTGCGCGGAACCACGCGGAACCGCGCAGGACCGTTGTGGGACCGCGCGGCGGGAGCGGGACCGCGCGCCCGGGAGCGGGAGCGCTCTCCCGCCCGCACCTCGGGCCGACCGCCCGCGGGCATCGTCCACGTCGACGGGGTTAGCCCTTCGTGATTAGATGCCGCGCTGGACACCCTCCACATCCCGGGCTCAGGAGACCGCATGCCGATCAAATTGAACCTCGCCTCGTCCGATCCGCTGAGCATCGCCGTCGACGTCGTCGTCATCGGCGTGCCCGAAGGCGCATCGACGGGTGAGGGCGTGCTGGCGAGGCTCGTGGCGGCGCTGGGCGAGTCGGTGACCCACCAGGTCAAGCGTGACGACTTCACGGGGAAGAGGGATCAGAGCATCGATTTCGCGACGCACGGCGCGTTGAAGCCCGGCCGGGTGCTGCTGCTCGGGCTCGGGTCGGGCAAGGTCACCGACGTCGAGTGCAGGCTGCTCGCGGCGAAGGGAGCGCGCTTCGCGAACGGCGTGCGCGCCGAGAGCGTCGCGGTCGTGGTGCCCCCCGGCGTCGAGCGCGCGGAGCGGGCCGCCGCGGAGGGGCTCGTGCTCGGGGCGTACCGGTTCACCCGCTACTTCACGGGTGATCGTCGGCCCAAGGTCGAGCTCTCGCGCGGCACCGTGGTCATCGAGGGCAAGGTGGGCAAGGCGGCGCGCGATGCCGTCGCGCTCGGCCAGCAGGTCGGGGAGGCGATCTGCGTCGCGCGCGACCTCGTCAACGAGCCGCCGAACGAGGTTTATCCGGAGGCGCTCGCGCGTGTCGCGGTGGACGTGGGCAAGCAGCACCAGCTCAAGGTGACGGTGCTCGACAAGGCCGCGCTCATCAAGCGGGGCATGAAGCTCATCATGGCGGTGGGGCAGGGGAGCGCGAGGGACCCCCGGCTTGTGCACATGGTCTACGCTCCTTCCGGGAAGCCGAAGGGGAGGCTGGTCTTCGTGGGCAAGGGGCTGACCTTCGACAGCGGCGGGCTCTGCATCAAGCCGGCTCAGGGCATGGAAGAAATGAAGGGCGACATGGGCGGCGCCGCGAACGTGATCGCGCTGATGGCCGCCGTCGCGGCCGCCAAGCCGAACGTCGAGGTGCACGGCGTCATCGGCGCGGCAGAGAACATGCCCGACGGCGCGGCATACCGGCCCGGCGACATCTTCGGCTCTCTGGATGGCAGGACGGTCGAGATCATCAACACCGACGCGGAGGGGCGCCTGGTCCTCGCCGACTGCCTCGCCTATGCGCGCGCGCTGAAGCCGGACCTCATCGTCGACAACGCGACCCTCACGGGCGCGTGCGTCGTGGCCCTCGGGCCGACCGTGTCGGGCTTCTTCTCGAACCGCGAGGAGGTCGCGGAGCGCCTGCGGAGCGCCGCGAAGGCCGCGGGCGAGTCGATGTGGCAGCTCCCGCTCATCGAAGAGCTCCGCGACGGCCTCAAGAGCGACTGGGCCGACATCAAGCACACGGCCGACCGCTGGGGAGGGGCCATCACCGCGGCCTTGTTCCTGCGCGAGTTCGTGGGAGACGTCCCCTGGATTCACGTGGACATCGCCGGCCCCTCCATGGCGAGCAAGCCGTACGGCATCTTCTCCAAGGGCGGGACGGGCCACGGCGTGCTTACCTTCCTCCGCCTCATCGAAGGCTTCACCGGCTAAACCGTGCAACTCCGCCGCAAGCTCGCGCGCGCCATGGGGCGCGCCATCACCGACTTCGACATGATCGCCGACGGCGATCGGATCCTCTGTGCTGTCTCGGGGGGCAAGGACAGCTACGCAATGCACGCGCTCCTCGTCGACCTCGCGCGGCGCGCGCCGGTCCGGTTCAGCGTGATCGCGGTCAACATCGACCAGGGGCACCCTGGCTACCCGGGACACCTCCTCACCGACTACATGGCGGCGGGCGGCCACGAGTTCCGGATGATCTCCGAGGACACCTACTCGATCGTCACCGAGAAGATCCCCGAGAACAAGACGTACTGCTCCCTCTGCTCCCGCCTGCGCCGGGGCATCCTGTACCGCATCGCGCGCGAGCTCGGCTGCTCGAAGATCGCCCTCGGCCACCACCGTGACGACGCCGTGACGACGCTGCTCCTGAACCTGATCTTCGCGGGTCAGCTGAAATCGATGCCGCCGAAGCTCATCTCCGACGACGGCGACAACATCGTGATCCGTCCGCTGATCTACTGCGCCGAGGCCGAGCTCGCCGCGTTCGCCGCCGAGGAGCGGTTCCCGATCATCCCCTGCGACCTGTGCGGGTCCCAGGAGAACCTCCAGCGCAAGGCGGTGAGCCAGCTCCTCGCGGAGCTCGACGCGCGTCACCCCGGGACGCGGCAGAGCATGCTCGCCGCCCTCGGCAATGTGCGCCCGAGCCACCTCTTCGACACGGGCCTTTGGAAGCGGCTCGGGCTCGAGGTCGCCCGGGAAGAGGGGAGCGCAACCGACGAAGCTGGCGCGGCTGCGCCAGCGCCGGACGTGCTGCCCGTGGGCAACCTCCTGAGAAACCTGGCCTAGCGCTCGCTCATGAGCACGGATGCCCCCGGCGCCATCTCGATCGGCGCTCCGCGCGAGGAGGAGTCCACCGCGTCGGCCGCCGTCGATCGCGGCGGTTCGTTTACGCGCGAGGTCGACGAGGCGTCGGGCTCGAACCGCCCGGAGGCGCCGCTGCCGGGGCCGGCGCGCTTCGACCTGGGTCTGGGCGGCGGGCGCGCCCCGCAGGCGTTGCTCGCCGCGGTCGTCGCCTGGATGATCACGGTCGCGCCTGCGGGCTTCGGTCGTGGCGCGCCGGTGTTCGCCAGCATCGCCGCCGCGCTCGCCTTCCTGTGCGGCGTCGCTGCGCCGCTGCTCGCCGCCACGCACCGCCGGCTCGCGCGGCACCTCGGCATCTCCGTCTTCCTCGCGCTGGTCACGCTGACCTGGCTGCTGGCTTCTCCTTCCCTTCAGCCCTCCCGCCTCGACCCGGTCCGCGCGGCGATCGGCGCGATCGCCTGGGGCATCTTCGCGCTTTCCTGGCGCGATCGCTGGGATGTGCGGCGCCAGCCGGAGCCGGAACCGGACGCCCCTCTCCTGCAGGCCCGAGCCCACCTTCCTCCGCTCGCGACGGCGATCGTCGCGTTCGGCGCGCTCGTGAGCCTCGCGATCCTCGTGCTCGCGTGGCGCGTCCGGGACCCGGACCGCGCCCTCTTGGCCCAGGCCGTCGCGGTGGCCTGCGCTGTCGGGCTGATCACGGCGGCGTCCGGCGTCGCGGTGGCCCGTGGCCGCCGGCACACGGCCGGCGCACGGCGGCTCCCCCACCGAGCCGTTCGGCACCTGGTGGTCCTGATCGTCTTTGCCGTCCTGGGGGCGGTCGCGATGACGCTGCGATGAGCGAGGGGCGCGGCCGTGGCCTCCCGGCTGCCGCTCCTTGGTGTCCCGCATCCCCGCCGGTTCCCCATCAAATCGCGTTACACTCATGGGCGTGTCCCGCGCAGTCGATGTGTTCGCGGTCCTGCTCCTCGTCGCCGCAGCGTTCTCCTTTGCCTTCGGGGTTCACGCGCTCGGTGATCGCCAGGATTTCAAGGCGATCTACCTCCTCGTGATCGGCGGCCTCTCGCTCAAGGCGTCCACGGAGATCCTTCGTCCCCGCGGGGGTAGCGCGTGAGCCCCGGGCGCCGAGCGATCGCGGCCGTCGCGTGCCTGTGCGCGTGTGCGGCCTGGGCTGCTCTATCGACGTCCGCGAGGGGGGCGGCGCCGCTGCCGCCCGACGTGGCGGCCCGCGTGGGCGCGAGCGACGTCGCCGTCGACTCGGTAGCTCGCATCGCGGCGGCGCAGCAGCTCCCGCCTGCGCAGGCCCGGGACGCGGCTGTCCGCGACGCGCTCTGGGCCGCCGAGGCACGAGCCCGCGGCCTCGAACAGGAGCCCGACGTGCAGCGCGAGATCAGCCTGGTGCTCGCCCGTCGCATGCTCCACGGCCTGAAAGAAGAGGCGGCGAACGCCGGCCCGGTGACCGACGACGAGCTGCGCGTCGCCACCGAGCGCCACTGGCTCGATCTCGATCGTCCCGAGGGGTACCGCACCGTGCACGCCGTCGTGAAGCTCTCGGAAGACGCTGGCGAGGCCACCCGTGACAAGGCGAAGGCGATCGCCGACGCCATCCGGACGGCCGTGTCGTCTTCGCGCGAGGTCGCTCAGCGCACCGAGCCGCCCCGCGCCGCGGGGACACCGCAACCGCCCCCCGATCCGGCTGCAGAGGTGTTCATCAGCGCCGCGAAGGGCGTCCCCGCCGAGGGCTTCGAGGTCGTGGCGCAGGCGCTCGCGCCGGTGACGGAGGCGGGCCGCGTGCTCACGCCGGAGCCGCAGCAGTTTGACCCCGCTTTCTCCCGCGCGGCCGCGTCCCTCGTCGCGCGCGGCGATCTCACCGCACCGATCAAATCGGCCTTCGGCGTGCATGTCATCATGCTCCTCGAGCGCATCCCGGCGCAGGTGGTGCCTGTCGAGGAGCGGCGCGGCCTTGTGCGCGACGAGGTCGTGGCGGACCGCGCGCGCGCCGCCCAGTCGAGGTTGCTCGAGGTGGCACGGCGCGAGCCGAAGTTCGCGGGGCCCGTCGACGCGCTGCTCGAGCTCGTGCGGATCGAGCCATGACCACCTCGCGCAACGGAGGTCGCAACCGGGCCCGACGCCGGCTTCCACGTGACCAGGCGCCGTCCTCCTTCACGTCGATCCTCGAGGATCTCCTGTGCGCGATCCCGGGCGCTCACGCCGCCGCGCTCGTGGATTTCGAGGGGGAGACCATCGACTACGCCGGCGGGCTCGAGCCCTACGATGTGAAGGTGACCGCGGCCCACTGGCAGATCGTGCTGGCCGAGGTCGCAGGCTCGCGCCTGGGGGTGTCGCGCCAGATCACGGTGCGCGCCCACCGCAAGAGCTACATCGTGCGCCAGCTGCAACCGGAGTACGCCTTGGTCCTGGTGCTGCACCCGCGGGCCGCCTTTGCCGCGTCCCACCGCGCGTTGCAGGAGGCCGAGGCGCGGCTCTGCGCCGA